>CAZNEW010000002.1:267171-790302 GCA_964572515.1 uncultured Candidatus Obscuribacterales bacterium | reverse complement strand
AGTTTAAGGGCATTTGTCACCTTTGCAACTGATCGATTTTCGGGGTTCAGGTCAATTATTTCACGCTTAAAAGTAAGCCATTGCGAAGTCGACAGCAAAGCAAATTAGATTCACTAATAGATATTCCAATCGAAAAAATTGAATCTTTTCTCCAATTCATTAAGTTGCATATACATGGAGTAAGTCGCAAGTATTTACAGTTTTATTTAGCAATCTACTGGTGCATGCAAGATAGGCACAGATGGTATTTAGATCAGCTACTTGAGGCTTGTTGTAAAAGTAATTTCAAACCGAGCAGATTATTATTTGAATACGTTACACCATCTCAGGTTTTGATGATTTAGAGATGTTCAATTCATTATAGGCTTGCTTGAGTTTTCAAAAAAAGTTGCACCGCTTTTAAAAAAGATATCTTGCAGAGAGCTTATTTAAGCCATATTTGTGATTTTTCCAGCATCGTCAGTCTTGATATCACATGCTGATGGTCGTTTGGGTAAACCTGGCATAGCCATCAATTCTCCAGTTAGTGCTACCACGAATCCTGCGCCTGCGGACAATTTAAACTCTCGTACTTCGATGGAAAAATTTTCTGGAGCGTTCAAAAGAGTGGGGTCATCACTGAAAGAATATTGAGTTTTTGAAACGCAGACAGGTAATCTATCGAAACCTTGCGATTTAAGCCAGATTAGCTGTTTTTGAGCTTTGGGAAGATATACAACTTCTTTGCCACCATAAACATTTCGAACTAAAGAATCAAGTTTATTTTCAATGGATTGGTTTTGATCATAAAATGATTGAAACTTGGTCGGCTTTTCTAGTTCTTCCAAAATAGTTGTGCCTAGACTTTTAAGTCCTTCGCCACCTTGATCAAAAGGACTTCCAATAGCCGCGCGCCATCCCTTTTCCTGACAAAATTCAGTTATCTTAAGCAACTCGTTTTCAGTATCGGTAAGAAATCTATTTACACCAATAACGAATGGCAACCCAGATTTCTCAACGATAGACACATGTCTTGCAAGATTAGCAAACCCAGAAACGAGAGCTTGCATATTTTCTTTGTCGAGTTCCTTAGCGTTAGCTCCGCCGTGCAACTTTAGCGCTCGTGCGGTAGTTACTAGAACAACACCATCGGGTGTGAGCTCTTCTGGGCGTGGAGCTGCGACGATATCGCAAAATTTTTCAAATCCTAGATCGGCTCCAAATCCGCATTCTGTTACAACAAAATCTGCTAAACGCCTAGCGATTTTAGTAGCTATTAGGCTAGATGTCCCGTGGGCTATGTTGCCGAAAGGACCACCATGAAGGAATGCTGGTGTCCCTTCTATAGTCTGAGCTAAATTGGGTTTCATTGCGTGAGTTAAAATTGCTAAGAGTGCATCCACTATTTCTAGATCGTAAACCGATATCGGATTACCTTCTAAATTCATGCCTACAATAATCTTTCCAAGACGGTTTTTGAGTTCTGACAGGCTTTCGGAAAGACATAGAACCGCCATTACTTCAGAGGCAGCCGTGATATCGAAGCCTGATTCACGTGGCACTCCGTTTATTTTCCCACCTAATCCCACCACAATGTTTCGTAGTGCACGATCATTCATGTCCATCACTCGGCGGTGAATAATATTGAGTGGATCTAGATTTAGCTTGCCTCTAAAGTGTAATTCATTGTCTACGCAAGCTGCAATTAGATTATTGGCTGCGGTGATGGCGTGAATGTCGCCGGTGAAATGCAAATTTATTTCCGCTGCAGGGACGAGTTGACTCTTGCCTGCACCTGTAGCACCACCTTTCATGCCAAACACCGGTCCCATAGAAGGTTCGCGCAACGCCGCAACTGCATTTTTGCCAAGTAGGCACAGTGCTTGTGAAAGCCCAATCGACATGGTCGTTTTGCCCTCTCCAGCTTTAGTTGGAGTAGTGGCAGTTACAAGGATCAATTTGCCTTTCAGAGGCTTTTCCATGGTTCTATTTATCGTTTCCATACTCAGCTTTGCTGCGTAATGCCCATATGGTTCGATTTCTTCATTTTTGAGTCCAAGCTTTTGAGCTATTTGGGTAATTGGAAGCATGATTTCACTTACTTGATTAATGGGGGTTCTAATTTGAAAATATCGATTTTTTGAAATCGTACATTGTTTGGTGCCTTGAATCAGGCTCTTTTTCTAACGCTTTGAAAATGGCGTTTTTGATATTGCTAGGAATTTCAATACTGTCTGGAAATGGATTTGGTGGTTTTTGGATGTGGGCTAGAATTGTGTCAGTCACCTGTTTTCCTACAATAGGAGGCATTCCCACAAGCATTTCATAAAAGACGCATCCCACGGAATAAATATCTGAGCGGTGGTCAATTTTCTGACCCTTGCATTGTTCAGGGCTCATATAGAGAGGACTACCAATAAGTTCTCCTGTTTTAGTTAGATTGAGTGAATTCTCATTATTCTCTGCCACCACTTTGGCAATGCCGAAGTCAACAATTTTTGCGTTGATTTTTCCATCTAAGCCGGTTACGAGCATTATATTGCTTGGTTTTAAATCTCTATGTACAATTCCGTTTTCGTGTGCGTGCATTAGTGCTTCACAAATCTGATCCATGAAAGATAAGGCTAAACGCAAATCTAGTTTGGATTTTTTGTCGAGAAGCTGAGATAGACTTGACCCGGCGATGTACTCCATTGTCATGTAAGGCTGTCCATCGGGAGTTAATCCGAAGTCTTGAATGGAAATTATTCCGTGGTGTTTGAGTGCACCAGCAGCTTGTGCCTCTCTTTGAAATCTGGCGATGCTTTCACCAGATCCGCTTGCTGAATCCTTCAGAATTTTCAAAGCAAATTCTTTACCTAAAAACACTTGTTTGACTCTGTAGACAGTGCTCATGCCACCTGAGCCCAGTTCTTCCAATATTTCGTACTTGTCAATGAACGTCGTGCCTACCAAAGTATCGTAACGGACTTTTTGTAAAGGATTACCGTCATTTGGGCAAGTTTCAATGGAGTATTCAAATTCTCCAGAACAAACCATACAAATTTTTTTGAATCGAGTGATGGATTGGCTTGCAGAACTACTTGAATTCGAGACGGTTTTCAGAGTTCTTCGCATCATGTCTTCGCTTTCTTCGAGCTGAAGTTTCATTTCTTCTTTTTCTGTTTCGATTCGCTCGAGTGCTCCTGCTCCGCTAGCTATTAACCACACCGTGAATATTAGCGCTAACAGAGCAAAGAACGCCCAGCTTAGTGGTTCTTCAACTAATGGATAACCTCTAACTTTTACCGAGACCAGCACAGTGCGCAGAAGCAATAAAAATGGAAGCATCAAAAGAAATGCAGCACCCCGTCTGGAAAGCGCGCCACCAGCGGATTTGCTTGCTAGAATGGCTGCATGACCTGTATCGCAGCTCGCTAATAACGTTCCAAGAGACGAAAATATTACTAGAATGGAAAAACCTATGGACATTTGAAAACATCCGCCCATCGCGCACAGATGAGGAGATTTAGTAGCTGCCCCAAAGAGGATAAGAAGCGGAACCAAAAGACTTGCTACTGAAAATAAATGCGATAAACATGTTCGCTTGAATGTCCAGGCGAACGTAAGCAAAGCTAGGCCTAGCAATAGAAGGCTGGCAGCCTCTTCCTGTACTACTGGATTAGGAAAGGTTATTCCAGGTGCAGAAGGCTCTGGTTGAAATAATCGAATTGAAAATAATTCGTCACCCGTTATTTCTCCCCAAATTCCAAGAGCGCTAAAAAACACCACTAATGTGCCGGTCATCCGAGCGATCACGCGCACCTTGGAATTATTGCTGAAATTAAAAATTAGGAGCGCAATTGAAGTTAAACAAAGACAAATAGCTGTTGTTGAGTTAACCTGACCTGCAAAAGGAATGACGGCATCTGCCGTGTTTGTGTTGTTGATAAAGTCGGGAATGAGCCTGACGACGCCATAATTTCCGCTCGCCCAGCCAAATAATACAAGAATGGCTAAACCCAGGACCGTAAACGCCAGAATTATAGATGTAATCCGATATCGGTTTAAGATCTCGTTACTGACAGTTGAAAGAGATTGCGTCGACGAAATCACTCTTTCACCGGCATTTTCCATTTAAAGAGTTTCCTTTCAATTTTTTGCAGCAAGCGCTTTATCAATAAATTTGACGTACATTTCTTTTGGCTTGGCAGCAGGTATTTCTTTCACTAATTTGCCGCTCTTTGTAAAAACGCCAACGCAGGGAATATATGCCATCGAGCTAGTGAAGAACGATTCTACGCCAAGCTCTTTAGCAAGTTTGGTCGAATCAGCAATTTTTCCCTTGCTTGTGTTTAATTCAAAAAAATCGACCTTTTGTCCGTAATCTTTTTTGAGACCTTCAACTAGTGGTTTTACAACTCCGCAAGACCATTGACATTTGTCGTCGTAAATAGCAATAAAGCGAACTTTTTTGTCCTGCATTTTAGAATTATCTTCAGCCAAGACGGTTCTGGTAGAGCAACCGAAAAACATGGCCACAACTGCGAAAAAAGCTATTAGTTTTTGCATAGGCAAGCCTCCACGCTCCTACAAATTATTGGGTTTAGTTTTGTGTGTTGAATTGGTATCGAATGTGGTGCTAGAATCTATAGTGTTTTCTTTGTGACCTACGCGATTGTCAAAAATCGAGCGGGTAATCATGAAGGCGTCAGGGTTTATACACAATTCTCCGGAAAAGGGATAACCGTATAAAAACACAAGAAACATGTTGAGCGAGATCAGAATTGACACCATTGCAGTCATGATGATTTGCAATGGTAAATTTTCTAGACCGAAAAAGTAGGTGAAAAATATTGTGATTATGGCACCTGCAAAAAGTGTTACCCATTCCACTGTTGGAATACCAGCAAATGCCATGTTCGTTCGGGTTCGGCGATTTTGCCAAATCTGACAAGCGTTATCCACCGCAAGTGGATAAATTGCTTTCTCCCCCTCGGTCTTCGGTTCGAACGCAATTACCTCCTGCATTAAACGCACAGCCGTTCGTCTTGCTTCCGGGCAATGCCTGTTGGATTTCATCGTCTTCCATTCTTCATTTACTACAAGTTCACCGTATTTAACACTTAATGTCTTGATTTGAGAACGTTTCGGCTCTGGAAATCCAGATGCCAGAATAAAAACATCAGCCAGGCAATTGGCTTCTCGTTCGGTAACATCTCGCGCTACCTGGAATTTTTGCATGGCATCCACAACAACAAGTCCTAATAAGACCGCATAGAGAGTTCCGACAACTGAAAGGAGATACCCCCCAACTTCATGAGAGGCTCGAAGCTTATTAAAATCTATCAATTTGCGAGTAATGAGTAGCCCCGCCACTGAGACCAGGGTACTTAGAAAGACCACTATAAATCCGCCAAGGTATGAATCTAGCTGCATAGATGTAGTAATCCCAGCTATAAGCTTACTTATATTAATTTGCTTGTGATGTATTTTCTAAGACGTATTCCGATATCGGTTTAAGTTTTAAAGCTGGGATCAAGTTTGACCTGGCGATGTAAGAATTTGAAGCGTCCGTTTACTCGTTTTAGAGTATCAGAGTAAATTCCCGTTGCTATGATTTCTGGACTGTTAACGCGGTCGACTACAGTCATATAACATTTCATATTCGCATGATTGCTTTCGCCAGTGATTATGAAATTTGTCATGATGTGGCGTTTTCCCTTAATTCGATCGCCTAATTCGTGAAAAAGCTCTTTGAGAGAACTTTTGCCGATGTATTCTCCCAGCCCCCCAACCCAAGTTCCGTCATCGGTCCATGTCTCGAGCCAGGAATGGATATCGTCGGAGTCCATGGCGAGGGCGTAACGTATTGCCAGTTCTTGAATTTCGAACTTATCTTCAGCTGTTAGTGGCATGGTTTTCTCTTGTTTACTTTTCTCCATTCTAAACTAGCGGAGAATTTTAGGAGATATCTAGAGGTTCTTCAATTTGATTCGAGTAACCTTCATTTAATTGTTAAATCTCGCCACAGATTGTTCTGATGCCGCAAATTACTCAGGCTTAAATTCTTACAGCGCGTTTTCGATAAACAGCAGTAACATGCAAGGTGTTATGAAGCCAACGAAAATCCAAGGTTGATAGATGTGAATGAGAGAGTTGAAATTAAACGAGCTGAAAGTTAATTCCGCGTGGAAGTCTAAAATTGAGCAGTTGGCTCATTTCACTCTGGCACAAGCTTTGAGTTGTATTTTTCCAGTTGCGATATTTTTGTCACTTGCTTTGACAAAAGCATTTGAATTGCCAGGGCTACCTCGCTATGACTTATTACTATTGCTTTGTATTCTTGTTCAAGTTTTCATGTACCTGAGCAAGCTGGAGACGCTTGACGAAGTCAAAGTAATTCTTGTGTTTCATTTAATCGGTCTTTGTTTAGAGCTTTTCAAAACTCACTCTGGTTCTTGGAGTTATCCGGACTTTGCCTATACAAAAATTAGCGGAGTTCCCTTGTATAGCGGTTTTTTGTATTCTAGCGTGGCGAGTTATATGTGTCAGGCTTGGCGCCGATTGGATCTTAAGCTCATTCGATATCCACGAGCTGTTATCGCCTTCCCCTTTGCCGTCTGTATTTACGCAAATTTTTTTACTGAACATTTTTTCCCTGATATGCGAATGTTCTTAATTCCACTCGTTTTTATTGTTTTTTTGCGATCCAAAGTTGAATATACTGTTCTTGGATTCACCCGCACCATGCCACTTTCCATTTCATTTTTGTTAATTGGGCTTTTTGTCTGGTTTGCCGAGAACATCAGCACTTTTCTAAATGCGTGGCAGTACCCGTATCAGTCCGGAAAATGGTGCATGGTCCACAGTTCCAAGATTTCATCGTGGTTTTTGCTAGTCATAATTAGTTTTATCGTAGTAGCGCAACTGAAGCACGTCAAAGAAAAACTGGTGGAAAGAGCTAAGCATTTGTGACCTCTTTATACTTTTTGATAAGAGTAGCTTTCGACTTCAGATCTTATTTATCGGGACTGACGTCTAATGAAGTCTCGACATATGGGCATGAATATAATGACTTTTACAGATGTAATATCAAATGGCTACCAGGAATCGATTTGAACGCTGGTTTTTTGAGGGACTGAAGGCGCGCTCCAAGGAGTCGCATCAGGTGAAGGCACCCTGGTATAAGGTGATGTGCCTGACTGGTGTTGATTATTTTTCCAGTCTTGGATATCAGCCAGGGATTGCTTTTCTAGCGGCAGGGATTTTGTCGCCAATTGCCACTCTCATAGTGATAATTGTTACTTTATTCGGGCTGATACCACTTTATTCCAGGGTGGCAAAAGCCAGTCCGCATGGGCAAGGAAGTATCGCGATGCTTGAAAATCTTTTGCCAAGCTGGTTTGGCAAAGTTCTGATACTGATTCTTTTGGGTTTTGCTGCGACTGACTTCATTATAACTATTACTTTATCTGCTGCAGATGCTTCTGCTCACGTTGCCGAAAATCCATTTATAGGCAGCTATATAGGAAGTCGAGAACTGCTTACTATCTCGATTTTGGTGTTATTAGGTGCAATATTTCTGAAAGGGTTTAATGAGGCTATTGGTGTTTCCGTATTTCTTGTGGTTCTTTATCTTCTTTGTAATTGTGCAGTTGTAGCGCGTGCTTCGATGGAGCTCATGCAGCATCCAGAGAGCCTTAGTTTGTGGTTCAAAAATGTTTCTGTTATTCATGGAAATATCTGGAGCGCAATTGGCGTATCGATGATCTTGTTTCCCAAACTGGCGCTTGGTATGTCTGGCTTTGAAACTGGGGTTGCTGTTATGCCGCTTGTGGAAGGGGGACCCGAGGACACGAAAGATAATCCAAAAGGACGCATTGAAAACACACGTAAACTGCTTGCTGCTGCCGCTTTTATAATGGCAATTCTATTGATGTTTTCCAGTGTCTTAACTACTGTATTGATTTCACCTGATCAATTTCAGCCGGGCGGAGCTGCTAATGGTAGAGCTTTGGCATTTCTTGCTCATAAATATCTTGGAAGTGAGTTTGGTACCATATACGATATCAGTACTATTTTGATTCTGTGGTTTGCTGGGGCTTCGGCTATGGCTGGATTGCTGAATTTAGTACCGCGATATCTGCCTCGTTACGGAATGGCTCCCGACTGGTCACGTGCTCAACGTCCGTTGGTCGTATTTTTCACTTGTGTATCGATTTTTGTTACCTGGATTTTCAAAGCTGATGTAGATGCCCAAGCTGGTGCTTATGCAACAGGTGTCCTGGTTCTATTTGCTTCTGCTGCACTGGCTGTTGCTTTAAGTGTCAAGAATGAAAGTTGGATAAAAAAGGCTCTTTTCTGGTCGATATTGATGGTATTTATTTACACAACTATTGCAAATATGGTTGAGCGCCCCGAAGGTTTGCATATTGCTTCGTTTTTTATTGCTGCAATCATTTTGGTTTCTGTCGTGTCAAGGTCGCTGAGGTCGCTTGAGTTGCGCCTGGCTTCAGTTCATCTGGACAGTCAAGCAGCATCAATCATCCAGGACATGTTAAGGCGAGAAGGCTGTATTTGTTTACTTGCACGAAGACCGGGCGGAACAAATTACAATGAAAAGGAAGAAGCAACTCGCCGAGTACACAAACTGACTGCAAGCGAAGCTCATTTCATTTTTTTGGAAGTCGAACTATCTGATCCTTCTGAGTTTGAAGAAGATTGTCTAGATGTACAGGGGAGAATCGTGGACGGGCACCCGGTCCTGTACTGTCAAAGTCCTGCCATTCCAAATGCCATTGCAGCCGTTTTGCTTCATCTTCGTGATAAATCCACTACTCTGCCTCGAGCCTATTTTGGCTGGACAGAAGGAAGCCCGATCTCCTACGTATTTAAATACATATTCTTAGGTGAAGGTGAGACCGCACCGGTTACCAGAGAGGTTCTAAGGTTGGCAGAACCCGATCCTCTTAAAAGACCGGAAGTTATAGTTGGCTGATATCTGGCATGGTTGATTAAATTTGTTCGGGCGATTGAACTTTTTTTGAACTGGGATCGTCTATCTTAGTATCAGGAAATTTAGTCAAGGACTTGCCGATTACCATGCGAAATAAAGTCATTTCCGTCCTACTTGCACTTTCACTTTTTACTTTTTGGTCAAAAGCTTGTGCTTTGCCTCAAAAGCTGGAGTCGCAGTCAGATACAGAAAAAATCCAGCATTTGCTCAACCGGATCACCTTTGGAAAAACTTATTCCGATATCGGTTTAGTTTCAAAAATGGGGATTGAGAATTACATAAAATCTCAGCTTTACCCGCAGGGGATTGTGGTTCCAGAAGAACTAATGGAACTTTCTAACGCAGAAGCATTACAGGCAAGCCCTGCTCAGTTGTTCATTAAATACGGACGACCAGCAATTAAAGCTGCGGTTCAGGATCAACAAAATTTGCAAGGTAACAAACAAAAGCCTTTCCTTATTGGGCAAAATTCTGTTTCAAATTCAAAATCAGAGTCAAGAGATTTCAGTTCCAGTTCCAAATCAGGAGCGGAAGAAAAAGCTAAATCAGCTAGTAAAAAGGAATTCAATAAAATGGTTCGTGAGGCGAATCAAGTCATTTATGGAGATACCGCATTAAATAGAATCGCAAGAGCCGTCGAAAGTCCAAGGCAATTAGAAGAGGTTATGACTGACTTTTGGTTTAACCACTTCAACATTTCATCGGACAAAGGTCTCGATAAGATTTGGGTAGGTGCTTATGAAGAAAAAGCGATACGACCTTATGTCTTAGGTAAATTCAGAGATCTGTTGGGTGCCACTGCTCATCATGCTGCCATGTTGTTTTATTTGGACAATTGGCAGAACAGTGTGGCAGCCGTTTTTGATGCTAGTGAGTTAAAAGCTAATAACTTGAACACGAATAACTTGAACGCGAATAACTTGAAAAGAAACAACTTAAACTCGAACAGTTTCAACCCAAATTTGCCAGTTAATAGTAAGAAAAAGAATAACAAAGGCATAAACGAGAATTATGCAAGAGAACTTATGGAACTGCACACTCTTGGTGTTGACGGTGGTTACACACAAAAGGATGTAACAGAATTAGCCCGTGTTCTCACTGGCTTAGGCACTCCAAACCGGGGTGCGATGGTTGGCAATTTGAATAGGCAATTCAAAAATGCTAGTGCACAGAATCCTTCCATGAAAAATAGATTTGTGCGCAATTACAGTCAGTTCGTATCACCTGAGATGTTGCCTGGCAACAGAGTGCTCGGTTCTTATTTTGACCCTAAGAGACATGATTTTGGCGACAAAGTAATCTTAGGAACTACTATTAAAGGCGAGGGAGAAAAAGAAATCGAACAAGTATTAGATTTGCTTGCCAGACATCCATCCACTGCAAAACACATTAGTTATAAGCTTGCTCAATATTTCGTTAACGATAAGCCTCCGGCAAGTCTTGTGGAAAGCCTGAGTCAAGTGTATTTGAAATCGGACGGTGATATCGCCTCTGTCTTGAATGCATTGTTTCATTCAAATGAGTTCTGGGACGTCAAAAATCAAAATGCCAAATTTAAGTCACCATATAGATTTTTGATTTCTACTCTGCGTGCCACCGACACCAGAATTGAAGACGTGCAGCCAGCGGTCAACTATTTGCGGCAGGCTGGTATGCCGCTTTATAAATGTCTTACACCGGATGGTTATAAAAATACCCAGGAAGCCTGGCTAAATCCAGACAATCTGGTAAACAGACTAGATTTCGCCACTGCATTTAGTGCTGGAAGACTGCGAGGAATGCAGCCACGAACAAGACAGCTGGATTTGGTGGCGCAATCGTTGCCCCTTAAGCTGAGCGAAAAAACAAGTAATGCAATCAAGAAGGCACCACCTGCGATGCAGCTTGCCTTGCTTCTTGGTTCGCCTGAATTTATGAAATATTGATTTTAATGTTAAATTGAGTGAGGATTATTAAATGGATCGTCGAGAATTTCTCAAATCAGCAGCTTTTGCAACATGCTCACTCATGGTGCCAGGCATGGAAGCCTGGGCACTTGAATCAAAAACCGTATCAAAAAACACAGGCAAATTGGTAGTAGTTTTTTTGAGAGGGGCAATAGACGGATTATCGGTTGTGCCTCCAGTAGGTGACTCGCGATACTATTCTTTGAGACCAAGAATTGCTATTCCAAAATCACAGAATGAAAATGGAGCTTTGTATTTAGATGGACATTTTGGTCTTCATCCCGCACTTGCCCCCATAATGCCTTTGTGGAAAGAAAAGAAACTTTCATTCGTTTTGAATTCAGGCTCGCCAAACCCTACCAGATCGCACTTCGACGCTCAAGATTATATGGAATCCGGCGTGCCGGGAAGTAAGAGCATTAGCACTGGTTGGTTAAATAGATTATTGGCTCAGTTGCCATCAAATGATTCTCCAGTTAGAGCTATCAATATTGGTTCAACTACGCCTCGAATTCTTGCAGGACCGGTTGCGGTTGCAACTTATGCACCAACAGCCAAACGACGAATTGCACCTCTGGATCAGCCTGGCATCTCAGCTGCATTCAGCGAAATGTATTCCGGAAGAAATGATGTCATTGGTAAAAATTTCGAACAAGGAATGGCAGCACGCGGAGAATTTAACGAGGCTTTTCAAAAAGCAGCTATGCAAGAAATGACAGCGGCAGATGGTGGCGCTCTGCCTGCAAACAAATTTAGCGGATTTGGCAGACAATTAGGTCGACTAATGAAAGAAGAGCCTAAGGTTCAAGTCGCTTTTCTTGCGCTTGGGGGCTTCGATACTCACGTTAATCAAGGCTCGAGCCAGGGGCAACTTGCAAATCAATTGAATACTGTTGGTCGCGGCTTGTCTGAATTAATAACTGCTCTGGATACTGCATTTAAAAATACAATGATTGTGGTGATTTCCGAATTCGGTCGGACAGTTAAAGAAAATGGTAATGGCGGAACTGACCACGGACATGGCAATTTAATCTGGCTCATGGGAAATAGAGTAAATGGTGGCAAGCTTTATGGAAACTGGAGTGGTCTTGAACAAAATGCATTGTTTGAAGGACGTGACTTGCCTGTTATGACTGACTTTCGCAACGTGCTTGCAAGCGGTATTGGTAATCATATGGGTTTGTCCAGTAAGCAAAGAGAAATCGTTTTTCCCGGGTACCAGCCAGGCGATAAGACCATTAACGGAATTTTTGCCTGAGGGCGCTCTGGGGTAAACCCCATTTGCAATTACGTCAGAGGGTTCTAATCTACTAGAACCCTTACTACATGTTGCCCGAGCTCTGCCTTTCTTCCATCAAGGCACGCTTTTTTGCCGGAGAAAAACCAATGAATACAACCGACCCTAAAGATATGCAAATTCCGCCTGAGGATTCGATTAACGCTGCTAATGCATCTCATGCAGCAAATTCAACCATTCCTTTTATTGGTTTTCCTCAGCATGTGCACATCTATCACCACCACGACTATTCAACAAAGAACGACAAGCAATCTGACGGCCAATCCAAAGTCAAAGATCAGAATCAAAATAAATTAGAAGATGCTCGCAAATCGTTTTCATCTCTCAATACTTCTGTTGTCTCTACAGTAGAAGCTTTAAAACAACTTATGCGCAAGCATATAAGTTTGAATAAAAACAAGCAGACTAAGAGAATGGAACCGGAGTCGTGGCAAGATGATCTGACGCCATTTGAAGATTCAGGTCCAGTAGAAAAGAAGGTTTGGCACGGATTTGACGGCGTGGCAATAATGTCATTTGGTGTAGTGATACCAAGTTTGATGATAGTTGTAATGTCGATGACATGTTATCAACGCATAACACTCATGTTATTGAATAATCCGCTTGAAACAATACTCGAATTACTAATGGTGGCAATGATTCCACTTGCAATTTTCAATTGTTGGAAATTCTACTGCAAGAATAACTATCGCTTTAATTTATTGAGAGGCTCTTTGCTTGGGGTTGCTATTGCTGCAAGTTGTTCCAGCGCTATTGTGAGTATAGCTGCACTATGCGTTGGAAGCTCACAGTTCGAATTAAATACTGGCACAGAGTTTAGCACTGGATTTGGTACCATTGCAATGCTTTCTACTGCTGCATGTATTTGTGCAATATATGTTGCTCATTTAATCAGGTGTCGAATGGAATTTGCCAGTTCAAGACGCCATGTGATCTTCAATATAGCGGCTGGTCTTGTCCTAGGAATACTTGCCTTTATTTGTGCCGAATCAAAATCGTGGTGTGTTCGCTTTGCCGAAAAATCTGCATTAGCCACTGATGCAGCGGAACGAAAGGAAGGTCTTGGATGGCTGCGTTTACTCAATACAGAAAAATGGTTGAAAATGGAATGTTCCGATTCCAGATCGGTTGGAATTGTGGGTTTATTCGTGCCAATTAAGAATTCAGATGTTCAGAAACTCTATTTTACCGTTACTGGAAAGCCTTTCAGAGATGAAAAGGATGAGAATTTTAGCTCTATGTCAGATGAGTATTTGAGTCGTCATGTGGTTGGGGAGCGTATTCCTGGCTTAAAACTTGTTCGCTCGGCTATAAATGGTGCTTGCAGCCCTGACAATCTGGCCTCGACGATTGGTTGGACTTATGTTTTCCACAACGATACTCCAAGTGCCAAAGAGGCCCGAGCTGAAATTGCTTTGCCACCGGATGCAGTGATAACTGATTTTACAGTTTGGCAAGATGGTGAGCCTATTGAAGCCAATTTTGCTGCTACAGGTAAAGCGACTAATCAAGCAAACAATGTCGAAATTGGCCATGAGAACACAGGTATGATTTCAAGTCTCGGTAGAAATCGCTATTTGCTTCATTGTTATCCTGTTGCTGAAGGCAAGGAACTCAGAGTTCAGACTACGATGGTCGTTCCCATGAGGCTTGAAACCTTGAATTCGGCTACTCTTACTTTGCCTCGTTTTGTATGTTCTAACTTTGGTTTGGATGGAGAACATAATCTTCATCTTGAATCGAATCATAAATTATCCAGCAAAGTGGAAGGGCTCAGTGTTTCTAAGAGTCCAAATGGAAGTGATGTGATCGAAGGAAGCCTTGAGCCTTCTCAGATAGAACATTCACCAATTATTGTTAATGCTGAGCGCAATCCAAGTTCGCTCACACTTGTAGCAAAGGATCCTGTTGCAGCCGCTCAAGCTTATAAAGATTTACTTGCAGAAGATGCACGTAAAAAAGCCAAACTTGAAGAAGATATTGCCAAGGAGATGGGAAATCTCGACGGAAAAGGTTTGGTTGTGATGATTGATGGAGCTCATGGTGTAAAACAGCAGCTCGAAGATGTTCGCAATGTCATGAATCAAAGAAACAAGGCAATTAAGCAGATTAAAATGAAAGAGCGGATGAAAGAGCCCCGATTTGCTGCGCAGTCAATTCATGAAGTGACATCCAAGGCTCCTAACAGAGTGGTAGTAGTACTTGATGGATCGCAGTCAGTCAAAATGAGACTGCCCGAGATAAAGAAAGCATTTCAGTCAATACCTGCAAGCGTTCCAGTATCGGTAATGGTGGCATCTCAAGAAGACGAGTTGCTTGCAAAACCAACACCACTTAAAGAAGCGCTAACTCTTTTGGATAAAGCCCAATTTGAAGGAGGTCAAAATAATCTCAAAGCTGTGGTACGTGCTGCTGAAGTGGCAGGACAAGCTAAAGGTGGAGTGGTTTTGTGGATTCACGGGGCTCAGCCTGCGTTATTTCCCAATATCTACATAATGTCGCCCTTTGCAAGTAAACCTTCGTTTTATGAGGTTTCTCTAGACAGCGGCGAAACGGACACTCTTGAATATTTCAAAAATCATAGTGAGATATCAGGATTCTTTCCTGTTCTTGCAGGAAATAATCTCACTGGAAACTTAAGTGATTTCTTTTTGAAATGGCAACCAGGTCGCAGAGACTATCAATCAAAGCTAGAGACACTGTCTGCGCTGACTAAGGGGACCGCCGCATTGAAAGCGGAAGTTCAAATGCTTTCTGGCAGAGAAGAGCGCGAACTAGTTCTACTAAATGCTGCTAAAACGATTGAGGCTTTGATCAAGCAAAAAAGGTACGATAGAGCGGCTATCATGGCATTGCAGTACAAAATTGTTACGCCAGTAAGCTGTGCAGTTATTTTGAACGAAGCTAATATGCCGCAATTGCAAGGCGCAACGAATGGAACGATTGGTGCTCAAGGTGGTGATGCGACTGTGATAATGGGTGTAAATACCGCAGGAACAGTGCGTGTCAATAATCTAGCCAATCTAGAGGCTTTGTTCAACATTATCGCCAATTTGATGCAACTTGCAAGTGTCTTTATTGGTGGCATGCTTTTGCTGCATGGAATCTTTCTGCGCGGTCGAGTTGCCATAATGGGAATCGAAATCAGTCCATTCGCTCGTATATCAATTGGAATTGCCGCATGTGCCTTGGGTCTGATGACGCCTGGTTTAATCAATTGGTTCATTGCTTCGGCTCGCGATGCAAATCTGTTTTCTTGAAGTTCTTCAAGAAAAAAAGAACGCTAAGCAGAACAGCCTCTTTTACGAGGCTGTTCTTTGCTCTGTTCGTTTTTTAATCAATTCAACAGTTTATTTTTTCTTGGACGGTTTTTTGCTTGATGCTTTTTTTGTTTCTTTTTTTGCTTTTGTTTCAACTGGTTTTGTGTTTGAAGTCATGGTACTAGGATTGGTTAGAGCTTCTTGAGGTTTGGATATAGCCTGTTGGGGTTTGGGTGCCGAAGGCGTGTTTGTCTTTTGACCCGCGTCACTAAATTCTTTATTGAATTTAGTGATTTCAAGCTCCAGATTGTCCAGCTCAGGTTTGGGATAGCCATTTGCACTGACACTGGCTTCCATTTCTTTTAATTTATCCAAGCGCAAACTAAAAGTTTTTGCGTCTTCTTCACTTAGCCAACCGCGTTTAAGCCCCATTTGAATCTGCTCTTCATAGGTTTTTATACGTTCTTTGTATTTGAATTCAAACTTATTACTTTGTCTGAATCCCACACCACGGTTGATAGTTGTTTCTTCGCTCGAACTTTGTGCTGAAGCTTGAATAAATTCAGCATTCGACACATGTGAAAAAGAAGTCAAAACTAGAATTACAAATAATTTTGTGTTGTAAGAAAGCATATAAAACTCCCCTGATTGATAGGGCTAGTATTATAGGCTAAATTCAATCTGCTTATGCTTCGAACTTGTGAAACTTACTCGACTTTACTGCCTAGCTTGACGTTAGAGTTGTCTCGCATCGCGAAGATTTTTTTCAATTCAGAAAGTTTAGCTCTAGCTACAAGCTCGCCTGCATTCATCGCTTTTGTATAGTCTTTGTCAGCTACCGAGATAATAGGTATTCCAGCAACATCGGGTTGAAGAACTACGTCGGCCTGTTTCATAATCGATTCATCTCTTGCAGTGATAATGATTGACGTCATTCTATTTGTTAGGCCGTTGTAAGTGTACAAATGATTCTCTTCTATTGGCTTAATGATTTCGTCTACGTTCACGGCAATTACATAGTCAGCGCCCATTTCGCGAGCTGGGATTACTGGCACATTGGCTCGGATGCCACCGTCTGCGTATGCGTGACCATCCTGACAAACGGGACTAAAAAGAGGTGGTAGCGAAGAGCTGGCTCTAGCTGCCATTCCTAAATCACCCTTTTCGAGTCTGTAGGCTTTAGCGTCTCTTAAATCAACGACAACAGCAGCATAACGCATTTGAAAGTTTTCAATTCGGTTGTTGTCATCACCAGCTGTTTTGTTTATAAATTGCGCCAGTGATTCGCCTGTGTAAAATCCAGCGCATGATTTTTTTCGCCAGAAAATAACGTGTTTGGCGCCTTTTTTTAATACTTGTAACGGTACAGGAATGGGTCTGAATGCTCGTTTAATTGAACCATCTTGCGTGACTTTTTCCAATCTATCTATTGGAACACCCGCGGCGTACAATCCACCTATAATGGCTCCCATACTGGTTCCTACCACTATATCGGGTCGCATACCATTTTCTTCGAGCACTTTCAAAACACCTATGTGTGCCGCACCGCGGGCACCACCACCGCCTAAAACTAATGCCACTGTTTTTTTTTCTGCGCTGTCTTGGGCAAAGACTTGATCATTTGCAAAAATGTAATTCAGGCAGAGTAAAAGCGATAGTGCGGTGGATTTGACTTTCATAATTAATTCTTGCCTTCATTTATTTTGTTCATAGGTAGAGGTTCTTATTACGTCCATGAAAGAGACGTTTAAACCATTGCATATTTGATAAAGCAATATGAGGCTGAAAGTTTCTCCATTTTCAAATTTTTCAATTGTGGATTCCAAGCAACCAATTTTTTGAGCGAGAGCTTGTTTTGTCAAACCCTCTTCTTCTCTCAGTTTAGTAATAACCTCGGCAAGGGATGAATAATCGGTTTGAAATGGGTCCACATTATTTTTCATAATAAGGTTATAGCTCATAGGATTATTCGTAGTGCTCTTAAAATCAAGAGCCTGTCAACGTTTTGGCAATCAATTGATCTAAAAACGTAAACTTTTCAAACCGCCTTAAAGACTAAATGACTTAGGCCAAGAAATTGCCAAATTCTTCTTTGGGAAGCATTTTTTTCAATCTGCGCTCAGCAATATAAGAAATTTTGCTTTGATTGTGATTGTTCGGACAATCTAAGCCAAATCGCGATGCAATGGCTTCTTTCTCGTGGTCGCTCAACTTACTCAAAATCTGAGCGACTCTTTGATTAAGATATTGAGATTCAAGCACTTCGTTATTCACTGCTGCAAGTGATTGTTTATGCTTCAGAATCTTTAGCAGGATTTCGGTTGGTTCGTTTAGTTCCTTTGAAAGCTGTTCAAGACTTGGTTGTGAACCGAGTTTCAAAGTGAGCTCACTGTTTTTGCGACGAATTTTTGACATTTGACTGGATTCCAGTCTTTTTTCGTCGCTTGCTTTTTTTGCACTATTAATGGATCTGACATTGGTTAAAACGAACATACTCTCAATCTCCGATTTTGCGAATTTCTTGCTGGCGCACTTTGTCCGGGAAAAAACTTAAACCGATATCGGAATACGTTTTTGGACTGGGTCTAGAATCAAGTGAGCGTTGCTCTGCTGTCACTGTATTCAATATACTACTAATCTACCCTGATTCGCAAGCGCTTTGTAGCCTATAGAGTTCAAAGTCGAAAAAGATTTTTTACCTGGCATTGAACCCGCTAGTCTGGCTGGGTCAATAGTTTGGGAAGATTAATAAAGGTTAAGTGTGCCGGGCGGGCAATAATAGGTGTAGAATTGGCAGTAGTTTAAAAGATGCAGAAGCGTGGGCTAGGTTTATGGCAGATTCACAAGCATTACTTGGAGCAATTGGCAAAGCCATCAGGGCTCAAAGAGAAAAAATTGGTATTTCTCAAATCGAGCTTGCTGAGCGTGCAGGGCTGCACCGGACTTTTATAAACAATATAGAACGTGGTGCCAAAAATCTCAGTCTTGAGAGTTTGGTCGCGATTGCAGATGCTCTGGAATTGTCTGCTTCAGCATTAATTATTGAAGCAGAAGACCTAGCTAAAAACACTAATTCTGCCATCAAGATCTTGCTTATCGAAGATAATCCAGCAGACATATTTATGTTCAAGCGTTGTGTCAATCTAACTGCTCACACTTCTACAGTCCAGGTTTTGCAAACAGGTCAGGAAGTGCAATACAGATTAGAAGAGCTCCGAAAAGGAGTAGGCGATCCGCCTCCGGACATAATTTTTCTGGATTTGAATCTACCTGGTCGCTCTGGTCATGAAATTCTTACTGATATCAAAAGTAACGAGTCACTTCGCCATATTCCAATAATTATTCTTACAACTTCATCAAGACCAGACGATATCAAGAAAACTTACTTCCATTTTGCCAATTCTTTTTTGACAAAGCCTCTTGATCCGGCTTCATACGAAAAAGCAATTGATGGTGTACTAACCTACTGGTTTTCCACCACCAAAATGCCTTCAATGTCCTAGTTTTTTGTTTGTGTTACATGTGGATTGCATGGTCCAGAGCAGAGCCTACTCTATCGAATTCGGTATAGAGTTTTTTCGCTTCTTCATCGTTCATGCGACCATTGGAATTTCGATAACTTCCTTCAAGAGAGGCGATTCTATCAAGGCGGCTTCGAAGTTCGGCGGCTTTAGAAGCTGACAATCGTCCCATCATCAGGTTGTAACTAATTTTCGATTCCAAACCCGCACGTCTTCCCATCATGTCGTCGAATGCAACCACTCTGTCGGCGCTTAAATAAAGTCTACCGTTATCGATAAGCGGAGCTACAGTGATTGTAGGTGACTTCACTACAGAAACTAACTGACTGCGTAGCATGTCATATTGATACGCAATAGGCAAATAGTTTGCATAAGTGATCGTACCACCGCGATCAAAGCTGGCTTGTAGTGCAGCAAGATCGTCCAGCTGTTTTCGATAAACCGCAGCCTGAGCTGCAGTCAAATTGCCAGAAGCAAGTCCAGCCGAAATGAGCTCTACCATTCTATCGTGACGCGTTCTAATGCTGTCTCTTATCACACGAGGTTCGATAGTGGTGATTGAAACAACTTTGTCAGATTGCACTGAAATTGGTGTCGAAACTACTACTGGGTTAGTAGTTGTGGTAGTGGAAACCATTCGAATCGTTTTCGTTCCAGTTGCTGGATTCAAATAAACTAAATTATCGAACGGACTGATTTTTGCATATGTAACCAGGTCGCCAGATATGGCATCGAGTCTTGCTGCAAGTGGAAGTGCATTGTCTAGCGAATAACCAAGTGCCACTGCTCGGTTGAAGTCTAAGTTGAAAGTATCGATCATCGCTTTCAATCGAACCGAATCAGCGGTGCTCAGCACGCCTGCAGCCAGACGCTCATTTATGATACGCTCGATTTCTTTCCTTCGTGAATCCAGGAAAACCCAATTGCCCGACACAACTATCGGTGCTGCTTGTGTTACTACTGTTCCTGAAAGTGGCGCAACCTCTTTGGTTGTTGTAATAGTTGTAGTTGATGTTCCATCACCATTGATTTGAATCTTTCTTTCTACTACATCTGCATGACCAGGCTGTGCCGCTGCGACACCAAGACTGACCAGTACAAGCGAGAGCGCCAACCTCGGAAGCCATGTTGATTTGAAATATGCCTTATTCATTATTGATGTCCCCCTCGTGTCGCATTTGCCAATGCATGCTTATGTGGATTTCCTAGCGCAAAATCCAATTCGTGGTGCTTCGGCAACAAAAATACGGTGGACTGAGTTAGCGAGCCTATTTACAGATTTCAAAATCAAAATTATTAGCTTGGACTGACGAGTCTAAAGCCTGCATGTACTGAAATCGTTGTAGAAATAATGTACGTTAAAACCGTCCAGTGGATAAAAAGCGTTTCCTGCCCACTGCCAGACATTGCCCGATACGTCGAAAATTGCGCTATCACCTATCTTTGTAGGATGGGCGTCAATATTTGATTCAGAGCCGTACTTAAGACTAAGATTGTAATCTGTTTTGGATGAAGAAATATTCTGGAGCAGTTTGTGCTGCGACACTTTTATTAGCGAATAAGTTTTATTGTCTTTTTTCTATCTCCTTGCCCAATCGGATATGATGACCGGTAATTTTTATCATTTTATTTTCAATTAGTTTGCTTCCATCTGGATCGCTTGGATTGCAAGGTGCAAGTTCGGGCCAGTGCTCGGATCTTGATACCAAATGTAGTGGCAATTCTCGAATCAGAACTGAACTAGTTTCAAGATGAATACGCTCATGCTGCATTGACATAAACAAAGACCAGAGCGGATGCAACATGTTTATTTTCGAGCCGCAGTCTAAGTCTGGATGAGTTTCGATAACATTTTTTATGACTTCTTATGCCTCTTTTCTATAGGCGCGACACTTTTCTATGGTGGGCCATTCTATTTCGTTTTTGGACATATCGTCCCAGCTCATTTCGTCCACACCTGTTTCAAATAGTTTTTCGAAGTAAGGGTTTATGCGATTTTCAATCAGTTTGGCCAAATGCAGTTTGTTAATGAACAAAGTGGCTGGGTGGACATAATAAAAAACGAGCGGGTGTCGAAGACCGTGATAGGGAGGGCGATAAAAGGCTTAGTCAGAATTTAGAGATAAGAAAAGACTTTCTGTCAAAGTCCAGCCGTTGTTAAAGTAATCCAGCACGGATTGTCTGGTACAAATGTCGAAATGAGGCATCGCAAGTGTGCTAGCTTTGTTTTCAAAACCCGGACAAGAGTCTGGAGCCAACCCTGTGAACCAGTCTTGACGTTCACGCGACAGAGTCAATCTGTCTGGTGTCAAGTTCGAACGCCAGGTAGTCTATTTTTGATTATTTGGATGCAACCGGCAAGCTGACGATGAATTTCGAGCCTTTTCCTTCTTGAGATTCGACATTGATGATGCCACCATGAAGCTCGACGATTTTTTTACACATGGCAAGACCAAGACCGGTTCCCGCATATCTTGTTTCGGGATGGAGTCTTTGGAACATTCTAAAAATGCGAGTTGAATCTTCCATCGAAAAACCTATACCGTTATCCTGAACGATTATGTTTGCAAGACCACCTTCTTTTTCGGCGTAGACTCTGATTTTAGGTGTAGTGCTCTCAGAGCGATATTTGATTGCGTTCGCCAATAGATTTTGAAAAAGTTGAGTCAGGTAGTGGAAATTTCCGCTTACTTTGGGCAGTGGTTCGACTATGATTTCGGCTTTCGATTCTCTTATTACTAGCTGGATGTCTTCTTGGACTGAACTCAAAACTTCGTTCAAATTGACTGGAACGGCAATGAATTTTTCTCTACCGACGGCGCTGAATTTAAGCACGTCGTCAATTCTTGCCATTGCTTTTCCGGCAGCTGAATGTATGAATTCCAGAAATTGTTGTGCTTGCTCGTCCAGCTCGGGACCGTATTCATCTTTGAGCAAACGAGAGTAAGTGCCCATTGTTCGGACTGGTTCTTTTAGATCGTGCGCGGCAATCCAGGCGAATTCTTCCAGTTCTTTGTTGGACTGAGCTAGTTGTTGTGATGTTCGCAAAAGCTCACTTTCAGCTTGTTTCATCTGTGTGATATCGCGAAAAATTGCAGCTCCACTCGATACATTTCCTTCTTCGTCTTTGATGGCAGATACGCTCAAAGACAAATAAATCAACCTGCCATCAGGAGTGGCGTGGATGAACTCCAGGTTGTCCATCTTTTTATCTTTCTTGATACCATCTAAAATGGCATCACATTCAGAGCCGATGATCTGGCGCAAACCTTTTCCTATAGTCGATTCAATCGAATAGCCAAATAGTTGTTGAGCACCAGAGTTCCAGCTAATTACAGTCCCATCAAGCATGAAACTTATGATGGCGTCCGTACTTGACTCTACGATGGCTGCAAGTTGTCTGCTTCTATAATCGGAAACTTCGTTCAAGCTCGTCAAGATATTGCTCCGTTGGTCCAAAAGGCGAAAAGGATAGTTTATAGGGACTTTCGTGTTTTTATCAATTAGCATCAAAGGCACAAACCTGTGCTAGTTCAGACAGATACTGACAATTCGGATTTTTATTTGTTCAATGCCTGCACTACTCAGGCAGCTTAAATTTCCTAGGCTCTGCTCTAAACTGGGCATAATAGTAGAGGAAACTCTTATCCCAGTTGAATTCAGATTCTGGAGCGAGAAATGGAGAAAAAGACTTTTAGAACAGGCAATCCGGCTTTGAAAGAGGGTGTTTTTGATAAACCTCAGGAGCCAGTAGGGGGAGCTGGCACGGGCACGGGGGTTGGCGTCGATTCACGCGCCTCGAGTGAATCGATGACCTTGCAAGGTACCGTAAACAAGAGCTTTTTGCTCCTTTTAATAACTACTGTGGCGGCAGGAGTTACTTGGCATTATGCATTGGCTGCATCTCCAGTTTCTGTTATGCCTTGGGCCTTAGGCAGTGGGATAGTTGCATTTGTTGTAGGCTTGATTATTATTTTCAATAACCCTTTAGCACCAGCTCTTTCGCCATTTTATGCGGCGTTTGAAGGGTTGGCTTTGGGTTGTATCTCTGCTTATTATGAAGCTAAATACCCGGGACTTGTGGTTCAGTCCGTTGGTCTGACTATCTGTGTGTTCCTGTCAATGCTCTTTGCTTATACTTCTAAGTTAATCAAAGCCACTGAGAACTTCAAAATGGGCGTAGTGTCCGCCACGCTTGGTATTTGTGTTCTTTATCTGGTAAACCTTGTATGCATTACCTTCTTTCATCTGCCAATCAAGCCTATATATGACACTGGTATTGTTGGAATTTGTTTGAGTCTTTTTATAGTCATTATTGCAGCCTTGAATCTGGTTCTAGATTTCGATTTTGTCGAAACTGGGGTGGAAGCTCGTGCACCAAAGCATATGGAGTGGTATGGAGCTTTTGGATTGCTCGTTACACTAGTCTGGCTCTATCTTGAGATTTTGAGATTGCTCTATAAATTGCGTAGTAAATAACTGGCTGAAATCACTGTTGCAGCATAAATTGCCTAGAGCTATTTAGCGAAAAATCCACCAGTTCTTGGTGGGAAATGAATGCGGCAGGACTAACCATTTAAAAGTTTTTTGCCGTGGCGACGTTAGTTGGCCATTTGGACTTGATTAATTATTAAAAGGTCTACCTGCCGTGTTCAACATTAAATCCTAACTCTTTACTAGCATGATTTTTTTTGTCGACGCCCACCCAACATATGAGTGAAAAACGTAATCCGATATCGGATTACGTTTTTGATGACTGTGGTGGGCGACGGGTACAATGTTTTATGGTTTGGTAAAACTGAACAAAAAAAGAGAGCCGAAATTAAGTGTCGGCTCTCAGGTTTTTGTCAGAATCGAGGATTTATTTTTCGAACCAGCCTATTGGTCCTTTATCCAGATTCACGTTTATTTGTTTCACTTCAGTGTAAGCGTCAAGTCCGAAGGTTCCAAGTTCACGACCCCATCCACTTTGACGATAGCCGCCCCAGGGAACTTCGTTATAAGTGAAGTGATATCCATTTACCCAGGTGATTCCACAACGCAAAGCTTTGACTACGCGGTGAGCAAGAGCCAAGTCGTTAGTGAATACAGCTCCGGCCAGACCAAAATCTGTGCCGTTTGCAAGTTCAATTGCTTCTTCTTCGGTTTTGAATTTTTGTACTACAGCTACTGGTCCAAAAATCTCTTCTTGAACAATGCGCATTTCTGGTTTTACATCAACAAACAAAGTTGGTTCAACATAATAGCCTTGACCATATTTGCCGCCAGAAAGAACATTGCCACCAAAAGCTAATTTGGCGCCTTCTTTCTTACCGATTTCAATGTAATCAGTGACTGTTTTCAATTGTTGGGTTGAAACGAGTGGACCCATTTCTGTTTCAGGATCATTACCAGGTCCGACTTTGATTTTTTTTGCACGCTCAGTCATTTTGGCTACGAATTTATCGTGAATAGATTCATGTACGATAAAGCGCGAACCAGCAGAACATACCTGACCTGCATTGCAGTAGATTGCAAACAGGGCATAGTCTACTGCTGTATCGAGATCCATGTCAGGGAAAACGATCATTGGGGATTTTCCGCCAAGTTCGAGTGTGACTTTTTTGAGATTGCCTAAAGCAGCTTGAGCAATTACTTTGCCGGTTCTAACCGAACCTGTGAATGCAACTTTGTCTACAAATTTGCTTTCAGCCAAAGGCGCGCCAGCGGTTTTGCCATCTCCCAAAACGATATTGAGAACACCTTCGGGAAGTCCGCATTCATGCATCAGTTCGACCAGGCGAACAGTCGAAAGAGGAGTGTATTCACTAGGTTTTAAAATAATTGTGTTGCCTGCGCCAAGTGCAGGAGCGAATTTCCAGCAAGCCATGAGCAAAGGGAAGTTCCATGGAACGATTTGTCCACAAACACCAATTGGTTCGCGTACAACAGTTGTTTCAGAGTTTGCCGGAACAGGTACATGTTGTCCGTTTGGTTTGGTGATAAGTCCTGCGTAGTAGCGGAAGCAATTGGCAGCGTCAGCTACGTCGTATTGAGCTTCACGCAAGGGTTTACCTTGGTTGAGCGATTCAAGCTCTGCTAATTCCTCTGCATGCTCATCAATTTTGTCGGCGATTGCAAACAAAACTTTGGCGCGGTCATGAGCAGTCATTTTGGGCCATTGACCTTGGTCAAAGGCTTTGCGTGCAGCTTTGATCGCTTTGTCGACCATTTTGGAGTCGGCTTCAGAAACTTTGCAAAGAGGGCTTCCATCGGCAGGATTGAAGAGTTGACGCTCGCTTACGCCTTTCTCTGCTTTTCCATCTATGAACGATTGCCATTGACGGTCTGTGTTGACCTTCGATTTAGCGACAGTACTTACCATTAAATTAAAACCCCCTCGAAATAAGGATTGGAATGTGGGCGGAGCCGGAATTCCGTTTATATAAGTGATAAATAGTAGCACTTGAGGTCAAAAAAATACGCACTTTTCATGTGTCAGACATGCTTCAAAAGAACAAATGACTGTTATGCTAAAAATTAGTCGTTTTTAATACGTTCCTTATGTAAGGGTATCTGCGGAATGAAAAAGGACCTTTCACCTCTTTGCCGAAGCTTTATTGTGCAAGGTTCGCGCTACACGCTTGGCGGGCTGGCTCTTCTTGTTATACCGTTTTTGACTTATGCCAGGGCAGCCACAGTCAAATTCAGTCTATTTGGCGGTGCAATTGATGCTCAGATTTTGATTTTGCTTTTATACACTCTGGTTGTTGTTCACGGTGTTCTTTTTACTTTGCTTGGTCCACTAATTCTTTTGGGCGGACTTGCATACGTCAGGCGTGCGCAAAATTTGCTTGATACCACCGATGAAACCAAAGTCCTGTTAGATTTGAAATTGCGGACTGCCAAACTGAGTCTAAATGGTGGCACGCTTCTTGATGGCGTAGTCACGTATGATGATGGAAGCCAGGAAGCTTTTAAATTAGTAAGTCATGAAAAAAGCCAGACTCTCAAAAACTTGATTGCTCAAAGTACGCAAGTCGATTTATTTGGAGAACCGAAGTCGAATCCAAAACCTCGCATTTTGAGCACGCCTTATGGCTTATTGCTCGAACAGCCAAACGAGCTTGGCTTGATCCAGTCAATTTTTGGTTTTGCAGACAAGACAAAATTTCTTGAGCGAAGAGTGAAAACGAGATTGTTGTCTCTTTCTTTTCTTACTTGTTCTTATCTTGCGTTTCTTTCTCCAATAAGTCTCAATTTAGGTATGTTTCCAGTGCAGGCAAAACCTGTTTTGTCGGTCAGCGTTATTGCTTATATGATTTTTTTGATTGTTGATTTGTTTGAAAGCAGGAAATTGGCTCGGTTAACTGCTTCTTTAAATAAAGTTGAATGTCAATTTACTTTGCTCAAACGGGGGGTTTTGAATTGGATCCATCCCAAAATCTCAAGAGTGAATGTGATTTTTCAAGATGGTCGCCAATCTCAGAAAACCATTTTGTTTCTTGAGTCTTTCAATAAAATTCCAGACGGTGAGCCGATTTATGGAAGTGCTTATCTTGATTCAAATGGACGAATAATTGGTATCGTAAATGGAGCTACCAGTCTGGTACGGTCAAAAGTTGCTTTTGGAGCGATGCTCCCTTTGGTATTGTATCTGGTGACTATTCCATTTTATGTTTCAGCCTTGCAACCTGATATGCGCAAAGAATACGTTTGCAAAAGTGGACCTGAGTATTATCGACAAGGACTAGTCTTCAAAGCTTATGGTTGGACCGAAAAATCTAGAAAAGCTATGATAGAAGCTCAGCAATTCGATAAAGAGACGGCAGAAAAGGCTAAAACTTATATCAAGACTCATTTGCCCTTATATCCAATTTCTAAAGAAGCCGAGCAAATGAATATAAAGGGCTATAACCTTATGGTTACCCGGAGAACGGAAGGCGCAGTAGATGCTTTTAAAAAGTGTATCGCTAAATATCCACAATTCGAGTGGCCGTATGGAAATCTTGGCTCGCTGTATTTGAAGTCAGGTGATTATAAACAGGCAGAGTTCTATTTGAATAAAGCTATTAGCATTAACCCTGACTACGTCAATGCTCTGCATCATTTTACCGAGCTTGAACTGCGACAGGGTCACAAAGAAAAGGCGCTTGAATTTCTAAATAGAATTTCGAGTGCAGACCCATATGAATCACAGGTCGATTTGCAAAAACTTGCAATTGAGATGTCGTTATAGCTTAAGTGTCAGCAAGATTTTTGAACATAACATAAGCGTCAACAGGACCATGCAAATCATGTTGAAAAACACCGGGCAGTGTGCCGATTACTTCGAAGTCCAGACTTTTCCATAAGTTTACTGCAGAGGTATTTGTTGATACCACATAATTGAACTGCATTGCTTTGTATCCATGGTTGAAAGCTTCCTTTAGCGAGTGCAATGCTAACTGTCTGCCAAGCCCATTTCCTCGCACCCTGTTCGATACCATGTAGGTTGCAGTCGCTACATGAGAGCCTCTGCCGGGCCATTGTGGTTTGAAGAAGTATGCACCGCCAATGGTATTGGTTTTAGGGTCTTGGGCCATGTAGCTTACACTGCTTTTCTGACACCATATCGCTTTGAAATCTTCAAGATTGCAATCGGTTGGATAAGGGAATGACTCACCCTCTTCATTTATTGATTGAAAGATCTGGTGCAAAGAAATGAATTCGTTTTGTGTGCCTTTAAGGGGAACTATTTCAAAAGTGGTTTTCATAACTTTCCAAATAGCAGGGTGTCGAGTCCTCTAACTAGCCCTTTGGTTTTAATTGCCATACGAGCTGCAAGCAGTGTCCCATCTACGTACGGTCTTGCGCTAGAACCGGCGTCATGTCTAATTGTGAGGCGCTCATCGGCAAGACCAAAGATAGACTCGAAAGACAGAACATAACCGGGTAATCGCAAGCTGTGCACAGGTGTCCCTTTTATCTGAGCGCCGCGAGCTTCTTTATAGCCCATGGTCTTTTCTGGTGGCACAGCTATTTTGTTTTCTTGCACCAGGGACAATTCTTCAGCTAGCTCGCGAGCCGTTCCGCTTGGTGCGTCTATTTTTTCAGCGTGAGCATAGTCTATCACTTCAAAGTGCGGAATATGATTTGCTGCCATGAGTGAGAATCGCTTAGCAAGCGCAGCTGTGATTGAAAAATTACCACTTGCTATTACACCAAGGTCTCTTTCTAGAGCGATTTCGTTTATTTGGTCAAAATCTTCGCTTGAAAGCCCTGAACTTCCAACCACCACATTTACATTATTGTCTAAGGCCGCAAGTACGTGCTCTTTGACTGAAAGTGCACTTGTATACTCGATTAAGACATCGACTGGATCTAGATGCAAAGCTTCGTGCACCGTTTGGTAAATTGAGACATGTTCGAATTTTTGTCCAGCACTATTGCGCGAAACCGCGCTTGCCAGTTCGAAATCATGCGATTCAAGAACTGCTTTGCCTATTTCACTTCCTGTCCAACCTGTGATGCCGGCAATGCAAAGTCTGATTTTTTTTTCTGTCATTTTATTTTTTGTATTCTTGCTCTAGTTTAGAAATTTCGTCCTGGCGTCCCAATTTTTTAAGGACCTTTTTGAGATTATCAAGACAATCTTTGAATTGGGTGCTTTCTTCTCCGGTGGACTCTTTTTGAATTGCAAGCGCTTCTTTCAGCATTTGCAAGGCTTTTTCGTTTTTGCCTTGAAGCGATAAAACTCCAGCCACATTGTTCAAGTCGCGAGCAACGTTACGATGGTGTGATCCTAAAACAGTCTGGTCAGCGGAAAGAGCTTCTTCGAAAGCTTTTCTAGCTTTGCTGATTTCGTTGTGTTTGATATACCAATTCCCCAGACTTGTGTAAGCGGTTCCAAGCTCTGGATCTTTTGGTAATTTGCGTCGCGATTCGACTACTTGTTTTTGTAGAAACAAAGATTCTTTAGCCAGTTCGAGATTGTCTAAAACATTAGATAAATGTTGGGTGGCTATGATTTTTTCATCTGGTGAACAATTTTTAGAATTATCCATAATTCGCAAAGCTTTTCGCAATAGTTTTTCGGCTTCTTCATTGTCGCCAAGAGCGGCACTGGATGATGCAAGACGAACCATACTCTCGGCTGTGGTCAAATGATTAGACCCGAGTTCTTTGTCTCGAATTAAAAGTGCTTGTTTGAAAAATTCGTGTGATTTTCTGTATTCGCCAAGCTCGAACAAGACCATGCCAAGCTGATTTAAAACTACTGCTCTGCGAGGATCTTTTTCGGAGAATTTTTGCGCAGCGTCCATTGCCTCTTCTAGCGTTTTTCTGGCTTTAGGCAGATTGCCTTCTACAAATTCGTTAGAGCCGCGATCTACTAAATCTTGAAATGACATCTGGGCGCTAAACGCGTTATCAGAACTGAATAGAAACGCGCATTGCAGGGCGATTAAACTAAGCGAAATTTTTGTCTTCAAAAACATGTTGGTCTCACCGGTGTTAGAACCTGATTTTATCATGCTTAATGTAATCACTTCGTGACTCTAGAGCGCCTCTTGACTATCGGGTCCTGGGCTCTAAAATCAAGGGAAACCCAAAGCGGGTGCTGCCTGAATAGACTCCATCTATTTCAGGTGAAAGTATGCTCAGATGAATTTTGGCTTCGAGAACCTGATCGAATACAAACTCGGGGAATTCACAAGTGCTGGAGAATCTCTGTTCTTCTACCAAAAAATGTCCGGTTATTTTACCCCAATAGAAAAAGACGAGACATAATTCGCTTTTAGTTGGAGTGAGGGTGCGAATCGAAATTAAACTGTGTCTGGGTAAGTTTATGATGTGTTCTACAAAATAGGCTGCCATCTGGCTGGGGCTTTCATTTTGCACTGGTTCCATGAAATGCCCGATGAAAGCCGATGAAAAGGGCAAAACAATTTCTTCAGGCAGTGAATAAATTTCGATATCGCCCGAATTATTTTTTTGCAAATGCGCCAATATGGCCGGTAGTGCTTTGTATGTGTGCTTAATTGGCTCCTCGCCCATAACCGCGTAAACAGCACCAACGCACCAGCCGGCAAAGAGAAGAAGCGCTCCTCTGAATTTTGTTTCGTGTGAGCTTGCTTTCAATACGCCAGTAAATTTTTCCCGATCTAACCAGTCTATTAGCTCATTCAGGTCTTTGGACTTTAGATCCCAATTTACCAAAACTGAGTTTGGGTCAGCAATTGGAGGAGGAAATAAATCTGACGCTCTTTTAAACTTAACCGTATATGGTGTCGAGTTCATTTAAAACGGTTTGTATAGATCGCTTGCTGGAAGCTCATAAAGGGCTCGAAGAGTAACAAAATCATTTAGGGTTGGACGATTATATCTTGAGGCTTTATAAGTATCGTTTTCATCAACACCACTGCTGTGGTCGTACATAACATCGTCTGGTTTGCCAGAATGATTTTGCAGCCCAAGAGCATGACCAAATTCATGCATGGCTATATGAGTGATTTCGCGTGTTGCATGACCACCCCAGGCTTTTGCGAACTGGGTCTCAATATGGACAATAGTTCGTGCGTTGCGTACACCTTGCCAAGGATAAAAGGTTCTCCCCACAGCCCCTCTGCCCTCTTCTTCACACCATATAAATAAAATGTCGGCCTTGCAGGGGTCGTCTGTGTATTGAAATTTGATTCTGCTGTCTTGCATTGCTGAAGACCAGGCATTAATGCCAGTCATCACTGCGCTTTTATATTCTACTTTGTACTCGTTTGCAGTTGAAAGTCTTTTGAAAAACTCTGGTTTGATCAAATATGGATATAGAGTTTTGCAGGTATCCACAGTCAGGTCACCGCCAGAGTATCCTCTGGGAAATTTGAGTCCGTTTGTGACATGAATTTTTATGGGTGCACCTGAGCGATTCCAGCGTGCTAAGCCGGTTGAGCTTGCCTGACTGTAAGGAATCATTCCTTTGAATTCGTGATATTTTTTCAAATAAAGAAGTGCGTTTTTAGAAAAAGTGTTTTCACTGCTGGTCATCACCACTGTGCGACAAAATGCATGTTCGGCTTTTTTGAAATCGTCACTATAGAGCGCACTAACGCCCAGGTAATACTGGACTGAGGGGTCCATTGGATCAAGAGCGGCACATCGCTCAAACAGAAGTGCCGATTCTTTGAATTTTCTGGACTCAAGTAATCGCAAAGCATTCCTCTTTTCATTCTCCAGGTTGAATGGTCGAGAGGGTCCTGAAAAAGCAGGCTGGAACGAAATCTGGATGCTAAAACAAAGCATCAAGCAGAATGTGTAAATTAAACGCCTGGGGCTGGTAGAATTCTGCAAATACATTTTAGGGAAATGGGAGTTCTAAATTTATGGTCGGAAAAACTGTAAAGGTTGCAGTGTTTTCACTGCTGTTCAGTCTCAGTCCGCTTGTCACACTTAGTACTTTAGCATTGGAGCAGGAAGCTTCGACCACTAAGTCAGAAGTAAAGAGTAGTGAAGGTAGTAAATTAGACAACATTTTCAAGAGTCAAGCCAAAGAATATGAGGCGGCTTTTGCTTCAGGCGACGCCAGAAAAATCGCCTCTATGTGGTCAGAAAAGGGCACCTATATTGACACCGACGGCTGGGAGTACAGCGGTCGCAAAGCAATAGAAGACAAATACGCTGACTTTTTTGCGCGTAAAAAAGGAAAAGTGACAATTAATGTTCAGTCAGTTCAACCAATCGGCGATTCTGCTGCAATAGAAAAAGGAATAGCGACTTTTAGTGATCTGGAAGGTAATCAGCTTTCTTCATGCACATACACCGTAGTGCATGTTTTAAACGGTGGTAAGTGGGAAATTGCAAGCGCCACAGACCACGGAGAAGTTGATGCTAATAGTCAGTTGTCTCTAAAGGACATGGCGTGGATGCTTGGAGAGTGGCAAGCGAAAGGCACTAATGGTGATGCCAAAGTAACGACCCGATTTGCAAATGGAAATAATTTTCTCGTCACCCGCTTTGAGCTAAAAGACAAAGATGGCAAGGGCAGAGAAGAAATGCAGATTACTGGCTTTGATCCTACTCAAAACGCACTGGTATCATGGATTTTCGATTCTAACGGCGGCTTTGGACAGGCACGTTGGTACAGTCATGGTAAGACCTGGGAAAGTCGCATGAATCGAGTCACTCCTGGCGGGCAGCGACTATCCGCAGTTAATTTCTGGCAGCTCGAGGCCCCCGATAAATTCACCTGGCAGTCGACCAAAAGAGTGTTCGAGGGGATGGATTTGCCCGATTCGGAGCGAATCACTGTTAGTCGAGTCAATGTACAAGCTCAATAAGGAATTGGAATAAATGAAAAAGAGAATTATCACTTCTTTAGTGCTTGCCAGTTTTTCGGTGTCGCTTTTTTCTCCAGGTTTGATGCTCGAAGCTCATGCTAGAGGCTTTGGCGGTGCCGGTGGTGGATTCAGTCGTGGTGGCTTTGGTGGTGGCGGCGGATTTAGTCGCGGCGGCGGTTTTGACCGGGGCAATTTTGACCGAGGAAATTTTGACCGAGGAGATTTCGATCGAGGAAATTTCGATCGTGGAAATGTTGATCGCGGCAATTTCGATAACGGCGGATTCAACAGAGACAATGCCGGAACCTTTCGGAACAATTCTATAGATTCTGACCCCAATCGCGGTGTCTGGACCAGGCCAGGCGGTTTTGATGGAGGAGCCGGTGTAGACAGAGGTAATTTTACAAGCGGAGTTTGGAATCGTCCCGCCACTGGTTTTGGCGGTGCCGGGCATCTTGACCCTGTTCGCAACGGTGGTTTTGGTTTCGATCATATTTCGGGTAACGGAAATAACGTTTTTCGTGGCGGACACAATACATACAATTATTCTCCGACCTATATGAACAATCGGGGATTGGCTGTAAGAAATGGTTTCAATGGTTACGACCATTTCTGGGGACATGGTTGGTGGGGACATTATCCTGGTTGCTGGTATGCTCCAGGGTGGGGTGCAAGCACCGCTTGGATGATCACTGACTGGAGTATGATGGCAGGTATGCTCGCCATGTCAGCAATGACACCTCTCTTCTACGGTTATGGTGGCGGAGGTGGTGGCGGTTCTGTCACTTATAATAACAACAACGTTTATTACAACGACCAGCCAGTAGCTTCAGCTGATGAGTATTATAATCAGGCTCAGACATTGGCAACGCAAGGACCGACTGCGCCAAATTATACAAGCCCGATGCTTACCTCCACTTCTGGTGCGGTACCGCCTGCGGTGCCATCGGATTTTAATACAAAAACTGTGGCGAAGGTAGATAAGAAAAATACAGAATGGAAACCGCTTGGAGTGTTTTCGCTCGTTCAAGGCGATCAGACTAATTCGACCACTATGTTTCAATTAGCAATCAATGCCAAAGGCGAAATTGCTGGAAACTACTATGACATGCTGACCGATCAGGATCAGCAGGTACATGGACATTTGGATAAGAAAACTCAGCGTGTAGCCTTCACTGTGGGAAAAAACACTGCTGTGGTTTATGACTGTGGTCTGGGAAATTTGATGCAAGAGCAAGCACCGATACTCGTACATTTTGATAAAAGTCGTACCGAACAGTTCTTGCTAGTTAGGCTCAAGCACTCCGATTCTCAAGCTCAGACTGGGAAAAGCTAGCCACTATCTGTTTTCGACCAGGATTCGTTGCCAGATTTTGTCTATTGCTATACGCAATTTCGGCGACACTTTTGCCCGTTGCTCGTCTAAGTAAGGTTTGACCGCTTTGCCCATGATAAGCAGGTCTTGTTCTGCCATTTTTCTAATGATTGGGTCTTTGTCCAATAGTTTTGTCGACTGACAAATGGGACGCATACCCTGCATAAGACTTTGCTTCTCTTTTATTGAGGCTATATCTCCATTTGGCGAAAAACAAATGGTGGCATTTATTTCTCCGCTATTTCCGCCGATCGGTTTTACAATAGCCTTGCCACACATGGATAGTTCGTGACTTTCCAATCTAGAAATAGCAGATTCAGGAATTTCGAACTGATACATTCCGTCCTGAGCGAGCTCTTGAGATAAAAGCAACCAGGCTTTTAGAACACGCCTGGCCTCTGTATCATCGACAATCCCGTGCACTTCACGTTTCATCAGCTTCTTCAAATCTTCGCTGTTCGTAATTAGCTCAACAGGAGCGTTTTTATCTACTAGAAAAATGTTATTTGCTGAAAGTGGCTGGGGCAGTTGGATGGCTATAGGCCATTGTCTAAAACGCAGAACATAAATGAGTTTGCCAGGAAAACTCTTGGTAATGGATTCACTGCCTAGGTAAATGAGGTCGCCCGTGCGCAAGGATAGCGGGCCATTTGGCTTGGGGAGCTTGTGAAGGTAATCTGCTATTGCTTGGCGAGGAGACTTCTTTTGAGTCGGCCACTTGGCTGTCATATTTTGTTCTTCAATTCCAGGTGTTCCGTAGAATTTTATTCCCTGGGTGGATTCCTTTTGCCACTGTGCATCAGCGTCTAATTTGTCTTTTTGAGAGTGTCTCTTCGCTGGTCCGCTGGTGCTCTGCTTGGACTGGACACTGCCAGTCTCATTGCCGATGAACTCAGGTTGACCCAAAACGGGCGGAAAGAAACTATATATAGTTAGAGTAAAAGCCATTGAAAAGGCTTTAGCTATGTTCATTCTAATTACTCTATTCATGTTTTCTTTTCCTGTTTGGCTCAAGCGATTCCTGCATAGGATACTAGTTTTGAGGTCTTATGTGGAAGAAATTCATCTAAGAAGGTGAAGACGGGCTTGTTTTTTGCAATGTCTTTTGAATGTTGTGCCATCAAAATTTGGAGAAAGTAATAGGTTTGTATCACCTTATCGCTCTGCCTGCGAGGGTTCTGCGGGGCACCAAATATTGACAGGATTGCAAGTATCTATTAAGGTGGATAATAGGCATCTAAACCTAACCCTGGTAACCCTTTATTCATGCGGGTTTGATGCTTCAGGTGAAACGAAAATGAAAAATATTGAGCTTATAGCTACGTTCCTATTGCTATTAGGCGGACTGAATTGGGGATTAGTCGGAATCTTCAACTACAATCTGGTTACTACACTGATGGGCGACGGCACCATGACCCATATTCTATATGGACTTGTTGGGGCCGCTACTGTCTGGCATATGATGATGCATATGAAGGCAAATCAGGCAGAAAAGGCAGGTTAAATCGAAGATTGAAATTAATTAGTTAACTTACGTGTTAGCCGCTAAATCAAGAAATTCAATACTAAAGACTGATGTTTTAATTATCCTGTAGAAGGATAATTGATTTATGCACAGAAAATTACTTTTACTATTGATTGCTATGATTATGGCTGCCACGCCTGCTTTTTGTTCGGGCAAAAAGAAAAACAAAGTCGACACAAGCAAAGAGCTAAAAGCTGTAAATCGCGGCAGAGCGCTTTATCGTCTTTATCAGTGCGCAGATTGTCACTCGATAAAAAACGAAGGTAATAAAGAAGGTGTGAGTCTCGATAAAATAGGAACCAAAAGAAGCAGTAAGTTCTTGCTAGAGCAAATACTCGATCCTGAAAAACACGTCGAATCTAATCCGAAAAAATTCAACGGCGACCCTAATTTGATGCCGTCTCAGCAGTTGGAAAAAGCTGAGGCTGAAGCAATCGTTATCTATCTCAAGAGTTTGAGGTAGATAGGCATATGCTCATTTCAAGTGATGGACAAAGTTTTCATCTCTTGGGAAAAGATCTAAATTTAACCCTGCGATGTTCTTATCTGCTTGCGCCACACCAAGATAAGAGTTGAGAGTTTCTGCCAGGATTTTGGTGTCATCAATACCGGTAGACTCAAAATAATTTGTTATTCTGTTTTGTGAGTAACGTTTCAAAATTTCTTCTTTCTCTGGAGAAAACGTCTGATTTGAGCCAATCAAGACTGCACCAAATTCTATGCAATGTGGAAACGCCTTTATAAAAGTAGTTCTGGTTCGAGGAGTAGAAGACCAAAAAATGACTATTCCGCCAGGCTTCAGACGGTCTTTCAAAAGTTGAAAAAACTGCAGCGAGTTGATGAATCCTGCACCTGAATCAAATGGTCGCACAGGATCTCCTTGAATAACATCATACTTTTCACCTTCTCTTATTTTTTCTCGCGCATCACCAAACACGATATTTATTCTCGAATCAGTAAAGACTTTAGTAAGAGGCTTGAATTTTTGCGCTTCATTCCAGTTGCTAAGGCATTTCCATTCAGGCTTGAGAATTTCGAAACAATCGATTCTTTTTGTGTTTTGGTTTGATCCTGCACAGTACAATGTATCTGCACTGCCTAAGCCGATAATGCAGATATTCTCAGGTTTTGGATGAAGGTTAACCAAAAGACCCATGCAAGAGTGGAGCTCTCCTGGATATGGCAATTCACTGTGTCCTTGTCCGTTTACATAAGTGTAGACCTTACTACCATCTTTGTTGAGAGAACAGAATGCTGACACGCCACTTTTGTCCTCATTTACTATAAAGTTAGTGTCATCTATCTGACCATGCAATTTAGCCCAGAATGATTTTCCTGTAGGCAAAGTAACAAAGCAATAGCCAAAGCATAATGAAACCCCCAACACAAATGCTTTTGTCTGGTGGCTGGTCTTTATGCTTTGGCGAACAAGGATAAGGATAGCCCAAACTAAAAACATTAGACCTAGAATATTCAAAGTTCTAAGCATTCCGCTGGTACCAAAAATTTCCAAGCCGACCAATCCTACAAGCATACTGCCAAGAGCTGAGCCAAATATATTTGAAGCTTGAAGTGCTCCAATCCTGTTTTCAAACCAATCAAGGGAAGAATGAACAAGATTTTGGAGCACACAAAAGCTAATACCCATTAGTATCGTAGGCGGTACTATAAAGAAAATTGGAACTCCTACGTAAACCATGAGGAATTGCTGAATTGGAATATTTTCGCTGTCAAAGTAAACTGGATTGTATCGTGCTAAGAAATCGAAAACTGGTTGAATATTTGAGTTGGCTCCAAGTGTATTAACTAGAAATGTAATGGAGCAAATCGAATAGCAAACTATTATTGATTGCAAAAGCGCATAACTAAATTTGGACGAATGCTTGCGTGTGAATGATAAGCGGCCAAGAGCAATTCCTAGTGCAAATCCACCAAGATATAGAAATAGAAGCCAACCGAAAGTCATAGAGTTAGCTTTGAGCATTACATTTAATAGGCGAAACCAAATTATTTCCAAACCAAGGGCTATAAAGCCAGAACAGAAATAAACACCGCACCAGAAAAGTACACTTCCTCCTTTGACTTTGGTTTCAATAATATGATTTTGTTCTGTGGAGGTATCAGCACATTGGTTAGATCTGTTGGTTGATTGCTTGTGAGAGTCTTTAGTGAACCAGGCCAATATAAAACAAACTAGATTCAATAAAGAAGCCAACATAATTGAGCCTGAATAGCCGATCTGTCCAATTAAGTAGAACGAGGCAAGAGCGGCACCCATAGCGGCTCCTAAAGTATTGCAAAAATAAAGTTTTGCAGTGCGATCAATAGCCTCTGGAATAGTCAGGGATTGAGCCTTACTCAATAAAGGCAGAGATATTCCCATTAAAACTGTTGGGAATAAACCTGCAATGAATACTACTAATAGGCTTGGAACTGGTTCTATGCCATGATGAAAATACCTCAGATAGAGAAAATCATAAAGAAATGGCTTACTGGCAAAACCCATTAAGGCTATGCAGAGTTCGCAAATAGCAAAGCCTTTAACGAATCCAATTCTTTTTTCAACTTGAAGGGATATTTTTCCGCCTAAATAGCTGCCTAGTCCTAAGCCAATCATAAAGATTGCTGCGACCAGGGACACTGAGGAAACATCGCTTCCCGTAAACAGCCCAAGCAGTCTCTGCCAGATAACCTGATAGATGAGCGATGCTGTGCCTGACAAACAAATTAGAACATATAACAAAGATTGCTACCTCGTGCGATTCGCATCTGTTTAATATGTTTGCATTTCTGCATATATTAAAATTATAGTATGGTTGGACTAATTTTTCAATTAGTCCAATGGGCTTTGTGAGCTAGAAAAGTTGGACAAGAGTCCGTCGAAATTTTGGTGAAAATATTTGATAAGGAAGTACTAATTGATCTAAAATGTTCAGGTGTGTTGATGTCTACATATTCAAAATAATGCATATATTGAACCAACCGGTGAATTAAGATGCTTAAGAAAAAATCTTTCACTTTAGCGATTTGTTTTTATTTACTGACGATAAATTCTGCCTCTGCAAAAGAATCGGATGCGCAGACGAAGAAGGAAGCAGAATCTGTTATCAAACCTGTTATTAGTAATGACGATCTCTTTTCTCAGGGGCTTGGTAAGGGTAACGCTCGAATGCAGTTGATGCAGTCCGAGCTTGCTCGTCGTTTAGATAAGAACAGGCATGCTGCAGAATTTAGCCGAAAAGCTGTACAAGCAGACCCGAATGATATGGATGCCAGAGTGGCTCACGGTGAGGCACTGTATAATTTGATTCAATCTGGAAATACTGATCCTGTAGTACACAACGAATGTGTGAAAACATGGCTTATAGTCCATCGCAATTTGGTAGGAGAGGACAGCGGACTCACGGTTAAGGGAATCGGCATTCCTTTTGTGCAGAAGTTGTTTGAAGACAACAGAAGCACTTTGGCTAAAGACAGACTAACCAAGCTTGTTGGGCGCGTTCCAGCCGGCTGGGAGACAAATAATCGTTATCTCTCTAAAGTTTTACTAGCTGAGCCTCAGGTCAGCGCGCGCATTGTGCCAAAGGATGAATAGTCTTCAAGGATTACATATCTGACAATACTTTTGTTCTAAGCCTATTATCCCGTCTTTGCGTAAAACCTTTTCATTAAAAGAACATTTGGAGCAGGAGTGAATCTCGAATGACGGACGGTCTGAGGGATATTTGCAAATCTCACACAAAAGATTGCCTCCGGTTTGGGTCATTCCAAATCCTGGACAGCTGCAGTTTGGACATTTTGTTTGTAAGCGTTTTGCCATTTTAATGCCAATTTTTCTCAAAACTTTCATGCGAGTGGGATTCATATGGGCACGCATATCGGTTTCCACTTGAACCATTTTATCTAATGAATTTTTTTGACATTCATCAAAGGCGTTTATTAAGGCACTCTTTTCGTTGATGCCTTTGAAAATGAGATGGTATTGGTTATCTTTGTGGAATAACCTGTTCATTCTTTTTATCAAACCAGAATCAGTTTTGTTTGGTCTCAAAATGACTGCGTGAGTTGGAAATCCTATTCTTGTAAGAAATGAATCCAGGTCTTGGACCGAGTTTATAACTGTATTATTGAAATTGGTTTGAGTTGAGATAAGAGTTTCTTCGATTTCGATTCCAAGCTCGTCATCTAAAAAGACAAGGACTTCCTGGCATCCTGCAAAAAGTGGAACGAAAGGATGTGGTCCAAAACTACCCTCACTTGCTAAACCAAGCATAGAAGAAGAAGTCTTCATTCCAAGACGGGCTTTTAAAAGCGCCGTCTGGGATGGACTGTTTTTCCTTTCTATTTCGCCTGTAAAAGTACCGAATTGATCAGTATCAATGACCAGTTCATTAAGATTTAGTCCCAGACCTGCTCTAAAAGGCAGGGCTAAGGCTTTGGCTTTCTGGTGTTTTGTCGGGATTATACAATTTTTGTCCTGATACCGGTTTGGAACTATATTTGATATCATGCCAGGTTCCGCAGTCTTCTGCTTCTTGAAAGTGCATACTATCTGGATCTAGAGATATTAGTCTGATCCAATTGTTTGAAACGAGCTTCCTAACTTCTGGATGTTTTTCAATTACAGCATCGATGGCTTTGGTTGGCGCTGCAATTATTGACATTAGACGCATAGGTTCGTGTCCAAAGCCTTTTGGACTTTTAATCGATTGAAGCGGCAAACCGATTTGTAAGTCACTTATGGCGCCGCGCATGATGCCAAAGTCTCCAAGCACGTTGTGCACTACTTTAGAGCCGCTGCCAAATGTATTGTTATCCATGGTCGATAAGTAATATTGAATATTAATCCATTGAGCCACTACCATTGGTGCAGTCATGATTAGTTCCAGAATTTTCTTTTCGGTGTCATTATGATAATCATAAGAATGTAGAAAAGCTCTACCCTCAAGATCTGACCCTTTTGTGATATGTCTTGGAGCGGCAATAAAGGCTGCGTTTCCAGCAAGTCCCCATTCTGGAGCAATCTGTGCCCAGTCGCACGAACGATTTATAGCATTGTTTAAATTTTTGAGGCTCGATTGCGGTAAAGTTGACACTCGTTTGGTTCTTGCATGTTCTCCTGCGATCAAGAGATCTTTTTTCAGTTGAGCAAGTAATGTTTTATATTCAATTGGTTCTTTCTCTGATTCAAAAAAGGTGAATAAATCAGTTGAAGTGTCATGTTCGGCAGCGATAAATCTCGTTTCTTTGGGAATTTGAATATCCTTTTGTAAAAGCCCATTTCGCACTTCAGGGTCGTTTAGAATTTGACTTGCTAAACGAGCACTAAATGCGCCACCGTTTCCGCCGCATGCGCCGCAATCTAGCGAAGATGCAAAAGGATTATTCAAAGTTGAGCTGTGGTGTCCGCACAAAACAATGAGTTTGGCGAAAGTCGTAAGTCCTATACCTCGAATTGTGCCTTGGGCAAAATCGATTTTGTCTTGAAGAGAGAATCTAGAAAGATCCAGAAAAGTGTTATCTGAACCGGCTAAATTATGCTCTAAAGTCTTACAGACCTTTTGATGGAATGTAGGAAATAGCGTTTTGGTTACAAGAGGCAGGCACGAACTCAAACCAAACATTTCCACCAAACCGAAAGTTCCAGCAATGCTACTTTTGAGCTTTTTCTTCAACTGCAAAATTGAAGCTCTCATTGCCTGCCAGCCAATTTTTTGAGTGACCGACTGACTATCGCAGGCTTCAAAAACATTTTTGTCAGGTTTCAAAAGCACTGGACAAAGATCTAGAAAAACCTGGCTTCCCAGTTCCTTGAGTCGCATAGGCATTCCGAAAAATCCAGCAAAACCAAATGTTGAGTACGAACCTTGTTTTTCTATTTCTCTACGAATAGGCTCTGAGCGCACGTCGATACAAAAGACGAGCTGACAGTCGCTGTTATCTTGTGGAAATTGTTTACAAACGCTCAACTTGGATAAAAGTTTGTTTCGGTAATTCAATTCATATGCTTCTTGCCAGACATGACTGTAATCGTCGGTGTTGGAGTTTTTCTCTGAATTGTCTTCGATTTGACTAATAAGTAAGCGTCTTGTGTTTGCAAGGTCAGAACACGCATATAACTTCACCGCGAGTTCTTTGCTCAAGACTGACTCGTAGTGGAGCCTTATGGCTAAATAGTCTGTAAGTATATTTGTTTCGACTTCATTTTTTTCGAGAAATTTAAAATAGCTCGCAAATCCCGGCAACTGCATTACATGCTGCTTCAAATAGCTCGAAAATTCGTCATAGCTCAGACCTAAATCAATCAGTATAGTTTTGATGACCTGGTCTGCTTGACCATTAATAGAGTTTAGCGAATTTGCCCAGACTTCATTATCGATACCATGTTCTAAAAGCGATAAGTCGTAAAGGGCAAGTTCCCTCCAGAAAGAAAAGAGATCTTTCTTTTGGATAGGTATCCATTGTGCTTGGGTTCGATCGAGATAAGCCGCGCACCACTTTGTCATTTGCGAATTGATGATGCCAACAAGATTTGAGCCAATTATTCGGTCAAAAGTTTCGCTCAATGTAAGATTGCATTTTGGAGGAGTATATTTTGGCTCGTTTTTGTTCTCGAATTTTTTAAATGCCTGGTCTAGATCTGAAGGTTCGATTCTTCCAGACTCGAACATAGCTCGATATTCTGGCAAAGAAAGAAAACCTTTTGCACCAAAGAGTTCGCGCGCTTCTTTCATTGCTTTGTTGAAAGGAATATCTTCAAGCCCTTTGATCGCGTTACATGCAATGAAATTTGAAAGAGGGTAAAAGGCGCCCAGATGAGAAGTCGCTTCTTCAACAAAACCTTTTATAGATGAATGTTCTGATTTCATTTTGACTGATTGCTCCTCTTAATTTTTAAAGGTTGAAAGTTTTTTCGAGCTCTTTGCCATAACTTCAAGAACGTGTCCGTTGAAGTAGAATCCATTGAGGCTGTGCACATATAAAGCCTTAGCGAGGTTGTTTTGTTTGCCAAGCTCAAGCAGTATGCCAAGACCAGCCGCTATTACCAGGAATAGCGGCAAGAGAATGGCATTTGCACCGTGATTCAAGAGACTCAACTCTTCGAATTTGTTATTGCTCCAAGCGCTAAATAACGAAATTAGCATGACGGCACCTAAGAACAACAAAATGGACGACATTTTGATGCGGTCCCATCCGGGGATAGCACTCCATATTGCAAGTCCTGTGACCAGTGCTGACAAGAAAACCCAATTTTGTTCTACACCAATCTGAAAAGAAATGGAGAACAAACTCAGGAGCAATGCGATTAAAATCAATTTCGTCGTTTTCGATGCGGCGCCTTGAGATTCACTAGCATGAAGATATTTTCGTTTTAATTTCCCTTCTTCCACAGCACTTCCCGACTGAAGGAAAAGATGACACTTGAAGAGTCCATGTGCAATCAAATGAAAGAGAGCAGAGCCTACAAAGCCTGATGCGCACTGTAAGGACATAAATCCCATTTGACCTACAGTCGAATAAACTAGTTTTCGTTTGACATCAGGTTGTGCTTGCATACTCAGTGTGCCTACGATGGCTGAAATCGCGGACCAAATTCCCCAGAAGAGAAGTATATTTGTGTGCTCGTTGAAAATTGGCATCATGCGCCAGAACATAATGGCAGATACGTTCACTATGCCTGCGTGCAATAATCCAGAAAGTGGAGTTGGAGCATTTAGTGTGGCTAATAGCCAGCCATGAAACGGATATAGAGCTGATTTGATTGAAAAAGAGACAATCAGACCAAGAACTATTAAAGAGGCTGGAACTGACTTGAGGTCGGAAAACTCTGTGACGCCTGTCAGTGCCACCACGGAAGATAGCGACACGAATAAAATCAAATCGCTAACAATATGATAGGCAAATACGATGTTTGCAGTTTTCTTTCCATCTGGCTGAAGGCGTAATGTAAGCCAAAGACCAATCGAAAGCAAATGCCAGCAAACAAAGCTCAAGAAAATATTGTCTACCAAGCAGAGGGTGGCGGATGATGTAGATAAAAGAGCTAACAACCTCAAGAAGTCTAATCGATATTTTTCTGCTGCCAGATAGCGGTCACTGAATGCAGAAATTATGAAAGAAAGAAAGGTTATACTCAGCACCAGAAGAGGTGCAACTTGATTGCATCCGGCAATAAAGTAGCTTGAGACCGAGCCAGCTAGAGCGAAGATGAATGTTGCTAGTTGACCGAAAATTATCAAGCGCGCTGCTTGATTTTCTTTGAATCTCAAACTCAACAGAGCGGCAAGTGGTGCAGATAGAATCGCAGCCAGCTCATTGGCTACGAATAACTGGTTATCCATTAAAAATTCTCCTTGGGATAAAGTTAAGCAGTCTCTGCTTGTTGATTGATTTCAAAGATCTCTTCTAGAGTAGCTTCAGTAATTCCAAGCGCCTTTGCCCCTTCAATTGCGCACCAGATTTCGCTGCGATTGCATGATTGATCTATGGCAGAGCGCATTGCTTCGCTCAATTCTTCTATTGATTCGTTAGATAACTTTTCTTCTAGATTTTTTTCAGCCAGAGAATATCGCTTCATGTTCAGGTCGCTGAAAACAAAATCAAGTCTTGTTCGTACAGCTGGGCTGTCGTCATAAACGACGGCTGATATCTCATTGCCTGAATTCTCCTTGAGTGTTTCAAGTAGTTCGCAATAAAGGGCTGAACCAAATGAATCTCTTGAGGGAAGAGGATTTTTGATCGGTGTGACGATTGCAAGATCAGGGTCGAGAGTGCCACCAATACGTGTTACATCTCCTCTTTCAATTGCTCCTGCTTCAAAAATGAGTAAGTCTGTTTCAGCTGGCATCATTAGTACTTCGCTAAGACAGCCATACCAGCCTAAATTACTCATGAAGGCTAGATGCGTATTATATCTGGACTTCAACAACTCTCTTAGAAGAACCATAGTGACTCTTCTACCAAAGCTTCCGCTAACGCCAACTACTTTAGGGTTTATTTTATAGCGCCATGCTCGGACTAGATTCAAAAGCGCTGTTTTTGTATCGGCAACACTTATTACTGTTGTGTCACAAATCTCTTTGGGAATTCTTTCGCGACGATTGATGATTAGACCTTGTGCACCCTTTGACAAAGCTAATTTCGAATTTTCTTGCGGATCTTCAAAGTGGGAAGGGATTACGATAAACCAATCTCCAGGTTCAACTAATTCTGCATCCCAGGTAATCTTGCCTTTTGCTTGGTTTGTGAGAGAAGAGCGTAATTCTCCATTGGTTATTAGGACGATTTCAGTGGTTGAAAAAGTTGCCGACATGGTGCACCTCTTAATATGTATAAAGATTTGAATATTTGAAAATCATGATATTTATAAGTATATCCGCAACTGAATCATTGTCAAACCAGGTTATTCTTAGAGACTTTTGAGCTGAATGCCCGTACAAGCAGTATTTTGAGCCTTGCCAATCGCCAGGTATCGTGATACATTTTTAGATATATTAATATTTGAAAGTTTGCAAGTATGTGTTGAAGCGGAGGTTTAAGTATGCCGCATAGAGTGTTGGTAGCTCAACAATTGGCAAGTTTGTTTTCGATACTTTCTCATCCACTGCGCATTCGCATTTTGATGGAATTAAGAGCTGGCGAGCTTTGCGTCAATTCATTACAAGGGATTTTGGGAATCAGGCAGTCTTCTGTATCGCAGCATTTGGCCATCCTGAGAGCTCACAACCTCATAAGAGAACGAAGAGATGGTAGACGCGTATTATATAGATTGTCTTCTACAAAAGTTGCTTCCTGGCTGGTAGATGGAATACCGCTGATAGTACCAGACGATTCTGATTCTGCTCTTTTGAAAACTGCAGTGCAAAGAGCAATGACTTTATGGTCTGAAGATGAAATTTTGGAAAATGATTCGGCAAGACGAGTTTGAATCTTGCGTATAAGGTTTAGCGTTTTTTCTTTTTGGTGGTGGCTTTTTCTTCTTCACCCCAAACGGTCTGGACATTTTTAATGGCCGACATCATTTTTTCTACTTCTGAGGCATCGGGAGAGATGAAACTGACTCCTTCCATGATCCACTGAGCCATATCGGGTTTGCGTAAATGATAGAAAACGTTTCGTCCCTGTCTGGTTTCAATTACAAGATGGTGACTTCGAAGTACTGCTAATTGCTGAGAAACTGCAGAGTGAGAAATACCCATTAAGTCTTTCAGGGTGCCTACAGTGAGGTCTTCCTTTTTTAGTTCTTCGATAATGCGAATTCGCACAGGGTGTGAGAGCACTCCGAAAAGCTTTGCCAGTTCTGCGCTCACTACGGCTCTAAAGGGCATAAATCGACCTCTTATTCTCTCTTGCAAATATTAGCATATCTAGATATACACGAATCCGTCAAGAACGAACTTTATAACCTGCAGGTAACGGCGTTGAAAGCTGCTAGAGATTGAAGGTATTCAACATGGACCTCCACTAATCGCATTTGTGCTTCTGCCGATGCTCGTTCGCGCTGATTCACCAAAAATAAAGTACTGTCTCCAATACCAAAGCGAATGCGTTCACCTTGCTCAACTTGCGAAGCTTTTTGCACCTCAAGCAAAGTGGCAGCCCATCGCTCGTAAGAAGTGTTCACTGCCGAAACGGTATCGTCTACTTCAACTTGAATGCGCACTTTTTCAGCTTTTTCTTCTAGATTTAGTTTTTGTATTTTGAGTCGAGCCGCTTCGGCCAATCCTCTTGCTGTACGTTGTCTCAAGGGCATATTCACAACCATTCCGGCTCTAACAACAGGTCCTATTCCTTGAGGACCTGTGTCTGCACCTTGTAATAAATATGCGTCCATGGCTGGAAGAATCATATTTTGAGCCAGTTTTTTATCAATCAAAGCTTGCTCACGCTCGATAGATATTCTTTTCAATTCTGGACGAAGTGAAAGAGCTGATTTTCTACCTTCCATCCATTCATTGTCTGTAAGAGTTCGTGGTTCAGGACGAAGCTTTGGCATGTATTGTTGTGCTGGAACTATCTTTGGTGATCCGTTTTCGTCCCACAAAAAAACAGACAAAGTAAGGGACGCTTTTTGTAATTCGCGCTCTGTTTTGACTAATGCCGCAAGCCGTCTTTGGATTTCTTGTTCGGATTCAGCGATGTCGAGTGCAGGAGCATCTCCTTTTTCAACTCGTTGTTTTATTTGGTCTACGCGTGCTTCAGCTATTTTGAGCAGGTTTCGAGCAATATCCACTCGCGCTTTTGCACCAACCCAATCCCAGTAAACAGCAGCAGCTTTCAAGAGAACTTCAAGTCTTGTGGCTCCAAAGATTTGGGCGGCAAGCGGTTCTCCTAGCTTCGCCTGATCTTCGGCTGCTTTCTTTTCGTTGATTTTGAGCCCTCTAAAAAGTGGGACCGAAACACCGGCATAATATTCACCACTTTTACCCGATGGAACAAAAGGAGTTTTTGTATCGTTTGGATTCAACCTCATTCCAGTGAAAACTTTGATGCCGGATCGAGTCAGCATGTCAACGCGCGATTCATTGTGAATGGCGTTTTTCGCTTCTCCTGGAGTGAAAATGTCTTGTACTCGCAGATACTCGTTTGTACTTGTGAAAACAGGGTCGAAAGCCCCTGACTTTTCCAGTCGCTTTGCTGTTGATATGCGACGCTCTGTGTCTGCACCTTGCAATTTTGGATAGTTGTCATTTACTAGCTTTAAAAAATATTCGAGTGAAAATGTGTCCGCTCCTTGCAGGTCTTGTGCAATCTGACCTTTCATTTTAATTGAGTCTATCGTCTCCAACGCCAGACATTGTGGTGTTGCATATAGTGCACAGACAGTTAACGCGAGAATTTTAAAAACTGGAGAAATACGCATTTATTTCTCCTATTTAGATTTTCGTTTGATGCTTGATTTTTCACTGTCACTAGATGAATTATGCAAACCAAGCTCTTCTGGTTTTATGGTCGGAGGAAAAGCGTTGAATTGTCTCCATAACTCAAACCCTAGACTGACAGTATCAAGCATGATCCATCCACTTACTTCTGCTCCGGGGCGCAGAAATTTCGAATCTGGCCAGGGTTCTTCTTTGCCTTTGGCGATTGCTTCTTTGTCTGGTTTTACAATGACTCGATAACAATTTTTTCCATCTGCAATAGCGTCGATAACTGCGACTCTGCCACCAAAAGTGCCGACCGCAATTGATGGCCAGCCAGAAAACTGAAGTGCTGGCCAGCCCGCAAATTGAAGTCTTACTGGTCTGCCGACACTGACTAGAGGAGCGTCGTTGTCGCTTACAGTAAGCTCTGCTGCAAGGTCTTGAGTTTCGGGTGCTATTACAGCTAATACCATTCCTGCATCAACTGTTTCGCCAGCGCCAACTTTGTTTAGTCTTACAATTCTGCCTGCACTTGGTGCATAAACATTTCTTTGCTCGACTCTCTGACAAAGATTTTGTAAATCGATGTCCAATTTATAGATGTCGCTTGAAGTCGACTCAATTGTCTCTTGAGCACTAGCCATAGAGGCACTGATACTGCTCATTGCAGCGTCTGTATCGGCTGCAACTTTATCCAGGTCAAGCATTGCCAGGCGCTGGTCTCGTTTGGAGACTTCAAGCGATGCTTGTGCACGCTCAAGTTCAGTCTGTGCTCTTTTGTGGTCCAGTTCTGAAAGTTCTAGATCTCTTTTTGAGCGCAAACCTTTTTCGAATAGATCTTTGATTCGGCTTAAATTAAGTTGGGTTGTAACAGTGTTTTGTTTAGCTGCTTCAACAGATTGCTCAGCGGCCCAGATTCTATCTTTTGCTTGATTCGCACGCTCTCCTGCAGAAGGTACAGCCGCACATTGTGAGCGCTTTAAACTGTTTAGCTGTTTTTCCAAAGCTTTATATCTCAATTGCGCTGCAGCGCGACGAGCAAGCAAAGCAGTCTTTTGTTGAGCCAGTCTATCGCCCTGCTTCGGGTCCAAATATTTTTGATCGATTTCAGACAACTCGGCAATTAATTCGCCCTGTTTAACTGTCTGTCCATCTTGCACATGCCATCTTTTTAGTCGCGCTGGAATGAGTGCTTCAATGTTTTGTGGACGTTCCATAGGACAAAAAATGATTATTTTGCCTGTGCCAGAAACGCTTTGTTGCCAGGGTACAAAGATGAGCATCAAGATTGTTGATACTAACATCACGCACAGAAGTATAGAACAAACCATATATCCTTTTGCGCTTGCCACAGCTTTGAGCGAGGAATAATTGTGGTTATCGAGTTCTGGTAAAAGACCTGGTTCAGTAGTGGTGGTTTCCATCTAATTGCTCCCGACTCTTTCTTTACTGCGTCGCTCGACTCTTCTAATCTGGCTTGCTAAATCTGGAAAGAGCAATGAAAATTCGCTTTCTGTTCGCCAGGCCAAATCAGCTGGACTTCCAGATTCGCTAATATGACCATTGCTCAATAAATAGACTTTATCTGAACGTACTACAACTTCTGCGTCGTGTGAGATGTCTATTACTGTCCACAGATTTTGTGCAGAGAATAGTGATTCGATTATTTTGAGTTTGGTTTTTTCATCAATTCCTGAAAAAGCCTCGTCAAGAATTAAAAGTTTGGGGCGCTCGGCAATAGCGCGAGCAATTAAAAGTCTTTGCACTTGTCCGCGAGAAAGATTTCGTCCTCCGCTAATGAGCAAAGTGTTAATGCCGTTTGGAAGATGAACAAGATCATCAGAAAATTGTGCTACATCAAGAGCCCAGCGTATATCCTGGTGAGTAACGCCAGGTCTTCCCAATCCAACATTTTCTTCTATAGTTCCTTCGAAAATCTCATTAGCATCACCTACTAGCCCAACGCCCGCTCTCAGGCTCATCATGTCCAGATCTCTTGAGTCGAATCCATTTATTTCGACCGTTCCGGAGTCGGCTTCTTGTAGCCCACAAATGAGCGAGGCCAAAGTCGTTTTGCCAGCTCCACTTGCTCCCACCAGGCTGGCTTTTTCACCCGGAGCAATAGACACATTTAGTTGCGATAGAATTTCTCTTGAATCGTATGAAAAATGAAGATTGATACACTCAATATTTAGTCCGCCCTGATTCTCAGGTAATTGCAGCCCGCCTCTTCTTTCCACCGGCAGATCGCTTATGTGCCCTACTTTATCAAGACCGGTGAGCAAATCGTAGAAGGTATCGCAATTGCGTATTATTTTCTCCAGGGCAGATAATACGTTGAGAACCACAAGCTCAGATGCAACCAGTTGACCTAGAGTCAGCTGTCGGTTGATCACAAGCCAACCTCCAATGGCAAGAATGCCAGCACTTGCGATTGCTTGAAAAAAATATGTTCCAAATGCCTGACGAAACAAAACAGAGAAATGTTCTCTTCTAGCTTTGAGATATTTCATCACCAGGTTATCAGAGCGTTTGGCAAGGAATTCATTTATCCCATTGGTTTTGAGACTTGTTTGGCACCTTCCCATATCCTCGAGCCACTCTGCGACCCTATATTTGAGTACCGATTCGTGAATGCTTGATTTCAAACCACCAATACCAAGTATGGTGACTGCAAAAATTACAAACAAAATGATAATAAGGTCAAATGCCAGCAGAAATGGGCTGTAGAATGCCATCAAAATTAGTCCGATGACCACTTGCAATAAAGCGGCAGGGACTTCTAAAAGCAATTTGCCCCACGATTTTTGAATAGTCATTACATCAAAAAATCGGTTTATAAGCTCGGGCATATACTCTGTGTTAAGTGCAGAGGCTTTAATTGCTGGTATTCTTTCGCTCAACAACAAAGTGATTCGAGCAAAAATTCGCTGTTGCAAATTTTCTACCAGACAAAATTTGAGCAGACGCAAGAATGCGCTAAAAAGAAGGCCGGTCAAAACGAGTAAAGAAAGCACAATGAGTGGTTGCAGAAAAATACCTGCTGCTATCGTGTTGACCAGCGACTGGGCTGCAAGCGGAACTGCAAGCGACACTAGACCTGTAATGAGCGTGTAGACAACTAGCACGACAAGGTCGCGCTTGTCGACAACCAGCATTTGCCATAGGCGTTCGAGCGGATTTATGTGAACTACTTGGCCCCTAACAGTAAGCGTGGAGGGCATTGAAGGGTTCCTCTTACTACAACGATTTTCAGTCTAACATGAATGTGTTCAAATATGCAAGAGTTTGAATATTTGGATATGTAAATTGTTGACAATAATCCTGACTCTGCTTTTGGACAGAGTTCAGCGCTGCACTCATTTAAGTGACGGTGCTTTATTGCTGCTTTTCTGCGTGTTCTTTCACGGCGCCTGAAAGTTTCACAAATTTTGGAGTAAACCAGTACTTGCGCATTTCTTTATAGGCATCATCATAATTCCAGCCTTCTTGTGTCACGCGCCAGATTCCAACCATGCAACCGGTGCGATCCGAGCCATGAGCACAGTGAAGAAGGACTTTTCCATTTGAAGGATCTTTTTCAGCTTTTTTGATTTCGCCAAGCACTGTGTCAACTTGCTCTTTGGTCGGGGCGGCGGAAGTCATAACCAACCTTATATATTTAAGTCCAAGTTCAGATGCTGCTTCTTTTTCGTCGAACTTTTGTTCCGAGGGGGCGCGCAGGTCTATTAATGTACTGAATCCCATTTCTTTGAGTTTTTTGAGTCCAGCCTTTGTTGGCTCGCCGCTTCGATAAAAATATGGATGCACTTCGTGGAAATTTGGCAGGTCTTCGATTTTCTTTCTTACATGAGCATTTGCGGGCGTTAATTCTTTGGTCGAATTTTTGGCATGGCCGATTTGTGGAGTTGAAATTGCAATAGTCGAAAGGATGGATATGGCGATTATTCTGTGTGTCATAGCTACCTCTGGAATTATTGGCCTTGCTTGATCTTGTTTATCTCTTTCATTACGCCTTGAATCTGGCTGTCGCCTCGCTCAGGGTGAAATGAAAAAGCAAGTGCTTCTGTGCGCTTATCTTTTTTCCATAAATCGAGCACTTTATTCCAGTGTTCACTTTCGATAAACTCTGGACGCTTATTTGCTTCGATGCATTTGATTACATGGTCCATATAGGCGGCGACAATGAGCGGGCTGTTTTTTGACTGTCCAGCTTTTTCAATTGGAGAATCTGCAATCTCTTTCAACTGAACTGGGTACGATGCCACCAGAAACTTTAAAACTGATGGTTTTATATTTAGTGGCGGTATGCCCTTTTCTTCTTTTAGTTTGCTAAAGTCCGTTTCTACTGTTCCATGTTTTACTGAGAAGGCTTTTTTGGTTGCTGAGTCATTTTCGACTTTGGCTATTGCTTGCATCAACGAACTATAAGATGTTAAACAAGTAGCCACTGCTTTGGGATCGGAAGATACCCCCTGGTTGAATAAATCTATAGCCGATTTATACAAAGCTTGCGAACTTTTAACGTCTCCTTCAAATGCTTTGATAGTGGCAAGATTAGACATGTTTACTGCTGTTCCTTTTGTTTGTTCAAATCCAGCCGCTTGTCTCATTTTTAAAGAAACTGTGGTGTAAATTTCTGCTTTTTCAAGGTCATTTCGCTCGGCAAAAATCATTCCAAGATTGTGATAAAAAGTGGATAAAGTTTCGAGGTCTTGCTTCATTGTGTTCAATTGAAGGTCTATTGCCTTGCGATACAATTTTTCGGCTTCGTCTAATTGCCCAGTTTTAGCGTAGATTCTGCCTAGATTGTGATACAGAGTTGGTTCGTCTGGGCAACTAATGGGAAAAATCTTGTCGTATCGCTTGATTGCTTCAGTAGCGTATTTTGCAGCTTCTGTTTGTTTTTCCTGGTGGCGTTTGAGACGGCTGAGCATGTTTAAGCATGCTACGCTACCTGAGCTGTTGACGCCATATTTTTTTTCGCACAATGATAAAGCACGAATTAACAAAGGTTCGGCAGTATCGTAAGAACCTTTGTCGTAAAGACAAAAGCCAAGGTCTCTTACGCTAGAAATGAGCATTTCATTGTCTTCGCCGAATGATTCAGCAAGAGACAGTGCTTGTCGCAAGTATGCTTCTTTTTCATCAAATTTCTTATCTTGTCCGGCTTTTATCGCTTTGGTAGATAGTTCATACCAGTCATCTTTACTGTCTGCAAAAGCAGGATTCGAGTAGAAAACCAAAATACCTAAAATACTCAGGCTAATGGCTAACTTATTTGATTTCATTCTTTAGCTCCTTGGCTGCGGCTTGTACAGTTTTGTCTGCAAAAATTTTAGAGTCGGAGGGTTTTATTTCTTTACTCGTTTTCCACCAGGGCAAATTATCAATTTCAAAATCTGGTTTCAAGCCTGTTTTTTCAATTGCAGAATCGTCTTTACGCAGTACTTCAGCGATTTTTACTGCTACAACATAACCAAAGTCGGTGTTAGTCAGGGCACGAATACTAGCGGACCCGGCAGATTTGGTTCCGAACAATTTAGCCTGGCGTTGTTCTTTTAAAATATTGGCCAATATTTCGCCACCACTTGCGGTATCGCCATTAATTAGCACAGCCATTGGCTTCAGAAAAAGTGCGGTACCTTCTTGTTTATGCGTGTTAGTTGTTCCGTCCAGGGCTTTCAATTTTAGCAAGACTGGCTCTTTGCAAAAGACTGTTGCAACGTCAAGCGATTCGGTAAGGTAACCACCACCGTTATCGCGCAAATCTAAAATCAAGCCGTTTATGTCGGGCATTGATAATAGGGCGAGCTTCATTTCGCTCGTGGAAAATTGCCTTGGAATCGCACTCAGGCGAATGTATCCGATCTTTCCTTGTCTGGCGTTTGTACAGATGCCATATTTTTGCCTGCCAGTAAAATCTTCAACATGTTGAGAATATGCAGATCCGTGAGAATCGCCGGTTTTGTCGTACAAAATTGAGATTGCCTTTTTGACATCCTGGTCGTTTTTCAGTTCCAAGGGTGGTTTAAGGTATAGATTTTTCCATTCTTCGGTTTTAAGGAAGTCAGAAGTCGAAGACTTGTCAATGGCTTTCCAGATCCCTTGATAGACTTTGAGCGCTCCATACCTGGCTACTTGTTCTTGAGTAATAGGCAGCAAATTACCGCTCTGGACTATTTGTTCTCGCTCAGCAGCAAAGACCGGCTCAAGCGCAAATAAACTCAATGCTGCAAAGGTGATTGCAAGTGGAATATTTTTCATGCCGATATTTTGGCATACAAAATATTTTGATGCAGTTTATAAATCACTCAATTCTTCAGGGTCGCCCCACCGCCACCAGACTGTGTTGTCATCATCGTAGATGGCAGGCATAAAGATTTGTTCCTTATTTCCGTCTGGATCTACTAAGAACCAATTCGTCATTTGTTCTTCAGTGACGTGATCAAAGCGATTTTCGTTTTCTTCATCAGTTAAAAGTCGAAATTCTTCACGAAATGGCTCGAATGCCTGAGTCAGTTCGATACTGCCAATCAGCCATGGCCAATCATGACCTATGTCGCTAATTATTCCTATGAGCGTGTCGTAACGATAAAGCTTAAAGGTGTTGCTCTGGTAGTTCATTACTAACTAGCTTAGAAGTGGGAAGGTGAATAGATTCTGCTAAACAATTGTGAGCATAGCACGCAAATCGGAAGTTTTCTTAGTGGGCAATGCTTCCAGTAATATTTCCATTATCAGGTCCGAAAACGGCTAGTATTCGATTCGAATGCGCTTAGAATAAGGGCATGAATCTAGAAGAACTCGATACTAAAGTCTGCTTTGAAGCGCTCAAAACCCACGATAAAAGGTTTGATGGTCTTTTCTTTGTGGCGGTGAAGAGCACTAAAATTTATTGTCGAAACGTTTGTCGAGTCAAGCTTCCTAAAGAATCGAACTGTACGTTTTACCACCACGCTGCCCAGGCAGAAAAGGCTGGTTTCAGACCATGTCTTAGATGCAGACCCGAACTTGCACCGGGCTCATCGCAAGTGGACTGTGTCAGTAAGCTGGCGGGTGCTATATTGAATCGAATTGAAGAATTGGATGGTGAAATTTCTTCTTTCAGTTTGGAAGAATTGGCAAGCGAATTCAAAGTTAGTTCAAGACATCTAAGACGAGTGGTAGAGTCTGAGTTTGGTGTGTCACCAATTGAATTGTTGCAGACCAGACGTTTACTTTTAGCCAAGCGACTTTTAACTGATACCAATATGAGTGTCACACAAATAGCCCTGGCTAGTGGTTTTAATAGTATCAGGCGATTTAACGCCTTATTTCAAGAGCGTTATCGATTAAAGCCGACCGAATTGCGTAAACAAGGTCAAATTAAGGTGCAGGATCGCCTCGAATGTTTTATGCGTTACCAGACTCCATACGATTATTTGTCTATTTTGAAATTTTTGAAGATGCGCTGCTTCAAAGGAGTTGAGCATGTGGATCTCGACTCTGCCATATATAGAAGGACAGTAAAAATAAAAGAACATCAAGGCTGGATACAAGTTGAAAATCAGGCTGATGATGCGCTCCTTAAAGTAACGATGTCATCGTCTTTGGCACCGGTAATGCCAAAAGTTATCGCCAGGGTGAAAAGACTTTTTGATTTAAGTGCTTCTATAAAGGATATTGAAAACAGGCTTGGCAAACTGGTTAAGTCCAGAGGACTGAGAGTACCTGGTGCATTTGATGGATTCGAAATGGTTACTCGTGTCATACTTGGTCAACAAGTGAGTGTTGGCGCTGCCACCACTTTGTCTGGTCGATTGACGAGTGCCTTTTCTTGCAAGTTTGAAACTCCTTTTGCGGAATTAACGCATCTTCCAGTGGATGCAAGCACTATATCTGGTGCAAGTTTGGATGACATTTGCAAGCTTGGTATCGTTAGTACCCGTGCATCTGTTATTAAGTTAATTGCACAAATGGTAGTCGAGCAAAAACTGAATCTCGAACCATGCGCAGATATAGATCGCATACTCATTCAATTGAAAGATATAAAAGGTATAGGCGATTGGACCGCTCAAGTAATTGCAATGCGTGCGCTGGCATATCCGGATGCATTTCCAGCAGGAGACCTGGGTATCAAAAAGGCGCTTGGATTGACTAGTAGCAAAGAATTGGAAATAATTTCAAATGAGTGGAGACCATGGAGAGCTTATGCTTGCATGCATCTCTGGAGCGGATTGGAGGTAAAGAAATGATCTCGTATACTCGTTTTATCGCAACACCAATCGGCAAGGTTCTGCTCGAAAGCGATGGAAAAGCGCTTACAGGGCTTTATTTCCCGGCACAACTTGCACAAAGAAGCCGGTTTCAAGCGCGTCCACAAATGAGTGTGCCTGAAACTTGTAAGGCTTTATTCGATCGGGCGCAATTGCAAATCGAAGAGTATTTCAGAGGCGAGCGGACTTCTTTTGACCTTTTGATTAATGCAAGAGGCACTGAGTTTCAAAAGAAAGTCTGGGGCGAATTGTCCAAGATCCCTTTTGGAACCACTATTTCCTATAAGGAACTGGCAGTCCGCACAGGCAATCCAAATGCATCAAGAGCGGTGGGGATGGCAAACAGCAAAAATCCCATTTCGTTGGTAGTACCGTGTCACAGAGTAATTGGCGAAAAAGGTTCACTGACTGGCTACGCGGGTGGTCTGGCAAGCAAAGAGTTCTTGCTAAAGCTGGAAGGTGCTAAGAATAACTAGTACTATGTACTGAGAGTTATTCATGGTCGAGCTATTGGAACCCCGAAAATCAGCTCTTGGACCCTTCGATGTTTTTGCAAGCAGCAAATATACTCTTTATTTTGGCGGGCAGTTAATTTCGCAAACAGGGACGTGGATGCAACAGGTTGCGTTATCCTGGTTTGTTTACGATTTGACTCATTCGGCATTTTTACTTGCAGCAGTAGGTGTGGCAGCTCAAGTGCCTTCGTTAATGTTGATGCCATTCGCCGGGGTGATGGCGGATTCGATGAATAGACATCGAATTGTTTTGCTGACCCAAATATTTGCCATGATCGAAGCTTTGATTTTGACTGCTCTTGTGATGACTGGAGTGGCTCAAATGTGGCATTTGATGGTACTTGCCGTCTTCAGTGGCATTTTGATGGCGTTCGATATGCCGGTGCGATCCGCTTTTCTGGTCAATATCATCGATAAGAAGGAAGACTTGCCCAAAGCAATATCAATGAATTCAGCCTTATTCAATGTGACTCGTTTGATAGGTCCTGCAATGGCTGGATTTATCATGGTTAAACTGAATATCGGTATTTGTTTTTTGATTAATGCTCTTAGTTATATTGCTGTTATTGGCGCTCTTTTGATGATTAAAGGAAACTTTGATCCTCCCAAGAAAGAGCGAGTCAAAAATGAAGGTCTGATCAAGCTTCGAGAAGGTTTCGAGTATACACTCAAAACTGTTCCTGTCAGGGCGACAATCATGTTTATGGCTGCTTTTTGTATGGGTGGTTTTGTTTATATCACTCTTATGCCTGTACTGGTAAAAGAACTACATGGCGACCCTAGTACCCTTGGAATGTTAATGTCGATTTCAGCTATAGGTTCGTGCATTGGAGCTGTTAGTCTTGGTTTTAGAAAAAGTATTTTAGGTCTTGGAAAGTGGATAGTGACAGCGTCATTTCTATTTTCTCTTGCTCTGATTTTATTTTCGTTTTGTCGTAGCTTGGTTCAGTATGCACCACTAATGGTTATACTTGGAGCTTCTATGATGTTTATGATGAGCGCCTGCAGTACCATTTTGCAAACGGTCATAGAAGAAGAAAAGCGTGGTCGCGTCATGAGTTTATTCACTATGGCTTTTATGGGGACCGCGCCTATTGGTGGTCTTATTGGCGGAGCGGCAGCAAATCATTTTGGATATCATGTAACCATTCTTGGTGCCGGGATTTATTGTCTTTTAGTTTCGCTAGTTTTTGGCTCTAGAATGCCTGAACTCAAAAAACAATCTAAGCCAATATATGTCGAAAAAGGTTTGCTGCAGGCAGAAGAAGAAATTGATATTTTGACCTGAATTTCTAAAGCAAAAGTTTGCGTCTGACATAATTGCGCGTATGAGCGAACTGTGATCCTATGATAAGTGCCGACCTTGTTCGGGATCCAAGTAAATATGCCACCACTTCGGCTTGCTCTTCTTCTGCACTCGCTTCGGTGTTTCTTGTATAAATACGTAAGTACTCTTTTGTTTCGGGCGAAATAGAATCTACATCGAGTCTGAGCAGTTCCATATATTCTCTTTCGGTGGCGTAATTCCCCTGGCAGTTGTTTAAAGCATGACCTATCTCGTGCATTAAATTATTGATGATGTCTGACACCAGACGTTTGGGACCAAGCTTAGTATTGTCTGTAGTGGCATATTCATAGATATGAATGTCCTGTTTATAAGTTCTTCCATTTTCTTGGGACAGTGGTAATTTGGTCTCTGCTGTTTTTTGGTTCTTTAATGCTTCAGGAAATTTGTCTGTAGCGTTAGGAGCCAGATAAATGACTGTTCCAGCTTTGTCGAGCATTCTGTATATGTGCACTGGAAGCCGCATAATTACATGCTTGACCGTGTTAATCGCATCGTTCGATACTGCAGGGTGGTCAAAGGCTGGAGGCACGACCACTATACGTTCACGCAGGGGAAGATTCTTAAATGCGTCTTTATTTGCTTCGGGCGAGGTATAACCCTGTAAATGACGTGAAAGTCTGTGGGCAGACATTTTGGCTAGATTGGTGTCAGGAGCGAGTTCGATGACTTTCTTGTACTGTGTGATTGCCTTGTTTATATCGCCCTTTTGCTCCAGAATGTTTGCAGAATGAAAAATTGCTTCAGGGTTTGTGTTGTCTTTGATACTCCAGGCAGGAAGAGCTGAAGCGGCAAAGAACATCGAAGTTGCCAGTGAAAGTAAAAATGAGAATTTTGGATTTTTCATGAGATTAAAATCGAGCTTTAATTCTATCGCTATTTTATTGCTTCTTGCTTCCAATCTTTTTTGTTTCTGTTTACCCTCTTGGGCGGATGACCCATTAAAAGCAGTATACGCCAATCTAGATCATCTCAAAGCGTATGCTCAAGGGTTTGCTTTGATGCAAAAGGGCAAACTGGAAGAAGCTGAGCCTTTGATGCGTCGTATCCTTCAGTTTCGACCCGAAAACCCAGCTGCGTTGCAAAATTATGGCTTTTTGCTTTTGAGACTTGGGAAATTCGAAGATAGCGTCAAAATATTAAAACGAGCCGTAGAACTGGATCCGACTCAAGTACCAGCTTGGGGCAACCTTGGCGGAGCATATGCTTCTCTTGGTCAATTGGACGACGCCATTAGAGCTTACAAAAAGTATATAGAGCTATCTAAAAACGACCCTCAAATTGAAACTTACAAGAGCATGGTCTCCATTCTAGAAGATCAGGCTAAGCGGCAGAAAGCAAATCCCGAAGAAAGTAAAGATGACTATTATCAGGACGTTATTTCGTTCAAGGGAAAGATGAACTGGCCACTGGGACATCCGATCCGTGTCTATATCGAACCTGGCGATGGCAAAAAAGAGTATAAGCCGCTTTATCTCGATTTATTGAAAAAAGCATTTCTAGAATGGTCTAGCGCAAGTAATGACAAAATAAAATTCGTCTTTCAAAACAACGCACCGGGCGCTCAAATTTATTGTCGTTGGACAGACTCAACTGAGAATTTGATTGCTAAAGCCGAGGGGGGGCATGCGCAAGTGGAATACGCTGGTACTGTAATAAGTCGCTGCGATATTACTTTACTAAGTGTTTCGCCAAGTAAATCTATGCCTATGAATGAGCATTTTGCTTATCGAATTAGTTTGCACGAAGTCGGACATTCGCTTGGTTTGCTTGGGCATAGTCGCAATAGTGGCGATGCCCTTTTTTGTGGGGTGAATCTTTCTATCCTCGATGGAAAGCTAAGTGAGCGCGATAAGAAAACATTGAATCGCTTGTACCAGAATCAATATGCACCGCTTGTGGTGAGCGAGGAAGAAAAGAAAAAGCGCGAGAAAACATATGACGAATTAATTGTGTTTGCAAATAAAGCTATTGATCGAGATGATATTGAAACGGCAGAAAACCTCTACGGTCGTGCTTTGACGCAGCTTGCACCGTTTGGATTTAAAGATGTGCGTCTGGCGAGAGTTATGTATGATTCTGGTTCATTGTTGGTGCAACGAAAAAGGATGGTCGGGGCAGAAATAACTTTGCGAGCTGCTTTGAACTTGATGGACAACAATGATAATGCAGATCCTTTAGATATAGCTAAATGCTGCAAGAATCTTGGTCTAGTTTATTTAAGCAACAAAGATAAGGCCGAGGCAAAGTTTTACTTTGATCGCAGTATCAAATTGTTTCAGAAACTAAAGAGCGATGCTGAGATTAATTCAGTTGAGCAAAGTTTGAAAGAATGTCTTTGATCAAAGAAGGGTTTTGAGCTCCGCTAAAAGCCAATCTAGAGTCGATAACTACGGATGGGACAGAACTTATATTCAATTTGCTGGCTTTTTCAAGTTCGAGTTGTAATTCGTTTTTGGCTTCATTCGTCGATAGATATTCCAGTAAATCATTGCGATCAAGACCGTGTTTGATACCAAGCTCAGTCAATACTTCTATATTACCAATGTCTTTATTTAAGCAGAAGTATGCTTGAAAGATTGATTCCATCAGGCTGTTTTGATCGCACTTATTTCTGGCGAATTGAATGAGCAAGTGTCCTGCGATTGTGTTTGGAGTGCGGTCGTTGAATCTGAATTCGATATTGCAAGTTTTACCTGCTTGAGCAACCTGGGCATCTAGACTGTCGCTGTATTCCAGGCTGCCGAATTTTTGAATTCGGTAGTGTTTTCGTTTCATGCCTTCAAAAGGCATGTTTGCGTTCAGTAAGAATGGTTTCCAGACAATTTCAAAAGGATGATCTACTGATTCGAGTGCTTGCTCCAGGCGTTTTTTTCCAATAAAACACCATGGACAGATCAGATCCGAAAAAACTTCGAGCTGCACACTATTCCATTATGATAGTAGGCGGATTACTTTCTTTGTCTTTCACCGGAGCGGTCAATTCATTCAAAGTAGGCATTGCAGGCTGACCTTCGTGTACATAAACTCTCGGGTCTTGTCCGGCTGGTAAATCACCAGCAAGGCTTGAATCAACATCTCCTGGCAGCGGTTCGTCCGAAATCGGGAAACCGACAGCTTCAGATGCGCGTACAAAACCGTTTTCTAATTTTTGGACAAAAGTATGGTGGGGTTTTTGTGCCTTAGTATCTTGGGTGATACCACTACTTGTACTGTTATTTGAGCTGCTTTGACCTGGTTGAGCAGAAATAGGATTTCGATTCGGGCTGGAGTTCAAATCGCCTTTGAACCTGACAACTTCGGCCTGGTTTTCGAGATCTTTGTCTCTGTCTATAACCTCTTGCCACGACTTTGTTTGATGTCTTGAAGGCATCTTAATTACTTTGTCGGCTCGCATGCTGGCTTCTTCCATCCGAGTTGGATCGATAATCGGTCCGGAATTGAAAAACTGATAGACGTCTGTTCCGTCGATAACACCTGAAGCACCAGGGTCTCTTTGTGTCTGAGCTTGTGCGCATAATTGAGTTTGTGCCGTAGCCAGAGCGACAACTATTAACCAGTGATAAGGTTTGATCACGTTTTTTTCCTCGAATGTATCTGGTCTTTATAACACAAAAAGTCTTGAGAACCTTGGAATGAGACAAACTCTGAATTAACCTGAAAGAACTATAAGACTTGGACTGTTTCGAGTTCGACTTTGCTATCACAAATTTGACACTCATAGGTGTTACACTTTGGCGTGGAATCCCGATAGGCTCAAACACATGAGCAAATTTTTTTCAAAATTCGTACTAAGCAGCTGTTTGTGCATGATTCTTGCATCGAGTGCTGCTGCAGATGCGCAAGATGTCAAGCGTTCCGATTCGAGTCTTACGACAGAAGATGGCACTGCACTTCGTCAGTTGGAGCAAGAGGAAAAATCAGATACATCTTTGACTCCTCCTGCCAATTTACAGATTACGCCGCCACCTAAGCTGCCACCACGTGTATCGGGCTCGCACGAAGAGCACAAAAGCATGCCACTTGGGCGGGTGCATACAGCCGGGCTAATCAAAGTGGAGTCGCTCAACCCTATTAGGCTTGAAGCTACTTATACCGAGCCCATTACTCTGAAACAGGCTCTTAATCAGGCGCTTGAACATAATCTTGCAATTGGAATCAACAGGCAGACTTATCAAAGTTCTATCTATAACTACGCCGGAGCACTTGCTGGTTATCTGCCAAACTCGCTTACTCTTTATGGCAACACGCATACAACGATTCAGCCTCATACGCATACGACTTCTGATGTTTTTACCCAGAGTGTTAATTTCCCCCTCTTTCAAGGTGGACGCATCACATATGGTGCAATAGGCAGTTACGATCGAATGAAAGCTTCGCGTCAACAGTTGGGCGCATCTATTAACGATACTCTGCTTCAGGTATACCAGGACTATACCAATTGTGTTTTGCAAAGAGTGCTTTTGCGCATTCGAATAAAAGCAGTTGAGGTTGATCAAGAACAATTGCGCTTGAACGAAAGACTCTATGAAACTGGGGTTGGAACAAAGCTTGCTGTGATGCAAGCACGTACTCAGCTTTCATTGGATCAACAAGCTCTTCTTCTTCAACAGCAAACAGTGCGTCAAGCTGGATTACAACTTGCTTTTGACCTGAACTTACCACTTAGCGTTGATTATATTCCGCTTGAGGAAAGGGCCTCTGAAAGTGCGTTGTTTGCCAATAATGTCACAATCGATAGTTTGCTCAATCAAGCACTTGTTTATAGACCTGAATTGCGTCAATATGAGTATTTGAGATTAGCGGCCAATCGCAATATCCAGGTTGCTGCAGCGCCTCTATATCCAGTGGCGCAATACACTTTGAACTATAACTATCAAAGTACAAGTATTGTGACTAATGCACCCACAGCTACAAATTCTGTTGCTGGGGTTGGTCAGTTTGGTGGTACTTTCAACACAATATCGTCTGCATTCAACCTTGGATGGAATTTGCCCAACCTTGGAATGGCAAGTGCTGCAAACATACTTGCTGGTAGAGCAATAGCCAGGCAGTCGATGCTTCAGCTCAACCAGGTTCTTTTGAACATACAACAGCAAGTGCGCTCATCTTATATCACTATGCGCACAGCCCATGAAAATATTGACGTTGCAGCAGTGGGAGTAGAATCATCCACAGAAGAATTGCACCTGGCAAGAATTAGACTTGAAGCAGGCGTTGCTACTTATCTTGATTTGCTCACAGCTCAACGAGACTATATTCAAACTTTGACCAATCAGGCTCAAGCCATTATTGCTTCTAATCAGGCTCAAGCCCAATTATTGCATGATACCGGTTTGATATCAGTGGAAACCCTTACAAAAGGTGATAACAGACCAATTGGAATTTTGCCGACTAACAAGGTCAATTAATATGTTGGCTAGAAGCATTTTTCAATCCATGTTAATTGCGTTGCTTTTGTTCAATGTATTGCCTGTCGTTGCGCAAGAACAATTGCCTGAACAAACGATGCCGACTGGCGTATCCAGTGGAACTTCTATCGAGCCACCTGCATTGAAAGATGTTCCAACCGCCCAAAATGTGGAAAATGGCGAGTTGAATCCTGCTCTTCGTCCTCTCAATCCAGTTTCGCCTCTTGGTCGCGAATTTACTGATACTCAGTATTTTGGAGAGCATGATTCGAATAGATCTTTTCCACTTGGTGATATCCATTTGAAGAGTCTTGTGAAAGTAGAATCGCTTGATCCGTTCAGGCTGGAAGCAACTTATAGTGAGCCTATCTCGCTAAGACAGGCTCTTGATCACGCTTTAATGAACAATCTAGCAATTGGTATCAACAGGCAGACTTACGAAGCGAATAAATATTCTTTTTTCAGCGCACTGGCGGGATATCTTCCTAGTTATTCAGCGAACTATGTTTATAGTTTGGCAAAAGTACAGCCCGATACTGATTCGAGTTCGAACATATTCACTACTGGTGTAAGCCTTCCTGCATTTCAAGGTGGGAGTATTTTATACACGACACTTTCAAACTTGTATCGTATGAAAGCTGCACGCTTTCAGTATCAAACATCTATAAACGATACTTTGATGAATGTTTATACAGCCTACACCAACGCTATTTTGCAAAGAGCGCTTTTACGCATCAGAATTAAAGCGGTCGAAGTAGACGAAGAGCAATTAAGACTAAACGACAGACTATATGAAAATGGTGTAGGCACCAAGCTTGAAGTTATGCAAGCTCGCACCCAGTTATCCATTGATCAGCAGGCTTTGCTGCAACAACAAATGAATGTAAGGCAAGCAGGTTTACAACTGGCTTTTGTACTCAATCTTCCTTTGACTGTCGATTTAGTTCCGGTCGAGCGTTATGTATCTGAAGTAGATATTTATGATGAAAAGGAAAGCATAAATAACATTCTGAATATTGCGATTAAAACAAGACCGGAGCTGCGTCAGTATGAGTATTTGCGCCTTGCTGCTAATCGTAATATTCAAATTGCGGCTTCTGCTCTTTACCCCACAGTCGGATGGAATATCAATTATTCCTTCCAAGATACCAACGTAACAGGACCAGCACCCAGAGGCGGTCTTGCCAGTGCGGCTAGTGCTGCGCGTGCAAGTATTCAGCGGGTCGGATCTCCAATTACTTCTCCTGCTATTTTCAGTACTCAGGCAGGCAGTCCTGTGGTAAATGGTGCCTCCACAGGAGTAAATCAAATTGTGCCAGGTACTGGTGGACTGAGCGTCACGCCAGGTACATCAAATACCACTCTTGGTACTACAACTTCTGCTGCCACTACAGCCGGTACCGGTACCACAGTTGTCACTACTGGTTCGGGGTTGTCGCAAGGAGTGGGTGGTTCATTTGGCAATTCGGGTCAAACCACTGTAGGCGGTAGCAACCCTGCAAGTATTGGTATTTTTGGCGGGACTGTACGCAGTGTGTCTGCTGGATTCAATATAAACTGGTCTTTGGGCAATTTAGGGGCTTCAACTGTTGCATCTATTCTTTCATCGCGTGCAGTAGCTCGGCAGGCTCTTTTGCAGGCTAATCAAGTTTTGTTGGAAGTGCAACAACAAGTTCGCGCGTCTTATGTAAATATGAAAACAGCGCATGAAAATATAGATGTTGCATCAGTTGGAGTAGTTTCTTCCAGAGAAGAGCTTCGTCTTGCACGTATGCGATTGGAAAATGGAATTAATACATATCTCGATTTGCTAACCGCTCAGCGCGACTACATTAATACGTTGGTTAATCATGCTCAAGCAATAATTGCATCAAATCAAGCTCAAGCTCAATTGCTACATGACACAGGTGCCATTACAGTGGAAACACTTACAAAGGGCATGGATAAACAACCTGTGGGTTTAAATTCACTGCCTAATTAAGGATTGATTTGAAGACCTGCCTGAGTTGATTGAATAGGTCCAATCAGTTTCATTTCTGGAAAAGTGCCCACTGGCATTTCAACTGAGGCTCCGGAAATTTTTTCGCCTTCGCGCACAAAAATTAGACCTTCGGACACGTCACCTGGCCACAATATTCTTTTTCCAAAGCGCTCTGCTATATTCTCGCGTCGTTGTTCGTCAGAGCCATAGCGCTTCAGGATAGGACCTTTTTGATTCTTTATATCTCTAATCGTTGGATAGGCTCCAATAGTCACTCCAGCGACCACCGCAGCATTGGTTTCTTTTATAAAAGCTTGTTTCATGGTGATTCTTTTTTCTACCGATGCTATGGCAGGAATATTTTGTCCGGCTACATGTAAAACGGCTTTGTCGCCATCGAATAGCAAAGGTGAATTTGAATTATTTTGAACTTGAATTTTGATTCCGACGAGGTCGGGTTCTCTGGAAACTGGTGTTTGTGTGGAAGTGAAACGGATTTGCTCGCGCAACTGGTCTTTGGTTGGAGGCTCGGGGGTTTTGTCACGCCCAAGAGGTGTATTAGTCGCGGTTGAATCGCTGTCTTTGATTAATGGAGTTTTGACCGATTCTACTGGTTTATTAGTGTCTATAGCCGGTCTGAGCAGTGGTGCGTCCTGAGTTTGGGCAGGTGAATCGGTGTTGCTCTGGGGCGATTGAGCCTTCGCTGGGGTCGGGCTTAAGGCTAGGGCTAATGCTATGCAAAGGTTTAGAGTGAAAGCAGTTTCGATTTTGAACATGAGATTCCGGGGGAACAAAGTCGTTTCGGTAAATGTCTAGTTTATACTAGGTTATGACAAATCTTGAAAGAGCGGTTATTTCACTAAATTGAGTCAAGAAATACTTACCAAATCGGGAAAAATGACTAAGCCAAAGTCGAAGAAATTGAGGCTCGGCCTTACTATCGCCGTTGTCAGTATATTGGTTGCAACTGGAGGTTATTTCGCTTATGACCAGTTTGCAAAGCCTAAAGATGATGGCAAACGCAACACCATAACGGTCAAGCGTTCTAATGTTGATCTTGCTGTTGTTGCAACAGGTATGATCCGCCCTGAACAGGAAGTAAAAATAAGTCCCAAGCAAACAGGTCTTTTGAAGTCACTTTTGGTTAAACAAGGCGACCTGGTGAAGAAGGACCAGATAATCGCTACAATGGATTCGAGCAATCTTATAGGTCAGGTAGAAGCTGCTCGAGGCGCATATAATGCCGCACAAGAGAATTATTACAAACTGAAGAATGGTAACAGACCGCAAGAGGTAGCTGCTTCGCATTTTCAACAACAAAGGGCTTCGCGTGTTGCTCAGGCTGGGCATCAGAACGTCAGAAGGCTTGAAGCGCAAATTGCAGCACTTGAAAGTCAATTGAAGCGCGATGAAGTTTTTGCTCAAAGACAGGCTGCTTTAGCTAAAGAAGGTGCTGTGGCAGACCAGGCGCGAGTTGACGCGGTGACTGCAGCTGAGGTTACTCGCTCGCAATTGAATGCAGCCAAGCGCGAGATTTTGCAAGCTAAAACCACTGCAGCGCAAGGTGAATCTGAATACGAAGCATCAAAAGAGCAGTTCAAATTGATGAAATCAGGATTTCGCAAAGAAGAAATCGCCCAGGCAAAATATGCCGCCGATCAGGCTCGCGGCAATCTCATTTATCAAGAGAGTTTGCTTGCAGATACTCAAATAAAAGCTCCCTTTGATGGTGTCATTACTCAAAAATATGCAGATGCTGGGTCTATAGTTACTCCAACGACATCTGCCGCCACTACGTCGGCCACTTCAAGTTCGATTGTTGCTTTGGCTGGGCGTTTAGAAATGGTGGCACAGGTTTCTGAATCTAATATTCCAAAAATTACAGTTGGTCAGGAAGTAGAAATTACAGCTACTGCTCATCCGGGAAAAGTTTTTCATGGCAAAGTTTCTCAAATTGCACCTGCTGCAATCGTTACTCAAAACGTCACCACTTTTGAGGTTCATGCACGTCTCGACAAAGAATCGGAAGGACAACTGCTTGCTGGAATGAATATCGCAGCTCGATTCCTTATGGGCAAACTGAATGACGTACTTACAGTGCCGACTGCTGCTGTTGTTTCTAAAGAAGGAAAAATGGGGGTTTATATCCCTGTCAAAGATGGAGAGCCCAGGTTTAAAGAGCTAAAAATGGGACCTACTATGGATGAGATCACTGTTGTTGAAAGTGGGCTTGCCGATGGAGAAAAAATATTACTGGGACTGTCTCGCAACCAGCTAGCTAAAGAAGGTTATGCTACTCAGGACCCAATGAAACGTGGAGCTGGAGGTGGACTCTTCGGCGGCGGCGGCGGGCGCGGTATGCGTGGCTTAGGGAGATAAATGATTGAACTTTTGGGAACTACTTCAGGTCTCCTGGCAGGGGATAATGAGCAATCGCCTGAGGAGTTCGCTTACTGTACTTGGTATCGTAATTGGTATTGCTTCGGTAATAACTTTGCTAGGTATCGGTAAAGGTGCTCAGTTAGAAGCTGAAAAGCAAGTGCAATCGCTTGGTACCAATTTGATTTTTGTGCGTCCTGGCTCATCGAGTACTTCGAGTATCTCTTTAGGACAGGGCACATCCCAAACTTTGACTTATGAAGACTCTCAGGCAATCAAAAGAAATTGTCCCGCTGTACTTGATGTAGCACCACAATATTCAAGTCAGTTACAAGCTCAGTATGGCGAGCGAAATACCCTGACTTCTGTGAATGCCACTGAGCCGAGTTATACTTCGATAAGAAGTTTCAGACCTGCTCGCGGCAGATTTTTCAATGAAACTGAAATGAGAGAAGAAGCGCGAGTATGTGTGCTTGGGGACACAGTTGCTTTTGATTTATTTGGGAATCTAGACCCGCTCAAGAAAAAGATTCTGATTCGAGGCGAATTGTTTGATGTAATTGGGGTCATGGAGCACAAAGGCGCCAATTACAACATCGATATGGATGACCAGATTTTTATTCCTATTTCGACAGGTTATTCTGCCTTGTTTGGTCTCAGTCAGGTAACTGGTCGAACCGTAAAGAGCATTCTGGTTGAGGCAAAACCTCAGGAAGACGAATTGGCTCAGTTTCAAATTACAAATTTGTTGCGCTTTCGCCATAATATCGTAGCTCCTCAAGAAGACGATTTTATGCTGCGCACGCAATCGGACATCATGCAAGCCGCCCAGTCGATCACTGGTGTTTTTTCACTTTTACTAGGCACCACTGCTGGTATCTCGCTTGTAGTTGGTGGTATCGGTATTATGAATATAATGTTGGTTTCTGTTACTGAGCGAACCAAAGAAATCGGCATTAGAAAGGCAATTGGTGCCAAATACAATCAAATACTTTCGCAATTCGTAATCGAAGCCACACTAATGTCATTGAGTGGTGGCATTGTTGGTATTTTGCTCGGCATAGGCTGTTCTAATGCACTCAGTACCATGGCTAACTGGAAGGCTGTTGTTTCTACTGACTCTGTATTACTTTCGTTCTTTGTTTCACTGGGTATAGGACTTTTCTTTGGAATTTATCCTGCGCGAAAAGCAGCAAAACTAGATCCTATTGTGGCTTTGAGGTCAGAGTAATGTCTGAATTTCTAGTCGAACTCCAAGATGTGTGGCGTACTTATAACCAGGGTGCAGAACCGGTGCACGCGTTGCAAGGCGTCAGTCTTCAAATTAAAGAGTCCGAATATGTAGCGATTATGGGCACTTCGGGCTCAGGCAAATCTACATTAATGAATTTGCTTGGTTGTTTAGATCGCCCCAGCCAGGGACATTATGTGCTCGATGGTACTGATATAAGCACTAGAAGTGAAGACGAACTTGCTGAAATTAGAAACAGGATGGTCGGATTCGTTTTTCAGCAATTCAATTTGTTGCCAAGTATGACTGCGCTCGATAATGTCATGTTGCCTCTTGTCTACGCTGGAGTGCAAAGAGAGCAAAGAATCATGCGTGCTGAACAAGCACTCAAAGACCTGGGGCTTGGAAACCGAATGTATCATAAGCCAAGCGAACTGTCAGGCGGTCAGCAGCAGCGTGTGGCTATTGCCAGAAGTATCGTAAACAAGCCTCGAATTTTGCTTGCAGATGAACCTACAGGCGCTCTTGATAGTCATACAGCCAAAGAAATAATGGCTTTGTTTACTAAACTGACAGAAGAAGGAATTACGGTTATTCTAGTTACACACGATCCTGAAACTGCAGCTTGCGCTAGACGAATAGTAAAAGTCAGAGACGGAAAGATACTGGAAGACCTTATGATTGGCAAGGTTTAGCAGAAATACAATGACAAGATTGTCTCGATTTATTCGTTTTCTTGCTCCCGGGCAATCGGCATTCTGGGCAATTATGGCGTTTATGGTCCTTTACTCTGCATGTGTTGTTTGGTTCGATGACCATTATTTTCCAGCAAAAAAAATTGTTGAAGCCGATGCTGTTTTGTACACTTCTTCCATAATTGGTTTATTGCTTATTTTTAGAAACAACAGTGCCTATGAGCGCTGGTGGGAAGCGCGCAAATTATGGGGTCAGCTTGTAAACGAAACACGCAACCTTTGTATCAAAGCCGATATTTTCGTAGATATAGACAGTTATGAGAAATCGCAATTTGGTTTGATTCTTTCTAATTTCAATATTTCGCTCATGCATCATTTACGAGGCACCGTAGATAATGCACTGCGTAAATGTATGGAAGTGCCAGATGATGTACAACATTTACCGCTGTATTTTAGCCGTCGAGTCTACGAATATATTGAGCGCTGGCGGCAAGAAGGAAAAATAGATTCATTCAAGCAAATGCAATTGGATAATCATGCTCGCGCATTTATGGATATTTGTGGCGCAAGCGAGCGAATTCTTGCCTCTCCTATTTCAGGTTCGTATAAGCTCATTTTATGGATAGGAATTGCTATTAACTTGTTGCTCATTCCCTGGATGCTTGTGCCATCGCTTGATCAGTACACCATAATTGCAGTTTTATTGAACAGTTATTTTCTGCTCTCGCTTGAATTTTTAGCCGAAGAAGTAGAGCGTCCTTTTGGAACCCTACCTAATGAATTGCCGCTCGAACGTATCTGTCAGACAATCTCTAATTCAATCAAGGAAGTATTGAAAACAAATCTATGAAAATAAAAGATATTTCGGTTAATGAATTTCTAGCTAAGCCAGGTAAAAAAATCAAGCTTTTGTCTGATTACGATCCTAAATATCAAATCAAAGGTCTGACTCCAGAACTCGCTCAACAAGCACTGAATGAAAGTACTGAAAAAATTGCAAAAATGCAAAGCAAACTGTATGCCCAGGATGTCTATGGCGTGCTTATTTTGTTTCAGGCGCTTGATGCGGCTGGAAAAGATGGAACTATCGCCCATGTGATGTCTGGTATCAATCCTCAAGGATGTGAAGTTACTGCATTTAAAAATCCATCGCAAGAAGAATTGGATCATGATTATCTCTGGCGCTGTGCAAGAAAATTGCCTGAGCGTGGACGCATAGGCATATTTAACCGTTCATACTATGAAGAAGTGCTTGTAGTGAGAGTTCATCCTGAACTGCTCAAAAAACAGAAATTGCCTAAAGAGGTTATGACTAAAACATTCTGGAAAGACCGTTTTGATCAAATCAATAACTTTGAAAAATATCTGGTAGACAATGGGATCGAAGTGATCAAAATCTTTTTGAACGTTTCCAAAAACGAGCAGAAAAGAAGATTTTTAAAACGAATTGAAAATCCAGAAAAGAATTGGAAATTCAGCGCTGGCGATTTACAAGAACGTAAGTTTTTTGATGAGTACATCAAAGTCTATGAAGATTGCATTAATAACACAAGTACAAAATGGGCTCCCTGGTACGTGGTGCCGGCTGATCACAAACCAAGCACCAGGATGATTGTTTCTGAAATAATAGGTTCGCGTATAAAAGACTTGAACTTACATTATCCAAAAGTCAGCAAAGAAGCAAGTGCTGCTTTGATGAAAGCTAAAGCAGAGTTAGAAACTGAATAAATAGAATCTAGTCTATTATTTTCTTTTGGTAGCAGAGTATATTCCAATTGCTATAAGGACTATTCCACCAGCAATGAATAGATTGAACATGCTAGAAAAATAGAATTCAACTCCTTGTGCAATTTTGGGTTTTTCTATTTGTACTTCTTCCGGCTCGACCTTCGGTTTTACAAATCCAGGCTCACCTTCTACAAGTAGAGAAGAATCGTCCAGCGGTTTTTCAGATTGTGCTAGAGAAATGGGAGCAGATTGGATTTGCAAAATTCCACACAGAAATACTGCGATTATAAAAATTGCACTTTTTCTAAAATTGCATGCTAGATGCATTTAAATCGCAGTTTCTTTTTTAAGAAAGTCGTCAATTTCACTTCTATTGCATGTTCCGCCGAGCTTCTCGAATTTGCCTGTTTTTAGATCGACTGATACAAGTGTGGGATAAGACTGCACCTTGTATTTTTTGACCAGATCACTAATGTATTTAGGATTTTTCACTGCAGGTGTAGTGCGATCCAAAACAATTGCGCAAGCGAAATGTTTATCCAATAGCTTTTTCTTCTCGTAGTCATCAAATGGGTAGCGCATCACGTTATAACAAGTGTCATTGTAACGTTGATAGAAAAAATACATGACTTTTTTGTCTTCTGTCTTAGCTTTAGTTTCAACTTCTGAGAGCTTGAACCAATTATATTTTGAAATTGGGTTGTTGTTGAAGTAATCGTTGTGGTTTGAAGCATAGTGCTTATTTTCTGCCAAGAAATTCAAAACAGTTTGTTTGAATCCTGGTGTGTGATAGAGATGCGGAAGCCTGTAATCATCGCAGGCGCGCTCTTGTAAATCGAAGGGTATTACTCGAACGTTGGCAAAATCTATATTCAATTTTGGATCTCTATCGTATGTAAAATGTGGTCCCCACTGGTTATTCGAAGTTGTTGAAATGCTTCGAGCAGGAATGTAATCGGTATTAATGACATTAGCTAAAGTGGGATCGCTGAAATAAAAACGTTCGAGATTTTTGAATTGCTGACCATTGACGTTTGAAGTAACCACTTCAAAAATTGGCAATTGCCTGGTTTTGGCTTCTTTTTTTGCTTCCTCTATACTACGCCACTGTACATGGTCGTGGAACACAGGTGGAACTTTTGCTTCGAATTGTTCGCCTGCAATTTTGCCTGCAAATAATAATACGCACGCTACTGGAAGCCATACTGCAGTAGCTCTAGAAGGTGCTTTTATGCTTTTACTGTTGTTGAGCATATGAGACCTCCATATTGTTCATGCGCCAAATAGCGATAGTTAGCATCAGTATCACAGAGAAACCATAAGAAAAGATCGTAGCCGCCGAAGGTATCAAGGTGTTAGCCACAAGTGTCATGTCTAGCCAGGGTAAGCAAATGGAGTTTGAAAATTCTGCTAGTGATTTTACAACAGGAGCTACAGCTGACATCCATGCTAAATTGAAATATCCACCAAAATACATGCTTGGCAGAGCAGTAGCTAGTTGGAGTAAAATCCACATGCCACCAAATAAAATGCACCACGCTACCATGTTTTTGTTGCCAGTAAAAATACTGGACAAACCGACCATAGTGGCAGACAACCCAAAACACAACGATACTCTTTCTGCAATTGTAGTGAATAGATTCACGTCAGGCATTTGCAAATAAGTTACAGAGACGATTGTTTGCTCACATAATGCAAGTGCAATCGCTATTGCGCTAGTAGCCACGGATAGGGCAAGCCATTTTGCTAATACGTATTTTGTGCGTGTGATAGGACGAGAAAACAAGGTGGATAGGATGCCGCTTGAAATATCCTTTCCAAGGATGCCTGTGCCAAGCGTAAAAATGAAAGGCAACATGAAAAAGGTATTGACGAATGACGGCTCTATTAGTTGCCATTCAGTAAAAATGATTGTACAAACTGTATATCCAAGCAAACACATGAAATACAGTCCACAAGCGCTTATTACGCCAGCGCTCGAGCACCACTGTTTTAGGGTAGTTCGAAAAATAGTCTTGTTCACGACTTACCCTCCATGAAGAAGCGCTCTAGGCGTCCAGATTGTGGTACCACTTCCAGTACCGGGTGATTTTCGCTCACCAGGGTTTTGACAAGATTAACAAGTGCTTTGTTGTCTCTCACTTCAACTGTGGCATGCAAGAAAGAAAATGACGTTATCTGGGCACCGCATTGTCTTGCGATATTGTCCAGCTTTTCTGAACTGGGCAATTCGCCTTCATGACTATCGAATTTGATAAGTACCATTCGACGTTGATGATCTGGTTCGAGCAAATCTTCAACTGCTTCGACTTTTCCTTTATTAACAAATACAACCCTGTCACAAATTTTTTCGACCTGGTCTAACTGGTGCGAATTAACCAAAATTGTCATTCCTGACTTTTTCAGATCATTTAAAAGCTGACGAATTTGAAGTGCACCGCCAGGATCTACACCCGACACAGGCTCATCTAGAAATAAATATTTGGGCTTTCCAATGAGCGATTGTGCAAGACCCAGGCGTTGCAACATTCCTCGTGAAAAACGAGAAAGCTGTGAAGTCCAAACATTAGAATCTAAACCAACTTTGGTCAATAATTCTTCTACGTCCTGTTGTCTTGTTTCTTTGGGCAGTCCAGCAAGCTCATGATGGTATGACACAAATTCTAGCGCTGTCATCCAGCGGTCAAAAGTCAGACGTTCGGGCAGATAGCCAATCATTTGCTTGATATGTAATGATTCGGGTGGCAAGCCTTCTATATAGATGGAGCCGCGCTCAGGTCGCAAAAATCCAAGCAGGCAACCCATTAAGGTGGTTTTGCCAGCTCCATTGGGTCCAATTACTCCAAGTGCTTCGCCAGGTAGTATTTTGAGGCTTATTTCATTGAGTGCCAGAACTCGTTTACGTGAGCCCAGGCGAATAATATTGCGAATAGACGGTCTGAAAGTCTTAACTACCGAGTCGATAATTATGCCCTGACCGTCAAGCAGAGGCGACATCGGGTTAAGTGCAAGTTCAGCCATTACTTAATTTTCCCGCAGATAAAAAATCAGTTCTATATTTCATCTTACCCTCAGCATGTTAACCAGGCTTGCTAGAAGCGTTTGCTTTAGATTAACTTTGAGCTTCCTGAACGAAAACACCTAAATTCATTGCCTTTGCGTTGGAAAAGAATCTCAATGCCATAAGGTCTACCAGCTTTTCTGTTCTTGGATTGGCGTCTTTGAGCATAGCTGAATTTATGACTGGTACGTGTGTTGCAAGCGCCAGTCCCAGCTTGTAGTCGAACAGAGCATCGCTAAGAGTATAGTTTTTCACGCCAAAGTCACAAAGAGTCTTGTGCCAAACACCAACCAGATTGGTTTGTTCCTCTTTTGTTAAATTGGCGTTTTCTCCAAATAAACGACCAAGGTCGAATCCTGGAAGAGCTTTTGTAATAAGCTGCCAGTCGAAAATAACCAAGTCTTCCTCATTTTTGCTAAATCGCAAATTGTCTGCTCTCAAATCACAATGTACAAGACTTTGAGGGCGCGAAGCAGCCAGGCTCAACAGTTCATCAAGAGATCTGGCGATAGTCTCTCCTATTTCCAGTGCTTCGGGGTCAATAAGTCCTTGGTACTTCTTTTTGAACAAAGGAAAAAACTCACTATAACGATTTATCATCATATAGTTACGCTCACAAAGCCACGATAACTCATTCAAACGCTCATCCCACCAGGTTGCATGGAGCGTTGCTATGCGCTTTGTAGAAAGCTCGATTTGGGTATATGTCAGACCTTGTATCTGGTCGCCTGCAGCAAGATGGCTCATATCTTCTAGAATTAAGATTCCTGGATGCGATTTTGTGTTGTAACAAGCAAAATAACAACGAGGCAGAGTGAAAGGTTTAGGCAGTTTTGGAGCTATTTTGTCGTAAAAATAAATTTCACGCTCAAAGGCAAGATAGAGCTGCTCTACAGACTTGAAGGGCTCTGTGTCAGGTTGGACTTTTACAACTATGCTTTTGGGCGCGTCGCATTCTTTGTCATAAGTGACTTTGAATCTAGCTATTCGACTCAGGTAAGACGGTACGTGGTCGAAATCAGCGTAAGCGATACTTTGCACGCACGCATCGCCCAAAACATTTTTTGTTTTGAGCGCTTCAGTCAACCACTGGTTATTTATTTGGGGCACTGTCCTTGAGATTAGTTATATTCAGAGCAAGAAACTGTTCCATTGATTCATGCCCGCGAAAACCTATTACTTTATCGCTTTTGCCTGAAAGTGGAGCATTTTCGACGATAAAAGTAGGATAAGTCTGGATTTTGTATTTGTTTATCAGTTCATTGACCGCTTGTGGATTTTTTGCCCCAGAAGGTGAGTGGTCGTAAACCATGCAACAAACATAATTGCTTAGTTGATTCTGTTTGCAATTCGCTTCGTCGAAAAACTCACGCATGGCTTCGTTGCATTCGTGGTCGTTGTGACGAGCAAAGAAATACAAAACAGGCTTGTGCTCAAGTTTTGATTTGGCTTGTGCTTCTTCGACGCGAGTCCAACTTATTTTTCTTGATGGTGAAACTGGAAGGGGGTGATATCTAACATTTTCATCAACGAACGCAAACATGGCTTTGCGTGAATCTATGATAGGACCATAAGAGTAGAAGTGCGGAAGTCTGTAGCGCTCGTTTTTCACAAGTTGGCACTCTAACGGCAACACATGTATTGCTGGTTGCGAGTACCACTGCAAATATTTGTCTTGCATTTGCTCTACAATCGGGTCTTTGGGCTGATCGCCAAAAGTACTGTCCCAAACTTTTACTGGAATATAGTTTGCATTGATGTCGGCTGCGATTTTAGGCTCGCTGAAATAATTGCGTCTGAATTGCTCGTCTTTGTGAACATAGGCAGCTCCTGAGAAATAAAGAAAGACAGGCTTGCCTGTTGATTTAGATTCGGCAAGTCCATCGAGTGGTTTTCTCCATTCGATTAAATCTTTGCTTTTAAATTGCTCTGGATTAGCTCGTTCGTAAAAGCCAGTTGCTGTTCTTGCTAACAAGAGCAATAAAGTAATTGCCACCAGAGTTGATGGCATTACCTCGGTTGCAATTTTCTTATTTATTTGCATAAGAGACCTCCTTGCGATTCATTACAAGAACCGCAATGAGCAGACATAAACTAAGATTGGAAAAGTATGTAAATACCGAAAACCAGCTAATAGAGGTGGCGTGAGCTAGATGCGACAAATCAATATACGGGGTCGCAAGAGACTGCAGCGGCACCGCTAATTCTTTGCAAATTGGAATCACAATTTCAGAAAGTTTGCGACTCCATTCGGTTCCATAATTCGTATTGAGCAAATATGGTTCTAGCTGCGCTATTTCCACGATCATATTTGATGTGAAACAAAGCACAAGCCATGCGAACAAATTAACTACATTTGGCAAAAAGGAGGACAGCATTACAAAAGTTGCTGACAATCCAAAACACATACTTACTCTCTCCACTGCCTGACACAGTGTATTGAAGTCGGGGCTCACACCGGGAAACGCTGCCATCCCTGCGATCTGCTCGATTACAAGTAATGCCAGACATAAAGTTGATGATGCTACAGATAGTGCTAGCCACCTGGTTAATACATAAGAGTATCTGCGCATTGGTCTTGCAAAAAGAACAGACAAAATACCAGATGAAACATTTTGTCCGATGATACCGGCACCAAGCAAAGCTACACAGGGAGCGGCAGTAAAAAGAATAGATGAAAACGTAGCTTCATGAATCGGCGCGCTTACAAATGTGACTGAAATGATAGAAAATCCAATCAAAAATATATAGCCAAGAATCATAAATGGAATAAGTGCCGGGTTATATCGCCACTCTTCGATGGTTGCCTTGAACAGGGCTTTATTGATGACTGAGTCTTTTGGAAAGACACTCATGCGTTTTCCTCCTTGAAATATCGCTCAAGGCGATTAGACTGGGGAATGACCTCTAACACCGGATAGTCTTTTAGAACAAGTGATTTGATTAGGCGGCTTAAACTGTCGTTGTTATCGACTAAAAAATGAGCAACGAAATAATTGAGCTGAAGCAGCTTGCAATCACATTCATGGGCTATACTTGCAAGCGACTGCTTGTCGGGCATGCGCTCTGGCGAATTAGTGAACTTAATTGCAATTTCACGCTGGTGCGAATCTGTATCAACTAAATCTTCAAGTGCTTCAAGTCGTCCTCCTTTTACAAAGGCGACCCGGTCACAAATTTTTTCAATCTGGTCGAGCTGATGCGAGTTTAATACAATGGTCAGACCTTTGGCTTTCAGGTCTTTTAAAACTTGTCTGACCGAAAGCACTCCACCAGGATCTACACCAGATGCCGGTTCGTCTAAAAACAAATACTTCGGCTTGCCCACAAGCGCTTGTGCCAGACCTACTCTTTGAAGCATGCCTCGAGAGAAATTACCCAGGGGTAAGTCCCATTTTTTAGAATCGAGACCAACTGCAGTTAGTAATTCCTCTACGTCGTTTTCACGCGTATCGGCAGGTTGATATGCAAGCTCATGATGGTGAGTGACAAAACGTCTTGCCGTCATCCAGTTGTCGAAATTTAAACGCTCAGGCAGATAGCCGATTATTTCTTTGACTGGAAGTGAATTTGGTGGCAATCCATCAATTAATACAGAGCCAGAATCGGGATGCAAAAATCCAAGCAAACAGCCCATTAAGGTTGTTTTGCCGGCACCGTTTGGACCTATGACTCCCATTGCTTCGCCTTGGACGATATCTATTGAAAAATCTTTAAGAGCAACCACTTTAGACTTGCTCTGCCCGGCCTTCAAATAAAGCTTTGGAGGGTCGAATGTTTTAGAGATGCAGTCGACTTTTATTCCGCTAAGGCGACCGCCAACCGGGTTTGTTTGACCAAGAGGCAGTTCTGTTAAGCTGGTATTTGCATCAACCCCGGGTGCAGGAATCTGTGACATGAATCCACGACCATGCTAGAAAGCCCCAAACAATATGACTTGCCCTGTATCTTGACAAGCTAAACATTAATTTGACCAGGTGCTTACCAAAACGCTTATTTCATAGCGACAGGTTCTTGTGTTTTGCTTGCAGCACCGTCTTTCAAGTCGAGACAACGCAAACTTAAATTCTCATAGCTGCGGTAATAAAGCTTCTTATTTTTCAGGTCTTTGATTACGGCCCACTGCGAATAATCGTTGAAGCCTGTCGATTTGTCTTTGATGTCGCCTTTTGGAATATCGACTGCATTCAATATATGCTGAGCCAGGATCAATGCGTCTGAAGCAGTGGCAGATGGGTCTGCATAAGCTAGCATGCAAGAAGTGCGAACAAAGCGCGAAGGCGGCGTCCAATCGCCTGGAATTCCCACGAAGCCTCCTCCTTGACCGTTAGGTGCAATGACTGCACCTTTGTAATGAAGTGGGGTTGGTGTGTCAGGTGTAAGCGAAATGTAATTAGAAAGGTTTGTGATATGCCAGTTAAAATCTGGTGTATTGGTTAGAACGCTGTTTGGATTGTCGTGACAAAGAATTTGTCCATCGATGAATTCAATCACAAGATTTTTTCCGCTTGCATCATGCAAAGCTAAATGCATATTTGGGTTGAGTGGCCATTTGGGATTTGCAGCACCCCAAACTTTTGTAGTTTGCAAATCGTGTTCAACTTCAGCTACAGTTTTGAAATTGCCAAGAATATAAAAACCCAGATCGAAAACAGAAACCGCGTTGGCTGAATCTTTCTCTGATACCGTTTGATAAACAGCTGGTGGATACCAGAGCATTCCCATCGATAATCCCTGGTCATTTAGCCCGTCAATTACCAGATCTTGTTTGTATGCGTTAATTCCATAATAGCCAAATTTAGATGTCCACTCTTTGCCGGGTTTGTCATTGGGCGCTGTAGAAGTACGTTTTTGCCCGGCTGGATAATATTTTATTTGTGAGCCTAAATCGTCGCCCCATTCCATAGAGCGCCCTGTGATGATGCCACCATCTTTGCAGTTTATGGCAAAATCTGTGCATGAAAAAGCCGCTTGAGCTTGCACCAAAAGTAGTGTCAGCAAAAGAGACGAGAGAAGTTTTTTCATTTGTTGCTCACTTTATCGTTTGGTTGAGTTTCGATTGGAACTGCAATCATTACATTGTCGCCTTCCCACAAAGATGTGTCCAAAATGGGCGTTTGACGCTCGCCTCTGTCGGTCATGACTTCAGATTCTACTTTATCTTTTATATAGTCGTAGGCCTGGACTAAAGTAGTTTTGTCGCCTTGTGATACAAGCCCTTCAATTAGACGTTTTGTAAAAACGCTGTTTGGATATTTTTTTGATTCCCAGGATACTTGATCTGCCAGGCTAGAACACAAAATAGATTGTCCAGCACCAAATGTGACATTGCGCAAATTGATACCAGGTTCTCTAAATATTGTTTTTTCACCTTGACGCGCTGCGCCGCTGTGGCAAACATCAAGAACTAGAACTATTCTGTCTGAACGCACTTCGTCTTTGATGATTTGCGATAACCATTGCATCGGAATGCCCGTTGCAAGAAGAGAATTCTTATTGGTGTCATAAGCAACCAGAAAATTATTTTTGTTGGCTTCTTCTTTTGCAGGGCTACCATGGCTTGATACATAAATGATGACTAAATCATTTGAGTTTGCTTTGGCACCGAGCCATTTTTTGCCTAGTGCGTCGATAATGCCCTGGCGGGTTGCATGTTCGTCTGTAAGCAGTTTGACGTTTTCTGCTCTGAAATTGCCGCGCGTGGTGAGGAAATTGGCAAAATCTGTAGCGTCTTTAGCAGCATAACGCAAGTTGATACTTTTATCTTCGAAATTGCTTATTCCAATTACGAGGGCAAATTTGTTTCCGACCGGCTTGAATGGACGCTCTACGATGCGCTGGTTGTTTTTAAACGTTTCGCTGACTTCGTTTGAATATTTGTTTCCAGGCAGAGTAGCTTTGATTTTTTCTGCACGATCTTCGGCTTGCTTGGCACTGGCTGTGTCTTTCATCAAAGTGTAGACATTAGCGATCGCACTTAAATCTTTGGCAACAGTGGTGCTCTTTTCTCCTAGCTCTTTTTCGTCTATTGCAAGCGCCTTTTTATACAATGCAAGGGCTTCTTTGTACTTATTTTGTTTAGCCGTGAGTGACGCTACTTCGCGCAGCCCTTCGGCATAGCGAATACTTGTAAGACCAAAGTTTTTCTCTAAAGATGCAAGGTTTCGTTGTGATAGTGGAATAGCTTCTGCAATCTTGTTTTGTTTTTCATAGACTTCTTGCAACTCGCGCACTATATCAGTAACGTCTGCATGGTCGGCTTTGAATTTTAGCTCAGCAATCTGGAGTGCTTTATTCAATGTCGATTCGGCTAATTCTAGTTTTCCTTCATCGGTATAAAGCGAGCCAAGATTTTTTAAGCTACGAATATATTTTGGACTATCTGTGCCATAAACACTCTTGCGCACATCAAGACACTCAATAAGCAAAGGCTCGGCCTCTTTGTACTTCCCTTCGCTTGCATATATGGTGGCAAGACAATTCAAGCTAGCTGCGTATTCACCATGTTTTTTTCCAAAGATTTTTTCGCGCAATTTAAGCGCCTTTTGACACATCTCTGTAGCTTGTTCATATTTGCCTTGTTCTTCATAAAGAAAAGCAAGTTCGTGCCAGATTTTTGCTTTGCCTGGAAACTCAGGATTTGGTTGGCGCTCATAAATTGCAAGTGCTTCGTTATAGAGAGTCTCGGCTTCTTTATAACGACCAAGGCGTGTATATAATTCACCGAGATTTTGTAAGGCACCTGCATAATACGGATGATTTTTACCAATCGAAGATGCCGCTTCGCTTACGGCTTGCTTGAAAAACTGTTCTGAAAGTTTGTAATTGCCTTCCAGTCTGTTGAGTTCACCCATGTGGTGCAAACAAACTGCGTAGAACATAGTTGCTTTTGACTCGGGTGTCTTAAAAGTTGAAAGAGAGTCTTCTAAAACTTTTCTTGCATCTTTAAAATTGCCCCAGTCATAATAAAGTTGCCCTAAGTTTAGCCTTCCAATTGAGACGTTTGGGCTATCTTTTCCGTATAACTTTTCTCCGATTGCTATAGCTTGTTTGTAGAACTGTTCAGCCTCATCCATGCGGCTCAATTGAGCGTACAGTGCAGCAAAATTATTCATGACCATAGCCATATTGGCACAGTCCGATCCCATTTCGGGATCGTTTTCTATCGCTTCGAAAGCTTGTTTACAATAAGATTCGGCTTCTTTATACTTGCCCTGATTCATGGTGATAGTGCTCAGGTCAATTAAACCTCGCACAAGCATTGCATTGTCGCCTTTTGGACCTTTTGCTTCTTTCATCGCTTCATTAACGAGACGCTCTGCATCTTCGTAGCGAGCCTCGTTATAAGCTTTTTCACCACCAGTGATGAAATTCAGATAAATAGTGTTTTTCGACTGAGCCTTTTCTTCAGCCAAGACGCTTATGCAAAGCGGACCTGAAGCAATAAACGAAAGTGTTAATGCTAGTGCGAGAATATTTTTATTCAATTTCATTAGTCAGCGCCTGATTCTTGACGAATTTCTTGCAGTTCAGATTTTTTCTTTTGAATCTCTGGGCGTTGTTCGCCAAGTTTTTCCACCATTTGTTTTTCATAGTCGAGCTGCTGGTTTTCGACTTTTTGCTCTAGCGCTTGTTTTTCTTGACGGACTTCACGCTTTTCTTCTGCCTTCATTTCTTTTTTTAGCTTATTTGGGTTCTGCGCACCATCTGCGCCTTTAGCCCATTTAGCACCAAGTGTGTTTGGACCATTTACATTTTTGCTGCCACCACCTTGAGCGGTTTGAATTTGATTGCTATTCTCGTTCAACTGCGATTCGATTGTTTTCAAATCTTCAGGCTTCAAAGAACCGTTATTGGCAGCTTTTTTAGCGTCCATATCTCTCTGGATGTCTTGAACGTTAGCTTTGAGTGAGTCGGCTTGATCTTGGGTTAGAGCGCCACTTTTGAGAGCTGCATCAATACGTGAATATTGTCTTTTTATTCTTGCATCAGGACTCATTGGTCCTTTGGCTGCAAGCGTGATTTCACCGACTGATACTAGTGCGATGCTCATTGCAAGCGCCATAATAAATCGTTTTTTAGTTTTAGTCATAGACCAACTCCTACGCCTCTTGACTTGAATCTAGAACATACCCAGAATCGTTGACTAATTTATCAAATTATGTCCTTTATTTCAGGCTTGCGATGAATTTAATTAGACCTGCAAGTAAACCCGAATCAGCATACTCATAGACGTCGTTGTGACCTGCTTGGGGCACAGAAATCAATGTCTTAGGCTCTTTCGCTTCTGCATAAAGCTCTTTTGCATAGGTAAAAGGCAAAGTAGAGTCTTTTTCTCCGTGAATAATCAAAAGTGGAGGGTGTTCGTTTTTGACATAGCTCATATTGTCGAGAGCTGGCACGCACATGGGAAATACAACGTCTGGAAGGGTGTGTAAGAAAAACAAATGGTCTTTGGCTGCTCGACATAGGCTTGTGAAGGGAGATTGCAAAATTATCGCTTTGCATTTAACTTGTTTTGCTAGATCTGAAGTCACTCCACAACCAATTGATTCGCCGTATAAAATTATCTGGTCTGGTTTGTAATGCATGCTTTGTATCAAATAATCGTAGGCAGAGCGCGCATCTGGCACTAGATTCTTGAGGCTCGCTTCGCCTTGACTTTCGCCATAACCTCTGTAGTCATAGAGAAAGACCGAAGTTCCGGCAAAAAGTAGGTATGCGGCTATTCCTACTCGACACTCTACATTCGATGCGTTTCCATGACTCACCAGCACAACCGGGGCGTCTTTTTTTGCGCTATTTTGAAAATACCAGCCCACCATGAGTTTGCCGTCCTGGGCTTTAAACTTGACCTCTTTTGCTTCGACATTAAACTTGGTTTTCATGAAAGCAAGGATTTTGTTTTTGTCTGTCAAATCCGAGCTGGGAAACAGCGCCAGCTTATCTGCACAAAAGTAAAGGCATACTACTGCAATGAGCACATACAAGAAATAAAGTTGTGCCAGACCACGCAAAATGTTTTTCCAGCCAAACGGTTTATTTGCTTTTGCTTGGGTTGATTTTTCAGTATTCAAGATAGCTTTACCTATATAATTTGGCGGTCAATTGTTTGATGCCTGTGAGGAGTCGGTAAATGCACAATAAAGTCGTGGCAGTGTTTGCTCACTTTATTTATTCAAGCACGTTCGATGCTTGCTTCGTCAACGGCAAAAAAGAAATGGATGCGAATTTGCACTGATGAATAAGTTACTGACACAGCAAATTCGCCTCTTAGGCATTTTTTTTAGAGGGTTTACAACTTTCTTAATCGTTGCCGTTTCAGCATTTTTGTTGTCGACAATTTTGTTGTACAACGTTTATCCTCGTGCTGATTTGCCGCCTCATCAGCAAAGCTATTTAAGCATTGCTTACGATGTGATGCTTATGACTTTTTTCGAACAGCCAATACCATTTGTCGATGACTGGCGATTGGTGCCAGTATTTTTTGGATTGCCTATTTTAGGTTTATTAGTTATCGCAGACGGAGTAGTTAAGCTCGGTCATCTTATTTTGCAAAGACAAAATTTCACCAGGGAGTGGCAAGAAATGATTGCCGAATCATACGAAAATCACATCATAGTTTGTGGCTTAGGAAATGTCGGGCACCGAGTTGCCGACCACCTCTTAAGTTTTGGCGAGCAGCTTGTATGCATCGAGCGCAAAGCAGACTTTTATGCTAGCACTGAGTTTGAAAAACGCAAGGTGCCGGTCATAATCGGAGATTCGAGTAATCCGGATCTGCTAGAAAAAGCCAACGTTAAGAAAGCCAAAGCGATAATGGTTTTGACTGATCAGGATCTGGCTAATTTGGATACTGCTCTTACTGCAAAAACAATGGCACCAAAAATTCGGGTAGTGATGCGCATGTTTGACCAATCGCTTGCGGACAAAGTGAAACAATCATTCGACATTGATAGCGTATTTAGTGCATCTGCACTATCAGCTCCGGTCTTTGCTCAAGCCGCATTGAGCGATAGCATTTTGTCTTCATTTTCTTTTGGTGATAAATTGATTAATGCCTTTCAGTTAGAAATAAAAGAAGGAAGTCATTTTATTAATGAGCGTATCGATGATGTAAGACGCAAGCACGAAGCGACAATTATCATGCACCAACGCAGCAAAGATGTAGATTGGAATCCACCACCAGATTTGGTATTGATGAATGGAGATAAACTTCTTGTCGTTACGGACCGCGAAAATCTTCCTGCGTTACTAGCGGCTGAGAAAGGCGTCAAAGTGTAACAGTCTCATGAAGTATCTTAGATGGTTCATGATTGGCACCATTTGTCTTGCATTAGTGGCACTGACATCGATGATGTTCAAGAGAAGTGCCGAACTAAAGCGACTTGTGACCTTCACAAAGTGGTACACAGGCTATGATTTTACAGCCGAACCTAGTTTTGACGTGCCGCGTATGCCACCATCGAAAAATCTCGAATTTGCAGGGCATATAGGCGGGACACTTTTAGCATCTGCCCTTCATAGAAATCTAGCAGCCTTTTCGACTGGACCCGAACTGCATTTGTACGATTTGGCTGATTCAACTGTACCCAAAGAGTTAGGCAAAATTCTTTTGCTCAGTAAGATTAAAGAAATTAGATTCAGTCAGGACGGCAAATCGATTTATGTGGCCGATGGACGTGGCGGTTTGAGGATTATTGATGTTGCAGATCCCAAATATCCAAAAGAAGTAGCAACTTATGGACATCGCGGAGCCGTCGAGCATGTGTTGCAGAGAGGCAAATTGATTTATGTTGCATCTAAACTAGACGGTCTTCAAATTTTAAAACAAGAAGGAAACAAACTGAGTTTACTTAAGTTTGATGATAGTTCTAATCAACTAAATGGTCCGTGTGAAATTGGAAATTTTTGTTGCAATCCCGATTTTCTGATTACATCCGATACTTGTAATGGACTTCGAATCATGCTCTGGAAAGACCCTGAATTTCCGGTTATTTCAGGTAAGCACACAATGCCTCATGTAGAGCCAGACTTTGTTGGATGCAGTGACAAATTCGTTATAGTAGCATCGAGCGCGGCTGGTGTTAAAGACCAGGAAGTCCGAATATTCGAGCTCACCGGATGCGGTGCACGCGAAGCATCGAAAATCCAAATTCCAGATTTCAAAGCAAACGGAGTTGCAGTCAAAGATAAGAAAGCTTTCGTCTATGGAGCTGATGGGATTGTGGTTCTTGAACTTTCAAATTTAGGGGCGCCAAAAATTGTCGAACAACATTCCTGGAAGAGTGACTCGCCAGTCTTGAGTTTTTCTATAGGGGAAGATAAAGCTTGTGCCACCACCCAAGATGGTAGATTTTTAGTTTTCAATCTGAAAGAAAAACTAAGCCTTTCTTCGACTTTTCAGTTTCCAAATATTATATTGACTGCTTGTGTCGATAAACGCAGCGGGCAGGTATTCATCGGTGCGCAATCGGGTGTTTTTGCCTCTACTTTGTCTAATGTTTCTGACGTTAAGAAAATTGGTGAATCGAAATCGATTCGGTATTTGAGGGTGGGCGAAAATGGGCTTGCCGTAAAGACAGATGACAGTTTAGAAGTCTGGAAGCCAGGAAGCAAGCTTGAAAAAATCAAAAGTGTGCCGTGTCCAAGTTTAACCACTGCGCCAATCGCGTTTCAAGGTGAATTCTTGTGTGGTGGTGAGGATGGAGTGGTATCAACCGGGTCTCACAATTTATTGAAGGATGAAAGTGTTGATACCATTACTGGTGATGGCAGCAAATTAGTAACGGCTCCTTCTGGTTTTTTTAGTCTGCAAATTTTTAGTGATTTCAAAACATCGCCACAGGAAGCACCGCTCGTTCATACTGCAATGCGTCAGAGTGTTCTTGATGCAGCTATGGATCACGGTGTCATTTACTACATTCAGGGTAAGTTTTTGGGTGACAATTCTTTGTTTGTTTCTTCGCCCGCTATTAAGGAAGACGAGCAGCCAAAAATTAATTTGAAAGGGGCTAGAAGACTTTGCGTAAACAATGGCTTGATTGCAGTTGAAGAAATTGGGTTTGTGGGACTGCTAGAGTATAAAGGAAAGGATATTAAGCGAATTGCTGAACTGCAAACTACGGCAGTTCCCCTTTCGATTTGTGATCTACAGCTGTGCGGAAATCTTGTGTTGATCTCGGGCGAAGACAACGGACTTTATGTTTATCTGGTGCGAAATTAGCGGTTCTTAAAAAGTGAGAGAAATCAATGCGCTGGAGATATTTGTTCGACAAAGATGATCCTGATTTTCAAAAGAAAGAAGAGAAGCTAAAGCGAATCAAAAACTTTTGGATTGCGTTTGAAAAGATATGTCTGCCGCATTGGGAAATGCGAGATATAGACAAAGAAGCTTTGAATAATTTTGCACAATGGATGCAAAAGCAATTAGCGCTGATTGATGAAAATTTGATGTGGGAAGCGCACATTGCTGAAGACAATACAACTAATCTGGTCATAACAGCTGAAAGTATTTATTCCAATAGTGAGCTTGCAAAATCAGTGATAGATGCGGCACCCAAATGGGAGGGATGGAATTTTCTTTCTCACAGACTCGCCACAAAACCCGAGAATCTAAGCACTTATTGTGAAAATGTTGCCAATTTCGAACTTCCAGACGATTTGCGAGCTCCGTTTACAAAGACAGAGTGGAATAAAATCGAGCTAACTTATTATTCAAACAAGTTTGGAATGATGAATGTTGCTGAAAGCGTGGAAAAATGTCTTCTTTTATCGCAATACGCACTTGGCGAAGAAATGTTTGAACGATGGATCGACATTGTTTTGCCTGTTAAACATGCTTCTGTACCGGGTAAAATATTCGGTCAAATTTTTGGAAAAAAGACACAATCAAAAGAGAATTTCAGTTTAGATGTGTTGTCGATCGAGTGTGAAAAGCTAAAAAAATCAATTGTAGATACTCTGCCCGATACTTATGTAAGTGAAATTGTACCTTCGGAGAAAAACGAGGACTGTACATATTGGTCGGCAGGCATGTATTTTCATTCTGAATGTCATTCAAAAAAGAACGAAGTTTTTTGCTTTATCAAATCCATACCATTTGATTATGATTCAGATTATGCTCAAGAAAAAAGGAAAGAATTTGAAGTCGACCTCGACTGCGAACTTCGTGACCAAAATTTGGGCTGTGTATTAGGTACTGGAGCAGGGCAAGCAAGTATGTTTGTCGATTTGGTTTTGACCGATGTCGAGCTTGCGGTGCCAGTACTTCAAAAAGTTGTTAGGAAATATGCTTTGCCTGAAGGAACCTGGCTGCTCTTTTATGACAGTCATCATTGCGAAGAGTGGGTGGGGTTGAATCCACTTGCGAAGTCACCATTCTAGTCTCGTGCTAATAGTAATTTGCAACTACGAAAGGGTCGCAATGTTACTTAGTGCCGAGCAACTTATTCAATTAGTCAAAGAAAAATACGCCACGTGCTGGTCGTATAGAGATTCGGGGCTGGCATTTTCTCGAGATTTCGTGGTCGAGTTTGAAACTTCTTTTGTTCGTCCAGACAGATTCTCTTTCAGATGGAGAGATACAGAATCGAATATTGAAAAGTTGATTCATTTTGAAAATGACAAAGTTGTTTTAAATTTGCAAGAAGAACATTTGGATATCGCCAATCTGCAAGACGCAATTGCGATGGCTAGTGCATCTTCGCTATTGGCGTCGAGTTTGCTCGCTAGTTTGTTGTTGAAAGAACTGGTGCATATAAGAGTTGATTTCTTGCCGCTTTTGAATTACGAAATGACAGAAAGTGAGCATGAAGGAAGGACTTTGACCCTTTTATCTAGTGAACCGCATCCCAACCTCATTCAAAAGCTTCGAATCGATCCTGAAGAGTTTGTGATTTATGAATGGGAGCAGCTAGTCAAAGCCGACAGTGCCGACCGCACCTATTTGCAGATGGAGAATTTTCTTGTCTCACAAACTGATGAAGTGAAAGATCGCGACTCTGAGATAGGCACTAGAATTGCGTTCAAGCATGTTCTTTTTAACGAGTAAGCAAAAGTACAGGAACATCTGTTATCATAACCGCATCTTAAAATTAAGGTTGCAAAGAAAAGGCATGAAATCCAAAGGTATCCAATTTAAGTCGCTTTTATCGGGAGTGGTTTTGACACTTGGGCTTGTCGCCAGTGTAGTGCCTGCTCTTGCGCAATACCTTGTTTACGACAAAGAGCACGATGTGCTAGTTCTGCCTGACTGTCAAGTGACGGTTCGCTTTAACAACAAGAGTTTTGTGCCAATCAAAGCCAAAAGACTCGATTTGAGTAAAGGCATTTTTCTCGACAGACCGGTTCTTCGCACAGTGAAAATCGCAGAAGACTTCTCCAATGTATCTATTGCAACAAGCCCAGAAGAAATTACAGTCGAATGCTACGAAGTCGGCGACATGGGTAATTTGACTAATAACCGCTTTTCTAAAGATTATTTGAATGATAATAACAAGCGCGAAGTAACACTTACATCCGCTCGTATAGCCAAAGAAACTGGTTTGCCACTAAGTGCAGTAACTGCGCTCAAAGCTGTAAAATGCTATCAAGTTAAGCCTAAAAGCGGCTCGCAGCCATATAATTTGTTCGCTTTTCAGCACGACAAATACGTTACCTTTTACGCACGTAAAATGCGCTCGGGCTCTACCGATATGGACACAGATCCTATATTCATCGTAACCGAACTTCGTCTTGGTCCGACTACCGAGAATAAAGCCTCTATCGAGATGGGTCCTCCTAAATCTGCACAATAGTTTTGAAAGATGGATCCGCTAGGCGAAGTTTATAAACAAATAGGTTCAGAAGAGCCTTATTTCAAGCTCGTGGATGAGTTTTATGCTGGAGTCGAGCAGAGTTTCATTTTGCGTCCCTTATATCCCGAGAAACTAGACAACGCTAAGCGCAGTCTGGTTTTGTTTTTAATTCAACGTACAGGTGGCAGAACTACATACAGTGACGAGAAGGGTCACCCTCGTATGCGTGCAAGGCATATGCCTTTTGCAATAGGGCAGGCTGAGCGTGATGCCTGGATTGTGTGCATGAATAATGCACTCGACAAAACGCCTGAATTCGCCAAAGTAAGACCGGTCTTAGATCAATTCTTCGACCATTTTGCTACTTTTATGATTAATAAACCAAGCTAAGACTCGAGTATTTTCAATTGAGCGTCAAAGCTTGAGATTTGACTCTCGATTTCTGCTGCCTGTTGTTTTTGTTTCTCGATCTGGTCAACTGGTGCTTTATCAAGAAATCCTTTTGATGAAAGAAGATTCTTGATACGCTCAAGCTCTTTTGCTTTAGCACCTTTGCGAGCAAGGATTTTGTCCTTGGTTTTGGAGACGTCAATCAGTGAGTCGAGCATCACGTTTATTCTGGTATCACCAAAAATTTCGTGAGCAACTTTGCCATCTGGTATAACGTGTCTTGCGTTGTACTCAGGAAGCGGATTCTCATTGGTTTTGGCAAGACGAATCAAATTGGCTTTGTTAGCAAGCAAGATTTCGTGTTCTGCTTTTTTAGTCGAGTTAATAACTACTTCAGCTGGCACGTTTACAGGCACATCGAAAGTTTGTTTGATATTGCGAACTGAGCGAACTACTTTGATAAAGTAATTCATTTCGTCTTCAGCTTTTTTGTTTATGTAAGTAGGGTTGCCGTGTGGATAAGGCGCGAACATTATCGATTCTAGGTCGGCTAATGTTTCACGCTTTGGCAGATGTGACCACATTTCTTCAGTGAAGAAAGGCATAATTGGGTGCATCGCGCGCATCAAACCTTCGAAGATCGAATACAAAATGTGTTTGGTTTGTCCCGATTCGTTCTGGTCTTGCAATTGTACTTTGGCAATTTCAACATACCAATCGCAGAATTGATCCCATACAAATTCGTAGATGTCGCGTGCGACGTCATCGAAATCGTAATTTGCAAAACCGGCATCAAGTCTATCAAGCAGGCTCTCGTACTTAGAAATGATCCATTTGTCGGCAAGTGTCATTTTCTCTGGGTCGAGTGGACCAAATTCATAGTCTTCCAATTGTGATACCACAAATTTTCCGACGTTGAATAATTTATTGACGAATCGTTTGTATTCTTCCAGTCTCTCTTCACGAAAACGAACGTCTTGATCGCCTTTAACACCCATTGAGATGAATAAAAATCTGTTTGCATCGGCACCGTATTTGGAGATCATATCAAGAGGATCGATTGCATTGCCTTTCGATTTAGACATGCGTTTGCCATCTTCTGTCTGAATAACAGGGTGTATCAAAACATGCTTGAATGGAATGGTTTTCATGAATTTCTGGCTGGTGAAAATCATACGAGCAACCCATAAATTTATGATTTCACGAGCAGTCGAAAGTACTGTGGTGGGATAAAAATGTTTGAGTTCAAGTGTGTTTTCATCGGGCCAGCCAAGGGTGGCGAATGGCCACAATGCCGATGAGAACCAGGTGTCAAGCACGTCTTCGTCTTGTTTTAAATCGGTGCTGGAACAAGAAGGGCACTTGGTTGGTGGAATTTCATACGCGTCTTCTTTGTGACATGCATTGCATGTCCACACTGGAATTCGGTGTCCCCACCACAGTTGACGACTTATATTCCAGTCGCGAATATTTTTCATCCAGTCTAAATATGTTGATGCGTAGCGTTCTGGAATGAATTTGACTTTTCCTTCTTCGACACAAGCAATAGCTGGGCGAGCCAGTTCTTGCATACTCAAATACCATTGTTCAGACAAATAAGGCTCGATTACAGTTGCGCAGCGTTCGCACTGGCCAACGCCATGAACGTAGTCTTCTTCTTTGTCTAACAAATCACACGCTTTAAGTTCTTCGACAACTGCTTCGCGCGCTGCAAATCTGTCTTTGCCGTGATATTTTTCTGGCACCCAAGAACACGCTATCAATTTGCCGTGTTCGTCGATTACACAGGTCTGCGGTAATTTGTGACGCAGTCCGACTTCGTAATCGTTGGCATCGTGTGCTGGAGTTATTTTGAGTGCGCCGGTGCCGAATTCTTTGTCTACATATGAGTCTTCGATAATTTCGATTTCGATATTATTAAGAGGCACGCGTACTTTTTTACCGACAAGATGCTTGTATCTTGCATCGGTTGGATTGACCGCGATTGCAACGTCTCCAAAAATAGATTCTGGACGTGTGGTGGCAATAACGATTTTGTCTTTTTCAGAATCAACTACTTTGTATATAACGTGATAGAGCTTGCCTTTTTCTTCTTTGTGCTCGACTTCTAGATCGGACAAACTTGTAAGACAACGAGGACACCAGTTGGTTATTCTTTTGCCTCTATAAATTTGACCATCTTTATAGAAAGTGACAAATGCTCGATAAATGGCTTTGACATAATCGTCGTCCATTGTGTAGGCGACGCGATCCCAGTTGAAGCTCACGCCCAGTTTTTTGTACTGGTGCATTATTTGGTTGCCATTTTCTTCGCGCCATTCTTTTACTTTGGCTATAAAATTTTCACGACCAATTGCCTGGCGGCTGAATGGCTTGCGCTCTTCGGGTGGTTTTTTCTTGGTTTCTTCCTGGTGTTGGGCGCGTAGCTTCCTCTCGACAACCATTTGTGCCGAAATTCCGGCATGGTCGGTTCCGGGTTGCCACAAAACGTTAAAACCTTGCATTCTTTTTAGACGAATCAAAACGTCTTGCAAAGTGCCGTTGAGAGCATGACCCATATGAAGGTTGCCGGTGATATTGGGTGGCGGTAGCGCTATAGAATAGTTGGGTCGTTCGGACTTGACCCATAAGTTAAAAAGCTCTCGGGAGAACCAGTATTCAGTCCACTTGGATTCCACCTGTTCGGCATTCCAGTGGCTACTTTGAAGGGCTTCCTGATCGGACATTATAACTTTTACCATTTTGACTACTTTGGCGCTTTGCCAAGCCGAGCTATTTAGCTCTTGCTAAGTTGTAAAAACGGCATTATAGACGGCTTTTGAACCCTAGAGCAAATTAAGGTCAGGGCGCCGGTTAACAAATGTCGCAAAATAAAACGAAGGCAAATTGAGGCCGGCTATAGTGATAAAATCTGGCTATCTAGATCGAGGCTCATTCAGGCATGATTTCATCCAACGATTTTCGACCCGGCGTTACCATTCAACACAATAATGGAGTGTGGCAAATTGTAGAAGCCATGCACGTTAAACCAGGTAAAGGCGCCGCTTTTGTTCGCACCAAAATGAAAAATGTGGAAACAGGCAACGTACTTGAAGCCACATTTCGCGCTGCTGAGAAAGTTCCTTCAGCAATTGTAGAAAAATCTGACATGCAGTATTTGTTCAAGTCGGGTGATTCTTACACATTAATGGATACACAGACTTTCGACCAGATTGAAATTGAACCTGCCAAATTTGGCGGTTCGGATGAATTTTTGAAAGAAGGACTCGAAGGTATTACAGTTTTGCGTTACGACGGTCGAGTAATCGGCGTCGAACTTCCAAATACTGTTGAGCTCGAAGTTACAGACACCGTGCCCGATGAGCGCGGTGACACAAGTTCGGGCGGTGGTAAACCAGCCACACTTGAAACTGGCGCAGTTATCACAGTGCCTTTTCACATCAAGTTGAACGACAAAATCAGAGTTGATACACGCACAAGAAAATACATAACAAGGGTTTAACTTCTCGTGAAAATAGATCTCGACCAGATTCGCGACCTTTTAAATGTAGTCAGTTCGACCGATGTGTCTGAACTGACCATTGAATTTGGCGACCAGCGAATTACTGTCAAAAAAGACATGGCTTCAAAGAATGTCAGCGTTAATGCTGCTTCTGGCGTTGCAAATGGACAAAGTCATTCAGGTGGCGGTCAAAGCGCAGCATCTTCGGTTAAAACTACAGCAAATCCAGCACCAGCTCCGGCGCCTGCCCCAGCACCGGCTCCTGCTCCAGCCCCTGCTCCAGCTCCGGTAAAAGTTGAAGAGCCAGCATCGAATTACTTGCAAATCACATCTCCAATGGTTGGAACTTTTTATAGAGCTCCATCACCTGGCGCTGCGAATTATGTCGAAATTGGCGATCGAGTTTCTGTTGGTCAAACTGTTTGCATTATCGAAGCAATGAAATTGATGAACGATATGCCTACTGAAGTTGCCGGTCGGGTTGTAAAAATATTGGTAGAGAATGGCACCACCGTTGAATACGGTCAGCCACTCTTTCTTGTTGATCCTAGAGGCTAAGGACTAAATCTAAATATGTTCGAGAAGGTCTTAGTCGCAAATCGAGGTGAGATTGCCCTTCGGGTTATTCGCGCCTGTCAGGAACTGGATATTCAGACTGTTGCTGTATATTCGCAAGCCGACGCTGAATCGCTGCATGTGAAATTGGCCGATGAGCAGTATTGCATCGGACCGCCCTCATCGCAGAGAAGTTATTTGCATATTCCTGCACTTATCTCGACTGCTGTTGTGACTGGTGCAGACGCAATTCACCCAGGTTATGGATTTTTGTCGGAGAATGCAAATTTTGCCGATATTTGTCGCGACCACAGAATTAAATTCATTGGTCCATCTGTGCACGCTATCAATTCGATGGGCGACAAAGCATCTGCTCGCGAAACAATGAAGAAGGCGGGCGTTCCATGCGTTCCTGGAAGCGATGGACTGGTTGAATCAGACAAAGAAGCCTTCAAACTGGCAGAAGAAATCGGATATCCCGTAATTATCAAAGCCACTGCAGGTGGTGGCGGTCGCGGCATGCGTATCGCAAGCGATGCAGGTCAATTAGCTTCAGCAATGTCTGCAGCAAGATCAGAAGCCCAGGCTGCTTTTGGTGATGGTGGCGTTTATATCGAAAAATATCTTAAGCCAATTCGTCACATCGAAATTCAAGTAATGGCAGACCAATATGGAAATGTCATTCACCTTGGTGAGCGCGATTGTTCTGTTCAGCGTCGTCACCAGAAATTGATTGAAGAATCCCCAAGTCCGGCTTTGAGTCCTGAACTTCGTCAACAAATGGGTGATGCTGCAGTTAAAGCGGCAAAATCTATCGGCTATGAAGGCGCTGGAACTGTCGAATTCATCTGGTGTAATAACCAGTTCTATTTCATGGAAATGAATACTCGTATTCAGGTCGAGCACCCAGTCACTGAAATGATTACCGGTATAGACCTTATCAAAGAGCAAATTCGTGTTGCTGCGGGTGAACCTTTGAGCCTGAAGCAAGAAGACATCGTTTTTCGCGGACATGCAATCGAATGTCGTATCAATGCCGAGGATTCAGACCGTAATTTCTTGCCTTCTCCAGGTCGAATCGATGCGTACATTGCGCCAGGTGGACCTGGAGTGCGCGTAGACAGCCATTGTTATCCGGGTTATACAATTCCGCCCTATTACGATTCACTGGTCAGTAAATTGATTGTGTGGGGTAATGATAGACCCGAAGCTATTCAACGCATGCAAAGAGCACTCGATGAATATGCAATTACAGGTATCAAAACTACAATACCTTTTCATCAAGTAGTTTTGTCTCACGCTGTTTTTCAATCAGGAGACGTCAGCACAGACTTTGTGGAAAAATTTATGACCACAACCAAAGTGAAATGATATATCCTTTTGCTATATCTCTTTTTTAGAGATCTGGCTCCGTAGCTCAATGGTGGAGCAAGCGACTCATAATCGCCAGGCTACAGGTTCGAATCCTGTCGGAGCCAAATTTTTTTGAAATGACTGAATTGGCTTGGCTTTCGCGCCTCACATAACCCCTTTTAAAACGTAAACCGATATCGGTTTAGATTTTTTTGAAGGATAGAAGTGGCGGGGGGATTTTTTTTGGTGAATTAGAGTGTCAAAAATTTACTCTTCAGATTCATTTTGACACTGCTTATAACGCGCCAGGGCTTGTTTGTCCCCTAATTCTGAGGCGAGCTTTAGCCAATGAAGAGCAATTGGCAAGTTCTTGCCTTCGCGTCGGCGCATGAAATAGTAGTTTGCAAGTTCAATCACAGCTTCTTTGTGATTTTGTTCACCAGCACTCAAAAGCCAGTTCAAGTATTTATTTGGGTCAATCTGTACTTTTTTGCCTCTCTTATAGAGCATGGCCAGATCGTACTGGGCTGATGCTAGTCCCTGTTCGGCAGCCTGTTCAAGCCACATGACGCCGCGGGTCGGGTCTAAATATTCTTCTTCGTTTAATAAAATCAGACCAAGAATGTGCTGAGAGAAAGCATCATTCTGGTCGGCGGCACGAAGATACCATTCGATTGCCTTTTTTATATCGGTATTGCCCATGACACCATAATAGAAAAAATCGCCCAAAGTGCATTGAGAAGTAAAATCACCATTTTGAGCCGCTTTTGAAGACCAAAAAAAGGCAAGATCTAAGTCTTCTTCAACACCTACACCATAGCGATAACAATAACCTAGGTCGCGTTCTCCATGGATATCACCAGCGTCGGCAGCTTTCTTGTACCATTCGAAAGCCCGTTTTTCGTTGCTTGCAGTTCCAAATCCTTTTTCATACATATAGCCTGTTTTGTGCATAGCCTTTGCATGACCACCTTCTGCTGCGGTTTTAAACCAGTGAAAAGCCATTCTTAAGTCTGGCTTCAGTTCGTCGCCCACCTCGTAAGCCCAACCAAGATCGAATTGGGCTTCCAGATCTCCCGATTTTGCTTTGCTCAGAAGTTTGTCTATATAAGGCGACTGATTATTTGATTCACTTGAATCTATCGAGTTTTGTAATGCTTCCAGATTTTCCAAATCTTGTGATTGTGATTTTTGTGATTCTAGATTATTTGTGACGTTTACTGTCGTATCTTCAGTTTCGCTTGAAATTGATTTTGGGGACACTGTGAAATTCTTAGATTCGTTTTCATCATTTTCGTGTTCAATTCCATTCAATAGGTTTTGCACTAATATAAGTTCGCTTTTCAGTTGCGCCATAGTGTTATAGCGTTCGGATGGCGATTTTGATAGGCATTTGTAAATGACTTCCACTAATTCATTGGGAATTTTGAGTGATACCAAATCCAGTGACTTTGGTTTGGCATTCATATGATTGAATAAAACGTTGAGAAAATTCTCGCCTTTAATTGGAGTATCACCGCTCAATGCTTGATATAAAATACAACCCAGCGAGTAAATATCAGAGCGGGGATCGAGCGGTTGACCCATACACTGCTCCGGGCTCATGTATAAAGGAGATCCGAAGACTTCTCCTGTTTTGGTAAGATTCAGCGCCGCTTTTCCAGGTTGAGTAAAAATCTTGGCTATGCCAAAATCCAGGATGAGAGGAATGATTTCGTCATCATCGTTTTTGACAAGCATAATATTGCTTGGTTTTAAATCACGATGCACCACATTTCGTTTGTGAGCGTGATTCAGGGCATTTGTAATATCAACAAAAAGTGGAAGGGCCTGAGCTAACGTCAGTCTATGCTGACGATTCAAAAGGTCATCTAAGGATTCGCCTTCAATAAAATCCATCACCATATATGGCAGTCCGAATTCAGAAACTGCGTATTCGTAGACCTTGATGATATTTGGATGATTGAGTGAGCTTGCTGCTTTTGCTTCTACTTCGAATCGTTTCCAGCCGATATCGTCTTTGCTTATATCGCTTAGCAGCATTTTGAGTGCGACTTTGCGATCGAGCCCCAACTGAAGGGCTTCATAGACGACGCCCATTCCACCACGCCCTATTTCTTTTTCGATTTTATAACGTCCAGAAATCAGCGAGCCATCGAGGTCTTGTACCAATATCGTGGATAAAGCATTGCCGTCTTTAGCGCAGACATTCTCTTCGGCAGCATATATTTGAAAGCAATTGAGACATTGTTTTCGAATCATGAGACTTTCATCTCAATAATGCGTCGCCAATTTGTTCTTTGAGATCGCTTACTGAATCTTCAATCGTGCGTGTGACTTCAGCGCTTCTTTCTTGGCAACTATTGAGTTTTACTGTGACAGCCTCGAGATATTTATCGTCCGGTTTACCTTTCGATTTTGCGTAAGCTTTGTCTACTTCTTTGATTTGAAAGAGTGCTTTGCGTAAGTTGCGCTCAACTTCTTTATTTTGACGAACTGCCTCGAGTAAATAAAAGGTGGCAGAACCTTGACCTACTCGAAGATTCATAAGCATTTTCTCAGCTCGATTCATTTGCTCAGGTGCACCTTTAACAGGAGCGTTAGGAGCGATAAAGCCCGCCAGAAGCGGCACGAGACCAATCAAGAGTTTGGTGCGAAGACTGATTTTGTAAGAGGCAAATTTCATATTTATAAATGTAGTTTTTGTTAGTTTCTAAAATGCTTTGGAACAAGACAGCTAAAATATAGAGAAACGGAGCGCAAAATGGAAGGGCAAGCAGAAAAATTCAACTTTCAGCAGACTGTAAGCGAAGTCGGACAGGCTGCTACTGCCGTAATAGGGCATTGTCTTTTCGATGCTGCAGTCAATGGTTTTGTTCTTGCGTTAATAATTGCTTGTGTGGCGCTCACTTTGAGTCGTAGTAAGCACCGATTCACAAAACCGCTTTTTTCGGTCGCACGCCGCCTTTCCATGGTTTGTGCGGTGGTTGCAATTCCCGGTGTTCTCTATTTGATTTTTACCGGCAAACTACCAAATTCTGGCAACTATAATGTTACGTCGCTTGGCTATATCGTTTGGTGGAGCATGGTTTCAGTTCATATGTGTGCTGAAGAAATGAATTTTCAGTGGTTTATCAAAGGCGACGAAACTGGCAAGCCCGATTTAGAGAAAACATCCTAACTATCTCTTGATTAGCGTATAAAATAGAAGTAACTGCTTCAGGTGAAACTATGAAACGTTTGTCATCTCTATCATTTTTACTCAGCTTGTCTATGCTTTCAGTTGCAAACTCTGCCCTGGCACAGTTTGGCGGTTCGAGTTCTTGTTCTAGTGGAAAAACGTGTGGAACTGGGATACTTATTTCACCGGGACGTTTGACTCCTTCAACAGCTGTTTATCCGGCTTTTGGAATTCCTCAACCAATTGGTGGGGGAATCTTTTCAATTGCGGCGGGAAAATGCACAATAAATATGTGGAAAGCGCCTTCCGGTTACTATTACCCTTATTGTGGCGTGCCAGCAGGTTGGCCCGGCAGTAATGTGGGACTGCCAATTATTTTGAGTCAACAATACAATCCGCCTGCAGCAGCAGAGCCGCCTGTATCTACGTTTATTGAAGATACAACTGAATTTTTGGATAAAAAGAAGAAAGACAAAAAGATTTCGGATCGCGATTATCAAAATATGAGTCAGCGACTAAAAGATCTCGGCTCTAAAGAGCGCTATTTGCGTAATCAGGCTGGTGGCACGCTAGACGAACATGACGCTGGGCAGTTACGACAAGATGTCGACCAGGTCTTGAAAGAAATGCAATGGCGTTTGGGTCGCAACGAAAAATATTAACTACGTGAGCTAATGGCACTGAATCTTTTGAAGAAAGCTTCTTGAAAGTCCTGTTGGACAGCCGAAAGCGGACGCGATGCATCCAAAATGTAAAAACGGTCAGGCTCTTTTTCTGCCATGGTCAAATAACCCTGACGTACTTTGTGATGAAAGTCCATTGCTTCTCTTTCCATTCGGTCGTAACCTGCTGGATGTCGCCTGGATAGACCCTCTTCAGAGGGCAGGTCAAACAAAAAAGTGAATTGTGGTTTTAATCCACCCGTGGCGATTTGATTCAGCGTTTCGATTAGACCAAAATCAATCCCACGCCCAAAGCCTTGATAAGCCATTGTGGAATCTGTATAACGGTCGCAGATGACGAGTTTACCAGCCTCAAGAGCAGGTAGAATCAATTCTTCGACATGCTGAGCGCGGTCTGCTTGATATAAAAGAAGTTCTGCCCGAGGTGAAACATCGAGTCCTGGTGTAAGTAAAATGCGACGGATTTTTTTTCCAAGCGGTGTGCCACCAGGATCGCGTGTAACCAGATGTTCTATACCGCGCTCTGTCAAAAGCGCGGTCAGAAGCTTGACTTGTGTGGTTTTTCCGGCACCTTCAGGTCCTTCTAAAGTAATAAAAGTGCCGGGAAATTTTTTGCTCATTCGCGGGCAGAGCCTATTTGAGCATCGCGTCGATGCGCTCTACAATCGGGTCTTTGGTTTTAGGACATCCTTTCATAACTTCCTGGACTTTGCCATTTTGGTCGATAAAGATAACAGTGGGATAAGCTTCAACTTTGTATTTTTCAACAAGTGCTTTGTTTGCTGGAGCTTCGGCGTCATAGCGCTCGAACTCTACTTTGTCTTTGTATTGTTTTTCTACTTCTTCAAGCAGTGGTGCAAGGCGTTTGCATGGTACGCACCAGGTTGTATAGAAATCGATAACTTTCGGCATACTCTTTTTTGCTTCGGACTGAGCAATAAATTGTGAATGCTTAGATTTATTAGAAGTATCCAATTTGTCTTTTGCCAGGGCACTTTCTGAGTTGGTTTGCAGTCCAAAGAAGTATGCCATTGCAATTGCGGTCAAAACAGTTTTTTTCATTTGCATCTTATAGAGGTCCCTTGCCGGAATTGGGCAGTTGTCAGGAGAGGAATGCTCCTAACCAGAATTTCTTTCTGGTAATTCTAGAGGAATATTTTTTTCCATGCTTTGTTCCGGGACTGTCAAGAAGTGTTGCGATGTCAAAGGGATGGTCGATTTTGAACTACAATCTAATGAAATAAATAGGGATGGCAACTTGCTCTATGGTAGAATTTTCAAAGCCTGTCAAGATGGAATCTTTTTTCTCTAATCTCATGCCCCAACAAAAACTGCAAAGAAAGAAATTAGCAGTGGCACTTGCCGCTTCATTCTTCTGGACTTCAGTTGCATGTCCTGCGGCGATGGCTGCACAGCTTGAGCAACCCAGTTCCAAAATGCTCGAAGCCGAAGTGAGTGATACCGAATATGAAACCACTCCCGAATCTAACAATGAAAAAGCTTCACAGGACAACTCAAACAAAACGCAAGGACAGTCCGCCAAAGAATCGCTTACAGTAGAAGATATTCAAGTCGAGGGAAATAGGCTTATTTCCACTCAAAACATAACTTCTGTTCTGAAAACAAAACCAGGCGATAAGTTTGACCGCGATCAAATCATGGAAGATTTGAAAGCTGTAAACGAAATGGGATATTTCGACGACAAGTCACTGCAAGTAACACCAGAGCGTAAAACGGGCAATCGTGTTTTGCTCAAAATTAGAGTGCAAGAAAACGCACCTATCACGCAATTCAGTGTGCAAGGAAATAATCTGGTTTCGTCGGATGAAATTTCCAAAATATTAAACGACCAGCTAGGCAAGCCGCAAAACATCAATCAGCTTTCAGCATCGGTCGACAAAATCGAACAGCTTTATCACGACAAAGGTTTCATGCTTGCGCGTGTTACCGACGTCAAAGATTTTCCCGATGGCAGTGTCAGTCTTACTATTAGTGAAGGCGTAATCGACAAAATAGAAATAGTTGGCAACCGCAAAACAAAGGATTTCATTATTCGCAATGCTCTCAAGCTCAAGCCGGGCAGTGCCTATAACGAAAAACAAATTACTGCCGATATGCGTCAGCTATATGCAAACGGTTATTTTCAGGATATTAAGCGCAGTTTAGAGCCCTCTGCTACAGACCCAGACAAATTTACACTCAAAGTAGAGGTGGAAGAAAAGCGCACTGGTTCTGTAGGACTTGGTGGCGGACTTGATTCTGCTACAGGTCCTTTTGGTCAGTTCAGCTATTCAGAGAGCAATTTCAGAGGGAAAGGACAGGTCCTTTCTGTCAATTCACAAGTTGGCTCAGCTATGTTCAGCGGTGTTGCGAACAATTTGAACAACGGTGGACAAAATTTCATACCTAACGCTCGTACTTACAACCTTGAAGCATCCTGGATCGAACCCAATCTGAAAGGGACAAATACATCGCTTGCTGTCACCGGTTTTGGTCGCAGTTATGCAAGCATGCTTGTTGACCAGGCACAGCAACAGACTCTTGGTGCCAGTGTTACTTTGACCAAACCTTTGAAAAAAGGCTGGAGTTTAAGCACAGGTTTGACTGGTGAAAATACATCCCTCAAAGACCTCGGTGGATATCTTGGCGAGCAAAATGCTCTGCTTGGAATGGCTTCCAGAGCCGTCTCAACAGGTCGTGCCTTCAATACCGATCAGGCTAACATGCTTGCAGGGCAAGTGCGAAACGAGCAGATGCAAGGCGGACTGTATTTGAGTATCAGACCGACGCTGGCATATGACACACGAGATGCAGCAGTAGACCCGACCAAAGGAACTTCGGTCAGGCTCTCGGCTGGACCTTCACTTGGACTTACAGGCAACAGTTTTGCTAAGTTAGGTGCCAGTGTAAGCAAATTCGTTCCAGTAGGTAAAGACACTACTCTTGCATTCAACATGCAAGGTGGAGCTGGTCTTGGCGGCATGCCACAGTTTGCTCAGTATCGACTTGGTGGCTGGAATGGTGTGCGTGGATATCGTCAATTTTCTGATTTGGGCTCAGGGACAGGGCTTTTGATGGGAACGGCCGAATTGCGCACCAAGGTTCCGTTTGTGCCGAAGGATGGCGGAAAAGTAACCAAATTCGTACACGAGCACGTGAAACTGGCCGGATTTCTTGATGTCGGCGCTGTGTCAGGCGGGGGCTTGAATAACAGTTTGATGGGCAGAAATACACTTGCAGCCTCTGTTGGGCTTGGAGTGCGCTTAAAAGTGCCGATGCTTGGACTTGTCAGGTTGGATTATGGTATGCCCTTGATTCAGTCGGTAATGAGTGGCAGTTTCATTCCCAGATTCAATATCGGATTTGGAGAGAAGTTTTAAAAACCAGGCTATATCTTATGATCTCGGCTCTATCCGAATGGTGTAAGATGAGCCCGTTCCCTTGTTGGGAAATCTTGAAAATACGGAGAATTCAAAGAAAAATGCTCAAACAAACAGCCTTTTCGTTTTCGTTGATTTTGGTAGGTGTGTTGACCTGTAATGCATCATTCGCTCAAGCAGCTAAAGCTCAGGGCGGTCCTCAAAAAATCGGTTATGTCGACAAAAAACGTGTATACGAAAAATATCCTCGCTTGCAAAAAGCCGCTACAGACATCAAAGACGACGAAGAAAAGCTTCACAAGCTAATCGAAAAAAACAACAAAGAATTTCAAGCCGCTCAAAAAGCAAAGAAACCGCAACCAGAGCTGCAAGCAATGCACAAAAAGTTGCAATCACAAATTGACGACGAATTCAAAAAATTCCAAGACAAAGCCATGGGAATGGAAAAAGACCTGGAAAAAGAGTTGGATGACGCTATCAAAGCTGAAGCCAAAACCAAAAATTGTGACACCGTGCTCGACAAGAGTGTAGTGATGTTTGGTGGCACCGACATTACAGATGGTGTTGTACAAAGACTTGGTTCGGCTGCTTCCGCCACCAAATAGGAATTCGATAAAAACAGAGGTCAATTTATGCAACTGCCAAGTCCAATGACGGCAAAACAAATTGCCGAGATTGCAGAGGGTCAGATTCGTGGTAATGCTGATGTCTCCGTCACCAGCATTGCTCTGGATCCACTTAAAGCCACCAAAGAAGATATGGCTCTTGTCACCGATAGACAGATTTTGAAGTTTATCGACAAGTGTCAGGCATCAATAATGGTGGTGCCTCACGACTTGGATTATTCAAGCGAAGGGCAAACAGTAATTCTGGTAAAGCGTCCGAAAATAGCCATTCAGAAGCTTTGCCAGAAATTAGCTCCGCCTCGTTTTTATCCCGAAAAAGGTATTCATCCCACCGCAGTCATCGATAAAACTGCAACTGTAAGCCCAAGCGCATGCATTGGACCGTATGTAGTTATTGGACCTCATAGCAAAGTCGGCGACAATACAATCATTATGTCGCACACAAGCATTGGCGGAAAAGTCGAAATCGGTGCTGATTGTTTGATTTATCCTTCTTGTTTGATTGCAGATTACACCCAAATTCATAACCGGGTCATTTTGCAACAAGGTGCAGGCATCGGATCTGACGGTTTTGGTTACACCACAGCTCGTCCGACAAATGCTGAAATCATTTATGTAGGCGGGCACTCAAGCCACCTTTCAGAGGAACGCAACCCACACATCAAAGTACCTCAAATTGGCAAAGTGATCATAGAAGACGACGTTGAAGTCGGCTCTTATGCCACCATTGACCGCGCCACTATTGGTAATACTATTATCGGAGCTGGTACCAAAATAGATAATCTTGCTTTGATTGCACACAACTGCAAATTAGGAAAAGACTGTATTGTGATTGGAACCTCTGCAATCGGCGGTTCTTGCACGATAGGCGATCGCTCGATTCTTGCTGGTGGTGTCAAAATCAAAGACCACGTAGTAATTGGTAAAGACGTTGTGCTTGAAGGTCTTGCTGGTGTAATGCGTGATGTTGATGATTGCGAAATCCAAGTTGGAATTCCAGCCACAAATGCCAGAGAGCAAATCAAAATGCATGCAAATATGCGTCGCATTCCGCGCATTAACGACGATGTGCGCGAATTGAAAGAGAAAGTTAGAGAGCTCGAAGCAATAATCGAAAAGCTGAATTTAGCTGAATCGAAAAAGTAAGCATGTCTAAATCGCTCACCTTCAAAGGCAAGGGACTTACTTCCAGGCAGGATGTTACTGTCACTATAAGAGAGTCCGCGCCTGGTTCTGGCGTGACCTTTTTGTTGTCTGAGTTTGGTAACTACTGCAAAGATGAAGCCATTAAGTGGCCGCGCGTCAGTGTTAAAGCGGTCGCAGACAATGTATGTAGCACGGTGCGCAATACTGCCCTTGGAATTGATCGTCACAGAGTCTGTTATATCGAACATCTCATGTGTGCGATTGCCCTTTGTGGGTTAGATGATTTAGAAATACAAGTCGATGGAGCTGAATTGCCGATGGGGAATGGCTCTAGCGATTTCTGGGTAAAGCTATTACAAGAAGCTGGCATGCAAAAGCCTATCGAAAACAAAATCGATTTGAAAGAAACAGTGTTTGTTTCTTCTGGTGACAAATTAGTCATGGCAGTACCAGACGAAAAATTTTCAGCCTCTTACTTGCTTGATATGAATCATCCGCTTGTAGGTCGTGTCTGGGGAAGCTGGGCTTGTGGGGAAGACATAAGCGAAGTAGCTTGTGCTCGAACTTTTGGACCCCTGCAGGAACACAAAATGCTTGGTTTTGAAAAAGATGTGGTTAGTTTTACCAAAGACGGATTTAGCGAAGAATTGCGTTTCAAAGACGAACCAGTCAGGCACAAAATTCTTGATTTAATTGGCGATATGTTTTTGTGTGGAAAAAATCCGCTTCGAATAAACGCACGTTTTATAAGTATCAAGGGCGGACACAGTCTTGATGTTGCTATGGCAAAAAAATTAGCGCTGGCCCTTGCGTGATTCGGACTCCGCTTTTATCCAGTCTGTGAACGCTTTGCGATCCCGATCTGTCAAATAGGCATCCCAGTGCAAAAGTTTGTATTTTGCAGGTGGCATTTCGCCAGATTCAATAACAGTGTGGATCTTAGACAAATCGAGTCGACTGAATTCCTGCAGTCCCAGTAATTTTTCGCGGGTAAAAGGCATATTTTGAGATGCCATCTGTACGTCTTCGTCTATCAAGCTTTTCGCAAATGGGAAATCTTTGTAGAAGGGATAAATGGTTTTGCCTTTGATGTGACAATCGGCACATTTGGTTTGCATGATTATTGAAACTGGCTTCAGTTCTTTCAATCCACCAAGTGGTTCTTCGATTTGTCGTTTAGCGAAATTGTTCGACAGGGGAAAGGCTAGAACCGCAAGCGATACCACTATAAAACTTGGGATACCTATTTTGAGTGCTTTTTGCATTACTGAATATATGGCTCGAAAGGTTTTGCCAATCGTTGATATTGTTCGGGTGTAATTAAATTGTTATAGAGCAAGAACCAATAATATTCAATATATTCCGAATTACGATCGTGCATGTCGTAAACGCTCCAGAGCGGAATCTGCAATTCCAATTTGTGACCTGGTCTGATCAATTCCAGGTGTTTAATTTGTCCGCGTCGTCCAGTGAGCATGAAATGAAGCGAGGTGATATTTTGCTGTGAGATGTCTTGACCATCGATTGCAGCAAGAATATCGCCCTTTTGCACCCCATAATATTGGGCCGCTCCACCGTTAAGTGTGTTTTGCACAACCCAGGGACCACCGATATTTTTGCTCAACAAAAGCCCGATTGTTCCATATTGCATGAGACGTACGGCCAGTTCTTTTCTTGCACTGGACACACCACCTGCAAGAGCATTTTCTTGAGCTTTGGCATTTTGCGATACTTCAAGTACACCTTTTTCGGGCTGTAATTTTTGAAATACGCCCGGAGCTTGTGGTATCGCGGATGGTGCAGTCATGCTGATTTCGGCAACCAGTGTTGCATTGGATGGTTTGCTTTCTTCCTCTTTTTGAGTCTTAGGCGGCTCGATTGATATTTGAGCTTTATTTAAAATGAGCTCGCTTTTAAGTGCAGTTAGTCTTGGTACCACAGGATCACTTGCTGTAAGATTGTCATTTGCAAGAGATATCGCCTCTTCGATGTTTACCCATGCAAGTTCTTGATTGCCTGTTACGCTGTACATTTTGGACAGTCCGAATTTAGACAAAATGATGGTGCGTAAGACTTTTGGATCTTTTAAATCAGTTGCGTCTGCAAGAGACTGATTAAAACTTGTTATGGCTTCATCATAACGAGCTGAACCAGCCAGTGCTACTGCCATTTTGCGAGAGGCTTCAGACATTTCGTATTTGTTTTTTTCGCTCTCACCAATTTGTCTGGCTTCTTTGTAAAGGCTCATGCCTTGCTCAAAGTCATGGGTAGAAACCGCATGGTCACCGGCTTTTAACTTCTCATCAAAAGATGCATTCTGGGCGAGCAAGGGCAATGCAAAAGAAATTTGCAAAAAACAATTAGACAGAATAATGGCGTAGATAAATGGTTTTGGCATTATTTGCGGCCGTAGAGTCCAACGATCTCACCTGTGCCAAGCACATGCCCTTCGATTGCTTTGTAAAAAGCTTTTTTGTCGCTGTTTGCTTTTAAATCCAGTTTCTGGTCGAGAGCGAAAACTTTGAAATGATAGTGATGATCCGGACCTTTGGGTGGTGAGGGTCCGTTATAGCCAGTTTTTTTGAAATCGTTCATTCCCTGGATTGCGCCATCTTTCAATTCGCCAGTTTTCTCGACATTTTCTTTGAGTTCTGTCTTAGTGGGCGAAATGTTCCAGATGAGCCAGTGAAACCATGTGCCAACAGGAGCATCTGGGTCCTCACACGAAAGAGCTATCGATTTCGTGCCTGCAGGCAGCTTGGCAATGACTATTTGAGGCGATATATCTTCGCCGTCAGCAGTGTATTTCTTGTCTATTGTGCCGTTTGCTTGAAAAGAAGTGCTGTTTATTTGCAATGTTTCTTTCGCCTTTTCCTTTGATAATGCCGGCTCAACCAGGATAGATGTCAGAATGAAAGATGCTGCAAGGGTCGAAAAAACTATTTTGCTCAATTGATCATCTCCTTGCCCAACAAAAACTGGCAAAATTGTACACTATAAGCCATGCTTCATCTTAAATCGCTCCTTTCTTCAGAAATCCAACAATTCATTTCCGACCTGGGACTTGATTCTGCTCCTGAGGCTCGTTTAAGGGCTTGTATAGGGTTTGAATCGAGCCAGGCGATGGATATGGACAGTCGATTTAAGCTGAGAAATTCGAGCGAAATACCGATTCAAGGACCTAAGGCTAAGCATGGTGAACCTATGCACCTCCTTGGTCAGGCCGACCTTACTTCAATTCCTGCAATAGGTTGCCATTTACACCTTTATCTCAGTCCTGGTTATCGAGATTACCAACCCAAAGAAAGAGGTTGGAATCTTTTGACGATACAATCACCTGCGCAAGAAACCGCAGGTGGATGGATTAATCTTGAACCTAAACTGGCATTGGATCCAGATTCTGATCCTGAACTTGCGGCTTTTGAACTTCAGCAGGCAAAAGTCTTGTTTCAACGGGTGAAACCTGGCGAAGTACTTAATATTGCAGCGTTTCACGCCAATGGCATTTCCTACAGCCAGGCACGTGCCAGAGACCCGCATTATGGACATTTGCTTGAATCCGCCCGTGACTGGTTTGTACTTTTTGCAATTAGGGAAAAAGACATATTGGACCAGGCATCATCTCGCATTCTTTATGTTTGTATGACGGAGGACGATTTCAACAACAAGGCATTTGGCAAGTGCCAGCTTGTTTTCGTCTGATCTTTAATTACAAAATGGTGACAATTGTTTGATAGCTTAGTAGTACTTACTAACCGGATTTGAGCATCGACTAATGAGTAACGATAGAGAACACGCAGCCAAAAAAGCTTTAGGGGACATCCGCTGGCTTTTAAACAGTCAAGACCGGGCTGAAGAGTTTGGCGATGGTGATTCTTATCTTGATGGACCCACTGTGTGCGCACTTCTTCGCAAGAATTTTGGCAAGCTTGATCCAGACAACGATGGTATTACCCGAAAAGAACTTATCACTGCACTTGGCAATCACGAGTCTTTCAGTGAAGACGAGTATGAAATGCTGCGTTTAATAACTAAGTATTTTGATACTGTGATAAATCTGTCTGAAGACGAAGATGGACCTGAAGAAACCAAAATAAGTCTCAATGACTTAGAAGTGCTTGAACAGTTTCTCGTGCATGGTCAGTTCAGCATGAAAGAGCTGCACAAATGGTGCAATATAGGCAACAAAAACGGTGGTGTTGAGAGTATCGGTCCTCCCCCTATGGCTGGGCGATGATGAAATGAACAAAAATAACCTGGCTCGAATTCTGTTTTAGTCATGCGCCGTAAACTAAAATGACACGGCAATCAAAGAAGTAAAGGCTGCCTATGATGCGGGACGCTGGAAGGACGCCTTGAAAAAAATTGCAACCATGATGCCGACCGAGCTAACTCATTATTACACTGGTCTTTGCTATCAAGGACAAAATCAGCTGGCTAAAGCAGCCTCTGAATTTCAGTGGATTGCAACCTATGGCAAAGACCCGCGACTTAAATATAACGCGCAGGTCATATTGAACTCTCTTCAAGCTTATAGCACTCGTCGTACATATCAGGGGCAGGGAAATATCTTTGCCCGCACTTCAGTAGGCTACGGGCGGGCTGGTGGTGCCAGACGAGGCTGAGGCGGCTAGTATATAAAGCAGGTTGCTATTATTTTTGAATACTCATAAGCGGACTTGGTGTCACGGGTGGCTTCTGGCTTGGAGCCTCTGATTTGACCATTTCGATTTCGCGCACCAAAAGAGATGGTGTCACAAGATGAGTATAGTTGTTTGAAGTTTGCTCTACCGCGTATGCATCGGTGTCGTTGCCTGCAGCGACTATGTCTTTCAATACTCGAATATTTGTAGGTGCAAATTTCACTCCGCGAATTTGTTCTTCTTTGCCAGAGCGCGTGTCTACTTTGTAAACGAGAATGGGACTTGGTAGATTGATTGACGAGGATGTCGATGTGCTCAACATGAAAGAAGAATTCAAATCGTCACTAGAAAACGCTTCGCGCTGAGTATTGTCCATTCTTCGAACAACGATTACATAGGCCAATCCTGCTTCTTCTCCAAGTCTACGTAACATTTTAAGTAAGTCTTTACTGGAGCTGCTTTTAGTACTGGTTAAAAGAAGAATACTGTTTTGAGCGGTGTCGTCAGAAATCACACCGTGTCCATTGGTAGATTTTGTGAATTTGGTGGGCGTGCGTCCAGCACAGAAGGCTTTCAGTTCGCCATTTTGTACGATATCAATTTTTTGTGGTTGAACTCCTTCTTCGTCGATTTCATAACCACCAAATAATTGTTTACCTTTCCATGTACGCATATAGGGATCGTCTATCAAACTCAAGAAGGTAGGCATAATACGCTTATTCATTTTGCGACCAAGGGGGTTAGTCGATATTACAGTGTTTGAATAATTAGATAAGTGATCGCGCTTTGCTACTACATTTGGTGCAAGAGTGCTTGCCAGGAACTCAGCCGCGGCTTGACCTTCAAACAAGACAGGTCCGTCATAGTCATCGCCCTGAGGAGCTTGAACTATTGTGGTAAGCCTCTTGCCCAGGTTGCGCAATTCTGTTTTCATGTTCTCCACAGACGGCAAATTATCTTCGTCTCGGGCTAGCGCTTCTAGACCATCCGATATCACTTCACCTTCTTTAGTTTGAATGCTTGCAAAAGCTTGATAACGTGCAGAACATTCACCATTACGCCCGAGCGTTCCTTCGCTATTGACCAGCCACAAATTGAGAACACGCTCATCGAATCTTACCCAGGAATTGCGCAATAGCGGAAATTCAAGAAAGACACTGGATAGTTCTCGAACTTTTTCTGTCCAATCGTCTTTGTTTAATTTCATGCTTCGCGCTTGATTCAAAAGATGAAAAGGTGGCGCAGGGGAGAAATCGTCCAGGGCTGAATTTACATTGCGCTCGAGCATCAAAGCCTTTTTCTCATCCAAAAATTTTACTGCTTGTTTGTATTTAAGATCGGTGGATAACCAGACACTTTTTCGCAGTGCCATATAGTTTTCATCAATCGGAGTGGTATCAGATTTGGTGGAACTGGCTTCGGCATAGTCGGTACTGTCAAAATTTGTATTGTCCAGTTTATAACTTCCCACACGTACTATGGGATACAGGCTGCGATCTTGTTTTCCGGTTCTGGTTGTAATAGCGCCCAGACTGCCTTCTACGCTAAAATCTATGCTCTCGTACAAGTTATAGGCTAGAAAATATGGTGCATCGTGTCCAGGCAGTCGCAATAGTTTCAAGGACCTGTGCAATTCATCAAGCAGAGCCTTGAAATTGTTGTCTAAGGCCTGTGTATCGGCTGTCTTCTCTGAGGGACCCTGCGCCGGTGCAGGTAGAGTGTTTAGAGTCAAATTGAGTAAAATAAGCGCACTTAAAAGAGTTTTTCTCATTATTGTTTGCGCTCCTGAGATGGGTCTGGCAATAAAGGCGGTTTTTCGTCAGACTTTTGTTTGCGCTGTACCTCGATTGTTTTTACAAGCAGGCTTGGGGCTGATGCCGATACACTGATCCATCCTGATTCAGCTCCGCATTCGCCATTAAATATTTGCGTTTCATTTGACGCTGCCTCAATCTGCTCAAGGCTTGCAAGTGGAGTACCGACGATATCTACTCCTCGAATCATTTCGTCTTTGCGTCCGTCGGCATAAACTTTGGTCACAAGCAACGGATATAGCCTGAATAATTGGGGTTCGCCAACCTGAGTCATGGTCGAGCCACCTGCAATTTCATCGAAAATAAGACCGTACGATTTTCCTTGTTTTTTCATTTCTTCAATCAGTTTTGCCCGCAACTGCTCGTAGCTGATTGTTTTGTTTTGGTCTGCTACTACCATCAAATTGCCCTGTCTTGCACAGGGAGGGGTGCCGTAGTTGCAGCGACCATGTCCATTTGAATGAGGATATCCCGCAATCGGTGAGCGACCCATCAAAAATCCCTTCAGTTTCCCTTGGTCTACAAGTGTGACCGGACGCGATGGAACACCTTCGTCATCGAATTTATAGTAGCCAGACAATTCAGTGTCGTTTAGCTTGAAACGGCTCGGATCATCTATTATAGAAATGAACTCGGGTAATATTTGGGTGCCAACCTTTTCTTTGAATGTTCGACCCTCGCCTTCGTCTTTTTGTCTGTGTCCTTCCAGGCGATGTCCTAGAGTTTCATGGAAAAAGACTGCTGCAGCTTTGCCATTCAAGATTGCAGGTCCGACAAATGGCTCTGCCAGTGGTGCCGTTCTAAGCACTTTGAGTTTGTTTGCCATGTCTTCGATTTTGGCTTCAAATGCGGCTTCGCTTGGAAGATCATTGATATCGTTTGCTTCGAATCTATCAAATAACCAGAGAACCATACCGTCGTTTGCTACAGTGTCGGCATAAATACTAACTATGTGAGATTTGCAGGTATCTTGAATACATGAGCCCTCACTTGTGACAAGATAATTGACTTGAGCTCCACAGGTGAAGCGAACATACGAATCTTTTATTTCAGGAAACTTATTGAAAACGCCAGACAGACGACGTATTTTTTCTTCCCATTCGCCTCTATCGACTTTGTAAGTCAAAGGTTGAGCCGAAAATGAATGAGGCTGCTCCATGGCGAAATCGTCTGATTGATCAAGCTCTTCTACTTTGACGTCTTTATTTGCTTTAATCAGAGCAAAACGTTTTTGTGCCATCCAAAAAGCTTTGTCAGACAATCTCCACAAAATGGTGCGCAAAGATATATCGTTATTATCGATAGGCAAAGAATCACTGATTACATGAACCGAATTATCGTTATATCCACGCAGATTATGCGAGTTATCTAGTTTTGGACTTCCTACTCTTAGCTCAACTTGAGCGAATCTGAAGCGACTAGGATCCGAGCGATCTGATAGTGATCCCCATTTACCAGAAACACTCGTGTGTTCGCCTTCAAGAGCTCTATAAGCAAGAAAATATACAGGTGAACTGCCTTGATTTTTCATCCCAGAAAAATTTCTATCGAGCTCGGTTTTCATCGACCAGAGCACTGGATATTTTTCTTTTTCGTCCTGCAAATTCAACGCGAGAACAGGAGAAGAATTCAGTAAAAAAAGCGTCAACAGAGCCAGTAGTCTCAATCTATATATCAACTTCTGTCTCCCTATTTCTTTTTGACATGAGCTGCAATGGGAAAGCGAAAACTCAAATATTCAAATTTGGGGTGTTTGTCTATGTTTTCGTTCCAATCGACGAAGAGTGGTTCTTGGTAAATTTCAGTCAATTTTGTTTTCAAAGAATGTTTGGTTAGAAGAGAATTCATCGCTTCTTCGTCGTACATGACTACTTTAGGTGGATTGGCCGAAAGCTTGGATGGCAGTTCTTCCCATATTTGATTTTCGGGATAGATGAATTTTTTGATTGCCATATCCGGATTGAGAGCAAAATAGTTTTCGTATATTCGAGATGGAGCATAGTCAAGCAATTTTCCTGCTGGTTTTAAGCCCATTTGTAGAATAAGTGGATAAGCTGGTCTTGTTCTATCGTTAAAGATAAGTACTTCATCACCCGCATTGCAGTTGGCTTCAAAAAATTCAGAGAAATTAGAAAGGTCGCATTTTGGTGCAGAGCCAAAATATTTTTGTGGCGCTAAATCAAATTTTTCGGATTTACTCACCGGTATATATTGAAAATAAAGATAAACAGCTGAGACCGTAAGCAAAATGGGTGCCACGATTTTTACATTCATAAGTTTGCTCATGTCGGGCAATAAGGTTAGCACTATTGCGATCAGAATCGAAATTGCAAAACCGACTCCCCATATCATCGGCAAAGATTGATAAGTGAACATTTGACCCTGAGCTATATAAAGTCCAAAACCAAGCACCGAAAATATTATGGCTGGAATCAAGACTTTGCTTCTACGTCCAAAGCCCATTGCCAGGACCGAAACGATTGCAAACAAGTAAATGAGATCGCGTCTGTCAGGTGTCTTTTCGACGTAAGCAAGACGGTTGTCCCACTGCCAGTAATCAATCAAAGTCAGAGGCAAAATCCAACTGATATAACCACTGGCGATGGCTTCTGGTAAAACAATCATGTGCCCCACATACAAAATAATGATGGCACAACAACATGGGAACTCAGCACCGGTAAAGGCGTCTTGTTTTCGTTTTTCCAGCCAGAAACAAAGTTCCATTAAAATAAAGAAGATTGAATATAGAGGATTGAGCGAGAAACCTATACCGGCAAGTGCTCCAGCAAATAGTGAAAGACTTTCTGCTGGTTTTTGTCCATTCCAACGCATCAAGCGAGTCATCCAGTACGGAACCGTGAACAACAAGAATAAATGGTCTATTTGACCAAACTCTTTAATGAATACAAACTGCATCAAGCAGTTAGCCAAAACAACCATCGAGAAGAAATATTTTTCTCGGGTCTGACTTTTGAATACAAGTGCAAGACAAAGGTATTGGCTTATACAAGACAGAGTCCAAACCGACAAGTTGAATATAAAAATTGGATGTATATGAACGAGCTTGGAAATGTAGGCTGGTATCACATCCAGATAAAGCATCATTGGTGATACCATATCTACCACATCTTTGTAGGGCGTTTTGCCTTGCAAGACAAGCACAGCAAAATGGAGATGCTCAGCTGCTTCTGCTGGTATCATCAAGGTATGCATGCAAAACACACATAACAAGGCAAGCTGCAGTATGACAATTGTCGCAACAAGAGCCTTCGTTTGTTCTGCACTCAGAACTTTGCGCCGACGAAGTTCTGTCAGTTTCTTTGTACTTTTAATAGTAAGAGTAGCTAGACTCACGCTTTTGGTCCTTTGTTTTTCAATCTGTAGACTTCAAAATTATCGTGCTCTTCTATTTTGTCGTAGTTTTCTAGTATTTTCGGCACAAATCCATATGGTTTCAAATAGTCCAGGACCGGACCGATTTGAACAAAAACTAGCTTTGGCCTATTTGATTCTATGTCTTTGAGATACTCATTGATAATGCGCTCATCTTGCTCGAACAAGGCGATATTTTTAGGAGTTTTTTCGTGCATGTCTTTGATATATTGCAATACCGAAAGTATTACACAATGCAGGTGGCGAGAGCCTGGAGGGGCGTTTATCTGGGTCAGAAAAGGATATTCTGGTGTGACACCATTTGAAATGAAAACAACTTTGTCATCTTGTTTCCATTCTCGCTCAAAAACATCAAAGAAAGGAAATGAAATATCGCCTCGCGGAGAAGTCCCTTGATAGCCGATGAAACTTAGATCTACTTTGTTGTCTTGATCAACTGCTTTTTTGTCTTGAATCGCATCGAAAGCAAGATAGCCACCAATTGCTATAGGTACTATCCAGACAAGTATTGTTTTTGGAATAGAGCATGCAACACTAACTTTGTTTCCTAAATAGACTAACAGATAGGATACAAGTATGAAAGCAAGAATGAGTGAGGCTGCAAGAACAGGTTGGTCGTGATATGCCCAACCTTTAAATTGCATCAAGTAAGGAATATTGCTCGTCACAGCAAAGATTATAAGTGGTTCAATGAGGCCTGATGTGCGTCTTACAGACAATGCAAATGCGCAAGAAAACACCATTAGCCAGAAAACATCGCGTTTATCAGGCGAGCTGAAACTATTGCCGAGCGACACATCCCAGTAACTGTATCCAAGCATGAATGCTGGCACTACAAAACCAAAATAGTTTTCGCGCATTGCAGGCGGCATCAACAAAAAGTGAATTACATAAGCAAGAGCTGCACCAATAGCAGCAAGAGCGTCGGGTGATATGAAATGCTTATAGGTCTTTAAATCGAAAATATTTTTATTGAGCAGGAAATAGGCTTCGACAGCAAGGGCAGGAATTAAAAAATATGGTTTGAGACAAATGCCTAGACCACCGATTACTCCTATTAGAATTGAAATCCAGATTTGTTTTGGTGCTCGATTATTCCAGCACAGCCATCGCAGAACGAAAAATGGCAAATAATACAAAACGAAAATAGTTTCTCGTTGTCCAAAATCGTGGCGCAAGAGAAAATTGAAATAAATAAGAGCCACAATAAATGCAATGTAAGTGGCTGTGTCAGTAGATTTTTTATTATCCGCGCAATAAAAGAACAGGTAATAACAGGTTGATGCCGAATACAGTATCACGCATGCAAGAAACAGAGTAAAAGCCTGAGGAGCAGGAATATGGAAAAGGGTCGACCAGAAGGCTGGAATCATATCGATATACCAGACTAGTGGTGGATTGACGTCCATCATATCCACATAGGGAACTTTTCCTTGCAAAATGAGTTGAGCTGCATTCAGGTGCAACCCAGGATCCCAGCCCATATAAAGCGGGTGCAGAATGGCGCTGTAAACCAGACGAATTATAAATAGAGAAATCAATACAAGCGTAATTAGCTTTAGTATGTTTTTCTCTTTCACTTCAAATTACATTCCGAAGATTCGATAAAAGTGATCGTCAGTGCGCCAATTGTACAAATACCACTGCCTCTTTAGTTGAGCAGAAGTGGAATCTACTCTTGACCAGAATTTTAAGTTGGGACGCTGGCTCGAATCCACACCCTTATTATCGGGATATTTTGCTTCAAACCATCTTCTTGCTACTTCTTTGGCATCATCGCCTTTGTAGTTTTCTATATCTTTGAGTTTGGCTTCGCGCGCCAGTTTGAAGTGAATCCATTCGTCGTAGTCGCTTGAAATGTTGCCGCCTTGACTTAAGTCTTTAATTGATTCAATGTCTTCATCAAATGCGGCTTTGAATAATCTATCGCCGTGTACAGAGTAACGATCAGTCATGTAATGATTGATCGAATAGATGACGAATCCTATGAGGACTACGGCAAGAATAATCAATGGCACTTTAGCCATAGATACGGCAGATTCATTTTTTTGGGGTGGATAACTGTGCATAAGTACTTAGTTCCACGCCAAAGGCGCGGTGTATCGTCCTTGATTATCGGAACTTAGGCAATCAAGACATCTCGACACTTTGGATCGCGTAATCGCCATATGGCAGCATCGGATACAAAGTGATGAAAATTGATACAAGCTTGAATGGTACTTGCGCCTAGAGCAAAACTGAGTCCAAAATACATCAAGAAATGCGGCAAGAAGACATAGATGAACATGCCTGCCATGATGACATATGCCCAGTATTTTATCGCTCTTGGTTTGAACCAATTGACAAAAATTTCTTTGGGAATCATGCCTTCAGGCAGTCCTTTCTCTTTGATGTAATATCCAAGAGAAACTGCTAGATACTGACTGCCGTGGAAAAATGGTGGACCATAAATCCAGACCATTGCTGATGCCATGCCGGTCGAAAGTCCGATGAGCCAGACTGTTGCAACCACTGCAAGGGCCGGTAAGGGTATGAATTTCTTCTCTCTGTGATATTTTCTGAGCAAGCATGCTGCAAAAAGAATGCACATAGTGGTGAGAAAAACTTCTCCCAGTTTGTAGAGCCAGATGGGCAATCCCCAGAATGGAACTTCAACTCCATAATAAAAGTAGGGACTGAAATCGCGCTGAGTCAAAATGCGAATAATGACAAAGTAAGACAAACTGTGCATCCACCAGCGGAAAGTCTCGCGCTCGAATTTGGACATGAAATAATTTTGCTTGTAGCAATAAATGAGCGCAATACCGTAACACTGTCCTACATAGTGTTGAAACACCCACATTAAGTGGATATAGATGACCATGCCTGCTGCTTCGCGGAAACAAAGCGCAAGAGTCCAAAGCGCAAGGCTGCACCAGGGCAGGTAATAAGCGTAAAGCTTGAAAGTTTTGCGTGACTCTGGAGTGGCGTAAATTCGCATATAGGTCGAGACTGTATGCGAATCGGCAAAAAGATGCTGCCCAAAAGTAGACAAGATCAAAAGAAAGGTGCTTACTGCATAAGCGCCTCTCCATGGCAATTGCATATCAGAAGGATTCCATCCAAACACAAAATAATGCAGTCCAAAGAGCAGCCAGAGGGCTCCTCCAAAGACGAACATAGTGTCGAACCACGGATTGACAATCCAGGCATATGGTTTGACTTTGGCACCGTCAGTGACTTGAGGCGCAGTCTCTACTCTAGCTATACCGTCTGAATTTGAGCCTGAGCCGGAAATCGGAATCGTAGTGCTGACCAATTTTTTCTAGCCTCCTAACCTGTTTTGCGGATTAAGCTAAAAGCAAGTTGCGACAGCGCTTGTCTCTCAAACGCCATATAGCAGCGTCGGTGATGAAATGGTGAAAATTCACTGTTCCTAATACCAAACCGCCAATTAACGCGTAGTCAAATCCAAGCTGCATGAAAAAGTGCGGAATACCAATATAAAAGAAGCAACCGGTCAAGATTACAGTACCTATATATTTGAAACCGACACCACTAAAGGCTACTTTGCCTACATCCCAGGTGCTCATTCCTTCTGGCATGCCACGCTCTTTCAAATAGTATGAAAGACATACTGCCAGATACTGACTGCCGTGATAAAAGCCTGGAACATAAAACCACATCATGGCATTTTGAGTGCCTTTTGAAAGTCCAAGACCAGCCACTGTAAGAATCAACAATAGTGCTGGAACAGGCATCAATTTCTTTTCCATGATGAATTTGCGCAAAAGGACGAAACCAAATGCAATGCTCAAACATATAAAGATGAATCTAGATCCGTTCAAAAGTCCGATTGGTAGTGGACCCCAAAATGGAATAGCCACGCCATAGAAGTTGCGTGGGCTGAAATCTTGGTCTGTTAGAAAGCGAATGATGACAAAAGTTGCCATCGACAAAATGAACCAGCGGAAGATTTCTTTTTCGGCATTGTTCATTATGTAATTGCGCTTGTAGCAATAAATTAGAGCAATGCCAAATGCCTGAACCGCGTAGTGCCAGAAGACTGTAATCAGGTATAAATAAACGATTCCGCTTGTAAACTCGGGTTTTAAAAGTCCCAACACAAAAATAGGAATACAGGCATACACAAGCCAGGTTCGATAAAACTTGAATCTTTGCTGGTCTTCCTGACTTCCCCAGATCCTCATATAAGTCGCTGTATTGTGCGAGTCAGCAAAAATATGTTGCGACAAGAACATTGTCGTAATAAGGAAAATGTTGGCCGGTGAGTTGAACTCTGTCGGCACCTGCCATCCTATAAAGAGGTAATTAAAAAGCAAAAGGCAGAGGACGCCTCCACCTGTCACGAATATAAAATCGAATACTGGATTAATGATCCAAGGGTAGGGCTTCGCCTTGTCGGTGGCGGCTACCTCTTTTGGAGCACTGGGGATGGATTGGGCGTTTGCTACACCACTTATATTAATTACCAAGGCGTCACATCCTCAATTTTGTTTGACTGACAAAAATGCGCACAAAGGGACCTGATTTCGACGCCGGCATATAAATTGTACCCTCAGCACCCTTCTTCAAACCAGTATTTGAAAATATAGGCTGTTTGTTAAGAGTTTTTATAGTATGGAGCCAACCGTTTCAAGGTTTCTTTGAAAGGGGTTTGCTTGAAATTTAATTCGGCAATTGCTTTTTTGGGGCTGAAAAATATTTTTTTAGCCGATAAATACGAAGTCTGGCGGTTGAAAGTGGGTTCTTTGCCGATGATGTAAGCAAAAAATTCGAGCATCAGGCTGACTGCTATCAAAATTGGAGCCGGCACGACAAATATGGGTTTTTTCTTCTGGAAAGTCTTGAGATAAATTTCTGCCGCTTCCTTAAAAGTGAGATTAGCACTCACAATAGCGTAACGAGAACCTGCAGAACCATTTTTGATGGCGCTTATGTGCGCTTCGACTACGTCGTTTATATCGCAAAAGGTTACTCCTCCTGGCGGAACAAACACAAAAGGCCATTTTTCCATTGAGTCAATGATTGCTTTGTGATGACTGTGGTGATCACCTTCACCAAATGTGATACCAGGACACAAAATGACTACGTTTAATCCGCGATCGTATGCGTTCAATGCTTCATTTTCGGCAAGGTGTTTGGAATCGCAATAATTTAAATTCAATCCTTCTAGGTTGTATTCAAAACTTTCGTCTGCAATCTTGTCGGTATTTTGAGGCGGAACGCCCATGGCTGCTACCGAACTTGTGTGAATGACGCGAGACACTTTTGCATCAAGACACGCCTGCATAACATAGCGTGTTCCAATTACATTTACAGTAAACTGTCTTTGTTGATCTTTGGCTTTATATGAAATCAAGCCGCCCATGTGAATGACGATATCGCAGCCGCGCACCGCTTCAAAAACACGTTCGCGATTTGTCAAATCGCCGACAAAATGTTCTAAAGGCAAATCTCGCAAGACTTTGGGAGGCGCTCCAGCTCTGCTCAATGTGCGTACTTTGTATCCTTCTTTGCAAAGCCTTCGAACCAGGTTGACGCCAAAAAAGCCGCTGGCTCCCGTAACCAAAACCTTTTTTTGCGTGTCTGATTCGCTCATACCTTGGCCTTGAGTTCTTTTATAAGTTCAGTATTTTGGTAAGACTTAATAGACTGATCCAAAGGCGTGCCCGTATGTCCCAAAAGAATTTTTATACCGTTAGTCTCGTCACTGGCAATATTATCCATTTGAGCTAATATTACCTGGTCTTTGCTCAATATTGGAACATCCTGCACTATCGACAGAAAAGAAGCAATTGCTAGTCCCAGTTGAGGATTGATTGCTGCGATTTTGGCTCGTTTGTCAAGCAGGGTGGAAAGCCTATCTACAAGTTTAGCCAGGGTAAGTATTTCAGGACCGGCTAAGTCGAGAGGTTTGTCCAGGTCCTTTTCAAAAGATTCGATTATGCACTCACTCATATCTTTGATAAAAAGAGGCTGAATCTTGTTTTCTCCTCCATGAATAAGAGGCACTTTGGGTCTAGTTGCGATCATTTCAAGTAAGCGTTTGACCAGTTTGCTATGACGTTTAGATACCTGATGACCAATCAAAAGTGACGGTCTCAATATGGCGTGTTTCAAACCGGAGCTTTGCAAAATCTTTTCTGATTCGCGCTTGGTTTTGTGATAAGCGGAAGGCGATTGTTCGCTGGTACCAAGTGCGGTGACAAGAACTGCTTTGTTTATTTTGGCAGCCTTGCAATTTTCTACCCATATTTTAGTCATGTCCTGGTGCAATGAAGCAAAAGTCTCTTTGCGCGACGGTGCAATGCTACCGACCAGATGCACAGCGTAATCTACCCCATCAAAAGCGTTCGCGTGTTGTCTGTTAGAGTTTTTGTCGTTGTAGTCTATTTTGAAAATTTCACAATCAGTGGATTTTAAAAAATCCAAATTGCTCGGATCTGTGTTATGTCGCACCAGACAACGAATTTTGTAATTGCGCAAAGAAAGCGCATATACTAAATGTGCTCCAAGATAACCAGTTGCTCCATCGACTAAAACTAAGGTGGATTCGGGATTCTTAGTGGTCATTTGGCTTTGACTTTAGATATTATTTTTTTGATTAGTGTGACTTCGCCTACTTCGTTGCCTTGAGCCCGATGCCCAAGGTATTGAAGTAGATAACCAAAAACAATCAATGCAGAAGCAATCAGATAGTTGCGAACAAACAGGAGATATACTCCATAGAAAACGGCTGGCACTCCGACTATATGGAGAGCCGCGTTGACTGGATGTTTATGCCTTTGTGCATAGTCAATTAAAAAAGCTGTCGCCAATTTGTCTGGGCGCGCTGGCATTGTATCTCTCCTTATCTGAATGTTTTCAGAGTCTCGCTCATTCCTTTTTGAAACGGAATGCGCTCGACATAATTGAGATCGCGCTCGGCTTTCTTAATACTGAAGCCCTGATTGAGGCCAGCCAGTCTATAAGCTGCTCGAGAAAAACGCGAAAAATTCTTGTGTTGTTCTTTGGGCAGTAGTCGCACTGCACTTGATACCAGATTGATAAAAGGTTTAGCAATGGTTGAGGGCATTTTTTTCTTTACTCTGGGTAAATTCATGCCATCGGCTATTGTGTCGAAAAGCTCTTTCTTAGTTATTTTCTGACCGTCGGTAAGATTGTATACCTGACCATAAGTTTTTTCATTCAAGAACGAAGACTCAATTGCTTTGCTCAAATTGTCGACATAAATCACATTGGTTTCTTTTTGACCGCCATCTATAAGCATTACCTGATTGTTAGATATGGCCTTGATCAAGCGCGGCATCCATGCTCTTTCTCCAGGTCCATAAATAAATCCTGGACGCAAGCATGTGATTTTTGTCTGTCCACTTTTATACGCGCACAGAAATTTTTCTGCTTCTACTTTAGAATCGGCGTAAGATTCACCGCATAATACTAAAGGCGCGCTTTCATCCACATCGTACTGATCGTCTTGTCCAGTGATCACTGAAAGACTGCTTATATAGACGAATTGTTTTACTCCGGCTTCGTTTGCCGCTTCAAGTGCAGCTTTAGTTCCTTTGAGATTAATATCGAATATGGTTTGCCGGTCTCCGTGAGGGTCTACCATGCCTGCTGCATGCACCACTATATCTGCGCCAGAAAAACCAGTTTTCATCGCTTCTTTATGGGTTAAGTCGGCTTTAACAGCCGTTGTCCCTTGTGGAGCTCGGCTGAGTTCACGCACTAAAGCCGTTACTTCGTAGCCACGCTCTACAAGATACCGGCTCAGGTTGGCTCCAACGAGCCCGCTTGCTCCTGTAATGGCGATTTTTGGTTTTGCGCTCATTTATCTTTGCAACAGCTCCAGTCTTTGAGAGAACGATTGAGGTGCCGAAAGAAGAGGAATCTTTACCTGTGCTTCAGGAGCGCCCTCTTTGACTCTTTGCTGGCGCAAACGAGTATAAGTGCCTGGCTTCAACAGTTCAAGTCTGGGGCTGGCTAATCTTAAGCCCAAACGTTTATCTTTATATTCAGGATTTTGAGCAATCAAACACTGGTCAAAAATCTGCTCGAATTCAAGATGTTTTTCAGGTCCAATCACATTATTTTCAGCCATTTCGACATAACAAACATAATGAGGCGGTGATGAGAGTTTTACTTCTACTGTAAAGTGCACAAGACCTTCGAGCTGCGCCAGTTGAACCGACTGGTTGAGTGCGACCAGAACCTGTTCTTCTGTTAATTTTTCGCCTGTGATTGAGCTTACACCCAGACCTTTTCGCACAAAGCGAATCAGTGGTGTATTTCCAACAAAACCAGTCACTTCCATCAAATCGTTGATGTTATATCTATAAATTCCCGCAGACGTGGTGAAAAATATGTAGTAGCGACCATTCAGTTTCAGGTCTTCGACTGTAAGAAAGCGTGGATTTTCTTTTTCTATTTCGTCTTCTTCTACGAATTCAAAAAAGTGTGATGTTACAGCAAGAATTCCGCTTGAACCTTCGTCGTGAATGGGAATGGTTCCGCGCCCTTCCGATGCCATATAACCTAGATCGCGCACTGGAACTGGACCGTACAGGTCATTCAATTTATCGAGATAGAAAGACATGGGTCCGCCTTTCCAGCAAGAAATCACTGATAGATTCGGCCAAATGAGTTCTGGTCGCAACGAGCCATTGCGCTCCAATAAGGATTCTAAATGGCGAGCGCGTTTAGGATCTGGTTTTAGATACTTGTCAAAACAACCTTGTGCATCTTTAGGCAGAACGTGATTGAGGTCGAATTTTTTACTCAATGTACCGTTTGCAATATCGCCAATCAACTCGTGCGTGTATTTCTTGAGCTGATCTCCAAGCAATAACAAACTTGAAGGATTACAACCCACGACAGCTGTAACGTCCTGCATAAGCGAGGCTCTGAGCATCAAATAATATTTTGCATCTACGTCTTTGACTTTGCAAATTTCATAAGGTAGAGCGAAGTGTCTTTTGATAATGGGCGATTGCTTACGTGCCAGTAAACCGGATATAGCACCACATGGAATACCACTAATGGTCCGGCTTTCTTCATCGTTGGATGCGATGGTAAGAAACTTGCCAGTTGCTACTTTGGGAATGTCTTTGATGATTGAGTAGTTGTGTACATGGAAAGCATGAGTGTAATCACGCAAATGCTGTGGCGTCACTGGCAACCACTTGGGACTGGCTGTGGTGCCGGAAGTGGTGGCAAACATGAGCGGATCTTCGACTGTCAATTGATTGCGTTCGCCCTGTGCCAGGCGCTCTACGTAAGGACGAAAGTATTCGTAGTCGCTTGCTGGAACCCTGTTTTGATAGTCTTTATAATTGGAAATTTGTTCAAATCTGTGATCTTTTCCAAACTGAGACTCAGCATTGGCTTTGATTATTTTGTTCAATTTTTGACGTTGCGCTTCAGCAGGATTTTTAAGCGCGCGATAAAAACCGTCGACGTGCGCCATCTTGCGTAGAATTTGTCCTAAATAAATATCCCAGTGCATTATCTCTCCGTTATGAGATCGCCGAATCAGCAAATTGTGCCTGAGAAGTGCTGGACGTTTTGTATTGTGTGCTTGCGTATTTCTTTACTTTGCGCTCGTCTACTTCGACTCCAATACCAGGAATTGTAGGCAATCTTCCTATGCCACCAGGTGCGATGCCAAAATTGGTATTAGATAAGTCTTCGTGCAAAAGCAGCTTGTTGAAAGAACCTTCGCAATTATCAAATGGTCCTTTTACGGCTGCAAAAGCTCTAGCCGCAGCGCTCAATATCGCGGACTCTCCCACTTGTGCACCCATTAAACAACCAAGACCGGCTTGTCTTGCCATGTCGGCCATTTGCATGGAAGCGAGAACTCCACCTACTTTGGACAGTCGAATATTGAAAGCATCACAAGCTCTTGTGCTAATAAGCATTTTAGCCTGCTCAAGAGTGCACAGCGATTCGTCTGCCACAATGGTCTCAGGCACCTCGGCAGTCAAACGTTGCAAACCAGCAATATTCTCAGAATCAATCGGTTGCTCGATAGAAGACACTTTGTACTTACGCATTTTTTCTGAAAAATACAGAGTTTCTTCAACAGTCCAGCCGCAATTAGCATCTGTTCTGATGGTTGCTTCACTTCCCATAATATTTCGCGCCATTTGAAGAGTGAACATGCCTCTTTCGAAGTCGCGCCCCATTTTGAGCTTGACCGTTTTGAATCCGTAGGCTCTATAGCACATCAAAAGTGCCGCTATGGCGACCGGCGGACCAAACGGCACAACACCGCCATAATCGATTACGCTTTGAATTGAAGTAGTTTTGACCTGAGGCTGCTTGACTTCTTTTGGCTGGATTCTTACTTGCTTTGCAGAATCGTAGAGAGAAAGTAGATAGGCTAATTGAAGATTACTTGCTTTGGCTAGTGCGTCCAAAATTGAAATTTCCACAGCACACCAGGCTGCGTTGTTCTCGCCCGAATAACTCTCCAGATGAGCGAGAGCTTGAAGCGGAGTTTCGAATTCATAATCGCGAAGTTGAGGTTTGAATTCTGTTTCAATGGCTTTCAATGCGCTTTGAACAGTTTCACCTGTAACATAATCGCGTGGAATACTCTCACCATAACCAGTGAAAGTCCTTTTATCATCAGATTCGAGGGTGGTCTTAACCAGGATATTGCTCGAAGATTTGCGTGATGCAAGGTTGTGACCAAAAGTCACCCTGAAGGGCAGATTCACAACCATAACTTCTATATTTGAAATTCGCATTTTTATTAGTTTCTTAGCACACTACTGGCAGACGAGCCGAAACCCATTCGCCCGCAAGATGGGCATAATCCTTGAACCAGTTATTATCGAAATCCAAAACGTGTTTGGCATCTGGGAAGAGTCGCATAGATTTTTCGCTGCTTTTGGTTTTTGCCAGAAAGTTTTGGGTTGCCTTGATGTCCACTATTTGATCTGCGCCAGCCTGCAAAATTAGGATTGGAAGCGAAAGTCTTTTTGCTGTCTTTTGCGCAATGCCTGATAGTTTGTGACTTTCCACCAAAAAAGTCGATGTTACATACTGAATGCGTAAAGCGTCGTGCTCCAAATAGTCGAGATAGGCCTCGTTATCAGTGAACATCGCTGGCTTCAATGGCAACGGCCATTTTTTCATGGTGCGGCGGTCGCCACCCATTTTGTCGCCCATATAATGATTGAATGCGATTTCGGCTTTAGTCTTCAAATCAAAATCGATTTGAGAAAAAATGGCAGGACTGGAAAGAACGAGACCAGAAATTGGGTGAGTTTCAACAGTTTGAAGTTCTTTATCTTTGCCTTTGACTGGTTCAGGATCCTGGCAGATAACAGCTGCAGCTTTGGCGCCCCAGCAATTGCCCCACAAAACAATGGGATGTCCAGCATGATCGCGCTCGATGCGTCGCAGCATTGAGTGGATGTCGTTCAGATAAAGCTTATAACTGCTCAAATGACCGCGATCGCGAGGATTTAGTCCAGAACCACGGCGGTCTGGTGCGTAAACAGTAATTCCTTTTTCGTTCAAGGCAAATGCAGTGTTTTCGAACCATTGACTGTGCCCTTCTATTCCGTGCAAATAGAGGACGACAGGCGAACCCACCTTTCCACGCCATATTCGACAATTTACCTGATAATCATCCGATGCCTTAATCCAATGCAGTTCCGGCTCTACACCGGTTCTTGGATAGTTTTTCAGTTGGGGCAGCGGGGTTTGGACTAAGTTGTCTTTCAAGTGTGGGCACCGGTTTGCTATTGGAACATCTGTCACAGGAGTCCAGTCGTTGAGTTTAACATTATTGACACAATATTAGCGTGATGCCATGAGCCAAATAGCTACACATAGTAATCTTTGAAAATGAAGATTCTTCCCTGGTTCACCACTCTACTAAATCTACTTGAAACTGGATGTGCCAAAAGCCCCATTTTGGCGGACTTGGCTCTACCAGAGCGCACAGTGCCAGTGAGCAAGGAAATTTGTCTTTGGTCGTGGCCACTAATTTCTATAATTCCTGAAAACGTAGCCAAGGTGAGAAAGCTTTTACCTGATAGCATGATTTATACCGCCAAATTTTTTGACCAGGTGGCAGATAAAGACAAGCATTTTCAGACCCTAAATCTCAATCAGTGCCGGTTCTTTGGCTTTACTGAAGAAGAGTTGGTTGCATGGCAGCCCAATTTTGTCACTGCAAAGCTACGAAGAGTCTTTGAATCGCAATGCAGCTCTCAAGACCTTCAGGAAGGCATTCTTGCGATTTTGACTATCGAGCTTGCCGCTACCTTTTTTGGTCGTTATTCTTATCAAATTGTCGAGAAATATTTTGCTGATTCCAATCATAATAGTATTGATGGTCGTCTTTTCACGGCACAAGAGCTGAAAGAAGGATTGGCATGGGCTCGCTATCACGCTAAGCCAAACGCAAGACAGGCTTTGTGGATTAAAGGTTTGACAGAGGAGCTTGCACTGGACCCGCCTAATAAGTTACCCCCAAGCGTCATTCAACTGGTAGACGCTATATATCAATGGTGGCAATCGCCTCTGAGTGTAGAAAGGGAGTTAGTGAAAAAATGACCAGGAAAGTGCTTACCATTGCATTGACACTTGCAGTCTCGACTTTTGGCGCAATTAGTTTTGGATGTGACGAAGCATTTGCCGCCAGTAAAACTGCGAAAGAATCAAAAAAAGTGAGTATGCTCAACGACGCTCCAGTCGCTGATGGAAAAGACAAAGACTCAAAAGAAATGGTTGATGGCAAGGCTTTTGTTCAAGACATGTTCGAAGCCGCTGACAAATACAACGATTATTCTTTCAAATACACAATGAAAGTGTTCAAAAAGTCCAAGCCTATAGTTGAAGAGGGTGTTTTCACTTACAAGAAGCCTGGTCTTATTCGCTTAGAAGAAACAGGTCAGTACAAGAAAGGCGCAGTCGCAGTGCTTTGTGCAGATGGTAAAGTGCGCGCTCATCTTGGGGGTTTTCTCAAATCGTTTGTTGCAGAATTGCCGCCCGATTCAGGTATGTTGCGCTCTGCTAACGGACATCCAATGGTTCAATCCGATTTTAAATCTTTAGCCAAAGCGCTCAAAGATTTCATCAAAGATGGCGTCACAACTAAAGTCAGTAAAGCGCCGACAACACTCGAAGGTAAAAGCGAGTCTGTCTATGTGCTTGAGCTATACAAAGACAAGCTTTGGAAAAAGGTTCATGTGAATGCTAAAACCAAATTGCCGTCTGAATGGTGGGACTACAGCGATAGTGGCAAACTATGGTCTTATGCAACCTGGAACTCTATAAAAGCAAATCAAGGAATCGCCGAAAACTTTTTCAACATCAAAGGCGTCAAGGCTGACATAAGCAAATTGAGCGCAAGCGACCAAGCAAAATTAGATTAATAAGAGAGGAATACAAAGAATGTTCACCCCGTCTACTCTGGTTATGTTCGCAATTCTGGGCATCGGACTGTTGTTTGCAGTGCCAGTTTTAGCCAAAGGATTTATGCGTAGAGGCACAGGCGCTAAGTACGAAAAGAACTTTCTTATTCAACGTGCACCACAATTGGTTTCAGTGTTCACTATTTTTCTGGTTGCATTCAGTGTCTTTGCTTACAATGGATTTTTTAAATCTATCCCGGCTCTAGTCCCGTTCATTGTTTTGACCGACCAAGTCAATGGTCAGGGAACTCTGGCAACAGCTGCAACTATTGTTTCTTGGATCGGTAACGCTATTTTACTCAGCGGACTTATTTTCATGATCGGCGGTTGGTATTCGCTTGGCGAAATGTTTTCGACCGATGCTGAAGTTATGGAAGACCATAAAGTAAAAGATACAGGGTTGCTCGCGTTTGTTATGCACCCTGCCTACTCGGGCATCATTCAATCATTGCTTGGTGCTTCACTTGCAAGTACTTCTATTTTTTGTGCGTTATTCACAATATTGATGGTTGCTCCACTCTGGTTGAGACGTGCCAAATACGAAGAGCAAATTCTACTTGAGGCTTTAGGCGAACCATATAAGCAGTATGCAGAAAATATGGGTTGGAGAAGACTAGTTCCCAGATTCATACCTATCGGCGTATAATTTGAAAAGGTAGGAACTTTGGCCGCTAGTCGCCGTCTAAGTCTAAAGTCTGTAGGGATTAGTTACCAAACTCGGGTGCTTACAATGCAAAAGAATTCCAAAAAAGTCGCCACCGTATTTGCCACTACTTTGATGGTAATTGCTTCATTGAATGTAAGTACACAAGTTGCACAGGCTAAAGGCAAGACTGAAAAATCTGAAGTTTCCTATATAAAGGATCAAGATAAGAAAAACTGGGTTCAAGCTAAAGTGGTGATAGATGCGCCACCAAGCATTGTTTGGGATACTGTACACGATGAGCGTAAGAAAGACCCTGACCTGGCTTATAGCAAGATTCTTTCCCAAAAAGACAATCACGCTATTCTTGAGCAAAAATTTCAGCTAATTCCTGTTTTTGGCACTTCGGTCTGCAAAATGAGTAATGACGAAGTCCCTGGCAAGAGAATTGACTACAAATTACTGCACTCAGATCGTTTCAAAGCTATGGAAGGTTCGTGGGTACTTAATCCAATCGATAATGGCAAAAAGACCGAGCTCGTTCTTTCGACCCATATCGACCTTGGCATTCCCGCTCCAGAAAGCATGATGAACAATGTCACAGGTAAGAAGCTACAGCGCCGACTGGGTAATGTTAAAAAAATGGCAGAGCGCATCCAGTCGCAAGTTGCAGCATCCGAACATATTCAATAAAAATTTGATAATTGCAAAGTGCTGCTTGGCATCACGTTGCTGAGTATAATTGAGGACCCTATTGACGAGTCCCATGACAACCACCTTAAAAGCAGGCCTAATTGGCAACCTGGCATTGATTGCTATGTTTGCTCTGAGTTTGAGCCTATCTCCAGCTCAAAAGGCTAATGCTGCAACGGTATCTGAATCTCAAGTCGAATCGGCTAGCTCGGCAAGTGTACTTCTTGCACCTCACGTACAGCTTGAAGAAGGCACGGTACTTAAGGCTGGGGTAGAAATAACCGACAAGAAAGACGAAAACGCCTCAATTGTCGATGAGCTTGTAAATACGGCTCAAATGAAGCACCCGCGCACCGAGTCCCTGGATAAGAAGGTCAAAACTCATAATTCTGGACATCGCAAAGTTATTGCTAAGTCATTTGACGCATTGAACTATGTGTTTGGTTACAGAGGATCAACCCCATCAAGCGAGATGGGCGATGTGATTTTAGAAGAAAAGAAAAAGCTCAAAAGTAAAGGTTCGGCTGAGTGGCTCAGTCAACAGCATAAAGACGAAGTCGAGTTGGCTGTGGTTTCAACTGCAATGGATTTGGCTGCTGCTCTAGGTGGTTCTTTTTCGGACGCCAAAGAAGACAAAGAGCAGGCAACTTTAGCCTATGAGAACTTAAAAGAACTGGTTGGAGAGGAACTTGCAAAAAAAACAGTAGCTGAATTCAGGTCATGGACAAGACGCCCTTTAAATGTTTCGGCATTTGATGGAAAAGTTTGGAGTATTAGTCAGCGTCAACAAAAGCAAAAGGCAATAATGCAGATTTGCAAAGATACTGACCCTGTAATCAAAGATGTGGTGGCTGCTGTACACAAATATAATGGTCATGGAAAGTTGTATCTGGCGACAGCAAGAACAATCAAAACCAGTCTTGGTATTGCATCCATGAGTCCGACCGTGGTTGCTCCTGCATCACAAATCGCTTTGTTCTTCTACACTATGGCGACAGGTGGCGATGAAGAAGACAAAATGTTGCGTGAGATCTATTTGGACAAGCGACTTGCCAGTCGAAGTACAGTTATTTCAGAAAAATCGCACCTGGCTTTAGACCGCTATCAAATAGCCAAACTAACTAAGAATCCTATTTTGATGACTTATTGCGAAAATGTGGTCAAACATATGACCGGCTCACAGGCTGTTCCTTCGATTCTTGGTCCCGCGACTTCGTCGCAGACTGCAGCAAGCGGTGAAACTCAAAATGTTTCAACACAACCGTCTACTGCTTCGGTTGCTTCAGAACCAACTATTAATAGCAATACCGATACTGCGTCTAATAGCGAAGTTACGACTAATTAGTCGTTTGAATAATTTTTGATTGTCTCCAGAATTTCATTGAATTCGGAATCGTTCAGATAATGGCTATTAGTGATGCTGATTGTTTCTTTGGCAAATGATTCAGCATTTGGACATTTTGTTTTTGGCACTATGTTTTCTAAGTATTTGTAAGCACTGAGTTCACAAGCAAAGGCTTTACTCACGCCAAGTCCTTTATTCCAAAGTTTTTCCAGAATTCGTTTTTGAAAGAGTTCTTTTTTGCTGCAAAGTAAAAAATATGCAAAGCTTCCCCTACACCTTATGTTTGGCTCATTCACTAAAAAGGTATCTACAACATCGAGTTTTTTCAATTTTTCGATGCGTGTTTTTGCATTGGCTTGTTTTTGCGCAATAAATGAATCTAATCGCTTCAGCGCCGAAAGTCCAACGCGACGTCTAAACGGTCCCACTTTGTAAATGGGAATTTGCAGGTTGAACTCTTCGTCCAAGGCTTTGATTTCATCGCCTTTTTTCAAATGAGCCTTAAGAGGTGCACCATATACGATACTTAATGCAATTGGATTGTAGAATAGATAGTAAGCAAATAATTTGAGGCTCAAAATGAGTTCCAGAATAAAATTAGAATTTGCAAGTTCGCAAATACTCTCGTCTATCTTTTCCATGATCATTTGATTTGAACAGGCAATCAGTCCGCCTTCAAATATGGTGAGACCCTTGCCAGCTGTGAGGCTGAAGATGCCAACATCGCCAAACAAACCGACTGGACTTTGCTCAATGCTCGCTCCAAGCGCTTGAGCTGCATCTTCTATCACAAAAATGTTTTTGTTTCTGGCAAGGGCCATAATATCGTCCATTTTTTGAGGATAAAAACCAAGGTGGGTTGGTATCACGCACAGGGTTTTGCTTGTAATTGTATTTTGCAGAAATTCGAGGTCTAGCTGGTCGGTGTTTGGTTTGAAATCGCAAAGTTTGATTTTTAGACCTGCCTGATTGCAGGCGATCGCCACAAGAGGACATGTAAATGCAGGAATAATAACTTCGTTTCTGGTTGGCTCGAGTTTTTTTAGCGCATTCAGTGCAACTATTAAAGATGCTGTGCCGGAAGAAAGAAGACGGATATTGGTTTTCTTTTCAAAAAAGTCTTCAAGTCCCTTTTCGAATTCTGAATCAGTAGAAAAAAAATCGCTGATTTTTAAAGTCATTCCAGCAGTAGGCGGAATTTCTCTAAGCTCAAACATTTGTCGGCTCTTCAATTTCGGCTTCAGCCTTAGCAAAAAGGATAATGCCGCCAACGATTAGCAAGCTTCCAATAATCTGAGGTATAGTAAGTTTTTCGTTGAGCCAGGTGACACAGACAATCAAAACCGTCACCACTTCTAAATGCGACGCTGCAAAAGCGGGACCAATTGGAGCTGTTTTGAGCAATGTCATCCAGGTGACAAAAGCACCAAGATAGCCGGCCAGAGATAAATAAGACCATTTTTCAGAAATGACGCTCAAAATCCATTCGGGTGAAAATGTAGCTGGAGATGTATTTGTTGCAGCAAATTTAAAGCCTATTTGTGCAGCTGTGTCGAATGCCACAAGGAGTAGAAAACCAATTAAGTAAAATGGGCGCATATCAGCTTGCCCAGCCTACAAGCGCCACGCCTGCTGCCACCATTATCGATGCCACAATGCGTTTTGGGGTGAGTGCTTCTTTGAAGAAAATGCGTCCACCTATTATTACAGTCAGAATATTCACACTGCCAACAAGCACTCCTTGAGACAATGGAACCATCGAGAGAAAAGCCAGCCAGACAAAGAATTCAATTACATAAGCGCCAACTCCAAAATAAATCCATTTATCTTTTATCATGGCTTTCCAGTGCTCAAGTCCATGACCGTCAGCGCCGGCTGCTGCTTTTAATGACAATTGACCAAAGGTATCAAATACCAAGGTCAAAAACCACATGAGGGTTGCTGCTGCAGACATTTTAATTCCTCGATTTTTGCCAGTTGGAGTCGTTTTCGAAGAACCTTTTAAGTGGGGTGAGTAGTTTTCTGAGTATGGGGTTGCGTATGAAAACTGCATGTTTGGTCAAAGTAAATGATGCACCAAGATAAGCTTTGACTTCTGGGTCGGTCCAGCCTGCCACATAATTCTGCAAATTGTGTTTGAGTGCATATTCTAGATTAACAAACCAACTGATGAAATACAGGTTGTAGTCGCGAGCCTCCGGATAGGAGAATCCAACATATTTGTCGATCAAATTATTGTTGTGTACAAAACAAATGTTGTAACCAATCAACTGAGCGTCGCGATAGTATAGAAATACTACGCCACCATTTTTACTGGTCAGTATTTCTTTGAAAAAACCGAAGCTCAGTTTATCAAAATGATATTTGCTCTGTTCAAAGACATTTAAATAAAGTGAGTACATCTCTTCAAGCAGTTGTGTTTGCTCGAAATAGGTACCTGTTCTTTCTTCTTTGATTTCAAGTTCGTTTTTTTTCTTCAGTTTTTTGCGCAGGTCTTTGCGTCGCAATTTACTTTGTTTCGCTAAATATGCATCGATATTTTCGAAATCCATTGGAACAAAAGCAAGCGCTTGACCATCCAGTACAAGAAACCTTTTGTCCAAAGAGCAGAGGTCTAAAATACGCTTAGATGCTTGATTTTCTTCATTACTAAGCAATGGTGAATCGAGCGGCAAATCTTTGACAATCAAAAGCTGAGCCTTTTGTTTTACAGCTTCATCTACATATGCCTGAATCAGCGCTTTATGATTCTTGCTGTTTGGCAAAACACTGTATTCAGTTACAGTAGTACCAGAAAATAAAGTATTTAAGCAGGTCAATTGCGACAGACCTAATTTGCTTAATTTATCTGCGATCCACAATTGATCGTCGTCTAAAGTTGTGAGTAGGTTGAAGCGGGCAAAAAAGGCACTTAACTTGGTGTCATCGTGATCAACTTTTAGCGATACGAAATTCTCTGGCGGATATTTGTGAAAAGACTCGGCTAGAGACTCTGGCTCGAGCGCATTTATATTTTTACTTTGAAGCTGGATCATTGCTTTTTTTCTGCCAACTTTTTTTGATCTATTATTTTGACAGTCGCAGTCGATTTGACTGTATCTAGGTTTTGATTGTTAATCAAACAAATTCGACTAGCTTTGATAGACCTTGCAATATCATTTATGAATGATTGCAATAGATATTTGACCGAATAATTCTCGATTTCTTGATTAAAGTCTCCCGACCAGCGTTTCTGGGAGTATCCAACAGTCAAGATACGTCCTTTAACTGCAAACAGAGGTATTACTGCCTGAAGCTCGTTATTCATCTTGATCTCAAGGTGAGATCCCTGACATTCAACTGTTTGAGATTGAATAAGTGTCTTTTGTTCAGCCAGATAATCCGGGTTTTGTTGAATAAATAGATTGAAAAAATGACTGCCTTCTTCACTCAATCTGTCACAAAGTTCAAATGTCCAGACCGGATTTTCTTTTCTTGGCAAAGTCAAATTGCGCTCAGTTATACGCTCTAAAAATTCTCCAATTCTTTTGAGTACATAATGTCTTTGCAGATCAAGAGTCATTACATGGTCGCATCCGGTAAGTGCTATAAGCCGCTTATCCTGCGATCCAAGCAGCCTGTACATTTCAGTTGCATTATTCATGCTTGCAAGCGTATCTTCAAGACTGTGCAAAATAAGCACTGGACAGTTAACGTTTGCTGCGACCAATTTGAAGTGGTCAGTTAACAATTTCATCTGGTGCAGCGAAGCAAAATAAGTCCTAAATAAGCCAAACTCGTTACTGGTGCCCGCTTTGGCTGCTTCAATAGACTTAGTTATTTGAGCCTGCAGTCGAGCGTCTTTCAAGCCGTAAGGCGGTGTTTCTGTCCAGTAGAACCAACCGCCTGTGATTGGCAATGTATCAACCATCAAATGCAGGACGTTGCGAAGCGACTTCAGTTTCAGTGCTTTCTGGTGAGTTAGATTGTCTAGATTTGAACCGTCATAATCGAGGGTGGGAGATAGAACAATCACGCCTATGCATTGCTCTGGTATTTCGAGCGCAAGCATAGAAGCTATTGTTCCGCCCATGGATAATCCGCAGAGAACCACTCTGTCCACACGAGTTAGTAATCGTTTTAGAGCGACTCTGGCTGTTTCTACCCATTCGGGCCATTTGACTTTGATTAAGTCCAGATGTGTGCCACCATGACCTGCAAGAATCGGAGCTTCAGTGTCAAAGCCATTTTTCTGGAGGAACCTTTCAAGCGGTCGAAGCTCGGAAGGCATTCCTGTTAGTCCGTGCAAAAGTAGAACGCCAGTGCGCATGATTCGACTATGTCCTAGGCTGTGACCCAGGCACCCTCATAGAAATGTTCGACGACTGGCATTTGAGGTTGATTCGGAGTAGAAAGGCTTGGCACCATTACTGGTATCAATTCTTCTAATGCCATGCGGACTTCAAGCATGCTTTCATAAGAGTGGAAATTAATCCCTTCGCTTTTGCAGTGGCGCGCCAGGCTGTCTTTAGCAAAGAGTATATCTGCGTTTTGTGCCCAGCAATAATCCGAGCGACCATCTCCAATAACTATTTTCAAATCGCCTTTGGGAGCCATATCTAGAACCTGACACTTACAGCGACCAGTGGTGCAAACCACGCGGTGATCGCGTTCTGGAAATTCAATTCGAAGCGCTCCAAATTCGTTTTCAATAAGTCTGTTTGACCAGATCTTGTCCACTCGCACGTTTTCTCTTTTGAGCAAAGTGTTAATAACGATGTCCAGTCCATCGCTTACGATTGAAAACGGTATATGTCTGTGACGACACCAGGCGACGAATGCTCCAAAGCCTTTGTCTAATTCGACAGTAGCGAGCACCTTTTCGATAGCTTCCCAACCGCCTCTTATGAGTGGAATCTGGCGCGACATGCACTCGCGACCATTTATCTTGCCCGCGACCCAAAGTGCTTCTATTTCTCTCCACTCTGGCAATGCCAGTGTTTCTAGCAACAAATCAACAGTATCACCTTTAGTGATAGTTCCATCGAAATCGCAGAATATCTGAACTCGGTCAAATTGTGGCTTCATTAGATAACCTTCTTACTTTCTGTCAGTACCATGTCCAAAAGTTTGGCTGCAAGGTCCATTTCCTCGCGAGTGATTTCTAGTGACGGTGCCAGGGTCACCACGTTTTTGTAGTAGCCGCCGATGTCGAGGACAAGACCCATGCGTTTTCCATTTACAAGCAAGTTGCCTTCAAGTCCAATTTGGAACATACGATCAGCTAATTTGCGATTAGCCGTGTAGCCATCGGCTTCGCACATCTCCATGCGCAAAGCGAGCCCTTTTCCGTCTACATCGCCGATCTCTTTGTGTCGTTTTTGCAAATCTTTTATCAGTTCGAGGAAGTAAGCACCTTTTTCGGTAACCGATTTTTCGTAATCTCCTTCTTCGAAGATTTTCATCACTTCAAGACCGGTAGCAGTGCCAAGTGAATTTGATGAAAATGTCGAGTGGGTTGAACCTGGTCCAAATTTTTCTGGAGCAATAAGTTCTTCTTTTGCCCAGATACCGGATAAAGGATTCAAGCCATTTGTAAGGGCTTTACCAAACACAAGTGCATCTGGCGTTGCGTCTATATGTTCGAATGCCCATAGTTTTCCTGTGCGGAAAAACCCCATCTGAATTTCGTCATCTATCAACAATATGCCGCGCTCTTTGCAAATTTTTGCCAGTGCTTCAAAATAACCTTTGGGAGCCTGAATATATCCGCCTGTCCCCTGTATTACTTCTACAAAAAAGGCACCAAACTCTGATTTGTTTGTTTTGGGGTTCCACCAGCCGGTATATTCGTGGTCGAATTTGCGCTCTATTTGCTGAACGCAGAACATTTCGCAAGAATCAACTGTTTTGCCATAAGGGCAGCGGAAACAATAAGGAAACGGAACGAATTCGGCGCGATCACCAAATTCGCCGTAGTTTTCTCTGTATCTATAAGAAGAGGTGATGGCAGAAGCGCCAAGAGTACGTCCGTGATAACCACCTTCAAATGCAAGCATGCGAGATTTGCCAGTGTGTTTACGCACCAGCTTTAGTGCGTCCTCAACTGCCTGGGCACCACCCACGTTGAAGTGAACACGACCCTTTTGACCCTTGAATCCACGCTTGATTGATTTGACAATTTTGTCGGCTAATTGCACTTTTTCTTTGTGCAAATATTGGCAGGCAAGTTGTGGAAGTTTGTCGATTTGATTCTTTAGCGCATCGTTTACGCGCTTGTTTGCATAACCTAAGTTGACTGCTGAATACCACATTTGCAAATCGAGAAAGGATTTGCCATGGCTGTCGTATAAATAACTACCTTCGCAAGTATCGAAGAACTGCGGACGTTCGGCATAGTGAACGGTGTCACCATAAGAACAGACTTCGGACTCGACTTCCAAAAGAGCGTCTTCTTCTTTTGTGATTTCTTCGCTCGATTTGGGTGCTACCGTAACATTGGTGGTCATTTACTACGCCTCGGGACAAATGTAGATTCAAAAAAAATGATGATGCCATTTTAATTTTTATCTACTATATCGACCCAAACTGACACCAAGCTTACACGTCTCCTCTTGCGAACCCGGGCGGTTTTGGCGTATTTTTATCGCTTCGATATTGCGTGAATGTGGAGCATATATGCGCATTCTTTTAGCTGAAGACGACGAAATTCTGCAGGACGGGATCTCCAAAGCCTTGAACCAGTCAGGTTTTGTCGTAGAGAAAGTGGCTAATGGAGTAGATGCTGACAATGCACTTTCAGACTCGTTGTTTGACCTGGCCATCCTTGATTTGGGATTACCACAAATGGATGGAATGGATGTATTGCGCAATGCCAGGTCGCGCGGAAATAAGCTTCCGATCCTTCTCTTGACAGCTCGTGCTGGGTTAGGAGACCGCGTACAGGGCTTGAATTTGGGTGCCGACGATTACATGCCGAAGCCTTTTGATTTGCCTGAACTCGAAGCCAGAGTGAAGGCTCTGATTAGACGTAGTAAATATTCATCGGATAATGAAATTATTTTCGGTTCGCTTGTTTTCGATGTCGTAGGTCGGACTATAAACGCAGGAGAGGAGCAATTAGAATTTTCGGCTCGCGAACTTGCTGTAATGGAATGTCTCCTGCAACGTCCGGGAAAACTCATTAGCAAAGAAGTTCTGCTCGAACAAATTTGCAGTTGGGATAAAGACGTGACACCAAATGCAATTGAAGTTTATGTCCATCGCACCCGCAAAAAAATAGAACCTCATGGGGTGACTATAAAAGCTATGCGTGGTCTTGGATACATGCTTGAAAAACTGGAGAAGAAAGCATGATTGCTTTCAATTCTTCTATTCGCCGTCAGTTACTTTGCTGGCTTTTGATACCAGTTACGGTGATTCTTGGCGTTGATACTATGATTGCAAATATTATGGCTGTTGAATTTGCCAATGACGCTTATGACGAATCGCTCATTGATTCTGCCGGTGCAGTAGCTTCTCGATTGAATTTCGTCGACAAAAAACCGCAACTTGATTTATCTAAAACAGCACTTTCGTTTTTGAAGTCTAATCAAGAAAACACCATTTACTATCAAATTCTAGACTCGAGCGGCAAAACAATTGCTGGCGATAATTCCATTCCCGCTCCATCTGGTGATTTAAGTGCGTCCGAGCCCGATGTCCGCTCAGGAAAAATTGGTAAGTCTAAAGTCCGCATAGCAAGTATTATTGCTAGTTCTCCAGACAAGAAAGATTATGTGATAGTTCAGGTTGCTGAAACAACTCAAAACAGACAGGATCTGATTAAAACTATCATCTTAATGATCCTGCTTCCGCAGTTAGCAATTATTGCACTTACGTCTTTAGTGATTTGGTTTGGCGTACGTCGCGGTTTGATCCCTTTGCGCAATCTGGAAAATTCAGTTTCGCGTCGAAGTCCAGCGGATCTCAAACCACTAAACGAAGCTGGTACGCCCAAAGAAGTTAAACCACTTGTAGTATCTATTAATCGTCTTCTCTTTCAAATTCGCGAAGACCGCGAAGCTCAAAAGCGATTTATTGCAAACGCTGCACATCAATTGCGTACACCTCTTGCTGGACTCAAAACTCAAAGTCAGTTGGCTTTGCGCGAGAACGATCCTGCTGAATTGCACCATGCCGTAAAATTAATGGGCTCAAGCGCTGAGCGCGCAAATCGTTTGGTCAACCAGCTTTTGTCTCTTGCTCAGCTAGAGCCAAGCCGTGCAACGCGTCTTGTTCCTATAAAGTTAGATGGGCTCGCTCGCAGTGCTACAAGCGAAATGGCACCTCTTGCCTCAGCCAAAAATATTGATTTGGGTTTTGAGTCATATGCACCAGATGCAGTGATAGATGGCGACGCAGATATTTTGTTTGAAATGATGATTAATCTCATCGAAAATGCCATTATTTATACTCCCGAAAATGGCAAGGTGACAGTCAGTTTGTCTGTTACTGATAGTTCGTCTGTCTCTGGCAGTCTAGTTTTTGCCGTTGAAGATAATGGTCCTGGTATCGAAGAAGAAGAGCGCGATCGTGTCTTTGAGCGTTTTTATCGTGTTCTAGGAAATGGTGCTTCGGGTAGCGGTCTTGGTCTTGCAATAGTGCGTGAAATTGTAGATAAGCATGGGGCTTCTGTTCGCATCATGTCGGGCTCTGAAAATCAGGGAACTCGCATTGTCGTGCGCTTTGCCCATTTTACGAACAACTCGCCAGATGTCTCTGTTGCTCCTGTTGCAAATGCTGTCCCTGCTGCATCTGTTTTGCTGGACTTTGAACCGGTGGCGACCGGTGCAAAAGTTTAACAACGAATTGAACTACCTTTTTTCTTGCCGGGTAAGTTGAAAGCTTTGTGGGAAAAAAAGCTTTCAACTTACCACATCACCTTTAGGGTTAGTGAAAGTCAAAATTAATCAGTGATGGTCCTGTTCCTTTGGAAACATAACTTTCCTCGATACTCGAGAATTGGTCGCACTCATGAGATTTGAATCCCAAGGGAAGATAATCAGGAAGGGCTAGTTTTAGTTTTTCCAACAACCATTCAGGTAAGCCTGGAAGATACTGTCTTAATTGATGTCTTTCAGAACGGTGAAGATATTTTTGTAAGAACCATTGAGCATCTTCCAATCTTAATTCTGGACCTAGATACCATAGAACGTTTATTGCTTTTCCTATGCGACTGTCATTTAACTTTATTTTCCTGGCAGTCGTTTCTTTGAAATGAATTGTTTTTCCCTCGTATTCAAAACTAATAGATCTTCCGGTAGTGTTGAAAACAAGACTTCTTTCGTCTGAAGGTTGATCAAATATTTGTTCATTGTCCATAATTTTTTTTATTACGGAGACTGACTCTTCGGTAATTAGTCTTCCCAATGTCGCAGCCTTAATTTTTGCAATCTCTTCTGGTGATGGCTTCCAGTTAGATGCTTCTTTTCGAAGATAAACACCTCTGAACAGGCGGACTATTTCGCCTCTTTTTGTAAAGTGGTAGATGGCAAGATCTACTGCGTTTTTGTTTCCGAATTTTCGCAGGTCCTTTCTAGAAAAAATGGTTTTTGGTTCTAATCCCAAAATGTATCGACGAATCAAAATAGAAGTTTTGGTAGTCATTTGCTTGTCCTCGCGGCATGAAAGTTATTCTTGCCATACAACTTTCAACGAACAATTTCGCAAAATAGTTCAATGAAAACGCGGTTATTAATGAAAATACTTGCCAGTTTGAGAAAGTAGAAAAAAGACAAGCCCCGACATGATTTGTCGAGGCTTATCTAAGTTGATCGATTCAGGATGAGCTTAGATACTCTAGTTGGCGATTCAACTAGGACAGAGCATTTCTGGTTTCCTGAATGAGCGATGCAAGACCGCGAGCGACATTTTTAGTGAGGTGCAGATGCAGAACGCGACGTCCTTTTTCGCACAAGACTTGTGTGTCTCCGTAAGCTTGAGCAGTGCAGATATTGCCAAAGGTCGGTTTGTAACCGGGCACCGGCATGTCTTTTTCGTAGTCGGAAGTTATCACAAGAAATACGCCGTTGTTAGCGCCACCTTTGTGAGCTTGACCGGTCGAATGCAAATAGCGAGGACCAAATCCAAGTGTTGTTGAAGTATTCAATTTTTCTTCGACTGCCTTGCGCACTATCTCTAGCGACTGTGCATTCTGATCGTTCATTTCAAGGAAAGCAAGAATAGCGAAATAATCGCCGGGTTGAATTCGCTCGAGATGGGCTTTCAGTATGGCAGCCAGTGAGGGTTCGCCAGTGACTTTCGATTTGATTGCTTCTTCATTTTTCTTGTCTGCGTATGCGCCAAGCATGTCGAGTTTGGCATCACCATTCCAGAATGGAGTGTAATATTCAAAGCGACCTTTTTCTTCGAACACTTTTGTCAGCGCGCGAGTTGCAACTTTAGCAGATTCAACATCGGGTTGATTGAAAGCATTGATGCCCATAATCGAACCTGCAACAGCAGTTGCGATTTCCCATCTGAAGAACTCCTGTCCAAGGTCCATTTTGTCGTTCATTTTGATTTGAACAACCGGCTGACCTGCTGCAACTAATTCTTTGACCATGGCATCTGAGATAGAAGCTTCTTTGTCGCTTGCAAGCGTGATTGTTACGAACAATCTATCTTGTTGATAAGCAGAAGCTGCCAGAGGTGATTCATTTACGATTGGGATGATCGAAACATTGCTTTTTCCAAGTGACTCAGCAATCAATTGTTCAATCCAGTTGCCAACGCTGCTCAGAGATTTAGATGTAGCGATAGTCAATTTGTCACGACCAGCTCTTTGGCATGCACCAAGGATGATACCTAATGTCAAACCTGGGTTTTCAGCTTCCGGAGTGAAGATGCCACAGGTGTCGACCATTTCTTGAGCAGATTCAAGAAAAGCTCTGGTATCGACACCAGCAATGGTTGCTGGAATCATACCGAATTTGGACAGAGCCGAATAGCGTCCACCAATAGCTGGTTTTCCATAAAAAATATGGCGGTATGATTTTTCTTTAGCCAGTTTTTCAAGCGACGAACCTGGGTCTGTAATTGCAATAAAATGTTTGCCCGCATCGGCTCCAGCTTCTTTTTCGACTTTTTCAGTGAAGTGAGCTGCCATTACGTTTGGTTCGAGTGTACTTCCCGATTTGCTTGCCACCACAAATAAAGTTTTGGCAACTTCGATTTGATTTTCGATGTCAGCAATTCTTTGTGGATTTGTCGAATCGAGCACCAATAATTTAGGGAAGCCTTCTTTGGCAGGAGTGCAGAAAGTATGGGCCATAACTTCCGGACATAGGCTTGAGCCGCCCATTCCAAGCAATACCACATAGTCGAATTTGGTTGATTTGTCAGCCAGTAGTTTTTCGTACGCAGCTTTGTCTTTCAATTCATCCTGGACAATTGTGAGCCATTCAAGCCATTGACTTTCGTCTGTGCCAGACCAGAGAGATGCGTCTTTCGCCCAGAGCTTTTCTACTTTCTTTTCTTTGACCCACTCTTGGGTGTATTTATCAACTGAAGCTTTGAGAGCTTCGGGCAAATTTACAGAAACTGATGCTAGTTTACGAGCGGCTCTGCGGTGCGTTTCCACTGCCGCAAGTAATTTGGTGAAAGACGTTGCAAAAGATTTGACACCTTCGTCAAGCAATGTTTCGGTTACTTCGTCGAGTGAAATTCCAAGACGCGCAAGTGTTTCGAGTTGTTCTCTGGCGCCTTCTACATCTTTTTCAAGGGTTTCGACTGGTTTGCCATGATCGCGGAAAGCTTCAAGAGTAGGCAATGGAAGTGTGTTTACTGTTTCGTTGCCGATTAGCTCGTCTACATACAAGCAATCGGGATATGCTTTGTTTTTGGTGCTGGTCGATGCCCAGAGCAAACGTTGGGGTCTAGCACTTGCCTTGATCAAAGACTTCCAGCGCTCGCTTGTATAAATCTCGCGATAGTCTTGATAAGCCATTTTGGCGTTTGCAATAGCGATTTTGCCAAGCAAGTTTTTGGCGAGCTTTCTGTCGACTTCGCTTGTTTCTGGATTGTCGATCATCTTTTGCAGTTTGCCATCGATAGTGTTATCGATACGGCTTACAAAGAAACTGGCGACACTTGCGATATTGCCAACGTTTGCGTTTGCTCCGTGTTTTTTGACATAGTCTTCAAGACCGCTCATGTAGGCGTATGCTACTTCTTTATACATACTTTGAGCGAAGAGTAGAGTGACGTTTACATTGATGCCTTCGGCAATTACAGCGCGAATGGCGGGCAAGCCTTCGTGTGTGGCAGGGATTTTTACCATCAAGTTTGGACGGTCTACCCAAGCCCAGAGACGTTTTGCTTCATCGATGGTGCCTTGAGTGTCGTGAGCCAGATAGGGTGAAACTTCCATACTGACATAACCATCTCGACCCAGAGTTTCGTCATAAACCTGACGAAGCGCGTCACATGCAGCTTGAATATCTTTGACTGCAAGCTTTTCATAGATATCCATGGCGCAGTCTTTCTCGCCAACCAGGGTCTTTATTTCTTCAAGGTATTCTGACCCTTTGGAAATGGCTCCTTCAAATATAGATGGGTTAGAGGTAACGCCGCGCAGACCGTCTTGCTCCACCAGACCTTTTAGCTTACCTTCCGCAAGAAAACTGCGACTTATGAAGTCCAGCCATATCGACTGACCCAGTTTAGACAACTGTTTGGTCCTGCTTTCCATTTGCGGTGCCGTTTGCATAGCTTAAACTCCCTCGCAGTGCGATTGGTGGATTTTCTTCAGAAGAATTTTTCTTCAGATGAGTATCAATTTTATCCCAATAATGACTTAAACTATTTACTCTTAAGGCTTTCATAAACACATCATGGAAACCAGCAATTACCAAGAAACTGAAGATGTAATCACCGTTCGTTTGCCCGAAAACGAGTCCCTTGGCTCGTTTTATCTCATAACATCTGCGCAGGAAGGTGTTTCCTGGTGGGAGAACAAGCTTGGGGACGCCAAGGGAATCGTTGAGATACCCCGCTCATATGCAGGACGTCTGCACTTGATTGTCGAGAGCTTTGCCGATGTTTCACATTTAGTTGCATTACAGAATTGCGGTCTTGTATCTCTTGATTTCAGGCACCGACCGGTTAATGACCTTGAGCTTTCACATATTCAAAGATTGAAAGACCTAAAATATTTGAGTTTGCCCCAAAGCCCGATTACTGACCGTGGGCTCATTTATCTAATCAACCTCGAAAATCTGCAAACCTTAGATATCGGCGGGACTGTGGTGACCGACGAAGGTGTGGAGTATCTGAAAAATCTCACCCGGTTGCGCAAGCTTCATCTAGATGGAACGCGCATCACCCCAGTTGGAGCCGAAACACTGAGAAAGGCTCTTAGTCGTTGTCAAATTGTGTCACGCTCGCAACGAGTAATTAATTGTCCTGACGATGTTTCTCTTGGCAAAATATGGGTTGCTTCGGTAAATCCGCAGACCGAGCGCGTTTGGTCCGAGCTTTGCGAAGCAAAAGGACAGATTCAACTTTCAAGACGAGCTTTTGTCCGACTTGAAGTAGACAGTGCGGATGTTCTCAAATATTTTAGTCGATTTAATCCAGACGATTTGCAGTCTATAGATTTCATGGGCTCTGTCATGGAAGACGAAGACTGGAACGCCTTTTCGCACCTGAGTGGACTTAGAGAATTGCGGATAGCAGGGGCTCATTTAAATTCTGAAAGTTTCAATTTCTTTTCGAGCCTACCCCATCTTCGCAGCTTGCAGCTTACCGCATGCGAACTGGGTGTAGGAGTTTTTCAATCGCTTGCAGAAAACAAATCGATTCGAGAAATCAGAATATCTCATTGTCTTCTAGACCCTGATGCACTTTTGGGTATTTGCAGATTACCTAATTTGCGTCAATTATTGCTTGAAGGCGATTCAATCAGTAACGCTATTCTTGAACAATTGAACGAGCCAAGCAATTTGACCGAACTGTATGTGGTGCTTGCTCGAATCGATGATGAGGGGCTGCACGTACTGTCTAATTTTTCCAATCTGGAAAGTCTTGTTTTGCGGACCAATCATATAACAGAGCAAGGTCTTAGTGTGATCTCGCAACTTCCAAGGCTCAAGCGTTTGTTTCTTGGGGCAGATACTATTAAAGATTCTGTTTTCGAATCCATTTCAAACCTGAGTGAGTTGCGTGAATTGACTATTCGTACAGTAGAAGTAGAAAGCGATTACACTAAATTGCTTGCTAATTTGCCGAATCTGGAAAGGCTAACAATAAGCGCTTCTAGCCAAAACAATTCGCCTTTGCAAATTGTGCAATGTCGTAACTTGAAAGACTTGAGTCTTCGTTTTTCCGGTCCTTCAATTGTTCTAGAAGATCTGGATTCACTTTCGTTTTGCGATCTTTCAAGTAATCCTCATTTGCAAGACAAGGATTTGAAAGGCTTGAAGAATCTGACATCTATTGAAGCCTTAAGCCTGCACGGAAATAGCGGTCTTTCTAATAAGACTGTAAAAGCAATTGCTAAGCTGAAAAATCTGAAAAAGCTGGACCTTGCTTCAAGTGGTATCACGAACACTGGTCTTGCTCAATTGAAAAATTTAAAGCATCTGGTAGCAATATCTCTTTCAAGTGGACATTTTACTAACGATGCATTGCCGTACTTAAGCTCGCTCAGCGATTTGAGAGTTATAGATTATCCTCAAAAACTAGAAGACAACGACCTCGTCGCTCTTCAACACATGACCAAACTCACTGGTCTTCGCCTGGGTAGAGTGTCAGACCAGGGCATGGAACATGTTAAGCAATTCACAGAGCTTCGTTCGCTTGATTTCTCGCGATCGACTATTACTGATACCACGCTTGGTTATTTGAGTAATAATCAAAAATTGAATAACTTGAGTCTTGCCGGAACAAAAGTGACTGATGAGGGCTTGATTCAGCTGAGTAAATTATCTCAACTGCGCAATCTGAATCTGGCTAATACTCAAGTTACCGACCAGGGATTGACTTCACTCTCTAATTTAACTCGGCTTGAGTCGCTCAATCTTGAAAATTGCACTCGCTTTCGTAATCGAGGTCTTGCATGTCTTCGTTTGATGACTTCTTTGCGCTGGCTCAATTTATCTAACAGCAGTGTTGGCAATGCCGGTCTTATTCATGTGCGCGGGCTAACGGCACTGCGTACTTTGCGACTAGCATTTACTTTGTTGTCTGACAATGGACTGGAAAATTTAAGCAGGCTAACTAACTTAGAAGTGCTAGATATCGAAAGTACCGAGGTCACTGGCACTGGACTTATGTTCTTAAATGGATTGCAAAACTTGCAAGAATTGCGTCTGGCAAATACTTATGTCGACGATAACACAACTGTTCATTTGACCGAACTTAAGGGATTGCGCAATCTGGATTTATCGAATACAAAAATATCCTGGAAAACACTAAAATTATTGCCTCAACTCACTCGACTCAATTATTTGAATATAAGCGGGTGCAATGTCGCCTACAAAGATTTGATCTCTCTTTCGGAGATGCAACAATTGCGCAGAGTGACATTGAGTAATGGCTGGATCGACCCCGAAGACGTTGATCGGGTCATTGAATCGATGCCTCATCTTGAAGTTGATCTCATTTAGTTAATAAACTATCCGGCAAAAAAGTAACGAGTTAGATGGAAAAAGACTGGTGCTGCAAAGCACAATGAGTCAAATCGATCCATCATGCCACCGTGTCCTGGCAAAATAGTGCCATAGTCTTTTACTCCAGCATCGCGTTTGATAGCCGATAACACAAGACCTCCGCCAGTTCCTGCCAGTCCGCAAATCAATGCCATTAGTGCCGCTTCAAGTCCAGTGAATGGTGTCAGCCAGCTAAGTAAATATCCCACCAGAGTTGAGCAAACGATACCACCGGCTAAACCTTCGATTGTTTTATTGGGGCTCACTTTTTTATTCAAAGGAGTTTTGCCAAAGAGTTTGCCGAATATGTATTGGGTCACGTCGTTGATTTGAACTACTAATGTGAAAAACCATAGCAACTTGAAATTTTCGCTTGTGCTGCCGGATAGATCTAGCATTAGAAGCGCTGGTGCATGGCTTACAAAATAAATACAAAGTAAAAGGCACCACTCTACACTAGCTATACTCTCAAAGAATCTTTCGTTGTCTCCAGACCATGCTTTCCAGATTGCCAGAATCGATGCTACAAATACTGGGATGAAAATGGCAAACAAACCATACCATTTCATCGCTACTAGTGCGTATTGCATGGGCAATACCACGATAAAAGAAAAGACAAGTAAAGAGTAGTCTGAGCGTCTTGTCTTAATGAGGCTTACAACTTCGCGTAACGCAAAAAATGAAATGGTGGCAAACAAAACTACAGTGCCAATTTTGCCAATGAAAGTCGACAAAATGAAAATTGCCACTATCATCCACCAAGTTGCAATGCGACTTTGCAAGTTTTGAAGAGTTGTTTTTGAAATAGATTTGGATGCAAATCTAGACAGTAGAAGTGCTACCAGGCTCGATAGAGTTAGAAGCGAGATGATCCACTTTAGAAGTAAAACTAATTCTGGGTCAGTCATTATGCTGCGCGCTCCTGATCCACAGCCAGTCTGGCTCTTTTCAAGAAATGCTGTCTGGTTTCTTGTTCTTCCAATTTGATGGGGTTGCAAAAACTGAGACTACAAACAAGCGGAAGTGGTATCACTGTTCCTGCAGGCATACTTCGATTTGCATTTCTAATTTGTATTGGTACAAAGTTTATGTTAGGCATGCGCTTTGAGATGTGATAAATTCCCGATTTGAATTCTTGTACAACAGTGTGACTTTTTCTTCCGCCTTCTGGAAAAATCAAGACGCAATGTCCTTTTTCCAGGACTTTTGCGATTTCTCTTATTGGATTATTTTTGCGTGATACTTCGTTTCGTTCAATCATGACACCATGAAAAAATTGTGCGCATATAAAGCGTCTTATTGCATTTTTGCACCAGTAGTCTGATGCTGCTATGGGAACCAGATTGGATCGTATCTCTGGCGGCAAGCAGGCCCAGACAAGCACGAAATCGAGGTGACTTGAATGATTGGCAAAAAACACAACAGGTTCGTTTTTAGTCTGAAAGTTTTTGTTGTTCACGACATCAAGTCCAAAATAAAGTCGAATGATTCGGGCTAGCAGATTTCTAACTTGCATTTTCTAATTGCCTCCGCAGTTTGAAAACTCTTCGGACACAGGTAAGAATGGAACCTGCAACAATAATCAAAAGGGCTAATCGAAGCGAATAGCTCGTTGTATTGATTGCAGTCTCCAATGAGCCGAGTATGCATGCAGCGATGATTGTAAACATGCGATGCTGTTTTGCCATCGGTCCCTTGAAATCTTGCGCCAATCCGCAGGAACCGCCAAAGACTCTGATATAGGCGGTAGCTATCGCAAGAAGAGCAGCGGACCATCCTAATTCTACAAATCCCGGTCCAGAAGCATAACCAAGCCCTAAAAGAATCAGTGTGTCTGAAATTCTGTCTGGCAGCTCATTGAATAGAACTCCAGACTTTGTTATTTTGCCGCCTTCAATCGCCATCATACCGTCTATCAAGTTGCAAAAAAGACGCATACCAATAAACGCCGCCGCAAGAATCAGGTACCAAACCGACTCTGACGTAGCTGCAACTCGCGTTGACATCATAAGTGGATAAGCAGCCGCACCAGCAAACACCATACTCAAAATCGATATCTGATTTGGCGTCACTTTCATCGCCACGAGCTTCAGGGCGATCTGGTTATTTATTTTGCTTTTTCGCCCGAATATAGGTCGGCGCTCCGCCTGAATTGCGTTGTCCATGCAAGCAGTATGGCGCAGCCCAGGACCGTTTTGCGCTGGGCAGAAACAGTTCAGGAACTGTTTTGCTCAGCTCTAGGTTCAAACGGAGATTTACTGTCTGGATGCAACCCGACCCATTCCTTCTCCAGATGCGTGTCGTAAAACCGCAACCAGGCTTCTTTTGTCAGATGATTTTCTTCGGCAATCTTTCGAAGCACAGGAATGGCTTTGTCGACATCTGTTAAAACCAGGTCTATATAAAACCCGTGGGTGCCAAAACCATAACCGACAGTGCAACCTAACTGTTCATCGCGTAAAATGGTATCGAGTTTTTTCTTCAAGCGGTCGCGCGATCCGTAGTCGGTTTCCTCTGGATCCGAACCGTCAGTAAAAAAATCTGTTTCTATGTAGCAGAACTTTTCACCAAATCGAGAGTGATTCGCGGACCGGAAGTAGAGTCCGTCTTCTAGCCCATCGCTAAGAGAAGTCGATTTTATGAATGAAGATAGCCTTTCTACGCTGTCAAATTTCTTTGCTTTTGGTTTGACATCAGGTTGTGTTTCATTTTTTTTGAAAAACTGGTCGAGTTCAGCCTCTTCTTCTTCCGTTAGATCTTCGTCGTCTTCTTCTTGGTCTTGGTCTTGCTTTTCAAATTTTTCAACCAGCGTGGGAAACTTTTCTTGCATGAATTTTAGTAAGTCCGATGGTTGAAGATTGTCTAAATCACCTTCTTCATTTGGCATTCTTAAATATGCATGGTGCAAGACATTCTCATTTTCTTCGGAGGGAACAAGTTCAAAGACATATTGAGTCGGCAACTTATCTAGTATTTGCTGTTTTAGTTTAAAACACTGTGGTAAAAGCTGATTTATATTGTGTGAAATAGAGCTGGACTTTCCTACCACGTTATTCAACAATCTCAGAGGAGTGGAAGTCGGCTTGACTGGCTCTATTACATCTATCCAGCAATTCATCAGCTCTTCGCCTAAAATAGCGTTGCCTATGTGCAAACAATCAGCCATTTCTTCTTCAATGTTTTTGCCGAAATTTTTAGAATAGAACTTCAGTTCAATTTTGTTATTTCGATTTTTTTCCCATGACGCCCGAAGATCACAGGGTAGTTCTACTCCACTCTTCGCTATTAGATATTCTTCGAGATCTTCCAAGGGGATAGGGTGTCGATGGCAGCTAAAATACCAGTTGCTTAATTTTGGCGCCTTTTCAACAATAGTCTCAACTAGGGATGTCAGTTCAAAGTTCGTTTCTGATGTTACTACGAACAAATGACCGCCTTCTTCAGCTGGCTGGATTTCCCACATGATTTCGGAATGAATCTTGTGAATATTTTCTGCAACCCATTCTGCCATTTCTAGGGTTTTGTCTTCAGTATCGTCTCTCGATTCATCAATACACAAGTCAAGCAGACCCAGACCTACAGATTGGAAATCTTGCCACCACTTTTCTATCCGTGCGATAGTTTCGCGCTTCGCAATGTAATCAGGGTCGTTTTCGTCGGGGATATAAAGCCAGCGCATCAAAAAACACGATCGGGTTCAATTGCTTTTTTGCAGTTTAAACAATTCGATGACATGCTCTTATCGTTATAAGCGCCAGGTAAGGCTATTCAAAGCTTTGTCGAAAATATCGCGTGAATTTATAAAGTCGTCAGTATCGAGCGACTGCAAATACAACTCTTCGATAATTTGTCCAGCTACGCCTGCAGGGTAAACAATTCCGTCGTAAAAATAGTCGTTTGAGAACTGACCTTCGATGCGCAAGACCGACTTGGGACCGAGTTTTTCTACATGTATTTTATTTAGAAAAAAAGCGGGACCTTCAATACTTCCTTTGGGATTGTGATTTGTATATTGATTATCGCCAGTAGTGGCTACACCCATCACTGTATGTAGTGCCACAATTTCGTCGTTGGAAATTTCATTTGGATGTTGATCGCTTAGAACATAGCGAAGAATTTGGCGTGAGGCATTGTCTATAGGCATACCTCGTCCTTTGAAAATAATTCGAGTGTTGGGGGCGCTGTCACAGACATAATTTACTTCCCAGCTCATCCCAGGAGACATCGGGCGTCCATTGTCCTGAGATTGCCAACTGTCTGGCAGATTCAAGGTTTTAATTTGGCCAAGATTTTGAACGAGCATCGATTTTTCGCCTCAAAGTCGCCTGAAATGATAACACGCCTGTAATAAATCCTGAATAAATGATTAGGTACGGGCACATTAGAGTTGCCAGGGACTTAAATAATAATATCGGTGGGAGATTATTTGAATGTCCAGAAATCGTAAAACGGGAAAAATTGACTTCATTTCTATGATGCTTGGCTGTATGCTGGGCGCTCTTGTAATCCTGGTCGGTTATGACGTAATTCAGCGTATGCCAGCCAAAACAACACAAAATTCTACTGTCAGCACTACTACTAGAACAACCACTGCAAACGGCAATGGCGCCTTTTTGTCGATGGCTGAAAATACTATTGCAGACATAGCCGAGGAAGCCTCCAAAAGCGTAGTCAACATAAATGTGAGAACCAATGCCCAGGTTCACCCCATGCTTGAAATGATGGGGATTTCAGTGCCTCCCCAGGAGGGGGTTGGATCGGGAATTATTGTCAAAAGCAATGGCTATATTCTCACTAATAATCACGTTGCAGGCGATGCCAGCGACATTTTGGTCACTTTGAATGACAAACGTAAATTCAAAGGCAAAGTGGTTGGACGCGATGCTTACACCGATTTAGCGGTAATTAAAATCGACGCCAACGATTTGCCCGTTGCAAAGCTTGGAGTTAGCAAAACCCTTCGTCCTGGAGATTGGGTTATTGCAATTGGCAGCCCAATGGGAATTGATCATACAGTCACTATGGGCATTATCAGCGGAGTGGGACGCAATCTGGTAAACGAAGGTAGCCGGGTCGAACTGATTCAGACGGACGCAGCTATAAATCGTGGCAATTCAGGCGGACCGCTCATAAATATTAGAGGGGAAGTAATCGGTTTGAACGAGCTGATTATCAATCCCCAAGTTGCGCAAAATATGTGTTTTGCAATCCCTGTTGATGTATTTAAAGATGTTACAGATAACCTCATTTCCGGTAAAAAGGTGTTGCACCCTTACGTTGGTCTGGGAATGCAAGATCTTGATGAAGAGCTTGCTCGTGCTATGGGGCTGCCAAAAGGTGTGCATGGTGTAGTTGTTATTCAAGTAGTGCCGGACAGTCCTGCTGAGCGAAGTAATCTTGCTATGGCAGATGTTATTCAAAAAGTCGATGGCAAAGATGTCTCCACGGCTCAAGAAGTGAAAGACGTCATTAAGTCGCATAAGCCTGGCGATCGTCTGACTATGCTAGTTTTACGAGCTGGCAAGTTGATGCCGATTGATGTGGTCGTTGGCGAATTCAAAATGGATGATAGAAGATGAAAATCGAAAAACTAATCTTGCCATTAGCTGCATTCGTTTTGCTTGCTGGTGGCTGTGGTGCTAAAGAAAAGACAGTTTCAAAAACAGTGCAAACAAATGAAAATAAGGCAGGAGTGAAAATGTCACAAGAAAACAAAACGCAAAAAACAAAAGAAGAGTGGCAAACTTGCCTTACTCCAGAAGAGTACAGAATTGCCCGTGAAAAGGGCACGGAGATGGCTTTTACTGGTAAGTACTATAACCACCATGAAGAAGGCATTTATAAATGTATATGCTGTGGTGCTGAATTGTTCGATTCAAAACACAAATTCGATTCTGGTACTGGCTGGCCTAGCTTTTTTCAACCAACTAAAAAAGATAATGTGGGTGAAGTCGCAGACAACAGTCATGGCATGCGACGGGTTGAAGTTGTTTGCACCAAATGTGATGCCCACCTTGGTCATGTCTTCGAAGACGGTCCAAAGCCAACTAACCTTAGATATTGCATCAACTCAGCTTCTTTGAAATTCGACCCCGCCAAAAAGGACTAGATCGCCCTTCTTATGTGGGGGATTTTTGCAAAAATGTTGCACATAAGCTGTATGGACAGAAGACCTTATTTTTGACTCTTCTCGTTTTGAGGTACTCTCAACGCGTCGTTAGATTTTACGAATCGCATTAATATTAATGCTGTGGCTACGCCGGTAAAAAGGGTGATATAGCTTGATTCCATGCCCATTGGATAACCAGGCAGGAAAAGCCCGGGTTGATAATGTCCTGTGATTAAGGACGGCAAAAAATGTATCTGTCCTTCTTTTGCACCAAATATAGAGGTCTCGAATAGATTCCACGACCAGTGTATGCCAACTGGAATCCATAAAGAACGTCTGATTAGAAAAGCTACGTTTAGTAGAAAACCTGCTTCGATGGCTAGAAAAAGACATGCAAGTGGTTTGTAGTCCTCGGCAATTCCTTCAAGAGTATTTACCATATGGAAGAAACCGAACAGAAGAGAAGTAATAACCATCGACCATTTTGTACCGAAACCTTTCTCGAAAACGTTAAAAATGAAACCACGGAAAATCAATTCTTCAGCCAGTCCTACGAACAAGAAAAATGTTAGTGGAACAGCAAAATTGATATTGAGATTTAGTTTGGTATCGGGTACATATGCACCGCCCATGTAGGCAAGCGCCATGGTAACCAACATGAAAATGGCTCCAATACTAAATCCAAGTAAAATATCGACGCCCCATTTTCCTGATACAAAAACGTTTGAAAGGATTTTTGTTTTGAATATTTTCTGAGTAGCAAAGACAGCCAGAGCAATAGAAATAAAGAATAGAAATTCGAAAATGATGTAGTATCTGGCATCGTCTAATCTGACTTTTGAAGCAAACCTGTCAAATCCAAATCTTGATACAAAATAAAATGAAAATAGAAATAGCGTGAATACGAGCAACTCGATTAACGACACTATTTTTGATTTGGGTGTCATCAGCGATAACCGCCAAGAAATTTGCGCATCATAATTAGCAGAAGGTCACGCCCGGAGCGCATGGTATCTAGATAAATACGTACAGTTGAGCCAGGACGATCTTGCCAGTCGACATAAACTTTTGCGATTTTGTATTTCTTGATATTGGCTATAGTCAAAATTTCGAGGTCGAATAAAAAGCGATTGATAGTCATTTTTTTGAAAACATCAACTGCCACTTCGCGCTTGAACAGCTTGAATCCCGCCTGTGTGTCTCTTACTCCTGGCAAAACGAAATTACCAATTACATATCGAGAAATAGAGGCTATCATTCGACGACCAAATCCGGGATATTGCTCATCTTTCGATCTTTGTGCAATAGCAATGTCGGCTCCATTTTCTATGGCGTCAATAAATTTTTCCAAAATGTCAGGCATATAGGATAAATCTGAATCTGTATAGACTACTAAGTCATTACCTGCTTTTAGGATGCCTGTCTGAACTGCCTTGCCTTTGCCCTGATTTTTGGCGAGTTCGATAACCTCAAGAGTGCAATTTGTAGAGTGCATGCTTGCTCTGGCTACTTCAGCTGTGTTGTCGGTGCAGCCATCGCAAACTGTAATGATTTCTGAGCCGGGATAATTTTTGTCTAAATAGCTCGACCAGGCGGAGATGGTGCCACCAATCCTTCCCGATTCTTGAAAAGCAGGAATAATAACTGAAATTCTGCGATAATCGGGCATAAGTCAATTCACTTGGAAAACATGAACAGGGAGCAAATTCCTCTACAGTATAAGTTGGCGGCAATACTATCGGTATTCATGCTTTTAGTGCCAATCATTATAGGCTTAAGATACCAGGAAATCATGCAAGCCAGTGACTTCTCCATGACATTTTATGTTGTGGGAAATATGATTGCTCATGGTCAGCTGCAAGACATTTATCCGCCCCTGCAAGCCTCATCGCTTATCCATACGCCCTTCGATAATTATGCTCATCAACTGCTCGATAAACTCCCTGCAAGAAATGTTGCCATATACATGTACAGTCCGCTTACGGCAGTTATTTTTGCGCCATTTGGTCTTTTAAATCCGGTAGCTGCGCTTGCTTTGTGGCAGACCATAATAATTGTTTCTGCCCTGGCATGTATTTGGCTTTTAGCTTTGAAAACTGACAAAACTGACGCTCTGACAAAAGTGAAACTTTTGTGCTCTGTGGCACTTTTTGCTCCTATTATTCAGCAGATTTTGATTGGACATTTAAGTGTTCCTCTTGGAATGCTGCCTTTGTGTCTTGGGTATTTCTTGCTTGTTCGAAATGAAGATTTCAAGGCTGGAGGTGTCTGGTCGCTATTATTTTTGAAACCACAATTTTTACCCGCGGCATTATTGTTTGTCGGTTGTTACACAATCACCAAACGATGGAAATTATTATTCGGTTTTTTGTCGGGGTCTCTGGCAATAAGTTTGCTTACCGCTTTTGCATTGGGTCCCGATGCTTTAGTTCGGTGGTATCACAGTCTCAAATTCAGCGATACTATTTTCACCAATCCAGTTTACAACTATCCCCATTATTTAGCCGTATCGATACCATCGGTGATACTGCAAGTACTGCCGACCGAACATACCGGTTTTGCCAAGCTAGTGCTATATTCTGCCGCCTTTGTGCTTGGTATTTTTACTCTCTTATTTTGTGTCAGACTATTGGGCAAATTCGACAAAGAGCGAAGCTTGCCAATGATTATGATTCTTTCTGTACTGGTATTGCCTCTGGTGTTACCACATTTTCTCTATTACGATCTCTGCTGTTTTGTTTGCGTGGCTCTGTTGGTTCAAAATCGCGCATTGCCTGCGGTTTTAGACATTGCGTTTAAACGCGTTATATTTGCTGTGTACGGCGTTATTAATCTCTATTTTATTTATTTTTTCGCAACGAGCATCAAGGGAAGTCATTCAATTGCTCCAGTGATACTGGTCGTTTTTCTCACAGCTTTATTTGCCTTTTCAATTATTCAGTTCTCCAGGCTCGATATCGAGTCCAAGTCCCAAAGCCTGAATATCTAGGATTGCTTGGGTAGCGTTTGAAAAAACATTCTGTGGCCTGGGGCCTGGACGACAGACATAAATACAAATGCGTACAAACATTTGTTTTAGTTAGAAACTTGCTTGTCTTGGCGATTCACTAAAGGTTTTGACCAGTTCAATCACATTAGGCGAATCTTCGCCGTAAATAGCTTTGGCTGTTTCGATAGCACTTTCGCGATAAATTTCGCATTCTACTTTGTTGTTTTGCAGCGACGATAGTTTAGCAAGTTCCATCAGCGACTCGACAATGTCTGGATGTTCGCTCCCTAGGATTTTGTATCTGATTTCGAGTACCCGTTTATAAATGTGTTCGGTTTCTTCGAAATGTCCAGCTTTGAGAATCAAGTGACCAAGCTGCATTAGCAAATTCAATGTCTCAGGATGTTCTTCGCCAAAAAGTACTTCGGTTATGCGCAAGGCTCGACGCAGCGCCGCTTCTGATTTTTCATAATCTTCAATTTGAGCGCAAAGCGCACCAGTTTTTCTGAGAAGACCAATAATCGCTTTCTTGGGTGGATCTTTCAGTTTCTCCATTGAAGCCAGAGACTGTTGATAAAGCTCGTCTGCCGCGTCGAATCTCTTGATTTCGACTAATTGCTCTGCAAGCGATTTGATTCTTCCTAGCATGCGGCGAAAAGAGTCTGATTGCGGATTGTGCAGTGTCAATCTAAACGCCCTTAGCACATAAGGACATGCTTCTTCTAGCAGTTTACGCTCTAAAAGCTGGTCGGTAAGCTCGTCTAGCATATTGAAGTATTTTTCAGTGTCATCACCGAATTCTGCTTCCGCTTTCTGCAAGAAGCTTTGCGAAATGCGCTCGCGTCCCTCGATAGTGGTTTCTTTAGATATTGCTGAAATGACTTTTGCTTGACCTTGAGTTCTTCCAGCACTTCCAGAGGGATGACAAATCAGTCTTACAGCAGAAGTGAACTCATCGTTAGGAATATTTGACAGTGCTGCCAATGCGTCTGAAGAGGATAGTCCAGGTAGATTTGGTGCGAATTCGTTTCTCATTTCGGGCACCGTCTGTGCTTGCGCCGGAGGCAATGCCATCGGCGCCTTTTGCGAAACGATTTGTTGCTGAGGAAGCGTCTGTTGTGACTGTTTCTGGTCTTCAGAAATAGATTCGAATTTCTTGTTAACTTCGTCTTGAGTTTCTTTGAGTAAATCCGTGAGCGATGCAAGTTGGTGAAAAGTGGTTGCACCGACTTTCTTGGATAATTCTTGTTGCATGCTATCCAGGCTTTTCAATAAATCCTGGCGCATTTTACTTACTTCGTCATATGTGCGCTGGTTGCGCTTGGTTGATACTACAAATAGTACCACTGCCACTGTGACCGATATCACAGATAGCACCAAAGCAGACAACTCTACAAAATTCATTCCAGGTAGTGCCCCAAAAACTCCTCGGTTTCAGTGAAGGCTTGACTCAGTTCAGGAAGTCGGTTCTTGGCATCGTCGACTTTTCCGTTTGATACTAATGCCTCGAGTTCAGATGCTATTTTTTCACATTTGTTCGCCATTATCACGCGGCAACAACCTTTTAACATATGCGCATTTTTACGGCAGGCTTCCAGATCTCCTTGCGCCAGAGCGTTTTCGATTTTCGCCACAATATCATTGGTATCTTCTAAGAAGGCCGCTGCAAGCTCTTTTGCCGTTTCGACATCGAACTCTTCTTCTAACTTTTCTATTTCGACATGTGCTTGAGATGGTGAATTCATGGTTATTTTGCCAGTAGCGAATCGTCGGGACAGACTTTTTTCAATTCTTCTCTCGTTTGTACAAAGACCGCTTTCAATCGCATATATTTTACTCGTACTTGAGTCCAGTCTTTGGCTTCTGAGTAAGAAATGATATCGGTGGTCAACCTGGTCATGAGCTTCATCCCAAGGGCTGCGCAAGGACCTTTGACTGCGTTAGCGAAATGCACGACTGAATCGGCATCTTTCTCGTCTATAGCTAATTGCATGCATTCGATATATGTGCCCATGTTACTCAAGAAAAGTCTGCTGATTTCTTCTACTTCTTCTTTGCCATAAAGTTTGAGCATCGCTTTAATGTCAAGTGGGGCGATGTCTGCCTGGATGTCATCCAGATTGAATTCGCCAGATTGTGCTTGTCCTTTTTCGCGAGCTGAAACGACTGAGCGTTTGATTGCTTCTTTTAGCTCTTTGCGGCTTGCGCCTTTTGTAATGTAATCATCCATGCCGGCTGCAATACAACGCTCGCGGTCGCCTTCGCGGTCATAAGATGTAAGAGCGATAATTGGAATGCGTCTGTGCGAATACGACTCATTGCTCCTAATGCGTGCAGCTGCTTCAAAGCCGTTCATCACAGGCATATCGCAGTCCATCAAAATAAGCTCGTATTCTTTGTTCGCCAGAGCATCAAGTGCTTCTTGTCCATTTGATGCAACGTCGGCATCATAACCAAGTCTTCTCAAGTGAAGCAAAAGCAATTTCTGGTTGACCGGAATGTCATCTACGACAAGAACCTTTTTGATGTTCAAGTCTCCGTCAGCTTCTTCGTTTCCATAATCGACAACGGTCTGTTCGCCAGCTTCATCGTCTTCACCAAGTTCGGTGCTTCCGCCCAACGCTTTGATGCGATGCATTGAGGCGCTTGTGTTACGTTTCTTTTTGCCCCCAAGCAAGGTATCTTTCAAAGACGGCTTTTGTACAAGACTTCCGATATTCGAAAAATCTTCTACTTGATGCGGGGCTTCTTGTGACTGCATTGCTTGTTGCATCAAAGTTGGTGTCTCAGGAGCCTCTAAAGGCGAAGGCGGAGGCGGTAATTGCGATTCCATTTGCGAGTCTGTATATGCTTCTGGCTGAACATATTGTTCTGCTTCGAACATTCCTTGTGGCTCGAAAGAGTGATTTTCAGCTGCTTCTTCCAAGACCGGATGTGGTTTTTCGTCGAAAGACAGAATTTCGTCGATGGGCTCGAACTCATCGAATTCGCTATCTGAAATTTGAGCTGCTTGCGATTCTGATTCAGATTCGGCGGTGGCTTCTTCGATACTTTCCATGTTAGGAAAGCCTTCTACTTCTTGCTCTTCTATTTGCTCTTGTTCTTGCTCGCCAAAAGATTCTGCTGAATGATCAAACTGTTCTTGGTCCTCAGAATCGAGATTTTCTACTTCGTGAGCAAAATCTTCGGTTTGTTCTGCTTCATTTATAGATTCTACTGATTCCACCGATTCTACCGATTCGGTATCTTCGACTTGACCTTCGTCTTCATTTGATACATTGTTTAGATCTTCGACTTCGTCAAATGCAATTATCTCATCTACTTCTTCAACTGCTTCTACTTCAGCAATCTCTTGCGAATCGTTTATTTCAGTTACATCCGAAATTTCTTCTGCTTCTTCGACTTCGGTAACTTCGGTTATTTCTGATTCTTGAATTTGTTGGGATGCGTCGTCTTCTTGTTGAAGGACTTCGATTTCGTCGTCGTGTTCTTCATCTTCTTCGTCGTCGTCATCGTCGAAATCGTCTTCATCACTGATGGCGGAGCTTGCTGATTCTTGTTGAATCACTTCGGAAACAACTGCGTCTAGATTTTTTGTCCATGACTGAGCCGACTCTTCTTCACCTTTGCCATACTCTTCCCAGAGTGGTTTGTTGAAATCTTCAGCATCAGCCTCATCTGGCCATGGAGCTGTCTCGTCATCATCGACACTTTCTACGACGTTATTTTGAGACTCCTGAGCTCTGGCTTGTTCGGGTTCTTGAGCCACGCTAGCCATTTTTTCAATTAAAGCGTCAGGGGTCTCTTCAGACTTTTTTCGTTCTTCCACTGCCTCCCTTGCAGATTCTGGTTGGAAGCGCGCTCTTTGTGAAAGGTCTGGTACCGGTGCCACCGCTACTGGTTCGGGTGCTCTTGCTTCAGGGCTCTGGATGCCCTTTTCCAACAAGATTTTTTGAATACCTGTTTGGGCTAATTGATTTGCAAGTTGTTCTAATTCGCGTTGAGAATTGCCAACTTGTGAGATTTGTCCAGCAATGACACCACAAAGTGAATTGATTGAAGTTTCCAGATTGACTTCGTCTGTAAAGTCGAAAAGGAATACGATACCTCCGCTCACCGCCTGGCCTGCATCGATGAATGGCGTGGCTGAAATATTGATCCAGCGAACATCGTTAATAGCGTCTTTCTTTACTTTTAATCGAAAATTATTTACTTCGATTCCATCAAGAACTCGTTTCCATGGCAGTTCACGCTCTTCAAAATAGGAATCGTCGGCTTTCAAAAAGCTCACTGGCTCTTCCTGGCGCTCAGCATCGGTGGCACCGCACATCCGGCTAACATAAGCAATGCCTAAAATGCGTTGGGCAGTGAAGTTGAACATCATGAACTTTCCTTCGGCGTTCAGCATAATTGCTCCGATTGCCGAATCTGATAGTACATTGCTCAATACAACTGGATATTGAGCAAGCGATTTGTCTGAATTGCTCGAAATCAGTCCAGCGATGCCTTTTGTAGCAGCATCCAATCCAGGTCGCTTTTCAACTTTGTTTTTGATCACATCAATCGTCTGATTCAATTCAGACAACCTGTCTTTTAGCGACTCCAGGTGTGTGTTCCATTCATTTGCCATGTGTGAATCCGTCCTTTTCAGAGGGCAATGCCAGAAAAAAAGCTCCAACGCTTAGTAAATTTGTACCCCGTTAGCTTAGGTGCCTCACCGCCGACCTAAAAACATGGTTAGTCCGTACATAAAAACTCATAGAGCGACGCCATGATGGCAAGTGCTCGCTCAGGTTCGAAGCTAACTTCGAATTCTTTGCCATTTATTCGAGTCGAAAGGTCGCAACTGGCTGCATTATTTGAGCTCTTTGCCGCTTTGTCAGATTCTTCAACCAGTAGTTTCAGTTTCTTGACTAGCTTTTGCTCGTCCCACTTCTTCAATACGACATTATCCGCTCCGCAGTTGAGTATTTCAGCGATCTCGTCGGGCGAAGTCGCTGAAGCGAAAAGTACTACCTGTATATGAGCGTAGGAAGAATTGGCTTTGAGTGCTCGACAAAGCTCATAGCCGTTCATTTCAGGCATATTTATATCGCTAAGAATTAGCGCCGGTAACTCATTTAAATGATTGAGCTTTTCTAGCAGCTCGAGTGCTTTGGCTCCAGAGCGCGCCAGTTTGACCGTCTGTCCATTTTTTTCAAGCAGGTGCTGAAATAGCATCGCCTGGGTCAAGGTGTCTTCGACCAGAAGAATGTCTTTTGACATAGTTATTGCACCATTTGAATTTGAGCCAATTCCTTGAGCTTTGAGCCAATTTTGACTGCCGGCAAAATGGCATCTTTATCGACTGCGCCTAGTTTTATAGCTTCGCCTGGCATCCCATGTACGACACAGGATTCTGCATCTTGAGCTATTGTTGAGCCACCCACTTCTTTTATCAGTCGCATTTCGTTTGCGCCATCCTGTCCCATTCCAGTTAAAAGGACTGCTACGGCTTTTTTGCCAAAAACCTCGCAAGCTGATTGAAATAAATAAGAGACAGATGGCGCCAGGTTGGAAGGGTGTTTTATTTGAACAATTTTGAATGTTTGACGTGTAGCAAATCCTGTTTGATAACCTTCCGGACATAGGTAAATAGTGCCTGGTTTGAGCTTTTCGCCTTCATGAGCGATTTCGATATTTTTGCCTGTGGTTTTGATTAACCACTGCACTAGTCCGCTCAGAAAGCCTGGAGCTATATGCTGAGCGATAACAATTGGAAGCGGATAATTTGAAGGTAAGTCTTTCAAAATAGTCTGAATTACGCTTGGTCCGCCCGTAGATGCACCTATAACCACAACTTCGAATTGTGATTTAAAAGTTGTATTTGCGGCATTTTGATTCTCTTTGATTTTTTTGTAGGTAAGAGGAGTTCTGCGTTTGACCAGTTTTACTTCAGACATGGTCTTAACGGTCGAAATAAAATGTTGAGCCAGTCTTTGATAGTCAGAGTGCCCAAAGCCCACAGGCTTTTCGATCGCAGCAAGAGCGCCTGCTTCAAGAAGGTCAAAGGCTTTGGCAACATCTTTCTTTTCTGAAGTGCCGCTTACAACCACGATTGGAATGGGGTCACGACTCATTATTTCCTGGGTCAAAGCAAGACCATTCATTTTTGGAAGTTGGATATCAACAGTAATCAGGTCTGGTTTTAAGGCTGAAATACTTTCAAGGGCATGTTCTGCCGATTCAGAAACGCCAACCACTTTGATATCGGGGTCAGACTCAAGAATATTCACCAGTAGCTGTTGCACTACCAGAGAATCTTCAACCACGTGTACTTTGATTTTGCTTTTGCTCATATCAAATTAACCGTTTGACCATGTCTATTAGGTTGGATTTTTCGAAATTAGATTTAACGAAGTAGGCGCTTGCTCCGACTTCGACTCCTGTTTTTCTATCTTCGAGCGATGCTAGCGACGTGACTACGATAATTGGCATGTCACTAAAAGTAGATTCGGTTCGAACTTTTTTTGTAAGTTCAAATCCACTCATTTTCGGCATTTCGACATCTGTAATAAGCAAGTCGAATCTTTTGGTCTGTAACTTTTGCCAGGCGTCTTCGCCGTCGTTTGCTACTTCTACTTGATAGTCGTTTGATTCGAGTATATTCTTCAAAAGTACGCGAGAAGTGATCGAATCGTCGGTCACTAGTATTTTCTTTGTAGCAGCATTTGTGCCGCTCTTGGCTTTGCGAGCGCGTCTTGCTTCCAGCGCATCTGCATTTGATCCAAGCAAATGAGCAGAAGACAAAACGTCATTAACATTTATGACTGCCGCCAGGTCTCCGGTTTTGAGTAGTGTCGCTCCCGTAATGTGCCTAACTCGGGTAAGTGGTGCTGGCAGAGGGCTTACTGCTACTTCTTGTTCGCCAGTTACCTCTTCTACAAGGATTGCAACGGGATAGTCTCCCTTGCCGCAAATTAAGGCTACTGCTTCTTCGTGTTCGACTTTGTTATCTAGGTCCAGGATATCTGCAAGCCAGACCATTGGCACAAGACGCTCACCAAAGGTCAAGGTCCATCGACCCTGCACTATACGCGAATCACAGTCTCGTACTCTTATTGCCGAGCGAATAGCTGATGTTGGCACAACCAGAGTTTGATTGTCCACCATTGCGGTAACACCAAACATGGTGGCTCTGCGAACAGGAACAATTAATCTGAAAGTGGTGCCTTGGTCTAATTTGGAATCAATTTCGATTTGCCCGCCTAGTTTTTCGATTGTCTCTTTAACGATAGCAAGTCCGATTCCGCGTCCAGAAATATCACTCACTTCATCTTTAGTAGAAAAAGATGACCTGAAAAGAAGGGCGTACAATTGTTGTTCGCTTGTTTCTTCTGCTTTTTCAGCAGTCATAATACGCATGCTAATTGCGCGTTCTTTTATTTTTTCAAGATCGATTCCGCGACCATCGTCTTTGATACTGATTTCTACTTTGCCGCTATCGATCATTGATAGAGTAACTCTGATGTTAGACTGTTCTGGCTTTCCTTTCTGCTGACGAACACTCCTAGATTCGATCCCGTGATCTATGCTATTTCGCAGCAAGTGAATCATCGGTTCTTTGAATTCATCTAGTATATGGCGGTCTATCTCGGTTTCGCCACCCGTAAGTGTGAATCTGACGTCTTTGTCTTGTTGTTTGGAAATGTCTCTGACAATCCTTTCAAATAGATCTTGTAACACCGAAAACGGTGTCATAGTCAATTCGCGACTTTTTTCTAGTAAGCCGTCTACAAGATTGTGAGTGATGCGTTTTTCTTGCTGAAATGATATTTCGAGATTTAAAAGCTTTTCCTGGAGTCTGCCGACAAAACTGTCATGTAAATCGATAAATTCTTGGATGTAATTCTTTTGTTTGTGACCAGATTTTTGCGCCTCGTTTTCTACTTCTGGTCGTATGCGGTGCCATTGTCTGGTCCATTTGCCAAGGATCGACTGTAAATCATCGCAATCTGTAAGTCTCTGGTCGGCAACCAGCTTGGCATAAACTAATTCTTCCAGGCGCTTGACGATTTCTTCCATTCGATCAACTGAAACGCGCATGGTACCCGTGCTCAAACTGGCAAGTGTGTGTGGCAGTTTGACATCTTCTTGGTTTTCGCTTGTTGCACTGCCCTCATTTGAAACGTAATCCGATATCGGATTAGATTCTAAATTGGGTGGGCTCGAGGCTCGAGACAAAGCACCAGCCAGCTGTTTCTCTAATTCGTTTTCTCCGCTTGTGATGCCACTTTCAAGATTCAACGACGTGACACAAGTAAGCATCGAGCAAGCTAATTTGTAAAGGTCATCTGTAAGATTAGCGCTTAATTCTCTGCTTGCAGATTTATGTTCGACAAGTATTGATTCAATTTCCTGACAGGTCTTTTCAATTGTTGAGAGATTGACAGCACGTGACGAACCTTTCAAACTATGGAAATTGCGCAGCATTTTTTCAATACTTGCCTGAGACTGGGCAAGACCTGGATTTTTTTCAAGAGACAAGAGAGTATTTGAAACTTCTTCCAAATGTTCAGTCGCCTCAATTTGAAAGGCTTCGCGTAATTTTTTGAGAAATTCTAGATCTACACTCATTGTTTTATTGGTTCACTTCAAGCACTTCTTGCCTAAACAAGGATGGTGGGTTCAAAATTATGGTACGTTCGTTGTTGATACCAGATACATGCTCCTTGGGAAAGTTATACAAAATAGTGTTGTTCGATTGAATTTCATCGTGTGCAATATATTGCAAACCGACCACGTCATCAGTTAAAAGGGCGACCCGAAAATCTCCATTTTTGATTACTAGAGCGCGGTCTGAGCCAAGCACTGTTTTTTCTTGCATGTTAAAGAAGTAGCGCAAATCAATCACCGTAACAAGAGAGCCACGCAGACTCAAGACTCCCACTATGTACTGAGGTGTACATGGGATGGTCAAAATTGATTTGACTACAATTACTTCATCACTAAATGCGATATCGCATGCAAAACGTTCTTTGGCAAGTTCGAAGACTACATACTGTTTGCCTGGTGGAGTAAAAGGTTTTTCTATTGGACGTGCAAGCAGCATCGCACGATGCTTCAAGATATTGCGCTCAAGCGCTTTTCGTCCGGCATCTTCGCTCATTTAGAACCTCCTTTGGGGCTTAGAGAGCGGACAATGTTCAAAAGCTGTCCGACTGTAAGTCCATCGGAATCAGGAACAATTTCATCGTTATCTTTCATTTTGAGTAAGTCAGATGCGTTTTTGTAATACCTTATAGAGTCATCACTTTTGCCGTGCTGTTTGAATATGTTAGCCAGTGCCATATGGGCCATGATAAAGTCTGGATCAAGAAATATAGCTTGTTGCAGGGCTTGAATGGCTTCTTTGTCTTGTGTGTTTTCTTGCTCGATTGTGGCTTTGAGATAATACCAGCGAGGATTCACTACATCTAGAGATATTAATTGATCGCACCAATCTTTTGCTGCATCAAGGTTTCCTAAATTGGCATACGATTTTGCAATCAATGCCATTTCATCGGTGGATTTTTTATTTGATGGTTGAGATGCTTCAAAGAGCCTGTCTATCACTCTTTTGTATTCGCCTCTGTTGAAGAGACTGCCGGGACTCTCTTCAAAGTTATTCGCGCTGCTTTGATTGAATCCTGGAATTGCAAGACTGCTCCAACTTGTGGAAGATGCTGTCAGAGCAGACTCATCGGGTTGAACCAGGGTATCGAATGTTTTTGATTCTATCGATGTACCAAAGAATGAAAAATTTGACTTAGTGATATTTACTTGCAGATGACTGGATTCAATCGAAGTATTTTTCTTTGCTTGTAAGACAAGAGCACCGTCATAGTTTAAAACAGAGAAAAAGCTCGGGGTGGGGTGAGGTATTTCAGTTGGTCCAAGAAACAGCCAACCGCCAGGCTTCAAGGCTCGATGAAAACGATAGAGTACTTCGGCGGTTTGTTCAGGGCTGAAATAAATTAAAACATTGCGACAAAAAATTATGTCCAGATTTGTTGTGCCGTTTAACTCGCTTGGAAAATCTGGATCCGGCTGAGCAAGATTCAAATAAAAGAATTTGACCTGGTCTTTGACTTTGTCAGAGATTTTGTAGCGATGCTCAGAATTTAGACTAAAAAATCTATTTTGAATAAACGTAGGTACTTCTCTAAAAGACCAACGTCTATAAGTACCTTTGCGGGCTGTTTCCAGCGATTGAGGATTGATATCTGAAGCTAGAATGTCAACAGTCCAGTCGTTTAGTTTTGATATAAGTGAAATTGCAATCGAATAGGGTTCTTCACCTGTGGAACAGCCAGCGCTCCAGATGCGAATTGATTTTTCCGGATTCTGACGTTCTATCTCTGGCAGCACATTATTTACTAAAACAGAGAAACTTAGAGGATCTCTGAAAAAATATGTTTCTCCTATAGTCAAATAAGTTGAAAGAATTCCAATTTCTTTTTGGCTGGGATTGCCCCGAATAAATTTTGAGATAAACTCGGCGGGTGTGGCGCAACCAGCATCGGTAGCGGCAAGACACAATGATTTTTCGAAATCGGCAAAACGGGATTCTGAAATTTTCAGGCCAAGTTGCAGCTCAACCCAATCAAGCATTGCTTTGACCAGGTTAGAGGAGATATTGACCGTCATAATTTATTAAATCGCTAGTTGCGCGAGCCGAGCCGTTCGGTCAGTCGCTTTAGATTGCCACCAAGATCGTTCAGACGAGTAACTGCTTCTTCCAGTTCTTTAGCACCTTTTTGATTATCGTTACTTGCTTCTTCAACACTCTTCATTGCTTCAAGCACCTGTTGAACGCCTTGTAATTGTTGTTGGCTAGAAGCTTCAATTTGAATCGCTGCTTGTGCTGAGCGATGCATGCTGTCTGCCAGCACTACCATGGCATTGCCTGCTTGCTTGGCAAAAACCTCACCGTCTGCAACAACTTTGCTGCCGTGTTCTGTTTTCATAGTGGCAGATGCGGTGGCTTCGACAATTTCGTTCAAAATACTGCGAACGTTTGATGTCGATTTTTTCGACTGTTCGGCTAAACTTTTAATTGCCTGTGCGACCACTGCAAAACCTTTACCTTGCTCTCCAGCTCTTGCAGCTTCAATTGCCGCGTTCACTGCAAGCAAGTTAGATTGTTGTGCGATGTCGTCAACAGTTGCGATGATTTCGCCAACCTGTTTGGTTTGATTACGCAAGGTTAGAATAGTTTGGGTGAGCGAATCCATATGTTCTTTGATCGCCTGCATTCCCTGCAAAACATCATTTGCAGCTTTTTGACCCAGTTCTGATGTTTGTAATACATTTCGTGCATCGGTCGATACGTTTTGTGCTTTTTTGCTTGAAACCTCTACTGTCTGGCGTACTTCCTCAACGATAGTGGTCGTCTGAGTGACTGCCGCTGCGGTTTGAGTAGAGTTGACCGAAAGGTTCGTAGCTGCTTCCAAAATAAGTTGGGCAAGACGCGAGACCTCATGCACCATTTCGTCCATGCGCTCATAGCCTTCTTTGGCGTTGCTTGATGAGCTGAAATTTTCGCTGGCTTGCTTTGATACTACTCTAGACTGAGTTTTGGCTGCTGTTTTCCTACCGTTTGTCGCCGATTTGGCCATGAAGCGTATCCCCCGACCTAAATAAAAGAATTAAGTCCATAAAGTCTGATTCTTACTTTCTATACCCAGATTAATCGTCCAGATAATCCTGAAGGTCCTTTATGAGGACATTTCTGTCTTTGAGCTCGATTATGCGAAATGCACGCGGCGATAAGGATTGAGCGAACAATTGCTCTTCTTTGAATCGCTGTACAGCTTCAATCTTGTCAACCAGAATTCCAAGTTTAATCTTGCCATCAGAGGCGACAACTATTTTGTCTGTTTCTTCAATTTCTTTGGCTGCAAGACCAGCGTGCTTGCGCATGTCGTGCACTGCAAGCACTTCCCCGCGCAGATTCATTACCCCGCTTATAAAATCGGGCTGCAGGGGCATGGTACTCAGAGCGACAGCCGGAAGTACTTCTACCAGATAGGAAGTCGGAACAGCAAACACAGTGCCTTCAATTGCTAACATCAGTAATTCATGCATGCAAAAGGTCTCCTATTTTTTGATCAAGAAGTCCTTCAATATCAAGCACGAAATAAATTTCGTTTTCGTAAACAGTTAAACTATGAGGGTTTGAGTCAATACCCTGAGGCAAAATCTCATTTAAATTAGTGACATTTTCAGGTTCTACCTTGATTGTGCCTTTGACGTCATCTGCAACTATGGCAATTCGACCTTCATTCAATCTGAGAACGATTATTTGACTTTCTAGATTGATTGCTTTCGGTTCGCGCTTCCAGTGTCGGTCCAGGTTTAACACTGGTATCATTTCTCCATGCAGATTGAAATCGCCGAGAATGCCTTGGCGCTCAATTTTAGATGGGTGAAAAGCGACTGCTTCAAAGATGCTTGCCACTGCTTCAACAGGCAGTGCCATCTTGGTTTCGTTAGACTCAAAAGTAAGAAATTCAAGCATCTTAATTGCGTTTATTCCCCAGTGTCTAAAGTTTTAGCCTGTTTGAAAGCTCAGAGCGACAAAGACGTTTAGGGTCGTATTCAAAAAGGTCTTTTTTGAATTTTTCGTATTCTATGTAGGTTTTGCTCACGCATAAGGCACCGATTCTTGAATCTTTTATGATATTTGGCAGGCATCCAAGTTCGATGCAGACCTGGTCAAGATATGCCAGAAATTCATAGGCTTTAGAAGAACGAGGAAAATCCATAGCAAAGCAAATTCCGGCTTGTTTAAACTGCAAATATTTGCCTCTGCCACCAAAATATTTTGACGAGGCTATAGTGATTGGCAATTCGTTATTTTCAAGCCACCATTTGATTCTGTCTATATAATCTGCAAAAACGAAAACCGGCACAACTGCCTGGTGTTCGAGGAATCCACTTGCTCCGAAGGCATTAAAGTAAAGGTCGCGCAAACTTAAACTGGGAAAGGAGCACGATGATAAGGGAATTTGTTTTGGCGCAACACTGCTCATTTTCTGCAAATAGGTATAAAGGGAATTCATCAAACTTGTTGGGATGAATCCGAACACTGGCGGCCAGCCCTCACCTCTGGAATCGGAAAACAAAGTTCCTGTTGGTTTTAAATTGGCAGAATCAACCAGACCGGCTTTTAATGGTTTATCTTTGGCAAAAAAACCATATTGAACAAAACCATGTCCAAATTTACTGCCATTCAATAGAAAATTGTGCCAGCTCAAAAGCATGTCGCAATCTCGTTTAAAGATGCGTTCGAGTGCATGGGGAAGATCGTAGATATTGGGCAACTCTTCGGTGTGCAAATTGATGAATTGTGACTTGAGTTTGCTTACACGTAGCTTTGCTGAAAGCAAATGTCCAGTCAAACCAAACCCACCACATGTTAAATCGAATAGTTTCAGATTATTTGATCTAGACACGCTTTGTAAGCCGTAATTGGGATGAAACAACTCGAAGCTGTCGATGAGATTTTGAAAAGTTCCGTCCTGTAATTGATTTTTTCCGTGAGCATCAGATGCAATGCAGCCACCAATTGTGATACTGGGATAGCCTGGAACTGTTTTTATGAAAAATCCTTTTTCCATCAGGTAATGACCAAGCTCTGCCATGCTCAGTCCAGCCTCGACATGAATAAGCTTATTTTCTTTGTCGAAGTCGATAACAGACTTTCCAGCAGTTAAAAGAGAAACTGAATCCTTGGCAAAACTGGCTGGAGCAAAAGACATTCCTGCTCCTCGAGAAATGAACTTCTGGTTTTGCAAGTTTTTATGATTGAAATCAGAGGCCGATTTGATTTCTATAGTTTTTACTTTGCACGAATAGCCGCCATCGAAACTGGAAAGTTTTTTGTCAGCGTCAGATTCTGGATTAGTGCTCATCTTGCAGTACCGAATCTTTCTGGCTGATTAAAAAGTTGGGGCGTCCCAGTGAGTTCTTATAAGTGCGTCCAAGATAGACTGACATAAAAGACAGGCAAACGCCGAAGTAGAGCGCAATTATACATATTAATACTGAGTCGACCCAGAGATTAGGGTGTAAAACTCTGTAAACGCATAAGACCGTAACTGCCACCACCCAGAATGGCAGTAGAAAGATCGGGATTCGAAGAAATAGGGTCGATGATGCGAGTATTCCTGCAATTGCAAAATAAATCATTCCAAGAAAACGAAAATGAGTTTGACCTGCGACTCGTTTGTGGCGTTTGTATGGAATACCTTTTCGTTTGAAACCTACTCTTCCAATCGAGGCTCGTATAAAGGGGAATGAGGTTTTGTCGAAGCTTATGGCGTCTCGTACCTCGCGCGTCATGATCGAAAATTCTGCCATGTCGAGGATTACGTCATCGTCCGCCACCGCTTTTAAAATCCGGTAAAACAATTTACGCCCAAGCATTACAGGTTTTGGTTCGGTTCGATCTACTCGCTCACCATATACGATATCGAACCCTTGTTCGTACCAGGTGACGAATTCTTCAATCATCTCGGGAGGGTCTTCGCAGTCGACATCAATGAAAACGAAAAGGTCACCTTGAGCTTTGCGCAATCCGCACTCAAGAGAAGCCTGATAGCCTACATCGCGGCTGACAGTGATGTAATAAACGAAAGAATGTTGCGATCTAAGTTCGTGCAAGATGTCGAGTGTGCCATCTGTCGAGGCGTTATTGGTGAATAATAGTTCGATATCGAATTTGGTTTGAAGCTTTTCGCGCACAGGTAAAAAGCGTTCAAAAAAGAGCGGCACGACTTTTTCTTCGTTACGCACTGGACATATGACAGTCAGTTTTTGCTTTAGCGAGCTCATTAATATCGGACACAGGTCTGGATTTAAGTTCGCCTTATTATTCCCTGAATTCTTTTATTTATTACTAGATAAGTTAAAGCGCTCAACAAAAAAGGATCTACCCTTCGCTTTGTATTCTCTTGTATCGCCCATTTTCTGGTACTTAGACTCAAGCATTGTCATGACCTGGTCTGTTTTCGACTGAGCTGGCATTTTTGCACTTTCAAGCACTGCTGGATCGCGGATTACAACGAGATTTTTCTCAGGGCTATTTTCAAGATATTGAAATAGTCTGGCAATATTATCTTTGTCGGTCCAGGTTAAAGCATAACCCTGGTGAGGTGTCGGGTGTTGCATGTCGAGATTTGGAAAGGAAATGATTTTGTAGTCATTAAGCGTAGGTGCTTCAGTACGCAAATAATATCGAAGCGTGTAGGCATCGAAATCAGGCAGAATAAGATACAAACATTGACCAAATTTTTTATCTAACATGTCGTGAGCCACTTGTCTAAGTCCGCTTCGATTGAGCGATCCAAGACTTTGGGCTTCCCACGCATTGCAGAGCCCGAGCACTACAAGTAGTGTCACAAGTATTTTTGTTCTGGTGCAACTCACAAGAAGGATGGCGCTAAAAATCCAGGCAAATGGCGCAAAAGGCATCATATAGCGGCAATAGCCAAGAATGAATGGAGTGACATAGCCAAGCAAAAATACAGGTGGGATTAAGATTGCAAGCAGAAAAGCGACGTCACTTGTTTTGAGTTCGATCTTTTTCTTGAACCAGAGAATCAAAAATACTAAAAGTATCAAAAGAGAGAAGAAAGCTCCGACTATCCAGGGCGCTGGTGTAAGTGCAGCTGTGTTAGATGCTATTACTTGCCACCACTTATCGAAAGGAGTGCGCTCAACCCAGTAGGTACCAGCACTCAAGTGTTCTTTCATATTTTTGAGCCAGGGTAAAAACAATGCCGCTGGAAGGAAAAACAAAGGAATTGTTTTAAAAAAATCTTTTGTTTGCTTTTGAATCAAGCAGTAAAAGAAAGCTGCCAATACAAGCAATCCAAGAAAGAAAAAGCCAAGATAATGAGTGTATGCAATTAAGCAAGAAAATAAAGTCAACCAAAAGAGCGAGGCTTTTTTCTTGTTTTTGAGCCAATCTATATAAAAATACGCGGCACTTGCGTTCAAACATGCAAACAACGAATAAACACGTGCTTCGTGCGAATAAAAAAGCGCAAGTGGTGACATCGCACAAAATAAAGCTGCTATCAGGCTGGTTTTGGATTGTTCGGTAATTTTGTTTGCGAGCAAATATGTGAGCGGTATTAAAACCATGCCAAAAAACAAAGATGGCAAAGCAAGATAAATAGCCTGGTCAGGTGTTAGCTTGCGCCAGAGCATCATCAGATAAAAGTAAAGAGGAGGTCCGAATTCATAATGCACGATTCGGTCAATAAGCTCATTTATCGTTTGGCTTGAACTAACATATTCGGTTACACTTTCGTCTAAATCGATGCCGCCATTAATTAGAAGCAATCTCAGACCAAGACCCAGAGCCATTATTGCAATTAAGGTGAGAAAATTCGATCTCAAACTCGACTCAGTTTTTATTGGTTTGTTTTTTGCCGCCTCTTTGTCTATGCCTGTTCAGGACTTCGGCAAAGAAGAGAGCCATAACAAGAACGCAAGCTGTAAGTTTCAAGAAATACCAGTGTTGACCGACAAAGAAAGTAGCAACAAGTCCAAGCAGAGCTGAAACGCTATAAATGATATAAGCTACATTTTTTTGTGATAAGCCGGTGCGCAAAAGTCGGTGATGTATATGTCCGGCGTCAGGAGAAAAAATAGAGCGCCCAGCAGCCATGCGTCTTACAACTGCCCAAGATGTATCAAGCAGAGGAAAGAATAGAATCAGACCTACAAGAAGAAAAGTAGGCACTATAACAGTGGCGGCTGCAACTCCCTTGATTACTCCGGTTATAGAGATCGCCCCCAAAATAAAACCGACAAGATATGCGCCAGAGTCTCCTAAGAAAATACGAGCAGGGTTGAAATTCCAACGCAAGAAGCCAAATAATGCGCCTGCTACTACTGCTGCCATTAGGGCAGCATAGGGTCGCACTATACTTTGGCTCAAGGCGACACTCCAAATTGTAATGGCTGAGATTGCTGATACTCCCGCTGCAAGCCCGTCCATGCCATCTATTAGGTTGACAGCGTTTGCTACACCCACAAGCCATATCACTGTAATTGGCAAGCTGAGTGGACCCAGTTCGATGGGGACGCCTCCTTGTATAGCAAAAAATCCCAGATCCAGGTCCATATTGAGCGGTATCGGAATGGACTTGATTCTTACGCCAAGCGAATAGGCTGCTGTGGCTGCAAGTATTTGCACAATAAATTTGTCGCGAGCGCGAATAGATTCTAAATCGTCGAGCAGACCTAGAACGAAAATGAGTGTGCCACCAATGGCGATGCCAAGAATTCCTTCAACCCCTCGCGCATCGCGAGGTAGTCTGCCAGCAATAGCGACAAGGGTGCCGATAGTAAATAGAATACTGATGAAAATGGCTACTCCGCCAAGTCGCGGAACTGCAGTCTTGTGAATGCGACGCTCTTCGCCTGGCTTATCGACTAAGCCCAGTTTTAAAGCGCGCGATCTTATTTCTGGAGTGAGCCACCAGCTCATCGAAAGAGCAATCAAAAATCCGGCATATTGCATTTGCTCCAGATGTCCACGCGGAATAATGAATATTGCAATTACAAGACCGGTCAAAAAGAGCAAGAGCTGACAGGCGCGAATCATAATATTGGTGGCGCGATGTCTTATCGGTGGTGGCTCAAGATTATCTGGAATTTCGGGCTCGTCAGGGTCTTGAGGAAACGGATTTGCTTGCACAAGCGGTTGCCCTTGTGCTTGAGTCGAGGCAGCCTGCGCTCCCGTTTGATTTGGAGGTGGAAGCTCTGGCTGTTTTTCGTTTTCGTCAAGCGTCATTTTATTGCTCACTTGCTTGTTGCGCCCGCCTGTATTGCAAGTTCGCTTGAGTAGAGCGGAAACTTGCGACAAAGTTCTGCCACTGCTTTTTTGCTTTGTTCACGAACTTTTTCATCATCAGGCGATTTTAGGGTTTCTCCAATCAGTTTGCCGATGATTTCCATTTCGTTAATACCCATACCGCGCGAAGTGACAGCAGGAGTACCGATGCGGATGCCGGATGTGACCATTGGTTTTTCAGGATCATTTGGAACAGCATTCTTATTGGTAGTGATGTTCACTTCTTCTAATACTATACAAGCGCGTTTGCCAGTCATTTTGATAGGACGCAAATCGACTGTCATCAAATGATTGTCTGTGCCCCCAGAAACTATTTCCAGCCCTTGTTCTAAAATGGTGCTAGCCAGAGCCTTTGCATTAGCCACAATATTCTGTTGGTATGTTTTGAATTCGGGCTTGAGTGCTTCGCCAAAAGAAGCAGCTTTTGCAGCAATTACGTGCATTAAAGGCCCGCCTTGCAAGCCTGGAAACACCGCTTTATCTATGTCTTTAGCGAATTCTTCCTGACACATTGTCACCCCGCCGCGAGGACCACGCAAAGTCTTGTGCGTTGTTGTGGTGACAAAATGGGCATGAGGAAAAGGATTTGGGTGCAGACCAGCCACAATTAATCCTGCAATGTGGGCGACGTCAGCCATTAACAGCGCACCGCATTTGTCTGCAATCTTTCGAAATCGCTCAAAGTCTATGATGCGTGAATAGTTGCTTGCTCCGCAAATAATTAGTTTGGGCTTGCATTCGAGTGCGTGTTTTTCTACTACTTCATAGTCGATTTTGCCGGTGTTTGTATCGATGCCATAATGACTTACATCAAACCATTTGCCTGAAAAATTGACTGGTGAGCCGTGAGTCAAGTGACCACCCTGGTCAAGCGACATACCCATTACTTTGTCACCGGGCTTGAGCATGGCAAAAAAGACTGCCATATTTGCTTGTGCTCCAGAGTGCGGCTGAACATTGGCGTGAGGAGCGTTGAACAATTTCTTGATGCGCTCTATTGCAAGTGTTTCCACTTCGTCTACAAATTCGCATCCGCCATAATATCTCTTGGCAGGCAGTCCTTCGGCATATTTATTAGTGAGGACAGAACCCTGTGCTTCGAGCACCGACTCGCTAACAAAGTTTTCGCTAGCAATGAGCTCGATGCAATTGCGCTGACGTTCCAGTTCCTTATTTATGGAGGCGTAAAGCTCCGGATCAGTTTTACTAAGACTCACAGACACCCCCGCAAAAATAACTGCGCAACTTGCAATTCACTATAATTGTAGCTTGCTTGACTTCTCTTTTTTGAAAGATTGCAGTTAAGCCTTTATGTGATGCTATCGAGCAGACTTAACGTTTTGAATGTTTTGCCGGCTCGGTCTTCTAGATATCGTTTGCTTATCTTGCAGGCAAAAGCCAGCGCTTTTTGCTGAGCATCGCTTAAACTCATGCGTGGGTTAGGGTCCAGTCTGTCACTTTGACTCAAAGCCATTACAAGTGTTTTCCAGACCATTGGACTCAAATAGACTCGCTTCATCTGAGCGATATTTTCGATTCCTTCGGCTTCGCGAATTTGTGGCAGGCTTGAGGCCGATTGCATGCAGGATTTGCATCCTACCCCACCCAGTTGACTTAGAAAAGCCTCGATGCTGTATTCGGTAATCAATTTTCGGCAATTAACACAAACAGTAAGCTCGGGCTTCAATCCAAGCATGCTGAGCAAACACATTTCAAACTGTAATCTGAGTAGTGTTGGGTCGCTATCTTTATCTTCTAGCAGTTTGAGCGCTTTATTCAAAAACTCAAAATATTCGTGGCACTCGTTTTCAAGCCCTTCGGCGAAAGCTTGAGTGAGTTCAGCAAGATAAAAACCTGTTGTAAGCCTTTTCAAGTCTGTGCGTAATTTGGGATAAGTCTCGATCGATTCAGCTTGAGAAATAGTGTCGAGTGTTTTGCCTTTGTTAATGAGCAGTTTATTTACACAAAGGGCTTCTGACTTGCCCGCCATTTTTGCTTTTGTACTACGCGCGCCTTTTGCTACGGCTTTTATGAGTCCTTTTTCTTGGCAAAACATCACAAGTACTTTGTCAGCCTCGCCAATAGCGTAATTGCTTAGATTTATGGCGGTCACTAGATAAGTATTCATGCGTACATTAATAAAATCATGGTAAACGCTGTGAGGTTCCACAGGCAGTGTGCCACCATGGATGGTATCAGGCTCTGGTTCTTTTCAAGAGCATAGGCAAAAACGAAACCAAGTGAAAACAATTGCAGCATGCTGCCTTGATCCATATGAACAATGGAGAAGAGCCCGGCACTCAGAATTATGCCAAGAAAAGCGCCTAGATACTTGCGCAATGAGGTATAGACAAAACCGCGAAATAAAAGTTCTTCAAGCAAGGCGGGCATCACGCCGAGTGTGAGTGTAAATGCCAGAATAGCGAAGAGATTGATGTCTTTTACCGATGAGACTACTTCGCTAATAATTGGATTGCTCGACATCTGCGAACCAAAGCTCGATGCAGCCCAGGCTGACAGCATTACAAAAGGAAAACAAGACGCCCAGGTTAAAAAGCCCATAAATATAAGCCCAACTGGACCACGTTTCTTAGTTTTCCAGGTGAGACAGAAGGCTTCTCTAAATTCCTTGGAACCAAGTTTCATGCCACCAGGCTTGATGGCAAGAAAATAAACTAGTGCTAAGGCAGGTAAATTTTGGAGTAAATAAAGACCCATAGTAGAGAGTGCTAAAGCAAGCGCCGACGCCTTACCGTGTACAGCACTCAAACTAAGACCTTTTAAAATGGGCGCACTCAAAAAAGTTATTGAAAGCCAGGTTAATAAAGTGGCAGCGACTGCCTGCCATGACCAGGTGACATGGTCATTTATAGAGTCTCCTTCGCGACTGGAATTGCGACCCAGAAGAAACAACTGCACGACCACGGTGATTATGCCAACAAGCGTGGCAACGGCTAGCAAAGCGAAAAAAGCCATCATGCGAATGGCATACCAGAAATAACGTTCGTAGAAACTATTTAGTTCGGCAGAGTGTTTTTTCTTGTCGCCAAGCGCCTTAGTCCACTCAAGATCAAAGACTTCGCTATACCAACCAGTCGGAATCTTTGATTCGATTAAGGGTTTGAGCGTACTAACATTGTTTTTTGCAATAGACTTCTCTTGCAATGCTGCTCTTAAAAGTAGCCCTCGCTCAGGGTCTTTACTAGATAGATTATCAATATCTTCTTTGATCGGAAGCTTTTGTTCAGCTTTGACTATGATTATTTTGGTATCTAGTTCAAGGTCCTGGTCTGGAGTTTGCTGTTCTTTGGTCTTTTCTCTGCTTTTCTCGAGTTCTTCAAGAGCTGATTTCAGCGAGCTTTTGACGTTTTTCTCCAGGTCGGTGTTCTTTTTTTGATCTGATCCAAAAGCATGATAGATAGCTACCATCGAGGTTGTGAACCTCAATTTGAGAGCAACGCTTTCAGCCTGGGTGACAGCCAGGTTACTGTCTTTGCGCAGTTCGAATGATTTATAGCCAAATATGACCACGAAAACAAAAGCAAAAAGCAAGTAAGCATGAGTAACCTGCATGCGTTGTGGCGCTTTTCGCAAGTGCGCTACGACAGCCGCACCGCCTAATGTGACGAAGCCAGCTAGCCAAAAATAGTATGTTGTATTCAATGCCGGTCGAGTATTTACTCTCCGCCGCCGCCGCCCCAGAAGGATTGTCCGAATTCGCCGAGTTCGCCAAATCCGCTGAATTCGCCATAATCGCCTACACTATCGATTCCAGCAAATTCGGCACCCTGGTTGTGCAAGAAATCATGCGTATTTTCTGCGCAAAAGCCGGGGTCTTTTTTGGGCACCTGGTCAGGATAATAGCCCCATGGAAAGAAGCGAGACAGTCGTCTGCGCAGTAACATACGAGGCAGTTTAACCAGTCCCAGGCCCAAAAGAACTAACATCACGAAGGCCAACTCGGTCAAAAGGATGTTGTTCCACTGTAAGTGGGGTCCAAAGAGTAGGATTTCATGTGGTCCCATCGGTCTAGCTCAACCTCTAATTCAGGCTCAAGCATATGCTACGTGTGCCTGGAGAAGAAGTCAATGTAAAGATGGGAGAATTACTACTCTTCGGTGAACAAAGCTACTTTTTGGTTGCCTATCGTGCTTACCGACATTTGTGGACTTTGAGTTCTTTTGAACCCTTCAATATAGCGTCTGAGCGCTTCTCTTATTAAATCTGAGCGTGTTCTATGCTCAACTTGAGCTACGAAATCGATCTGCTCGAGCAGTCCTGGTGGTAAAGCGACGAGTACTTTCTTGGGCATGCGACAACCTTTTGGAAAAAAAAGAGAAATAGGCAGCGGACAAAAAAACAAAAGTGACACTCGGTTCGCAAGTTGCGATTTGATCGCATAGATAGCGCACTTTTAAAATTTTATTGACAGCAAGATCCGTCGGCGTTTCGCTTCGAATTATCTTCTTGCAAATTGCCGGGTCAAACTTCAAGTAAGAATGTACAACTATCCGATTAGTTTTTAAAGGGCTCAAATGCCCATAAATGATCCAATTTTTTCAAACTATTTTTAAGGGTAATTTGAAGCGACGAAAAATATAGATAAATCTGAAATCTGCATGTTTAGTGGTTCTCAGCAACACAGTTTTGCAGGCTTTTTCGGATTTGTAGTATTTCGATATATTCACTTGATTTTTTTTGATGGGGTCAAATATGTGATAATGCCGACTTATGCATAAAGACAATAATCTTACAAAGAAAGTGAAAGCTGGCGGTTGCGCCTCAAAAATGAGCTCTCAAGAGTTAGCTTCTATACTCAGTGTGCTCCAAAAAAACAATAGTGAAAACCTGTTGACCGACATGAAAAATTTTGAAGACGCTTGTGTTTACAAGCTTTCAGAAGACATGGCAGTAGTGCAGACACTTGATTTTTTTCCTCCGATGCTTGATGACCCTTATTTATATGGTCAAATCGCCGCTGCAAACGCGCTTTCAGACATATATGCAATGGGGACCACACCTACAATTGCACTCAATATAATAGGATTCCCAACTTGTGATTACACAAAAGATGAATTGCAAGAAGTTTTGCATTCTATATTGAAGGGCGGCGCCGACAAAGTGAAGGAATCAGGTGCTTTGCTTGCTGGTGGTCATTCAATTCAGCTATCTGAGCCCGTTTATGGTCTGTGTGCTACGGGCTTTGTGCATCCCCAAAAGATTCTCACCAATAGTGGTGCTCGCTTGGGCGATGCTATTGTGTTGAGCAAACCAATCGGTACAGGTGTTGCTTTGCTAGGTTTAAAGGGTGAGCGTTTGCTTCCAGATACTTTTAATCAGCTATTAAACAATATGACAATGCTAAACGCTTCTGCTCTATCTGCATCTCTTGATTTTAAAATTCATGCATTAACCGATGTCACTGGATTCGGCTTGATTGGTCATTTACACGAAATGGCTAAAGCAAGCGGACTAAATGCATATATAAATAGATCGAAAGTCAATACATTCGACCAGGTCCGAGGTCTTGCGCTCGAAGGCTTTGTGTCTGCTGGTTCTTATACAAATAGAGATTCTTATAGTCAATTCACTCAGTTTGATAAGAGTGTTCCACTTGAAGACGAAGATATCTTTTTTGATCCACAAACTTCTGGTGGATTACTATTTTCACTTCCGGCAAATGAAGCAGATTCGCTTATGGAGCGACTTTTGCAAAAGGGTCTTTTGCCTAGTCTGATAGGCAATTTTGTTGATGAAGAAGAAATTGGTAAAGTGGTGATTCAATAATGAGCGAAAAAAATTCTGAAACTAATCAAATAGATCTTCGCGGATTGGCTTGTCCTGAGCCTGTACTGCGTACAAAAAAAATACTTGACCAAAATTCAAAAGGCAATAGCCCTGTTTCATTATTAGTAGATACTGATGTGACCGTAAAAAATCTAGAACGTCTTTGTTCTGCCAATAATGCTCAAATTATTGAATCGCAAAAAATAAATGATCATTTTAGAGTCCTGATTGTTCCTACAAGCAAAGAGTCGAGCATAGAAGAAAAAAAGGATGGCTCAAAGGTTGGACCAGTTGTATTCATCAGTAAAAACAGTTTTGGCACTGGAAGCGGACCAGAGGATCATGACTTTTCTAATCACCTATTGAACATGTTTTTACAAAGCCTGTTAGCTACCGGGCATCGAATCGACGCAATTTTGATGGCAAATAGCGGCGTAAAAATAATGGCAGAATCGGCCTTTAAAGATGTAATCGCTGCATTCGAGGCGCAAAACACAAAGGTCTTTGCTTGTGGTCTCTGCGTTGAATACTACAAGATAAAAGACCAGGTGCCATCTGACAAAATCACCAATATGTTCGCCATTTGCGAGTATTTGTTGACTGCAGAGCGTGTGATCGAGCCATAGTCGCTAAATTGTAAGACTACAGGTTACGGTCATACCAGGTGGTGTCTTTGCCGATGACGATTTTGAGCGTGATATAAGCCACAATAAGCGTTCCGAAGATAATACCGACGATTACCAAATCGCTTGCTGTGTGAAAGAAAGAAACCAGCTGGCCTAATTTTTCCAACGCATTTACCTGTTTATTCGTAAATAAATACTAGCATGCCTGTCTAGTAGCAAAATCTATTTGATCGCGCCAGATCTGACCAGCTCGAGTGCTTGCTCTTTGCTTGGCAGTCCTCTGTAAGCGCTCATTTCGGTAGTCGAAAGAGCAGCGACAGCACAAGCGAAAGGCACGGACTGACTGAAGTCTTCGTCACTAATAGAATTTAGCAATTCTATTGGACTTTGGTTATTGCTGTCGTTTTTTTTGCTGTCTACTTTTTCAAGACTATTCAGAATTGAATGTAAGAAGCCTGACATAAAAGCGTCGCCTGCGCCCACTGTTGCTACTGTATCGACCGTATAGGCTTTGGCGGTGAACACCTTTTCGCGAAAAATGACCAGAGCGCCTTTGTCAGCCATTGTAACTATAACAATTGGGCAATTTGATTCTTTGTAGAAAGACAAAGCAGCGTGCTGGAAGGCTTCTATCGGCATGTCTAGAAAACCGGCAAGACTTTGAGACTCAAATCCGGTGCAAGGCTGGTTTTCGTACAAGGCTAAGGCGGCTGGGTCTACATCTAGATTGAGACTGTAAAGTTGCTTGGACCAGTAAATAAACTCAGGAAGGTTCATTTTTACTATGTCTGCCTGGCTCACCGCTTTGGCTACCGCTTTTTTGACTACTGAGCCAAAACCGGTAGGAAAGCCTGCATCGAATGAAACAATCAGTCCCTTTTTTCGCGCGAGTTGCATATAGGCCAAAACCGCACTGGTGCGAGGCTCTGCCATCATTGAAATGCCGGTTGTGTGCAGGCAGGCGGCGTTTGTTATTTGTTCTTCGCCAACTTTTTCAAGGTCTAAATCGGCTGCAGCTGATGTTTTTGGGAAATTATAGAACGAGTTGTCTTCGTCAACAGTGGCAAAAACGTAGCATTGGGCGGTCGAGAATTCATTGCTTGTGTAAATGAAATTGGTATCTACCCCTTCTTTTCTCAAAACTCTGCGCAAGTATTCAGCATGTAAGTCTTCACCAAGACATGCCACGATACGAGACGGGGTGCCGAGTCTTGAAAGCCCGACAGAAATATTGGCTGCGTTTCCACCAAGACTGCGTTCGAAGTTACGACAATCAAAAAAACTGGACCCTTTTGTACTGGCAATCCAGTCGACTCCAAGTTCTCCGACAGTTACTACAGTTTTTATTTCGACACCAGGGTTCTATTTAGAGTCTGTTGAACAACGTCAGGATATTTTTTGAATGCTGGTTTGATGGCTGGAAGCAAGGATAGCGCTTTGTTTACTGGACCTTTGGCCACGATTTTACCGGCTATCAGATACATAGGGACGCTAACTGCCCCTCTCCAGAATTCGTGAGCAACTTCCGATTTCATAAACATTTCGACGTCTGGCTTGGTTTCGCATTCACCCCAGGTAATTACCATTTCCTGGTTGTCTGAGCAGTTAACTGTAAGTCTGCCCTCGGGCTCGCGATAGTGAAAACGTACGACAAGACCTGATTTGATTAATGGATCTGCAATTGTCGGATCTTCTTTGATTGCCGTCCAGAGACCTTTCATAACCATTTCAAGTTCCTGGGTGTTGGCAAAAAATGTCATCTAATAAGCCCTCTTATAGATTTCTATAGCATCCTGAACCGTAAGTTCTTTTGGGTTGAACATGGTACTGGGGTCATCCACTGCATCGTTCGCCCATGCTTCGAGCTCAGATTCGCTTAATTTGGGGACACCAATCAACTCAAGCCTTGAGGGCAGATTTAGTTGTTTTAGTAAGTTTTCAACAGAATCGATAAGAGTTGCAGTACCTTCATTATCATCTAAAGTCTTCGAAAAGCCAAGCTGTCTGGATAATTGAGCATATTTAACTGCTGCAGCACTTTGATTGAATCTAATACCATGCGGCAAAAAAATGGCGTTGGTCAGCCCGTGATGGGTGTTGAAGCGTGCCCCGGTCGAATGAGCTAGAGCATGAACAACGCCCACGCCCGCATTAGAAAACGCCGAGCCGGCCATACAACTAGCCACGAGCATATTGGACCTTGCCTCTATGTCACCACCATCCGCGGTAGCAATAGGGAGCCATTTGAATATCATTCGGGCTGCTTCAATCGCCAGGGCATCCGAAAAGCTAGAGCCTGTAATTTCACAAACAACACTTTCAATTGCATGAGTCAGTGCATCCATCCCTGTGGCTGCAGTTAGCTTAGCCGGCAGACTCAACTGCATAAGAGGATCAAGTAAGGCTATATCGGGAGCCAAGAATTTGCTTCCAAAAACTATTTTTCGTTTTTCTTCGTGGTGTTTGATCATCGCCACGTATGAAACTTCTGACCCGGTTCCTGCCGTCGTGGGAATTACTATTAATGGCAACAATTTGGTTTCGATCGCGTTCAATCCCTGGTGGTCCAGGATGTCGCCACCAAGGCTCAAGCAAATATTCACTACTTTCGCAGTGTCTATTACCGAGCCGCCACCAATCGCAACCACTGAATCGGCGCCAGCATCTTTTGCCATCTTGGCAACCTTGTTTATACAGTCGAGGTCTGAATCTGGCGGAACTTCTGAGTAAATGCCGACTTTACCAAATCGTTCTTCTAGAGCATTTACTGCCGTATCTGTAATCTTGTTCTTTAAAAGAAATTCATCGGTGACTACAAAAGGTGACTTGGCGCCTAAATCCGCCAGATGTTCTGCTACTGCGATTGAACTTCCTTCGGCGAAACAAACTTTTGTTGGGCAGTTGAAAATAAACGGATTCATGTAAAAAGGATAATACAGCAGGGTCTCGTGTAGTTGAATTATATTTATTATTGACGCCGACTTAAACTAAGTTGAATACCGTATTTTTCCAATGACGAATGTGTTAATGTTGACATCCGGGCTTGCATAGCACTAAGCTCTGGTATCACTTTCAAGAAGAGACCGCTATAAAATCGATGACCAAAATAAAAGTCTCCGGCACCATATTACTTTCTTGTTTCGTTCTTTTCTCAGCTAACGCGCCTGTACTAGCTGCTGCTACAGTACAGCACAATGCTCAAAAGACGCATAAAGCGGTGCCATCAAATACGGCATCAAGCACTAGCTCGAATTCTTCGGGTGCGAATCTAAACCCGGGGACCTTATTGCTTCCACTGACTCCCAAAATAGATAACAGCGTAGGTCTTGAACCTGGCGAATCAGTCCGGCAGGAATTGATTCCCGTTGGTCCAAACAGCAAGACGCCTATGCTCTCTGAAGAAATTGATATAGAAGAGCAAGAAGGTGCCAAAGACGAACTCAGTATTTCAAGTGAAATAAACGAAGACACCACACTCAAGGGTACAGTCCAGCTAATTGCAGACGACACCGAATTCGACCAGGAAAAGAACACTTTTCTTGGAACAGGAAACGCTGTCTGTATTATCGCCGGACAGGATTCAAAACTTGAAGCCGATATGATCCTATATGATCAGAATACGGACATGATTGATGCTCGAGGCAACGTCCGTATTTATCGCGATGGACAAGTAACCACCGGTAGTGCTTTTAAGTTTGACGTCAACAAAGAAGAATACTTAATCACTTCGCCTGATACCGCCATTAATGGCACTACTATCGTGGCGAAGAGAATGCTTGGCGCAAATGATGGTCTGCGTTTCTCAAAAGGAAACATGACCATGAGTAAACCTTTTTATTATGCTCGCCAACAGAATATTGTCGGGATGCCTGGCGTATTCGACGACATGTGGAAGATCAAGGCGCACCCAGAAGCATATTTGCCAGCTAAGCCAAGCTTCAAATTCAAAGCCGATAAAATGGTTTATGAAAAATACAAAGAAGAAGGCAACCTGACCGTCTTTGGCGGCAGAATGATGTTTGGCAAAAAAGACAAATTCGGAATTCCGCTTGGTAAATTCACTGCTACTGTAGACAAAGAATCGAATAACGTCGTATTTCCAGTAACTCCTTCACTTGGAAATAACCTTCAAATCGGTGGCGTTCACCTTGGACCAAGTTTCAATAAAATTGTAGGCAAAGGTGTTTTGTCCTGGTCTCCAATGCTCCAGTTTGGAGGAAGAACTCTTGATGGTTCAAGCTCCAGTTCTGGAATTGGGCTTTCTGGACGTGCATCTTATACATCTAAGAAGTTAATGGCAAACGTTGCAGCCGGTTCGGTCAACAATCTGTTGGTTGCCGATTTGCATTACAAGATCAATGACCATATGAAATTCCAATCTGGCATCAACCGATACCTAGATGATGGTATGTTCGGTTTTAGAAGAGCCAGACTTGCCGCTGAAGTGGTGGATGGACACATTTATCAAAACGTTCCATTCATGACCTCTGTCACCTGGCGAAATTCAGCTGGTTGGTTCCAGGATAATCCGCAATTGGTCAACCAGTCTGCTGATTACGCCAAGCTATTTGGCGGAACCCAAACAAGCAAAGTAATGCCGAGCGGTTTTAAATTACAGACTCAAATGCAATTTGCGACCAAGCCTGTTTTTGCAATTGGCGACGACAAATATGGTATGCGCGGTTTTCTTTATGGTGGTGTGGCTGCCAGAGCCTACTCATCTGGAGATGCAAGCTTGATTGGTCAATTGGGTCCAGTACTTGATGTGCGCTTGAACAGACTGAGATTGCAAGCGAACTACAACCAGTCAGCTGTACGCGGCGACTCGCCTTTCGTTTTCGACCAGTTCATTCAGGGTAACCGCTCAATGAATTTAATGGGCGATTTAAAAGTGCACAAATATCTCACTATTGGTGCTGGTGCCGGGTATAACCTGACAAATAGCCTGTTCTTTTCACGGACGGTCAGCGCTGCAATTGGTCCGGAAGATTTCAAGGTTATACTTTCCCGAGAAATGGTGCGTGGTATAAACAGAGTTGGCTTCAACGTTATGTACGGAAGTGCTATACCTTTCAATAAACTTGTACTGAAAGGCAACCCCGACCACGGACAATTGGGTGGAATTTAAATGTCAGCTGGCTTAACCACAGACCAAAACTCAGACGCAAAAGTAGATCAAGGAAAATTAGACAAATTCGCGAAGGATAATCTCACCGCCATCGGTATCGATATTGGTGGCACTAAGATTCGTGCAGCGGTAGTCCAGAACCGCAAGCTCATTTGTGAGCCGGTTCAGATTTCTACTCCGCATGGTGCGGATGTTATCGTTGAAGATCTGCTTAAGATCATTGGCGATTTTCAAAAAAAATATGGAAATGTCATTCAAGGTATCGGTATCGCCACAGCTGGCGTGGTTGATTGCTCGACTGGAAAAGTCATAGGATCCACTGGAAATCTGCCAGGGTGGGCTGGAACTGACCTCAAGTCAATAATCGAAAGTAAGACTTTGCTTCCAGTGCATGTTGAAAACGACGCGAACGCAGCAGGTTTTGGAGAAGCAAGCACTGAGCAAATTCAAGGCAAAAAGTGCGTCATGGCTGTTACGCTCGGCACAGGTATAGGCGGCGGCATTATCATAGATGGCGAGCTGTATCGCGGAGCAAGCTGGGCTGCAGGAGAAGTGGGACACCTGAAAATTGCCAATAGCAATGAGCGTCTTTGTACTTGTGGTCTTTTTGACTGTTGGGAGGCTTATGGAGCAGGGCGTGGCATTATCATGACTGCCAAAGAAATGCTCAAAGGCGTGACCCCGCAACAATCTCCCCTTGCACTAAGACCCGAATCAGTATCAACCCATGCAATTTTTGCAGCGGCTGGCGAAGAAGACATAATCGCAAAGAAAGTCGTAGAAAGATGGCATGAACATCTTGCTATCGGCATGTCGTCTTTGATTCACGTATTAAATCCGGACTGTTTCATTCTCGCCGGTGGCTTGGTCCGTTTTGTCCAGCTGGAAATGCTCAAAGAAATGACCATGGACCGGACTATTCCAGGGTTAAAAGAAAAATTCGAGATTCATCTGGCGTCACTTGGTTCTGACGCTGGTGTTATTGGCGTTTCGCAGCTTGTCATAAATAAACTAGCTAAGTCTGGTAACTCGAAATAGTTTTTCGGGTATAGTCGAATTAGCAGGTAATGTTGTTTGCCCTTTTTTGAGGACTAGCTATGGCTTCTAATGAAGAAAACGAACCAATTGAAGGTGAACCAGTGGAATCCAGTTCCAGTTGCAAATCATCAACTGGTGGCGACAACAATATGGCCGGAGCGTTTGTGAACGCTTTTGGTCACGCTCTGGTCCAGACGCCGTTTGATATTACGCGCGAAGTCGTGAATGGACTTGCCGGTAAGAAAGTCGTTCCTAAAGTTGAACTTGTGAAAGCCCCCGAGAAACAAGAAGACGTCACTTCAGCCGAGTGGCAAGCTCAGAAAGTGGGCTCGGCTGCTGGCATGATAGGTGCTGGAATGATTGTTGGAAAAATCATTTCCAAAATATTGATCCGCCGCTAAAGCAGATCAAATTTGGCAAGTATTTAATTTCATTAGAGAATTACCTTTTCTGATCCCTAGAGCGTTAAGATTTTCGTGTCTTGAAAGCCTTATTCAGTAAGGTCTTTAAGTTGCACTTGTGAAAAAAATGTTCCGTTTTTACTAGCGGCAGAACTAGTTTGGACTTACCAGTTGCGCGATCCGGTCTAGTTTCTGACTTCGATTTCGTATTGAACTTTGACTTCGGTGCCGGCTGGTACGGTAACGGGAAATTCAAACGTATGCGCATCTACCTTTTTGTATTTGTGACTGGATGAGTTGATTTTCCAATCGCCGTAAGAATGTTCGACAGCAGTAATTGTGACATCGCCTTCTTTTTTTCGATTGCGCAAACTGATTTCGAAATTGGCTTTGTATTTTCTGTCGTTGATTTGGGTGTAATTCATTTGTTTGCGCTCGCCCACAAGGTCGAAAGCATCACCAATATAAAGCCTGATTTTTTCGTCGCTTGGAGTATGGTCGATTAAATCTTCGCCGATGAACTGAAGCGAGCCATCAGAATCTTTTTTGTAGACTCTCACTTTTCCTTTTGGAAGTGCCATTCCAAGGTTATTTGCTTTGGTGTTTGCAACTTCGATTTTGACATTTACTTTTTGGGTATTACGCTGTGGTGCCCAGCCGCCGTAAGTCTGAACCATTTCTGGCTCATAGATATAAAGCTTTTTGGTTGGAACAGCCGCAGCATTGAACAGGCTCATCTGCTTGGTTTCGTGGTTGTTTACATCGGTAAAGCCTGCAAGAGTATAAAGATGATACTCAGCAAAAGATTTCTCACTGAATTGAGGAGCCATGTCAGCCGCAGCTTCCATACGAGCTGCTTTCATGTACATTGGCTGTGGTGGCGCCGTTACTCTGTTGACGTCGCCTGCCATCAATTTGAGCGATGCATTTTTGTATGACGCACCAGATTCATTGTTCAAAGTCACCCAGCTGGTTAAATCTGCTTTGGTGTCATCTTCGTTTGCAATTGCTACATAATCGCATTTCCAGCTCATGCCGGCTGTTTGATAGCTGATTTCGCTTTTGTGATCGCCTGGTTTGGTTGTTTCGAGTTTCCAGAGTAAGGATGGTTTTGGTACCAAACCTGGTGGCATTTCCTTCACTTCGCTTTCACCGGAAGGATTCAAGATGATGCCGCTATCTGTTTTCAGAACCAGTCCGACACTTTGAGTCGATGGATTTCCGTTGGTGTCAACAATGGTTACCTGGGGCGGATTGAGTAAAATTCCTTTTGTTTCGGATACTGTTGAATTCAAATATCGTCTGAAAGTGACTTCTTTGCCAACTGATTTGGAAAGAATGGTATCAGGGGACATGACGTCGTATTGATAATTTTGTTCACGTACCACCACCGAATTTGGTGCTGTCAATGAAGTGAAGGATACCGATGTAGGATCGATTGCCGCAGCTACATCTGAAAATCGAACGAAGTTGACTCCCTTCTCCAGAGGCAGTGTGCGGACATCTCGTACCAGTCCAAAATTTTGGTTGTATATAGTGAGAGAAGTGCCTTCAGAGGTGGCTCCACCTACTTCCAGCTCTTTGCCAAACGTGGCAGTTTGAACGCCTAAAGTGAGCGCTGTGAGCAATGTAAATACAGATTTAGCCTTAACCATTCGAAGGACTCCACCGGGACTGACTGTCATAAATACTAACATGTCGAAATTGCCAAGAGTTCAGGAAAAACCCTGGTTCTAATGGTGGGTAAACATCTGAAAGTAACTATTTCTTCTCTTCGAAATAAGGGTTCTTCAAGTGCGGAGGAGTTTCAGTTTCAAGTGGTGGCTTTTGGATTTCCAGTTCGCCAAATAATAAAGAAGGAGTTACAAGCGATATGGCTGTGCCTGTGTAATCACTTGGATATTTGGCTACATAGGCGGCTGCATCGTCACCTGCTGCAAGCATATTACGCAAGTCTTGCTTAGTCAGCCTGCGCAATTGCGCACCACGGATCAACTCTTCCTTGCCGGTATTAACGTCAACCGAATAAATAAAAGATGATGTCGAGCGAGAACCGCCAAGTGATGAAAGTATTTGCAGTCCTGAAACACCCGAGAAATCAATGCCCATATAACCAGACTGAGTTTTTCTGATTATCAGTGCGTTCGAAAGACCTTGTGCCTTGGCAGTTTCAATGAGCTTTTTCTTCATATCGCTCATGCTCATAGGTTGGTTGGTCTCGATGAATAGATGCCCTGGGCAGGCAGTGCCGCCTCGGTTATGACCATTGCTTTCTTTGCTCAAGCGGGTAGGTTTGCGGGTGGAGCAAACAGCTTTCAGGATTCCTTTGTCTATTAGAGTGAGTTTTTGCGCTCTCACTCCCTCGTCATCGATTTCCCAGCCGCCTTTGAGTGGCAGATTTTTATAGACTTTTGCCGTTGGATCATCTATTACGCTCAAAAATTCGGGAAACAGGCGCTGACCTAGTTTTTTGTCAGATGAAGAAGTTCTGAAATATCCGATGTCATCAGCACGGTCTGCCACCACTAGTGGTGAAATAACACTTGAAACCAGATCCGCTGCGGCATCCTTTTCAAACAAAATAGGACCAAGATAATCGCTTGCTCGCTTAGCTTTCGATAATTCGATTGCACGACTTGCAACTTTATGCGCGGTTTCTTCCATCACTTTTTGGTCGGGAAGCTGGTCTAAGGAGTTGACCGAGAAAGTTTCTTCATCGGAAGTTTCCATTCCATCTTTTGATTGTGCAGTTGCTTCGATTCTGACGTTGGCAGCCGCTTCTTGATCTTTGACCGTTGTACCTTCGCTATTGATAAATCTTCTCAGTTTTTTTCTGGTCGAAAAACTAATTCCCGATTGAGTAATGTCTGGATATTCTTTGAAAATAGCAGAGACCTTGCGCAATCTGTCTTCCCAGTCAGCCTGCTCGATGGGAGTGTTCTTTACGTCTTTAACGCTAATGACCGTTTTTGCATCTGAAAAACTGTCTGGCTGATCCTCAACTTTAGTGTATTGTCTGGTTGCTTTTTTTGATTCCAGGTTTTCTACTGCCGATTTATAGCTTCGGTCTGAAGATAGCCACAAAGCATTTCTTATTGCATCGTAATCGTCGTCGAGGACAAAGGTTCGGTCTCCAAACATAAAAGTGGAGCCTCTATCACTGTCGAGCTTTTTATCGCCTATGCGAAGGCTCGTGCGTGCATAGCGTGAATTGGCGTCACTCTTGTTTGTAATGGCACCAAAGCTTGCGCCAAGATAAACTCCGATAGTGTCGACGATGTTATACGATACAAAATATGGCAAGCTGAATTTTTCGAGCTTGAGCTTGGTTTTGGTTCTGTCTAATTCGTCCTTCATCGCCTGCATGACGATATCGTCATTGGGGATGGCTTGTTTGCTATCCAAGACCGGTTCTGGAGTGGTAGCACATACAGTATTGAATGACGAAGACAATAAGAGCGCTGATGCCAGTAAGAGATTAAGACGCGACTTTAGTTGCATTATTTCTTCTTCTCCGAAATTGGCGGCGGCAAGATTGGTGGTCGTTCTTGCTCTTTCAAGCCTTTTTCCAGCTCTATCGTTTTGATGAGCAGACTTGGGGAGCTGGCAGAAACAGGGACCCACCCAGACTCGGCTCCGCAGCGTCCATTAAAAGTTGCTGTTTCACTGCTGGCAAAAACAATTTTTTCTAGAGACGCAAGTGGCGTGCCTACAATATTTACCCCACGAGTCAGTTCGTCGGGTCTTCCATCTACGAAAACTTTGGTAACTCGAAGGGGAAGGAGCGAATAGCTCTGCGGCATGAAACTTTGAGTTGTGGTGAAACCGCCTGCGATTTCATCGATCACTAATCCATATGGTTTGTGCTGAGCTTTGGCTTCGGCAAGAAGCATAGCGCGCAATTTTTTGTATGGAACTTTCTTTTGAGATTCGACAATCAAATTGGCTTGACGAGCCACAGGATGCATTCCCGGTACACAGCGTCCGTGTCCGTTCGAGCTTGCAAAATTGCGAATGGGACTGCGTCCCATCAAGAAATTACGAAGAACACCGTTTTCGACAATATTGACTTTTTGGGCAGCTACACCTTCGTCGTCGAATTTGTAATGACCTACCAAAAGATTGTCACCAAGCTTGCTTAAAGTCGGATCGTCTTTAACCGAAATAAATGGTGGCATGATTTTTTCGCCCACTTTTTGAGTGAACGTTCTGCCTTCATATTCGTCTTTTTGTCTGTGACCTTCTATTCTGTGACCAAGGACTTCGTGGAAGAAAACACCAGAAGCTTTTCCGTTTAAAATAGCCGGTCCCACATAGGGTTGAGCAGCGGGCGCGTTTGCAAGTTCGATAACAGAAGTGGCAAGCTGTTTTACCATCGCTTCTACTTTTTCGGGCGAAGGGTATTTGTCGGGCTCTGTCACTTCAATACTGTCGAAAAGTGATACCACCATTCCGTCTTTAGCCATGGCGCTTGCCGAGGTCGTCACTCTGAATTCGAAGCGACTGTCGTCGATTTTGCTTCCTTCACTATTGACCAGAAAGCGACGCACTCTTTCGGCTTTCAAGTCAACGCCGGAATAAAAAATGGCGGGATAGTCTTTATAGATTGCTGAGGCTTTGCGTAAAGTGTCGCCCCAGGCTTTTTTATCTATAGAAAATTCAATTGGTTTTTCCGAATGCACCACTTTTGGTGCTTCCGAAAAATCGGCAGATTCGTCTTCGGCTTCGATTTTGACTTGTTTATTGGCTTTTACATGAAAGAATTTTTTTTGTGCAGCTTTGAGTGCACGGTCTGTCGTCAGCCAGAGAGTATCGCGTACTGCAACTTCGTCGTCGTCCAAGGGAAAAGTGAAAGACGATGCCGAAAACGATATAAAGGACATCGGCATGCCAAAAGAGCTTCCGCGTATCTGGTGCGTATTGTCGAGTTCTTTGCTGCCTACTCTTAGATCTACGCTTAAGCGACGGTCGTGGTCGTCACTATCATCGTCTAGCGCACCGTAATTTGCAGAAAGAACGACATTCTTAATGTCGTACACCGAGTAGCTTAGAAAATAAAGTTTTTCAGGACCGATGTCTTTTAGTTTGGAAAACGACCTGTTCAACTCTTTTTCCATCGCATTTAATACGACAGATTCAGAAGCCTCAGCACCCAAAGCAACGGGCTTTGAGCTGGCTATAAGAAACAGTGAGAGACTTGTGGCGAAAATGCCATGCCATAGCTTGTTTTTAATGCTTGAAAAGCCCATGATTACCCGAAAAATTAACGGAACTAAGGGTCAGCATATCATAATTGCAATTTTGCGACTGGACCCAATCATATTTTGTTGTCAATCTGCGAAAATGTCCACTTAGCGGCTTTAGTGGAATTATCGGTGCAGGAAGAAATCAAAGTAGTAAGCCCAACTATCCTGCCTCCGGGCTCTGATTTGATCATGGTCGTTTCTCAGAGAATCGCAAAGGAAAAGTCGCAAGCTTTTTTAGACTGGCAAAAGCTAATGACTGAAGCGTCTTCAAAATTTCCAGGCTACGAACGCACAGAAGTATTTCCTCCTGAAGAAGGGCTGCACGACGAGTGGATTACTCTAGTCAGATTCGACAGTAAAAATAATCTTGATAACTGGATTAATTCAGAGGCTCGCGCTGAATTGAACGCCAAATTCAATCAGGAATTTGGCGAATTTAAAATGCGTCGAATCGGAAAGGGCTTCGATCTTTGGTTCCAGCCACCACAAGCCGTAAAAATTCCACCATGGAAAATGGCGATGACAATTCTAGTTGCGCTGTATCCCACGCTGCTTTTTTTGCAAGCGCTAATCACTTTTCCATTTCTATCGAGTCTTCCTCACGTCTGGAAAATGCTTGTATCTGTCTTGCTTTCTGTCTCTTTAATGCAATGGTTTGTGGTGCCGTTTACCGTTAAACATCTTAGATGGTGGCATTATCCAGAGGGAGATTTGAAGGTTCAGAAACAAATTACGATTAAGGGCGTCTTGCTCATCATCGCCATTTTAGTGTTGACTGGTTTTATTTTCATTCCGTTGTTTGGACTTGAAAGAATCTAGAAAATGAGGAACATATGACAAAGTTTTTGAAGTGGTCGGCACCAATAGTAGTGGCAGCTTTGTGTTCTTTATCGTCAGTTGTATTCGCAAAGAGCGAGTGGAAACAAGTTCAAAGTACCGGCAAAGATTTTTCTATCTTGATGCCAGCCGACGCCAAGTCAATGGACCAGCGTGTGAAGAATATTACTATCAAGGCTTTCACTGCTAGCGAAGATGGTACAAACTACTCTATAACTCATGCTCCGGGCATTCAATCAAGCCCCGGCGCTATTGACTCTATAGGTGAAGGAGCGATTTCAGAATTTAAAAAACAAGCGCAAGCTTTGGGTGTCGATTTCAAAATAGATAAGACCGAAGAGGCGAAAGGCGATGGCTGGACGGGCAAAAAGACATTTTTAAGTATCGGACCTGCAAAGCTTCAAATGATTGCAGCATTAAGCGAAAATAAAAATGTAGGCTTTTGTCTAATTGCTGCATCTCAAGCTGGGGCAGCTCAAGATCCTGAATTCTTCAATTCATTCAAAGTCGACACAAAGCGAACGAACGAACTTTATCCAAATAATTCCAAAAGTATCGGCGAAATAATTGGTCGAATTCTCGGAATTGTTGCCGGAGGCGGACTGGCATTTTTCATAGCTCACAAAATAAAACAGAAAAACAAATCTGCGTCCTAAATCCAACCCACAATAAGTAGTAAATTCATGAAAAAACAAATCATATCAATTTTGCTTTTTACAATTTTTGCTTCTGGAGCGCCTGCATTTAGCGAAGCTCGCGATGGCGATTTATTCGACAATATGGGCATGGACCTCATGTTGCACGATGCAGAGAGGCTGGCAGATGAGCATGAATACGAGCGTTCTAAGCAAAAATGGAGTCGAGTGATTCAGTTCATGCACTCGCCAAATTGGTTTGCTACGGCTGCGGTGGTGCCTATTTGTTTGAAATTCGCTCGCCTGGCAGACAGGAATCTTGCAAGGTCAGAAGACACCGATGCAGACCAGCTCTTGCGCGCATCCTTTGATTTTCCTTTCCATAAACGAGGCGAAGAAGTCCAGGTTGATGCTGTTGCAGTAAAACTAATAGAGAATTACAAGAAGAAGAATCAGACCGACCAGTGCAAACAGTTTTTGCAATATGCAATCAGTAAAACGAGTGGTCAGCGTCAGTTCGAATACAGAGCAAGGCTTGATGCCATGACTCAAGCCGTTTCACAAGAACCTGTCGAGAATACTCCTCATATAGCAAGCCCCGATTCGCCACCTCACAACAAAGACCAGGCAATCGAACAGAAAGCACCCGAAGTCCAAGAAAATAGGGTTCAATAAATCAGGCTCGAGCTAAATGGTCTATTAGCGCAAGCTGCTCAGGCTATTCGATTTTTTAGTAAATGGGGCAAGCGAGGGGACTCTTCACAGGCAAAGTCTCGAAATTGTCTGAAATTCCCAAAACTTAAACAGAGTTAGGCTTTTAGCCTTGTCGCCCCTTGTCGCGTCAAGTCGTCAAAAATCATCCTTTGTCACCTTGCGGGTGATCAGGAAGGTGATCACCTTTCCAAATTTAGGGGGCTTAAATCTTTCATGACAACTGAACTCGGAATTTTCAGTGACTTGAAAGCATATAGCTAAAATTCATTAATTCCTTTTGAGATTTTTAGCCATGCCAAATCCAAATTATCAACCGCCCCGATGGTTTGAACTCTTTAACGGTCAAGGTTTGCCACACGATCGAGAAGGCGGATGGCGAATGATTCAGCGCGAAATGTGCCCGCTCATGGCTGCAATGTCGATAGTTTTCGGTCGTGGATACTTTACGGCTGAAGCAGCGAGACAAGCTAATTTAGCGAGGGCGGAAGGAAACCTAATATGCGAATGTTGCTCGATGAACCTTGCCAATGTTCCTCATGCCGACGATTGCGAACTAATGAATGCAGCGCTTGAAATCATAAATGGAAGACCCGGCACGTTTGATGGGCAATCGAATTCGGATAGGAAGTGGTTTCAGCGGACTTACTGTCGGCTACCCATTCCCGACTAGGTCTGTTTCCGCTTCTCCATCCATAAAGTAAATTCTGGTGTCATGCCGTAATTCTTCCAGCAGGTTCCGTCTGCAATTAGACTTATCATGGAGGTCGAAACTCCAAAATCTCTTGCTATTCCCGTTCTAGTCTTGCCGTTCACTAATTGCGCGCGAATATCTATAACTTGTTCTGGTGTCAATTTAGTTGATTTTTGCAATATCTTATCCATCTCATTGTCTTCATGCTCTCCCCATCGCAAATTGAATGGTCGGCAATCAAGTTTATTTTTGCTAGGAAAATGTCTTACTTCAGAATCCGGCGCTGGTGGCGGACCCAGCCATGCTAAAGCAACGATTCTATGAACATAGAAGAAACGCCCTGATAGTGCCAATCTCAAATATCCGGATTGATTTTTCCAGGCGTTTAGGATTCTTGCTTCTCTGTTTTTGGTGCTGATTATCTCACCATGGATAGTAGCCCAATAGTCGGCATATCCTGGCACTTTTCGAACGTGCTCTAGGTCGTATCCAATTTTTGCAAGTTTTTGTACGGCGCTATCAGCACTAGGTTGATAGCGAAGATTCACAAGGCTAACATTTAAGGGATTCTGATCGATAAATTGAACAACACAACCTGCCGGTTTCTTACCCTTAAACGTATGAAGCACCAGATCATGAACAAATCTAATTTTGGTGCCTATTCCAACAACTAGCAGACCATCTTTATTTGGAACCGCTTTCAGTTTTTTAAAAGAATTTTTGTACGGTTTGCTTCTGCCTGAGCGATTTCGCCGCCCCCATAATGCCGAACTATAAACATTACCGGCGGTATCAATTGAATATCGACTATCTTCGGCAAGAGTCTTTAGCATAGCTCTTATGTTAGGATCCCGCCAACGCGATCTAAAAAATTTCGAGTTGTTGTTTTTAGTAACTACGCTATTTCGAAAAAGGGGAGATTGTTTTTTTATGATCGACGGTGATCCGGAGTGGTATCAAGTTTTTAAACTTCAGACGGCAAAACTTTCTAGAAAGCGCCGGGCACCACTGCATGCGGCTATCGCCTTGCTGACAGGAAGTTGGGATGCAAGTATTGAAAGAGTGTTCTTAGCCGCAAGTGGCGAGGAAGGTATTTTCTGTGAGTGCTGTCTTAGTTTTTTGAGCCCGAAACGATCAGAGAAGCGACTTCATTACCCCAATTGCCTGCTGGCTGCCAAAGCGCATGAAGTGCTTAACTCAATTGATGATCCTTGCGAGCGGGCGAAACTTGGATTTTTGGTATCCGAATAGAAATATTTTCGATCTGGCTACCAAGCAAAGGAGATCTGCCCAGCGAGTGAAAAAAAACTGGGCAGCTAACTTTATGTCCGAAGATTATGTTCGCAGATATTTATATTCATTCAAAAAAAATTCCATTAGAAGGTAAATACCGATGAAACACGTTAATCACTGGCAAGTTAAACAAAGCAACGAAAAATTCTTGGAAGAACTAGTAAAAAAGAAAACGCAGGAACATCAAAAGCCAGCCCCAGAACCAATGCCCGCAGCGCCCAGGAATAAAGAAGAATTTCTAGATTACACTCAAGAGACGGCCGACCGTTTACGTGCTCAACCTTCAACTTCTTCGCCGAAAAATTTGGAAGGAATGAAGCCCTGGGAAATCAAAAAAGAAACCCAAAGATTTCTTCGTGAAGATGTGCCTAGGGTGGCGGCTCAAAGACGGATTGAGCAACGAGAAGCCGAAGGTCGAAGCTGGTTTCCAGAACAATCGCGTGAAGCTCTGATTAAGGAATATAAGGAAGCCAAAGCAGAAAACGAAGCGGCTAATGCTGAACTTGAATCAATAAGGCAAGAAATCGCCAGGATAAAAGCATCACACTGACAATGAAAAATTTTTCTTCATAGAAACGTTTGTTGCCAGAATAGCAACGCACGTCGCAACCAGGGAGAAAAATTCAGATGAGACATATCTATCAACCGGCACCTGAGATTCTAGAGAAAATTCGAACAAGTGACTATGCGAGGATTGCGAAAGACGCGCTATCGGCATGGTCTTGGTGCTTTGATAATCACGATGAAGATTTTGGATTCTCGATAAACTTGCTTCATAAGGCAGTTTTCTGCAAACGAACTCGAGCCCAGGTCGATGAGATTTTAAAATTACTGCAAAATCTCAAGGTTGTTTCTGCACCAGTTTTGGTTGCGACTACAACGGCAAGAAACAAACGCGAAATGAGATATCTTGAACCGCAATGGACGGTGACCGATTTGCCAAAAGAACTAACTCCGGGCGACATCTTCACTACCCTGGAAAAGTCCTTGTTTAGCCGCATAATGGAATACTTGATTCCAAAGTCAGACACCTTTGAATTTAAAGACGTGACTGCGGTGCGTGCGCTCCTAGATTTCAATTCCAGTTTTCAGGGATTTCATAGAAAACACCACATTGGAGAGATAATCGATAGTAACCTCGATTTCGTTCAATTTCTGCTGCGCGATAATTCGCCCGTAGCCCCTCTGGAATGTCCCGGCATGGTTATATGTCCAAGCTGCAGAATCAAGTTTGATACAACGCAATCTGAGCGTCCTGAGAATCCACCTTTAGTCTGTCAGGCAAACTTGGATTTGTATATTGATGGAATGTACATCAAGTACAAAATAGGCGAACTTATCACAGATTTCAGGCATGCTCAACACGCGTTGAATATAAAAGCGCAAGTGGACTATGCAAAAGTGCATGAATATATCTATTGCCCCAACAATGCTTGCCAATCGAGATATTTCAAACGAGTTTGGTGAAAACCGCCCTAACACCGATCAAAAAGAAAGACTCTCGGAACCTCTTACGAGAGTCTTCTCTTTTTTTTGTAATTCTTAGTGTACTTTTCGGATAGTACAAGTTTTTAAAAACTTGTACTATTCCCGCCCCAGATGCCGGTTTTCAAAGATTTAATTTTCACTATTTTGTGAACAAACTTTCGATTGCAAAACGCCCGAAAAGATCGCTCTGTGGACTTTTCAGAAAATATTCCTGTACCAATAAAAATATCCTTTTCGGGACAAACTGAATTTTGCAACTAATCACATGCCTGTACATCGTATATTCATCGTGCTAGTTTTGTAATACAAAAACAAGCGACCGCCTAAAGTGCTCTAACACTAGAGACGGTCTGACCAAATCAACACGGGGGTTGATGTGGCTATGAATAATTCTAGCAGGGCTGAACTCGCCCGCATTCTTGAGCTACTGAAAACCGCAATCAAGCAGAACGAAGAACACCGAAAACTGCTTGACTCAGCCTATGGTGACTTATTGGCAGTACTCAGCGGAGAAAAAGAATGTACCTAAATCTAGACAAAAACCAAATAACTCTAAGAATGGCTATCGAAGAATATTGCCAAATTCGCAAAATAAAAGACTCTACACGAAAGAGTTACAAAAGCGATATGCACACTGTTTCCGATTGGCTGGATCTTCCAATCACATCATTTGACAAGAAAACAGTTCTCGAGCGCTACGAAACGATGCTCAAGCGAGCGCCAGCATTAACCAATCGCACCTTTAGGTTATTGAGAGCCGTGTTCAATTTCTGCGGGCATCTGCATGATATTGAAAGCAACCCGTTCATGATTCTCACTGCAATCAGAGCTTGGAAGCCCAATCCGAAACGCAAAACTTTCTTAGGTCCAGAACATCTGCGCGCCTGGTGGGCATCAGTAAGCAGATATAGCAACGAAACTATTAGAGACTTCATGTTCACGCTACTTTTGACTGGTGCGCGAAGAAACGAAATTAGCTGTCTAAAGTGGAAGACAAATGCGGGAGCGGATGACAACTATATTGATCTCGACCGACGCCTTATCCATCTCCACAACACGAAGAACGGACGAGATCATGAAATCTATGTCACTGATTTCTTGTTCGAATTGCTTTCAGAACGTCGCAGAGATAGCGAATCGGTTTTCGTTTTTCCAACTCGTTGGAGCTCAAAGAAACCACTGAGCGAATGGAATAAATCCAACTTGCGTATCAGCGACTTTTCATTTGTCTTACATGATTTGAGACGTACTTATGCCAGCATGGCTCAGGACGCGGGCGTACCCAAAGAAATGGTTCGAAAAATTCTGAATCACTCTGATCGAGACGTCAGTGATGGATATCTTTGTTATTGGTTCGAACAATTCAAAAAGCCTATGCAACAAACAGAAAACAGAATTCTGTATTACGCAGGCATTGCGCCAAAGCAAGATGGTCAGCGAGCCTACGAATTTTACAAGAGCATCCTTGAAGCTGCTCGCCAGTACAGAATAGAAATCGATATAGTGATCGAATTGCTTCAGCAAAATAAAGGGCTCGAGTATTTGTTATTGCCCCATCACGATTCTAACGCGGTGACAGTAATTCAAGACGTGGAAGTTGTTCGGTAAAAAGTAGGAAATTTCTTAAATGCAAAAAACGCAAGTTCGATACGAATGGGACAAATCTACCAAAGGGTTAGGAATTAGAATCTATGCAAATGGGCGCAGAAGCTTTGTTTTTAAAGGTCAACACCAAGGAAAGGTCCACTTTTTGACCATAGGCTCTGACACTGAATTAAGCGTTTTGAAGGCTAAGCGTATTGCAGAGCGAATGCATATGCTGCTTAAGAGTGGAGCAGATCCAAAAATGGTTTTATTCGAGAGGAAGAATATGCCAGCTATCCAAATCTTAGCCAGCATTGTAAGTGGGAGAATCCGGGCAGAGCGCAAGCTCATCACGCTTGGTTCTTTCAGCGCTGTTTATCTTGAGAAGCACGCCAAACAATGGAAAAAGTCTTGGAAGAAAGACAAGCAATATTTTACATACATGAATACATTATGGAATTTACCTCTAATTCTGATTAGTAGGACCGAGGTGGAATGTCTTCATCGAAATCTAAGCGCTAACAGTAAGCACATGGCAAATCGAACAGTCGAACTGTTACGCGTGATGTTTCGCTATGCAGAAGAATGGGGCTATGTTCCAGAAAATCACAAAAATCCTGCAGCTAGGATTCGACTAAACAAACTTCATTCAAAAGATAGATTTGTCACAAAAGAAGAAAGACCCAGACTTGATGCCGCAATAGACGCTTATCCCGATTTGAGAGTACAAACAGCCCTTCGAATGATTCTATGGATGGGTTATCGTCATCAAGAAGTTTTGAAATTGAGATGGGAGTATTTTGACTCTGCCATGACTATGATTCGAATTCCAGATACCAAAAACGGAAAGCCACACATCATGCCAATTCCGGCTATTCTGCTTCCCGATTTAATGAAGCTAAAGAATGCAACTGACGGTCCTTATGTGTTTCCAGGCAAAATGAACGGAACTTCCATGGCTTGTTTAGATAAACCTTGGCGAAAAATTAGAGTTGAGGCAGGCATTCCAGATGTTACCGTTCACGACTTGCGCCGAACGTTTGCAAGCGATTGCATAAGACGCGGTGTTGACTTGTATACGATTAGCAGGTTGCTAAATCAGGGTTCTGCTTATGTGACTTCTATTTACGCAAAGCATGATATCGAGCCATTGCGCGACATCCTGAATGCTAACGCCGGAAGCAAGCCAAATTTAAAAGTAGTAGCAATGCAAAACTGGAAGGAGCGCGAAAATGGAAAATGAATCTTTAAAAGTGATGGCACTTGCTCAAATTGACTTCCTGTTTGCTGTCATGACGCTAGAATCGGGGTTCGAAATGGACCATGAGAATCTGGCGAAATTTTTAGAGGGGCAGGCTAATTAATTTGAAAGTAGACTCACCTTCTGACCTGTCCGTGATGATGTATAGAACGACGAACACTACTTCCACTTGAGCCGTTAGAAGTAAGATTCAATCCATTAGCTAGTTTTTCTATCATTTGCTCTTGGCATTTTTTGTGGTCATGCCCGGGCGGACTCTGCATGGTTATATTGATCACTGGTTTGCTGTTAACGACTGTAGAATTTCCTCTTCCTAAGCCTGTCGCCTTAATATTTCTCTTGCTTTGCGCATATGCAACATTGTTTAAACCAGCATGTGTTGTTGCTCCGGCAGCGACTGGCACCATTCCGCTACCGCCAAGGTTTAGGTTATTCCATGCTTTTCCGGCATCTCTTAAGAAAGGAATTTTTGAAATCACGACATCGAGCAGTCGATTCAGTGCATCGCCTAAGTTTTTGAACCCACTGCAAAGTGCTTCCCATGTTGGTTTAGTGGCTTTTACAATGCTGTCCCAGTTGGTGACAATCAAAATCAAAGCGCTGATCGCAAATCCAATTGGTCCCATCTTGCCTATTACAAACGACGCGATTCTGGTTATCCATGGCACCACTCTCATAAGTAACGGTGCGACTCTAAATCCAACTGATATTGCCGTTTTTAAAAATCCTTTTGCCAATGAAATAAGCGGTGAAAATGCAAATTTCAATCCCATGAACGCGGCTTTCACTAGGTTCATTGCCCCGCCTAGAATCATTCCGCCTGCAGCTAGGCCAATCAGTGCTTCGGTCACCGCAACTATGCGCGGATGCTTCTCTGCAAAAGCATTTACTTTGTCTACGATGGAAGCCATCTTTTCCACGATTGGAGTTAATCGAGGTAACAACTGATTTCCCAGAGTTGAAGCCAGAGTTTCAAAGTTTGTATTTAATCGGTTCAATTGAAAATCTAGAGTCTTAGAAACAATCTCCATTTGAGTTTCAATCAAATTGTTCTTTTGGGCATTTCTGCCAGCTTTCACCATTTGATCTTGCTGGTTGAGAAACTTCTTTTCGCCCATAAGCAAAGCCATTGAGCCAGAGGATCCAAATTGGTACTGCACAAGTTGGTTCATCAATTGAGCTTTAGAAACACCCTTGCCGTCGGTTTTAAGCGCTTTATAGATTAGCGGGATTTCGTCGCCAGCCTTCTTGCCTAGCAACATGACGTTATCGCGCATGCGTTTTGCAATGTCCACAGTAGACATATCTTGAAAAGAAGCCATTTTTTGCTGGAATGCCTTCAGATCGAGCTTATTGCCTTTCATGACTGTGGAAGCGCCATAGTTATCAGTTAAACCCATGACTCGAGCTGCAAATGCTTGTTTGCCTTCAAGTAAGCCAGATCCAAATGAACCTGGTGAACCACCACGCGTTAGAGCGTTGATCATGTTCGATGCTGAAAGCCTGCCCTTGCCGCCACCACCTTTAGAACCACTTGTTTGAGCAACTGCAGCTTGGAACGCCAGCAATTCGATTGGATCGACTCCCATGATCCGGTTTCCTGAAATGTTAACCGAGGCACCAGTTGCAGCAAGTGACTTTAGACCGCCCGGCAGTTTTTGGCTCATGGCTATTGAAGCTTGAGCGATAGGCGACATTTCCTTTGTAGAATATTTCCCAAATTGATGTGCTAAAGCAGTCAATGAATGTACGGTATCTTCCGGCAGTTCTTTTCCTTTAGACATGTATTTATTGACTTCAGCCGCTTTGGCCATGAGCGGCATCATTTCGGTTATTTGCTTTTTGTTCAACCCTGAAGTCGACATATCACCGGCAAGTTCTGCTAGTTTTGGCTTTGAAAATATCCCTGTTAAATTAGCCGTTTTTGTCATGACTCCATCTAGAGCCTTCAATTCTTGCGCGCTCATTCCGGTCTGAGCCTTGACTCTCGCCATAGCGCTTTCAAGTTTCATGGCTTCTTTTGTAGCCAGCACTAGGGGCGCCCCAAGCGCCATTCCGCCACCGATTTGCAAAAGCCCTGTTTTCCAAGTCGAGCTAATTTTGTCGAGCCTGGACTGTAAAAGTTGTGCGGCAGCCGCCCCTTTGGTCATCTGTTTTGACATTGAAGCGAGCCCGGCAGACACGGATTCGACGAGTTTTACGTTAACGCTGGCTTCGAAGACGGACAAAAGAAGAAATCTCCCTAGATTCCTTACTTTTAGACTTTTTTCTTTCCCTGCCCTGAAAAAATTCAGCCTGAATTGACAGACCCCAACTAACGGTTAGATTTGCTTGAGGGTCCAAAAAGGATTTTGAAAAGGAATAGATAGAATTCAAATGAAAAACATTGATTGACTATCCAAATCCTCAAAAATGGGCGGTCGGCGGATTTCAAAACGAGAAATACACCTATTGCTTTACCCTTTTGTCCCGAGAAAATAGAGTTAAGGTCAATCCAAAGCACAACATTGACAAAACACCAAAATAAGGAATAATCAACTAATGCCCATAGTAGAAACCACCCCTCGTATCGCACCCAAAATCACCTTTTTGACAATTAGGGGATATTTAAGTTATACTGTGACAGTAACTGCAACAGTTCGAGATTGATGACAATGACAACAAACCCATTAGAGACAAAGACCCCTGCACTTGACCTTTACCAGCAGATTTATAAAGAGCTAAAGATAAACCCACGAACCATTCAATGGTATGCGACCGAGGGCTACATCCCTAAACCTGAAAAAATCGGATCTGAAGCTTACTATTCTCCAGAGGCACAAATTGCGGTCAGAATCCGGGTTATTCAGCTTTTGCAAAAGAAGTATTCCTTAAAACTCAAGGAAATAAAGCAGGTTACAGATGCACAAGCAAACAATGACTGGGAGGATGTTTACAACTTGTTGGTGGCATTGGAAGAGCACTTTCCATATGAAGAACTAGATAATTGGGGCAATGAACGCGTTTCAGATAGAGGCTCTGCGATTGCTCAAGTAGTGTGCAACCGGCTTAAAGATACACCCGTAATAGAAATTTCATTGCCAGAAATTGAAGAGCAATATGAAATCGGACTGTCAAAGGCTTCTGACATTGACCTCGTTTTTGCAGAAGGGGAAATTCCGTTTTAATGACTCATCACGCTTACATTGATGAATCAGGAACTGAGCCTGAGCACGGGATTTTGACCGTCGCTTTAGTCGTTTTGGAAGGTGCCGGTTCCGCTAACAAAATTCATCTAAACTTATCAAAAGCCGCTTTTAAAGCGCCTAAGTCCCTAAAAAAAGCCGAAATTACTAAATGGTACGCCAAGCAGAAGCTACACTATTGTGATATGTCCGACCAGCAGAAATCAGCAGCAGGTGACAGTCTTCACAGCGCAAATATTCGCGCTTTTATTGCTCAACATCATCACAAGGACAACGATTTAAATCACGATAGCAAATTCAAGCTTTACAAAACCCTTGTTGGTGACGTGGTAGCGGAAGCCTTTCAGCATTTCGGTGACCTTGAAATTTGCATCGCAAAACAAGGCGGCTGGGAGTCCTACGGAAAGGAATTTTTGGCAGAGTTGAACAGCATCCCTAAGAGCATTTCCATTTCTTCCAATTTCAAAAAGGGCACTTTCCATTTAGCTTCAACCAGCAATGTGGGATTACAGATTGCCGACTTTTACGCCAGTTCAGGACGCGCCTTTCTGCTAGACGGCTCTAAAGGCTCTATGTCTGGCCCTTATGAGAAGATTCAGAACCAGGTGACATTACTATCCGTACGAGACACCCTGATTATTCATTAAAAATAGAAAAGTGGGACCGAAGCCCCACTTTTCACCAATCTTTGCGTCCGCTATATTCACACTTCCACTTAAGGGGGCCTCGCTAATTCCGCAACGCGATGAACATAGACTAACGACACTGTTGTTATACCATCATATCAGCGGTCTATACCGCGTCCAGCCCCTAATATTAATTTCCATTAAAAATTACAGCCAAAGATATTGACCCTTTGACACTTTTGGACTGCAAATCACCCCTTGACATTTTGCGTCAAATGTGATAGATTTAAGCTTCAAAATAACAGTTATGGTTCTTCCCCGAAAAGGAAGAATTTTCCGTTATTAAGTGTTCAAATCAACAAAGGTGTTCTATGAATCCAATAGAAATTACAGTTCCAATCCATTCGACCTTATCTCATGAGACCGGCATTGTCTTAGTCTGGGGATTAACCAGTAACCTCCGGAAAGAAATGTGCGAAAGAAGTGCTGACTTCAATAATACGCTCAAAAAAGAAGTAACTACATCACTTCAAAAGTGACCCGAATATTCCGATTTTCCCAAAAAATTTTTTTCGCCGCCATTATGTGTTGAATATCCACATTTTTTTTTGAATCAAAACTATAAAAGGTAAAGTCCCTATCGTATTTACGACCGACCGGGCGCCTTCTTAAATTCACTCTGCCAAAGGTGCCGGGGGGGGTAAACCTCGGTCATGCCTGAAAGTATCTATCTTTGAGCTTGTTGAGTCTTTCAACAACTCTTGATCTGCGCAAATAAACTTTCCGCTTTCTGGTACAAATTGCGGAAAGTTTGAGGTATAATGATTCAGTAATATGAAGGTTTTAAGCTATGAGCAATACCATACAAAACACCAAAAAGCGGAAAGTTAATTTCAAAAAAGACCTTTTAACCTCTTCGGAAGTCTCTAAACTTTTGGTGGCGTGTGAAACCAATCGCTATGCAGTGCGAGACCAGGCTCTAATTCTATTGGCTTTCCGGCATGGATTGAGAGCCACAGAAGCCACAACCACCACATGGAACCAAATTGACTTAGATGGTGGTCGATTTACCGTTTATCGGCTCAAGGGTTCTGAAGGTTCTGTTCAGGTCTTAGAGCCTGACGAAGTTCGTCTACTAAAGAAACTAAAATCCTATCAGCCTAATTCTTTATATGTCTTCGTTACTGAACGCGGAACCCCCATGGACCGCGACTGTTTCAGAAAATTGATGAGAGCGGCCGGTAAAAAAGCTGGATTCGATTTTTCTTGCCACCCTCACCAACTAAGGCACGGTGCAGGACACGCCTTAGCTATGCAGAATCAGAGTACTCGCTCAATTCAACATTTTCTGGGGCATAAAAATCTAAATCACGTCATCCGGTACACAAGAATGCACGATTCGGCATTTTTACGTTTTGGAAAATTGATTGGCGGAAAATTGCCAGGTTAACAAAAACCATTAAATTAGCCATTTTTGCGGCTTCTCGGAGACGAGGAGCCGATTTTTTATTACGCGCGCGGATCCTTTTGATCTATGTCGCGCGCGTGCGTGAAAAATGCTCTTTTGTATGCGCCAGCTACTAATTTAAAGGCGATCAGCGCTATGCCGAACGCCTGAAGATCGACAACTAGAGAGTATTTCGAATTTATTTGAATAAATCGCTAAAAATTGCATTCAATTTAGTGACTGAAGTGACTGAATTAGTGACTGATTCAAATTCAATTCAGTCACTCTGAAACGTTGTCTGGTTCAGCATTTGGGGGGGGTAGTGACTGAAGTGACTGAATTATTTAAACTCTATAGAAAGTTTTAAAAAAAACAAAAAACTCAAAGGCAAAAGAAAAGACGCAAAAGAAAATCTATAAAGGAGTTGCGAAAAATCAGTCACTTCAGTCACTAAGTTTAGTAACCCCAAACCAATGCAGGCTTTCAGAGCTTCCGATTTAGAGAAATTCAGTCACTATTCAGTCACTAAATCAGTCACTCTCTTAATTGAGCTTTTCGTAATCGATATCGATCAGGTTGCGCATTTTCTCATTGGCTGTACCAGGAACAATCGGATAACCCAGGTTTGTTAGGCGCCTTCCAAACTTGTTTCGAGTGAACTTCAGATCATGACCAGAATCTTTCGCCCATTCTTCGTACTTGGAATAGAGCAAACGGAAACTCACTGAGTAGGCTTTTCCTTTTGCATCTTTGCCAACTTTGCAAACGTCTTCTACAAATTGAGCGACTTGATCAACATCTTTTTGCCATAGATTCACCTCGGATCTTGAGCTCTTAGGTTCGGCAAATTTCCCGGCTAATCTTAAGCGCGCCAAGGCGGAAAGAGCCATGTTGAAAATCCCTTGCGATTCGGCGGTCAAGTCAGCTTCTAAATTTTCATCAGGTATTGGATCGCCTGGGCTACGCCTGTCGTCGTCAATCGCCATAAAATTACGATTGAATTTAATTATGATCGCTCGACTAAAAAACGCATTACTAGCATCACGACAATGAGGGAGAGAATTGGCACCAAGTAAAAATTTGCAGTACGGAACGAATGAGAAAGAATCACGCCCTTTAAACTCACCTTGAATCGGATCGCCACCAGTTATTTTCTTGATTTGAGAATCGTTTATGTGTCCACCTTCAGGCGATTCTGGCACAATGTTGACGAACTTACCAAATAGAGTGGCGCTCTGAAAGCGTTCTCCAATTTTTCCAGGATCGATTGCAGAGTAGTTTTTTTTGCCAACGAGATTAACAGCGACGCTACAAATCTTTGATTTGCCGTTGTTGCCCTTATTAGGTCCGTATAGCATCATGAATTTTTTGTACCGGTTATCGACAGTGAGGCAATAACCAAGATATTGAAGTAAGCATTCTTTCTTTTCACAGGCATCTTCATCGCCTTCGAAAATTTCGTCTAAGAAACGTGAAAATCTTGGAGCGGTGACAGCGGGATCGTATTTATGAGGAAGAACTCCAAGTTTATAACTCTCTTTGCGGTGCGGCCGTAATTCCCATTGGTCGCCGACTAAAAACAGTTCGCCGTCTTGACAGCTAATTGCATCAGTAGGTTCATCAAATATGACGTCCGAAATATGGGACTGACTGCGCATGAATTTTACTGCTGCATTCATCATCGTCACTGAAATTTTAATTTGATCATCTGGAGCACTGGTTTTGTTCAATGTTTCAGCGGTTTTAACAACTTTCTTTTCAATTTCTTCGTTATCGCTTGGCTCCCAATGCATACCGTTCCATTGAAAAAATCTACCCTGGTTATGAATGAGCCCGCCGTCTCCGTAGCTTTCTATGGTCTTCCTGGCTAACCAAAGTTGAGTATCAGCAGTGCGATTAACTTTGCTTTTTTTCTCGGAAGTTTTTTCGCCACCATTTTCGGTATTACTCATAGAGGAAATCTCATCAACTCGTCTTAGTTTTCGCACCAAAGGTTTTTGCTTGACTCCGGTACGGCGCAGATATTCGCTTTTGCTCCAGCCGTGTTCTTTAGCGAAGCCGAATATTGTTGCTTTAGTTACTGAATTTGAGCTCAGACCGTCCCATCGTTTTTCGCACTGACCAGGTTCGTATTTTGCTGATTTCTGCGACCAGTTATCCCAGATAATGCAGGGCAAACCAGCAGACTTGATTGCCATGCCAATTTTGATCCAGTGGTCATAATCATCGGACGGAATGACATTAAGCGCGTCGCAGATTTCGTCGGCGTCAGAGTCAGAGTCGCCTAGATCAACCCAAGGAATAGGTGCATCATTTTTTGTTTTCTTTTCGGCTTCAGGAATTACGATTAGGACCGCCAACCACGCTGGCAGGTCGGCGATCTCAACGTCCCACGGTGAACGCCCATCAAGCCATTTATAACTTTTGCCGTCTTTTCTTTGACTGGGCTCTACTACGATAAAGCCCTTATTTTTGATATCTATTCCGCATTTCTGTTTATTGAAGCAATGATTTAGATTGCCTCTGAGCTTCTCGCCTTCGGGCAATTTGAACAAGTAATGGAACCCGCATTTTTCTGGTTGCTCGACATCGCCAGTAATGGCAGAAACTGTCTTTGGTAATTCTTGATAGCCGGGAAGCTTTAGAAAGTTGCCAACGCCATCCACATCATGTCGATCGAGGTCTAAAACAATGAAACCTGAATTGCCGCAAGCTATGCCTATGTTGTAGTTGGAAAACTGCCACCAAGTTTGAATTTGATTTTCGTCAGTGGTAGCGTCAAGAAATCCGTGGCTGTCTTTGAGAGTTTTCTTTGTGCCTTCGGCTAAGGGAAAGACTTTCCAGCCTAAATTGGCGTAATTGAGGGCTGATGTAAGAAGGTCATTCATAGAGAATAAGTGAGCTCGACAAGTAGATTGGAGGGTCCAGTTAAAACATAAGACTTCGGAGCATGGCGACAAACGTCGCATGAGAGCGCTAAGATATGCCCGCTTTCATTTAGGATTCGGTATTTGCGCTTTTTTTCTGCCTTGCAAAAAGGCGGAAAGATTTTCGTAAGTTGCATCAAGGAGGCAAAATCAGGCGCAAAACTTTTCGAGTTCTGAATTAGTTCTTGAACCTGGTCATGCGAAACTTCGAAAAATTCAGCTTGATCAGTTTGTTCAAATAACGCTGCGTAATCGCTAGCTTCAAACTTGGCTCTGCGCAACCGTTTGCGAGTGAAATAAGACACTATCCCTGATCCTTTCCTAGACATTTTTCGAAATTTTCGCTAGTCATCAGCCATTGCAATCCAGGTCCGCAAATCCATAACCAGCAAAGTGCCGGCTTGCGTCGAACTGTTTTAACGATTAGTACGCCTGGGGTTCGACCTGTAGGCAGGTTAATCCACATCGCGCGAAGATGCGGAAATCGAGGAATTTTCGTCGCTATCTTTAGCGACCTACGAATGACGTTGCGATCTCTGCAAATAAATTCAGGCGATGGAGTAGCCATGAATTTCTTCACTGATTGAATCGGAAAATTGAAAAGTTTTTGCGAGCCTAGTAAGGCTTTGATATCATCTAATTGCATAAGTGAAATATCTCCTTGTTTACGCCGCGTCTTGCTGGATCGCGGCGTAGATTTTTTAGAATTCAGTTGTCCAGTAGCGCCAAGCTGTTTGCGCAGCTTGAACAATTGCAGCCTCACGTTCTGGACCTTGAACTTCGGGTATGTTGCGACAGATTTTCCAAGATATTTTGTTCTTGGAAGAACCTTTCCAGACTCTGATTTCAACGGTGTCACCACTTCTGCAAATCACGAATCGGATTTGAAGACCTAATTCTTCGCGCCGAAAGAGCGCAATAGATTCTGCTTCAGTTAGAGGCATGGCGGAACAAGTGTCTGTAATCAACTTAAAGCCCCTTGCATTTGCGAACGGCAGTCTTTTGAATCGAAGTTTTTCGATGCTTTGTCAAAATACCGTGAGCTTCTTTCTCTGCATCAAATGCGGGTCTAAACGACTTCTTTAAGAATTCAGAAAGCGCTGATTCAGGAATCCAAACTTTTCCAGCTATTTTGTAACTGCAAATCTCTCTGTCTCGCACCATTTGCCAAGCTTTTGTTCTGCCAATGTTGGCAGCGATAGCAAATTCAGAGACTCGATATTTTTTTTCATTCACGTTGGGTTCAGTCATATTTATTTCTCCGGCGGTAAGACGCGATAACTCACGACATGCGCTGAAGACTAACCGCGATGGGTTTTATGAAACCAGCGGATATCAATTTTCAATTTTCGGGGGGAAATATTATGCTAGGTTCGAAAGCGCTGGTCTAATTTGGCTCAAGCGTTTTTCAGACTCTTCTAGTTTTTCGAAATCACTCAGCTTAGAGCACCGCTTTTTCCAGTATGCGAATTTTTTACCGCATTCATCTTCGCTGCAAAATTTTGCTTGAGGACGCTTTCCTGGCGGCTTTTCAATGCCACAGTTTAGACAGTGTTTTCGAAGTCTACGTTTAATCTCGTCTAGATCTTTTTCTGAAAATTTTGAGTTGAGATTCTTATTTATTCGTCTGAACTCGTTATCAATCCAAGACTCGATTTCGGAATCGCTCAAGTTGAAAAGGTGTTCTCTTAACCAGAGGTAATGCGCATGTACGTGCATCCATTCAGCAGTTATAAGTTCATTTTTGTCCGGCTGTGAATGACTTTTTGCGAGAATCTCAAGTCCGTCTTTATCAAAAACCTTATCGACCCAAATGCTTTCTATGGAGTCGGGGTGAAATTCCAATACCAACCGCAAGATTTTTTTATTAATTGCAGCTTCCTTTGCTGTCGTGATAATCGATTGCAAAAGGTTTTCGCTAATCATTGCGTTCTTATAATCTGCCAGGCTGCCTCGTATTTTTGAAAACAGATCTTTATCGGATTCAAAGTCTTCTTTATAGATAAACCACTGCTCTCCTAGTTTTTTTGATTTCCAAGGTGTCGGAAGCTTCTTTGCTGGTTTATTTATTCTGCCGTCTATAGCGCCGTTTAAGCAGCGACGAACATATTGCTCGCTACTAATTTGGTATTTTTTACCGTAGGTTTTCACCCATTCCTTAATGGTGTACATCTTGTTATTCATCTTTGCTGAACTTCCTACTTCCAAATTGCGATACATAATGCTATGTTATGTACCAGCATACCACGGAGCGGCAAGAAAACAATGAGTAGCTCGAGGCAAGGGCGAGTCAAAAACGGTCTCTATAAAAGGGGCGATAGCTGGTACATCCTTTTCAAGATTGATGGAAAACAGTATAGAAAGTCTTTCGGGACAGATCGGAAGAAAGCCGAATTGGCACTTGCTGAAATAAGAAAACAAATCGCTTTAGGAAATTACAGCAACGACTGGAGCGGGCTTGAGCAGCTTGTAACGCCAAAAAGTCGAAAGACTTTTGCTGAGGCGGCTGAAGCTTTTATGCAAGAAAAAATGTTAAAAGCGAGTACTGTTGTAACTTACCGCGATATTCTAAATACTCATTTGTTGCCTGCATTTGGTGATGTTGAGTTAACGAAATTGTCGGAAGAATTGATTGCGCAGTTTCAAGCAAAGCTCAGACGCAAAGAGCTTTCCGCTAGAAGAATTAACGGAATTCTTCAAGTACTTGGAACGGTGTTGCGCGTCAACGTCCGAAGAAAAATAATCAAAGAAAATCCTGTTGACGGCATAGACAGACTGCAAGAAGGAAAGGTCGATATCGACCCGCTTTCGCGTGAAGAATTAGAAATTGCTCTGACAAATATCGACCCTCATTTTCGACCTCTGTTCACATGTTTAGCTTGGACCGGAGCGCGTCCCAATGAGCTTTTAGCTCTAAGATGGAAAGACATAGACTGGCGTCGTGGTGATTTTAAAATCAGCAAGGGGCGCGTGAGAGGCGAAGAAGGACTCCCGAAAACTAAAAGCGCCGAACGTGACGTTCCAATGCTGCCACCTGTAATTGACGCTTTCAAAGCGCTTCAAGCGAGAGAATTACAAAACGCAGACGGATATGTTTTCATAACCAAGCGAGGCGAACCCATAGGGAAGCATTTAGATCGCATTTGGGCGCGTGCTCTTAAGCGCGCAGGCATTCGCCATAGAGCATCCTATCAGTTACGTCATACCTTTGCTTCAATCGCCCTTGAGCGAGGCGCTAGCCCCGGTTGGGTATCTAAGATGCTTGGTCATAGCAGCATGGAAATTACTTTTCGATACTACATTCGCTTTATCAAAGACGCGTCTGCTGAAAATCAAAGGTTAATGGCAAGCATGTTTGATGATGAAAAGGCACCAAACCCCCCGGGTGATCAAAAGGGTGATCAGGCTCGAAAACGACGAACTGTATAAAACGAGAAAACCGGCTTCTAGAGCCGGTTTTCTTTTGCTAATTAAAAAATATGGGGCAAGCGAGGGGACTTGAACCCCCGAGTGCTGGAACCACAATCCAGTGCCTTAACCACTTGGCTACGCCTGCCATACCAAAGAGGGCAAATTCCATTATACACACAAGATAGAATCGACCCAGATGTCTTGTTAGACTGCGCCACAAAATGCAAAGAAAGGCGGCAAAACCCTGGCCAGTACGCCTCCAATTACAAAGGCACAGACCCAGGAGCCGATCCAAATTGTCATTGCGATTTTCATACCGCGCTCTTTTATCATGACGCCCACTGTGGCGATGCAAGGTACAAAAAGTGTAATTACTATCATGGCGGTTACAGCTTGAGCTGCAGTAAGTGTGACTTCGGTCAATCCAAAAGATGCAAAGTCGCGTCTGACAATGCCTAATATAAATGTAGTAGGAATTCGAGGGTCGCTTGGAAGTAAAAGCCACTGGACTACTACTGGCTTCAACCAGTTTACGAATATATCGAGCCAGCCAAGCATTTGGGCAATCGACACCACTGCTCCCGCCAGGGCAAACATAGGAAGGGCTTCACGAAGGAAAGCGAAAGTTTTGTTCCAGGTTTTTTTAAGCACATTATCAGCGCGCGGAAGGCGCATGGGCGGCAGGTCTATAATTAATGGCTGCGATTTGCCTGGCAAAATTTGATTGAGTAAAAGACCCGATACAGCAAGAATTAACGCGACAACAGTGCCATACACTGCCCAGGCATAAATGCCACCTGCGCGCGCAAGTGTGCCGGTCACTACTCCTAACTGGGCAGAGCAGGGTATTGCAATTCCAAGCAGAGCTGTGGCAATAATTTTTTCGCGAGTGCTTGTAAGAAGTCGGGTGGTGATAGTCGCCATGGTTACGCAACCAAGCCCTAGAATAAGTGGAATGATGGCTCGGCCGTTGAGACCAATTTTGTTCATCAGTCTGTCGACAAGTACTGCAAGTCTTGGTAAATATCCCGAATCTTCAAGCAGTGACAAACCAAAATAAAAAGCTGCCACCAGAGGAAACAACAAACCAAGCAAATATGTCACTGTGAGTGTCAGCACGCCATACTCACCTACAAGTAAATTACCAACAATTGATAATGGATTAGCCTTGTATTTCCAGAAGTCAAAAGCTATCTCAGCTTTTGGTGCGCTTTTAAAAACATCGTCGATTTGATTTTTTTGTTCTTGTGAGGCTGCTGCTTGAGGAAGGGAAATAACAGTGTCTTTGTATCTGATTTCGCTTGGAAAAATGGTTGCAGCATATTTTCGAACATTTGGCTCCCAGTAAACTTTCATCCCTTGTTTTTCGGTTAGGTCCACAAGATCTCCTGCTACCCAGACTCCAAGCAATTGATAGAAGATGAGATAGCAAATTGCAAGCGCTGATATAGTGCCAAAAAATGGATGGAGTAAAAAGCGACCTAGTTTGATAGATGTGAGCGTTCCAAGCCCTTTGTCTGTGATATGACGAGAGACGATATCGTCCACACGAGCGCGCCGTTCACTATATATAGTGTCATCGACTCTAAGCGATTGAGATATTTCGGGGTGTTCTTCAAGAGTCAGTTCGTCGCCTTCAATAAATAAAAGTGCTTTTGCTGAATCCAGATTTTTTTTGTTCACGTCGTTTAAAACGAGATTGACTTGCTTTTCCACACTTGTTGGTGATTTGCCCGCCTGAGCATTGTTCAGCTGATTCAGTATGTTTGCGATACCTTGTTTTTTGACAGCCACGCACTGGATGACAGGAACTCCAAGTTCGCTTTCTAAAGCTGCAAAATCTATTTGCAATCCACGTTTTTGCGCTTCGTCTATTTGGTTTATTACGAGCAAAAGAGGCTTTCTCATATCTATGAGCTGCAGAGTTAAGAATAAATCTCGGTCTAAACTCAGCGCAGAAGCAACGTTTATGATGACGTCGCTTTCGAGCAAAATTTTGCGAGTGGCGCGCTCCTCATCGTTTATGCTCGATATGCCGTAGACTCCGGGCGAATCGTACAGTTCGAAGTCGTGCAGGCTGGCATGAGCAACATCTATCGTGGTGCCAGGATAATTCGATACGTCTGCGTTCATACCTGTTAGAGCGTTAAAAATGACAGACTTACCCACATTAGGATTACCAACCAGTACGACGTGCTTGCGTTTCGTGGCTATTGGTGCCGCTTTTGCGTCGCTTGTAGTGGTGGGGGTTTTCATATCGTCACAAACAGATTAAGGAAATTACACCATTTATTGGTGGAACCAAGTTCTTCAGCCCCATTATATGATTTCTTGTATCTTTTTTAATTAGAGCTAGAACCCATCTGATATTTTAGTTAGATGCGCGCACGATTTTTTGCTCTGTTTTTAAGTGTTCTGACTGTCCTTATAGCCATGCCCATGCCGCAGGCGCTCGGGCAGGAAGCTCAATTTGCTCCGCCCACTCACGTTCATAATGATCATATCGTAGCTGATGGTCACCTCAAAAATGGCTTGAAAGTCATTTTATTGCCTGAGTCTAGTTACCCGGCAGTTTCTTGCCAGCTCTGGTTTCACACCGGCTCGCGCAATGATCCGCCTGGACTAAACGGACTTTCGCACGTTATAGAGCATATGATTCAAAACCGCATGCAGCAAGATAAAGATGGTATGGCTCAGCGTCTAATTGAGTGTGGAGCGAAATTTTCGGCCTCGACAAGCGACGACTTCACTCTTTTTGTCGAGAATCTGGCTAGTGAAAATCTAAATGTCGCTATCATGGCATTGCCTAAGTTTCTCAATCAGTCGCCTTTCACAGATAACGAACTGAAAGTAGCGACCAAACAGGTTCTTTTGGAGATCGAAGAGCAGAATAAACAAAAATCGCGCTTGTTAGACGTGGAGATGCGGCATCTGGCTTATAGACAGGCTGGATATTCCAATCATCCAGCAGGCGATACAGCGTCGATTGACCAGCTTGAGATAAATGAGCTCAATCGTTATTTTTTGAAGCATTACGGACCGCCAAACGCAACTGTGGTGCTTTCGGGAAATATTGGCTCTCAACACAATATTTTGAGCTTGCTCGATAAGTCTATTGGGCACATAAGCTCGCAACATCCTCGTCCAGAATCACGTTTTGTACATCCAAAACAAAATGCTGAGCGGCGCGCCTTTCTGAAAGTTGCTACCGATACCCCCGAAGCCCTTATTGCATACCAGGCAGTTTCGCTCACTAGTCTTGATGCACCCGCTTTCATGGTGCTTGAATCTGTATTGAATGCCAATAATGGTGGCATTCTAGTAAATCATTTTCTGGACACCAAGCTTTGTTCTTCCGCTCGTGTGAGTTTTGAATACAAGCGGCACCCAGGATTGTTCTTGTTGCACTTAAAAGCTCGCCCTGGTATTGAATTGCAGGCGATGTTGAGTGAACTCGATTTGATGGTCAGTACGCTTAAAGATAATCCGCTTAATTCAGAAAACATCGAGCGAGCAAAGAATCAGACTTTGTTTAACTTACAGGCATCGCGCACAAGCCCTTTCTTGTCGGCTTTTCAGCTAGGTCTTTTCGACGTCACAGCCAATGGGCAGAAAGGTACATTAAAAGAGTTAGAAAGTAAAATTGCAAAGATCTCTGCACAAGACGTGCGCGCTTGTATACAGAAACACTTTCTTTCCACCAATCGCTCTATCGTTTCGCTTGGTGGAAAGGAGTCGGCAGAGTCAATTCCAAATATTGAAGACTATCATCCAAAGTCGCTGACAATGGCTGGTTACACGCCATGCTCAATTCCTGTTGAGCACGCGATGGCTACCACTTCTGGTGGCAGCGAACAGACTCAAGCACCCCAGGCTATTTCAACTAGAAAATTGCCCAATGGTTTGTCGTTGACTGTTCTTCAAGTCAAATCAAGCCCTGTGCTCGAGATTGCAGGTGCCTGTAAGGCCGGTCTTGCATATAATCCTGCAGGAAAGCCAGGGTTGGCAGAAATGCATGCTCAGGTGCTCAATGGCGATTCTCAAAAAATAAGTCAGGTGAAAACAACCGAACTGCAATTTATGAAGGGTCTTCCCAGGCGCGATTTGATTTATTTCAATCCAGAAAAAATCAGACTGACATTCAGGACAAGAGCCTTTCTTGAAGATCTAGAATCGCAGCTGAAGCTTGTTTTTCATCATTTATTGGATCCGCAGATTAATCAACAAACTCTCGAGCGTGCACGAAAAGCAGTAGAAGATTCGGTAATGTCACAAGAGAAATTACCTGAAAAGCGCCTGGAGCGCGCAATTTTGCGTAATTGTTTCACCCGGCAATCTGCTCTTGCACCAGATGAACCAGCTCAAATTCTCAAGTCTGTTCAAGATATAAGTGAAGACGATATATCTAAGTTTCATGCACAGCGAGTGATACCATCCGAGACTTCCATCGTGATTGCTGGCAACATTTCAATGGACCAGGCTTATCAGGCTTTGAGCGCTGTTATTGACGGGCATGGCTGGAGCGGACAATCTGAATCTAAGATTGATACCAATTTGAAGCAGTTGGCAAAGAAAGTGCTTATCAATACAACTGGTTCGCGTGAAACTATGGTGGCACTTGGTAGAGTCTATCCTGACTCGCTTAGTAACAACAAGCTGAGTCGTCTGCTTCTGGCTAATTGTCTTATGAGTGAGCATCCGCTGTATTCAGCGGGAGTAAAGTATTTTGGAAGCGATTCTTCGTCTTTGACTTCCTCTGGTTTTCGCAAGCTGAGTTCAGAGGTAACGCCGCTGGATAATTGCAGCATTTGGAAATTGATTGTGGCTGGACCTTCAAGTGAGACCAAAAATCTTTTGAGTTCAGTCAAGCAATCGATTGCTGATACCAAATTCGGTTCGCCTGACGATGCTCGTATAAGCAAAATGAAAGAATATCTCAATGGCGAAATTTGTCTGCGCAAAATGGAAAATATGCACAAGCTGGCTGGCGCCATGCTTGACGGACTTACGACTACCGGACAAGCAGATGCATGGTGGCAAGTGCGCAAGGATATTTTGCAGGTCAAACCTGAGCTCGTTCGAGCGTATTTGTTGCAAGAATTCGTGCCTGAATTATCTTGTCTTGTGGTGTCGTCAGACAGCAAAAACTTGAAACAAGCTCGCGGCTTTAACCTGAAGTAAATTAACTATTTTCAATCAAATTGGGGCGCTTCACCAGGCTTGTGTTATTTGTGAGCTGGGACTTAAGAAGGGCTATTTTTGTTTTCTGAAATGCAAAATATATGAAAAGGGCTTGTCAGTAGATATCGAGCTAGTGCAGTTTTTCAATTGATCGTAAATATATTTACGCCAGTCTCTAGAAGGGCAATAGGTTAACTGGCGCACATAAAGCCGCGTTTCTGATAATGTAAAGAGGACGGTCGAGCGTTGTGAATTAATGTCAGGTGGGCAAAGGGGCATTGTATGAGGCTTTTGGGGTGCTTGGCAATCTAAATTTAATTGTAAAACAAGTGCCTGTGAGCCTTTTGGAGGGTAGTCGGGGGTTTGACTTACACACGGATAGTTCGATAATATTTGCCAAGAATTACGGAGCCATACAAACAGCCTATGGAAACAACCGCTATCGAAGGCATCCCCGAATTAGTTCGTGATGATGTTGCTTTCAATTCGACTTCGGCGAATCATATACAAGGTACTTTTAAAGGATTGAGTAGTCCTTTATTGCAGCCTTACTCGCCGCAAGAGAACAAAGTCAGTCTAGGAGGTCTGGAAGACTTGTTGGAGACTAATCAAGAAGTGTTAGAAACTCAGAAGTCCGACGAACTTGAAGTTCTTTGGCCTGGAGTCCACCATGAGCTCATTCCTCAAGCAGCTAAACGAAACCCATCCTTTTATATGATGTTGGGATTCATTGGCGGCGCAGTTGTCTCGCTTGCTGTGGTGGGAGTCTATTCCCTTGCCTCAGCTAAGATTGCTGATGGTGGAGCGCAAAAGAGTGTAGTTATTGCTAAGGGTGCAGCACCTGCTGCAGCTCAAAGTGAAACTATGAACTCTAATACAGTTGATCCAAGTTCAGTGATCGTTCCTGTTAGCAGCACTTATGAAGTGAAAACAGGTGATACGCTTGCTTCAATCGCTCTTGCTAATTACAAGAAAGTGACACCTCGTTTGATTGACGCAATCGTTGAGCACAATAAATTGAAGAGCGCTCACATGCTTGGTTTGGGTCAGAAATTGAACTTACCTCCTTATCAAACTCAGACAAGCAGATTGGCTGCAACCGACGCGGGCCGAGTTAACTAAGAGTTTCGACCTCAATTGGAAAACGATTCAGTCCCAGATGTGGTGAGCACCTTAGGCATGCTTGCCAGTCATCTGCCAGGCTACGAGATGAGGCTGCCTCAACTTGCCTTATCTAAGTCGATCGAGCGGGCCTTCGACACTGGAAAAACTGGTATTTTCGAAGCCGGCACCGGTATTGGAAAAAGTCTTGCCGCGTTGGTTCCTGCTGTTCTCTCGCGCAAAAAAGTGGTCGTATCTACAGCCACTATCTCGCTTCAAGAACAATACATCAAGAAAGACATTCCGCTTTTGCAAAAACTTGTTCCTTTCGAATTCAACTATGCTTTGTTGAAAGGGCGAGGCAACTATGCAGGAATCAGACGATTTAACGATTTTGTGGCGGAAAGCAATAAAAGTAATGCCATCGACGACGAATTTGTTGAGTGGCTAAATGAAACTGATACAGGTGATGTGAGCGAGCTCGATTTCATGCCACCGTTGGAGATTTGGCAGGAAATAAATTCGGATGGAGAAGACTGTTTGCGACAACGTTGTCCAAACTTTTCTGACTGCTTTTATTTTGGTGCGCGCGAAGCCGCCGAACATGCCGACATTCTTGTAGTCAATCATAATTTGCTTTTAGTCGATGCCGCATCAGGTGGTAACGTATTACCTAAATATGATTTGCTAATTATTGATGAGGCTCATCATTTAAACGATATCGCTACTGAAGCATTCAGTTCTCAAATCAGTAGCCGCGGACTCAAAAGACTAAGAGCCAAAGCCACTAAACAACTGAATGCGCCAATGAAATTGCTCGAAGATATTGAGTTCGATTCGCATGCTCTTTTTCACAGATTGCGCAACGATTTTGCTTTCAATAAAAAAAGAGTGAGACAAAGTATTGCAGAAGCAGAACCTATGCTCATGGCTCTTCATGCGCTTAGAAACTGGATCGAAGCACAGGATTATGAAAATGTGCTTGATGTAGACTTGGCTAGAGAAAAATTGAAATTGAAGGCAAAAGCGATAATTTCAACTATCGACAGATACATAAAATGTTTGGACCTGCTCAAAACACCTGATTCCAACTGGGTTATTTATGTCGAACAATCGACCAATCCAAACCATGAAAACTTTTCTGTTACCGCTTCGCCCTTAGACGTATCTGGATTCATTGCAGATAATCTCTTTGCAAAAGCAGGATTGCACTCAACCGTGTGTATGTCTGCCACTCTTGCGACTGCAGGAGATGATCCCTTCGATTATTTTAAATCTTCAGTTGGCGTCATTGGTCCTGTAGTCCAAGACAAGTTTCAGTCGCCTTTTGATTACAAGCACCAATCGATGCTCTTTTTGCCCGGAAGAAAGTCGTACAATCTTCCAAACCCAAATGATGCAGGCTATATAAGCGAAGCAAGTAGAGTGATTGAAGAGCTGATTGAATTGAGTCATGGACGGGCTTTTATTCTGTTCACCAGTCGTAGTGCTTTGTTTAGAGCTTTTGAAATTATATCTAAACGACTTCCATACGAAGCCAGGCGGCAAGGAGAAATGCCTCGCAACAAATTGCTTGAATGGTTCAAGGTGACACCAAATGCAGTGCTGTTTGGAACATCGTCTTTCTGGGAAGGTGTATCGGTTGATGGCGATCAATTGAGTCTTGTCGTTATAGATAGAATCCCGTTTCAAGCTCCAGATGACCCCATTTACGAAGCTCGCTGCGAAAGACTAAAAGATGGCGGCGAGAAAAATTGGTTTGGGGATCTAGCTTTGCCGTATGCGATTACACGGTTAAAACAAGGTGTTGGAAGATTGATTCGTACTCAAACAGATCGCGGTGTGGTGGCTATACTAGACCCCAGGCTGACTGAGAAAGCTTATGGACAAAAAATTATTGAGTGTTTGCCACCAATGTCAGTGACCCACAGCATGCACGATTTGCCTAATTTCTTCAACGTGAATTCGCTTTTGAAGTGACTATTCTGCCGCCAATTCATCCGAAGTATCTACATCGCTATCGCTAATATCTTCCACTTCGCCAGGAACGATGCATAGCGGAATTTCGGAGTTATTGATTAGATAACTCACAATTGGATTGAGCTTCTGAAAAATTGTCCTTTTTTTAGGATCGATTGTGCCTAGGAAAAGCAAATCGGCACCAAGTTCTCTTGATACGCTAAGTAAGTCTTTTGCCACCTCGCCAGTGCGAATCTCTCCTGAGGCATTGATGCCGCGGCTTTTTAAATCGGCGATTGTGCGATCGACTAATTTGTTGGCTTTCAAATTAGGACGTTCGGATGCCACTAATTGTGCCACCACTCCAACTTTTTGGGGATCGGGCATAATACGCAGCAAAACCAATTCGGCATTGAGTGCGCGGGCTTGTTTTTCCGCCATAGCTAAAACTTTGGCGCTTCTTTTGGGGCTGGTAAATGCAACTACAAGTTTCATAGTTTAGATTCTCTCCAAGATTTTAAGCGCCATTAACCATGCCAGACTAATTTCAAAAGTAAATAGCATCCCGCCGCAAGAGCGAAGGCTACAGGAAAGGTTAGCACCCACGCTAATACTATCAGTTTCAAAGTCTTAGGGTTCAATTTTTCCCGCCCATAAGACGGAATAGTTCCCCCAGCTACTGCCGAGCTTAGTGTGTGTGTAGTGCTAATAGGTGCGCCGATGTGTGAGGCAATCATGATAATAAGTGCTGTTGCCATCGAGGCGCCAAATCCCTGAGAATGGGTCAATTTTTCTTTGCTTATTTTGGTCCCTACGGTTCTTATAACTTTCCAACCGCCAATTACTGTTCCCAGTCCAATTGCTGTGGCAGCTGAGAGCATTACCCAGAGTGGGATATCTGTGGTTGTATAACCGTATTGCGAAAAGTGTGTGCCAAGAATGAGAGCTATAATCCCCATCGTTTTTTGACCGTCGTTTCCGCCGTGGCTAAAACTGACAGACGCACTAGAAAATATGTGAGCCCAGCGCATCATCTGCCTTCGACTCTTCAATTTGGCTGGATCTTCTTCCTTGTTGTTTTCTTGTGAAATTAAGAGTGCAAGCCAGGTCATGAGAGCACCAGCTCCAAATCCGACCAGAGGCGAAATTAAAAGCGCCAGAAAAACTTTATTCAACTCATGCCACTCAACTCCATTTGCTCCGGCAGCCATCACTCCAGCACCAAATAAGCTACCAATCAAACAATGCGATGAACTTACCGGAATTCCATGCCACCATGTGAAAAGATTCCATATCAGTGCTGACACCAGAACCGCCACAACTATGGGTAAAGTAACATGGTCTGCAGGAATTATTTTGGTAATAACTTGCGCCACTGCAGTGCCTACAAGCAATGCTCCTAAAAAGTTCAGGATACCGCTCATAAAAATGGCGATTCCAGGCCTTAGAGCCTTTGTATAAATGACTGTCGCAACTGCATTTGCAGTGTCGTGGAAGCCGTTAACAAAATCGAATCCAAGTGCCAGAGCAACAGCAATGACGGCGATTATTGTGTCCACAGACATTAGTTATTCTTAAGAGGGCAGAAGCCTTCTTAAGCTCCTTTTTTAGGTGATGACATTCTCTTTTGAATATCAATTCTTTGGTAAAGTAGAAGTTAAGAATAGCCTATTGGCAGACGACTTTTACAGTTTAACTTTGGGAGTTAAGTTTATTAGCTCGCGGCAAGAGGACAGAAAAGCCCAAGAAGAAGAGGATGAAGACCTCTTCGATTCAAGCCGGATAAATTCAAGCAAACAAGCCAAAATGCTAAAACAGGCGGTGGCAAGTAATCCGGACGCTTTTGTTTCTTTTTCGGAGGGCATGGCGTCTGTTGATAAATTCGAGCTAATTTATGATTCGATGACTTCAGCTTGCGCACTTCCTCTTTTGTCTCAAGAATTTGTCTCTTTTAGCGAAGGCATGGCAAACGTAGACAAGTTTGAGCTAATACATTCGGCAGGTTTCATTCACAACATTGGAAATATCACTTCTTTTGCCCAAGCGGCTGAAGTACTGGCTCAGCTGTCGAGTCTGTCAGAGACGTTGTGCAAGATTTTGACCGCAGTCAAAGACTATCCATTTCTCAATTTAGTATCGGTCGAATGGAAGAAATCGCCTGAACACAAAGAGTTTTGTGCCAGTCAGAATTTGCTTCACCTTGATTCGAATTTGAATATTGAAGAGACTCTTTTGGATTTGTGTCACCAGCTCTACCATCTGGCTAATCCGTGTCTGAAGCGGCTTTATGGCGAAGGTCCACTGGATGCTGAAAGCTTCAAAGATACAATGCTCTGGAGTGAAGCAGCAGCTCTAATTTGCGAAGCGGCTTTACGTCGAGAACTCTGTTTTGTCGATTCGCCTTGTGTACAATTTTTAGTCAAAGAGGAAAAGAGCAGCTATTACGTAGATCTGGATGGATTTTTGGTCCAGAACGATTTGGTCTCTTTGTGCAAGATGTTGGATAAGTCGACGGTGCGCGGCTCGAATTCACTTTCTATGTCGAAGTGGATAGACTCGGCATATGAAAGTTATATAAGAACGTTTAAGCAGCGTTCTCTATTGATAAAAGTTTAAAAAACTAAGAGCCCAATTAGTATGCTGGCGAGGTGTATCTGGCTTCGACAGGCTCTAGAGCTGGGGAGTCTGCGTAGACCCAAAGGTCGCCTGGGCGCCAGTGTAGAGGCTGTTTGCTCAAAAAGCGAAACACCAGTAATTGGCGAATAATGCGACGGGCAGAGGGATTACCCTCTCCGCGCTTATCGTTGGCGAGGCGGGTGCGTAACTGGATCGCTTCGCGCTTAGTCCAGCAAAATGCAGGTCCTGGATTTGCACCCTTGGAACGGCATAAAATAGCAACTTTCCCCGATGGCTGAGGCCAACCTAAAACGTAATAATTTTCTTCATGCATACCCTTTAATAATAGGGCAAAATCGAGCGATGAGAAGCCCTCAACATATAGTAATTTTTCATCCTGCAGCCATTGGCGATTCTATGATGGCTTCTCCAGTGGCTATGGTGCTGAAGAAATATTTTCCGGACGCAAAGATTACTTATTGGTCACATTCAAGTCTGCGACCGCTTATACTCGATATGTGTCCGTATATCGATCAGTTTCTTGATTTTAAAAAGGATAACGTTTTTCGATTACTGGCAGAGCTCAAAGCCACCAAATGCGATTTGTTTATCGACCTTTCCTCGTCGTTGCGAGGCAGCGTTTTATCTGCTTTTGGTGCGGGAAAAGCGCTCCGGATGACTAAGAAAAAAAAGGACGATATAGCTTTTGGTCATATGGTGGATAACTTTCTGGATACAATTCGGCCAATTTGCCCTCAATTGCCAGAAAGACTTTTCCCTACACTCGATCCTGAAAAATTTCCCCAGTCTTCCTTATCACCAGATGTGGTGCTATTGAAAGAAAGAAAAGAAAAATTGATTGCCATCGTACCTGGTGTTGGCAAACTTCGTCCTAATAGAGCTTGGCCCGAAACGAATTGGCTTGAGCTCATTGAATTTATTCTTTCCTTAGGTCACTTTGTTCCAGTGCTCGTTGGTGGACCAGAAGAAGTAGATTTAGGATTGAATCTCTCCAACAAGTTTTCGTCCTGCATAAATCTATGCGGCAAACTTAGCCTGGCTCAAACTGCTTATGTGCTCAAGCTTTGCAAAATAGTTGTTTCGGCAGATACAGGTCCAGCTCATATAGCAACAGCAGTGGGCACGCCGGTGTTAGGTATGTATGGACCTACTCAAGCAAGTCGATACGGTCCCTACGATTGCCGAAAAGACGCAATTGATATGAGCGATAGCTGCAAATGTCTTTATGAAAAGGCTTGCCATCAAAATTCAGGCGAAGCAAGTGGCGAGTGTATGAAAGCGATTAGTACCCAAGTTGTTCTCGACAGGCTGCAAACACAAACTGGCGCCTGAATTAATATTCTTGACAAGTGGGTGTCTCGGACTTAATATAAGGTGGCACATTTACTATCAATTGAATATCTTGCGCTCACCCTTACCCTGAGGTTTTTCAGTGGCCAATCCTCCCGCAGATGCCGTTCCAGAAACAAAGACGGACACGCCAGTAGTGCCAGTTGCCGGTGCCGATACAGTAACCGACCGGCCCAGGGTTACCGATTCTACACGCGCACCTCTTACTACTGAATATCTCTCTACAGCCAACGATATTCGCATTGCACCCGGAGTCGTGACCCCTGGAGAGGTCACCATCACGCCGACCCGAGGCGAACCAATCAAAGGAGTAGTTTCTCAGGTCGGAAACGCCAGACTGCTGACCACGGCCAGTAACGACGTCTACACGCTGAACACCGATGGTAAAGGAAGTGATAAAGGCACTATAGAATCCGTTACTCAAATAAAAAGTGATGGTGTGCCCATTCGACCTAAAACTTTAGAAGTGAAGTCAGCCACCTATACCGACAACATTAATCACACAGTTGCACCAATAGTTAAAATCACTGACGATCATCGCGGAGGAACTATTCTCACTGGTGGAGTTGAAAGAATAGAACCTGGTCCAAAGCCCAAGCTGGAACTTGCAGCTGCGACACTACCAGGCTTTGGGTTTGAAAGTTCGGTACCTGGAAAAAAGATTGTCGCACCTGTTCCGGTGCCAGAAGTCACTGGTGACACCATGATTAGAGTCAAGGCGCTTCCAGAAGCTTTGCAAAATGAAATTGGTCTTCATAAGGGTGTTGTGCCAGTAAGTGCTTTGCCCACAGACGGCAAAGCGCTAGTTACTAAGGCTATAGAATCTGGAACTCTTCGACCGGATGATGGCGGCGTTTATAAGGGCTTTGGTCTTAAGTCTCAGCCTTACATTAAAACAGAAGTCGCCGCGGCGATTCCTCGTGTAGAGAATACGGCTGTGCCGCTGGTGAAAGGAGATCAGCCAGGATTTACGTTACCACCGGATCTTTCATACAAAGGAACTTTTCGAACTGGACCAGATGCTTTAATGCCTAAAGTAAATCCTGAAGCTTTACCTGCTTCCTGGGCCAACCGACAGTTTGGTGAGCATAAAGGCGACCTCTTTATGCGTGATCCTAGTAAGATGCCAGGGTTTGATATTGGCGGCGGCGACAAGATGCAGCGCAATATGCTCGAATTCTGGAAGGGAATTCAGGGTATGAAGCCAGGCGATAACTTGAATGGATTGCTTGAAATGATGAATGGGCGAATGAGCGGCAAAGATATCGCGCGCCTTGGCGATTTTTTGATGGGGCAGTTAGGTCGCAAAGGTGGCGATGCTCTTGGTATGCAAGACATCATGCGCTTAAACACGTTATTTAAGGGTTATGGAGACCGAGCTGGTCTGAATCTTCAAATTGGTGATAGCAACTCCAGTCTGATGATGTCGTTTGGGTTGAATGGTCGATTTGACTTTCAAATTCGTTTCGGGGCTCTGACTCTAGGATTTGGAGACCGAGGACAGACTGGACTTCAACAAATAGGCAAGCTTCTTTTCACCCAAGAAGGGCGTTTGACTCAAAGTGCTCTGGGGACCAGTGGACTTCGAGCTACTGACGTGTTGAGTAGAAGCTTTACGGGGCAAGCAGGCCAAGGTCAATGGAATCCTTTTGGAGCAAGCACCGGAGATGGTGCTCTTAGTAAAAGCACGCAATTGACTGCTCGTCTTACTGCTGGTAACCGTGATTTCATCAGTCAGTTGCAAGATAATTCGGCTAAGCTTACACAGCAATTAGATGCATCAAAATTGTCTCAAATGGGCAAATTGCCTGGGACTTTACCTGGAGATTTCAAACCGGCTCAGCAACTGGATCCAGGTGGTAAGAATCTCATTCAGCAAAACTTTGATCCTCTAAGACAAGACGTAGGAAAATTACAGCCAGGGCAAAGAGCTGATGGACCCAAAATTCTTACAGGAAATGTTGAAATGGATGCTCGCACCACTGATGGTATGGGCGGTCGAAGAGGTCCTCTAACCGCTGCTGCGCATGAAGCCACCATGAAAGGAGATATGCAAAGTCAGCAAGGTAAAGTTGACCAGCTGCCGGGAGCCAAACTTCCTAATGAAAAACTTACTGCAGAAGAAGAAGCAAATAAGAGAAGGCTAGAAGAAGAGAAGAAGAAAAGCGATATTCGCACTGGCGAGCAATTTTTGCAGGATGAAGAAGAGCGCAAATCTAAGGAACGCCGCGAAAGGGAAGAAGAAGAGCGTGAAGAAGAACTGGAAGCTCTCAACGAAGCTGATGAAGCTAAACGTCGAGCTTTGTTATTAATTCTAGAAGCTCGTAGGAAGAGAGAAAAGGAGCTCAAAGAAAAAGCTCTAAAAGAACAAATTCAGAAGCAGGAAGAAGCGAAGCGCGCTCAATATCGAGTTGCTATTGGAGATACGCTTGAAAATATTGCCACCAAACAATTGCGTAATCCTAGACTGGCAGCACTCATTTTCGATATAAACAAAAAAGTGATACCAGTTAAATTTATGAATGGCAAGGAAGTCGCTATCCTCAATGTAGGGGCTATTCTTTCACTTCCTTCAGTAAAAGAAATCAAAGATTTCTCGCAAGCCGGATTTACTCTAGGTCCTAAATTCAACAAAATAGATTTTACTGTGCCTGCAGTTTCTTCGCAACAGGGCAAGAGCGCTGAAGATGAGCTTGAAGCGATGTTTGGCTCTAATTGGGATGGAGCCGGAGCCGGCGCCGCAGCCGCACAAATGGAAACCACGCAAAACGGGAAAACTCAACAAGAAATGGATGAATTTGCAAAACGTCGAGCCAACATTGAAAGTGTTCTTGGGAAAATGGGACCAAAACGAGCTGCTGATGGCAGAATGCGATACACTGTTCGGCTTGGTGACACGCTCAAATCCATTGCAATGAAGCATCCTGGTCTTGAAGATGTTTCATCCTGGAGAGTGCTTGCTGAAATAAATAATCTGTCGACAGAAACCGATGAAAAAGACAATCCCAAAGCAGTAGTGCCCCGGGGTTCCGTATTGATGATTCCTACAAGAGCCGAAGTAGAAGAACACAAGAGAAAAATGGGACTGCGTAAAGCTATTGTTGGTCCCGGACAGACTGCAACTACCGGTAGTGCGCTTCCTGCACTTAAACATTGTCCTAATTGTGGTAATAAGTCGATTCATACAGCTACGAGATGTGAGTGTGGAAGCGAGTTTGTAAGTGATCAACTTCCCGCTTCTTCTTTGCCTGCAAATACTAGTGCACCATATGTGGTGAATCCTGAAAAGCAATCTGTTTCGCAAGAGGCGACTAACAGTTTTGTCGGTGGACCTCCTGCTAAGAAAGAAGATCGTTTCGAACTTGCATTGAAGTCGGGTCACATCGATGGTGACCATTGGAGTGAGATTGCCAATCTTGAGCCCGAAACTAGAATCGTCAAAATGAATTCTGTTTTTGATCCCAATTTGGAATTCTCTCTTTTGCTTCTCCAGGCTTTAGTAGACGGGCGTTGGCTACCTGTTGCCGGTTATGAAATGCGAGAAAATGCTGCAATTCGAATCGATTACACCGACCCCAAAGCTAGAAGTTCGGTCAAGATTGATTTGCCTCCATCGGCTGCCCAGGATTTGGCCAAAAACGACCTGATTAAGAATTGGCAGAACTATAAGCGCAAGTTTGTGACTATTTTGTCCCATCACCCAGAGTCTAAAGTTAACGATTGAGGCTGGAAACGCCCACTGGCGCCGGGCTCGAAAAATTAATGTAAGTAGTTGCAAAATGTTGTCTAACTTACATCTAAATTGCTTAGATATATGTAATATAGGCGAACCCGGTGCTTGGAAACACCCCTTACCAGACCCGCGTTTTTAGCGACTCCACTATATAGGGCGCCCCCGCAGCTGCAGAAGCTGTAAGTGAGCGCATGTATCCCTCGGGAAAATTTTTAGGAAATTTGTGATGCCACCTGAGACAGAAGGCGATGAATCGAAGAAGAAAATTGAGCCAGTTGTAGGTAATGAAGGCGCTGCAATTGTGCCCTTAGCGGCAGAAGCTGTTGACGCTTCCGTCGACGCTTTGAAGAAGAGAACCGATGTTACTAGGGATACAACTTTAGGTTCAGCAGTATCTGGAATAGGAAGTCAGATCTGGGAAAACATTCCAATTATTGGCGGAGGAAATCAACGCTCTGTAAACATTGGTGATGGTGCTCGTATTCAACAAGATCAGAAAAATAGACTTGTTTATGTCACTGATTCGAACGGAAAGACTGTCAACATTGAATACGAGGGCGACACTTCTAATGTGAGGTCGTTGAAGTATCCCGACGGGTCCGAACTGAAAAAGGGAGAAGATGGTAGGTGGCAGCGCTTTAAGGATGGTAAACCGCAAGGTGAGCCATTTAAAGGCGACGTAAAAGTCGAAGACCGCCTCAAAGGTATTTTATCCATAGACAATCGTGATACCGGAGTTCGCGAGATCACAGACCCTCGCGGTGGCATTACTGTCAGAGAGCAGTATAGAAATTCGGATGTCTGTACAATCGATTCCCCGCCTGGTCAAGGTAGAGTGCTTGAGTCCAAGACTGAATTTAAAAACGGAGTACTGCAGAAAGTCACTGATGGTTTGACTGGCAAAGAAATTAAAGGCGATGAGATAAAAACTTATGACCCTGCAAAACCAGAGACAGATCCTAAAATTCCTGGTGTCACAATGCGAGCAGGTGATTCATTTTACAAAATGCCGCCCCGCGATGGTAATCCTGAAAGTACTATCGTTCTTCGCGCAGACGGAACCAAAATTGTTGTTCAAGGTGGAAACACTACCGAGTACAATGTTTTCAACCAGGAAACCAGGAGGCTTGACGCGACTGGGGCAGAACTTTCTAGAACTATATTTGACGAAAGTGGCAACGTAAAAGGCTTTTCTCAGAAAGGAATCGGAGAATTTCTTATTAACGGTACCGAAACCGTCGATGGAAAAGTTTATAACAAGTTTGAGCTGCAAGGAAAAACGCCACCAGAATATCTTTTAGGAAATATGAAAGTAAATCCTGATGGCAGCAGGGTTTTTGAAACTCCCACTGGTACCACAACTATTTCTAGAGATGGTATCAAAACTGTTGTAGATAGTAAAACTGGTCAAATTCAGGTCTTCAATGGCAAAGACGTAATTGCTTCGCAAACAAAGGCTCCCGATGGAAAGCTAACTATTACTGTTGGAGATAAGCATGAGTTCGTACAAGGTGATTTGGGATTTACAGACAAGACGTCAGGCAAAACATACGCTGATGTAAGAATAGATCCTAAGACAGGAAAGATTATTCTTACTGATGCTACCACTCTGGCTAAGGTTGCTATTGATGCAAAGGGTGGCACCGAGCAAGCTGTTGGATCTGATAGAAATGCGACAATAATTCGCTCAAGCGAACCGAATGGAGAGATACTCCAGACAAAAGATGCTTTTGATAGGACTTCTACTTATTCTTATGAAACAGCAGACGGCAAAAGATTTTTGTCGACTATTAAAACTCCGACTGAAACCTGGCAGCTTCAAAAAGATTCTTTAGATCCTAAAACCGGTATCGGTCTTTGGAGCAATGGCATTGATAAGCCGCAAAGAATGAAGATGACCATCGACGACAAAGGTACTCTTAAAATGGAGTATGTCGATGATTCCAAAGGGAAGGTTCGAGAACTAAGTACTGCTGGACAAGAGCGAGTGGTTTTCACTGGTATGCAGAACGGTGCTGAACTTCTCAATAATCAAATTGATGTTCTGGTGCGTCCTGATGGCTCGAAGATGCCTGTTTACAGAGGTTCTGAGGGAATCGTTGCCGTAGAAAATTCTCAAGGCACCTTACTGGTTTCCAAAGGCCAATTAACCGAGGATATGAAGGCCAAGTACGGCGACAAGATTACAGAAGTTTCGCCAGGTTCTATTCGGGTGAACGACAGTGGTGACATCACATATAGAGAGGCATCTGGCGGCGACCGTACGATGGGCAATTGGGTCACGGAGAAAATGTCCTCGGTGAAAGACCCGGCAACGGGAAAATATATGATGACCAGAATCACATGGGAAGGCGATCCTTCTCAAGGAAAATGGTCTTCAATATATATGCCTCAAGTGGATGAAAAAGGTAATGTATCCAGAGTCGGAATCATTCGAGAAAACACGAACGGTGTCGATGTTTATCACTATGTAAATTCAAATGGAGAACGAACAGAGCCTGGTCTTTCGCGTGTAAGGTATGACTCTAATCTCAATCAATTGACCGTTCAGAAAGACAGAATGGGTCAGACCGAAGTATTTGACCAAAATGGAAGAAAAATCTCTATTCGTGGTGATAACGGAAGAGTAGATATCAAATATGATGGCGACAAGTTGATACCGTCAGAGGTGACAACGACTCAAGGTACTTATGTCAGAATCCAGAATGCAGATGGTACATCCGGCTGGCAAAAGAAAGCAAATTTGGCACTGAAACAAGAGGCAGGTGCAGTTCAAAATTCTGTCGAGTTACCTGAAGGCTTTATTCTCAACGCTCAAGGACAAGTGGTCAGCAAAGAGTCGTTAGGAACCGTAACTAAAACTGGTGAATGCACCACCGATGGTGACATCACCGAAAAGACCATTAAATACCCTGATGGAAGAACGGAAGTTATCAAGTATCTGGATAAGCCAGTGGTTGACGGTAACGGTGAAAAAGTCACTGAAAGATCAGTTACAAGAGAAGATGGGACTAAGGTCGTTACGAGATTCAATGATAAAGGTGACCGTCTTCAGACACTTTACAAAAATGATAAAGGACAAGTCACCGTCGCTGAAGGCCAGGGTGTTACTACATGGTTTACCTATGACGATAAAGGACAAGTCAAAGCTATTGTTTCTACCGATCCAAGGCTTAATCGCGAAATGCAACCTGATGGAACCTGGAAAGGACCAGGCGGTGTTGAAAAATGGGATTCTGTAAAAGTAGATGATAAGACTGGATGGACTACTTTCAAGAGTGCCGACTTGGAGCGAACTGTCTTTACTTCAGGCTTTATAAAAGATACAAAACCTGATGGTTCTTCAGTCGTTGACATGCCTGGTGGCACTGGTGCCCAATATAATATTAACGCTCATCGTCCAATCGAAGTCGATACTACAGATCCCAAAAACGTTGTAGTAAGAGCGGGTGATTTGACCATTGGAACCTTCGATGGTAAAAACGTCGAGCAAGCGGACGGCAATACTTACATCTATAAAGACGAAAATGGAAAAAGAGTTCTTGATAAAGTAATTACCGGTGACAAGATTGTTACCATAAAAGATGGAAAACCTGTTTCAACTCAGCAAGTTGTTGCCAGAACTGAGATGGGCAGCGGTCCTCGCTATGAGTTAAAAACTTTGAGTGGTGCCCAGGTCAAGGTTGACCTGATTGGAAATACCGTAGTTCTGGACGAGAAGGGAAATAAGTTAGTCGTTTATAGTGGTGATAAGACTATTACTTTTAAAACGCCAGATTCGCTTGACGTTTTGGCTCAGATATCTAACTCGGGTTCTATCGTTGATACGGTTACCGATGCAGCAACAGGTAAAACTTATAAACAGACATCTGATGGTGTGGAAATCACGGGTCCTGACGGTAAAAGAGAATTCGTTAAGGGCGGAAAGCTCACATATGATAATTTGGCTTTAAAACTTTCTGATGGAGTCAACACTGTAAGACTCGCCGGACCAAGGCATATTTTGGAAGACAGTTCAGGTATTGTCATTTACAACCAGGACGGAAGCTTGGTTAAAGTCAATCCTACTACCGGCCATACCGAGGTCATAAAATATGAGGTTCAAGACGGAAAATTAGTTCCGATTACTACTTCGTTCAGGGGAAGTTATCAGGTAACTGCTAACGGAGATTTCTTACTCTATAATACCGAATCTGGTTCTATGACCACCTATAAATCTACCGGAGAACCTTCGGTAGAAGTGAGTCGTGAAATAACTGCTAGATTCAATGATGGTTCGTTCGTTATCGATAAAAAGGGTAACCTTGTTTATACTCCGAATGATACCACTAAAGCGAAAATTGAAGTCGGAAAGGCAGTCATTAATACCGAGACTGGAACTCCGATAGTTACGGCTGAATATTCAAGAGCTGCTTATGAGTATTTTAAGAGCACTGGTATAGCTACAAGACAAATTGTACTTGGTGCTCCAGGTACAAATGCACCGTATGTCATTGAGGAAAATGGCAAGCTAATTCACGTCGACAAGATGGGTGTTAGAACCGAGTTTAAAGGAACAGTCGATTGGGAGGGTAAACCTCCAAACATAAAGGTCGACAACCCGGCTAATGATCCTAAATTGGCTGCTATTCAACTTTCAATTAATAGTTCTAAAGAACGTTCTGCTCAAATAGTGTTTGCCACGACGCAAGACATAAAAGAAGAGCGGTTCAAGCCTGTTGCGTTTGATAGCAAAGGCAATCCGACTAAATTTGAACAAGTCGCGGATATGCCCACAACCTTGACACTAAGAGGTGGTGAGAAAGTGGATCTCACTAAAATGAATTTTGGTGCAGCTTCTACTACTACAGAAAGAAATACTCTTGCAGACAAAGTTCCAGTGGTGGCATCGACTGTTCTGCCCAAGAATGAGAAGGGTGAGATTCTCTCGACTGCTGCTCCAGCTATCGTTGGAGCTGATATTCCTAAAGTTGAAACTCCAAAAGGTACATTTGGACCTTCGATTGCTGCCAGTGTGGAACAAGCAGCAGAACTTAAAAAGAACGATTTGACCGTGCGCGTTTCTCAAGTCATGGACACAGTTTCCTCTGATGTCAGGAAAGCTTTCGTCAACTCTGGCGGCGTAATTCCAGAAAATGCATCGCCTGTCGAAAAAGCTGCATTGCAGGCTTTGATAGAAAGGTCCAAGACGATGGATATCAGCGCTCCGAAACTACTTGAGAGAGTGGCTGAATATCGCTTTAATCTGGCAGTTGGAGACACTAAAGAGTATCTAAATCCAAAATATGTCGGTTCACTTATAAATGATCCTGCTCTTGCTCTCAAATTCAATCCTAAGATTGCCGGAGTTACAGATCTTGGCTTTTCGCCAGGCGTAATAAAAGACGGCGTTGTCAATCCAGTGCCTGGAGCCATAGATACACTCAGAAGGGCAACAACTGAGCGCGCATTAACCGACTTGAAATTGCCTGGCGACGTGTATACGCCGGCGGAACGAATCCAAGCCGAGCGTGACCTGGCTCACTTAAGGGCTGCATTTACCGTTACACGAGATCCTGTACAGCAAGCTGCTCTTTTGCAGGCTATTCAAAATATTACGTCGGCTAAGGATAGGGCCGGAGAATCTTATAGGGTAGCTACTATAGATGTCTTGAGTTTCACTGGTAACATTAAGGGTCCAGCAACTATGGCACAGCGAGCGGAGGCAAACGCTCTACTTGAAAAACAACAACATGCAAAATTGGTAAGTGATACTGTTCTCCAGGCAACAACTGCGCTAGCAGCTGGTGTCAGGCAAGCTACTATCTCCGCGGAAAAAATCGAAGAGTTACGCGTTCAGCTAGCTCGCGTACAAACTACCGAAAAATCTGCTGTCGTTGTCAAAGAAGCGATTGAAAATCAGATAAAGCAAGAGCGTATTAAGCTCATTGAAGCCTTGAATGCCGCATTGAATCCGCTTGGTTTAAAGGTCGTGCATTTGCCAGAAGAACCAAATGGAACTTCTGGAGCGATTGGAAAGTATGTAGTCGAACCGTTACCGCCAGACACTCGAGGATTGCCACCACAGCTATCTTCTATGCGTCCATCGGAAATCGATCTTTCTACTATTGCAGACCCAGGACAGCGCGCAATTGTAGCTGCGCTTCAGGTCAGAGAAATGACAAGTGCTGCCATGAAGCAGTACGTCGAAACTGTTATTTCTCTTGGAGCATTGAATCGCTCGGCAATGGATTTTCTGCCGAATTTCATGCTTACAGGTGATTTGAACCCGATTAAATCAGCTTCTTCTACTCCGTTTACTCAAAGCATTTCCTCGATGCCGGTTGATTTGAATACGAGAGTATCCGCTCTGACCGGAAGGGGCATGAATACGATCATTACAGCTGACGGTACTATGATTAGTATCGAGCGCGCGCTGGCGAATCCCGCTTTGCTTGCTCAACTGCTTGCAAGCAATCAAATAAGCATAAACACCTTGAACGGTTTATTGGCCAGTGCCGATATGGTACGTATTCTGAATCTCGCAGTGGCTGGCGGATTGTCTTACACTCAGCTCACCAACTTGAGTAATCCCGAGCTAATCAAATATTTTGGTACCACATCCGATGGCGTCAAAATGGGCTTCAATGTCCAGGTCGGTTACGCTCATGGACTGGTATACACTAGTCAAAATGGTGTTCTTGTACCTGCCCGTTTGAGTAATTTGGAAGACGGTATCTTTATTCAAAGTTTGCAGGGACAAAAGACTATTACTGAAGCTATAAAATCCAACTCTGGATTTGTCACTATATCTAATGGCAAGAATCGTGGTGACGAAGATGATGAGGATGAAGACGAAGAGGAAGACGGCGTAATTGTAACTGGAAGTAAGGAAGACTTCGCTGGAAAAATTCCGACTGCACAACCAGTTACTCAGGCTCAGACACCTGTCAATCAAGATCCTACTGCAGTTCTTGCGAATAACCAGCCTGTACCATTGCCAGATTTTCTTATACTTCCCGATGGCAGTATGGAACCCATGCCACCAGAGTGGAAGACCAAGGCCAATCACGAGCATGGACATGTAGATGTTATTGATGAAAATGGCAAACACGTGCATGTTATAGATTCCAAAGGAAATGTTTTAACAGAACAGCAAATCGAAAAAGCGAAACAAGATATTGCAGCTGCAAAAGCTGCTGAGGCAAATACAGCATCAACAGATTTCTCTCCATTGGCTCCAGATGCCAGTTTGAATGTGCCGCTTGAAATATCTGATTTTAATGCCGAGTTTGGAATTGAAAACCAGGGACAAGCCGCATACATAGATAATGACGTCAAACAGCAAGATGATTTAAGTGACCCACTTGGGTATATCAAGGGTTTGCCTATAGATGCTAATACCGGATTTCCTTACGATCCAGATACTGGTTACATTTTGAATCCAAATACTGGTGATATCATCGGTAATATCAACGATTCGGCTGCGAGTATATCAAGTTCTGCAAATCCATTTGACGGTCGTTTAATAGATCCAATGACTGGTTTTCCATACGATCCTACAACTGGTATTTTGTACGATCCTTTATCGGGCAATCCGGTAGGCTCGGTAACGCCTGAAGCCGATCCAATAATTGATCTCAGTAACGACATTGCTATGATTCAGGAAAATGTGGAAACTCGATTAGACGATATAAGCGCATATTCTCATGTCCAAGATGCGTTGAATGACGCGGAAAATATCGAAGATATTGACCACAATACTGCTTCAGAGCTTGCCACAAGACCTGAAGGAATGGATTTTGGTACCGACGAAGAATACAAAGAAAAAGAAAAAGAGCGTCTCGACAATTTACTTAATCAGCTTGAAGAAGAAGAAAAGCGGCTGGAAGAACAGGAGAGCGAGCTTCGCAAGCGTCGTGATGAAATTGAACGTTTGACCAAGCTTATGAATTCGCTTCTTGCTACAAGACGACAAGCTGAGCTTGACCGAATCAGACGACTGATTGAGCAGCAAAGAAAAATTGAAGAATTTATTGCTAAAGATATTCGTCGCATCAAATATACGGTGCGCAAAGGTGATACACTCGAAAATATTGCCAAGAAACACTTCCGCGATCCTCGTCTGGCTCGCCTGATTTATGAAATGAATCCGGCCAAAATCAAGCTGTCGCAGGAAGAAGGCAAAACTGCATACGAGCTCACTATCAATAGTGTTCTGACATTACCTAGCCCTCGTCAAGCACGTGAATGGATAAGCAGAGGCAAGTATCTCACCGCAGTTGATAATTCTTATGTCGCTCAGACAGAGCTTACTGCAGACGATCTTGCTAATATGGAAAAACGCCGATTGAACGTAGAAAGCGTTCTTGGTGCGTTGGGAATGGCTGCCGACACTAATTACAAGCCTTCGTATACAGTGCGATTTGGCGATTCACTTCGTTCTATTGCAATGAAACATCCTGCCTTGAACGATGTTTCGCTCTGGAGACTGCTTGCAAAAGTAAATGATTTGTCGGTCGAAACCGATGCAATGGGCACACCTAAAGTTACTCTTGAAAGAGGAGTGAATCTAAATCTTCCTTCTAAAGAAGAGATTGCACAATTCAGAAAAGATAATGGCGCTCTGGTTCACCCATCTTCGCTCAAACAAGGCGCAAATGCACCCATTGATTTAGTCACCAACGTGACAGTGTTTAAAGAATGTCCATCATGCAAAGAAAATACGCCTTCTGGTGTAAGTTTGTGTCATTGCTGTGGTCATGTATTTAAAGAAACTGCCAATGGCATCGGACCTGATACCAAGATTTCTACGGTGAGCAAACAAGTAACTCTCACCAATATTGGTGGCGCAAGTACACAGCACGATCCTCTAGCTCCCAAGCAAGACAAAGATGAAAGCGATAATGTTCATACCCTCAATTTGCCTGAGATAGAGCGCAAAGTGGCTAATTCTGATGTTTCGTCCTTGCCTAAGACACAAGTCGATCCAAAAGGAGTTCCCAATGTAAGCCCTGCAGCAAAATCTGATGTCACACTTAAATTGAACGAGCCTTTCGTTCCAAGAGTGGATACTGGACTAACTAATACCGGAGCAAATTCAGATGCATTTTTGAGTTCGATGTCTTCGATGCAGAAGTCTAGAAGAGATGCATTTTCAATTCCATCGCACAAGTACAATATGAACAGACTTGTTGAAAATCTGAGTGATACTTCGCGCATCGTTCTGCTTGATTCTGAGCTAGATTCCAATAATCAAAAAGCGGAGAGATGGCAGTTGGAAGTCTTGAAAGATGAAGAGTGGACTCCTGTAGTAGCTTACGAAATCATCGGTGAAAATTCGGTTCGCCACGAATACAACGTTACTGGCAAATCGAGAAAATCTATCAAAATGAATTTGCCATCGGCTGCTGTTGAAGAAATGGTGCGAAATGATTTATCGCGCAACTGGCAAGATTATTGTCAGAAGTTTCTTTCAGGTAAAAAACTCAGCCAGTAAAGTTGAGTGAAAGATAGACTAGAAAGCTTCAGTATCCAGCTCGAAACTCATTTGTGGATAGAAGGTAAGATCGCCATTGTGAGTCATGTTTCGTAATTTATAGACCAGCTCAGTTGTGAGCCGGTGTCCTCTAACAGTGAGGAAATTAGGTTTGTTTGCGTCGTCGAAAAAGACCACATAGTGAAAAAGCGACCCTGGTCTTAGTTTGTAATAGACAAAAATTTCATGGCCATTGAATTTTGCGCCAGGAATTTTTTTTGGTTCGCCAATTTCGTTCAAAATTACACCACGGTTATCCATTTTGAAAACGATATCTTCAGAGGGAGATTTGTCCTCTTCCTGATAAGGTTTGTCAGCCGGGTGCATGACTAGAAATTCGTCTGTAAATTCTGCTACTGGGTGATCAGGACCGGCAACAGAAAAAATGCGACCGTGGCTTGCTAAGATTGGGTCGCCCAGATCAACCACCCCTAATTCTTCTGCAAAAGATTTCTCTCTGGCAACAGGAGTTGGCCTGGATTTAGAATTGTTTTTTTTCTTTGAGCTTTTGTCTTTCATTTATCATTCGCTACCGGGTGGGGGACCCATTTCGTCACCACCTTCAATACCTTCTTTGTCAAAGTTTTCCAGCGCAGAGCGCACTTTATGCAATAACACTAGTTGAGCGTCGGTTGATAATTGTTGGTCTTTAATCAGGTGTGCTGCAAGACAGTATGAAAGATCCAGTTCGCCCTGCCCTACTAAGCGCTCGGTGAGCAGGCGGCAGAACCACGCAGCGGAATCAGAGGCTGGAGAGTCTTTTCGGTTAATCGATGAATTGAAGTCGAACTTGATTTTTGGATCGCGCACCACTTCTGATACTTCGAATCGGTAAAGACATTTCGAGGTGCATGGTGCGCAAGTCGGAAGCGGACCTTGATCGCGCTTGTGAAGCTCGATAAAGTCGTCACGCCATTGTCTCAGCACGTTGATATCAAGTTTGCGATTAACCTCAGTCGGCTGAAACGCCGGCCGCAATAAGTTTAGCCAGCGCAAATGCTGTTCTCTGACCTGGTCGTAAAACCAGAAATGTTCTTCACCTTTCCGCTCGAAGTAGCGGTCAGTAGCCTGGGTCAGCGCGCACCATGTGATACCAGTTATGTTTCCGGTTCTAGCTCGTCCCCCGATGATACGTTGAATCTCATGAATGATTTGAGCTCTGAAGTGAACTAATTGAGTCAAATCTTTGAGTGTGGACAAAACGTAGCGATTGTATACTTGCCTGAAAAGCGGATCGTCAGCCACTGGAACGGCAGTGTCCAAAATGTTTGAGTCGCACCTATGCAGACAGAATTTGCAGCCAAGGTGTCTATCGAATTTACTTACAATGTCTAAGGGCTTCATAGCCTGACGTACGATTTCATCAGATTCTTCGGGTGTTTCTGGGGCTGGCACTTCCTTACTTTTGTCGAACATAATTTGCAAATGGAATGGTTGTTCCATTTTTTCGGCATACACAAGCGCCCGTCCTTGACCAAGTGCTGTGGCGTGTCGTTTTTGAATATCATCAAGGTTCATCGAACCGCCCATAGAATCACGGTCGTCAACCGCAACGATACGGTGCATGATTTTCAAGTTTGTGTTTTTAAGTGCTTCAGGAGCGAGTTTGTTTGGAATCTGATCAGCAATGATGAATCCTTGACCATAAGCACGAATTTCAGCAAGCATGTTAGTGAAGAATTCAACCGCTTTACCAGCCGGGTTTGCTGATTCTCCAGATTGCTGGGTGTTTACGTTTTTCAAGAGACGGTGAGCCTCTTCTACCAACATAACGTGTTTTAAATGCTCTTTGGGACCGAGTGCTTCTCGGTATTCATACAAGAATACGAGCAACATACCCATTAAGAATGACTTTTCAGAGTCTTCCGAAACCATCTTGAGCTCTACTACTGTGGGGCGCTCAAACAAAATTTCAGGCGGGATAGAACGCCTGGTGTTGAGCATTTGTCCTTTACCACCTATGAGCAGTGAACCGATACGAGCTTTAAGAGCGGCTTGAACGTCAGGTCCGATACGTTCTGAATATCCAAATGACTCGACCACTGGATCGATGATTTCGTAAAGATCTTTCATAGTGGGATAGATTTCGTTTGGACAGTCAGGGTCACCAGTATTGACACCAGGTGGCAAACGTCTATTTTTGTTGTTGACTAAGTCCCAGCCTCGCACAGCGTAAATTTCGTTGAGAGCTTTTTCTAGAACCTGAGGCATCGGAGAATACATTTCAAACGATGCGTTAAATACAGATTTCAAAGCGTCAAGGTGAGTCTGTACTTTGACCCCTTTCATAATTTCAAAAGGATTCAGTCTGAATGGAGAAACTGTTTCATCACCAAGAGAGAAGGCTTGTCCCACCCCTTTGAAGGCTTCTGATTGAAGCATCATGTGGCGATATTCTGATTTGGCTGGTTCGATAACCATGAATGGAATTTTGTAACGCCAGAGTTGTCCTAAAAGATAGAAGCAAGAGTTGGTTTTACCACCCCCTGTGACACCACATACGATGGTGTGCTTCTGCATGGCATCTATGTCTATTTCGTACAAGTTACCGGTATCTAGGCCTCGGTCTAGAATGTTTCCAATTGCAATCGAACGATCAGGATTATTAGGTTGAATTGGAGACAAACTAAATTCTGCCGAGCGCCTGATTCTAAATCCTGGCATTTCACGTTTGGGTAAGTGCACGAAGGCAGAAAGCGTTCGCGAAGAAAGTGGCGACAAGAATTTATATTCGAGTAATTCCTGGTGAATACCTTCTGAGCGCTTGGTACGCAAAATTCCGAATTGCTGTATGTGAGATGCTAGATTTTTTATTTCGTGAGTTCGAAGCGGAGTTGGTCTGCTTGTCTCATCTACGTATGTGGCACGAATCAAAGATTGAAGTCTTACAAATACTGACCTTTCAGGCGAAAAGAAATATACGCCAGTGAGCCAGTGTCCAACTGCTGTACCAAGCTGAATGTGTTTAAGATAAGCATCGAGCAATTCTAGATAATATTTGATTCTACGTTTCTTTTCAGGATCTTCGTTTTCTTGAGCGCGCTGAATTTGATCGACAATGGCGAATTCTTCTTGCGAGACCTTTTTGTTTGGAATTGGTGTTGCAAGAACTAGAAATCCAAAATCATGACCTTGTAAGCCATTTGCCAGTCGCTCGATTTGCTCTGATTCAGCTGTATCTCCGGCAGTTGATTTAAGCGCTGGAATGCCTGTGACGAGTCCTGTGTTGACCGCCAGAGGTTGAATCATGGCTTTTATTTGCTCTGAACTATAAGGCTCTTTGTAAATATCAACGCCGTTATACACACTGTGCAAAATCGAGCGTAGACTTGTAAACGAAACGTTGCTTGCAGATTCACCACTGCCATTTGTGTCCTGATCGGGAAGCGAGATTCCCATGTAGTATTTAACGCCTTGTTTATTTCCGATCACAACAAAGGCTAAATTGGCTCGCTGACTGTGAAGACCGCATAGAGCATCCTCAGACAAATACATACGCTTGGGAGGCTTAGATGGGTCCTGGTCGTTTCCTTGCTGTGGTTGTTGAGATTGCTGATTCTTTTCTCGCTCTATGTCCCAGGAGCGCAGCACGCCATCAATTCGTACAAAAGTCATGTTAGGAATGGGCCAGCTAACAAGTTCGCTAGCGTCCATTCTTTGAAAATCCGTTTCGTCGAGATCATAGCGCCTTAAATCGGCGATCTTCTCGTCCCATATGTTTCGATTAGATGCCATTACCACGAATTAAGACCCCGAAAATAAAAACCCGACAATTAACTATAATATGCCTAAATCAAATAGAATGCCCGTTATCAGACCTCTGATTCCAGCGGACCGTGCATTGCTGTAACTAGTTCTTTGTTTACCTTGTTTTCGGGCTCGTCTTTGAAGTCAAAAGCTTTCAGACGAAATACACCTGCAGTGGTGCCTACTCGATAACAGAAATAACACTGCTCTTCCTGACCTACAACTCGGTCTATGTTCAGCTTCTCTTCGTCCATGATAAGTTCGTAGGTACGAGGCGCGTTGACTGGGTTGAAGAATTGCCCAAGAGTCATTTGTTTTACTTTTCGTCCATCCACGCGGAAGAGTTGCGGACCCATCATATCGGCGTCTTTCTTTGAAAGAGCGAACACGGCGATGGTGCCTACGCTGATGATAAGGCTGTTTCTGTAGTCTTCTGGTAGTCCTTGTAATGTTTTGATCGAACCGATGAAACCGATTTGATAACGAGCGGATTCTGAAGTAATCGTGCTCAAAGTCTCCTTTTCGATGAAAGTATCCATTTCATCGAGGTAGAGTGAAACTGGACGCAGCGACTTGGAATTTTGGCGCCCAAGAGAAATAGCTGCTTGCTGAATACCGGTTACAATCAAACTTCCCAAAAGATTTGCGTTTTGATCTAATTCGCCTTGAGGGACTTTTACTATCAAAATTTTCTTTTCTTTGATTACATCTTTCAGTTTTAGATCGCTCTTTGGTTTAGTCAAAATAGGACGAATACGACCATCTGAAAGCATTGGTCCAACCCTGTTCAAAATAGGTTCGACCCATGTTATCCACTGGTCTGTACGAGCTAACTTTTTGTACTGATTCCATGTTTCCATGATCGCAATATACTCGGCTTTCTCACCTTTCTTGCGCTCAATGGTTTCCAACATGATATCGCGGAAATCGTTGTCCTGTAGCAAGCTTGGTAAGTCGGTAAGCGAACGCCCGTTGACCATGAGTAGCATCGCTGCGTTGCGCAAAATGTGAGCTGTTTGAGCATCCCATTTCGATTGCGAGCCAGGTGGTTCGGTGTAGATTGCTTTGAACCCGTGAACAATGGCTGACGAAGCGGCTTGCAAATCTCCATCTTCTGGATACTCAAGGGGATTGTATGCAAGCGCACCTGCTTTGAATGTGGGATCGATCACGATAACGCGCTTGGATAACTCTGCCGCGTTTGGCCGTGAAGCGATCCAATTTACGGTCAAATCGGTCAAATGCCCATCTGAGTCGATGACTACCACCGCACGATCGTCAGACAATATGTCGTGAGTGACCATTGATGCAATCATTCTCGTTTTGCCCTGGTCTGAGCCACCAAGAACAAGCATGTGCGGGTTCTTGGTCCTGGTATCGGGAGGCAGTGAAAGATAACGAGGTGTCCAGAACCAGAGCCAGTGCCACTCCAGGCGTTTGCCTAGAGGAATGCCGCCAGGCTTGAGTGGTTTGCCGAACTCTTTGACGAGCTTCTCGTGAGGGCGTCTGAACTGCGATGGAATGTATTTGTTTTTCTCAGACTGGTTGATCAGACCTTCAGGTGAGAAGACCAGATAGAACAGGAATACGATTACACCACCACCCACAAGACACGTAATACCAATCTTAAGGAAGAAGTCTTGCTGCTTTTGCCAATCTTGTTTCTTGAGATTCTTATTGTCAGCCGGCTTCTGACCAAATGGCAGTGAAAGTCCTCCTCCCTTTGGCGCGGCTGGTTCGAATTGTTGTGCTTTCCAGGTGCCAGTGATACGTATCATTTTGGACTGATTAAATTGACTGTGTTCAAACCCCATGCGCTTTTCGGTTAGATAACCACCGGCACAAACATATAAGCCGTTTTGATCCTGCAGGCGACCTTCATAAAAAATCGTGTTAGGCAGCGCGCCTCGTTTGCGAGATTCGGGATCATATTCTTTTGCAAACGTCACCTTATCTGGTGGCACCAGCTCTCCGGCAATCTGAAAGTTTCCAGCTGAATCTCTTCCTGTGCCGCTAAATTGTAGACCTTTTTGGATCAACATCAATTCGCCAGGAAAGGCTCTCTGTCCGGCAAAAGCTTGTATTTTCCATTTGCCACCAATCACGGGTGTGCCATCTGCATTCATTGGTGCAGGCGCGGAGTTCTGTTGTTGAGCTTGCTGTTGGTTGGGGCTTGGTGGCATTTCCGGATAATCGGACATCGAAGGCGATGATCCGTTCATCGTTCCCATCGAGCCGCTGCTTGGCATTTTGCGCATGCGCTCCAGGGGCGAAAGTGGTCTTCCTGGATCGCTCGACATTGCGACACTACCGCCTGATGCGGCTTTCCAGATTGTCGAACACCAGCCTGGAATCTGGAACAAGATGAATAATGCGACAATAATCATCACTCCAGCCGATTTGCGACTCATGGCAATGCCGGCGAACTGTATGTTTTCTTCCAGCCAGTTAACAGCAGATTGTTTTTGAACTGGTTTTGAATCAGCATCATCTTCTTCGTTTGAAACTTTTCGTTTTTGCGGCTTGTTCTTTGGCTTTGCTTCGTCAAGCTGTGAACCATTCCCGGAAAAATTTCGTCTGCGAGGAATGATTTTTTCGTTATCGTCATTCGCTTCATCCGATTTGCTCTGGCTTGTTTCCTGCAAATCATCTTTGTTTGTTTCTTTTTGTTCGTTCGCCATCGAGTTCATATTTGAGCCAGATGAGCTGGGTTTCTGACTTTGGGTCGAGGGTGATTCGGCAGCCGAATCGGACGAACCACCTACGGTGCGCGAAACTTTGCCCTGAATCGAGCGCGGTAAAGCTACTTTGGGGCGTCCTTTGGTCTCTTCGATTTCCTGCACTGTAACCTGGGGCGAGTTAGGCTCGACAAAAGTAGGAGTTCCATTATTGCCGCCACCGCTTGCAGCCCGAGCTAAATTGCCCGGGTCAAAAGCGATTACTTCGCCTTCTGGAGGGCTGGCTGTGTTTTGGAAAAAACTCTCTGGAGCGAAATGAGTGCCCGCGTCTTCGAAGAAATCGAAAGAGCTCGATGGTTGTTGCTGAGGTTCAGGTGTCTGAAGTTGTGGATTTGGCTGGGCGACGAAAGGAACGAATTCTCCGGTATCATCTTCGGTAGGAATTGGAGTCAGACTTGGAGATTGAGGCGCAAGGCTTACATTTCTCTCGATTGTAGTTTCAAGGTCTTCAATATTCGATGGAACCGAAGTTGGTGTCGGGGAGGCTGCAACTGTCTGCATGGACGCCGGCGCTTGGCTTGCAAAACCAGTTCCCGCTGTTGGAATCGGCATAGCTGAAGGGGCTGTCGAGGAAGAAAATCCGCCAACGGCGATTGAAACCGATGTTCCCATCGGTATTGCGTTTAGCCCGGCTGTTTGTTGAACCGCTTGTGCTGCCGGGGTAATTGAGGCCTGGTTTGAGCCTGTGTTAGGAGCCGGAAAAGTCCTTGCAGGGTCGCTGTTGTAAATTTCTTGACTTGCGCCAGTCGGATCCATGTTTGCCGCCGGAATTTGTTCACCAGCGAAATTTTGTACCGTTTCAAGCTCGTGAGCGCCGTTGCCATTTCCATTGCCATTTGTATGACCGTTGCCGTTTCCAGTCGAATGCCCATTGCTATTTTTGTCGGGTTTTGAGCGCATGTAACTTGCAAGCTGTCTTTGCGCTACAACTCGCTCCAGCAGCAAGTGATCTTGTTTCATTTGGACTGACAAAGCCGGGTGTGTTTTAGAAAACTCCGGAACAAAGGAGGGGGCAGCCATGACGAATTCGGCTCCGCAGACAGCACATTGCTGGCCTTTGGACCGGACCAAAACCCCACACCCGTAACAGACAATCAAGTAACTACCTACTCCTGCATTAATCTCTAATAGATATACCCCTGTCGACCTAAAATTAACCTTCTAGCCTCACCTGGCAAGTGTTTAAGGCATGTGAACCTGAAATTGCATCCGATAAATTCATCTAGATTCCAGAGTACTATCTTTTTAGGTTGTGAAGCCACGATCAAATTTAGTAAAATGAATCGGCTGAAATGCCGAGAAAACGGGTACATGGATAGAGGTGTTTTCTCAAATTAGTAACAAGGCGGAAACGGTAATTCCTTGAGCGAAAATGCAGGCAAATCTGGCCGACAGGACTCTTCACTTTCTGCTCGGAGAGCCAGACTTCGTGCACTCGCTCAACAGCCTGGCGCGTATAACAATACTGCCGCAGCACAGGAAAAACCAGAAGAATCGGCCCCGGCACCTGCCCAGGATAAAGCAAATGACGATTCTTTCGAGTTTTATCCCAAGGAGACAGACAGTCAGGAAGATGCAAACGAAAGTCAAGCAGCGCCTGAGCCGACTCCTGACCCTATAATTGAGGAAACGAAAATAAATCCCGATACGTCAAGTCAGAGCGCTAACACTCAAGCACCTGCAACACCTGTAGCAACGCTTCCAAAGGAACCCCCCTTGCCAGAGCCAGAAAAGGAACAAAACAAGCATGCTCCTGCTGCCAATGCGGGTTTGAGTCAAGCTGGCAATTCCAATACCTCGGATACACAAAACAACGCTTTAGTGCTTTTGAGCAGTGTTGAAAGCAGTTTGAACGTTTGCGCAATGAATTTATCCCAGCTAGTCAAAACCGCCTCAGACCAGAGTGAAGCTTTGACTAACCTGCGAGATTTGATTCAGAACCAGACCTTTTTTGAAATCGGTCTAAACTTAAATACATTGCTAGATTCGTTATCTGCGGCACTTGAACCAATGAAAGCGGTTGGCGAATTGGTGCCATCGATAGATCAATTGGTAGCCACGATTGAAACTCGCGGAGTAATGGATAGCGAAGGCTCTCCAGGTAAAGTTTCTTCCGATCAGCTTTTGATGAATCTTTCCAATCAGTTGGCATCAGGTGAAATCGATCCGTGGACATTTAAATCAGCCTATATGGCGGTTTACCCTGATGATCATCCAGCTGATTTGTTACACCGATTGGTAGAATTGCTTGGTACGCAACGATTGTCTGGAACACTTTTCAGGGCTGCTTATGATGCTGTACAAATTGCGGAGCCACCACCGCGCAGTCATGGTACTGGATATGGTTCTGATGAAATTTCGGGCAATGACCGAGAATTGCTTAGTCGAATTGAAGAGTTGACTCAGACCAACCGGGAGTTGCAAGAGCTGCTCGATGGTAGAAGTGTCGACGTCAGCCGAAAAGTCGAAGAAGTCGAAGAAGAGTATGCTGAAATTCTGGCAAGTAAAGAACAAGAATTGCAAGAGATGCAGGATACCCTCTCTTTGCGTATAGAAGAATTCAATTCGCGTTTTGAAGAACTCGAAAATATGGCGAAATCCAGTAAAGAAGCCTTGTCTAGTAAGGAAGAGGAAGCTAAGGCTAAGGAAGAAGAATTAAAGCGCAAAGAAGAAGACAACGCTCAGAAGGCATCGGAAATTGCTCAGTTGCGTACCCAACTATCGGAACTGCAAGATCAATTCAGAGACACCGTCAGTGATTTGCAAAAACAATTAACTTCGGTCAAACAAGCATCAGCGGAGTTAGCAAAAGCTGCAAGCACTCCAGCTCCCGCTGCCTCAGTTGCTATACAACCTCAGATTCAACCTCAAATTCAACCACAGATTCAACCACAGATACAGCCTCAAATTACTCAGGCTCAACCCATGTTGCAACAACCTGTGCAACAGTCTCTCCCTCAACCTATGTTGCAGCAACCTGAGCCTGCTAAGCCCAAACCAGCAAGTTCGGGAGGCTTTTTCGATAGCACTCAAGAAATGCGTCAGGCGCAGACTCAAAATCAGTTGAACCAGCAAATGGATACTTTTAACAGTATGTCTCGCATGCCAGCACCTGAACCCGCTTATAATCAGCCTGCTAATCGCACTAGCACCGGATATGGTGCTTCTCCTCCTACCACGCCATTACCCGCTGGTGGTAGTGTAGGTGGTGGCGGTGGCATGGGAAGCGGAAGTTATGGTAATGGTGTGCGTGCTCAGGTTTTTGAGGTGATAGTCCGTCAGGCTCTTGCGGGAGCTCCATGGCGAGAGATTTGCGCTGGACCAATGCAAGTGAATAACATTTCAGCCGATGAAGTAGAAGCTGAAGTTAAAAAGCGTCAGGACATGCTGCGCTAAGATCTAATCTGAATTTATTTGGTTATCGTGGTTGGAGCCACAGACTGCTTATTACGCCTAGCTTGAGCGGCTTCGCAAGCTTTCCACTCGGTCACGATTTGATCGAGATTGACCATGCAGTGTGAAATTACCAGTGGTGGCAATGCTTCGAGTGTTGTGGTAACGGTGAAAACAATAATACCAAGAATTGTCAGTGTGCAAAGCACAATAACGTTTCGAGTGAAGCGAAACTGCTCTTCAATTTTTTTATTCAGCAAGGAAAACTGTTCTTCGACTTCCCGTTCCATCGCTTGCTCCCCGAGTATTAATCTTGCTTATTATAACCACTTGAATAGTGAGAAAAATTATTTATGGCACTCAACAACTCTGCCTCGTCTTCGGGCAAAATGGTTCTGAAATCGAGAATTACTTTCTCCTTTTGAACCATAGCAATCACAGGCGTCTTGCAAAGTCTTAAATACTTAACAAGACGAGACGCGCTTATGTCACCATTTGCGGTGAGCGACAGTCCAAAACTAGCTAGTGTTTGCCCTGGTAGACTGCCTCCACCAAATGTAGATGTAGTGCCGATTGGTTCTATTTGCAGTAAAGCTTTGCTCTCTTGCGATATCGATTGAACAAACTTTTCGGCTCGTTTCTTAAGGTCTTCCACTGAATCTTTCGCCATTTTGAGTGCGGGCATACACTCGAATACGTCGGTTTTTAAATAACTCAAAAGTACTGATTCAAGCAGTGCTATGTTCAATTTATCAAGGCGGAGCGTTCTATATATAGGATGATTTGCAAGCTTCGCCACTAGATCTTTGCGTCCTGCAATTATTCCGGCTTGTCCACCACCTAGCAGTTTGTCTGCCGAAAACAGCACCAGATCTGCACCTTCTTCAATACATTCTTGGACCGTTGGTTCGTGAGCAAGACCAAATTCGTCTATATTTACCAGAGAGCCTGAGCCCAAATCGTGAATAAACGGGATATTCTTTTCTTTGGATAAAACAGCAAGGTCTCTTGCTTTTACTTCATCTGTAAATCCAATAATTTTGAAATTGGATTGATGGCATTTGAGAATGCAGGCAGTTTCTTCAGTTATTGCCGAAGTGAAATCTGCCAATCGTGTTTTATTTGTGGTGCCAACTTCTTTGAGTTTGGCTCCAGCTGCCAGAATTACGTCGGGCAATCTAAAGCTGCCACCAATTTCAATCAGTTCAGAGCGCGAAACTATCACTTCTTTTGCTTGAGCAATACCGCAAATTGCAAGCATGACAGCGGCAGCATTATTGTTGACTACAAGGGCATCTTCGGCATTAGTAAGAATTTGAACCAGACGACTGACATTTTTAGTTCGGCAAGAGCGCTCACCTTTGTCCAGATCGTATTCAAGATTGCAGTAGCCTGATATAAGCCGACTCACTTCCGCGGCAATCGACCTGGAGAGCGGCGCGCGACCAAGATTGGTGTTTAAAATTACCCCTGTGGCGTTGATAACCCGGTTCATACTACTTTTAGATAAATCGCGCCATTTAGCTAATATTTCTTTGGCAATCGATTCTGCACAAAGTTCATCTTGAGCCAGGTTTGAATTTTGTTCTAAAAACCGTCTTTTCTCCTGCAGGACTGCTCTTGTTAGTCTGGTCAGAACCGTTCTGTCTACCTTTTCATTTTTTACCAGCTGTTCGATAGTTGCTTGATTCAAAATCAAATCAACTTGCGGGAGCTTGAAAAGAGCGGTTTTTTTATCGTTTTTCATTGTTAGTCAAAAATATAATCCAAAATTATGAGAAAAAGGGGTTGCAAAGAGAAGGGTTAGCCATAACAATTAGAATATGTAGTACAAGAGAGGCCTCCTTGCAGGGAGTGAAACAAGTTGAGTAAAAGTCTTCGAAATAAAACCCTCTACCAGGACAAAGAATGGCTTTATGACCGGTATGTGAAAGAGAAACTGAGCACGGTTGAGATTGCCAAACTTTATCGCGAACAAGAAAATCGTTGGTGTGACCCCAATACTATCTCGCGCTGGTTGAAAAAGCACGGAATCAATATGCGTTCTTTGGCAGAGGCACAACAAAATCGGCATGCCATACCGATTACAACAGGTTTGAAAAAGGCCCGAATGGAATAATCTTTCCTGTTCGCGCCCGATTATGGAGTAATTTAAAAAGCACAGCCGTTATCGGTTGTGTTTTTTTAAAGCTAAATTCCGCCAGCCCCTGCTGCTGAGCCAGCGCAAGACAAAACTCCGCCACCCATGAGCACAGCCATTGTCAAATACAAAAGCACGTCTTTACCGCCGACAAGATAAAAGAGGCAGTATGAGCTTGTGGCAAAAGCTGGCAACCAGAATCTAAAATCGTCGTCACGAACCGCGTGAGCCGCCAGACACACCATGAGTGCCGCTGGAAGTCCAAAAAATACCACATCAAATAACATGACCTGATAATAAGTAGGGTGCTATCCTCTGTCCATGGTGGTATTCCCAAATGAACAATGACGAAGAGCAAAATAACGAGCTTATCTGCGGGCGTAATACAGTTCTTGCTTATCTAAGGCAGCTAGATGAGCGCCAGAGCGATGAACCGGGACCAGAACTTGCATCTGTCAATCGCATTTATATGGAATCCAAGCAGGCTAAAGACGATCCACGTTTGCATCAAATCAAGAGCCTGGCAAAAAAGGAAGGAATCGTCGTTATGGACGTTCCTCGCTTCAAGCTCGATTCTTTGGTAGGGCACCAGACCCGCCATCAGGGTGTGGTTGCAAGTCTTAGTCCGACAAAACTGAAGACGCAGGCAGACTTATTCGATATGGTAAAAAATCTGGATGGAAATGCCATGATTGTTGCCTGCGACGGTATCGAAGACCCGCGCAATCTAGGCGCTATCGTCAGAGCTGCTGAAGCAATTGGTGCTTGTGGAGTGGTGGTTCCTGAAAGACGAAATGTTCAGGTTACTCAAACGGTAGCCAAGGTAAGTGCTGGTGCACTTGCTTATATTCCGGTTTTTCAAGTAACAAATCTGGTGCGCACTCTTGAGACTTTGAAAGAAGAAAATTTTTGGGTTATCGGACTGGCACCAAATGCAAGAGAACCTATATATAAGGTAGATTTGAACGGCAAAATAGTTTTGCTAGTCGGAAGCGAAGGCAAGGGGATGAGACGTCTTGTCGAAGAGACGTGTGATGTACTGGTCAATATTCCAATGCTTGGCAAGACCGAGTCGCTAAACGCATCTGTAGCATGCGGGATTGCGCTTTATGAAATTGCTCGTCAACAGTCACTTGCTAAGAACCAGTCCAAATCTGATAAACAGACGTAAAGCAAGTTTTTCTAGAAGCGCCTACAAAAATTGACTTTGTTTATATATATAAGTAGAATTCATTTTCCTTATGCCGGTATAGCTCAACGGTAGAGCAACGGTTTTGTAAACCGTAGGTTGCGGGTTCGAATCCCATTACCGGCTTAGGGGCAGGTGTCCGAGTGGTTAAAGGAGACGGGCTGTAAACTCGTTGGCGTAAGCCTACACTGGTTCAAATCCAGTCCTGCCCATATTTAAAAAAGAGAAGCAAAACAACAGTCTGTGGAGGGAAAACGTACAATTACTTAAAAATTTGCTACTGAGCCAAAGTATCGTAATAAACTTTATGCGGCAGCGCTGGGTTTACGCCCATGTAGCACAGTGGTAGTGCACCCCCTTGGTAAGGGGGAGGTCACGAGTTCAAATCTCGTCATGGGCTCCATAAATTTACCTAGAGCAGACCAATAAGTAATTGAACAATGACCTTTTATAGGCATCTGTAGTTAAGGAGAAGCGTAAGAGATGGCCCGCGAGAAATACAACAGGAATAAGCCCAACGTCAACGTTGGCACTATTGGTCACGTTGACCATGGTAAAACAACCCTGACAGCAGCAATTACAAAAATTTTGGCTGAGAAGGGTCAAGCAAAATACAAAAAATACGATGAGATCGATGCTGCTCCAGAAGAGAAAGCACGTGGTATCACAATCAATACCGCTCACGTCGAATATCAAACAGACACTCGTCACTATAGCCACGTAGACTGCCCAGGTCACGCTGACTACATCAAAAACATGATTACTGGTGCCGCTCAGATGGACGGAGCAATCCTCGTCATCTCAGCTAACGATGGTCCTATGCCCCAGACCCGTGAGCACATTCTGCTCGCCCGTCAGGTAGGCGTTCCACACATCGTTGTATTCATGAACAAATGCGACATGGTTGATGATCCAGAACTTCTCGACCTGGTAGAAATCGAAGCAAGAGAATTGCTCTCCAAATTCGAATTCCCTGGCGACGATATTCCTTTCATCCGCGGATCGGCTCTCAAAGCCCTCGAAGGCGACAAAGCCTACGAAGAAAAAATCCTCGAATTGACTAAAGCAATCGACTCTTACATCCCAACACCAGAGCGTGAAATCGATAAACCATTCTTGCTCGCTGTTGAAGACGTATTCTCCATCACCGGTCGTGGTACCGTTGCAACTGGAAGAATCGAGCGCGGTCAGTGCAAAGTTGGTGATGAAGTCGAAATCATCGGTCTTGCTGATACCAAAAAGACCACCGTCACCGGTGTTGAAATGTATCAAAAGACCCTCGACGAAGGTATCGCAGGCGACAACGTAGGCGTACTCCTTCGTGGTATCGACAAAACCATGATTCAACGTGGTCAGGTTATTGCCAAACCAGGTTCAATCAAACCACACACCAAATTCAAAGCTGAAGTTTATGTCTTGAGCAAAGAAGAAGGTGGTCGTCACACCCCGTTCTTCCCTGGTTACAGACCTCAGTTCTACATCAGAACAACTGACGTAACTGGTTCCATCGAATTGCCAGAAGGTGTTGAGATGGTTATGCCTGGCGACAACGTATCTATGAAAGTTGAACTCATTCAACCAGTAGCTGTTGAGCAAGGTATGAGATTCGCTATTCGCGAAGGCGGCAGAACCGTTGGAGCTGGCGTTGTGTCTGACATTCTTTCCTAATCGAAAGATCTGATACGAATCAATAAATCGAAAACAGGCATCAGTGATGGTGCCTGTTTTTTGTTGCAGTTTTAAATGAAAGTTTTGTGGGACAAAAAGCTTTCATCTAAAACCAGACGATTAAGTATGGTCAAAGTCGAAATCAGGTTCCAAAGTTGAAGGACTTCTTGGAAACGAGCATATCTCCTTGATATGTAGTGAATGCTTAACATAACTGTATGAAGCAATTTAGTGCTCATATGCTTGGCAAGTGGCGTAAATAGGCGGTTTTAGAGAGAAAAGCCGGAAATGGCGTAAATTCAATTGTTTAATGAAGATAAAATTTAGAATCAGATCGCTATCATTATAGATAGAATTGTTCTTTCGTCGCCAGAAACGGCAGTCCTGTGAGGGCTTCAAGTATAAGACGACGTTAATTTAGCTTGGACTGGACACTAAGCAATCCACATATATGTAGATGGAGAAACGAAACATGGCGCGTGCGAAGGCACAAAAGACAGAGACCAATGGAAATGCTGCAAAAGTGCAGCGCATTCGCATTCGTCTCAAATCCTACGATCATAAATTGCTCGATAAATCTTCGGATCAAATCGTGGATACAGCCCGTCGTACAGGCGCCACAATTTGCGGTCCTATTCCACTGCCGACTCGCAAAAAAATCTATTGCGTGTTGCGCTCACCACACGTAGACAAGAAATCGAGAGAGCATTTCGAAATCCGCGTGCACAAAAGACTCATTGATATTAACGACCCCACCCCCACCACAGCTGATGCGCTTATGCGTCTTGATTTGCCTGCTGGTGTTGATATTGAAGTGAAACTCTAAGAGAGGCAAGTGATGAAATTAAGTCTGTTAGGCAAAAAGGTAGGAATGACTCAGGTCTATGACAAGACCGGTCTTGCTTTGCCTGTAACCATCGTCCAACTGGGCGACAATATCGTGACGGCTAAATTGAGCAAAGAAAACAATGGCTATAGCGCCATTCAAGTAGGCGGTTTCAAAACCACCGAGAAAAAACTCAACAAGCCTGAAATGGGCGCGCTGAAGAAAAATTCGGTGCCAGCAGTCAAACCTCTTAAAGAGTTTCGTGTCGACAATCCCGATGAGTACACCATTGGTGATGCCATCAAACCAGAATCAATTTTGAAAGAAGACATGCTGGTCGATGTGCGCGGAAGCTCAATCGGTAAAGGTATGCAAGGTACTATCAAACGCTGGAATGCTGGTCGCGGACCAATGGCTCACGGCTCTAAATTCCACCGCTCAATGGGTTCAATCGGTGCTGGTACCACACCAGGTCGCGTTTATCGCGGTACCCACATGCCAGGCAAGATGGGCAATAGAAATGTTTGCCAACGTCACCTAAAAGTTGTGAAAGTTGATTCAGAAAAAGGTCTCCTTTATGTGAAGGGCGCAGTGCCCGGAGTTGAAGGGGGTCTTCTTGTTATTACACCTTCCAAAACCAAGTGGAACTAGGACCTATTAAGTAGACCGTAAAGTCAAAAGCAGAAGAGATAAAAAAATGACATCCACCCAAGTATTAGACCTCAAAGGAAAGAAAGTAGGCGACGTCCAATTGAAAAATTCGGCGTTCACCTCAGCACAGAACGAAAATCACAAAGATGCCGCTCTGCATACGATGCACCTTTCTGTAGTAAGAGAACTGGCTAATGCCAGATCTGGAAGCGCCAACACCAAGACCCGTGCCGAAGTACGTGGTGGCGGTCGTAAACCCTGGCGTCAAAAAGGTACTGGTAAAGCTCGCGTAGGCTCTATTCGTTCACCATTATGGAATGGTGGTGGTGTCACTTTTGGACCTAAGCCAAGAGACTATTCCAAAGATATGCCACAAAAAATGAGAGTGGCTGCTTTGCGTGAAGCAATTGGTTTCTGTTTTGACAAACTAGTCGTAGTCAACGGTTTCGAAGAGTTCGCTGATAGCAAAGAAACCAAAGGTTACACCAAACGTTTCAATCAAATATTGAAAGACTTGCAATTGGAAGGCAAAAAAGTTTTGCTCGCTCTCGATTTCGATGGTGACAAAAAACTGGCTGAACAATCAGAAAAAACACACATGGCTAGCCGCAATATCGCCAAGCTCAAAGTGGTTCGTCTTTCTAACTTGAGTGTTAAAGACATTCTGGGTGCTGAAGCAATTGTTTTGACACAAGGAAGTCTTGAAAAACTCAACGAAAGACTTGCTCCAAGCAAGGCTCAACAAGAGCGCGTTGCAGCCAAGACCGCTGTGAAAAAATCTGGCAAAGCCAAAAAAGCAAAATCCCAACCTAAAAAAGCTGCTCCTGTCAAAAAGGAAAAAACAGCAAAGGCTCCTAAAGCCAAGGTAGAAAACGAAAAACCGGCTAAAAAAGCCGAAGCGAAAGCTAAAGATAAGGCGACCGAAGCTAAGAAACCAGCTAAAGAAGCCAAAGCCGAAACCAAAAAAGCCGGCGAGAAAAAAGAAAGCAAAGCCAAGAAATCGGACAAATAAAGAGCCATGAATAAAAGAAATTCGCAAATTATCAAAAGACCTATTCTGACCGAGAAATCGGCTCAGTTGGCTGCAGTCGGCACATACACTTTTGAAGTGAGTCCCGATGCTAATAAAGTCGAGATCAAAAACGCTCTTAGTGAGCTGATTGCCTCGCTTTATCCCGACAAGAAAACTGAAGTGGTCAAAGTTGCAACCGTTGCAACCAGAGATCGTTTCTCACGTCGCAAGCGCCATGGTCGCGCTCCTAAAGACGGCAAAAAAGCTTATGTCACCATCGCAGGTGATGCTCTCGACTTTTTCGAATCGTAATAAAGAAGGAAATTCACCATGCCAGTAAGGAAAGTCAATCCAACATCTGCCGGACGTCGCAATATGTCCCTGGCCGATTTTTCGGAAATCACAAAGTCGATTCCCGAAAAATCTCTGGTCGAGACATTGAAGAAGCACGCCGGACGCAATAACCAGGGACGCGTTACTCTGCGTCACCGTGGTGGCGGTCACAAGCGCAAATATCGCATCATCGACTTCAAAAGAGACAAATTCGATATTCCAGCTGTGGTGAAGGCAATCGAATACGATCCCAACCGCAATACAAGAATTTGTTTACTCCAGTACGCTGATGGCGAAAAACGCTACATTCTGGCTCCTGTTGGACTCAAAGTCGGTCAAACCGTTATGAGTGGAGCTAATGCCGAAATTAAAGTCGGTAACGCTCTTGCTCTCAAACAAATCCCACTGGGTACCATGGTTCACAACGTTGAAATGAACCTTGGCAAAGGCGGACAACTTGGTCGTTCGGCTGGAACTCAGATTCAACTTCTAGCCAAAGAAGGAAGAATGGCTACCTTGCGCTTACCATCAGGTGAAATGCGCATGGTACTTGCTGATTGTATGGCTACCATCGGACAGTTGGGCAACACAGATGCCAAAAACGTTCGCATCGGTAAAGCAGGTCGCACACGTTGGATGGGTATCAAACCCACCGTCCGCGGTGTCACCATGAACGCTGTAGATCACCCACACGGTGGTGGCGAAGGCCGCTCGCCAGTTGGTGGTAAACCACAAACTCCCTGGGGCAAACCGGCAATGGGTTACAAGACCCGCCGTGGTCGCCGTCCTTCGGATAAATTCATCGTTAAAAGACGCACTAAATAGAAGTAGCTCAGGAGGTTACAGTGTCTCGATCGCTTAAAAAGGGTCCGTTTGTTCATCCCTCGCTCCACAAAAAAATCGAAGAGATGAATAAGAAAGGCGAAAAACGCGTGATCAAATCTTGGTCACGAGCTTCAATGATTGTGCCCGACATGATCGGTCACACCATCGCCATCTATAACGGTCGCAAACACGTGCCAATTTATGTAACCGAACAAATGATCGGTCATCGCCTGGGTGAGTTCGCTCCTACAAGACTTTTCAAAGGTCATGCTGGTGGCGACAAGACAGCCAAAAGAGGATAAGTCATGGAAAGCAAAGCAAAAGCCAAATGGATAAGAATGTCACCACGTAAGGTGCGTCGCGTAATTGACGAAATCCGCGGCAAACAAGCTGGTGAAGCTCTGGAAATGCTCCAGTTCATGCCTTATGCCGCTTCCAAAGAAGTTTGGAAAGTAGTCAACTCGGCAATGTACAACCTCATTCACCATCAAGAAAATCCGATTTCTGAAGAAGAAGCCGGCAGATTGATAGTAACCGAAGCGTACGCCGATCAAGGTCCAACCTTGCCTCGCCGCTTCAGAGCCAGAGCACGCGGACGCGCCATGCCAATTTTAAAACGTACAAGTCATATCACTGTTGTTCTCTCAGACGTATAAATAAGGAGCAGGATCTTGGGTCAGAAAGTACATCCAAACGGTTATAGAGTCGGCATCCATAAAGGATGGCAGTCGAACTGGTTGGTTCAGAAAAAAGAAGTTGCTCCTCTTATCGAAGAAGACAATCGTCTCCGCCGATTCTTGACTAAAGAATTGGAAGGCGCTGGTGTGTCGAAGCTTGAGATTTCGCGCAAAGTAGACCAGGTCACAATCGATATCTACACTGCTCGTCCTGGTGTCGTAGTTGGCAAAGGCGGACAGGGTATCGAGACACTGGCAGGAAAAATCCGCGCCATGCTCAGCCGTAAAGGACTTGATGTCAAAATCAATATCCTTGAAATCAATCGTGTAGACCTCGAAGCCAAACTGGTGGCACAATCAATCGCCCAGCAGTTGGAAAAACGGGTCGCCTTCAGAAGAGCCATGAAACAAGCCATGCAACGTTGCATGCGCGCAGGTGCCGTTGGTATCAAAGTTATGGTGGCAGGACGTCTTGGTGGTGCTGAAATCGCCAGAACCGAATGGGCTAAAGAAGGAAGAATTCCGCTGCAAACACTGAGAGCTGATATCGATTACGGTGTCGCTTCAGCAAGCACCCTGATGGGAGTAATCGGAGTCAAAGTCTGGATCTTCAGAGGTGAACTCGAGCCAGGTCAATGGTCTCCTCCCAATATCAAAGTCCAAACGGATCGCGATAGACAGAATATGGACAGACCGGAGCGCGCTCCGCAAAAATCTGGCAAAAGATCCAGAAAGGCAGGTTAGTCGAAATGTTGTTGCCGAAGAGAACCAAATACAGAAAACATCACAGGGGCCGTATGACCGGTTGCGAAACCCGTGGCGTCAAAGTTGATTTTGGCGAATACGGTTTGCAAGTTCTCGAGCCAGCCTGGATTACTTCGCGTCAGATTGAAGCAGCACGTAAAGCCATGACTCGTTCGGTCAAGCGTGGTGGTCAAATCTGGATTCGCGTATTCCCAGATAAAGCAGTTTCTAAAAAACCAGCCGAAGTCCGTATGGGTTCCGGTAAAGGTAACCCAGAATTCTGGGTCGCTGTGGTCAAAACTGGTCGCGTAATGTTTGAAATGGCAGGCGTAACTGAAAAAGATGCGCACGAAGCCCTTGCACTTGCTGCTCAAAAGCTGCCGGTCAAGTGTCGTGTCGTCAAACGCCAACTTGGAAGTTAGTGAGGATCAAATGAAAATCAAGGAAATGCGAGACCTTTCGCAAGAAGAATTGAATACACAGGTTGCTGATGCCCGCAAGGAAATTGTCAGTCTGCGTTTCGCTCACTCGCTGCGCAAGCTGGAGAGCACAGCCAAATTAAGGCAAACAAAGAAAAGATTGGCTCAACTTCTTACCGTTATTACTGAGAAGTCAGAGAAAAAAGAAGCTAAAGGAAAATAGTAAGTCATGCCAAAGAAAGTTTTAGTCGGAACCGTGGTATCAGACAAGATGGATAAAACCGTCGTAGTTGCTGTGGAAAGACGCGTAGCTCACAAACGCTACGAAAAGCAAATTGTCAAAACAACCAAGTTCAAAGCTCATGACGCCTCCAATGCTTGCAAAGCCGGAGACGAAGTGAAAATTGAAGAGTGCAGACCACTCTCCAAAGAAAAAACTTGGAAAGTTATTGAGATTCAAAAAGTTGCCGAAGACAATGTCTCCGCTGCAGCCGCTGCAAAGACTAAGGAGTCCAAGTAATGATTCAACAAGAAACTCGATTGACATGCGCTGACAACACTGGAGCCAAAGAACTTCTTTGTATCCGCGTGCTTGGTGGCAACAGAACTTATGCATCAGTCGGTGACAAAATCGTCGCTGCTGTAAAAGAAGCCATTCCAAACATGCCTGTCAAAAAATCAGACGTTGTCCAAGCCGTCATCGTTAGAGTCAAACAAAGTGTCCGTCGCCCAGATGGCACCACAATCCGCTTTGACGATAATGCTGCAGTCATCATTCAAAAAGATGGCAACCCAAAAGGTACTCGCGTTTTCGGACCAATAGCCCGCGAACTCAGAGACAAGAATTTCACCAAAATAATCTCCCTGGCACCGGAAGTTATTTAGGTCACAAAGACATATAGAGGTAAAAGCAATGAGTTCCGCTCAAGAAAAAACCGGACAAAAGAAATCCACTAAGAAGCCACAAAAGCCTAACAAGCTGAGATTCACCAAAGCGGCTAAATCAGCCAAAATCAAAGCTGGTGGTATCGCCCTTGTGTCTGAAGCGTTAGTGAAAAAAGGCGTCAGCAACCTGGTTCCTAAAATTCACGTCAAGCGCGGCGACCTGGTGATGATGATTTCCGGTTCCGAAAAAGCTGGCAAAGGCAAAATCGGCAAAGTTCTCAAAGTTTTTCCTGCCCAGGGCAAAATCATTGTTGAAGGAATCAACGTGATCAAAAGAGCCACCAAAGCTCGTCCTGGTTCGATGCAAACTCAAGGCGGAATTGTGGAGAAAGAAGCTCCCATCTTCGCATCTAAAGTTCAGTTATACGATCCCGTCGCCAAAAAACCGACCCGCATTCGTCACAAAGTGCTTGAAAATGGCAAAAAAGTGAGAGTGGGCGTGAAATCAGGCGAGATTCTAGACAACTAATTAGAAGGACGAACCAAAAATGATCGACGTTAAAGAGCATTACGACAAAACAGTAAAGCCAAATTTGAAAAAACAGTTCAATTACACAAACGAACTGCAAATACCGCGCATTGAGAAAGTCGTCCTCAATATGGGCATTGGCGAAACCACTTCATCGGCCAAAGCCATTGAGGGTGGTGTCAGTGACATAACCACAATCGCCGGACAAAAACCGGTAATCAAAAGAGCTCGCAAATCAATCGCTACATTCAAATTGAGAGAGGGAATGCCTGTCGGTGTGAGCGTTACGCTCCGCGGCAAACGCATGTATTACTTCCTGTCCAAATTGATGCACATTGCACTTCCGCGTATCAAAGACTTCCGCGGATTGTCCCCAAAATCATTCGACGGTAGAGGCAACTATTCGTTGGGTCTCAAAGAGCAGCTTATCTTCCCTGAAATTTCGTACGACAAAATCGACGCGACCAGAGGTATGGATATTGCCATCGTCACAACTGCAAGAACCGATCAAGAGGGACTTGCATTGCTCAAAGAATTAGGAATGCCATTTAAAAAGTAGAGAGGAAAAAAAATTGGCTAAGACATCGATGATTGACAAAGAGCATAAGCGCCGGGAGCTTGTCCTGAAAGGCAAGTATCCAAAAGTGCGCTTGCACAATCGTTGCCGCATTTGCGGACGTCCCAAAGGCGTCTTCCGTGATTTCGGACTGTGCCGCCTCTGCTTCAGAAAAATGGCTCACGAAGGTTTATTGCCCGGCGTAACCAAATCGAGTTGGTAGGAGAAAAATAAATGCCAGTAACAGATCCCATAGCCGACATGTTTACACAAATCCGCAATGCAACGCGGGTTTCGTCACCTGTCGTCGAAATGCCGGCTTCAAAGCAAAAAATCGCTTTGGCTGAATTGCTTCGCAACGAAGGCTTCATTTCTTCTTTCGAAACAAAAGATTTGGGTAACCCAAAACAGAGAATGCGTATCGTTCTCAAATATGGTCCCAAGGGCGAGCAAGTAATCCAGGGCATCAAGCGCGTTTCCAAACCCGGACTGCGCATCTACAGATCTTCGGATCGTCTACCTCGTGTATCTGGTGGACTTGGCGTTGCGATCATCAGCACCAATCGTGGATTGATGACCGACCGTCAGGCTCGCAAAAACGTTGTGGGTGGCGAAGTTCTAGCTTACGTCTGGTAGTTTTTTCAAAGAATAAAGAAGAGGATAAATCCATGTCTCGCATAGGCAAAGCACCAATCAAGATTCCGGCAGGAGTAACTGTCACCCTGGGTGATGGCAACAAAGTTTCTGTCAAAGGTCCCAAAGGCGAGCTGTCGCAATCGTTCCGTCCTGAAATGGCTATCAAACAAGAAGATGGACATATCAAGATCGAGCGTAAAGAAGAAACTGACGGCCGCATGGCTCGTGGTTTGCATGGTCTAACCCGCACCTTGATCAACAATATGGTAGTTGGCGTCTCGCAAGGTTTCGAGCGCAAGCTGGAAGTTATCGGGGTAGGTTATCGTGCGGTCGTTGAAGGTCGCAAACTGAACATGGCTCTAGGTTATTCACACCCGGTCGAAATTGAAATTCCTAAAGGAATCGAAGTTGCGGTTGGAAAAAATAACGTCATCACTATTACTGGTTTTGACAAACAAGTCCTTGGTGATTTCTGCGCTGACGTCAGATCGAGACGTCCTCCAGAAGTCTATAAAGGCAAAGGTGTCAAATATACTGAAGAAGTAATCAGGAAGAAAGCCGGTAAAGCTGCCGGTAGCAAATAATTAGGACAAAGCACTAATAACTAGGTAGAAAAAAATGATTACAAAGGCAGACAGAAAGCAAGCAAGAGTGAAAAGGCACAATCGCATCAGACGCCGTATCTACGGATCGTCAGAGCGTCCACGTCTTTGTGTTTATCGCTCTAACAAACATATTTATGCTCAGATTGTGGATGATTCCACTTCCACAACACTGGCTTGCGCAAGCACCCTCGATGGTGACTTCAAAGGTGGTAAATCCTGGGATAAGGATGCAGCCAAGCAAGTCGGTGAGCTCATTGCCAAACGCGCAAAAGAAAAAGGAATCGAATCCGTTATTTTTGACCGCGGTGGATACATTTATCACGGACGCATTGCCGCTATCGCCGAAGGTGCTCGCACCGCCGGACTCAGTTTTTAAACAGGAAAAGAGGAACTCATGGAAAAAGAGCAAAAGCACCACAATCCGGTCAGCCCGGTGGAAGATGCCACTGGTGGCGATGGCGTTAAAAAAGGTCGTCGTCAATCTTCGCGTGAATCAAATCGTCGCAGTCAAGAAGATGCACGTCGCGAGCGCGAGCAGTCTGAGTGGGAAGAAAAAATCATTCAAGTCCGTCGCGTAACTAAAGTAGTTAAGGGCGGTAAGAAACTGAGCTTCCGTGCTGTAGTTGCAGTAGGTAATGGTAAAGGTCAAGTTGGAATCGGTATCGGCAAAGCTGCTGAAGTTATAGTCGCCATTCAAAAAGGCGTTTCTGACGCTCGCAAATCGATGATAAGCGTGCCTTTAATCAATACGAGCATTCCTCACCAGATTGTTGGTAAGCAAGGCTCCAGCCGTATTTTGCTCAAACCCGCCGCTAAAGGTACAGGCGTCATCGCCGGTGGTGCAGCACGCGCAGTGCTCGAGCTTGCCGGAGTCGGCGACATCATGTCCAAATCATTGGGTTCGCGTTCGCCATTGAACGTTGCCCGCGCCACTGTAAACGGCTTGAAAGAGCTGCGTACTTTTGAACGCGCCGCCAGTTTGAGAGGCATCACCCTCAAGCAAATGCTTAACTAGGAGCCAGAGAAAAATGAGCATGATTAAAGTCACCCTTAAAAAAGGAATGATCGGCAGAACCGAAACTCAGAAAAAGATCGTCAAAGCTCTTGGTCTGGGCAAATTCGGCACCTCCGCCGTACACCACGCTTCACCTACCATCAATGGAATGCTTGATAAAGTTTCTCATTTGGTGGAAGTTTGCGAAGCCAAGGAATGCGACAAAAAAGACAGCAAAAAAGCCAAAGCAAAAGCTCAGGCTAAATAGTCTAAGAATCACTAGAAGCCGAGTCGTTATAACGGCGTAAGGCATAAGGAGAGAAAAATGAACCTCACAGATCTCAAACCCAAAGAGGGATCAGTCAGAAATACAAAAAGAGTTGGACGTGGACGTGGTTCCGGTCATGGTAAAACTTCGACCAGAGGACACAACGGTCAAGGTCAAAGAGCTGGTCAAACCAAGCGTTTTGGTTTTGAAGGCGGTCAAACCCCTTTGTTCAGACGTCTTCCTAAGATCCACAATTTCGATCAAGTAAAAAGACGTGATTGGGTTGCCATCAATGTTGGTGTCTTGAACAATCTTCCTGCTAACACCGAATTGAACCCAGAAAATCTTGCAGAATTCGGCTTGCACAACGGTGCTACCAACAGTTTGAGAATCCTTGGCAACGGTGAATTGAAAGTGGCTTTGAAAATCCACGCTCATCACTTCACTCAAGGTGCTATTGACAAGATCCAGCAAGCTGGCGGTTCTTATGAAGTTATTCATCCAGAACCTCAAAAGCGTGGTCGTATCCCACTTGGTGGTCAATAAACCCCTTTTAGCTTCAAATCCTTGAATAATGCCTCTAGACATAAATTCAGCCTAGAGGTATTTTCTTATCTTTGACTTGCCATCAACATCATAAAAGTACGAGGAAAATTACAAAGTGAATTCACCAAGGCGTAAGCCAGGTAAAATCGGCGGTCCTGAAGATTTATTCAAAATGCTCTCAGCTGCCGGACTCAAGGAGAGAATATTTTTCACCCTTGGTGTCATCCTGCTATACAGAGCTGGTGTGCACATTCCACTTCCAGGTGTTGATTCAAGCGCGTTTTTAAAGCACCCCGAATATGCTCAAAGTCTGCTTGGCATGGTTGACTTGTTTACAGGCGGCGCCTTGAACAAGCTTTCTATATTCTCGCTTGGTATTGGTCCTTACATTACTTCTTCGATTATTTTGCAGCTCATGACCCAGGTCTTTCCTCAATTGGAAGACCTGCAAAAAAATCAGGGCGAGCAGGGGCGCAAAAAATTACAGCAAATAACACGCCTTGCCACAGTTGCAATTTCAATCATGCAATCTGTGATGCTTGCCAACTTGCTCATGAAGATTCAAGCTCCGCCCGTGGTGCTGACTCCAGGTTTCTGGTTCATCATTACCTCTGCAATGATCATGACAGCCTCTGCACTTTTCATCATGTGGCTGGGGGAACTTATTACTGAGCGTGGTGTCGGCAATGGTGCCTCACTATTGATTTTCCTTGGGATTGTTGCGCGACTGCCCGTAATGGTTAAAAACACATATGACGCCGTGCAAACCGGACAATCACCGGTTTGGGGCGTGACTGTTTTAATTATGTTCTTTTTGGCGATGGCAGCACTTATAGTTTGTCTACAGCAAGGCGTGCGAAAAATCATGGTGCTTGGAGCGAGGCGTAATGTGGGACGTCAGGTCTTTGTTGCAGCTCCAGACGACTATTTGTATTTGCCAATAAATCCATCAGGCGTTATGGCAATCATCTTTTCATCTTCACTTTTGATGTTTCCTACAACTGTCATGCAATTTGTCAGTCAGGGCAAAAGCAAGGACCCCGGTACGGTCATCTACGAGCTCATGGCCTCGATTCCGTTTTTGGGTAAAGGGATAGAATCGCTTGCAAAAGAAGACTGGGCTAAGAACGCCTGGGGATTCATTTCTACTGAGATGATCAATATGCTTTCTTATTACCGCTGGGAGCATTCGGTCATTTATTTCATCCTGATTATGTTCTTTGCTTATTTCTATGCATCGATTATTCTGCAGCCGAAAGATATGGCTGAAAACCTGCGTAGACAGGGACGAGCTATTCAAGGCATCAGACCTGGCAGACCGACATCTGAGTTTCTTGAATCAACGCTTGGACGGCTTGTATTTATTGGTGCAAGCGCAATTGGTATCGTTGCTATTCTGCCTATTCACGCTGAGCAATGGACGCAAGTAACCACTCTGCAAGGCTTAGGAAGTACGTCTTTGATCATTCTTGTGGGTGTGGCGGTAGATACTCAAAAACAAATCGTTACCCACGCACTGTCGGCTCGTTATCAGGCTAGAGGCTTGTTTAGAAAGTCCGAAGATTCAGCCAATATTTGAGGAAAATATTCAGATGCAAGTTCTATTTCTAGGTGCACCAGGTTCGGGTAAAGGAACCCAGTGCAAAAAGCTATCGGCTAAATTGGGTCTGGCGCATTTGTCGTCTGGCGATTTGCTGCGTGCTGCAATTAGAGAAAATACCCCAGTCGGGCAGAAAGCAAAGAGTTTTATGGATCAGGGAGTCCTGGTTCCAGATCCTGTACTAATCGAAATGTTCAGAGAGGCACTTTCTTTGCCAGCCTTAAAAAAGGGCTTTATTCTCGATGGATTTCCTCGCAACCTATCGCAAGCTGAAAGTCTCGATAAACTGCTCGATGAGCTGGATATGAAGCTTAACGCTGTGATGAACATGGAAATCGACTTTGCCATGCTAGAAGAGCGTCTGGTCGGTCGCAGATCTTGTCCTAACAAAGTTTGCAACAACGTATTCCATGTAAAGTTCGCCCCACCCAAAGTGGAAGATACATGCGATTTCTGCGGTACACAGCTCATTCATCGCTCCGATGATAAAGTGGAAGTGGTATCAAGCAGACTTGAGACGTACAAGAAAGAAACCGAACCGTTGATTGATTTTTATAAGGACAAAGGAGTTCTTAAAACCCTCAATGCTGACGATACACCAGAGCATATTTTTCAAGAAATTTTGAAAGTGCTCCAGGTTGCGGTTTAACTCAACAAGGCGGTATCAGATGATCGTTACCCTCGACAAAGATTTGGAGTACATGCGTAAAGCTGGCAAGCTCGCTGGTGAAATCATGGAAATGCTGATGCAAACCGCAAAGGCAGGTATATCTACTTTCGAGCTAGACCAAATGGCTGAGAAAACTATCAGAGATGCTGGTGCAATTCCCACTTTCAAAGGTTATAGAGATTTTCCAGGTACTTTGTGTGTTTCTATAAACGAAGAAGTCGTTCATGGAATCCCCAATAAGTCGCGCATTTTAAAAGATGGCGATTTGTTGAGTATCGATCTTGGTGTTACTTTCCAACGCGAAGAAAATGGCAAGAAGCTTGATCTCATTGCTGATACTGCCACCACAGTGGCTATTGGCAGGGTGAGCAAAATGCAAGAAAAACTAATAGAAGACACGCGTGAAAGTCTTTATGCAGGAATCAGAGCATCAAGAGCTGGAGCCACACTAGACGATATTGGCGGCGCGGTCGAAGATGTTGGAAATGCAGGGGCTTATGGCATCGTACGCGAGTATGGTGGTCACGGAATCGGCTATGTACTTCATGAAGAACCGTTCATTTTCAACTATCGCACTGGTAGCAAGACTCGTTTAAAACCTGGTATGGTTATAGCCATTGAACCCATGTTTAATCTGGGTGGTGACAGAGTGCGCACCAAACAAGATGGATGGACGGTTGTAACGCAAGATTACAAAGCATCTGCACATTTTGAACACTCAATTTTAATAACAGAAGGCGAGCCTGAAGTGCTCACCAAGCGACCCAACGAGGAAGCCGGATGGCAAAGCAAAGCGTAATCGAATTCGAAGGGACAATCCGGGAATCCTTGCCCAATGCCATGTTTCGGGTAGAACTCGATAACGGCCACAAAGTGTTGGCGCATATTTCGGGCAAGATTCGCAAGAACTTCATTAAGATTCTTCCTGGCGATCGAGTGCGTGTAGAGCTCACCCCGTATGACTTAACGCGCGGCCGTATCACCTACAGAATTAGAGAATAAGGTACAATTACATATTCGTCTTGGGATCTTTGGTGTAATCGCTTTTGTAGATTCGCCGAAAGCCCCAGGGTTGCGGCTTGAGATGCCCTTCAGGAGCACTGCCTGAGGCTGGCTATTCCAGTTGAAAAGAACACCGATAAAGGTAGAAATCATGAAAGTTAGAGCTTCTGTGAAGAAAATTTGTGAAAAATGCAAAGTAATTCGTCGCAAAGGACGCATTGCTGTAATCTGCGAAAACCCCAAGCACAAACAGCGCCAAGGGTAATTTCGTTAGTAGAGAGTTAGAGAAAATAAATTATTTGGAGGACCACTAGGTCATGGCTAGAATCGCCGGCGTCGATTTACCCCGCAACAAAACCGCAAAATTTGCACTTTGCTACATTCATGGGATTGGCAGAACCACTGCAGAAAAAATTTGCGCCAAGTTGAATATTCCGGACAAAAGACGCGTTCACGAATTGAACGACGATGAAGTTGCTCGTCTTCGCGAAGAAATCGAGAAGAGCGGACTTTATACCGTCGAAGGCGATTTGCGCAGAGTCGAAGGTCTCAACATCAAACGCTTGATCGAAATCAACTGCTTTCGTGGTCAACGTCACAGACGCGGTCTGCCAACTCGTGGTCAGCGCACTAAGACCAATGCCCGCACACGTCGCGGTCGCAAGCGTCAAACAGTTGCCAATAAGAAGGTTGCTACCAAGTAACCACTAAGTAGATATACATTCCGTATTGATTGAGCCCAAAAATCAACAAATACTGACAATCTACTCTAAAATTTAACTTCACCCAACAGACAAAACGAAAGACTAAAGGACTAAAAGGACTAAACGAATATGGCAAAGGTGGCAAAGGCTCGTACTAAGAAAAAAGAGAAACGCATTGTTCCTCAAGGCGTAGTACATATTCAGAGCACTTTCAACAACACCATCATCTCCTCGACTGACCCGCAAGGACAGGTTATCGCCTGGGCTTCTGCTGGTACTGTCGGTTTCAAGGGCGCTAAGAAAGGCACTCCGTTTGCCGCTCAACAAGCAGCAGACATCGTTGCCCGTCGCTCGATGGACTCAGGTATGCGTCAAGTAGAAGTACTGGTCAAAGGACCTGGTGCTGGTCGCGAAACTGCAATCAGATCGCTTCAAGCAGCCGGACTGGAAATTACTTTGATCAAAGACGTAACTCCTATTCCGCACAACGGATGTCGTCCTCCTAAGAGAAGACGCGTCTAATTGGATTTTTCAATAGTATTGGCACAGCAAACAGAAATGGTGGCATAACAAGTGAACAACGATTTCAACAGACAATACGGAATCAATATGGGTGGCGGATTCGGCGGTCCTGGTGGTTCGGGTGGAATGATTCCGCGCCAGACACCTGCACCGAGTGCATCCACTGAGCCTGCTTCGAGCTGGGGATATATGCCCAACACAAGCCCTCGCGAGCCAATCAAAATCAAGTGTCTCGAAAATAAAACTCATGCTGACGGTTCTATCTACGGCAAATTCGTAATCGAACCACTAGAAAGAGGATATGGCACCACTGTTGGCAACTCGCTTCGTCGCGTTCTTCTTTCACACCTTGAAGGATCTGCTGTAACTGCAGTCCGTATCGAAAGCATCACACATGAATTCACCACCGTACCTGGTGTTGTTGAAGATGTAATCGACATCATGCTCAACTTGAAAGGCCTTGTAGTTAAGACTTTCAGCCAAGAGCCTCAGTATCTCCACCTCGATGTAGAGCGTCCAGGTCCTGTCACCGGCCGTGATATCTTCTGCCCAGCTGATGCCACCATCATCAATCCTGACTGGCAGATTTGCACATTGGCTGAAGGCGGCAGAATCCGCGCTGAAATCACAGTAGAGCGTGGACGTGGTTATGTGCCTGCTGATGCACACAGCCAGTTTAAACAAGCTATCGACGTTCTTCCAATCGATGCAGTTTACATGCCGGTTCGCAAAGTTTCATACAACGTCGAACCTACCCGTGTCGGTGAATCAACCGATTTCGACAAACTGACAATTGAACTCTGGTCGAATGGAGCTATCGACGCTTCCGAAGCTATTTCGCAAGCTGCTCGTCAGCTCATCGAGCACTTAATTCCAATCGCCGAATTGTCTGGCAAGCCAATGGTGGCAACCACCGCTGCGCCTGCACCACAAGAAGGCAAGCACTCCTCAATCTCGATTGAAGAGCTCGAACTTTCAGTTCGTGCTTACAACTGTTTGAAGCGTGCCAACATCAACTCGCTTGGCGAGCTGCTCAAGCTTACCTATGACGATTTGATGAATATCAAGAATTTCGGTAAGAAATCGGCTGACGAAGTCATGGAAAGACTGAGACAGTTTGGCCTTACCCTTGACGACATAAACAAGGACAAATAAAAGAGGGATATCATGCGTCACCGTAAGTCTCGTCACCAGTTAGGCCGCGCTGCCGACCAAAGAAAGGCTGTGTTGAGAACCTTAGCCACAGAGTTTCTTCGTCATGGAGAAATCATCACTACTTTGGCCAAAGCGAAAGCTTTGAGACCTGAAGTCGAGAAACTCATCACCAAAGGCAAAAAGGGTTTCATCAAGGACTACAAGGCTGCTTACGACAAAGCCAAAGGCGGAGATAAAGACGCTTTGAAAGAAGTGCTTGCATCTGTTCATTTGCGCAGACAAGTCAATTCATATCTCTACGATCGCGAAGTTGTATCGCGCGTATTCGATGAAATCGCTCCTCAATATCTCGAGCGCGAAGGCGGCTATACCCGTATCATCAAATATCGCGAAAGACGCGGCGATAATGTTCAACTGGCTATCATTCAATTAGTCTAGTTCGAAAAAAGTCCTGAATAATTGCCACGCATTGCTCTTTTAATCGAGTATAACGGGAAAGCCTATCATGGCTCCCAGACTCAAAAAGGGGTTATTACTGTCCAGCAGGATCTGGAGTCTGCAATTGCGACTCTGGCAAAAAAACGCGTGCCTGTCACATTTGCCGGACGCACTGATTCTGGTGTGCATGCGCGTGGTCAGGTTGCTCATTTCGACTGGCCATTCGAGAATTTTGATTTTGAACTCGAGCGTTTTGAATCGAGTTTGAACGGTATCACTGGCAAAGGCATGTCGATTGTCAAAGCGCAACTGGTACCCGACAGATTCAATGCCAGGCGTGAGGCGTTATCAAGAGAATATGTGTATCGAATCTTGAACCGAAAACATGCTTCTGCTCTTATGGGTGATACACATTTTTTAGTAAGACAGCCACTAGACCTGAAAGTCTTAACTGATGCGGCATCCGAGCTTTTAGGCAAGCACAATTTTAGTGCTTTTCGCTCTACCAGTTCTGATCCAAGAGAAATTAGTAGTCCAATTTGCCGGGTTGAGCGGTCACAAATCTTGAACAAAGGTGAAGGAGAGCTTGAATTCTGGATTAGAGCCGACCACTTCGTGTACAATATGGTGCGTATAATAGTGGGAACACTAGTCGAGATTGGACTTCACAAGCGAAGCATCGAAAGCATAGCTTGCGCCCTCGAGAAGCTGGACCGCAATTTGTGCGGACCCACTGCTCCACCCTGGGGACTCACCCTCCATCGAGTGATTTACCCAGACGAATACAATTTGTTCAAAGACGAAAACTAAAAAGAATAGGACCAAGACCGTGAAAACTTATGTAGCCAAACCAAGTGAAGTGACCAGACAGTGGTATCTGATCGATGCAGACGGAAAAACTCTGGGTCATCTTGCAAACGAAGTATCGGTCATGCTCAGAGGCAAGAACAAGCCTGAATTCACACCTAATGTAGATTGCGGCGATTTCGTTGTTGTAATCAATGCTGAGAAAATCAAAGTCACCGGCAAAAAAGAAGTTCAGAAAAAATATTACAGCCACTCAGGTTTTCCAGGCGGCTTCAAGGAAGAAACTCTTGCTGCAGTCCGTCGCAGAAAACCCGAACTGATTATCGAGCGCGCTGTCAAAGGCATGCTTCCTCACACCACATTGGGTCGTGAGCAATTCACCAAACTCAAAGTTTATGTTGGTGACAAGCACCCGCACGAAGCGCAAAAACCCCAGACTTATACTCTATCTCGCTAAAAGGAAAGGAAAAGCAAGCAGATGACTAGCGTTATTCAGTACTACGGAACAGGTCGCAGAAAGACTGCCACAGCCAGAGTTCGTCTCTTGCCCGGTAAAGGTCAAGTGACCATCAATGGCCGCACCGTAGAAGATTATGTAGGCGGACGTCACGGTTTAGAAAAAGTCTTCGAAGCTCCTTTTCAATTGACAGATGCAGTCGGTCGTTTCGACGTCATGATCTCGGTTAGAGGTGGTGGCATCGTTGGACAGATGGGTGCCATCAGACATGGTATCGCTCGTGCGTTGACCGAAGCTAATCCAGCTAACAGACCAGCACTTCGTACACAAGGAATGCTTACACGTGATTCCAAAGTGAAAGAGCGTAAAAAATATGGTCGCAAACGTGCTCGTAAACGTTTCCAGTTCTCGAAACGTTAATTCAATCGACTTACAGATACTGCAAAGAAGTTCAAAGGTCCCGCTATTATGGTGGGACCTTTTGCTTGGCGGTATTTTTTGCCAAAAAAAATAAAGTGCAAACTTTCAAGCTTTGAAAATGCTGGATTATTCGCTTATTTCAATGACGGGAAAAGGCTTTTAATTATCTAGTTGTCGTCTGGTTTAGACGGAGTAATTATGCCTTTCGCTCGAAAAGGATTCTGGAAACTGAAAAGAGCAATAAAAGCAGTTATCGATAAAAATCCGGTGATGCTGATAAAGAGCCAGCCAAAAGCTTCGCCTTCGTTAATCAAGAAGGCACCAGCAGCAAAACTAACGCAAGACAAAAACAGCGCAAGCGGGATATATAGTGCCTTGCAGGATTGCATGAGCTCGGCTTTGGCAACTTTCTTGGCATTTTGAGCCTGCGAGGCGTTCTTTTCTTTGTTTTCCATGCTGACATTTTATCATTTAAAATAGGGAAAGAAATTTGGGGAGAGTAATACTTGAAATCCGAAAAGGCTCGCCAAACTATTTTTGCAACATTGGTTTTGATAGCCTGTCTCTTTCTCAATTCCGCATGCAGTAGTAGTTCCAAGTCACCCGAAGATAAGGCTCAAAAAACTGAAACTCGTACAGTCGATACCTTTTCTTCTTTGTTAGTAAATGGAAGCTGCATCCTGGATATATCAGTTCAGGAGGCTTGTTCGCTTAGTGTGACCAGCGAGCAAAGTGAGTTAGCCAAAATAAAGACTGAAGTCAAAGACGGGACTCTTCAAATAACATTCAACGATGTAAGCGTAGCTACTGCGCCTAAAATATCAGTAGGTTTGCCTGAAGTCGAAAGCATAGATATCAGTGGAGCCTGTAAAGGCACCATGAATGACATCAACTCATCATCGCTCAAAATAAATCTCGATGGCGCGTCCACCCTTTTGTGCAGTGGTACTTGCGATGAATTAACTGCCGACTTATCTGGTGCAAGCGAATTAGTTGCGAACAAGCTGGTTTGCAAAAAAGGCATTCTAAATATCGATGGTGCATCCAAGGCTAAAATATTTGTCAAAGACGCACTCAATCTCGATGCTTCTGGCGCAGCACGAGTAGAGCTATTGGGCAATCCGCCACTAATTACCAAAAATATCTCTGAGGCAGCCAGTCTTTCGCAAGGCGGAGAATCAAGTGACTGAGTCCAAAGTCAATTACAGATATCTTGGAATAATTGCTTATGTAGTGGCAGCTGTAGTGCTTTCCTGTCACCTGCAAAGCCTGTGGAACAAATTTGTCTATATGGACAAATTCAATTTGTGGCCTTTGATTGCGATTTTGGATTGGCCGAAATTCTGGTTGGAAACATTGACCCAATGTTTGACCAGTCCTTTGAGCGAGCCACTTTTTAGAGCAACCCTGGCGCTTGATGTGCAGGGTGTGCGCATGCGATATCCTTCGGTTTATCACGCGATTAATTTAGCGCTTCACCTGGGTAACAGTCTTTTGTGGGGTGGACTTGTTTATAGAATCGCTCGCTATCAGCTAAAAACCTGGAAAAATTCTGTTTCATTCAATCCCTATTTACTCACTGTGGTGGCAACTTGCTTGTTTGCTAGCCATCCTATTTCTAGCGAAACTGTAAGCTATATCTCAGCAAGATCCACTCTGCTTGTCACTTTCTATTACTTAGCCAGTTTGCATTGTTTTATGCTTGGATTTTTGACTAAAGAAATCACGCCTGGATTGCTTGGTTATGGATTCGGCTATTTTTTTGTTATTCTCGCTACATGGTCGTCTGCTCAAGGAATAACTGCACCTTGTGCTTTCCTTGCTTTGACGATATTGATGAAACCACAAAAAGAAACGTACAAAAATTGGCTCGTCAGTCGTCCATACGAATTTTTCGCGCAGTTGTTTCTAGCACTGGTTGTACCTTTTGTATTGCTTGTGAAATATGTAGCTCCAATTGGAAACGGATTTGGGCTTGAAAAACTGGACCCGATTTCTTATCTGCTCAGTCAGGGACAAATGCTTGTCACCTACTATTTGAGAGTATTTTTCATTCCTTATGGATTTACCCTAGACCCGCCTCAACTGTCAGTTCCTTTATTGAACCAGGCGCTGAGTGTTATAGGGATTTTGATTCCGATTGCACTTCTTTATCTTGCGTATAGAATGCGAACTACTCTTGTGGTCTCGTTTCCACTAGCGCTTCTTGTTATTTCGCTTTTACCTAACTTTGTTATGGTTCAACCCGAAATAGTCTCAGACAGACGATTTTATATAGCATCAGCTTGTCTTTGTACTGTAGTAGCTTATTTTCTGTCTGTTAAATTTGACGAGAAGCCTAAAATACTTGTCTCCATTTTAAGCGCTCTGGTCCTTTTATTTTGTGGTCTGACAAACTGGCGCACTTATTACTGGTATGACGATCAGAGGCTCTGGAGCGAGACATACAGACTGAATCCTTCAAGCAAGCGCAGTCAGGTCATGGATATTTGGGCTCAGGCTTTTCAAGGTAATCTTGATAAAGGAGCCGAGCGTGCTGAAAAACTGCTCAAAGAGCAAGGAGAGGCAAAGGAATACAGAGCCATTCTCGATCTGGTGCTTGGTACTCATCGCTTGAAACGAAAGAAATTTGAGGAAGCCAAACAATATTTCAGTGAGGGTCTTGATCTAGCCGACAAGCAAAATCTTTCAACCGAAATAATTTGGGAAATGCAATCGGGACTTGCTGAAGCAGCCATCGCTACTGACGATTTTGCGACTGCCCGAAAATATGCAAACGAAGCTGTAAAAGTACAGCCGAATAAGTCCAATTTGCATTTGATTCTCGGTCGTTGCTTTCTGGCTGAGTTCAATCCAAATGCAGCATTCATAGAATTGCAGCAAGCACATTTACTTGATAGATATAACGCCGACGTGCTTGAACCGCTTGCAAGAGCTTGTATTGGTATTGGCACCACAAAGATGCAAGACCTCGGATATAAAATTGCCACTCAAGCAAGACAGGTTTTCGGGACAAGCGATGCTCTTCTTTTAACCACTGCTTATGCGTCACTAGAAAGTGGACATTTGGAAGAAGCGCTTGGTTATCTTGAAACATATGCTGCTGCAAAGAACCGAAAAACATCCGATTACTATTATTTGTTCTACGGGCTCTATAAGCGTTTAAACTGGGAAGCTCAAGCAAAAGAGGCACTCGAACTGGCTGTGCGCATGGATCCCGATGTGAGAAAACGCACTAAACTATTTTTGAATCATCCAATTGTGCCACTCAAGAAAATGCCAAGCACACAAGTCAAATAGAAAGCGCTGTATTTTTTTAGTGAACTAATCTTTCTTCTGGTTCATTTCTTCAAGTAATTCGGCTACTGTTTGCAATTTTTTGTGCAAACGGCGAATCTGATACAAAAGAATGACAAGACCAACACCAAGGATAAAAGTGCTCACGCCAAGCAGAAAAACTGCTTCCTGGTGTTTGTCGGTTCTTGAAACATCCTGAGACGCGATAGCAAGACAAAAGGTAATAGCCAATATAGACCAGACCAGACTTGAAACCAGGATTGGCGCTTTGACTGATCGAATGAAAGAAAGCTTTGTTTCAAGGTCTTTTGGCTGGTTCATCAGTTTTTTGTCTCCTTTTGGCTAGATTTTACCAAGTGACAATGCAATTCGGCCTCGAGTCGATCAATATCAGTAATTGGCTCTTTGCAAGCGTGGTTCTGACAAATATATGCGGTAGATTTTCCGTTCTTCAGTTCACGTCCTTCAAACAAAGGACTAGAGTGCAGAGAGTCTTTGGTCTTGACCAGTTCGATGTCGTTTGGAGCAAAACGACATAAAGCCGATTGCAAAAATCTTTGGCTCTCACCATCGTTAGAATCGAGAACCAACACTATTTCCTTACCATCTGAAAGATGCATATCCAAAGCGCAAAGCATATTTGCAAACTGGTCTGGAGCTCTTTCGAACAAGCTTGCATAAGTACCTATGGTATCCAGTGCAATCTTTTGGAATTTTTCATTGTCACTGAGTCTGTAGAGTCTCAAAAGATTCATACAGGCAACCGAAGTCCCTGAGGGCACCGCACCATCAAAATAATTCTTAGGGCGCAAAATGAGACTTTCGTGATTTTTGGGTGTGTAATAAAAATCTTTCTCTTCGCTTGAATAAAAATATTCAATCGATTTGTCACAGAGCAAGACTGCTTTATCGAACCATTTTGTCTCTGAGTCGCAAGCGCATAAATCAAGCAAGGCTTGTACCAGATATGCATAGTCGTCTAAATACCCGGTCAATCTTGCTTTTCCCCGCCCGTACGTGCGTTGCAAATTGCCCTCTTTTTCCATTTTCGTTAGCAGAAATGTGGCAGCTTGCTTGGCTTGCTCCAGATAGAAAATTTCTTTTGTCGCTCTATAGCCTGACACCAGTGCACTAATCATAAGTGCACTCCAGCTTGTGAGTATTTTATCGTCACGTCCAGGACGAACTCTTTTGGCACGTGCTTCAAGCAGCTTATCTCTAGAGGGTCTGGCTCTTTGGGCTTCTTCTTTGGACAATATATTCTGCAAATGCAAAACATTGTTGTGGTGCTCGAAATTGCCTTCTTCTGTTGCTTGGTATATGGTGGCGAACCACTCGCCTTCTTCTTTGCCTAGAATATCTATGATTTCGTCTTTTGTAAAAACATAGAATTTGCCTTCTTCGCCCTCGCTGTCTGCATCAAGGCTTGAATAAAATACATTGTCTTCGCTAGTCAATTCGTTTTTGACAAAAGAAAGGATTGAACACCCGATGTCTTTGTAAAATTCCTTGCCAGTTGCAAGATAGGCGTTGAAATAAACCGGAGCAAGCAAGGCGTTGTCGTAGAGCATCTTTTCAAAATGCGGAACGAGCCAGCGTCTGTCAGTCGAGTAGCGAGCAAACCCACCGCTCAAGTGGTCCCAGATGCCGCCAAGAGCCATTTTATCGAGGGTGGTTTCGATTATTTGTTCGGCTTGTTTGCGCTCATCCCCTTCGCTCATTTCTCTTATGCGCAACAATAATTGCAAGGTCGATGGATGTGGAAATTTTGGCGCACCACCAAATCCGCCCCATTTGGGGTCGAAATTACTACTGATTTTGTGCAGAACTTTATTGAAGACCGACTTGTTGAAAGAAATATTTTCTTCGCCATTGTTATTTGTAATTGAATTCAATTTGGCTATGTGGTCAGTGATCTCAGATGCGCTCTCTAAAATATCAGCTCTGCTTTCTTGCCATGCTTGTGCTACTCCCAGCATCACTCGCTTGAAAGATGGCATGCCATGCTTATTTTCTGGTGGAAAATATGTGCCAGCAAAAAATGGCTTTAGATCCGGTGTCAAAAAAACAGTCATCGGCCAACCGCCATGTCCGGTCATTACCTGGACTGCACGCATATAAATTTCATCTAGATCCTGACGTTCTTCTCTATCGACTTTAATATTGATGAAAAGCTTGTTCATGAGCGCAGCGGTGTCTTCATCTTCAAAAGACTCGTGTTCCATAACATGACACCAGTGACAAGCAGAATAACCAATAGACAATAAAATAGGTTTGTCCTGGTTGCGTGAGGCATCCAGAGCCTCGCTGCACCATGGGTACCACTCAACTGGATTATATGCGTGCTGTAATAAATAAGTACTCGTTTCGTCAATCAGCCTGTTTGCTTTTTTATTCATTTAGACCTCTGGCAAAATCACTTATATTAGCTTGAGACACAACTGGTGTTTTTCGTGGCGTAGAAATCGCCTTTTCGTAGGCTTCTAGCGTTGCATCTAAAGTGTGGTGCCAGTTTATGTTCTGAACAGAAATGCGAGCGTTGTTAGAAAGTGTGATTCTAAGCTGGTCATCGAGCATGAGCGTGCGCATGAGTGATGCTAGCTCTGCTGGATCTAAATGATTTTCAAGAATGAGAGAGTCGTGGTTGTGTTTTAAGACTTCAGACACACCACATGCTCGACTAACAATTGGCACAAGACCTAATTGCATGGCTTGCACTGGCACCATTCCAAATGGTTCTACTCTGGAAGGTAATACGAGTACCTTGGCTCTAGCGTAAATGCGCTCGATATCGGGTAAAAATCCAAGAAACTCGACATGTTCTTCAATTCCAAGCCACTTCGCCCTAATTTTGAGTTCGAGTCTGTCTCGCACCCCAGTAACTAACAATTTGAATTTTTGACCTTGTTTTTTCAAAATTTGACAGGCTCTAAACAAAATGTCGAGACCTTTTTTGCGAAAGCCTCTGCCTGAAAATACAAAAGTAAATTCGTTCTCTTCAACTGGAGTAATAGTCGAGTAGTCGGTGTTGGTCGATGCTCCTGGATAGGCAATTACATAAGGAGCGTCTTCGCTTACATCAAAGATTTGATAATAATCGTCTTTCATAACGTGCGATACAAAGATTCGACAAAGAGCATTGTCCATCAAATATTTGTCGAAAGTGTTGCGAGCTTTGTATCGTTTTGCCAGGGCAATTTTTGATTCGTTCAGCAACTTTTCCCAGGTTTCGCCAACGCTAGACAAACGCTTGACCGAGTGGTTATGAAAAGTTACTACATCAGGTTCCAGACAAGGCAAATGTTGGCTGTGAATCAAATCGAATTCGCTTTTATGTCTTTGCAAAAGAATTTTGCTGTTGCGAAATGCATAACGATAGCGCTCATCGCGAGGCAGTCCGTCAGTACCTGGTTTTTCCATTTCGCCATAAGTGAGGATTTGCAAATTATGATGTTTAAAATCGGACTTGTTCTCTTCACAGACGACACTTATTTTAAGACCGCTTGCAAGCAATCCTTCCACCAGTTTGTGCGTATATAGTTCAAGACCACCATGTGGACTGAACTGGCGTACAACCATCGCAATATGTTTTCCAACCAGAATAGGTGATACAGGCATAGAATGAGTCCTAGAAACTGGTGCTTTCCATCAAGCCGTCGTATAAATAGCAGTTAGCGTCAAGCACGCCTATAAAGCCATATTCAACAGCTTTTTTATGATTGTTTTTTACAAGAAAAAATTCAGCAAGACAAAGTGCTTCATCAGAATGCTCTGCTTCGACTGTCACATGGTCGAACCAGATATGGTTTTCTAAATTGAAGGTATGAAAAGTTTGGTGCAAAGAGCGAAATTCGTCTAGAGCCATAATTTCGGTTGCTGAGATTGCACCTGCAATCACAGCGGGCAAATAATAGTTATGAGAGGTATTTTCTTCTGGGTCGTAATAATCTACTACCAGCTTCATGTACTGACGCACACCTCGGCTTACCTTTTGGGCATTATAACCAGGCTCCATACGAGTGAGTTTAGTTATAAGATCGCGCAACTGCTGCTGGTGGCAGTTTTTGTAATCGCCATTTCCATATTCGTTTCGTACGTTCTCGAGAATAAATCCTACAGCCGCCTCTGGCATTTTTCCTGCTGCGTTCAACAATAAACGACGCAACAGTGATGCGTGCGCATCATAATTGAAAAGTACATTGATAGCCTGTCTTGCATTCAGACTGGGATTTTGCAAAAACGGGTGACGAGACGCCTCGTGCTCTTTTGCCAGGTCACGCAAATAACTTGCTTTTGTTATTTTGAGATCGAGCACTAAGTTTTAGGTCGAGATACCAGCAGCCGTAGAAACTTCATTCTTTTTTACAGCCTGCTCGCTTTGACCTCCCTCCGCGTCTTCTTCATTTTCAAGTAACCATTGCGCTTCAAGAGCAGCACGACATCCGGTTCCGGCAGCGGTTACAGCTTGTCTATAAACGCTATCCATTACGTCGCCTGCAGCAAAAACGCCATGAATCTTGGTTTTAACTCCGTCGGTGAGTAAATATCCAGATGGATCGAGATCCAGTTGTTCAACGAATAAATCGGTATTAGGCTGGTGACCAATAGCAATGAAAATGCCATCAGCATCAAGCTGTTTTACTTCGTTGGTCTTGAGATTTCTTACTTTGATCCATTTCACTTGATGTTCTGCTGGATCTCCGATTTCCTCAACAACGCTATCTAGAATGTAGTCGATTTTTTCGTTGCGCTTGGCACGGTCTACCATGATGCGTGAAGCTCTAAAGCTGTCGCGTCTGTGAATAAGCGTGACTGACGATGCAAAACGTGTAAGGAAAATAGCTTCTTCAATTGCAGTGTCACCACCGCCAACAACAAATACTTTCTTGTCACGGAAAAAGAAGCCATCGCACGTAGCGCAAGCTGATACGCCATGACCCATCAATTTAGATTCATTCTCTAGTCCAAGCAATTTGGCTGTAGCACCAGTACAAATGATGAGTACATCAGTGTGGATTTCTTGTTCGCTTGTCTTGATTACAAATGGACGTTTGGATAAGTCGACAGATTCGGCATTGTCATAGATAAATTCGGTGCCAAAACGCTCTGCTTGTTTGTGCATGCGTGTCATCAAGTCTGGTCCTAGAATGCCATCTTCAAACCCAGGGAAATTCTCCACCTCGGTGGTGATGGTCAACTGTCCACCAGCTTGCATTCCTTCGATCACGAGCGGATCGAGATTGGCTCTAGCTGCGTAGATTGCAGCAGTTAGTCCGGCAGCTCCGGAACCTAGAATTGTAAGTTTCTTTTTCTTTGGCATCAGACTATCCCTTGTCATCATTGGATAGAAAGAGGTTTTAGCGCCACATGGCAACCTCTTCGGCAATTTCAACCTTTATTGTATGCCGCCTGAAGTCTAAAAACAGCAAATTTAGGATAACTTATTAAGCGTGGTTCGAAGCACGCTTTTGCATGCCAGGCAGCCCGGGTCTGAATCCGTAAGGTAGCGACCTTTTCAGCTGATCAAACTTCGAGCGCATTTCGTCTCTTTTTTTAAGTGTTATGGAAATTTGTTTTTTAATCAAATGTGGTTCCAGACCTAATTTCTTGGTTTCAAGAAAAGTGGCAAGATGATCCAGGTCGTTCACTTTTCCTAGATATTGCTGAGCTTTGACCAACACCGGATGAGTGGTGTCGAAAAACTCGACAAGCAGATAGCGCCAGGCTTTGACGCTCAATCGTACATCGTGCAGCTCTTCGATCGTATTTGCGCGCGCAACAAGGTCTGCTGTGCGGCGCTCGTGCTCAGCAAGTACGATGTTGAAATGCTCTTGTGATTCAACCATTTTGCGTGCTTTTCGGGTCTTAGCCTTTGATTTGCCGCCTAATTTACCTCCCACTATTCGCAAGAATCTGGAGCGAGCTTTGAATTTGATATCAAGTATTTGTTCGCGCTCGGTGAGATAGCGTCTGAGTCTCTTGAAAAGTTTACTCAGGTCGATTTTGGATAATTGTTTGACTAATTTTTCGCGAACATTATCACGCTTTCTTCGAAAAGCATTAACCACGTCATCGCACAAGCCTATTTTCTTAGACAGACTACACATAACGTCGTATTCTCTGATTTTGCCTAGAATTTTGTAAGCAAGGCGAATGTCACGCCCCAAGCCCTTTTTGTATTTTTCGGTTTCCCAGCCGTCTCGTCTTAACACGCCCCAGATCGAGTACCAGCGTCTGAACATAACACGCATATCATGGACCGACTCTTTGCCTTCTTCTTGCTTCAAAAACACAAGCACGCTCTCAAGCTCGCTTACTGCTTCTTGCGCAATCTGATATTCCATACTGAGCCAGTCTTGTACCATCAATTGTCCCTTTTGTTCGGTATGTCAGCGAAAGATGTCAGATATGACCTCTTTCGACCTTTTTAAAATCAAGTCTTTCCCGCCGCGCGCATACACGGCTTGAGCTCTTTCAATAATAGATGGCATGGTCACCTTTGAAAAGGGCGGAAGATGATAAGGATTTCGGCAATAACTAACTAATTTTTCGCTAACTTGCTGCCAAGTGAAGTCCTTTGCCAGTTTGCTCGAAGCAGCTCGAGCGCTTTGTTGAAAATTTTCATCAAGCAATATTTTTTCCATTGCCTGAGCCATTTTGTCTGGATCTTCATAAGGCAGCGAAAGTCCTGCACCCCTTTGTTCTATCAAAGTGGACAAATCGTCGCCGCAGGTAGTCAGAATTGGAAGACCTGCCCATAAGTAGTCAAGCATTCTTGTCCTGAATGAAAAACGGGTTTCGGGCAAATCGAAATGAGAAGAAACCGCAACGTCTGCGTCGAGCAAACAATTCACTCGTTTATCGTAAGGCGTCCAGCCTTCTTCGAAAAATACATATTTGTTGGTCAAGTCCAGTCGTTGACTCAATTCCATAGCTTTGTTAGCCATGTCCATGACCACGACCTTGGGATTTGGTGATTTCACGCCCATAAAATAGAGTCGTACATTTGGAATTTTGTCTTTGATCTTATCTATGGCATTAATGACTGTAAGAGGGTCGAACCAATCCCAGATGCCACCGCCCCACAAAATGACCTTGTCCGATTCGCCGATTCCGTTAACCACGCCTTTGATACCGGGACCGGTCTTAATAGGTGGCTTGTCCTGAAGCCCAAATGGAACCAGGTCGATTAATTTACGCAATGAATGATCAAAAGCATAAATGTCTGGAGTCAAGCGACCGATTCCGCAAAAGCGCCCGAGCCAATAATCACGCTGACGTTCAGACGCACACATGCTAAAGTCGCATGCCACCATATGTGATTCCAGGATATTATGCATGAGACGATAACTTGCAAGTCCGCTTTTGCCTTTGTCTTTATATTGAACGAGTACAGTAAACAAATAAGGGTCGTAAAGGTCTACCACTAGATACTTGCCCATGGTGGCAAGTTTGGGAAACGGGCGCAAAACATTCGATTGAATTACAAGCACATCGCACAAGGCGGCTTCGTTGTATAGAGTGGTTTTAGTGGCGCCACAGATCAGTTTTATGGGGTTTGAATTGGAATCTTGTTCGAGATCCAGAGCATCTTGCAAAGCCACTTTTACTGGAGAGGCAATAGTGACAGAAAATTCTTTGGCTAGTTGCTTGCCTAATTCAAGACAGCGAATAGCGGGGCCCGCCATGGATTTTGCCACAGGCTCAAGTGTGACCAATAGAATTTTGCGCGTGTTTTTGTTTGTCATGACAATGGCAGTTTACATCAATAAAGAAGGAATAGAGCAGGTCTGATTAACATGTCTTAAGCTCGGAACATTTTGGTTTTCAAAGTCGACAAAAGTGACAATAGGTACAAAATGCGAGGTGCAAATGAAACACTTGACTTTAGCTCTTGCCCTGTGTGCAGTCGCTTGCAATCTGGTTTTTGCAGCGCCAGCTTTGGCTCGTCATCATCATGGATGTCACGGTCGTTCCTGGAACAATGGATATGGAAATGGTAATTGGAGTAATGGCTGGGGCATGGGCGGCTGCAGACGCCAAAATAAATGGCAAAAACACTGGCGCCGCAATTGTGGTGGCTATCGTACATCTGGACTGATGCGCAACATGTTTCGCTTTTATTAACTGTGCGCACCACTAAAGTTTGGTTGTGAGATATTTGTAAAGCCCAGGAATTGCTTGCGCCTTACAATAAATGACAGTTATGCTTGTCAGTGTCATTATTCCAAACTGGAACGGAAAGCGCTTTTTAAAGGGCTGCCTCGACTCGCTTATGGAGCAGACCTATAGCGAGCTTGAAATTTGGATTATCGATAACGGATCAAAAGATGATTCGGTTGCGTTCATCGAAGAACACTATCCTTCTGTAAAACTGATCAAAAACGAGCACAACATGGGTTTTGCCCCAGCTGTTAACGCTGGTATCAGAGCCGCTGCTGGTGACTATCTAGCACTCATAAATAACGACACAGTTGTCGATAAAAACTGGGTTAGCGAGCTTGTAAAAGTGCTCGACTCGCATCCAGAAATCGGTTCGGTCGGATGCAAAATGCTTGCTTACGACGATCACAAATTACTCGATGGTGTTGGCGATGGCTATAGAAGAGGCGGATTGCCAGGACGTATAGGACATCGCGAAATAGATACCGGGCGTTTTAACGCAACGCGATATATTCTTGGCGCTTGTGGCGGAGCTGCAGTCTATAAACGAGCGATGCTCGACGACATTGGTTTATTTGACGATGACTATTTTGCTTATCTGGAAGACGTAGATATTGCTTTGAGGGCTCAAAGCGCTGGTTATAAGTGTTTATATGTGCCAACTGCGATTATTTATCATCTGGGCTGTGGCACCACAGGAAGTGGCTACTCACCGATGGTGGTAAAACTTTCAGCTCGAAATAATATAAACACCATCGTCAAAAACATTCCAATGCCTTTGTTAATCAAATTCTTGCCCCAAATTTTCTTCTGGCAGGCTTTCTATTTTATAGTCGTAATTTTGCGAGGCGGTCAACTAATTCCTTGGATGTTGGGAACGTTTGAAGCTATTTTGTTGATGCCTAAAATGATCGCCAAAAGATTCGAAATCAATAAAAAGCGCAAAGTAAGCCATTCTTATATGGAACAGATTATCGTAGAGTCAGAAAAAGAACTCGAAGATTCAAGAGCACGATTAAAATTGCAAGTGGTTCAGGGAAACTAATTAAGCTCCCGGTCCGCCGCCACCACCGCCGCCGCCGCTGCTAGCAGGAGCACCACCAGCAGCCGCTGGTGATACTATTCCTGGTCCAGCAAAGCCACCTCCGCCAGCCACGCCTGGGGTGCCACCAGTATTGCGCCACCATTGATTATTGTTGCCGCCACCGCCTGCTGCAAGTGGAATGACAATTGGTAGTGTGATGGCGCACGCCACTCCAACCAGAATCAAAGCCATTACAAATCTCTTGCGAAGCAAACAATGACAGGTCGGTCGTAAAATGCATTTTGGATCTTGTCCAGCACTGATTTCAAAAGTGTAGACGTGAGGAGAATGTACATGTACAACCTGGGGTACCGGGATATTGTTGTTCTTGGTTTCGATCACTTCTGGACTTACGCTTGTAATCTGGATTGACTGTTTAGTGCCGTCAGTCCTGCTAACTCGTTCGTGAGTGTTTTGCTGAAGCTGCGAAAGCATTGTGCCGCCATTGAATTGCACAAATCCAGTGACGTTGCCGGAGCTTGAGACGTTCGTTTTAAATACATTTCCTTGTAAAACTACTTCGGTATGACCATTTCGAGTTGCATTAATAGTCAATGTAGTTTCGGTCAAAATGGCTTCACCATCAGCCAGAAGCAAACTGCCGACCTTGTTTAGACTTGCCTGTCCTTGAGGACTTTTACCGTCGACACTTCTGATTGCGGCCTCTATATCTGGTGGCAGTTGCAATTGCAGAATCAAAACTGCTAAGAAGCTGAAAAGTAATTTTCTGAATGAAATGAACATCGCTTTAGTAATCTCTGGTCGCCGCAAATCCAGTTTTTTGATGCCGCAGCGATTCTAACACAAACTAAAGTATCGACGCTCCATTAGCCATTTTATGACCAACGGTGATATTTCTTATATCTCTTTTTACTTCGCTTAAAGGAGTACGACGTACAAACATGAATTTGTTTGTCCGGGACCACCATATTTTGTCGTCTGTCACAGCAAATACATCTTGTGGTCCTTTCTCCAAAGTAAGCCTTCCCATTTCGTCTTTGTTTACGAAAACAACCGCTTTACCTGGCAATATGTCTGCAGAACTAGACGGACCCAAGCGTTGCATATAAAGAAACATAAAACTCGGCAATTCACCAGTGATCGGCTCGAGCAGCTCGGCTTCTACCTTAAGAGGATATTTGATTCCGACCACTTCTTCTTCGTGAGTTATGGGGACTACTCTCCTTATTTGTACAATCGCTGATGCTTCAGCACTCTTGACCAGTATGGTTTTGTCCAATCCGCCACGTCCAGTGACGAATACAAAAGATGCAAAAACCAGGGCTAAAGCAATGACCATTTTAAAAAAGTCGCCCATCTGCGTGCACTGCCTCCATTTGACAAGAGGGCTATAGCGCAGCGTGTTCAAATGCGTGTCACATACTTAATTTTTGAATGTCCAGAATTACTTTGCTTACAGGCGTAAGCTCAAGCATATTCAAATCAGAGCCTTGCGACCACCACATTTTGTCGCCTTCCATCGTATAGACCGAGCGCGGTCCCCGAATCAAATAATAGTTTTTTTTGTCATCCAATTTGAGAAAAATTACTGCCCGCCCGGGGCTAATGCCAGATACTCCGCCTCAGCCTTTTCCGGCGCTGTAAAAGCTGATTGAGTTTGGCAAACTACCCTTGATAGGACGCTCAATTGTACAGTCGCCTCTAAATGCGTATGCACCTTTACTGCAAGTGCCTTCAGGTGAAGTAGAGACAGGTTCGCGCAAATTTGCAATTGCTATAAACTCGGCATTTTTGATCATGTCTGCTTTGTTGATGGTGTTGCGCAAATTCATAAAAAAGAAGGCGCAAAACATGGCAAAAATGAATGCAAATACTCTGCCAAAACCGTTCATATAATGAATTTCGCCTCTGCTTTGTATTACCAACATATCCCATAGGCTGATACTTGCAAAGACGCAATAAATTTTCAGAATCACAATTTGGATCATCCGGGATTCGAACCCAGAACCAATTGCTTAAGAGGCAACTGCTCTACCGTTGAGCTAATGATCCATTAGCATCATACATCGAGATGATTCATTTTAAAATGGCACGCCTGGAAGGATTTGAACCTTCGACAACCCGCTTAGAAGGCGGATGCTCTATCCACTGAGCTACAGGCGCGTATCTGTAGATTGATTTAGCTTAAAGCAAATTACACGCAGAATTCAACTTATAATTTTGGAATGGCAAGATCATCTTATTATCCCCTGACAGATTCAAAAAAGCCGCTTCTGCTTGTACTAGTCGTTCTCGTACTAGTTTGTGCTGGGCTTGGTCTAATTCTTTACTTGCCATATAGCAAGGCAAAATTTGTTCCAGCAAACTGGGTAGTCATTCCAGCACACCCACCTTTGCAAATGGACATATATAAAATGAACAAAAAAGGAGCCGAGAGCGGAGTCCTTTCAGATTGGTCATTGCAGCCCCCAGGCGAAATCTATAAAGAAAACGACCTGCTGCACCTCAAATGTACGGTCGAAAGAGAATGCTTTATTTACGTTCTGTATCGCTCGAAAGATCCAGAATCAAAAGTCCACCTAATTTATCCAAGCAAATCTGTTGAGGATTCAAGCAAAACCAAGGGAAAACATTTCACCATCCCGGGAAGTACAGATGAACAGATTGACGAAAAATTGCATAAACTTGTCGGCTTTCGTATCTCGAACTCTCCTGGACTCGATACATTCCTTGTGCTTGCAAGCCCGACCAAACTGGATTTGCTCTCGGGTAAAGATGGAAAACCAATGAGTCAGAAAGGTTTGAAATCAATTTTCAAAACAGCTGAAGACATCATGGGCAACGAAGCTTTTGATTCAGTAAACGGAATAGAAGCCAATTTAGCTCAAGACTCAGGTGGAGTTCCTGCCTTAAATCCAGAAGGTACGCCTGGACCCAAACCGGCAAATGCGGTTAGCATATTTATTAATAGATGCCGCATCAGCCATATCAAGCCATGATTTAGGAGAAACTACCGTGTTAATGCAGAAGATTGGACTTTCAATGATGTTGTCACTAGCGCTTGTTGCATCAACTGGCGTTGGATTCTGCCTGGAGAAAGGAGCCAAAGGACTGTTTTTTGAACAAATGGATAGTCCCGAAAAGTCCTTGAACACTGGCGTTCAGTACTACATCGAACTTGATCGCGCAGGCTCCACCCGCAAAGTAACAAACAAAGAAAAATTTCAAAACGGCGATCGCATCCGCTTTCACCTCAAATCGAATATAGATGGTTATGCCTATATTCTTTTGTCCAGCGGAAGTCGTGGAGAGCAGTCGGTGCTTTTCCCCGACCCTCAAACTGGCGACAACAACCAGGTAAAAAGAGGTAAGGACTACACTCTTCCTGAGACCGGATATCTTACTTTCGACGAAAACCCAGGAACTGAAAAGGTCACTTTGGTTTTGTCTCGCACTCCAATAGATGCTCAAGCTTATCTTGGAAACAAAGCTGAAGCGCCAACTCTCATAGCCTCAGCTATGACTGGCTCTAAAGATTTGATACCGCAAAAGGTGCTGGTCGCATATAACGACCCTACCGTGACCAAGCAGAAGTTTGCTCAGGAGTCGTCTTCGAGCGAAAAGGTGGAGATTAGAAAAGAGAAATCCACGCCATCTGCACCTAAGAAGAAAATCGTGAAGAAGGACACTATAGCCTCTTATTCGAAGGAAACAGAGGTAAAGAAAACGTCCGTTGCAAAGAATAGTAACAAAACGTCACCGAGTGTATCATCACATTCTTCACACGATGATGGACTGGTTACCGTAGTTTCTCAACTTCCAAGTGGCATTCTTCACATCGATGTGGACCTTCACCATCTCTAATCTCACAGACGCTTAGTCTTAACCGAGCCTTAAACGAATCCTGTGAGAATGAATTCAAAAGGAATCTCACCTCACAGGAGTCGCAATAGGTATATGGTGCTTTTAGTATCAATTCTACTTTGTGCATTTTTACTGCTCGGCGTGGCAGCAATATTCAATCCTGAGATTTTGAGCCCGTTTTTCCCGGGTCACGATTTCAGACACCACTAATTTTTTAAACCATATCACCGGTTCGTAACCTCACCATTGGCTATGTGAGTCACACCCCGTACAATTGCGCTTGATATAGCTCAAGCAGGGGGCGAAATGCCAGGAACAGCAACCGGACTATTTCTAATAGATTTCCTAGTCCGTCCGCTACTGCGTATTTTTGGTAAAGCACCACTTTTGTTGATGCTTTTACTTTTGCTTGTTTATGCAACTATTGGATATCTGATTGTTCGCTCTATGTACAAAGAAGGTTTGTACCGTTAATCAGTTTAAAGACGTTTCAATCTCTTTCGACTTTGATTAGTTCGATAGACAGCATGTCGCTTTCGAGATTGACTAGACCAAGCGCTTGTTCAGTGAAATTTTTCATGCCACCAGCTGGAACTTTTTGCTCGATTGTACAAAGTCCAGTATCTAACACTTGTCTTTGATAGCCATAAGTCTTGTAGCGGATAGTGATATTTTTGATTCCAACGTTGTTGTAATTGTTGACGCATATCCAGGCTGACGGACAGTTGAGTACCCACAGACCTATAATGTGCCAGTCCACTAACTGAATGGTGACATTTTTTGTCAGTTTGTCTTGAGATGGAGCAACGTTTGCATCGGTGCACGCGGACATGCAGCCGATAAAGCAAAGACAAAGAAAAATTCTAAACACTAGTAGAAAAGAAAGGGAATCCAGCCCAAATTCTGCAAAATAGCTACGATTGCAAGGGCCATGCAGCAACCAATTAAACCAAATAAAGCGCCTTCGCCCTCAGCTAACATATTCTCTCCCCCTGGAACAGCTAAGACACGCAAAGCTAGCAATGTCCAGATTCCATGCGAATTATACAGTCTCTTGACATTGTGTACAATGGCACACACGCGGGATCTCGTAATAAATTTAAACTTCAACAGTTGCGTAAGTGATGTTGTAATGAGGCATAGAATAGTAAAGGGCTCTACTATATAAGAGTCTGAGGTACTAGGAGGATACAGGTAGTGAAAAAAATTGGAGCTTTGTTGGCCCTTGTGGCTACTCTAGCAGTGTCAGCACCAGCCAGAGCAGCCGATGAGCCGTTAGATATGGTGACCCAAGGATCCCTCATGTTCACCCGCGTAGGTGGTATGGGTGCTGGTCTTGTAGTTGGTACACCAATTGCAGTCGTCAGAGAATCCGTCAAATCATATATCGACTTGACTCAAGGCGCAGCTGACTCAGTCGGCGAAAAAATGGGTGGAAAAGACTCAGGTCCTGTGTGCCTAGTCGTTAGCTTGGTTACCCTTCCAGCTGGTTTGTTGGTAGGCGGAGCCAAAGGTTTGTATTACGGAACCAGAAATGGCGTCGTAAGCGGCTTCAATACACCGTTTCATCCTGATTCATTCAGCCTTGGAGAACTCGAAGGCGAATAGTCTATCGAACTTCCAAAAAACATTTAGACCCGGGTCCACGCCCGGGTCTTTTTTTTGAGTTCCACTTCTCACCGCCAGTGGTGCACACTGCCTGCGCATTCAAAGAAGTTTAATTTATAACCGGCACAAAATACTTTCTCGAAATAGTGGTGGTTGTAGGTCTTGAAATCTGAAATAGACAAATGAAAAGAAAAGAAATAGCTACAAATTTGATTCCTTTTTTTCACTTCTCAGATTTACCACATAAATCCAGAGGGACCACCGCCCATATTGAGTGGCATGCCACCATAACCCATGGGGTTGTAACCCATTCCACCATAACCCATTCCACCGTATCCCATACCGCCATAGCTCATCGAGCTTGCCGCCATGGATCCAACTGTCATCAAAGTTTTTGCAAGGCTCTTTAAAAAGGGATGTCCTTTGCTTTGAGCTTGCTGTTCTTCTTGTTGCGGTTGTGCCTGCTGATATTGTTGCGGCTGTTGATACTGCTGTTGGGGTTGTTGATATTGTTCTTGATACTGAGGTTGAGCATAATTCTGTTGGTTGTATGCAACTTGATGATTGAATTGTTGTTGCGGCGCAGAATTTCTAGGTGGTGCTACGACCGACAATTCCACTGCATTCATAAGCACTTTAATTTGCATAGGAAGCGAAGCCGTTGTGTCAGTCGATTCACCGGGAAAAACTTGACCCTCTAAACGCTTTACTCGGTCGAGCAAAGACATCGGAGAGTTCTGCATAGACTGGCCAAACACCTTTTGTTCCATCCAGCTTACTTGTTCCTGCAAAGGAGCGTTGACTGAAGGTGCATTTGAAGGAACGTTAGGGAATTGAGGATTGCGATTGAGCGTAATCGGTCCGTTGTTTACGTCTTCGCTACTAGACGAATAATGCAGTTGTTTTCTAGGGTCGGTAAGTTCTGCAAGCGATTGATGGTAACGACTCTGGATATAGTCATCGAGCTTGTCTACACGATCGCTTAAATCTGGATTGCCAGAAGGCTTGCCGAAAGCTTTCGCTTCGAGCTGGTCTAACCTGCGACTGATTGGTTCTTTTTGAAATGTCTTGCCTAAAAGTAGATGTTCGGCCGCGTCCACTCTTGGATAGTCGGTAGTAGGATCATCTGGAGTGCTGTCCTGTTGCGGAGCAGTCTGAGTCGAAGCCTGAGTGTTTTGTGTAGGCTCATAGTTTTGTGCAACTTGATTATTCTGATTGTTCTGAGTACTGCTCAACTGAGTTGCATCAGTGTCTTTTGGCATTGAAGACGACAATGACGAAAGGCGTGCCTGTAAGTCACCGCTTTTGGATTCGCCGAAAACTAACTTTTCAAGGCGTTCTACGCGCTTTTCTTCGTTGTCGGATGGATAGGTATGCTCGAAGAAGTGGGTTTCAAGCGTGTTTATAGTGGAAGTTAAATCAGCGCCAAAAGATGCTTGAGCCGAAAGGATCAAAACCGAAAGCGCTGGCAAGCAGTATTTGAGAAAGCGATTCATAGACTTTTATTTTGCCAGAAACTTGTCAAATCTCCTACCTAAAAGGTACACTTTCGTCACACTTGACAATTATTATTCATTTAAATGCCTGTGAGCTAATTTACGACAACGCTCGGGTGGGGCTACTTACTAATGCGTGAAAACGAATCAAATATAGAACCTATTATCAAACTGGACGAAAAGCGAAAGCCAGCTCTGGTAGATATTTTCAGTGCTCCATGTATAAACCTGGACGACAAAAAGCAGGAAGCTATGCTTGTGGGAATGTTGCTTGCCAAATTCGACAAGGTTGCGCTTGATGCCGGATTGAATGAAAAAAACAAAATCTGGAAGAGCTGAGTGAGATTCTAGAAGCTAATAACACAATTATTCTTCTCCATGAGAGGAATCGTTGATTCTCGACTGATTCCAGTATTTCGAAGGTCGATTTTCTCCGGAACAGATTTGAATTTGAGTAGTTCAGAAATTGCGTCATTTCCTAGCTTAACGTCTTTCAGGTGTATTTCACGCAAATTAGGCAATTTGGCCAAGAACCTCAATCCTTGCTTGTCTATTTTTGTTCCGCTTAAATCGAGCTTTTGCAAGTTTTCCAAATTGCTCAAGTTGCTCAAACCGGCATTGGTAATGGAAGAGTCATTTAAATAAAGAGTTCTGAGCATCCTCATATTGGCGAGCGACTTCACTGCCAGATCTCCAATACCTGTTTCACCAAGAACGAGCATGTCCAGATTATTCAACTCTTTGAGTCCATCTAAATTAGAGTTGCCTAGTTTGTTCTGGTGTAAATCGAGTGTCTGAAGGTTGCGACATGTTGATAGCTGTCCAAGCCCATTTGCAGTGATTTTAGTATTGCTCAAGTCTAAATTCATAAGTGATTTGAGAGTTCCGATCGTACTTAGTCCACTATCGCTCACGCTAGTATTGCTCAATCCCAATGAGGTAAGCTGCATGTTTTTCAAATAGGCCAATCCAGAATCGTTTATCGATCTGGATTTAGTCAAATCGAGCTTTTTCAGGTCGTTTAATTTACCCACATAATAAAGACTTTGGTTCTGGATGTCGCTTCCATCGCTTGAGAGTTCACGGATATTGTCTTTGCCTTCGAATTTGCCAAGAAATACCTTGTCGTCGAAATTTGGCTTGTAATCGGGACCTTGCTCGACAGGTTTTTCTGCTTTTGGCTCAATCACCGCTGGAGTGGTTGCAGGAGGATCTTCTTTTGTGATGGCTGGCGTACTTGTTTCTACGAGTTCTGCTTTTATTACAGGTTGAGTTGTCTGCTCGACTTTGGTAGCTGGCTTTTGCTGCATGTAAAAATAAGTAGCAGTTCCCGCCACTGATACCAAAAGTAGTGGCACTGCAATCATGGCGATTTTCTTTGGTTCAATTTCGATTTTTTTTGCGGGTGCTTTTTTCTTTTCTTTGCGAGCAAGCGCTGATACATTGCCTGAAGAGTGATAGCTCATCAAAGCTTTCAATCGCTCTTTTACTTGCGCCATTGATTCTGGTCTTCCTGCGGGATCTTTAGAGAGAAGTTGCATAACAAGCTCTTCTAAGCGCTCACTTACGTCTACATCGTATTCACTAAAAGGAGGAGGTGGGTCGTTCAATTGCTTGAGCATCGTTTCCATTTTGGTGGCGCCGCCAAAAGGAACGAATCCGGTCAAGCAGTGATACATCAAACAGCCAAGCGAATAAATATCAGAGCGTGGGCTCAATTTTTTTCCCATAACTTGCTCTGGGCTCATGTATGCAGGAGTGCCAACCGTTTCGCCAGTCTTGGTCAAATGATCTGCTTGTTCGTCTTCAGCAAATAATTTTGCCAAGCCAAAGTCGAGTACGCGCAAATGATGTTCGCCAGCTGCCAGTGGAACCAGCATGACATTGTTTGGCTTTAAATCTCGGTGCAAAACGTTGTGCGAATGGGCGTGCGACAAGCCATCGCAAATCTGCATAGCAAGATTGACTGCAAACTCCGGCTCGAGTGCGCCTTCTTTTTTGATGTAGTCCGAAAGTGTAGTGCCTTCGACATAGTCCATCACCATGTAAGGCTGATTATCTTCCGATACACCAAAGTCGTGCACCGAAATTATATTTGGGTGGTGCATGGTGCTGATTGTTTTGGCTTCTTGTAAAAAGCGCTTCAATGCAGTGACATTGACCAGGTGTGAGTGGATCATTTTCACTGCCACAGGGCGTCCAAGTGGTTTTTGCTTGGCTTTATAAATCACACCGGCGCCGCCTGCACCAATTACAGTAATAAATTCGTATCTGCCTTGTAGAGGCGAAATTGGAATGCCGAAAAGCTCTGTTGGAGATGGTTGATCCGCCTCGCCCGTCTGTTGGTTCAAAGATGGTGGCGCAAGGCGCGGCGGCTCGGTTCTGCGCAGATTTAATCCAGGACCAGGACCCGAACCTGCAGGAGGCATCTGACCTGGACCCAAGTTAGGGTAGGGCGGAATTTTTTCTTTTTCTGGCGTATCCAGACCGTCAGACATTTTTAATCACTATCATGGATAATATAGTAACGATGACTTGTAAGAAGATCTCTGTACCCACTTTTTTGGCTCTTTTATTCACCTTTGGGACCGTTTCGACGAATGCCCAAGAGGCTTGCGATTGCAGTCGCATAAATTCGGCTAATAAATTGATAAGTGAGAGCCGGCGGATAAAACAAAACACCCTTTTGCTGGCTAAAAAAGCTCAAGAATTGGACCAGAAAGCCGCAGACCCCAGTGTTGCAAGGGTTAGCTGGCAGGCTTATCAGGATATTTTTAAGCAATATCAGCAGGCCCTCGCCATTTACACTGCTCATCGCAAAGAATACTTTGCACATTCACAGACCTATCATAGCCAGCCAAGTATCAATCCACGCTCTGTTGGTTTGAGCCCTGCTCCAAGTACATTTTTTAAGCCTCTGCAATTAAAAACCGAACTCAAGTGTCAGCAACTGGTTGACCTTGAAACCCAGTTGTTTCAAGCTGAAACCCAGTTGTCTGGATATATGAGCAAACTAGTCATTGCAAGTCAAAGCGAAAGTGCAGCGCAATATGCAAGTTTGTGGAACGATGCCAAAAGGCTTGCTCTTGAAACTCAGGCGCAAGCGGGAAGTTTCAATCATCAAGCAATCCAAAAAGGTGCGGCAATTTCAGATAGTGTCCATAATCTGATTACATCAGCAAATCGCGACGGCGATTATACAGAGCATATGAAAGCATATCAAGATTATTCACAGTCAAATAATCTGCAACAATCTCTGTTCAAGCGGGCTGACGCACATAATCGGTTTGCTGCATCTGTATTAGCTCAACTGGACTCTATCAAGCCAGTCAATCAAGTTGCCACCACTTCTGGTGTTAGTGGTCCAGTGTCGATTGAGCAGCTGCAAGAAGAAAATAGAGCATTGGAAGCTGAATACGCCAATCTTCAGGAGTTGAATCGGCGTATGGAAGAAGTTAGATCTTCTTTGCCACCAAAATTATAGAGTAGCGACAGTTGCTGCAGAAAGTTTTTTGGTTTCAGACAGCTCTTTAACAGCTTTGAGTCTGCGCTTAACGCCGCTCATGGTCTGGAGCTTAGTTAATTGTTTGGCAAATGGAACCTTGATGTCGACATCGATATATGTGGTTAGTGTCAACATTGTGTGATTGCCGTTATTTGCTGGCGCAATATTCCAACGTCCTTCGAAAGCCTTGAATTTATCGGAGTTGACCATCGAATATTCGATGATTTTGTAAGGAATATATGTTTCTTTGTATACGCAAAAAGCTTTGCCAATTACTGGAAGATTGTCGAACTTTTCTTCAATAAGACAGGTGCTGCCTTTGTTTTCAACTTCTCTGATTTTGTTATTGCTTTCTAGTCTCAGTTTGATGATGCTTTCATAAACTTGTTTTGGAGGAGCGTTTATTACTAGATGAGATTGTGATGCTTGTTTCTCGTGAGCAACTGCATGTTCTACTTCGTGAGTTTCATGCGCATGAGTTTTGGCGAGAGCGGCATTGGGATTGGAGTTTGCAATGGCGAGAATTAGCAATGACAAAAATAGCTTAGACACAATCAAGATTCCTCTGATTTCCAAGAGATATTGGGCAGACTGAAATTCTACCGACAATCAATGACCCAAGGCCATACCTTGAATACCTATTAACCTAAACCGAAAATTAGCGCGGGTTGTAAAGAGGGGTGCCAAAGTAGGCGCGGGCAAGGATTGTCGGGCAAAGCGCAGCTGTCAAGAGGGGGCTAAGCCTAACTAAATTTATAACTTTATATACAGTTCTAGGCGGTGTAACGCATCAAATCGCCATTCAAATCTGCAACCTTACCAGAAAGTACAGCAGCCTGGCTTCTGTCAGCGCGCTCTAACGAACTTTGCAATCCACTCAGGCGAGCTTCAAGAGCCGAAATCTGGGCTCGAATCTCAGCAGCGTAGGATTGACGAAGTGCGGCTTCCTGACGCAATTTGGCTTGCTTAATGGCCTCAGCCTGTTTGTCTGCGTCTGGGTTTTCGGCATCTGCTTTCTTGAGTGGTGTCTGTTCTTGCAAACGTTTTTGTTCGCGATCGCGTTCGAACTGGGTATCGCCGTATCTTTGGTTCCACTCGGTAGCTGGAATGACACCAGGACGATCGTAAGTTGGTCTGGATTTGCCTGGCTCTCTCTTGTCGAGGAATTCTCCTGGAGGTGTGACTGGTCTTTCGGTTGTACCGAGGTTTTTCATCCAGGCAAACAGAGTTGAGCTGTCTTTCACCTTTCCTTCCATAAGGCTTTTCTCGTTCTGGTCCGAAACCCGGAATTGATTATCTGCAGTTCTTGTGATTGAAACGACGTGTCCACCGCGTTGATCGGAATACACATTTCCTACGTTCATAACCATGATGGCTGTATTTACGCCTGCAGTTCTTTGCAAATTGTCCATTGCAGTTTTCATTTCGGCGTCGCTTTGAATTCTTGCAACACCGGTATGCTCTCTGTTGTCTCGCAAGAAGCTGTTTCTAGCAAGAACAAATGCGCCTTTGAGACCAGCCGAGCGCCCCATATCTGCTACTGCATAAGCATCAGTGTCGGGACCGCCAGTAAGTGTCTTTTGGTTAGTGAATTGACCATTGGTAAATTTAGCTAGATATTCGCCATTAGTGTCTCTGTTATTGATTGCCTGTTCGGTGCCACCTTTATCGATGTTGTAATACAAACCACGCTGTTGGTAGAAGTGGTTCAACATACCAACACTTACACCAGAGGTTGCTACATTCAATTTTTCATTTGCAGTCTGATCGCCTTGTGCAAGCTGATCCATAGTTTTGAAATAGCTTGGTGGCAGTTTTGCCGAAAAGACTTCATTAGTTAGATTGCCTCGGGCGTCAACTTTATTAGCAGTGTATTCGCCAGTTTCAGCCATTCTTTTTGCTCTTGCAATGGCTTCGGCTGGATTGTGTTTATAGATTTGCTCCTGCACAGTGGTGGCGTTACAGGTGTTGGTGCCAGTCTGGTCGATTTTTTCTGGTTGGGCAATATTATCGAGTAAGCCCGAAACAAAAGCTTTTCTGGTATCAGCGTTCTGGATACCGTTTGCTGTAACCCCATCTCCACGCTGCAAAGACATAAGGTCATTCATTATTCTTGCAGCATCAGCAGGCTTGATTTCACCCTTGTTGACACGCTCTAAGAATTGATTTACGCGCTGACCAATATTGGTGTCCTTGCCATTTCGGTCTAAAGCTAACTGATCCATGCTCTGACGGAAAGTATTTATAAGTTTAGGATCTAGACTACCAGTGGTATTGTCGGTGACGTCTCTTGTTTGTACTGGAAAGTCTGCTCGTGCTACCTGATCGAATTGTCTGGTTGCAGTAGCTGGGTCATACATCCCGTAATCCGCTGGTTTGAATGACATAACGCCGTTTCTATCTATAGATGAAAGAGAAACGGTGTTGGCAGTTGGGAAATTGTCGCGCGCATTAGGCGAGTTATATGCGAGGTTGATCGCTTCAGTATGAAGTGGGTTTTCGTAATTCTGTAAACCCTGAATTGAATCACTGCCATCGCGACCGCCAGCGGCAGCCTTTGGGCTTGCTTCGGCGACTTCTTGATTGGCTTGATTCTCTGCCACTTCGTTCGTTTCCTGTTTTGGCTCGGCGATTGTGCCGCTGCCCGACTACACTACTCATTATGGCGGGAAATGGGGCTAATTTGTACCTCAAGGTACCCCAAAATGGGAATCCCCCCATCCCCTGTTTGGTCCTATAGTGGGGAAAATACGTAGTTGACAACCTTAATTGTCAGAAAGCCTCGTCGGCTTGATAGAATCAGCTAATGCAAAACTCACCAATCTTCAAAGTTATCGCCCGACTTTACGGTTTATTGAATAAATCGGGGGCGTTTTTCTCGCACTTGCTTCTACTTGCGATTCGACTGAATTTTGGAATTCAGTTATTCAATATAGGAAAAGGCAAGCTGAACCATCATAAAGATGTGGCAGAATTTTTTGCCAGTCTCAATATTCCTATGCCTGACCTGAATGCCTGGTTTGTAGGCGGCGTGGAAATGATAGGCGGGTTGTGTCTGGCGCTTGGTCTGCTTTCAAGACCTTTTGGCCTGATGATTGCAATTGCAATGACTGTCGCTTATCTTACTGCTGAAAAAGATGCGCTCGACATAACTTTTGAACACCAAGACAAGTTTTTCCAGGCTGATCCATTTTTCTTCTTATTATTAGGGCTTATTTGTTTCGGTTTTGGAGCTGGAAAAATTTCGCTCGATTTCTTGATTCAAAAATTCCTGTTTAAAGATAAGTCAGAGCAAGCCTCAGAATCAGAAGCTAAGAAAACAGATTAGCGTCGCGTGCTGAAGCAACTAAGAAGTTAACCACTCCTGGCATACTTATTCCAGCCAGTATGGCAACGATGCCGCAATTGATGCGAGCCATTTTGTTCATTGAACCAAACCAGAAATGATCAAATTTGCTCGACTTGAAGCGTGAGTGGCAGCTTGCGATATTGCCTGCGCCCCAAAGTATTGCGATTGCTTCAAACGATAAAGAAAATACGTTCAACAGTGCTTCTAAGTTTGCAAGGTTATTTACTCTAACGGTTCCTGCAGTATTTACACCAAAAGTACAGTCAGATCCTTGAGGTCCAATATTTCCATTGGTGGCACCTTGTAAATATGGGGGCACCGAGTTTGGTTTGGAATAGTAATTTCCACCTGATCGGGCTGGCTCTTGTGTCAGTGTCGATTCTTGCGGTTTGATTTTGAAAGCGTCAGCTTCATCTGAACGGTTTAGGTTCGTCAATTCAAATTTTTCTACCACTTTATCGGGACCCAGATTAGACGAGGCAATACTGACTGGTGAAACGATTTTGTGATTCACTGCAGTTGCTATCGCAAGACTCGTTTGTCCTTGCTCAAGTTGGTTGTGACAAAGATTTTTTGCATATAGAGCAAGTATTTCAGCAGTCTCTTCGGCAGTAGCAAATTGATTATTTGGTCTTGTTGTATCTTTGGTGAAAACAAGACGATATTCATGACCACCTGGTCTCCAGCGATAGAAGAATCTTTCTAGGTCTTGAGCGGGAGATCCGTTTCGTGAAATCGCTTGAAATGGTCCCACCTCTTTATGTTGTTTGAAATATTCAGGAGATTCCATTATGCCGTTATCGAGTGCAAGTTCGAAAAATCTTGGTTTGGCAACATATGGGCTTACAATATATATTTCTTTGTTAAAGCTTGGTTGAGGACCATGAACCCAGAGCACAGCTCCGTTTTTCGATTCTCCAGCAAGTTCTGAAGCTTTGATTACTGCAGCCAGATTGTCTTGACCACCAGTAAATTGATTTGGATTTAAATCTTGTAGTGCTTTTGCAAGTGGCTGGGCATCGTAATTTTCGACTCCAGTTTTTGCCACCATAATTGATGTTTTTATACCCGCTGGCAATTGTGCAAGAGCATTTTTGATTTTGTCTAAATGCCCCCTCATGGCGCACGAGCCATCGAGTACTACAACTAAGTTTTGCGGAGCAAGACAAGGAATTTTGGTGAGAGTCTGGGTAATATAATTCAACCCATTTTGACTATCGCTGTAGTCAATTGTTGAAATTGTATTTGCAAATGCAGAGTTGGTTTGCAAAATCATTGAATTAGCTGAAATATCTTCTTGACTCAGTTTGCCGCAAAGTAAATTTTCATCATTGCTCAATTTTGAGGAATTGATGTTTTTCAAATTGGTTTTTATATTGTCTTTCGATGCAATTTTAAGTTCGTGATTACCTTTTAGTGAAAAGTTGGTATCAATCAAATGAGGCAGGCTCAAGCTGGCCTCTGTTGTTGTGTGAAGTTTGAGTGGGGCAGTAATTGCTATTGCTACTTTCAGTTGACCTTGTGCAGGCACGGGATAGCAGTGTAGTAGCACTCTGTCGCGCCCAAGGTCTGTCACAATTGCTGGGGATTGATGGCTTGATTCTATCCAGCGATTGGCTGAGTGATCTTTGACACTCGGAGAAAAAACAGTTTCTTGGGGTAGTCCATCTTTTTGCCAGATACTCATTCCTGATACTACACCACCTTCTGGCAAGCCAATTTCGGCTCTTACTTCTTGACTTTCAAAAGTGCGATTTTTGAAAACATAAGTCCAGTAAAAAGTGCTTGATGCCGAGTTTGCATTGACACGACCATATAATTCTGAGCGATGAAGACTAACTCCTTCTACCCGAAGACCCACTACATGTTTGCTCAAATATTCATCTGGCATGGTGGCAAAGTTCAATGAATTGTCTTCTCTGAAGGGTTTGCCGGTGATTTGAAAATACAATTGTCTCAAAGATATATTGTCAATTTGCAAGAACATTCCTGAGATTCCGATTGCTTTTTGATTGGCGCACTCCATTGTTAATTCACGTTCGGGATTTAGGGAATGAAGAATCTGATAACCTCTATTTTTCCATGCGTCATCTTCGTCAAGTTCTGATACTGCAAGGAATTCTGCCGATCTAATTATTATTGGTTTAGCCTCAGCCAATAAGAGAGTAAATGAAGACAGTATCGCGCCCGATACCACATATGCCATAGCTTTTTGGCGGCTGCTTTGAGTAGAGCGGGAATCCTTTACAAGTTTTGCCAGATAAAGAGAAACAAGGCTAGAAAGCAAAAAAATAATAGAAATGATTCCTACTTCAACACCGTGTTTTGTGCCATCAAGCGAGTGTGTAGGATAACGTAAAATCAATGCTGATACAGAGACTAGAAAGACCAGAGCACTTGTGCCAATAGACATTCCATTTAGAAGACCGCGCTGAATTGGTCGTTTAAAGTCATTTTTGATGAGCGAATTCCAGGTTGCGAAATTAGCTATCGGAATTAATATCAATAAAACGAATTCACAAATGGACTCAAGCGGATGTTTCAGTAATAAAAGTGCCATTTGAAGATGATTGGTTACAAGTGCTGAAACAAGCATCAGAGCAGGCAGAACTACCCCTAATGTAATAACCCAAATTCCTGAATCATGCGGATTTGAGAAATTGGATAATTCTTTGTCTTCGATGCTTTCGGCTAAGTCTTCCAGAAAGCTCGTGGGAGTTTTGGATGACTGGTCATTTTCGACAAGTTCTGTGCTCATAGTAAAAAACCTCGGATAAAAACGTCACCACCTATGGTGGCGACAAATTTGCTCATAGTGATTTCATCGCCCTTGGGCGAGAAATACTTATGCAAGAAGGGACGACGGGGATTTTTAGCTTAAGTGAGGTTGACTCATTTCAAAATAGGGTTTCCCCTAGTTTTCAAGCGTTGTAACCGGTCAACTCTTTTGGTCTCAAAATCCACTGAAACTTACCGGTGTCGCTGTTGACATGCAGCCAATCGTCAAAATCGAAGGATATAGATGCAAGCGTGGCTGTGGGAAAATGTTCGCGATTGCCGGTCAGATAGTACAGCAGCTCACCAAACCCGGGATTATGTCCAATCATCAAAATGTTTTTGGCTTCACTATCCTGGCGTTTGACGATATTCACAAGCGAACGCACGCTTGCCTCATAAATACCGTCTTCGTAATCTACTGGTACATCGAGTTTGGCTTTCTCTAAAAATAAATCACAAGTCTCGCGCGTTCGCTTGGCTGGAGAACAGACTACTAAATCGAGAGCGCATCCTTTTTTTGCGAAAACTTCTCCCATAAAAGGTGCAGCGCGCTTTCCTCTCTCATTAAGTGGACGGTCGAAGTCGGCAAGATTAGGGCTATCCCAACTCGATTTTGCATGACGCAATAGGTAAAGATTAAGCATATAGATTGATTATAAATCGTGCTGGATGATAAAACAATTCTATGACAGTTATTCAAATTCCAAATCGCCAAAACCAACTGACCGCAACGCTTACTTTGCCCGAAGATTGGATTGCGGGAAAAAAGCCGGCCAGACCGGCTTATTTGCAGATGCAAAAGTTTTTCGTTTCGCCAAGAGATGAGCGAGCAGGAATTTGTTTGCGTAGTCCTGGAAAAAAGACTTATGACTTTCTGTCCAGTCAAGAGAATCCTTTTCTTGAACTTTTGCGCAAGCCGCCGCATCCCCTCTCTGAACAAGAGTTTCTGGGTATTCAGCTATTGTTGGAACAAGCAAGTTGGCCGGCTCGCTTTTCTCGAGAAATAGCTCGGACTATATTTTTGAATCCACGCAATGTGCTCGAATTGCAGGGGCTTTGGTTGAATGAAAATTTGATGAGTCGAGCATTGATACTAGATACCACATACGATACCGGAAATTTTGTTCAGGAAGTGTGGTTTATATCTCCTCCTGAAAAGTTTCACGATTTCGTCTGGGAAATTGATCAGATTTTCAATTCTCTTACCTGGTATACAGCGGCTCAATGAAAATCATGAAGTCTATTTGTCCTTATCCAGAATGCCAAGCACAACTGGATTTAGAGGCTGAAGAAGAAGTAGTCAATAAGCGAGGGCATTGGCTTGCTTCCTGTCCCTCCTGCAATGAGATTGCCACTTTTAGAGAAAAAGATGCAATCGAAAAAATGGAAGCGAGTTTTGTGCGTCGTAAAGAGGCAAATATTGTAGAGGGTGGACCAGAGCCTCAAAAGCTTGCTTTGATGAGCGTGCTGGTTGAAGATGTGCGAAGCCTGTGGAATGTCGGGTCTATTTTTCGCACCGCCGATGGCGCCGGATTTTCTAGTGTTTTTTTGAGTGGTATCAGTGGTTCGCCCCCACGAAAAGAAATAGAAAAAGTGAGTCTTGGGGCAGAAAAAACTTTGAGTTGGAAGTACAAAGTAAGTCCCCTCGAATTTATTTTGGACCTGAAAGCTCATGGTGTGCAAATTCTAGGGCTCGAGCGCAACGATAAAAGTTTGCTTTTAACTGATGTAATTGCAAAAAAGGAACTTAGAAAACCAATTTGCATTGTAGTAGGAAATGAAGTTTCGGGGTTGTCGCCTCAAGTCATGCGCTATTGCGATCTGTTGTGTCACTTGCCTATGAAAGGACACAAAGAATCCTTAAATGTAGCGGTGGCATTTGGCATTGCTGCATATCTTGTCAGTGATTCGTTTGGATAATCGAATCAATCTTATATCTGTTAAAATTCTGCCATGGAAGACGAATTTGACAAAGCACTCCAGCTTGACATTCTTGCAAGTATGCTCAGCTCGGACAAAAAGCAAACTAAAGACCATGTCGAGACATTGTCCAATATTCTTGAAGCCACTTTACCTGAGCATGTAAAAATAAAACGCGGTGGAATGTTCTTTTCAAAAGACAGACCATTAGAAGAATTGACCGTTCAGTTCGAAGAAACTGCCTATGTTTTGATTGTAAGCAAAAAGGGCGCAGTTCAGGCTAGAAAGCAAAAGTTCGTCCGGGGCATATCGCTTAGCAGCATCGATATGCAGGTGCAGGAATGTATTGATTCAATTGTGCAGCATTTGAGTGAAACTGCTGCCAAGAGTTCTGCTGCAAGAGAGGCGCTCGCTCGTTTCATTTCTGGTAATAAGCTTTAAATGCCTAAAAGCAACGAAGATAAAAAGCGTTATAAAGAGGTGCAAAAGGCATCTCGAGCAGAACTTGAGCGAGGCGGAATACCGATTCTTGCCAAAGAACGAATTGAAGCTCAATTAAAGTCTGGTTCCAAGTTTTTTTCAAGTGATCTTTCAGTCAAAGAATATCTTTTGACTAGAGAACAAAACATCGTTCCTATCGGTCAGGTGATGGGCACTGCGTTTTTCAACATAAGTCTATTTGGTAGTTTTTTTCGTATACGACTCAAAACAGGCGAGATGACTTCAGTCAGTCAGGCTCTTTTGCAGGCAAGGCATAAAGCAATCGAGCGATTGAAAGAAGAGGCTCGATTGATGGGTGCAAATGGTGTCATTGGTGTCAAAGTAAACGCGGGTACTCGTTCATGGTCGAGCAGTCTGCGTGAATTCACTGCTGTAGGTACAGCAGTGAAAATACCTGGTTGGCCTCGCGATCGAGATGTATTTGTCTGCGATTTGAGCGGGCAGGAATTCTGGCAACTGCTGACCTCGGGCTACAGACCAGTGAGCCTGGCTTTTGGTATCTGTTCGTACTACGTTTTTACAACCTGGGCAACTCAAAGACAAATGTACTCTTGGTGGGGTGGCAACCAAAATAATAATCAGGAAATTGAATTACTGACCCAGAGTTTTTATGATGCGCGTCATTTGGTGATGAGTCATTTGAAGACAGATCTGAACAACTCGGCTGCCGATGGTATTGTAGGCGTGCAGATCGATTATGACCTGGAACATATTCCGCTTAGTGAAAAAGATCGGACTCAGTGGGACATGATTATACATATGACTGCCATCGGAACTGGTGTCATAGAAGATCGCGACTATATTCCTTTCGATAAAGAAAAACTGTCCAAACTTTCGCCACAGTTTTGTATTAATCTCGCTGATAAAAAGCTTGCATCCGCCAAACCAAGCCGTTTGCGCGAACTGGACTCAGAAGTAATTTCGTTTGACGCACTAAAAAAATACTACGGAGACGAGGATTGATCTATGCCGGATCCAACTGACAATGAAATTCCAGAGCACGCTCATGAGCGCTTGAAGCACATGAAAGGAACTGGTGGTAAGCGTGTGCTTTTCACCTCGGACTTGTCTGTAAACGAATTTCTTTTGATCAAAGAAGCAGGATTCGAGCCCGCTGGTCTGGTAGTTGGAAGTTCCATCTATCACATCGGTTTTCAGTTTCCGCGTCTGATGCAAAACATGGAAATGGATGTTTTGACTCAAGCTTTGTATCATGCACGCGAGCTTGCTATGACTCGGATGCAAGCAGAAGCGCAGGAACTCGATGCCGACGGTATAGTTGGTGTGCGCTTACACGTAAAACATATGAGTTGGAATCAAGACCTTGCTGAGTTTGTTGCAATTGGAACTGCAGTCTATAACAAGAATGGCGATAAATCTTTCAGGGCGCCCAACGGCAAGCCGTTTACAAGTGATTTGTCGGGTCAGGATTTTTGGACTCTACTGCGCTCCGGATACAGACCTGTGGGAATGGTTATGGGCAACTGTGTTTATCATATTGCCTATCAAAGCATCGGACAATGGTTCCAGAATATCGGCAAAAACGTTGAGATGACCAATTTTACACAGGGACTGTACGACGCACGCGAACTGGCAATGGAGCGCATGCAAGCGGAAGCCGAACAGGTTCATGCCGAAGGTATTGTTGGAGTTAACATTACAGAAGGCAATTATGGATGGAGTTCGCACGTTTTGGAATTCTTTTCTGTAGGCACTGCTATTGTGCCAATGCGTGAAGATCATCATATTCCTACACCACAGCTGGTGATGTCGGTCAACGACTAACTGACTAGTTAGTTAGAGTCAAATAAACAAAATTTGCGTCTTCTTGCTGGATTTTATATTTAGCAAAAAGTGGCTCCAATCCTTTGTCTTTGAGAAATTGGAACAGGTTTAATTCTTCGGGCATTTTGTAAGCTTTATTCTTTCTGCACACTATCAACGAAGGCTTATTTTTGTTAGCGTCTTTGAGGATGTTTTTTATCGTCTCCTCTTCTCTGGCTAAAATTGCCTGTTTTACGCGCTCATTTTTTGCCAAACCAAGTTCGTATTCACTCATTGTGATAGGAAAAAGCCACATATAACGTGATGCAGGCATAATGTCTTCATGAGCAGCAAATGCGTACCAAGGGCATGAAGTAGTATCTAGATAAAGGACTTTTTCTTTTGCACTTGCGAATTTTTTTACCACTGGTGCGAAACTGAAGTCCATGGCGCTTGCTACCTTTTCCATCCAAACAAGCTGTAACCCGGTATAAAAGATGCAAAAAATTAAGCTTGTTATTTTTACTGTCTTTGTCTCTTTTTGCTCGAACAGTAAAACAAAATAAGATAAAGTGCTGAAGCCGAGCAAGGGGATGGCATAGTAAGACCAGTTTTTTGCCTGAATCAAAATCAGAATCACCGAACTCAATATCATTAGTAAGAGCGGAAATGCATAGATTGTTTTTCTGAAATTGAGACATAACAGAATTATCGCAATCAAGCTGTAAATTGAAAGTACTGCAAAAGTATCCAACAGAAAAAACGGTCTATCGCTATCGTAAGCGGCAAAACCTTTTACCATCATTGGCATGAGTGTATCGAAGAAACCAAACTTGATATCGGGTGGTAAGAACAAAAAATGCAGAGCATAGATCGCGCCAGTTAAAACACAAGTCAAAAACTCTGGTCGAAGCATGAATTTTAGATAGCTCAGATTGCAGTTTTTAAGCGTCCATCCTTCCAGCATCACAATAAAAATCAAAAAATGTGGTTTGAGTGAAAAGCCTATACCAGCAGCTACGCCAGTTAGCAGAGCAAGAGGAAAATAGAAATTATTGCCCGGAGTTTTGCTCGTGTGCCTACAAATAGAAAAGAAAAAGTAAGGTAGAAAAAGTAGAAAGAAAATATATTCGCGTTGACCATAATCGAACATTGACAAGGCGCTCATAAGACTGATGCAAGCAAGCGCAGGATAAAACAAGCGCTCGGTCTCGCTTTTGTGAAGAAGTACTATGAGACAGGCAATGATCGAAATGCTCAGAATTAGCATACAAATTTGAAACCAAAGAGTAACGTCACCACCAGCGGTGCATTGAGCCAATGCCGGTATGATGCTTAAGTACATTACGAGTGGCGGGTTGGTATCAAAAAAGTCTACATAGGGTCTGTGCCCAGAAAGAAGTAGCTGACCACATTGCAGGTATAAACCCATATCTCCTGCCATGCATTTATAATTGTTTGCTCGCAAAAAGAATGTGACACCAAGTATGATGGTGAACACTGAAATCCAGATTATCGATTCTTTTTTAGAAGTCATTCCCACTCAAGGGTCCACTGCCAGAACTGTTCATATGCCTCAAGCGGCATGGCTACCTGACCTTCGTATTCGAATGTAGGTGTGCCAAAATTGGTATTCATATCTGCTTTTTTGAAAAGATTTGCAGGCAGAGTATATTCACTTAGAGGGTTTCCGCTTTCGTCTCTAAAAGTTATTTTCATTGACGGATAGTCTTGCAAAAAGGTTTTGACATTATTTTCCGGTCCAAGCAGAGCGACTCTGACATGCAAGAGACCGTTCATCCAAGCGGTTTTGCAAAATGCATCAAGTCCAATAGGTACTACTTGCACCGGCGCGTATGATTTGATTACGGCTGCGCGCGCTAATCGGTCTGGAGCATACTGCGAATTAGTTTGGGTTCTGCCGCTGTTGTTTTGACCAGAGTTATTTGTGCCGCTTTGAGGCAAATAACTGCCTCGCTTAAAGGCAAGAGTATTGCCAAAAGTCACTGGCGAATTCTTTGGCTCATCTTCTGCTTTTGCAGAAGATTTGTCAGGTTCTTTTGCTTTTGCATTCTGTTTCTTAGGCACATCTGCTTCGACGTCTCCAATCGGGTGGGTGTCAATTGAATATTCGAGTTTTGGCGCCTGGTCTTTACCTACCGAGCCCTTAACTGAAAAATTGACTTGTTCTGGCGGTTTGACAGAACAGGCGCAAACGCTCATTAAAACAAGCGCTAGACTCAAAAGTTTGGTGTTAGTAAATGCTCGCTCCACAATATAAATATTCTACCCGGGAGTGTGTTTGGTCATTGATAAAGTTTCAAAACGCTGCCACAATAGAAAAATAGTCTATAACATGCGACTTTCGAGATAATCGCCTAATGTTCAATCGATTTATCAACACAAAGCAATTAGCAGCATCTGCTGCAATTATGGCTCTTTTAGCAGTGAGCCAGGCAAAAGTCTTTGCGGCGGAAAAACCTTCTGAGGGTCTTAAGGCTGCAATCGCTACTTATGGCCAGGGGCAATATGCAAATGCGCTAGACAAGCTCAATTCTCTTTCCAGTAGCGATGGATCCAGCGAGCTGGCTCGTTACTACAAAGGGCTTTGCTATCAGCAGACAAATCAAACCGAGGCCGCTCAACGCGAATATTATTGGCTTTACAGTAAAGGGCAGGATGCCTCGCTCAAATATAAAGCCTGGCAGGGGCTTAAATCGGTAGGCTCTATCAAAGCGCAAAATAAAGCACTCAAAAATAGACCTCAAGAAGCATCAAAAACCATTAAAACCGCTAAAGCCGAGCGGGGACCTGGCGCTGACGCCTGGGTCACGCCTGGAGAGGATTACGGATACTCAGGACCCCCTCCCACGACTAGCTTCACTTTTGAGCGTCGTCAGAAGGCTTGTGGTCGCAGATAGTGCAATCCGCTTGGCTTGACAAGTGGGTATACAGAACCTAATATGTATTTGATTCTGGTTTACACTTACTACGGCTCTCTTTTTTAGAGTTTGGGATATGCGTAATTTTAAGGCGCACAAATTAAACACAAAGTCCAAACGGCAGAATGGTGGCAGTGCCATCACTGAAACGGCGCCTGCAATTTTTATCTTGTTCATCATGATTCTTTTCCCGCTTATTGACTTGATGTACATGGCTTTTGCTTATAGCATCGTCTGGTATTTGAACCACCTGGAAGTGCGAGAACTTGCAGTAAGAGAGCCTGCTGAGACTACTCAGGCTCTGACTGAAATCGACACCCAGTTTCTGGGAGTAGGAATGGCTAAATTTGTCGGTCTAGTTCCAGGTCAAATACAACATCCCAAGATAGTCCGCTCGGGCAATCCAGAGACCGTTTCTCTGACTACTCAGGCACGTGTAATGCCGTTCCTATCGCTTCCTTTCATTATGCCTGTAGCAGGTATCAATCAACCGGTAGTATTCACCGTGACCAGCAATCGACTACAAGAAGAGCAAGGTAAGAACTAGTGAAAAGAAAACGTGGTGCTAGCTTGGTTGAGGTGACAGTAGGACTGTTTATCATCATTCCTATGTTTTTAGCCATCATCGATCTTTCTGCAATTGTGGTGGGTCAAATCGTTAATGACGCAATGGCTAAACGAGCAGCTAGAGCGGCCGCTCACCAGGAGAACGCTGGCGCTGCCACCACTGCTGCTCAAAACGTGGTTTCGGCTTATCTGCCAAATGGGATAGTGACTTCGATTGCTATTGAAAAAGTGGATTTCGATAAAGACAAAAGCGGCAAAGTAGTTGTAGAAACAAAAACAATTATCAATATCCCCGCACCAATTCAAATAGTTTCGATTTTTCAAAACGGACGAGCAATGCACGCACGAGCTACAGAGCCTATCGTGATGTTGACTGCCAATCCCTAAATATTCTCATTTGTCCATCAAATCTCTTAGCCACATCTTGAATTTGAAGGCTGGGTCATTGGCAACATTCTTTACGCGCATTTGCAATCTGTATTGATTGGATGTGATTTCCTGGTCGAAGGGCGTGAGTTGGTTTGCCAGATCGTAGAGATGAAGGGCTTTTTGAAAATCGTGCCTGTGATTCTCTTCGTCTTTAGCCCAGCGAAAAAGTCCACGCGCAAGAAGTGGAGCGAAATCTTTATTCAAGCTTTTGCTGTCTTGCACTCCAGATTGGTATTGATTGATTGCGCTGTCAATCTTGCCCAGACGATCAAATACATCGCCCATAGAAAAGCGGAAGAATACTCGATTTTCAATGGATGAAAGTTGAGCTGCAAATGCTTCAATCAGAGTTTTGGACTCGTTATCCGAAAGATTTTTCAAACTCAATTCAACTTGTTTTTTTGCTTCATTGAATTGATGTTGATCTTTGCTATAACACATCATCGCTACCATGCTGGCAAGCAAAGCTTTATCTGGATGATTGAGTCTTAGATTGTTTCTGGCAATAATGAACGAAACGCCCTCGTGGCAAGGATCGACCTCGTAGAGCTGTTGGAATGCTTGCATGCCAGCATCTGTTTTGCCCTGGAGACAAAGGATTTTGCCCTTCATGAAAAGGGCTTTGCGGTCCTTGGGATTTTTTCTGAGCGCAATTTCGAGAGCGACCATTGCTTCGGTCAACTTGTATTGACGAAAGCGCATTTCGGCAACTGTGACGCTCATTTCTGATACTGCATTTGGTGCATCAGCTGCGGTTTCGTAAACTCGCTGTGCCAGGTCATAGTGTCCGCCAGACTCAAGCAATAAGGCTAATTTCGCAAGGCCACCAGGATCCGATTTGAGCAAACGCATACATTCGCCCAATTCTTTTTTCGCTTCTACATCATTGTTTATTTTAAGCAGGCTTATCAGGCGATGAAATCTTGCTGAAAGGAAGTTTGGATCCATCGATGAGCTTCTGGAATAAGCATCGATAGCAAGGCTCTCATAACCGTTTTGTTCTAAATATCGTCCAAGCAAATAAGTGAGTTCTGCACTTTGGGGATATTTGGTTATTAATGTCTCTAGCTTAACCAGGTCTTTTTCAGCAAAAGTGAGTGTTTCTGCTTTCTTGCGAAGCAAATCGTACTCGGGTTTTTCGGCGCTTGTAAATGCCATGGCTTGTGGCAAGCTGAGCGATAATACAAGAGCACTTATTAAGAATTTTTTGTGCATTATATTAACGTGCGATTTTACAGCTCATTCGAAGGTCTGTGCGAAACCCAGGGACTGAGCATTCGCTTGCCGAAATAGTCACTGAGCTGTTTCCTTTCGATGCCTCGTAGCTACGACCTTTATTTGTTACTGGAGCTTTTCTTCCAATCCATCTGTAGGCTTTGAGAGCTTCTTCATACCATTCAATTACCTGGTCTGGAGTTTCGCGCACTCTGTAGTGCATTGAAACAGTAGGACCGCCTTTTTTGTTGGGGTACATTAGTCCACCAACAAAAGTTGTCTGTCCGGTGTAGTTGGGAACGTCTGGCACAGCAAACGGCGTTTTCAGTAATTGCCAGAAGCCTTCTCCTTTGCCACCGCTTTCCGAGTGTTGAGCGTTAGATTCTTGAACGAACTGAAAAGCACATGTAAGTGTGACTACAAGGGCAATCGCCAATCTGTTTGAGACGAGCATTTGAAAGTTACTCCAAATAAGGACTAACTGAGTATATTACAGTGGCGAGCATGTTTCCACAAAGCCTTAGCAAGGGCAGCAGAAAGTACCACCGCCATCAGCTCTGTTTCGGAATTTCAGCACACCTAGAATGTTTCTAAATCCAGAAGACGGGGTCCATTCTGTCCAATCTTGACCACTGGCTTGTGAGCCCATTGGGCAGTCCCAAGGGTGAGGATAACCGCATTCACCGTCACAATTGGTGAGAAGATCCATATTTACCTGACGGTAATATTTGGAAGTAGGACCATCTGGCAGGTTCATGCCTGGATTGTTCAAATCAGGCAATGGCCATGGTGGAGTTTGAGTGCTCAAAACCAGCTTATTAGTGGTTGGGTTTCGATAGATATAGCTAATCTTGTCGAAGGTCACAGTTGAGCCGAGCACCCCGGCAATTTGATTGCTGATATCTTCTGCCTCAGGATTAATCTGATACATGTAAGTGACTAACTGCTGAGTAACTTCAGACGAGGAATTTGTTTGCGCAAGTAATTGAGCAAGCGTTCCTTGAGTCACATTTGTAAGACCACAGTTTCCATGCTGTGGATAGAGTTTGAGTCCTGAGTTTGCGCTTTGTGAGCTTACGTTTGCGCATTCAGCTCCAGATGCTCTCACTGTACAAAGGTCAACGTGATATTTCTCGACAGCCATCAAGTTGCAATCCTTGTTGCTTGAACCGCCGCCAGAGCCCTGCCCGTAAAGTGACATGAATTTACCCAGGTTGCATTTTGCACTTGAAGCTGATGTCGCTACAGGCGATGCACCATTGGTACAACGAGTCGCAGAGTTATCATGAATGAATCGAATGAAGTCTGGGTTATTGGCATTTGCTGTTGGATTGGAAGGAAAGTTTCCGTAGGAATCAATTCCTGCATTACTTAGTCTATTAGCCAAACCGTCTCTAGCAGCCTGGTCACCACTCATCAAATTGTCGAAGTTTGAATCGACATAGTCTTTGATATTTTGCAGCGCACCATTGGAATCGTCAGTGATTAAGCCGGTTGCTGCATCAGGTCCGAGTACTTCTATATAGTTTGGAGCCATTAATTTGTCGACCCAAATATCGAAGTCGCCTTTGGTAACGCTACCGCAGAAAGAGCCTTTGTTATCTACGACAATAACACCTCGCGGAATTTGTGCCTGCCAGATTTTTTTAAGCGAGCCTACAATAGAGCTTGATAGAGCTCTTGTGTTCATACTGCTAGCTTTTTGATCCTTGGTCAAACCCGCAGATTTGAATGAGTTTGGAGGAACAAATTGTGGAATAGGTCCACGCGGTTGATTTGTGACGAAATTCTTGTCCGACACCAAGTGTGGTGGCTGGGTAGGACGCAGAGGAACACCCCACAAAGAGCTAGCGCCATTGGTAGTCAATTTCTTGTATCCGACAAGATAGAGCTTTCCATCTGGACCGCTGATAGCGAAATCGTCGATTTTAGGAGGCGTCACGCCAGTTTGTTTTAAAATTTGAGCGTTAGTTATGTGAACATTGGTTGCCGCTCCACGAGCCATATGCGAGACTTCATGACTTTGCCCAACGTGAGTAAGACTGTTTCCGATTTGCTCAAACATACGCATGGCGTGATTTTGAGCAGTGTCATGAAAATGTTTGTCGAAATTGCCAGAGCTTACAAGTTGATCGTTCAAGCGTCCTGCAATACCATTTACTAAATTCATCATTTCAGCAGAATGTGTACTGGCATTTCCAGTGTTTAGAACTGCTGCGTTGTTTTGAATGAGCAGAGCTTGCGCAACAAGTCTGTTGTAATAAAGAAGATTCGCTTCGTTTGTTTCAGGGTCGATGGTGTCGCCGAAAATATTTTGTTCATCGCCTGTTTGAAGTTTAATTCCAGGATGGCGAAGCACTTGCTTTGCCACGTTCAGGTTGCCTGAATCTGTTGCGTGTTGAATTTCCTGTCCACCGCCAAGCTGCATGATAAGCATTATGAGCCCGACGCCCAATATGGCTAAGACCAGTGTGCTAACGATAACGAGACCTAGTACGGCTCCTCGTTTACGTTGCAATTCACGGTTATAATTCCTGTGCATGGCTTGAGTCCTCAAGTTCCTGAGCGAATAGCGACAAATCTAATATATTGCTTCTGCGCAAATTGAGCATTTGACGCATTAGTAAGGTTGCTAAATTAATTTTAATTTTAGCCCTTTTGCTCCAAAGGTCAAGCGAATTTTATCTTTTGGGACTTTTGTTTAGCAACATTTTGGTCACTTTTGCCTCAATTTCTTAGCGATACGCTCAAGATTTTCTTTGGTAGCTTCCACCAATGAAGGCTCTTCTTTAATCCTTATAGAGAGCGCTTTTTCGTAATATTGTCTGGCTTTTTTCAAATCTCCTTTCGTTTCGGCGTTCTCGCCTAGCATGGCTAGAGTCACAGCTACGTGTGGATGCTGGGGACCGAGCACTTTTTTGCGCAATTCAAGTATTTGTAAAAGCCAAGGTGCAGTATCTGCGCATTTTTTGCCAGCGCAGGCTGACGCTATAACCAGATTGAGAGTTTCAATAAGTTCTGGACTATTTTTACCCAGGCGTTCTTCTTGCTTTTTCAAGAGTTTGAGCGCCATTTTATTGGCTTTGTCGAAATGCTTGCTTTGATATTCTCTGCGTATAGCCTGGACTTCGCTCAGGTCGTGTTTTTCACTGGCAAAGACCAGGCTGGCGACCAAAAACGTCGTTAAAATGGCTGATATAAAAGATAATCTTTGCCTTTGGAGCACCGGTATCAATAGAATTTTTGTTGAGCTGGGGAATGTAGCTTTTAAGTCCATTATTTACCAAAGTATGAACAGAGGTCTATCGTGAGTAACGCAGAAGATAAGCAAGAAGAAGCTAAAGAAGCCACACAGTCCGATACAACCGAGTCGAAGCCCAAGGATGGTGGTGAGCAGTTTCCTCGCGCAAACGCATTTGAGAGCTGCGCTAAAACTTTTGACTATCTTAGTCGTATAAGCTCGGACAAATCTCTGACATTTAGACAATCAGATACTACTACAACTAATTTGCTTGTATTTTCACTTGTTGGCGCGCTAGTTTTTGCTGTATTGCCTGCATTCAATTTATCGTCTGTGGCAGCTATTTGTTATGTGATTGCAGACATTTTACTCGTGATGGCGATCTTAGGTTTTGTGATGTCTCGCTTTGGCGTTATCCGCGCAATGGAGCCTCGCTACGCTATGGTGTGCTGGCATTTGATGGTTGGAACAGGACTGCTTGCCATGGTCATCGGTTTTAATATCGTGATTGCAATTGTACTTATAGTATTTCAGTCGCAAATTTCAAATGTATTAGGAATGAACTGATGCTCAGACGTGCGCTTTTAATTCTCGTTCTATTAGTCTTGGTATCTATTGCTCCAGAAGCTTATTCAGCTGATGAAGAGCCAAAAACAGAGTCTATAGCAAAAGTGGGCGACGTTGATAAAGCGCCATTTTTGCGGCTTGACTTCAATTTGAAAGGAGCTACTTGTGTCACTTGTATAAGAAGAGTGGCTAAACATCTGCGCGAAAGTAAAGGTGTTTTTAAAGCAGACATTTCAATAATTAGGCCCTACGAAGGCGTGATCGTCTTTGATCCGCAAAAAACAAATGTCCAGAAATTATCTAGCGAAATTACAAAAGAAGAAAAACGAGCTTCGGCAGGCGATCTACAACTGACGGCACTTTCAAGTATTCCACCAATCGTTTTGCCCAGAGCGAAGACTCCATAGTGGATATTGAGGACTACTTTAATCTAACAGCTAACTTCAACGGTCAAATTATGCCTGTTGGTGAAGTGAAAGTTCCAGCACTGGATCGTGCATTTTTGTTTGGCGATGCGGTCTACGAAGTAATTAGAGTATACGGCGGGCGATTTTTGCATCTTTCTGATCATCTGGTCAGACTCAAAACCAGTCTTTTTTCACTCAAAATTTCTGGCGCAGATACAAATGAAATTGAGCGGCAATTAAAAAGGACGCTTTCGGCGTCTGGTTTGAAAAACGCTCTTGCGTATGTGCAGGTGACGCGTGGGGTTGCACCTCGCACCCACTATTATCCAGAGCATTACATTCCCAACTGTTTTATGTTCTTTACTCCTTTTGACGACCCTTTTGCAGAACAGCGAAAGACCGGTGTAAAAGCTGTCTTCCATCCTGATATACGTTGGGGACGAAATGATATAAAAGCAACAAGTCTTGCTGCCAACTGCATTGCAGCAAGTTTTGCTCGCGAACAGGATTGTATGGAAGTTGTTTTTTATAACAAAGACAACTATATAAGCGAAGGAAGCCATACATCTTTGTTTGGCATCAAAGACGGCAAACTGCTTTTAACACCAGCATCCAAGAATATTTTGCCTGGTATAACAAAAAAGCAAATCATTGAACTTGCCAAAATTAAGAACATTCCCACTGCAGAAGCACGCTTGACCAGAGACCAAGTGCTTGAACTGGACGAATTCTTTCTTACCGGTACCCCAGAAGAAATAATAGGAATTGTTCAGGTAGATGAAACCGTTATTGGCAAGGGCAAACCCGGAGTGATAACCAATCGATTGCATCAGGCTTTTCGAGAAGTTATTGCCCAGGTTTAAAAGCGGGTAGATATAAATTGTATGAGCGAAACTGACGCCAATATTAACAAAGACATGCGCATTGGAGATTTTCTAAGTGCGCTCAATGTCGTATCGCCTAAAAAATTAGAAATGGCGCTGCGTCTGGTTGAAAGTCATAAATTACCGATTGGTAAATGTCTTGTGGCGCACGGACTTGTGGCAAACGACGAATTGCCCAAGCTGCTTGAATTACACGGGTTGTTGCGCAAAGGAAAAATAGACCTGGAGCAAGCCAGAGAAGCTTTTGCACTAGCTCGCAAGCAAGGTTCTTCGGTTCGAGATGCGCTGGCTCATATGGGCTATGACGAAATTCTAGAGAAGCAAAATATTCGCATGGGCGAGCTTCTTGTTGCAGCCGAATTGATTGATGCTGGCGAACTTGAAGCAGCACTCGATTTGCAAAAATTATGCGGACTGCCAATCGGCAAGATTCTTGCTATCGATTTGGGCGTTCCGCAAGGTTTGATTGACGCGGTAGCTAAATTGCAAACGCAATTACAAAATGACGAAATCAGTCATGATGAAGCTATTCAAAAATTGAAACGGATGCCGCTTGAATTTATTTCTCAGCGCATCGAACTGGACCACCAGATTGGATTTTTAGATCTACTTGTTATGGGTAAAATACTCGATGCGCGAGAAGCTAAAACAGCAACCAATTTTGCCAATAAGAACGAATTGAATATCGATACTGTGGTCAAAAGTTTTAATTGGCTCGATTATAATCTTGTGTCAGCTATTTCTGGATTGGCTTTAATGCTGGAATTCGGCTATGTCACCGCCAATGATGCCACAGAATTCGTCAAGACAAAAGTACATGCGCAGGCTCGCGAAGAGGATCGGATTTCTCTTTATCAATTCCTGCTCGCATGTGGCTTTCTAACAGAAGCCAAAGTCAGAAAGCTCACTAGATTGATGCTTTCTAAATTAAGTGATCTGGGAAATATTATCGATTTGGATCTTAGTTCTGATACGCCTGCAGACTCAGTAAAAGAAATCATAATGGATGTTTATCTTAAAGATGAATATCTGAGAAAAGTACTAACCGATTTATATGGCTCACCTAAAAATCTCATCAATAGTGCACAATCAATGGTCAACTTGATTAATATTTATGGCACCGATTTGGACAAAGCCCTTTTGTGCCTTGCTCGAGAACGTTATAAAGCGTATTTACCTGTTTTATCGAAATAAATGTCGCAAGAAATAAAATCGCATACTTCCTGGAGCCTGGGACAGACACAAAGCCCGCTCACAGGATATGTGGGATTGTTTGCGATTTTTCTTTGTACTGTAAGCATTACATTTTTTCTTTTGAAGTTTCCAGGTATCGAACACAAAGATTTGTGGCCTTTACATAAACCACTTTGCTGGCTGATTGTTTTTGCCGCTATGGTTTTTGTAGAAGTTGGAGTCTTTAAAACTCACCGCCGAAATTTTGATTTTTCCAATCCGCGTGTGTTAGATAAATCAACCTGGCAACGCATTATTGCTCGATTCATTGCGCTAATTATATGCTTTGTTTTATCTGCATTTGTGGTAGTGCCAATGACACTACTTTTTCAGGCTTTCTTGCCGTTCTATATCTTGTTTTTGCCTTTGATAATTTTGGGTTCTATTCCATATTTTGTATTGGTCGAAAGATTTGCTAAGCAAGATTCAGACAAACCAACAGACGAAATATTGTTATTAGCTCAAATAATTATGCCGGGTTTAGCAGGGCAATCGAGCGAATCTGATCAGATAAAAAAGGAGCACATGCTCAATTTGTTGCGTGGAATCGTAATCAAATCGTATTTCATTCCATTTATGACAGCCAGCTGCAGCACTTACTGGGGTCTCTGGCAAATTAATATGATATCGCTCATTCAAACCCTGGGATCTAATTTACAAGCGGTTCCTGCGGGTTTGTTTGGTAGACAGATCTTTATGCCATTGCTTGAATTTACCATCTTGGTCGACATAACTATTGCGATGCTTGGCTATATTTCTTCCTGTCGTTTGCTCGATACACAGTTTACTTCTGCCGACCCTCGACCAAGTGGATGGATTGCAGCACTTGCTTGTTATCCTCCTTTTAATCTTATTTTTGAAACAATGCTTTTGAATCATGTTTGTTATGATTCGCATGAAATGACTCATTATATTCAACATCCGCTGGTACTGAATGTGATATCAATTATTTGTCTTCTTTTGATATCTATCTACAGTCTTGCAACTGTCATGTTTGGGCTCAGGTTCTCGAATTTGACTAATAGAGGCATTATTTCAAGTGGACCTTATAAGTTTGTGCGCCATCCTGCTTACATTGCTAAAAATATTTTCTGGTGGTTCGCTATGATGCCGTGGTTCGTTGCAAGTGGCGCTAATTGTGTAGGTCCAGTTTTAATTCTAATAGTGTTGAATCTATTCTATGTCTGGCGCGCAATCACTGAAGAAAAGCATCTTATGCGTGAAGAGCACTATCAAGAATATTGCAAGCAAGTGAAATGGCGATTCATTCCCGGAATAGTTTGAATCTAATTGCGTCGATGTACCTGCTATTTCTTTTCACCCGGGGCTTTGGATAATTACCTTCTTTGCACCGGCAATTGTATTGTTTTCTCCGAATAGAAAAGGCATTTGAGCAGAGATTGAACCCGGCTCTTGTTCACTTTAGTTGCTCCATCTCAGCATATTTTGACGTTTGTTCGAGCCATTCTTCAAAAATTACATCGAACTTGGATGCAAGATATAAAGGTAAAATTCGCAAATTTCGGTAGCCTTGATCCGTATGCTCGTATAACAAAGAAAACGGACCTGATTGCCACTGTTCGAACCAGTAAGTTCCACTTCCGTCTTTGAATTCGGCTTTATATCCGCGCATTAATTCCTTGGGATTCAATTGATTGAAAAGTAGTTCAGCTAGTGCTTCTTGTTTAAATGACAGATCGAGATTAGTCAAAAGATTTGATTCTGCAAGCATAAATGATTGAATCTGTTGTTCTGAAACTGGCTCCTGGTCACCTTTTTTCAAAGAGGCAAATGCGGGTATATTTATTTCATCGCCTTCGGCGTTATTGTATTTGAGCCACTTTGAATTTTCTAAATCTAGATACAGAGCGGATTCGTTCATTGCTTGAATGAAAAACTTTTGAATCTGAGGATTGGCTATTTTTTCGAAATTGAGCATAATTCCATCGTCGCTGAGATGCTTACATAAGTTGTGCATTTGCTTGATTAGAAAAGGAGATGTTACATCAAGAGCAGCAACGGTCAAAATAGTGTCGAAACTATCCGTGGTATCAAAATCTTTGATGTCGCCTACTTTGAATTTTATATTGGTTAAGTTAAGCGTAGATGCTAACGCTTTAGCCTGTTCAATAGCTGATTCGCTAATGTCTATTGCCGTTATTTTGGCTTTTGTAAAACGCTTGGCTAAAAAACAGGCTATTATGCCGTTGCCGCATCCTGCATCTAAAATACGCTCAGGCTCACGATCGCTAAGACTCAGTAAGATCCACTCTATGACCGCCTGGTAAAGTCCGATTCTAAGCCCCGAAAATAAAAGAGCAATCTCATATTCGGCAAAAATTACGTCATAGAATCCCGCCTCATCGTTGTCTTCAAGTTTGGCATAAGCACGCTCGAGTTCTTTCACTTTCTGAGGTGGATATTTGCTGTCTAGCTCACGCCAGAACTGGTGCAAATTTTCAAAGCGCTTGAGTTTTATTTCGTCTAAAAAATCTTGAATACAATAAGAATTCACAGTTGTCCATTTATTAATACAACAGTATGCACTGGGTGCTAAATTTGTACCTGACATCTCTTGATGTCTTTGTCGCACCAACACCCGGTAGATATTATGAAGGCAAAATCCCACGAAATGGCTAATGTAAGAAAAATGGCAAGAAAACATAAGGGAAGTGTCTCTGGAGCGCCAAAGTTTCCTGTAAATGAAACTCCTAGCAATCAACAGTACGACAATCTGGGGCTGGCGCTTTTCATTACAGCTCTCACCCTGGCACTCTGTGCGCTGGTAGGCGGCTCGTATTACTGTATCAGTCAGTTTGTTCAGGCAATTCAGTCTAAGCCAATTGAGTGGATGACTTGCATTTTGATGACCGGTTTTCTTGTGGTCTCGCTTTATACTGCGCGCACACTAGTGTGGCTAGGGTTTTTCGGCACAGTGATGATGTGCTCGCGCATGGGTGCATGGAAGCGTGCTGAAGAGACAGCAATGCTTGGAATAAGACTTGGTAAATTTATGCCAAACGGTACTGGATGGGCTTCCATGGCATTGAGTCAGAGTCTTTTGCAGCGTGGTCAATTCAAAGAGTCGCTAGCAGTTGCAGAAGATGAATGGCAAAGGAACGGAAGTAATCCCAAACAAGCAATAAACATGGGTCCACTTTGTGCCTGTGCTGGCATGGCTAATCAGGTAGACGGTAATCCCAAGCAAACACTGGTTTGGAACGAGCGCGCTTTGAGCTCACTCAATTACATGTATGAAGAGTACAGCGATCCCAAAAAAGAAAAAGGCTTGATGCGCAAAATTACAAAGACACAGTCTGCAGAATGGCTTGGTCAAATTAAGATGCAATTGGCGGCTACTCATTTCAATAATGCCACCATTCATATGAACTCGATGGACCACAGACGCGCTAAAGAAAGCTTCAAAAAGGCTGTTGAGTTTGCTGTTCAAGCTCCAGACTTTCCGCAGAAGACTGAAATTCTCAAAGTAAGCAAAGAACAATTAGGTCGCCTAAAGCATTCCTAATATTTACACCCGATATATTGCACAGCTATTATTTGCGCCAGTAGCGACAATCTGTGTTATAAAAGCATTGATACGATGAATTAGATGTGAGGAAAATTCAATGAAGCGCGTACTCTCAGTACTTTTAGTTGCCGGTTTAGTAAGTTTCGCTTGCGCCAATTCCGCTTCAGCAGAAGACAATAAAGTCAAAGCTGGAGCCAAAAAAGTGGGCAACGCAATTGTTTGGCCTTTCAAAAAGATGGGTCAAGGCATGAAAGCCATGGGCGAAAAAACCAAAAAAGTGTTCAAAAAGTAAGAACATCGACTAACAAAGTATGAATACGTCGGACTCCTGTAATTTCAGAGTCTGACGTTTTCGTTTAGAATAGCTGCATGGAAATTAGCCCGACACAGCTGAAAGAGCGACTGGACAAAGGGGACCAATTGGTTCTGCTTGATGTTCGCGATTCCCATGAACTGATGATTGCAAACATCGAAGATGCAATCACTCCTATTCACATTCCTAAAGGCGAGCTCAAAGAGCGAATTTCGGAAATTGAATCATTCAAAAACGACAAAGATATTGTGGTTTATTGTCGTACTGGCAAAAGAAGCGTCGAGTGCAGTGCCATTTTAAAAGAGCTTGGATTTACTCGAGTGCTCAATCTGACAGGTGGTCTGCATGCCTGGTCAGACGATGTAGATTGCTCGGTAATGAAGTACTAGTTCGTAAACCAAACGGTCTATGGAACTGAAATGTCGCCCCGGGCATCGATTTCGATTGTGGTCGTTTTGTAATCGCTGGACAAAATGAATGAAGACGGTTTTTCGGGGGCACCCGATGGAGGCATAAATGTGACCAGACCTGCAAGCCTCATACCTTCAGCCAGTGTCATTTCTTCTTTTATTTGACCGGCAACCTTAATCACATATTTAAAGCCGTTTGGAATTAAGATAGCAAGCCGTTTTCTTGCAAGAAGGCTTGCAGTTTGTTCGGTCGCCTGTACTGTTACTGGTTGCTTAAGCTGCGACGACATTATTTTAGAGCGATGCAAATCGCTTACTAATTCATGGGCAGCAGCTGCTACTAGCAATTGCACTTGAGTGTATTCGACTACGCGCAGTGCAAAAAGAGGCACAGCAAAGAACATGAATAAAAAGACCAGAGATTCGAACTTACGTATTCTGTGCCATTTTAAATCAGAGATGCGGTATCTGGATGTCTTTCCCTCAGACACGAACTTACATCGGGAAAACTTCAGGGCCGCCTAAGATCAAAATCTTGTCTTGCTTTTGTGTGTCTACAACCTGGCTATCGCGGCTTGGTTGGTATTTTTTGCGCTTTTCTCTTTGTTCGACAGCTTTGTCGAAATCGTTTAAAACTTGATTGTTGTCTACATGGGCTGGTTTGACTACATTAGTCGGAAGAGCCGACGACAAAAGAATTTGGGACTCTGTCTTTGCTTCGCTCATTGGAGCCAGAGCGCTTGAAAGAGCTGTCGACAGGGCTAAAATTGTGGATACAAAATGCATGGGTTTTTAAACCTTTTCTATGAGTGGTTCGCAATCTGTCCGTAACCTAACCTGAGTATAAGTGTGCAGCCATCCAAATGAAAGAAAAGATAGGAATCTCTTAATTATCATTGCAACACTAAAACCAAGCACAGACGGGTGTTTGCCACTTTCCTAAAGTATTTTTCAGGAAAAATGATCTGCTTTTCAACCGGTGCTCGACGAGCTTGTCAAGCGGTAATTAGTAAGTAGCACTTTCGACAAAACCGATGCGCAATTCTATCCATTTGTAGTGGAAATGCTTACTGTATGCGCGATCTGACTCTGATATAGCCACCCTCTTTAAATCTGCTTGTGGAGGGGTGGGTGTAGTGGACCAATCCACCTTTTTTATTCCAAACGTATTCACCTGATACATCGACCACATCGCCTGGTTGGATGTTCAGATAAGTGCCAAGATTTGTGTTATGTGCAATCAAAACAGTCGAATTGTTCGATAAACGCAAAAGAAATTTCTGGTGCGGAATTCCGGTTGTATCGTCGGGCAGTAATTTGTAGACAACTGCCTGGAATGTGACATGAACCTTGCTCTGACCCTTGCTTTGAGCATCAATCACTTCCTGGTCTGCACTTATTTGTGTTGTGCCTGAAGAATACTTCTGTTGCTCAGCTTGCGCGGTTTGTTCGCCCCGCATGGAACATCCGAAAACGCCTGCCAAAATGGGCAAAATTGTGACTAATACAAGTAAAAATAGGGATGAAATATGTTTTCGGGGGTGCATTTTCTACCTTCGGTATATAGGCTTGATGCCCAAGGATAGCCGGTTGATATGGATTTTGATTTTGCTTGACGTGGTATATAGTGGAATAATAGTTGGAGCCTCATGCTACCTAGAATAGAGTACACGAGAGATTAAAAGCGATGCTAGCATCTGTTTACCTTACCGGCGAAACGATTAATGACAAAGATGGCATAGCACTTGCGCGCGATTGGAAAAATGAGTTTCGTGCGGGTCTGAGTTCTGGATACCAAGTAGACTGGCGGTCTTTTGCATTCAGTCGTCTTGAAAGCTACGGATTTAAGGTCGTCAATCCTCTAAGTTTCAGCTATATCAGCTCAGCTGCAAGAGATAGCCGAGAAATCGGTGTTGGCGAAACGAATGACATGCGTGTGCGACGCGCCTTAGATCTAATCGATCAGAGTGATGCACTTTTAGCAAATCTGGAAGAATCGAACGTAGGCGTAGCCATGGAAATATTCTATGCGCACAGACGCGGAAAAATGGTCACTGTGGTGGGACCATCACCATTCAGCCCATGGGTGCTTTCGCATTCTCAGGCGAGATTCAATGATATAGACAAAGCAATTGAATACATTGCAGAAGAGCAACCTCGCACTGCTCCAGCCAGCTGGGCTATTCAATATGAAGCACAACTTTCTGAGCGATATGAGCAACTTCCTCCGCATGGTGAGCCTGATTACAAATTCATGGGTGGAGAGTTTCCTGTTCTGGTTCTTTCGCCTCACGCCACTGCTTACTGGCACGAAGGCGAGTTCATGGAGCCTGATTCTTTTACTGGATCATTGAGTTCGGTAATAAACAAATCGTCTGACTGTCATGCCATGATTTCTAATTTCTGTGCGGTTGCCGATCCGTGCTGGTATCTGGAGACACCTTTTAGAAGAGCAATTACAGATATAGTAAAGACTGGAAAAATTGGCATGGTAATGATTGTTCTGGGTTCGAGCAATCGTGAAGCGGCCGGTATTCAAATGGCTTATCTCGGAAGCCAGAGTAGCGTTTGCAATAATTACTATCACATGCTCAAAAATAAGCTTGCAGCTTTCGAGCCCGTGCACGAAACCGAAATGGATATTCAAGCAAGACCGCTTGCTACATTTTTGAGTGACGAACTTCAAACACCAACTGTGGTGCTTAGATTGAGCAAGCGTTATCGCATGCCACGTTTGCAACCTGAACTTTTTTCCAAAATGGCGGATACACTGAGCGCATTTGCGCGTTCGGTGGGCGAAGATCTTTTGTGGGGTCAAAAATAAAAATGAGCGAAATTGTGGTGTTAGTGACCTGCCCTCTTGATGGAACGGCAGACACTCTTGCCGAAACGCTTGTCAATTCAAGGCTTGCTGCATGTGTAAATGTGATTTCAGGAGTGAAGTCGATTTATCGCTGGAAAGATGGTGTAGAAAAAGATAGCGAAGCGTTGCTTATCATCAAGACTACGACCGAAGTCTGGGCAGAACTTGAATCTAAAATTCATGAAGAGCATCCTTACGAAGTGCCAGAAATCGTTAGCGTTCCCATTGAGCGCGGCTGTGAAAAATATCTGGGCTGGCTGAATGAGTGCGTGGTGAAGAAGGAGCAGGTGAATTCGTGACCAATAAAGCTGAAGCGACTTTAGTCGACGTTTTCTGGAGACGAGTCGCCAAGACTCCTGAGCGAACCGCAATCATGTTTAAGCAAGGCGGTTCATATCAAAATATGAACTGGAAAACGCACGGCGAAAAAACCTCTCAATTTCAGCGTGCTCTAATGGCGTGTGGAGTTGAGCCTCAAAGCAAAGTAGGCATCATGAGCCAAAATAGACCAGAGTGGACCTGGGCTGATATGGCAATACTTTCTTGCAAAGCGGTCACAGTTCCGATTTACCCTACGCTAAATTCGCAAGAAGCTTGTTTTCAAATAGACCATGCTGACTTAACTGGAATATTCGTCGAAAACGAAAAACAGCTGGCAAAAATATTAGAGTCCTTGGAAATTCCGCATAAATCGCTCAAATTCATAGCTATGTTCGAAGGCGATTGTCTAGACAAACCAAACGAGATTTTAATATATAACCCTTTCGATTTTTCAAATTTAGGTAAAGGAAAAATAGATGATGATGCGCTTGTGAAAAGGCGTGAAGCTGTAAATGAAAACGATCTGGCAAGTATCGTTTTTACCTCTGGAACAACCGGAGTGCCCAAAGGAGCAATGCTTTTACATCGCAATATCTATGCAGTGCTCAAAGATATGTGTGATTTGTGCAAGTTTAACGATGAAGACGTGGCTTTGTCTTTCTTGCCGTTTTCGCACGTATACGAGCGTGTGGGAGGGCAGTTCCTCACTATGTTTCAAGGGATTCCTCTAGCCTATGCTGAGTCGATGGAAAATGTTCCTCTAAATTTGGCTGAAGTAAAACCAACGGTTTTAAATGCGGTGCCGCGTTTTTATGAAAAAGCTTATCAACGCGTACAAGCTCAGATTCGGCATCTTCCTGCTGCTCAACAGTCTTTTACTCGCTGGGCGATTGGCATCGGTATGCGTGCAACCAGGCAGAAAGTAAAAGGTAAAGTTGCCCCAGATATTTTGGATCGAATCTACAAAACCGAATTAAGAATCGCAGACAAACTGGTTTTTTCAAAAATCAGAGAGCGATTTGGTGGCAGGTTGCGCATGATGACTTCAGGCGCAGCTCCGCTTGCAAACGAAGTGCATATTTTCTTTGAAGCGATTGGTATGCAAATCATCGAAGGTTATGGCTTGACCGAAACATGCGCGCCGCTTGCGTGTAATACTCTAGAAGACAATAAATTCCACACTGTAGGAAAAGCGCTTCCTAGCTGCGAAGTAAAGCTTGGAAAAGACAACGAGCTGTTAGTGCGTGGTGCTAATGTTTTTGCTGGTTATTATAAAAATGAAGAAGCAACGAAGGATGCTTTCGACCAGGACGGTTTTTTCAAAACCGGCGATATAGCTGAAATTGATGACCAGGGTTATATAAGAATTACTGACCGCAAGAAAGACATTATCATTACATCGGGCGGTAAACACGTGGCACCTCAGCTGATAGAAAACCTCTTCAAAGGCGAGCCTCTCATATCTCATGTCGTCATATATGGTGACAGACGTAAATTCATCACCGCTTTAATATCGCTCAATCAAGAAGGGATCAAGCATTTTTGTGAAAAGAATGGCGTCCCGTTTAACAAACTAGAAGATGCAATCGAGAACGAGAAGCTGAGAGCCGAAATAGATAAGGTTGTTCAAGCCAAAAACAGCAAGCTTGCAAGCTTCGAGAAAATCAAACACTATTGCATTTTGAAGGAAGAATTTTCGGTCGAAAACAACGAACTTACTCCCACAATGAAAGTTAAGCGCAAAGTCGTTATCGAGAAACACAAAGAACTACTCGACAATCTTTACGAAAAAGACGATTTGCAAGCGCAAAAGGCATAGAAGGGTAAAAATAAGAAATGAGGCTGTTATATTAAATACGCTTTACATTCTCTTGGCAACTGTATACAATAATGGCGGCAAATTGTTTATCAAGTTCTGCCAAAACCGGGCAAAGCCCACTTACTAAAAAACCAAGAGAATTCCGCAAAAGGCTCAGCCGAGGAAAATCTAGCTATGTTTGAATCAATTGGACGAGGATTTAGGCTCATTTGGGCCAGCGTCAAAATGGGCTGGCACGATAAACGTCTTTTGCTACCCTCTGTTCTCACCGTAGTGAGCAACTTCTTCTTCGCCATTTTGTTGTTCTTGCAAGCTAAGACCGGATTTGGAGGACAGTCTTCTGCAGCAAACCAGTTTGCCGCTCAGGGCGGAAAAATTTTTTCTCCCGGTGGAAACCTGCATGAGAAAATCGGATTTCTTGGATTGAACGGACCCATGGACCCATCTGGTATGGCTGGTCTCAGCGGAGCCGTTAGCAATGATGCCGTTATGGCAGTCACAGGCATCTTATGCGTATGGTGGTTAACCAACAGAGTGTTAGAAGGAATCACGACCGCCCTTGTCTACAGTCATTTGACCGAAGGTAGAGGATCGGGACGATTTTCCACTGCTGCTCTTGCAGTTCTTACAAGTCTTCCCGCCATCATTATGCTTGGTCTTGTTACTCTGGCAGCCAAAAGAATAGCTGGCTGGTTACGTCACAAGCAAGGTTCAGGCGGAATGTTTGGATTTGGTTTTAACTTTCTTGCCGGAATCATCGAGATATTCTGGACCCTGGCTCAACACTTGATTCTGCCTGCTATTGTGATTGAAGGTACATCTTTTGTGGGAGCTATGAAGCGAGCAGACAAAATGGCTCAAGGCAATTTGCTCACTATTGGTGTGGGCGAAGTTGGAGTAGACGTTATTTGTCGCGGTTTCAGTGCACTGGTTTATGCAATTGGTGTAGGCGGTTTTGGAGCCTTCTATTATTTCCAAATGCCCATGACCTCACCACCAGTTATTGCAGCGGGAGCTGCCTGGATGGTATTGCTCATTTTCACTACAGCTCTATCAATATATATACGCGCCGCCTTTTACACCTGTTTATACGTCTGGGCAATCACTGCCGAAGAAGTAGAAGAAGCAATGCGTCACGACATAGCTCCTCCAGCGCCAATAGCAGCTGCTCTGGGTAGAGCTTAAGCACCAGATTCGGTACTGAAAATTAGTCAGAGCTCTATAAATCTTTCGCTAAAAATATAGGTGAATCGCTTTGCTTTTGCGACTTTTCTGTTGCTGCTTCAAGTGCGCCAAGCAACAGTCCTAAATTAGAACCGTCATGTGGGAAGCAGGCAACGCCCATCGATTTGACCAGAAGCTTTCCTGGCACCGGATTTGCTTGTGTGGCTCGAAGCACGCGCTCTGCAATATTTGCCGCTGCAAAACTATTGAGACCAGAAATGCTTACCACTATATCGCCACCATCGTACTGAAAAACGACGCCGTTGAATTCTTGAACTGATTCGATTGTTTTAACAAGATCTCGATACTGATTAGCAATATTTATCCGGCTTGTGTTGCCTGGATTGGATCTTTCTTGATAAGGCGAATTTTGCAATTTGCACAAAAGAAGAGCAAGATTTTGACCTGGCGAAAATTTGATTGCATAGTCGGTCAGAAACAAAAACGCCTGGTAGGTATAAAGACCTGAAATCTGGTTAGTAAGTTGATTTTGAATTGCCGAAATTGCAGAGGTGTCATAAACCTTAGCTATAACCGGGCTTTTCTTTTCAACAGGTTTGGCTGAGCTGACTTTGAGAACTTTGGTTTTAAGAAGATTGGTGAAAGCGTGAATGCGCAAGCTATCAGGCATTCGAATAATGGAGCACAAGTCTTCTATTGTTTTCTTGCCATCAACCTGCAAATAAATTGTTTTGAGCAAGCGCAAATCGACTGGTTCCCCTTTGGTGACAATGTCTTCGAATTGCGCCTCGGATAAGTTAGGGTCGCTTCTTTGAAGAATGGCTTCGGCACAGTATCCCGCCCCGTCGAGGAAGTCGGTAAAATCCATCAACAAAACGCCTTCTAGAATTAAGAGTTCTAGACTGCGGCTGATTGTGTTGTCTTTCGTCGTGACTTGTTCTTCAAAGGTGAAGTCGCCTGTTTTCCAGCTGATTATTTTTAAAAAGCATTCTTCTCCCTGACCCTTGTTGCCTTCCGCGTGCACGGCTCGACCGTCATTGAAAAATATTTGAACGGATTCTCCAGGACGTGTAATAGATAGTTTCCCTGACATACGACCAAGAGAAATGGACTGTAGTAAGTTTGTGATATTTAATACTTTGAGATTGCCATTCAGAGCCGCCTTCTTGACGGTGAGCTGCTCTAATTCTTCAGAAGGAACGCTGTCATAGGTCTTTTCCAGTATTTTGCGCGCTGCGCTCATTCGAGCAGTGGTCATTTCGAACGGCTGTGGACGTTGACCTGTTGAGGTTTTCTGATCTTCGCCGGGATTGTTTACACTTTGAATAATGCGGTCCACAATAGTGGTTGCACTATCGCTAACTTCTGTCCAGACCTTGACCTTCTCTTGATTTTTAACAAAATAAAGGGTCCATTCAAAAGAATAGGTTTTAGCCATATATTTGACTGAAACCTGGTATTCGCGCTGTAGCGTGTTCTCTTGCCAGGCAAAAGTAGTCTTGACGCCCTGTTTTTGTGAGCTTTGCGCCATGATGCGCTTAAGCGTGGCAAAATCAGGTCTGGCATCCAGACGTTGAACTTTTTCGACTTCTCCTGGCCATTTAAACATCAATAAGATCATCCCCCAAAAGTCCCAAGAACAAACGCTGCCAATAATTCCATTTGGCATTCCTTGAGGAAGAATTTAATTGTAAGATTAGGTCATGAGTAATGCAAAACCAAGAATAATAGGACTTGACATTGGCGACAAGCGGATTGGTGTCGCCATCTCGGACCCTCTTGGTTACACTGCTGCGGGGCTTGAGACAATCGAGCGTGTGCGTATCAAAGACGATGTGCGCAGGGTCAAAGAAATCGCAGAGCGCCATGGCGCTATAGAGATTGTCATTGGTTTGCCTTACAACATGGATGGCTCTTCGGGTGAACAAGCCGAAAAAGTTCGTCAGTTTGCAAGTAAACTCGCAAGAGCATCTGGCTTGCCTATTATCTATGAAGATGAGCGCTTGAGCACGGTCTCAGCTATTCGCTCGCTTGTTGTCCAAGGCGTTAATACTGGCAAGGAGCGTGGACTGGTTGATATGCAAGCTGCAGCGATTATTTTGCAGAAACACCTTGATAGGAAGACTCCACAGCCTTCTGCGTAGGATTCGTTGGATAGCTCATCACCACATTTGGTGACTTTTGTCTGTTTGAGTAACTTGCCGTTTTCTGAAATTCAAGCAATTTTGCATAATCCGCCACTAAGCCTTCGCACCCAGAACCGCGGCTATATTTTTGAGCATCGGTTAGCTCCTTCTCGGCCAGAGCAAGTTCACTATCGCTTATGTAAGAACTTACCAATTCCAGGCGAGCTAGGGTGAATCTGGGATTATTACACAGTGCAAGAAGATTATTGCTCCGTTTTTTTTGAGGTAACCAGCTTGCCCTGAAATTGCGTGGTGTATAAAGTCTGGCAGCAGTTAAGTTGTTTTTGAATTGCTTATCGTTTTCAACTACGTTTGCATCGAACAAAAACTGTTCAAAAGTGCTGCCATCTTGTGCGTTTGAAACATTTATATCGGCTATTAATATCTTGCCGTGTTTTTTTCGTAATTTTAAATCTAGAGTAAATTCTTTGATTGGCATATTGTTTTTGGAAGTTTCAAGCAAAGCCATACGTCGTGAAACTGTTGCGCCACGCTCATCTAATGTCGTTAGTTGCATGATGGGGGCGCTTACATTTGAGACGATAAAAACTCTCCAAGGTACAAGTGAAATCTTGCCGTTTTGAAAAATTTCACCACCGGCAGGCAAGAATAGCTGGTCGAATTTGGCTTGAGCCCTTTTAGTCATCATCGAATGAACGTTTTCAAGCCACAAGTCTTGTCTTGTGTAATTGGAATCAAAAACCACGTCTATAAACTCGTCGCTTATTTGGGGCGAGGCTTGTGAAACTTCCATTATTACGTCTTGTCTGTGTTCTTCATAAATCTTGCAGATATAAACAATGGCATAGCCGATGATACCGAGATACAGCCCCAACACCAAAAATATTATGTATGGCTGCTGTCTGAAAGCCAGTAAACGCGATAGATGATGCAAAAACATAGTTACTATTACCCGTGAGGACGGTTGGGGCTTTATGTTGGTAAGCTCAGTATTGTGGACGCTGAGGTAAATCCAGTTTAGGTCATCTAGAGCATTCTGTCGGTATTCCAGCCAACCGAATCAAGCTAAAATATCCAGGCAAGCTCTAAAGCTTGTTCATTGCTTTTATCTGCGGCCAGTATGGACTTTGTTTCAGTTGGTCCATTATGTCTTGCCAGGCTTCTTTTTTGCCTTTGTGTTTTTTTGGCCAGGACTCTTCAAAGAATTGGCGAGCTTCTTTTGCTCTGCCGAGGTAATATCGATTGATTACTTCGTCTGCTAATTCGGCAGGAACATCGTTGTAACCTTCATGCATCTCAAAAGCATCTTTGATGCTTTGAACATCTCCTAGCTCAGCTTCTTTGCCTCGCTCCTTCATCAACTGTGGGTCTAAAGTCAGTTTGCCCTTTTTGTATTTTAGTACCACGCATGGTGCAATTGGTCTAGCACCCGAATCGGGGAAAGGTTCCAGAAATGCAACTGTGAACTCACCGTTCTTTGGACCTTCCACAATTTCAGGTGGGTCGTTGAAAACTTTGAAAGTTTTGTCCACTTTAGCTCTTTCGATATCGAGTGGGATAATCATGTATTCGTAGACAGAGCCTGGATTTTGTACTTGCACCACCATCAATTTTTCTGGTCCAAACAAATCGGGTTGAAACAGTGAAACTTCTGCATCTGGTCTGATATCGATGTGCAAGAACGCATCATTTTCATGGCTGACATCGACCGAACCCTTGAGTGTTTTGGTGCCAGATTTCAGTTTTACATTGTAGTCGCCTACTGTTTCATTCGTTATTGTTGGGGCGGTTCGTTTGAGGCTTATGTCTTCATCTGGATTATAAAAAGACTTAGACTGGTTCGATTTCCTGATTTCTTCGTCGTCTGTTGCCTCTTGCTTTTTGTCCGAAACTCTATTTTGACTGCACGAAGTAAGGCTGAGAGTGTATGCAAGCAGAACTAATAAATATGCAAAACTTCTAAGTCTCAACTTTTGAATCTCCAATTTTGAGCATGCACAAGAAAGAGATTCCATAAATGACTATTGCGATAAGCATCAGACTTCTGATACCAGTGTAAGTGGCTACATATTCAAGCAAGCCGCCAATCACAGCGCCAAGCATGTTGAAAGCAAGTCCGACGCTTGGTGTCTTTTCTTTATTGAATGAGCCAGAAAAAATGAGTCCAGCAAAAAATATTGGTATTGCCGAAAATATCGCAGCTATAGTGCCACCAACTATCATGCCTATTGATGTGAAACGCTCTAGCGGAGTGAAATAAGTGGTGATGAGAGTTAAGATCAATCCTGCATAAAGTACTTTTGGTTTATACAAATCTGGCTTTTTGATAATCGCCATATTGGACAAAATGATGGCAACTAAAACAGACAGAATACAAATTGAATTCACAAGCCAGGTGGTGCCAAACACCAGAGCAAGCCTGTCTATGATTGAAAGCTCAAGTAGAAGAAAACCCGAACCTAAAAAGAACAACTGCCAGCGAGCAGCGTTAGCATTAGCTCGTACTCGCTTACCACAAGCAAGCCAGGCAAGAGCTAGAACAAGTACGTTTACACCTAAATAAAGCGGGTCGAAAGCAGTTGGATTTAAGTATAAAAAAGGCCAGTCGTCGGTCGATGGACGAACACCTTCTGTATCCATATCTGAGTAGTCTGCAAATCCTTTACTTGCAAGCGCATCGATTTTGGCTTTTTGTTCTGGTGTCACAGGCGCCATCAAATGCCAGACTGAAGTCTCGCGCTTTTTGAAAATTACAGGCTTTATTTTGTCACCAGTTGCGATGCGCAAATTGGCGGCAATACGCTTGGATAAATAATCTTCCATGGCTGAGTAAGAGATGCTAAGCAGTCCACCAGGTGCCACGTGATTAAGAGCATCACGAAGTCCGTCAGCAGTGTAGACATAATCGTCGAGTCGCACAGAAAGTGAATTGCCTGCAACTGTGTGTGAGTCTAGCAGCCCGGTCAGTACAAGGTCGTATTTTTTGTCTGGATTTTGCCTTAAGAATGCGCGACCATCATTTACAATCACAGTCACACGAGGGTCGTTATAAGCTTTTTCAGGATGCACTTCGTGACCCAGTTTTGCCATTAGCGGATCGATCTCGACCGCATCCACATGTTCGACGCCGTGTCTAAGTGCGGCAGCAACGTCGTTTCCTGTGCCGGAGCCGAGAACGAGAACACGTTTTGGTTTTATTAATTCATAAGGCAAATTGTATTGGTTGAAAGCGAATTCTTCCAAAAATTCTTTTCTTGACGATTTATCGATGAAGTCCTGGGACAAGTTCAAAGGTTCCTGGAAGAAAGCCTTGTTTACAGTTATATTCTGTCCAATTTGCTCACTTTTGTTTTTATCTAAAAATATAGGAGAAACTTCGAATCGGTGATAAGGCGACCACATGGTGCGTGCTTGCGAGTTGAATTCATCTGCTCCAACTACTCCGCGGCTAGGCACCACTAGCGGTATGACTGCAGCTAGAGCCAGAGCGATTATGGCAGGGATTTTTTTTGAATGATCGTCTTTGAAAATTACCCAGGCCGCTGGAATCCCGGCTAGTGCGATCCACAATGAGGGTGGTGTGCAAAAGAAAGACAAAAATGCAAAAGTTAGAATTCCTAGGGTAGAGCCTATAAGATCTATTGCATACGCATCAAGTGATTTGAATTCGTTGAAGAGCTTGCCTAGTTTTTCACCAATTGCTGCAAAAGTTACTGCAATTAGAGTTATAAAGAAAAAGAACACCACAAGCGATATCGCCATATAACTGTTTACATCGCTTAGAGCCATTGCTGGCGGGTGAGTCGTATCCCACCAGGAAAAGCTAATTTGAGACCTCATCCCTGGTGCCATTACCCAGGTGAGTCCGGTCCAGTCGCATGTGGCTACAAGTCCCACAAAGAGTAAAAGTAAAAATGGAAAATAAGTAAAGAGGTGGAATCTGCGACCGTTTGACTCAGAGTCCCGCATAAATCCAAATCCCAGACCGACATAGCAGGCAATCAATGGGAAATTCTTATAAATACTGAATGCTCTGATTTCAGAACCAAGCCAGCGTATGACTACCAGCTCAAGAAAAAGCCCAACGAAGCTTAACCAAAAAAGTTGCGCTGCGACACTCTTTTTTGAGTGTAGTTTAAGTGTGGTTTCGTCAGTCATCCTCTAGCTCTTCCTGTTCGTATGCCTTTGCCAATTCTGTCAAATTGCCCATGATTCGCTGCAACATGTATCGCGATTCTTCCATTATGTCGGCTTTTACTTGCTCGTCAGATGGTTTTGGAATGGAGTCTGCCATTTCGTCATAATTTTGCGCTTCTTCTTGTTTGTTTTGAGAACGGCATAAGACAGCAAGTCTCATCAATAAGCCACGCACTCTCCAGTGATGGGCTCCTTGTTTTTGCATTCTGATTTCCATCGCTTTTTTCAACAGCCCTTCGACCATCGAAATCTCCTGGGCAGATTCGTAAAAGGTAGCGATGCGCTCATAGGTTCCAGCGTACTGGAGATCAGACTTAACGGTTTCTTCATTTAAAGAAAATATTTCTAGCACCTGAGCGGAGAGTTCTATCGATTTTTCAAATTCCTGGCTGCTCCATGCCATAGTTGCCTGGTCTATCAGTTCTTGAGCAAGTTCAAGTGTGTTTGCGCCATGAAGGACTGTAAGTTTTTCTAGATATTCTTTTTGGACCGCGTTTGCTTCCTCGTGCATACCGCGCTTGGAAAGCGTGTAAGAAAGCATGCGCAGCGCTTCGACAACAGTCTTATGATTTTCGCCATATTTTTGTTTGAAAACTTCGACTTGTTTGCGCATCAAGGTTTCGGTACTGTCTGGTAGAGCATTTTTCTTGTCTATTACATCGGCTTGAGCTTTGAGCAAGTTAGAAGACTCGAAATCGCCTTCCATCGAAAGACATAAGGATAAATGGCGAAGTGATTTTGCTAAGTCGGGATTTTCTGATCCCAGTATTTCTTTTTTTATACTTACTGCTTTAGAAAAGTAATCTTTGGCGTTTGTGTAGTCTTTAAAAGTGACATAAATAGTACCTGCCGAATCGTGCATGTTTGCACTTTCTATGCTTTTGTGCCCATAGATTTTTTCCATGCGCTCTATTCCAGAATTAATTACTTCAACAGATTTTTCTTTGTCTTTTTCTCTTGAGTGCAAATCTGCTAAAAGTATGAATGACATTGGATCGCTATGATTCGGGTCAGCAATATTGATTTGTATTAGCTCTTTAACTCTATCTGCCATTGCTTGCGAATCTTCATCGCGACCAAGTTTTCGATAAATAAGCGCGACATTATTAATGATTTTGATTAGAGCCGGATTGTTTTTGCCAAGATACTTTTCACGTGCTGCAAGTGCCATTTCAAAATGGGAAACTGCGTCCTTGTATTTTCCCTGTTCTAAATAAGTTCCGCCAAGATTGTTGGATACAAAAGATTTAGTAAGGCTGTTAGCACCATAAGCAGTATCGCAAATTGTCAGTGCTCTTTTTAGTAAGATCTCAGCTTCTTCATAACGGCGCAGACGTTGGTTGATCATTGCCAGGTTAGAGAGTGTTGAAATCAATTCGGGGTGAACTCTGCCAAGTGCGTCTTCTTTTATTTGTAACGAGCGCTTTTGCATTTCTTCTGATTCAAATAAGCGGCCGTCAGCATAAAGAATGAGCGCGCAATTGCCCAGTGAGCCACCGTAATAGCGTCCTTTTTGTCCGAAAATTTCTTCTCTTCTGGATAGTCCTTCTTTGAAATTGAGTTCTGCGTCGCGAGCATTACCTTGCCGCCAGGCGATTTCTCCCAACTGATCCAAGGCTGTCGCCTGCTCTTCTTTGCACCCTTCAAAACTTTTGTCGTCTAGGACTTCACGAAGAATCTCAATTGCTTTTTTGTGCTCAGACTTCTTCATCAAGATGCTGGACAAATTGATTTTTGCTTTTGCTTTAAAAACCAAGCTGGATTTATCATTGCTTTTGTTTAGTTCTACAAGTGCTTCCTCAAGTTCCTTTATTCCGGTGTCGAATTCACCAATTTCGCTACAGGTGCCACCTAGTTCGGTTTGGATCGTGGCTATTTCAAGTGAGCTTGCTTTTACTTTGCGTGCCTCGGCGAGTGATTCTCTTAAAACTTTTAAGGAAGAAACATAGTCTCCTTCTTCGAAATGTTTGACTCCCTCAGCAAGTTTATCCTGGTAACTCATTGGAATTTTAGTCTCCCTGACCGGTTAATTTTGCTACTTTGGTTATCGTTTCTTTCTGAGTTAAAGCCTGTTCGTTTTCTGGCTCAAGTTCTAGAATGCGGTCTATATAACTGATCGCCCTTGTGTAGTCCATTTGGATGGCATGACAATTTGCTAGGTGCAAAAGAGCATTTATATAACAAGGATTCAGTTGAATGGCTTGCTCGAGCAATTTTTTTGCTTCATTTATTTCGCCTTCATTTAAAATTAGACTAGCAAGATTACTAAATGGCCACTCAAAATCTGGATATTCTTCGGTCAAGCGCCACCATATTTGCTTGGCTCCTTTTGGGTTTGTCAACATATTGTTGTAACCTTCAATATTGGCAGCAACTGCTTCTTGAGGCACTTCTTTTAGTGGCAGCCTTGTTTTGAGGAAAGTGAGAGCTTTCTGCGCTATTGCTCCATTTTCGTCACATTCCATCGCCCGTTGCAATGACTTTCTTGAATGTCCTATCCAGCCTATAGCTTTGTATTGTTTTCCCAGTTCAAAGTACTCGCTTGCGCTGAGATCTGGTGGTACTTCTTTTGGTGGCAGTTGTGAATCCATCATGAGCGTCGTGGTAGCGATATAGACATAGTCGTACCTCCCCCCTCCTTGCTCACTGCGTTTATCTCACCTTCGTGAGCATCCATGATTTGTTTGCACAAATATAGCCCAAGCCCTGTTCCAACAGCCTGACCTTTGCCTTTTTGACTGCGCCAGAAGCGCTCGAACATAAATGGTAATTCCTCTTCTGAAACTCCAATGCCCGAATCTTTGACGAAAATGCTCACTACATTTGGTGTCTCTTCACCCCAGATTTGAATGCTGCCACCCTGGGGAGTAAATTTTATTGCGTTATCGAGCAGGTTCAAGATCACTCGGCGAATTGCAAAGACGTCTGCTGTCACGCTACCATGGTTGCGAGGCAATTCTACTGTAAGTTCGATATTTCGCTGATTGGCTAATACCGATAATTCTTCAACACAGTCAGCTGCAATGTCGAAAGCGAATGCAGATTCAAGGGCAAGGTCGGGTTTAGAAAAATCGTATCTGTTTACCTCAATTAAATTTTGCACCATGCGCAGAATGCCTTGATTGCTTCGTCTCAACATAGTTAAGACTTCCGATTGCGACTTGTCGATATCACCTATAGTTCCATCCATCAGTAGCTCAAGTGTTTTATCTGCGCCGATGAGTGGAGTTTTTAAATCGTGGACAAGAGTAGCTAAGAAGTCTTCTTTTTGCTTGTCATTGACATTTTTCTCTTCTACCTCCATTGTAGAAATGCAAACACCAATCACTTGCTTGTACTTGTCTTTTAACGGCCATGCGGCAAGGTCCCAGAAAACATGCTTGCGTCCGTTTCCGTTGGCATCGCCATATTCAATTTTTTGACCATTCAATTGCAAAGTTTCTTGTTTGGCTAATACCATTTGCAAGAATTCTTTGCTTACCGACGGCACCACATCAACAAATGGTTTGCCAACCAAATCGGCTGGTTTGAGACCCAGCTGATCAGCTACTACGGGCGGTGCTTTAGTAATGACAAAATTAGTATCCAGTTTCCAGACTCCAATTGGAGAGCTATCCATTGTAGAAACTGATTCTTCAGTTCGCGATGAAGTGCGAGAGATCGTTTCGAATACTAGTTTGGGAGCGCTGATTTTCTGACTGGCGTGACTTTCCTGTCTGTAATTAGTTACACCGGATTCACCAATATCGGTGCAAAATCCAAGATGACCAAGAAATTCTCCATCGTCGCCAAAGAGTGGAGTGCCCGACTCCATAATTGTCCTGTATGAATTGTCGTTACGCTTCATTCTGTATTCTGCATTGAATGCCGAGTGGTCGTTGACTGCCTGTTGCCATAGAGTTTGAGTCTTTGCTTTGTCTTGCGGATGCATGTTTGAAAGCCAGGTTTCGTATGCAAGACTATTCGATTCGATTCCAATAAAATCAAGCCAGGCTTTATTGAAATAATTTCGTGCACCGTCTGAATCGGATATGAAAATCATCTTGCTGATTGAGTTTGCAAGCTGTTTCGTGCTCTCGCGATAACCCGATATCTCCAATGCACTTTTGATTTTTTCGGTCATGTCACGAAAAATGATCATGGTTCCTACCACTCGCTTAGAGCGGCTGTGCAAGGGAGAATAGTAAGGCTGGAAATGAAAAGTTTGCCCTTTGTTAGCGAGCATTTTGTTTTGCCCGACAAAGCTGTATCCCTGCAATGTTCGAGCGATTTCGATGTTCATTTCGTCAATGTCGAAAGTCTCGTAAGAGACTACGATATTGGCCAGAATGTCGGAAAGTACTTTGCCGAGCACTTCCTGGTGCTTGTAATTGAACATTCGCTCCATCGCATGATTCCAGAGCATGATACGATTTTGCAAATCCAGCACAACAATGCCATCGAATGTGTTTTTCAAAATCAGATCGCTTGCCTGCGAAAGAACTTGAATATTTGCAAGCGAACGCTCGTAAACACGATAGATGATTTTGATAAGCTCAGTTCGATTCAACTGGCTTTGAGCTATGACATCTTGCGCACCTAGTCTAATGAGTTCGAGCGCATCTCCTTCGCTTTGTGATTCAGAAATGACAATTATCGAACTTCTAGGCGCTGCTGAATGAATTTTGGCAAGTGCTTTGCCCGGATCTTCACCAGTCAAAGAAGAGTCTAGAATGACCACATCAAAATTATCGTTGCGCAGTTTAATCAAACAATCGCGCGGAGACGCCGCATGGTCCAGGAAAAAGGAGGACGTGCTTTCCTGAAAGCTGTTTTCGAGCATGTTCAAAATGTCGTCAAACTGCTTTTGTTCGACTGTAGCTACTAAAACTTTCACTTTAGTTTGCTGCCCACTTAAGTTCGATTAACTATATTTCCAGACTTTTAAATAAGAGGTCTGAGTTTATATACACACCTTATGTCTAAGACAAAACACTTTACTTAGACACTGGTAAAACTTTGTTTGTTGAGCCGATGGGGTATAATTTCGAGCTTATGAGTCCCATTTACATTGCATTACTAGTTATCACCACCCTGCTTGCCGTAGGAATGATCGCCCTTATTCTGGTCCACTCGCCAAAAGGCGAAGGTATGGGCGGGATTGGCGGTTCTGCCAGCATGTTTTCGACTAAACGCGGCGCTGAAGCAGGTCTTGACCGTATAACCTGGGGCTTCAGCATTGCTTTTCTTCTGTGCTGCATTGTGCTGGGCTTTGGTCTGGTCAAGTAGCCATGGCACTGCCTGCACAAGAACAAAAACACGCTTTCGTGCATGCGCAATTTGAGCGTATCGCTGCAAAATACGACCTTACAAATGATGTAATTAGTTTTGGTATGCATCGACTCTGGAAAGAGCGTGCGGTCCAGATACTTTTGAAAAACCCCACAGGGTCGAAAAACAGAGCTTATCTCGATGTCTGTTGCGGAACTGGCGATTTGTCGCTGAGAATAGCAGGAAAGCTTACAAAACAAGATTCTGTTACTGGTCTTGATTTTTCAGGCAATATGCTTGCTTGCGCCGCTCAGCGTTTGGATAAAGCAGGAAGTGCCATTGCTTGCAAGGTAAACTGGGTTGAAGGTGACGCTCAAAACTTGCCCTTTCAAACCGACCAGTTTGATGGCGCCATAATCAGTTTTGGTCTTCGCAACCTTACTGACCTTCAAAAGGGTATTGCCGAAATGACCCGAGTAGTTAGACCGGGCGGACTTGTGCTCAATTTGGACCTGGGTGAAGCGCAGGGACCAATTTTTGCGCCCTTATTCTCTATTCATTTCGATATGGTTGTGCCTTTGATAGGTCAGTTAATGCAGAACGACCGCAAAGCTTACACGTATTTGCCTGAGTCAAGAACGACTTATCCAAAACCACAGGGAATCACCAAGATTTTTTGTGATGCCGGACTGGTTGATGTCAAGCATATTCCGCTCGCTGGCGGTTCGGTGGCTTTGCACGCCGGTCGAGTGCCAGGTTAGGTTGTTATGTCAAAATCGATTTTGATATCGGTTGGTGATCCTTCTGCCGACAAGCATGCAGCCGCCATCATAAAAGATCTCAAACAGGTCTATCCCGACCTCAAAGTGCGAGGTATGGGCGGTCCCCATATGGAAGAAGCCGGGGCTGAGCTGATTTTTAATCTCAAAGACTTTCACGTATTTGGAATTATTGAGGTTGTAAAGCATATTCCGCGCATTCTTGCAATGGAAGATCGTATTGTCAAAGAAGTGGAAGACTCCAAACCAGAACTCGTTTTACTGGTCGATTTTGGTGGTTTCAATACACGATTAGCCAGAAAGTTACGGGCTAAATTCAAAAACCTTCCCATTTTGTATTTTATTTCTCCCCAGGTTTGGGCATCAAGACCGTGGCGTGCCAAGGCTCTTGCTAAAGTGGTTTCTAAATTGCTTGTCATTTTTCCTTTTGAAGAACGATACTATTTAGAAAGAGGAATGCAAGCAACCTTTGTAGGGCACCCGCTTTTGAAACAAATTGGCGATTTGTCCTTGTATCCAAGCAAAGAAGATTTCGCCAAGAAAATTGGCTTTAATCCTGATAATGAGCTAATCTCAATATTCGCTGGTAGTCGAAAAAGTGAAATCAAAAATCATATGCCTGCATTGATATTGGCTATGGAAGAGCTTCTTTCAAGGCGCCCTGGAATTCAATTCATTTTGTCAATGGCTCGTAGCGAACTTAGACAATTGGCAGAAAGCATGATTAAAAGCTCATCTGTCTTAAGTGAACATTTAGGTAAAGCAATTTTCCTGATTGAAAATGAGGACAATTTCAATGCAATGAACGTCTCAGATGTAGTCTGGGCCAAGTCTGGCACAACAACGCTTGAAGTTACACTCTTTGGTAAGCCGATGATAATTTTCTATCGAGGCAACTGGATATCCTTTTTTCTTGTTATCCTTTTCAAAACGATAAAGAATGTCGGCATGCCTAATATTCTGGCTAATCGGCAACTAGTCCCTGAATTGATTCAATTCGATTGTCGCGCTCAGCAATTTATTAGATACACAACAGATATGCTAGACGTGCCTGGACTGCGAAAAGAAATTTCTCAAACCCTTTTGACTTTGAGGTCGCAACTTGAAATGGGCGAGAAAAAAATAGACTACGTAAAATCGTGTGCAAGTGAATTAGATAAGTTCTTAGAGGTCGCAAGATCGAATTGAAAAACGGATTTACTCAAGGACTTGTGTCGGGCGCCAAGCTCTATGGACGTCTTCTAAGCTATATCAAACCCTACATGTTTATGTTTGTAGTTGGTTTGCTTGCAGCTATTCCTTCTGGCGCTATGGATGGTGTCATCTCTTTGCTGGCAGGTCAGGGTGTGCAGAAGATTCTAGTTGAAGGGCATAAATCCAAGCTTTATTTCATCCCGATTGCGGTGATGGGAATTGCAGTTGTCCAGGGATTTTTCCAGTTTCTTGAGACTTATTGCATCAGAAAAGTTGGAGCTAGTGCTATTGCCGATTTGCGCAACGAACTTTTCACCCACCTTGAAAAACAGCCTATTCGCTATATCTTATCTACAAAATCTGGTGTGCTTGTCAGTCGTATCATCAACGACGTTAATATAATTGAAAATGCGATATCGCAAGCTTTTCAAACGATGATATCTAGATTCATCACTCTCATATCGCTTGCTTTCGTTTTGATTTATCAAAGCTGGTATTTGAGTTTGATAGCCCTATCAATTTTTACTTTGATTGTGCCACCAGTTGCCTATTTGGGCTCCAAAATAAGAAAAGCTTCGAAGCGCGGGCAGGAAGCTATTGGAGATCTCGCTGCTGTCCTTTCTGAATCTATACAAGGTTCGAAAATTGTCACATCATTCAATTTAGAAGATTATCAAATCGGCAAATTCAAGCAAACCAATCGCGAATTTTTGCGCAGCATGATCAAAGCTACTAAGTCAGAAGCTATTCAATCGCCTATTCTGACCTTGATTGGAGCGGCAGGTATAGCTGCAGTAGTTTATGTTGCTGGTCATCAAGTAGTGAATCATCAGCTTACAATTGGTGCTTTGACATCGTTTATTATTGCTTTGATTTTGTTGTATTCGCCGCTCAAAACAATGGGGCGCGTAAATGGAATAGTGCAACCAGCGCTGGCAGCTGCAACTCGAATTTTCGAAGTCTTAGATAAAGAGCCAGAAATGGTCGATTCTATTGGTGCAATCGATTTACCTAAAGGCTCTCATAATCTAAAACTGGACAAAGTTGGCTTCGTTTACCCTGGCCAAGAAAAACGAGTATTAGACGATATTTCGATAGATATTCCATCTGGAACAATGGTGGCATTAGTCGGACTTTCGGGAGCTGGAAAATCAACAATCGCAAACTTGGTACCGCGTTTTTATGACGTTACAGATGGTGCCATTTACATAGATGGCAAAACACTTCCAGAATATACGATGAAGTCGCTTCGCAGCGAAATTGCAATGGTCACGCAGGATAATTTCTTGTTTCATACAACTGTCAAGGAAAATATTCGTTTGGGCAAGATAGACGCCAGCGAAGAAGAGATTATAGAAGCATCAAAAGCTGCCTACTGCCACGATTTCATCACCGCTCTACCAGATGGTTATAATACCGAGATTGGTGAGCGCGGTGTAAGACTTTCTGGTGGACAGCAGCAGCGTGTTGCTATTGCCAGAGCAATTCTAAAAGATGCCCCGATTTTGATTTTGGACGAAGCAACGAGCTCGTTAGATAACGAGTCTGAAGCCTATGTACAAAAGGCGTTGAACAATCTTATGAAGAATCGCACAACTATTGTTATTGCGCACCGACTCTCCACTATTCGCAACGCCGACAAAATTCTTGTTCTGGACCAAGGAAAGATTGCAGAGCAAGGCACTCACACTCAATTGGAAAAACAAAACGGTATTTATGCAAGACTGCTTGCAGCTCAATTCGAGCGAACATCAGCCTTACTATAATAAAATCGTATTTAAGGATTTATGTTCGATTTTGTCAGGTCCACCACAAATGGTGGCTGTTTATAATCTTTAGGCATATAGTTGAGAGGAATTGAAGTCAGATTGCCGTCTCGCAAGCAAATGTATTGCGGCGACATGATTTCGACTTGTGCTTCATTGAATTTATCTAGAATCTTCAAATGCAGGTCCGAGTAAACCTGTGGTAAGTCGTTAGCTAGTTTAGTGAATGCATTTATTTGATACGTGATGTAATAATCGTCTAGCGAGGTCTGAAGTACGAATGGTTTTGGTTCTGCTTCGATGCCTGGACATTCGAGAGCCGCATTTATTAGTAGACTTTGAATTTGCTCGTAAGGCGATTCATAGCCTATCGTCACACTTGTATAAACAGTCAGTGTGCCTGATTTTGCGTGTACCGAATAGTTCATCACATTGGTATTGAGTATTTGTGCATTTGGAATTGACACTATTTCGTTTTTAGGTGTTTTCAGTCTGGTGACAAAAAGTGTTTTTTCAACTACGTCGCCTGTGCAATCGCCTATTTTTACCCGGTCACCAAGCTTGAATGCGTTTGTGTAAGTCAAGACTGTGCCCGCCATAACGTTGCCTACCACGCCGGTCGAACCAAGTGATACCAAAAGACCAAGCAAAAGACCAACCTGATTGAAGGCAGGTGATCCCCAGCCAGGTAAATATGGCAGTGCCACCATAAATGCGATTACAAAAATAAGTCCTCGCACAAGTTTGTATGTAGGTTCAGCCCAATCTGGGTCGAAGTCTGCAATGCGAATAGTCGAGTCTTCCAGAGCGTTAAAGATAAAGCGAGCGAAGCTATTGACCACATAAGCGATTACAATAATCCCAAGAAGAGCGAGAGTTTCTGGAATGAAATCGATAACGCCGTCTATAAAAGTGTGAAGTGGTGCAATTGCATTTGCCACAATTGCTTTCGCCAAATGACGTGTACCAGGAAAGAAAGACAAGCACTGAAGCGCGTAGCCAATCACAATAAAAATAATTAGTGCTATTTGAGAGAAGCGCACAAATCCAACGATTAGCTCATAAAGAGCGTGTTCGCCAATGAGTTCTGCTTGTTGAATTTTAATCGCTTTGATGCGATGCCCGCGCCAGCTTTTTAGTTTCAAGTAAAGCGACGTTGTAAGCCTTGTCACAAGCGCAAGCATGAAAATGAGGATGACGCTACAAAGTACGCTCAGACCAACTCCTGTGGCAATTGAACCGGCATTGACCTTTTCGATCCGTTGGGCTAGTGCGTAGCGCATTTTTCCAGCAAAATCTCGGGCAAGTTTGGATGATGAACTCTGGGCGATTCTTGCATCTTCACCAGTAACGGTGGCAATACGTTCTGTCCCAGACAAAATATCAGTACCTTGAGCTGTTTCAAGCGTTTGAATAGAATTTATGTCAAAATCTGGGTCTTCTGAAAGATGACGCAAAATATTTGAAGTACGTTCAGCTCGCTCTAGCGGGGTGCGATCGTCGAAGCTGGAGTAAAAAACAAAGAGGCGTCTTCCGTTTACGACTACCGCTGCACCTTGGTTTTCTTCATCTGTTGGTGTTTGAGCCAAAGACAATGGCATCGTCACAAGAAAAGAAATCAATAAAATCAGCAGACTAGCACACGCTTTGAGCCTGAAAATTTCGGTCATAAAAGGTTACTTTCCCTTCAGGGGCGACAATTACTTAGTGCCACCAGTTAGAATGGAAAAATCCCATGACATCTTTACTGGAATTTTCCTGAAATCAAAACTATTACCGATATAATTCCCCAGAGCATGGACAATCCCAGAGAAAGCGCTTTATTAGGTGCAAAAATAATCGAAAGAGCTACAGCAGGAGTCTTTACTGCTTGCAGAATTTTATCTGTGCTCAAGTCGTTTGTCATGCTCTCAATATTCCACAGTAAGCTGATTTTTACCACTTAAAGAGCCGAAACCGTGTATCATTTTTCCATCTTCTCAGGAACCAGAAAATTATGACTACAGCAAGTTATGCAGCGCAAATCGCTCACGAATTGAAAGTCAATCTAAGTCAGGTCGAGGCTACGTTGAAGCTATTGGCTGAAGATTGCACAGTTCCTTTTATTGCTCGTTATAGAAAAGAAGCTACCGGCTCATTAGACGAGGTAGTGATTACCGCTATTCGCGATGCTAACGAGCGTATGATCCAGTTCGATAAGCGCAAAGCAGCTATTGTTAAATCGCTTAGTGAGCGCAATTTATTGACAGACGAATTGTCGACCAAAATAAACGTTGCAACCGGTATTAACGAGCTTGAAGATATTTATCTACCTTATAAGCCAAAACGTAAAACCAGAGCAAGTGTTGCGCGTGAGAAGGGATTAGAGCCACTTGCTATCGATATCTTTAACTACAAAATTAAGGAAGTAAACAAAGCTGCTGAAGCTTTTATAGACAAAGAAAAGGGCGTCGAAAACATAGAACAGGCGCTTGATGGTGCCTGCGACATCATGGCAGAATGGATGAGTGAGCACGAGCAGCTGCGTAAACAGTTACGTCAATACTGGGCAAAAAACAGTGTTATAACTTCTACGCTTGCAAAAGGCAAAGAACAAGAAGGTCAGAAATTCAAAGATTATTTTGACTGGAGTGAAAAGGTAACGGCAGCTCCTTCTCATCGCATTCTTGCGATGTATCGCGGTGAAGCCGAAGGCATATTGAAGATAGCGGTTTATCCGGATTATAAAGCTGCTTTTGACTTGATGCGAAATATATTCATTAAGGGAAAAGGTGAATGCACCGAGCTCATCGAAGAAACTATCGAAGATGCTTACGAAAGACTTTTGTCACCATCTATGGAGTCGGAACTTAGAGCCGAGTTGAAAACTCGAGCCGATGTGGAAGCAATAAAGGTCTTTACCAAAAACTTGCGCGAATTGCTCATGGCACCGCCTTTAGGGCAGGAGTCAATGGTGGCATTAGACCCCGGATTTAGAACTGGATGCAAGCTCGTGTGTCTCAGCCCTCAAGGTGATCTGTTAAAGCACGACGTTGTCTACCCGCACATGGATGGAGCTGGTGAGGGGGCAAAACAAGCTAAAATAAAAGCCGAGCAAAAGATTCTTGATCTGGTGAAAGAGTTCAACGTCACCGCAATTGCTATAGGCAATGGAACCGCCGGGCGAGAAACTGAGGAGTTTGTCCGAAATATTGACTGGGCTAAAAATAAAATTGAGCCACCACATATAGTGATGGTAAATGAATCAGGCGCTTCTATATATTCTGCATCGGAAGTGGCACGCGATGAGTTTCCAGACCACGACCTCACCGTTCGTGGTGCTGTTTCAATAGGCAGACGTTTGATGGATCCGCTTGCAGAACTGGTAAAAATAGATCCCAAATCAATCGGTGTCGGTCAATATCAACACGATGTAGACCAGACTGCATTGCAAGCGAGTCTCGATGACACGGTGATGAGTTGTGTCAACTCGGTCGGGGTCGAGTTGAACACTGCAAGCAAACAATTGCTTTCTTATGTATCTGGTTTGGGTAATCAAATTGCATCCAACATAGTTAAATACAGACAAGAGAACGGTCCCTTCAAATCAAAAGCTGAACTTAAGAAAGTTACTCGTTTAGGTCCTAAAGCTTTCGAGCAAAGCGCAGGGTTTTTGCGTATTCGCGGTGCTAAAAATCCGCTCGATTCAAGTGCTGTTCATCCCGAAAGTTATGGTGTAGTTGAAGCCATGGCTAAAGATCAGGGTGTAAAACTAGGCGAATTGATGTCTGATTCTGATGCTCGCAAAAAGATAGATCTCAAGCAATATGTCAATGACAAAATAGGTCTTCCGACTTTGAATGACATCATGCAAGAGCTCGAAAAGCCTGGTCGTGACCCGCGCGCTAAGTTAGAAGCAATGAGGTTTGCCGAAGGTGTCCATTCTATGAACGATTTGAAAGAAGGAATGAAACTTCCGGGCATCGTCACTAACGTCACTGCCTTTGGTGCTTTTGTTGATGTTGGTGTTCACCAGGATGGACTGGTGCACGTAAGTGAATTGGCAAATAAATTCGTCAAGGATCCAAGCGAAGTTGTTACTGTCCAACAAAAAGTGCAGGTGACAGTGCTTGAAGTTGACGTCAATCGCAAGCGCATCTCACTTAGCATGAAGAGATAGGTTATCACTCAAGCTGCAATCTACGCTACGTTTTTTTGTTGAGTCGATTTCGTGCTCGATTGATGGTTATCTCTCTTCTTTTGATAACGCCCCAAATACCGCACCATAGACAATATGACCAGCAAGATATGTAGGCAAAATGGAATTCTTCTTAAATCGCTCCTTGCCGATCATAGGCATGAATACAAAAGCGCCACCAGCCCAAAGAATCATTCCCCATGTAAGAGGTTTGATTGTTTTTGGGCAGAGTGAGACTTTCTTGTACAAAGTTTCGTAAGCAAGGGGAAACACAATAGACCCAAGAGCATAATGAACTAACGCGCCTGTAGTCCACTTTTTGCTGCCTTCGGGAGGATCGATTTCGTAATTAGCTTTAGAGCCAAGCACCGCAGGAATATCGACTGAATCTAAGCCAATCTTATCAGCATTCTCCATGGTATCACTCATCATTTTGGTGGCAACAGCACCGGCGTTGAATAATTGAATCATGCGCGCAAACGTAATCATTTAGACCTCATTGTTTTTCACAGATGCAGCATCAGCTAAAGCGGTCAAAACGCTAGGAGATAACTCGCTTGCGCTTTCTTTGCCGCTTACTTGTTCTTTTCCTATTCCACCGTAGGTCGGAAGTATCTTATTTACTTGACCCATGATGTCGGTAACTGCACCAGGGAAGATACCATTTAGTTTGCTTAGAATCTGTGCTGGCAAAGTAATTATCAATTCAGGGTCGCCACGGCGGCACGCCTCAACAATTTGCTTAGCAGCCGAATTGCCATCGGCGCTCAAAAATGGCATAGAGTCGCCAATGCTGAACCAGGCGAACTCTTTTTCGTTCTGACCTTTGAATTGAGCATTGACATGGCTACCTGTGCGCATCAAACCTGGGCAAACTGAAGTAACATAGACTTTGTCGCGCAAAAGCTCCATGCGCAAACCTTCTGAATAACCTAGCAAAGCGAATTTACTTACTGCATATGGAAGCAAATGCGGTACTGCAACTTTGCCACCAATAGAAGAGATATTAACAATGCGTCCGTTTTTTCGTGCTCGCATACCCGGGGAAAACGCCATAGTCATGTAAAGTGGACCCCAGAAATGAGTTTTCAAAGCGTCCTCATAATCTGTGGTAGTCATCGAATCCATTGGTCCAACTTGGATGACGCCTGCATTATTAATGAGCACGTCGACTGATCCGTAGTGTTCCATTGCATAAGCGGCAGTGTTATTCACCTCATCTTGATTGGTGATGTCACAGGCTCTTATAGCTACATCGATGCTTGCTTTTTGGAGTTCGCTTTGTGCACGTTCTAGCTCCGATTGATCGCGTGCAATAAGAAGAAGCTTGGCGCCTTCTTTTCCTAGTCTTCTGGCCATTAAAAGCCCTAGACCCCGCGAGCCGCCGCTAATAACGACAACTTTGCCCATAAATGAGTATTGACGCATGAACCTGCTGCAAGCTGTGACAGCTCCAGCCAATAAGAGTCCCCCGACTAAGCCGCTTCGAATGAGTGCGTACATGTTTAATTAGCTCCTTTGCCGAGGCCGTGGATGATAGATCATGAAGGCTGAATAGCATAAATAAGCCTAGGGCATCACGCTTGACTAGCATTTCGAGAATTAACTATCTAGGAGAGGAAAAGCGGGTATAATGTATATAACTGGATCTTTTCTGCGAATAATTCACATTTGAGCTCCTCGACACCTCACATAGGAGTTCAACATGGATTGCGACAGCAAAATTTTGCCATGCGAGATTTTGAATCAGCTGAAGAAAGACCTGGTAACCATTGCCAAATCAACAATTACAGACTTCGACGCAACTTACGAATTTGCTCCAAATGCGGTGCTTTCTATTCATTTAGATAAGCGTCCTTCTGGTGAGTTCCATGTTCAAGTCAAATCTCCCTATGGTGAAGAAACAGTCGTTCAGTCAAATCACAAGAACATGATTCCTCTTGTGGTCGGATTTTGTTGGAAAGCTGTATGCCAGATTCTGGTGAAGAATAACTTGGATAACTGTACACGCACTAATCACGGTGGCGCAGACGAAATTCTTGCTCTGCACAAGTCGATTCGAGACTTCAGTAATAATAAAAATGCTATTCCATATTCATCATCTGACATTTTTCCAAGCGAAGGCTACGAACTAATGCATGTTCAGGTTGAGAATGGACGCTGTTTAATGACTATTGCTACCAAGCATGTCCACGGAAACCCTATTAAGTCAATCGTAGACGTACAGGATCCAGAACAGATCCCTCAACGAGGAAGATCATTGGTCGACGACCTTTTAGGAAGCTGGCTGCGTCCTTCAACAGTTAAAACCTTCAAAACAGCTGCAAGTGTGGTGAATCGTCAACGATCTACCCAAATGCATCAGTTGAGCGACCACATCATATTTTAGATTTTACTTTCGAGTAAAAAAGGAGAGTCCAATTGGACTTGTTATTTTTCATCGTCTCCATTTCGCTGTTGATATTTGTCGCCATTCTTTCGCTGGCAATGGTTTCAGTTTCTGTGACATGGCAATACATTCAGTGCTAGGCCTATTTCATAAAATGACCTATCAAATTATTGTCCTTACTCGCTGGCGACGAGTAGTTGCAGATCTTCTAAGCGAGTGATTCTTGAATGACGTAAAAAAAATTGATAGAAGGTGGCATGAGCCAGCATGTATCAAACGACGTTGTTTAGTTTTACCAGCGATATTTAGATCTGTCTGGAGTATCTGACGAATTGACTGCAATTTTTCGTCCTTCCAGATGTGTTCCATGAAGAATAGTAATTGCATCGGCAGCCGCAAATTGTGAGTTCATTTCGACAAAGGCAAAGCCTTTTTGCTTACCTGTTTCACGGTCGAAAGGTATTGCAATAGAAGAAACTGGACCAGCTTGTTCAAAATGTTTTTGAAGACGCTCTTCGGACACGTTATAAGGTAGATTGCCCACATAGAGCTTCTTGGAATGATTATACATTTACACTTCTTTTGACACTAATAACGGTATCTAACAGTTTCGACCGCATTACCCCAGTGTGGGGAGCTACTTATATTATGGGACTTTAAAAGGACTATTATTCAAAAGGTCTGAGATTTTGTGACAAATGTTATTGCAGGAGCTCGTTTAGGCATTTCAGTGCACGAGTGTAAAAAAGGCAATTGCGCTCAGCGCTGCGATAGCAGCTGCCGCTATTCCGGCAATCTTTGTCATTTGTGCGCGTTTGCGCGCAATCATGGCATTATCGATGAGCATTTGAACGCGTCGAGGAAATACCTCTAGACGTTCCATAAGCTTGGCTGGAGATTCAAATCTTGTTTTTGGATCTTTTTCAAGACACTTTTCGATTATCTCGTCTAGTTCGCCAGGTCTTTGCGGATCGTTTTTAACACTAGATATTCGTGGTGGCAGTTTTAATGCGTGTTGGTTTTTTACTTCCTGATAATCACCACCCGAAAATGGTGCTCTGCCTGCTAACAGGTTATATCCGATATTGCCTAAACAATAAACTTCGCAGTTTTCAGTAAAGTCCATATTGCGCGCTTCTTCGCCAGATAAATATAACGCGTCCCATGCGGTGAGAGGTGTTTCGGCAAATTTGCATTTGGGTAAAGCAAAATCTGTCAGCACCACAGATGGTTCGGAATTCATGTCGTCGATGAATAAGACATTTCCAGGACGAAGGTCCTGGTGCATTATTCCCTGCGTTTTTGCATACTTGAGCGCTTCGCAGATGCCGAGCAATATTTTAATTGCAACTTCGGGACTTGGTGTTCCATGCATCGCAATGTATTGATCAATGTCGAAACCATCTTTGTAAGCTGTAACTAGATATGGTGTCGAGCCATGAACGCCAATATCGACGATTTTGGCGATATTAGGGTGAGTTAGTGGTTGATTTTTTTTTGATTCGCTTTGAAATGTCGCATGCATCGCAGGTGCAATACGCTTAAAGCATTTGACCACAACTTTTGAGCCGCGCGCGCGATCGCGACACAGTAAGGTGGTGGCACGTGGACTATCACCCAGAAATGCAACTGGAGCATATTTATCGAGAGGAAAATTCTCTGCAGGCATTTTTATAGATGTAAGATCGAGCGACACAGGATCTGTTTCGCCCTGTTTCAAGTTCGAAGCTAATTTATGGGCATTGGGAGCTGGGCATGAGCAAAGCCCAGGCGAGGTGAAAGAACCGTCCGCATGAGCAGGAATACGGCGTTTGCAATTGCCACATACATCGATAGAAAATTGAGAATTAGGCGAATATGTTCGTCCGCAGCGACAAACATGAAACCATTGAGTTTTTGGTTCCGCACCAGGTTGAGCTACCAGGCGAAAACATGTTTGACAGGTATCGGTCACTTGAGCAGGCATTTCATGATTATACTCAAAAAATCGCAGACACCAAGATTTAATGCACCCAAGTGGCGGGTAATAGTTATAAAGGCATCCAATTAATGCATGACTTTACCGGGGTAAATGGATGAAAATTTTAGGGATAGTCGTTATTATCGTTGGCGTCTTTCTTTTTTGTGGCAACGTTTTTGGATTTTTCCCGACTTTCCCGCTTGTTGGGTGGGGAACTATCGTGCTTGGTGGCTGGATTATGAAGCAGAGCGGCGACAAATCAGAGCCACCCGAGCAATAATCCATAATCTTTATCTTTACTGCTTATCTAGCCATTCTTTCGCGCCGAGTGCAGCAGCGCGTCCGGTCGCAAAGCAGGCTGTTAACAGATATCCACCAGTTGGAGCTTCCCAATCTAGCATTTCGCCTGCTACGAATATTCCCGGCATGGATTTCAGCATGAGGTTTTCATCGACAGAGTCGAATGAGACACCACCTGCGCTACTGATTGCTTCTTCAATAGGACGAGGTTTAAGCAGTTTGATCGGCAGGCATTTGATAGATTGAGCAAGAATTTTTGGGTCCGCAATTTGCTCTTTGCTTAAAAGCTCGAAAAGCAATGCTTTTTTCAATGCATTATTGCCCAGACAATTTTGTAGATGACGCGAAATAGAGCGTGAGCCACGTGGTCGCATCAATGCTTTCAAAACACTGTCGAAAGAACGATCCGGCAACAAGTCTAATTTGATCCAGGCATCACCTTGGGCATTGATAAGTTCTCTAAATTGTTTTGAAAATGCATAAATGAGACTGCCTTCAACGCCGTATTCTTTTATGAGTAACTCGCCTTGTTTAGTTTGAGTGACACCATCGAGATTGCTAAAAGTTAGCGATATCGCTTTTAGTGGCTCGCCAGCAAACTTGTCTTGCATTAATTTGGTCCACTCCACGTCAAATCCACAGTTGGCGCTTTGCCATCTGGTGACCTTGACTCCTCTATCTATGAGCCATGGTGCCCAGCAGCCAGTCGAGCCCAGCTGTGGCCAGCTCGCCCCACCAAGAGCTAAGATAATGGCATCTGATTTAGTACCAAATTTTCCAGTTGGAGAGTCAAAATTTAGAATATTACCGTCACCAAATCCGCACCATTTATGATTTAAATGAAAATTGACACCTGTGTTTCGCAAGCGATGAACCCACGCTCTGAGCATTGGAGCCGCTTTCATCTGGGTTGGAAAAACTCGTCCTGATGTTCCAACAAAAGTTTTGATACCAAGTGTGTGCACCCATTCCCGCAGTGAGTCTGGTCCGAATTGGTCGAGATGTTTTTGCAGATGATTTTGTTTGTCGTCGTAACGCGTGCAAAATTTATCAAAGTCTTCGCTGTGGGTGATATTAAGTCCGCCAAGACCTGCGCGTAAAAATTTGCGTCCAAGTGTTGGCATTGATTCATATAAATCGACACCAAAGCCAGCGCCAATTAACACTTCGCATGCCATTAGTCCTGCCGGACCACCGCCGACTATGGCAATATGTTTATTGGATTTAGCTGTGTCATGACCCATTATGCGCAATTAAACCATGAAACCTTAAGCACTTGCCAACCCGGTGCCTATATAATGACTCTTTCCCCATGCGCTGGCGCATTATGACGACCGAAAAGACCAAGACCACTCGTTCTAAAACAAAATCAAAGACCATGCAACGAAATCTTGAGGCGGTCCGAATTTGTTATGAGCATAGTCTTACAACCATAGACTATGCTGTGGTGAGCGCCATGATTGCTGGAATAGCTCCTGCTGCGTTCTCTGCTGCGCTGTCTTATTGGTTTTTGCAATGTGCTGCGATGTCGCGCGATAAGACAGAACTTGAGTTCATGCGCTGGTCCAGAGATTTCGACCTTGTATGGAATCCTATTGTGGAAGCTACTCTCGATTTTGTTGAAGAATTTGACGGTGATGTCAATTATGATTCGATGGAGACCATTTTGATGCTCCAACACAAGCATGGTATCAAACATATGGAGCTAACCGACGAAGAGCTTGGCGAACACTGCAATAAGGCAATAGCAGTGATCGATTTTGTTTTTGAAAAACTCAGTCACGAAGAAATGATTTCAGTTTCTGTTGAGATGGCAATCCTCGTAATGTGGCTTAAAGTAGCCGCTCTCGATGATCACGTAGATCCAGAGGCTTATCCAATTGTGGAGCAAAATATCGAGGCGGTAGTAGAGCGTTACAGCAAGCTACTCATCTCAAATGTGTAAAATAAAACGCCAGTAAATTCCCTGTCGTCATAAACACATAATCGGCTATAAGTCTTACTCCAGCATTCATATATGGCTCTGGTGCTATGGTTCCAAACAACCTATGTAGGAAGGGTCAAAATGTTTGGTATCCTGATAAAAATTTGTTTGATAGGCTCCTTTATCTTTGTTACAAGTTCAAATGGAGCTTTTGCACAAGAAGTTGTAAACGAGAAACTGGACCAGAAAGTTGCAGATGCAATCAGTGAGTCTACGGGGGTAGAGACTGATAAGAAAGACCTGGAGCCGAAAAAGGCGCCACCACTTGCAAAAGAACTTGCACAGGTATCTGGATTTGGTTTGAACCCGCTCAAAGTATTTTATGGTCCAATTACCCAAATGCAAGAGACCATCGTTAAGTTGGAGCAGCAGATTATGCGCTTGCAAGGTCCAATTGCAGGTATCCGCCAACCAATGCTTGATTTGCGCGAAGATGTGCGTACTGTGGATGTGCGTCTCTTAGAAGTTAACAAAGACATGCGCTCAATTGAGAATAGTATCGTGTCAACAGCTGAAAAAATTCAATCCACCAACGAAAAACTTGATGGCACTAATAAATCAATCGAAGATACTCGTAAAGTAATGTGCACCACCCGTGATGAATTGGTAAGTACAAGACAAGAAGTCACCTCGACCAAATCGGAATTGTCAGGCACAAAGCGCGAGGTCGTTGCCACAAACGCAGCAATTCAAAAAACACGCAATCAGCTTCACAACATGCACAGTGTAATTTCGAATATGAATCATACGTTAAGTGGACTCAATTCAAGTGTATCGGGGCTGCGTGACCCGATTACACAGCTTCCAGCTCCAGTTCAAAAAGTGGAAGATCACCTCACTCGCCTTGATTCCAATCTTGAGGAGCTACGCTCATCTGTAGATCGAACAAGTCAAATGATTTTGGCTGCGATTTTCTTCGTGGGCTTTATTGTTTGTATTGGCACTCCGGTAGTTGGCATCCTGGTATTCAAATTTAGAAAAGAAATACTAGAAATGTTCAAGCAAGAGCCAAATCTTGAAGATGAAAAGGTTATTGCTTTGACATCGCACAATCCGCGCAAAACATACACGAGCATGAAGCCTGTAAGCCCAGCACAGTACAAAGCCAGTGGCAGCTAGTTTAATAATAGGTTTAATACGTTTTTCAAGACCATTCTCTGGGAAATACAATACTGAAAGCAGAAACATTTATGTTTTCTGGACTTCTATTACTATAATCGTATCTCTGCAATGAAAAAATTCGTCATTCTATCCGTAATTGCGCTGTTTTTGTCCGTGAGTTCGCCACTCATGGTCTTTGCTCAGCCTGCCGATGGTTTCAAAGCCGCTGTTATTTGCATCCCGGGGCTTACTCAAAGTTCTAAAACGTATGACAAGTTGACGAAGAGCATGGCTCCCCATGGCATTATGGTCAAAGCTATAGACGTTAAGGGGTTTGCCAATTCCATCGGTGAAGACGGTAAGCAGGAGCAGATTAATTTCAACGCGACTATGGACCTGGTTAGGGACACTGCCGACCAGTTGAAAAAGGAAAACAACGATATTCCTGTTTTCGTACTAGGTGAGTCCACTGGTGGCACTTTTGCCATGTTAATCGCCGATAAATATCCGGCGTATATAGATGGGATTATTTGCTCGGCTCCAACCTGGAAAGTCACAGGTATGAAGAAAGTCGCCGTTTATCAGATTTTGGATATGACTGTTTTGCGCTCGAGAAAACGTGGACTGGCAGTCGGCTCAGTATTTAAGCGTGTCACAGACGATAAAAAGCTGAGAAAAGAACTAGCACAGCTAGAGTCCCGTCGTCAGCGTTTTACTGTTGTGGAATCAATGAAGTTTTTGATGTTCACCAAAAGGTTACCACTAATTGCAAATCAAATCGATAAGTTGCCTGTACTCTTCGTGCAGGGCATGAAAGACAGATTGAGTCAACCCACTGAAACAGCACTTTTGTTCAAAAACATTGCCACCAATCGCAAGACTTTTATTTTAGACACCGATGCTGAACACCTCATCTACGAAGAAGGTCAGTTCTCGGAAAAACTCTTGCTTTCGCTGCGAGATTGGATTCTTAATGCCGCAGGTGGTGCTACGCCATCGACACCACAGGGAGTGCTCTTTGCCAAGGATTCTATGGCTAAAAAGAAAGTGAATCAAATTGGCAAAGTTTTCTCTACTGCTGGAGTGACTCCAAGCGAAACAATTGCTCAAGATAATCATCTAGATAATGTGAGCGTGGCTGAATATACGCCTTGATCTCCGGAATCTAATGACGGATTGAAAGTGAAAATATGAAAGCATGCATGTGGATTCGAGACGGTGTTCTTGTAAACAGGATGCATGTGAATCCAGTCGCTTTTGCTGCAGCATACTGGCTGAATCTGTCAAAGGATAATCAGAGTCTGATAGAGATTGAAACTTTGATCAATTATGGATTTGAAAAATCTGGCTATTCATGCGCAGAGAAGATGCATCTTTTTAACCAGGATAAAGCATTTTTGTTAGATGAAGTTGACAGTGCTACAGCATTTTACAACGAAATAGCTGGAGCTCTTGGCGCAGAATGCGGCTATTTCAATTTCGCTTGTGAATTACTCAAAAAATTGAGTGATGATGGATGTAAGAATTACATAACTTCAGCACTCGAGCAAAAAATTTTGGACGATTGGATTGTGTCAGAACAAGGCGCGAAAATAAGTGGTTCCATGACTGAGCTGTTGGGTAAGAGAAATGGCTTTAGCAAAGGCTTTGACCACTTTAAGTATGTGTCAGAACAGATCAAGGGTGATCGAATTTTCTATGTTGCCGATGCTGTTTTGGAAATCAGTGCCGCAAAAAAATATGCCACTGAATTTAATATCACCACCATTGGTTTTGCTTATCACGTTGATGTTGAAGCGGTAGGTCAAGCATTTAAGCTGGTCTCCACTGTGCATAAATTACCAGCACTCGATAAATCGCGTCTGAATTTGCCGGCCCCTTTGGAAATAGTCGAAGCATTAAAACGTGCAGGCGCAGACGCGGTTGTAATGGGAAGTGCTGAGAATATAATGGCTAATCTTGGCGTTAAACTAAGTGCCCAGTTATAATTGTCAACGATAAATTTTGGAGGTTTGCATGGGGTCCGCTAAATTTTCAACTGTACATGTCACCAGGTGGGCTTTGTTTCTTGGTGTCATATATGGTGCTGCAATTGGATGTGCTCCTTCAGAAGATGACCAATCAATAACTGCAGGTAGACCTAACCCACTGCAAAACTCCGCCCAAAATTCAAGTCAAGGCGCTACTCAAACACAGACTCAGCCATCGACTCCCGGCGCTGCTGTTGCCACAACTACTCTTTTGAGTCGAATAGTGGTCAATCCCCCAGCATTTAACCATCCAGCGGTAAGTCCTGCAAGCATTCAAGCAGTTAAGAATGCCATTCTTGCCCTTCCAGAACCACTTCGAACCAAGCTTGATGCCACAGAAGCTCGTGTCATCATTTCGCCAAACATGACAGACCGATGGCCCGATTCAATGAAAGAACAGCCAGAAGCTGAAAAAGACCCTGCTCCAACTCTTGCAGAGCAGCCAGGACGCATTTACGGGCTTGATATGTGTGTGTATGAGCGTCCAAAAAAACGTGGAACCACTGACCTTGGATCAGCGCGCAAGCCAGCGTATATTCAGCTTCAGGTCGGCGATATGTTGTTTCAGGTGCTCGACGACATGATGATATTGTCCAAAGACCCCGAACTGCGTAAAGTATGGAATGAGGACAAGAAATATATTCCAGCCGAAATAGCTCCAAAGGTAGGCAATTTCACTAAAGTCGACGATTGGGGACCGCGTGAGACCTGTGCCGAGATGTTCGGTTCTATGATGGGTGGGCGCAATGAAAACACTGACAATTTGTACAAGTATTTCCCGCGGGTCAAAAAGTGGTTGATCAAGAGATTAGGGATTACAAATCCCGAATAAGAGATTTAATAATTAAATTGCAGAGAAAATTGAACTTTTTCATCGCATCGATCGTTTTAACTAGTAGAAGAACCTTTGGCGCCCCATCCTTATAATATTGCGAGGTCGTCCATGCCTAAGAAGAATGTCTCTGCTCTGCTTGCTCTTGCTGCTTTTAGTCTGGCAAGCGTTGGCGATGCTAGCGCCCAGAGCGTGACGCGGATTAATCAGCCAGTAATGAATCAGGCAATCTCAAACCAGGCTTCACCAAGCCAGTGGAGGGAGGCTCCAATGCGCCAGGGGCGGCGCGCCATGAAGAAAAAAATGATGCTTATGCCAGGTGATGTTGCTAAAGAAAATATCCAGAAGGTGACATCTGAGATTCGCTGGAATACCAACCTTAATAGTGCTCTTGCTCAAGCCAATCGCCAGCACAAAATGGTCTTATGGGTCCATCTGGTCGGTAATTTGAGCGGCGCCACGTGAAGTGCGGCAAATAGTCTGAGAGCCGTGTCGCTCTCGCAAGAACCTGCTTTCTCTGTTTTAAAAGACCATCTTGTTTGCGGATACAAAGACATATCAAATGAATCTTTCGCTGGTTTTTCTGGCAGGCACGAAGTGGGAGGCAACGCTATAAATACATCTAATGGCGCCGGTCCGACTAACCTTCAAACATTTTTGCTTGCATCAGATGGAACCGTTTTGAGCTGTTTACCTGGATTTTGGAATTCGGTCGATCTGGTACGCGAAATCGAATTTGCTAATCGTTTAAATACGGTCTGGAACAATCCCAAGATGACGCGCACGCAAAAGGATAACGCATTCAAGCAAATGCATCTTGCTCATATAAGCGAGCACCCTATGCAAATGGTGGCACGAAGCCGTATGCAGTCTTTCGACATGCAGCACGAAGCGAAAAATAATCTTTATACCTCAGACACAATTTTGGACCGGGCGAGTGCTTCTGCAATTCTTTCCGACGAGCGCATGATGAAGCGTTCTGCCATGCAAGCCTTTAAAACTACCGACAGAATAATGCACGAGCGCATGGCTCAAAGACCGTTTGTTGCCTACACTGCATTTGATACTACAAATTTTGCTAAATACGGACGTCCTCTTTATGACAAAAATGAGGATTTTAGAACGGCAGACGGAAAATTCATTGATAATGGACGCATAGTAGACAAGCCACCAGAGGCGGTGAAAGATAAGGCGCTCATTGGTAAAGTTCCTGATAAGGTTCTGCGCCAACGCGAGCGCAGACAAAGACAAAATTCGGAATATAACATGTATGACAATAAGCTCTGGGGGCAGTCCGAGCAGAATAGACCCGAGGTCAGGAAGTGGGGACAGAGCATGAATTGATCTTGTTCTGTCAATATTAAGGGAACGCAATTTTATGAAACAAAGTCTGTTGGTATTTATCAGCGCGCTTATTTCTTTGTCTTTTTGTGGACCGACACAAGCGCAGAATCTTTCCGGAAATTTTGATAATGCAAAAATAGTTGCAGCCATAAGAAAAGCTAAAGTGCTTGATGCCACCCAACCGATAGATGTAAAACGGTTTCAAGATTCAGCCATTATCACCACTCTGTTAAATCCAAAAGCCAAGGCGGATGATTGCAAAATTGATGCAATGTTAATTTCTAAAGCTGTGATGGATACAGATAAAACAATACATTTGGTGCGTTATCGTCTGAAAAGAGATATGAATTCAGATGCTTTCTATCTTATTGCTGTCAAAGAAACCGATGTCAAAGCTTATGGTGCCTCCGCAATAAATAAGGATAGTCTGCTTGCCGGACTAAAAGTTATTCCCAAGAAGGGATTCGAAAATCGAGTTAAGAATTTTAGAAAAAGGCGATTACAAACAATCTGAGACGTCTATTGCTTGCAGTAGATTGTAAGTATTTAGAGGGTAATTAAATCTATATCCAGAACTTTGTCGGACAAGCTGTCTGCGTCGAGCTCGCGCAGATCGTTATACCAGGTTGGAATGAATAATTTGGTATCAGCAAGATCGACAAACATTGGTGCGATAGTGACCTTCTTAAATAGTCGACGCAAACGAATGTATTCGCGCTTCAGTCCGTCAATCTCATCTTTCATCATGTGGCGCTCTGACTGTGAGTGCACAAAATCTTCGGCGCGGTCTTTTGGCCATCCTTGTTCTATAAGCGCGGTGATCAAATCGTCTTGTTTTTTCAAAACTTTTGTCATGCCGCAATCGTTGTGACCAATCAATGCAAAATGGCGCACGCCAGCTGAAAGTATGTAGGCTAGACTGAATTCTGAACCGACCAATCTGCCACTGGCGCGTCGAATAACATATGCAAACATGCGCGGAATAGGCAAAGCGTAGCGAAACTCGATACAAGCTGCAATTAAAAGTTCTGGTTTGGTGCCTTCTTCGATTTTTTGCCCAAAATTTTCAGAACAAATCAGCTTTTCAATTGGGGAGTTGCGCCATTCAGAAGGAATGTCATAGATTGATGAAATTTCTTGCAGTCGACCCTTATAACTCTCATCATCAACGATACTGTTAGGTAGTGACATGTTTACTCCATATAAAGTCGCGTGAGTTAATCATACCATCTGTAGCAATTCGTTCAGCTCGTGTTCATGTCAATTGCTTATGCTTTGAATAAAAGGGAGGCATGGATAAAGTTGCAATCGGAATCGCCTGTTTACTTGATAGTTGGCGCCTATGGAGGCGTCGGAGCTGAGCTAACACGTAAGTTGTCAGAAAGTGAGGCTCGTCTGGTCCTTGCAGGGCGCGACAAAGAAAAGCTTGATATCCTGGCTGCATCGTGCAATGCACAATCTATAATAGTTGATGCCTGCAACTACGATCAGGTTCAGGAAGCGGTAAATTACGCAAAAAATTTATACGGTCGTCTCGACGGAGTCGCAAATTGCGTTGGCTCGCTCATTCTGAAGCCAGCTCATCTAACGTCTATTGAAGAATGGTCACAGACGATCGCTACTAATTTAAGCTCTTCGTTTGCTCTTTTGAAATTTGCTTCCAAAGCCATGATGGCAACCGGAGGATCGGTAGTATTTGTATCATCCGCTGCGGCCCATGTAGGTCTTTCCAATCACGAAGCGATAGCCGCAGCCAAAGCCGGAATAGAAGGCATGGCACGCTCTGCCGCGGCATCATATTCAAGACAAAAAATAAGGGTCAACTGCGTAGCGCCTGGCATGATCGATACTCCTTTGACGGAGGCTTTGCGCTCTAATTCTGCTCAACTTCAAGCATCGATTGATATGCAAGCACTTGGAAGAATCGCAACACCTTCTGAAATTGCAACTGTAATAGAATGGTTGTTGGGACCAGAAAGTTCGTTTGTTACTGGACAAAGCATTGCTGTAGATGGCGGTCTATCGTCGGTGCGAGCCAAAGCTGTGCAGCGTTAATATTTGGCGAAGATTCGATATAATGTTTGCATGATTCTTCCCGATTTCAGATTGACCCGTCTATTAATATACAGTTTTGTTTTGCCTCTTTTAGTCGAGGCAATTTTCATTGTGCTACCAGTATATTCTCTGCCGCCATCTCAAAAAGAATCTGATACTACAAATAGTGTCTCTCTAATTTCTGATACCACTATACTGGAGCATTTTCAAAAAGGTGACTCCAATCAACCTTCTGGCGCCTGGCTTGCGTTTCAAAGGTTATTGAAGGCTGGCTCTGATGCACGTCCGCAAATCGATCAATTAATAAAGTCGAGAGCAAGCGGTACAAAACTCTATGGTGCAATTCTTCTGCTTCAAATCGATCGAGCTAAAGCTATTAATCTACTCAAGAGCTGGCAGAACGATAAGAGTCGTGTACTATTGAGCAATGGCTGCTCCAAAGAAGAAACTACTTTGGGCGACTTATCGAAGCGACTTTTAAAAGGCGAGCAATTAGTTATGCTCAGGGATCCAAATTAGGGAATACCCTATTGAAGCTGCCTGATTTTTTCTGTCAACATGATGACAGACATCCAAAGCAGGTGGCAGGAATGAAAATCATCTACAGATGGCTTCTGGCTGGTTATATTAGTGTCTGTTCTTCTAGTCTTGTTGCTGTTGATAGCGTATTTGCTCAGTCTCAAACTACAGGATATTCGCTCCAGGACTATAAATTGTATCTACAGAGGCGAGTAATGCGTAATTATTTTCCTCCCAAGTGTTCCTCGCCTGGACCAACTGAAGTGGCTTTCAGCATTGAGAGAAATGGTGGTGTCACGTGTGTCAGGCTGAAGAAAAGTTCGGGCTGTCCATTGTATGATCGTGCAGCACTTGAAGCAGTTGAGCGTGCAGTTCCGTACAAACCATTGCCAGAGGAGCGTGCAAATTTAAATGTAGCTGTAGATTTCAATTTTGCAAAAATTTGGAACAAGAAATCTGTAGTCTCGATTCTTGACGCTCCTCTAAAGAAATCAGATAAAACGCCAGAGACAAAATCGGCTGACTATTTGACTCAAAAACGCACCGTGAAAAATTTGTGTCAGGCGCTGCGCGACGGGGATTTTGCCAGGGCGCAAATGGATATTTCTGGCATTCCGCAAGAAGGAAAAGACTTGCTTGTTAGAATTTTGTTTCGACAAATTGAAAACTACCTTTATGAGCCAGAAATGAAGGATTCTGACAGTATCACAATTGTTCTGGACAACACGGTTTACCTAAAACCCGCAAGCAGAGCAAAGTTACACGAAGCTTCTAGACCTGTTTTGGAAATTTTGAAAATGCGGAAGTCCAACGAAGAGCTAAAAACTAACAGCGCGTTTTTGTCTGCTCTCGCTGATTTCTTTGAAGCAGTAGAGCGGGATGCGGTCTATGAATGAGACATTTCGCCTCAAGATTCAAACAGTTCTATAAGCAGATTTTTCACTCTTTTTGATTCGAGCGGCCTTATTTTTGCACCCCCGAGAATCTGCTGCCACACAAGTAAAGACCAGAATGACCCGCCGACGATGTGACCGGCGGCAAAAGAGTCCTTTATTTTCAGTTCAGGGTGCAAGTCAAAATATTTTGTGGCAAGTGACATGCCTTTTAATAGAACAACTTTTAGATATAACTCTGGTAGTTCGGGAAATCTTGCTGATTCCCCGATCAAAATCCTTACCAGGCGCAAGTACTGTGGATCTTTTTCAAGCAAGGAGAACTTTTTGTACATCCTTTCTATAAACTGTCGAGGAGTAAGTTCTGGTAGCAAGCTGGACATGGCATCAAAGTCCATGTTCATTTTCTTAATTGTAATTTCCTCGATTATGGCTGTGAAAAGTTGTTCTTTATCTTTGAAATGACTATAGATAGTGGCTTTAATAACACCAGCCGCTTTTGCAACTTCAGAAATGCTGGTTCCTGCGTATCCTTTTTCTAGAAACACTTCGACTGCGGCAGTAACGATATCATCACGTTTGCTCTGGGGTCTTCCGCGCCGCCTGGGTTGGATTTCGGCTTCTAAGATGCTTTTCTTAGACAAGATTGACGTTCCTTTATTTGACGATTATACATACCGGTCGGTATTATAATTCAAATTGTCGCCATTAGATAGAAGCGAATGAAAAAGAAACTAAATATAATCATTGTAATCGTCATACTGCTGGGTGCTTCGCTTGCTTACTTTTTTTGGAAGAATAAGCCAGCCGAAAATGGAAAGCTTCACGTAAGTGGACGAGTAGAGGGGTACGAGACCAATATTGGTCCTAAGATTGGCGGACGTGTCGACTTTGTAGCGGCGCGCGAAGGCGAGCTTGTTTCTAAAGGGCAGCTACTTGTAAAAATAAGCGATGACGATATCCAGGCTCAACTAAGAGGAGCCAATGCTCAAATTTTAATGGCCCAGGAAAAAGAGGCCGATGCTTCTTATCAAATAGAAGCAATCAAGAGTCAAATTGAAGAAGCTAGGATCAAGGTCCAACAATCTAAGGAAGAAGCCTCTTCTGAAATTAATCAAGCAGAATCCAGCGTTGCCTTAGCCCAGGCACGCGTGAGCGAGTCACAAGCTGCCCTGGAACAGTCACAAGCTGAGCTGGAGCTTGCAAAGAAAAGAAAGCAGCGTTACAAAATAATGCTTGAGCGCGGGGCTGTTTCTACAGATGAAAACGATCAAGCTCAAACCACATGCGATACCGCTGAAGCAACAGTTAAAGCGAAGCAAGCTTTGTTGCTCGTGTCTCAAAGAGATTTAAAGCGTAGTCAGGCTGCCCTTCAACAAGCGCGCAGCATGCGCTTGAATCCACCCATGCGCAATAGCCAGATGGAAACTTTGCAAAAGCAACTCATTCAGGCAGAACACAAATTGAATTCCGCAAAACACGAAATAACTAACGTCAAAGCCAGACGAGACGAAGTACAGTCGAGCATAGACTATTTAACTGTCGAATCACCAATAGACGGTGTAATCACCGCACGAGCCGTTGAACCGGGTGCTGTTGTTACTCCGGGTCAGACATTGCTTTCGGTTATCAATTTAGATGAAGTATATCTTCGCGGATATGTTCCCGAAGCACGAATAGGTGAAGTAAGAGTCGGGCAGATAGCCAAAGTGTTTCTTGATAGTTTTCCCAATAAGTCTTTCGAAGGAAAAGTTACTCAGATAGACCCAGAAGGAACTTTTACTCCTGAAAATATTTATTTTAAAGATGATCGGGTAAAACAGGTTTTTGGTATCAAAATTAGTATCAATCAAAAAGAACATTTTGCCAAGCCAGGTATGCCTGCGGACGCGGAGATAACCTCGGAGATTAAGATGTGATGTCTTTTGAACCAGTAGTACAAGTAAGAGACCTGAGAAAAAACTACGGAGAAACACAGGCTCTCAAAGGAGTTTCCTTCGAAATATATCCGGGTGAAATTTTTGGCATCGTCGGTCCTGATGGTGCTGGAAAAACGAGCGCGTTTCACATGTTGGGCGGAATTCTTGATGCCACCTCAGGGGATATTGCTGTCCTTGGTAAAAAACCAAGAGAAACCAGGCTTGAAATTGGCTATTTGACTCAGGTTTTCTCACTTTATTTAGATTTGAGTATCAATGAAAACATAGAATATGTCGCTGGTTTGCGGCAGGTCAGCAAAAAAGATCTGAACGACCGTAGAGATAAGTATTTAAACCTGATGGATCTCAATCGTTTTTCAAATCGTCTTGCCGGTCAATTATCTGGTGGTATGAAACAAAAGCTGGCTTTGTGCTGTGCTTTGATTGCCAGACCAAGACTGTTACTTTTAGATGAGCCCACTACAGGCGTAGATCCTGTTTCACGCCGCGAATTCTGGGATTTACTTGCTTCCATTACTCAGGAAGGAGTGACGGTGGCTGTGGCGACACCCTACATGGATGAAGCCGAGCGTTGTCATCGATTGATTCTTTTGCACGAAGGTTCCATTCAAGACGAGGGTCGTCCTCAAGAATTGAAGGATAAGCTTAAGCTCAAACGTCTCGAATTGCGCTCGAGTTATCTAGATGAATTGAGTACTCGGTTGCACATCGCAATGAAAAAAGAGCAAACTCATTTTGCTGACATTCAAGAATTTGGTGATCGTTTAGATGTTTTAACGGACGATCTTCAAATTGCTCAAGAAGTTATTGAAAAAGAAGCTTCAGGACTCGAGCTGAGCATATCGGCTCAAGAACCAACACTTGAAAATGTTTTCGTTAGCAAATTGAAAAGCACTGAAATCAAAGATGTTTCCATCTCGTTTCCCTTTGTGCAAAAAAGTTCTCCATCAAACAAAACAGCTATTGAAGCAGACCATATCTACAAAGAGTTTGGCTCTTTTACTGCAGTAAAAGATGTAAGCCTGCAAATAGAGTATGGACATATTTATGGACTTTTGGGCGCAAATGGTGCCGGCAAAACGACCACCATAAAAATGCTTTGTGGGTTGCTTCCACCAACTAGAGGACAAATGAGTCTTGGTGGTGAAAAAGGCAATTTAAGAAGCTCTCTGCTTCGAAAGAAACTAGGCTATATGAGCCAGAAATTTACTCTATACGACGATTTGACCATACTTGAAAATCTTGAATTTTACTGTGGTGTCTACTGCGTACCGCAAGAACTCAAGCATAAAAGACTTTCATGGGTACTTGAGAATACTGGCTTGCTTGGCGAAGAAAATAGACTGACAGGCAATTTGCCTGGCGGTTGGAAACAGAGGCTTTCTTTTGGTGCTTCGGTATTACACCAGCCTGAAGTTTTGTTTTTAGATGAGCCTACCTCAGGCGTAGACCCTCTTGCTCGCAGACAAATGTGGCAATTGATTCGGGACTTTGCAAAACAGGGCACTGCAATACTTGTGACTACGCATTTCCTTGAAGAAGCCGAGCATTGTAGCGAACTAGGTTTTATGGTGGCTGGCGAACTTGTCGCGCAAGGCGCACCAGGAAAAATCAAAGCAGAGCAACCAGGCTCGCTAATTGAATTGAAATTCAAAGACAATCAAGCTGCATACAATATGCTCAAAACCAGGCTTGACTCCTGGAGAGTTTCAATATTTGCTGATGCGGTTCATTTAGTTTTAGACAATGCCGATGTTGAACTACAAGCAATAATCGACAGTTGTAACAATCAAAATATTGAATGCTGTTCTACTCGGAATCTTCCCTTTAGTTTGGAGGATGCTTTCATCGGTATCGTAAAGCGCCAGTCAAGTTCAAATGCAAAGGCGAGCGCAGCATGAGAAAGATATTTACACAGTGCAAGAAAGAACTTATTCAGTTTCGTCGAGACAGACTGACAGTAGCTCTTGCTTATTTTCTTCCAACTCTTGCCATAATTCTCTATGGATTCGCCACAAGACTCGAGGCGAAGAATATTCCTGTGACTGTGCGAAATTATGATATTGGTTTTTATAGTCGAGAATATATTCATACCATTTTCAACAATGGACAAATGGTATCAGTAGAATGGTCAGGTTCAAAGGACACAGACCCGCTTGATTCGGGCAAAGCAAGGGCTGTAATTATCATACCGCCTGATTTCTCCCGGAGTATACGTAACGCACATAGTGCAAGCGTACAGGTTTTGGTTGATGCCACAGACGTCAACAATGCGCGTGTAATAAAGAACAGCATTATTGCCACTTCGCAATATTTCTTGCAAAGTAGAGCAATTGAACAAAATAAAAATCTGATTGTTCCTCAAGTCAGATTGTGGTTCAATCCGGGAAGAAAAGAGAGCTTGTCTGTGGCGCCAGGTTCTATTGCTGTCTTCTTGTGGATTTTTCCCTGTCTTTTGTCAACACTTTGTATCTCAAGAGAAAAGGAACAAGGCACGGTCCTTCAGCTCTACGCTTCATCCATTACGTCGTTTGAATTGATGGCTGGCAAAGCTCTTGCCTATCTTCTGATTGGAATCTCTCAAGCAATTGTGTTGATAGGTTCTTCTTGTATTTTGTTCCAGTTATCTTTTGTGGGAAATTGGCTCGTTTTTGCCCTTGCGACAATTTTGTTTCTTGCTTCGTCGGTTTGTTTTGGACTTCTTGGAGGTTCGCGCACGAATTCTCAGAGTGCGGCCGTGCAGCTTGTTGCCACCACTGGTTTCACGACATCTTTGCTGCTTTCTGGATTTTTGTATCCACAAAGAAATATCCTATTTCCTCTTTCGCTTCTGTCAAATGTTCTTCCTGCTCGCTATTACGTAGAAGCTTGTAGAAACTTTTTTGTGCGCGGCAGTGGCTTTTTAGATCAGACGTACATACTATTGGCATTGGGACTGGCAGCAATATTGATTTTCAATGGTGCACGCAAAGTTATGTCTAAAATGCAGCTTAGTAGTTGAAGGTGACTATCGTGGATTATGCCATTCAATTAAAAGCGTTGATTAGAAAAGAACTTCGACAGATTTTTCGGGACAAAGAGTTGCTTTTTCTTCTTTTATTCATGCCTGTAATGCAAATTACTTTGTACAGTTTTGCATTGAGTCCTGAAGTAGAGCACCTTCGCCTTGGGGTGATTGACTATTCAAACTCGACTACAAGTCGCGAATTGGTTGGCAATCTTGTAAGCAATATGGTTTTCGATTTAAAAGAAGCTGGTGCTAACGAAGACGAGCTAGCTAATAAAGTCAAGGGCGGCAAGCTCGAGGCAGGTATGATTATTCCCCCTGAGCTAGAACGCCATTTGAAGGCTGGCATCGCTACCAAGATACAGATATTTTTAGATGGCGTTGATGCAAATACAGCCGGTATCGCAGGCGGTTATGTGAGCCAGATACTTGGAGCTTTCAATAATAGACTGCAAACTAACTCGCAAAAACAAAATAGTTCGGTAGAGCCAAAAGTAACTTATCTGTATAACTCGGGTCTTGAGAGTCGATGGTTTTTTGTTCCGGGCGTTCTAGCTCTAGTACTGAATCTGGTAAGCACTCTTGTATCCAGTGCAGCAGTGGTAAGAGAAAAAGATACAGGAACATTGGAGCAATTATTGATGACTCCAGTTAGCTCATTTCAAATTCTTGCAGCCAAAGTGATACCACTATCAGCGGTTCTAATGGTGAATGTGTTAATTAGTTTGCTTGTTGCCGTAGTTTTTTATGGTGTACCTTTTAGAGGCAATTTCTTTCTCTTTATGGCAGTTTCATTTCTTGCCATTATTGTAGGTATTTCTATCGGAATAGCTCTTGCTGCATATTCTGCCAATCAAAGACAGTCGTTATTAACTTCATTTTTCATAAATTTGCCTGTGATTCAGTTATCTGGTGCGTTATCTCCCATAGAAAGCATGCCGCAGTTCTGGCAAGATTTGTCTTGTCTGGACCCGCTTCGTTACTACGTTACTTGCGTGAAAGCAATTATGTTGAAAGGAGTTGGATTTCAAGCCATCTGGCCAAATGTGGTTATTCTTGCCATTTTTGCCATTGTTTTTCTTTCTTTGAGTTCAGCACGATTCAGGAAACAACTAGCATGAAGAATAGAAAACTTTTCAGCAAAGCACTTATATCTTTCCTGGTAATTACAAGCAGTTCAACACCTTGTTCGGCTCAAGACGATCAGACCACGGAACTGCGCGGTCCGATCAATTTAAACAGGGAAACTCAATCCATAAGCAGATTATTTGACGATGCCCAAAATCCTGAACGTATTCAAATATCAAGTCCACGCCTGAGTGCATTGATTTCGCTTGACAGAAAATTAGATCCTTTTGGATTGGATTCTAACTCTTCAAAAGTAATGTCTCTTGCAGACGTAGCTAGAAAAACAATCGACTCTAACCTTGATATCGGCATCTCTAATATGGAGCAGAAAATCCGCAAAGGGCGCCTTTTGTCGAGCATGGGTCAATTCTTACCTGACCCAAATCTTGGCTACAGATATAATTATTTGTACGGTACTGCCAATGTTCCGTTTGGCACCACAGCCGAGCCGCTTCGATTCGACAATTCGCTCATAATAGCTCAAGCAGGACTTAGATGGTATCTCTGGCGTGGTGGCAAAGTTTTATACTCCACTCTTCGCGACCGCAATCTTTATCGCGCTTCGCAACACTCGAGGCACGCCACCATAAATGATGCCTTGCTTGAGGCTGCTAGACTTTATTATGATTTACTCTTGCAAGAAGCTATTTTACAGGTTCGAATACGAGCAGTAGATACGTCGGTTTCGCAGCTTAAATTGAACCAAGATCAAAAGGAAGGCGGTCTTGTCACCAATCTTGAGGTGCTGCAAGCTCAAACTCAACTTTCGCAAGATCGTCAAAAATTGATAGACCAGCAAATTGAACGTCGAAACGCAGCAATTAAATTAAGCGAGTTTTTGAATCAATCGCAAGAAATAGATATCGCACCCGCTAATAGAACAATTGTTAAAACAAGGTTGGTATCACAAGACGATGGTCCAAATAAACTGATTGATATCGCTATTAGAAACAGACCAGAACTCAAACAGTTCGAAGAGCAGCGCCTGGCAGCCAAGAAAGATATCAAAGTTGCCGCGTCGAGGCTCTCGCCGACCTTTCAGTTCAACGTAAATGGACTTGGAATCGGTGAAACGCTTGGCTCCAATCACGAGGGAATTGTCGGTCTGAATGGTGCCATTGCAAGACGCAATAAACAAATCACCCCACTATTAGCAGTGGGCTATCAAGTTAATTGGAATCTGGAAGGCATGGGAACTGTCGATGTAGCAAATACTTATGCTGCAATGATGAATGCACGAAAAGCTCAGCTTGAATCTAATAAAGAGCTGAATCTCGTAACGTCCCAGGTTAGACGAGCTTATCTGGCAGGACTTCAGACTGAACAAAAAATAGAAGAAGCAATTGCACAGGTAAAGAGTTCTGAAGAAGAATTGAATCTTGCACAAATCAGATATCAAAATGGATTGGCTAAAAATATCGATGTACTGAGAGCACAAGAAGATTACACACAAGCGCTTATTCAAAAAGCAACGTCGCTAGTTAACTTCAATTTGGCTCAAGTAGCTCTTTTGCGTGAATTGGGACGCATTTCTTACGACACGCTGGTAGCAAATAAGCCGAGCATCGAATAATTATTCTAAGGTTTGAATCGCTTCCAGAACAAAAATATAGAAACCAAAACTAATGCAATGCCTGAAAAAAGAGAAAAATTGCTTGAGGATTTTTCTGCGTTGATAAACTCGCTGTAAGAAAGGATTTCTTTATCGCCTGCCACCATTTTGTAGAGGCGTCCGCTTCCCTCTTGTGCATCGAGATCGACCCAGATTTTAACAGGCGTACCGGCCTTAACAGCCGAGGCAACAGCATCAAACTTGGGTTTTCTATCGGAATAATAGGTGTGCATATCGCCCACAGTAAAATCTACGTATTTGCGCCTGCCAGAAGTGCTTTTCTCTACTTCTTTTGGTACCCCCTCAAAGAATTTCAACTTGTCCTCAGCCACAGGATGTACCGTGAGAGAGAAATAGAGTAGACCCAAGCCTATTAACATGTAAAAAACAGGTCTAATTAGTGTCCAAATACTCATGGCTTATTCGTTGATTCGATATATTGAAGTGAATTAGTTACTGACTCAGTTCGGCAATTTCTTTATCTGCAGGAAGATATCCTTTTGATTTAGCTGTTTCGAGATCTTTCTTCGCTTCGTCTAAGCGATTTAGTTTTTTTAGAATATCTGCCCGCTCACTAAATCCCCGACAGGCTTCTCCATCTTCTAAAAATTTAGAATAAGATTCTAGAGCTTCTTCCAATTTGCCTTCGGCTTTTAGAATTCTACCTTTTTGTCTATAGTATTCTTTGCAGTTAGGAAATAATTTTTTAAGCTCTGCAAGAACATTGCGAGCCTCGTCAAACTGATTCAAAACGATGTAGGCGGTTGCAGCGTTTATCCAGGTATTACTATCGTTTGAACCGTCAATTTTAGTTTTTGGATAGAGTTCTATCGCGGATTTGGCTAGAGGTTCTGCTTCATCTATATGTCCAGTGATTTTTTCGAGCCAAGCGTAGTCGCAGTATATACTCATTTGAGCTTTGCGAGTAGCTATGGCTCTTTTGAAAAATTCTAAAGCCTCCGAGTCTCTACCAAGTTCGAAAAAATAGTAAGCACAATTTCCTAAGAACATGGGATCCTCTGGTTTTTTAGCAACAGATTTTTTGCCGAAATTCAATGCATCCTCAAAGCAACCAAGTTTGCATGCCAATATCGCTGTGTCATATAGACCTGTTGAATCGAGATTTGCGTTTTTCAGCAATTCGAGATCTTTTTTTGCTTCACTTTTCTTGTTTAGCTCAAGATTGATTATCCCTCGAATGGCATACAGCATTTTGTACTTTCCAGTTGTATCTAACTGAATCGCTTCATTGAAGTATTCCAGAGCTTTTGAATAATTCCGCATTTTACAGTATGACTTTCCAAGTGCCATCGAGGTCAGTACTCTACCATCAGGAACGCCAAAACGAGGATGCGGGTTTGTTTTTAACAGGACCAGCGCTTTGTTCAAATATTCAATCGCTTTTTGGTGCTCATTCAGATTGGTGCAAGCCTCGCCTGCAATTTGATAAAAAGCGGGCTCGTTAGGAAAATGCTTGATCATAAATTCCTGAATCTTTAGGACACTTTTGGCGTCGTGAGCCTTCATATATGCACGAGTTTTAGCTAGATAAGAATCTACTGTCGCTTTATCCAGTGGTGCCACTGGTGCTGGCTTGGCTGCGAAGGCATTTGGCGTAACGCCCGCTTGAATAAGTAACGATAGACTTAAGACTGTCACTAATTTACGGCTCATCTGACAACTATCCTCCCAGGAATAACTTGTTTATTCCATGTTGAGGTCAACACGAATCATGTCAACAGGTGATAAGGCGGGATTATCTCAGGGGTCTATTATTTATGTCGTTGTGTTTGTGTAGTACCGGATATGGTGGCGCAAGTATTTTCTGATTTATTAAGAATGTTCAAAAAGGCGTTTCTTGTTTTCAGTCCAATGTCATATCAGAAATGCCAAGCCCGCGTAGCTGGGTGTGTGATGGCGAGTGATAGGATCTTATTTTGTAGCTGGTACGAGTTTCTGTGTCGCCTACTTAATCGATAGAAAACTTCGTTTGTGGCATATTAAACTAGTTACCTGATTAAAAAGGATTCTTTGAGTTGTGAAAAAGAAAACTGTTATTTTTATCGTCTTTGGCATTGCGCTCTTAGTCTTAGGTCTCAGCGCAAGCAATCAATCGGGTTGGGTGACTACTGACGCTATCGTAACCAAGGCGACAGTCTTCGACGGGCATGGAGAAAGGAGACGTCCCGTTTTTACTCCATTTTACATCGATGCCGAGATTGAGTACCAGTCGCCTCAGGGCAGTCATAAATTTGAGGTGCACGACATGCGAACCGGGCTAAGTGATCGCAAATCTGCAGAAGAAGCAGCGCAGAAACTACAGGGAAGTAAGGTGCCGATTAAGTACGATCCTAAAAATCCTTCGAAATGGCTTAAGATGTGGATTTAGTTTTTTGAACCAAAAAGATAATGCGAAACAATCCATTCTGAGCCATTCTTATAGCCCCACAGCTCGGCGCAAGCCATAAAGAACAACCGCCAGTAGTTCCACCATTGTCGGAAGTTTCTTTCTCCGTATGTGTCCTTGAATAAATCTTCTATGGTCGCCTGGTTTGCGTCCATTTTCTTGAGCCAGGCATTTGCTGTGTTTCTATAATGCCTGCCGTCTACGTGCCAGTGATTTTCGATTTTGAGATCTTCTTGAAAATGCAAAAGCAGGTCGTCACTAGGCATGGTGCCACCAGTGAAGAAGTTTTCAGTTAGCCAGTCGTTGCCATCTTTGTTCTCATAGTGATAAGCGTAGTCTCTATGCGTGAAGATATGAATGAAGAGCTTTGCATCTGGTTTGAGCCAGCTTGCTACTTTGCGCATTAAAAGCTCGTAGTTCTTCATGTGTTCGAACATCTCAATGGTCACTATTCTGTCGAATTTTGCATGGAATTCTTTTGGGTCTGCTTCGGCAACATTGCCGGTTACTACAGTTAGATTTTCCAGTCCTAGTTCGGTTGCGCGTTTTATAATGAATTCTCGCTGCAGCATAGAATTTGAAAAAGCAGTAAAACTAGAATTCGAAAATTTAGCTGCTGCAAAAAGACTGAACGAGCCCCAACCGCAGCCGAGATCTAAAATTGTTTGACCATCTCTAATTTGTCCTCTTTCAAGATACAAATTTAGCATGGCGTCTTCGGCTCGGTCGAGTTCGCTTGCGCTGAGTGGGCTGGTTTCGACATCATTCCAATAACCGCTGCTGTATTTTAATCGGTGACCAAGTACAGTTTGAAAAAATTCAGCAGGGAGTTCGTAGTGTTGTTTGTTTGCGGTGTCAGTGTGCAAAGCGATTGGGCACTGTTTTAGTTCTGCAACAAACTTTTGAATACTCTCTTTTGCCTTTTCTGGGCTTGATGGCTTCAGCTCTTGGAGTTTTTGTGCAAGCATGCCTTTGATACCGAATCTGATAGCATAATCAGGCACGAGTCCAGCGGCAATTAGATCGTATATTGCTTTCATTGTTTTTCTCTTTGAAGTTTTGGTGGCATCGGCAAAAAGCTACTGGTTTCTTGCATGTATTCGCGATAAGCATTTCCGCGTTTTGCAAGCGAGACTTCTTCTGACAGTTTTATGCCAGACATTTGAGTTAAGACTATATAAATAGTTAACGGGCTCAGGTATGCAAGCAGTGCAAGTGGAGAGTTGCTTGCAAATATTGCAAAGGAGAGCCATATGCACCATTCGAAGAAATAGTTGGGATGGCGCGAGAATCTCCAGAGCCCAGCTTTGCAGACCGAATTTTTATTGTCAGGATTGTTTGAAAAACGGGCTAGTTGATTGTCGGCTATGGATTGCAGAATAAACGATATGACAAATAGAACTACTGCAAGAATTTGAAGCGGTCCAAGAGCAAGGCTTGAGTCTCGTGCGCAGACGATGTAGCAAGACGACAAAAGAATTTGTAACATGGCTTGGAGTTGAAACATAGCGAAGAACCAGGCGCCTTCGTGACTTTTTATGTCCTGGCGAATTTTTTTGAATCTCCCATCTTCGTTATAAGGATCCTTGAATATACGATTTGTTAGATAGATACCCTGTCGTAGGCTCCAGAAAGAAATCATAGCCAGCATCACAAAATGAGCAGGCGACCAGTTATGGTTTACTTGGGTGAGAAGCGCGAAAAAAATGATATTGCCAAAACACCACGGAATATCTCCCAGAGAGCCATTTTTGTATTTCAAATGTACAAGCCAGGCGACAGTCATCATGGCTGATGCCAGAATAGCAACAAGTCCGTAATTTGAAAGGACGTCTATCATTTTAGTGCTCTCGCTTTTGCTAATAAATGGTTATTGGGTCTTGTTAGCACAACCTGGAGCAGTCCGATTTGTTTTGTGGCAAAGGCAGCTTCACAGTAACAGAAGTAATAATTCCATTTGCGGACGAATTCATCGCCAAAGCCAAGCTTTCTAATTTCAGACTCAGCGGCATTAAAATTGTCTCTCCACATTCTTAGTGTTTTGGCGTAGCTTTCGGCATAGTCGTTTACACAGTCAAGTTGCAAGTCCGATGTTGTGCTGGTTGAGCGTATGACTCTTTCTAGCGAAAGCAAGAGACTACCTGGGAAAATGTGTTTTTGAATAAAATCGACACTGTTTTTGAGCTGGTCATATCTGCAGTCTGAGCTTGAAATCATTTGAATTGCAATTAGTCCATCTTTTGTAAGCAAGTTTGAACATGCCTTGAAAAATGGGTCAACCTGAGCATCACCTAGTGCTTCTACCATTTCGATTGAAACTATTTTGTCGAACTTGCCTTCCATGTGTCTGAAGTCTTTGAGAAGGATTTCGACTTGCCCGCTCAATCCTTCGGCTTCAACGCGAGCTTTTGCAAAGTCATATTGCTCTTGCGAGATTGTGATACCAGTTATTTTGACGCCATATTTTTTTGCGGCATAGCATGCAAATCCTCCCCATCCGCAGCCAATCTCAAGGATATGGTCGTTTCTGTTTATATACAGCTTTTGGCAAATAGTTTCGTATTTATTGATTTGGGCATCGCGCAGACTTTGATTTGCATTTGCAAAAATAGCGCTTGAGTAAGTCATGGTTTCGTCGAGAAACAAAGAAAAGAAACGGTTTCCTAAGTCGTAGTGTTCATGTATGTTTTGCTTGGCTTTTTCTACTGTGTTCGGTCTCATCCAGTGCGAAAATTTGTTGAGTATATGAAGCAGACTGAGGAAGCTATTTTTAGTTTTAGATCCTTCAAGAACAGTTGAATTATCAGCGTTTGCAATAAACCATTCTATGACTTCTGTCAGGTCTGATGTAGTCCATTCGCCAGCGATGTATGATTCGGCAAATCCTATGGCTCCGAATTTGACACAGCGGTCAAAAAATGTGTTTGATTTGATGCCGATGTTTGCATCTATTCCGTTTGAAGTGGAACGATTGTTGAGGCTGCTGCCGTCAGGCAGTGTCAGCGACAACTTGCCTTGTGGCATCGCTGTGAGAGATTGCAAGACTATTTCTCTAAATATTTTCACGCTCTTTCATGCTCCTTAGAATATTTGTCTGCAAGTGGGGATCCGATTCTTTTCGAATGTAGGGGACACGCTTGAGCCAAAGTATAAAAGCGTGCGCATGTATTCCTAATGTGACCATAAAATTGCTTAGTGGATATTTGAACATGCAGTCAACTAGTGCTTGATCTGTCAGCTCGCGACGTTTGCCGTGCATCGAGGCAACAAGAATAGTTTCGTTTAGACGAGTAGTGGTTACTTGAACATCGAGTGTTTCTGCTGGATTGCTGAATTCGAATTTTATCTGGTCGTTTAATCTTGTGAACGGACTTATATAGAAATCTTTGTTGAATTCGGCGCTAAAAATTATTTCGCGATTTTTGTCTGTAATTAAGTAAGCTTTGCGCTCGTAAAATGTGTTGCATACTTCGGCAACGACAGCCTGTAAATGCATCGATTTATCGTAGCAATAGTAGATTGACAGCGGGTTGAAGACATAACCCAGATGTCTTGGATTTGCAAGCAGATAGATTTTGTCGATTTCAAGATTACAATTTTTCTGTTTTAAGAAGCGCAGTATCTTGTCTCTTACAGGCTCACTTCCTGCAAACAAGAAGTCGGAGTCCTTAAAGTTGTATAGTCCAATTGAATTTGCATTATGCAAGAAACAGTGAAGATTTACGCTCAGTTCGTCAAGCAAGCTTAGATCCAAGAATAGCATGAAATGTCTATTCTTAAAGCTATGTCGTTTGGGCGACATTCGGTGGTGCTCAATGGAAAACTCGTAGATAGCAGATTTCATGAGGCTTGTTTCTTCAGAAGCAATTGACATAACTCGACACTCGATGCGTAAGCATCTTCGTGAAACCCATAACCAAAATAGCTTCCGGCAAAGTAAATGCCATTTGTTTGTTCTTGATTTAGCGTTCTTAGCTGAGCCTGAGCCTGGACAGTGTCTGTGGTGAAAATAGGGTGGGTGTATTGAATTTGCTTTTCTATTAGTTCTTCTTTGACGCCGGGATTTTTATCGAGGGTGACAAAATAGTTTCGTTTGGTAATTAACTTTTGCAGACTGTTCATCCAGTAGTGTGTCGAGGAGCGCAAGTCACTGGTTTCTTCTTTTATTCTATAATTCCATGATGCCCAGTTTCCTTTGTTCCTGGGCATTACGCTTTCATCAGCGTGAAGGGTTGCTAAATTTGTACTATACTTGAATTTTGATAAAAGTTGCTTCTCCCGGGTAAACTGTTCAGGCACCAGATGCAATGCTTCGTCCGCGTGCAAGGCAAAAATGCAAAAATCAAACTCTTGGCTTTGTCCGTTAACTTGAACAATCAATTTATTGTTTTGAGTTTTTATGGATTCAATGCTACTTTTGGTCAAAAATTTTGCTTTAGTAGTTTCAACCAGCTTTTGAACATAGACTTTCGAGCCGCCCTGAATGGTATACCAGTCTAACTTTCCGTATATGCTCAAGAGTCCATGCGAGTGCATGAATTTTGCAAGTTGAATAATTGGAAAATTTGATACTACATCAGGTGTTGCAGACCATAAAGAAGACATCATTGGCAAAACATAAAAATCGAGTGTCTCTTGGTTTATTTTGGCATCGTGGGCTGCCTGCGCTATAGTCTGATTTGATTTTTCGCCTTGCTGCCACTTTTCTAGAATTCTGTGACACATTTGATTGAACTGACTGACGCCTTGCACCATGCGCAAAAATCGTGGGTTGAACAAGTTTGATTTTTTTGCTAATGCCCGTTTAACTCCGGTACCTGACCACTCTAAATCGAAAGGGAAGTGCTGAACACTAAATGACATGTCTGTTGGTGCTATGGGTGATTCAAGTTCGGTCAAAAGCTTGCAAAAGTTAGGATAGGTCGATTTGTTGAAGACCATGAATCCCGTGTCTATAGGTATCTGTCGCCCATTTTCGTTTACTGTTATGGTGTTTGCATGCCCGCCTATTCTTTCGTCTTTTTCAAAAAGAGTAACCTGCATTTGCTTGCTTAATAAACGAGCACATCCAAGTCCTGCTATGCCACCGCCGATGATAGCGACTTTGGACCTCATTTGACGACCCTGAGATCCCAAACAAGTCCGCAATAGCTCATTGCTTTAAGAATCATATAAGTAAGGTCGATTTCCCAGAATTTCTGTCCCTGGTTGACGCTGCCTGGATTTTTGTGATGGTTGTTGTGCCAGCCTTCACCCATTGTAATGAGCGCTAAGATAAAGTTGTTTCGACTTGAATCGTCGGTTTCGTAACGTCTTGTGCCGGCAAGATGCGCTAATGAATTGATAAAACAGGTACAGTGAAATAAAACAATTGTAGATAGAAATAGCCAGGCAACATACTTAAAACCGCCAATTGCAAAACAAACCAGACTCAATACTGTTATGGGAACCCAGTCGAATCTGTTGAGCCAAATAAGCTCGGGATAGGAAGTAAAATCTTTGATTCGTTCATAGTCTGTTGGAATATTCTTTTCGCTTGTGATCCAGCCAATGTGCGACCACATGAATCCGCTTTCTACAGGAGAGTGGATATCTTGCTCTTTGTCTGAAAACTTGTGGTGGTGTCTGTGGTGCGAAGCCCACCACAGAGGCCCACGCTGGCAGGAGGAAGTGCCAATGAAGGCGAAAATAAATTGCAAGATGCGCGAGGTCTTGAATGACCTGTGTGCGAAATAGCGGTGGTAAAATGCTGTGATGGCAAACATTCTGATCCAGTACAACGCAGTCGCAAGTAGTACCACGTCGGTTGAGACACCAAAGCAAAATGCGCTTAATCCTAGTGCATGGAGAACTACAAATGGTATCCATCTGCCTAGGCTCGATGTGTTATCGGTTTCGCTCAGCTCGGACAAAGACTTTGAAGCGTTATCCGAGTCGAGCGCTCTGAGGATTTTTTGAGCCAACATTGGAATTTTGCCTGGTTTCCGGGTTTATGGCTCAATCTTATAAATGCAAGATGATTTTCAGGTGAACGCAAAACAACTGAGTATTTATTTAGTCAGCGTTATCTTTCCTGTGCCGTTGCAAATGGGACATTTGCCCATGTTTTTTGGGCGTCCGTTGACATATTCTATAACTTCGCCCATGTGGTCGTTGCTCCAATATTCAGAACCGCCTTTGCCGGCTTTGTCCAAGTAAGGAAAGACCATCCAGACCAATCTTTCTGGAGTGCCTTCTACTTTCATTTTGCGCCAGCCTTTCATGCTTGGCTTGAGACAGTTGCCAGGGCAAATGCCTTTCATCATGCACGAAAGCTGCTGGGCATATTTCTGAGCTTTGTTTTTGACTGTAACGCGCTTGCCGTTTTGTGCTACCAATTCGTATTGTTTTAGAGCCTTGTCGTATTCTTTGAGGTGGAAATAGCACCGCCCTGCAAGAATTGCACATTCGCCGTCGTCGGTGGTGGTTTCAGATGCTTTTTTATAGTGTTTGAGAGCGTCAGAGTATTTCTTTGCTTGAAAAAGCTTAGTTCCTTCTGCATATTCTTTCTGGCGCAACTTTTCTTGTTCGCCGTTTGTGTCTTCTTGTGCAATAACAGGCATGCAAAGAATCAGGGACAGAACCACCGCTTGAAAAAATTTCAATATCCTAGCCTCCAGTGTCTTAATCGAGCGATTCACCAAGATTAATAAGCTAAAACTGATTACCCTTTGAGTTCTTTAGCGGAATTACAAATGAATATAGCCAGAGTGCCAACTGAGTTTTCAATGTGTTGCATAATCAATCTTCCCCTTTGTGACCTGGAATCAACACAAGATACAGGCAAGTCTTCTTGCGAAAGCAATTTCGAAATGACCTTAAGCGATTTGATTGAAGGGTTTAATCAAATTACCAAAGAGCAGTTTGAGCAACGATTAGAAGAATGTTCGACGAGATTAAATCGTTGCAGTAAGAGCATCTAGTTTTGCTCGTGATTGGACGACAAAATCTTTGGTTCCAATATGTGGAAACTCGCGTACAAAGCGGGCACCATCAACTGTACGTAGTACTTTACGTGGCAATTCCTGAGTATTTTGGTCAATCAATTTTTCAAGCTCGTTTGCCCATATTATTGCAGTTTGCACGAACTCTTTCATATCTTTGCTAAGAGGTTTAGGCTCTTCATCTAATATTTCTATGCGTCTTTTTAAAAGGTCGGCTAGTTTGCCACCGCATACTATTTGTGAGGGACCATCACCCCAATCAGATTTGGACTGTCTGTTTTTTATTTCGCAAAAGCGGAAAGTGCGCTGTTCAAGCCCGGGCATAATTTTGCCTGTGTAATGAATTACAGATTGACTATTTATATTTTCAGTCTGGTATGGGCGCTCATTTTGCATTCCAGACTCATCTAGAAAGTAATCTATTTCTGCCTGGCTTCTGGCTTGTAATATTTTGCGCTCAGGTCTTGGTTGTCTCTCATTTGCAAGTTCGTGAATTTGTCCCGGGGCAAAGGGAAAGAGTTCGAGGTCGGAGCATGCATTTATGTAAACACAATCATAATTTGAGAGTGAATCGAGCAACTCGAAAAGTTTTGGACCTTCTAAGTCTGCAAAATGAAAATTATCGGGGTCTGGTTGTTTTGCCAGAAAGGCATCTAAATTATCGGTGGCGGTGAAAAGCATTATGCCTTCAAGACCTTTGTAAGGAATAACAACTGGTAATTTATCGTTCCAGAGTACAATCCACTCGTGATTTAAGATTCTTTCGACTGACTCAGTAATGTCTTTGGCGCAGCTTAAAACAGGAGGTGCTGCAATTGCTTCTTCGCAGTTGAGAGCAAGAGCAATGTTTTTTAGCCGTGCAACACCGTCTTCACTCAAAAAGACGCAATGCTCTTTTCCCAGGCCGAAGGCTATTCGTTGGGTTTCATCTGGAAGATTCTTCATTAAGTGGCGACCGCGCATTTCCAGAAACTTGCAGTTTTGTTCGGTTGGACTTTTACGCTCAGACATAACGCCTATAGTTCTCTTTCCATCGAACTCCCAGATGAATGCGCAGTCTTTTTCGTCTGTGCAAAGATACCAATCTGCATAGTTTGCTATGGCGCGCAACAATTTGTCTCCATGTCTTGCTGGCTCTTCCATCATTTTCTTCAGTTCATGCAATTGCATCTGTTTATAATTCCTGTTCGTTGATTTGCTCGAATTTCAAGTCTCGATCAAAAGTAAGCAGAATATTGTCATATTTGAATTTAAAGACTTCGGGCAGTGCAACCCCACCATGAGTATTATGAAATTCTTCTACAGTATGGATTGCATCAGAAGCCCACGAGAAAGCCTGGGCTTTGTATTTGACTGGAGTCGCCCCAAGCATTTTTGATATTCGCCAGCGGCTTTGGTCCAAGCCCAGATATCCATCATTATTGAAAATACTTTGGTTGTGTCTTATTTCTTTTGCAACCGGGTTTGGTGCGTCGATTTGATGGCTGATGATAGTGCCATTTTTTCGAGTTTCAAGTTTTATTTCGCAACCACTCTTGTGACGCAGGCTTTCATAGCTTCCTGACACTAGATCTGCATAGGGAAACAAGTTATTGAAATCACAATTCTGAAGAAGGCTTTGAATAGTTTGGTCAGACTGCACAAGCGCTTGCCAGATTTCTTGTAAGTCCGCAAGTGTAAGGTTGGAATCTTCTAGGAATGGCTCGCAATCTTGATAAGCGACAAAAGAATCTAGGCTCTTGCTTATTTTTGAAACTTCGTCATTAAATTCTGAAGTACTTCTTTGTCTTGAATTTTTTACTGTTATATTGACTTCGTTTGTTTCCGGATTTTTTTCAAAGTAATAGGACGCGGCAATCGAAGCTACTTTGCTTCCAGTTACCCAGCCGTTTGTTGCCAGCGCGACTATTTCGAGCATGGTTGGCAGAGGTTTTTTGCTTTTAGGTATGATCATGCTTTGCGAATATTTTGGCATTCTTAAATTTTAAACTCTGGCTGGTCTTTCAAGCAGTTGACAAGCTCTGCGTTTGCTTTATTTTTAAGTTGATCCGCCGGCAAAGATTTTAAATAATTGGACAGTGTTTTTCGCACAAGGTGTTGTGGATAGGTGCCAAGTGCATTTTGAAAAATCATTTGCGCGTCATTTTTAGGAACGCCAGATGATGGTTCAAGCTTATAACTACATTCGGCAATCAATTCTTTGTGCACCAGTGCTGGGTCTGCCTTTGTGATACGCGCAAGAAACGCAGTGCCAAAATCCTGGTTGTGCAAATTACTGATTAATACACTTTTTGTTTTTTCAAATGGAAGACTGACCAGAGCTAAAGCTGCATGCCCTTTGACCGAGTTAGAATGGTCTTGAAGCAGTGTTTGCAATTGTTTTATGGTTGCATCATCGGCCTTTTGAGTAATTGCAACAAACATCAAAGCAGCATCGCGAATCTCAGAATTTTGGTCTTTCAATAGTTCGATTCTTTTTGAATCTGATATCAGGTCAGGATAGTCTGACGCTAAAAGACATGCAGCTGCTTTTATGGCGGGTTCTGATGAGTTGAGCCATTTTTTCAGTTGTGGTTCGACTTTAGCTATGATTTCTTCGTTTCGCTCGCCAGTTCCAATGGCAAGAATGGCATCTTTTCGAAATTTCAAATCACGCTTAGAGTTCGCTATTTCAATTAGAAATGGCACTGCTGGTATCAGATTCGATGAGTCTACTTTGGGATAATTTGCCCAGGTAGAAAAAACTCCAGCTTTGGTGCAAATATAGCGAGCCATTCGATCATTGCGAAGGTAGGGACTGATACTGAGACATTGTAAGAAATCATGTATGGTTTCATTTGTGCAGAGAGCTTTTGGTGGTTGACCTTGATTTGAAAATATTGTCTCCATCACAAGCTTTCGCGAATAATCGTTAGTACAATTACAGCCGAAGTCTATTGTGGATGACATCTCAAGAAGATTGAATGCCGCATTTACAACTTGATTGTTGCTTTTGCTGTTCAATTGCTTTTTTAGTTCGTCGAAAATTATTTGTTCGTTTTTTAAGGAGGCAGAAACTGGCTTGTCATCAAAAGCTTCGATAAAACCTTCCCACGAGCGCATAGTTGGCTTGGTTACTAGTTGGTAATAATAATTACTATTGGCTGATTTTTTCAAGAACAAAACATAGTTTTTGTTTGGCTCTAGATTGTAATGAGCATCGCTTTCTGCACCGATGTCTGGTGTTGCGTCACTATTTTTATCTGCTTGTTTTGCACAGCGATAAAAAAGGTCTATTTGTTTAGTTGGCGCTGTGCCTTTTAAGTTGGAAATTATTTGCAAACGCGCTTTTTGAACTTTCCAGAATGTCGAATAGACAGGCATGTCTTTCGTTGCGTTTACTGACTCGATAGATAACACTTTTGCCTTTGTTACAAGTGATGCTGTGTCTGTTAATTGGTTCACGGCAGCAGGATAGGGCATTATCATTGCAAACGAGTGTTGAAATGAGGTACCAATGCACAAAAGAAGTGACAAAAGAATCGCTTTTGGTTTCATCGTTATAGAATCTCTCGAATGGTACCCAGGGTATAATTTAGTTTCTGAGCTGAAAATTTTAACTGTGCTTTGACACCACATGTCCGGCAAAAATAATCCCGACAAAGATATTCTAAAACAAATTGCAAATTTGCCCACACTAAGGCCAAAAGGAGGATTATCTCCGATTCAATTAGCCGAGCGTGCTTGTTTTGCCAATACTATCTTGCATCTGGCACACCAGATTTACTGGAAAAACAAGCATTCTGCAATTGCTAGAGAAGCCTGGCTCGAGTCAGTCGAAAATTTTCATCAAGCTGTACGCGACGTCTATCCAAAGGGCTTCTTTGAGCATTTTGAGGGCTTTTGCAAGGGCGAACTGAGGCATCTTGAAATGTATTTATCGTTTCTCGAGTTGAATTTGTGGTTTTTTGGCTCGGGTTATCTGAAAGCCGATATTATGAGAGTTTTAAAGCGTACCAAGCTCGACGACGCTCAAATCAAACGTGTGCGTTTAATTATTCTAGATGCTATTAAACAGCACTATAGAAGAGAGTTTCGCTATTATTGTCGACTGGCGCAAAAAGTCGATTGCAGTGAATTTCGAGCAGAGTTAGATAAATTATTGAATCACGAAGACAAAGACATTTCCAGGCGGGCTAGCTGGGTTCTTGAGTATTGTGAGAGAAAATAATTAGCCAAAGGGTAAGATTCTAGGGATGAATACAGAATTGAGCATAAAAATAAGACAAATGTCTCGCGCCGAGCTTGATAAGGCGGTCGATTGGGCTCGCCAGGAAGGCTGGAATCCTGGCTTAAATGATGCTGAAATCTTCTGGCAGACTGACCCTATGGGATATCTGGCGCTTGAGCAAAATGGTGAAATGGTTGGATCCGGCTCTACTGTTTCGTATGATGGAAAGTTTGGTTTTATGGGCTTTTTTATCGTTAAAGCTGATTTGCGCAGCCACGGTTTAGGTCGGCAATTGTGGTTCAAAAGGCGCGATAGCCTTTTGGCCAGGCTTGATTCTGGTGCGGCCATAGGTATGGATGGTGTATTTAATATGCAATCTTTTTATGCCAAAGGCGGATTTAAATTTAGTCATCGCAACCTTCGCATGCAGAGCGTTGGACGTAAGTTAGATTTTGACCAAACGCTCGTTTCAAAATATCAGAAGTCTGATTTGGCATCAATTGAAAGTATTGATGTACGGTGTTTTGGTTTTGCAAGAAAGAAGTTTTTAAATGGTTGGCTCTCTATGCCTAATAGTGTTTCTTTTTTATATAAGAGAAACGGTCAATGTCTTGGATTTGGCACTATTCGGCAATGTCATTCAGGATGGAAAATCGGACCGCTATTTGCTCAAACCGAGGATATCGCGGACCAACTTTTTAGAGCACTAAATATAGTGGCGTTGGATAGTCCCTTGTATCTGGATATACCTGAAATTAATAGCGCTGCCGTAGCTCTTGCAAGCCAGTACAAAATGACTGAATGCTTCGGCTGTGCTCGAATGTATTATGGCAAATTTCCAGATTTACCTTATGATGAAATTTTTGGTGTGACAACTTTTGAGCTTGGTTGAGTCAATTTTGTCTCAAAAGTAAATCAGGTATTGGTTTTACCTTGTTTTGCAGGCAGGATGTAACGCTTGATAGCATCGCCCCCGAGACGGGAACAATACATAGAATCGACTCTTAAATAGATTACAAATGCCTCCTATAAAAGAATTGCAAGAAGTATCAGCCAAAATCATTAACAGCAATCTGAGTATCAGAGAAGCTTCGTTGATTTTTGCTGGTCGGGAGCACTGGCCCTTTAATCTTTATCTCGAGTTTTTAGACGAATATGCTCAGCTAGAAAAGAATAATCGTCGCTTAGAGCAGGATATTTATAATCAAGCCTATTCCATTGCAAATTCGGATGTTGAAAGCATTTGTGAAGAAGTGGAAAATATTCAGGGACTCGTTCAAAACTATCTAGCAGGCAAAGAAGAAGAAGCGCTCGTTGCAACTGAGCTTGCTTCGTTGTGTCAGCTCATCAGAATGTACGACGTATTGAACCTTATAAGTCCGATGGTTGATGAATACATGGACATATATTTGCCACCAGAATCCAGACCACTTTTTGCAGACTCATTGCTAAAAGAAAAAGATGAACAAATAGTCGAATTAATCAAATTCTACAAAGACGACGTTGATCAAAGCTGTAGAATTTTTGCTGAGCGTTGCCCGGTTATGCTCGATCTATAGCTTTGCTGCTATTTCTTTTCCTGCTTGTTCAGATGCTGATGCATGAGATTGTTCAGGTGTCTCAGTTCCCTTTGGGATTTTGATTGTCATCACCGAACATGGTGCATGAGTTAGGACTGCTAACGACACACTGCCTAAAAGAAATCGCTCTACAACACCTTTTTTGTGTGAACCCATAACGACCAGATCGGGTTTCCATTCTTTTATGATGTCTAGAATAACTAACTTAGGTTCTCCTTCTTGCAATTTTTCATCTATTTTTGCATTTGGATATTTCAGCCTTAACTGGGTGCCAATGTCCATGATGAGCGAGCGCCCAAAGGATTGTCTGAATTCTGATGCTTCTTCTAGTTGCTGGAATGCTTGTGGCGTAACTACTTCTTGCAAGAGCATCGATTCATAAACGAATAAGAGTTTAAATTCAACATTTTCTGGCCATGTGTGATTGATTACGAATTCGCTAATGGCTTTGGCGTATTGTTTATCATCTACTGGAATAAGAACTTTCATAATTGACCTCTGTTGTAATGTTATTGTCTAACTGTTCGAGCGAATAAGCCGATTCTTCTGGCCAGAGTAAAATAGCTGGCAATGAAAGACGCCGCACATATGACTCGGCTGGCTCTCCAAGAATAGAAACTCTTTTTGAATCGACCATACGTGTTGGTATTACAAGTAGTGCACGACCATCGTGCCTGGAAATATCGACTAATTCTTTTGTCACTGTTCGCGCGCCAAGAGCTTGAGACATTCCTTTGCAAGCTTCCAAAAATTTTTCATTTTTATAGTTAGGAGTCTCAAGCATAACCACTTTTTTCCACAGTTGAAGAACGGGTTTTTGAACAATCAAAACTGGTTTAGTACAATCGTGGGCAAGACCTTCTGCTACAGTGTATTTGACTCCGTGCCAGGGATCTTCAGAAGTCGTTTCGTAGACGCGCTGGCGGTGACCAATAATTACCAGATCAAAGTTTTTCGCTCTTTTGCAAATTTCTTTTACCGGGTTTCCTTCGTCAATATAGCATTTATATTCCACTTCCTGTCTGTCTGCTAAGCTTTGCCAGGTTGCCATTAATTCGTCGGCAATTAGTTTTTGAGATTTTTTCAAATTCAAATAAGCTTGGTTATAAAGGTCACTTTTCAATAATCCTGGTTGGTCGTTTTTCAAAAATTCATAGCTGGTGTATGTGTCTACAACATGTTGAGCTGTGATAGACGATTCGGTTTTAATTGCCAGTCTAAAGGCTAATTCGCTAGCAAAAAGTGATTGTTTGGTTCCTGAGAGTGCCAGAAGCAGCCGGGGTTTCATTTTGTTCTACCTAGATTCTATGGTCGGCGATACTCATAGGTTATTCGTTTACAAGCCCAATAGCTATCCAGCCAGCGACTGAAAGTGTAAGTGCATTAATCATCCTAAGGGATGATAATTACTAGCTCCAAGAGGCGACGTAAGTTAAAAACCGACTTGGGTAAACTTAGAATAAAGATAGCTCAGGAGAAGTTTATATGAAGACCAAGCTGAAAGAAAAGAAACTTCAAGATAAAATTCAGGCTCCAGAACTGGAAACTGGAGTCCATCCAGAATTGGTCGCACGAGAAACCGCAATGAGAGCTTATCAACTTTTTGTTGAGCGCGGATGTACACATGGTTTTGATGTACAAGACTGGTTGCAAGCAGAACAAGAAATAGTTTTAAAATACAGTTAGTGAGCTTTTAATCTGCATTTTTTGCCGGAAGAGTAAGCAAGAAATCAGTAAGTAAACGCACATCTTTTTGAGACAAATTCATCGAAGGCATTATGTAAGCCGAGGGTTTGAACTCTTTATCTCCATATGTAACGGTTGCACCGGTACTGATTCTATTTTCAATGAACTTGCGACTTCGTCTTGCTCCTACGCCGTCTAAAGCTGGACCTAATCGGCCACCAATCATATTGACTGAATGACAGGCAGCACATCCATGATCTCTGTATAAAGCCAATCCAAGTCGACTTTCTTTTGATACAGCGTGAGGCTTGAAGCTTGCGCCCAGAGGCACTTCGTCTTTATCTATATTGCCGTGACCTTTTGCTTGCCACTTTGCTTTGCTCTGGTAATTGTATAGATAGTCAGCGATTTTTTTAGCTGTGTCTTCTTTTAGTACCACGTGATTCATCAAATCCGCTGGTGTCGGGTAAATATGAGACTTCTTGTTATTTTGTTTGCACTTTGTTGTCAGTTTGTTTTGTATGAATTCTTTCGAGCGAAATTCTTTGATATTGTCGAATGGAGGACCAATCAAGCCTCCTTCGCCGTCGAGCGAATGACAATTCATGCATCCTTGTCTTTCAATTTCTGTTGCACCGTCATGAGTCTTTGCTTGTGCGGGACATGCAATCAATATAGTGCAACCAATTATGATGGCGAGTGATAGTTTCATTATTTCTTCCCTGGTCTAACTTTTCTGATTTTGAATCAATGTAGCTTTACGATCATCAACTTGCAGGATGAATGAATTTCACACTCCGGGACGAGACAAATTAGTGACCAAAGCTATACACTTATGGGGTAGAGTTTTAATGGTGAATCAAAGAATGAAAGTACTTATTGCAGTTGAAGACGAGTTTTTCGGTAATTGCATATTCAACTTCTTGCGTACCCTGGGTTGGATTAAAGACGCGCAAATCAGATTAGTGCATATCGTCGAACCTCTCTTAGTCGACAACTATATGAGTTTCGCTCCAGCGCCGGTTTTGACCGATGTCGTAAAGATTCATCTTGAGCGAGGCAAAGTATTACTCGACAAATTAGAGGCGGATATCTTATCTAGCCTCGAAGGCGGTACAGTTGAGAAAGCTGTTTATGAGGACTTTGCAAAAACTGCAATACTCGATGATGCTAAGAACTGGGGTGCCGATCTTATTATTGTAGGATCGCATGGACGCAAAGGGTTTAGCAAATTCTTTCTGGGAAGCGTTTCTCAGGCTGTCTGTGGTCACGCTGATAGACCTGTGTTAGTGGTTCGCCCCACTCAAGAAGCTTTAGCTGGAAAATCATCAGACGTGGCTTAATAAGTATTATTTGCTTGCCAATTCATGAACTCGAACCACTTCTACAGAACATGGTGCTGAGTGTACTACTGCTCTTGAGACACTTCCTATCAGATTGTGCGGGCAAACATCTCGACCGTGCGCACCAATTAGAATTTTGTCTGCTTTCCAATCAATGGCAGCGTTGACTATTTCGCTTTTAGCTGCTCCTTGTCGGATCTCGAAAGTCACTTTACTGTGGGGAAAATGTTTAGATATTTGTTTTTGAGTATGGTCGCAGAATTTCTCAGCTGCTTCCTTTCTAAGTTCGTTCATTTTTTCAAGTGATTCTTGCAACTCTTTAGAATCATACTCATTAGGCGATAAACACATAGGTTCAATAACGTTGAGTAATTTAAAAGTAGTTTTCTCAGGCCATGGTCTGGATAATAAAGAGTGGATCACTTCTTTGGAGAAGGGCGAATCGTCTAATGCAACTAATACTTTCATGTTTTTCACCTATCGCAATTTAATCAGTTACTACTTACTGCATAAGCTGCAAACCCTTCACTTTCTTTCATAGCATCGAGCACAAATTCTTCTGGTATTGGTCTGAAATCAAGATAATAGTGGCTGACCGAAACTAAATATTCAGGAGCAGAAATGTTTATTAATGCGTCGCAGTTGTCACTCAAAAAATCTCTGTTAGCAAGACTCATAATAGGAACTGCCAGAATAACTGTTTTTGCACCACGCTTTTGGGCAGTTTTGAGAGCTGAAACAGCTGTCATACCAGTGGCGATTCCATCATCGACAACGATAACAGTTTTGCCCTTATATAGCGGTTTATTGCGTTGAGACAATTTGTAGAGTTTGTTTTCTATTGTTTTGCTAAGGTGTAAAAGCTCTTCTTCTTGCCCTTCAATATAATGCTGCCAGGGACGATTTTTAGGCAAATCATTATTCAGCACTGTAAGTCCGTCTGAGGAAACAGCACCTATAGCTAATTCGGGTTTATTGGGATACGCAAGTTTTTTTGAAACCAATACATCTACTGGACAACTCAATTTCCTTGCCACTTCAAGGGCAACCACCACTCCTCCTTTAGGAAGTCCGACAACGAGTAAGTCTGTTTTATCTATCTTATTTTCGCTTACATAATTTTCTACCTTTTCTGCAAGCTGTACTCCAGCATCGGTTCGATTGATAAAAGTCATTGCTTTCCCCTTAATGGATGTTAGTGGATAGGCAAGGAAGCTGAAGCTTTTAAACCTTGCCTATCCGGTGTGTTCCGGCGCCTGTTTCGGCCAATTGCCGGAAAAAATCTTAAGTTCTGATCGTTGGTTCCATTTATAGAGTAACTTTTTGCCTACCTGATGAAATCAGCCTTTTGGATGTTCTTTTTGTATCTCTAGAATGATGTTCTCGTGTATTGCAAGCGTTAATGTTCAAGTAAGAACGATATTGCAAATGGTGTCATATAGGTGTACGAGCAAGTAATGAAGCAAGTCTTGTAACAGAAGTTATTAAATGAAGTCACCAGCGAGGATTCAGTAAATGTGGTCATTGGATAGACAGTTTCGATTAACAGCAGGACTCATTTTGTTCATAAGCATTTTGCTTGCTTATTCAGTTAGTTCAAGCTGGATATTTTTGCCTGCGTTATTGTCTTTGGAAATGGCTATTTCTGCATTCACCAAAAATAGTGTCATTATGCTTGTGCTTTCGCAGTTGCCCTGGAACAGGGCAACCACGATTGAGCAAAAATGAATCTCTTAATACACTGAAATTTTGCGGTTGCCATAAAGGTAAGGTGGATACTGACTGATCACCTGAGTTTCATCTTCGTTATCGCCATTTTGTAAAATGGCTGGACCTCTGTGAAATTTGTCAGATCCAGAAAGTATGGATTTCCACGAACGGTCGTCTTTTGAATCTAGTTTGCCCATTTCTACCGACATGTGCCAGAGTGTATTGAATACTGGTTTTCCTTTTTCTTGATTGATCTGACCGACCCATGCAGTCACTGATCCGTGCTCTATGAAATTGACGCAAAATGCTATGACGTCGTCGTGAGCATAGCCTGTCAACGGATAATCTTTATGACCATTTTCGGTGTGCGTTTTGAAAACACCCGTAATTTGTCCATTTGAGCTTTGACTGAAGTCAATTTCGGATTTATGTTGATTGTGCCAGAGTCCTGCGATTTCAGTTTTTTCCTTCATGACTTTTTCCTTTACTGACTATCTTTTCAAGTATAGAAAAATTGCTATTTGCTCTGCCTCCTACCTAAGACGGAGATGCTAAAATTGATGCCTATTTAACTCAAATTAAAGCGTGGAGACGAAATGACCACATCTACCTTTGCATCTGCAAAAATCCGTCCTGAGCAAGCATACGAAATTGGCTTACAAGCTTATTGTTACTTCTATCCGTTAATTACAATGGAGGTAACGCGCAGACAAATGACCAATCTTCCAGCTGGACAAAAAATGGGTTTTGGACCTTTGAACACTTTTAGTCATGCAAGAACTTTCCCAGATGCCGATTTCAAAGCTGTAGTCAGACCTAATTTCGATACTCTGTACAGCACCGCATGGCTCGACCTAGGCAAAGAACCACTTATCATCTCGATACCAGATACCCAGGGCCGTTATTATTTGATGCCGATGCTTGATATGTGGTCAGATGTTTTTGCTTCACCAGGCTGGCGTACTACAGGAACGGCTGCTCAAAACTATGCCATTATTCCTCCCCACTGGAGCGGCAAGCTACCAGACGGTGTTGAGTCGATTCCTGCTCCAACGCCATTTGTATGGATAATCGGAAGAATTAAAACAGACGGACCAGATGATTATGCAAGTGTGCATGCTATTCAAGATGCGCTTAAAATAACTCCTCTATCCAGTTATGGTACAGCATCAAATACGGTATCAGCTTTTGAAGTCGATAAGAGTGTCGATATGAAAACACCTCCTCTCGATTTCGTTAATTCAATGAGTGTGGAAAACTATTTTGCAATGGCCGCGAAACTGCTCCAAACAAACCCGCCACATCCTACCGATTGGTCAATCATAGCAAGCCTTAAGGCTCTAGGGTTTAGTGCTGCAGACAATTTCGACCTGAACACAATAGACCCTAATCTGAAGTCCGAATTTGAACGCGGAGCTAAAGATAGTCTCAAGCTCATGCTCGATAAAGTTAAATCGATGGGACGACTTGTAAATGGTTGGTCTATGAATACCGAGTCGATGGGCGTGTATGGAAATAATTATTTGAAACGAGCAATAGTTGCGATGGTAGGGCTTGGAGCAAATCAACCAGAAGACGCTGTTTATCCTTTGAATTTGGCTGACTCACAGGGCAATGTACTTATGGGTGACAAGAATTACGTAATTCATTTTGATAAAGAGTCCATGCCACCAGCACATGCTTTCTGGTCAGTCACCATGTATGATGCTGCTGGATTTCAGGTCGCAAACGAATTGAATCGTTTTGCTGTTAGCTCTTGGATGAATTTTCAGAAGAATGCAGATGGGTCGCTAGATATTTATATTCAGCACAAAAATCCTGGTAAAGACAAAGAAGCGAACTGGCTTCCAGCTCCTGCAACTGGAGCACTTGGGGTGACCATGAGACTGTATGCTCCCTTTGAATCGGTTTTGAACGGAGACTGGGTTCCGCCTGCAATTAAAAAGGCCTAGTACCAAATCTGGGTATTCGAAGGGTTCATGTTAATATTGGGGGATGAATCCCTTAATTCCAATAGCAATTTGTTTGTCTTCAGTGGTTCTCGGCACGCTGCTGGTCTACTTTTGGGTTTTTCCCAGGTTGCCAGGTTTTAATTTAGCCAAGCATAAAATAATCGGTGGAATAGTTTTCGTTCCTCTTCAAGGCATAGCCACTGCTCTGGGATTTGCCGTTGCGCTTTATGCTGCCACGCTCACAAGCGTAATCACTGCTCTTGGAGGTGGGCTTGCTGCTGTGCCATGGATTTTTGCTCTTTCGCTTGGTGGTACTGCGCTTATTTTCTTTATCGCTAATTATTTGCTGATTAGCCTTTACAGAATGCTTGGCGTTTTCGAAATCGAAAGCATAAGAAGCACCATATTTGGTGTTTGTTCTTTGATGGTCTGTCAGTTGGTCTGTTGCATTATAAGCGGTGTTTATTGTATTGCTGCTTTTGCCCCAGATAATACCTTTTCTTATATTGATGCTAACGGTAAAACTGTTATCGAGAAAAAGTTCAAATATGCAGACGCCTTCAAGAATGGCAAAGCCAAGGTGACTTTGATAACAGATAGCGAAAATGATTCTAAGTACATTAATCACAAAGGTGAATTTGTGCCAGCGCCAACTGAGCCTGAGCCAGTGAAAAAGAATAAGCCGGATGATGACCCGTCGCTATATGAAGGTTACAGTAACTGGAGTCTGCACGAAACCTTTGATTCTCATGGCTTTCATATGGTGCCTTTTTCCGAAGGATTAGCCGCTGCGTTTTCTGACGATTTACCTGGACGCTGGGGCTTTATAGACTCTAATTATCAATATAAAATCAGACCGGATAAATTTGTTGATGCAAGACACTTCGCTGAAGGCTTGGCTCCAGTCTGTATTGACGAATCAACTAATAACGAAAGAAAATGGGGATATATAGACAAGACGGGCAAAATGGTCATTGCTCCTCAATTTCATAATGCTTGTTGTTTTAGTGGCGGGTTGGCAAAAGTGGAAGTTGTCGACCCTAAAGACCCTAAAACAATATCCTGCGGATTTATTAACAAGCAGGGTAAATTCGTCATTGAGCCAAAATACAGATATGCTACATCCTTTTCTGAAGGACTAGCCGCTGTGGCTAAGTGATTTGTGCTCATATGACCCAAAAGGTTTTATGTAGCTTGTTGCTTGTGTATTGAGCCATTTTTTTGCTTCGTTATCATTTTTGAGATAAGCATCAAGAAAGTGTAGAGTGGTTTCTTGCACGACTTGCTGGTGTTTTATGTCGTTTGAGTTGAAAGTTTTTCGAGTTCTGCCACCAAAGACCATATGATCGGCACCGTTTAAAATGACCAGATACTGGTCACTTTTTGAAATATTGTCGAAGGCGATGCGACGATTTTCAGCTTTGCCGTCGTTTACTGGCGAGTCATCTAGAGTGCCGGTTAGATGCAGCCCTGGAATTTGAATTTTTCCAAAAACCACCGATGGGTCTACATTTTTGCGAGGCGAAGTGGGGCTGAGATAAACAGCAGCTTTGATTCGGTGCTCGGTGCTTTCGATTTCTCGACCAAATGGTGTGACCATACGCTGACCACTTGCTGTAAGTGCTGTCCAGGAGCCATAAGAATGTCCTGCAATGGCAATTTTGTTCAGGTCTAGCTTATTTTTGAATTGCGGGTTTGTTCTATTTAGTTGCTCGAGCCTGTCTACTACAAAATGCACGTCTTGGGCTCGATTTACCGCGTGCATTGGATTTGCCACTTGGGTTTTGAATTTAGACATAAGCTTAGCTTTGTCTAAAGCACTTCCTTCTTTTTGTAAGTCAGGCTTCCAGAAAGACTCGTCGCTACCGGGATGTTGGATAAATACCCCTACATATCCATGTTTGCAAAGATAGTCTCCCAGATAAACAGCTGCCTCGCGCGAGCCGCCAAGTCCGTGCGAGAAAATTACCACAGGATAAGGGGTCGTCGCCTTATCAAAAGAGCTTGGCAGATAGTATTTAACCGGTATCTGGCGCGAGCGTTTGGTGTCGGTCCACTGGTCATATTTAGTTGAAACGTCGTTTGAAGCCTTGACGTTTTCTATAAAGAGCAGATTTGTGACCCCTAATAGTGAAAGAGTGATACCTAATATATGAATAGTGTTTTTCATTGTTCAGTTTTGTCCTTTATGAAGTCTCGCCCAGACCTTCTATTTGTTAGAACGACATCTGCAGGCAAAAAGTTCAAAAGTCCAGATTAAACATGAAGGGGTTGTCATGTTACATTGCTTAGCTAAGGATAGCCACGGCGAATGGACGATGTTACCCTGGAAAAGTAAGAAATCAGAAGGCGCAAATGCTTTTAGCGACAGCCCACAAATTTGCCAAATTGAATGGCGTGAACAGCAATCTTCACGCGCATCATCATAGATTGGAAATTTGAAGCGGGCTTGCAAGTCTTTAGATTGTAATCAATCTTTTAAATGTTAGAGCCTGCTTCAAGCGGGCTTTTTTGTATGCGACAACAAATAAACAGCAAGGAAAAACAATGCAAACCAAAGCACAAACAGATTCGAAGAAAGGCGATAAAGCCTCGACGGGCAAAGACATCCTTAAAATGACTGTTCCTACCGGACGCATGCAAGATAAGGTTTTGACCTTACTTAAAGGATTAGGCATTCAATTCAATCAAGAATCTAGGTCTTACCGACCGACATCAAGCGATCCTGCAATAGAAGGCAAATTTCTAAAAGCTCAGAATATTCCTAATCTGGTCGCTCTTGGTCGTCACGACTGTGGCTTTGCCGGATACGACTGGATAGTCGAGCAAAAGGCAGACGTTGTAGAGTTGCTCGATTTAGGATTTGATCCGGTGCGAATAGTGGTGGCGGCGCCTGAGTCGTTGGATCTTGAAAAGGCTCAAAGCGAAAGGACGCTCGTTCTCGCCTCTGAGTACAAGTGTCTGGCTGAAACTTATATAGATAAGAAGAAGCTCAATTCTATCTTCGTTCGCACCTATGGTGCCACAGAAGCACTGCCACCAGAAGATGCCGACCTGATTATAGATAATACTGCAACTGGTGCAACCCTCAATTCAAACCGATTGGTCATAATCGACGAAGTAATGCGCTCGACGACAAGATTTATATGTAGTCGCGAAGCTTTAGAAAATAAAGTTAAACGACAAAAACTAGAAGAGCTTGTGATGCTAATGAAAAGCTCGCTAGCTGCCCGAAAAAAGGTTTTGCTTGAAATGAATGTGGATAAAGCAGACTTTGAGCGTATAGTAAAAAATCTGCCATGTATGAAGTCTCCAACAGTTTCTGAGCTTTATCAGGGATCAGGATATGCAGTAAAAATTGCAGTAGACAAAGACGAGGTGCCAGGTTTGATTCCAAAATTGGTGGCATGGGGTGCAAAAGACATTCTTGAATATAAATTGGAGAAAATAGTCTAATGCCTGTTACACCAAGAGCTGCTGTCAATAAATTGCCACCATATAAAAGACCAAAAGAAGGTAGATATCAATTTACCAGACTGGACTTCAATGAGAACACCAGCGGTTTTTCAGATGTTCTTGATTGCAGCGAATTGCCAGCTTTTTTGTTCAATACTTATCCTGAGTACGAGGTTATAAACAACAAAATTGCTGAGTACTATTCGGTCCCGGTTCAGTCGGTGCTTTTGACTAATGGCAGCGACGAGGGCATATCTGTTATCTGTTCCTCGTTCATAGAATTTGGAAGAGATCGTGCCATAGTGTCAGATCCGTGTTTTGCCATCATTCCTCACAGTTTGAAACTGGCTGGTGCAGATGTTCGTGCAGTAAAAGTAAATGATGATTTTTCGTTTAATTTAGGAGGCATCGAAAAGGAACTTGAATCTGGTGTGAAAATGGCATTTTTTGCCTCGCCAGAAAATCCAACCGGTGCAGTGCTTGATGTAGAGCGTATAGCTATGTGGTGCAAAACATACAGCGATACTCTTTTTGTAATCGATGAAGCTTATGGAGAGTATAACCAGGACAGTTGTTTGTCTATGATTAGAAAATTCGATAACTTACTTGTACTGAAGACTTTTTCTAAAGCATGGGGAATGGCTGGATTGCGTCTTGGAATTGTTTTTGGAAAGCCTGAATTAGTTGAGGTACTTGAGCGTGTCAAGCTTCCTTACAGCGTAAATGCCGTTGCCGTATGGGTGGCTGAAAAACTCTTAGATAACGCCAAAAGAGTAAAAGCGGAGGTCAAAGATTCATTGATTCGGTTGGACAATTTAGCAAGTCAAATTGAAGAGCGCGGATATAAAGTTACGCGTGGTGCAAGCAATAGCGTTCTGGTTGAAATGGGATTTTTGGCTAAACGTTTTACCGAATTTTGTCGCAAAGAGTCGGTGCTGGTGCGTGACAGAAGCGAAGTTATCGATGGCATGGTGAGAGTTTCGACTGGGACACAAGAAGAAAACGACAAGTTTTTGAGTGTATTGGAGAAGTTTTCTAAGTCCTTTGGAATAATGTTCGACCTCGACGATACTATAGTTGATACTTCCAAGAGTTTCGCAAAAGTAGTAGAAAAGCTTGTCGAACAATACACTGGCATGCCGCTTGAAAATGGCGAATTGAGAGCACTCAAAGCCGAGGGCGGATATAATGACGATTGGATTGCGACTCAAGAATTGATTCGCAGACGCGGTTTTGAAGCCGATATTGAAGATATTGTTTTGACTGCAATTCCAATGTACAAAAATATTGCAATTGAAGCTGAAGAACTCATTTGCGATTTGAGCGTGCTTGAAAAATTGCGCAAACGTCATAAATTGTTTGTGGTCACCGGTCGATGCAGAGTTGAGTACGATCCTGTGTGGGGGTCACGTCTTGATTCGGTTTTCGACCAGATTTATTGTGTAGGCGATAGACCTCATCTTCATGCAAAACCTTCGCCAGATTATCTGGAGGCATGTATGAAAGAAAATGATTTAACTGATGCTTTGTATATTGGAAACTCAGTCGATGATGTTTCTGCTGCATTGTCTTTGAGAATTGAAGCAATTGGTGTAACTACGACTCTTAGTGAAGAGCAGTTAAAAGCATCTGGTGCATCGAGAGTATTGAGTTCGGTTGATGAGTTGAAGGAGCTTCTTGCATTATGAGTAGATCTGCGATAGTTGAGCGCAATACCAAAGAAACTCAGATAAGAATGATTATTGACCTAGATAGTCCTGGTAAGGTGGATATCGATACCAATTTGCCATTTCTGTCGCACATGCTTGAGGCTTTTGCTGTGCACGGCAGGTTTAGCCTTTCTGTCAAAGCAAATGGTGATATAGAAGTCGACCCTCACCATTTGATTGAAGATTGCGGGATTGTACTTGGTGAAGTCATTTATAAGGCTCTTGGTGGTTTGTCCGGTATCGAGCGTGCAGGTTCTTTTACATTTGCGATGGACGGAAGTCTTGCAGTTTGCGCCATTGATATTTGCGGCAGACGTAATCTGACATGGAATGTCAAATTTGGCAATTTCACCGTTGGTGGTATCGATCCCAATTTGTTCAAAGAGTTTTTCAAAGGATTTGTAGATGGATTGAAAGCCACTTTGCATGTGCATATCATTGCCCAGGATAACGACCACCATGTTATTGAAGCAGTGTATAAAGCCTGTGCAAGGGCATTGAAGCAATGTGTAAAACAGCTTGATTCAAATGAGTATCTGTCTACTAAAGGAATGCTTGATGAAAACTGAAGTCGACCTGGTGAATATTGACGGAGGCAATAAAGGCAGTGTTTTGCGCTTGCTTGAACGCTTAGACGTCTGTGTAAACGAGGTCGATGCAGAAAAACCGCCTAATGGAAGCCGCCCAATCATTTTGCCTGGGGTTGGTGCTTTTGGAGCTGTGATGCAGTCTATTCAAAAAGGAGGACTTAGGGAGTCATTGTCAAAGCTCGTGAAGTCTGGAACTCCGTACCTAGGTATTTGTGTTGGAATGCAGATTTTATTCGATCAAAGCGAAGAAACACCTGGAGTTAGTGGTTTGCAACTGATACAAGGGACGGTAGTCAGGTTTACTAAGGGAAAAGTTCCGCAGATTGGTTGGAATAAGCTTGAAAATGTTCAAAATAATGGTTACGAGTCTGGTTATGCTTATTTCGTCAATTCTTACTATGCTGTTTGCAAAAATCAAAACGATATTTTATACAGTGCTGACTACCACGAGCCTTTTTGCGCTGCGGTACAAAAGAACAATATAACAGGGTTTCAGTTTCATCCCGAAAAGAGCGGTCAATTTGGTCAAACTCTAATGCAAAAGTGGCTTTGTGATGTCTCAAAATAATTTGTGCAAAAGAATAATTCCATGTCTTGATGTGGCTAACGGGCGCACCGTCAAAGGAATCAATTTTCAGGGATTGCGCGATATGGGCGATCCTATAGAGCTTGCAATTGCATACGAAAATCAAGGAGCCGATGAGATCGTTTTTCTGGATATTACAGCATCGCATGAAAAGCGTTCCACCATGCTTTCATGGGTAAGAAATGTAGCCAAAAATTTGTCTATCCCTTTTACAGTAGGCGGAGGAGTAAATACAATAGACGATGTACAGGCTCTTTTAGAAGCTGGTGCAGATAAAGTATCGGTCAATACTCAGGCGGTCAAGAATCCCAAACTGATTACAGAGATTAAAATCAAGTTTGGTTCGCAATGTTGTGTGGTTGCAATTGACGCCAAAAGAAATAAAGATGGTATTGCTGAGGTTCTAATCAAAGGTGGACGCGAAAACACTCTAATGGTCGCATTCGACTGGGCAACTAATTGTGTAGAGCTTGGAGCCGGCGAAATTTTACTTACATCCTGGGATAAAGACGGTACTCAATCTGGTTTTGATTTAGAGTTAGTTAAACAGTTTGCAGAGAATTTACCGATTCCAATCATCGCATCTGGTGGCGCTAAAAATAGTCAGAGCTTTGTTGATGTTTTTAAAAAAGCAAATGCGGATGCTGCACTTGCTGCCACTATTTTTCATGATGGTTCGCACACAGTCAAAGAAATCAAAAATATTCTGAATCAAGAGGGAGTGCAGGTACGCATATGTTAGTGGCAAGCATCGATATCATAAATGGCAAGGCAGTGCAGTTGCGTCAGGGCAAAGAATTTGTGCTTGAATCAGATACAACACCCCTTGAGCTTGCGCGCAAGTTCAACAGATACGGCGAAGTGGCAGTAATTGATTTAGATGCTGCCATGGGCAAAGGCGATAATCGGTCTTTGATCAAGCAAATTTGTCAGGTTTGCGATGCGCGTGTTGGTGGCGGAATAAGAGATGTCGAAACCGCGCAAGAATATCTTCGTGCCGGGGCAAAAAAAATCATAATTGGAACCAAAGCCGAGCCTGAATTGCTTAAACAATTGCCTACTAACAAAGTAATGGTGGCACTGGATCATAAAAATGGCAAAGTAGTCGACAAAGGCTGGACAAATTCTACAAACGAATCTGTGCATGAGCGAGCAAAAAGACTTGCACCTTATTGCAACAGTTTTTTGAGCACTTATGTAGAAGCAGAAGGTGGACTTGGTGGCATGGATATTGAAGCCGTCAAGCAATTGCGCGATAGTCTGGAAAAACCCCTAACAGTTGCGGGTGGAGTGGCTAATACACACGAAGTAATTGAGTTAAGTCGAAATGGTATAGATGTTCAAGTGGGTATGGCTTTGTACACTGGACGAATAGATCTGGCACAGTCAATTATGGACTGTCTCAAATTTGGTCCTGATAATTTGATACCGACCGTGGTTCAGGACCAGAATCAAAAATTATTGATGTTAGCTTACAGTTCTAGAGATTCGCTTGAAAAGGCACTAAACTCCGGCAAAGGAATTTATTTCAGTCGTTCACGCCAAGAACTATGGGAAAAAGGGGCAACCTCTGGTCACAAACAATCTCTTCTTGCCTGTCGTACTGATTGTGACAGAGATGCACTTGTGTTTACAGTGTTGCAAGAAGGTGTTGCCTGTCACGATGGCAGCTATAGCTGTTTTACAAGAACAGAGACAGTACCAGAATTTTCGCTTCCTGTACTCTTTGACAAAATTGCAGAGCGCAAAAAGGAAATGCCCGAAAAGTCTTACACGACCAAATTGCTCAAGGACAGAAAACTGTTGCTTGAAAAAATTTCTGAAGAATGCCAGGAAGTGATGAATTATACTTCGCGTGAAAATTTGCAATGGGAAATAGCTGATCTTCTATATTTTCTAAGTGTGCTTGCAGTGGATGAAGGACTTAGCTGGAAACAAATAGAAGGCGAGTTGTCGGGGAGAGCGAAATGATTCAAATACTTAGTGGCGATAATGCTTTGAATTTTGCTCCAGTTCGCGACGAAGAGAACGAATCGGCAATCGAAGAGCGTGTAAAAGAAATTATTAGCTCGGTTCGACAAGATAAAGATGCTGCGCTTTCTAAATGGGCTTCTTTGCTCAAAGACAAAATAACTAAAGACTGGTTGCTTGATTCTTTGTCCATTGAAGAAGCTTGCAAAAGACTTCCTCAAGACTCAAAAGATGTTATTGATATTGCCGCTACAAGAATCAAAGATTACGCTACTGCAGTTTTGAGCGTGATAAAACCTGTAACCGTAAATAATGGCACATTTCAGACTGGAATGGATTTTAAACCGGTTTTACGAGTCGCCTGTTATGTACCATCAGGAAGATATCCCCTTCCCTCTACTGCACTCATGACAGCTATGACGGCACGGGTCGCTGGAGTAAAGGAAATTTGTATTCTCACTCCCTGCGTATGCGACGAAATTATCTATGCTGCCAGTGTATGTGGTGTGAATGAAATTTATCAGTTAGGCGGGGCGCAGGCTGCCGCTGCGGTGGCATTTGGAACTGAGTCTATTAAACGTGCAGATATGCTCGTTGGCCCTGGTAATGCATATTTGACCGAAGCCAAGCGTCAATTACAAGGACAAATTGGAATAGATATGCTGGCTGGTCCAAGTGAAATTGCAATCATCGCCGATAGTGGCGCCAATCCAAAATGGCTTGCGCTAGACTTGTTGTCTCAAGCAGAGCACGACCCTGGTGCCAGAGCATATTTATTTACCGACTCAAAAGAGATAGCCGATGCTACAGCTTTGGAAATTACAACAAGTATAGACAAACTCTCATTGCCCGATTTTGTTCGCGAGTCTATTAAATATAACGCGATTGTGGTTTTGCCTACACTTGCAATATGTGTCGATAAGGTTAATGAATTGGCGCCAGAACACTTGCAATTGCAAGTCGAAGACCCAGAGAGTTTGAAACCGGCACTTTTGAATTATGGTGCTCTCTTTATGGGTTACTATGCAAGCGTGCCACATGGCGACTATATGGCAGGTCCAAATCATACTTTGCCCACAGGTGGAGCGGCTAGATATTCTGGCGCACTTAATCCCTTGGTGTTTTTGCGCGCTCAATCCTGGATGAAATCAAGCAATAATGCCGCGCACCTGGCAAAAGAAACAGCCCAGTTTGCAAAGCTCGAAGGACTTACTGCTCATGCCGCTGCTGCTTTGTGTCGAATTGAAAGCTAGTTATTTCTATTAGTCTAAAAGACTGTAATAAAGGTCTTCGTATTGTGGAATCAGAACCTCAGCGGAAAATCTGGCTTTTGCATCGATTGCTGCAGCATTTCCTAATTTTTTTCTGCGTTGTTCGTTTTGGATCAAGTCCTCAAGCTCTTTTGTAAGCGCTAATTCATCGCCAGGATTAACCAGTAGTCCCGTTTTATTATGTTGTACAACTTCTGGAATGCCACCAACATTGGTTGAGACGCTGGGACAATTGAAGAGCATGGCTTCAAGAATACCCAAACAAAAGCTCTCGCTATCTGAAGTGTATAAAGCAATATCGGCTGCTTGTAAATAATTCTCGATTTGCAATACATTTTCACGAACTACTATTTTGTCCTCCAGCAAAAGATTCTGGACCTCTTTTTGAAAAGGAGCGAAATCGCTTCCCGCAATTACGACAAGTTTGAAAGAATCGCGATTTTTGATACCAGCAACAGCTTTCAAAAGCAAGTCGAATCTTTTCACTGGACGTAGATTGGAGGCATGAACGAGCATAACTTCCTTATCAGTTATGCCTAGTTCTTTTCGCACTTCGGCTCTAGATCTTGTAGGTTTGGGCAAATCGGAGAAGTTGGAAATTACCTTGATTTTGCCAGTGAATCCTATCACTCGTTCAGTTTCGGCTTTGAGAAATTCAGATACGGCAGTAACAATGTCAGATTGATTGAGCGCATGTAAAATTGCAGGACCATATCCAGGGTCTGCTCCAAGTAATGTGGTATCGGTGCCATGCAAAGTAGTTACGACTTTTGGTTGTTTGTCTTGAGCTAGCATGCACTTTGCAAGAACGGCAGCAGTAGCGTGTGGAACTGCATAATGAACGTGTAAGATATCTAGATTTTCCTTACAGCTTACTTTTGCCATTTCGACAGACAAAGGCAGTGTGTAGTCTGGATATTTAAACAGTCCATAACTATTAATTGTGACTTTGTGAAAATGAACATTTTCGCTTTGTTCAGGTAGCCGAAAGGGACGTTCGTAAGAGATGAAATGCACTTCGTGACCGCGCTTAGCAAGTTCTTTCCCAAGCTCGGTCGCAACTACCCCGCTGCCGCCGACAGTGGGGTAACAAGTAATGCCTACTTTCAATGGGCGTTTTTTGTCGCTTTTGTTATCCATGGATTGATTCCATTGTTTCGGTGAATGCTTCATCTGCTCGCTCGATTTCATCGCGCGTGACATATTCTATTTCTGGTGCGTCTTCTTTGTGAATATAATTTTGTTCGCCAGCACCTGAAACATAATGAGTACACTTAATTACTGATTGCATCCAAATCAGGCGCGAATCTCGTGTCGGGCTTACTTGCTCTTTTGAATATTCAATCATAGGCAGTTTAATAAATTTATCTCCGCCTTCGTGCAAAGTAAAATGGTCATTGTTAAATCGTGCTCGCACCACCTCACCATCGTATTTGATATCAGCATAAAAATCGTTTACATCGCAGGCGGCTTTGCGAAATTGAGGATCGCTTGATTTTAGAACCTTGATACCTTCTAGCAATCCCATCAATCTGTACATTTCCAGGCAGAATTCAGAAACGATATCGGATTTTACACTTTTAAAAATGTCTATTTGCGGGTGGTCCAAATAGTTTGGCAACTGCAAGATGGTTTTATTGTGCCATCCTGATTCTATGCGTTTCAAATAGAGTGGCGAAAATTTGCGCTGAGTTTTGTTCTCGAAAGTAAAGTTGAGCTTTGCTTCTTCGTTTGTGGTTCGATGTCTTAAAATGGTGCGGGTTTCGCGCGGGTCGTGGTCGCTGTCGTGATAAAAGAAAACAATTTCGCCGCCGATTTTGGATTGCAATCTGTGGGCGGCTGTAATCTTTGCAACTAAAAAGCGCTTAGGGAAAAATCCGCAAGGCTGTTGTCCAAAACAAATAACTGGTGCGCTCATATAGCTTTCTTCTCGACTGGATTTTTAGTGTTGAGAATTCGTTGAAGTAGAAGGCTTAATGTCACGCAAACTAAACATCCTATGAGTGGAAACCATAAATAAGACAAAGAACTACTCAAATATAACCCAATTATCAGTGTTTGCGCCACAATTGCTGCCCAGAAAGTAGCCGTGCCCCCCACGCTTTTAAGAAAAAAGGCTACAACAAATAAAGCCAGTAAAACGCCATAAAATATCGACCCGAGTATATTGACTGCTTGAATCAGATTTTCAGAAAAATTTGCTACCAGTGCAATGACTATTGCAATCAATCCCCAACCTAATGTGAACCATTTTGTGGCTCTAACACTTTGAAAGTCTGTCGCGTTTCGATTGACCTTTTGCAAGTAAAAATCAATTGTTGTACTTGCGCCTAACGCATTCAATTCAGCTGCTTTTGCAGATAACGCAGCTAGAAGGAAAGACGTTACAAGCAGACCGATAACGCCATGTGGAAGTTCATTCAGAATAAATGTGATGAAAACATAGTCGGCATCGTTTGTTTTAATTGATTTTTGTTTTGCTACTTCTTTTTCTGCTAAATGCAGAATGCGTTGTGAATCTATATATGAATCTTTGGCTTTTGTAAAAGCCATCTTGCTTAAAGTTTCGTCTTTATTTTGTTTTGCTTGAAGCCAGGTTTCAAGCGATTCTCGGGTTGATTGATGTGATTTTTTGAATTCTGCTTGAAATGAACTCAGATTAGTTTTTGAGGTCGAATGGAAGAGCATGGGAGGTTCTTTAAATTGATAAAAAACAAACATTAAAACGCCAATCATCAAAATGCCAAACTGCATAGGAATTTTAAATAAGGCATTGAATAACAGCCCAAGTCGGCTTTCTCGTGTTGAAGAGCCTGAAATGTATCTTTGTACTTGTGACTGGTCGGCACCGAAATACGAAAGCATTAGAAAAGTTCCGCCAAGCAATCCCGACCAGATTGTATAACGCTCATTTAAATCTGGTGAAAAATTCACTGCTTGCAGTTTGCCAAAACCGCCTGCCACGTGCATTGCGTCAAAGAAAGACAATTCTTGAGGTAGCTTTGCAATCAGCAAGCACAAAGCAGTAAGCATGCCAGTGAATATGACCATCAATTGATATTTCTGGGTGACAGTAACTGCATCAGTGCCACCAATCATAGTGTAGAGAATAACTATCAAGCCGCAACTTATAATAGTAGTCTGAAGCGACCAGCCAAAAACTGTAGACAATACAATTGCCGGAGCGTAAATCGTAAGTCCTGCACCAATGCCGCGTTGTATTAAAAACAAAGATGCACCAAGCAAACGAGTTTTATGATCGAACCGTTTTTCTAGATATTCGTATGCAGTGTAAACGTTTAGCTTGTGGTATTTAGGCAGAAAAAATATCGATATCAAAATTAGAGCAAAAGGTACGCCAAAATAGATTTGCAAAAAACCTAATCCGCTCAGATAGCCTTGACCGGGTGTAGATAGAAAAGTTATGGCGCTTGCTTGGGTCGCCATCACAGACAGGCCAATTGCCCACCAGGGGGGTTGTTTTGCACCTTTCAAATAGCTTGAAAGACTGTCTCGTTTTCGTGTTTTGAAAATGCCTGCAGCTGTGATACTAAATATAGTTATTAGAAGGATGCAAGTGTCGAGTTCATTCATTGCCCGACAGTCCCTAACACAATTAATAATACGAGCCAGAATAAAAAACTTGCAAGAACAAGACTATAGGCGCCTCTCCAGCTTCCGGGAAATGGCCATGGCAGTCCGGTTGTAGTTTCTTCTTCGTCTGTCATTTGCCGATTGATACCATGTTTGCAAACAGTCTGTATGCACCAGGTACACCTGCTGGAAGTTCTCTAAAAAAGCTCAAACCGGTGTAAATGTAATGACCTTTTCCATATCTGGCTATCAGCAAGACACCTTTCTTGGACTCTTCGCCAGAATCGTTGCAGGCTAAAATGGGGATAAATCGTTCGTCCCACTTACCTGCAAAATACAGACCTCGCTCTTGTACCCAGCCATCGAAATCGGCTTTAGTAATTTTATTTGGTTTATTCAAGACTTCATGATCTGGAGCCAGAAAAGTCATGGCTGACTTTTCGTCAGTAACTCTGTCTGCTGAAATTTTTAAATCGTAAGGAGAAATTTTGTCAGCTTTTAGCTGGTCGGGTCTGTTGTATTGGACAATCATCGTGCCACCATCTTCGACATAAGACAAAAGTGCCGGCATAGCTTTGCCTATTTTTTCTCGCGTGTTAAAGGCTCGCACTCCAAGCACGATAGCATCAAGACCTTCAAGGTCATTTCTTGTAAGTGTGGCGTCATCTAAAGATTTCACGGCATAGCCTAGTTGTTTGAGATTTTCAGGTAGGCTGTCACCTGCTCCAGGTAAATAGCCTACTTTGCTTCCGGATTTTTTTAAGTCCAGACAGACAGCGCTCAAAATGGCAGGCGGCTGGAACAGTTGCAGCGGCAAATGAGAGTAGTTGATTTCCTGGCGCTGATTTCGATAAATTGTGCCACCAATGTCTGCTGATGCCACAATTTTTACGCTTTGTGTTTTTGTGGGAGCTGTTATTTTGAAAGTAAAGGTTTCTATATCACCTGCGTGCTTCAAGTGAAATGAATGACTTTTGGGTTCGATCAGCCAGTCTTTGGGGGCTTCTAGAAGCAATGAACCTTTCATGCCGGGCCTTGCGGCGTGAATTTTTGCTTCGATTGTTTGAGTCGAGCCTTTAGTAAAGATTGCAACCTCTGGGTTGAGCCACAAAGACACTGGCGGTATTACATTTAGTTTTCGAGTTTGAATTATTTTGCTTTGTTGATTTGTAATTTCTTGAACGGGCTCATCTTCTATTGTGAGTATTTCTTTTCCTATTTTAAAAGTGTGGACAATTGCAAACGCTGGCAGATTCTCTGCCATGCCTATGAGTTCGGGATTGTCAACGTGAAACATACCTGGCGTTCCGTCTTTATATAGCCAGTAAGGCTGGGTTAAAAGAGCGTTTGTCGGCATGGTTTCAGACGAGTCGATTGAACTTGGCTGATTTTGTTTTAGATTGAGATTTGTTTTTATGTCTTTATTCAATAGGCTATAGTGCATTTTGAGCCAGGTGCATGGCATCGTTGAATTAATTGACACGCTGGAGTGAAGATGCATTTGTTCGCCCGGCACGACATCTGCATTATTGAGGGTGCTTTTAGTTTTTAAACCAAGACATTGCTGCAAGATCAAATCGAGTAACTTTTGCTTTTCTTTTAAAATGAGATTTTCTGGAAGTTTGGACAGTTTCAAGCGAAGAGCGAAAAGTGAAGAAACACTCTTGGACGGATCATGAGGGTCGAATTTAGCTATGATATCGCTTGCATTTTTTTCTATTTCTTCGCCGCCTTCAAATCTATTCCAGCTGGTATCGATACCATCCATGATGTCTTTGCTCAACGGCTCGCCATCTATTAGTTGAAAAGATTCCTGGCGTTTTTCGCCTTGGACGAAAGGCAATTTAAAAGTGTCGAATCCTTGTGTTTTGTGTTCGGCTCTACTAGCACTGGCAATTTCGTAAAACGATTTGCCGCTAACCGAGTCATCTCCAAACACGTCGACCTTTATGATCGGATCTTTAGTAACTCGGTCTTTTTGAAAACGACCCACATTCCACAGTATACGCTTGGGCTGCCATGCTTCAAGCTTCTGCTCAGGAAAAGCCTTGGGGTCGCCCGCTAGTTTGAAGGCTTCCTTAGCCAGGATCGCAGAAGTGGTGTGGTGACCGTGCGTGCCACCAGGACTGATTGAAAATCGCGTTACTAGAATATCTGGACGAAAAGTGCGAATGATACGCACCATATCTGAGAGAACTTCTTGTTTGTCCCAGACTGTAAGTGTTTCTTTGTAATCTTTGGAAAATCCAAAATCGATTGCACGAGTAAAAAACTGGTGTGCACCATCTAATGCTCTTGCAGCAAGAAGCTCTTGGGTGCGAGCCATTCCAAGCTTATTTCCAAGGTCTGCTCCAAGTACGTTTTGTCCACCATCTCCTCTTGTGAGAGAAAGATAGGCCGTCCTGTATTTTCTACCTCTTGAAAGGTAGGTCAAAAGCTCTGTATTTTCATCGTCTGGATGAGCTGCAATATAGAGCACACTGCCCAGTTGACGAAAGTATTCAAGTTCGCGCAATATCGCTTTAGCATTAGAACTTTGCATGTCCGTCTGTGTTTCGACTCCCGAAGACGAAAGAGCAAATAGTGGCATCGTAATTGAAAGTAGCATGAGTAAAGCTACAAAACGATGCCACCATCTGGCATTGATGTATCTGATATTGGTCTGTTTCAATCTCACTGCAATTTGTTGATAAGAGCTTCGTTCAATTGAATATAACCATTGTCGTTTGCTTTTTCAGCCAGTTCCTTAGAACGTTTAGCTGCTTTGACAGCGCCTTCTTTGTCACCGAGTTTTTCTAAAATTTCAGCTTTCAAGAAAACAATGTAATGTGCTTCTCGCTCTTTGAGAGCCTCTTCCACCCATTTTTTTGCTTCGTTCATGTCTTTGTTGTGATTGTAATAGAAGTTGGCTGCCTGGAAATAAGGCTTTTTCGCTTCGTTTGATGCCATTACATCCTGGATTTGCTTGGTCAACTTGTCTGCATATTCGACACTGATTTCAATTGGAATTTTGGTTTTGTCCCAGATCAGATTGAGTTTTGATGACTCATCGCGAATCTCATTGAAGTCTATAGTGAATGTTTCCATTGACCAGGGCATTGTTATTGGTTTTACAGCAAAGCGAAAGAGGTCTTGTTTATCGTCATATTTGTAAGGGCTCCAACCTTCAGGTCCTTTATTGACAATAACAGTCCATTCGTCTTTTCCAGGAATTGTCATTAAGGCATAGGTACCTGCTGGAACCTCTTTACCGTTTAATTTTACGTTTGTGCTGAATGTGATTTTGGTCGCCTGGTTAGCGCCAGTGCGCCAGACTTTGCCATAAGGAACCATTGCGCCAAATATGGCACGCTCTTTTACGCTTGGTCTTGAATAAACCACTTCGATGTCAGTTAAACCAACACGTTGTTTTAACGTACAAGCGGGGCTCGCTTGAGGAAATTCGATTTTAGGCGCGTCTGCCATCGCCATTGAATTCAACGAAAAGGCAGTAGCAATCGAGAGTAACAAAGGAATATGCTTCGAGTTCATGTATCCTCCATGGATGCTCTTAGAAAGTAAAAGCGATGCCATAGGATACAACAATAAAACGGTTAATTCATCATGGTTTCATTGACTAAATCTAGTATCTTGGCGGATACCTGTTCGAAAACGGTTTCGCCTGACAACTGGCGGGCATTTGACCCAAATGTAATTGAAATGCAGAACAAAATTTGGTCTGTTTTGAAATTGAAGCAACGCATCGCAGGCGGTATCAAGATTGAAAGTCTTAAGACTAAGGAGTTATCTCTCTGGTATTACTCATGCTAATTGCGACTGTGCACTATCTGAGTAAGAGTCCAAAACTGGCATGGTTGAATCATTGCACTCTGCTTGAAAATTCTGCTGCGCGAAAAACAGCTAGAAAAGCAAAAGTCAAAAATCCAAGGATGGAGAAAAATGCTGAGATAACTTTGTTTTTCTCGTTTTTAGAAAATAAAGCCATAAGACCAAAGAGACTAGTAAGTCCACCGACAATTACAAATGCTGTCACTTTGTCTGCAAAATTGGCATAGATTCCTAGCGGTAAAGTAAGTAGCCAAATGGCTATTGCTGGTATTCTCAGTATCAGCAGTAGGTCTTTGGACGTAATCATTTCCAGGTCGTGCCCGGTAAGCCAAGCTAGAAAATCTCTTTCCATTACCTCATTACAACAGAAAAGTGCCTAAAATTCAAGTTTTTTGATTGTTTTCTAACCTGTTAATATAATTGCCATCATATGCGGTGGCATTATTCTGGTCATGATATTCGCCTATTACTTCTTCGCCTTGCTTTCTAACAAGACAAGCAGATTACAGAATTAAAAACAGTAGGACATTTCTGCCCTACTGTTTTCAGTGTTTCATTTAATTCCAGTTGTTTAGATTACCACTGGCTGCGTGAGCGCACTTGGGGTTGTGAGGGATTGACGGCGATTTGTCTGCCATCAATTTCAGTGCCGTTGAGCACTTTTACTGCTTCTTCAGCAGCAACCTGGGTGCCCATTTCGACAAATGCGAATCCGCGTTTGCGACCAGTTGTGCGATCTAAAGGAATCGCTACCGACGTTACTTCGCCGGCTTGTTCGAAAATCTCTTGCAGTCTTTGTTCTGAGACGTTAAAAGACAAGTTGCCCACGAAGAGCTTCAATTTTTCTGTATTCATTAATTTACTTCTATGACACTTACACGGCAATCTAACAATTTCGGCCGGGTCGCTCCAGTGCCGGGAGCTTGTGTAGTATGTACTATTGAAATCTTGTTTTCAAGCCTTTTTTCACTCTTGTTGCATATGTTATTGTCAGGGAATCCAGGGTATAACAGAAAGAGACAGGCTTTAAAACGATCCCAACGACGGGCTCAACCTTGCGCTAAAGCTCCTTTTTCTACCTCGTCTGTTCGTCCTTTTTTGAACGAGGTATAAAAGTTATGACTTTTACGGGCTTTTTTGTGTATTTGATCATTTCAGCCATTTTCGCATTTATCGTTGACCGGGTAGTGCCGCGTCGCATCCCAGGCGGTTTTGTCGCTGCCACTATAGTTGGTATTATTGGTGGAATGATAGCAGTCAAGCTTGGCCCGCCGGAGCCTTCAATAGCAGGGGTTTCAATATTACCTGTCGCGATGGGTTCGCTTATCATGGTTGTGTGTCTAGCACTAATGGGCAATAGTCAGAAGCGATATCGAATCAAAGCCTGACCGGACGAGAGAACTCATGAAGCAACCTTACTCACATCGAGTCTGATGCCAAGTTTGCTTTCAAGTTCAGATTGAGTTTTGACATAACCTAGCATGCCATACAAAGTAATCATTCCAGAATACATATTTAGACCGTGCATAAGTGGCATCGCATCTAGTATCGCTTCCATTTCTTTTAGAGTAAGCCATACTTTTGCATGATACTGCTCGGGAATCGAACCAATGTGTTCGAGCAATTTTATCCAGGCAAGCTCAGCATTTGCATATTCATGATCGCGCAAAAAATCTTTCACTAGTTGCAGATTCTGCTCTAATGCAAGCAACGATTCATGCTCTGCCGCTTTAGGATCGGCGTAGATATAAAAGCTCGCAGCAAGCGAGTAGTTATTCTTTCTGGCGCCTTTCATGATTTCATGGTCTCCCTGGCTAAACGCCATTCGGTCTTGAGCATTTCTGTTGTTTGTATCGACGGCCAAAACATACTTGCTGTTCCCAGCGCCTTTTGAAAACAAAGCTCTGCTTTATCGTGTTCGCCTGCCCTGAAATAAGCTTTGGCAAGTGCAATACGTTTTCTTATACAAGCCAAATAGTGCTTGCCTTCAGCTTTGTGCGCGCGCTCGAAATCTTCTAATTGCCCAAATGCTTCATCAATCTCTTTAATGCTACAAGTTGCATTGGCAGACAAGAAAATCAGGCTTGTAGCTAGAGTTGGAAAGAGTATGTCAGTCTGTTTCATGGCGAATACCGGCTGCAAAATGATTTAGTAACGAGATGCGAATCGACATTAAAATCCTAAGCTTTGCAGAATGATAAGTCATTGCCGAAAACCTACATTTACACCTGTGGTTTTCCCTAGGTTTTTTGGTCTAAGGATGGCTTCTCTTAACCTTAAATAGGCTAGGCAAATAGTACACAAATAGGTCTTTGAAATGAAAAATGCAGTTTTTGCACGCCTGATTTCATTCGCACTTTGTTTTTGTTCTCTGAATCTATGGGCGATTCAGCTTTCCTGCCTGGCACAAGAAACTGATTTTACTAAAACGAGAGCTGCTCTTTTGTGTATTCCTGGACTGAGCCAGCATTCGTCTACTTATACGCGACTATCTAGTCAAATGAAGGAATTTGAAATAGAAACCATTTCCCTTGACGTGCAAGGGTTTCAGGCTTCGAATCGGGGCGAAAAGCAAGAACTAATAGACTTTGAGCGAACTGTCGACCAGGTTAAACAAAGGGTTGATTCTTATAAGAGGAATAACCCGGATATCCCAGTTTTTGTTCTGGGAGAGTCCACTGGTGGGACTATCGCGCTCAAGCTGGCGGCTAAATATCCCGGTTGTGTCGATGGTATTTTGTGTTCTGCGCCAACCTGGAAGGTGAATGACAGAAACAAAATAGCATTTCTTGAATTGCTTGATCTTACGGTCTTTAGATGGCGCAAGCATGGGCTTGCAGTAAATTACGTAATTAGAATGACTACAAAAAACAAGGTTCTGCAAGCACATCTCAAAGACGAAGTAGGGCGCAGGCAAAGATTTTCGATAGGCGAATCCGTTAAGTTTATGCGTTTTATCAATGCCAGTCCAAAAACTGTTAAAACCATCGAGTCTACTCCTGTTTTTGTAGTGCACGGTTTGAATGACAGGCTTGGGCAGACAAAGTGGACAGCTCGACTATTCAGTAAGATAAAAACAAGTCAAAAGACTCTGGTAATCGACTGTAATGCCGAACATTTAATCTGTGAAGAAGGTCAATGCTCAAAGCCGATTATTGAAGCAATTAAAAATTGGATTGAGAAAAGTTCAAAGAAAGAAATTAGTCTGCACCCAGAAGGACTACTTTTGTCGAGCGACTGTCTTGGTGAAAATAAGATTCGATATACCAGAGACTTGTTTAAACTTGCTGGTGTCAAAATCGATACCACTCTTGCCCAGGATTTTAGTCGCGAATCAAAAGAAGCAACGCCGTAGTAGACTGATTTATCTGAGGCTGATTTCGATTCTATTATTGAGATAACGACCTTGAGGGGTCGTATTGTCGCCGATTGGGCGAGAATCTCCAAAACCTTTTATTGAAAGTCTTCCAGGATCTATGGAGTGCGACTTGAGCCAGTCACAGACTGCTTGTGCTCTGTTTTGTGAAAGGCGGATGTTTGTACTTGTTGTGCCAGTTGCATCGGAGTACCCTTCAATTTGAATCTTGTGGTTGCTTACTTTTAGGGCCTCTAACAAATCATTCAACTCCATTTCCGACTCGGGTGTGATGCTTGCAGTTGCCTGATTAAAGGTGATGCCAAACAAAATGGCGCGCTTGTGGTTTTGCAGTCGGCTATTTATCGAATTGCGTGCAGGCATTTTGCAATAACAGGCAATCATATTGTTCTTTTTTGAAAGCCAGAGCGATTCCAGATTGCCATCTTTTGCGGTCAGTCCATTTGCTTCTGCGCCTGCTCCATTGAAAATGATCAGACCCGCACCGTGCAATTGAGGTGCGCTTTGCTTGTCTGCGTCTTTATAAAACTCAAAGCGCATGATATTGCCGGTAAGCGCACCATATATAGTGCCCGAGTCTTTTTCTATACAGCCTGAGATTTGTGAGCCGTTTTGTCTTAGCTTGATTGCTCCAAGCGCGCTTGAAAATGTTCCTGTAGCAAAATTTGATGCAGTCTCTGCTTGGCCCAAAGCCTCGCCATATCCTTCCAGTTCCATAATCTGTATCTGGCTATTATCGCCCCAGTTATCAACTATCACAAACTTGATCCGTCTTAAGACAGGCGAGCCAGGCAAGTCAATTTTTGTGCGGGCAAGCTTTGCTGCAGTAGTGCTACAGAGTTTTTTAAATCCAGTGCCATCTTCAAAAGAAGAGCCAAAGATTTCAACTGTTTTTGCACACAAAGATGCGTCTTGGGCATTTTCATTATTTAAAACAATCTGGCGCATTTTGTACTTTTGAGGCAGTTCTAAAACAATTTCTTGATTGGAGGCTTTTCCTCTTTCAGTTGCCCAACCACGCTCTAAATCGCCATCGAATGCATTTAGCGGCGACCACATACTTGAATGGTCGTCGGATGAACAGCTCACAACCACACATCCCTCGCTCATTGCAAAAATATTTTTTTGCACTTGGGCAAAGCCTGGCAAACTAAAGGCGGTTAGTTGCAAAAATGTCAGCACAAGAATGGTTTGTAATTTCATTGTCTGAATATAACCTATAATAGTATGCTCCAGAAGACCAATTTAGTTAAGCTCAAACAAAGGGACTATGAACCATCCACTAGTGGCATTAAAGAGCCCGAATTCGGTTAGCGAAACGGCTTTGCAACTTCAGAAATTATTGACCGATAGAGGAATTAAAATATTTGCCTGTATCGATCATTCGGCTGCGGCTATGGAGTCCGGTCTTGAACTTCAAGGTGAAACCGTGCTCGTTTTTGGCGATCCTAAAGTCGGCACCTTTTTGATGCAAGAATGTCCTCCATTGGGTTTTGAGTTACCGCTCAAAATGCTCATCTGGCAGGAGAAAGAAAGCCAAGAGACTTATATCGGTTTTCGAGAGCCGCTTGAATATATCGAGCAATATGGCGTGGTTAAGCATAAAGAGATTCTGGAGAAAATATCGAAGTTGATGCACACACTTTTGAAGGAGGTCACATGCTAAAAGAGTTGGTTGGAAAATGGAAAGTGATTGGCTGTCAGCTCAATACGCAGTGGCTTCCTTACAGTATTTTTCAAGAGTTTCGCTATAGTTTCAACGACGATGATACATTTAAGCTTGCATGGTCTGAGCTTTCCTATCCGCAATTTGTGGGTGGTTTTCCAAAGAGTAAGACTGGAAAAGTAGTTATACATGCAAAGGAAGGCAGTTCTCCTCAAAAAATTGATTTGATACCAGATGAAGGTCCTTTTGCAGGCAAAGAATTGCAAGGCATATTCGAATTGGATCACGATGTGCTTAAGGCAATATTTTCTTTTCCAGGTACAAATCGTCCCACCGTGTTCAACACCAGCCAAGGGCAGGTGTATGAAATTTGGCAGCGTGTTTCTGAGTAGATTTTGTAAATGAGCGACAAAAAACGTTTTGAATATCTGGTAGCTAAAGGCAATAGCCAGAGCGAATTTATTGTAGAGCTTGCAGGACTTTGTCTTTACGGGTCAATTTCAGAGTCAGAAATTGAAACACCAAGACGCATTTACTCCTATGAAATTGACGGCGAATCTGTCAAATTCAAATTGCAAGATGATGAGCCAGATATCGAAGATGATATCGATTTGCTTGATTTGATCAAAATTTATCTTGCTCTTAGCACTAATGGCATCGAGGTAATGGTTGAAGGACTGTGGCGTGGGCGTTTTCCAGATACTGAATTTTTGCAAAAAAATAAAGACTATGCCTTCGATTTTGAAGTGCCTCTGACATATGCCGATTTAGTCGAAGTCCGCCAATTTTTGGTCAATGAGAAAAGATCGATTGAAGAGCTTTTAAAAGACGAGTCTTTTAGATCTGTTTTTCCTTCAGTCCAAAGTAAGTGGGGATCTTATGGTTTTATGCGGCATCGAAGCGGTGTCGAAATACGAACAACATGGAATGACACTGTTTATATTGCAGCTCATGGTTACGAGGCTCCGCTTCCGATTCAAGATTTATTTGAGTCGTTTGTCAAATACAAAAAAATTGACTATTACCAGGATGACGGCTTTATTCGGTATCGCAGCAAGAAATGGAAGCTTGCGAAAATGCTTGCTCGTGTTCCAGAAGAACACAAGCAAAAAGTGTACGAATGGGTTAATGCTACTCAATTTGCGATTGAAGAGTTTCATGATTCGCACGGCAGGACTTATACCCCCGAAACGTTTGAATGTTATTTCGGGAATTCTGTCATAACTGCCGACCGCAACTATGTTTTCGACTTGATTGAGTGTTAAACGCTTCGGTTAGACAGGCAAGACGCTATGTTTTTTGTTTGGAAGCGGTACTTCTTTGTCTGCGTAATATCCAAAGCGTGCAATCAGCTCGTTGCGCAAATTATTTGGTGTGACCATACCGTCCACGATTAATTCGGCAGAGAGTTTGTAGATATCAACGTCTTCGCGATATTCTTGGCGCAATTGCTCGACATAGGCAGGACGTTCGAGTTCTGGTTTTTCGGCAATCTTGTTTGCAAAAACAGCATTGACAGCAGCTTCTGGACCCATAACAGCAATCCAAGCAGTTGGAAGCGCAAGGCATGCGTCTGGTTCAAAAGCTGGTCCACACATTGCATAGAGTCCGGCACCATAGGCCTTGCGCACAATGACCGAGATTTTGGGAACGTCGGCTGAAGACATTGCTGAAATAAGTTTGGCGCCAGTTCGAATAATTCCTTCGCGCTCTACTTTGGTTCCAATCATGAATCCAGGTACGTCAGCAAGGAATAAAAGCGGAATGTTGAAAGCGTTGCAAAGCCAGATGAAACGAGTTGCTTTGTCGGCTGAGTCAACAAACAGAACACCGCCTTTGACACGAGGTTGGTTTGCAATGATACCAACTGCTCTGCCACCAATTCGAGCAAAACCAGTAATTATCTCAGCTGCAAAAAGCTTTTTCATTTCAAAGAAACTGCCTTTATCAATCAATCTGTCGATTACTTGATGCATGTCGAATGGCACGTTCTCTTTCTCTGGAATTACTTGATCCAGATTCTTTTCAAATTCAGCTGGCTCGACTGAATCTTCAAGTTCGACGCGATCGTGACAGTTGGCTGGCATGAAAGACAAATATTTTTTGCAGAGTTCGATAGCTTCTTCTTCTGATTTGACTAAAACGTCTCCGCATCCGCTAACAGAGCAGTGCATTTTTGCGCCGCCCATTTCTTCAAGCGTTACCTTTTCGCCAATGACCATCTCGGCCATCCTTGGTGAGCCAAGATACATTGACGCGTTGCCATCGTTCATGATGACGATGTCGCAGAAAGCAGGAATATAAGCGCCGCCAGCTGCGGATGGTCCAAAGAGCAAACAGATTTGAGGAATGAAGCCTGACAATCTAACCTGGTTGTGGAAGATTTTTCCAGCACCGCGACGTCCAGGGAACATTTCGACCTGGTCGGTGATGCGAGCTCCCGCAGAGTCGACCAGATAAATTAGAGGCAGTCTCAATTTTTCGGCTGTCTCTTGAATGCGGATGATTTTTTCAACAGTTCTCCAGCCCCAGGAACCGGCTTTGATTGTTGAGTCGTTTGCCATGAAACAAACTTTTTGTCCGTTGATGGCTCCTACACCACAAACAACACCGTCTGCGGGTAAGGTCTTGTCAAGGCAGTTTGCAAGCACGCCGTCTTCTATATAGGATCCATCGTCGAGCAATAATGCGAGTCTGTCGCGAACAAACAATTTGCCATCTTCTTTCAATTTGGCGTGATATTTTGGCGCGCCACCTGCGCTGATTGTTTTGAGCGTTTCGGTCAGTTTGTCGCTAAGCTGACTTTGTGGCTTTTTCTCGTCTTTCACCTGCGCCTCTTTCACTTGTGTGTTCATTTTTAGAATGTCCTTGACTGTCCTTGACTACTGTGCGTGCGATTTTTAATTCGGGTTCAATTTTCAAAGAGCCTATTTTATACCGCTTTGAGGGTGACATAATGGGCTTTGATCCCCAGTTAAGGTATAAGGCGTGCCAAAAGTAATAGATGGAAACTCGTCACGGCGTGACTTTCTCAAGTTTCTTGCGTCCTCGACTCTTGCTCTGAGTGGAGTCGAACTAGCTAAAACTTACTTAAGCGACTCCAGTTCGTCATCTGCTGCTTACGCAAAAGGCGGCTATAAACTCGACCCCTGGACTGGAGATGATTTCACTTTTGGACACTTGCTAAGGGATGGTAAAGTGCCAAAATTCAAATGTCAGTCGAAAACCAAAGTCGATACTGTCATTGTCGGCGGCGGAATGGCGGGTCTTGCTTGTGCCTACAATCTCAAAGACCAAAACTTTTTGCTTTTAGACCAATATGACAATCTTGGTGGGCAATCGCGTCTTGGCACATATAACGGAATGGATTTTTCTTACGGACCGGCTTATATGAGCGAGCCTGAAGGCGACATGGCTGAACTTTTGCAATATGCCGATTTGAAACCAGCCAAGCTTGAAGCATCAAAGAATTCATTTTACTGGGGCGGCAAATGGCACCATGGAGTAGAAGGTCTCAGCGACGCAAAATTGCAAGGACAGCTGGATCAAATCCGCGCTGATACAAAGAAAATTTTGTACAACAAAAAGAATGACGGAGCCGAATGGTTCGCTGAAGATCCCGATGCTCGCGCCTTAGACAAAGTATCTCTTGCGTCATATCTCAAGAGCTACGACAAAGATTTTGTCAAATTACTCGACAACTTTTGCAAGTCTGCGCTTTGTGTTGGCACTGAAAAAACCTCTGCCTTATCTGGTTTTGTCTTGCTAGAAGACCTTTACCACACATCATATGTAGCTCCTGGCGGAAATCCCGGGGTAGCTAAAGCTCTTGCTAAAAAACTGGTGGCGGCAAGACCAGATTCATACAAGCGTGGTGTATTTGTCTGGTCAATCGAACTCAAAGATGATGGTGCCAAAATCGTTTATGGTGATAAGAAAGGTCGCCATCACGAAGTTGAATGCAAGCACGTAGCAATCGCTATACCGCATATGGTGACAGCACGTATCACCAAAAATATGAATAACGATCTGAGAGCACGTTTACTTCAGTATAAATATGGCTCCTATCTGGTGGCTAATCTGTGTCTAAAGAAACCAGTTTTCGGAGGCAGTTACGACAACTGGGTCGCAACCACTAATACAGTGGCTGACATTATTACTGCCGAGTCGCCTTACAAAGTGGCTGGCACTTACAAACCGGAAATGGGGCAGGTATTGACTGTTTATATGCCTTTTGAACCAAACTCTATTGGACGCGGTTTGTTATTCCAAGGCGATCGCAAAAAACTCGCCTCAGATACTTTGGGTGAAGTAGCCTCGTTATCGAATGATTTGATGCCAAATCTGGATAGAGTCGTGTTGAGTCGATGGGGGCATGCATTAGCTGTAACCTCGCCAAACATGTATGAGAACAACGCCTATCTTTTGCAGAACGATAATGATGTTTTTTCATTCGCCCATTCAAGCGTTGAAGGAATTCCTTGTATCGAAGGTGCAGTCGAAGCCGGCAAACGTGCTGCTATGAAAGCCCTGAAAAAGAAAGCGCAGTCCAAAGTACTTTTCTCCATTGCCTAGTGCTTGAAGTCAAAGACATAAGTTTGAAAAAATTGCCCTTCGATGTGATCGTAGGATTTCTCTTTTTTCTCTTGTGTTATAGATTGGTCAGACGTTTTGGTTCGCTAGACTTTGTCAGTCCGCGTCTACGTATGATCTGGCTTTGTCTGAGCTTTTTGATGCCAGTGCTTGGTGCTTACATATTGTGGCGTAATCCAAATTTGGCCCGTCGCAGTATTTTTGCTGCAGGTCCATCTCTATTGCTTGGACTAACATGCTATCCGTGGCTTGCAATTTGTTTTGGGTCGATGTTCAAGTGGAGCAAGAAAATCGGTTATGTAATGCTTGGCTATCTTTGCGCTACAAGCTTATTGGCATTTGTGCTTGATTGGGGCGCTATATCGCATAGACTAATTAAAAACGAAGAATACGAAAGACAATTGATAGATACTTTGCAGTTGCAAAATGCCAGTCTTCTACCACTTAAAGCCTATCGTGAGTTATTGCCCGCTACGCAAGAACCTTTTGTTGAAGTTGTGCAAGAACGACCCTTGATAGACGGACTGCGCTTGAAGCGCATGCTTGCCAATGATAATGAAGCTGACGACGTTCAAATGCGAGAAGTCAATGATGCAGACAACGAAGAAAATGAAGTCGAATGTACTTTTCTTTTAAACGGTACCGGTACTGGAAGTACAGAATCATTCAAAGTAAGATAATCAAATGAGTATGAGCCTGGTCAAAATCACTAATCTCAAAAAACACTTTGCTATAAAAAGCGGTTTTTTCAATCATGAAACCGGCTCAATTAAAGCTCTCGATGGAATAGATTTAGAAGTTAAAGAAGGCGAAACGCTGGGACTTGTTGGTGAGTCTGGCTGCGGTAAATCTACACTTGGTCGCGTTTTGTTGAAGCTGTTGCCTGCAAGCTGTGGCAAAGTCGAGTTCATGGGTCGCGATTTGCAAGAATTGTCTGACGCTCAAATGAAAGAATTACGCAAAGACATTCAAATAGTCTTTCAAAACCCATACGCAAGTCTTGATCCACGCATGACTATTCGCGAAATTTTATCTGAGCCATTTCAAGTACACGGTATTGCAAGTGGTGCAGAGCTAGATAAGAAAGTGGATGAACTCATTTCTTTAGTTGGACTTTCTGTGTCTATGCTCGATAGGTACCCGCACGAATTTTCTGGCGGACAACGACAGCGCGTAGGTATCGCACGTGCGCTCGCACTTCGTCCTAAACTAATTATTGCAGACGAACCAGTCTCTGCTCTAGACGTAAGTGTACAGGCTCAAATTTTAAATTTGCTTTTGAATCTCAAAAAAGAATTCAATCTTACCTATGTTTTCATCGCGCATAATCTTGATGTTGTTCGCTACATAAGTGATCGTGTAGCCGTTATGTATCTGGGACGTGTAGTAGAAATAGGCGACTGTCAGGCTGTCTATAACAAGCCTCTTCATCCTTACTCGAAAGCATTGATTTCTGCTGCTCCAGTTCCTGACCCCGAATATGCTCATGATGAGCGCATTATTTTATCTGGCGATCTGCCAAGCCCGGCGAACCCACCTGCTGGCTGTCGCTTCAACACAAGATGTCCGATGGTGCAAGAAAAATGTCGCATAGACGATCCGTCATTGCGCGAAGTTGAGCCAGGGCATTTTTCTGCCTGTCATTTTGCTGAACAGTTGCAAATTTTTAAGGGCGAGTGATTGATTTTGGTTTTAAATCGGTGATTGTCCCGTCTGTGCGCTGCCAGACCGCGCCGAAGAAGCCGGCACTCATTAAATCATCGTAGATGGCAAAAACGCATTTCCCTGCCCCAGCGCCACTTGCATCTAAAAGTGGCTGGGTCCATTGCTGCAGCTTGCTTATGCGCGGAGCGCTTCCTGTGATAACCCAGATAGGCAGACCGGTTTTTAGGAAAGAATTGATTTTGGGCTCCCAATGTTTTGTTTGTCTGAAATTGCCGGTGTCCATTTCGAGCAAAACTGTTATCTGTGGTTGATTAGAAGCATATTGAAAGGTTATGGTGGCATCTGCGTTTTCAGAGCCAATTGCTTCTTCTTTTGTAAGCTCGCGCCAGAACTCTCGTCCTGTGCGAAATTCGAAACTAGAAATAATTCCTTCTTGTTGCGCTTGCATAAGTAAAAGTCGAATATCGACTAAACGTAAAAAATGTTCTTTGTGATAAGAGTGCGGCATGCCAGTTGGAATGTCATTCCAGGAAATACCGCGATACTGCTCTAGGGCTTTGGCTCCAAGCGGCGTCAGAAAATAGATGTTTTCAGGACGTCCGCGCGAATATTCCATGCGACCACTTGTCGCTGAGCCAATAAAACCAGCTTGCTGTAGGCGTCTTATGCGTTTGCGCGCAGTTTCGTAACTGACGTCGTGAAAGCCAAGCTTAGCTAACTGGATAGAAGTAATAGTTCGATGCACAAAAATTTCAAACAGAGTCGTAAGGTCCCGTTCCATCAGAACCACGTTCCGCTTTTTTGTGCGAGGAGCGCCCGATTGACCTCTTCTTTCGGTCATAAGCCTTCATTTTTGCCTGTATTTTTGGGCTACCATAATTAGCTACCCGCAATTGCGCAAGTTTTAAACTAAATCTAGAGCTTTAGAACTCGACACCAGTTTGTGGCTTGAGACCAAGTCTCGATACATCAGGTGTCAGGCTAGTGACTGGTTGACGATGATTGCTGATGACCGGGCCTTGTGCTTGAGCTTGTTCTGCATTTGCGCTTGCCATGTCTTTAGCCACTCTTTGAGAAAGTGGGCCAAAGCCTTGATCGTCAGAGCTTGCTTGATGCTGCGCTCTTTGAGCCATTTGTGCCACTTGCGAGGCGTTTGGGATCATGGATGGACGCTTGCTTGGCATCGCATCTCTGTTTTGGACTTCTAGCCCGCCATAGCGAGGTTGAGGAGCACCAGTGCGGGCAGCTTGAGCCGCTTGAGCTGCTTGAGACGGCATCGCCGCTTGAACAGCTTGAGCTGGTTGAGGCATAGGATTAGACTGAGTGGGTGCCAGAGCTACCGACTTTCCGCACTCGATACAGAATTTGCCTTTGCCAGCGCGTTTGTTGCAGTGCGGGCATATGCCTGCATTAGCTCCAGTATCGCTTTGTGCCATTTGCCCTTGTTGAGCCGCTTGTGCCATTGGGTTAGTCTGAGCAGCTTGAGCCATTGGATTCAGCTGAGCTTGCACCATTTGATTCTGCGCAGGTACAGCATAACTTGTAGCTGCTTGAGCTGGTTGTACATTTGATGGAATCTCATCGGCATGAGCAGTGTTCGCTCCGACAATCTGACCCACGACTTGTTTGGCTGCCATTGGCAGAGTGCGAGATGTTTGTGTCGGTTGGAACTGAGCTTGATGAGCTTGATCGGGTGAGTCGCCATCTGAATCTGGACCGTCGTCATCGCCACCATCGTCGTCCTTGCCGGAGACATTGTGCAGCAAGTGGAGTCTTGCTATTTCTTCAATACCACGCAGGTCAACCATGAATGGTTTGGTCTCACCATATTCGGGGTCACCTGCTGGTGCCAGGTAGACCAGTGCATGGTGTTTTTCCATACGTTTAATTGAATCTGTGTCGACTCGAGCTACAACTTGTTGCGAGTGAATTCTGTTCCAACTGGTTGGGAAGATACCAAAACCAGTGGCCTGATAGTGGTCCGCAATACCTGGGACAACAACTGCGTGCTTACCAATTTCTTCTGAGAAGAATGCGGCTGTATACTCGTCTGAGTTATGCAAACAAACACGTATCGCACTGTTAGAGAAAATGGTACGCAATTCTGCCTCGGCGGCTTTGCCACCGCCGGATGCAACCTGCGAACAGTTCTGCAAAATAACTGTCAGTCCGCCGTTGGCGCCGCGTACGATAGCTGACAATCTGCCGGCTAAATCGATGTTCAAGGTTTGATATTCGTCGAAGAACGCGAATAACGGTAGTACGTTAATAGTACCGTATCTGGTGTGCAAGGCTTGTTGCAGTTGATAGACGAAACAAGCAGCAAGCGATTCAGAGTCAGGTCCCAAAGACGCTGGCGAACCGAAAATAAGCACTGTCGGTTTGTGCATGCAAGCACGCAAGTCGATATTTGATCTGTGCGTAACAGCTTGAATGCTTTCGTTTTTGAATGCACGCAGACGACCACGAACACCCTGGATGTTTTTGTCCCAATCGGCATCTGTTCTAATGATGGACGAAAGTCGCTGGGTCAATTCACCAAGGTCAGATGCGTTCAAGTCGGGACGGCTTTTCATTTGACGAAGTGACTCGACAATATTGCGTCTGTTGTTTACCAGTTTCATAAGACCAAACGGATTGCAAGGCAATGGTTCGAATGCTGAAGCCGAGCCATTCTCGTCTTCGCCCACGACCATAACCGCACCCCATTTGAGCAATTGAGCAAGACCTTCAATATAACCAAGGTCGCGCTCTGCCCAATGCTGTTCCTCGGCATCAAGTGAGTTGACGTCTTGAACAATAGAAGAAGCAAATTCAATGGGCGAAACATCGAGCGGATTCCAGTGTACTGACTCCGTGTCGAGTGGGTTGAAGTAAAGGGTGTTAAATCCGGCGTGTTGAGCTTCTGGCAATACTGAATATTTGAAGCCTTCTTTTTTCTGGTCCAAATTGGGGTCGTTGGCTTTAGCTTCAAGAGCGATGATAACGCAAGGTTTAGCAAGCAACGATTTGATTATGGCGCGCATCAAGGTCGTTTTACCTGAACCTGACGGAGCTACAAGGAACATATTTTTGTTTGGCAGGCGACCCATCGGGATTGTAACCGGTAAGTGCGTTCTTGCAAGGAAGCCAAACGGCAGAACGACGCCGTCTGCATCAGTCCAGGTGGCGTTAGGATTGCGTTTGCCAAGACGCCCGTGTTTTCTCAAGTTGGGCGGGCAGACAAAAGATTTTTCGTAGTCGCGTGGCATCATGATACCAAGCGGCGGGTTAAAGGTGCGGATTGTTTGCCATGGGAACAAGCGCTTTTTGTGCGCAGCTGCAATGATCAAAGCCAAAAGCACAAGAGTTGGAAGTAAAATGGCTATGGATGTAGCATCGAGAAATCCATGACCTTTGCGTCCTGGATGCATATTTGGGTGTAATTGTTGCGGGTGGTCTTTTTTGACCGATTCCATGCGCAAGCTTTTGCCCAGAGGCTGAGCATGTGTGCCAAGCAAATCCTGAGCTTGTGGATCCTGAGCGTTTGCAGGCATTGGAACGGCTGTACCGGCTGCATTATGCTGAACTCCGTTCAACATTCGCGCACCGGGCTGAATAAGTGGATTTGAAGCTTCTGTTCCTGCAGCAGGTGCTGGAACTTGACCCATAGCTTGCGGCTGCATAGCCATTTGTCCCATGCCTTGCATTTGTCCGGGCATTTGATTGGGTGCGCTTTGAAGCTGACCAGGAGTTGCCATCTGCCCATATGGATACATTTGAGCCTCGGGCATGGGCGTATATTTAGGTTGGATTTTCACTCCGTCGGTAGGAAGAAGTGTTCCATGACCAGGATAGTGAACCATGTCCTGATAAGGCTGCATAGTCTGCATTTGACCAGCTTGCATCTGTCCAGCTTGCATTGGTTGTGCATATTGAGGAGCCTGGTACTGAATTTGAGGAGCCTGATATGGCATGGTTGGCGCTTGAACAAGTGCCGGATTATGTACTTGATAGGCTGGAGCAGGTGCCATTTGCTGCATCTGCACGCGCTTTTCGTACTCTTTTGGTGTGAGGTGCTCGCCAGTTGCTGTATCGGTGTATCCGACTGGGTTGCCTCTTTCGTCTGTTTTTACCCTGTATGCCATAGCTCTGTCTCGATAGGTTCTAGAAACGTACTTTGATAATACTCAGCCCCCTTGGCAAGGTACATGGTACTTGTACGAAATAATGGGAAATTTTTTGGATTTTTTTGAATTTTTAACCACCGACTTCATTGATGCCAGTGATTTTCATTGTGCCGCTTATGTTTTTGACCAGATATTCCATTTTGACTGCACGATTTTTCTGCCCTTTTCCTTCCATCTCGAGTACCTGATTACCTTCGACCTCGATTACAACAGCTCCGTCCGGCTTTGTGCCAACAATAGTTATTTTGCTTGGTGTAAAAGTACTTTTGAGTCCCGATTGCGATATTTGTTCTGCCATTTCTTTAGTCCAGATACTTGAACGATAAGACTGAGCACATTCTGGGGTCATGCACAAAATGGCGCGCTCCTGGCTTGTAGAAGCAGTATCCGCGCTCAAGTCCCAGCTAAATGGTAGAAAGGCTTCAATCAAGTTTCTGGCTTCAAGCGAATCTGTAACTGTGTAATTGGCTGCTGGACCTCCGCCTGGAGGCTGAATCCCACCCATAGGATTTTGAGCACTTCCTTCTTCGGGCTGTCTTACGTCTGTTGGCTGATAACCTTGTCGAGCGGCATGGTCAGAGCTGATTACACCCTGGTCTGTATGCATTTTTTTGTGTTTTTTGCGAGCTTCTGTTATATGTGCTGGCTCGCCGCCGCCGCCCAAAAGACCCATTATGAGCACACCGGCAAGAAAAGCACAGGCTGCCGTGCCTATTAAGAGTACTTTAAATTTTTCGCCAGCACTGTAGTCAAACATCCTTTAACCTGCTCGCAATAGCTCCGGAGAAAAGGTATCGGGGGTATATCCCTGGCTCAGCAAGTGACAAGCCCAACGAGCATCTCCATTGCAAAGTTCGATCATCTTAGAGCGCATTGGTTGGTCGGTGTTCGGTTCAGTTGTGGCTACCCAATAGATGAAACGTGGCACTACCAGCCTGACGACACCGCGAGACATTTTGTGATAGATTAAAAAGGCATCTGAATACTCACGGTTCTTGCGGGTGAGGTTGCCGATTTGAGACATTTCTTGCGGAGTTAGTGCGCATGAATCTTTGATCAAATCAAAGTTGCTTGGGTCGTTACCCAAAATTATTTTGATTGCGCTATTGGTGGCAAGACTGCGTGCACGGTCGTCGCGCAATAAGTCACCAAGCTCCTGAGAGATGCCGATGAAAAGCAAGCCTAAGTGGCGTGAGGTACGCGATGCGTCTTCAACCAGAACTTTGCCGCCCTCGTAGCGCAGAAGTCTCCACAACTCGTCTATACAGAAAACGAAGCGGGCAGGTTTGCCTTTGCGCAGTTGTTCAATCTTATGAGTTGCTGCAGCTCTCAAGACGAAATCGGATACGAACAAAGTGACGACCGCTTCGAGTGTTTTATCGTGAGCTAGATCCGATGTATCAAATACAATGAGCTGCGCGTTTGTCGGAAGAGATGTTTCACCATCGAAAAGTTTACCGTAAATAGCGCCTTTGCAATACATGCTTAATCGGTTAGCCAGGTCTTCGCAGGTTTCTCCTCTTTTGCTGCCTTTGTTTGCAGCGGCTTCCTCTTCGAGCCATTGAACCAGGTCCGTCTCTACCGGAACTCTATTTTGCGCCGCTGCTAATTGATAAATAGACTGGATGCCTTTCATCAAAATCGGCTTCTCGTCTTTGTTCAAGCTCTGTTCGCCTTTTTCCCCCAACATCACAGAATGGAAATTCAATATTTTAATGATGTGTGATTCGGGCGGATTGGCAGGATCGATTGGTTTTCCTTCTAATGTCTCAATAGGCAAATCGTACAGATTTATGGTGACATGTCCGTCTGGACCTAATTTTACATATGATGAGTCATCATAAATTTCGGATAGCATTTTATAACTTCCAGATCTATCTATGATTACTACTTTAGACCCAGCCATCATTTTCATTTGAATTATCTGTTGTGCAACCATGGATTTACCTTCACCAGGTTGACCAAAGACGACACACAATGCATTGGGCAATCGTTCATCGTAAGGGTTTAGAAATACAGGTTCTAGAGTTTCTTTGGAAAGACCAAGGAAATCTCCTCCTTTAGTAGAACCTAGTTTAGCGTGAACATAAGGAAAAGAATTTCTGAGTGTGGGGGTGCGAACTGCTTTTCCTCGTCTAGTTACATCGAGTCCCATACCAGGCAGGCTACCGATGAATAAAGCTTTTTGTTCACGATATCCAATTTGAAAACGCGCTCCGCTGCACTGGGCGGCAGCAGCTCTCACCAGCTCGGTGGAGCGGTTTAATTCATCTAGTGAATCGGCGAGAAGGCTGAAGTAAATTGCATAGTTAAAAACGTCGATATTGGTGGTGTACAATTCCGAGCCAATTTGGGCTGCTTCCTGTGCTTTTTCTGCTTCTTCCTGGTTGGGTGTGGAGCGCTGACCAAGCAAGCTTTGATAAGTGTTGGCAGTCGATTGGGCCTGCTTACGTTGCATTTTTTTTCGGAAAAGTTCTTTGTCGAGCTTATGTGCGTAAATATTCATTCTCCATTCGCAATCGAGACGAAGGAGCGACATTAACCACAAGGGGCTGGTCCTTTCCGGTAAACGTGTCATATACAAAGTTCTGATAAAGTTGCCACCTTTTTCTTCGTCTGTTGGGGCAGAAGGATTTTTAACTCGCTCTTGAGCTTGTTTTATATCGTCGACATCATTCACATCGATGATGCGAGCGTAATCCGGTTTGCTGAAATCGTATTGAGATTCCATCAGCTGTTGACGAATGGTGGCAGCTTCCATATCGGGGAATATGTTGCGCAAATTGTCTGGCAACGGTTGAGTCGATGGTCTTATAGGTGATGGCAGATTTTGCTCTTTGGAAGATTTGGGATTCAACTCCTTATACAGCATTTGAAAATATTCAAGAGCAGAAATAGGCGTTGCAGACATTCCGCAGCCGCTCAGTTGGTTGATATAACCTTGAGCTCGTTGAATCATGGTATTTACGTTTTTACCATGTCCAACCATAGATTGGCGAGCGGCACGGTTTTTGAATGCGTCTTTGAGGGTGGAAAGAACAGTCTCTCTGATACCTTGTTTTTTCTTTTTTGGTTTGGGTGGGCGATAAGAAAAAGTTACGTAGAATTTGAGTTGAGGAATGAAGTTTCGTTCGAGCAAATTGGTGCGATCGTTTTCAACCGATTTGGCAACGTAGGAAAGAAATCCATCTTCGGCTGCTTCAACCGGGTGTTTTTCGAAGTGTTCCTTCAAGCTAGTGTTTTTGCAAACGATGGTGAACTGAACCGAAGTGTCAATGCCGGCTAGAAAACCACTGAACTGGCTCATAAGTGATACCAGTCTTACCTCGTCAAATCCGCTGACATGAACGCCATCTAGCTCATAGCAACAACGGTAGCTGCCATCTTTCAGTACGATGACACCAAGTCCAGACGCGTCGTCTTGAAACATGTCCCATATAGGCAATAAACTGCAAGCAGATGGATTGGGGCGAGGTACTGACAAAGATGGCAGTTTAGAAATTGCTTCGGCAAATTTGGGATCGGCAACTGTCTTCTTGGTTTGTCCAAGCAAGGTCGAAAGTCCGGGCAGTGAAAATCCGGTTTTAAGGTTGTTGGCCTGTTTCAAGGTGGTTCGGCGATTGAATGAGCTAACCATTTTAAGTGTACCCTATTTGGCAGTTTCAAGTTGATGAGGTTCTGTGCAGGCGAAAGGATCCGAGTCGATGAATTCTGGAAGGTCTTCATCAATTAAAAAGCGAGTGGTATTTGGATCTGTCCCGGGAATGAACGTTTGGGGCGAAATATAGAAGTCTATAGCTGTTTCCCAGAAGCCGCCGCTCGCATTCAAGGTGACTAAAGAATATGCAGGTCCCAACAAGCATAGAAAAACGGCAATATAAGTGCGAAGATCATGTTGCCCTCCCATTATCGGAATAGGTTGGCACCATGAGTAGAGTTGGCTGGATACAATCAACCCGGCTAAGCATGCGATTAACTGGTCATAGCGCAAACCAAAAAGCTTTGGCTGGTCTTCTAAATTAAGTGGAGTGATGTCTTGCATGATTTATTTATTCCTCAGGCAATTGACGCTTGTTTGCGACGTCTAATTTCAAGTGTAAGCGCATCCAAATAAATTTCTTCTATCAAGTGCGGTGGCATGATGATTGATCTTCTATCACCCATTTTAGCCATTCTAATCTGGTGCGTAAGCAATTCTTCTGGAATCCGGGCGTCTGAATCAACAAGCATGTAATATTTAACTGCTGCATGAAAATCACCGCTGTATCTGAGTATTTCAGCCAACTGATAAAAGTGATTTCCTCTATATCCTCGCCATGATTCGTCAGCTAGAGCGTTTTCGAATTCCTTTTTAGCTAATTCGAGAAGTTTATCAGCAGGTGCAAAACATTCTTTTGCGCACCAGAAACCATTGAGTGCTACATAGGCTATTTCGATACTTGAATATTCGTGCAATCTTCCTGACAAAACTGCGTGTCCAAATTTTCTCCAAGGAGCTACTTGAGGAGCGTCGATTTCGGTCAGTGGAAATGTGCCCGCGGGAGCAAAATCTTTGGTCCACCAGGTGTAAGTGCAATAAGGGCAAGTAGCTAGCTGTGCCGCTCTAAACTCACCATCAGGAAGGATCCGGTGGAAATCAGTCTCGATTCTTGACTCTTTCTCGATTGGGGGAATTGATTCGACCGCCCGAGTACAAAAGGTCAGCGAGCATTGATTGCATATGAGTGTTTTGTCTTTGAGTCTATAGGAGTAGGAATTCATCGTGGGCACCAATTGCTTACCCTCTTAGAATAAATCCTGAATCTGTCGGTGAAATCGGGGGAATTCCCATGGGCAGTGGGGGAATTCCCATAATTTCTTATTCAGCGTCTTTTTCGTCCATTGCTCGACGAATGTCCATATCACTTCCGTCGCCGTCGACTGGTGATCCTGGGGTGCCAGGACCAGTGCGTTTTGGACCAGTTCTACCACGCGACGGGTCATATCCATAGACTCTTCGACGAACTTCAGAATGGTATTCGCGAATCGTTCTGCCTGCAGTATCGCCTGCGTGGTCGTGCGGGCTGTGATCTTCGTCGTAAATACTGCTTGAGGGCGAATATTGTTGCATGTCTGCTACCTGATCAATGATACGGCTGTGGAGGTAAGCAGAGTCCTTACAATATTCTGGCGGTTTTCCATCGGTCCAGGTGGAAGCGTATTTTTCGTCGCCGCTTTCTGCCTGAATATGAGCCACCGCTTCTGCAATGTAAACATCGTTTGCCGAAATGCGGCCCGATTCAAATCCGCGAGGATCTGATGCCATCATGTTGCGAACGACAAATACCCTTTGGAGGTCGATATTGTTGCCCAGCGCGTTGGCAGCATTGGCAAAAGCCACCGATTGTCCGGGTTTGTCAAAATCAACTTGAGTGGCGACTTGCATAACTCTTGGATTTGCAGCCACTTTTGGATTGACGCCCGAACCCAGTATTTTATCCATGAGTGACTTGGAGCCGCCTGAAAGATTATCGATTTTGACATTCTCAGCAGCGCCATGATCTAGACCAAGTTTGCTGTGCATTCTGCCATCAAGGTGGTCGTTGGTATCTACCACTACAGTTTCAGGGCTTGCTACATACGAATCAAGATTTCCCATGCCGGCGTAAACATTTTCAAAATCACCTGATCTAGCTCCAGTTCCGATATGTTTGGAAACGTTTTGAATAGTTGCTGCTACACGATGGATGTCTCCGCAGGCATCTATTCCATGTTTGGCGCCAATTGCTGTGATGCCTTCTACTTGTTGCTTAGACAGGGAATCTGAAATGCGCGAAGCCATTAAGTTTCTATCGCTATAAGTGGCATTGGCGTAATTTGGATCTGTTTCACAAATATAATTGACCATCGACTCAATATATCTACCGTTTGATAGAGCACCGATTTTTTGCATGGATTGAGGCATACCGGCGTTCATAACTGCAGACATACCGGTGATGGTGGGCATACCAAGGTCGGTACCGGTTCTGATACAAGCCTCTCTGGCCTTAACAGCGTTTGCTTTGAAACCGGAGTTCGCCGAGGTTGGGTCCAGCACGGCAAGTACGGCTTCCTGTTCATGGTCGGGGGTGAAATCGCCGCAGAAGTCTCTCAAAGCAGAGGTGTAAGCATTGCCTTGTTTGCCTTCCATATAAGCAAGCGAACCTTTCATTGCTTCTTTGTACATTCCGTGGTGGAATCTATTCTTGGCGGTGGCAGAGTTTGCCCAGTGTTTTCCATTCAGACCCATAGCGATACCAGACGCTATGCGTTCTGACATTCCTTGGGGCTTGTCGTAACCAGCGTCGATCGCGGATTGTCTTGCCGCATCGTATAGAGGTTCGTGAGCTTTGGCGAGCTCAGCTATACCTCCTGCATTCAATACTTTAGCCGCCGCGATTTTGTCGAAATTTCCATCCTTGTCCGCACCGATAGCGGTCATAGTGGTTCCTGTGCCAATGCTACCGCCGGCCAGCGTTGTTCCTTCTTTTCCTTCTTTGCCCCCCTTGTTTAATCTGTTGAGCATCCCGATTAAGCGAGCTTTTTCCAGCAAAGATCTGCCCGCAGCCCAGGGAGCAAACGAACCCAGCATAGGCACTCTTTTCTTGGGGTCATCTGACTCGGTACCATAAAGCATCCCACCTAGTGGGTCTTTGTCTGTAGGAGTAGTTGCTGCGGCAAGATTTTTTTCAAGTAGACTAGGCTCTTCTCCGCTGGCGCCCGATGCATCGCCCAATACGGGTGTCCCACCAGTTTTAGCACCAGGAGCGGCGCTTGTGGGAGTGCCAGTCGGAGTGGTAGAGCCTTTCTTGGCTGGGTCAGCAGCACCACCAGTCGGTGTGCCTGATTTGCCGGTTTCGGGCGTCTTGCCTTTTTCAGCACCAGTCTTAGTAGCGGCTTTAGCACTAGCGTCCGGAGAGCCAGTTTCGGTTTTGGTCGGAGGCACGACGGCAGCTTTCTCTCCGCCTGCTTTATCGCCTGTTGTAGTCTTATCTTTATCGCCCTCATCTGCGACTTTAGGAGTTTTTCCGGTCGGATCTGTTGCGGGAGGACCGTCTCCGGGTTTGATTGGATTGCCGTCTTTGTCTTTGCCCATTTGTTTCCACAGGCTTTCTTTGCCGTTGCGAATGTCTTTACTTGGATTTAAATCAGAAGTGGCAGTTTTTGGAGAGCCTTGAGCGGCACCAAGAGTGTGGTTGCCCATTTTCTTATCAGCCCAGTATCCAGCAAAAGTGTTAGCAGTGTTGCCGATAGCTGCTGCACCTTTGACCAAACCACCAGTGATCATACCGGCTGAAAGGAAGTCGGACATTGGGCTTATTTGAGCGCGAGCAATGAATGCTGGCACAGAAATCATAAGTTGCAAAATTCCAAGCCCGAGCACTACTTTGCCCCAGGGGCTGAAATCTGTGTTCATGATTACGACAAGTAATCTCAAGAATCCAACCCATACAAAGGACCAGAGACTAACTTCGACGAATGAGCGAACAAAGCCAGCGCAAGCATTTTCGGTGTCAGGCGTGGCAAACATTACTATAAAGATTGGCGCAAACATGTATTGCGCGGTGAGCAAAATGGTTTGAATAGATTTGAGAGTTACAAGATAAACGAGTTGGGCGATAAGAATAGCGCCGAATACCATGAATATGATGAGACCAGCAAATGCAACGAATCCACCGATCGTTCCACCAACAAGACCACCAAGTGGTCCACCAGCCAAACCGCCGAGTGCAGCTCCTGCAACTGGTGCAAGTGCATTGAGCAAAAGTCCGCCAACAGCCCACAAACCAGCTTTGATTACAGTAGCCATCGCCTGGTCGAATGAAACCATTTCAGCAGCACTGTTGAAATAGATGGCTTTGATCATTTCGTTGCTTATCTGAATCCAGAAAGCATAGATAGTTGGCCATGCAAGCATTAAAGCAGAAGTGGTGATAAGACGACCGACTGCACCCATCAAGTTGCTGCCACCACGTCCCCACGAAGCATCAGCCCAGTATTTCCAGATGCACAATACAAACAAGAGAAGGAGCAAGTCTACTGCGATACCATACATGATATCAGCGAGCTTGCGAACTTCAGGAGCAATTGCGTTGATATATGTTTGACCTTCCTGCGCAGCTGGAGTATTGGAAATAGTGAATCTGGGATCGTTAGCAAGTCCGTTGACTGCGATGTTCGGGTTCAAAACGAAAATTTCAAGAGCGCGAGCGAGGTATTGAACTGCGCTAGGAATCCAGGAGTACAAGAATTCACTTACGTTCTTGCCGATCCAGGGAAGAAAGTTGTTGAAGAATTTACCGACGATAGTGTCATTCCAGAACTGGTTCAAACCAGAATAGGTCTCGTTGTAGTTAGCGAAATCGTTGTTGAGATCTCTGTTGACTTGTTGTGCGGCAGAGCTGTTGCGGCTTCGAGTTTCTTGCTCGATGAGACTCATTGTTGGGTGTTCATAGGGCGAGGATGGAACTGTACTTTGAGTCTTGGCTGCACCAGGAGATAGAAGAGCGTTTTCGTCCAATTCATTGCCGGTAGTCGTGCTAAGCGGGACAGGAACGGACTCAGTAGCAAAAGCGCTCTGAATGGTGGCGTTAGTAAAAAATGGGGTTAAGAGATAAAGCGCGATGAATGCAAGAACAGATAATTTCTGTTTGACGCTTCGTTTGTGTGCTTTGTTTTTCATGGGATTTAAGATGGACGTTGCGGTGGGGGATCCGACAGGTACTCTTATCTTAGAAATGAGCCCCCTTTCTGTCTGTGGTGGAATTCCCATTTGGCTGATTATTTCTGGAAAAAAGCGCACTTTTAATCTTGTTTTTTGCTTCAGTCCATTGAAGATTAATTTTGATTCGAAGCACCTTAGATTCATTTGAGTTAAACCTAAGGTGTCCTGTCCACAGACCATACTTCTTAGACCAGTGGTTTTAAGGGTCTGTCAAATCAAAGAGAGGTTTTTGCCTCAAGTTTTAATTGAAAGTTGTGTCGCCATTAAAGCTTTCATTTAAACCCGAAGCATTTAGACGTGGTCATCATAGTCCGCATCCTATTTTTTGTTTTAGACAAGAGAAAGCCGGGATCCCAAGATTGGGACACCAGCTTTCTCCGCCGTTTGACAAACAGCTGTTTGGTTTGCTCAGCGATTTAGAGACCGCCGCCGAGACCACCGTAGTTGTTGATAGCGAATGTACCGATAAGGTGAACCGCGGTTGGTCCGCCGAATCCTACTCCCAGACCTTTTGCAACGTTCATTGCGGACTCGCCGCCGTCACGTTGACCGAAGGCAATCTTCATACCTGCAAGGGATGAGGGTACCGTCGAGATGGCTGTGACAACACGCGATACGTCTCGAGCGGTGTCATAACCGAAGTCTGCCAATTGTCCTACTTCGTTCGATTGTCCGTAGCGTGGATCTACTGGCGCTCCAACCAAACCCTGTGCATGGGCAACTTGGTCATATACGCCTATCGCCAGCAAGAGAAGTTGAGGTGCCAGGAGGAATCCTAAGCGTGAGGCAACCTTGAACGAGTGAGAAGAGCTTACCTTCTTCGCTAGTTGTTTGATTGATTTAGTCGCCATGATGTGTTTCTCCTATTTATAAGTATGTTGTTGGGTGAAAAATTTGAGTTGTGACTTCCAATTTGTTATTTACGAGGAATTACGTGACCATATACTTTCGCTTCGGATGCTCCGCCCGCAGACGGTGTAAATGCACCAGGAGAGTAGTATTTGCTGTTTCCATAGCTTGCCACCGGCATCGATCCGGCTTTGGCTATCTGGGCTACAGGAGCTTTTCTCTTGAGCATCTTGCCGCTTAAGCTGGCAGAGTTTGATCTTGAGGGAAGCCTCTTTGCCATGACCGCTTTTTCTTCAGCCGCAGGGGGCATCGAAAAACTTTTTGGTGCGGCCATTAAGGGTGTGTTGTGTGCAACGATTGCAGTAGGTTGGTGCGCTTCGGGTTTACCGAAAGCATTGTGGAATGTACCTGTCAAATTTTGCTGAGGCATTATTTGAGGGGTTACTGCAGTCATGACTTGTGGTCTTTGTACCGGCTTCAAGAAATTCGGGTCAACACCTGAAAGAAAATTGCCTTTTGCTACACCGTGAGACACTTTGTGGTGATCCACTGGCATAGGATGGTAGGCTGGGGTGTTGGGTTGCTCGAGCCTGTAACGATTGGGCGAGAATGTGAATCTTGCACCTCTGTCTTGAGCTTGAGCAGGACTTGAAGTTATCAATAAAGTAACGCCAGCCAGAGTTAATGCTGATAGTGTGATAATGCTTTTCATGTCCTTAATCCTAATATCTAAATCCGTTACGAGTTCCAAAACCGGTAGCTGAAAGACCGGCTACACCCAGTCCGAACAGCGAATTTGGTCGTCTTAGTGTCGAGCCTAAGAAAAGCCCGCTACCAAGAGCACCCAAACCACTAACTTTGTTGGCGCTGCCACCGCGGCGAGTATCACGTCTTACCATGGGTAACTTTGAACCAGCGCTTAATGTCTGGGACTGAGTCACTCCACCTAAAGCCGTCATGTGATCCGGACCCTGATTAATCCAGTTCGGTTGATTGAACTGTGGCGCACCACCACTGGTGCTTGGGGCCTGGCTCATCGCCTGGTTTTGTGCGTTGATTTCGTTAGCTTGCTGCATGAGTGTGGCGAGATTGCCATTTCCCATGAGCGATTTGAACGCTGCCTGACGTACTTCCTGAGCAGTTCCATTCATTGGATAGCCACTAGTAACTGGATTCATCATATTAGAATTCAGGCTAGCAGGGGGCTGCTCGAGCTGTTGCTTAATACCCAAGTTAGCTCCTTCATATGGAACTACTTCAGGAGGAATAAGTGAATCCATTAAAGGGGACTCGCCTATCTCGAGAGCATAAGCACCGGCATTATTAGAAACAAGAGCAACTACAAGAACCAATCCTTTGAGATAGGATTTGGAGGCTTTATTCAATTTATTTTTGCCTTCCATTTTAGTGTCCTTCCAGAATCAGTTGTTTTCGTTGCGTTTGATGCGTTTGTCGCATCTCTTGAGTCCATAGTATGAAATCGCAATGCCTTTGAACATCGGGGGATTTCCCAAACCCATGGGAATTCCCCCACTCTTGTCTATACTTTTAGAAGTTTGTGATGACCGCTGTTGGGTTTATCAGGTGGTCACGCTTCTGATTTGTCACGTTTGATGGGTTGAACTGGGTGTAAGGGAAGCCGAAGTCAGTTGTTTTAGAACTGTACATTGGCAGTCTGCGTCTACCTTGTCCAAACTCAGTCGACTGATGAGCAGTAAGACCCATGGTCGAGTTGTAACGTGTTGAGCTGTTTCCAAAATCTTGAACAGTCGAACCGGTTGGGATAACACAGTTGCCACCTGCCTGGAAGCGTTGACCGCCGCCAAGATCGATCGCACTGCTTCTCCAGCCGCTGCCTGTTGGTACGCCTGTTACAGCACCAAAGCCAGACCATGGTCCCATGCGCTCAATGTTGTCCTGGCTACCATCGGTACCTCCACCACCAAGGACGGAGTTGCGACCGCGATAACCGTATTGTCTAGTTTCTTGTCCTCCTCTTCGGATTGTATTTATTGATGTGTTGAATCCACCCGTTCCAGGAATTCCGCCTGTGGGATTGATATTCAATTCTTGCGAGGGGTTCATGAAGCCTACTGGTGCTGTTAGCGAACCAGGGTCATAACCAGGTGTTGATGGTGAGTGAGGAATCACTGGAGTAAGCAGTGGTCCAAGCACACCAGGAGGTGAAGTTACAGCCGGGTTTACCGGCAGCGGGATGCCTGATGTGTTGTTATCAATCTGGTTTGCTGGAATTGATGGTACCCAAGGCATCAAGTCTACAGGCGAGCCAGCCATGCCGCCTGTGACAGGCATCGAGGTTGGTCCATCACCAATTGCAGGTGGCTGACCTTGAGGAGGGCACATGAATGGCGCGCCCGATGGCTGCCCGTTTATAAGCGGTGTACGCAATGTTGACACTGGCGAGACTGGAGCAGGTCCAGGTTGAACTGGGTCACCAGGCCACTGAGCGAATGCCGCTCCAGCGCATGCCACGCTAATCAAAGCACTCAGTGCCGCTGCGCCTAGGACGGCTCTGGGCTGAGATTTGGATGCATTGAAATTTAATTGAGTAAACATGACTTTTGATTAGCCTCCTGGAAGCTAGTAGTTAGCGAGTGTTGACTGTGAGCGGTAATTTGGTCCCTTAAAAAGAGTTCGGTTTCCTTGACGGTCTGTGGTTGTTTGAGCCATCGGGCGATTTGGTGCTCGGCGAAGCGACGTATTATCAGAGGCACCATAGCTTGCGCGCGGTCCGTCTTGAGCGCACTGAGGGGTTGCATACAAATCTGGTTTGTCAATTAATCTTTGACCAAAGTCGTTTGTGCTTGTTGTCTCCTTTTTGCATTTGACACTTGTGCCATAGTCTCTGGTAGTCTGTCCGCCCCAGCGCTGGGTCGGGGCGTCGCCCTGAATTCCGCCTTGTGGGCAGATATTGGTGACAGTTGCAGGTGCTTGATAGAAATCTGGTGGTGTGTCCAGCATGCCTGGATCACAACCATTGTTTTGTGTAGGCGGTCTTAAATAAGGTTGGACTGCAGAGTTGACCATGCATTTTCCTTCAATTCCGCCCATGGTGAGAGGAACGTTGTTTACGTGAGATGCTGGAAATTCAGGATTGTAATAACCTTGACCATAAGTCACACCCGCTGGTCGTGAGCCGTCGCCGATAGCTGGAGGCTGACCTTGTGTTGGACATTGATTAGGTGCGCCGTTTGGAGCTCCCTGAATTAAAGGGGTGCGCAGGGTTCGCATGAATTCTGCGCTTTCACCAGCTGCTCCATCTCTGTAGCCGCCATTGCGACCCATATTTGTGTTCTGACCGTAACCAGCGTTATATAAGGAATTGTATGTACTGTAATTTTGAACGTTGTTCAGATTGCCGATGATTGGGCTTCTGCCAAAATTCTGACCACTTGAACCATTTCCATAATTGGAATAGTTGGAGCCGTAGTTTGATCCATAATTTGATTGGCAACCAGAACTGTATCCAGAACTGTATCCAGAGCCACAGCCCGAACTATAATCTGACGGGCAGTAGGATGAACCCGAACCTATATAGGATGTGTCGCAAGAAGGCGAGTAACTTACGCTCATGCTCTGGCAAGCCGCATCTATGTCTATGTCGAATTCGTCGCAATCGGAAGCTTTAGCTTCTTGTGCAAAGGCATAACCCAAGCAAAGGGCAAGAAGACTGGTAAGTAATACCTGGTCCTTTTGTCTTCTTGTCCTTTTAACCTGAATCATTTCGGTTTCCTTGTTTTGTGGTTTCTGCGCTGTTTTTCCGTTGTCGCCAGTCAAACAGTGTGGTTTTCTCCGCATTACAGATAAGTTAGCTGTTTTGCTAGCCCTCTGTCGCTGGTGCAAATACGCACAGGCATGGGATTTTTCCCATCTAAAGTATGGGGTTGGTTCAATTTTGTGTTGAAAAGAGGCGCCTGACTGGCACTTGCGAGTGGACGATATAGCTTTATCAGGTCAGATAATATATATACGCTTAAACTTGTTATTTGATCTATCTTGATTAAATCGAAAAATAAGACGGTGCCACCAAGTAAGGTGCGGCGCCTTTTTTAGACGTTGGCATCATGCGCGGTAGCACTTTTAAGCACCATGGAAGGTGTCATTTTTCTTGTACAAAAAAAATCTTTGTGGTTATTATTGTCACAAGCAAAGGGGGCGCCGTGAGCACACAACATTTACCTCAAGAAAACAATGATCATGAAGATGTTCTTTCGTTAGAAGGAATGGACCATCTCTTCAAGTGGGCGGCGGAAATGGTGGCAGATGGAGATGATCTGCGCCTTAAAGTAGCTCGAGAAAAACGAGTGAAACGACAAGTCTTAGAAATTGTCCATCGCTATCACGAAACCAAAGCGGTAGCTAAGACCAAAGATGAAATTGCTTATCTGCAAAGACGCACAATTGCTTTGATGCAGCGTGTGCAAGAGCTTACTGAAGAAAATGCGGCAGTCAAGCAAGTTATGGTGAGTCAGTATTTCGCTTTGGATAAGCTTCAATATCTTGAAGCAGAAGTGAAAAGACTGAAAGTTCTCGAAATTGAAAAGGAAGCAGCGGTTGAAGAACGTCGTTTTCTGATGGACGCTCTTTCAAAGCTCAAAGTGGAGCGTGATTTTCTGGAAGACACCCTTGATGTTTGCGAGAAGGAGAACACTCGCCTTGCAGGCAAACTAAACGATCTCAATTATGAGTTGATAGAACTGCGCGAATACAAGAATCGCAAATGGTATCAACATTTATACAACTGGTATAAGAGTTTTCTTGGTTTATTCAAACGACCAGCGGCAACCTAAAAGAATTAAGCCATAGGAATTTGTTTTATGATGAAAAAACAAATTCTTTTGGTTTCTTGTCTGTGTGCCAGTTATGTACTGATTTCTCCCATAGTGAAAGAGCTTTATCCTTTTTCTATGGCTACTATGTTCGCTTTTCCACTAACCAAGCTTTATATCTATGATGCCCGCAATGCTAAAGGTATAGTGGTTGGTTCGGATTGGTTTTATACGCATTCGGATAATCTATTCGACCCTCCGCCAATGACACTTGGACGAACGGGTTATGGTCGGCGCGAAATTGGCAAGCTCAGCACTTTTGATAAAGAGCCGCCTTATGCCAAGAAAGTGTCCGAGCAGGAATTGAGAGATTTTGTTTTGCAAAAGTTGAAGGATGAGCCCGATTTAGGATACGTATCGGTTTCGCAGAATTTGATTGAAGCGCAAGAAGTTGATCCAAAGCATCTTGATCCTGTTTGGTCAAAAACAATCAAAATGGATAATCCATTTTATAGAGGCAAATGAAATTCTGGAGCGAACTCTATACGCCACGTTTTGGTCAAATATCGCTCTGGGTCTTGCTTTTGACTGCATCTTATCTTGTTCTTGAAACACATTTGCAGTATCAGTCTTTGCCTAAAGGCGACAATCTTTCGGTATTAGGATATGTATTGCCAGTTTCGTTCTGGAACTGTCCACTCATTTTGCCTTTGGGCAAAATATTTTTCTTCGCTTCTGCTTTATGCTGGGCTCTGGTTCCAGTTTGGGCAAAAAAGATTAGTCTGAGTGAGGCTAAGATTGTTCGAATAGCTCTTTGTAGCGCCTGGATTTGCGTCTTTAGTTATTTTTTTGTGTCTTGTGCATATTGGGAGAATCTGCCCTGGATAAGGCATAAATTTGTCATGCCATTCTGGTTGTTGACAATAAATGCATTGTGGTATCAGTACTATGCAGAGAGTATAGTGAGTACTCTCAAGAAAAATGATTTCTTGAATTCCGAAATTTATCCTGGTTGGGTTTATGGAGCCAGTGTGTTTTTCATTTCTGTGTTTTATACCTTTTCTGGAATCAGTAAAATATTGAGCGCTCCTGATTGGGGCAGTGGATTGTCATTACAGTTGTGGACTGTTGCTTTTGGTGATCCTAATTCGCCCGTGGCAAGACTTATTTTGCAAGACCGGTTTAATGCAAAGATCCTGCAAACATCAGTATTGAGCCTTGAGAGCCTATCTTTTCTTGCAATATTTTTTACGCCGTTGCGCATATTGATTGCAATTGGCCTGTTTTCTTTTCATTGTGCTGTAGACATGGTTTTCAGCATCAAAATTCCTTTTGAATCGCAAAAGATATTATTGCTCTTGTATTTTTTGCCGTGGTTCAGGATAAAAAAGAAGAAGCAGACAAGCCAGTAACACTGCGCCATTTGTATAGTCTGAAGACACAAACAAAAGGGCCGAGCTTGCAAAATAACCAAGAATGAAGCCATTATTTTCGTGTAGAAGTACAAGGCGAGCGTCTTTATGTAGTTCTACTCTGTTTTGTAAAAACCAGCCTGCATAACCACCAAAAGTAAAAGCACAAAGCAAGATCAAAAAAGTGATCCAGGGACTGAAAAATAGCGATTCTACATATTCGCTTGTCACCACGGTTGTGCAGTATAAAAGCAGACAAATTATTTTGTAAATCAATCCCATTTGCTTTTTGCCAAACAAAAACATTCCCGAAATGGAGCCCAGAAGCCAGAATAAAATGAGCAAGAAATAGAGAACAGAGGCACCACCTTCTGCAAGAAGAAGGTGGAAATAAGTTCCTACTTGTGCTGAACCAAATAGAAAGCCAGTTAGAAATAGCTCTGATTCTATTTTTTTCAATTCGCTTTCAACCTTGGCAAATGCATACGCGATAAAGCTAGCAGAGCAATAGGATTTTTGATTCCATGCGCTTTTGCACCCGAAGCATTCAAAAATGTTTCAAGCCCTGCTTTGTCGAAAACGGTAAACTTTCGCTCTGGTTCGTTTGCCAGTTCGTTGCGTAAATCCATAGTATTAAAAGGCAGTTTGTCAGAACAATACATAATTGTAAGTCCTACAGACTCGCCTTGAATTGTGGCTATGTCTTCAAATACCTCTGTTGCGCCGCGAGCTATCGAACTGCCTATTTCGTCGTCTAAGTGCCACGAACATGTATTGATAGATGCGATACCACCAGGCTTCAAATGCTTTTTCAGGTCGACAAAAAAGTTCTTGGTATAAAGCATAGATGTCTGCAAATGATACGGGGCGGGCGTATCTAGAATTATCAGGTCAAACTTTTTCTGGTCTAAATTGTGAACATAAGCTCTGGCATCGTCGATTACAAGGTTAAACTTGGATGGATCAATTTGATTGAAATATTTCAGTCCAAATTCAGCGACATTCTTATCTATGTCCACAGTGGTGACAGAAAAGCCCCTGTCTATAAGGTACTTGGTTGAATTGAGACTGCCTGAGCCTATTACCAGGGCGTCTTTTTTTTGTTTCAACAGAGCCCCAGGTAATGCTGAAATATAGTAGTTGAACCAGTGTAGATCTCCGCTTTGATAATAAGGAACGCCGTCCAGATAAATAGCCTTGCCCTCTTGTTCCTGTACTATGTCTATGCGCTGAAAGGGCGAATACTTTGTTTCTAGCACTTTTGCGTTTTTTTCAAACCAGTAGTGATCCAAATAATTTTCCATGGCCAGCTGGTCTATTTGTGGATAAAAATGAGATGCACCACATATGGTGATTAGCCCGATTGCGCTCAGAACCTTTTGTTTTATAGATAAGTGCATAACAAGCAATATCAAAAACCAGAATAGTGTGATCAAGCTTTGCCAGGAGAACGATAGGCTGATTCCAATCAATAACAACCCAAGAATTGCTCCGCCTAATTCAAGCGCGTAAAGCCTTTTGAAAGAGATTGAAGGCTCGTATAAACGTGGCAAAAAGATTGCAAAATAAGCAGAGAAGAAAAGACACCCAAGTAAGAAGATAAGGCTCATGGCAAGCCACTCTAAATGCAGCTTATTTAGAAATGCCACCGAAAATCTAATGGAAAGCGGCATCGATACAAGAGTGACAAAAGTAAAGATGCCAAAGAGCTTTAGAGCTCTATCTGTTAGTTTTTTGCTTGCCCAGAAAGCCAGGCTCGGTCCAAGCAAAATCATGATGGTTGCTGTTAATGTAACTATTTCAGTGGAAAAAAAGCAGGAGCCAAATTCGCGCATACAAACATACTGGCTTATGATTAGAACGGCTCCGCAGATTACAAGAAGCCAGTCTTTACGGCCCAACAATGCCAATATAACCTGTTTCTCCTGAAGCCGAAGGCGGTCCAAGCACGACGTCTGTGACGTCTACCTGACGCCTGAAGCGTATGTCTACAGCAGTTCCTGTAGATTCATAGAAAGGTCGTTTTCCACTTCCTGAAGGCATTGGGGTCATTATTGTTGCAGGCGGATTAGATAGCTCTCCAAAGTCCGACTGTGGAGCAATAAGAGGCGGCCAGCCTTTGTCGCCATTTCCGGTAGGTCCGGCGTTGCCTTTACCTTTGCCTTTGCCATGTCCGTTACCGTGGCCATGACCAACTGCTCCACTGCCAGCACCATAAGTGGTGAAAGCAATTTGGCCATTGTGGTTTTTCTTGCCACCATAAGCAACGACTGGTTTGTTGAGTGGTTCGCCGGCGTGTTTGCCACCTTTGATTCGCCCTGGATTTCTCACTTCATCTCGAATATAAGCATCCCAGACCTTGGTCAAAACGACTGTATCATCAGGAGGATTTGGTCCTTTGTTATTGATTACGATAGTCTGAGTTCCTACTGCGCTGTTGCGAATTGCAACCATCGCTTCTCCATACATCTGCTCGTTGCTCGCACAATAAAGAGGGTAAGGAGTCAGTTGTTTGCTGCGATAGTACACAGTTCCGTCCTGGTTGAATCTGAAAATGTGAATGATTCCACCAGGAATTTTGCCAAGGTTCATATATGGTCCGCCAACACTGATTGGCGCAAGCCATGTCACAGTTGAAGGACTGGGCATATCAAGAACCTGTTTTTGCATATTGACGCACGAATCTATATTGGCTTTGGTTCCTGCGCGTCTGAACCAGTCGTGCAATCCTACTTTCCATACGTCGGAAGTAGGTTTCATACTATTGCTTTCATCGAGCGGCCAGGGTTTGTTTTGCATGTGTGAGCCGCCATCTAGAGGATAATCACCATTCTTAGATGTAAGCAGGTCCATAGGGTCTTCTTCTGCTGTGGCAAGATTGGGATTTAGATAACAGTCTTCTGGAGTTTGAATCTCAGGAACCCGACCATCCGGAAATGAGATAGACAAAGCACCTGGGGCAGGTAGTGGGTCGTGCACCGTGGCTGGTTGAGCGCATGCTACCGCTTTGGTGTCGTATCCAGTCGAGCTGTGCAAGTCTTTGATATTTTGAACTGCTTCGGCTCTAACAATAGTGGGAAATTGATAAGGAACTCCAGATAAAGTCGGTTTCCATGCTTTTTTGTCGACTATTTTTATGGATGTACCAATGCCTCCAAACATGAAATCGGTATCGAGATAAGGAATATTGACATAAGACTTGTAGTAATCGCCAACTCTCTGGTTAGCAGCCACGCTTGCTTTTGATTGTGGATTTGGAAGTGGAGTTCCAGTTGCAGCACCACCTTCAAGACATCCTAAATCAAGTTTGAGTGAATCTGGCACATAAGTTGAGCCACCTGACATACGAATATCATTTCTTTTATACGCATCTTCGGCGCTCAGATATGGTCGTACCTGATTTCCGTCTTTGTCGTAACCAACTCCAGTTTTGGTAAGAGCCCCTTTGAGCGCTGCAACTAATGCATCTTTAGCTGTAAGTGCATTCTGCAAATCTTGCTTAGAAAGGTCGATCATCACTTGTTGACCTAATTTGTCTGCGATGATCATGTCTACTCTTGCAGTGCCAATTAGAGTGTTGATACTCTTGACTGGTAATGCATATCCGTCGGCCGCTTGTGTGTATGTGCCAACTGGTGCATAGTCTGACAACGAAACAAATCCACATTCGGGTGTTTCGACTACAATTCTACTTAAATCTCTAGCCGCCGCCGCTGCCGCTGCTTCAATAGCGGTTTGTTGCTCACCGCTTGTGCCCATAATTCTTACAAAGCTTGTGCTGAAGAGCACAAGGGCAATAATTACACCAACAATAACTGCGGTGATTAGTATCAGCATATTGCCTTGAGGATGCCTTAATCGAGACTTATGCATCAGTCTCTCCTCCCATTTTTAGACCCTGTTCCTATTTAAGCACTAAAGTGTTGTTTTGAGATATGCGTCTTGTTTTTCCGTGCTCAAATCGTCTGAATGATTCCTCGACCGAATCGCTAGAGTTTGAATGTTCATCTGTTTCCAAGAAATCGTAGATTTCAAAAATATCTTTTGTGACGTCGGCAGTGTTGATGTTGTATTCGCTGCCTAATTCATTCAAAGCAATTTGAAGTGCTTCTTCGCATGCTTCTGCTTTGCTTGAACCCTGACCAGTATAGATACGCTCAAATAAAGGTTTTGCAGCTTCTTTGATGGCGTCTGAAGCGCTTGAATAAACTCTTTTGCAAATAGTGGCATGTCCCATCTCGTGCGCTTTCGTTCTTTCATCAGGAGTGGGAGGATAAAAAATTTCAATTGGCAAAGATAGTCTTGCATGAATGGTCGAAATCTTAAGTCGGACCAGAAATTTGTTGTTTTCTTCCACATTTTCGATGATGTCATAGTCCATCATGCTCTCAAGGATGAATTTATAGTCACAGCGGGCTTTTGTATCCGGGCCAAATTCAGTTAAAAGGTCAGCCTGTTTAACATATTTGGTTGCGATGGTCGGTTCGGTTTTCAAAACGTCGACTGTTGTATGGCTTTTGAGAGCAAAAAATGAGCATAAAATGGCGGCACAACAAATTTCAGTGGCAACAAGAATCCTGAGGCTCAAAAATTTGGTCTTCATATCTTGCTCCTAGCCTTATGACTATTATTATGTGCCCAGTTTCCCTTCAAAACCGCGCTTTGTGGGATTGTAGTATTTGCGCGCAGCTAGTTCTTCTGGCATACACTTCATGTCTGCTTTTCCATCGACAAAATCGTGGGCGTATTTGTATCCTTTGCCATAACCTATTTCGGTCATTAACTTGGTTGGGGCGTTGCGCAAATGAAGCGGAACTGGATGAGCAAATGTGTTGTTAGCGTCTTTGGCAGCTTGGTTGTACGCGACATAAACAGCATTGGATTTTGGCGACAAGGCCATATAAACAACCACTTGAGCCAAAGCAAGTTTGCCCTCTGGTAATCCAATAAGTTGAACCGCTTGCATAGCAGCTACAGCCTGACTCAATGCCTGGGGAGATGCAAGTCCAATATCCTCAGATGCAAATCTAACTAGTCGTCTTGCTACATAGATAGGATCTTCTCCGGCTTCAAGCATGCGTGCAAGCCAATATAAAGCAGCGTCGGCATCCGAATTTCTAATCGATTTGTGCAATGCAGAAATAAGATTGTAATGATTCTCGCCATCTTTATCGTACTTGAGCATCGCTTTCTGCACGGCTTGTTTGATGTCGTTTTCGTTTACTTCTTGTCTTTCTTGGCGTGCGGCGAGCATCACAGCTAGCTCCAGACTGTTTAATGCAGAGCGGGCATCACCTGAAGACAAATTAGCAAGCATATGTAAATAGTCGTCTTCGACTGTGATTTTATTCTCGCCTAAGCCACGCTGGGAGTCGTTTAGAGCTTGCTTTAAAATAGTTACGACATCTTCTATAGAGAGTTCGTTTAGAACAAAAACTTTCATCCTGGATAAAAGTGCACCGTTCAATTCAAACGATGGATTCTCAGTGGTGGCACCAATCAGCACGATAGTTCCATTTTCGACATAGGGCAGAAAAGCGTCTTGTTGCGCTTTATTGAATCTGTGAATTTCGTCTACAAATAAAACGGTTTGTCTGTTTTCGATTTTTCGCAATGCTTCTGCAGTCGCCATCACATTTTTGATTTCTTTGATACCAGAAACTACAGCAGAAAATGCAACCCAATCGCAATTTGTCGAATTGGCAACTATATTTGCAAGCGTAGTTTTGCCTACTCCAGGAGGTCCCCACAAAATGAACGACGACAATTTCTTGGTGTCGATCATTGCGCTTAGCATGCCGCCTGGGCTAACAACAGATTCTTGTCCGACGAATTCGGATAAGTTGCGCGGACGCATACGATCAGCTAGTGGTTGTTTCATGGTCAAAAAATTGCTCGGGCTTAAAACGCGCCGATGACCGACGGAAGCAAACTAGCTAGAAATGTAAGCAGAACGCCTAGCACTATCCAACGTTGATGTTTTCTGAAAAAATTTGCCATGCAAATTATTGTAGCACTAGTTTTGGGCTGGATTATTCAAGCTTGTAAAGATGGCTTGAGCTTGACTTTTTCCAAGACCGGGAACCTGCATCAAATCTTCTAAACTCGCTTCCTTAAGCTTATCGAAGCTACCAAAATGATCTAGTAATAATTTGCGGCGAACTTTGCCAACGCCGCTCAACTTGTCTATATTCGAGCTTATAGAGCGTTTTGCTCTCAATTTGCGGTGAAAAGTAAGGGCGAATCTGTGTGCTTCGTTTCGGGCTTTTTGTAAAACGAATAAGCCTTCGTTGCGACGACTGAGTAAGATGGGGTCACTTTTATGTGGTAAGTAAATTTCTTCGCGTTTCTTTGCAAGACCAATGATGTCGCGCTCAGATAGCTTGAAGACAGGCTCTTCTTGTTCAAGTTCGTTTAGCGCTTCCAGTGCAGCCGATAACTGACCTTTTCCGCCGTCGATTATAATCAAGTCTGGAAGCGGTTTTTGATCTTTTACAAGACGCGAGTATCTGCGTTTTACTACTTCTTTCATTGATGCAAAATCGTTTGGTTCTCCCTCTACAGATTTGATTTTGAATGTTCGATACATTCCTTTGGCAGGTTTTCCGTATTGAAAAACAACCATGCTTGCTACGTTATCTGTGCCTTGAATGTTTGAAATATCAAAACATTCTATGTGTTCGGGAATATTTTTCAGTCCCAACTCTTCTTTTAACTGAGTCAAAACAGGCTCCATTTCTGCCTTGCTTGGGTTGTCGCGCGAGATTGAAGCGATTTCGTTTTCCAGAGTCATTTTGGCATTACGACTGGACATTTCGATTAGTTTTACTTTGTCACCACGCTGCGGCACTAGAATTGATACGGCTCTGCCATGAGGACTTTTGCTTTGAAGTAATTCAAGCAGCATATGCTCGTCTGGCAATTTGTGTTTTAAAATCACTTCTCTTGGAATTGAGATATCTTCGCAGCTTGCATAATACTGATCTATGAAACTCTCGTATGCTTCATCCCATCCGGTTTGATCTGTAAGCGGAATATTCACGCATTCAGACGATATTAATTTTCCTTCGCGCACTCTCATCAGGCAAACTGAGAGATTCGTGTAAGTATGCGCTTCTCCAAAAACGTCATAACTGATTTTTTCACTTTCGAAAAAGACTTGTTGACGCTCAATCACGGTTGATAAAGCTCTCAGTCTGTCTCTTAATTTAGCTGCTGTTTCAAAATCTAGACTTTCAGAAGCGCTCTCCATGTCTGATTTGAGCTGGTCAACTACTTCTTTTTGTCGTCCCGCTAGAAACATTTCGACCTGTTTGACCATCTTGTCGTAGTCTGATTCTTGCACCAGTTTTTGACATGGTGCAAGACAAAGGCCAATGTGATAATTCATGCACGGACGGTCTTTAAACAGTGGTGACTTTCGCTGGCGCATAGGAAAAACTTTGCGCAAGATGCGCACCGTTTCCCACATAGCAGAAGCCTGTACATATGGACCAAATATTTTTGCTTTGGGATTTGTGTGTCTGAATCTTACCGGGTCTCGAATCATGACCAGTCTTGGATATGACACATCGTATGTGATTGCAAGCCAGGGATAACGCTTATCGTCTTTTAGAGCGATGTTGTAGCGCGGCATGTGTTTTTGAATGAGAGTAGCTTCAAGTAGAAGCGCTTCTTTCTCTGAATTGGTCAAAATAGTATCGAGTGTTACTACTTTTGGCACCATCACAGCAAGCTTAGGACGCTCGCGCCAGCTGGCTTGATTCCAGTATGAGCGCACACGCGACTTGAGTGATACTGCTTTGCCAATATAAATAATCTCGCCTTTTGCATTGCGAAAAAGATAGACACCAGGTTGATCGGGAAGAGCTTTGACCTGACTTAAGATTTGCGATTGGACAGAATTTAAATTCTCTGACTCGCTATCGCTTTCTTTTTCTTGTGAATTCATATTATTTCTGCTCTAAAAGGAGCATAGTCAGGAGTAGTCGTAGCTTGTGATTTGGCTTTTTGTAGGAGTTGTGGCATCACTTGTTCAAATACTTCTTTAACCGAGTCTACACCTATGACTTTAATTTTGCCTGGAATTTTACTCAATGGCAAATTCGCTTTTGGCACATAGGCATGAGTAAAGCCAAGTCTTTGCGCTTCGAGCAATCTCTTTTCCAGATCGGCAATAGCTCTTATTTCTGCGGTCAGCCCGATTTCTCCAAGAAAGACCGAGCCCGGATCTAGCGACCTGTCCATATAAGAAGTAGCAATAGCTATGCATACTCCAAGGTCACCTGCAGGATCGTTTAAATCGAGACCACCAACCACGTTTACATAAACATCGCAGCGACCTAAACTCATCTGCAGTTTCTTTTCGAGCACTGCAATTATTTGAAGCAGTCTATTTGTGTCCCACCCATTTGCAAGTCGTTTGGGCGACGAGTTGGCAGAGGCATTGGAATTTGCAACTAACGCCTGCACCTCCAAAAACAAACTCCGTCTGCCTTCTTGAGCAGAAATTATTGCTGTTCCAGATGGTGCTTGCTTTTTGCCAACCAGCTCTAGTCGTTCGCCAAGCAATAATTCAGATGGATTGTCGACTGCTTTCAGACCGTCTTCGGTCATTGTAAAAATAGCTGATACCTGGGTTGAACCAAATCTATTCTTGATTGTTCTGAGCACACGCAGCCTGCGGGTACGATCACCTTCGAAAATCAAGACAACATCGACCATATGCTCTAAAACACGAGGACCTGCAATAGAACCGTCTTTGGTGACATGACCAACTACAATCACGCTTGTATTTGCGTCTTTGGCTGTATCTATGATTAATTGAGCCGATTCGCGAACCTGGCTTACTGAGCCAGAAGCGCTCGAAATCTGGGGGTGATAAATAGACTGGATACTATCGATAATTGCCACATGAGCTTTGGCATCTTGCAGTTTCTGAGCAATTTCTTGAGTATTGTGCGAGCCGTCTAAATAAATCTGGGCATTACCAAGTCCAAGTCTTTCGGCTCTGAGTTTGACCTGGCCTTTGGATTCTTCACTTGCGAAATAGAGTACCTTGTTGGACCTTGAAAGAGCTCCTGCAATCTGCAACAAAAGAGTTGATTTGCCAATACCTGGTTCTCCAGAAATTAGAATAACGCCGCCTGGAACTAGCCCGCCGCCAAGTACTTCGTCTACGTCGTTCATTTGAGTAGGAAGTCTTTTGCAGTCTTTAAAATCGACTTCTTCAAGCAATGACAAAGGCTCGCTCAAAATCGAGCGGCCAGAACCAAGCGTATTTGCGCTTGCGCCTCTGATTGAAGCAGCCGGAGCAATGGCCATTTCTTCAACCACAGATCCCCAGGTGCCACAATCGGTGCATTTGCCCAAGTAGCCGCTCGATTCGAATCCGCATTCCTGACAAACAAAGCGGGACTTGGTTTTTGCCATAACTAAACTCCGTTTAATTAGTGTTATCTAGCAAACGGACTTAAGATTGCACTTGGCAAGATTTGTGCCCCAGTACAGTTTCGTCCGTGGAGGGTGGATATTATGATAACGTGTCTTATCGCTTTGAGCAGCACTCTGAGCCTAATTCCCTCTCAAGGGGTATTTTCTGGTTGTGATTATAGTTTCGACAATCAGACTAAGCCAGATGTATATATCGTTGCGCAAAAATATCCAGGAAACAGGTATCCTTATAGTCCAGATCCAAAAGGCGACGACCCGCACGACGAGACGCACGATCCCGATCTCCCGGCAAATCAAGCAGCCGATGCGGCAAAACCATCTAAGGATGTGTATGGCGGAGCAATCCCCAACGGTAAGAATCCCTACTAAATAGGTAACCATGTTTCAATCGCCCGGGCCAATCATCTGCCAGTGGGGTTTTTTCACGCTCAGATGGTATGCGGTCATGATCGCGCTCGGGTTTTTAGTTGCGCTTTTTGCTGCGTCCGGGCTTGCTAAGCGTATGGAGCTTGATTATGAAAAGGTTGGAAACGGCATTTTTGTCGTTTTTATAGCCGGTATTGTAGGCGCGCGACTATATTACGTAGCTCTTCGGTGGCAGTATTATCTAGAACATCTAATCGAAATCCCACAGACCTGGCAAGGAGGTCTCTCTATTCATGGTGGTATCATAGCTGGTGTTTTAGCTGGAATCTGGTATTGCCGAGCAAATGCTCTACCGCTTTTAAAAACACTTGATTATTGGTCGTGCGTCATGCCTGTTGCTCAGGGCATTGGAAGATGGGGAAACTTTTTCAATTCAGAAGCATATGGAGCTCCAGTAAGCGACGACTTTGCTCTTAAACTCTTTATTCCGCCGAATGCGCGTCTGCCTCAGTTTGCATCGAATAGCTATTATCACCCGACTTTTTTGTATGAGTCGGTATGGAATATTTTGCTGTTTTTGTTTTTGTATTTTTATGCCTCGAAAAAACTTACTAATTATCCTGGTTTGACATTTTGTCTTTATCTTGCCGGCTATTCATTGGGTCGTATTCTGATTGAACCGATTCGCATAGATAGCGTGGCATTTTTTATGGGGATGCCTGTTCCCCTTTTGATAAGTGCTCTTTCTATGGCTTTTGCCCTTTGTTTGGCTCTGTATCTGTTCAGGCGTGCAAAAGCGAATCACGCTTAAAATGAATATTGTTGACATAATTAAAAACGAACTGATTAAAGATAGAGTCATAAAACAAGCTTTGGCAGGTAATTCTGACAAAGCAATACAGCTTACAAAACAAATAAAGTCGATGCGTACTACATTTATGAAAGTGGTGCCAGACGAAGGGATGTTTGCCTTTGAACTCAGAGCGCTTGCATTCAGGCTTTTTTCAAAGAAAAAATATAATGCTTCGCTCGACTTTTATCTAAGAGCAGAAGAACTGATCGAATCTGTGAAAACGGCAGACACAAATATCGATAAAGAATTTGAAACTGCCAAAAACTATTCTGATATTGCAAATTGCAAGCTGGCTCTCAAAGATCTCGATGGCGCCAGGATAGCTCTGGATAAGTGCATATCAATACTTGAGCAATTGCCGGAGCCTGATTATTTGTGGCAGGGGATAAACAGACAATATCAGATAATTACTTCTTCCTGGAAACGTGAAGGGTCAGTATTTCAAGATGACATTTTGCTTGATCGAATCAACAAACGTTTTGTACAGGTTGAAAAATCAATTATAGAATCGCTATCTGAAACTCGCATTGTCGATTACTGGTATAGATGGCCTCAGGTGCCACCAATATCGCTTCACTGATTTGTTTTTTCACGCCAAATAGACAAAACCAGTCCAAGCATCAAAAGATGCGTAATGGCAAAAGTGTAACCAGCTGATTGCGGAATTGCTGCCACCAGTAAAAAGTAGACCCAGCTCAAAAAAGGATAAGTAACAAACAAAGAGAATAGAATCTTTTCTTTGATAGATAAATTGTTCTTGAATCCAGCAAAACCATTTGTTGGCATCAACAAACATGCAGCAATTCCTGAAAGAACCGCATCATATCCTTGTGCGTGGGGTGATAAAACCAGCCCAATGAGTACAGCGCATGCTCCGGCATACAAATAAGATTCGCTTTGAAAATTGGTTTTGCGCCAATAGAAATATGTCGTTTTGATGGCACCAAGATAAATAATCCAGGCGACGTAATAAGCGATTTTGTGCGGTATTACAATTTCCATCAACGATAAAAGCCCAATCATATGGGCAGAGAAATCACCATGCTCGCTCTCCCAGTGAGCTATTTTGCCTGGCACAGAAAGTACAGTCTCTAAGCCGAGCACACATGTAGACAAAAGCACAAACAAAAATCCAAAAAACGCGGTTAATGCAAGCAATTTATATTTTTTGTGAGCAAGAATTGGAACAAGCAATGGCAGGACGAATTGTGGTTTGTACGAGGCAAGAGCCAGTGAAAAAGCGGCAATCAATGGTTTGTCTTTTTTGAAAAAGATCAAAAACAAAGCAAGAAACAAAAACTGGAAGAAACAGGCATGACCAATGAAAACATTGAACCAGGCTGGTTGACAGGCTAGTATGGCAGCGCAAAATCCTGCAATGGAAATAATAGAATCGGACTTTCGCAGATTTCTCAATATTAGAACAATTGCAAAAAGTAATGCTGCAAGCGATACCAGATTCCAACAGATCATGGCAAGATGGACGTCGAGGAATGACCACGGTGACATCAGCACTATGAAATAGGGCATGGCGATCAGTATAAAATCAGAATGCGAACCTTGCTCTTTTACTTCTTCAGGTAAATTGCGATTGATTGAAGATGCTTCGTAGACATTTGCACGATCAGCTGAAAGTGCCATCTTCCCCGTTGTGTGAAAATAGAGAAAATCGCTTAAATAAAGATTTCCATTTGCAGTGCTATAAGCAAGCATTTTATTCGATGCTCGCTTTGCAATTTCGCTGTATGAAAAAACGCCGATTAAGAGAATCGTGGCAAAATAAATTGCTGTAATTATCAAAACAAGGTTTTTCACCGCAAGAGAATCTATCTGCGACGAGCTGGCGGTTTAGCTGGTGCTGCGCCCCCCAAGACTTTTAAGCGCTCTTTCGCGTCAGCAGCGTTTTGTCCTGTTGGAGCCATCTGCACATATTTTGCATAGTCACTTTTGGCAGCAGGCACTTGCTGCAGTGCTTCGTATACAGTGGCACGATAATAATAATAGTCCGGATTTTTTCCGTCACCCTGAATCGCTTTTGTATACTCCTGTAGTGCCTGCGCATTATCGCCTTTGCCTTGATAGGCAGTACCCAGGTTGAAGTGGGTACCAGGGTCATCTGCAATACGCAGCGCTCCAAGGTAATCAGCAATAGCACCAGGATAATCTGGAGGAGTGGCAGTTTGTTTTTTGTAAGCCGACTCAAGCAGAGGAGCTGCTTTGGCCTGGTTTACAGCTAATCTTGCATCGCGCAAAGTATCGGAATATGTTTTCTCTTTTGGAGCTAGAGCTACCGCTTTTTCGTAGTTCTTAACGGCATTCTCCATGTCGCCTTTGGCTTGATAATTAGTACCTAAACCATAATAAAGCGAAGGCTCATTTGGTGCCGCAGCAATACCCTCTAAGTATTTTTTCTCAGCTTCATCGTATTTGCCTGCTTGTTGCAAGTTTACAGCGTCGGTGTAAGCCTGTTGCATTGAAGCTGATTTTTCTTGTTCTGCTTTGGTTTGTATCTTTTGAACTGCATTAGGATTTGCTCTAAGCGCGTCTATACGCTGTTGAGCGGCAGCTTTGTATTGACCTGCAGGTGCAGTTTGCAAATATTTCTGATAGGTTGAAATCGCTTTTGCGCCATTTCCATCTGTTTCATCTAACATACCAATGAAATAGAGATTGTCAGCTTTGGCTTTTCCGCCGATACGAAAACCATTGTCGTAGGCTTGACGCGCTTGCAAGAAGTTACCCATGAACTGATAAGATGCGGCAAGGAACGTGTAAGCATCTGCATTGTTTGGTTGAATTGCAAGCGCTTCTTGATATTTTGCTGCAGCTGTCTGGTAGTCGGCAGCACCATATGCCTTGTTTGCTTCGTCTATGATCGGTGCCACTTTTTGTCCTTGGGCACTTTCCATAGCATTCTTGATTTGTTCAGTTAGCTGAGCGTTGCTCGAAATTGCAAGAGCTTGCTTATAGCTGGTTACAGCATTGTCGTAGTCACCTTTGCCTTGATATGCAGTACCAAGCGCATAAGCATATGCAGGCTCTTTTGGCATAGCTTGTGCAGCAGCACTATATTGTTTGATCGCTTCGTCAAAATCACTTGCTTTTTGTGCGTTTACACCCGCTTCGTATGCAGTGGCAGCAGTGGCAGAATTAGCTCGGTCTGCCGAACTTGCAAGCTTTTGGGTATCGTTTGCATTTTTTGTCAGAGCATCGAGTCTAGCTTTAGCCAGCTGATAATACTGACCGCCAGGGGCTTTTTGAATGTAAGTAGCATATTCGCCTTTAGCTTTGGCACCTTGACCAGAGTTTTCATCGATTGCAGCAAGCAAATATAAATTGCCTACTTCGTTTTTGCTGTCTAAGTCGTAGGCTTTCTGATAAGCGTTGCGTGCTTGGTCGAAGGCGTCAGTTTCCTGGAAGCATATACCAAGGTTAGTCCAGACTCGCGCATTGTTTGGCACCAGTTTGACTGCTTGTTGATATAGACCAATAGCAGATTTCATGTCTCCTGCAGTTTGTTTTGCCACCGCTTGCTCCACCAGTGGTGCCGCCTGATCGACTGCGACTGAAGCAATTGCTTTGTCTATATAATCTGCTTTTGGATCCATAGTTTTTGCTTTTTGATACCAGAGCAAAGCATTGTCATAATCGTCTTTGGCTTGATAGGCTGTACCTAAGCTATAGACATAGTCTACTTCTTTGCCATTTTTAGCGATTGCTTCCTGATATTTTGCAATTGCCTGGTCGAATTGTTTGCTTTCTTGCAGTTTGACCGCAGCTGCATATGCATCAGCAGCTTCTTTTTCTGTCGCTAATTGTGACTCTGACTTGATTTTGATTGTGTCGGTAATATTTTTGCTAAGAGCCGAAATTCTTGCTTTAGCTGCAGTCGCATTGGTACCATTTGGCGCTTGGGCAAGATAGTTTTTATAAGATGCCACCGCATCGCCACCATTGCCGTAGTGTTCGAGAATTGTACCTATATAATACAAATCGTCGACTCTACCTTTGGGATCTAACTTGTATGCCTTTTCGTAAGAGAGTTGAGCTGCGCGATAATCTTCTTTTGAATATTGAGCAGCACCCATGTTGTACCAGATCTCGTCATTGTCCGGACTGTCCGGGCGAATTGCCAGAGCCTGGTTGTAGAGGTTGATAGCCTCAGCGTAATTTTTCGCCTGGTGAGCAGCAAGTGCTTGTTTGATAATCGGAGCGACTTTATCGTCTAGCGCAGATGATAATGCATCTGCGTATTGCTTACTCTTTGGATCGAGTTTAACAGCCAATCTGTATTCGTCGATAGCACCGTCAAGATCCTTTTTTCCTTCAAGAGCCGCACCAATATTAAAGTGAATAGCTGGATCGTTCTGGTCTTTTTTCAACAATTCCTGAAAGCGTGCAAGTGCCTCGTCATATTTTCCTGACTTAAACAAACTATCTGCTTCTTTGTTCAACGTGATGATACGCTGCTCTTCTTTGTATTTGTTGCAAGCTTGCAGACCTTCCATCGCACCTTTATTTTGTGGGTCTATGCGAAGACCTTTTTGATAACAATCCATCGCATTGTCGTAGTCTTTTTTGGCTTGATATGCCGAACCCATGTTGACCCAGGTTACAGCGTTGTTTGGATCTGCTTGCAGAGCCAATTTGTATTCTTCTATAGCTTGGTCATACAGGTTTTTAGATTGCAGGTCCACACCAAGGTTGATGTGTTTGTCGACTTCGGCTTTTTTCATTACTGCAGGTAACTTGGCAAGCAAGTCTTGCGCAATAGGGTTGTTGCCGCGCGAGAATCTGATTGCTTGTTTATACTCTTCCTGTGCTTGAGCGAAGTCGCCCCGATACTGTAGCGCCTGTCCCATACCAATGTGGTTTTCTGGTGCTGTTGGATTGGCTTTAATAGCTGCATCCCAACCGGCAACCAGAGCATCTAAAACGTCAGAATCGTTTGGATTTAGAGTTAGCGCGCGAGCATAGGCTTTGATTGCGCTTGCAACATCTTTTTTAGCCTGGAAAGCTTGACCGATTTTTACTTCAAGACTGGCTGAATCAGCAGATCTAGTAGCTGCCTGATATTCAGTTACGGCCTGGTCAATTTTGCCCTGAACACGCAAAACATCACCTAGTTTTTCGTGGGTAGCGGGGTCGTCTTTTAGCGCAAGAGCTGCTTTGTATTCGACTATGGCTCCGGCAAAATCGTCGCCCGACTTACGTGCTGCATCGCCCAGATCGACACGGTCTTTGAAATTGTTGGGGTCACGGCTCATCATTCTGATGATGCCTTCTAAATTGTGTTGGGTTGTCACATTCTTAGCATCGAGAATCAATGCTTTGTGAAACATTTTGATTGCTTGAGAGGGATTGTTTTGTTGTGACAATCCATAATTATTGTACGCAATTGAAAGATTGGAGCGAGCCATTTCATATGTCGGATCCTGACGGACTGCTTCTTCGAGTTTTTGAATGGCGAGGGCGTAATTGCCTTTGTTTAGCGCGTTTACCCCTTCGTTGTTTAAATTGATTACAGCGGAAGATGTTCCTTGGGCGTGTGCCGGTTGAGCCTGGCTCACAAGTAATGCCACTGTCAGGGGTGAAAATGAAAATTCCATGAGGCACAAAAGTGCCACCAGATATGATGCTTTTGCCGACTTTGCGCTAGCCAATTTAAAACCACCCTCCCGAATGTCGTTAAAGACCTGTGTTCTCTTGGAAACAATCTATACTAAAGCATCCCATTTTTCTCTATGGGAAACCCTAAATATAAAGCATTTTGGACTTTAAGAGAGACGTCAGGAGGTCGAGAATGTTTCGAATCTAGTACTCAGGTTCGATAAGCCCGTAATTGGTATCTCTTCGGTGATAAACAGAACAGACTTTGTTTGTTTCTTTGTTTAAGAACAAATAGAAGTCGTGTCCCAGAAGGTCCATAGCTTGGCATGCTTCCTCAACAGACATCGGTTTTAAAGCAAATTTCTTAGCCCGAACAACGCTTGGATCAGAAGTTGTTTCTGCTTTTTCCTCTTTAGAAGTGCCGTTTCCGTTTTTGCTCTTCGCTTCAGCTTTCATAGCCAGTTCTTTGGCAGCGAAATCGACTTCGTCCTCGTCGTATTCGATAACGTCTTCGTCTGTTTGTCCAACTTGTCCTTTTTTGTCTTTGGACTTGCGCTCTTTGGATTTATGACCTTTGTCGAGATAACGTGTTTTATATTTGCGAAGCTGGCGCTCCACTTTGTCAGCCACAAGGTCGATTGAAGCGTACATATTTTCGGTCGACTCTTCGCCGCGAATAATCTGGCCGTGCAGATTAATGGTTATTTCTGCAGTTTGGCTTCTTGCAATCGAAGGATTTTTAGAAACGCTCAAAAGCGCTTTGCAATCAAGGTCGTGGTCGAAATGTTTTTGTGCTCTTTGCAGTTTGTCGCTTAAGTAGTCCTTCAAGGCTGATGTGACTTCTATATTGCGTCCGGTTACCGTAACTTGCATATGGTCATTTCTCCTGTTTCTTGACATGGAAAAGTCCCGGATCATAAACGCCTTCCGGATTCATGTCGTCAAACGATAACTTGATCGTAGCAGCAACAAAGAGAAAATGGCCAACAAATTAATTCTTAGTGGCTAGCATGCAAAATTAATTCGCCAATGTCGAAATAATTGGCAGCTTCTCCCCCTTGATGATTCACATTTGGAAAAGTACTGGCTTGAGCTGGGGCGACGAACCAATTGGTAAGATTTTTTCTGTGACTCTGGTTCTTTAAGGCAATAATTTTAGACGTAACAGTATGAGCCTCACGTTTGCTAATAGGTTCGTTTAAATTCTCAGCCTGGTCGATTAAATTTAAAGAGCGAAGCACATTGTGGCAGGCGATAGGGCTTGCGTGTTTTTGATTTAAGCCTTCATGTGTAATCCATTTATAGAATTGACCTTTAGTGACTGGCTTTGCTGGATCGAGACTTTTGCCATCGTCGCTCTGGGACTGAACATGACCTTGTGAGATGAGATATTTAAGACTGTTCAAACGGTGTTTATTGTTGGCTGGAAAATAATCGCTATATTTGCCCATGCACAAAAACTGCTCTTCGGTCATTTGATGGAAAGGATAAAGACTGGCGCTGGTTGCCGATGTATCTTTGCAGGCTTTCATGAAATCTAGAATGTCTGCTTGATGAGTCTTCATACCGTCGCCAATTACGTGCACATCTACGTCAGGACGTCCGCATAATTCGCGTACTTTTCTTACCGTGTCTAACGTGTAGTTGTGTGCGTGCAATTTCTGGTATTTGCTATTCCAATAAGCCATGGGGGCTATTACATCGTAATATTTGTCGAGCAGTCTCCACGGGGTGCGCGCCACCTGTGGTGCCTTATTGAGTGGGCTGTAAACCACAGCAACCATGGGGTATTTGTCACCCAGTGATTGACGTAGTTGTTTGCTATAAGCTTCCACTTTGTCATAGGAAAGGTCTTGTTCAAGATTGGCGGCTAATCCATCAAAACCATCTCCTGACGGTGTTCTGAATTTGCAGGCGTCTATCAATTTTTGAGCGTCCGCTTGAGGATTTGCAAGAGTCGCAAAAGACCAGGCAAGTACGTGAATTTTATATTTGTGGCAAGCTTCTATGATTTTGCCTATGTTTTCGGCATCGACTAAAGCGGGTGTATTGCTTCTGGAAGTCTGCAAAAAGATATTGGATACGCCGTGATTGTGCAGCTTGAGACAATACTGCTCCAGATTATCTTTAGGATGGCTCCACATATTGACCCAAATACCTGGTCCCTCAGCTAGTCCCTGCGCATGACTAAATGAAGCGGTTTGCGGCTCAATCGCCTGTGCCGGACGCACAACCACTAGAAAAAGACCAAATAGCAAAGACAGCGTTGCCGCTTTAATGTTAATAGACCGGCTGGAAATGCCGGTTTGGGCAAGGTGTTTAATCTTCATAAGACCGCTTTTCTAGTAAGGCTGGCTCAGACTGTACGAGGAGGTATAGATGGATTGGACGGACTGGTTTAATTATAAGGTAAAACCCGCTTTGTGGGCGGATTTCTAATGTTCTGACATTGATATACCAAGTTTATTATCAGAATAAGCGTGATGCTATCCTTAAATTAGATCTTTTAGTGTCCTAACAGATGTGTTATTAATTGCAGAATGAAAGACGAAGAAATACAGAAAAAACTCATTAAACTTGAATCTGCGGTGCTGAAAGAAAACACCGAAGTTGCCGCCCCTCAAAAGAGTACTGAGCTAACTGCAAATGAGCGATCCGCTTTGGGTGGGTCTGCTAATCCAGATGCCCCCACTAAGAACGATTTCAAATATTTTGGTGGCATGGCACTTGTAATGTTGGGGCTATTTCTACTTTTTCAGCATGTAAAACTTACCACCGGTTATTGGTTTTGGGGTATGAGCGCCACGCACGGAATTGGGCTCATGCTTATTCCTCTTATATTTGGTATTGGTTGGATTTTTTATAACGCTAAATCCATCTGGGGATGGATAATCACCGCAGTTAGCATCATCACAATGGTTTTTACTGTGCTTGCGACCTTGCGCTTACAATTTGACCAAATGTCGATGCTTGGCGTAATAATGATGTTACTGCCTTTTGCTTTTGGATTTGCCTTGATTTTGCAAGGTATCGGCGGACCAAAAGGATTGCAGAAAGTTATTAGCGATAAAATCGCAGAATCCAAAGCTGATGCAAAGTCGCGTAAATCTTAATTAGAAGATTAATCGTCGAGCAGATTCTCTGGCATGTCGGGAGACGAGACGTTTTGTTTTTGGACTGGAGAAGTCACTGGTGAATTCAAAGGGTTGGGCTGTAATCTGATTCGGCTCAAATCCTGGGGTAACTCTTTGATGACTGGTGCTTCGCTTGCAGGTGTTGTGGTTATCGGGTTGATTTCCTGGGTCTCTTCAGCTGCGATTTGAGCGCCATCGAAGTCCTGCCAGGATTTTGACATATCCTTTATATTGTCTAAACGCGACGCAATTGCATTTTGACGAAACTTGTCTTTGGCTAAAAGAAACCCACCCCAATCAAACAATACAGGATCGGTGTGATCGCCTTGCTGTGCGTATCTGTGAGTAATTATATTTTCCTGACTGACGCAATAGCGTTCTTGCAAATAATTGACCAATCTAATCACAGCTTGCACCATTTCTGGAGGATAGTTTTGTCTGCCGCAGTGATTCATTTCAATACCGATACTGTTGTCGTTATTGATACCAGGAAGTGTTTTTAAAATATTGATATGTACAGTGGCAAGGTCGGGATCGACTGCTTGATAGATTGTGCCGTCGCGCTCGACCACATACTGGGCACCGGGATGGCGTCTGCCTCTTCCACTCCATCCTTCAATTACACGAATAGCACTGACTGGAATTCCAGTTTCGGTAGAATGAATAATGATGTGTTTGACTGGTTCGCGCCGCCAGAAAATTCCGCCTCTGAGCGGATGGAATTTAACAACGCCTGCACGTACAAGTGCTCTTGGGTTGTGCTTTGAAGCAAGTCCGTATTTGAAATCGTGAGCAATTTGAGCAGATTGATCTTCTGGAAGTGGAGTGGTATCAAATGCAGGTGCATGCATCATGAACATTTCGACCGGATATGCATAGCGCGGGCGATGAGCTACGTGATGCTTGTGGTGCCGCCCATGGTGCTTAGCGACATGACTTGCTTTACCTGAATGTTTTTTGCTTCGACTGTGTGCGGTGTGTTTCGCGCGACCAGCATGACTTGCATGACTGGAGCTTTTCTTTGCTGACGATTTGCGCGAGCGAGCATCTGCTGCGCTTTTATCTAAATTGAGAAATTGGGCTAAAAGTAGTAAGCAAAAAATCGATACGAATTTGTTCAATTCTAAAATGACTCCAAATAGAAACCGCACAGCCACCAAGTTCTATTGTAAGCCTGATGTCAAAAAGATCAAGAACTTGTTAGTGGGCAGATTCTAGTCGATCCAGCCGCCACCAAGTATATACGTATCGCTTAGATCGTATATGCCAAGAACTTGACCAGGAGTAATTGCAGGTTCTGGTTCGTCGAATACAACACGTACTTTATATAAATCGTTTTCGCTTTCTCTCGCCAGTGGATACACCATAGCTTTTTTAGTGCGACTGTTATAGCGGACTTTGCAAAGCGCTTCAAAAGGTTCGCTTGGAATATTTGGTACAAGCCAGTTCACAAACGATGCAGTAAGCTCGTTTGCAAGCAAAGATTCTTTTGGACCGACATAGACAGTACGAGTATCAGGATCGAGCGATACTACATAAAGAGGCTCGCTATAAGCAATTTTGATACCACGTCTTTGACCAATGGTGAAATTGTGGGTGCCTTTGTGCTCGCCAAGCAATTCGCCAGTAACCACATGCATGATGGCGCCTGGTTTTTCGTCAAGATGATTGGCAAGATAATCTTGTACAGTGCTTCCTTGCGGAATGAAGCACAAATCCTGACTGTCTGGTCTGTTTGCCACCACCAGGTTGCGTTCCTGCGCCATGCCACGTATTTCACTTTTGAGCAGGTCGCCCAGAGGTAAAAGTGTCGAGTCAAGCTGTTCGCGCGTGATTCCCCAAAGTACATATGACTGATCTTTGGTATTGTCCTTGGCGCGCGCCAAATGTTTGACGCCATCTATTTCGACCACACGTGCGTAGTGCCCGGTGGCAATATATTTTGCATTCAAATGCTTTTTGGCATAGTTAAGTAAAGCGCCCCACTTAATCAAGGTGTTGCACAAGCTGCAAGGCAAGGGAGTTTTTGCTCGTTCATACGACTGGTGAAACTGATCGATAATTTGAGATTTAAATAGTTCGCGCAAATCAACAGCGTGGTGCTCGATATTGAGGTCTTCGCATACGCGTGCAGCATCGATCATTCCAGTATCGCAACAACGGCTGCCTGACTTGATGAGCCAGCCTGTAACGCCAATGACTTCATAACCTTGTTCTAGAAGTAGAGCTGCGCAAGTGGACGAGTCAACGCCGCCGGACATAAGAACGGCGACTCGAGTTTTATTTGGGTCGGATTCGCGGGTTCTAACAGCTTGTGGGCTGTTCTTTTCCACAATTTCACATACGCTAGTCATGAAAAGTATTATATTGACAAGTGGCGTTATATGGAATTAGCTGCCCTTAATTTAATCTACTTCTTCAAGTGTAGCTGGGCGTTGGCTACGTTCAAGCCTTTTGGATTCAACTTCAAATAAGTTTTGAATTCACGCTCAGCTTCGCTTTTCTTGTTCATCTTTTCAAGCAAAAGGGCGCGATTGTAATGTAATACGGGATATTTGCCCGATGATTGCACAATTGCCATTTTGAAAGCCTGGTCGGCTTCATTCAGCTTTCCTTCCTGTTTAAGCAATATGGCATATAAGTTGAATGCCAGTGGACAGGTTTCCTGAAGTTTCTTGGCACTTTCAATAGCTTTTTCGCATTCAAAACGAGCACTATTGCTGTCTCCAGACAAACGCAATGCCTGGGCGAGATTGTAATGCAAAAGTGGCGCGCTGCCTGCCTCTTCGAGCATTATAGCTTTCTTGAAATATTCAACAGCCTCTTGAGCTTTTGTCGAGTTGCCTTGTTGTGTCAGGGCTAAGCCAAATAGATTCCAGAACTGTGGGTTTGCTGAAATCGAACTTTTGACTACTTTACGGCAGTCCCACTCTGCTTCGGCATATTTACCATTTTTGACATAATTCGAAATGGTTTTGAGCGTGCCGGCCTCGGAACTATCGATTTTAGAAATCTCATCTGGCATCCCAAGCGATTTTCGCATTACCAGGATTTTTTGTTTGGTGTCATTTATGTAGGCTGGCTCGGTTTCAAACTTTAACGATTGATTGAAGGCGTCAAGGGCGTTTTTAAGATCGTTTTTGCGCTCGAGAACAAGGCCAAGATGATAGTAAGCAAGGGCATAATCTGGCTTGTATTTGATCGCCAGTCGACCTTCTTTCTCGGCGAGGTCCAGATTGTCGAGACAATAATATGTACTTGCAAGACCATTGTGAGCAAAAGCAAAACTCGGATCTGCATCTACAGCTTTTTTGAACTGCTCTAGCGCTTCGTCATAGCGCTTTTGATCGCGCAGAACATTTCCAAGACTATAGTTCAGTTTGGCGTCTTTGCCCTTGGTCAGACGCAAAGCCATTTTGTATAACGATTCTGCTTCTGTGTATTGTTTGAGTTTGTAGCGGACCACAGCCAGATTGCAGAGGCTGGGCAGAAATGTTGGATTAATTTCAATCGCCTTTTCATAGGCGTTTGCGGCTTGGGTCAAATCGCCGGAGCGATAATAAACTAGCCCAAGATTATTGTGTGCTTCAAAGCAACGACCGTTGATTTGGAGCGCCTTTTCAAAGGAAGCCTTAGCTTGAGGAAAGTTGCCTTTTTTTAAGAGGTCGCTGCCTTCTTGCAAATATTCGTAAACTTGTGGTGGATACTTGGAATTATTTAGATTGTTGTCTTCTTGCTCGGTTTGCGCCTTGAGTGGTGCAGTGGCGCTAGAAAAAGTGCATAGTAAAGCACAAGACAATAGCGCGTTTAACAAACTCCTTTTGCGAGGCGTTCTTTGCGTATTCTTGCTTGGTATGGCGTAGTCTGTGATCTGCATCTTTGCTTATGCTAATATACAAGATTCGCTCTTCGAGCTTTCATGCTAATTCATAAAACCAATTACATGCGCAATAACCCTCTAGCGGCATCTCTTTATGAGCTTTTCCTCAACAGTTCGAAGTTTGCCCGTCTAATAACTCGCGTTAATAGATCTAAAGAGGCAAAAGAAAACGAACTAAATATTTCAGGGCTGACAGATTCGGCAAAAACTTTGATTCTGTCTGTTTTGCAGCATCAAATCAAAAAACCGCTTGTAATGGTCTGTCAAGATAATCACAGCGCAGCTCATTACCATCAAGAATTCAGCAATCTTTCGCGCTACAAAGTGCTCTGGTATCCGGCTTCTGAAGTTTCGCCTTATGAGCAAGTTTTGAGCGGTCCAGATAACGTGGCTGCGCAAATGGAAGTTTTGCGCACTTTGACCGAAATCAAAAGCAGTGGTCAAAGCGAGCCATATGTAATCATTGTCACCGCACGTGCGCTTATGCAAAGAGTGCTCGATGCAGATACTTTGGCACGAAATACTATCAGGCTCAAAGTCGGTGAGAATATCAACACCGATAAATTGGCGACTGACCTGGTTAAGCTTGGCTATAGCCGAGAAACTCTTGTCACGTTGCGTGGTGAATTCAGTATCAGGGGCGATATCGTTGATATTTATCCCAGCTCAGGACCGCCTGTTCGTATCGAGTTATTTGGTGATGAAGTTGAATCAATCAGACTTTTCAACATAGACAATCAGCGTTCGTTTGAAGAAAACAAAGTGCTTGAAATTCCGCCACGCTGGTGGATTGTGCTTGATGAACACGAAGACTCACGTGCAAAACTTGCAGAGCGTTTGCGTGAAGCAGCTAAAATTGCAATTGCTAAGCTTGAAACGAATGCCGGCGACACATTACGCTCTATTATGGACGGCGACTTAGAAGCCATCGAATCTGGTGCTTATCCCGAATCAATCGAGTATTACGCTCCATACATATTAGAAAAGTTTGCCACACTTATTGATTATTTGCCAGCTGATTCAGTACTTGCCATTGACGAGTTTGATTCAATTACTCAAAGTCTTACTTCGTATGAAGAGAAGATGGAAAAAAATATTCAAGAAGGTCTTGAAACTGGTCGACTTTTACCACTTCCTCGCAAATTACATCTTGAACATAAAGAAGTCGTCGAGCAGTTAAAACCTTTCCAAAAAGCTTATCTATCAAGTTTACCAATTTTTGATCCTGAACTTGCAGGCTCCGATGCGGCTCAGAAAATGGTAATCGACTTTAATTCAGTGCCAATTCAAAAATTTGGCAATGACATGAGTAAAGTGATGACTCGAGTAAAAGAAGCTCGGGCAGCTGGAAAAGCAGTCATTATTTCTACCGATCAGCCTCAGCGTCTCATGGGGCTACTGCGTGAATGGGATTGTCTTGCCACCTATTTGCCCAATACAGAAGATGCAACACCTGTTCAGACCGACGTTCAAGACAAGGATAATCATGGCAAAGTCTTTGTCACAAGAAATGGTTTTATCCATGGCTTTTCGCTTGAAGAAGAAAACATAGTAAGCATTACCGATGGTGAAATGTTTGGTTTGAAACGCAAGCCAACTGTTTACCGAAAAAATGCTGTCGAGAAAAACGTCGAGAAATTCACCTCTGTTGCCGATTTGACCGTAGGCGATTATGTGGTGCACATCAAACAAGGTATCGGACAATTTACTGGCATTCAGCGATTGACTGTCGATACCCAGCAAAGAGAGTATCTGACAATTCAATATTCGGGCGACGATAAGCTCTATGTTCCGGTCGACCAAATACACATGCTTTCGCGCTATAGAGGCGCTGGTGATCATGCACCGCGACTTTCTAAACTCGGTGGCTCAGAATGGGAATCGACCAAGAAGAAGGTCAAAAAGTCTGTTCGACGTATTGCAGAAGACCTGGTCAATTTGTATGCACTTCGCGCCAAGCAAGTAGGTTTTCAAAGTCTTCCAGATACTCCCTGGCAGTACGAAATGGAAGAAGGATTTCCTTTTGAAGAAACGCCAGACCAGTGGCAAGCCATTATGGACGTCAAAAAAGATCTGGAATCGGATAAGCCGATGGACAGACTTATTCTTGGAGATGTTGGTTTTGGAAAAACTGAAGTTGCAATTCGTGGCATTTTCAAAATGGTCATGTCTGGCAAGCAAGCAGCCGTTCTCGTTCCAACCACTATTCTTGCTCAGCAACACTTCAATAATATAAGTGACAGATTTGCAGCTTATCCAATTAGAGTAGGACTGCTAAACAGATTTAGAACCCCAAAAGAACAGCGCGAAGTCGTGCGACGTCTTGGTACAGGCGAGTGCGACGTTGTTGTTGGTACGCATAGAATGCTGCAGAAAGATATGTCATTCAAAGATCTTGGTCTTGTGGTAATCGACGAAGAACATAGATTTGGTGTTGCTCACAAAGAAAAATTGAAACAGTTGAGAGTCGCTGTAGACGTGCTCACTATGTCTGCCACACCAATTCCACGTACACTACATATGGCACTATCTGGGGTGCGCGACTTATCTAACATAAGCACACCTCCAAGCAACAGGAACCCGGTTAAAACATTTGTTGGCGAATACAAATTGCCTCTAGTTCGTACTGCAATTTTGCATGAGTTAGAGCGCGGCGGTCAGGTTTATTTCGTACACAATAGAGTCGAGTCTATCGAACAAGTAGCGATGGAACTAAAAGATCTGGTTCCGGAGGCGCGCATAAACATTGGTCACGGGCAAATGCCTGAGCACGTTTTGGAAAACGTGATGCTTGCGTTCAACGCACATGAATTCGATATTCTGGTTTGTACAACCATTATTGAGTCGGGTCTTGATATTCCAAATAGCAACACAATTATTATCGATGATGCAGATAAATTTGGTTTGGCTCAGCTCTATCAATTGCGCGGTCGGGTGGGTAGAAGCGATGTGCAAGCATATTGTTACTGTCTTTATAAACCTCAGAAAATTCTGAGCGAACAAGCACAAAGCCGACTCAAAGCTGTGCGTGAGTTTACTTCGCTTGGCTCTGGATATCAGATTGCCATGCGCGATATGGAAATTCGCGGCGTAGGAAATATACTTGGTGCAGAACAGCACGGGCACATGGTATCAGTCGGTTATGACCTTTACTGTAAATTGCTTGACGAGTCTGTTTCTGAGCTCAAGGGCTCGCCTCGGGCTTCGCAACTAGATAGTCAAATCGACTTGAACGTGACTGCGTATTTGCCTGAAACTTATGTTCAGGATAATCGCCAACGTCTAATTGAATACAAACGATTAGCAGATGTCGTAACTATGCGCGAGCTAGAACTTATAAACTCTGAATGGCGAGATCGTTTCGGTAAAATTCCAGATGAAGCTCAGCAACTTATGGATGTAGTCAAACTGCGATTGCTTGCAAGTGACGCCGATATCTCTGCTATCAAGCCTGATTTCCAGGGAATTAGATTATCTGTTAGCTACAGACTTCAACAATGGCTTCCGATTCAAAGCAAGCTGCCCAAACATTTAAGTCGCCTGACTACTTATAAGCCTGGACAAGCTGGTGGGCAGGGCGCTCAGCCTTCTGTAATTGTAAAGGTGGATGGACTAACGCCTGTCGAGCAGTTACACTTGCTGATCGAATTAATATCGTCAATGCTTGCATCTGGTGCTTCAAAATCTTGAAAAATCAAATAATTACTAAATCGGCAACTTTAGCACTTGGTGCACTCACTTTGTTCGCTGGTTGTTCATCAAAAAATGTAGACAGCTCTGATACCAAACTCAATGCCAATGGTGGCAATCAGAAAATGGCTGTTGATTTCTTTTCTGGCAAGATTTCAAATCTAGAATTTAAATCGAGCTTGATAGAAAAAATACGCAAAGAAAATCTGGGCGAGCAAGTCGTAATTTTTAAAATTGGCAATGAAAGCGTCAATGTAGGCGACTTCAAAAATTCTTTCAAAGCCATGCAAGCTCAAATGAAGCTCTTGCTCAACCAAACACCAGGTATGGAAGAGCGAATGGTCGAGCAAGCTAAAAGGCTCAACATAAGCCTGACTCCCGAGGAGCAGTCCAAGCTGATTTCGATGGCTCATCAGCGTGGTGGTGAAAATCTCGAAAAAACCTTGAAAGAACAGGGCGTTTCAATTGCTGAATTTGATAAGCAAGTTTTGCAAATGGGGCTTGCACTAAAAGTAATTACATCGACCGTCGAGCAATCGTGTCTCAATCAATTGATTACAAAATGTCTACTTATAGATGGCGCTTATAAAGCTGGTCTTGCTAAAGCCGCATATAGCAATTATGTAGACTACAAAGGCACGGCTGAGTATCAAGAAATTTTGAAAGTCACAGATATAACCCCAACACAGCTGCAAGAGCAAATCATCAAAGAAGGTCTTGCAGAGGCAATGCAGGACAAAATATTGTCCGAGATAAAGATCAAAGATAAAGACGTCTTCGATTTTTATAACCAGGAAAAAGAAAGATTCAAAGGCGAAGGACTGGTGCACTGGAGCCAGATATTTTTTGCATCTCCCAAAGCTGAATTGAAGCGCAATCCGCAGATGATTGGATACATAAAATCTGCCGATCCAAAAATGACAGATGCTGAAATTGCAAAGCGTCTGGAAGATGGCGAAGTGATTCAAAAGAAGAAGGCGCTCTACGACTTGCGTCTGGTCTTAAGCGGTGCTGATTTTGCTAAACTGGCAAACGAAGATACAGATGACCGCGAAGCTAAACAAGCTAAATCTGGCGGTGATATGGGCTATATGTCTCAAGCCGAACTTGAGTCTAGCGAAGTATTCGCTCCAATTTCAAAAGCACTAAATGCGATGCAACCAAATCAGGTTTTTCCTCAACTGGTTGAAACTCCATACGGTTGGCACATTGTCAAATTGATTAATCGTCCCAAGGGCCTCGTTCCATTTTCTGAAATAAAGGATGGTCTGAAAGCTTCGCTCACAGCAAAGAGCAAAGAAGCAATAATCAAGCAGTGGATTGCCAAACAGCAAGAAGTAAAGAGTCTGGAAATAGCAAAAGAATTCTCTGACTGTCTGTCCTTTTCTGGATGATAATCTGGCATAATGTGCCATGCATCCAAAGTTGAATGAGGATATCAAGAATGCTTTCTAAGTCGGGTTTGTTTGTTTTGAGTCTGTCCTGCGCTTCTTTGCTTTTGTCGGTCAACGCCGCCGAAGCCAAAAAGGAGAAAACAGAGAAAGCGACTACAAAAGTCACTAAAGAGAAAGTGGAAGTAAAGAAGACTACTTCCAAAGTTAGTGCTGGTGCATATGATGCCAACAAAGAAGGCACTAAGCTTGGAATGTATGAGCATCCTCACCAAGCTCTTGAAAAGTTTAACGAAGCAATCAAGCTCGACCCCAACTACGCTCTGGCATACGCCAATCGCGGCAACACTCACATGCTTCTTGGCAAAACCAGCGAGGCAATGAAAGATCTCAATAAAGCAATCGAACTCGATCCAAATTTGGCAGTAGCTTATGCCAATCGCTCATGGGCAAACAACACCCTGCGTAACTATAAGGCAGCAATCGCTGACTGCGACAAAGCAATCAAGCTCAACTCTAGGTTAGTACTTGCATACACAAACCGTGCACATGCTCACAATAAGCTCGGAAATCATCAAGCCGCTCTTGCGGATTGCAATTTGGCTATCAAAACGAATCCCGAGTTTGCGCCTGCTTATGTTAATCGTTCGCATACTTACATCGGCTTGAAGGATTACAAAGCAGCTATTCAAGATGCTAACAAAGCAATTGAGTTGAACCCAGGATCGGCCAAAGCTTATCTTAATCGTGGTCATGCTCTTCGTCACCTTGGTGAATTGGATGAGTCCATGGCTGACTTCGACAAAGCAATTGCGTTAAACAAAACACTTGGAGCTGCTTATTTCAATCGCTCTGAAGCATTGCAAGCCAAGTCAGACAAAGACATGGAAACAGCCAAAAAGCTTGGCTTTAAGGCAATCGACGATAAATAAAATAAACTTGCTACGGTTCTCGACTGTTCAAGTTTTTAAGGTAGAAATCTAGCATGCCGTTTACTTTGGCTCATCCGGCTGCAGTATTGCCTTTTCGTCGTTTTTGTCCAGAGCGCCTGAATTTTGCTGCACTCGTAATTGGAAGTATTAGTCCAGATTTTTTCTACTTCTTGAATTTTTGGAGTCTGGGCGCGTACGGTCATACTCTGTTGGGATCGGTCTTAATTAGTCTGCCTGTTTGTTTGATATCGTATTTGGTGTTACGATTTTATAGTGCCCCTATTGCCGAACTATTATTTGAGCCATTCGATAAAGCTCTAATAAATGGGTTTGCAGCAAAGTCCAGTTTCTTAGTTTTAGTAGTATCTTTCCTACTAGGTATTTGGACCCACATTCTTTGGGATAGTTTTACTCACAGCCATGGTTTTTTTGTTGATCGAATTCCATTTTTAGAGAGTTCAATCGGCTATTTTAATGGTCATGGAATCAAGACTTACTCAATCTTTCAATACTTAGGCTCAGCGTTTGGACTTCTTGTTCTTGCTCTTTGGTATCACAAGGGTCTTTCAAAAGAGCTGAGAGAGCCGCTTAAAATTGCATGGCGTAAATGTCTTCGCTGGATTCTATTTCTCTTTCTTCCAGTAGTTGCTGTGTTGATAGAAGCATTACCCGAATTATCCAATGCTCCAAATCTCGATGTTCCAACACTTAAGAACATTGGCATTTACAGTCTTTTCCACTATCTGAGAGACTTTGCAATTCTAATTGCATTGGTTGTAGTTGGCAGGAAAATGAGAGCTTCACTTTGGAATAAAAGTCTTATTGTTTTTACGATTTTGGTATCAGCTTTTTGCGTGCTTGGTTTTTTCGGAGCATCGAATGATATTTTTGAACTTTTCAGTCATTTACGGTTCCTTTGTTTTATCGCTCTGCTCTTTATCTCAATTATGCTCGTCTCTTGTCGAAACAGGATGTGGGCAGTGATAGCTTTGATATTTTGCTGTCTGAATGGTGCGTCGATAGCTCCTTTGTATATGCCTTTGGATAAAGGCGACAAGAGCCATATTGGTTCTAAAAAGATATCGATTCTTCAAATGAATTTATGGGGTGGTAGGAATCGAGACTACAATGGCGTAATCGAGGCAATTAATAATTCAAATGCAGATATTGTTGGAGTATCAGAAGTCACACAGACCTGGGAGCAGAAACTGCTGCAAGAATTAGGGTCTAGATATCCTTATAAAGTGACTCACAATTCAGAGTTGGAGCCACGATTTGGTGGTGTAGCGTTGTTTAGTAAGTACAGATTAGACAATCCAAAAACAGTTAGATTTCCATCCAGCATGCGCACAAGAATCGAGGCAGACCTAGACATTGCCAATCAAAAGACGCATCTTGTCTTATGTCATCCAAAGGTTCCTAAGCCAGGCACCACTTTTCGCAAAGACGAACTTGATGCTATTGCCCATTCGATTCATAATCAAGCGTTTCCCTGCATATTGATAGGGGATCTCAACTGTACACCCTTTTCTCCTGTGTTTGAAAAACTTTTGAATACTAGCGGATTAAAGGATTCAGAGCGTGGTTTTGGCATTCAACCTACCTGGTCGCTTCATTGGCTTGTGCCATTATTTCCAATTGACCATTTGTTGCATGCAAACAAGTTTGTGACCATAAAAAGAAATCTTTTGAAGCCGGTGGGCTCGGATCATTTGCCAGTTTTAGTAGAGCTTTCGTATGAATGATACAAGAAGACTGTTTATTGCATCATTTTTGAAAGATTCAGAAAAAGAGAATCTGAAATCTGTTATCGAAGCCAACGAAGATTTAATTGCCTCATACAAAACAGACGCCCGCTTGGTAGGTCCTTTGAAATGGCATTTGACCTGGATGTTTCTTGGTGATTGTAACAAAGAGCTTGAGAATCAAATTATTCATTTGCTCGAGGAAACTTCTAAAAAATGTTCGTCTCAGCAAATTGTCTACGATAAATTCTCTATTTGGCCCTCGAGCAAAAGACCAAGAGTAGGTGTGCTTGAATCAAGTAAACCGCCTGTTGAGTTTATTCTTGCAGTAGAGCAGATGCAGAAAAAACTTACGACCATGCTTTTAAATCCTGGTGAGCAACATGCAAAATTCAATCCCCATATTACAATTGCTAGATTCAAAAATAAGTGTTTCGAGCAATCGCAGTTTAATATGAGTCGACTTCCTTTTACTCAAAATGTCGATGATGTAGCTTTAGTAATCAGTGACTTTAAAACTTATTCGATACTTGAACAGTTTCAATTGAGGCCCGAATAGAATTTTAGATATCGACTGGCGAACGACATCAATTATATTAGGCACTGCTTTTGGTGCCACACTTTTAAGCTCGATGTCTGGAACTGGCTCAAGCATGATTTCAACACCGGTGTGGTTAATGCTTGGTTTTCCTTTGCCCGTAGCCATTGCGTCTAACGATGTCAATGGTGCGCTCTGGACCACTGTGGCAGCCCGCAATTATTTGCGTGGTCACAAAATTGACTGGCGATTAGTGGCTTGTCTTGTATTCTTTGGGCTAGCCGGTGCATATGGTGGCGCCATGGTGATAATGCGGTGTCGGCCCCAAAATATCGAGCGTATTATTGGTTGCATTATTCTTGGTGTGGTTGTTCTATCTTTTCTTCATCGTAAATTTGGGGTAGAAGAGAGCGCTCCTAAGTGGAATCGAGTTTGTACTGGACTTTTAGGGTTGCCGCTTGGTTTTTACGAAGCTTTCTTCGGTGCGGGTAATGGCATTTTTACCTCAACTGCTATTGCGGCTACAAGGGGGCTGCGCATTCTAGAAGCGCTTGGTTATTACTACATAATTAGTTGTGTCTGGTGTATTTTTGCCTCAGTTGTTTACATTTCAAATGGGCACTGGGATCTAAAATTAATGATTCCTTCTGTGATAGGCTCATTTACTGGTGCATCTATCGGCTCACGCATAGGGCGTAAGCAGGGAGTGGGCTTTGTTAAAACCGTTTCTATTGTTGTAGGCTCGATTTTAGGCATAAAAATGATTTTTGGCCTCTAAATTTTGCAGCCTGCAAGTATAAAAAGAAACAGATTGAGGATAAAAAATGAAGCGACAGTCAGGAATAAGAATTTTGACTTTAGCGGCTTTCGCTACCATGTTTTTTAGTTTGAACTTGCCTTGCATAGCTTATGTAGATAATTACACTCCCATAGCTCCAGAGGACAAAAGCCGAAAGTTTAAGCTCAAAACGGTGGTATCTGAAGGGCTTAAAAAGGATCAGGTGCTTGCAATTGGTCCTGGCATGATGCATCTTGCTAACTCTAGTCAAAACGAGCCCCAGTTGATTATTGAAGGCAAAGACAAATCAGGTAGAAACTGGCGATTTCAAAAACCTTATGCTGGTCTTGGTACTACATTTTTGCTTGGAGACTTAGATAAAAACGGTCAAGACGATATTATCTTAATGCAGGCTACAGGCGGATGTGGGCTTGCACCAATGTATTGTATGACCATTTTAACTTTTGATAAAATGCGAAAACCTTTTGTTTTTGAATTCTTTGGTTATTACAATTGGGACGAAGTAGCAAATGACCCCACCCCTAAAAAGGCGGTCGCCTACTGTGATGACATCTTGGATTTAAACAGTGATGGAAGAGTCGAAATCGTTTTGACTCAGTTGTCTTCAAACGAAAATAAAGGCAAGTATCATTCTTTCTGGACCACGACTATGTATTCGTGCGCCGATGCCAGATGGAAACAATTGCCTGCTTACCAAGGCAATAAATTGCCTTTGCAAGTGCGATATACAATTAAGCCCAATCTAAAAGTTTTGACCAATCCTCCACCAAATATTACTCCCTGCCACGATTTGTCGAGTTTGCCCGAATCTAAGTGGAGAACTGGCGTTCTTAATCTGTATAAACGCGGTGGCGATAATTTGCTTATGCAAATGGTTCTGGATGGAAAGAAAAAGACTGTTGCCACTGGTAATGGTGGCGTTTATCTTTTCGATGATCGCGGTGACACATTCGAAATCATAAGTCTCGATAGTCCTAAATTCGACGATGTGCTGGAAGATGCGGCGAAAAAAAAGCAAATTGTAAAATACCTTCCATCTAGTGTGTCATCCGAGATGCCACCGTATATCTGGGTGAATTGACCGCCTGGTCAATGGTGAAGCAGGATTCAGGAAAGAAAACTCTCAAATTTCAAAAGAAATCTAAACAAACAAATCCGGCAAAATCAGGTTAAGCTAAACTATTCAGATGAGTTGTCGCCAAAAACTTACAAGATTAATCACATTGGCACTTTTAATTTGTGTTCAAGTCGCATGTAATCTCCCTGCTAACTCACAAGCTCAAAATCAATCTCAAAGCCAGCCAGCGCAGAATTTGCCGGCTTCGCCCGTCGAGCAACTTCAGGACCCGACAGAAAATAAGCCGCCAGAAAACCTTTTGTGGCTTACACAGGTGGATGAGCAGGGAAAATATACTATTCGCCAAGGCAGTCAGTTCAGAGTTCGTTTAAACCAGGATTTAAGCAGCGATTCTGTACAAGAAGGAACTCCTATATCTGTAAGCTTAGTAGAAGACTTCAAAGCCGGTCCAAAGACAATAGCAAAAGCTGGACAGCAGGTTTTAGGCATCATCAGTGCTGTAAGCCAAAGTCGCAAAACAATTAAGTCTTACAAACCAGGAAAGAATTTTTTGGACGCTCAGGGTCGTATCGGGTTTAGTTTCAGCGGCATAATCGCCTCTGACGGCTCTCTTATCAAAATTGATGCGGTACCATCGGAAAAAACGATTGTTGACCAGGTCAAAAAAACCAAAGCAAAGCTAATGGCAAATAAAAACGGTGAGTATGTGGTTAAATATGCCGTTGGCAAATACGCTGCAATGGACCTTGCTATAGGCACTGTGGGATTGGCTACAGGACCTGTTGGTATCGTTACCAGTGCACTTGTATCTGGGGTAGCTGGCAGTGCCAACAAAAACTTTGCTGCAGGACGCCCAGTAGAAGAAGACGAGAATTACTCTAAGAAACAAGGCTTTATCATGGGTGTTGGTCGAGGTCTTCCTGGTGGCTTTTTAATCCAGGGTATGACTACAACTGGAAAAGAACTTGAGCTGCATAAAGGCGACGTGCTTACTGTAAGCCTGCGCGAAGATTTGAAAGTGCAGGGTATCTAAAAAGTTTACTTTAATACAGATCTTTTCAGGAAATCAAAAGAGTCTTGAGTGAAGTTGAGTGGCGCGGGTTTTGCCAGATAGTCGCTGTCCATGTTGAATACATCGGGTAATGCATGACCATATGATTTGTCTGCAATCGTCGACATCTCGAGAAGATATCCGTTTCTTGAGGAAAAAGTTGTTCTTACATAATTTGCAGGTATTTTTTCATTCACGCTTACAGGGTCGTACACCTGGTTTGCTTGCGCGTATACACTAAGAAGATTGATCGGTTTGGATTGGTGCAAATTGGTTGGTGTAACGTTTTCAACGCGTTGTGACCGCCAACCAAGACCTCCTTGCTCGACTGGAAGAGTGGTATCACCCATAGCAAACCAGAATTTGATATTGGCGCCATGTGTCGGTGCTTTGGCGTCCGACATTCTTGTACTCATTGCAAGCACTGCACCTCTTGCTTGCTCCGGCATCTTTTCTAAAAGATCTTGAGCCACGAGTCCACCATTTGAAAAGGACATGATGCCGAAGTGGTCAGGAATATTCACGCGTCTTCTAAGGTCTTGCCACGCACTTTGAACGCGGTCTAAATCGTTGTAGGTGTTGTTTTCCGGAAAGATATTTTGAGAGCCTGGTAAATTCCAGGCAAGTGTTCCATTCTTGATTAAATCAACCTGTGATTGCTTGTTTAAGCTAAGAATTTTGCCATCACCACTCGTTTTGTCATTATAGATATCTGCTGGTAAAAACATACTGGCAAATGTGGAAGCTGCTGAATCAAGTGTGGATGCGACGGTTGGTCGATATTCAAGGCTCCTGTATTTGGCATGCGGAATAATTACCACCGCTCCATGTTGCTGAGCATATGCCGTCAGACCTGTTTGCAAATCGAAGGTTTGAAGTTGATTGTCTCCTTTTCTTGCCCCGTCCAGTGCCATGATTGTAAGTCCTCTACTATCAATTTTGTCTGGAACGAAAACGCTGTAAAGTGGCTTCCCCTCTTTGTCTTGAATAGTCGTAAAAGTATTTGGTTTGATACCACTGTTTGCGTTAAGAAGTGTCGAAGAGTCGATTTTGAATTCTGGAGGTATTTGTGAGTTTTTGGGATCTCTTAGGTCTTTTGCCATTTTGATGCGAGAAGCAAAATTAGGCGTCAGTACTTTCAGGGCATCGAATAAGCCTTTATTAGAATCACCCATAAGCTCTTTGCCGTATTTTTGAGCGAATAAGCGGTCAACTGCCTCGATTTGCTCAGCAGACGAGTAGTAAAGTAAATTGCGTATGTCTCGGGCAATTAAGCGCTCTCTTTCCTCTGGGGCGGCTTTCAAGGAGTATTTGTCTCCTGAGCGCTGGAAAGCTGTCACAGAAAGATACTGGTAGATGTTGGTTGCTAGCTTTTCAGGGGCGATTGTCTCATTGCTTGAAAGAACAGGAAGCAAATCGGTATTTTTTGCTTGAGCTTCGGGCTTTGAAGTTTGAGTGCTAGTATCAAGACTTGCAAGTAAAAATCCAGCATCGGGAAAGTCTTTGGGGCTTTTGTACACACTTTTACCGAAAGAGTCAGAGGCGTCAGCGAGATTTACATTCCAATTGTTTTGGAACGTACTGTGAAGTTGAGCACCCTGATTTTCAGGCGTTGTATCAGACTGGGTTGTGGCAGACATTGCTTTCTAGGTTTAGCAATAAGGGTAGTTACTTATAATAGTCTCTTGAAAGAAAGCTCGAGCCCAGTGGGGAAATTACGAAATGCAGGATTAATTCTTGGTTTTACAGATTACTGACTTGTTTCCTGCCAGCGACGTCTAAAATGTCTGATGCCCTGATCGCTTGGATAAAGTATTTCGTTGGATGCTTCTATACTTGAGTTTGGCATTTGTGATAGTACCACTCTTTTGTCTTGGTTCAGAATGTATTTACTCTGCCATGCACCTATGGTATTAAATATGGTGCTTATTCCGGGTATGGTAACGAACGATTGATATCCACGAAGATACAATCGAGTCATATTTTCGTTTACTGGAACAAACGCCATCATTTGAGCAAATTTGCCCGGGACTATAGTTAGCATCCAAATATTGGGAAAACGAAATTCGATAAATCCGCTGCCTCTTTTTTCTGATTCCGGATAGAATTTTATTGAGCTATCCTCCAACTCAAACTTTACTGGTTTGGTGACGTCTGTATTACCGCCTATGGTGTTGCGATGAACATATGGAAGATGAGCGTAATCAAGCTGGTTTTCTATACACCGGCTTACATGAGTCGGCCAATTGGTCGCTTGTTGGCTGAATGACCACTTACCCTGGTCTAATGCTTCAAACCAAGGCAAGACGTTTGTTTTAGGTTCGCTTCCGCACCATAACCAAATGAATCCATGTTTTTCTACAAGCTCAAATGTTTGGACCGTTAAGTTAGGGGCTGCTTTCTTAATTTCAGGCACCAAATTGCATCGACCTTCATGGTCGAATGAGAACCCATGAAAAGGACATTCGATACAGTCTTGCTTAACTTGACCGATGCTAAGTTTGGCGGAGCGGTGTGGGCAGAGATCCAGCATGGCTACAGCTTTGCCAGTGTTATTGCGCCAGAGAACTAAATTTTTCTGAAAACGTTCTATGCCTAAAGGTTTTTGTGGCTTCAATTCACTTGACGCAGCTATTACATACCAACCGCTAGGCAATAACACTTTTCTATTCCGTTCTAGATTCCGTTTTCATAGGCATTATTAACTCTAATCCCTTTCCAGGTCAATAAAGTTGGTCAATGCACTAGTGAATTAAATTCGCTTGACATCTCGGGCGTAAAAGTTATTTTGAGTAAGTATTTACCATGTTATTTCTTTTGCCGCGGGTTTTCTTTGAACGCGCAAGTTTGCACTGATCATTTTTGATCGATTTTATATTCCTTCTCGTAATTAATCGACATGAATGATTCCCAGCTCGATGCCACTCCAAAAAGTCCCCCATCTAACGATTCTCAAGGACTGGACTTCACTGCGATAGTCTCGGATAACACCAATAACAATCCCAGAACGTGGTCCGATGTTTCGCGCGACGCATATGAAGCTATGAAACGGGGTTATCCCCTTGCTGCAGCTGCAGAACTCGCAGTAAAAGGCGGACAAATAGTCTTTGATTCGATATTTGGTCCGAAAAGTCCAAGTCTTCCATCTGCTGAAACCCTAAAAACAGTCATGAGCAATTATCCTGGTTTAGACCAACATATGAGACCCGGAGCAATTTCAGCTCTGATAGAAAACGAGACTCTAAATATTCGAAACGACTGGAAAGACAAACCCGAGGAATGGGGCGTCAGTTTGCTAAGTAATTTAAGACGAACTTTTGGCAGTGGAAATGCGACCGACTATTTTTGCACCAATAGCGGTACTAACGCCTTGGAAAAAATTGGAGATCCTATCATCAACAGAATTAAGCCAGGATTGGGAGTGCGCAACATTTCTATTGGTCCGGGGCAAATGCAAATTGATAACATTTGTGCATTGCGGACTCAAGATACTTATGGTGGCAATCGACATACTTTGGAAGCTGCACTTACTGTGGATGGTGCGTCTGATCTCGTTGGTGGTTATTTGAGACGAGAAGTTGATCGTTTTACCAGAAAGGATTTTAAAGGTCCAAATGGTGAGGCTCTGACATATCATCAGTTTCAAGCACAAAATCCAAATTTGCGAGAGGATGTGCGCGATCGTTTTAGACGGATGCAAGAACTTTGGACACAGGGAGTAAATACTCCTGGAGAAGACGGAATGAAACTAAGAGAACTAGCGCTTCTTTGGTCCTATAATCCTGGAGTGGGACGCTCGGGAGCGCAAAAGATTCAAGACAAATATGTTCGTGCTTAGTGGTCGCCGTTTCCGTTTTGGTGATTCGTACTGGTGCGCTCACGTACAGTTTGACAAATAACTTCAACTGAGCAACTAGCATAATTTGCTACGATTTCAGAAACACTACCGACCATTAAGCGCTCTGCTAGCGCTTTGCCTGCAGATCCCAATACGATTAAATCTACCTGTTCATCGTCTGCAACTTTTACTAACACTTCTCGCGGATCTCCATCGACGATTTTGGTTCTTACTGTACAGTCGTTTATGTGCGTTTTTAAAAACTCTTCAGCCGCATCAAGTGACACTTTAATTGCTTGAATCAATTTGCTTCTGTTTGTTTCAAGCTCAGAGATTGCATAACTGTCCTGAAATCTATGAGAATATTCAGCCAGACTTGGAAGGGCTGAAACGCAGATGAACTCAGTGTTTACAGGCCAAACTCTACCAGACATTTGTTCAAGCGCGATAATAGCCGATCTGGAATCATCGAGCGCTAGCATGACTCTATATCCAGTTTCGGACCGTTTTGCTCTACACACCCTTACAGGGCAATGAGCAGTCATGAGTAATTTGTGCGAAAGACTGCCTAAAAACATGCGCGATAGACCCACTGCTCCACGGGTACCTGTAACTAATAGGTCGGAGTGAAGTTGCTGCAAAAGCTCCAGAATTTCGTTTTTAGGCTCTCCTGCAAGAACGATAGATTCGACTTCAGAAAAGGATTTGTTTGTTTCCTTTATTTGATCTCGAATACCATTTACAAGGTGATCTGCTTTTTCTTCGTGTTGCTCAGACGTTTTCATTCCAAGTGGACTAGACAAAACATGCGCAACTACTAATTGGGAGCCTGATGGCCACAAGCTATTTTTCACTTCGCGAACTGCTACATTGGAATGTTCGGTATGGTCTACAACAAGCAAAATATGCATACCTTCGATTGGCTCAGGTAAGGGAGCTGGCCTAAACTTAAGTGAACTTGATTCTTCGGTGCGAGCCTTTAATGTGCGCAGCCCCGTAATTGAAAAATCAATGCCCGCCCGCTCACAGTCTTGTTTGAACGATTGCAAGTAAAGAGAGCTCGAATGGTCGATAACGTTGACCGAGCTATTAACTTGAATAATAATAGGCTTGCGACGCTCGTATGCTTTTTCGCAAGCAGCTCTAAAAGACAGTGAGTTAAAACATACAACTGGACCGCATACATGCAGAATAGTCGACTTTTCGCTTTCTTCAAAATTTGATATTGGATTCTTGAAGAGGCTGCTAACAATAGAAAAGTGAAATCCATGCGTAGCTTTAGAATTGTAGGCAATTAAAATAATTAGTTTTAGGATAATACCGGCTATGATGCCAATCATTAAGTCTGTTGAAACTGTAACAAGAATGGTAGTGACATATATAAGCGCTTGCTCAGAGCCTAGGGAGAACATCAGTCTCCACTTATGTGGTCCGGCAAGTTTCCATCCGATATGAACAAGAACCGCTGCTAAGGCACCAAGCGGTATCATGTGGATGATACCGCTAGCTAAGAGCAAAAATATAATCAAGAATAGGGCATTATAAAAGTTAGCCCACGATGTTCGACCGCCACTTTGTATATTGGTGGTGCTTTTTATTATTCCAGGGATTATGGTTAATCCACCCATGACACTTGAAAGAATATTGGATATTCCCATTGCAAGCAAAGTTCGATCTGGATTAGATTTACGATGCCAGGGATCGATTTTATCTACTGCAAAAATAGTGGCAAGAGACTCGGTGCCATCAATAAAAGTAAGCGTCAGTACGATCATAAATATCGATCCAACCAACGCTGGATCTGAAAACAAAGCTTGAAAGTCTGGTGGAACAATTCCGCTTTGAAGCGGATTTTCAGGAACCAATACAAGAAATTTTTCGTCGATTTCCCATAACTTGCCGATGACTGCTGCAATGATTACTACTATGAGTTGCGGTGGAAACTGACGAAAAATTTTGCCTTTTAGTGTTGGAATTATGAATAATAATGCCAGACTAATACATGAAACTGCGAATACTTTCGGATGTAAGTGCACGAATTCTTGCGGTGTTTCAAACACTAAACTCCAGAATTCATGAGCTTGATAATGCTGTCCGATGAAATTGGGAATCTGCTTTGCAATCAAAAGAAATCCTATCGAAGAAAGCATTCCCTGAATTGCAGCGCTAGGAAATACATAGCTAAACCGGGCTGCCTTGCACCAGGTCAGGAAAATTTGAAAAATGCCAACGAGCATTATTGCGCCTGTAATGAGGCGATAACCCTTTTCCATGTTTCCATGACCAAGGGTCAGTATCCCTGTATAGATTGCCGGTGCTAAACCTGCGGCAGGACCGCTTATTGCTACATAAGAGCCTCCAAGAAAAGGAATTACTAGGCCTGCAATGACTTCTGACCAAATTCCACAAATGGGTGGGGCGCCAGATGCAAGTGCAATACCAAGTGAAAGGGGCACCGAAACTAGTGCCACCACAAGACCTGCCAGCATATCTTGTCGCCAATGCTTAAGACCTCTCAGACCGTTGGCAGGGGCTTCGGTCTCTTTTCTAAGGTTTGAGCTCAGTGACATTCAGGTTACCATTAATACTGACCGCCACAAATTAGCTTTAGACTTTTTGCCAAATTCAATGTGACTTGTATCGACCATCCTATATTGCCGAGATGATCGAGTTGTGATCGATTTTAGAAGTCACTTGATGTATAACAGAGGTTAATCAAACATAAGATTTCATTCGTCCTTATGGTTGAGGCAGAAAGCCGGTTACAGTGAAAAACTTACTGCTTATTTCTATATGTTTTAAGCGGGAGTGGACATGGAAACCATCAAAACTATTATTGAGCCTTTCAGAATAAAAGTTGTAGAGCCAATTCCATTCACCACAAAGGCTAAGCGAGCCGAGATGCTTAATTTGGCCGGGTACAATTTGTTTCAAATTGATGCTCAGAATGTCACTATTGATATGCTAACGGATAGTGGCACTTCAGCGCTTTCTTCTCGCCAGTGGTCGGCTTTGATGCTGGGAGACGAATCTTATGCAGGAGCCTCGAGTTTCAATCATTTCAAAAATACAGTCAAGAATATTTTTGGTTTTTCGCAGGTGTTACCGGTCCACCAGGGGCGCGCTGCCGAGCGTATCTTGTTTAGTGAATTGGTAAAGCCGGGAAACATTGTTCCTGGCAATGCGCATTTTGATACCACAAGGGCTAACATAGAATTGCGCGGTGCAAAGGCAATAGATTTACCTTGTAAGGCCTGGGTAGAAGGCCTTGATGAAGAATTCTTAGGCAATATAGATCTTGAACAATTAGAAGATCTTATCCAGACAACGGGCGCTGAGAATATTCCACTAGTGATAATGACTATCACAAGCAATACTTGCGCTGGGCAGCCGGTTTCAATGCATAATATTGCATCGACCAGTAAATTGCTCAAAAAGTACAATATTCCGCTTTATATAGACGCTGCAAGATTTGCAGAGAATGCTTATTTTGTAAAACAGTTCGAAGCGGGTTGTAAAGACCGAACAATCCTTTCCATTGCTCAAGAGATGTTTAGCTATGCACAAGGGGCAATGATGTCTTGCAAAAAGGATGGTCTTGCAAATATTGGTGGATTTATTGCCCTAAACAGCAAAGATTTGGCAGAGCGTTTGAAAGTCAACTTGATTGTGTCTGAAGGTTTTCCCACTTATGGTGGGTTAACTGGTCGCGACCTTGAAACAATTGCAGTGGGGCTCAATGAAGTACTTGAGGACGACTATCTCAATTATAGAGCCGCTTCTTCCCGCTTTCTCTGGAATGGTCTCAACCGACTTGGTGTTCCGCTCATCCAAAAGCCTGCACTGCATGCGGTGTATGTTGATGCTGCTTTGATGCTACCGCATATAGAACCAGCACAATTACCCGGACAAGTTCTTGTTTGTGAATTATTTTTGGAAGGTGGTATCCGAACCTGCGAAATTGGCACAGCTATGTTTGGTAAAACAGACGAAAAAACTGGAAAGCAGATTTGTGCCAAACGTGAGCTTGTAAGGCTCGCGTTGCCGCGACGCGTGTATACCCAGAGCCATTTTGAATACGTTATTGAGGCTTTTGCAAATATTCAAGAGCGTAAAGACAAACTATCTGGTTTTGCTATTGTCCACGAGGCTCCCGTATTGCGCCATTTTACTGCAGAGTTTTCACCAGTGCACAAAAAATCTCATTCGCCTGTGATGCTTTGAATAACTTCTCTGGCGGAATAAGAAAGTTTTGTAGGCGAAATAAACTGACTTAGTTCAACTAAATGGTCTCCCGCCGTAACTATTGCCGGTTCGGGTAGACTTCCGCAATTGCGTTGCTGTCCAAGACCAACGGTTGCAAGCAGTGCATTGCATAGACACTTGCGACCTTCGATCTCATCTTCATTACCGCCTTTCTTGAGGAAAACCTCTTCTGGTTCTCCAGGGCAACGAAAACCGATTGTGCCATCATCTTTGGTATAAGCCTGTCTTAGTGCACCCAGATCGCAAATTCGTTTTCGATCTTCATAAACATCTTTTTGTGAAATGGTTTGCTCTAGTTCGACCACTTTAAATGGATAGCCAGAGGTCGACGCGCGATAATCAGTTAGAATTTTTGCTTCGCCATGAAGTATTTTTGTAAGAACTTCTGTTTTGTATTTTTTGTCAATTCCAGACTCATTACAAAATGCAAAAGGTGTTCCTACTTGAACTCCTTGTGCACCGGCTAGTTTAGCCTGCTTTAAGGCCTCGTTTGTTCCATATTTTCCAGCCAGCCAAAAAGGTAGATTTAGTTTTTTCATTTCTTCTAAATCTGCATTGTCTCTTGGTCCGTATATCGGTTCGTTATTTTCGTCCAATTTTAGAGTCCCGCGCGGAGGGGCGTTGTGACCTCCAGCCGTGTGATTTTCGACTACGAAACCATCCACTTTTCCTGATGATTTTTTGGCTAGATTCATAGCAAGAGTATGAGAGGAAACAACTGCTACAAATTTTGGACGCTTTAAGTCATGAGTTACTGTCAAAAATTCATTTGGTGAAAAGTGAATAACTGGCTCCTGACTCAATTTATCGGTTGGACCTGCAACATCTATTTTAAGCGACACGTCAAGATTTTTTGAAAGTTTGTCTAAAACACCTGGAATTGCTTTGGGGATTCCAGCCCCCATCAAAACATAATCGACTCCTGCAAGCATTGCTCCGTATATGGACGCAAGAGTAGGCAACTGAATTTTTTCTAGATAATTGATACCAATTAATCCCTGGTGTCCTTCTTTTGCCAGATAAACTTCGACAAAATTAGCAAGTATAGTCAATTCCACTAATTCTTTTGGTGGTATCAAACTAAACATGGGAGCAGTCTTATATGGTGCGCAAACTGCTTTGCCGCCCTCAATAAAATAAGTCTGCCAAACTCGATCGCAAATATCTTGATCAGGGAATTGCAGACAAGCTCGTTTTAGATGTCCATCTAAATCACCTTCTTGCAAGCGTCGGGCAAAGACTTGTTCTAGAAGTGTTCCTGAGACAACTCCAAGGTGTCCTTGTGATGAAACAGCTTTTGCTAGACACCAATTAGATACGCCTACACCCATTCCACCTTGAATCAAAACTGGTTCGTACACACAAAAGCCCTCAAAATCGACGGCCTAGTCTAGCAAGCGATTACAAGTATCACTACTGGTAACCCTCAGGTAACCAGTCAAAATTACTCACCGCGTTGATGACATTGCATCTGGCAGGTCAAATGCTCCTCTACTGGGCATTTACAAGTGACTTCACCAATCTCTGCTGCTATTTGTTTCAACTCACTCATTACGGCAAAAAGCCTTCGTCCGCGCTCAGTTATAGAGTATTCAACACGAGGAACTTTTTCGTCGAACTCTTCTCTGGTTACCATTCCGGTTTGAATCAGCGCCTTAAGCCGTTCTTGCAAGCATTTCATACTAAGTCCAGGAATGAACTTCAAAAATCTTCTTGTTCTTACAGGTCCAAGACTTAGTTCGCGCAATATCTGGACGGTCCACTTGGCGCTGAGTAAATCGAGCACCAGGTCGATAGGACAGGATGTCTCGAAATCGAGACTGACTATTGAGTAATTTTTGACCATCTAGGTTTCCCTATGTTTTTAGATCTGCTCGCCTGGCACCCATGGAAGCGGATTATGCGGGTTATTAGTGGTGGCAACGCTACCATCTGAGTTCAGTAGATATCCATTCGTTAGTGGTACCATTTTATTATGCCAGGAGCCTCCAAGAGCGCAGCGTGACATTCGATGAGGCAAATTGATACATGCTTTGCCGAATTTCCATGTACCATCCTTGGAATACTTAGAATAGGTGCCGTCGCAGATGACATATTTATTAAGCAAATCATCTATGGTGGCATCGTAATCGCCTTGTTTTAAATTCTTGCTAAGTGCATATTGTTCGATGCAACTTTCATAGATTTTGGCTGCATCAGCCAATTTATTGGATTCTCGCAAATAATCGGCTTGCATCATTTGAAGATCTAGAATTTTGTCTTTTTCTGCTAACTTAATTCTAGTTGCTTGTGCTTGAAGCAATAGTTGATATGCATTTTTGTCTCCAATAATAACATCTACAATTGCAAGATTAGTTATAAGGTCCGCATAAGGAGAAGATGTTCTCCCATATTTTTTTTCTGCTTTTGGCAAAGCTTTGAGATAAATTGATTGTGCTTTTTTCCAAACGGTTTGGTCTAGTGTGTAAGCCACTCCGCGGGCATTTGCCTGACCGGTGTCGCTGCAGTGCCAAAACAAAGTGGTGATTGAAAATATGACAAACGAAATCAGTTTCTTCATGGGGATTAAATTATGACTGATGGTCGTTTGGGCGGAGCTCGCATTATTTCGACTTTATCGTGCTTGAGTGCTTCATTCAATATGTCTTTCAAATCAAAATGACTGACTCCGTTTGTGATTATGCCTGAATCTAAAACACGAAAATAAGATTCCTGATTATTGGCTTTTATCTTTATGAAATCGTTCGGCTTAATAGCATTTTGAATCTCAGTAGGATCACTGCTATTGATAAGACGTGCATTTTCGATTCCGCCTTCAAAGTTGGCGCGATATACCCTTTGATAATAATGTTCCTTAGACTCTTTTGGCATCGGCTCAGAAACGTCTGTATTCGTTCTGGTGCCAGGCAAATTTGCAAGCTCAATCTTGTTTGTTGCAGGCATAGGCATTAAATCTACTAAGCTTACTTCAAGCTTGGCTCCAGCAGGTTCTTCAATTCCGCCACCTGCGCCTTGACGATCTCCTTCGCCTTCCATCGATTTGCCTCCACAAAATGAATGTCTACCTTTATTATTCCCAAATAACTGAGATTATTGTGCGATAGAAATGACTTTCGGTGCTTTTACGGGTGTTTTAGAAACACCAATGTCTAGCAAATATTCGTTTATGAGTTTGACAGCCTGAGCAATGGAATATTTTCCATCTCCTTCAACAACATTTTTTTGCATCTCTGAAATGCTTGTCGGTACATATTCTTGAGCTAAAGCTGATTTGAACTCACTTAAAGTGTATTTAGTGGCAGCATTGGCTTCGAGATATTTGAGTGTTTCACCGCTATTTTTGTCTATGTCGCTTAAAACATAGTTGGTGCAATCGAACCAAATTTTGACGAGCGAGTCTATTTCACGTTTTCTGTTTTTGTATACACTTTCTTTGCAAACAAAGCCGCCTGGGTCATTTGTACCGGCAGTGTCCATAGTCAAAACAACTCGACCTTTTCTTTTTATCGCTTCAGTTCTTTGAGTCAGACCGGCACCTGCGATATCTAGACTGCCGTTTTCAGTGGCAAGCAGTCCGTCATTGAGAGTGGTATCAACTATCTGTACGTCAGATAGCTTCATTCCCGCTATTTTAGCTAGTTTCCATATCATCATGTGACAGCACGAATTTTTCTGTACACCTATTTTATAGCTCAGGAATTTTTTTATTACAGCTTTGTCTTTGATTGTTTTTTCGTTTATTTCAGGCACATCTTTGTTGAAAGTAATGAGACCGCCACCATGAAAAACCCAGATTGGATACAAATAAATTATTGGGTCTTCGCCTTCAGCATTTAAGCGCTCAGATTTGGCTAGATAATCCGACATGCTAGCCATACCCACATCGATTGACTGCCCTGCGCTTGCAGTTGCTGGCAGCAAATCTTCCCATGGCATCGTTATTAGCTCTAGTTTGGTCTTGTATTTCTCTTCTAGACCAAGGTTTTTCTCATTCACTAAAAGGGCTATTTCCTGGTAGGGTGCTATTCCTACTTTTAGTGGTTTGTTACTTAAATCCTTCGGGCTTGTCGCGCTCTTGCTAGAACACGACGCAAGTTGCAGACATAAGAAAATAACCAAAAAAGATGCTAAGTGTTTTGGGAATTGTCCCATGTTCAAACCTGTCCTTATTTGTCAAGATGGTGTGGTCGGAGTATAAACGAATCGCCCAAAGAAGTCGAGTTATTAATGATCGCAACCCTTAAAAGCGCATCAAAAGCAGACCTTGCTCTAAAAATAGAAGGGCTCAATTATTCATATAAAGGTCTTTGCGTTTTCAAAGACTTTTCTCTTGCTAGCGACTCTGAAATAGTAGTTCTGCGAGGAGCTTCTGGATGTGGCAAAACAACCTTATTAAAAATACTGTCTGGAAACCTCATGCCTGATTTTGTGGTTTCTATGCCTAGTACTAAAGGCAGTTGTCTGGTACTGCAAGAGGACAGTTTGTTTCCCTGGCTTTCGGGGCTTGAGAATATATCTAAAATCACAGGTATAAAAGAGGCTCAGTTCACAAAACATCCAATGTTCGAGGTGATTTCATCTTATGTGGACCGCAAGGCTTGTCGCATGTCTTATGGTCAGCGCAGGATGGTGGAATTGTTTCGAGCTTTGGTGTTTAAACCAAAGTCGTTATATCTGGACGAACCATTTAATTTTCTTGACGAAGGAAATATGAGTCTTGTTGTTCCCTACCTGCAAAAGGCTGCAAGCGAAGGGACCAAACTAGTTTTATCTAATCATCATCAGGACGATAAAGGGCTTATTAGCAAGGCCGATATTTTCAAATTCGATGGTAATTTTCCAGTTATTTCGCTCAGTAAAATCGGGTGAGTATGAAAGTCGGATTTTTTAAAGATGAATCGCAATTTAGAGCTAAGCTCTTAAGCGTTGCTGGAATTTTATTGGTTCCTGCATTATGGATCTCGCTAAAACATTTCGGCATCGTAAGTGATCGCTATTTGCCTTCACCAGATGCGGTGATAAGAGCGTGCTTTGAAATACAGCCTACTGTATTTCTGCATTTTGCCTATACTTCACTTCGTTTAGTTTCAGGCTTCATAGCTGGCGTATCGGTTGGGATACTGCTTGGAATTATGCTAAGCAAATGGAAAACTTTATCCAGTTTGCTTAGTCCGGTCCTGGATTCAATGCGTTCGGTACCGGCTGTTGCAATAGTTCCGTTTTTTCTTTTGTGGTTTGGATTTTCTGAGACAGGTAAGATATTGCTTGTGGTGACTGGAATTGCATTCAATATTGCGATAGCTACTCATCATATTTTGCAGGAAGTTCCAGAGAAACATCGCATTTTGTTTAACGGATTTGGAATAGATCCTCAGTCGATGATCAAAGACTATTCAATTCCAAGATTGCTTGAAACACTTTTACCGACTGTTCGATTTTCATTAGCAACAGCTATGGGTGTAGTTATAGTGTCTGAATTACTTGGGTCTCAAATTGGCTTGGGCTATCTGATGCAAACTGCAAGATCCACATTTTCAATGCATGTAATTTTTCTTGCCACCATAATGTTAGGCGTGCTCAATTCTTTGGTCGACTTGATTCTGACTAAGTCTTGGACTCGAGTCGTTTACTGGAAATAAGATAATTCGCCCAAAATACAGTCTTTTGTTAAGAGATGTGCAAAACACTCTTTCAATTTTTATTTGGGACGTGCTAACTTTCTGCACATCGCAGGGGTGCCCCCAAAGCTGAGAGAGCTAACGCTCAACCCTATGAACCTGAACTGGTTAAAACCAGCGGAGGGAGCGAGTTTTAGCGATTGCGCTTTCCTCCAAACTCCGCACTACACATGGAGGAGCGCAAATTGCAAAACACTCTAATTAAAGATGAACAAAACACATCGCGCTTACCGGAGGCTTTCCCGGAATCGCGAAAAGAGTATTTGGCTCTAGAAAATAATCAAGATGTTCAGGTTCCAGTACGAGTTGTCACACTGACTCAAAAAGACGAAACGGGCAATAATAAAGAATTTGCCCTGTATGATACGTCGGGTCCCTACACAGACAAAAAACCTCACACCGATCTGTCCAAAGGTCTTCGTGCTCTAAGACAACCATGGATAGACGAACGACTTGAAGAAGCCGGCTTAAATGTTTCGCAGATGCACTACGCTCGCAAAGGGATAATAACTCGCGAAATGCAGTTTGTTGCGTTGCGCGAAAACATGATGCGTGACGAAAAAAGTCGTATAACGCCAGAATTCGTGCGTCAGGAAATTGCCTGCGGTAGAGCCATTATTCCTGCCAATATCAAGCATCCAGAACTTGAGCCAATGATTATTGGCCGAAATTTTAAAGTGAAAGTAAACGCGAATATTGGCAATTCTGCTGTTTCTTCTTCCATTGAAGAAGAGGTAGAAAAGCTTATATGGGCAATTCATTGGGGTGCAGACACGGTGATGGATTTGTCTACTGGCGCAAATATTCACGAGACGCGCGAGCGCATTATTCGCAATTCGCCAGTACCGATAGGAACAGTGCCTATCTATCAGGCTTTGGAGAAAGTAGGAGGAATTGCTGAAAATCTGACCTGGGAAATTTTCAAGGAAACTTTGTTAGAACAAGCTGAGCAAGGCGTTGACTATTTCACTATTCATGCCGGAGTACGTCTAGGACATATTCATCACACTGCAAACAGGGTAACAGGAATTGTTTCTCGCGGTGGTTCGATCATGGCAAAATGGTGTCTTGCTCATCATCAAGAAAGCTTTTTATACACTCATTTTGATGAAATTTGCCAGATAATGAAAGCTTACGATATTTCATTCTCGCTGGGCGATGGTTTGCGTCCTGGCTGTCAGAGAGACGCAAATGATAAGGCACAATTTGCAGAATTAGAGACACTTGGAGAACTTACGAAAATTGCATGGTCTCACGATGTACAAGTAATGATTGAAGGTCCAGGTCATGTGCCATTGCATTTATTACAGGAAAATATGACACGCCAGCTTGAGTGGTGTCATGAAGCACCTTTCTATACTCTGGGACCGCTCGTTACTGATATTGCGCCTGGTTATGACCATATCACAAGCGCTATTGGTGCTGCTGTAATAGGCTGGTATGGCACAGCCATGCTTTGCTATGTGACACCAAAAGAGCATTTGGGTTTGCCAGATAAAGACGATGTTAGAGCTGGCGTAATAGCTTACAAAATTGCAGCGCATGCAGCTGATCTTGCAAAAGGACATCCAGATGCTCAATTGAGAGATAATGCTTTGTCTAGTGCCAGATTCGATTTCCGCTGGCGAGATCAATTCAATTTATCTTTGGACCCACTTATGGCTCAGTCGATGCATGACGAAACGCTGCCAGCTGAGTCAGCTAAGGACGCAAAATTCTGTTCAATGTGCGGACCAAAGTTTTGTTCTATGAGCATTACTCAAGATATAAGGGAGCAGTTTAAAGACCAATGAAAATAGGTATCGCCGGCGCTGGGCTGGTCGGTAGATTGATGGCGCTTGTTTTGGTTGAGCAAGGAGCAGCGGTTCATTTATTCGATCAAACATTCGGCGTCGAAAATTCATGCGCTTTTGCAGCGGCAGGAATGCTTGCTCCAGTTTGCGAATCGACTGTAATAAGTCATTCTTTAATGCAGTTAGGGTTGGATTCATTGCTTTTATGGTCATCTATTCAAGAGCGACTGAAAAAGGAATTCTTAGAATTAAACGGCACTCTGGTGGTGGCACATTCACAAAACTGTTGTGAACTAGACCAATTTGCAAGTTCTATAAAGTCATTAGAATCAATCAAGCGTTTGGACAAAGAAGGTCTTCGAGAAATAGAACCTGCGCTTGACCGATTCAAACAGTCTATCTTCGTACGTAATGAGGGACATGTTAACAGTCGTGTTTTTCTCGATTTAGCAATTAATTATGTACTTGAGCATGGCGCCTGTTTTCACCAAACCCAGACAATTGAAAAGGTCGATTCAGGGTTTATCAAAACAGACGAAGGGACTTTCAATTTTGATTTTGTTATTGACTCACGGGGTCTTGGTGCAAAAAACGATTTGGCTCAACTGCGTGGTGTGCGGGGAGAAATAATTACAGTACAGACTAGAGAAGTAATTCTCAGGCGGCCAGTGCGCTTATTACATCCACGCCATCCGATTTATATAGTTCCCCGTCCTTTCAATCATTTTCTGGTTGGTGCCACCACGATTGAAAGTGAAGATAGTAACTTTGTATCCGTTCAAAGCGCTGTCGATCTGTTGAATGCTTTATATAGCGTGCATGAAGCTTTTGCTGAAGCAAGAATAATAGAAATGAACGCAAGAAATCGTCCTGCATTCCTACACAACGAGCCGGAAATTATTGTAAAGGACAGACTGATTCAGATAAACGGTCTATACAGGCATGGATTTATGGTGGCACCAAAAATTGTTCTGGAAGTAGGAAGCTTTCTATCCACCAGTAAATTTGATCAGAAATTTGAAAAACTCTTTGTTAAGGAATCAAGCTATGCGTCTGTCAATTAATTCGAAGTCTGTAGATATTGGCGATATTCGCAAAATCAAATTGCTTTTAGAACATCTGGAAGTAAAGCAGGACGCAATTGCACTTGCAATAAATGGCGAACATGTTTTGCGGTCTGAATACGACAAGATAGAGCTTGAAGAAAATATGCAAATCGACATTATTTCTCCTATGGTCGGAGGGTGAAAATGTTTCCATTTGAAGATTTGAATTCGCGTTTTATTTTAGGCACTGCTCTTTATCCTTCGCCTGCAGCCATGATTGAATCGATTAAGAGCGCAGAAAGTCAAATTGTGACTGTTTCTCTGCGCAGACAAATGGCCGTTGACAGTGTTAAAAATGATTTTTGGCAATCGATTAAAGACTTAAAAGTCAAAGTTTTGCCTAATACAGCTAATTGTCGCTCTGCAAAACAAGCCGTAAGCACTGCAAGGGCAGCTCGCGAGGTCTTTGATACCAACTGGATCAAGCTTGAAGTTATAGGCGATGAATATTTGCTTGCTCCAGATCCATTCGAGCTGCTCCAAGCTGCAAAAGAACTGGTTAAAGATGGATTTGAAGTCTTTCCATATACTACTTACGATTATGTGGTGGCATCTAAATTGGTGGAAGCGGGATGCCGGATAATAATGCCTCTTGCAGCACCTATAGGCTCTGGTCAGGGTCCTGTCAATATAAAAGCGCTTGAGACATTGCGATTACGCTTACCTGAAATTACGCTCATTTGTGACGCTGGAATTGGTGCGCCTTCGCATGCATCAAAAATTATGGAAATAGGTTTTGACGGAATTTTACTCAATACCGCTGTTGCTCAAGCAAACGATTGTGTCAGGATGGCAAAAGCTTTTTCGCTTGCTGTAGAAGCTGGTCGTATGGCTTATCTTGCTGGAATAATAAAGTCGCGTGATATCGCAGCACCAAGCACACCCGTTTTTGGCACTCCATTTGAAAGTATCAAAACTGTATGAACCAGATAATTACAAAGCCGATCGTTTGGACTATTGCTGGATCTGATAGCGGTGGTGGCGCTGGTATCCAGGCAGATTTGCAGACCATACAAAGTCTTGGTGGACATGGCTGTTCGGTTATTACTGCAATTACAGCTCAGAACACAAAGGAAGTAAATGCAATTGAATCAGTTTCATCAAATCTGGTATCAGAACAAATAAATTCTCTTTTGTGCGATCTGGTACCAGGAGCTTTAAAAACTGGTATGTTATACAGTCCTGAAATCATCAGATTGGTGGCAAAGACGATGCAATCACTTTCTTCGCCCCTCGTACTTGATCCTGTGATGATTGCCACTTCAGGTGACGCTTTAATTGACGGTAATTTTATTGATGTTCTTGTGAGAGACTTGATACCACAAGCTGCAATTATTACACCCAATTTGATTGAGACTGAAAAACTGACCGGTATCAAATTCTGTTCAAGAAACCGTGAAGAATTTGATCTGCGAATCGAAAGAGCAGCCAAAATACTAATAGAATTAGGGGCGAAATCGGTTTTAATTAAGGGTGGAGACAGATTAGAGTCAAGTCAATTCAGTCAGGATTATTTTTATGATGGCAAAACGAGCTTCTGGCTCACTTCAAATAGAATCGGCTCGAAATCTTTTCATGGTACCGGATGTAGTTTAGCTGCCGCAATTGCTTGTTCATTGGCTCATGGTCATTCAATAAGAGACGCGCTAGTCATTGCTAAAACCTATATAAATCAAGCTATCGATTCAGCTGCTTGCATCGGTTCTGGAGCTTTGAATCTAATACATTCTGAGTTTAAGCCTAAGCAAGAATATTTTCCATGGATTACGAAAACCGCAGCGCAAGGACGTGAAAGACCTCAATTTTTGAGCTGTGACGAAGATTTGTCGCTCGGTTTTTATCCCATCACAGACAACGTTGAATTGCTTGAGAAGCTGGTTGATCTGGGAGTTAAGACTATTCAGCTTCGCATAAAAGAATTACCAGAAGCCGACCTGGAAACACAGATCCAAAAAGCGGTCAGAATAACCAGTAATGCAAAATGTCGATTTTTCTTAAATGATTATTGGCCACTGGCAATCAAATATAAGGCGTATGGTGTACACCTGGGACAAGAAGACTTGTTGGATGCAGACTTAAAAGTTATTGCAGATGCAGGTTTGAGAATTGGTATAAGTACACACTGTCATGAGGAAGTCGCACGAGCTCTGGCTATTCGTCCATCCTATATTGCAATAGGACCAGTTTTTGCCACCACAACCAAAAGAATGCGCTTCTCGCCCCAGGGCTTAGAAGGATTTTCTTACTGGCGAAATGTTTTGAATTATCCTTTGGTTGCTATTGGTGGAATGTTTTTAGAAAATGCCGACCAGGTTTTAAAAGTCGGGGCTGATTCAATTGCTGTGGTCCGAGATATTGCTTGCACAGATAATTTAAATGCTAAAGTTAAGTCCTGGCTGGAGAAGTTTTAGAAAGAAACACGTGTGTTTGACTCCGGACAATACGTGAAATTTTTGCTCCCGGATGGCTTGAATTGTCCGCATTTAGGCTATGCAATTCATATAACGGTGGTGGACCTATATGAAAAGCATTTTTTTGTCGCTTCTTATGCTTGTATTTAGTGTTGTTTTGCCTGTCTGTGCTCAGGTGCAAATTGCAAAAACAAACGAGCAAAAGGCAATACTGGTTTGTGTTCCAGGTCTAACTGAAAATCCTTGTACATTTAAGAAATTTGCTGATGAAATGACAAAATACAAAGTCAGCACTTATGCTGTAGCTGTTCAAGGATACGAAATTTGCGAAGCAGGCAAAAAACAAGAGAAGGTTGATTTTGAAAAAACTGTTCTTACAGTAATCGATATGGCTCGAGAATTGCGCAGAGCAAACCCCGGTGTGCCGCTATTCTTGCTGGGAGAATCAACAGGTGGCGCCATTGCACTTAAGACTGCTGCTATTAGTCCGGAGTATTTCGACGGGTTGATTTGTACAGTACCGACCTGGCAGGTGCGTAGCACACTGAAAATAGGCAGTTTAGAAGTGCTTGATTTAACGGTGTGTAGAGCCAGGCGTCGGGGAATGGCAGTGAATCTTGTAATTAAAAGAGCGACAAATAAGCAGGATGTACGCGAATCTCTTTTGTCAGTTCAAACTAGACGTCAGAGATTTTCAATTATTGAAACAGCAAAATTTATTCGCTTTATGAATTCGGGTCCTACAAATGCTTCCAGAGTAAAAGATTTACCTGTCTTATTTGTAGACGGGCTCAAGGACAAAGTAAGCAAGCCAACGGGTTGTGCATTCTTGTTTAATAAACTGGCTTCTCAAAGAAAAACATATATTCTTGATGCCGAGGCGGGTCATTTGATTTGTGAGGAAGGTCAATTTTCAAAACCACTGATATTAGGAATGAAGAATTGGATTGCAAAAGCAATTAACAAGGAAGTTGCGATCACTCCAGAAGCTCATCTTATTTCAGCTAATTCTCTTAAAGCGCAAGACAGTATTTTGGTAAAGAAAACATTTGAATGTGCTGGAGTCAGTCCTAAAGCAGTAGTTGCTAAAAAGTACACTGGTCAAATTAGCAGCATAAGTAATTAAGGCTTTGGTGGATAGCCACGCTCAAAATATTTGAAGATCATTTTGTCTAAAACGAAAGAGTCTGGTTTAACAGCAAAGTCTCCGCTAAAGGGATTGCCGAAAACGAAAACCAAAAATATATTCAGCGCTAACGTGAGTGATACCAAAACGGTCATGATAACCTGCGCTCGAAGGTGTTCTACGCCAAAGAAATAAGTAAATAGAACGGTGAAAACTGCGCCTATTATTAAGACGGACCACATCAGCGGATTAACTGCATGTTTTGAGCTTACCAGCCTGGTTCTACGATTTTGAGTCATGTTACAAACTTCTGAAACGAGTTGTTGATGCAACGAGATTTCTGCCTCGGTCTCAGGCTTATATTGAGTAATTTCTTTCCATAGACTCCAGACCAGAGTAAATGATTTGACACTATATTTACCGTGTTCCATTTGATGCCATTCATCGTTAATTACAGAGTCGGCATACTCGTCGCAAAGCTTTTGAATCACTATTTTACGATCGCTTGGTAGACCATTTGAGCTTAAGTAAATGTTGCACAGTCCGCTAGCTTCCTGGTCGCAAAGTACACGTAAATCTTGGGTGTGTTGCATGGCATCGACTACCACAAAACCCAACAAAACTGCGTATAAAGTGCCGACCACAGAAAGTAGGTACCCTGCTACTTCATGATAAGTAGAAAGTATTTCAATTCCCACTTTTTTGCGAACTATAATCATGCCACCAACAGCAAGAAGCGTGGCTGTAACGACAGAAAGCAAACCAAATAAATATACATTCATAAAATTTTCACCCAAGTTTTATTTCAATAGTTTAGAGAAGAAATCGACCAGTTTGCTAGAGACTTGAAGGCGCGCATCCTTGCTATAAAATTCGTGACCTTCGTTTGCAAGTCTGAGGTATTCTATTTTTCCACCACGGTCTTTGATTAGCTTCGCAATTGCGTCTGCATCTTGAATTGGACATTGGGTATCTTTGACACCGTGTTCTATTAATACTGCTGCTTTGATGTGCTTTTCCTGTTTGATTGGCGATAAAAGATCCAAACGCTTTGATTTTGAATCGGGTGTCAAACTTGCATTAGTTTCTGTAAGATATTTTGCTCTATCTGGAGATGAGTATTTAAGCATTGCGCGCAGGTCTGCGATACCACTTTGTATTGCACCGGCTTTGAAAAGTTCGGGTAGTTCAGTCAGAGCAACCCAGGTGATATAACCATTAAAACTGTGTCCCATCACTCCGATTTTGTTTTGGTCAGCTGCATGTTCTGTGACCAAGTATGAAATGCAATCTTGGATGGTGGTTATTGCTCTGCGTCTGCTTTCTTGATCGGTCCAGGATTTGTAGACGGTATCGTCGAAGGTGCCTGACTTAATGCTATTGAACATTGGTTGCATTACGCCAATCCCAAGTAAATTCAATGCTGCAATCTGCGTATTGCTTACGCTTCCAAAATCCAGAATGAAAGGAATTCGCTCGTTTTTATGCCCTTTAGGTACGAATATGGTACATGTTACTTCCTCAGTACCAGGAGAATGGAACTTTTCTATTTTGGGTTCTGCCAGATCTTTGGGGTCTATTCCTGCAAGCGGCGATTGGGTTAGTCGCTCAAACTTTTTTGAATCAAGCGAGAATAGCCAGATATCTTCTTGACCAATCCAGTTGGCAATCTGCACGGCTACTGTCTTTTCGTCATGTGATAAGACGAGGCTATTAACATCAGAACCAGGACATTTTGCAAGTTCGGTCAGTTTATTCGCTCTTGCATTCCAAAGAGATAATGTTATGTAGTTATCGTTTTTAAAACAGAGAATTGCTTTGTCTCTTGTTCTATTGAAATCGAAACCAAGCAAATTGCCCTCTGCAAGCACTTCTGGCTCGGATGGATTTTTTGCTTCGTCTAGTTTTATGCGAGCAAAACCATTTTTGCTTTTACTTTTTAAAGCAAAATAAATAGACGTATCATTATCGCCAAATTGTGGAACCGAGCGGTCGGTGCCACCACCGTAAAATGCGCTTGCGACCTCGTGTTTGGTTAGCAGTGCTTTTGATTTTGACTTGAAATCAAAGAGGTACAAATCATTATCGCCAGCGTGATTCCAAACAGATAAAAGTCCAAAAGATTTGTTTTTAGTGAGGTCGGTTATACTCGATAGTTCATTTGCTGGACAAATAGTTTCAACTTTTTTTTCGTCTATGTCAGCCAATGAGATATTGCTTTTGCCATCTTTTTCAAGACGCAAGAAAAACATATCTTTGCCGTCGCGCATCCACGTTCCTAATTGATCGTTGCTGCTTGAATTGGACCAGTTGTATAGTTCTGTGCCATCAGATTTGACTGTATACACCTTTTGCTTTCCTTGACCTGCAACAAAAGCAATTTGATCCAGTGATGGAGACCAATCGAGTGATGTAATGTCTTCTTCCAAGGCGGTGATTTGCTTAGGCCAGCCACCTTTTTTACTGATGACAAAAATGTTTTGACGTCCAGAGAGGTTGGAGACGAAAGCTATTTTGGAATCGTCAGGCGAGAACGATGGGCAAGAACATCTTCCAGCTTGCAGAACAGCTCTTACTAAAAACTCTGGATTAGTTGAAAGATTTTCGGACTGAGCTTTCAGTTGATTCGAAAGCAAGACCAGGATTGCGAGCGAAATTGCTCTTTTCATGGATTTTTAGAATTAGCGTCCGTAATACTGAACGTATCTGCCCCAGTTGTGGTCGTCTTGGGTTGCTTCAGAAGACGAGCCAGCATTGGTTGCTCCGCCCGACATTGTTTCAGCTTCAGAAGAGTATACGCCGCCAGATTGCGACTCAGCACCTGTATCCATGGGACCACCAGTTTCAGAAGAAGAACCTGAATTCCATGCTCCGCCAGTTTCGGTGGATGAACCCGCCTCATAGACGCCGCCTGATTCAGAACCATCACCAAATACAAAACCACCAGATTCTGATTCGGCAAAAGCATTTTGCGCACTAAAGCTAAGCGCAACTACTACTGCGAGCAAACCGGACTTGATAAGTTTGGTAGACAAGGGCATTTTGTATCTCCGTTTCGGCAACCTTATTATCCTATTATCTTGAAAACTGTTTAGAATCAATTTTATAAAAAGGGATTTTCTTTTCGTTCTGTCCAAATAGTCGTGCTGGGTCCGTGTCCAGTAATCACGCGGGTATTGTCATCCAACACCATAAGACGATCTTTTATAGACTTGATAATTTTTTCGTACGAACCGCCCCATAGGTCTGTGCGACCGATGCTTCGACTAAAAAGTGTATCCCCTGAAAAGAGTACGTTTTCTTTGTCTTTGAGCGAATAACATACGCTGCCAGGTGTATGACCTGGAGTGTGGAGAATCTGGGTTTTGCTCTGTCCAACTTGGAGTTCTTCTTCGTCTTCCAAATAGTGATCAACTGGCAGCGGTTCATCACATTCAAAGCCAAACATCTGGCATTGCATAGCTAGATTCTTGTAAAGCCATTCGTCTTCTTTATGCAGACAAATTTGTGCGCCAGTTGCTTCTTTTACCGCTCGGCTGCCATGAATGTGGTCAAAATGCGCGTGTGTGTGTACAAGATATTTGACTTTATAGTTGTTGGATTCGCAGAAAGCGACAATATCTTTGGGATCGCCACCTGGGTCTACGACGATAGCTTCGCGTGTTTCACTGCATCCAATGATAGAACAGTTGCATTGCAGCGGTCCGACGGGAAAAGTTTCGACGGTAATCATTATTCGAACATCTCGGATACCGAGCTGTCGTCATGAATACGCGAGATTGCTTCGCCCAGTAGTTGGGCCACGCTCAATTGCACGATTTTGTCTGGCAATTCGCTCTTTTCGTGGGGGATTGAATTGGTCACAATCAGTTTTTCTATTGGTGAATTGATTATGCGCTCAATTGCGGGTCCTGAAAGCACAGCATGAGTCGCGCAGGCGAAGATACGCTTTGCTCCTTGAGCTTTGATTAATTCCGCACCTTTTACCAGCGTGCCAGCTGTGTCTACCAGGTCGTCGACCATGATGGCTACTTTGTCTTTGACATCACCAACTACGCTCATAACTTCAGCTTCGTTATGCTTGGTGCGTCGTTTGTCGATGATTGCGATGGGCGAATCATCTAATTTCTTTGCAAACGCTCTTGTACGCGACACGCCGCCAACATCTGGTGAAACTAGAACAAGGTCGGATAGTTTCAAACCGGCGATGTAATCGACAAGAACAGGACTTGCGTATAAGTGATCAACAAGAATATTGAAAAATCCCATAATTTGCGGAGCGTGCAGATCAAGTGCCACGACACGCTCTGCTCCCGCGGTCGTGAGCAAGTCGGCTACTAGCTTGGATGTAATAGCTTCGCGACCGGCAGCTTTTCTATCCTGGCGACCATAACCGTAATAGGGCATAACCACGGTTATACGACCAGCAGATGCTCTTTTGAGTGCATCGAGAAGAATCAAGAGCTCCATCAAATTTTCATTGACTGGCGTTGAAGTGGGCTGGATCAGAAAACAATCAAGACCTCGGACACTTTCCTGGACCTGGACATAAATTTCGCCGTCTGAAAAGGGTGAAATTTTGACCGGTGAAAGCGAAAGTCCCATATACTCAGCTACTTCACGTGCGAGTTCGGGGTTTGCCGTGCCGGAAAGTATTCTCAGCTCGGTTCTACTGCCAGGTGCTTTGCGTTCCCTTACGGGGATTTGTGCTACCAAGAACCGGCCCTCCAGAAAAGATGATGCGGTTATTTTAGGGCAGTCCGACTCATTAATAAAGAGATTGTCCCGCTTCTTGACGATTTCATTAAGCTAAGAAATCTTAGCTAGCAGGCTCTTCGATTCACACAAAGTTCGCTCCAGGCAGTATCTAATATGATGATAAGAAAGTCCGCCCTGCATATATGCAACATATGGCGGACGCAGTGGACCATCTGCCGAAAATTCAATAGTGGAGTTTTCTACAAAAGTGCCTCCCGCCATAACGACTTCATCCTGATAACCGGGCATTTGGGCTGGCGCTGGATTAACATGCGAATTGACAGGTGAATATTTCTGAATGGTTTGACAGAATTCGACTAGTTTGTCTTTGGAACCCAAAATAATAGATTGAATAATGTCGTATCTCGCTTCGAGTGGGCCCGGGCTGACCACAAATCCCATTTTTTCAAAAACCATTGCATAAAGACTTGCACCTTTCAGTGCTTGCGATACTACAAGCGGTGCCATGAAAAGTCCCTGGAAAATGCTTCGATACTGATTGTACGAGACCCCGAGATGATCACCTACACCAGGTGCTGTGAGTCTATTTGCGGCTTTTAGCACGCAGCTTTCTTTGCCAGCAATATATCCGCCTGTAATTGCTAATCCACCACCAGGATTTTTGATTAGCGAACCAGCAATTAAATCTGCGCCAACTGCGGTGGGCTCTAGTTCTTCAACAAATTCGCCATAACAGTTGTCGACCATCACAATTGCTTTTGGGTCCACTTCGCGCACGCAATCGATCAGTTTTTTGATATCGCTTTGTGACAGCGATTTTCTATCTACACTATAGCCACGCGATTTTTGAATGTAATAAATTGAAGCGCCGTTTATTTTGGACAATTCAGCTTTGATTTCTTGGGCACTAAAAACCTGCGGATTCAAATCTAATTGAATATAAGTAGCTCCAAGACTTTTCATATTGCCTGGCTCCTCATCTCTGATCCCAAGCACTGGTTCAAGCGAATCGTACGGAGCTCCAGTCAGAGCAACGAATTTGTCACCTTTGGCTATATTACCCAGGATGGCACAAGCCAAGGCGTGCGTACCAGAAACAAATTGCATGCGGACACAAGCGCGCTCTGCACCAAAAATAATAGCGAATGCTTCGTCCAGAGCCATGCGTCCGGGATCGTCAATTGCATATCCGGTCTTTTCAACAAAGAATTCTTCGGTCAGTCTGATTTTTCTGAACGCTTCTGTCACCTTGCATTGATTTTTATAAGCAATCTCGTCTATTTGAGCGAATCTATCTTGCAAGTCTTTTTGCGCCTGATTAATCAAGCACCTAATTTTTTCGTCCATTGTGACTTGAGCCCCTTGTCAGTTTGCTCTATTGAAGCAGATTTTTTGTTTTGAAAATTGAACTCGACTTAGTGAAATCTCGTCTTATGAGTAGAGGTGATTTTTATGTTCTTAAATTGGAGCGCACTTTTATTAGAAGAACTGTGTCGCAAGTGCAAAGCACCAGTTTCGTCAAATCTAAAACTGAAGTCAAAATCGCTTTTAACTCTCTGCAATAGTTGCAGACAGTTTATCGAAATTAATTACAAATCTGTCGCTTTTTTGAATCTGGACTCACAACTCATACCAGTTCTTAGCGCGACTACTTACGACAATCTTACTCAGCGACTGATTCGTCGTCTAAAGTATAACGACGACAAAATCATTGCACGCGACATGGCATCGATGATGTTTGATACATTCGATTCAATTGTTTTGAGACAAAAACTCATTTCTTGCCTGGAATCGGTAATAGTCACTCCAGTACCTTTGCACAAAGCCAAAATAAAGCATAGAGGTTATAACCAGGCTTCATTGCTTGCTCTTTATTTTCTGAAACATTCTAGACTGAGGTTGCGCTCACGCTTTGAAGAATTGCTTGTGCGCAGAAAGGAAACAAGCCCAATGTTTGGTCTAAGTCGGGTTGAGCGTTATCAAAATGTGGACATGGCGTTTGCTTGTAAGCGTTTTTCACTGCATTATTTGCATGGCAAAACGATTATCTTAGTCGATGATGTTTTTACTTCTGGCGCCACGCTCAAAGAGTGCGCTCGAACTCTTATTGATTGCGGTGCCGAATCTATAATTGCACTCACAGCAGCACGCAGTCTTTAGGTACTATGCAAAAATCTCACTGTAAGTACACGTCTTGTTTTCACTTTACGTCTGTGGCCCAGGCCACAGACATAGTAAATTTTAGAACGTTCTAAATTAGTTGAGATTTTTCAGGGCTTTTTCGAAAGCTTTCAATGTTTCTTGTAAATCAAAATCTGTGTGCATGGTTGATACGAAAGCAGCTTCAAACTGAGAGGGCGGCCAGTAAACGCCTTCTTCAAGGAGATTTTGCCAGAAATGAGCAAATTTTTTGGTATCAGATGTTTTGGCAGATTCAAAATCGTAGACTTCTTCTTTGGTGAAAAAGACAGTGAACATGCCGCAAGTCTTATTGATTGTTGCGTTGATTTTATGCTCTTCGATAATCTTTTGAATGCCTTCGACCAATTTGTCTGTGATTTCATTCAATTGCTTGAGTGCGTGATCGTTTTTGATGATACGCAACTGAGCCACTCCACTAGCCATTGCAAGCGGGTTGCCAGACAAAGTTCCAGCTTGATAAACATCACCAAGCGGTGCCACCATTTGCATGATGTCGGCTCTTCCGCCGTAAGCTCCAACTGGTAGTCCGCCACCTATAACTTTTCCAAGCGTAGTTAGATCGGGCTTGATTCCGTAGAGCTCTTGAGCGCCACCTGGAGCTACTCTAAAGCCGGTCATCACTTCGTCGAAAATGAGCAGACTTTCGTTTTCAGTACAAAGATCGCGTAACGATTGAAGAAATCCATCTTTAGGAAGAAGCAGACCAGCGTTACCAACAATTGGTTCGACAATGACCGCGGCAATTTCGCCTTTGTGTTCTTTGAATACTTTCTTGAGAGCGTCTACATCGTTATATGGAATAGAAATCGTAAGCTTGGCTAAATCTTCAGGCACACCTTTGCTATTTGAAATACCAAGTGTAGCCAGTCCCGAACCAGCTTTTACCAGGAATGAATCAGCATGTCCGTGGTAGCAGCCATCAAATTTGACTATTAAATCACGACCTGTAAATCCGCGAGCCAAACGAATGGCAGACATTGTAGCTTCGGTTCCTGAGTTCACGAAGCGGACCATTTCTATAGAAGGCATCATCTGACAAACTAGTTGTGCAAGTTCAACTTCCTGACGGCATGGTGCACCGTAGCTGATACCGTTTTCCAGTGCTAGTTCTACGGCTTCAAGCACACGAGGATGGCGGTGTCCTAGAATCATCGGACCCCAGGAACCGACATAATCTATATATTCGTTTTCATCTACATCGTAAATGCGCGACCCGTCTGCTTTTTCGATGAAAATTGGGGTGCAGTCGACCGATTTGCATGAGCGTGCTGGTGAATTGACCCCTCCTGGCAAAACTTTGCAGGCTTCGTCGAATAACTTATCCGACTTGGTGTTGATTTTCTTTTGCGGGGTTTTTTCCACTAGCAGCATGGCATGGACTCCTATTTTTCGGCGGCTTCTTTAATTCCCAGAACTCTGTCGATTTGTGGTTCGATCATTTTGATTCCATTTTCTCCGGCAGAGAAATTGCGCATTTTGTGCTCCTGGTCGAAAAGATAATAACCAGGCACCACTTTGTTCTGGAAACGGTCAGTAATTTCGTGATAGTTATCGACAACGCATGGTTGCTTAATTTCATATTCAGCAATGCATTCTTTTACGGCTTCGACATTGGTATCAGATTCTTGACGAGGCATATGAATTGAAATAATTTTCAAATCGAATTGTTTGTATTTTTCTTTGAATCTGTCAATGTCGGGTAATGCTTCTTTGCACGCGCCGCAACTAATTGACCAGAAGTGAATCAAAACTGGTTTGCCAGCTAAATCTTCGACTTTAATAGGGTCTGAATTGAACCAATCGGTCCCGCCCTCGAGCGATGGCAAAGGACTATCCATACGAATAGGCATAAGGTCTCCTTTTCTTAGAGCTACCAATATTTTAGCAGCGCTTATAAACTACAAGTGAACTAAAAGAAAAACGAGTTGCCGATTCTCAATGAAAAGACAACTCGTTGGTTACTTTCTGGAAACTGTGACTAATTCAGTGAATTAGACAGAAAGAGGCTTTTGACCTGGTTTCCAATCGGCTGCACAAAGTCCACCGGTCTTGAGGGCTTCAAGCACGCGGAGGGTTTCTTCAACTGAACGACCTATGTTGAGCGAATGCACAACTTGGTATTGGAGGTAGCCATCTGGATCGATGATGAAAAGACCGCGAAGAGCGATACCTTTATCTTCCATCAAGACACCGTAGTCGCGGCTGACATCTTTAGTGATATCGGAAGCGAGTACGTATTTGAGATCGCCCAATCCGCCTTGTGCTTCAGGGGTTTTGATCCAAGCTCTGTGCGAATATACAGAGTCGGTCGAAACAGCCAAAACATCGGCGCCAGCTTTTTTGAACTCTTCAATTTTGTCTGAAAAAGCTTTGATTTCTGTGGGGCAAACGAAGGTGAAATCTAAAGGATAAAAGAACATGATTAACCATTTGCCTCTGTAATCAGCCAGGCTGACGTTTTCTTTGAGGCTCTTCATGTCCTTGGTTGAGGGCATTTCAAAGGGCGGAGCTTTTTTTCCGACTTGCAACATAATGACGATAACTCCCTAAAAAGAAGGTGGGTGAAACTTCAACAGTTCCATTTCCATAGAATGGTAAACGCTTGCGCTCCTATCCTTAATATAATTAATGGAAATTGCATAATTTGGACAAGGTCTAAGAACGTGACCTGTCTAATTGCTACTTTGATTCTCTTGACTTTTCAACAAACTCTCTCAATTGACGCTCGAGATTGTTGGCCATGGCATAGCGCATGATCAAGGGACTCTTAGGGTCCCAGCCAATATTCAATAAATGATTGAGGTGGTCCGAAGGATTAGAACTATATTTGCTTCTGCCCAGTTCGGAGTCTTGTTCTTTTTCACTCATACCAAAATCATAATCTATGAACAGTGTTGTAATAGCTTATTTTTGACTGAGATATAGGCTTCCTTGTTAGGCAAGTGTGATGCAAGGATCGAGTATTTCTTGCCCTTGTTATTGAACTGCAAAAATGTTTGGCCCGAAATTTCCAGTTCCTCCATGTTATTGATGTTTTCATAAAGTATTCTGATTGTATCTTGCGCTAAGAATCCGCAAGGCAAGGCTATTTGATGCTCGTCGAGAGTTAATTTGCGTGGATTGGTAATTGATGACATCGCTCCCAGAATGCCGCAAAGACAGAGCAAAATTGAGCTTCCAAATAAAAACCAGAGCAAAATTGTGGCGGTGTTGACATCCAGCTTTATGACATTTTCAAGCAAGGCTCCCTTATCGTTCTTGCTTGCCATCTGAAACAGAACAAATGAACAAGCTGCAAAGAATAAGGTGGACACCAACATCTTGATAAGAGGTGGTTTGTAGGAATATTCCATAATTAGAGTTGTAAAGCGATAATGAGCTCAGGCTACTTTTAAATTTTGTATTTATTCTCCATATATGTAAAGGCTAAAATTGACCATCAATTGGGAATTTGCTAGCATATTCCATCGCTTAGCCTGTCTTTGGTGATTCTGTATCGCACAGACCCCGTAGTCAGGTTCGTGTTAAACCTAGGAACTAGTCGGAGATTATCCTGAAATGTTTGCCATCGTAGAGGCCTGCGGCCGTCAGTACAAAGTAGAAAAAGGTCGCTATGTAGACATCGACAGAGCCGATTTGAAAAAAGACGCCGAATACACATTTGACAAAGTAGTCATGGTTTGTGATGGCAATGGTTCCAAAGTTGGCAAACCTTATATAGATGGCGCCACTGTCAAAGGTCATGTTCTTTCGGATCTCGAAGAAAACGAAGTGACCGGCAGAACAGTGTCCACTATTCGCTCCAAGAAGACAATCGTCTATCACATGAAGCCTAAGAAAGGCACCCGCAAAAAAGTGGGCTACAGATCGCAATTTACCCGCGTCATGATTGACGGCATCAACGTATAAAGAATTAAAAGAGAAGAGGACATTTCGTCATGGCACATAAGAAAGGCGCAGGCTCAACAAGAAACGGACGCGATAGCAATCCTAAGCGTCTTGGCGTCAAAGTTTACGGCGGTCAGCACGTAATACCAGGTAACATTCTGGTTCGTCAGCGCGGCACCAAAATTCACCCTGGGTTCAATGTCAGAAAAGGTAACGATGACACTCTTTACGCCGTTATCGAAGGCACTGTTAACTATGAAGAAGTACGCGGCAGAAAACGTGTAAGCATTCTTCCAGCAGCAGAAGCTGCAACAGCTGCTCCCACCAAATAGTTTTGGCTCAATAAATCATTGGCAAAGACCATTGAGGAGCTAGGCAAAGTTCTTGGTATCGAGGTGTCAGAATCTGGCAAACTCGAGATAAATGGTCTTGCGTACAACTCTAAAGAAGTAAAGTCTAAGGACGCATTCTTTTGCATTCCTGGCGAAAAGTTCGACGGCAATAAATTCATTGCCGACGTCATTGAAGCTGGTGCCTTACTTATTGTCAGTGAAAAGGAAAAGCCGGCGGATTTCGATAAACAGTATCAAAATTACAAAGGTGCTTATTTCAAAGTCGATTGTGTGCGAGAAGCAATGGGGCGTCTTGCATCTTATTTCTACGATTATCCAAGCAGCAAATTGCGCTTGATTGGTGTCACTGGAACAAACGGTAAAACAACTACGACGCACATCATTGAACATGTGCTCAATGCCTCAGGTCACAAAACTGCTCTAATTGGCACTATGGGAGTGCGTTGGCCTGGAAGAGCTGATTTTGTTGATACGCATCACACGACGCCTCAGTCTATCGATTTGCAAAAATTACTTTCGCAAATGGTGGCAGACGGCGTAAGCCATGCAGCAATGGAAGCCTCTAGTCATGCCATTTTTCTTAAAAGGATAGAGGGCTGTCAATTTGCTTCGGCAAGTTTTACTAATTTAACTCAAGACCATTTAGATTTTCACAAAACCATGGACCACTACCGACATTCTAAGCTTGGGCTGTGGGATTTACTCAGTTTGAGTCGGGCAGAAAATAAGTCAAGCGTAGTAAATAAAGACGATCCAAGCTCAGTGTATTTTACTCAGGCAACGCCAGAATCGGCTCGCTTGCTTACTTATGGCTTTAAAGAAGCAGACTTTCAATTGAAGTCTGCAAAGTATTCAGGCAGCGGTACTCAAATAGTTTTGAAAACACCAGAGTCTAACGAAGATGTTTCGCTCACGTTACCATTGCTTGGTGAGTTCAATGTATATAATGTACTTTGTGCCATGGCAGTGTGTTATGCCGAAGGCGTGTCAGTGAGCCAGTTTCAAAAAGCGCTAGATACATTTGAGTCTGTGCCAGGACGCTTTCAATTAGTGGCACTCGATAGCGAAGACAAGACCACACCTATCTGTATCGTAGACTACGCCCACACTCCAGATGGCCTGGAAAAAATTCTCAAGGCTGCACGTCCAATGGTAGAAGATGGAAAAAAACTATTTGTGGTGTTTGGATGTGGTGGCGATCGCGACCCCACTAAACGTCCAAAAATGGCTGAGGTAGCAGCTTCTTTAGCTGATCAATTGATTATCACTTCAGATAATCCCAGAAGTGAAGACCCTGACAAAATCATCGAAGATATATTGGTAGGAATCGATTCGGCGAAGAAAAGTTCTGTTCAAGTTGAGGCCGATCGTCGTACAGCCATTCATGAAACCATTGCTCGCGCACAAGCACACGATATGGTTGTGGTAGCCGGTAAGGGGCACGAAACCTATCAAATTCTCAAAGATCGCACAATCGATTTTAATGACGTTGAAGAAATCAAGATTGCTTTGAAAAAACGGTTATAATCTGCCCATGGGCATCAGTTTTCACATTACTTCAGTTCGAGAAGGCACTCTCTTTAATGTGATGCAGCTTATGAGTCTGGAGAAAGTGACAGGTTCGCTTAATGTTCGCTTTGCACCGAATATCCCAGAAGTAGTTATATATTTTGAGTCTGGCAATTTAACCTGTGCCGAATTTGGAAATTTGCTTGGTGATGCGGTCTTAGACCTGCTTTTGTGCCAGGAATTTGCCATTAAAGAAATGGGTTTTACTCAAGGTCGTAAAAAAGATATCAAGGACGAATCTATTATAAAAGGTGCTCAACATCTGTCAGGTGTGATGCTCAATATTTCGCGGGACATTGACCACTGCGAGGCTCGCTCACTTGTATACGGCTCTATGCCAGTGCGCGAAAAACACATGAAAGCAGAGTCATTGCTTGAAGTTTTTAATCAGTATGACAAATGGAAACCAGTCCTAGAAGCCATTCCTTCAGACGGTGACGATAAGGAAGCACCACTTCCACATTGCGTTCTTTTGCATAGAGCATTGCGTTCTGGCAATTTGTCTTATGAAGCACCACTTGTTTCGCTCAAACTGCTTCGCGAACTGATTGGCATTATTCAGCCCCTTTCAGAGACTGAAGCAAAAAATTTAAAAGGATATATGCGCAGCTTATTGCCCCATCCAAAAGCCACGCATATAACCATGGAGCGCTTTCAAGCCTTTGCAGGTGCTATAGAATCGATTGCACAAAGACGTTCTGAGGACCTGGGAAATAAAGCTCGCAAATCAATTCAAGAGATGATTAGAAAAGCCAAAGATGCAGCAACCGATACGTCTTCGAGCATTGCTAAGGTCTAAATAATGTAACCTTGACAAGGTGATGGTAATATGTCGTGATGCAAAAATTAGCGTTAATTGGCCTGGGAGCCTCTGGCTTATTTGCTCTGAAAGAGCTTGCTGGAGCAAATATTGAAGTCGAAGTGTTCGATGTCGGACCTCAGTACGACAAAAGATACGCTTGTCCAATTGACCAGGGCAAACTTGAAGTGTGCCCGCCCAAAGCTTGTAGTTATTGCGCGCCTGGACAATCTGCAGGTAGCTGGAACGATTTCAAAGTAATTTTGTCTGCATCACCAGTCATTGGTGGACGCCTTTATGAGCTTATTGGCGAATCCGAATTGCAAAGAAATTTAGACATAGTGCGCAAAACTATTTTGGAACACTCGCCTGTTGAAATTCCCGTGGTTAAGCCAGATCAGAACGATTTAGACTGGATTCGCGAGCGCGCTACTCTTGCTGGAATGACATATCATTTCCAAGAACTTTTGCATTGCGGCTCAGATAACGCCCCTGCAATCAACACAAGTATTCTCAATGAGATTATTGAAAAGGGTCCGAACATCAAGTTTCACTGGAATACTAAAGTCTTGAAAATGGATCGTCAGGGCGAAAAATTCAGAGTGCTCTATGACCATTACCGAAAACCAGGCAACGAAGAAAGCGATGTTTTCGACTATTGCATCGTGTCGGTTGGACGCGGTGGTGCGCACTGGCTCACACAGCAAGAATTTTATAAATCGCTCGAAATAAATCCAGGTCAAGTTGATATCGGAATTCGAGTCGAAACGAGTAAATATTTCACACAAGAAGTAGATAAGCGCTTTTACGAGCCCAAACTCTATTATGTAAGCAAGCATACAAACGACGTGGTGCGTAATTTCTGCTCTAATCCTGGTGGCTATGTGACACCAGAAAATCACCGCGAGTATGTACTTGTGAATGGCCATTCCAAAATGTTCGAGAAGTCTGAGAACAATAATTTTGCAGTGCTCGTTTCCAAAACATTTACGCGTCCATTTAAAGACCCGCAGATGTATTCGCAGACTATTGCAAAAGTAGTAAATATGCTTGCAGGTGGAGGCCCACTCGTCCAGCGTCTTGGAGACCTGCGCGCGGGGCGCAGAACAAAGTCGCTCACAAATAACCTAATTACACCCACACTCGAAGCTGAATGTGGCGACATTGGACTAGCTTATCCTCACAGGATTCTTGCCAGTATTATCGAATATCTGGATGCTCTGGACAAAATCTGTCCAGGAGTTGCTGGTGATTCTACTCTGCTATTCGCTCCTGAGTGCAAAAGCTATCCAGATTCGATTACTGTTTCCAAAACTATGGAAACCAATATTCAAAACTTGTATATCATCGGTGACTCAAGCTCGTGGACGCGTGGCGTGGGACAAGCAACAACAAGCGGACTGCTTGCTGGCGCCGGTGTTAAGAAAAAAGTGGCATCTATTCCTGCACCGTCAGTGGTGCCAATCACCAAGCCTTTAACTAAGAGTTCGCCAAAGTCTGGTTAAGCTAAGCGCCTCGTACTTCTGGACGATTTTTTATCGCTCGAATGAAGTTTTGACCCCAACTATCCATATTTACTTTTCCATCAGCATTTTTTGGTTGTGCGTTTCTAAACATTTGAAGATCGAGTTCGTTTGAAGTTTTGACTTCAGGCAAAAGTGATCCGTTTGATGTGATTGCCAAGCCTCGCTCAACCGAACGAAATCTGGAATCGGTCATTGTAAGCCTTAAGGCATCATTGTCTTGTTTAATCGTTATTCCAGCAGAACGAAGTGCACCTTCGATCTCGCCTTTTACTGTGGCATCTCCGTTTTGATATAGTTTTGCAAAATCGCCGAATCTACCAGTTTCAAGGGTTCTTAAGGCATCAGAAGTCTCGGGCCTATAATTTGCCCATCGATCAGACTCAGGAACAGTCGCTTGTGCCACTTTAAAGCTTTGTTTATCCCCAACCAAGTCAAGATAATTGATATTGCTTGTTGTTTGGTCGCCCCTGGTTTCAGCGTCAGAACCTCTATCTCTTGGCTGAAATTGATCCGATTGTCCTGGTTGTGGCATAAATCAAACTCCTGGTCTTTCACGACTTATATATTATCGACAAAAAGTGTCAGAACTAATCAGCTTTTAGTTATTCCAAAGCAGGTCAGTGTCTTCGTCGTCAGAGACCATTTTCTTTTGCAGCGAAGCATATTTAGCCATAAGGGCTGCAACTTCAGGATGTTCGACACCAAGAGTTTTTTCGCAAAGCCCAAGACTCCATCTGTAAAGCCTGTCTGCTTCTTCGAAGTTTTCCTGGTCTTCGTACAAATGAGCCAGGTTCTCAATTGCTTTGGCAACGCTTGCATGTTCTGGACCAACGTTTTCTTGAATGATAGAAAGAGCTCGCCAGAAGTGTTGCTCAGCCTCAGTGTATCTGCCCTGGTCTTGATAGACTTCAGCAAGTGAGTTCAAGACTTCGGCAACATGCATGTGTTTTGCACCCCAGTCGCGGGTTCTTATTTCGAGCAATGTTTTGTACAAAGGCTCAGCCTGGTCATATTTACATTGAATATGAAAAAGATTAGCCAAGTTACTGAGAGTCTGAGCCGTGCTTGGGTGATCGAGTCCAAGGGCTGTTTGGCGAATTTTTAACGCTTTCCAGTGTGTCTCTTCCGCTTTTGGAAAATTACCTTGTAAGCGATAAAGTTCAGCCAAATAATTCAGTATTATGGCGACGCTTGGGTGTGAGGTGCCCCATTTCTCTTCGTTTAATTTTAGAGCACGAGCATAAATTGGCTCTGCTTTGTCGTAGCGACCTTCGGCATGATACAAGAGCGCCAGATTTTGTAGCATCGCACCAATTGTCGGATGGTCGCAACCAAGACTTGCTTCGCGCACTGCTATTGCTTTGCTGAACAAAGGTTCGGCCTGTTCATATTTGCCGTGCAGGCGATACAAATCGGCAAGTGACTCGAGAGTTTCTGCCAGTTGATTTTTGTCGCTGTCTTCGCGAGTTTCATAAATTGAGAGCGCGCGGCGAAAACAATTTTCAACTTCCTGAAATTTGCCTTCAACACGGTAAACCTGACCCAGTTTGTTTAATGTCTCGGCAAGTTCGTTTGACTCTTGCTGCCATTTTTCTTGTACGGCAAGCGCGGCTTTGAGGGCTTCTTCGGCTTTTATCCAAGAGCCCTGCATCGAATATATTTCGCCAAAACCCCTATAGATTTCGGCAAAATTAGGATCGTCCACAAGTGCTATTCGCGACTTGCCAGAATCTTCCTGGGTTATAGCGTCTAAAGTATTATCGGAAGTCTCTTCAGGAGACATTAAACCATTAGCTTTTTCGCGTCTGGCTTCGATTAACGCCTTTTGGTAAAGCCTTTCGGCGTCTTCATAGCGTCCCAGGTCGAAAGCGCGTTTTCCCGCTTCGATATAGGCTTTGAAATTTATGCTGTCCTGGCTTTGACTTTGGTCCATTTTGCTTTTAAAAACTTATCCTAGTAAGAGTATGACCGAAAATCAGAAGAGCTAATCGCTGTTTTGGCACTTTTCATTTAATGGGCACAATATATCTACATTTCGATATATCTTATGCAAGAAACACAGTTCTTAGCTCCCGAAATCAGAAGCGAACTCGAACCAGATGAAAGGGTACTCTGGGTGGGTCAACCCGATGCTATGCGAGATGCAATAGGAGTTTTGCCTCTTTTTCTTTTTGCTATTCCCTGGACTGCAATAAGTCTTTTCTTTTTGATAAGTCCGTTTATTACTACCAAGAGTGGTCAAAATCTTGCATTAATGGCTGTTTTGGGATTGCCGTTTACTTTACTTGGACTATTACTTTTGTCCACGCCATTTTTTACTTATTTTGCTACTAAAAAAACTTACTATCTTGCGACCAATTGCAATCTTTATATCTTTCAATTGGGCAAGAATAAGTCAGTTGAGAGGTATGACCGCGCAGAACTAGCTAATTTATCTAGAACCGAATATGGTGCTCGAGGAACGCTTAAATGGTCGTTGCAAGGTCAGTCTCGAAGACCAAGTTATAGAGGAAACAAGCAGACTGGTGAAGTTGTTTTCAAAAATATAGTAAAACCAAAAGAGCTTGAACTTATACTGCGGGACAATCCAGCAAGGAGAGCAACTTGATAGTTTCAGAAACACCACAGCATGTTAAAGACGAGTTGTTACCGGGAGAAAGCATAACATGGATTGGGCAGCCTCATCCTCGCGTAGCTTATATGAGTGCGATTCCAGCTTTTATAATCGCGGTGTTGGCAGCGGTTTACTTCTTTTGGGACATTATGAAAACGCCTTCCCTCGCTTTTCAAGGTCCGGGGCTCATTTTTACTGCGATTTTCTGTTTCATTTTTCTTGGTATCATAACTACACCTCTAAAGTTGTGGATGAGATTTAGGTCCACTTATTATGTGGTGACAAATAGCAGATATTTGGTCATATCTGGTGGTAGAAACAGAAAGGTCGAGACTTACGAGAAGAAGATGCTTACGCCATTGATGAAGATGACAATCATGGGACTGCTTACATTGGTCTGGCAGGCGCCTGGCCAATATACCGATAGCGACGGCGATACGAGAGGAAATACTTTGTGGTTTTCTGGTCTCGAACCGCGTGAGATTTATAACATCACAAGTGAAGAGTTTCCCAGAATTAGCGAGTTGGCTAAAACTATGCCACCACCGCGTGGTTGATTCTATGGCTCCATTACTGCTGCAAAACCTTCGCTGAAGCTGTTGCCCCATGGAGTATTGGGGGTCAATATGGTTTTTCCATTTTCATCTAAATAGATGCATTTATTATTTGAAAATGCTCTGAACATTCCGTCTCTGAAAGCTGAAATATGCTCGTACTGACATGGAATTATCCATTTACCTGATTTTTCTATGATGCCGTGCAATTTTGAGCCTGAAAGCGAATTCGTCGATACAATTGCTTTGCCGCTTTGAAAGTTGGCAGCAAGATTATTGCCCGAAATATCAAATTGAGCTGCAATGACCATTTTGCCTGTTTTATCTATATAACCGTATGCGCCACCAGTTTGCACCTTGTTAAAATCGGGTGCTACGGCTGCGAGTCCTTCGCTAAAAATTCGTGCGTCTTGAAATTCTCCAAAAGCGCTTTTATTTTCGCCAAGAAAGCTCAAACGCCTTGATGCATCATATTTTCCGTTACCTTTGACAAAAATTCCTTCATTGAAGTCGTAGCAATTTTCATCACCTTTGATAATCACTTTACCGCTTTGATCTATGTATGTTTTTCCATTTCCTGATTTATATTCGCTTGTTCGAACAGATGCCAGTTTCTGATGAAAAGGATCGGCACTAAGAAACTGAGGGGCGATGGCGAATTCTCCTCTCTTGTTTATATATCCATATTTACCGTTGTTTTGGCAAACGGCAAGCCCTTCGCTGAATTCAAGCGGTTCGATCATTACCTGAGTAAAATCCCAGTCAGGATTATTATTTGAAAGTCCGGCGGTGTCGCGATTGAAATCAAGTTCAAGCGGAATTGCTAATTTTCCTGTTTTGTCTATGTAACCGTATTTGGTTCCAGATCGAACACACGCCAATCCCTCGCTAAAATTACCGGCATTATCATAAACAGGCGTGACCAAGAATGCTCCTGTTTTATCTATGTAGCCCCATTTGTCTTTCACTCTTACTGCACAAAGTCCTTCGCTAAAGTTGCGAAAGGGCTTGTGATAAAGTGTGCATCCACCATATTGGTCTCTCATTACATCGTCGAATTTGGCTTCAATTACCGTTTTTCCGCTCTTGTCGATAAAGCCCCATTTTTTATGCGGCATTTTATCAAAAACAGCTATACAACCTGAAAGAGAAAGAACCAATACTAGAGCAAAAAGACTTTCTACTATTTTCATTCCTTATATTTCTCTGCTTGCAAGTTGAATAAGCGCTTATATTCGCCACTTAAATCCATTAGTTCTTTGTGTGAGCCAGATTCTTTGATTTTGCCATTTTCCAGCAATAGAATTATATCTGCCATTTTTACAGTAGAAAACCGGTGCGAAATCAAAAGGGTAGTCCGCCCTTTTGTAAGCTCATGAAAACGCATGAATATTTCATGTTCGGCTTTTGGATCTAGTGCTGCAGTTGGTTCGTCCAAAATGAGCAAATTGGTTTGAGTTGCTTGGGTGCGCATAAAGGTTCGAGCAAGAGCGAGCTTTTGCCATTCGCCTCCAGACAGGTCTGCGCCTTTATCTTCGGTTGCAAACCATAGACCAAGCAACGTGTCATATTGTTTTTCGAGTTTTTCTACCACTTCGTTTGCGCCACCTCTTAGTGCAGCTTGTTTAATAGCATCGTCATCGTCGATTCTTTCGACCTGTCCGATTCCAATATTTTCTTTGGCCGTCATATGATAACGGTTGAAGTCCTGAAATATGACTGAGGTTGTTTTGCGCCAGGTTTTTGAATCTATGTCGCCAAGACTCCTGATGCCGACTTTGATCTCGCCTTTGGTTGGTGCGTACATTTTGGATAATAGTTTTACGATAGTGGTTTTGCCGGCACCATTTTCTCCTACCAGAGCAACTGTTTTTCCAGACGGCAGAGTAAAGTTGATATCGTCTAAAATATTGCGGTCGCTTTCTGGATACGCAAAACTGACATGTTCAAAAATGATGTCTTTATGCGATATTTCTTCTATCGTCGCGCTTTGAGAGTTTTCAACTGCTGGCTCTTTTAGTTCTAAGAACTCAAACAAATTGTTGATGTACAAATTTGCTTCGTACAATCTAGCAAGAGACCAGATGATTGTTTCAAGCGAAAACTGCACTTGTGTAATCGCGCCTAAATAAAGAGAAAGACTTCCGATAGAAATCGATTGTCCGACTGCGCGATAAACGACATATCCATATGCGCTTACCATGCCGATAGCTGCAAGTATTGAAAGCAAAATGTTATTGCGCCAATGAGTTAGACGCAGATTTGCGCGACGCTTTTGGTATTCGTTAAACTTGTTTTTGAACATGTCCAGAAAAAACTGGTGCAGTCCAAAAATGCGCAGTTCTTTTGCAGTTTCTTTCATCGTCAGAACTTGAGAGAAATAATCCATGCGACGAACTTCAGGTATGTTGTAATCGTTTATAGACCAGCTCTGGTCTTGATGGCGAAACTGGGCGATAAGATGCGGAAGCGATAGAACAAGCAAAAGCAGCACCAGCAGCGGTTGAAAAGTAAGCAGTACGCAAAGCATAGAAATAAGTCCAATCGAGCTTCGTAAAATGGAAGATGTGCTGAAGAGCATCCCAAGCGGTCTATAGCCCGATTCGTTTTGAGCTTTTAGGAGTTGGTCATAGTATTTTGGATTTTCAAAATAAGACAGCCCACTTAATGAGGCAGTTTTTTCAAGAATTAAGAGCTTTACGTGTCTGGTTAAGTAATCGCCGAGTAATTCTTGGATATATTCGAGTGTTGGTTGAAGCGAGTTGCTCAATAAGCGCACCAATGCCAGTGCGCCAAGTAAAACGAACAGCTGATTTATGGAGAAACTGCCTGGCTTATTTTGAGTTACAAAATCTATTAGCAGTTTGACTATATAAATTTCGGCAAGTGGACTAAGCCCAAGCAGCGTATTTAATATAACAACGCCAATTGTAAGTTTGGAATTAGCCTTGAAACAAAGATTGAGAACGCGAGGAGTGCCTGCCAAAACGCGCAACGCTTTGCGAGTTTTCAGCCAGGGGCTCGTTTCTTTTGTCTGCTCCAAATGACTTTGATTTAAACAGTCACTGTGTCTGGTATCACGAATTCAGGACGTACTGGTTTGGCATAGAGTCCTTTTTCGTTTGCCATTTCAAACAGCTTGGTGAGAGCTTTTCTGCCAGCTTCGCCGTAATCGACTGTTAGTTCGTTTACATACATGCCGACAAATTTGTCTGCCAGTTCTGTGTTTCCTTCGAGGTTGCGTGCAAATTGCAGAGCGTACTTGAGAGCTTCTTCGCGGTGAGCAAGAGAGTACTCAATAGTTTCTTTCATAAGTTTAGTTGCAAGAGCAATTGTTTTTTCATCCAAATCTTTTCTTACAACGTTGCCACCAAGAGGAAGTGGAAGACCTGTGAGTGTTGTCCACCATTCGCCAAGGTCGACTACTTTATGTACGCCTTCTTGTTCGTAGGTAAGTTGGCTTTCGTGGATTATTACACCAGCGTCGAACTTGCCTTCGCGCACAACGTCTACAATTTGATCGAAAGGAACTGCTTGAATTTTGGCGTAATTTAAGTCGTCTTCAAAGAGTCTAAGAGCAAGGTAAGCAGTAGTCATTTCGCCAGGAATGGCAAGGCTGCATGTTTTTAAATCTTCGGCAGTCATTTTGTTTTTGGAAATTACTACAGGACCGTAGTTGTTGCCCATGCTTGCGCCGACTGGCATTAATTTGTATTTGTCTTGCACATAAGGATATGCAGCAAACGAGATGGCTGAGACCTCGTATTTGCCGTTCATAGCGTCTTTGTTCAAGCTCTGGATGTCTTTCAGTTCTTGATGAACTGTCAATCCTTGCGTATCTAATAAATTGTTGGCCAGAGCATAAAACATGAATGCATCATCTGCATCTGGGCTGTGGGCTACTGTGATTTCTTTCGACATTGTTTTGATTCCGTACCAACTAACTAAAGGGCGCCTCTACACCCACTTATTTTCCTAAAAATAAGTACAAAATGTCATGTGGAAAAGCTAATTTACAAGGCTTCAAGCGGCGTATCGCACGCTGTGTCAGTCTTCAAGCCGATATCCAATGCCGTGAACATTCTTAATAAGTGAGGGTGCGCCCTTGGTGTCGATTTTGCTGCGTAATTTCTTAATGCTTGTTCGAATAGTTTCAGACGATTTGTCTGAGCTAGAGGTCCAAACTCGGTCCAGTAGCGCTTCAGAGCTGAAAACCTGTCCTTTATATCGCATCAAAAATTCGAGCAATGCAAATTCCATTCGAGGTACGTGCACTTCGACGTTATCGACATAGACCTTATGTAGACCGGCATTCAGTACCAGATTGCCAGCCTGTAGAACGTCGCCATTGACCAGAGTGGGGCGTCTGAGCAGGGCTCGCACTCGAATGCTCAATTCTTTTAAATGAAAGGGTTTAGTCAAATAGTCGTCAGCACCAGCTTCGAAAGCTTTTTCTTTATCACTTATTGTACCTTTGGCGGTCAAAACTAGGATGGGCGACTGACCTTGTTGCTTCCTATAAAATTTGCATACTTCTAAACCGTCCATTTTGGGCAGATTTAGGTCCATTAGAATAATGTCGTAGTGATAAGACTTGAGCATGTCTGCAGCTTCAAGCCCGTCTTTGACCCATTCAATCAAATAGTGCTCAGTCTCGAGCCATTCAAGGACCATTTCTCCTTGGTTCTCGTCATCTTCTATTAATAGTATTTTGGCCATGACAACGCTATGCTTTGTTGTTATACTAAGGTTACTCAGATTTAATAATACCACCTGATTTGGGTACCAAACCGCCACACATTCTTCGTAACGTATGAAAAATAGGACCCTAACTGAATTTGCGCTGTTCTTGATAACCTGCCGATAAATTCACTTACTAGCCAATCGAATTATGAAATTAGCCCAGCTTCTTCTTTTAATAGGTTTTGCCATCGCTTCGACCGCGCCGGTCAAGGCTCAAGAATTCGTCATCCCAGGCAAAACCATTACAAAGACAACCACTCAAAAGGTATATTCCGACCCAAATCTGCCTGCAGATATTAAAGCTCGTATGCAGCCGGGTGTTCGTTATACGGTAAGTACCGAACAGGTTGGAGGTTGGGAAAAGGGGTTGGTTAAAGGCACCCCCAATTTGAAAAATTATTTCTGGTGCACTATGCCCAAGTCCAAGCAAGCTTGGGTAAGTCAGCGCACTAAAAAGCAAACTACCACTATTCCTCCACAGGTTCGCAAGTTTCACTACAATAATCCGGGTAAAGCGAAATTACCCCAGGCACCAAACAGATTACCACCTCCCCCCGAACCTCCAAGACAGGTAGCCAGCCGCTCGGAAAATCGGGCAGATGTGAATACTCAAGCTGTATTGAAATACAAAAGTACTGAAGTGCCTAAAGCTTACAAAGCTTATCCCACTAGCGATTTTTCAAGTGATACAAGTCTCAGCGGGTCCATTGTGAGCAAAGAAGGACGCGCAAAATTGCTTACACCAGCCAAAAGAAACTATTAATATCGGTAAGTTTTGCTAATTCAATAGTGTGGAAGGTAATTAAGGTAGAACTTCCCTGAGAGTGTCGTTATGGCAAAAATTACGCCTAGGACTATTATCATGACCTTCATGCTTGGGGCGTTGATTGCAACAGCACCGCAGTGGACGCTTAATCATCCAAAAGCAAATTACAGCGCACCGTGGATTTATCCTTCTTGCCAGCCCGAATAAATTTAAAAACTAGACGAAGAATTCTTCATTTAATGGCTTTGACCGTACTTTTGAGCGGGACGAGTCATTATCCGCTTTTTGCCCAGAGTGCCCCACAGGGATATCTTGAGTCAATTTCTAAAAACGGACTGACGCGCTGGAATAAGATACCAATTAAGGTCTTTATTGAATCAAAATCTGATGTTCCGGGGTTCAAGCCTGATTTTGCTCAAACTATAAAAGGCGCATTTGAACAGTGGCAGACTGTAAGCAAGGGTAAGCTCGCATTTGAATTTTTGGAAAAGTCTGAAGATGCTCAAATTGTTTGCAAGTGGACTAACGACAGAAAAGTATTGATGAATCCAAATGAAGGTGGCAACACTCAGGTGGTGCCGAGTTCGGAAGGGATTTTTTCTGCTTCTATGCTTTTACTTACTTGTCCTCCTCCTGGCTCAAGCGAAATTAAGACTGATTATTTGAATCGTGTGGCCTTGCACGAAATTGGTCATGCCCTTGGAATTACAGGTCATAGCTTGCAACGCGCTGATATCATGTATAGTACCGTCTATCCAGACGATAAAAACGATAAACTCTCGCAAAACGATATTGCTACAATCAATGCTTTGTACTCGCTTAGTGCTCAAGAGATTGCTGCAAAGCCAATTTTGAAAGCTAATTCAAAACTTATGGAAGTGGATGCAAAAAATGCAAGTCCGCAAGTTAGAGCATTGCAACTAAATAATGAAGCAGCAATCGCCTTGCAAGAGAAAAATGCAGACCTTGCTCGTACCAAACTTGAAGAAGCTCATGCACTAGATCCAAACAATCAACTTGTTAATTCCAATTTGGGAGCAATCTACGGAAATTATGGTGCCATGTATGCGATGGCATTCAAGTTTCCTGAGTCGGTTGACTATTTCAAAAAAGGTATAGACTTACTCGAAAGGAGCAATAACAAGTCCGCTCTAGCTCAGGTTCTTACAAACTATATTCGTATTCTGCAGCTTGCAAACCAGCAAGAAGAAGCCAAAAAAGCTCAAGCCAAATTGGCTAAATTGACCGGCGCTGTAAAATAGAGAACCTTCATCACTCATCAAATGTAAGAGGCAGGCGTTAAGCCTGCCTCTATATCTTAGTTCGAGCTGTTAGAGTCGACGTCGATTTTATCGAGCCCAGGGCGGAGGATCATTTGGGTCAGGACCTTGTTTATCCTTACCTTCTTCGTCCTCGTCCTCTTCTTTCTCTTCTCCTTCTTCATTCATGCGACCAAATGCATCTCCGAGAATACCGCGAAGCTTCTTCTTATCGGGACCTTTGAGATTGCTTATGTCTGGTGTCAATCCGTGATCGGGCACAAAGACCGTCTTATCGTCGGCACCTTGTCCTTGTTGTGTGAATTGACCAAGGTGACCAGGCTGGCCAGGTTGTCCTTGTTGTGACTGACCAGGTTGTCCCTGTTGTGACTGACCAGGCTGTTGACCTTGTTGTCTTGCGCGCTGCTGCTCGTTCAACAACATGCCACCACCTGCCTGCAGACCCATTTGATACGCCTGGTTAGGATGTATCGGTTGACCAGTCCTAGGGTCAAAGTATTGACCTGTCTGAGGATTGAACGGCAAACCAGTTCTGGGATCTATCGGTAATCCAGTTCTGGGATCGATAGGCAATCCTGTTTGTGGATCGATTTGCTGTGGCTGTCCTGGCTGACCATCAGCCAGTTGACCTTGCGCGTCGAGTTGGTCGGGTCTTAGTTGAGCTTGACCTCCTTCGGATGGAACGATCATTTGAGGATCGCCTTCGACACTTGCTCTTCCCAATTGATTTCCTTGGCTGAAGTCGTTGGTAGCAAGCATGGTGTCATCAGGTTTGCCCTTGCCTTTGCGCAAGCGCTCCTCGATGTCTTCACCTTCTGGTGTAGCAATGATATCGAGATCGTCACCAGCTTTTCTAGCCGTATGATGTATCTCGCCGCGCAGCATTGGTTGAATGCCTTGCACCACTTCACCAGGGCGATGAACTATTTGCTGTCCAGTCATTGGATCAATGTCAGCAGCGGTAATCATTGTGGTATCAAATTCGCTACCGCGGTTGCGAGTCAAGGATACCCATTGATTGGTTTCTGGGTCTAGATAACCAGATTCACCAATTTGACTTGCTTCAGCACGCAGTCTTTCACGTTCGGTTGCAAGCCACTGGCGATAATAGTCTTCGCCGCGACCTTTGGCATCGGCAATGCGACGCTGTTGAGTTGGGCTTTGAACCATTACTGTTCGCTCTACCACTTCGCGATTTCTCACTGGTGGCACTGGCACCGCTTGCTTAGTGACAGGGTCTACGTAGGTAGCTTGATTGCTAGCTCGAGCTGCGGCAATCAAACGGGCACGCTCACCGGCTAATGGATCTGTGGATACTCGATCTCGTATAACTGGCGGTACTGGCGTACGTCCACTAACAGGGTCAATGTAGAAAGATTGGTTACTTTCTCTTGCTGCTCTTATCGCTGCTTCACGCGCTATCGCATTGGGATCCGTGAGTGGAGGTAAGGCTTCTCTGAAGTTTTCTACCTTAATCTTTGGTCCTGTTGGATTATTTGGATCTGTGAATTCACTTTGACCAGCAGCCCTTGCCTTTTCCATTGCTTCCATGCGAGCCGCAATTTGCGCCGGCGTCAAACGATCTTGATCTGCTAGGCGTTGTTCGTAAGCAACTCGATTTCTGGTTTGTTCTGGAGCTGCGGCTGGTGGTGGAGCTACGTCTCTAGAGAGAGCCTGGCTCTTACCTCCTGCAAGATATGCTTGATAGCTACCAGACTTGAGCGCGTCACCCGTTGTAGTCTTCACTGCTGTGGTTCCGGCAGTAATTCTCTCCTGAATTGCGCCTCTGTCTGCGGGAGCAGCAGTTTTAAGGTCTGTGCCTGCTTTACGCACTTGCTCTACTGAATTGCCGAAAGAAGTTCTTTGTGCCTCCGTGGCCATGCCACCTTGGACGTACTTAAGGTAGCTTTCTTCAGCCTTGCTGAGAGTTTCTCCTCTTGCTAGTTTTTGCATAATGGAATCGACGTTGTTTGCGACGCCACCTTTACCGTCTGCCACCATTTTGTCGTAAGCAGATTTATCGGTGCCTGTGAGATTGGCTCCTGCACCATTTGTGGTATATCCGTCTCTTCCTGCAATTACTCGCTGAGAATAAAGATTTTGAACTGCGCCTCTTAGATCGCCTGTGGGGTCGGTTCTCCAGCGTTCCTTGAAGTCATCGAATTTTTCACCTTTCTGTACGAGACCCCCGTACATTCCGTTGTTGAAGTCAATTTCGTTGGGTGTGGTATTGAATCTGGTTCCAGACTCGCCAGTTGTGCGACCTGGGACGACTCCTACGGTGACAGAGGGGTCTGGAAGGGTTGGACCCATTGTGCCTGCAGCAGGTTCTTCATCACCTATTACCGGCGCTGGTCCGGGCAGATTTGCGTTATTGACAACGGGACCAGGATTAGAGCCAGGATTAGAACCAGGGTTCGATCCAGGATTAGAGCCGGGATTGGATCCACCTTTCTTGCCTTTGCCGCCGCCGCCGCCGCCACCACCGCCGCCACCGCCTTTACCTGCTTTCTTGGCTTCTTGGTGCATGGTGTTTGCGAATTTGTCGCTGAGTTTTTGAATTTGTTGACCTGCTCCACGTGCCAGACCTGCAAAGTCGAAAGCATATTTTACAGACAAGCATGCAAGCGAGTTCAGTGCAAGCATGATGAGCGTTCCGGTTTCATCTACGCCGCGAAATGCTGCCATCAAAAATACGACAGTATTCCAGAATAAAGACCAGAAGCAAAGTGTGACCACACCTTCGATCCAGTTGGGTAACGCGTCTCTGAGCTGCTTCATCGGCCAGGTCCAGAGTCCGGCTACTACTGGTCCGACGCACCACAGATAATATAGAAATGCAACTTGAAACGCACACAGAATATTCCATGCAGTTACAAGTGAGCAATTGCTTGTGTTGCACATTAGTCGAGCTGCGTGCACCGCAGTTGGTACTACTTCATCGGCTCTATCTGGAGGTACTATGTAAATCCCGACACAAGGATCCCATATTTTCACTGCTACAAGAGCCGCTTCTAGCTTAGCAAAAGGAGTCGGAGCCTTTGCTACCAGAATTTCTCCCATGGAAGACTTGGGCATGTCGATAGTGTTTCGATTCTCTTCTGGCAATCGAAATGGCATTGCTTTGATCTCGGCGCAGACAGCGTCTTCATACATATCAGAATTGAATATTTGCTGATAGTTGTCCGCGACGCTGAGAGTTAGCGAGTTGGCCAAATCGATGCCATAGTTCATTACGAGATAAGTGCATGGTAATAGGAAAACCGCTACCATCGAACGGAAGATACCGTCCAGTGGATTAACGTTCCCAAGTACAGGGTTGCTTGTTGCCATAATGGCACGCATTTGGGTGATTAGTGCTCCTGGCAAAAGAAGTAATATGCCAATTGGTACGAAAATCTTGTCTCTAACCTGATTCCATTTATTGCCAGCATCGCTTGTGAAGTTGCGCAGATAGCTTCCTACGTATGTTATGGCACTGTCAGCTTGCTCATGACCGATTTCAGCTGCTGTGTTTGCAGCGCCAGCAGATTGACCAGCACCTTGCGCTTGCCCTTGTTGTCTTTGCTGGAGTGGACGTTCGCCATACATTCTACCAAGACCAGCAAGTAAGGCTGCTTTAGTTTTTTCGGCTTCTGGAGTTGCAGCAAGACCAATTTGTTGGTCAGCCCGTTTAAGCAGTTCTGCACCGGTCTGACAAACTTTAGCACCCACATCTTTACACGGTCTTTGTCCCGGCTGCAGAGCGTTGTCGGCGGACATGTCTTTTAATGCTTTGAACAAACTAGCCTGCGTACCAGATTTATTTGGACCGCGTTGTTCTTTAGAGCGTCCTCCAGATGGACCAGCCATAGATGGGTCTATACACATCTCGCCCATTTTGAAAGCTGCTTGAGCTGCTACGCAAGCGATACCAGTACCGCTGCAGCCGGGAGGTGCGCCACCACCGCCGCCACCACCGCTACCACCGCCTGTGTTGTTAGTTTGACCGTTTCTCTGATTGTTGCTGTTACCGTTTCCTACATTTTGATTGTCTTCTCTCTGGTAAGGTCCGCCAAGGTTTCCGTTGCCTCTGGGGCCGGCACTGAGAGGTGCAGCGTGTTGAGTTTGAGTGCCAGTAGTTTGACTCTGACGACCGCGGTCGCCTCCTTCGCTGCCATATTGAGCATATGCCGCGAGAGTGGCGGTGATAAGAGATATCAATCCGAGCGCCACCGCAAGGTGTCGTCGATATCTTGGTTTGTTATAACTCATTTTCTTAGCCTCGGTCATAATCTATCTTATCTCTCTCATTACTTGGAGCCGGCATTTCCAGCTTTCTCTGCTAGCTTGTCTCCAAACTGCATGGATTCATCACCAGAAGCTTTGATAAGTCCGGCGAAGTCAAAAGCAAATTTCACTGAAATATTTCCTATGGTATTTAATGCGATCATGATTATGGTGCCTGTTTCGAAATCTCTTCGAACGATTGCAATGATCATGACAGTAACGTTCCAAAAAATTGACCAAAAACAAAGTGCAATAACTCCTTCCACCCAATTAGGGAAAGAGTCTCTAAATTGTTTTTGAGGCCAGGTCCATAGTCCTGCCACGACAGGACCCATACACCATAAGAAGTAGAGGTAAAAGCATTGAAACGCGCATAAAATGTTCCAGGAAGTCACAAGTGATGCATTTGCAAGGTTGCATACCATTCTGGTTCCTACCACCGGTACTGGTACCACTTCGGCGGCTCTGTCCTCGGGAACTATATATATCTTGTCGCAAGGGTCCCAGATTTTAACGGCAATCAGATTTGCTTCAAGCTGCGCAAATGGTGATTTCTCCTTAGCTACAAGAATCTGTCCCATAGAGTGTTTTTCTAGATCAATAGTGTTTCTGTTTTCTTCGGGGAGTCTAAATGGCATGCATCTTATTTCGTGACACATTGCATCATTGTAAAGCTCGCTACCGAATATTCTTTCGTAGCCCTCAGCAATCGTGTAGGTGAACGAGTTGCAAATATCGATGCCATAATTCATGGTTAGATAACTTGCTGGAATAAAGAAAAGAGCTACCAGTCCTCTGAAAATACCTTCGAATGGATTTGCTTGTCCAAGTACCGGATTGCTTTGAGCCATGATAGCTCTCACTTGAGTAGCCAAGGCTCCTGGCAATAAAAGCAAAATTCCCATTGGCACGAAAATATTGTCTCTAATCTGATTCCATTTGTTTCCTCCGGCACTGGTGAAGTTTGGAATATAACTTCCAACGTGCGTGAGCATCTGGGCCGCTTGATCGTGTCCCATTTCTGCTGCAGCGTCGGCGACCTGCGAAGATTGACCGACTCCCTGGTTTTGTCCGGATTGCATATTCTGGTGCGGTCTATTGTCCATAGCGGCTTCCATTCCTTCCGCGCCGGAGCCAGCTAAAATCATCTGTTGGGCTGTCATGTTTCCACCAGCCATAGCAAAACCCATATTGGCCCCAAAGTCACCACCACGCTCAGAAGCTGTATTTTCCCCACCGCCTCCTCGCATTCCGGGCTGTCTATCTGGTTGCATACTGGTATCAGTCTGCATGTGATAGACCGATGACTGCATTCCACTTCGCTCACCATAAGCTGGCATTTTCGCTTTGTTGGCACCAGTCCACATTGACTGACCTGGGTGAATGTCACGCTCTGATTGTTCGTTCTGTTTGGCGTAGTTGCTTACCTGACCAGGGTTTCCGCTGGCTGTGGGAGAATTGCTAGTTTTATATGGATCTTCAATTATGGGTTTTTCAAGTTCTGTAAAATCACCTGTGCCAGGAGCGCCAGGCATAGTTATGATCGGTCTGAAAGTTCTTGGAGGGATTCGTTTAAGGTTTCTTGGGATTGGGGTTGTATTGCCTCTTCCGTTATTGCCCCATCGATCTCCCACACCCATTCTGGAAGGATTAAAAAATCCTCCAATGCCACTGAGTCCGGTGCCACTCAAAATGCCCTGGCTGCCAAACGGGGTGTTACCATTCCAGCCATTGTTTGTGCCATCGCTGTTTCCAGTTCCATTGCCACCATCGCCATACCCAGGATAAATTTCCATTTTTCCATTGGTAGCGGTTCTATTTTTTTTCTTTGAATCGTCGTCTTCGTAGGTGTATGGAGTAATCTGCAAATTGTTGTCAGAGCGCTTTTTCTTTTTGCCGTCTTGATCAAAAACATAAGGCGCTAAATTGACATTCGCTTGGTTGTCTTTATTCTTCTTCTTGTCTTCTTCAAAAGTACTTGAATAAATGTCTGGGTTTACAGCACGATTATTTCGTTTCTTCTTACCGTCTTCGTCATACACGCCAGGATAAATTTCGCTGGCACCATTTTGGGCGGATCTGTTTTTCTTCTTGCCGTTTTCGTCGTATACGCCAGGATAAATTTCGCTGGCACCATTTTGGGCGGATCTGTTTTTCTTCTTGCCGTTTTCGTCATAGACGCCAGGGTAGATTTCACTAGCACCATTTTGAGCGGATCTGTTTTTCTTCTTACCGTTTTCGTCATAGACGCCAGGGTAGATTTCACTAGCACCATTTTGAGCGGATC
>CAZNEW010000002.1:0-267071 GCA_964572515.1 uncultured Candidatus Obscuribacterales bacterium | reverse complement strand
TGTTTTTCTTCTTACCGTTTTCGTCATAGACGCCAGGATAAATTTCAGCAGTGCCATTTTGTCCAGACTTGTTCTTTCTTCTGGCATCACTGTCATTTGCGCCAGAGAAAACATCTGGTGCAGCTCCAGATGTGCGTGATTTCTTGTTTTGAGAATTTTCATCGCCAATATAAATATCTGGAGCGAACTCGCTGCGATTTCTTTCATTCTTATTTCTTTTGCGATCAGTCATTGGAAATGCAGGTTGTGGCTCACCATCATTTGTGTTGAGAGTTTCTTTTTTGCTCTTCTTACCAAAACCAAAATCAAAATTTGGAATAGAAAATCCTGGTTCATTTTTCCGTTTGCGTTCTTTCTCGCGTTCGTCAGTGTCATCGGCTAGAACCGAGAGGCTCGCGAAGCTAAAAAGTAAGCATGCCAATATGCTGGCGTTGAACCAGTGATTAACATATTTACGATTAGGCTTCTTGAAGAAGTTCACCTACTTACCTCCCTTTTGAGTCGCTTCACTCACTGCCATCTCTGATTTTTGCATGATTTGCGAAACCATTTCACCGGCTTTAAAATCAAATGGATTGAATGGAACGTACATAAGAATTACGACGAAGGCGACAAATATGATCATTTCCCATTCACAGTATGGATTGTATTGACCAATCTCTTGTAACCATTCGATTCGAGTCTGTGCAGCAAGAAGCACTGTGCTCCACCAGAAACGCCATAAGCCTACATTCACTACACCGTCTACCCAGACTGGAAAAATCCGACTGAACAAAGACCCTACAGCGGCTGGCCAGGCAAAAAATGCTGCGGCGATTGGACCAAACAGAAGAAGATAACACATCATCGTTATTTGAAATGCCGAAAGCATCACAAGTCCAAACGCAGCCGACATAGCAGAGAGATTTACCAGAGTCTGGAGCATTACTGTTGCTTCTGATTGCGGTTCTACACCAGAATCTTTTTCTGAACCTTCCGAAAGTTTACCCAATACTTTGAACATGCTCGGATGCATTATTTGTTCTTTTTTGTTAGCTTCAGGTGCCCTGAAAACTTGTTCGTCAGCCCATTCATAAAGTAGCTGTTCGTTAATGTGTCGTTTGACTTCGTAGTTCATCGAATTGCCGATATCTACCGCGTAACTGACGATGAGCTGAGTGGCAGGGATCAAGAAAATTGCAACCAGTGATTTTTGAATGCCTACAAAAGGAGACACTGTGTCTTCGTCATTTTGAGATTGCAAAATTCCCGAACTAACAAGACCTTTCATTTGAGAAAGTACTGCGCCAGGCAAAATCAAAAGCAATGCTATTTGAATGTAAACTCTCTTATACATTTGCATGACCATCCAGATAGCGTTTTCATGCACTTTTACTGGATCTTTGGCACTGCAAGGTTGACCAGCTCCTTCATTGGCTACGTTCAACAAATGGCTCAAATGCAGCTCGAGCATGGATTCCCACGCTGGGTTGAATGCATCTCCAAAGGCTTCGCCAGCACCTTGAGCACCACCTCGCATAGAGCTTTTGCCTTTTTCGAAATTTGGCTGAGGAGATGAATTACGGTCAGCATTTTGTTTTACTGGCTTTTGTCCGTTCAAGAGTCCATTTATGGCTTGCTGAGGTCCACTCATTAACTCGTCAGTATTTTGATTCTCTTTATGGCACTGAGTTTCTTGTTTCGATGGACATTTGACCATAGCCATTTTGGGATCGTGATGGCGGAAACAATCTGGTCCGCAAGTATATGAATCTCGCATTTTGTCGGCTGTTTTTTTAGTGTGATATTGCTTCTGTTGTTTTCCGCCCTGTTTTGGGGTCGGTTGAGATTGACCATCTTTGTAGTGCTGGTTCTGATTTATTGGAGTAGCCATCCAAAAAATGTGAACTCGAGGAATTCTTTCACCCTGGTTTTTAGATTGAATAATATAAGGAGGGAAAGATGTACCGGCTTTCTCTACATCCTGGAAGGTGCTCATGCTGTTAGGACCACCCAGGATGCTTTGTCTGTCGCCGCCGCAACATTTTCCATGGAATTTTGTAGCCCCATGCAAATTGGTTCTGCCTGCTCGATCGACAAAATAACCTCTCGCATCAGCGTTCGTGCAGGTGAGAATCACAATACCCAAAAGGCTCAGTATAAGAAGGGCAAATCTATTCATATTATTTGCCTCCTTTTTTCTTGGCTTCTTGAGCAGTTTCATTAACTGCTTGTTCAGCTTTTTGCATTATTTGAGCGACCATTTCTCCAGGTTTAAAATCAAATGGATTAAATGGAACGTAAGTTAGAATTGTGACAAAGGCGATGAACATAATTAATTCCCACTCGCAAAATGGGTTGTATTGTCCCATTTCGGAGAGCCATTCTATTCTAGTTTGCGCTGCAAGGAGCACTACGCACCAAAGAAATCGCCATAATCCAACATTTACTACTGCGTCCAACCAGATTGCGAAAACCCGCATAAAGAGCTGTCCTACTGTAGCAGGCCATGCATAAAAGGCTGCAGCAATTGGACCCAAAAGCATGAGATAACTCATCATAGTTATCTGAAAAGCACACATCATAACCAATCCGAATGCTGCAGACATGCCAGCCAGGTTCGCCATTAGTTGAAGCATAATTGTAGCTAAGGACTGAGCTTCCACTCCCGAGTCTTTCTCGGAGCCCTCGCTCATCTTGCCTTGAGTTTTTTTTGTAGGAGCTTTTATTTGCTCTTCTTTATTGTCTTCTGGTGCTCTAAAAACTTGTTCGTCAGCCCATTCTGAAATTATGTCTGTCGAAATATGACGCTTCACTTCGTAGTTCATTGAATTGCCGATATCAACTGTATAGCTGACAATAAGCTGGGTGCAAGGAATGAGGAAAAGAGCAATCATGCCTCTTAGAATTCCAATAAACGGTGAAACGGTATCCTCATCGTTCTTTGATTGGAGAATCCCTGAACTAACAAGACCTTTGACCTGAGTGAGCACTGCCCCTGGTAGCAATAAAAGCAAGCCAATATTGATATAGACTTTTCGATACATTTGCATGACCATCCAGACGGCATTTTCGTGAACTTTTACAGCCTCACGACCGCCGCATGGTTGACCGGCATTTTCGTTTGCAACGTTGATCAAATAGCTCATGTGCAGTTCGAGCATCGCTTCCCAACAGGGATCAAATGCGTCTGCGCAGGCTTCGGAAGCACCTTGCATTTGGCCTTGCTGTTGATTTTGCCCTTTTTGATTGCTCGGCTGAGGGCTTTGCTTCATATTTGATTCGTGCTGTTTAACTTTTGCCATAGTGACAGCGTCAGACTGAGGAGTCTTGTCGCCAGTTGTATGGTCATCTGGATTGAGCGCATCTTTAAGCTTTTTGCCAATTTCGCTGTCGGGGATCCACTTCTTCTCTACTGGATCCCACTTTCGATGCACCTTTTCATTCAGGAGCTTGTGTCCATAAAGTCCTGCATCTGGCGGATTATGCTGAAACCATGGCTGCTTCTTTTTGCCACCGACCTTTTGGTCAGGTTGTGATTTTCCGTCTTTATAGTGCATGTTCTGATTGATAGGAGTAGCTACAATCATGATGTGAGTGCGCGGAAGACGCTCTCCACCCGGTTTCGACATGACGATATAAGGAGGAAACTGCGTACTGGCTTTCTCTACATCCTTATAGGATGAAAGGTTTGGACCGCCAGCAATGTCTACAGCTTGCTTGCCTTGAGATTTCGTTTGACGCTTTGTAGCGTGAAACATGTTTGTGTCTGCAAGCATTTTCTTGAATCTGTGCGCTTCTCCCGGCGTACAGCAAGAAAGCCAAACCATGATAGTTGCTAATAAATAGCAAAAAACATGACTTGACCTTACGGTTGAACGCATTATGACCTCAAAGCCGAACCGTCGTTCAGCAATTTCGCGAAATTGGCCATTGTTGTTTAGTAAAAGGGTCTTGGAATGAAAAGGGCGGGCTGGAGGGAGAACCAAGACCCTGCTTGATGGCGACATGTCAAGTGTAGGTTCCATTTGTGAACTTTTGGTACCCGCCTGTCAAGTGTAGATTAAAATAGTGCATTTTGGGGACATTTCAATATAATCAAAGTTAGAACTTTGACTGTATTCTTTATGCCTTTGCCGGACTCAGCTTAACCCAACTCACGAATGAATAATTATCGGAACTTGTCTCGCGTTAGAAAAATAGCTTCAGCAGCTATTTTGACGAGCCTTACTCTTGGACTTATGACTGCTTGTTGGAATCAAGAGAAGACCGAAGAGACTGTTCCAATCATTAATCCAGATGGAAATTCCACAGTTACGGCTCCGCTTCAAGAACGAACCACGAATGATACGGATCCTGATACTGGCAAATATTTTGTAAGACCTGCACCAATGCTCAGTCTGCAATTTGGTCCTAAATGGAAAACTCAAGGACAAGAAAATCCTCAAGAAGAAACCAAAATGCAGAGAATGCCAAACGGCATTTTATACAGGGATATTTTAGTCGGATATGGTATGGCACCAAATCTTAGAGCGACAGTGCTGGTGCATTATATTGCCTATAATTCGGACGGAAGTATTTTTGACAGTTCAGTCGATCGAGGAATGCCACTTGTTTTCACCCTAGGAGACCACCAGGTCATGGCAGGTTTGCAGGGCGGATTGATTAATATGCACGTAGGCGGAGTACGCAAAGTTATTGTTCCTAGTAAATTTTGTATCGGAAAATTAGGGAAAAAGACTGTTCCAAAACTGAACAAGATGACGATGATGCTTCGTTTGTTGAGTGTTGATCAAAATTATGAATCTTCGCCGCCTAGAGAAGATCCAAATGAATCACAGCAAGCTTCTGATGAATTCTTCAAAAAAGAATATGAAAAGCAAGGAATAGATACTTCGGGAATGGATCCCAAAAACTGGAAGTTCGATCACTAAATTTGTTGTTGCTCTATTTCAGCCAGTTTTGCATAGAGTTCTTTTTCTTTTTCAGACGGGTTATCTGGAACGCTTATTTTAACTTTGACTAGAAGATCGCCTGTGGTTGTTTGTTTCAACACAGGTAAACCTCTGCCTTTCAATCTTAGAGTACGACCAGATTGGGTCAGAGCAGGAATTTTGATTTTGACAGGACCGTCAAGTGTGGGCACTGAAGCTTGACCTCCGGTAACTGCGACACCCGGTTTTAGTGTTACTTCGCAAACAAGATTGTCACCATCTATGGTGAAATCTTTGTGCGGTCTTACTTTGATACGCAAAATTAGATCGCCGCGTCCAGTCGGAGTCATAGCTCCTTGTCCAGCAACTCGAATTTTAGAGCCGGCACGTACGCCCTTAGGAATTTTTACTTCTATGGTTTTTGCTTTTTCGCCCTGAGGGGTTACTTTTAGAGTTCGCTGCGCACCGCGAGCAAGTTCTTCTACCGAAAGCTCGATATCGGCTTGTTGTTCATGAGGACGAAGACTGGCTCTGCCGGCTGCCTGGGAATGTGGTCGGGATTGTCTTGAACCAAACCTAGAACCGGCGCCTTGAGCCCCGCCAAACGGTCCTCCGGTCTGACCAAACAATGCTTCGAAAAAGTCCGAAAATCCTCCGCCGCCCCCACCGCTTGTGCCGCGTTGGAAGTTGCCAAAATCAAAGTCGAAACCACCAAAATTGCCTTCGCCGCCTGCTCCAGGTTTGAAGTCTGCACCGGCTTTCCAGTTAGAGCCGAGCATGTCGTAGCGTTTGCGCTTTTCGGGGTCTTTTAAAACCTCATAGGCTTCAGAAATCTCTTTGAATTTTTCTTCTGAAGCTTTGTCGCCTTTATTGGCGTCAGGGTGATGTTTGCGCGCAAGTTTGCGATAGGAAGATTTTATTTCCTGCTGGCTCGCGGTTCGTGCGACTCCTAGCGTCTGATAGTAATCTTTGAATTTCAACTGAGGACTTCCTTTTGGCAATCCCTATAGTACAAGGTCAACTACAAGGTCATTATCCCACGAAAGCCCAGATCATAAAGCCAGGGTGTATAGTTAGATCATAGGGGACCTGTGGAATATTCGGCTTTGAGGGTCGCAATACTACTTTGGGCGAGGGCGAGCATGTATTTGCACAGGCATATAGCAAATAGTCGGTCGAGAAAAGCACAATCTCTAGTCGAGTTGTGTGTTGGACTTTTGGTTCTGGTTCCAATCATCCTTATATTTTTCGATTTAGCAGTTATTGTCATTGGCGTCCAGGTCAATGACCAGACCTGTAAACAAGCGGCAAGAGCGGCTTCAAGCGGCGATCCAGTTTCAGCCAATCAGCGTGCACAGGCAATTGTGGCGCGTGCAAACCAACAGGGAAGCTCGATGCTGAGCAACTTTACTCTTACTGGAACAACTTTCAATCCCACAACTTTGATAGCCGACCGCAATGCCCTCAATCCTTACGGTGGCACCATCAGTGGTACTGTGACTGTGAGTACGACAGTAGATATCCGCCCATTTTTAGTACCGTACGTGTACAGTGGTGGGGCGCCTTTGACTTTCAGGTCGGCTCAAACCTACCCGTTTACTTTTGTAGTTCCAAATACTGCTTCTTAGTTTTAAAACCTAAGCTTATGCAGCTGTTGTTTTGTTGATTGTTCCAAGGGCGTTTACGTCGAGCTTGATGCTTGGTCCCATGGTTGTACCTATATATACAGATTTGATATAGGTTCCTTTGACCGAGGCTGGCTTGATTTTGACAATCTGGTCGACAACTGCAGCGAGGTTCATCAAGATACGGTCATCGGAAAAGCTCAGTTTGCCGATTGCCATTTGAACTAATCCACCGGTTTTTTCAGAACGGAAAGCAACTTTACCGGCTTTGAGTTCGCCGATTGTTTTAGCAAGGTCAGTTGTTACTGTGCCGTCTTTAGGGTTTGGCATCAAACCTTTTGGTCCGAGCACTTTACCCATCTTGGAAAGAAGAGCCATTGTGTCTGGGGTAGCAACCAGTTTGTCGAACTCGAAAAATCCGTTGCCGATTTTTTCTACCAGATCTTCGGCACCGTAAACATCAGCACCGGCTTCTTTGGCTTCGGTAAGTTTTTCGCCTTTAGCAACTACTGCAACGCGTACTTCTTTACCGGTACCACCAGGAAGGCTCACTGTGGAGCGGATTTGCTGGTCGTTGATTTTGGGGTTGATACCAAGGCGGAAAGAAACTTCAACTGTGGGATCGAATTTGACCGATTTTTCTTCCTTTAAAAGCTTGACTGCCTGGGCTGCTTCAAATGAGCCCTGATTGTTTTTGTAGAACTCTTGCAGTCTTTGTTCTCTTTTAGTTGGCTTAGCCATTGTTCTAGATCCTTTTAGATTTTGTGCAATTAGTCTGTGATGGTGATGCCCATGTTGCGGGCGGTGCCAATAACCATTTTCTCTGCAGACTCGAGGCTAGTAGCATTCAAGTCGGGCATTTTGATTTTGGCAATTTCGGTAACTTTGGCTTTGGAAACGCTACCAACTTTGTTTTTGTTGGGTGCAGCCGAACCTTTTTCGACATTGGCGGCTTTCTTCAAAAGCTCTGAGCAAGGAGGAGTTTTGAGTACGAATTCAAAACTGCGGTCTTCAAAAATTGTGATTTCAACTGGGATGATGGTTCCAGCTTTGTCCTGGGTCTTAGCGTTGTATTCTTTGCAGAATTGCATGATGTTGACGCCGTGCTGACCTAGAGCAGGACCAATAGGGGGCGCTGGGTTTGCTTTGCCCGCTTGGATTTGTAATTTGACTTTCCCAGTAACCTTTTTCATGGCTTTTAGCCTCTGCTCCGTGTTTTGTGCTGACTATATATGATGAATGTACAATTTTATGTGCTAAAGGCTCTTCCTGTCAGAACATTTAGACTTTTATAACCTGATTGAACTCGAGTTCAACTGGCGTAGCGCGTCCAAAGATAATCACAGACGCCTTTATGCGCTCTCTTTCCAGGTTTACTTCTGTAACTTCTCCTGTAAAGTCGGCGAAAGGACCGCCAGTAATTCTGACGTAATCGCCCACCTTGACGTCTATTTGAGCCGCTTTCTTGCCCTTGATACCAGAGGCAATTATTTGACGTCTCAAGATTTTACGAATTTCAGTATCTTGCACAGGGGTTGGTTTCTTACCTGCGCCTACATATTTTGTGACTCCAGGAGCTTCTCTTACGACTCTCCAGGAATCGTCATCCAAAATCATTTCTACAAAAACGTAACCAGGATATTCACGCTCTTTTTTCTCGACGCGCTTGCCATCTTTGACTTTGCTCACTATTTTCTCGGGAACGATTACACCGAAAATTTTGTCCTGGGCGCTCATCGTTATTACGCGTTTCTCGATGTGCTCTTTCACTTTGTTTTCGTGTCCAGAAGCGGTTTGAACGGCATACCACTTTCTTTGACCGTCTGATTTGATGAAAGCCATTTTCTGGTTATTAACTCCTGCTGCGCTGCTCATTGAGAATCTACCTAGAATTACCCGTTGTGAATTTTTGCCCAATGCTCGATTGGTCCAAAAACAAAGTGACCAAGGACATAGTCGTAGCCCAGTACTAGGAAGGTGATCAAAGTGACGAGAACAACTACGCTCCAGGTCTCTTTGACAACCTGACCGCGTTCAGGCCAACTGATCTTTTTGATTTCTGTGCGTACTTCTTTGAGGAATCTGGCGAAGTCGCTTACGATGTTGCCTTGTTTTTTGTTGCCGTTCTTACTTGGGTCTTTGCCCGATTTGCTCGAGCCGCCGCCACCGCTACCGCCGGATTTACCAGCTCCAGAGCTAGATCCGGTACCTTTGTCGATTGTTGCTGGTGGGCTTGATGAACTCAAGGAATTTTCTCCCCCTGCCTCTGTTGCGGCTTTGTCTGAAGCGGCACCACTCATGGTATCAGGCAGATTTAGGCCGTCTTCTTTTGTTTTTTTCTTTTTTTTGCTCACTGGCTCTGCCTGGGAAATAAGTTCGCGCCCTGAAGGAGTCGAACCCTCAACAAACATTTTGGAGACGTTCGTTTTACCATTAAACTAAGGGCGCTTCTTTGATTTGAACGTACAAGTTATTTCTTAGTTTCTTTGTGATCGATGTGCTGACGGCAGAACTTGCAGAACTTTTTGATTTCGAGTCTGTCGGCATCGTTTCTTTTGTTCTTCATCGTAGTGTAGTTGCGACGTTTGCAAGTGCCGCAAGCCAATGTGATGATGATTCTGTCCTCTTTCTTTGCCATTTTTCCAACTCCTAGTGGCTTCGCGTCTTTTTCAAAAAAAAAGACCAAAAAAAAACGCCTCCCGAAGGCGACAAAAGTCAGTATATCTAACCTTTTAAAGCTCTGTCAACCGAAATGGCGCGCCTTGGCACAAATTGAGACCATTTATAGAATCCAGATGAATTACTGTTAAGACCATTTGGCGACGATTTAACTCAAAATTGTAGAAAATCGCCCCATCATCAAGACTTTCGTGCTTCACTCCAAATCCAGATTTTTCTCAATTCTTTGGCTAATTTGCTTTGTCCTTCTTAACATGCTTAACACTGGTTGTGCACGGCAAAGCCCATGGCAACCCGGCATTCTAAGAGTCAACTTAGGAACAGAGCCCCCGACACTCGACTGGCATTTGTCAGTGGATATGATTTCGTTTGAAGTAATCCAAAACATCATGAGTGGGCTTACTCAATATGAAAATTCAGCACATAGCGCCGATGGCAACAAGCTGACTTGTCAGGCGGCATGTGCCAAAAGTTGGGATGTACTCGATGGAGGAACTCGCTATGTTTTTCATTTGCGTGACGATATTTTTTGGACTGATGGAAAAAAACTGACTGCAAAAGATTTTGAATACGCTTGGCAGCGTTTGATAGACCCAGCTACTGGAGCTGCGTATGCGCACTTTTTGTATGACGTAATCAATGCAAAAGAAATAAATCAGTCGCAAATAAAAGACTTGAGCAAGCTTGGAGCCAAGGCTTTGGACGATTTCACTTTTGAAGTGCGACTTAATAAGCCAGCCGCTTACTTTATTTATTTAACTGCCGGACCCACTACTTTTCCATTGCGCAAAGACCTTGTGGAAGCGCATCCAGGGCGCTGGACCGAGCCTCAAAACATAATCACCAATGGCGCTTTTAAGTTAGATGCGTGGCAGCACGAATATAAAATAGACCTTGTGGCAAACGATCAATATTTTGGTGGCAGACCCAAAATAGACAAAATAAAGATGTTTATGATTCCTGAGCAATCAACAGCGTTTTCGTTATATCAAAATGACCAGTTAGACTTTATAGATAATCGAAGCTTCACCACATCCGATATCGAACAGTGTAAAAAAGACCCTAATTTTAAAACGCAAGCACTTCTTCGCGCTCAATATCTTGGTTTGAATACTTTGAAAGCCCCGTTAAATGACGTGCGTGTGCGTAAAGCATTTGCTATGTCTATTGATAAAAATATATTTCCAAAAATTCTAAGGCGGCAGGAAACGCCTATGCAAAGCTGGATTCCTCCAGTACTTATTGGTTTTGCTTCAGACTCAGGCATTGCTTTCAATCCAGAAGAAGGGCGACGACTTTTGGCTAGTGCTGGATATCCGGGTGGAAAAAATTTCCCTCGTACCGAAGTTCTTTATGTCAGTCGCGAAGATACAAAACTTGGTCTTGAGGCTATTCAAGCTGAGTTGAAAAAAAATCTGGGTGTTTCAATTGAACTTGTGAATCAAGAGTTCAAGGTCTATTTGACTACAAGAAAATTGCACCCGCCCCACATGATTCGTGCTTCCTGGAGCGCTGATTTTCCAGACACAGACAATTTTATGAGTGTATTCACTTCAGACAGTGGCAACAATTACACTGGGTTTAGAAATAAAGAATACGATCGACTGGTCGAAGCGGCTCGCGGTGAGCTAGATAGTAATAAGCGCGCCAGCTTATATAGCCAGGCTGATAAAATATTGTGCAAAGAAAATGCTGTGCTTATTCCTTTATACATGGCGACTCAATGCGTTATGCATAAGCCATGGGTGCATGGAATCGATGTAAACGCGCTTGATATGCAAAATTACAGAACAGCTTATCTGGAGGAATCGCACTGATGCTTTTGCGTGTAATTCTCAAAAGATTGCTTGCCATGATTCCACTTCTATTGGTCATAGCTACGCTTACTTTTATGGTTATTCGAGTGGTGCCTGGTGGTCCTTTTGACCAGGAACGCAATTTGCCGCCCCAGATTCTTGCTAACCTGAATGCCAAATATCATCTGGATAAGCCAGTTCTTGAGCAATACTGGCTTTATCTGGGCCGATTATGTCATGGCGATTTAGGTGTTTCCTATAAATATGTGGACCGAACAGTGGTCGACATAATCAAAGATGCATTTCCGGTATCAATTCAGCTTGGTGGTGCGGGGCTTCTTATTGCCGTGTTAGTAGGGGTTCCGCTTGGCACTATTGCTGCACTGCGACGTGGAACTCATATAGATCATCTGGCTATGTTTGTAAGCACTATGGGACTATCGCTTCCTCTATTTGTTGTTGGTGCACTTTTGATTCTAGTTTTTGCTATATGGAGTCGAGCTCTGCCTGCCGCTTTATGGGAATCACCGTTGCATGCAATCTTGCCTGCGTTGACTATAGCCTTCAAGCCAATGGCTTATATTGCTCGTCTCACCAGAGCAAGTGTGCTTGAGATTCTGCAAAAAGATTGGGTCAGAATTGCTCGGTCTAAAGGTCTTTCTGAATCTGCCACTATCATAAAACATGTACTGCGAAATGCTCTGATTCCTGTGGTTACACTCTTAGGACCAGTCAGTGCGGTAATGATTGCGGGCTCTTTTGTGGTTGAAATTATTTACGCTATTCCAGGGATGGGGCGGTTCTTCGTCACTGCGGTAATGAATAGAGACTATGACTTGATTATGGGAATTACTCTGATTTTTTCGGTGGTGCTTGTTATTACCAATACAATCGTAGATGTTTTGTACATGATTTTAGACCCTCGAATATCGTATGAGTAGGTTTTGAAAGCATGAAAGAACCGCAAAAACGATTTCTCAAACAATTTTCAAAGATGCCTATGGCATGTGGATCTTTAGTGTTCATAGTGATAATTTCAATTATCGCTATTCTAAACGCTCTTGGACTCAATTTGAGTCCTTATTCATTCGACCAGACAAGCGCTGACATCTTGCAATCGCCAAGTTTTGCTCACCCTATGGGTACAGACGAGCTTGGTCGCGATCTGCTTTCGCGTGTCTTTTTTGGCTCACAGCTATCTATTGGAATCGGCATCTTCACTGCTTGCATGTCATTTTTAATTGGCACTGTATACGGTGCAATCGCCGGTTACTGTCGAGGCAAAGTAGATGCTTTAATGATGCGAATTGTTGACGTCGCTTATGCACTGCCCGATTTGCTCGTAATGATATTAATTGGGGTGATGATTGGCAGAGGAACCCTTGGGATTTTGCTTGCACTTGGTCTGGTTAGTTGGCGTGGGACTGCACGATTGGTCCGTGCTCAGTTTTTGCAACTGCACCAAGAAGAGTTTATCGAAGCTGCAAGAGCGCTGGGACAAAACCATTTGGATATTATTTGCAAGCACATGCTGCCAAATTCATTAGGTCCAGTGATTGTGGCAGTGACATTTACTGTGCCAATGGCAATTTTGTCTGAATCTACTTTGAGTTTCATTGGTCTTGGCTTATCACCACCTGCCTGTAGTTGGGGCACGTTGGCAAGCGATGGGTGGAGGTCGCTGCGTACTACCCCACATTTAATATTCTTTCCAGGATTTTTTATCTTCATGTCTGTCCTGGCGTTTAATTTTCTGGGAGACGGTCTTCGTGACGCTCTCGACCCCAGGACCAAGGCTAGCTCGAAACAATTTTTCTAGTTTATCGGTCCTGCATTCAGGATGTAAAAGAAGGAATTGGTGGGTAAACAAATAAAGGAGTCTTTTCCTTATCCTTAATATAGGATTTGCGCGGGTAAGCATGCGTTTGCTAAATCATTTCAAGTTTCTTGCGTTACTAAGCTTGTTTGTCCTTTCTTCATTTTGTCTGCCCGCACAGGCTGAGTCTGGATGGGCTCTCACTCAGCGCAATGATTCTATGGGAGACCTCTATGTCTACATAGACGAGAAAGGTATGAAATGGAATATCCCAAAGCAAAAGATAGGTTTCACGACCCAGGCTCCTGATTGGAAAGTATCGTTGTTTAACGATGAAACCAAAATGTTTTACGAGACTTCGCTTGGCGACTGGCAAAATAAATTCAGCAAAATGGGTAAAGGCCAAGCTGCTCAATTACAAAACGGCGGCTGGCAAAAGGGCAAAGTCGAAAAAATTGCTGGTCTTAATTGCACCAAATATGTGATGAGCAATAATCCTCAGGCTGCAGCAGCCAAAGGAAAAAGAACTCTTGCTGCAGTTCGACAAGCTGCATGTTGGCTTGCCAACGATATTACGATGTCGCCCACCCTAAGCGACATGTTTTCTAAAACATATGGACTGCCAGCTACTAAATTTTTTCCTGTTCGCATTGCGTATCTTGGCCAAGATGGGCGTCCACACTTAGCTCTGGATACATTTAACAGCAGACCATTCAATGTGCCTGGTGGATTTTTCAATCGTCCCCAAGGCTACAAGCCAGCAAAAAGCGAGACCGAAGTGTTTATGGACGATGATACAAGACAGTTTTTGAAAGAGTTGTCTCAATAGTTTTTGAAGGAGAGCTCGGACCTTAGTGAATTCGATGAATTCTATAATTGACCAGATTCAGCGCCTCAACCTGAAAATTGTTCACAAAGGTGCCATACTGGTTCTCGTCCCGCTAGTGTTCGAGCTGATATTTATTTGTGTTCTAACAGGGCTTGTTCAGGGCGCTGAGCAAGAAATCAAACAACAAGTCCGCTCTAAGGCGATTATTTCTCAGTCAAACACTCTGTCCAAATCGATTTATGACGCAGGGGTTGCGCTGGTTGGATACTCAGTGACAAAGAGTGCTTTGTTCGACGAGCGATTCAACAAAGTCGTAAAACAAATTCCCGAAGATTTAGATGAATTGCGTTCGATAGTGGGAGAGAACCCACGACAACAAGACGTGGTCGAGAATATCAAAAAAATCACCATGAATGGTGTCGAAATGCTCAATCAGACTAAGAGCGCCATCGACAGTAACAGGGTTGACATTGCACATTTTCGTGCCCGCCACATGTACAAAGAAATGCGCAATATTGCTGACAATTTGCAAGAAGAATTGAAGCAATTAACCGAAACTGAGCGCAAAATTGAGCGCGAAAGTCCTGAGAAGCAGAGCCGTTCCAGAACGATACTACTCGTATTTATTTTTGGTGGTGTCATAACCAATATCGTTATAGCTCTTTTGCTTTTGTGGTTTTTTGCTCGTTCGGTAAAAGACCGTTTGGATGTACTGACAGACAACTCTTATCGTCTTGCACAATCGCAGCCACTCAATCCTCTGGTTGGTGGCAATGATGAAATCTCGCATCTGGACAGTGTTTTTCATAGTATGGCTGAAGCTTTGACTGAAGCTACAAGAAAAGAACGAGCAGTTATAGACAATGCAGTAGACGTAATCTGTTCAATCGACACTGATGGAAAATTTGTTGCGGTCAACCCGGCTTGTTTTGAAAACTGGGGCTATACCCAGATGGAGATAGTCGGTAAAAGATTTATCGAATTAATTGCACCTCAAGACATTGGTGAAACTATCAAAGCCGTCCGTGCCATACGTGCTCAGGAAGGTGATTTGCAGTTTGAGAACAGAGTGCGCAAGAAAGATGGTTCAGAAACAACGGTGAGTTGGTCTGCTTACTGGTCAGAAAAAGAGAAAGCGATGTTTTGTGTTGCCCACGATATTAGCCAGCGCAAAACAGCTGAAGAAGCAGTCAAAGCAAGCGAATCACGCATACGCTCAATTATGAATCATATGATTGTAGGGCTTGTGATAGTCGATTCGTCTGGACGCATCGAATCGATGAATCCCCAGGCTGAAAAAATATTTGGTTTCACTACCGCCGAGCTTGAAGGCCGGCACGTTCTTTGTTTGTTCGCTGATTCTAAATTTTATTCTGAAGCAAAAATTCAAGACACAGATACTTTCTGGCAAACTTTGTCAGACCAGGCAGCAAATAAAATCAAAGAATATGAAGGTCTTACAAAGCGTGGCGAAGAATTTCCTATCGAAGTGCTTTTAAGTGAATTGAATACGCACGAAGGTGCGCGTTTCATCGTGAACGTGGTGGACGTATCTGAGCGCAAAGAAGTCGAGCGCTTGAAAAAAGAATTCGTTGCCACTGTCAGTCACGAATTGCGCACACCGCTTACATCTATTCGCGGCTCGTTGACATTACTTTCTGTTGGTGCACTGGGAGCCCTTCCTGAACAGGCTCAAAAAGTGGTATCAATTGCTGAGCGCAATACACTTAGACTGATTGGTCTTATCAATGACATTCTAGATATCGAAAAGCTCGAATCTGGAAAACTCGATATGGTATTTGCCAACACTGGTTTGCAAGACATTCTGGACCGCTCGGAGCAATCGGTTCAAGCTTTCGCTCAGGCAGACAATATCTCGATTTTGATCAAGCCCTCAGAGGCAATTGTGTATGCTGATGCGGACAGAATTGTTCAGGTACTGGTCAATTTGCTTTCTAACGCCATTAAGTTTTCGCCTCCTGGTGCTTCGGTCGAAGTAGTGACTGAAGAAACTTTCGGATTTGTGACTGTGAAAGTTATAGACAAAGGTCGCGGTGTGCCAGAGGCATTCAAGAAATTGTTATTCCAGCGTTTTCAACAAGTGGAAGCATCGGACTCTAAAAAGAAAGGTGGTACCGGACTTGGGCTTGCAATCTGTAAAGGAATTGTAGAGCAGCATGGTGGTCATATCGGGGTAGATTCAGAAGAAGGGAAAGGTAGTACTTTCTGGTTTAAAATACCGGCAATGCATACAGACTCGACACTTGTTGTGAACGTCCAAGAGGCTGAAGCCGGTTCTGGAGCCAGCTCATGAAGATACTTATTATTGATGACGAAGAAGATTTTAGAACTATCACCGCTAGTTGTCTTGGACTTTTAGGTGGTGCTGAAGTAGTCGAAGCCAATTGTGGTTCAATGGGCATTAGACGCGCGGAACAAGAACAGCCTGATGTGATTTTGCTCGATTTGATGATGCCTGAAATGAATGGCATAGACACGCTTAAAAATATGCGCAAAAATCCTAGTATTCAGGACATTCCAGTAATTTTTCTCACTACAAAGGGAATGTTTGAAGAATTTGCCGAGTTGAAAGAGCTTGGCGCTTTAGCTGTTTTAACTAAACCATTCGACCCGATGACTATCGGCGACCAGATAAGAGAGATACTCGAGCAATCCAAAGTCAAAAAGGACTAAACTAAATGCGCGCCCTAATTATAGACGACGAAGAAGATACACGAGAAATAGCCAAGATGAGCCTTTCGATTCTTGGTGGTTTTGAAGTTATTGATGCTGATAGCGGCAAGCAGGGTATTGCTCTTGCTGAGGCAAATAAGCCCGATGTGATTTTGCTCGATATGATGATGCCTTTCATGGATGGACCTGCCACTCTTGAAGCGCTTCATGATAATGACGCAACAAGAGATATTCCGGTAATTTTTCTTACTGCCAAAGCAATGACTTCCGAAATCGAAAAGTTGCGCCGCATGGGAGCACGAGGCGTTTTGACCAAACCTTTTGACCCTACTACACTGGCTTTGCAAGTTCAAGAAATTTTGAAAGGCTCGAACTGAGGCGAATTTACTCGATGAAATCATGGCAAGACACGTTTGACAATTTAAAAGCTAAATACATCAAACGCTCGACCGATCGATTGACCGAGATTTTAGAATTGCTTGATGGCATTCACAAGAATCCGCAGGACAAAGAATTACTCAGAAAGCTCAGTCGCAATTTTCACTGGATGGCAGGCTCTGGCACCATGTATGGTTTCGAGCAAGTGTCTATCCTTGGAGTGGAAGCTGAGCGATATTGCGAGACTATGCTTGCTTCGGATAGAACAGTCGAAGTTTCAACAATCGAAAAATTGCGCTCACTAGTAAGCGAACTTTCGACTGTGTTCTTTGCTTCGGGCGAATTGGAAAGCGGAAGGGTTACTCAAAATCTCGATGCTAAAGAAGGAATCGAAACAAATCAGGTTAGAGAACCTGTTCAAAGAGAAACCGCATTATTTATAGATGAAGATGCAAGCACATTCAAATCTCTGGTACAAAATTTCGAAGAATGGGGACTGGCTGTCAAAAATGTAAAAACGCTCAATCAGGCGATGCAAGAAATACTGAAACAGATGCCCAGTGTAATAAACCTTGCTGTTCCGGTTCCCGATGGCAATGGCTATGAATTTGTCGAGCAGGTTCGCTCGATGCCTAAAGGCGATGAGCCTGCAATCATCATTGCAAGTAAACAAGCTGGATTTATCGATAAAGTAAAAGCGATGCATTGTGGTGCTGACTCTTATTACGAAAAGCCTCTCGATCATAAGTCTGTAACGAGACGCATCAAGTATTTATTGGATCGCAAAAAAATGTCGCCAGCAAAAATTTTGTCTGTCGAAGACGATCCAGATCAAGCTGCATTCATTCGAGCATTTCTGGAATCGGCTGGTTATCAGGTAAAAACCTGTACTGACCCACGTCAGTTCGAATCTGCGATGTCTCAGTTTCAACCAGATCTGGTTTTGCTTGATGTAATGCTATCTGGTATGACAGGTTTTGAACTGGCGCGCTACATAAGGCAGGACGAGCGTTATGCTACTTTGCCGATAGTTTTTCTGACCACTCAAAATCAACTGGATGCACGCATCGAAAGTGCGCGGGCTGGTGGTGATGACCATCTCATAAAGCCTGTGGCGCCAGCACTTCTTTTGAATTGTGTAGCTTCTCGCTTAGAGCGCTCGCGTTATTTGCGTAGTCTTCTTTATCGAGACGGGCTTACAGCCTTGCTCAATCATACTGCCTTCATGGAACAGATGGCTCAAGTGTTTTCAAACCAGAAACGAAAAAATGGACAGGCAGTGATTATTGTGCTCGATCTTGATAATTTAAAAGCCATAAACGAACGTCACGGATTTCCAGGTGGTGACAAAGTGATTCAAGCAATGTCACTTATGCTGCGCAAAAGACTCAGACAGTCTGACATCATTGGCAGAATTCAAAGTGATGAATTCGGTATAGTGGCAGAAGGAATCGACGAGAAAGAAGCAGTGATGCTTGCTGGTCGACTAATTGACGACTTTTCCCAAATGCAGCACTCTACCCTTTCTTATTCAGGTTTTTATGCTACCTGTTCAGCTGGAGTAGCCAAGCTTGATACAAACTCGATGAACCTTGAAAAATGGGTGAGCGCGGCGTACTCTTCTCTTGCTGAAGCAAAAGCGCAAGGACGCAATTGTGTAGTAGGGTACGGCGAAAGTAAAAGCATGCAAGTCAGTAAATGAGCAATTTGCAAGACAAAGCTATTTGTGTCATCTCCGCGGGGGCCTGGGGAGGAACTCTGGCATGGCTTTTAGGTCAGCATAAATCAAAAATTGCTCTTTGGTCGCACGACAAGCTAAAAGGCGAGCAAATAATAAGTTCGCGCAAATTGAAGACCCCGTGCGAGCTTTCGCTTTCAGACTCGGTGAGCGTGCATACAGACTTAGAAACTGCGTTACTCAGCGCCGAAATTATAGTAATGGCATGCAATTCGCAGTCTATGCGTGAAATGATGCAGAAAATTGCGCCTGTTTTGAGCAAAGCAGGATTGAAAACTCCTGTTGTAAGCGTCGCCAAGGGGCTTGAGCGTGGAAGTCTTTGTCGAATGTCTGAAGTGTTACGTCAGGCGTCAGGCGATTTGAATCAGCCTGTATGTGCTTTGTCGGGTCCTAATCTGGCATTTGAAATTGCTTCTAGCAAACCTGCTGCAGCTGTTCTTGCCTGCGAAGATTTAGCAGTTGCTCAAGGATTACAGAAAGCTCTTAGTTGTCCTACATTTCGCGTATACTCGAGCGACGATTTAATCGGGGTCGAACTTGGCGGAACGCTCAAAAATATCATCGCCATTGCAGCTGGAATTTCGGATGGATTAAATCTTGGCGTAAATGCAAAATCGGCTCTTTTGACCAGAGGTCTTGCTGAGATGGTTAGACTCTCAAAAGCGATGGGCGCAAAATCGTCTACATTGTGGGGCTTGTCTGGAATGGGGGACCTCTTTGCCACCTGTCAGAGCCCACTTTCCCGTAACTACAATATAGGAGTGCAGTTGGCAGCCGGAAAGTCTGTAAGCGAGGCATTGGAGATAGTGAAAGCAACGGCAGAAGGAGTGGAAACCACCTACGCTGTTTGTGAACTTTCAAAAAATATGGGCATTGAGCTACCCATAGCAGAGCAAGTTCAAGCCACAATGAAGGGGACTGTCACAGCTAGAGACACAATAATGTCTTTGATGGCAAGACCTCTAAGTGTTGAATGAGCGTGGAATAAAAAATATAAATGGAGGTCTTGGATTAAGTTGGCATCCCAAAAAGTGAAAAGAGTACTCATGCTTGCCTGGGAATACCCACCTCGCATAATTGGCGGGTTAGCCAGAGTCGTTTGGGCGTTGTCGCATGAGCTGGCAGAGCTTGGTCTTGATGTCCATGTAATCACTGCTGATCACCCAGCCACTCCAGAATTTGAACTCGATGGAAAGGTAAAGGTTCACAGGGTCAAAACGCAAACTGATAATTCACCTGACTTCTTGACCTGGGTCAGCAAGCTCAATTTTGGCTTTCTTCAATATGCCATTCCTTTGTTCAATGAACAAAAATTTGATGTCATCCATGCGCATGACTGGATGGTTACAGATGCTGCATGGGTTTTAAAGACCGCTTTCGACACGCCACTTGTGACTACTATCCATGCTACCGAACAAGGAAGAATGGGTGGGATTCATACTAGTTTGCAACGTTATGTGCACCAGATGGAATGGCGTTTGACCTATGAGTCTTATAGAGTGATTGTGAATAGCCACCACATGGTTGATGAATTGCGCGGGTCTTTCGATTTGCCTATGGACAAAATGGATGTGATACCAAATGGTGTTACGCCTGAAAATTTCAGAATAGATTTTCCAGAAAATGAAAAACGCGCTTTTCGTCAGAGCTTTGCTGGAGAAAGTCAAAAAATTGTTTTGTATGTTGGACGTCTTGTCAATGAAAAGGGCGTGCAAGTCTTGATTGATGCAGCTCCAAAAGTTATTCATCAGTATCCAGAAACACAGTTTTTGATTGTGGGAACCGGATATTTCATGGAAACCCTTAAGGCTCAAGCCGCTTATTCAGGCATTGAACAAAACGTTAGATTCCTGGGTTATGTGGCAGATTCTGATTTGCTCAAGCTCTATCAGATTTCGGACGCTGTCGCTATACCAAGTCTTTATGAGCCTTTTGGCATTGTGGCGCTGGAGGGAATGGCGGCAGGTACACCAGTTGTGGTATCAGATGTCGGAGGCTTGCGTGATTTTGTCGAACATGGACAAAATGGTATCACTACCTATGCAGGCAATTCAGACAGCCTTGCCTGGGGTATTTTGCAGGTGCTCCGTGACCCCGGACTTGCCCATCATTTGATTCATACTGCTACCAGAGCAGTCGAAGAAGTTTATAACTGGAAAATGATTACGAAAAAAACTCAGGAAACGTATGAAAAGGTTCTTGCTGATTCGAAGCAAGATGCACTGTTAGCAGCCAAGAAGTAATTTGAAAAATAAGGAGGATTGCGATGAAAGGGGTGATAATGGCTGGTGGTTCAGGAACCCGCTTGAGACCTCTGACTTGTAATATCCCTAAGCCTATGGTGCCAGTTGGTAACAGACCAATGGCAGAACACATTGTCGATTTACTTGTCGAGCATGGCTTCGACGACATTACTTTTACTTTGCACTATCTGCCAGATGCAATCAAAAATTACTTTGGTGATGGTTCTGATTTTAAATGCAAAATAGGTTACTCGACCGAAGAAGGCAAACCTCTTGGTACTGCAGGTTGTGTCAAAGCCATTCAAGATAGATTGGATTCGACTTTTCTTGTTATTTCTGGTGACACTCTTACTGATATGGATTTGACTGCTGCACTTAAATTCCACAAAGAGCGCAAGTCTAAAGCTACTCTGGTTTTGAAACGCGTAGAAAATCCGCTCGAATACGGACTGGTTATTACCGAGAAAGACGGACGAATCAAGCGCTTTTTAGAAAAGCCATCTGCCTCTGAAGTGTTTTCAGATACTGCAAACACCGGCACCTATATTCTGGAGCCCGATGTTCTTAATTACATTATCATGGGTCAAGAACAAGACTTTTCAAACGACTTATTCCCTTTGCTTCTGCTTCGCAACGAGCCAATGTACGGATACGTTATGGATGGCTACTGGTGCGATGTCGGTAACTTGCAAATGTATCGCCAGGCTCACAAAGACATTCTTGATGGAATCGTCAAATGCAATATCAGCTATGCTCAAAAAGATCCGGGCGATATTTATATCGGTCAAGGATCGCAAATTGATCAAACAGCTAAAGTGCACGGACCTGCCTTGATCGGTAAAGACTGTCGTATTGGACCTAATGTAGAAATAGGTCCTGGCTCCACAATTGGCGACAACGTGGTTATTCAAGAGCAAAGTTCGATTAAGCAACCAGTAGTGTGGTCCAATGTTTATATCGGCAAGAAAACTCAGTTGCGTGCGTGTATCGTCTGCAACAATGCCACTGTGCATGATGGCGCTGAAATTCTAGAAGGAGGTATTATAGGAGAAAATACCTCAGTTGGACAAGAATCGATAATCAGTCCCGATGTTAGAGTATGGCCAGATAAAGTGATAGAGTCTGGATCTCGTGTAGTGACTTCACTCGTCTGGGGAACCAAAGCACCTCGCACCATATTCAGTACCAATGGCGTTCGAGGGCTAGCTAACGTAGAGCTAACTCCTGAATTTGCAGTGAATCTTGCCGCCGCATACGGTTCTGTGGTTAAAAGTGGACCGGTGCTGGTTAGCCGAGATTACTGGCCAGTAAGTCAAATGATAAGTCGTGCCATTTCGGCAGGTTTGCAATCTGTCGGTATCGAGGTGCAGAACCTTGAAGCTTCGGCATTGCCCATTTCTCGATATTACGTGAAAACACAGCGTGCTGCAGGTCTAATACATATAAGATTGTCTCAGCGCGAGCCTGAGAAAATCATGATTGAGTTTTTCGACGATCAAGGTATAAGCATTCCAAAAAATATGGAGAAGAAGATAGAGGCTACTTTCTTCAAAGAAGATTTCCCTCGTTGCAAACCAAGCGACATTGGAAGAATCGCATATCCAAGCCTTGTGCGTGAATATTACAAACAAGACTTCCTGGAAAAGGTCAAAGGTCAGGTTTTTGAAGAAGATGCAGTGCCGTTTTGTGTTATGCCTGGCTCAAAATTTACACGCAAAACTCGCTCGGGCAGTATCGCAACTCAGGCTCCCAAAGTAGTTTTAGACTATGCTATGTCTGAAACTGGAGTAATTCTTCCAGACCTGCTCGGGCAGCTAGGCGTAGAAACAGTTGTTTTGAACTCGTCTATTCGTGCAAATGCTCCTCGCCAGGACGAGCGCATGGCGATGCGTCGTCAACTTGCAGATGTTGTGCGAGCCCTTTCGGCCGATATGGGTGTGCAAATTGGGCGCAATGGCGAGCAAATGACACTGGTGGACGAAACCGGTCATATAATAAGGGGCGAATTGTTGCTAGCACTTGTTGCCGACATTATTCTGCGCGACAAGCCCGGGCAAACCATTGTGGTTCCTGTCAATTCGAGTTCTGTTATTGAGCGTATTGCCGAGAAGCACAAATGTCAGGTCGTTCGCTGCAAAGCCTCTGATGCAGACATCGGTCACTGGACTGCCAAATCGTCCAATGTGGCGCTGGGTGGAAGTGCCAACGGTTGCTTCATTTTCCCAGAATTTCAAAATGGATATGATGCCATGTTTGCAGTAGGTCAGGTAATTGAACACTTGACCTATCAAGGAAGAACTTTGAGCGAAGCAGTAAAAGAACTTCCTCCGCTCTATTATCAAGTCGGCTCGGTGCACTGCCCCTGGGAGCGTAAAGGTCAGGTTATGCGCCTACTGGTCGAAAAACATCAAGAAAAGCCGATTGACCTTGTAGACGGAGTAAAAATAAAAACCGGTCCAGATCATTGGATTTTAATTCTTCCAGATGCAGTGGAGCCGGTGATGCATGTTTTTGCTGATGGTTCAGACTTGAGTAAAACTTCTGCAGATTTGTCCGAGTACACGCAAATGGTGAAATATTTGCAAGAGAGCTAAAAATTAACTCTAGATTCGTGGCGAAAAAAATAGGGCATATTCAAATATTATGTTTCGATATTCTGTCCGGCAAAAACATTCGAGCTAAGGAGTCTGGTTAGAAATGCAGAAAAAAGGCGACAGAGACGACAATTCAAAGAACCGGAAATTTCTGGAACGTCAGCCGAACTCAGCTCCCTCAGCTCAGCGCCAGGTAGACAGGGGCGGTTATGGTCAGCAAACTGCCTATGAGCAGCAGCAGGCCGCTTTGTCCCGGGGCGATTCTGGGCGCTGGCAGCAGGACACCCAGGTACAGCAGCAATTTGTCATGCCCCCACAGCCGCAAGGTGATGTTCCGCCTTCCTGGATGGATCAGTTGAAACAAGACACTATGCAAGCTCTTGCCGATCAAAAAGGGGTGCAGTTTCAGGATATTTCAAAAGAGACTGCATATCGCACAGGCATTGCTGTGCTGGTAGACAAAATGTATGGACTTTTGCAGAAATATACAGCTGAATTCAACCGGGTAGCTGCTGGAACCGATTTGTTCATATCAGGCACCATATCTGGTGACGTTACCGAAGTTACACGATTCAATCGTATGCGCGAAGTAGAGGAAACTGCTACATATTTTCGCTGCCGTTTTACAACCCGCCACTTTGCCCTGGTAGTCAGAGGGCACTCAGACGTCGTCGATTGCTATTTGTTGCCGGTAAATGTTGTTCTTGGCGGAAGTCAGTTCGAGAACAGTTATAATCCTCTGTGTGTAGTGCAAGTGAAAATTTCAGACCAGGGTATGATGTGGCGCATGAAAGACTCTGAACCTCCAATTGAAACTCTGGAGCAGTTGTCTATGTGGCTTTTCGGAAAACTGGTTGAAGAAACTAAGGCGTGCCTCTAATCGGAGCAACAAATGTCGCTTATTGACCCTGAGAAGGTAAAGCAGCTTCTAGACGAATTTGACGAGAAAGAAGCAGTAACTAAAGCTGAAATTTATGAAGTCGAAAGACAGGTAGCTGTGCTAGAGGCTAGGGTTGAAGAGTCGCGCAAACTCCTTGCAGGCATAACTGAAGATAAAGAAGTTATTCTTGGCATGAAAGCCGAATACGGCAGCGCCGAATGGGCATCGATTGCACTAAAAGTCGGTGCAGAACTGGCTGCGCGTGGTGGCAAAAGGGGCGAAACTTTTCTGAGCGGGTTGAAGCCCGTGAAAGGTAAACCGGCTCCTGCTCAAGTAAAAGCACCTGCTCAAGAATCTAATACACCTGCTCCACAAGCTGCGCCTAAAGACAAAGCTCGTAGTAGTCAATCTAAATTGGCTGCAATAGTCAATCGAGACCAGGACGAAAAGACTGCCAAAAAGAGTCATACCAATTTGCCTCCAGTCACTCCTGCAGCTCCACAACCTTCACCGGTCTCAAGCAGTCCAGCACAAGCTGCCCCTGCTACTGCATCTGCAAATGCGCTACCTCCATACGAAGACAGTCTTGCATCGGTTCTTGTGCAAGCTATAGGATCTGAGCCGGCGGGAACGGCGCCTTCAGAGTCTTCAAGTGAAGAGAATCCATCCTTATTTTTGTTCAGTCATCCTAAGACCGAAAACAAAGATGTTGATTTATGGTCATTGACTCCGTCTGTTTCCTGGGCTGATCTTGGCGATGAAATTCCTGTTGATACCCCAGAGCCTCAGGTTGCAGCTCCAGCTTCGACTCCAGAGCCCACGCCAGCACCAGCACCAGCTCCAGCTCCAGCACCAGCTCCAGCTCCAGCTCCAGCACCAGCTCCAGCTCCAGCTCCCACGGCAGCGCCAGTATCAGAACTCACGCCAGCGCCAGTATCAGAACTCACGCCAGCGCCAGCATCAGAACTCACGCCAGCGTCAGCATCAGAACTCACGCCAGCGCCAGCATCAGAACTCACGCCAGCGCCAGCATCAGAACTCACGCCAGCACCAGCACCCACGGTAGCACCAGCACCAGCACCAGCTCCAGCCGCGGCACCAGAAACACTGGATGCTCAGCCAGCGGCTGCGACAAATTCTCAGCCTGTAACGCTTCCAGCCTCTGCTTTTGATCCAATGCCCCAGTCTGGACCAACTCCATTTCTTGATGATGATGAATTTGAAACTTCTGAAATGGCAGAAGAAACAGCCAGAACTCAGGATGTAGTTCCAGTTGTGGCAAATTTGCCACCTTCCGAATTAATTGCACCACTTGAGTCTGAATCACAGGAAGAAAAGAAAGAGGAGGCACAACAAGCTCCAAATCCTGAAGGCGAAGAAGATGTCAAGAAAATAAATGATGCCCTGCGTGGTTTGTTCAGCTAGTGGCTGAGAAATAAGTTAAAACGAAGGTCATATATAAAGTAGATCTGGTTTGCTAACATCTGGGCAAATCAGGCGTAAAACTTGGAGTCGGCAAATGAAACAAATAGCATCGATGATGGCTGGTGTAGTTATAGAAATTCTGGTCAAACCAGGACAATCAGTTTCCGATGGAATGGATGTTGCATTGCTCGAGTCGATGAAAATGCAATTGCCTGTTCAGTCTGAAGAGTCTGGCGTTGTGAAAGAAATCAAAATCGCACCAGGCGATTTCGTCAACGAAGGCGACGTTATCATCACACTTGAATAATGTTTGAAAGTCTTCCATCAAAAGTTAAAGTTGTTGAGGTTGGTCCTCGCGACGGACTGCAAAACGAACCTGAGCAAGTTGCGACTAACGACAAAGCGCAATTGATTGAAAAGATTGCTGATGCTGGTCTGAGCGAGATAGAAATCACTTCGTTTGTCAGTCCCAAATGGATACCACAGCTAGCTGATGCAACCGAGCTTGCAGACTTGGTTTGCGGCAAAATAGCTAAAAACATAGTGACATCGGCTCTGGTGCCAAATCTGAAAGGTTACGAGCGCTTCAAAGAAACAAGTATCAAACAGGTAAATCTGTTTATGTCAGCTTCTGAGTCGCACAGTAAAAAGAACATCAACAAAACTATCGATGAAGCTCTAAGTGCCCTTAAGGAAGTCGCAGACGTTGCCAAATCAGATGGTTACCGGGTCAGAGCTTATGTATCAGTAGTATTTGAATGTCCTTACGAGGGCAAGATCAGTCCAGAACCAGTTATAAATATTTGCGATCGACTTCTTGAAATGAAAGTAGACGAAATTTCGCTTGGTGATACTATAGGTGCTGCTACTCCGGTGCATGTTGCGCAGATAGTGAGTTTACTTGCTAAAAACGTGGGACTGGAAAAGTTAGCGCTGCATTTTCACGATACCAGAGGCGGTGCGCTGGCTAATGTACTGACTGGTCTTGAATCTGGGATCAGAATTTTTGATTCAAGTCTTGGCGGGTTGGGCGGTTGTCCATATGCCCCTGGAGCTTCCGGTAATCTGGCTACGGAGGACCTGGTCTACATGCTTCATGGCATGAATGTCGATACTGGCATTGACCTCGATAAGTTAGTTGAAGCAGGTAAATTCGCCCAGCAAGTTTTAAAGAAAGATTTGCCTGGACGTTTCCTTAAGGCATATATCGGAGCCGAGTGTAAGAAAAACGAAAAGGAAAAAATAGCAAAATGACAGCAGAGGTGCTTGTGGATAACGACGTATTGCTTTTGGAAATTGAAAAAGATCCGCCGATTGCCTGGCTTAAACTCAATCGTCCAGACGTACACAATTGTCTGAATACCAAATTGCTGCAAGACATTTGCAAAGCTTGTGGAAAGCTCGAAAACGACAAAGATGTAAGAGTTGTCGTCGTAATTGGCGCTGGTGCAAAAACATTTTGCGCTGGAGCCGACCTTGCTGAGCGCAAAGGCATGACGCCTGGTCAGACTCTCGATTATTTGTCTTTGATTCAACGTACTATGTGCACGCTTGAAGCTTTGCCTCAACCAGTTATTGCAGCCATAAACGGACCTTGCTATGGTGGTGGCACCGAGCTTGCATTGTCCTGTGACCTTCGTATTATGCTCGATTCTGCAAGTCTAGCCTTGACCGAAGTAACGCTTGGTATTATTCCTGGTGCAGGCGGAACTCAAAGACTGCCACGACTTATTGGCAAATCTAAAGCTAAGGAAGCTATTCTTACAGCTAAGCCTATCAAGGCAGAAGAAGGCAAAACACTTGGTCTAATTCACCGATTAGTCTCTGATCCAGATAAAGCATTGGAAAATGGCTATAACAAAGCTTTGATGCAAGCAGCACGTGAGTGGGCCGGCGAAATCGCAAAACTTGCACCGCTTTCGCTCAAATACGCAAAACAAGCAATCGATATGGGATACGATCGAGATCTGGCTGCAGGTCTTGCTCTTGAAACCAAGAATTATTTACAACTACTAAATTCAAAAGACAGACTAGAAGGGCTGGCCGCATTTGCTGAAAAGCGCAAACCTGATTACAAGGGAGAGTAGACACAACTTGCCAAAACTGGAGATGACCGCACTTATCTTGTGTGGTGGACAGTCGAAGCGGATGGGAAGAGCGAAAGCTTTTCTGCCATATGCAGGCACGACCATCATCGGTCATTTGGTCGAGAGTTTGGAGAAGCTTTTCGACGAAGTGCTTCTTGTTGCAAACGATCCAGAAACTTATCTCGATCTTGGACCTGATGTGGTTCGAGATATTTTGCCCCATCGTGGACCTTTGTGCGGGGTTTTGTCAGGTTTACTCACATCAAAGCATGACAAAATTTTTGTCACTGCTTGCGACATGCCATTATTTAACCAGGAATTGATTCTAGCTATGGAAAAGGAATCAGCTGGCTTTGACATAACTGTAGTTGCTCATGAAGAACGTCTTGAGCCATTGATTGGGATTTATTCCAGAAACATAGTCAAAGAATTGGAAGAGGCTCTGTTTGCAGACCAACTCAGTCTTGCTGAATTGATTGCGAAACACTCTAATGCGCATAAGTTCTATTGCAAATACGAGGAAAGACTGGCACCAGATTTGCCACCATATTTCAACGTGAATACACCAAGCGATTATTCAAGATTGCTTTCGAAATAAATATGTTTGCATTCTGAGATGAACAATTTTGGAAGTGTTTTGTAGCTAGTGAATTTTGGATTCATGCATTTTATTTTTCTTGCATGAAGAGATATTTGATTTTAATAGCCCTAGCCTTGCTATTGAGCGGCTGGGCCCTGAAAGGAGACGACAATTCTAACGAATCGGACTCAGCATCAGTCTGCGACGACTTGAACCTTCGGTTAGAACGCAATAATCGCCATCGACTTTGGCAACATGAGTGGTTTCGCCATCTACAGTGAGCGTGTCGCCTTCTTTCAGAGTAATGAATTTGCGCATGCCCAGAGCTCTTCTCAAGTCTGGGTCGATTAGATCAAGTACTATTTTGTCATCGAATATAGCATTGAGTTTTACTCTGTTTGCAAGTATCGGCTTTTCTGGAGGATTAGGTAGCTCGCTTGTTTTGACAGTCTCAGTCCAGCTTACTTTGGGCTCGGGCGGCAAGTCTAACTGATTATCGAGACTCAAAGCACCTGTAGGAGGTGGTGGCACGTTCGAGAATTTTGTTTCCTTTTCGATAGTGGTTTTGATTCTTTGCACACTTGTTAATGTTGGAGCAAACGGATCGACTCGTCCGGCGATAGCATGAGCCATATCGTTCAATGCAGACTTGGCAGTAGCTGGGTAGACTGATTTTGTCTGCGTTACAGTCTGGGTAACAGTTTTTGATTTGATGTTAGCAGGAGCGCTATGTATCATTTCTTGCTCTTGTGCGAGTTGCTTATTTTCCTGATCTTTTGTGTACCAGTAAGTGCCACCAATTGCAATGGCTCCAATCAAAAGTATGATTAGCAAACGTCCACTCATGACTGAGCACCACCCGGCATGTAGTAGACATTCATGATAAAGGTCATTATGGGTTTATCACCAGCAAATTTTTTCACTTTTTCGACACCGACTGACTTGTCTTGCGAGTTGGAAGTACTGGTTGCAAGAGTCAGATCACTTATATTAATGACACGCTCATAGTCTTCCATTTTTTTGAGAAAGGCTACAAGCTCGGGATAATTTCCCGTTAGATAAACCCGTTTGCTTGTGTGGCGCAATCCAATATCGCTTACTGTTTCTGCCGCTTTTGCATCAGCTGATTTAGGCTGTGGTTTGTTACCAGGCAACGGTAATTGAGCTACCGGAAGTTTTTTACCCATTTCTTCAAAAACGGCGTCGATAGAGTCTTTGTTGCCTGTTTTCTTCTGCTGGTCTGCAACTTCGATTGATAGGAGGTTAATACCAGTTTCGTGCGCCATTTTATCCATATCGAATAGCACTACGTCTATTTGATCGGTTGCAGGAAGATTTTTTTTCATTTTGGCCAGATCTTCTTGCAAGGTGCGCGATTTTTTCTCAAGCAAACCTTTTTCTATAAGTGAATGTTCAAGTCGCGAATAGTCTTGTTTTTTGTTTTGAACATCTGCTTTGAGCAGTTCTATTTCGGCAAATAGAGGTTGAATTTGAGCGGCGATAAAAAATGCACCAAGTAATGGCGATGCTGCAATCAATAGTTTTGTCCATTTACTCATCTTTGCACCTCTGTTGTTCTGGAGGTCGAGATTGTGTTTCTGTTGTCTTGAATTGCATTAACAGTAAGTGAAAAATCAATAGTATCGGGCTGTTTATCGTTTCGGGTAGCATAATTTATTTCGGCACTTTGAATACCAGCAGACGAATCGAGATTGGCAGCAAATTTGGATACATCTGAATAATTGTCTGCCATGCCCGCTATATTCATATTTGACTTAGCAAAACTGACTTCATGCAATTGAACAGATGCTGGAATATTTTGAGAAACTACATCCAGATAGCGAGACAGTCTGCGGGTTTTATTTATTAGAAAATTGAACACTTCATAACGTGCTGTAAGCATAGCGTTGTCGTGCTTTACTTTAGTCATTTGTTTCAAACTGGTTTGAGCATCGCTTACTTCTTTATTGGCTTTATCGAGTTCAGCCTGAATGGCTGGTTTTTCGAAGTTCATCATATATATGAGCAAGCCAAGGCATAAAACGAAAGCGACACTGCCTGCGGTGAACAATGGTTTAAAATAGTTGGTGATTTGTTCGGTCTCAGGCATTACCTGAGTTTTACGATCGTCAAAAAACAGGGGCAGTCTACCTTCGCGATTCAAGTCCAGGTCTACTGTGTAATTAGGGCTCCAGGTCGGCTCGAGGGCAGATCCTATTAGTCCCGATAAAATGGGCTGCATACGATCGACAATTACCGATTTGTCGAAAACCATGTCGCGCATAGAATTGCCCAAAAGCACTTTGCGCCCTAATCTATTTGAAATATAGTTATCGATCTGGGGCACCATACAGCCCTGTCCAGTGATGATTATTTTGTCTAAATGGACTTCGTTTCCCTGCGATTGGAAATATTCGAGCGAGCGCTCCAGTTCGTCTGTAATATCGCTGAAAATAGTTCTTGCAACTTGAGCTGCGTGACCTTGAATTTCATTTCTTGGTGCTATGCCAAACACAGGCAGTTGCGGTAATAAATCAAGCGCCTGTTCAAAGTCGATATCGAGACTGCGCGATATTGCCTCTGTAAGTGTTTCTACACCAACAAGAATAGAGCGTCCAAAAAGGGGCATCGAGCTTCTGATGATGTTGATGTCGGTAGCATCTTGTCTGATGTTTACGAGCATAGAAGTGTGTCCGGTCGAGCCCAGATAACCGCTCAAGGCAAGACCGCGGATGGCAGCTAGTGAAGACACTTCAACTCTGCCAAGTTTTGCCCCGGCACTGTCAGTGGTGAGCCAACAGGACTCGATTATAGAGCGCTGAACGGCTGCAAGAATGACATCGACTCGTCTTACCCCGTCGGGGTCGGTTCGTTCGGTGGCGGGCATCAAAGACCAGTCTAAATTGGCGTCTTGAATATTATAGGGAATGTGATTAGCTGCTTCCTGGGTTACAACTTCGGCTAACTCTTCTGCTGGCATACCAGTTGGAACCGGTATCAGACGAATTACTGCTGCTTGCGCCGGAATAGTCATGTTGAGTGTTGGCGCCGAACCTGAGATTGGAATTCCGGCTTCTTGAATAAGTTCAAGAATTACAGCACCTATAGTTTGAGGGTCAGTAACAAGACCTTCGCGTACAGTATTTGCCGGGGTCGGCGACGAGGCGAATCTACTCACTTCTATGTGAGCTCTCGTTTTTTCAAGCTGGATCAGAGTGACGCTATCGCTATTGATATCGACGCCAAGCCTTGGTCCATCTTTTTTGCTAAACCCAAGACCGAACAATTTTAAATCTCCGCTTAAAATCTCCAGAACTCGCCTGTATATTCCATCTTACTAAGATTATTGCTTAGAAGCATCACTAAAAATGCTCCAGTTGCAAGTGAGGGTCCAAAAGGAAACTTAACTGAAAAGCGTGAGCCGGTGAAAACGGCTGACACAAGCCCCCCGCAAAAACCTCCAGCAAGCGCCAGCAGCGCCAGATTTGGGGTCAGCCAGGTGGATGTGTCGTGTGACAATAATGCTACTGCTCCAAGCGGCAAACACATTAAACCCAGTCCTATAACAAATCCCCAAATGGCCGGTTTTATCACGAGCTTTAATGTACCGCGACGCTTCATGTCGGTAAAAACGTAAACCGCCCCCATCAGTGAACCCACTAAAAAGGCAAGAGCCACCGAAAGTAGCATTTTTTCCATTCCAAGCCATGCTGCAATCACAGCTGCAAGAACCGCGTCTCCGCCGCCCATGACCACATCGTCTTCGTCATCGCCATAGAATTTTTTTTCTTCTTTTTTAGGCTCGACAATTTCGAAATTGCGGTCGATGCTTGGGTCGAATTCTTCGATTTCACTCTTTGAAGCTTCGAGTTCCTGCTCTTCTTGGTCGTCTTGCGAATTGGCGCCTTGAAACCACCTGATACTAACAAGACCATAAAAGTCTATGAAATCGAACAACACATAACTTATTCCAACACCAGACATGGTGTTAAAAAATCCAGTACCAAAAAATGAGCTATACAAAATCCCAAGCAACATTGAAGGGTATGTGATTTCGTGCGGGATGAGCTTTTCTTTTAAATCGGTCAAAGTAACCGCAATCAAAGTGCAAGAAAAGAAAGCCATTGCAAGTCCGGTCAATGTCCAGCCGAAAGTCTGGCTTACAAAGAAAAAAATCAGACCAGTGAAAAGCTCAGTTAGTGGATACTGGAGCGAAATTGTCTGTTTGCAATATCTGCATCTGCCCTTGAGCATCATAAAACTGAGCAAGGGAATCAGGTCTAAAAAGCCAAGCTTGTGCTTACAGTGTGGACAATGAGATGGCGGATGAATCCAGGACGTTTCTGCAAGTGAGCGCAATGCCACCACATTTAGAAAAGAGCCAGTGCAAACACCCAAAATAGGTGCTAGAATCATGCGCAAACTGGCATACTGACTTGATGTCAGAAAATCAGTTACCGAATCCATCAAGCTTTCCATTTAGGGGAATTCTCTGCGTTCGTTAATTATGGCAGCCAAACACAATAGAAATAAAATGAAGGCAAGCACATAACAGGACAGGAACAAAATCATCTCTTTAGAAGGATAATGCCCATACATGAGCAAAGATCTTATTCTTGTAAGATTAGATAGGTCAGGTAATATCCAGTAGATTGTTTTTAAAAGCAGGCGTGCAAAAGTGTTTTCAGACATGTTTGCAAGCTCTATCAGCGATGTGCCCAGGTGACCGATAAACCAGAGGCTCAGTGTGAAAATTACGCTCATTACCGGGCTGCAAAAAGTAGAAAAGAATGTCGCTAACGACAATACAAAAAGCATTTCCAGAAGAACAAGCAAAATAGACGGTAGAATGCGAGGCAGGTGCAACTGTATCTGGTGCATTGGATCTACAAGCCAAACGAGACAGATGAGAAATGCACCCATCATAATGGTCATGACCACTATACACATAGCCAGACCCAGGTATTTTCCAAGAATGAATTGCCAACTCGTTACTGGCTTGGTGAAAATCACATAGATAGTCCTGTGTTCGAGTTCTTTATAGACCATATTGGTTCCGGCAATGACAGTAATAACACCGCCTATGATGGCAATGACCGCCATGCCAAGGTCTTCAATGATGCGCAAATCTTGCCCGACAGATAGCGAGCCTAGTAATATGCCCCCAACAGTGACAACGCAAGCGAAGACAAAAAATGCATACAACACTTTGTCGCGCACTGTTTCGCGAAAAGTATTTAGTGCGATGGCGCCTGCAACTTCAAGTTGATCCATGGCTTTGCGCCTCACTGATTTTGGTCAGGAAAAACTCTTCAAGTCCAAGATAGCTTCCTTCTTTAGAAATGTTTTTCACTTCTTCTTCGGCAATTAATTTGCCTCTGAACAAAATTCCGACTCGGTCGCACAAGTCGTTTATGTCAGGCAATAAATGCGAACACAAAAGAACTGTTTTGCCTTTACTTTTTAGATCGCGCAAAATTTCGCGCACGTCTTTACGCCCAATCGGGTCAAGACCTGACATTGGCTCATCCCAGAAAACCAAAGCAGGGTCGTTAATCAGTGATTGAGCAATGCCAAGGCGTTGCAACATTCCTTTTGAATATTTGTGCATAGGCTCATTGGCAAAGGCTTCTAGTTTTACTAACCTTAAAAGCTCTGCTTTTCTTTTATCACGTTCAGGTCCTTTGATACTAAAAAGCTGAGCGATGAAATCGAGAAATTCATTTCCAGTCAGATGCGAGTAGAAGTAAGGGTTTTCAGGAAGAAAGCCAATCTGAGCTAATCCCTGGAGATTACCGACCTCTTTTTGCAAGATTGAAATTTCGCCCTGGTCAGGTCTTAGTAACCCAAGCAGGATTTTGAGCGTAGTTGTTTTGCCTGCTCCATTTGGACCAAGCAAACCGTACACTTCACCTTCCTGCACTTTGAGTTCGAGCTCGTTTAGTACGCGCGTTTTTTTGCGCATAAAACCGCCGATGCGATCTTTGACGATGCCTCGAGCCTCAATGACCAGTTTGGCGGACATTAACTGCCTTTCTGACCGGAAATTTTTCTGTTGTGAGTGATGATCTTATGAAGTTCAGCAGTAGCTGCACGCAAACGACGTGATACTTGCATTTGCGAAATTCCCAGTCGTCTAGCTACTTCTGTTTGACTGAGGTCTTCATAGAAAGTGAGCTGGACAACTTCGCGCAAGCCGTCACGCAACTGTTTGATGGCTTCAGCCAGCATAAAGCGGTCTTCTTTAGCCATTTGATTGTTGTTGTAACGACCATCTACAAGAGTGTCGATTAGCGATTGCTCGGAGCCGGCGTCGTTTGAAAGAGCCTGATCAAGCGACACAAGAGTGCGTCTACGATCCACTTCGTAAGCTTCATTTACCCGTGATACAGGTATTTGAAGTTCAAAAGCGATCTCTGAATCTGAGGGCTCACGACCAAGGCGAGCAGTCAGATTTTGAACTAGTCTATTGATGCGGAATGACAATTCTTGCAATTCGCGTGGAGCGCGAATCATGGCAGTCTTGTCTCGCAAATAGTGTCTGATTTCTCCAGTAATTAAGTGCGTGGCATAAGTTTGAAACTTGGCGCCAGCATCAACTTTGAACTGGTCTACAGCTTTGATTAACCCGATTGATCCAACTTGAATTAAATCCTCGACAGGGTCAGTCGAGCGTCTTGCCAGACCATAAGCAATTCTTTTGACCAGAGGAAGCGCAGCTTGAATTATAGAATCGCGAAGGACTGGGTCACGCGTTGTTGCATAGCGTGCCAACCACTGGTGAATTTGATCTTGGGCTTTTGCTGGTTCTGGTTTAGTCATTGCCACATCTTTGGCTATTACTGTTGGTTCTGGAATTTTGTTGCTCGGCACGTATGACGAAGCTGCCTGACTGGTTTTTTTTGCTTGCAAGCTTTTGCTCACTTTTATTTTCTCGCTTTTTTGCTTGACTACCGACAAGAGTCCTGTTATGGGGCCCGCAAAGGTCATAAATTAGGAATAATGAATATTGTATGGCCTTAATTGAGAATATCCAACAGATTTATTGAAAAAAAGGTCCAACTTTGTCGATAAGAGCCAAAATTTTCAAATTATAGGCGCCCGGCAACTGCCTTAAAGTGACATATCTTGACAAGTTTCTAAGGCTGAAAACTACTATCTGAGCTGGTTGATCACTGTGAATATGGGCAAATACATGCCAACAACAACCGAGCCCACTACCCCACCTATAAGCACGACCATTATCGGCTCAAGCACAGATGTTAGTGAATCGACCGAGTTTTCCACTTCCATGTCGTAAAAATCGGCAATTTTTGTGAGCATATCGTCAAGCTTGCCCGTTTCTTCTCCTACAGCAACCATTTGTGTGACCATAGGAGGAAACAATTTGTCTCTTGTCATTGGTTTTGAAATAGTTCCACCTTGGCGAACTTCTTCGTGGATTTTTTGTACTGCAGAAGAAACTACTGCATTGCCAGCCGTATCTTTGACTACTTCCAGTGCGTTCAACATGGGGACACCAGCCTGGATAAGAGTGCCAAAAGTTCGACTGAAGCGAGCAATACAGACTTTTTGAATGAGTTCGCCTATAAGAGGAATAGATAGTTTGATTGCATCGATATGCAATTTGCCTGCCGGGGTCTTGTAATAATTGCGCAGAAAAATAGCGAAAGCAGTGCAAAGAATCAGGAATAAAACCATCCAGATTGAGCGCGCTGCCACTGACAGACTTATCAGAAATTGAGTATAAGCTGGCAATTCGCCGCCTATATTTTTGAACAGACCTTCGAAAATCGGCAGAACAAAAGTGAGCATTGCCCAGAATACGCCGACTGCCACAACTAAGACCACCGATGGATAGACCATTGCGGCGCGAACTTTTTGGTTGAGCTTTTGACGATATTCTAAAAAGTCAGCTAGACGTTTTAAGACCTCAGACAAAATTCCGCCTGCCTCGCCTGCTCTCACCATCGATATATATAGCGAGTCGAAAATACCTGCTTGTCGGGTCATGGCATCAGACAATGAAAGACCAGATTCTACGAGTCGCCGCACATCATCTATAGCCCGCTTCAATTTTTTATTGGGACACTGATCGACAATAATATAAAGGGTGCGAAGCATCGAAACGCCGGAGCCAACAAGTGCTGCAAATTGGCGGGAGAAAACAACCATGTCTTTGAGCGTTATTTGCTCGAAAAGTGCCACCACTTTGTCAAGCGACTCCTGGGCATCAAGACGTAGAGCTTGAGGGCGTGTACGCTCTTTGATGTCGATAACATCGACACCTCTAGCCTGAAGCCTGATTTTAAGCACGCTGGCAGATTCTGCCTGGGCATAGGCCTCGCTTACTCGACCTTGATTGTCACGTACCTTATATACAAATTCCATGGTGGCATTTTAGTCTTTAGTTATAGGCGTCCGAAAAGACTTTTCTTTTCTCTTTCTTTGTCGCGCTCAGGTGGCTGATTCATGGGTGATGCCTGGTTAGTGTATGAATTCATCGATTGTTGCATGCCAGCACTTGTGGTGGCGTGACTGCCAATCAATTGTGCCAATTCTTGTTGACGACTAGTTTTAGACATAGCCTCCTCTTCCGAGATTATGCCTTGTTTGACCAGTCGAGCAAGAGATTGTTCCAGTGTTTGCATACCTTGCTTAGCGCCCATTTGCATTGCCGAGTAGAGCTGTTCTGTTTTAGCTTCTCTAATAAGATTGGCTACAGCCGGTGTGTTGATAAGCACTTCGCAAGCAATGACTCTACCCTTGGTGACGGGACTTCCGCCCTGGGTCTCTTCTACTCTGGGTACTAGAGTCTGAGAAACTATGGCTAGCAAGCTGGTTGAAAGCATTACTCTGATTTGTGCCTGCTGGTCTGATGGGAAGGCGTCGATAATACGATCGAGACTTTGAGCAGCCGAACTTGTATGCACCGTACTGAATACCAGATGTCCAGTCTCGGATGCTGTAAGGGCAAGATGAATAGTTTCAAGGTCACGCATTTCTCCGACAAGTATGACGTCAGGATCTTCGCGCAGCGCGGCTCTCAACGCATTGGAAAACGATTTGGTGTCAGTGCCTAGTTCGCGCTGTGATATCACAGACTTTTTGTCGCGGTGCAAAAATTCGATCGGATCTTCAACAGTCAAAATATGTTGAGATTGATTCATATTTATATGGTCAATCATCGAGGCTAACGATGTCGATTTACCAGAACCCGTTGGACCTGTAACAAGAACCAATCCTCGGGGACGGTTTGTAAGTTCAATACAAATTTCAGGCAAGCCTAGATCGAGTATGGCAGGAATTTGAGTATTAATCACTCGAAAAGCTGCCGCTGTAGCACCTCTATCTTTATATATGTTGGCTCTGAAACGACCAAGACCTTCGATACCAAAACTAAAGTCGAGTTCGCATGTTTCAGCCAGATGCTTTTTCTGATCGTCGCTAAGATAGGGATAAACCAGTTCTTCCACATCGCCTTTTTGCAGTTCGGGCAGAGGCGTGCGGATAAGCGCTCCAGAAACTCGAATTATTGGTGGTTGACCTGGCTTTAAATGTAAATCTGAGGCCCCGCGATCGAGCACCAGCTGTACTATTTCGGGTAATTCAATGTCTTGAGGGCTCATTTAACTCACTTTTTCTTTTTCTTGCCGCTAATAGAATCGTAATTAGATTGGCTTATATTGCCATTCTTTGGCGCAAAACAATAAGGACAATCGGTCCAGCTTCCTATCACCTCGGCGTGACAATTTGAACATGAAATCTCTTCGGAGGCCTCAGCTGCTGTCAATCCGCATTTGGGGCAAGAAGACCAGTCTTCTTTTTGCAATGTGCCGCAGCGCATGCAAGATTTTTTCAATTCATGCTGACAGAAAGGACATTTGACAAAATCGTCTGAAATCGGGTTTCGACATTTGGTGCACAATTTGTCTTCACCAGAATTATCGGCAAGGGTTACTCGCACTACTTCTTCTACTGTGGTTTTTCCTTGTGCCACCAGACGAATACTGTAATCTTTCAACGGAACCATGCCCGACTGTTTGGCTGCAAGGCGGATCATGGCTGTAGGAGAGCCTTTGCAGATTAATTCGCGAATATCGTCGTTCAAGCGCATAACTTCAAACACACCGATTCGATTTTTATATCCGGTGCCATTGCAGTTCTCGCAACCTTTTGCTTGTCTGAAAACAGGCATATTATTTTCATTCAAACGCATTTTATAATATGCGACGCTTGATGCGGCAATATGCTCTTGTTCTTTATCTAATAGACCTAGGTAACGTAGGGTGGCTAATTCTGGTACATAATCGTGTGCGCAGTCTTCGCAAATCGAGCGCAGTAATCGTTGTGCAATTACTCCAATAGTGGCTGATGCCACCAGATATGGGTCCACTTCCATTTCGGACAAACGAGTGATTGCGCCAGGCGCGTCATTTGTGTGAAGGGTGGTGAAAACCAGGTGACCAGTCAAAGCCGCCTCTACCGCTATTTTGGCTGTTTCGCGGTCGCGCGTTTCTCCCACAAGCATGATGTCTGGGTCCTGACGTAAGAAGTGACGCAAAATCTTGGCGAAGTCGAGCCCTTTCTCGCGCAATACCTGTACTTGTGTGATACCAGCCATCTCATATTCAATTGGGTCTTCGGCTGTACAAATATTGACTTCAGGCGTGTTGCGCTCGGCAAGAGCCGAATACAGAGTTGTCGTTTTACCAGAACCAGTCGGACCAGTTACAAATATTATGCCGTAAGGTTTTTTAATCATTTCTCGAATCATCTCTAACGCTTCTGATTCGGTGATTAATTTCTCCAGTCCAAGATTTGTTGCCGATTTGTCTAATTGCCGCATGACGAGCTTTTCGCCGTGCTTGGTTGGAATTGTTGAAACTCGAAAATCTACGTCTTTGCCATTGAACCGAACTCTAATCCGTCCATCTTGGGGTAATCTGCGCTCAGCGATATCGAGGTCAGCCATAATTTTAAATCTTGAAATTAAGGCTGCATGAACAACTTTAGGCAAGCTTTTATCGGCGTATAAGACGCCATCGAGTCTGTAGCGAAGCGAAATCGCCTTGTCCTGCGGTTCTATATGCACATCAGAGCAGGCTTTTTGGATTGCTTTCGCTAAAATTTGGCTTGCTAAGCGCACTACCGGCGCATCTTGTGCCTGTCTTGCTAAATCTAAGTCGTTTATTTCTTCGCTCAGTTCCTGGGCAACATCAAGCGAGCCCAGGTCTACTTCCTGGTCAAGAATCGAGGTCTCGCCAGACTGGCGTAATTCTTCTTCTTGTTTGCGATTTGCAGCATAAATGGTTTCCATAAAATGCTGGAAATCATCTTCAGTGCACACTGCCGGATGAACAGAAATGCCTTTTAGCCTGTAGCGAACGTCGTCTAAGGCAAGCAGATTGCTCGGGTTCACCATTGCTAGGGTCAATTTATTATCGGTCTGGACTACAGGTACAACTTGATGCTGGCGCATCAATTTTTCAGGCAACATACTAAGACAGCCCTGGTCTGGAGTCGTTTTGGACAAGGAAACGTAGCTTACCCCGAATTGCAACTCCAGGGCGTTTTTCAGATGTTTTTCATTAGCTAGACCAAGACGCGAAAGAATGAGACTAATGGGCTCGCCGGTTTTAAGACGTTCTTGTTGGACCAATTTGAGCTCGTCAGAGGTAATGAGCCCGTTATCGACCAATAATTCGCCAATTTCTTTCTTTATTAACGCCATGTCGCCGAAATTCCAGTAGAAACTCTAGATGTGGTCTAGTGAAAATATTCCCCACTTTCAAAGCTTAATACTGCTTACTATAAGGTATGAATGAAAGCAGAGATAAAAAGCTTAAATGAGCGCCCAAGAAGAAAAGATCTACCCTAAACAAATTAGCACTTCCCTCTCGCACAAGCTTTACAGCTTGGTTAAATGGGCTGTCGCCATGTATGGGCTCATATTTATCTTCCTTTTTGCCAACGACTTTTGGTTCGGGCTTGATTTGTTTACCATGTCTTTTGTACTGGCTCCTCTCATTTTATTTTTTGCGCACTTATTTTTGATTTTTCAAGAAAGTTCAGCCGGCTGCCATTTCTTTTGCCCGCTCTTTTTTGAGCACCCAGTAGTACCCTATAGAATCTGGCTTTCCATTTGCACTAAGGGTGGTGAATCTGATAATTCAACCAAATATGTTTTAGAAGAAGGTTTCCTGCTTGGAAATCAAATGGTGCCATTTTCACAGATAGATTTGATTGAGCTTTCATTTTGGGGCAATCTCATCTTTTACTCTGATTCGATTGCCGCTCCAATTCATCAGAATGGTAAAGTTAAACAAGGTCAAATTTTATTCAAGATTCCCATAAGTGCAACGACTCCAGCAAATCAACGCGAGTTTTTTGCAATCATTCAAGAGCGAAAGCTCAAGCTCAATCAGCGATTTGAAAAGTTTATAACCAGACAAAGTAATCTTGGTCAAAACTCTTTTGGCAAGCTTTTGTTCAAGCTCGAAGAATATGTGCCTCTTATTGGTGCTTTAGTATTCATACTGATTTTTGTCGATTTCACTATTTCCACCTGTCTTTATCTCGATACGCACAAGCATTACTATTTGAGTCAAAAGGAAGCCCGAGAACGGCATCTTGACGAAGCTAAGCGCCAATTCACTCTGGCAGATTCCATGCAAACTAAAGCGGGGCAGATGATTTTTTCTCCAGTCAAAAGCGCTTTATTTCAGACTGGAGCTGCAGCAAGCAGGCTTTGGCAGGCGCGAGCAGAGGCTCTTTATCATCAAGGAAATCACAAAGAGGCTATTAATGCTCTTGCAAAAGCTTGCGACTATTTGCCGACTAATTACAAAATGAGCCTGGAAATGGCTCGTTGGTTGAGCAAAGAGGGCGATAAAAGAGGCGCTCGCAGTTATGTTATGCGAGCAGTTGATGCCAATTCAGATAGTATGATAACCAGGTTGCTGATTCTCAACTGGCTTTATGCCGATAAAAAGAAATTGCAAGCAAAGAATATGCAAAAAATTTACCTTGATAATCTTGACCAGGATTTATTTGGTGAAGAGCCTGTCTGGCCGCCTGGCGGCAACCGTGTGGTAAAAGAAGGTTGGATCAAAGATGACCTTGAATATCTCTTGCAAGAGCTGCAAAAAGGGTACTGGTCGCATTAAGATCCAAATAAAAACTGGGTATAAATTTTAGGGATTTCCGAGGTGAATTGTGTCTGATAGTTTTGATAGCCCGAGCAATCAAGAAGACATTCAAACTCATGTGATGGATTCTGCGGCAAGCGCCGAGAAGAAAGGTGCCAAGGCTAAAGAGCCTAAAGCGGCAATGGAATTTTCTTTGATGATGGTGCCGCTTGCGCTGATTGGTATCATCGTTAGCTGTCTTGGATTTCTTGCTTTAGTCAGTACCGATGGCGACCTAGGTTTTATTGCTGAGATGTGTGCAAGTTTGCGCTGTCAGGTTGTAATTGTTCTATTGATTAGTGCACTTCCATTTTTGTTTACTCGCTCATTGCGTCTAGTGTCATTGATACTTGTTATTTTGGCTGGCGCCAATGTTGCCCTTGTAGCGCCAATGCTTATGCCCGGTCAAAAAAAAGCCGACCCCAAGGATTTCTTGAGTTTTCAGGTTTTGCAAACAAATTTGGAAAACAAAAAAGCCTGGGAAGAAATAGTCAAACAGGTTCGCGACATTGGACCTGATGTCTTTTGTGTAGAAAATCTCGACGAGGACTCATCTCGTCGTCTTAATGAACAGCTTCCATATTTCCACAGAGGTGGAGAATTTCCTGATGCTAAAGGCACCGGTATTGGTATCTTTTGTAATCATCCAATGTCCGACATTCAAATGAAAAAAGTCGGACCAGACAAATTGCCTCTGGTATTTGCTAAAGTCAAATTCGAATTCGGCGATTGTAATATCGTTGCTTTGAGCGCCCCAACACCTGTGGATGCCGCGTCATTCAAAAAGAGAAATGAATACCTTGATGCAGCTTTAAAAGAAGTGTCTCAACTGCAAGGACCCGTGGTGGTAACTGGGTTGTTTAATGTCACCCCATATGGTGCGGCTTTTTCAAACTTGCTTAAATCGTCTAACTTGATTGATGGTCGCAAGGGAAATGGTTTCAATTCAAACTTTCATTTTGGACCCACAGACATTGTGATAAACAGATTTCCTGTGGATCATTTCATAGTAAGCCAAAATATCGAAGTGCAGCAATACACTGTAAAGCCAAACAGTCTTGGTGGACCTCACGCTCCGATTCTTGGACGTTTTCAGATTGATGAAGCTTCGAGCAATCAATCGAAAACTCCAAGTGAAGCACCAAAAGAAGCATCAGATTTTAAAGAATCTGGCAAAAAGGAAAAAACTAAAAACTAGAGATTGCTTTGAGGCTTGCGCTCTGCCACTGTGCTTGGTGCTCCAAGCGACTGAGCGATTTTGGGATTTTTGGCAATAGTATCTGCAACAGAGGTAAGAAGCTTTTTGCCGCCGTGCTGATTCATGTGCACGCAGTCTATATAATCGTTTGTAAGAAAGAGCTTGTCATCGTCTAAATGGTCTATAAAGGCTGCCCCATATTTATTACAGGTTTGTCCAAGATAGGTTTTGAACGAAGTCCAAAATTCAGCAGGCAAAAGTTCTCGGTTTGGCCACATGTTAGGCATTCCTACTACCACTACTTTGATATTTTGCTCATTACAATAAGTAAGCAGTTCTTCAAAATATTTTTTCTGCGCAGAGTACATTGCGACATCAGCACTTTTGTAGCGCTTGGTGTATTCGCGCATGTTGTCCATAAAGTCGAAGCGCATGCCTGGATGGATAATTTGAGTGGCTGGTTTTACTTCGGTCAGTTTACCGTAAATGGCATCAAGGATAGTGGCATTAGCGGTCTTGCCTTCACCGTCTCCATCATTTTCACTGTTTGATTTTTCTTCGTTTGCAATCAGGTCTGCATCTTCATTGACACCAAAACCAGCCTGGTTCAAAATATTGTCACCAACCGATTTTATGTTTTGAGCAACTGCATTTCTCATCACTTTAAGTGGAAGCATTTCGTTCATGGTCCAGTCCATTCTAGTGAAAATGCTATTGAAATTGTGGTTTGCAAATTTGCTTAAATCTGTGTATGGAGACAGAAAATGGAATGTCTCTGTTGATGCACAAGATGGCATTAGATTGTCTATAAAGTCACGCGGATTGACTCCCAGTACAATCAATTTTGGTTTGTGCTTTTGAGTAAAAAGGGTTTTGGCAATTATGTATTGGTCTGAGATCATCGCACCGCCAAGCGCGAACAAGCAAGTATGCGTGTCGACGCCAGTGCGCTCTTTAACCAGTTGCGACAGAAAACGGCTGTTCTTGTCTGTGACGCAGTCTACATTGACATTTTGAGAATCAGATTCGATGGCAAAACTGGCAGATGCCATCTGCGAACTGCCCATTAAAGCAATTTCGGCATCGGGATGTTTGACCAGATAGTTGCGTGTCACCCACCAAATCCAGTTGCCTTCTTGTCTCTTTTCACTGGGACTTTGAGTAATTATCGCAGCTGTCATTTCTGGTTTTTTCTGAAAAACCAGGTTCATAAACAAAAGGTTGACCACGCCATAGCCAATCAGTGCCGAGAAAAATGTAGTTGCATACCACTTCTTGTATTGGCTCATTTTCTAGTACCCGCTATTTCTGGCGCAATTAGCTCGATAAATTTCATTCCGCCGCGTGCATTCATGTGCACTCCGTCTCTAAAGTCTGTTTTAGGAAACACTTTAGGATTATTCAAATCTACAAATTTGACATCGAATGTTTTGGAAAAATCTTTGAGTGCAGTCAAATAGTTCTGATAGTGGTGTCGCGGCAAGAGTGCCATGTTCACTTCGGTGATAGGCATATTTACTATGATGAGTTTGGCTTTCTTCTCTTTGCATTGCAAAGAGAGCTGTTTCAAGAAATATAACTGAGCATCGAATACCGCAGGATTAGGTCGTCTGTAACGCAAGAAATATTCAAAAGTATTATCGATAAATTCGTGTGGTTTATTCAGGTCTTCAGGCGCACACATCGAAGCTCGCGGATGGAATTCAGCACCTTTATAACCTGGTAATAGAGCTTTTCTATCCCAATAAGTAAATGTAGTGTTTTCATAATTTGGAATGGTTTCAATCAAAAAATTCTCTAGATTGTGAAACCATTTTGTCTGAATTTCAGCCGATCTATCATAAAGATAAACAGAGCGCTCAAGCAGAGCGTTTACTTTATCCCAGAAATACTGATGGTAGTGCGAATTCACTTTTGGATGAAGTTCGATCATGCGCCGCAGATATTTATAAGATTCGGTATCTGAAGCACTTTGAAAAGAGCTGTCGAAGAAATCGCGCGGCGCAAGCCCATAAACCACAGTGGAATTTTCTTTCAAATGGTCACTTAGAGCCATGAAAATGAGAAGCGCATCGGATGGCATTTGTCCTGGTCCACTCAGATTCATGGTTTGTTGTTTGGGCAGACCATTTAGAGCCAACTGCTTGTCCATATATTCGGACCTGTGGTGCAAAATGATGTCTAGTGGTTTGCCCGAACTGGTGGCATCAGCGGTGGTGACAGCTGCCACTACCACAGACGATCCAAGCATTGCTACATCGTATGAGGTTGTCTGAGGCTTGATGTCGTTTACCATCCACCAGAGCCAACCGCGATACGGGTAGAACTCGCGATTGAATTTGATTGGATTGATGAACATCATAGAGACGTTGAGAATGGCAAACATCGCAAACGCCACCAAGAAAAGCGACTTGGGGCGCATTGGAAGTAGAATCTCATAGGCCTCAGGATGGACTCTGGGGGACCTGATTTGAGTTTCTTGTCTCAGATTTTCGTTATCTGGACTGATTGGACTCACGAAGCTATTCCTTGTCTCTTGATTAGAACTGGAAGTAGATGAAGCGAGGCGATGAGTCGGGGCTGAAAATGGTCAAAAGACACATTAGCGCCACCATCACACCGACTTGCACAGGCCATGCTGGTTTTTGATAGAATTTTTTGTCGTTCATCCAGTTTACGACCAGGTGCGAAATCATAAGTACAGGCAAGAGTACGATCAATGCTGGGAATATGATTGGATCGCGTATCTTGAGCACTTCCAATTGTGAGAGGCTGAAATTCATCAACTCTTGAGGAACCATCATCAGCTTGCCGATTATCTCGAAAGCCGATTTAGAAGTTTCAGCTCTAAAGAAAACCCAACCGATACACACTACATGGAATGTGAATACGACTGACGCTGCATGATAGAACTTGTTTTCGAGAACTTCTTTAGTCACGCCAAGTTTTTCTGAAATGCGCTGCCATTCTCTGTGAAGAATGAGCACAAGACCTTGGTATACACCCCATAAGAGGAAGTGCATCGCAGCACCGTGCCATAATCCGCCCAGAGCCATTGTAATGAACAAGTTGCGATAGACTTTGGAGCGCTCACAGCGCGATCCGCCTAGTGGAATGAATAGATAGTCTCTCAACCAGGTCGAAAGCGAAATGTGCCAACGATTCCAGAAGTCTGAAACGTTTGCTGCAAGATAAGGCAAATTGAAGTTGATTGGAACTTTGTATCCAAAAAGCATTGCTGAACCGCGCGCAATGTCTGTGTAACCAGCAAAGTCGAGGAAGATTTGAAATGCAAATGCATAGGTCAAAATCCACATATCTACTGAAGTGAATTTTTCAGGGTGAGCAAATCCGGCTTGTACAACCAGAGCCAGGTTATCTGCAATCAAAACCTTTTTAGCCAGACCCATCAAAATGAGCTGCATACCTTCGTCGACATATTCCCATTTGAATTTGGCTCTTATATCGAGCTGAGGGATGAAGTCCTGATATCTCTTAATTGGACCTGCAATTTGAGTCGGGAAGAAAGAAGCGAAGAGTGCAAATTGAGGAAGACTTTTAACTTCGGATCTACCTTTATAAACTTCTACTGCATAATGAATGAATTCGAAGACGAAGAATGAAATACCCAGAGGGAGAATGATATTTAAGTGCGGTTCCTTCCAGTCGATATGCATCAAACTGAGACCATCTTTGACCGTGTCGAAAGCAAACACGGTGTACTTAAATATCCCTAACATAATCAAGTTAGCAGCGACGATAACACCAAGCCAGAGTTTTTTGCGCTCGGGCTGTTTGTTTATCAATTTGACCAGGAAGAAGTTGCCTATGGTCAAACCTGCTATGAGCAGACCGTACATTGGCTTCCACGACATGTAGAACACGTAGCTTGCTACAAGAAGGAGCATTACGCGTGCTTTGTGCGGAACTATCCAGTAAAGTAAGAAGACTACTGGAAGGAAGACAAGATATTGCAGGCTGTTGAATAACACTGGGTTTCTCCGGTAATTTTCGCCATATCAAGTGGGACGGCAAGAATCATACAATAATAGATTCCAAGTACGCCTCAAATAAGAGTGTTGTATTAATCTAAAATGCTTTAAAAAATGTCAGATGCAAAATTAGCAGGTTCTAATAAGTGCTCTAAAAGCTATTTTCCAGAGCGATTGAAGCCTTCGGCTATGAGTTGGTAACCGCCACCATATACGGTCTTTATATATTTACGCTCACTAGTTTCTAATCTGGTGCGCAAATGGCGAATGTGTACTCGAATAGTATCTACGTCATCGTCGGGAGCATAGCCCCAGACCTCTTCTAAGAGCTTTCCGGTGCTTACTGTTTGACCGTGGTGCTGCATCAAACAATGCAGAATTTCAAACTCTGTGGGGGTCAATTTGACTATTCGCTCGCCAACTTTGGCTTGCAAATTTTCAGGGATTAGAGTTATCTCACCTGCATGCAAAATTTCAGGTAACGAAGCTGAATGTAAAACTGAGCCAGCTCGACGCAATAGTGCGCGCACCCGAACTTGAAGCTCTGGAATCTCGAAAGGCTTCACCAGATAATCATCAGCTCCAGAATCAAATCCGGTGACTTTATCTTTGGTCATGCCAAGAGCTGTCAACATTAATATAGGTATGCCATTGGTCTGAGGGTTCTGACGCAAACGCTGGCATACGGTAAATCCGTCCAGATCTGGCATCATGACATCGAGTACAATCATTTCAGGCAAATTTTGTTGAGCCAGTGCAAGACCTTTGATACCGTCATTGGCGGTTTCAACGTGATGTCCTAAAAGCTCAAGGTTTATCTTGACAAGCTCGGCGATTGCGTGGTCGTCATCGATAACTAGAATTCGTGCCAATTTCTGCTCCCCTTCAGCTGGTCTTTGTGACCACCAATTTTACTGGAATCGTGAGAACCTTGCCTCCTCTCACCACTGTCAGTTTAACTACTTGATTAGGTTGTTTCTTCTCTATGTATGAATATAAGTCGTCTTCAGTTTGTACTTTCACATCGTCAATATGAGTGATGAGATCTGCAAGCGATGCATCAAGTATCCGATACACCATAGCACCATCCTGATAATTGACTATTTTTGGTCCTTGAAGACCAGCTTCGTGCGAAGGTCCATTTGGATCTATTTGAACTACACGCAAACCGCCTCTATCTGGTTTGGCAGTGATACCAAGTTCGGGGCGCTTAACTACGTGGAATTCGATTAACTCTGGCACCACTCTGCTTGCCACTGCGCTGGGTATTGCAAGACCTATACCAGAAGAACCTTGGGTTGCGCTAACTATTGAGTCGTTAATACCTATTAGATTGCCGAGCGTATCGAGTAGTGGACCGCCGGAGTTACCGCGATTGATAGCTGCGTCTGTTTGAATAACGCCTTTGACCAATCTGTTTGCGGCTGTTCTTATGGTACGACTTGTACTTGAAACTATTCCTTGAGTTAGAGTTTGATCGATTCCATAAGGACTTCCGATGGCTAGAACTCGTCTTCCTACTTGAATCTCTGAAGATTTGTCTTTTAGTTCGATAAAATCGAACAATCTACCTTTTGGTGCCATGAGTTTTAACACCGCAAGGTCTGATGCTGGATCTCGACCAATAATTTCAGCCTCAAAAGCCGTGCCATCATATAAAGTGGCGCGTATTTTAGCTGCTTGTGCCACCACATGGTCACAGGTGACAACATAACCATCTTTACTGATGACGCAACCAGAACCGATGCCTGGATCTTCGTACATATTGATGGCGTTTGGTGTGTAAATAGATAAATTAACTACCGCTTTGTGCGCTTTTTCCCAAACTCGGATATTTGCTTCTTCTTCTGGAAGCAATTGCACCTTGGGAGCCGATTGAACTGTATTGGCAAAGAACAGAGTCAGGCATCCTGCAAACAAAAGTGGTTTTAAGTTGAGTCTGCGATTTTGCATTCGCTTTTTCATTTGTGACCTCTTAGGGCGAGTTTTCTTTGTTCTCGTTTGATTTTTTTCCGAACTTAGGTTCGGTGCCATTCATCAATCGTTTGATATTTTCTTTGTGGCGAAGTGTAATATAAGTAAAAGCAATAACTGCATAAATTATGTACGGAAGTGGAGAGCCAAACAGGATCATAAATACCAGACAAGAAAAAGTACCTATGATTGACGCTAAGGAAACGTATCTAGTAACGACAATCAAGAGCACCCACAGGGTAAAAGCGCAAACAGCTACAAGCCAGTTTAAGGCAAAATAGGTACCAAGTCCGGTGGCAACACTCTTGCCGCCTTGAAAGTTTAAAAATATAGATTTACTGTGTCCCACCAGGCTTGTGACTGAAGCAATCACAGGCAAAAGCCCCTGTACGCCGAAGAGCTGAGCTTGAAAGTTAGCTTCCAAATAAATGGAGATAGCTACAGCAAGATAGCCTTTGAAGATATCGAAAAACATTACAAACGCGGCTTCTTTCTTACCGACACAACGCAACACGTTTGTAGCACCAGTTGAGCCCGACCCTTCTTTCCTTATGTCTATTCCTTTTACTAATTTTGCGACCCAATAGCCGGTAGGAATCGAGCCGAGTAAATAGGCGAGTAACAAGCTTGAAATAGCAATAACTATCGACATTATTGTTTCTTTTTGGGTCGGGTCAAAATCCTGATCGGTGTGCCTTCAAAACCGAAATTCTCGCGTAGTTTGCGCTCCAAGTATGTCCGGTAATTGTCGGTCATAAGCTTAGTATCATTGACAAATAGAGCGAAAGTCGGCGGACCTACAGCCACTTGAGTGGCATAGTATATTTTCAATCGTTTTCCGCGTTTGCCAGCAGGAGGCGGCACCAGCGCAACGCATTCGGTAATAGCTTGATTCAATAGACTGGTGGTTACTCGTCTGTGATTTTGAGCGAAAGCAAGACTTGCTGCTTCAATGATTTTTCCCACGCGCACTTTCTCGGTGGCGCTGGTGAAAAGAACCGGAGCATAACAAATTGCTCGTAAGTCTTGCTCGATATCCTTTTTCAATTCATTCATTTTAGATGACGATTTGTTTTCGAATAAATCCCATTTATTCATAACGATTACTACACCGCGACCAGCTTCAGCAATTTTGGAAGCTATTTTTTGGTCCTGGTCAGATATAGGTTCTGATGAATCGATAATTTGTACTACTACATCGGCATCTGAAATCGCTTTGAAAGAGCGAACTACCGAAAAGGCTTCAACTCCATATTCTACTTTGGTACGGCGCCTGATTCCGGCTGTATCGATAAGTGTGATTTCTCGACCATTGTGTTTGATAATTGTATGAATGGCATCACGTGTGGTGCCAGGCTCATTTGAAACGATGGTGCGGTCTTCGCCGCAGAGTATATTCAAAATAGATGATTTGCCTACATTTGGTTTTCCGACCAGGGCAAGCGAAAATGGCTTTTTATCGAGGTCTTCGTCTTCATCAAGGAGGTCTTCGTCTTCTGATGCTCTACCTTTTTTACCTTTGGGAAGATTTTCGATTACCAGATCAAGCAGGTCACCAACACCTCCAGAGCCAACTTGCGCAGACAAACTGTGGGGTTCACCAAGACCAAGTGAATAAAATTCTGGAACGTTCAGCTCTTCTTTTGGCGAGTCGATTTTATTTACGGCAAGTAAAACAGGTTTTTTGGATTGACGCAGAATATGTGCGATGTCTTCGTCAACGCCTATCGGACCCTGTTTGCCATCGACCATAAAAATAATTACGTCAGATTCTTCAATGGCTAGGCGGACTTGTTTGTTTACTTCTTCGTTTATTTGCGCTGAACTGTTGATATCAGCAGCCGTGCCAGGCAGAATACCGCCAGTGTCCACGATTAAAAATTTACTTCCTGACCATTCCGCCTCACGATATAGTCTGTCGCGAGTTACTCCAGGTTGATCATCGACTATCGCGCTACGCGAGCCTACGCATCTATTGAAGAAGGTTGACTTTCCTACATTTGGACGGCCTACAATTGCAACCACGCCCTTAACCACGGCTACTCCTCAATAACTAATCTTGGTCTTCCGGTTTTTGATCTTCCGGTTTTTTCTTGCCAGCAAAACGGGTTACAGCACCGGTAGATTGAGCACCAAATTTTTTGCCAAGTTTTGGAGCGGTTTGATCCATAAATTTGAGCAGAGTTGCTTTGGCTAAGTTTATCGATGTGGCAATTTCTGTGTCTCCACCCTGGTCGGGGTGAACACCTGGAGCTGTAATTGCTTTTTTCCAGGCGTCGCTTATCGTCTCTTTGGTCATGGTTTCTGGAGCAAGACCTAGAATTTGACAAGCTTTACGCACTTCGGGTGGGACGTTGCGCACTACTGGCAGATTGGTGGCACTTTGTGCGGCTTCGCTGCTAGCATGAGCGCCTCTTTGACCAACAAATTTATTGATTCCTTTGGCTCCAGCGGGATCTGCTTGAGCTTGTGCATTTTCAGCTGTAGCCTTTCCAACCAGGCGCGGAACATCACCAGTGCTGTGTTCTTGCTGATGTTGAATTTTGTGTTGAACTAAATTGCGCAACTCAGCTTCGCTTGGAGTTGCTTTCGAACTGTGGTCAATAGGGATAATGTCGTCTGGTAATTCGATTCTTCCCAGACGTTCGAGCTCTTCGATGTCTTCAAAAATATCCATCTGGTCAAAGTCGATTTCAGCTTCAGCTTGAGGTTGTGGTTGATTTTCAAAGTGTTGAATTGGCTGGTCATAACCTTCGTATTGCGGTTGAGCGTCCTGATACTCACCTTGCTCTTGGGCATAGTCGCCTTGTTGGTAGGAATTATCGAACTGCAAGTCTTGAACATTTTCTTGTTCGTCGTAATTTTGATAACCTGCACCAAAATCGTAGGCAACGTCTTGTTGCGGTTGACCATACTGTTCTTGCTGTTCTTCTGCGTATCTTTGCTCGTAGCTTTGCTGCTCGTAGCTCGGCTGCTCATAGCCAGGTTGTTCATAACTTGGTTGTTCGTAGCCACCTTGTTCGAAACCTTGTTCTTGCGGGGCATTTTCATAGTAAGCACTTTGGGGCGCTTGCGCCTGACCGCCCATCTGGTAGACAGTTTCGACATCTTTCCATTTCATGTCTTTGAGAGCGTCATATTCACTGGACGAATTGCCTATGCCCTGCAACACAGATAAATCTGGAGCTTGAAAAGTTTGTGCCTGGATTGGAGCTGTGGCATCGTAATTAATCGCTGCAGGCTCTATTTGAATTTGTTGGGGAGGCGCTTGTGCTGCTTCTTCAGCTGCCTGAGACTTGCCGTCGCTCAGTCCTTTTTGATAACCAGTGTGCCAAGAATTCTGTAATTGAGTGACAAGAGTGTCCATCTCTTCCTGCATTTCGGCTTGTTTGGTTTCAAAGTCGGCAATGCGTTGTTCGAGTTCTTGCGCGTAAGATTCAAGCTCTGGATTTGCTCCAGACTGGTTTGCCTGCTGCATTTCTTTTTGCTCGGCTTCATTTTCTAAATCTTGAATTCGACCAATTAAACGAGCATTTTCATCTTCGAAATGATTGAGTCGTTCTGATAGTTCCTGGTGCGAATTGCGCAGATTTTGCAGCTCTTCCTCATTTTCTGAGTCTGAGGATGGACTGGCAGAATGTTCTTGCTTTTCTGCTGCTTCTTTCAAATCGCGATTTTCGCCTTCGAGTTCGCGCAGTCTGATGTTCAAGGCTTCGTTAACGCGCTCAAGACCAAGTACACTGTGGCTCAAATCTTTATTGTCGTCTTCGACACGAGCAACTTCTGCTTGCAGCGTGCCAATTTCGTTTCTTGCTTCAGCTAATTGTCTTTCCAGTTCCTGGACTTCAGACTCGCTTTCAAGTTGAAGCAAATCTTTGAACTGCTCATTAAAGTCTTCCTCTAACGAAAAGTCCACATCTGATTCTTTATTAGAGACCTTGTTTTTGTCAGGATTTTTTGATTTCGGCTCGCTTTCGCTTTCAGTTTCTTCAACCACGATATCGACGTCTGTGGATGAATTTATGGGAGCTGTAAGTCTTTCTTCCAGTTCGTTGACCTGAGCGTTCAGTCGTTCATTTTCTTCGCGCAATTTGTCGAGGTTGATTTCAAGCGTATTGAATTTAATGTCAGCTTCGCTTGTTGAAGGCTGAAAATGCCACTTAGATGATTCGTCCCTTGCGTCTAGAATGATTTTCATCAAGCCGGGAGCGCGAAAAATGTCAGAGGGAAAGACTTTAGCCTCATCAGAAACCGTATAAGGGTTGATATCGAAACCTTTTTCTTTGACCTTCTCTATGGCAGAGAGGATCACCGAATCTTCAATTTTGGGCGCTTTTTTTTGTTCCGACATCGATAATTCCATTGATTCTGCAATAGCCGATAGAGCAGTATAGCTTTTCTAATATCTTTTTTCTTCCACTATATAAGAAAATATTGCTCAAATTGACCAAAACTTATTGCATTAAAAACGCGGGGTTGTAAGGCATCTTGACTTGCGTGAAATTAAAAATCACAGGACGTGTCCAGGGCGTGTTTTATCGTCAGTCGACTTGTAAGGAGGCGATAGCCCTAAATCTTTTTGGCTGGGTTAAAAACAATATGGACGGTTCGGTCGAGGCTCTTGTCTATGGGCCGGATGAAAAGGTACAAGAACTTATTGTCTGGTGTCACAAAGGACCTCCAAGCGCTAAAGTTGAATCTGTTGATGTCGAAGACACAGACCAGTCACAAATCAAAGATTATCTAGGCAGATTTGTAGTTATTAGCTAATGAATCTGGAGCCTGGACCTTCGAAGAGCTTATAAGCCTCTTTTGCGTTTTGTGATGCAGTTCCGTCAGTTTCAAGAACCATCAAGCTAATTTCACTTGGAGCTTTGTTGCCTGTATTTGGTTCAGAATTTGTTTCTAGTTCAGATGATTGGGGCAGAGCCCTATCATCCTCCGGATCTGGCTCTGAATCAGATCCAGAATTAGCAGGTGCTTCCTGTGTCCGAGGTGTTGGCGCTTGCGCGGCAGGTTTAGGTGCTGCCATTTTAGGCGCGCTCGTTCTTTGAGTTTCATCCACTACTTTCACTTTGACAGTGATGGTATCGCCTGTGATGTCTTTATAAGCTTGAGTAATGTGGTGCGACTTTGATTCAATTGTTTTTTGGAAAAATTCCTTGCCCACTCCTAAATACAAAACATCGTTTTCCTGATTTATAGGGAAAGCGTGCATATTAACCACGCTATAGGCTGGGATATTGCGTTTTTGAAGAGCGTCTAAAACTCTATCCCACAAGACATCAAGGTCTCCGTGCATTTGAGTGGAAACTGGTGCCTGAGCTTGTGAGGGTACCGATTCAGTTTCAGTTGCAGCAACAAGTGGCGCATTCGGGGCTGTTTCTGATTTAGTCGGCAATTCGTCAATATCTGGCTCCAGAGTGATAGACATGTCACCTTCTGGAGTTTCAACTTTTTCCATCGTCACTACTGACTGTTGTGCTGAAGCAGGTGTATGAGCCTGCGTTATCATTGTAGGCGGTGGCGAAGACTGAGTCGAAACGGAAGGTGCCGGAGCAGAGTACTGGGGACGTGGACGTGTCACCGCCTGTGGTGCGCTTAGTTGTATATCGCCGCCCTGAATGCGACTTTCAAGAGCCTCTAATTTCAAAGAAAGTTCTTTGACGTCTTTGATGTCGTGTCTATGACAGATAGACAATAAACCTATTTCAAGCGTCATGACTGGCAAAGATGAACGTTTTACCGATTGTTCCAATCGCTCCAGCTGCTCTACTATTTGTACAAGCTCAGGGGACTGGACTGAGGATTTTACTTCAGAGAGAATTCCTTCAAGATAAGATTGTGAGCCACTTACATATTTGCCCAGTTCGGTCGAATCTTGAGCACTCAGGTATGAACCTTTGACCAGGTTCAAAAAGTGTTTGGCTAGTTCAAGCGCTATAAGTGAGGGTTCTCTGCCCTGGCCAAGAAGCTCATTAACAGCCTGAGTAACAGCATAGCCATTGCCTTGAACAATGCCCGAACCTAAAGATAAAAGCAAGTCTTCCTGAAGTGCACCAAGAAGTACTAAAAGATCCTGCGAAGTAATTGGTTTGCCTTCATGAGCCAAAAGACTGGCCTGATCGAAAAGTCCTAGTGCGTCCCTGAGACCGCCACCCGAGCGACGGCAGACAAGTTGAATAGCGTCGTCTGTAATATTGATATTTTCGGACTCTGCCACTTTGCGCAAATGTTTTTCTAATTCGGGCTGGTTTGCCAGGCGGAACATAAGGCGCTGACAGCGACTCAAAATAGTCGGCGGAACTTTGTATTCTTCGGTAGTGGCAAGAATGAACACTACTTGTGGTGGCGGTTCTTCGATTGTTTTGAGTAGTGCGTTGAATGCCTCTTTGGTAAGCATGTGGCACTCGTCTACTATATAAATTTTGTATTTGCCGCCTTGTGCAGCAAGTGGTGCTCGCTCTATCAAGCTTCGAGCGTCGTCTACACTATTGTTGGAAGCGGCGTCAATTTCAAATACAGAGGGAGAAGAAGAGGCTGCAATTTCTACACAAGATGGGCATGTCAAACACGGTGTAATAGTTGGACCGTTGTCACAATTGAGACTCTTGGCAAGGATTCTTGCGCTTGATGTTTTTCCAGTACCCCTTGGGCCAGTGAAAAGATAAGCGTGAGTGATGCGCGAATTTTCAAGAGCATTGGTGAGTGTTTTGACCACTGAACTCTGACCGACAAGCTCTTGCAGAGTTTGCGGTCTGTATTTGAGATATAGCGGCTGGTATTTGGTCACCGACATGACCTATATTCTACCTGCTTGCGCAGCTCATATCTTGGTTTAGAGCTTATCTATAAAAACTTAAACAACAAAACGCTTGTTACTACTGGCGAGCCACCGCTCTCCCCTCTGACAAGCTGAAAGCTAACCTGGCTCACCGGATATACGTAATTTTTTATCATCTTCTTATCGTTTGTCTTCGAGCTGTCTTTGACCTGGGGCTCTTCTAAGACGAAAGCTGGTTCGCCAAAACGGTTTTTCATAACAGCCATTGTGTCGGCCAGTCTGACGTTAACTGCATCAGGTATATATTTGTCGTCGAAAATGCGAAGCGCTTCGACCTGGTTTGCTCTGGAGAAGATTTGAAGCGTGGTGCGCTCACCTTTGGCTGAAGGTTCTACAAGCGACCAGACAAGCCATTCTTTGTATTTGAAACTCTTGAACTTGCTTTTGTCTGTAGCAAACTGCGACTTGAGATAACTGCTTACGTCGCTATTGGATGCTCCAAGTTGTAGTCCGGCGATTCCAAAAACCATGCTTGGGGGATTGTAGGCTACAATTTGCTTTTGCTCTTTGGCGCTTTTTTTGTCGTCGTACTCTCTAATGTGTTTGTAATAAGCTGGCTGATCCAGTTTAACAACCTGTCGTTTGGAATTTCGCGCCGAAAAGGAATCTTCAGCGTCTGTCATACGACTCAGCTGCTCTTGCTGGGCATCTTTGATGGCACCTACTATGGTGCGCATGGCTGTTTCATTTTTTGCCTGCATAGTTTGGCCGGCAGCACCATATTCAGTTATGCGTGGAGCGTTTGAAATTACCACTCCTCTTGCAGGAAGTGAGTTAGAGCTTTGCCCAGCTTGCGATTCGTATGAGTTTGCTGCACGGTCGAGTTCGTCAATTGTTTTGCTCAACTGATACATTTTGGTCGAACTTGCAATTAAATTTTCTGACTTGGCTTTTGCTTTGCTGAGCGCTGCTCCACTAACATAGTTATTAGCTGCGCTTTGTCTGCGCATTTGTGGACGAATTGCAAGAGCTGGATCAGTTAGATTTTGACCAAATATTTGATTGGGAACACTTTCTGCTGGTGGTGGCGGGGCATAATTATTGAACGATTGTTGTTGCATCGCTAATGCTGGAACATTACCAATGCGCTGCAAAATTCCAATCAGAAGTTTTACGCCAGATTCGGAAGAAACATCTATTTGCGGGATTGCAGCAAGCTTCTTTTGTTGAGTAAGCTTCTTGCTCGATTTTTCTTGCGCTTGAGCATTTGAGATCCAGTAATTTTTAGAGCCGAGCGAAAACACCAATAGTGGTACCACTATCAGTACTTTCAAAAACAGATGCTCGGACATTCTTTTGAACATTCTTAGTTGACCTTGGCTTGCGATCCCATCAGTTTGCTTTCCCACTCCTCGAGTTCTGATTGATTGATCAGTCCTCGTTGCAACGATAAATAAACAGCTCTGCAGCGTTGATTGAATTCGGCTTCTTTTGATTCGCTTCTTCCTGGAATGCTGAGCTTGGAATATAACGATTTCAATCTTGATTGTACTGCTTTTTCAGTCAAATAAAGCTGGCGAGCAATAGCTGAATCAGTCATTCCAAGCGCGATACAAATCAGCGCCTCATATTCTGCTGCAGTCAAACTTTGTGCTCGGTTTTGAGTGCGTTGAATAACCCGAGCAATACCTGGATGAATCCAGCAATCGCCGGAAAGTACAGCCCGAGCAGCTTCCAGGACTTGCTCGTTTGAGGCATTTTTTAAAACGTAGCCAAAAGCACCATCGGCTGGCACGATTTTCCACAGCTGTCTGACGTATACTTCATCGGAAAAATTGGACAGGATAATAACGCCAATCTCGGGGTGCTCTTTTAAAATCTGTTCTGCGGCCTTGATTCCAGAAAGGATAGGCATTTTGATATCGAGAAAAACCAGTTGAGGTCTCAATTTGCTTGCAAGCTCCACAGCCTCCTGACCGTTGGTACCCTCATGAAAAGGACCATGAGCAGACAGCTCGTCGCAAAGTAAGTCTTTCAACCATTTGCGGTCTCTTTGTTCATCATCTACTAATAGAACTGTCATTTTATTGTCCTCAACCTTTTAATATGGGGATTCTTAGAGTCAACTGGGTGCCTTGTTCAAATTTGTTTGGATTCGGTTCGGACCAGTCAACTTCTGCTCCGATGAACTCAGCTCGCTGTCTAATATTGAGCAGTCCATGCGAATCTGCGCTCACTCGTTTCTTGTCCATGCCTATTCCATTGTCTACTACTTTTATGACCAGGTAATCGTCTTCAGGTTTGATCTCGACTTCGACCTGACTGGCTCGTGAGTGTTTGCCTACGTTGTTCAGACCTTCCTGAACGATTCTATATAATTGCAGTTTGGTGTTTTCGCTCAATTCATTTTCGCTGTTGTCGCCAGCATCTACAAAGTTTGCACTGATATTGGTATCGCGCTCGAGCACGTGAAGCAGATTTTCGAGTGCGGGTCTAAAACCCATAGTCTCAAGAACAGACGGGTGTAAATCGTTTATGACCCTACGCATCTCAACAAGTGTGTTATCTAATTTAGAGCGCAACTCAATAGGAAGATTGTTGTCGGGCATCTGCTTGGATAAATCATCGGCGATGCGGGCAGCTGATGATAATGCGGGCAGTGTTTCGTCGTGCAAGTCGTTGGCTATGCGTCTGCGTTCTTGCTCCGCTCTGAATTGCATGGTCTCTCGCGCCTGGGCAAGCTCTCTGTTTCGAACGCGCAAGTCTGTGTCCAAAAAGATTACTGTTCCAAAAACATAAGCAAATGAAAGAACCGCGAGAATAGGGGTTACCACGAAATTGATTTGTAATAACTGAAACAAGACTTGCGAAAAAATTAGAGCCGAAGCGCCAATGGCAAGAAATGCGTAACTGCGTTTTCCTAAAGGCAAAACCGCTGCAAGAGCGCCTAGTAAGCCGCCCATGAAAACGAGCAGGTGATGATACCAGTTCTTGGAAAAACTGTAGATTATCTGGTTCTTGTGAATCGTGTTTATAGCGTCAGCCTGGATTTGTGCGTGCATTACATTTCGAGCTAGAGGTGTGCGAACTTTGGGCGTGTTGTCTTGCTTTTGGGTGTATTTGGTTCCTATAATTACCACTTTGTCCTGGAAGGCACCGGTAGGAACCGCTTTACTGTTGTTGTTTAAAATATCCCTTGTTTGATAGGTATCGTATTTGGTGCCGCGAAAATTTATATAGACCGGCAAATTGTCCGCTTTGTATTTTGGGATCTGACCAAGGGTCGGACCCACACCAGCTTTACTTGTCAAAAGTCCAGCTACCACTTTGGGCAGTGGTTCGTACAAGGCGACGTCATTTTCATATTCTAAGCTTTTAAAATCAAAAGAGGAAGTTTTATCGAGTTCAGAAACCGCGTCTGTATCTTGGTTATATATAGGCAATTGACATACAAGACCATTGGTTTCCTGGACCAGAAAGTCGTATGCGCAGGCACTGGATGCTTGACGCAAGTCCATCGATGGAAAATCTGAAGGATCCTCAAGATTACCTAATAAAGCAAGCACTATATTCGATCGATATTGTCTAAAAACCTTGACAAGGCGCGGGTCTGCCTTACCTGCAAGATCCAGGTCGACAACAATAAGCAATGGATCCGACTGTTCAATAACAGGTATCAGTCTTGTTAATACCTCTTGTATTGGACTTGGACCGCCTTCGCTCGACTCCTGCTCTAAATCGAACTGGTCGTCGTCGTCGTATGAAACAAGGACTATATCTTGCGATTTTGGACGACCAAAAATTCTCGCGTTAATGGTGTATGCAACTTTGTAGCGCCATTCAAGCAAGCTGTGCTCAATTGTGTCGAGTACGGGCGATTCGGCTAAAAGTAAAGTTGATAAACAGCCTGCCATAGTTCCCCAGAACAATCTTTGAAAAAGGATACCTTCCATTTGACCAGGTCCAGATCCAGTCCCGGGACTTTGTCCAGAACCGCTCTTTGCCAGAATCGATGATGGTCGAACCCAGGCAGAAACAGACCTCAAGATACCCATTTTTTGAGCAGACCTCCTGCTCCAAGATTAGTCTAGCTTTGCGGGGATGGCAAATCCCCAGGGTGAAACAACTAATAATACTAGGGAAAATACTGAATCTGAAGCCAGGTTGCCCACGCATACAAAATAATTCCGGCATTCTAAGCTGGAAATGTAGGAAATTGAAAAAAACGATGCACAGTGCTGGGAGGCAGTATGCGTAAAATCCTTGGATTAGCCCTTTCGCTTGGAATTTTGACCTTTCAGGCACCCATGGCATCGGCAACCGGATTTCTATATGTAGATTCGGCTTTTCATTCATTGCCAAATGTGCGACTGCCAATCGGCTTGCCTGCTAATCCGACTAATCCAAGCACTAGACCCTTACTGCACGGGTCGGTGCAGACCGGTGTGTATCTTGATACCCAAGATATAAAAGTGGACATTTTCGACCAGGTTGCCAAAACTTATATCAAACAGACATTTAAAAATGATACTGACAAAGTTTTGTCAGGGACTTATTTGTTTCCTTTGCCAGACGATGCCACTTTTAGTTCGTTCTCATTGCATATAGATGGAAAACCGGTCGAAGGAAAAATTCTTGAAAAAGCCGAAGCGACCGCTCAGTACGAAGCTATCGTGCGCAAAATGATTGACCCGGGTTTACTTGAGTATGCCGACTATAAGACTGTCAGGGCAAGAATCTATCCTATTCCTGCTCATGGTTCTAAAACTGTTGAGCTTGAATATACTCAGCTGCTCAAATCGAATGGTGGCATTGTCTCGTATAAGTATCCGCTGCGAGCGACCAACAAAGACGCAGTTTCCGAAACCAATTTGACTATATCTATAAAAGGAAAGCAAGGCATCCGCACAATCTGGTCGCCGACTCATCATATATCTATGACTCGCAAGAATGAGCATCAGGCAACAGTTACTTTCAATGAAAAGAACGGAACTGATGAGAAGGATTTTCTGCTTAGTTATGTTTTGTCTGCAAACGAACTTGCAACCAATTTGCAGTCGCATAAGAAGGATGGTGAAGATGGATATTTCTTGCTTGCTATCTCTCCTCCCATTGCAAACAAAATTGCTGTAGCAAAAGACATTGTAATTGTTACCGACACCTCGGGGTCGATGGCTGGAGAATGGCTTGAGCAAAGCAAAAAATCGCTCAAGTATATGGTAAATTCACTCAATCAGGGCGATAGATTCAATATTGTTCAGTTCAACACTGACGCTGATGCATTCGAAGATAAATTGCTTGAAGCCACCAAAGAAAATAAAGCAAAAGCTATTGCGTATATCGACGACCTAGAAGCTCATGGTGGCACTAATCTGGCAGACGCTGTTTCGCTTGGCTCTTCGATGTTTCAAGCTGGAAGCACGCGCCCTTCATACATGATTATGATGACTGATGGCGAGCCAACGGTTGGTAAAACAGGGCATAAAGAAATAGCGAGTCTACTTGCCAATAAACCTGATCTGCGCGTGTTCAACCTTGGAATTGGATACGACATCAACACTCAATTGCTCGATAAAATTGCAAACAATCATCATGGTACTGCACAGTTTGTTGAACCAGGCGAAAATCTAGAAACTGCACTTTCAGGTTTGTACGACAAGATTCGAAACCCAATAATGTCTGACGTCAAAATTTCATACGAAGGCATTACAGTAAAAGACGTCTATCCTCGCTCAGTCAAAGATATGTTTGCTAACACACAAGTCATGTTAGTGGGCAAATATAAAGGTGCTGGAGAAGCCAAAATTAAAATCTCAGGCACCGTAAATGGTGCGCCAAAAAATTTCCAGTTTCCCTTGAATTTTCCCGAAAAAGATTTGCAAGCAAATTATCTTCCTCGTCTATGGGCGATGCGAAGAGTTGGTCATCTGACTGAAGTTGCAAAAGAGAATGGAAACACAAAAGAGATAGTCGATGAAATAATGGACCTCTCGCGTAAGCACGGTATCATCACCGCTTATTCGTCGTATCTGGTAACCGAGCCAATGCCAATACCTATGCCTATGGGAAGACCTATGGCAGCGCAGGAATCGATGGTGCGCGGTGGTCTTGTGCGTCGCAATTCGCCTGGTGTTGCCATTGGTGGTGCAGGAGGAAGAGGTACCAGTTCTGGATTTGCTGAAAACGAAGCACAACTGCCTCAAACATCTATGGGCCGTAAATATTCACCCTTAGCTATAGCAAAGGCCGGTAACGATAACTTTTATATGGGGCACGACGGACGTCAAAAGGACGCTGGCGCCAAGCAACTTTTAGACATGATGGCCGATAAAGAAGAAAAGGGAGAAAACGCTGTACATTTCAAAAAGGTTCAGTCTAAACTGAAGACTGATACATATCTGGAAGGGGACGGATCCTCTATATCGGAGACAAAAATTGTCGACGATAAGACTTTTCGACTGAAAAATGGTACTTGGGTCGACGATGCTCTTGCCGTTTTCAAAGGCAAGACCGAAAAAGTCGAATTTGCAAGCAAGCGCTATTTCGAGCTCATCAAAGAATATCCAGGTATTGCAAAATATCTGGCTGTGGGAAAAAGCGTGACTCTAGTATTTAGAGGAACTTGCTTCAAGATCTCTTTTGATGGTGGCCTTCCTTCGGACTCGCTTTCATTAGACACCGATGAGTCAAAAATCTCACGATAGTTAGTCCTCTATTTTTTGTCCTCATTCTGTCAAAAGTAATGTTGAGCCACTTTTCTAACATTGGTAAGAAAAGTGGCTCATATTTACTAGCGGCAGAACACATCGAAAAAAGCGTGTGCTTGATTGATGTAAGATTTTCGTGCTGTTGAGCTCTTATATAAAATGCAAAAGCAAGCTTTCGCTTGGATGCTTGATTATTTCGCTTCCATCCAGTTTTTGCCTGAATGGATATCTACTTTCAGCGGCACTTTGAGTGGCTGATTCATTTGCATGCAGTCGACAACTAATTTTTTGACTTCTTCCAGCTCGTCGTTTGGAACTTCTAAGACCAGTTCGTCGTGTACTTGCAAAATGAGTTTAGCTTTTGATTTCGATTCGCGCAATTTTCTATCCAGTTCGATCATTGCAAGCTTTATTAGATCTGCAGCGCTGCCTTGAATAGGTGCGTTGCAAGCTGCACGCTCGTCTGCTCTGCGCAACATATTATTAGGGTCGTTCAGGCGTTGGAAATAACGTTTGCGTCCCCACAAAGTGGTTACATAGCCGTTGCGACGAGCTTCTTCGATAGTTTGGGAAAGAAAATTCTTCACTCGTGGATAACGGCTGAAATACTTATCTATGAATGCTTGAGCCTCTTTGTTCGAGATTCCAAGGCTTTGTGCAGTCGCAAAGGCTCCTTGCTGGTAAACGAGAGCAAAGTTCAATGTCTTACCTGTGCCGCGCATATCAGATGTGACGTCAATTTCGGCAGCGTCAAAAATTTCCATCGCCGTTCTTGAATGGATGTCCTGATCTTTTTCAAATGCATCAATCAAAATTTCATCCGAACTCATGTGAGCGAGCATTCGAAGCTCAATCTGCGAATAGTCGGCTGAAACAAGAGATGAGTTTTTGTCTCCAGCAATGAATGAACGTCTGATTCGTCTTCCAAGCTCGGTTCGAATTGGAATATTTTGTAAATTAGGATTGGAGCTGGATAATCGTCCGGTTGATGCGACTGTTTGATTGAACTCGCCATGCAATCTGTTGTCGCGTTCAATGACCTGTTTTGGAAATGAGTCTACATAAGTCGATTTTAGTTTAGCAATATGTCTGTATTCAAGAATTTTAGAAACGATGGGATGGTCGTTCACCAGTGATTCAAGCACCGAAGCATCAGTTGAATAGCCGGTTTTGGTTTTGGTGCTGGCTTTTAGTCCAAGCTTTTCAAAAAGAATTTTTTGCAATTGCAGGGGGCTGCCGATATTGAAAGCACCATCTGCCAGAGCATAAATTTCACTTTCAAGACGTGTTAATTCAGATGCAAGCTCTTTGGAAAAGGCGCTCAGATACTCGAGATCCAACGCTACGCCATTTTGCTCCAATCTTGATAATACTGCTGATAGTGGAATTTCCATTTCGTGCAGCAAATATTTTTGCTCTTCGTCCATTATTTGCGCGTAGTATCTTGCCAGTTCAAGACTCACGCGCGCATCGTCGCAAGCATAGGACGCCATGCGCTCTATTGGAACTTGGTCTACACTCATTTGAGTTTTGCCTTTGCCAAGAATGTCTACTTGAGGCACCATCTGGTGATTGAAGACTCGGTCTGCCTGTTCTTTCAGCCCATGTTTGTTGTCTGGGTTGATTATGTAACTTGCAAGCATTGGGTCGAATGAAACTGGGGCGAATTCAATATCGTATAGCGAAAACACATTTTGCTCGAATTTTGCATTGTAAGCCACTTTGCCAGTTTCATGCGATTCGAGTACCGGCTTTAAGATGGCAAGGGCTTCGTCGTGATCCATCTGACCGATGGCTGAGATGGTTTGATGACCAAGGGGAATATAGGCCGCTTCGACTGGTCCTCTGCCTTCATTTTCTGCCCAGGCAAGCGAGATCCCAACAATACCTGTATTGAGACTTTCACTGCTTGTAGTTTCGAGATTTACACTGAACTGTCCTGCAGCAACCAGATTTTTAGTGAGTTCTTTGAGATCTTCTGGTTTTGAAATGATTAGTGGATTGGCGATTGGTTCTAGTTTTGGAGCTGGAGGCAATTCTTTAATCAAAAGAACTTCGGTAACAACTTCAACAGCTTCGACTACTGCTACTGCACCAGCACTGCCAAGTCCGTGATCGACACTGATTGAGGGCGGCTCAAGCGTCAGTTGTCTGTCTTTTTCGATTTTTTTTGTATGAGGTGGACCATCACCATCATCAATCATGCCGACTTCTTGAGGTGTAATTGGTGGCACTTCTATTTTGTTTAGCGCTTCGATATATTTCAGTTCGAGCGCACCATTTTCTTCTACTGGTATTGAAGCCAATTTAACTAGTGCGCGCGGGATTCGTTGGACAAGACTCTTGAATGCAAGGCTTTTGAAATAGCGACCTGCCTGGTCTATATCGGGCTCGTGCATAGTGAGCTCGCCGCCTTTTAGTTCAAGAGGTACGTTTAAATCGATAGTGGCAAGGTTTCGGCTCATATAGGCCAAATCTTTGCCTGTTCTCAATTTTTCGTTTAAAGCTTTGGCTGTGATTTTGTCTATGTTTTCGTAGATGCCGTCTATAGTTCCAAAGTCGCTCAAAAGTTTTTGAGCTGTTTTAGGACCGATACCTCGAATGCCTGGAATACAATCTGAAGTATCGCCACAAAGACCTTTGTAGTCGATGATTTGCTCTGGCCAGACACCAAGCTTTTCGTGCACTTCGGCTCTTTGATAGAGTTTTAATCCAGTTTTTCCTGGCATCAAAACTTCTACCGAACCGCAGGTGGTATCGACAAGTTGAAAAATGTCCTGGTCGCCAGTCAGCACTACTACACGCTGACCCGCTTCGCAATAGCGTTTTGCAAGAGTACCAATAATATCATCTGCTTCAAAACCGGGCAGTTCGAGCACCGGAACGCCAAGCACTTCTATGCCTTTTTTAATCAATGGCCATTGAATAGCTAGTTCCGCTGGCATATCCAGTCTGTTTGCTTTGTAGCCATCAAACTGAGTGTGTCTAAATGTGGGAGTAGAAGTGTCAAAACAAACAGCAATCTTATCTGGGTGCTGGCGTTCAATCAAATCGAAGAAGGAATTGAAAAATCCAAGTATTGCCCAGGTTGGCACACCGGTTTTAGTCCTCAATCCCGAGGTGAAAAGCGCGTAGAAAGAACGAAAAGCAAGCGAGCTTCCGTCGACTAAAACCAGTGTTTCCATATCTGCCATTTTTATTGTGCCTGAGTAATGCGTGGACGTGGTGGACCGTAAATTTGAGTTACTGCAGCATCAAGTGGATTGCCCTCGCACGAAGACGGTAATTCAATTCCTAGAATTGACGCTACAGTAGGGGCAATGTCGGTAAGTGATGCGTGTGATGCATATTTACCAGCGCGCACCCCTGGTCCGCAAATGAGCAGTGGAACTTGAGAGTCGTAGGTGTAATGCGAACCAAATCCGGTGCCTGTGGTGTCATTGCAAAAGACGTGTCCAGGTTTTGTAAGAACGAATAGCTCGCCGCTTCTACCGAAGTAATAGCTGCGACGGATTTTGTCTGATACCGGAGTGCTTGGCAGTTGGTTTGAGTAAAGCTGCCAGGCTGTGAATATTTCGCCAATGCCCGCAATCGAGCGTGCTGCACGCGATGCGATTTGCTCTACGTCTGGCTGACGCAATTTAGCTTTATCGATTGCATCTAAGTTCAGGTAGAGATTTGGCGGGTCAAAAGATTCGACCCAGTTATCTTCACCCAATCGTTGATCGAGTTTCGAATCTATCTGATTTGCCACCACTTTTGGATCCAGACGACCAGCTTCCATTCCACGCTCGTCTAGAAATTCGGGAATGGCTGGTGAACCGTGGCTTGCAGTGAAAACTATCAAAGTATTTTTCAAGCCGATTCTGTCATCTATTGCTTGAAACAACGATGACAAGCTTTGATCCATTCTCAATACCAGATCCTGACATTCTTGCGAATAAGGACCAAAGAGTTGAGTCAGACGCTCTCCAGCAGAAAGACCAAGAACGAGTAAATCTGCATCTGAGTGGTTACCCAGTTGTTCTTTATCGAGAGCGTCTTTTGCCAGGTCGCAAATCATTTGATTGGCAAAAGGGGTCATGGCAAAATTGTCGTAATAGCCATCGCCCTCTTTTGAACCACCAGCAATAATGTGAGGGAATTTGCGTCCGTCATTTGCCATTATTGCTTCGCGCGGATAGTCGTCGCGTGTGGATGCACCGTATTCGGTTTCAGGCATCAAGCGTTGCCAGGGTTTACCTATATAGCGTTCGGCAAAATGCTGATCGTTGAAAGCGCTTATCCATGCAGGAATAGAAGAGCCGTAGTGTGACGAGGTCACCATATTGCCAGAGCGTTTGTCGAACCAGAGTGAGCTTGTAGCAAGCGGTCCTGCTAAAAGAATTGCTGCAGATTCGTCTCCACAAAGACCTATTACTTTACTTCTGCCGTTGCTCGACAGTTTCATCTGGTCTCCAAGTGTGGTGCCGTTGAGCGCTTTTGTTCCGCCTGCAATGCCGTTAGCTCCTACCATGCGATTGGAAGAATCTTGAATTGCTGATCGATAGTCTTTCTTCGCTCGGTCATACCATTTGTTTGAAACTATGCCGGTTGTCCAGGGATAAGCACCAGTCGAGATGATTGAATATCCGCTGGCAGCACTGGTCGATGCGCTGCGATTCAAACAGTTAGTGAATTGCGCTCCGTTTTCCATCAGGTAGCGCAGTCCTGAAGAACTCATTTTGTCGCCATAGCGCGATAGATAGTTGTATGAAAACTGATCCGCAACTATTAATAGGACCAGTTTCGGTTTAGCCGACTGGTCTGCTTGGGCTAAAAGCGGAAGTGTCGATGTCTGTGCAAGACAAAAGACTAGTAAGAAAAAGAGCCTCGCGATTGTCAAGAGAATCCCTCCAGGGCACCAGTTTGGAATGCGTTAAACCAAGCATTTTAACTGATTTAACGATGTTAGTTTCTTCCTTAAATCAGCTTCAAATTACTTTGGAATTGCTGAAATATCGATATATCCTTGATATCCTCAAATTCCGTTGTGTAAAAGCGGTCAGCCGTTTTTATGAGTGGCTGGGCAAATTGCCCGCCGCCAGCGTAATTAGAGATTAAATTGGAGTGTATCTATCATGGGCGAAGCAACAGCGCTTATCAAAAAAGCAGTATTGACCAGCGTAGGAGCCACTTCTAGTCTTGACCGTATCAAAGGCGCCCTCAACAACGCAATGCAAGATGTAGTCAAGATTGGACAGGACCTCGTTGAAGAATTGGAAGAGCAAGGCAAAGTCAAAGCCGAGAATGCTCAATCTTTCCTCAAAAACTTGCAAGATGAAGCCGGCAAAAAGTCCGAAGTCATTGAGCAAAAGGTATCCGGCACAATGAGCGGTTCGGTAAAGAAAGTGGCTAAAGACGTTGGTCTAGTCACAAGAGAAGAATATGAAGAATTGCTCGAGCGTTTGGAAGCAATCGAAACTTCGTTGAATATTACTCACGAAGAAGGCGAAGACAAGACAAAACGTTCAAAATCCAAAAAATCCCAAAACAACGCTGAGTAATTTCTAAGTCACCTTAGAGCATATCCAGCGGAATAGGCGGAATTATAGGGGACTCATTCTTCCAGGAAGAGTCCCTTAAAACTATGCCGCTCAGGTTTTTCAGGTCTTTGACAATAGGTCTGCGTAACTGGAATTCACCTGCCATCAAAGGATATGAACCTTCGGACAATTTCAGGTCTGGTTTAAATTCTGCCTTAATGAATTGCGCCTGACTTCTTGCTTCAAGCGGCTGACCGTGTTTGGATCGACAGACAAGGTCGCGTACGCTTACTTGCCAAAAAACATTTTTTTGTTTTGAAAAGCTTGAAGGTGCGTAGTAAAAGAGCTGATCTTCGCTAACAGGCAGTCCGGAAAAAACGTAAGAGGTTTGATAGCTTGTATGAATATTGTCTCTGGTTAATAGTAAGCTCAGTGGTTTGAGGCTATTTATGTTTTCTTCTTCAGCCAACACCATATCAAGTGGCTTTTGATCAATTTTGTCGGTACTGCTTAGAGTTTGCCATGAGGAAACGACGTTGAAATCCTGGTCTAAAAACTGACCGCCGTCCTCTTTGCTGATTTTGGCATTCTTAGTACTTTCTAAAAGCTTCTGGTCTGAAAGTGGATATTCGCAACTTTTAAAAACGTCTTTACGATTGAGCAGAAAGACCCCTTTTTGATTGTCTATTCTATGTAAGCCTGATCGACAGCTATTTAAATTATGACTGGATAATTCGAATGTGCGAAGAATGGCAACTTGTGCGTTTCTTGCTGTAAGTCGTGCCGTCTTGAATTGGTCTGTCAATTGTTCGATTGCTTTAGTATTATTAGCAATGGTCGATTGAATGTTTTCTATTCGAGCAGAAGCGGACTGGTTGCTTGCTACAGCTGAGTTTAAAGCTTTGAGTTCTTGTTTGCTTGCCAAAAGCTCTTTGCTGAGCGAATTGATGCGTGCATTGCTGTTACCCATCACGAGTCTTGATACTTCTAATGTTTCAAGCGCTGCCAAATTCGTTTTGTACAAAGCGTCCAGATAGTCACCGATTAGCCTGGAGTCATAAGTGTTTCGGCCAGCTATGTTTGCGTTTCCACTCGAATCAATGATGATGGGGAACGCGTCGCCAGGCAATTCTTTAATATTTTCCTGATACTCAAACAAGTCATAAAGCCCCTTTTGCCAGTCTTGTTTGATTGCGTCTTTTTTAATAGGCATTAGTGCGTCTGCTAAAAGACAGCTATTTACTTTCGCATTTAAAAAAGTATCTGGCTGAGTGATTTGAGCGCTCAAAAGATTCTTCAAGGCTTCAGGATCGATATTGTCTTTTGAATGGTTCTGTCGTATCCAGTGATACAGCGCTACCATGAGCGCTTGATCAGGACTTTGATCCATCAAGGCGGTGTTTGTTGCCGGACCAAGACGCCCTTTTCCGGGTACTGGACCATTGCTTGCCTGGTACCATTCACCTTCTTGAATCCAGTTATCGTGATTCAAAAAATCTATCAATTTTAAAGATTGAGGTAGTCCTTGAGGAAATCTAAAGGCAAAACATAATCTTGGTTTTTTGTGTTCGCTAAAACCAATTGTGGCGCATGTTTGTTTGATAATACGCCTAGTTGCCTTAGTGTTATCATTTTGTTCAATCGTCGCTTCAATCAATATAGAAGATGGTATTACATCTGGTGTGACATAAACAAACTCGTTTGGTTCGAAAATCTCGGTTTTGTCATAGAATTTGTGAAAGAAGAATCTTCGGTCTCCACTTTCATTTTTTAGTTCTACAGGAAAATTGGTTTTGTAATGACCAGACAGACAAAAAGGACTGAACTCTTCAGTTTTGGCAACTTTGATATCTGAAACTGCTGCTTCCTTTTCTCTTTGCGAGCCAAAAGAAATCTTGAGACTGTATAAATGACTCTGAGCTGGCAATCTAGATTTGAACTGTTCGATAGCAAAATTTGTTATGCCACCATTTTCACTTATTTCTTCTTGTAATTGTTGAGCGAATTTATTCTCCACTTCCTGTAATTCGTCGAGGTCTAGAAGAACCAGTTTATCGATGGCTTTTGTTTGATTGGTCAACTGAGCGAAAGCATATGCATTTTTTATGGCGGCTTTCAGCTCATCTAACTCAGACATAGACAAATCGCCAAAAGTCTTGCTCTTTATTTTTGTGCTTGATATTTTTTTTGATACCGATTTTGCGGTTTTATCCAATGGATCTTCTTTTAGCTGGGTCTGGCTCACTTTGCTCAAAACCTGCATATAAAAAACGACGAGCACCCCTAAAGCAAGCGTGGCAAGAGCAACATAAAGAGTCGACTTGTCTTGCTTTTCGTCTTTAAGGTTAAGAGGATCCGACATTCTCTTATGATAAGCTAATCTTCTAAGATCTAGAACCCAGATCTAAAACAATGAAGAAACCATTTTCTATATTTTTAGTTTTTGTTTTGCAATTGAGCCCGATCAGCTGCTCTAGTGTTGCATTCGCTCAGAATCAAGAGTCTAAAATCGACAATATACTGGAACTCGAACGCACCGCCCAGTTCAACAAAGCTCGCCAGGAGCTTGATTTATTGCTTGCAAAGAATGACTCTAATGCATCGCTTTTTCTACTTTCGGCAGGTCTTTATTTGAAAATGGGACAGAAAATGCTTGCTTTGATCGAGTTTGAAAAGGCTCGCAAATTGAATCAAAACGACTCATCTATATTGATTGAACTGGCTCGCTTGCATTTAGAGAATTTCAGTAGCGACGTGGCTCTTAGCATGGCTAGGCAAGCGGTTCTACTCGATCCTTCAAATATAAAAGGTCAGGAAGTTTTGATACTGGCTTTAATGGCAAATACTTACTATCAAGAAGCTAATAATCGCACGAAAGATCTACTTTTGTTGCGTCAAAACGATCCTGAAGTACTGCATCTTGCATATCTTGTGAATAAGAGCAACGACAAATTGTCTCTTGCCTCAGACTATTTAAAAAGAGCAATAAAATTGCGACCAACTGAGCGACAATGGTTGCTTGAATTGGCTGAGATTTATGAGCTGACAAATAAGCCAAAAGACGCTTGTACTGTCATAGAGCATTATCTTTCGCTTGAGCCCGATTCGGTTGAAGGGCTCAAGAAGCTTGCTTATGTTTTGGAACACTCGCTCCACGATTATGGACAAGCCCAAAGCGTTTATTCGAGAATATTGAATTTAGATCCATTGAATGTTTCTGCCCAAGCTGGTCTTAGTCGCTTGGAAGTGAAGCAGAATGACTTTTCAGCTAAGCTCAAACGCGCCCTTCAGAGCATGTGGGCTCAATTGGTTCTATGGTTTTCGGCTAGTTCGCCTAAGCAGGAACAGCTTTACTGAGCACTCTCTTGGGTCCGTGAATAGGATCTTCGATAATGATGGTATTGTCGCGTTTGGGTCCTACACTCACTATAGCCACTGGCGCATCAAGTTCTTGCTCGATGAATTCCAGATATTTCTGGGCAGCTTCGGGCAATTCGCTGAATTTGCGGCAATTGACAGTAGGTTGTTTCCAGCCTTTCAATGTTTTGTAGACTGGTTCCATTTGGGCAAACATTGCGCCAATACTTGGCAGATCTTTATATGTTTTGCCTGTTTCTTTATTTCGGTATTCTACGCAAACTTTGATTTCGTCAAAGCCGTCTAGCACATCCATTTTGGTGATAGCCAGGCAGTCAAGACCGTTGATACGGACGGCATAGCGTCCAAGTACTGCGTCAAACCAGCCACAACGACGTGGACGTCCAGTTGTAACACCAACCTCAGCGCCTATTTCGCGGATGCGCTCGCCTTCTTCGCCAAACAATTCGGTGGGGAAATAACCTTCTCCGACGCGAGTCATATATGCTTTGGATACGCCAATTACACGATCCACGATTGTGGGACCAATCCCGGCGCCTACACAAGCTCCACCTGCCGATGGACTTGAGCTGGTCACATAAGGATAAGTGCCATGGTCTAGGTCGAGCAAAGTACCTTGAGCGCCTTCGAACAAGATGTTTTTTCGATCGCCTACAGCTTCGAAAATGAGAGCTGAAGTGTCACAAACATATTTTTTGATTTTTTTACCGTAATCGAGATATTCTTCCAATATCTGATTTACATCGAGTTGGGGCAGGTTATACATGCGCTCAAACAGGACGTTTTTGCGTGGGACCATCCACTCGAGCTTTTCTTTGAGCACCGAAGCATTGAGCAAATCTTCTACGCGAATTCCGGTTCTGGCGCATTTGTCGGCATAAGTTGGACCGATTCCGCGTTTTGTGGTTCCGATTTTCTTATCGCCACGGCTTTCTTCTTCGGCTGCGTCAATCATCAGGTGGTAGGGCATAGTGACGTGTGCGGCATTCGACATTTTCAAGTTCGAATCATCAAGCCCACGGTCGATAAGCGCTTGCATTTCGGTCAAAAACGCTTTTGGATCGATGACCATTCCAGGTCCCAAAATGCACTGCTTGCCTTTGTAGACGATTCCAGAGGGAATAAGGTGGAATTTGTACGTTTCATTACCAACTACAACGGTATGTCCGGCGTTGGCTCCGCCTTGATATCTGACTACGACGTCTGCGTTCATAGCCAGAAGGTCGGTTACTTTTGCCTTTCCTTCATCGCCGAATTGTGCGCCCACAACAACTACGTTTGCCAAGGTTCTAAATCCTATGTTTGCTCAAAACCAAGCTAGTGTAGGCGTCAAGCCAGTTACTGTCAATTGAAAGAGACTTATTTAGAAGAATATCTAAGTTAACTTTACTTAGAAAAAGGCTAGTCTTTCCTTAGTATCCTTGAAAGGCTAGTTTCGAGTCAAAGCTCAATGTGGTATCGCCAGTGAAGTCATATTTTTCAGCTAGCATCAGTCAAAAGCAGCCCTTGGCTGCTTCTCTTATCTCGCGTGCGATAGATACAGGCAGGCTTGCAAATGCTTATCTGCTCACCGGTTCCAATCATGGTGATAAAGTTGAGCTTGCCCTTGAACTTGCTTGTATTCTCAATTGCCTTAATACCGAAAGTGGTACCACAAAAGACCATCAGTCTTTTTGTCTTTTGCGCCATGGTCCAGACAGCGCTCAATATTGTCAGAACTGTCGCTTAATAAGCCAGGAGAGACATCCTCAAGCATATTTACAATTGCAGTCTTTAGACCCAAGCAACCCTAACTCTAAAATCCCAGTTGAAAAGGCTAGAGAACTGGCTTTCGAGTTGTCCAAAACCTCACCGTTTTTCAGGGTGATCTGGATAGCAAATGCGGCTCAAGATGTATTCCATAGACCAGCAGCAAACAGCCTGCTTAAAACTGTCGAGGAACCTAAGAATCGCTGCATATTTCTTTTGGCCGCTCGCAGCAAAGAACTTGTTTTGCCAACCATAACAAGTCGCAGTCAGGAAATTCCTCTTGTACAAAAGCAAGCTTCAATGGTCCTTTGCGACTCTGCAGACAGTGCTTTGTCAGGTGGAAGCTATTCAAAATGGTCGAAATTGCCTTTCTTTCAATGGGCTAAAAAGCGAAATTCTCACAGATGTACGCGTGAAGAGGCACTAGAAGTTTCGGGTCTCCTTTTTACTGCTATGACCAAACCCGATGAAGATCTGGACGATGACATCGACCCTTTGAATCAGCTAATCATGGTAGAACTTTCAATTATCGGAACCAGTGCTGTAAACGACCCGAATTTGAGTCAGTATTTGAGCGATTTACTAAAACTGTCTCAATCTCTGCGAACACGCCTGCAAAGACATGTTAGTCAGAAAGCTTCCCTTGATAACTTTCTTATAGAGTGGCTAGATCTTAGAACTCAAGTGTCTGGAATTTTTGCCTAAAGGGAAATGAATGGTTAATAACTGATATATTTTCTGGACCCAGAGGAGTTTCTTCCGTGACAGAAGGTCAAGTGCCAAATCCTGAATTAAAAAGCCCAGAATCCAAAGCTCCAGTGAGCATGGATGATGGAAACAAAGTAAACCTGGTCAAAGAATTACTTTGCCCGCAACTGCTTGCAGCGATTGTAGCTGGTGGTTTGTTCGCCTACACGGTAGTTAAGCCGATTACAATGCCGGTTAAATCGAGGTCAGCAGCTCCGCAGGCAGCGTCTACAGACGAGCCCAAAGTGGTTGTGAAAGAAGACCCGACACTTGATACAGACAAATTACTCAGTGAAATTTCTGCTCTTGAGCCTCTAAAGAGTTATGAGGCTGGCAAAGCTGCTAAAGCTACCGGTGAGGCGTGGACGATAGCGGATAACAAAGACGATCGTCAAAACGTCAGACTTTTGATGGCAGCTGGTAATGTGCTTACAAATACTGGAAATGTACGCGATGCCTGGAAAGGATTTGCTTTGCTTGAGCGTTCTCAGGCTCTGGCTCCTAAGAACAAGTGGATCAGACTTAATTATGCTCGTCAGTTGTTCAAGCGTGGACTGGTTAAAGAGTCTATTCAGCAATACGAAGACTTACTCAAACTGACTGAAGAATCAGACCCTAACTGGGTCGAACCTCGGCTTGAACTGGCAGATATTTATCTTGCCGAAGAGCAAACGAAGCTTGCAATCAAACTGTACGAAGATTGTTTGAAAGTGAAAGTCGAAGATCCTCGCATCATAAAGCGCATAGGTATTGCTAAAGCTGTGAGCGGCGACCAGAGAAAAGGTTATGACGAGTTTCTAAAAGGTTGCAACTTAGAGCAAGACAAAATGGATTATTCGCCAGATATCAAGGCTGATATTGATAAGAACGGCGGCTTGATTGAATCTGCAATTACAGATATGCGAAAAAAGGTGGCAGCAAAGCCTACCGATATTCCACTTCGAATCAGATTGGGTAAGCTTCTGATTTGTGTAAACAGATTGAAGGAAGCAAAAGAGCATTTAGAAGAAGCAGCAAAAAAACGTGAATCGGTCCCAGAGATTCACGAGGTATTGTCTGAAATTCTTTATCGCATGGGAAATGCTGAAGAAGCTTTTGCTGAATTTGAAACTGCAGCAAGGTTGCAACCTTTGATCAAGCCGGCATTTCAAGAGCCTTATATTCCTTCTGAAGAAGAAAAAATCCAGGAAGAAAAGCTCAACCTTGCTGATGAGCCAGAAGAAAAACCAGCTGAGAAAAAATAGCTAATTAGTTTTTGAGCTAGTTCTTTTGTCTAACCAGGCAATGGTTGCTTTCATTGCATCGTTATCGACTTTTGTGTCCTCGAAAACGTAATGATCGCCATTTGGCAGGTTCAAATATTGTTTGTCGTTTGTGGCAAGTTTGTCATAGATTTTACGTGCACCCTCTGGACGCGACTCGCCATCTTTTTCGCCTTGTACTATGAGTACTGGGGTGCTGGCTATCTGGCGCGCAAATTTCTTTGTTTTGTACATATAAAACTGGCAGGCCATAAGCTCGCGCGGTTCCAAATTTAGCCTGATTTTTGGGTCCTGTTTGAGCGCTTCTTGCAACTCTTTTTTAGGTGTGGCAATTTCGACCAGTTTTTCACCTTTGTTGAAGCGCTTGTTACCTGCGATGAATCTGCTTCCTACAGTAGTGTAATTATTTAGTGTGCCAAAGTGTTCTCCACCTGGAGCTGAAGAAATGATGCCTGCAATCAAATCTTTGAATTTGGCTGCTGCTTCAAGTGCTAACGCTCCTCCCATAGCTTCACCAAGCAAGAAGACTGGAGTTTGCGGTTCACGTTTTTTCAATTCTTCGGCAGCTGACTTGATGTCGCTTAGGGTGTTTTTCAAGTCCATTTGACCGTCTTTGCCGTATTTCGGATCGCTCCAGCCTCCAAAACCGCGCAAATCCATGGAGTAAACTGTATAGCCCTCTTTACTGAGGCTTTTGCCCAGATCTTCAAAAACACCGTTATACATGCCAAGCTCGTGTAAACAAATCAAATTGCCTTTGGGTTTTTCTGCTCTCCACACCATGAATGGTGGCATACTATCGAGCAGTTTGACCGGCTCTCCAGTAAGTTGGCGCGCTACACTTTGAGTGTGGCTTTCTTCCTTCTCTTTCTTTGATTTTGCTTCAAGACTTGCTCCTGAGCCAAAAATAAGCGAGACAGCGATTAATAGCGAGAATTCTTTGGGGGCGAATTTCAAAAGACGAACCTCATAGTAAGGATGAGAGAATAGAATTTTAGCAAATTAAAAGGGTTTTCTAGGGCTGGTACATTTGATGGCAAGTGGCACATCTGCTCCTTGCCACGATTTTGTCACGGCAATAGGCGTTTGAATTTCAGATCGATCCTTGAGCACTTCTTGTTCGACTTTTTGACGCATATACGAAAAGGCTTCAAGCACAGTTGTTTTTTCACCTTTTAGACGAAGACCTTCAATCAGACGGCGAGTAAAAACTCCATTTGGATAACTGCAAGATTCCCAGGAAACTTGGTCAGCTTCGCTTGAAGCCAGTACAATCTGTCCTTTGCCCACGAGATTACCAATTGATTTACCGCTCAGTTCCGGGCTGCGAATCAATCCTTTTACACCATTTATCGAACCACCTGGTGAGGACATTGCAATACGTCTTGGCGCATCGGATTTGGTGGCAATGTTATCGAGGTCTGCATTTTGTCTTACTGCTCCGCCATGGCAGACATCCATCACCACGACTACTCTGTCTGACTTGATTAAGTCACTGATACCAGTTGTGAAGGATTGCATTGAAATTCCTGTGAAAATGACGTTTTCCAGATTGGTTTCGTAAGCCACAATAAAATTGGTATCTCCGATTTCTTTGCGCGAAGAGGTTCCGTGGCTGGATAAATAAATGACTACTAAATCATCTTTACCAGCTACTTTGGCAAGCCATTTTTCGCCCAGGTTTGAAACAATATTTTCTCGTGTGGCATTCTTATCTAAAAGCAATTTGACATGGTCGGGGGCAAAGTTAGCTTCGTGAATAAGATAGTTGTAAAAATCGGTTGCGTCTTTGGCTGCATATTGCAAATTGATTGAACTATCTTTGAAATTGCTCACTCCAACTACCAGTGCCCATTTATCTGCGACCGGTCGGGCACTGAGTGCTTGGCTTGAAATGTTTTCTTTGTAAATACCGCGACTCTCTTCTGGATTGCCTGAGTTTGCAACAAATCCAGGCAGAGATGCTTTAATTGTTTTGGCGCTTGCAATAAGTGTTTTCGCTTCGTCAGTCTTGTCCTGGGCGGCAAGTGATTTGCCTAAATTTTCCATATCCCAAGCTACTTTTGCACTGTTTTCACCCTCTAATTTTTTATCAAGCTCAAGCAGTGCTCTAAAACTTTCTTCTGCTTTAGAGAAATCTTTTGACAAAAATAAAGCTTCTGCTAAATCACTTTGCGAATTGAGAGTGTCAGGGTGTTCGGCTCCCAGAACACTTCTTTGAATTTCTAGCGCTTTTTCAAGATTTTCAATTGCGCCTTGATAGTTTTTTCTGTCCATCATTATTCTGGCTAAATTAGCCAAATTGCGAGCGTAGGCAGGATGGTTTTCACCAAGTGATTTCAGTCTGATAGCCAATCCTTGCTCTATAAGGCTTTGGGCCTCAGCGAGTTTGTTTTGATTCGAAGCCAACCAGGCTAAATTGTTTAAGCATGCGGCCACATCTGGATGGTCAGGTCCTAGTTTGTTTTGAACAAGTTCGAGAGCTGTTTTATAAGGTATTTCTGCTTTGTCATATTTGCCTTGACGCAAATAAAGCATGCCCAGCGAGTTTAAGTCGAAAGCTGTGTAAACGTTGGTTGCATCTTTTTTGTCTATTGCAATTGCTTTGTTCAAAAGAGATTCAGCGCGCTCGTAAGAGTTTGTGTCAATTAGTGTTTGAGCTAGTTTACGCAAGCATATAGCTAAAACTGGACTCTGGCTGCCATAAATCCTCTCTTGCATAGACTGACATTTTTCAAGAATCTTTATAGCATCTTGCAATTTGTTTTCCTGGCATTTTATGTCTACCAGAAGGTACATCGTATCAGTTTTTACTGTGCTGTCATCAAGCTCTAAAACTTCTTTGCACAGCTTTTCTGAATTCTCGAATTCGCCAAGTTCGAACTTGCAGCGTGCAAGTCCCAAAATGATATTTGCTTTGTCTGGAGCTTGAGTAGAAGAATTGCAGAGTGAAAGTGCTTTGTCCAAGCAACTTTGAGCCTGGTCAAATCCTGCCTGGCGAATATAAATTTGACCAAGAAAACTAAGGCACTCAATTTGCAGTTTGTTTTTGGGTTCTTTAGCATCAAGTTTTTCTGCTTGGCTCAGAGCGTTTTTAGCAAACGAAATCGCTTTGTCTAATTCGACTTTATCGAGATAGAGTGCTGCAATATCTAGATTAAGCTCTATTTTGGCTTCTTCTTTGTTGAATGTTTTGGCAATATCTTTGCTATTTTTGCTTTCAAGTGTGCTTAAAGCTTCATTGTATTTAGACAAAGCTGCGTCAAAATTGTTTGTTTCTTTCAAGCTCGCTGCAAGACTCGAAAGGTCGTCTAATAACTGAGCTGTGTTTTTTGATTCTTTGTCCAGGGCGCAAAGCTTTTCTAAGAGCCCAATTGCATCATGAGCACGACCTTGTGCTGAAAGTGCATTTACCAGTTTGCGCAGTATAGGCTCGACCAATCCGCCATTTCCAGATTCGGCTTCTTTGAGAGCAAGGCGTAATTTTTTTTCCGCCTCCAGGTACTGCCCGCTTTTAAGCGCTTTATCTCCAGCTTCGAATAAGGCTTGGGATATTGATTCTTGAGCCAAAACCAAATTGCAATTTGTGGTCAAATGAATACTCATTGCCATGAATAATGAAATTGCGATTCTGGAGAATTTTACAGTCACTGTCTGCGGTAATTCCAATTTTAGCGGTAGGAACCAAGAATACAATGTATCCTTAGTTTCTACCGCTTCTTATTCTTCATTAGGCGGATTTTTGTTCTTGGTTTTGTACTTGAACTTTATCTAGGGCATGCTGATATCTGTTGGCATGGAATTTTTCAACCATACCAAGTGCCTTAAATCTTTTGGCTGCTTGCATAAAGATATCTGCATGCTGTTTTGATTCAGCACCTTGCTCTTTGAATTCGGCGACTGCGTCGTGATTGCCTTCCTCAAGCGCTACTTTTTGAAATTCAGGATACATCTGGTTGGTTTCATAAAGTTCGCCTTCTATGGCAAGCTCTAAGAGTTTTTCGATTGTCAGCTCGCCCGAGGGATAGACCAATTCCAGGTGAGAGAAAGCATGCCCGGTTTCCTGGTGAGCTGTTTCTTCAAATAAGGCGGCAATTTCTTCATTTCCTAGCTTGCGTGCAACTTTGGCAAAGTACAAATATTTGCGATTAGCCATGGATTCGCCTGCAAAAGCAGCCATCAAGTTTTCCTTGGTTTTTGTATCTTTCAATTGTTTGTTTTCACTACTACTGCTCATAAACTTTGAACTCCTTATAATTAATCTAATTCTAGAATAAGTCTAAATACGAGGCAAAAAAATACTCAGTCCTGCCGGGTTCCAAAAAACACCACTTTGTAACCGTCAATTTTGAAGCGTTCATCCAGTGTTGCTTTTACTGGAGTAATGACTTCGGCTGGAATATCAAATACAGCGCCTGTTTTAGTGTCTACGAAATGGTGGTGGTCCGAGACATTGGCGTCATATCTGCTTCTACCAGGTTCTGTCACTACTTCTTGAATGACACCGGCTTCAACCAGTGTTTTAAGGGTGTTGTAGACAGTTGCTCGGGAAAGTGAGACAGGTAGAGCATTTTTTACCTCATCGAGGATTTCATCGGCGGTCGGATGACAATGAGTCGAAAGTAAATACTGTGTAATTACTACTCTCTGGGGAGTCGGCTTGACACCCTTTTTCAGCAATAACTCTTCGGCATTAATATCGTGCATTGACTTTGTCCTCTGTAATTAGACTAAGTCTAAACTTGTAATTTGTCAACCCTTCCTTTGGTAAATCTAAAAAAGCCCTCGCATTCAAATGCAGAGGCTTTTAATGGTTTGATTATTGGGCTTAATGCATGATTGCTCTCATCATTAATGCCTGAGTCATAGGTAGCGTCATCATATACGGATTGGCGAGCGGTCCAAATGCTGCCTTCATAATGAAATAGGTGCCTATCGCAGTACCCGTCGGCACTGCGACCCCCATGCCCCCTTTCATTACCGATCCGACGGCGCTACCTACAGAGCTCATGGCTCCCCTAAACTTTTTATTGCCGCTATTTCCCCCGCTGTGATATGCCTGGCGATTAGCCGCTTCCAGTGTTTCGTTGAACATTGCTTGTTGTTCAGGGCTTCCAGGCTGATATTGCGCTGTTTGACCCTGCATGCTTTCTTGTGGAACTTGTGTTTGCCAGTCGCTTGTGCCTGGCTGCACGGGCGCATTTTGCAGAACCTGCATATTTTGCATGGGTTGCATATTCTGATTGTAGTTGTTTGTTGTTGCGCTCATTTCAAAAGCTTGAGCTGGTGGGATTTGCTGAATTTGTTGCAGTCCCTGTGCTTGCTCATATATAGGTTGGCTCATCATATGAGGATTTACATTGGCTGAGCAAAATTGGCTTGCGTACTGAGCGCTGCGCATTGCCATTTCGTCGGCTGCATCATGCGAATAATCGTTTTGAAAATTATCGTCAAAATTTTGAGCCATTGCTTTTGGAGTAGCGATTATCGCTACTGCAAAAAGGCTGGCAAGTAAGAATTTTGTTTTCATCGATTCAATCCATTCGATACAATTCAAACGCTTCATACTTGCAGTTTAGATACGCGACTACTTCTGAACAATGGGGGAAGTACGCTTGATGGCGCGTTGCTTGCGGGAATCACCACTAAATATAAATTGGATATATATCTGGATAGGCAATCAAAAAGGAACTCGGTGATTGGTCCGAATTCCTTTCTTGATCATGGCAAAATCAGCTCTGAGGCTAGGTTTTATCTATTAGGGAAGGTAGAAATCGTCATTTGAGATTGTCTTGTAGGACTTGATTTGTATAACAAGACTCTCTGTTTGCCTTATGCCTGCTTACGACCTACCTTCTCCTAATAGTCTGAACTCTTACTTAGCGATTCAACTGATACCATTATCTTAGGGTGCTTGAGCGTTTGCGGCATTGGCGACACCCTATATTTCTGTGCAGGTAATCCTATACAAAATCTCCTGTAGACTGCTTTTATCACTTGAAAGTGGTATCACTCTTAGTACTAATCCCTCGCTCAGGGGATGGGTGTTGCATGAAAAACGGGACAGTATCAGGTTTACAGCTATTTTATGGGTTTACCTATACTGATATATAGGAATCCTTAGACATGAGCTGTCAAGCTGCTTGGGATAATAGTTTATACGTTTCAGATTAGGCCTTTGTGGACATTTAAAAGTGGGGGCGCAAAGGCCAGTTCCAAAAATTATTGATAGGGCACCCAGATGACTTTAGAACGTGCCTATAGCGACGAGGCTGAAGGCAAAAACGCTTCAAATAATGAATTCGAGCAATTCGATTTGTCATTCGCCTATTCATTTAAGTGGGACAGACCTGAACATCAAATAAGGGAGGCGCTCAAAGTGTTACTGTGCAATAAAGAAGGGGAAGAGATTCCCGAAATGGAAAAAGAAGCAGCCCTTGCAAAACAAGAAAAACGCGACCTGGCTAAAGCGCATGTGGCGCTTGAAGCAGCAAGAATTCGCTGGTTGCTGGCGATTAATCCTAACACTCCGCCACCTGTACTCGATCATTTGAGTCGTGAAGCGCCACCATCTTTACTGGAGCGTATTGCCGAACATCCGCGGTCTCATTCCACGACTTTGTCGAGATTGGCTAATCATGAGAATCCGCAGGTGAGAGCTGCAGTTGCTGAAAATATCAACGCATCTCTCAAGACCATCTGGAAATTGGTGAGAGATCCAAGTCCCGATGTGCGCTTGCGCCTGGCAGAAAGTTATACTGTTCCGCTTGCAACTCTTCGAGTGCTTGCCGAGGATGAAAATCCTTATGTTGCTAATCGTGCGCAATTAACCATGTTGCGTTTGATGAAAGAACTCACTGAGTTGCGTACAGCTTAAGGGCCATAAGCCCGTTGTCCAGGTTGTGTGCTAGCATCGCTGTCCACACGCTGTTTGTGTAATAACGAAGCCAGCACATGACCATGGCAAAAAAGAATTGATTGACCCAAGCAAGTGGGCTTGGGTCAATTTGGATTTGAAAACTGGTATCAAAAATCATCAAATGTCCAAGCGCAAATAATGCAGATGTAATAATGGCTCCCCATCCAAATTGCACACCTAAAAATTTCCAATTTGTACCCAGAGCTGTATCCAGAAAATAGAGCATAAGACCACGATATAAAATCTCTTCTTCTAAACCTGGCATAGTGAGCTGAAAAAATACGGTTTCGCGATCAATTTGCATTGGACTGATCTGGCTAAACAATAAATCAAGACCTGCAAATAAACTGCCTACAAGTAATGCCAGTCCAAATCCGGATGGTTTGTCAGGAATAGTAAATCCACATTCGTTTACTTTTCTTGATCGCCATATAATGAATGCACAAACAAGAAATACAATCGCCTTTTGAATCCAGTTGTAATGTAGATTTGCTAATGCGTTTGGATACGGGATTGGTGAAAAAAGAACTCCAGCCTGCATTAAATCGAGTGCTGAAACAACAATGGCGGAAAGTATTATCGGTTTAGATTTTTTGCAAATTCCATAAATCAAAAGTGGACCTAGTGCGATGGCGCAATGAAGAGCGGTGGAGGCAAGTGCAATTGTCATAGCCGGAAGCGCCATTATCGTTCTTTGACCTGATTGGGGTCGCCAGCAAGCAGTTTATAAGAATTTTTCTTGAAGTCAAAAATCATAAAAGTACATTCGTTGTTGATATGTCCAGCAACAAGCACTTTGTCGTTGTTGAGCAAAAGAATCTTTTCAAATGCTTCAAGCCCGAAAATTTTGTCCGGACCAACTCTATTCCATTTTGATTTTTGTTTGTCGAACTGAAAAAATCCCTGAGAATCTGTTGCTACCATTAACTCATTTTGTTCATTTAAAAAAAGCTTTTGAAATTGGGTGACTGGATAATCCCAGTTGAGCAGTACTTTTGCTTCATTTCTGTCGGGGTTTGGTCTTGTGATTGAAGTGATGACTTTGAGCTGATTATTAATTGGGTCAAGAGTGCAAATCTTGCCTGGATCACCGTTGGGTAATTTGTTTATGGTCCATAAAGTTCCGTTTTGATCAAACAGTAAATCCACCACTGATTTTTCAATTAGAGTCTCAAATTTGCCATTATCGAGATTGACACAAATTAGTTTGCCACCATAATGTTCGCGGTCTTCACCTACATAGAGCATATTGTCGCGCATTGCAAAACAAGAATATTCACAACCTGTCGCATTGTGATTTTTGAATTCGAACGCAGGTTTGTCGTGAATCTCTTTTATTTTCCATGTGTACATCCATTTTGGATTGATTAATACTACGCGTTCATTGTCACAAACCAGAACTGAATACAGTATTTCGGTATTGTATTTTGCTGAGTCTGGAAGGGCGATGAGCTTCTGCTTTCCCTCGACAATATCAAAAAAATAAGGTATTTCAGATTCCAGCGCCAGAGCGAATATGTGCTTTCCATCGGGAGTCGTGCACAACGTCTGAATGCTGTCTGTGACAGCATCGAACGTTTTGCACGAGAGTGTGTCTGGGTTTATTCGATAATAGATATTTGTAAGTGCAAGAGCTTCGTTATTTAGTTTGTACAAAGCTTTGCAACGAAAGTTCGGAGAAAATGAGGCATTGACTTTACCTTCGAATCGAGGCGCAGTGCTGAAAAGAAAATAGTATGCCGAGGCACTAGCTAGCAGGATGGTTAATACAAGAAAGAATTTGATAAAACTTCCTTTTTTTGACTGCACTTAAAAATCGCCCTCTCTAACCTGTTTTGGATTTTTCTTGAGCGGTATTACGAGTTCTTGGGTAAAGAACGATTCGTTAGGTACAGGGTTGCCTTTTTCAGCGCTCATTTTTTGTACGCTTTCAAGTTTGGACAATTTAGCTGACCCTTTGATAGCTTTTGCATCGGCATCATAATAATCGAACCACGGCAATCCTGCATAGGTATATTCTTTAGCAGATGGCGGCAGGTGCGGCGGCAACTTTCCGGTTATTTCTGCCCAGGTGGTCGAATTTGTGATGTGCACAAAACAACGACTGCCATTTTTGAGATCCCAGTCGTCAATTTTAAAATCATCGTTATAGATTTCTTGTTTCATTTTGCCACCAGGCGCAAGTCCCATCTCTTCTACCTGAGCTGTCTCGTATCCTCCTCCAGATGGTGGCGCCATGCACATCGCCGGCATTGCGCCCCAGGACCCAGTGCTCAAGCTGCGATCGCTCATCATATTGATCTCGCTTTTAGGAAATAAGCTGTCATAGCGACTGCCTTTCATTGGATATACAGTGATTTGCAAACCACCATGTTCGGCTTCGCCAGTAATTTGTTCTTCTGCTGTGTAACCTTCTCCAAGCGGCATGGCAACGAATTGTCTTATTTCGCCTTTCTTGATGCAGTAGCCGTCGAGCCACGGTTGTTTTGGCGAAACAACATAGTCTTGTGGATTCTTCTTAAGACCGGTTTTGTACTCTTCTCCAGTTACGGCATTGATTTTTCCGGTACAGATTTTTATCGCGAACGGATAAGCACTAGGTCTTCCTAGCTCAAAATGTCCGTTGAAATGAATCCACATAGCTTCTGATTGATACATGGGCAAAATGATGCCACCATGTTTAATCCATGATTCTGGAACGTTTTCTTCAAAATCGTCCACATGCACAAGAGGAAAGGTTCCAAGACCAGGCGGCAGAGGATAAGTGCGATCATCATCTGGAATACGCAGTGTGCGCTGAAAGGAAATATTGAGCCTGGCGCATTGATGTACGTTTGGAAATGAAAAAACGAGGTCGTTACCATTTATCTCAATCATGAAAATCTCCTTTCTTTTCGATTATCTTGCTTGAATCAGTCACCACTCACCATCGCGCACTTCGCGCACCAGCCGTAATACCGCTTTATCTGGCATATCTTTTAATTCGCGAATTAAAGTCGCGAAAAGTTTGGGTCTCTTTTGAATTATTTTGCTTAAATCGTCAGAGACTTTACCTGCTAAAGCAAGCATCACATCTTTATCTTCATCGAGTACCCGGGCAAGCGCTTCTATTGTGGCCTGCCCAGGAGGTGGCTGCAATCCACGCTCTATTTTGCTCAAATATGATGGTTCTATATCTGCTTCATGGGCTACTTTTCGTAAAGAAAACGTAGAGGGGCTGGCTTTCTGTAGCTCTTCTCTGCGGTTGCGAATATAGTCGCCGAATTGACTCATACTGTGTAGTATATACTACACACTCCACGCTGTCAAGATTCGATGTTGTATGACGGATTTAATCAGGAGCCTAGCTTGGGTTTGCCAATTTCCCAGTAACAGCCGAACAAGACTCTAAAAGGATTCAAATATCTCGTTCCAGAAAAAGGACTGCCCAAGTTTACTGGAAGTCTGTTATTGAGCAAGTTTTCCACGCGTACATCGCAAGAGTTAGGCATGTACTTGAATTTGTCGCGAATGGCTTGTGGAATTGTATAACCTGCATTTAAGCCAAGAATAGCTAGAGTGGGAGTAAGTCTTGGATGTGGACCTACAAGAGCTACGTCGCGCAAGTCTTGGAAGCCAGTTGCAACTTGCACCTCGGGTAAAACCCACCAGCCGCTTTTGTGTCTGTATCCGACCGCTGTAGTCATTTGAAAACGTTTGTCGTGGTCGGGGTGTTTTGGCAATGCTTCATAATCGTAAATGCCACCAGTTATGGTTCTGCCTCTATTGATGTTGGCTAAGGCAACAGTACCTGAAAAGAAGCCGTAGAAGCCGGTACCGTCACGTTTGGGCTTTAGATCCATTCGTGTTTCGACACCTGATACTTCTTGCCCACTTATTTGAAGCCTGTTATATAAAGGAGTGTTTCCGACTACGCCTGAGTCACCAGAGTTCTTCAAGTTTTTATAAAATAAGTTTGCGCGCAAAGCAAATCGTGGACCAATTTGTTGCTCGACGCTTGAGTCGACTAGATATCCTCTTGTTGCTTGTAGTGGTCTTGGAGTTCCAGCAAAAATTCCATTTTCAATTTCATCGATACTAGGCGGAGTGACAAACAAATCAACCGGTGGTGGTTGGAAAATTTGCGAGAAGGAGCCGCGCATTACGGTGGTGGGCGTGAGCACATAAGCTAGACCGAATCGCCCACTGGCTTGAGCATTAGTTATACGCTGAGTGCCAAAGGGGCGAAGTGAAAAAGGAGGGGCATCGGGTATGGTGGCAATTGCTTGGGCCAATTGTCCGGTGCTGCCAAACACGCCGTGATACAGGTCGAAGCGAACACCTGCATCCGCGGTGAGTCGCTTGAGCCAGCCAGTTGTTGGTCTCCAGGAGTCCTGAATGTATGCGCTTTGAAGCCATCGAAAGCCTTTATACATGCCCATTTGTCTGCTGAAAAATGGGCTTACCGTTGTGTTTGTGGTGGTTACCGGAACTTCTACTTCGTTTCCATCTGCATCTACTACTGTTTCGGTAGTTTCTTCCTCGGTGACGTTGACTATTGGAGTTCCAGTAAATGGACTCATCGCTGCACCGTAAGCAAAGCCGTTAGTGGGGTCGACATTATAATATGTGCTATGAAAGCTGGTTCTGACAGGCCTAACTTCGCTTAAAAAGCCGGCTTTAAGATGGTGTGTATTCAAAACTGTTTTTGAGATATCACCTTGAGCTCCAAATACATAATTGAATCGATAAGCGTTTGGCGCTAGAGCTAATAGTGGTTGTTCGCCATTCAAAACTGGTGTAGGGTCAAAAACATTTCTACTGCGAAAATTCTCGTAATAGAAAGAATTGATTAAGTGCAAATTGGATTCATCGAAAAATTTCTTGTATCTGTGATTCCAGCTCAAAATAGCGAAGTTTTGCATGTCGCTTTGATTCATGCGAACTCCGGCTTTATAGCTTGATTTCGATGTTGGAACGTTTATGAAACTCTGGTTTATGCCAACAGATAATCGGACTGTGTCGCTTTCTGTCGGTATCCACTCCACTTTTGTAAGTGTATTAATGTTCATTCTGCCATTATGGGCGAAGCCCATTGTGGGTGGTGCCAGTCCCAGGCTTGTACCAGCGAACTGTCCAGAAGATTCGATACGCACTTTATAGAGTGGGCTTTCAGGATCCTGACTTAAGGCACTCGACCCGCTGTAATAGATGTTGCCAGCTATGGGACTTCCCAGTTGTCCGCCAACATTTATAGAAGGGGTCGGTGAAACTGGAAGAGATTTCATTCTAACTACAGCACCAAGTGGACCGCCACCATCTTGAGCCTGGTAACCACCAATGTCTACTTGCATCGATTTTAAAGAACGCGGAGTGAGGAATTGAGATTGTTGCAAAACCCCAGCCACCTCCGGCAGTATCACACCGTCTAGCTCATAGTTGACTGCATTGTGTTCGCCGCGTGTGACGATATTACCAAGCGTATCTGTCATCATGCCTGGCGTGCTTTCAATCAGCTGGCGCAGGTTATTTCCGGATTTGTATTGATTGATTATGGTTTTGTCTATGTTTGTTGTACTTCCAATTTGTTCCGGGTGAATCAAAGTGCGTTTGCCTGTGATTCTGATTATGTCGGTAGGCTCTAGATATTCAAGCTTCATGTCTGTGTTTGAAGTTTGGCCAGCAACAAGATCGACATTTGTTGTATGCGACATCATTTCTTTGGCAGAAACAGTGACTTGCCATTTACCAGGAGGCAAATTGTTGAACTGGTAATTTCCGCTTGAATCTGATTCGGTCTCAAATCTTTTAGGATGCTCAACGCCTAACTGATGGATAACAACATATGCTCCCCCAATTACTTCGTCAGTGAGATCTTTTACTTTACCTGTCAGATTGGCAGACTTTACTGACTGAGGAGACAAAATTCGATCTGGAATCGGCACTGTTTTGCCATCTTCTTGCGCAATCAAGGTTTTGCGAGGAGCTGATTCAAGCCTGAGTGGGCTCAATTCATCTTCAGCCCGCGCTGTGGATGCGCTGGTCAAGTAAACAGACAGCGCTAGCCCTAACCTATATAAAGGATTGCTAAATGCGCGGGAAAGAAAAATCATGGTAAGAGCTACTACTTTTCTAGAGATGCCGAATTAAAAATGGAAATCATTTCCATTTTAGGTAAAAACGACTTTCATTTTCAAGTTCTTTGGGTTAGAATTTGGACATCGAAGGTCAGTTTCGTTTCGTTTTTTGAGGAAAGTCCGGTGCTGGTACGAATCCTTTTAGCATTTGCGCTTTTTTGGGTTTGCGTGACACAAGTTAACGCCGAGTTGATCAAGACCGGTATTCAAGAATCTACTGAATTCGTCGAGGCAGAAGCTGTTAGCGCGCCTCAGCCTGTTATTCCGTCTGAGCTCTATGAAGAAGGGATGAAATGCTCGTGTGTCGCGCGCTTCACCATTCTGGACAACGGCAAGACCAAGGTGAAAATAGTTACTTCTTCTGGTAATCACGAAGTTGACTGCATTGCTTTGCGTACGCTCCAGCGTTGGATTTTCAAACCAGCAATGCTGAACGGCAAACCAGTCGAATCGAATCGCAAAGTCAAAATACATTTTGAAATCGAATAACAAAAATTTGTTGTTTAAGTTGGTGCTTGCAAGTCTTTGAACATTACGATTGGAAATTCGCTTTGCTGAGCGACATTTTTAGCTACTTTAGCAGCTGAAAGCAAAAGACTTATGTCGCGGCAGTCTTCGGGCACACCTGCAATTCCAAAAGACAATGCAGCTTTTCTTTGGTCCATTCCCATCATCAAAGGCGAACCATTCAAGACTTCTAGAATACGATGGCACAAAATGGCTGCTGACGCGGTTTCTGTATTGGGTAAGAGCAATCCATAATTGAAAGTTTCAAAATGCGCCATGATGTCTATAGAGCGTTTTAAATTGTTTATTCGTTTGGAAGCTTCGGCTAAAGCCTGTACTGGAAGCGGTTCTTGTTTGCCTACACCTACCATCCACATATCGAAAATTACGACACAAAATGGCGTGCCAAATAATTGATAGCGATTGTATTCCATTTCAAGAAAGAATTGAAATGCTGGATAGGAAATCACATTTGTATCAGAGCGTTTGAGTGATCTGAAAATATTATCGATTGCTACGCGGTCTAAAACCGTGGCTTGAAGCAGTTTTGTCTTGTCTGGACGAAGTGGAGTTTCGCGTAATTCAATTAAGTCGCACTGCATCAAGTTGAACATCACCGGCACCCAATCGCGCTTAGGCATTGGTTTCTCGCGCAATATATCGAATAAAGTCTGGTTGCCGTCCAGTTTTACATAGAACTCTTTTTGAGGTGCAAGGTCGTGTGGAGCGGCTTCGCGTATTTTGGCTTCGAATTCTGCTTCGCTAAGATTGGGATATTTCTTAGCGATGTACAAATCCATTTTTAATCCGGTGTTGAACAAATATCTGCTTTGATCAAGCAGAGTCACGGCCTCCATCAGTATTCCATCGAGACGTTTTTTGACCGTGCGCTGGTCTGATTTTTCGTCTTTGAAGAAAAAGAACTTTCCTGTTTCCCAGGTTACAAGTTCTGTGATAGCAAGGTCGCCTTTAAAGTTCAGACAAGTAGCGTGAACCAAATCGCCGCCATCAAAAAATAATTCAGACTGATTCATTTCGTCTGTAATCACTACTTTGCCTGTCATACCGCCCATATTCATCGATTGAAGAAGAGTCGGTATTGGCATATCTTCAAGCTTACCTTCCATAGTTGGTGCTTTCTTTCCAGCTAAAGTCTGGAACGATGGAAGTTTGTGTCCGGTGCTGTGTACAGACTGTAAGCCCAAAAGTGAAGTGCTGTAAGAGCTAGACATACCGGTGTTACGGTCTGCGGACTCACCAAGAAGGGCCGCGTGGTCTATGGCGTCCGAAATGCTGTCTGTCGATTCAGACAAGACAAGATTTAGAATCAAGGCGACGTCAGTAGTCTGATAAGTCCAGACTTCGACTTCGTTTCGACCTTCTCCAGTTAGTAGTTCCCAAGAGGGTTCAAACGAATTCTGGCGGCAAGTGCACAGGAGTCTATATACAAGAGGACTTTTAGGAGACTGCCAGGCAAGCTCACAAGCACGTCCAACTTTCCCGCGCGATTGATCTTGCAGGAAAGCTATATCGTTCAAATTGGGTAATCTTTCAAACCGTCCCACTTGGGTAGTTTGACGTCGTTGATTATTGAACATGACAACCGCTCGTGACCATCTAAAAGGTTACCAAAAATCGAGCTTGTCTAGCACTCAAATGCGGCTTTTATTTCTGCCTCTAAGCATTCTATTAAGTTCGGCTTGGATTTCGCCTTCAAATGACAGACTGAGCTGCTTACATGTGTTTTCAATAACATCGCGGCTCTGGCCACTGCTATCGTACTTGGCTTGATTGTGAATATTCATTTGCCAGGAGCCTGGCATTGTTACCAGATTTAGTGGCATCGGCAACCAGGGGAAAAAGGGCGTTACCGGAAAATAAGGCAATTTCAAGAAAGTTGCCAGCTTGGATAAGTTGAAGAAATTGGGGGCAGCTTCATCACAGCCCATTGTAGAGAGCGGAAATATGGGAACGTTTTCTTCTACTGCAGGTAAAAAACGAGTCCAGTCAAAGCCTTGCAGACGATATCTCTGTGAATAAGGCTTAGCAAGTCCATTTAAGCCTTCAGGAAATACTGCGACTATTTCACCTTTAGAAAATAATCGTTTCATTGCAGATGAAGACCATGGTACAAAGCCAATTTCACGCAGAAAGGAGTGAAGTCGCTCATCTTGAATAGAATCCAGGTCGTACATTATGTGAATTCTTTTGTGCAGGTCTGAATGAGCTAAAAGTCCATAGGTAAGCATAAGTGTCTGCCAGGGCAAAACGCTTCCTTGATTTCCTACAATGAGCGCAGGACCGTCTTTAGGCAGTTTTTCTGCACCGGTGAATTTTACTTTCCACCAATCGGCATAGAGAAATTCCAGAAATGGCTTGAAGCGAGTTAGGGCTTTGATGTCGAAACCATAATATTGATCGGAGCTTTCTGCTTTGTCGATGAATTCTTGATTTTTGGCTTCAAAATCTGGCTTATTTGTAGATGGCATATTGTTTTCCTCTAAACTTCGCTCTGCCAACCGGTGAAAACCGATTTTCGCTCAGAGACCAATTTGTTCAAGTCCTTTTGCACCTCATATTGTATTTCTCTTGCGATGCTAAGCACTAATTTTTTATCTTTCGCTTTTTCAGGTGGATAGCCAAGATGAATGGGCTTGTGTACGTTGATTAGCCATTTTACGGGCAAAGGGAAAAACATGAGAGGGAAAGGAAGCCAGGGAAATCCAGGAGTGATTGGATAAAAAGGCATACGCAACAATAAAGCCAGTTCTTTGACATTGACTAGATTTGGAAATATTTCGTCACCGCCAACGGTGGCAATTGGAACAAGTGGAGTTTGTGTTTCGAGTGCCAGTTTGACAAATCCAGGGTGGAAATCCAGTACGCGGTACTTGTATTTATACGGCTTTCCAACGCCTCTTATACCTTCGGGATAAACACCGACAATTTCTTTGTTTGCAATCAGTTTTTCGGCATTTTCCAGAGTGGCGCGAACCTGACCTGTTTCAGAAACCCACTCGCGCAGACCAGGAATATCGTAAAACCAGTCTGTGACTAAATATCGTACTCTTCTTGGACTATCATGCGAATTGCACATAGCCATGGTAAGCATGCAACCATCCAGAGGCAAAAGACCAGAGTGATTGCCTACAAGAATTGTGGCACCATCACTTGGTATATTTTCGATTCCGCGAACTTCCACTTTGAAATAATCTTCGTATAAAAAGCGGAAAAATGGCTCCCAACGAGCAAAAGTTTCTATCGAGAAACCAAACTCGTCATCTTTGCCGGCATACTTTTCAAAATAAGCCGGACTGCGGTTCGCTAAAGCTTTGAGCGGATCGCTAAAAGTTAGCGTCTTACTATTTTTCCAATTAACCACAAGAAACCAAGCACTCCCGGACCAAATGAAATCCAAGTGACCAAACGTCTGAGCAAATTGCGCGCCATCTCAGAAGATTTTTTCTTGCAGCTCTCTTGCTCGCTCTCGCTGCAATTGTCATTTTTGTTCTCTGGACTTACTTCGACCATGGTCTTTCTCCTTGTTGTGCCAATTATACTCAATAGCTATAAGGTTGCATTCCATATCTATACTCCTGATACAAGCCTGATAAATATTTTAGAAACTAGTAAGCAATAGGCTTTTGGGAGTGCGATAATTTCTGTGTAGCAGTAAAACTAAGACAGAGAGCGAAATAAAAATATGAACCAACCGGATATGGGTCAGTTGTTTCAGTCGATGCAGAAAATGCAGCAAGAAGTGTTGAAAATTCAACAAGAACTGCAGACAACACAAATTGAAGGAAGCGCTGGAGGCGGCGCGGTGACTGTGGTCTGTAATGGTGCCATGGAATTCACTAAAGTTAAAATCAAGCCTGAAGCATTGGATCCCGAAGATGCAGGAACCCTGGAAGACCTGGTTTTGATGGCTGTTAACGAAGCAATCAAAAAATGTCACAATCTTGCCCAAGACAAAATGGGACGCTCACTAGGTGGACCTGGTGGTCTTGGATTACCGCCTGGACTTGGGTTTTAAGTCTAAATGCAATTCACTCCGCCGCTTGCCCGTTTAATCGAACACTTTCAAAAACTTCCGGGCATCGGTCCAAAATCGGCTCAGCGTATGGCATTTCATGTGCTTAAGATGAGCGCTCAAGACGTTGGTGAGTTCGCTTTTGCGCTTGTGGACTGCAAGGAGAAAGTCCGCAATTGCAGCCAGTGTTATCATCTTTCTGCTTTGGACCCATGCGAAATTTGCACCAATGACAAACGTGACCAATCGACCATATGCGTGGTGGCGGATGCACGAGACGTCATTGCCCTTGAGCGAACGCGCGAATACCGAGGTCTTTATCACGTTTTGAATGGTTTGATTTCGCCATTGGAAGGCAAAGGTCCAGACGATCTCACCATTCGTGATTTGCTTGCAAGAGTACAAAAACTTGGTGTCAAAGAGGTGATTCTGGCTATCAACCCGACTATCGAAGGCGATGCGACGGTTTTATATGTGCAAGGAATTTTGAAGTCCCTTCCTGTTTCAATCACTAGAATTGCATTTGGTCTTCCGGTTGGCGCAGACCTGGAATATGCCGACGACATCACCTTAAGCCGATCGCTTGCAGGCAGACGCGAAGTATAACTTTTAATCTAAATTGATTGTTTTCAACAGCTTGATTGCTTCAAGCCAAAGGAACAATTAATACAGGAATCCCGGCTTGATTTTGATTGGGTTTTCTTTGTTTTTGGAGGCAAAGCTTTGCAATCGTCATTCTCAAAAGGTATGGGCGTAAAAAGATTGCCCAAAATGCAAAAGGTGCCTAGTCTTGGAGACGTGCAATATTTGATTGATCAGGCGATGACCTGTCTTGGACAGACAGTCGAATTGCCGTGGTCGTTTGCAGGCAAAGATTTTTTACTTACAGTTGCAACAGGTAAAAGGCGGGGAGACCAGCTTCCGGTCTGGACCTTTTATGGACCATATCAGAACGTCGAGTGGACGTACGAGTCACCAGATACGTCGCTAATCTATAACATGCTTTTGAATGCTGTTCCTCAGGACAATTCTAGTGTCGGCACTGTGGGAAATGCTTATGCAAGTACCAGGCAAGAAGCTCGCACAGCGCCAAGACGTACGCAATCGCAAAAGGCGCTAGCTCAAGAACAAGTGAAGAAAGGCATTCTTGAAGGTGATTTAGCCAATCTGCCAATATCAAATATTTTTCAGTCAATTACTACCAGTGCGCTGTCCGGACGGCTTTATGTCAGAAATCCAAGACAAGAAGCTAGTCTCTGGTTTAATGAAGGAAATCTCTATCATTGTCATCTCGGACAGGAAGCGCCCCTGGAGGGCTTCTACCAGGTTATGGGATGGAACGAAGGGTCTTTCTATTTTTATCAAAATGAAGCATGCGATGAGCACTCCATAAGCAACCGGGTCGAATCGCTCTTGATGCTTGCCGCTACTCTACTCGATTATGAAAAGTATTTGGAGCAGAAGAAAATTACCAGAGAGACTTTTCTCAAATCGAATCCAGTTGACGATAAGCTCTATGGCGAGTGCCTTTTAGACGCAGTTCCTGTAGACTCGGATTTGCAGCGCCAGTTTTATGAAATGGCTGACGGAAGCAGAAATCTGGGAGAACTAATTGTTGCTCTAAATGTGGTGCGCAGTCAGTATTTGCCTGTGTTGTTCAATTTGGTTAAAACTACCCTAATTGCTGTGAGCGAGCGCAAAGTAAAGAAGACCTCGAGCGTTGCTAGATTTGAGATAGATTCGTTTCTTCTGTCTGGCGTGACCAAAGTCATGATTCGCCAGGAATCTGGAATCAATTCTTTTGGTGCTTTTCTTTATTTGGCGAAGGAAGAACTGACACGTTTTCAAACTCATAAACGCCCACTAACACTCACTATATTGCGTATAGGAGTGCTTGATCAGTCTTCGCAGTTTTCAACTTTGCCCGAGCTTGCGCTAAGAGAATTCATAAACTTGGTAAACTCGAATATTCGAAAATCAGACAAGTTTTGTCACTTTCAGTCATTCGATTTTGCTTTGGTAATGCCTGAGACGGAGCTTACAGGCGCCAGAGCCCTTCTAACGCATATAAAAGATAACCTTGCACAACGACCACTTTTGCCTGAACTTCAGGGTAAGAAATTGGCTTTGTCTTTTGGGGTCGAAGCGCTGCCAGACAATGAGCTTGATGGTGAAATCGACGTTGGTCAGCTGATTTCACTTGCAATGTCTAAGCGCACCGATTTTGTCTTAGGATAGTTTTTCTACTATCGCTTTTCTGGTCAGTCCTACTTCTTGCAAAAGTAAATTGCGATCGCCATGCTGGATGAATCTATCAGGAAGACCCATCAAAGAAACGCGCACTCGAGTTTCGCACTGGCTTGCCCATTCAAGCACCGCACTGCCAAAGCCACCAGACCGTGTACCTTCTTCGATTGTTAGAAGATGCAGATTCCCTTCGTATTTGCTTGCCAGAGTTTCGAGCATTTTTGTATCAAGCGGTTTGATTGAGCGCGCGTTAATTACCGTAACACCACCATCTACTTTTGAATCGAGTTCGTTTGCAGCCTGGAGCGCAGGCGTTATCATGGCTCCACAAGCAAGTATGACCTTACTGCTTTGACCGTTTTTCAAGACTTCCCATGATGTGTAATCAATCTCTTTGAAATCACATGCGATACCATCTTTAAGATAGCTGTCTTCTGCCTTTTCTCTGGGGAAACGAATTGCTACTGGTCCATTCAGGTTGCGCAGCGCAGAATAGACCATTTGCCTCAATTCGGTTGCGTCTTTAGGAGCAAGAACTGTGAAATTGGGAATACTGCGTAAAAATGCCAGATCAAACTGACCCTGATGAGTTTCACCATCTTCTACCAGACCGCCTCTATCGATGCCGAATATGACAGGTAAATTCATGATTGCAACGTCGTGAATGACCTGGTCCAGAGCACGTTGTAAAAAGGTGGAATAAATCGAGACTACTGGCTTCAATCCCATTTTGGCCATGCCAGCAGCCATCGTTACTGCGTGTTGTTCGCAAATGGCTACGTCAAAGAATCGCTCGGGGTAGGCTTTTCCGAATTTGACCAGTCCGCTGCCTTCGGCTGTGGCTGGAGTAATAGCAACCATATTTGGTTCTAGCTCGGCACAATCTATAAGCGCGTCGGTGAAAACGTGAGAGTAGGTAAGCCCTTTATTTATGTTCGAATCAGGGTCTTTGGCTTCGATTTTTTCTCTGAGTGTAGGCTCTAAGCTGTGTGCTTTGACACCATGATATTTAATCGAGTCTTCTTCAGCTGGGGTATAACCTTTGCCTTTGGTCGTGATTAAATGCAGGATGTGTGGGGCTTCGAGGTCTTTTACTTTGTTTAGAGCATTTATCACTGCTTGAACATCGTGACCATCTATTGGTCCTGAATAATTGATTCCGAGTTTTTCAAAGACGATACCTGGATTTTCCAATTTGTCTTTGGCCACTTGTTTGACTGAAGTAATCAAATTCATAAGCTTGGGATCAAGCGGCACCATGTCTAGTTTGTCTTCGATCCAATCAATTTTTTTCTTGATGTCTTTGTAGAAATAAGTTTCTTTGATACGCTTCATGTATTGCGAGTATCCGCCCACATTTTCGCTTATCGACATATCGTTGTCGTTCAGAATAATCAGTACATTTTTTTGAATATGACCAAGGTGATTGAGCGCTTCTAGTGCCATTCCACCTGTTAGTCCACCGTCGCCAATTAAGGCGATGATTTTTCTGTTTTCTTTCAAATGGTCTTTGGCAATTGCCATTCCAACTGCTAGCGAAACAGAAGTGGAACTATGTCCTGCAACAAAAGCATCGTGTTCGCTTTCTTGAGGACTGATGAATCCTGAAAGTCCTTTGTACTGTCTCAGGGTTGCAAACTTATTGCGACGACCAGTGAGCATTTTGTGAATATAAGCCTGGTGTCCGACATCCCACAAAATACAGTCTTTAGGTGTGTCGAATACATAATGCAAAGCCAGTGTGATTTCAACCACACCAAGGTTAGAAGCTAGATGTCCACCAGTTTTATTGAGATTGAAAATGATTTCTTGTCGAATCTCGCGAGCAAGCTCGACCAACTGAGAAGGTTTGAGCTTTTTGACTTCACCTGGTCCAGTGATAGCGTCAAGAAAAGAAGGCTCTGATTTTGATTTGGCTAGTGTTTGCATACAAATCCATCGAGTTGCTGCCGAATTACATCATAACAACCCAAAAGCCGCATGGATGTTAAAAACCGACCAGAAATGCATGACGTCTGTTAATGCTTGTAAAACGCACTATCTAGTAGTGATTCGGGCATTTTGACCGGCGCCCATGTATAAGATATATAAAGGACGTTAAAACTTGTCTAACCAAACTGGCTTAGCTAGCCAAATTTTTACCGTTGGGCAACTTTGCCATACATAAGCTGATCATAAAAACGATCGTATTTGAAGATCGCTTTGCTTAGCCGACCCTCTAGTTTGAATCCAGCTTTTTCAAGTATGCGACCCGAAGCTATATTATTGTCGAAAGTGCCTGCAAATACACGTGTCATGCCAAGTTCGTGCAAAGCATAGTCCGATACTGCTACCACTGCTTGAGACATAATGCCTTTGTTCCAGTGTTCTTTTGAAAGCCAGTAGCCTATTTCGGCTGAATATCTAAATACGTCTCGTTGCAGAGTAAGACCAATACCGCCGCATGCAGCTCCATCAATGACGATGGCAAAATGACAGGTAGGAATCACTTCCAGTGCAAAAGTAATCCAGTCTATTGCGTGTTCCTTTTTATATGGATACGGAAAACTGTCGCGTAGAGTTTTGGAGACCTCTTGGTCGTTAGCTGCTTTGACTAGTGCTTTTACGTCGTCGTATGACCATGGGCGCAAAAGAGCGCCATTTAGTTGCAGAGTTTTTCTGCTCACAAGACCCACTTTCTGTTTCTATACTTGTTCTAGTTTCGTTTCTGGCTCTTTTGCCATAGAAATTGGAATGTTCTTTTTGTTCAATTTGCTGTGACTGCGTCCATAAGCAAAGTAAATCAGAAGACCAATTGGACAAGTAATTCCGTATGCCATCAGGACATTTGGCTCTAGGTTGCATGCAAGAGTTACACATCCAACAAGACCGGCAATTGCAATCAGTGGATTCACTGCTTTTAGTCGCATGGCGCCAATACACACAAACGAGAAGGCAACCAGTGTTCCAAGCACCATCATATGGGTGATGCCGCTAAATTCCATGAATCCAGCAAATCCTGCAACAAGAACTCCGTTCAACAAAATTCCGTAAGTCGGATTTCCGTTTTTCACTTTGGAAAAAATAGGTGGAAGCAAGCCGTCTTCTGCCATATTGCGGAATATTCTAGGTCCACCCATACAAAGTACGAGCAACACGTTGAAAATTCCAAGAACTGCTCCACCTGCTATGAATTGAGCTGTCCAGGCTTCTCCGTTTGCTGCAAGTAATTTTGCAAGCGGAGCTGCAGCCTCTGATCCAACGAATAATTCGTTTTTGTGTCCGTCGATGAAACAGGGAGCAAGTCCGGTGGCAACAGCCATGACTGTTACATACAACAAAGACACCAGGGCTATGCAAAAGAAGGTTCCAAGCTTGGTGTCTTTTTGACTTTTAGATTCTCTAGCAAAAGTATAGAGCGCGTCGAATCCAACAAAAGGAAACACAGCTACTGCAGCGCCTTGTAATACGCCGTGAATGCCCATAGGCATAAAAGGCTGCCAGTTAGCGGGGTTGACGTGCTGTATGCCCACTGCCAAAAACATGATGAGCAAGGCGACTTTGAGAATAACCAGCATCAAATTGAGTTTTGCCGATTTGCTCACGCCGCCATAAATAAGAACGAGTGTAATAACTGCGGTGACGCCGATGGCAATAATGTTGATTCCGAAAACATAATGCCCGTCTACAAGACGTGGTCCTTCCCAGAAAAGGTCGGGAAGGTGGAAATTACAGGCAGTCTTCAAGTATACGCTCCAGGCGATTGCAACTGCAGATGCCCCGAAACTGTATTCCATGAAAAGACCAAAAGAAACAATCCAGGCGACAATTTCGCCAATAGAGTGATAGGTGTAGCTGTAAGCCGATGTACCGTTTGGTACCAGTCGTGAAAATTTTTCATAACAGATGGCGACAAATAGAATGACCACCCCGGTTATGACGAAAGACAGTATCCCAGCTGGTCCGGCAAGTCCGGCAATCATGCCGGGCATGGCGAAGATGCCAGCACCGATGGTGGCACCGATACCAAGGGCTGCAAGCATTATCCAGCCTAAGTGTTTCGGGGTATCAGATAAATCTAATCCGTCAGCTTGTGATGGCACACGTCGAAACAAATCAGCCATTAATGACATGCAAAATACCCGCCTGAAAACTTGCCAATACTCTTGAAAATTGGTGACCGTAAAGAAAGTGCTAGCATAATACTTTCCTGGGTTTTTTCATGAGGATTTTGACATGTCTGAGCAGGTGAAAAGCGCGGCAGTGATAGGTGCAGGAGCCATGGGAGGCGGGATTGCACAGGTTCTGAGCCAGGCCGGTATCCGTGTTTTCCTAAAAGACATTAACGAAGATTTCGTCAGCCGCGGTCTTGCAAACATAAAGAAGATGTATGACTCGAGGGTAGCCAAAGAGGTTCTGACCAGAGAAAAGGCAGATGAACTTTTTGCCAATATCAAAGGCACAACCAGGTACGAAGATATTGACAAGGATGTAGACCTGGTAATTGAAGCTGCATCAGAAGTAATTGATATCAAGCTCGACATCTTCAGGACTTTAGACAAGCACTGCGGTCCAAAAACTATTCTTGCAAGCAACACCTCAGCCCTTTCGATTTCTCAAATTGCTTCGGTAACAAGCCGTCCCGAGCGTGTGCTTGGAATTCATTTCTTCAATCCAGCTCAAGCTATGAAGCTGGTTGAAGTTATTCCTGGCGTAAAAACAGACAAAAACGTAGTGCAAGACATTATGGATTTGTGCAAAAACAAACTGGGCAAGGCGCCAGTCAAAGTAAAAGAATGTCCCGGATTCTTAGTCAATAGAATTCTTTTCCCTTATATGAACGAAGCCTTATATGTTCTGCAAGAAGGAAAATTCTCTCCTCAAGAAATCGATCAAAAAGCGCTAGAGTTTGGTCTTCCTATGGGGCCGCTTACACTTTTTGATCTGACTGGCGTGGATATTTGTGCACATGTAGTAGATTTTCTTTATGGCGAATATGGTCCAAGATTCAAGCCCGCCGAGCTTTTGCAAGTAATGATGGAAGAAAAGGTTCTTGGTCAAAAAACTGGCGCTGGATTTTATGTCCATTCAAAAGATCGCGACAAAAACGCTGAGAAGGAAGTAAATCCAAAACTTACCGAATTGCTCAAGAAAGCAAATGCAAAAGTTAAAGATGCACCTGTTTCAAAAGCAGACAAGTTTGAAGTTGAGCGCATCATTTTGCCAATGCTGAACGAAGTAATGTATGCCTTGCAAGAAGATGTAGTGGATGCAAAAGATGTAGACACCGCAGTTGCTTTTGGTCTTGGTTTGAAACGCGGTATTTTGAGTCTGGCAAAAGAACGTGGACTTGAAGCCTGTCTCTTGCATCTGGAAAAATATCAAAGTGAGCTAGGTCACAATACACCGGCTGCAGAAAGATTCAGACCAGCATGGATGCTCAAAAAATTAGTCAGAGCCGAAGTTCATGATTTCGAATCGTTGGAGACAGCTTGCAATAAAAAAGAGCCAGTTGCAGCTAAATAGGCGCTAGAAAATGATGTTCAAGTTACTGGCATTCATTGTATTTCTCTGGTTCATCAATCAGATAAGAGAAGTTTTTCCGCCCTTTGTAGTTGGTGGAATCATTGCATATTTGCTTTTGCCTTTTGTAACCTGGATTAATATCACTTTTAAAATTCCGCACAAGATAGCTATTGCATGCATTTATGTAGCGTTTCTACTCTTGTGCGTTGGATTGTCTAATCTTTTTGGACATCAAATCATCGACCAGGCGACCAACCTCATTACTCAGCGTCATGAACTGGTAGCTAATCTGTTGGACCAGCTGAAAACTAGCTATAAATGGGATATCGATGTCGAGTCGCGCACCACTGCCATTGTCGAAGATCTGGAAGGCTGGTTTGGTGCCCCCACCGAATTGATGCACATGGGTGAAATCCTTTCTAAGAGTCTGCTTTCACTTCTCGTTTGTATCGTTTCATCTATCTATTTCATGGTTGATTCGGAGCGGGTAGGCAAATTTTTCTTGCGCTTTTTCCAAGACGAGCAACGAGCAACAATCGTGCGTTTATTCGGCTCGATGAATTTGATGCTGGCGAAATATATTCGCGGACAGCTCTTCTTGATTGTGCTCATGTCTTCAGTCGCTTATATTTTCTTGCACTTTATTTTTCACCTTAAATACGCACTGGTTATTGCCATCGTATCTGGTGTGCTTGAAATTATTCCAGTTCTAGGACCATTGATGGCCATTTCCACTGCGGTGGTGATTGGGGTGGCTCAGCATGGCACTCAGGTGGCACTGCCGATATTTTTGTGTTACTGGGTAGCGCGTCTGGTTGAAGATTATCTGGTTGTGCCTCGTTTCATAGGGCATGTAGTAGAGCTGCACCCGCTTGCAATTATTTTTGCTGTACTGGTAGGCGAAGTTACAGCTGGGGCTCTGGGAATGTTAATCGCAATTCCTGTTGCTGCAGCTATTAAAGAAATTTTGGATTTTTATTTCCCTGCACCTGCCGAAATGAAAATTGAAGGTCCATATCCTGGAACTCCTGCAATTACAAGCGATACTCAAGACGAAAATTCGGCTAAGTAAGAGCGTTTCCGAGATTTTTGGCTACGTCCAAAATCAGTAGAATAGAAACAGCTATCACATAGAGCACAGCACAGCACATGAGATGCCAGAATTTCAGTGCGCGTTTGTTCATGAGGAACAAAATCACACTTGCACTTAAAACCGCTGTAGAGCAGGTTAGAAGCGTTCCCAGATCCAGATCCCAGGTTGTGAAAGCCACACCAAAAGCGACTGGAATACAGCTTTGAAAAACCAGTGCACCTGTTATATTGCCCATGGCTAGCGTGTCTTTGCCAGATTTGATCCACAAGACTGAATTTATTTTTTCAGGCAATTCAGTAGCTACTGGACAGATTATGAGTGATAAGACCAGAGGTGGAAAACCGATTGCTTCAGCTACGTCTTGCAAGTTTTCTACGAAAATATATGCACCACCAACGATGCCTGCTATTCCAAACAATATTTGAGGCAAAATGAATCGCAGCCTATTCGACCCTTTTTTCAAAATGCGGTCAAAATAAAGTTTTTCCGGCTCTTGCCCAATTTCACCTTCGTGACTGAGCGTTTTATATAGATAAAGGCAATAAATTCCCAAAAGTACGAAAGCCATGATGTAAGGCAGTTGATATTTGGCAAAATCGGATGCCCAGTTGCACAGCATGCCTACAGTGAAAGCAAGTATGAAAAATCTGAGGTCGCGGGTCAACACAGCGTGATTGATAGTAAGCTCCTGACTGCGTTTGCCCTTTTGCGAAAAGTAAAGAACAGCTGTGCCGCATAAGCCAAATGTAAGCGTACTCAACATGAATGGCGCTCCGGCTATCGCTCCGATACTAACTTCGTTTCCGTGTCTTTGATTGAAAAAGACCACAGCTACAATAGGTATCAATGTTTCAGGAAGTGCAGTGCCTACGGCAGCAAGAATACTTCCAACTACGCCTTCGCTTAGTTGAAGTCTTTGACCGAGCCATTCGATACCGTTTGTAAAGAGCTCGGCTGACAATAATATGATTACAAGAGCTACAACAAGAAGAGTAATTTCAAGGAGCATCATTCACACCGAGTTCACCTTATATGGGAGAATACCAGATTTGAGACCTTACCAATCTAAAAATGATGATTTCAATAAAAGAAGTAGAACACGTTGCCAAATTAGCCAGACTTGCGCTTAGCGAATCCGAAAAGGAGCTTTATGCGCGCCAGTTGAGCGACATCATCGATTTTTTCTCTCAATTGCAAGAAGTGGATACAAAAGGTATATCGCCTCTGGCAAATCCTCTGCCAAAAGAACTGGTAAATGTGCTTAGAGTCGACCAGGTGGTCGAATCACCAGGTCAGGAGGCCATGTTAAGAGGCAGCCCAGACAAAGAAGGGCCATTTTTTAAAGTACCGAAGATTTCAGAATAAGCCCGGTTTAGCGTAGAATTAGGCTAAGGATCGCGATTTAAGAATCGAACAAGGAGGAGTAATGGACACCAGGTATGTTTTCGTAACTGGTGGGGTAGTCTCCTCATTGGGCAAAGGAATTATCGCCGCCTCGCTTGGTAGATTGCTTCGAGCTCGCGGAATAAGAACCACAATCATTAAGCTGGATCCATACCTTAATGTCGACCCGGGCACGATGAGTCCTTATCAGCATGGCGAAGTATTCGTTACTGAAGACGGTGCCGAAACAGACCTTGACCTTGGTCATTACGAGCGCTTTATCAGTATGGATTTGAGTCGGATGAATAACGTCACATCCGGATCTATATATAAGACTGTGCTTGAGAAAGAACGTCGAGGCGATTATCTGGGTGGAACAGTCCAGATGATTCCTCATGTCACAAATGAAATCAAGAACTTCATCCGAAAAGCAGCTCTTCAAGCCAATGCTCAGATTGCGATAGTCGAAATCGGCGGTACTGTAGGTGACATTGAAAGTCTGATTTTCCTTGAAGCAATTAGACAAATGAAAAAGGATACCGGACGCGAAAATGTCTGTTATATCCATGCCACCATTATTCCTAATTTGAGAACGACTAACGAACTCAAGACTAAACCTACACAACACAGTGTCGAGCTTTTAAGAAGCCGGGGTATCCAACCCGACATTCTTGCCTGTCGCACTGAAAAATCGCTTTCACCTTCAATCAAAGAAAAACTAGCTTTGTTCACCGACGTGGACACAAAAGCAGTTATCCAGTGTAAAGACGTAAAATATATCTACGAAATTCCCCTTATTCTTGAAAAAGAAGGGCTTGCTGACAGGGTTCTTGAACGTCTTAGAATGACCAATTCAGAGCCCAATCTTGATGATTGGCGCGATATGGTCGAGAAAATAAAAAATCCATCGCGCTCTATCAAGATTGGAATCGTTGGCAAATATGTAATGCTTTCAGATGCTTATATTTCGGTGGTGGAAGCGTTAAAACACGCCGGTACTATTCACGATACCGCTATAGAAATCAAATGGATATTGTCTGAAGACATCGAGAAAAATGGTGCTGCTGAATATCTCAAAGATGTAGATGGAATCCTGGTTCCAGGTGGTTTTGGTGACCGAGGAATCGAAGGTAAAGTCGAAGCGGCCAAATATGCACGTATAAATAAAATTCCATTTTTGGGACTTTGTCTTGGGATGCAAATTGCAGTAATCGAATTTGCTCGAAATGTAGCAAACATGAAAAATGCCCATTCGACTGAATTTGATTCGTCTACTCCATATCCTGTTATAGACTTGATGCCTGATCAACACAACGTAGTATTAAAAGGCGGCACTATGCGTCTTGGAAAATACCCGTGCAAAGTTAAACCAAAGAGCAAAGCTTTCGAAGTCTATAAGAGCGAAGAAATTTCTGAGCGTCATCGTCATCGCTACGAAGTAAATAATCAATTCCGCAAAGAGTTGAATGAAAAAGGCATGGAATTCTCCGGTCTTTCGCCCGACGAAAAATTGGTTGAAATGATGGAATTGCGCGACCACCCTTACTTTATAGCCTGTCAGTTCCACCCCGAACTGAAATCGCGTCCTGACTCTCCTCATCCGCTTTTCCTTGGTTTTGTCAAAGCAATTGTGGAGCAATCGAGCAATTCTTTAGGTCACATGAAGAGTATCGCCACCAATTCTTTTGAAGTAAGATAAAGTCAGTTTTTGGAATTGGCTCATCGTCGCTTTGCTGGTATGCGGATGTCTACTTCGTTTGGTCCTGCATCAGGTATTAGACCGGTTTTGCGAAAATAGTAATAAAGCAATCCTGCTGTTAAAAAGAGCAAGGCAGATCCACCAAGGGTTTCGACTGGTCGAAAAATCTCAAAGCCAATCGTCGATTCTTTTGGATTTAGAGGGTTATATTTAACTTCTATTTTTTTGCCTTTGTAAAATCGCATTGCCATCGGACCAAGGATGTAGTCGAAGACTGTTAGATGTGGTCCCATTTCTTCTGTGTTGTAATAACAATGCTCGCCTAATTTGTACGAATATTTGATATACGACCAGTTGATAATAGTTGCTATTGTATTTATTCGGTTCGATTCAAATTTTGTGATAGGCAAGCTGTTGATTGCGTTGTCTACAGTCGCAGTAACTTTCGGCCAATTTTGACCTTTCACTATTTTGTTGTATTCGGCACCAAGCATTATGAAATAGCAAAGGCTTGTTACCAGGCAAAAAAGTGTGAATGCTTGCATGACTGATATGTTGAACTACTTCTTGGTGTAATCTGGTGGTCGGCAGAGAATCCAGGGTCCGGTATTGTTTCCTTCTTTATATATGCCCAAAAGCATTTTGCCACCTAAATAACTGTCGGGTCTAAATTCACCTTTTCCTTGGGCTTTGTTCCATGGTGCGAAATAGTCGAGACGCAAGATACCGCCACTAGGGTCACGCATAAACAATCCAGACGAAATGATACCTTCCTTGCCTTGTGGCGTTTTCCAGGTGCCTTTGATCATTACACCTGTGGATATAAGCGAAACGCCCCTGAGGTCCACTTCGCCAAAATTAGATAACCATTTTCCGGTAGCATCGAACACTTTAGTCCCACGTGTTGCTAGATTTTGCGTCAGTGGCGTTACGTTTGTCAGATAAGTCACTTTGTAGCCGGACTTACGCGTTAGATTCCAATCGCCTTTACTTGGACCTTCGTAGTACTTTCCTAGCAGACTGGTAGCATTTGCTTGCAGAGAAAATTCTGCATAGCCGTACATAGGACGGTTCGGCAAAAAATATTCAAATTTTAAAACGCCACTACCAGCGGTGGGAGTAAAACGTCCCCAGGTGATAGTTCCTGGATTTGCTCCATTCTTCCAGTTGCCTGAAATTACAAGTTTCCCTTCTGGATCTTTCCCTTCAACTTTGAGCGTGACATCACCGTAGGGAGATGTCCAGATGCCACTTAGATCGACGACACTTTGAGCAGCCTGTTTTGCCAGTGATGGAGGCAAGCCTTGAGGCTGAGCAATGGCGGGAGCGCTCATTAGGAGGGAGATTAGAGCGGGAAATACAGTGCGGGAAATTTTCATATCTGCTCCTTGAAAAAACACGATTGAATCAAAAAATGCCGCATTTAAATTTTACGGTATTTGATTGGCTCTATTGATTGCCAAGCGGTGCTTTTGAGAGGGTTTTTTCGGTCAGCACTCGCAAAATTTCCCCATGCTATTAGAAGAATAGGCTTAACGAATCCTATGCGGGGAGCAGAGAAAAGCTATGGACATAGTGTCATACCGTGGTGAAGGCGCCGGCGGCGGAGTTTCAAGCGCCCTCAAGGCAGCAGTGGACAATTTTGCAGATTGCAAAAGTCGCTGGTGGTTCTTGCAGAATAACGACCTTGCTTATCTCAATGGTGATGAGCGTGTTCATACAGTTTACAATCTAGAAAATGACTTGATTCAGGGACATTATCGTTATTGCAACGAGTTTATCTGGCCTTTGATGCATGATTTGCCTCAATATGCCAGCTACAAAGATGTCGATCGCAATTTCTATCGCGAATTCAATCGCAAAATAGCGCTTTTACAGCTTGATTCGGGCATTGGACTGGGAAATATTTTTATTCATGATTATCAGTTTGCTTTATTGCCGGCTTTATTGAAAAGCAGCCAAATGAGCATTTTCTGGCATATTCCATGGCCTAAGAAAGTTCCACACCACTATAGCGAGCCCATAGCTGAGCTGGCTCAAGGTATGCTTTTGTGCGCCAAAATAGGGTTTCACACTACAGAATACGCCCAAAATTTTATTCAGTTCGTACGTGATTTCTTTCCTCAGTACAGAGTGAATGTCGATGAGCTGATTATCAAAAACAGAAAAACAAAAAAAATCACTCGTCTACTTGTCCGTCCGCTTGGTCTTGATCTCAAATTTTGGAAAGCTGCCGATGCTGAAAAAAATCTGTCGATAGAATTGCCCGATACTCCAATTATATTGTCTGTAGACCGAGCTGATTACACCAAAGGTATTATGCAGCGCCTTGAGATGATCGATTATTTCTTTGGTTCAAATCCGGAATTTCTAGGCAAACTTGCTTTTGTTCAGATTTGTCAGCAAACAAGACCTGGACTAAAAGCGTTTGACGATTATTGGGCTAATTGTAGAGACTATGCCTCTTTGATCGAACAGCGTTATGCAAGCTCAAACTGGAAGCCGCTGTACTGGCATACAAATCCGATTAGTCAGCAAGAATTATCTGGATTATACAAACGTGCGCAAGTCATGCTTGTTAATCCAGTGCGTGATGGATTAAATCTAACAGCCAAAGAATATGTAGCAAGTCTTGATGATAATCACGATAGCAAGCCAGGTTTACTTATGTTATCGTCTGGAGCTGGTGTCTATAATGAGCTTGGAGATCAGGCGGTAGATGTCAATCCAAATTCATACAAAGATGCTTGTGAAGCCTTAAACTACAGTCTCAAAATGCCAATGTCAATGCGAAACAACAGAATTAAACTGATGAAGCAGCGACTGAAAACAAACTCACTGGAAAGATGGTGGCATGATTTCGAGCTCACCGGTTAAATTCGGATAGTAAGGAAAAGTTTTTGTGTTCAATATCGAATCGAAAAAATATGTAGTAGACACTCGTCCAATGTGTCAGGGGACACAATTCGTTCTCACTGATGCAGCGCATGATCGACTAGTTTTAAAGCATGGCAGCCATTTTCTCGTTATGGATGAATCAGCTGCAATACCTGATTGCAATACCCTTGGCTATGGCTATTATCGCAACGACACAAGATTCTTGAGTCAGTGGGAATTGAATATAGACGATGTTCCCCTGTCGCTTTTGTCCAGTCGAACCGAAGATGGTTATGGCGGATCATTTCTTTATACCAACCCTCAAACCCAGAATCTGGAACAACAAAAGCTCAGTATTCAGCGAGAAATTGTTCTTGGAGACATGCTCTGGGAGCGGGTTACTTTTGAAAACTACGAAAATCACGAAGTCAGATTCAGGTTCAATCTTATATTTAAGGCCGACTTTGCCGACATGTTTGAAGTGCGCGGTCTGAATCGTGACAAACGCGGCGAGCGAATGGTGCCTGTATCTTCACCCGATGGACAGAGTGTATTTTTGGCTTACAAAGGCATCGATGGCGTATTGATGGAAACGCATGTAGAGTTTCACGGATTGCGACCGCTTAGTGTGGAAGACGGACATGTTTGCTTTGATGTGCAAATTGCACCTAAACAAACAGTCTTTTTCGAAACTTGTGTAAGTACGATTGTAGATTCGCATATTTGTCCAAAACAAAGTGAAGAAGTCGATTATCAAAGTGCTAAAGAACTTTCGGACCAGCGTTTTTTTACGTGGAAACAAGACTCTGTTTTGATTGAAACAGACAACGACTTATTCGATTTATCACTCAGTCGTGGCTGGAGCGATATTTATATTTTGCGCCAGGCAACTCCAAAAGGCTACGGACTGGCTGCAGGTATTCCCTGGTACTGTGCTTTATTTGGTCGAGATTCGGCTATTACTGCACTACAAATGCTACCATTTGCGCCTAATCTGGCAAGAGAATGTATTGAAGTTATGGCAGCCTATCAAGGTCAGGCAACCGATAGCTTTACTGAAGAATCTCCAGGAAGAATCATGCACGAGTTGCGTCTTGGCGAACTTGCTCGTGCTAAAGCTATTCCTCACACACCTTATTATGGAACCGCTGATGCCACGCAGCTCTGGCTTATTCTTTTTTGTCGTTATATAGACTGGTCAGGTGACTTATTCTTTGCACGAAACATGTGGCCCGCAGTCAGACAGGCTATCCAGTGGCTTGATCACATGAGCGCTCAAACTGGCTATATCACTTATATGCGCACTCATAATCAAGGATTAGAAAATCAAGGCTGGAAAGATTCAGGCGATTCAGTCATGTACTCAGACGGAAGACTTGGTGAGCCGCCTATTGCTTTGTGCGAAGTTCAATCTTATACATATGCAGCACGCATGGAAGTTGCAAAAATAGCTGAGTATATTGGACAAAAACAGATGGCTCGCGAGCAAAGAGAACGCGCACGCGATCTGAAAACTGCTTTTCAGAGAGATTTCTGGATGGATAAAGATAATTATCTGGCGCTTGCTTTAGATCGTCATGGCAAACAAATTGGGTCCATTTCTTCCAACCCCGGACACTGTCTTGCTTCGGGAATTCTAGACGACAAAAAAGCGCATGCAGTAGCCGATAGGCTTATGCAGCCCGATATGCACACCGGCTGGGGAATAAGAACTCTAGCATCTTCCAGTATACGATATAACCCAATCAGTTATCATAATGGCTCAATCTGGCCTCACGATAATGCTTTGATAGCAGAGGGACTGCGCAAAATAGGCAGAGTGGACGCAGTCGTCACCTTGACTAAAGAAATGTTCGCCGTAGCTCAAAGTCAGGCAGACTTCAGGTTGCCTGAATTATATTGCGGATTTAAACGCAAAAATGGAAGCGCACCGATTAGTTATCCAGTATCATGCTCGCCTCAGGCTTGGGCTGCAGGAAGTATGTTTTCGCTTTTGCATTTGTGCTTGAACTTGCAGGCAGATGCGATGAATAAAAAATTGAGCATCATCGAACCCTGTTTGCCTGAGTGGCTGGAAAATGTCACAATCAAAGGTTTAACAATCGGACAAGCAAAAGTAGATTTGAGCATTAGTGGTCAGATGAGTTTTTGTCGTGTACTCAAAAAAGATGGACACGTCAAAGTTATTGTTGAGAGTTAAAAAGAAAATGCGTATTGCTCAAGTAGCTCCACTTGTAGAAAGTGTTCCACCAAAAGGTTATGGTGGCACCGAGCTAGTAGTTGATTTATTGACAGAAGAGCTAGTAAAAGAAGGTCACGATGTCACTTTGTTTGCTTCGGGAGATTCAGTTACAAGTGCCAAACTTATTAGTGTGGTACCGGAAAGTTTGCGTCAAAGTCAAGACAATTACAGACATCGTTGGAATACTTATGATGTTCGAAGTATTTTGACCTTGAAAAAAATGCAAGACCAGTTTGACATTATTCATAATCATATGGGTTATCTGGCCTTGCCATTCTTGAGCGATTTCAAGACTCCTGTTATTTCAACCAATCACAACAACGTAGCCTCTTATTGTGAGGATATTTATTTTGAATCGGGTAATCTGCCTTTTGTCGCGATAAGCCACGCGTATAAAAAATTGAATTTCCCAGACAAAATAAATTATATAGATGTTGTCTACAATGGCATCGACTTCGATAAATTTGTTTTGCCTTTGGGCGAAAAAATAAATCGCGATTATTTGCTATTTATTGGTCGAATCTCCAAAGCAAAAGGGACGGCTTGTGCCATCGATATTGCAATTGAACTGGGTCTGCCAATCAAAGTGGCCGGTAAAGTAGATGCAGCCGACGTGCCATATTATGAAGAACACGTAAAGGAGCGCTTCAAACACCCTTTAGTCGATTATGTCGGTGAGGCGACGGCACAGCAGAAAGCAAGACTTTATGCTGGAGCTAAAGCAGTGGTTTATCCAATCGACTTTGACGAACCATTTGGACTTGTGATGGCAGAGGCTCTTGCAGTTGGAACACCAGTCATGGCTTTTGATCGTGGGTCTGTTCGGGAAATTATAATCGATAAGGAAGTTGGCATTATTGGTGATACCAAAGAAGAATTGGTCGAGCGTTATGGCGAAATAGAAAAAATAAGTTCTGAAGTATGTATAAAACGAGCTCAAGACAATTTCAGCAAAGAGCGCATGGCAAAGCACTATTTAGATGTATACCAACGACTGGTGATACAAAGTGGAACTGAAGGACTTTATCAATTTACTAACTGAGAAGCAAGTTTTCATTGGCTTCGACCGCGATGGAACACTCGTTCCTTATGCTGATCATCCAGATGAAGCTTTTTTAGACGAATGTGTAAAATTGCAGCTAGAGAAATTGTCGTTATTACCTAATGTCACAGTTGCAATAATCAGCGCGCGCAGTATTGCTCAGCTTGGGCGTGATATGCAAGGAAGCGCAGATAGACTTATCCTTGCTGGAAATTATGGTCTTGAAATAAGCTTTCCAGACCAGAGTGAATTTTTGCATCCCGATGCGGTTCGCCATAAAAGTACTCTTCGTAAATTGAAGCTTGAACTATTTAAAAAACTGCCGCCCCTTGGCACTGTAATAATTGAGGACCACGGCTTATCGCTATGCGTTCATTATCATAGAGCCCAAGCTAAAGAGCGAAACGATATTATTCAAGCTGTAAGCACTTTTGCCAAGTTATATCCGGAGCTTACTTTTATAAATTTGCCTACCAGCTTTGAAATAATGCCCGCCAGAAATTGGAATAAAGGTTCTGCTCTCGACATCATCGAAAGCAAATTTGGTTTTGATCATGACGATTGGCGACTTTTATACTTTGGTGATTCAGTTTCTGACGAACCAGCTTTTTCATGGATTAATAATCGTGGTGGAATAAGTGTTAGAATCGGTGATGCAAAAACGACTGAGTCGAGCATGCAAATGAAGTCCTGCTCCGACTTGATTGGACTCCTCAATATGGCAATTAAATAGATGTCTAAAGAATCTGAACTAAAACAATTCATACTCAAAAAAGCGCCTCAGTGTGTGCACAAAGCGGGCGGCATGTTAGCACATCCTTTTGTTACTCCCAGCTTTGATGTCGAGCCTGGAGCCGATGATTCAGCCGAGGTTTCAGAGCGCTCAACAGTAGGGCATTATTTGCAAATGTATGACTGGGATGCTTGTTTCTTCAGTCAGGCAGCCCATCGCTTAGACCTTAATACCAAAGAAAATGTCGGTATGTCTGTTGTACAAAATTTTTTATCGATTATGGAACCTGATGGACACACGCCACGCACGGTTGCTCCGGAGCGAATTTGGGACGCTGGTGATCATTGCAAGCCTTTTTTGGCTCAATCTCTCGCTTTTCAAAAACGTATGTTGCCTGCTCTTGATATTGATAAAAAATTGCTTGCAGCGCTCGATAAATATCTTCAATATTTCAAAACTCACAGAAGCTCTGTAAATGGTCTTTTTCACTGGCGCAATGTGCTTGAAAGCGGAGTAGACAATAACTACACGCTACTGTATCCACTTGAAGCAAGCAAAGATACAAACGAAAACGTTGGTGATTTTCCCGACGCTCATTTAATAGCCACAGATATTTGTGGCTATTTATTTGCTGAGTACAAAGCGATGCAAGAGCTATACACCGCAAATGGTGACAAAGTCTCAGCACAGAAATACGAGAAAATGGCAGAAGACCTTTTGACTGCGATTGACAAATATTTATGGGTTGAAGAAGTTGATTTACACTGCAATTTCGATCCAAAATCAAATAAGCATGTGACCTTGAGGAGCTGGACATCTCTCGTTCCAGCTCTTATGGGTGCTTGCTCAAAAGACAGAATCAAACAAGTGATCGAGCGAAACATACTTGATGAAAATCATTTTTTGAGTCCATGTGGAATATCGTCGGTGGCTTTGTCCGAGCGTTTGTGCAATCAAGCCAAGCGAGGTTTGTATGGACGCTATATTGTTTCTAACTGGCAGGGACCGATGTGGGTCATTCCAAACGCAATGGTGGTGCGCTGCTTGCGACGTGAGGGATATATAGATGCAGCTCGCGACATTGCACGACGAGTGACACATACAATGATGGACGGCATCACCAAAACCGGAACGCTCTATGAAAACTATGACGCTTTGCACGGATATCCGCTTTGGGCCCCGCAATTTATGAGTTGGAATATTCTTGCTCTTGAGCTTATCGAGATTCTTGAACATTAAATCTTGGCATCGCTCAAAAAGCTGTCGTGTTTATTTGTTCAATGCTTCGTAGCGACGTTTGTCGCGCTGAACTTGCTTGTTCAGTTTGTATGTAGGCGATATCTTTTCCAATAAATCAATTGCCTTTTCATAGTCATGTTTTTTTGCAAGTATTGCTGATTGTTTTAAATAAGCTGTGTCTAAATCGTTCTGAGCGTCTTTGGTCAAGCTTCCTTTCTTTTCGATTGTCTCAAGGACTTGAATGCAACCTTCGTAATTGTGCTTGGCCAGTAGATTTTTCGCTACTTTAGTATCGTTATGACTGCTATAAATATTGAGCAAGAACTGGACAGTAAAAATAACAAGGCAAAGGTAAAAAACATTTTTTACCTGATTCATGGTGAAAGTAAATTTCTTTTTCTTGCTGCCTAGCGCATCAAATTGCATCGTGGTTTTGGTCCAGTCAGCCATTACCATTCCAGCTGTGCTTTCAGACTGTCGTTGCTGACTCATTGGAGCTGCGGTTATTACATTGCCCGCACCAGTGAAAGTTTTCCACTCGAGCGTTTCTTCTTTGGGTGGCTCAATAACAACTTTCTTGCCTTTGCACGCGGCTTCAATTTCTCGCCACAACTCGTCTGCGCTACGCTGTCGATCGTCTGGGTTCTTACTGAGAGCTTTGTTAATTACACCTGAGAGGGCTGGTGGAAAGGTGATTTCGGGCATGACTTCGCCTATTGAAGGCGGTTCTTTGTTTACGTGCATGAGCATCAATGCCATCAAGTCGTTGGCAAAGAATGGACGTTGACCGGTAAGCACTTCAAAAAAAACGACTCCAAGTGAGTATATGTCTGAGCGATAATCAGTCTCAAGCCCTTTGCACTGCTCAGGGCTCATATAGGCTGGACTGCCGCAGACCTTACCTTCCATAGTCAAAGATGCTGATGAACTGCCAGCCTCAGACCACATTTTAGAAACCCCGAAATCAACTACACGCACCGAGTTTGGTTTGATTAAATCGGGATCGTCTACTGGCGCGCTCAAATCTATCGATTGCATTACGATATTGTCTGGTTTTAAATCTCGATGTATTACTCTGCAACGATGCGCTTCTCCAACGCCAGCGCAAACTTGCTCCATGAATGGCAGCGCTTCTTTTACAGTAAGAATGCCTCGCAAACGCAAAAGTTCTGCAAGCGAGGTGCCAGCCAAAAATTCAGTAACGATATAAGGCTGACCATCTGGCATCAGACCAAAATCGTAGAGCCGAATGATATTTTTGTGATTAAGTGAAGAGACAGCCTTTGCTTCACGGTGAAATCTTTTTACCGATTCTAGTTTGGAGCCAAGATGCTGGTGAAGCATTTTAACTGCCATTTTTCTTCCGGTCGATTCTTGAATGGCTTTATATACTATAGCCATAGAACCTTTTCCGACTTGATTCAAAATTCGGTATTTTTCACCGACTAGTTTGCCGAGTAAAGGGTCATTTTCAACATGAACGAGCTGCCCTCCGTCGTTTGGACATGAGTCAAAATCTTCAAGGAAGTGGATATTGCACTCTAGGCAAAGCTTCATATCGATTTTCTCGTTAGTGTCTCGATTTTCTTCTTGCGCTTCTTCCACCTTTGTATTTCTTCAAGAGCTTTTGCGCTTCAGCAAAGTGTTTTGAAGTGGATGGAACGTTTTTCAATATGTCTGCAGCCTGACTGTTATCGCCAGTGGAAGCGTGATGTTTTGCAAGTGCGATATATGCTTTATCAAGCTTTGATTCAAGCTCTGCTGTAAGCCCATCGTATTTATCGTTGTAATCTTGAAGAGTGGATATTGCTTTTGCAATTTGTCCTGATTTCATTAGTTCATCCACTTCTTGCGATACTTTCGCGTCGCGCTCCGAGACAGTCAATTCCTTGGTCTGACTGCCTGAGTTGCCAAACATTCCACCAAACCAATTTTGAGTAAATCCGAAATATCCAACTGCTCCTATGACCACGACGAGTAATCCACTTATTACGTAAGATGGATTAAGGGCAAAGGAACTCTGACGACTGCGTAAATTACCTTTGTTGCGAGCAGCTTCGGCTTGTGCCATGTAAGCAAGCTTACTATTATTGATTTGCTCGAGTTCTTCGCGAGAAAAACCGCCTGCATTTCCAGGCGCTTCTGGATATGGAGCGTTTTGCGAGACTGGAGCTTGCTGCATTGCTTGCTGCTTGGCATAAGCTTCTTCCATAATTCGATTGACTACGTTACGACTGTCTTGCACCGCCTGTGGTTCGGAGCCATGATGTTGCACATGGTCTAGATTTACACTGCTCATGCTTTGCGATTGTTGTTCAAGACGTCTATTCATCTCGGCAATCTTTGCGTTGATTGCATCCTGACCAAATTTATCTTGGGACGAACTTGTAGAATCGTTTTGATATGGTTCAGGTCCAAACGGTGTAGAAGGAAGTCCGCTTACAGATGTTGATGGACCTGCACTACCTCCAACCGGATTCATAGAATCGTACGATTTGCTCGCTGGAGTTTCAGTTGCCATGCTGGCTGCAGCCAGAAGTCTAGATAATGCATCTGAAGTGTGACTGCTTTTCTTCTCTCCAGGACCAACACCATCGAAAGCTTTTGGCTCTTCTTTGACTGGAGGCTTGTCTTCCTCATCGTCTCCCATAATTTCGGAGAGTTTGGCAGCCACTGCACCAAATCCACCTTCTTTTTTGGCGGCGCCAGATTCTACATTGTCCAACCATTTATCTACAGCATCTGCTATCTCGCTATTAGCTTCATTGGTCGCATTTAGCGATTTCAACCCTTTGAAGTCGCCCAGTCCAACTTGTTGAACGTCGGGATTGGCTTTGAGAGCCGACTCTGTAAACATATCGTCGACCGCTGCATTTAACGCGCTTCCAAGACTGCTTTGAGCTGCTTCTTCTTTCTTAGGTGCGGGACTATCTTCTTCTTCTTCTTCTTCCTGCAGTGCGCCAAGCAGTTGTCCAAGTGCAGATGAGCTCTTGGGAGGTTCGGGTTTTTTCTCTTCTTCAGACGAACCGGTCAATTTTGCCTTGAGAAGCGCACCAAGTTCGCTCAAATCATTGTCGTCATCATCTAACTTAAGCGGTCTGTTTGCAGGGGTTGGTGCCACTTCTGCTTTTGCAGGAGGGTTTTCTTCTTTGAGTCTGGAATTGAGTAGTGAATCCAAAATGTCTTCAGCACTGCGCTCCTCTTGCACTGGAGCCGCAGGTGTAACCGGTGTTGCAGATGCTGGCGAAGAAGACGGTTCTGTAACATTCTTGAACGGGTCGTCTTCTTTTAGCTTGGCCTCAAGTAAAGCGCTAATATCTTGTTCTGCTTGTTCTTGAGCTTTTAGATCAACGTCTTCACTGGTCGACTTCGATACGGCAGCAAAGGGATCATCATCTTTGTCGAGAGGTGAAATGGGCAAGCTCGAACTATCTGTAGACTTTGCTTCTGATTCGAAGTCAGTAACGTGCTGAGTGAAAGGATCGTCATCTGCATCTAAAGGATTGACAGGTGTAGATGCACTGCCAATAGTGCCTGTGTCCGCGACCGGAATTCCTTCTGTTAGCGGCATCTGACCGGGAATTTGTGGTATTTGTCCTTGTGCCTGAGCCATTGCCTGTGCTTGTGCCAGAGCTTGTGGGTCCGGCATTCCAGGATAGGGTACTTGAGTATAACCAGTTCCTGATTGCACTCCATATGGTGGCATCTGACCTTGCCATTGCATGTTGGGGTCGTAAGGCATCTGAGGATAGCCAGCCGGATACATTGGCGGATAGCCAGGCATTTGTGGATATTGGTACCCTGGATAATATGGCATTTGACCTTGGGGCATTTGCGGCATGCCTGGCTGCATACCAGGTGGATAACCGGGCATACCTTGCATCTGTTGCGATTGAGACATAGGTGGCGTCTGTTCAGTCGGTTGATTAACCTGAGGTGCTTGTGCAGCAGGTGCAACAGGAGCGATTGGTGCAGCTGGTGGTTCAGCTGGACTTGTCGCTGATGAGCCAGCGCCAAGCGAAGTTAAAGAAACATTGGCATACCCGTCTTCTTCATCTTCGTGGATAACAGGAACCGGTGCATTTTTGTCCCAGGCACCAGATTGAACAGGCGCGGATGGTTTATTGTGATCATCTTTGAGTGCATCTAACTCGTCATCCCAGTTCAAATTGGAAAATCTTGCTTTTTTCTCTTGCAAACTTTCTTCTTTGCCTACAATTCCATCTAACTCTTTGCTTGGTGTAGGGGGTGCACTGGCAGACACGGGGACAGTTGAGGAAGCTGGTGCCGGTGGTTTAGGTTGATTTTGAGCTTGCGAAGGAGACGATGGCGAAGAAGGGGGCGTTGAAGAACCAGTTGGCAAGGGAGATTTAATTGGAGCTCCGGCTGGACCGCTTATGGGAGCACCAGGTTTTTGTTGAGGACTTCCGCCAGCTTGAGGAGGTCTTGTGTTGGCGCCACCTGGACCAAAAGCCGGGGCGGGTTTTGGCACTCCCGAAGATGTAGGTGAACCTGGTGATGCTGGTTTTGCGCCACTTGGTGCCGCTCCTGGACCCGCGGGTTTTTGCATATTTTGTGATACCGGTCGTGGTGCGCCTGGTGCACCACTGCCAGTATTGGGACCTGGGACTCCCTGAGGTCTTGGTGCCCCTTGTGGTGTGGGACCACCCGGAGGTCTTTGCATGTTTTGAGATACTGGTCTAGGGGCGCCAGATTGAGGATTTGGTGCACCTTGAGCTGGTTTTGGCGGACCACCTGCAGGTGAAGAGGGACCTTGTGTTCCCGGAGTTCCGGTTCCAGATGGAGGCTTAGGCATGTTTTGTGAAGCTGTCTTTGCCGCACCAGGGGCGGTTCCGCCACCAGGTCCAGAAATTGGTCCTGCTGGAGGCTTGGGTTGCGCTGGAGCTTGTGCACTGGCAGTGCCACCTTCTTTGCGCACCAGTCCTGCGAGTTTGCCCTGGCTTGCAGTGGGTCCTTGTGATTGTGGAGGCATCGCTGGTCTTTGACCGGATGCAGCTTGAGAAGCTTGTCCAGATTGACCAGGCTGACCAGATGATCCTGGTTGAGTTGGTCTTTGCATATTACCAGTAGGAGGTCTTTGACCAGGTGCACCAGGAGCGGTGCCAGGTGTAGCGGGGCGTGGAGCGTTTGGATTTGGTCCGGGACCGCCCGGTTTTTGCATACTGCCAGTAGTAGGTCTTGGTGCACCGGGAGCCGCGGGAGCACCAGGAGCGCCTGCTGGTCTTTGTCCAGGAGCAGGACCACCCGGTTTTTGCATGCTGCCGGTAGTAGGTCTTGGAGCACCAGGAGCACCTGGGGGTTTTTGAGGTCCACCAGCTGGCGGAGCGCCTTGTGGTCTTTGAGCAGGAGTTTGACCTTGTACAGGAGCTTTGCTTGGTGCCGTGTTGGGTGCGGGTGGGGCACTTGGTTTTGCCGGAGGTGGTGATGCCGGTTTGGATTCGGGTTTAGATTCTTTGTTGGAATCCACTGCTTGCTCTCCTTCTAACTGTGCCAGATAGACCGCGAGATCATCTTCGGGTCCTTTTGCAAAATTTCCTTTAGTCATGGGGGCTGACTCACCGGTCAGACGTTCTGTCGGAAAGAAATCGTGCTCCGACAACGGTAGCTCATTAATATAATTTCGTTTTGAATGCTCGCTAGTAACAAAACTTGTGTTTTTACCTGCAGCTTCAAGTTCGCTCCAGAATTGTCTGAGCGAATCTTGCCTGTCTTCAGGATTCTTACTTAATGCTTTTGCGATAACCGCTTCTAATGCATCTGAAAAAACAATGTCTTTGCGAATTTCGCCCATCAGAGGAGCGGGTTCAGTCACTGTTTTATACATGAGTTTCATGAGGTCTGGTGCCACGAAAGGTCGGCGACCAGTGAGCATCTCAAAACAAATCACTGCTACTGAATACAAATCAGAACGAAAATCTAGTTCAAAACCCTGGCACTGCTCAGGGCTCATATAGGCTGGTGAACCGGCTACAGTCTTTGTTTTTCCTGGTCTGGCTTTGGACGCTGCAGTTTCGGCTGGTGTTTCAGCAATGCCAAAATCCAGGACTTTGACATAATCGCCCTGACTCTCATTTTCTTCAAGGATGATGTTTTCAGGCTTCATGTCGCGGTGAATGAGACCTTGATCGTGAGCATGAGTAAGTGCATCAACGACTTGTTTGGTTATGCTCAAAACGCGTTTGACTGTTAGTGCACCTTTTTGCTTGAGCAAAGCAGACAAGGTGATGCCTTCTAAATAGTCCATTACAAGATAGGGCTGACCGTCGTCGGTAATTCCCGATTCCCAAACAGTAATGATGTGAGGATGGCGAAGTTTTTCTGCAGCTTTTAATTCGCGCAATAAGCGCTCAAGCGAATTCCCGTCGGCGCCAAGATAGCTGTGAATAACTTTGACTGCGATATCGCCACCCATCATGAGGCGAGTAGCTTTATAAACGATACCGCTTGAACCTTTGCCGATTACCGATTCCACAACATAGCGGTTGTTAATGAGGGCGCCAATCAACGGGTCTTTGCCTACAGGTTCGAGTTTAGTCTTGTCGTTGGGACACAACTCTTCCTGGTCTTCGAAATACTGATTGCATCTAAGGCAAAGTTTCATGCGAGTTTTTAAAAAACCACCTCAAGCGCCCTGGAATTCAAAATCCCAGTAACTCCATACTTTTTACCCATGAATATCTAAATAAACAAACAATACTTTTATCGGCGGGTCATCTGTAATCAAAGGATGCCCAGAAGACCTGTGCAATTAGATTAATTGGGCGGTCTTGACATTCTTAGCAAATATTAATTTTTAAATCAGTCGACCTTTGAAAACCAGTCGCCCGGATGTCGGTTGACAAGTCCAGCTAGCTCGAGCATGGTTAATGTGGCTGATAATTCGCCTCCGCCCATTCCGGTTTGCTGAGCAAGAAAGTCGAAATGAATAGGCTCTCTAGTGAGAAGTTCGAATACATCCTTTTCTCGTCCAAACAATTCGATAATGGTAGGTATTTCAGTGACATTCGAATTCGACTTGGATATCCAGTTCAAATCGGATAAAACGTCTTTCCAGTCTGTCAAAATTCGTGCTTTTGAATCGGCAATGAGTTTGTGAGTACCTTTGCTCATTTCATTGTCAATGCGCCCTGGCAAAGCAAATGTATGTCTGTTTTGCTCGAAAGCCAACTGACCGGTTATTATCGCGCCGGAATCGATGCCAGCTTCAATGACTATAGTTGCGTGGCAAAGCCCGCTTACAATGCGGTTTCTGGCAGGGAACATCCATTTTTCCGGTTTCGTTCCGGGATAGTATTCTGAAATGACTGCACCAGAGCCTTCTTCAGCTAGCTTTTTATATAAGTTTCTGTTTGAGCTTGGATAGCAAATATCTATCCCGCAACCAAGTACGGCAATTGTTTTTGCATTGTTTTCAATTGCTCCCCAGTGAGCGAAAGAATCAACTCCCAGAGCCATGCCACTAACTATAGTTGCGCCTTGCAATGAAAGATTTTTTGAAATTTCTTTGGCATACTTTTGTCCATAGGCGGTTGGCTTTCTGGTGCCCACAATTGCCACGCAGTGAGCAAAGTCGAGCGGGGTGAGCTTGCCCTTCATATATAGGACGAGGGGGGCATCGGCAATGTCGCGCAAAAGATATGGGTAAAGCGGATGACAATAAGGCAGAGCGGTTACGCCTTTTTGAAATAACTCAGCCATGAAAACTTCGGGATTCACTATTCTGCGCTGTTCTTCAAAAGATTGCAGTTGTTCTTTGGTAAGTCCTCTTATCTCGGGTAAATCGCGAGCAGGTAAATGCCAGACTTCTTTTAAACTGCCAAAGCGCTCATAAAGCATCTTCAAACGGGCAATTCCAAGACCTGTACCGGATAATTTGTCGAAGGCGACCCAATAAGCGGTTTCGTCTTCGTCATAGTCGTCGTTTTCGAATGCAGTGAAATAGTCAGTCATAAAAAAAGCCCCTGAACGCTTTAAAATAATACCGGCTTTCTCGATGTTTTTACGCTTCAAAAAATGCGTTCAGGCAAGCACTTGCCCATTTGGGGTGTTAGCATTAAGACTAAGGGGTCAAGCATCCAAACCTATGAGTACAGGACGAATCACTTTGCAAAGATATCTCAGATATGTGAAAATCGCAGCATCTTGTTTGATTTTTGTCATGCCTGCTTTTTCAGCGGATCAAGCATCCATAAGCAAGTTGAATAAGGCAGAGAAAGATTTTTTCTTTCAGACATATGAAAATCAACCGCTCAACGAGCGTGTGGAGCGTCTTGAAAAGAGAGTACTCGGCTCTGCAGGTTCGGGCGATGTAGACCAGCGCTTGAACCAAGTTTTGCAAGCTATAGGCAGTTCGCAAGAACCAGATATGCAGCTGGAAACGGCTGGTCAGATTAATACCAACAGCACCGAATCTAATACCATGCTTCCTTCCGTTCGCCAAGACGATGAAAGCGATAATCAAGACAATGCTTTGACTGCAAGAGATACTGAAATCAGAAATCTTTTGGCTGAAGGTGTAAGCTTGTGGCGAAATAAGAATCTGCAAGAAGCAATTGAAAAGTTCGAACAAGTAATAAGACTCGATGCAAATAATGCTGAAGCATACTTTAGTATGGGCGTGGTTAGCGAATCGCGAGGCGATTTGAAAAAAGCCATTGCTTACTATTCGAAAGCCCAGGAACTGGATCCCAAAAAGAAAGAATACAAACAAGCGTCGGCTTTAATCAATAAAAAGATAGCAACTGCCGAGCCTGAACTCGACAAAGAATCTCAAGAATTACTGGACGATGCAAACGATGCTTTTAAAAACAAAGAATATTTGAGCGCACTTGATTTGTTCAAAAGATTGGATGCGAAAAATCCAAAAGTCGCAGCATATAAATACAATATCGGGACGCTTTATCTATTGGTAAAAAATCCTTTTCAGGCGCTTGAGTACTATAAACAGGCACTGAAACTTAAGCCCGATGAGCCAAAATATCAGAATGCCTATCAGCGTGTTTTGGCTATGAATAAAGCAAATGGAAATATCAATGACAGCTTGCCGCAACAGCAAAGACCATCACAACCGCAACAAGTGCAAAAGCCAATATTAAGTGGTTGGAATGGTGGTCCTGGTCCCGTTCAGCAAAATCAACGCCAGCCCCAGCAAAATTTCCAGCCAAATCCACAGATGCAGCAACAGTTTCAGCAAATGCCGCCTCAGCAGCAGCAACAGTTTCAACCTATGAATCAGTATCAGCCTATGGCGCAGCAACAAATGCCACCACAACAAATGGCGCAGATGCCACCAAATGCAATGAGTCAAAGTCCGCTTAATCCTCAGAATTATCAAAATCAAATAGTACCGGGGATGGTGAGTCAGGGACAAAATAACTCTTTTGTCAATCAAACTCCACCTCAAAATCAAGTTAAGCCAGCTCTAGACAAAAATGGTTTTGTTAAGCCACCACATTTAGGTCAGCCATACAAAGGTCCAGGGCAGCAATCACCGCCAATGGGCAAAAAGTTGACATCTCCAGGTTCTGGAATTTTGTTTGGAATCGGTATTGAAGCTAAAGCACCATTTCCTGGAGCAGGGCTGGAAGTAGTCTCAATAATGAATGGCTCCCGAGCACAAAAGGCAGGCATCTTGCCACAAGACAGTATCATGGCTGTTGAAGGGGTGTCGGTCCAAAGTGTTGATCAAGCAAATAAAATCTTGACAGGAAAAGGTGCTGGTGCACCGGTTACTATTATCCTTAAACGCGGTGACAGAATAGGTCAGTTGGGGATTTAGGAAAAGAAATGACTCGTTTGAAGGCATGGGTTTTTGTTGTTACTGCTTCTTTTTTTGTGGCATTGACCAGTCCCGTTTTAGCACTCGACGCGAATAAAGCCGATAAGCAAATCACATCGATGCTTCAAAAAATTTCGGCATTGAGTCAAAACCAAGCTGATGATTTTGAAAAGCTTCAAGCTGCAAATGATCAGCTACTCAACTATCTAAAGAAAAACTCTACTAATTTGTCAATGATGAAAGCACCGCTGAAAGAAGCTTGTAATAATGGTCTTTCAGCTTTTGTTTCTGATGATAAAAAGTTTCGCTGCTATTCATGGGATACACTCACTGGTGGCACGATGCATTTCTTTTATTCTTTGATTGTTTACGAAGCTGGTAACAATACTTTTAAAGCAAAAGTCTTAAATCCAAGCGACAAAGAAGCCGAAGAAGATCCCGGCTCGTGTTTTGAAGGGCTAGACACAATCAAAACTAAAGATGGCAAGACGGTTTATCTTGTTCGCGATTTGTTTATTGGTTCTGGAATGATTCATGGACGCACTATTACTGCTTATGTGGTGGCAAGTGGAAAACTTGTTGAATATCCATTTTTTCAAACCACAAAAAAATTACTCAAATCTATAAATTTTGGATTTGGTGAATATACAGATGCCACTGAATTTGTTTTGAGTAAAGACAAAAAGAGCTTGAAAGTTCCTCTTATTAAGCCAACTCCCGATGAAACTGGTGCTGCGACAGGTAAATATCTTACCTACGTTTTTGATGGCAATCGGTTTGTTTTCAAAAAGTAAGTTCAGACTATTCCATTAAGTCTTTCAAAATCCACTCGAACATTGGACGTGGCTCTTCGTTTGAAAGTTTGTCGATTATTTTTTGCGATGAACCTGAAGGTCTTTGTCTTTCAATAAACGTAAGATGATCAATATTGTCGAACAATCTAGCTTTGGCGGCATTAGTATTGGTTTTAATCAATTCTAAATCGTTCATTTTGTTTATATCTGGTCTTGCTGCAAATTCGTCAGTAAGTAAAAGACTACTTGCAATAGGGCTGATACCATCATTTAGAGGGTAGATTATGTCGTCACTGGGACCTTTGCTTGGCAGTGATTTGGCTATCAGTTCGTTTAAAAATCTAAGTGCCGGATGTTCGCGGTCTAAGTGCATAGGTAAAGTTGTTTTGAAAAATGAATATGGTGCGGTGACTAATGTGCGAATAGCACCGTGGTCACGCGGAACATATTGATTGTGTAAGTAGCCTGCGTAGACATAGAATTTGTGATCTACAGCAAGCTGGTCTTCTTTGCTAATTTGGTCGGTTTGTTTTGGTGGATGTTTGCGCAACTGTTTCTTTGTCATTTGACCATCTGAATTATCCCAGGCATAGTCACGCAGCAGATTCTTGTGTCGCGCAAAATAAATTTGATAGCCAAGGTAATGGTCCAGTTTGCTTAGAGGAGACAGATATCTTTTTAGCATAGTCTGTTTCATCCAGTCGGCGCAAAACAATGGTGAGCCTCTAAAGAAAGCGCCAAGCGTGATGACACGCGATACACATTTGAGGACAGATGGATCTTTGAGTGCACTGTGAAGAACAGCTCCAGACATACTTATTGAAAGAATAGTTACGCCCTGGCTTGGAGCAAACTGGCGAATGGCAATTCTAAATTGGTTCGTCAGTTCTTTCAAAGAGAGTTTGGTATTAAACCTGGTCAAATAGATTTTGTATCGTTTTTGAAATTCTTGATTCTGAACGAGATATTCGGCTAGCTCTTTCCAGCGAAATTTAGGGTGATATTCGCCAAGTAACCCATGTACTAATAGTAGTGGCTGTCTGTCACCTAATGGACTGTCATCTAACTGGTAAATCTCGACCTTTTTTGGCAGAGCTTTGATTCGCTCTTTTGGCAGAACTTCGTATGACTGCGAATTATCACTTACTTGTGCAAAACAGCTCTGTCCAGAGCTTACAAAAACTGCAATGCTGAGTATGAGAACCAGTAATCTAGATAGAGAACTCAATTCGGTTAAACGCGCGCGGCAGTCAATTGCAGTGCTTTAATTCGGTCGTTAAGACTCTTAGATTCCGCTGGGGTTTCCTCAACTACGCGCTTGATATTGTATACAGTGTCACGCTCTACTGGCACGAAGCCGGAGCGCAAAATGTGACTTTCCATTTTTTCTTTTGCCAATTGAAGCGGTGTTTTTGCACCAGCGGCGTGAGTGATTTTCTCTTCCAGAATAGTTCCATCCATATCGTCTGCCCCAAAAGATAGAGCCGTTTGAGCGAGTTCTTCTCCAAGCTGGATCCAGTAGGCTTTGATGTGTGCAAAATTGTCGAGGAACAAACGCGAAATAGCGATGTCGCGAAGTAAGTCGTTGTAATCGGGTTCGTGAATTTCACCTGGTTTGATAGTGGTGCCTTCGTAATAACACTTGAGCGGGATAAAACACATGAATCCACCGGTCTTGTCTTGCTGTTCGCGCAACTGATTAATATGGTCTACTTTGTGCTCAAGCCTTTCGCCAATGCCTGTAAGCATGGTGGCAGTCGATTTCAAGCCAAGTTTATGTGCGATTCCGTGAATTTCGAGCCATGTTGCTGCTGGTGTCTTTTTGACCTGCATATTTTCGCGCACACTCTCATCGAATATTTCGGCACCACCACCTGGCATCGAGCCAAGTCCAGCTTCAATTAGACGTTTGAGACAATCTTCATAAGAAATGCCTTCGAGGTTTGCCAGATATTCGATTTCCACAGCAGTCATGGCTTTGACATGTACGTGAGGGAATTCTTTTCTAAAGGCACGGATAACTTCTTCGTAAAAATTGAGGTCGCAAGCTGGATTCAATCCGCCAACCATATGGATCTCGTTGATACCGAGGCTAACACCATATCTGGCATTGTCGAGCACCTGGTCTACAGTCCAGGTATAACTATTGTTTTCGGGATTGGCGTAAGAACAGAATCTGCATGTTTCGACACAAAAATTGGTCGGGTTGAGATGCATATTGTGAATGAAATAAACATACTTTTCTTTGCCAGCGCCTGCGCGTTTTTCGCGAACACTATTTGCCAAAGCGCCAATTTCAGCTAAGTCGTCGTGTTTATAGAGACGAATAGCATCTTCGCTCGACAATCTCTGACCAGATTTAACTTTCTCAACTATATCGCTTATAGACATCGATCTGCTGGCTCCCTTGCCCGAACTTCGGGTATCTGAACATCCAGCATTTTAGCATTATTTAGTAGCTAGAATCGGTCCAATAGGCAGTTCGGTTCTGATTATCGTTGATACGTTGCTCTAGAGTGTCGATCAAATCGTTTAAATAGCGTTTGTTACAAGAAGCTACAGAAATATCTTCAGGCGAATCTTCGGATAAATCGTCTGACTCTTTGTGTACTTCAAAATTGAATGTTTTGCTCGAAAGTCCGTTTTGATCAAGGTAATGGTCGAGCACGCCATCTCTATCCAACTCGTAGTGACCTTCAAGCTGATTGCCCGAAATCCAGGAGGAGAGTGAGCTTGAGCAAGCGGCGCCAGACAAGCGCAGTTCGAGACTTCTATCGTTATCGAAAAAGGGGTCCATGTCTTTGCTGAAAGCAAGAAAAGCTTCGTCCATGTCGGGCATGGGGTCGTGAATCTCATAATTACCAGAATTACTCAGGCGCACTCTCATTTCTTCTTGGTCTAAAGCAGGTTTGCTCTGGCTGGCATTACCTTTCAGCCATTCCTGGGTTGCACGTTTCTGGCGGGTACGGTCAATAATAGTGCCTTTGGCGAAGCGAGCTTCTTGTAGCTTGGATTTGGTCTCTTGTAAGACTTCCAGGTTATCTTCCAGAATGGCGGCCATTTCTTTGGTATTGCTTGCGTGCTGATTGTTTTGAGCCTTGCTCTGATTTTGAAAGAGGTTGGAAAATTTGGTAAGCATTGGAGTCTTTCCTAAGAAACTGGGGGATGCCTTCATTATCGCCGGGGGATGTCATGAGGATAATGGGGATTTTACGAAATCTGGCAAACCGACAGATTAAACAAAACTGGTCTGTTTTTTCTGCTCTTTGGGACTCTGGGCGATTCGCTTGACCCCAAGATTAAGTAATTGCTTTGCGACCAGGTCGAAAAACTGTTTGCGTTCCTGATTTTTAATTACTGCCAGGTGATGTGCTTCGGTCAAAACTATCGGATAACCCAATCCTTTAGAGGTCTGATTTAAGGTCAAAACAAAAGCTTGTTCAAGAAGGCTCTTATTACTAACAAGCCAACGAGGAAATTCAAGACGCACAACTTCGCTTGCCACATTTAAATAAGTGAAGCAAATTTTGTTTTGCTCGTCGAAAAGTTGGCTCATTTTAGCTCTCGATTGGAAAATAGGTCCTCTAGAATTCAAAGGCAAAGAATTCTTGAATAAATGTCTATCGGTGAGCGGCCAGATAGTCGAGCAAGGAAAGTCTTCTTCGTTTAATTCGCAGCAAAAGTTTCTACAATGACTCAGCTCATAAGGACAGTTATACACTCGTAGCATGTTTACTACTTCGGAGCTCCGGCTGTGACTGATGTATCCGACAATTGGAACGTCGTTTTCGCAAAGTAGAGCATAGATATTTGATGCTCGCTCTATGAACTGGTCTATGTAAGTTGGTGGCATTTTTTCCAAAGACCATGGAATCAAGGCACCATCGAAAAGTGCAAGAGTCGAAACACCGTCTTCTTTGAGCGATATAGCAGTTTGAGCCAGTTCCTCAAACTCGAGCAAATAACGTTCAAGTGAGACATATAGCTCGTCTATATGCATGCGACGCCTGTCGACAAGCGGATACAAATCTTCTGGTCGGTGATAGAGAAATGGTTTGCTCAAAAGCGAGGGTGCTTTTTTAAGACCATAAGTGATTGCTGAAATACCTATGTTTAAAAGAAAGCAAGAATAAATTTCGTGGTGGCTTGGCATTATTTGAGAGCCGTCGACACCGACAACAAGCGCAGCGGTAGGAGCTTTCGTGCTGATACTACATACGGTTCCAAATGGTTCGATTGGTTTGGCTAACGGCCACCAGGTGGTGCCTTCGCTTCCTTCGAGTTTTTGCTCGAATTTATCTATATCGTTTGTCGCTTCTTCAAATTTGCTCAAAGCAAGCGACAAAAGATCTGCTCCCGAACCATCATCCTGTCCGCGATTTTCAAGACCTTGAATTTGCTTTATAACTTTGTTTAAGTCCAGCATAAGCATTCAGTTTAGCTTGTTTGAAAGACAAATGAACAAATACCCTATACAATTTTGGTCATGAGAAACATTTTTGGACCACTTCCCAAGAGTTTGCCGCTGGGAGACACACTGGCTGGACGATTACAGCAAATACGCGAATACAGAGAGATATCGCGAGAAGATCTAAGTCATGCTGTGCGTTTTCCACTTGCGCGAATTGACGATCTTGAATCGGGGTTAGAAACATGGCTGTCTGCAGCAGACAGACAAGTACTTGCCAAAGCGCTTGGAGTCGAGCCAAAACTCTTGCAAGAAGTCGAGCACAAACCAAATCTTCCCCAAAATGCTGGTAGACGAAAAGAAGTAGTCGAAGATATGGTGATTGCCATTTTAAATGGTGCAAATGAGCTTGAGTGTCCCGACTGTGGCAATATAGCTCAATGCAGCATACAGTCTGGGTTTGATCTGGATGACAAAGAAATATTCTTTCCCAAAGCTTTTTGTTTGAAATGTCCGTTTGTTTTGATTACAGACGTCTAAATTGTAATTAGCGAGCAATCGAGCGCTTTTCAAAGCACGAGCGCACAGTGTTCAACAGTCTGTTTTTTAAACTAGTCAACTTCGAAGCAATTTCCATGCGACGTTTTTGCATTTCAAACATTTGCTCACGACGTCTGTCGTCCATTGCTTCGGCAAAGAGCTGATACAAAGCGATTTCTTCGCCTTGAGTCCACCAGAGATCTTCGATGATATTGCCAATTTCGTCGTACTCAGCTTCGTCCATCATTTGCTCGAATAATCTGTATTCGTTGCTGATCATATATTCGAAGGCGGAGCGTGCATCACTTCGTACATTTTGAGCCGATGTTGTGATGATTGAAGCGACCGTATCTTGCTCGAGCGGACCCGTACGCTGGCTTAAAAGCTGGATAGATTCTTCGATTAGGTAGCGTCTGAAGGTGACTTGAGTGTAGAGAAATTCTGCAAAATAAGCGACACATACTTTGTGTACGATTGCTTGTCTTACTGGAAGATTTGTTTGAATCTGGCTTCTTGCAGAAAGCGAGTTCAAAGTGCGGATTGCAGCATAGAATCTATCGATCAATTCGCGAATGCCACCAATTGTTGTGTCTTTGAAGCTCGGCAACTCATGCACAGTCGATAGTTCTTGAGCCATATGATTTAGAGTTTGACGTCGCAAAAAGAACAGGTTGCAACCAAGGTCTTCGAGTATTTTGGTCGATGATGAATCAGAAAGATCAATCAAGCCAAGCAGCAAATGTACTGGTTCGATATCGGGTTGACCAAAAAACAACGAATAGTCAAATGCGCGTACAAGGGCTTGAACAGCCAGGTCAGAAAAGCCAAGGGAACCTTCCTGTCTTTTATCAAAACCGCTTTCAATTAAGTCCATGCGGTCTGAATAAAGTAACTCTGATTCAGTTTCGCCTTTGAATTTGCGCTCAATTTCCTGTCGAGTAGATTCTTCGCGTATGTTTAAACTGCTAAGAATTTTTGCTGCAAGACTTTCTTTATCGTCTGTGAGTGCAAGCAATATGTGCTCAGTGCAAACATAGCTATGTCCGAGGTTTAAACATTCTGCCATCGAACATTGAATGATATTTAATAGCGACTCACCGGCTCTTTCAAAAACTGAATCAATCATAAATTAGAGGCACAGGTCTCCAGTTACCCTTTTGTTATTGTTCAAATTTTTATAGCACGTGTACAATTCGAAAAACAGTTACACTTTATCCCGCACGGCATCCAAGGTAGGTTTTTTTGCGAATTTTAGTAGCCAACGACGACGGCATCCATTCACCGGGAATCCAAGCACTGGCCCAGTCTTTGGCAACCGACCACGAAGTCTATGTGGTTGCCCCAGATAGAGAGCGAAGTGCGGCTGGACATTCACTCACTCTCTACAAACCTTTACGCGTACAGGAAGTCAAGATTGAAGGCGGTGTGAAAAAGGCCTGGTCTACAAATGGAACTCCCTCTGACGGCGTCAAGTTGGCAGTGAGTGTTTTGCTTGGTCAAAAGCCAGATCTTGTGATTTCAGGAATCAACCGGGGCTATAATCTGGGGACTGAAGTACTCTATTCGGGCACAGTGGCAGCTGCAATGGAAGGTGTTTTTCTTGGTGTCACCTCTATTGCCGTCAGTCAAGACCGCGATGGCAACGGACAAAATCTCGAAGCAGCCTGTTCTGTCATGAAAGAAATTGTTAAACGAGTCGGCAAACTTGATGTTCCGCTCGATTTGAATACTTTGATTAATGTCAATTTTCCAAATGTGCCTTTAAGCGAGTTGCGTGGCATAGCTGTAACTGAACTTGGAAATCGTTTTTACAACGATAGTTTCGAGCACAGACGCGATCCTTACGGTCAGGATTATTACTGGCTTATGGGGCATGCAATAGACCACAATGAAAAAGAAACTTCAGATGTAGTGGCAGTTTCGCAGAAGAAAGTTTCTGTAAGCCCAGTAAAATTCAACATGACCGATCACTCTTTCGTGAAGCTCTGGCAAAATCATCATATTTTTGACACAGTGCTTGGAATGGGAGAGTCTTAGTGTCTGTTTTAGACCCTAATTTAGCCTTTAGGCAACTGGTCAAAGACCCTGACTGGACTTTTAAGGTCGGAGTGGGTGGTATTTTCAACGCTCTTTCGCTTGTTGTACTTTGCGGCGGATTAATGATGTTGCCTGCCAGTTTTTGTTGTTGGGCGCTAAATACTGGTTATGTGTTGCGTGTCATGCGCAGCAAAATGAAAGACCCAGAAGCCAAATTACCCGACTGGAACGATTGGCTTGATTTATTTATTTCAGGCATGAGCTGGCTTGCAATTGCTTACGGTTTTGTAATGGTTTGTGTTTTGTACTACTTTTCAAGCATGTCGAGCATCATTAGCTATTACTATCAGTTGGCCAAAAAAGCCCCTGTTGCCAATGACGCTCTTGCTTCTGCTCAGTCCACGCATAGTGAGCAAATATTGTGGGTTGGCGGGGCAACTGTTCTACTCATCGTGTTGGCATGTGTACTGCATTTTTTTAGTTCAATTTTGAAACTGAATTTTGCAAGAAAAGAAACAATGCGTGCTGGCTTTGCTTATGGACAGGCGCTCCAAATCATAAGGACTCGCCCGGCTGACTTTTTGTACGTTTGGCTTTTGAGCGTAGGACTTTTAAAACTGGCGATAATTCTGCCAACCCTTACTGTGCTTGGGATTTTCTTTGTACCATCTGTCTTTTTTGCTGCTCAAATTCTGACTGCGCTTTTGTACGCGCAAATAGGACACGAGCTTGAAGATAATGAAGACGAGGAAATTAAAACTGTTCAGCCGCTGGCGTAACCTTGACTCCCGGCCAATTTACATTTTGCTTGCCATAATGAAAAACCCAGTCACTATATTGTTTTATGGCGCTGTGAAAGACAGCACCGGCAGCTTTTAAGGCTGGTGACATCGAAGATAAATACTGATTAATAGAATCGTTGGTTGTGTCCGAAACGTGCTGTGTCATTGCGTTCAGCTGGTTTTTGACATGAACGACCGGGTGCACATTTGCAGCACTTTGATGTTCGCCTGCTGGTTCTGATAAAACGGCTAATTGCTTCTTGTTATTGTCAGCACAAAGACCTTGAGTCGGCGAATATACGGACAGTACAAGAATCGAAGGCAGAATTAGTGCATAAATGTATTTTTTAGTCACTTGCTTACTATTGCGCTCCAACTGGGCATAAACAGGCACAGGGCGATGTCATTATCCCATGTCTTCTGCCCTTTACAGAGCTTGATTCACATTACAAAGTTCAAAGCTTATGTTAGGATCGGGATATTGATAGTTTCTGGGGATAAACTTTTACAGTTTGTTCTGACCCAAACAACTATCGCTAGCACTAACTCAGTAAGGATATGGACGAAAATCTTAGCGAGCAAAGCGATGAACCCCCTCAGGGGCGAGTACTGAGATTTTCGAATGACTTGTCTACTGACGGACCAGTGAGGTCATGTCATGGATAACGAGTCATATCTCGTGAAATTTCTCATCATCTTTATTCTTTTGGGCATTCTGGTTGCTGCAAACGCCTTTTTTGTTGCGGCTGAAATGGCTCTTGCTCGGGTCCGTCGTACTCGTATCGACCAATTGGCTGAACAGGGTTCGACTACAGCTAAAACAGTACAGTCCTATCTAGATGACCCTGACACATTTATTTCTGGCACCCAGCTTGGTATTACTTTCGCCATGCTCATCATTGGTGCTGTGGGCGAAACGACCTTTGCCGAAGATTTGTCTGAGTGGGCATCGGCAATGGGTGTGGCTTCTGGCTGGAAGCATAATATGGTTATTTTTGCTCAAGTCTTTTCTTATGGTCTGGTTTTCACCATCACCGCTTTCATTCAGACCGTTTTTGGCGAATTACTGCCTAAAACTTTGACATTTAATCGAGCTGAAACAGTTGTGATGTACACCATTTATCCTATGCATTTTTGGTGCATAATTACCCGACCAATTCTTGTGGTGATGAATGCTTTCATGTATTTCATTTTGAAAGTGCTGAAAGTGCCTGAACCATCTCACCATCATATGGTGCACTCTGAAGCAGAGCTAAAAATGCTTGTATCAGCAAGTCTTGAGGAAGGTGTAATCGAAGAAGAAGAGGAAGAAATGCTTCATAGCGTTTTTGAACTCTCAGATACTGTTGCGACCGAAATTATGACACCGCGTCGTGACATGAAAATGCTCAGCGCCGACAAAACAGTGCGTGAGCTTATTGAGCTTGCTCTAAAGCACGGACACTCGCGTATCCCTATATACGACGAGAACGTAGACAACATTTTTGGCATGGTGCACATCCGCGATGGTATCAGAGCTTTTGCCGATGGAAAACAATCGTCACCCATAAGAGAACTTACACGCAAAGTTTTGATTGTGCCTGAAAATAAAGGTCTTGCTGACCTGCTTGCAGAGTTCAAAAAGACCAAAACTCATATGGCTATAGTCGTGGACGAACATGGTGGCACTCAAGGTATGGTGACACTGGAAGATTTGCTCGAAGAGCTTGTAGGCGAAATTGCTGACGAGCACGATATCGAACAAGAGTTCATCAAACCTCAAGAAGACGGCACTATCTTGATTGATGCTCGTATAGCGCTTGAAGACTTGAATGATCGTTTAGAAATGAATATTCAAGACGAAGAATTCAACACTCTTGGTGGCTATGTATTTGGTGCTCTTGGTCATGAGCCTGTTGTTGGTCACGAGGTCAAAACAGACGATTATACTTTCAGAATTGAAGAAGCAGACAGACACAGAATCATTTCGCTTCGATTGACCATACATCCAAAACCAGAGCCGGTTGAAGACGTGAAGGAAAGCAATGGCAGAGGACACAAGCGCACTACCGAAGTCGATGTTTCTCACCCTAAAAATTTAGAAAATGCAGGATCGTGAAACTTTAACCTTATTGGCGAAAAATAGTATCGCCAAGAAAAGTCTGGGACAGAACTTTCTTATTGATCCCGAGGCACTCGCTACTATTGTAGATTCGCTCGATTTGAAGCGCGGTGAGCCTGTTTTAGAAATTGGTCCAGGTATAGGCTTCTTGACCGAGCTCCTGATAGAGTCCGGGGCTCAAGTCACAGCAGTAGAGCTTGATGATAATCTGGTCACCAGACTCAAAAATACGTTTGGTAAGAAACTAAATGTGGTGCACAAAAACTTTTTGGATTTTGACTTAGACGAATATGGTCCAGAAAAATTCAAAGTGGTGGGAAATATTCCCTATCATATAACCACTCCTATTTTTACTCATTTATTCGGCGAGGTTGGCGAACCTCACAGCTGGAGCCATAAAATACAAAAAGTGGCGATGACTATTCAGTATGAAGTGGCATTGCGACTGGTGGCACGTCCGGGAGAAAAGGATTATTCTCGTCTGACTCTCTTGAGTAATTATTTCACCGTGGCAAAGTTAGAAAAGAAATTGCCGCAAGACTCTTTCCTGCCAGCTCCAAAAGTTCGATCTGCCATTGTGAGCCTGGAACCATTATCAGAGCCACCAATAGAGTGCATTGATTTGAAACTTTTGCGTCATCTTATTCAACTAGGATTTGGAAGCAGAAGAAAGATGTTAAAGAACACTCTGCATTCGCTTGAATCGCAAATGGACGTACCTTTAGATGACATTTTGCGCTCTTGTGGCATAAGTGTTGGTGCCAGAGCTGAAGATTTGTCTTTGACCAAGTTTGCCGCACTTACAGATGCTGTCGCCAGAGCCAAAGGTGCTTTTAAACAATGAGTCAATTGAATTCATCGAATTTTATTGCAGTATCTTGTTATGCAAAACTGAATCTGACTTTTTCGATCCTTGGAATTTTGCCCGACGGATATCACCAAGTCGATACTCTTTATCAATCTATAAATTTAGAGGATCGGCTGTTTTTTACTTTCGATCCAAGTGACAATGCAATATTTTTCGACCAGAAAAGCAGCAAGGCGCCATCTGCATTTCCTTATGATGAAAGTAATCTTGTAATAAAAGCTATCAAGCTTTATTTGGAAAAAACAGGCGAAAGCATAGGCGTCAAAATCGCAATTGAAAAAGATATTCCAATGGCAGCAGGACTTGCAGGCGGCAGTTCGGATGCTGCAGGTGCATTGTTTGCAATGAATTCGTTTTTTCAAAATCGACTGTCTAAAGACGAGCTTTCTACTCTTGCTCTTGCAATTGGTGCGGATGTTCCGTTTTGTTTGCACGGTGCAAGTATGCGGGGACAAAATAAAGGAGAGTCACTTACTGCAATTCCACACGAGACAGGAATGTTTTTTTTGGTGGCAAAACCTTCTAATATTTCATTGTCGACGCCTTCTGTCTTCAAAGCTTTTGACGAAGATAAAAACCAAAATAGAACTAAGTTGGACACAGAAGCTGCATGCGAAGCTTTATCGCATGGAAAAATAAAGAAGCTGGCATCACTGCTTGGAAATGATTTTGAATCTGTTGTTTTCAAAATGCATCCTGAGTTGAAACAAGTCTGTGAAGATATGAAAGATAACGATGCAATGGCTGCGCACCTGACAGGGAGCGGTCCGACAGTCTATGGCATATTCAACGACTTTATTACGTGTGAGGTGGCGCTTGCTAGTTTGAATGCTAAATTTCCACAATTTCAAACCTGGATATGTTCTTCAGCCAATCGCGGTGTTGCGCTTATGGAGCGGATCGAAGAATGAAAGGCGAGCCCAAAATGAAACCTGTCACAAAAGCGGTGGCAGCAAAAATTATTGACCTTTTGTGCAAAGAATATCCAGATGCCGACTGTGAACTGGAATTCAAGTCACCATATCAGCTATTGACTTCTGTGATTATGTCTGCTCAAACAACTGATGTGCAGGTAAACAAAGTCACTCCAAAACTCTTTGCGAAATATCCAACCGCTAAAGCCCTGGCTAAGGCAGACTTGGATGACGTCAAAGAGATAATAAAACCAACTGGATACTATAACGCCAAGGCCCAAAACATACAGGCTTGCGCTCAGGCTTTAATGGCTAGTTATGGTGGCGAAGTTCCGACAACCCAGGAAGAGCTGGTAAAACTCCCTGGTGTGGGCGTCAAAACAGCAAATGTGGTGCTTGGTGTTGCTTTTGGTGTGCCAGGTTGGTCGGTGGATACGCATGTGCAACGGCTTTCTGGAAGGCTTGGTTTTTCGCAAAATACTGATCCCCTTAAAATCGAGCGTGATTTGCAAAAGCTGTTTCCAAATAAAGACTGGTCTAAGTATTCAATCACTCTCATATGGCATGGCAGACGTCTTTGTTACGCTAAAAAACCGCGTTGTCAGGAATGTCCAGTTGCTTCGCTGTGCCCGTTTTTTAAAACTATGCGATAATTTTGAGCGCCTGAGATCAAGCGGCTTGGCAGAATCTCTGTATTAAGTTCCGCGTTTAAGCCTCATGCAAGTGACTGTTAATCACATACCCAAAACTGGTTATCCTGAGGAGATTCGTTAAAAGCGAGCGTGTCCAAGACCTTGCAAGTTAAGACTTCCGTCTTGTCCAGGCATCTCCTTGGGAGACCTTTTAAAAAAGAAGATGATGAAAGACCTTATAAATCTCGTTGTTCTGATTGTTTTAATTTTCTTGTTCTACAAATGGGTCAGTCTCATTTTTAGATCATTTTTTCGAAAAGAAATCATTCTTGAAGACCATAGAGGTCTGCTCTATAAAAATGGAAAGTATGAAAAAACACTTGAGCCAGGTGCGTACTGGATAAATCCTAACCGACACACTCTTACAAGAGTGGATATTCGTCCGCGGGCGGTTCAAATTCCAGGACAGGAGATTCTTTGTGCAGACAACGTTGGTATCAAAATCAGTATCACAGGAAGAATCAAAATAGTTGACCCTCATCAGGCTTTTCATTCAGATACCGATTGGTTCTGGACCAGTTATAATCGCATCCAAGTTGCTGCGCGCGAAGTTGCAGGCACTCTTACGCTTGAGCAATTACTCACTGATCGCGACAAAATGAGTCCACTTATTCTAGAGAAAAGCGTGCCTTTATGTAAGGAACTCGGCGCGGAACTGCTTGAATTGAATATCCGAGATATCATGCTTCCAAACGAGTTGAAGCTAGCTTACACTCAAGTGCTCAAAGCTCGCAAAGAAGGCGAAGCCGCACTAGAAAAGGCTCGAGGAGAGAGTGCTGCATTGCGAAATTTAGCTAATGCTGCCAAAGTAATGGAAAATAATCCGACTTTGCTTCAATTGCGTGCACTACATGCAATGGCAGAAACAAAAGGCGGAACTATTGTACTTGGGCTACCTGAAGTAATTAAAACAAGCTAAATAGGCTTATTTCCAGATAATTGTTTTTAGTGTTTCCTTAAAGTTGATCAAGTATTTTTCGAATAAATTTTCAGTGGGGGTGTGGAGATAGACTTCTTCAAGTCTGCAAAGTTCAGATGTGCGTTTGGCATCGAAGTATGTTCCGTAGAAGAAGTTTTGTATATTGCCGCCAGGTCCATGAAACCAGCCGGTAACAGCCAGGCATCGTTTTCCAGATATAGTTATTGTTTCAATTTTCTGAAGAAAAAAACGAGGACCACGCATTCCTTTTTCTGGATTTGAAATTTGGTTGTTTCCGGGTGTACCGATAATGAAGTAGAACTCCTGCATTTTAGCGATATCTTCCTTGCTAATCTCTCCTGAGTCACTCGCTCTTAATAATATTTGGTTTGGTTGACTTAAATAATGTCTGAGCGTTTTAGTATCAGGTTCAGAAAGTTCTGTACCTCGGTAAAAGAAAGAAATTTCCACATTCGAATTTATGTCACATTCATAACGTCTTAAGTGACTTAGCGCTACTTTGCCTACGGTATCTTCCGTTATTGAAAAGTTCTCTGGTAGCGTTATGGAGCGAATAGCGCCAATTGCAGTTTTTGATTTCATTTGAATCGGACTGCACCTAATGTATCAGTTAATATTGACGAAAGATTTGGTCGCAGACCGTTTTGCTTATTTAAATTCCAAACATCCATTTCGGCGTTATATTGTTGAAATGCTTTTTGATAAGCTTCTTTAACTGCCTGAATATTATCCATTTCGGTTTGAATTTCTTTACCCTTTTCGCTTTCAGGATCCACATTTCGTTTTTCAAGTTTGAGTTTTTCCAATCTTTCCTGATTTGCTTTATCCTGTTCTGCTCTCAGTTCGTTCATTCGCTTGGCATAGGCATCATCCGTTTCATTTGGCATGCGAAGCTGTTTACTAGGACTTTCGATAATATTTCCAGGTGTGGTGGGTTCGCCCTGTCTGTAGGCTCGAGGATAGTTACCCCACTTGGTCGAGTCAGTTGCTGTCATGAACTGATCCAACGACAAGTTGGGTAAGTCTTTGCCGTTGCCCCAATGGTTGTCTATCTTGATTTGACTTCCGTCTAGACTGAAATTGACCGAATGTAAACCGTGACCTGCCATTCTCTCCCCAGGAAGAAACGGAGCATTTACCCTGACTTCCGCCGTTTTGAAGCCTGTCGTGCGACTGAACTCGGCAAATTTGGCTTTTAGTTCTGCATCGGAACTAAAATCAGTAAACTGATCGCGAAATTGTTGAGGGATTTCATTCAACATACTGCTGTGGATAAAATTAATTCCTTTCGGCAAATCTAGCATTCTAGAAAGTTGAGCTTTAGCAACAAGAGTCATCTGTGGGCTATCATCCAAGAACTTTAAGTTGCCACCAACGACCTCGAACATTCCCTCCCCAGTCGAACTTCTTTTGTTACCTGTTAAGTCTCCAGCGTTAGCTGCAAGGTAGACATATTTTTTATTATCGAGCGCGCCTTGTGCATCAGCAGACATTTGACCCAACAGAGCATCCATTACTTGTCCTGCCATTCCTCTAGTTCTGTTGCCCTGAGACGTAGGATCCATGCGCGCTTCGGAATCTGGGATCAGGCTTCGTCCATCAATGTTTACTCGCTGAGTTCCTATGCCATCGGGAGATGTAACTATGGCGAATTTGTTGTTGACCACGCTTGCAATTTGTTCAGCAAACTTGGCTGGATCGCCACTTTGTAGAGCTAATTTTGCCATTGAAGTTAAAGCACAAGTGTTATGACCACCCTGGTTTGCGTAAACTTCTGGATTTGAAAGGCGTAGTGCAAAATCCTTAACCAAGCGTTGTCTGTCTTCAGCACTAAGATCAGCTGGATTATTTGCTCCAATATCACTACCGCCAACAACGCGATCCTTGGGGTCCAGCATTGCATCCATAGCTCGATTGATACGAGCCATCTGACTTTTGATATCTTCTGGTTTTACTCCATTTTGAAGTAATCGAGCCTCGATATCGGCAGCCATTGTTGCTGCTTGATCCTTTGGAATACCAGACTTTTCAAGAATTGCAGCTGTCGTGCCAGGCTTTTCATATTTTTCTAGGGATGCTGGAGATTTATCTCCTTTTACAATCTGTTCCATTACGGAATTAGGCGGTGGAACTTTATCGCCGCCTCTGTCAGTAGAGTAGTCTGTTGGATAAGGGGAAAAAACAGTCAAATTTTCAGGCTTAGTAATTGGCTCAGCCGGTTTAAATGTATCTCTGTAAGCCGCAGCAGTGCCGCTAGCTATAGTTGCTTCAACCGGTGCAATTGCTTGGTCGCCTTCTTGGACAACCGCTTTATCTCCACCTGTAGTTTGATCGCTTCCTGAAGCCACTGGAACCTACTGATCGAATGCTGGTAGTAAAAATAAAAACAGAATAGCATTTGATATTAATATTATTCCCTCGTATTGTCAAGGGAATGCCTTTAGCTTTTATGCATAGAAAATTGATCTAGCGTCTAGAAAAACGAATAACTCTTTTTTCGTGATCAATTACAAAATGTCTATCGCCAAAGAAGTCTTGACCAATCACAGAATAGCCTCCGTAAACCGTGGCTGGTACATTGGTCCATTTCATCGGGCCCAACTCTACGCTATCTACCACACAAGCAACACTTTCCATGGACTTACCACCCATTCCGCGAAGAGTGGTACTCATAAACTCTTTGTTTTGGAAAATGCCTTGCTGTTTTGCTTGTGTGTAGCCAATCAAAAAGCCATGTGCACCAGTGTCAAAATTGGTTTCTAAATTTTTTCCTTCAACCTTAAGGATAATAATCATACTTCCGTTAACATACCTGTACGGTATTTCAGCTGCGTCCTGAGCCATTAGTCTTTGTGTTTTTGCTGCGTTTTTCGATACGAAAATCGAATTTTTGCTGTTATCGAATCGATAGCTCAATCCGCGCAAGAATGACTGACCAAGGCAGATGAAATCTTCATTGTCGATCACACAAACATGCATTTTGCGTTTAGTTTTACCTACAGAAATTTCAAAAGGCATGATCCAGTAAAATACTTGTCCACCCGCACCATAAGAAAACCGAGTGGGTTTTTCTTTCGGTACTGGTATGTTTAACAAATGAAGGTATTTTTTGCCGACAACAGTCCTGTGAGCTCCAGTGTCTATAAGCATACTAAAAGGTCTGCCGTTTAAAAGACCATTGACCATTGGCTTTCCATCGGGGTCTTTATAAAAATGCACATGGTCTTCTTCAGGTAAAATGTCTGAAGGATCTGGCGGATCTTCGGGTTTTGTTAGAAGGTCATCTAGAGATGTTGCGCTCGATGTTGCTGCTACGCTTGCAGGTTTTTCGTATTTGACACTAGATGGTGATTTTCTTCTGTTTGTGGAAACACCAATTTGTACAGCTTGAGCAGGATTTGTTTTTGGATTTACATAACTAAGAGTTGCGCTTGGATTTGCAGGTTTTAAGTCCGGTCGTTTAACTCGTTCTTCTTCAATGCGTCTTTGAACCCATTTCCAGGTGCGCGGAAAGTGTTCTGCTACATTTTCAATTTCTTCTCCTGCAAAATATTGCAAAAGCGCACATGCCACTACTTCGCCCACGCCTTTGTAGTCAGGCTGTAAGTAATAAGTCAGCTTATGTTTTTGTTCTTCACGCAAAAGACCTTTGTCATAGTTGTACTCAGCTCGAAGACGTTTATCTTCAGCAATTTTCAAACAAAAATCTACCGCATGTGAAATTTGATAATAGGCTTCTCGTCTCAGCCAGTCCTGGCCCATTGGCTGTCCTAAATCTTTGCTGCCAATTTTGGTTGGTCGTTCAAAAAAATAGATTTCAGTATCGTAAGTGCGTGCACATTCTTGTGACATGGTCATATGTTCAGCCCCGGGTTTCGAGCCGGTCAGCGCATCTGGCCATTTGTCTGACATATTTGGACCGATGTAAATGTTGACTCCGTTTTTATCAAGCATGTCATAGACATATTTGGGTAGGTGCGACACTACAGAACGAATGGTTCCAACTGAGTCGGGTGAAACTGGAGGATGACCTTGGATTGTTGGGGGTAATATGAAAATCCTGTTTACCAGGCTGAGTTTTTTTGTGTTGCCCGAGGTGGCAACATTTTCCATGTCTCTAAAAGTGTTATGTGGATCTAGACGCTTAATACATGGCAAGGCCACTTGTTCTGCAGGCAGCCCTTTGAAGATTTTAACGATGTCATGGTATTTCTTGAGTGCTTTGGTTTTTTCGCCTGACGCAGCATAAGAGTGTGCCAGATACAAATAGACCTCTGCGGAGCCATTGCCGCTTTCAAGCGATTCATTGAAGCTTTTGGCAGCGGCACGATAATTGCGCGCTTTGTAGGCTTTTAGACCTTCTTGGTATTGAACCTCGCCCCCTGCAAATGCTGGATTGGACAAGGATGCAAGCAAAATCAAGAATAATGAGTAAATTAAAGCTTTCATTTGATAGATACTTTTATCTATTACAACAACAATGTACTGAAATAGCCGCGGTAATAACCGTGCTAACATTTGAAGGATTCCGGAGAGCTCATGAATAAAATTATCTCGCAAGCGCTCAAAGCACTATTGGACGGTTTTATTGATTATGCTGGGTTATACCCGCCAGCAAGTGTACACCTTGAGACGGCGCTTGCAAACTATGTAACCTATAAAAATAGTGAATATGCCTGGATGCTACGCTGGTTTGTGGTTGGAAGCAAAGACCTGGATCTAGTTCCTGAAGATTTTGATGGATGTTTGTCGGTGCTTTCAAACGAAGAGAATAAGCGCGCTGCCACTATAGAAGCAAGCATAGTTGTAGGTGCAGCTAAGCCTACATATTGCGAAGTGGCGCTTGATGAACTTGAGAAACTTTATCAGGTAAAAGAGCAAAATAGTTTTGCCAAAATACGCATGGGCGGACTCAAACCAGAAGCCATTCCTGACGTAGATAAGGTTGCAGCATTTATACTGAAATGCGCTGACTTGAAATTACCTTTTAAAGCAACAGCTGGTTTGCACCATCCAATTAGAGCAGAACGAGCACTGACTTACGAGCCGCACGCACCACGGGCGGTGATGCACGGGTTTATTAATGTACTTATGGCTGCAGCTTTTGCTTATCACGGCGATAAAGATATAGAGCCAATTTTAAGAGAGCAAGATGCCTCTAATTTTTCATTCGACAACGAAAAAGCTTGCTATAAAGAGAGATGTTTGAGTATCAATCAAATAATTGAAGCCAGACGCCAATTCATACATTCGGTTGGTTCATGCTCATTTGACGAACCAGTGCACGACCTCAAAGAGCTTGGCTGGCTCTAAATTCACATACTAAGTGCAGGGAAACTCAATTGTGACAGTTGTGCCTGAGCCTTCTTTGCTCTGGCAGGAAATGCTTGCTTTGTGTGCGTCGAGTAATAGTTTGCTGAAATATAGTCCAATACCAGATGAACTCGAGTCGACTGGAATTCTTTTTGCCACCGAGATTGGATCGAATAATTTTGAGACCTGTTCTTTGCTCATTCCAACCCCAGAATCGATGACTGAAACTGCAATTTTGTTTTGTACTCTTTTGACCGAAAGGGTGACTGTATCTCCTTTCTTGCTCATTTTAATTGCGTTTTGCAAAACGTTGTGCAAAGTGTGTCTAATAGCTGCTGGCACGCCTTTGATTACAGGAAGGTCTTGTTCTATCTCAGTTTTAATTTTAATTTGATTGGTAGCTGCAGAAAGTGAATTCAAAAAAAGTACGACTTCAAAAATTTTCTTGAAGTCTATTTCAACTGAATTGGAAGTATTCAAAACAAAATCTGTTCTGAAAATTTCAAGCAAAGAAGTTGCAAGTTCAAGATGGTGCTTGTTGCTTGCTCGCATTTTTTCGATCGCATCAATCGATGTCTGATTTAACTCACTGCTATTGTTTTTGAGATAGCTCAAAATCATCTCTTCGCCAGCTAAATGGTTTTTGAGATCGTGGGCAATCATTGAGGAGAGTGCATCACGTTCGTTTTGTAATCTTTTTCGCTCAGAGATATCGCTAAATGTTGATACCACTCCAATAAGATTTTGAGACTTATCGAGAACCGGGGCCGCATTTGCTCTAAGCCACATACCATCTGGACTGATTGAGTTTCCTTCGATATAGCCTTCTTTTTCGCAGGATTCTTTTTTGTGCAATGCGTGAAAGTAAGGCTCTTCTTCAACTGGAAGCGGAGGTCCATTTTTTGTGTGGTAAATTTGAATACTCTGGCGGATGGTCGCTTTGTCTTTGCCAAACAAACTCATTCCAGCCATTCGTGCAGCAGCTTGATTGGCAAGAATCACATTTTCTTCGCAGTCGTACACAACAAGCCCGTCTGCAACACTATCTAATATCGCCATCAAGAAATCGGCGTGATGAGCGCGTGCATCTTCTGATTCGACCAACGAATTTATATATTCTTGAGTGATGCGCTCGACTTCGGCACGCAGCTTGGCTAGCTTTTGTGCTTGTTCCTTAGGAGTTTGCAAAGACATTAGTCGTGCTTAGTGGCAACCGCCGCCACAGCAATGACCACCGCTGGGTTTTGGCGCAGATGCTTTTACTTTGTCTTTGGCAGTAGATTTGGAGCCGGTTGCGATATTTACAGTAAAAATGCGACTTACTTCTTCGCTTTGGCAATGAGTACAGACTGGTTTTGTTTGGTCATTCATCGAGCGTTCGATTTCGAACGTTTCACGGCAGCTCTGACAACGATAATCGTAAGATGGCATGTTATTTCTGCTCCTGTGTGGCAGGACTCTTTTTAAGCTCTTGTTGAGTATCCTTGTCTTTCTTCTTGATGTCAAGTTTGCCCTGTACCAGGGCTGTTACGTCGTTAACCATAATTACAGCCATCAATACAAGCAAACTCATAAAGCCCCAGCGGACTATTTCTCCATGTGCTTTTTCGCCAACTGGTTTTCTGAAAATTGCTTCGTATGCCATAAATGCCAGGTGACCACCATCTAGCGCTGGCCAGGGCAGTAAGTTCAAAATGGCAAGGTCCATGCTAATTAAAATGGTGAAAGTAAAAAGCTGGTTCCAGTCTTGCTGGGCGATGTCTTTGCCAATATAAATAACAGCAAGAATGCCGTGAACATCCTGTAAGCCAGGCTCACCAGCGGCTGGAGGCTTGCCCAGGTGCAAGATTTGATTCATGATGCCAACCGGCAATTTGCCCAGAGCATCAAGCATCATGCGAGTTAAATCGCTCACCTTTTGAAAAGATAAAACCAGTACCTCAAGAATTGGACGGTCAACACGCTCATAGCGAGCGGTTTTCATATCGAGCGCCATTCCCACTTTGCCTTCGGCATTTGGAGTCATCGAAATGTCCATAGGCTGTTTGACGCCATTTGCGTCTTCGCGCTTGATTTGAACTACTACTGGAGTATTTTTGTGCGATGTGAAATAAGAAATGATATCTTCAGATGATTTGACCGGCTTGTTGTCTAGACTGACAATAAGGTCGCCTTTTTTGATTCCAGCATTTAGAGCAATTGGATTTGATTTAAACGTGCCTGCAGCATAGGTCTCGGGCACTGGCTCACCAATGGTAAGAAGCATGGTGACCATGATTAGATAGGCAAAAATAATGTTGAAGCCAACGCCAGCAAAGGCTACAAGCGCTCGTTGCCAGATTGGAAACTTGCGAAAAGGTTTGAGTTCGACCCCATATGGATTGTCTTTACTGGGAGTGTGCGGGGGATCGACTGGAATTTCAGCATCGGCTGTCACCAAGTGAGCTTCGTGATGCTCACTTTCACCTTGCGATTTGGGCTCTGTTCCAGCTACTGCGTCAGATGCAGGAAGTGCCGAAACGCCATAAGCTTCCATGTCACGCGCTGATTCGTCGCCAAGTTCGGGAATGGCTACATAGCCACCTAACAAACAGGCATGTATGCGGAATTCTGTTTCAAAAGCTTTCCCTACAGTTATATAGGGTCCAAAAGGAAGTCCAAATCCAAACACAGGAGTTTGAAACCCAAATAGACGAGCCACCAGAAAGTGACCGCATTCGTGCACGATGATGAGGCTACTTAAAATAGCCAGCATCAAAAGAACAGATAGAACCTGAGTGAGGAATTCCATACAAAAGATATTATAGAACCGAATTCTTGGTTTCGTCGGATTCTAATGAGTTTTGAACTCGTACATCTTTATAGAAATGGTGCAGAATTTCGCCCGCGCCCCATCCGTGTTCGGCAAGCGATCGCGCGCCCCACTGGGACATTCCCATGCCATGACCAAATCCTTGACCCGAAAAAACATAGTTGCCAGACTGGCTATCGCATATCACATTAAAATTTGTGCTGGGCAGTTTCAATGCTTTACGTACACTATCGCCTGAAACGAGTGCATTGGTCGCATCGCCCACAAGCATGAGAGTTTTGACTCTTTGCGATTGAGTGCGCTCTACTGGAATGACTCCAAGAAGACGTCCTACACTAGGTCCCAGACTAGATGCCAGTTGCGCTGGTGTAAATGCCGCTCTCCAGGCTGAGTGCGGGGATGATTGGTCGTAATCGTGGGTCGATTTGAGATAAGTAAGCCTGTTATTGGTTGGATGTGATTCGGTATAACCAGCACTGGAGCTGTGATAGAAAGCTGGAACCACTTTATTGTTGTGGGTCATAACGAGGCCTGTAGTCTCTTGCACGGCTTTGTTTGTACGTTCTTTTTCTTGCAAAACACCTCGATAGACCTGGTCTTCTGTGCCCGAGCCAAGGTCATAACCGTCTTTTGCATGTTTGTTGAGATTGGCAATAGCATATGAGCGAGCCGCTATCGACTGAGCTTTGAGTGCCTCTAATGGCCACGCGCTTGGCATCTCTGAAGGCAGAACAGATAAGAGATAATCTTCAAGGTTTACTACATTTATGGCTTGAAATTTGCCATTCTGGATTCTGAGAAAAAGACTTCCTCTATAGGGTCTATTGTTGAAAGTGAATATAGCGTCGTTGTCTTTTGCTGGAACGAATAAAAGCCCCTGGTCGCTCAGGGCGCTATCGAATTTGCGACTGAAAACTGCTTGTGCCTTAGATTTAGCCCATGGAATGGTTGCATAAACAGATGTTTTGACTTGAGGCAAACGAGGCGGCGCCAGAGCTATTACTTGTGTAGTGGTCAACTCAGGACCCTGGGCTAATTTGTTTAAGTCGGCAAAGCGTGATGGATTCAAGCTCATAGTCGCATTGGAAAAACCTATATTCCACTGACTTTGGGCGTTAAGTCGGGCGCAGAGCTCGCCTGTCGCCGCATCATAAACATCTATACCATCAAGCGACCCGAGATGGGCAGAATAAAGACCCTGTCCAAGGCTGATTCGGATGGTTCTGCCGTTTGGTTTTGGAATGGCAGAAATAAAAGGTGTATTTACAGATGGTGCAGAGGCAACAATTTCGCTCTGGTCGTTAAGCTCACTAGGTTCTTGCGATTCTAGAGCAAGTGCTTTTGAAGGCGATAATACATTTAGAGAATTGAGCACTAAAAGTAGTATCAAACTTCTCCATAAGTTCTTGTTTTTAAATACAAATGGGTCGAAAGCACTGATTTTTTTTCGGGTCGACAAAAGATTTGCCATTCCCCAATTAGAAAGATATGTATCGTGTGTCGTTTGTATATCCTTTGGGACGGATGCCTTTTCAATATCCATGTAAGCAACAACACTAGCAATTGCCGCCGCCATCTCGATGTCGCTTATAGATTTCTGGTCTTTGGATGAGACATTAAAAGACGACACAAGCGCCACCTCAGTCTGAGCCAGAATCTGGCTTTCTTGATTGCTTGATTTGTTTACTAAAGCGCCGGTCATAACGAAATTATAACCGGCGTCTTACAGTTGACAAGCTTAAATAAGTAACTAGCCTTTGAGCGCTTCAGCACCAGCAACGATTTCGAGCAATTCTTGAGTGATATTGCCCTGACGCGCTTTGTTGTAAATTAGCGTCAGGCTGCCAATCAGCTCTTTTGCGTTTGTAGTCGCATTGGACATTGCGTTCATTCGAGCAGCAAGTTCGGATGCGGCTGCTTCAAGCAGTGCCTGATAAAGTACGTTTTCGACATACTTAGGCAAGAGCTCTTCTTCCATCAATTCAAGCAGTGTAGGCTCGTATAGAGTTTCTGCACTCTTTGGAAAGTGGTCGACACCTTCTGGCAATGTGATGGGCAGGTAGTTTTTGACTTTGACTTCCTGACGAATCATATTGACGAAGTCGGTACCGATGATTTCAACGGCATCAATTTGCTTTTTAGCATAGAGATCGCACACATTCTCAGCAATCATTTTTGCTTCTTCTACAGTTGGAATAGCTGGAAGCTGAGTGTAGTTTTTGATTTTTTCGATCTTTATGCGTTTGAAAGCAGCAGCAGCTTTGAGACCAACAGGGATGACGGCTACTTCTTTGCCTTCTTCCTGAAGTTTTTGGATTCGCAAAATTGCTTGCTTGATTATGTTTCCGTTGTAGCCGCCGCACAAACCACGATCTGAAGAGATAATGATTAGAGCGACTTTTTTGATTGGGCGCTTTTTCAAAAGCGGCAATTCTTGCAGATCAATAGGGCTTACTTCATGCACTATTTGTTGAAGCATCTGCACCACTTTCGAGGTGAATGGTCGCGCATTTGAGTTTCTCATTTGAGCGCGACGCACTTTAGCTGCTGCAACCAAGCGCATGGCCGAAGTGATCTTTTTAGTGTTCTGCACACTCTTGATACGTTGCCTAATTGCTTTCAGGTTTGCCATGATTTTTTTCCTGTGATTTAGAGCTTAGGCTTTGAAGAAGTTTTCTTTGAACTTTTTGATTTCTGCAGTCAACTCGCCTTCGACTTCGGCATTGAGTTTGGCACCACTCATCAATTTGGCAAGGACGTCTTTTCCTTGTGAGTTCAAATATTTGAACCATTCTTCTTTGAACTTGATGATTTTGTCGTTTTCGATATCATCGAGCAAGCCTGCGTTTGCAGCGTAGATAACCGATACTTGTTCACCAAGTGAAAGCGGACGGAACTGAGCTTGTTTCAAAACTTGCATCAGTTTTTGACCACGACGAATCTGGTCTTGAGTAGCTTTGTCGAGGTCTGAAGCGAATTGAGCGAAAGCTTCAAGCTCACGGAACTGAGCAAGGTCAAGTCTCAATTTACCTGCAACCGACTTCATCGCGCCTGTTTGAGCAGCACCACCTACACGTGATACAGAAACACCGGCGTTGATAGCTGGGCGGATACCAGCATAGAACAAGTCTGATTCTAAGAAGATTTGTCCATCTGTAATCGAAATAACGTTTGTGGGAATGTATGCAGATACGTCACCAGCTTGTGTTTCGATGATTGGAAGAGCGGTCATCGAGCCAGCGCCAAGTTTGTCAGACAATTTAGCAGAGCGCTCGAGCAAGCGTGAGTGCAAGTAGAATACATCACCTGGATAAGCTTCACGACCTGGTGGACGACGAAGCAAGAGTGACATTGCACGATACGCTTGAGCGTGTTTGGACAGGTCGTCGAAAATAACTACTGCGTGCTCGCCTTTCCACATAAAGTATTCGCCGATGGCGCAACCTGCATATGGAGCAAGGAACTGAAGTGCTGGTGCAGATGTTGCAGGAGCACTGATGATAACTGTGTATTCCATTGCGCCGTGCTCTTCCAGAATGGCCTGGATACGTCCGACGTTGGATTGTTTTTGACCGATGGCTACATAAATGCAGACCGGACGGTTAGGCTGATTCTTCTGGTTGATAATGGTATCGATGGCGATGGCTGTTTTACCAGTCTGACGGTCGCCGATGATAAGTTCGCGTTGTCCACGACCAATCGGGATCATAGCGTCGATAGCGGTCAATCCTGTCATCAAAGGTTCGTGAACTGATTTACGTTTGACGATACCAGGGGCGATGATTTCCATCGGTTTGAATTCGGTAGCGTTGATTGGACCTTTGCCATCGAGAGGCTGACCAAGAGGGTTGATAACGCGACCAAGAAGAGCTTCGCCTACTGGAACGGAAGCGATACGACCAGTGGTCTTAACTTCCATGCCTTCGAAAATCTTTCTGCCTTCACCTAGAACTACAACACCGACGTTGTCTTCTTCTAAGTTCAAAACCATGCCATTTGTTTTTTCTTCATCGGCAAATTCGACCAATTCCATAGACATGGCTTTTTCCATGCCGTAGACGCGGGCGATGCCGTCGCCTACTTGCAGGACTCGTCCCACATTAGTGACTGCGAGCTTTGATTTATATTGCTCCAGTTGTGTCTTTAATACTGATGTGATTTCGTCTGGGCGGATAGCCATTTTTCTTTCCTCTGGTTTTTTCTGGTTTTAAACAGATAACAAGCTTTGTTCGATTTTTTGTAGTTTGCCTTTCAAACTTCCGTCAATCACCTGGTCTCCAACTCTCAGCACCATGCCGGCTAAGAGTGATTCATCTACTTCCACTTTGAGATCCAGTTTGGATCCCATGTGCTCGGAAATTCTTGCTTTGATGTTTTGCACTTCTTTGTCGCTCAGTTTGGTTGAGCTGATAAGAGTTGCTTCAAGAATGTTGAGACGGCTCATGAGCAGTTTTTTGAACTGCTCACTTACGTGAGCGAGAATGTCGAGTCGGCGGCGGTCAGCAAGAAGTTGCAATAAGTTGAATGTGGTGGCATCAACTTTGCCTTGGAAAATTCCTGCAAGCAGGTTTTTCTTTTCTTGAGGACCAAGTGCCGGGTGATTCAATATAAGTTTGAAATCGTGACTGGTCGAAAGAGTATCTTCAATTGCCTTGAGGTCGCCATAAACGGCTTCGGCTTTTTTCATGGTGGCAGCTTGGTCTTTTTCGCCTTCCTCAATAAGTTTGAGTGTGGCTTCTGCGTATTTTGCTGCTATTTCAGCCTGTTCGCCTTTCATTTCGTCCTCTAGTGTACTGAAGAGACAGATTTAGTTTTGTTTTGCTCGCCTTGAGAATTGACTTCTAAAGCATCGAGCTGTTCTAAAAACTGGTTGACCATTTGTTCTTTGTCTTGAGTAGACATGTTCTGCGCCAGATATTGTCTGGACAGAGCAACTGCAGCATGCACTGCTTGTGCGCGAATTTCGTTTACGAGCACTTGTCTTTCCGAACTTATGCTGGCATCGAATTTGTTCACTAGCGATTGCATGTCTTTTTGTGTCTGTAACTCGAGATCCGCTTTCATTTGAGCGGCGATGTCTTTTGCGTCAGAAAGTATTTTGGCTGCTTCAGCTTCTGCATTAGCCAATTTTGCTCTTTGATCGCTCAAGAATTTTTCAGATTCCTCGCGGCTCGCTCTTGCCTGGTTCAAGGCTTCATCGATGTTTTTGGCTCTTTTATCGAGAATGCCCGGAACAGCTTTGTTCCAGGCCCAGATAATCAAACCCATCAAAATAAGCCAGTTAACCAAATTGGTTTTGAAATTGGTGAACAATTCAACTGGATTGAATTCGTGCATTTCAGCAAAGAAAAACATGTTTATTTGCCTCCTTGCACAAGCGCTTTTTTCACTGACTCAGAATCAAGGTCAATCGAAACCGACTTACCTAGAAGTTTTGAGACGATGTTTTGAACGAGTGCTTTTTCTTCTTCAACCAGTGCCGTAATCAAATTGGCTTTCTCACCGGCAAGCTCCTTGTGTGCGGTGTCGAGTTTGGTGCGTCCTTCTTTTTCAATCTGGGCCATTTTCAAAGCGCGTTCGCTCTGACTCTGAGCCACAAGATCAGCAATGATCGTTCTTGCCTCTTCACGCACCGTGCTCAATTGCTTTTCGTACTTGGCAAGTTCAACACTTGCTTCGTCGCGCAATTCACGGGCGGCGGCCAGATCACCGCTGATCTTCGATTGTCTTTTTTCAATTACGTCGCCAACAGGCTTCAAGAAAAGCTCGTTGAGCGCAAGCATGAATAAAAGGAAGCTTACGACAAATAACGCACAGGTAGCGTTTAGCTCAAACATTAGCTAATTAACCACCTAAGCCTAATGGGAACATGTAGAGAAGAATGGCTACAACGAATGCGAAGAGACCAAGAGCTTCCATCAAAGCGGCAAAGATGATGCCGTTGTTACGCAAGCTGGTTTCCATTTCAGGCTGTCTGGCCATACCTTCGAGTGCTTTGGATGCGGCTACGCCGATACCAATTCCAGGTCCGAATACGCCGACTGCGGCGATACCGGCACCAATTCTGGAGCAAGCTTTAATAAGTGTATCGGGATCTACGCTGCCAGCGACGGTGCCAGCTTGAGCGATTAATTGGTGGTCCACAACTTTTCTCCTGTTGAGTACTAAAGCAAAATCTTTAGATGTGCAAGATGAGCTCGAACTTAGCTTCAATGCGCTAAGTCAAGTTATCGACTCAAATTATAACAGGCGGCTTAGTGGTGATCGGCTACTGCCATGCCAATGTAAATACCTGTCAAAAGCGAAAATACAAAGGCTTGAATTACGGCGATAAAAATCTCGAAACCCATTACGAAAATAGGCGCAATCCAGGGCAGCATGAGCAAAAAGACCATACGCGTAATTTCGTCGGCGGTGATGACAAGCATCAAACGAAGAGCAAGTGTAGATGGGCGAATGATGAGGTCAAGCCATTCTACGGGGTTTGTGAGCAATTCTTTGAGGTAGTGTCCACCATTTTTTATCAGTCCGGCACTGAGGTACACAATCAATGAAAGTATGGCCAGACCGAAGGTTACGTTGAAGTCAGTAGTTGGTGAAGCTGCTTCAAAAGGATGTCCATTAGTCATATGGAACCATCCAGGAACATGCTCAGCAGCTTGCCAGGGGAGGATTCCAATTAAATTCGCTGTTAATACAAAAATAAAAATTCCTGCAATAAGCGGTAAAAATTTCTTGTAGTCATGACCAATTTGCCCCTTGGCTAGGTCTTGAACGAATTTGTAAAGACCTTCGGCAATTGCTTGTAGTGGTCCACCGGGTCCATCGGCTGTAAGAGTGGGACGTACGATTGCAGCTGCTGCAAGAATTCCAGCCATACAAGTCCAGCTCAGAGCCAGAGTGTCGACATGTGTGTTACCCACATTTCCAAGAAGTGGAAGCTGAGCATTGGCGTCTGAAAACTGTGATAAAAGCAGGTGTTTTCCTAGCATGGCGAATTTTGTACCCGTTACAAATGAAGAGGCAGGGTGCGACGCCATAAATAATAGCAGAGGCTATTTTCCCTGTTTAGCGGTCTTTTGCTTTCTTTTCAAAGCTTCACTGCCTTTTATCATCCGATATATCCCTGCTATGAAGCCAAGGATGATGCCAAGTAAGGTAAGGAAAAAGGACATTGCATTATTGTGCATTTGCTGACCAAGCCAAAACCCGGCGTATCCAAAAAGGCAGGTCAGTACGGTTAAATTCACTCCCCACTGTGACGCCACTACCCAGGCAGGCGGTCCACCCGGTTGGTCTGAAATGCTATCTGCTGCAGGCTCTATTGGATTGAGCTCTGCTTCGACCTGGTCTGGATAAGGTATCGGTTTGAGGTTGTTTTCTTGGCTTTTATCGTCTTGCATGAATTAAGGCTTTATTTAGTATTATGAGGGTAAAACTAGAAATGTTCTATTTACATCTCTTCTGGGTATTCCTTATAAATAGAATGCGAACAAAAAGCCAAATCGGTTTTGATACACTACTATTTAAGCAGGATCTAAGCAGCACTAAGAGGAGATTCCAGAAACATGTTTCAGCGCATGTTCGTTGTTTTTAAAGCCATGGTAAACAGCCTGTTGGGTAAGGTTGAGGACCCCCAGATGATGTTGGAGCAAGCCTACCAAGATTTGCAATCCAATTTGATTCAGGTCCGCCAGGCGGTAGCACAAGCAATCGCCACAGAAAAACAACTGGAGCAACAGCTCAAGAAAAATGTCGAACAAGTCGATGTTTGGCAAACTAGAGCTGGCATGGCTGTCCAGCAAGGCAACGACGACCTTGCAAGGCAAGCGTTGCAACGCAAACAGCAATATGCAAGTGCAGTCAAAGACTTAGAAACTCAGCTCCATGCTCAAAAAGAAATTACAGCTGGACTTAGACGTCGTCTGGCTGAGCTAGAGGCTGAAGCCTCCAAAACTTATACCAAGAAACAAGTTCTCATTGCGCGCGATAAAGCTGCACAAGCTACTTCCAAAGCAAACGAGATTTTGTCTAAGACCAATTCTCAGGGTGCTTCTTCAATCATGGAGCGCATGGAATTGAAAGTTCAAGAAAACGAAGCCAAAGCACAAGCTCTGGCGGAACTTGGTCGCGACAATCTAGATAATGCATTTGCCTCTTTTGAGGGAGCAAGCGATATCGAAATGGAACTGCTTGCGCTCAAAGCTGGTGATCCAAGCAAATTGATCACTCAGAAAAAAGACGGTCCTATTTTGCTCGATTTGAAAGATCAGGACACAGTCGATGCTGAAGTTGAAGTAAGCGACGCTCAGCGCAAAGAATAGAATCGACTGACGAAATCGTCGTATTTTTCTTTGAAACAGCCATCTAGAATGGCTCTGCGCAGTATTTGAGCCTGGTCAATCAGATACTGCACATTATGGATTGATAGCAAAATGCACCCAGACATCTCGCGATTGCGCACCAGATGATGTAAATAGGCACGCGTGTATTTTTTGCAGACAAGACAACTGCATTTTGAATCGAGTGCAATATGCTCTCTTTTGTGTGGTGCATTTTTAAGTGCAATACGCCCTTCGCCAGTGAATGCCGCACCATGACGTGCAAGTCTTGTAGGCGATACACAATCGAACATATCGATTCCTGAGCGAATCGCAAATGCAATATCCCAGGGAGTGCCTATACCCATTAGATATCTTGGCTTGTCTTTGGGCATTTGTGGTGCCGTGTGCGCCACTATATCTTCGATAATTGGGCGTTCTTCACCTACTGCCACGCCGCCAATGGCATAACCTGGCAGGTCGAACGATGTCACCGCTTTAAGCGATTGATCGCGCAGATCTTTATATATGCTTCCTTGGATGATACCAAATAAGGATTGCTCATCCTTGCGTTTATGTTCTTCGACACAAACAGAAAGCCACCGGTGGGTGCGATCCATTGCTGCTTTAGCCATTTCAAAAGTGGCTGGGTTTGCCACGCAATCGTCAAATGCCATGATGATGTCGGCGCCAATAGCATTTTGAATTTCCATTGATTTAGCTGGACCAATAAAGTGTTTGCTTCCATCTTTATGGTCTTTGAAGTGGACACCATCCTCGGTGATTTTTCTAAACTGATCCAGGCTGAAAACTTGAAAACCGCCAGAATCAGTCAGAATGGGTTTCTTCCACGACATGAATTGGTGCAGACCGCCTGCTTCTTTGACAAAATTATGACCTGGTCGTAAATACAAATGATATGAATTGGATAGAACAATCTGTGCACCACAATCTTCAACCTGGTCGAAAGTCATAGATTTCATGGCGGCAAGTGTTCCGACAGGCATGAAAACCGGCGTTTCAACCACACCATGCAAGGTGGTCAATTTTCCAGCTCGTGCCCCCGACCATGGGCATTCAGCTTCTATCTCAAAGTTAAGAGGCGAATTCATTGGTAATATATTAGTCTATGCCAATTAATAAGACGATATGTGCAAGCGCTTTGTCTCTGGTTTTTCTTTTTTCAAGCCAGCAATCGTGTCTGGCTTTGACTCAAGAAGAAGCAGCAGATGCATGTCAGGCAGTAAAAGCGCGCCTGATGCGAGACCATCGATATAATCTAGTGCGCGAAGGTGATCGTACTCATATATATATGATTATGGCTGATCAAAAATTGCCATATTCGCTTTCTCTGGGTTGGATTCAGTTCAGACCTAAAATTAAAAAGAGTGACGATTCGGTTGGTGATAAAGACAAATCCGCGGATAAAACCGAGTTCGAGCAGGCTTTTCAAAAACAAGCCGATTTGTTAATCACAAAAGACGAATTAATTGCAACAGACGAAACAGGTCTGATTCTGCCTCAACCAGGCGCTAAGCCTTTGCAGAAAGATTATAACGAAGCTGATTATCATAATTTGCTTGGCTGTGACATGTTGTCTGACGGCAGAGTCAACGATGCGTTGAAAGAATTCCAGACTGCAGTCAAACTCGATTCGACCTGCGCAAAATATCAAAATAATTGTGGTGCTCTTTTAGCACTCAAGGGTGATTATGCTCTGGGCGTTAAATCCATAGACCTGGCGATTCAAAAAGATGCCAAATATCTACAAGCGATAACGAATAGAGCTTTATTGCATCTGGCAATAGGTCAGCCAGATATGGCTTTGAAAGATGCAAAATATGCGCTTACGCTTGATCCCAAAAATTTTCCTGCCAAAATTGCTCAGATTCGTGCCACTTTAGAAAAGGGTGATAAAGCCTCGATTGAAGCCGCACTTTCAGAAGCAGCAATATTGAAAGAAAATAATCCTGGCGATTGGCAGTCACTATTATTAGTGGCAGACTGTTATTTTGCCGCCAAGCAGTATAAGGAAGCAAAAGAAGTCTGCAAGCGCATTCAACAGTTATCGGCCAACGATATAGACAATATTTTGAAACTGGCAGTTTGTTTTGAAAAAATCGGCGACCTCGATAATGCTATTAAAGAAGCTCGCAAAGGCACAGTGGCTGCACCGGATGACCCCCGCCCGCACCTGGTTCTGGGGCGTTACTTGTTAGCTAACCGAGACGATAAAGCGGCAGCTCTCCAGTTTGAGCGTACTATCGATCTCGAGCGCTTCTGTACCCCGGCTATCAAGCTTGAAGCTATGAATTCGTGGCTCAAGATTTTAATTAGAGATAATAAGACCGATCGTGCCGAAGAGCTAGCCTATAAATGGGCTAAGGCGAACGATAAAGACGCTAAGTGTCAATATAATCTGGCCTGGATTTTATCGATGAATGCTCAAAAAAAGAAAGATGCAATCGAAGCGTATAAAAAGACATTGAAGCTAGACCCGGCTCTGGTAGCCGTTCACTACAATTTGGGTTTGCTAATGATTGAATCTGGCGATTTGCGAAATGGGCTTGCCCAGTTGCGAGCTTTTGTCAAAATCGCCCCTAAAGATAACGATACTCCACATGCTAAAGAGCTGATAGAGAAGTATTCCAAAAACTTATGAGGGCGCCGATAACACTTAACTTTGGATATATAAATGCACCACTTTTGATGCCTTTTCACCAAATCTGCCACCACATGCTTGACACCAGATAAAGTGTATAGTCTAATTCGACAAGGGAAAATCAGGTCTGCGGTAACCAAAGCATTTAATACGGCGTGCGAATAAAAGAAATCGAGTTAGATAACTTCAAGTCGTTTGGTCGACCTACAGTAGTTCCGCTCCTCGACGGGTTCACTACTATATCCGGACCAAATGGTTCGGGCAAGTCGAATATCATCGACAGTTTACTTTTTGCCCTGGGTCTTTCATCTACCCGCTCGATGCGGGCAGAGCGATTGCCAGACCTGCTCAACAACTTGAGCGGCAAGAACGAAGCCAAAGTAAGGGTCAATTTCATCAGCCCTGATAACGAAGAGATTGAAGTCATCCGTCGTATCAAGGTAAAGCCGAATGGCTATACAAGTACATATATTCTCAACGGCAAAGTGTCTACTCTGTCGGATGTACACGATCAGCTAGTCAAATATAATGTAAGTCCTACCGGTTTCAACGTCATCATGCAGGGCGACGTTACCGGTATAGTCACTATGAGCGCTTCCGACCGTCGTCGTATTATCGATGAGCTTGCCGGTGTGGCTGAATTCGACCGCAGAATCGACCAGGCAAAGTCTGAGCTTGGTTCTGTTTCTGAAAAAATCGACCATCAAAGAATCGTTCTGGTGGAAATCGTAGCCAGGCTCGAGCAGTTGCGACAAGACCGAGACCAGGCGCTCAAATATCTCGACCTTAAAACAAAAAAAGAAGCTATCGAGCGCGATCTTATATTCGTTCGAGCAAACGAACTTGACCTTGCGGTCAATGAGAAGCGCGATATCCTGGTCAAGCTCGATGAGCGCGAAACTTTTCTTGCTTCCAAATTGTATGAAACCGAAGTCGGCTTGCTTACGCTTAGAAGCGAAATGGGCAGAATTGACGAAGAGATTCGCGACAAAGGTGGCAACGAACAGTTACTCTTGAGACAGGATCTAGAGAACAAACGAGGCGATTTGACTCGTGAAGAAAACAAACTTTCCAACCTTGATGGTGTATTTGGCGAGAAAGAAAAAACTGTCAAAGCGGTCGAAGGTCAAATTGAATCCATAGAGAAGCATCTTCGTAAATTAGCCAAACAAAAGGCTCAGCACCTGGAAGATCAAAAAACTGTGCGCGTTGTGCTGGACGAACAGCAAGCCGCGATGAAAGTTTTTCTTGATCAAATCGAATCTTTGCGCAAAGAAAAAGACAAGTCATCGGATAAAGTCTCTAACTTGCATGACGACTTGCAAAAATTGCGTGAAGACAAGCACCAGAAACAAGTTCGCCAGACTGAGCTGAAAGCAAACAAACAAAGTCTTGAAAAAGAACTTGAAGGTATCCGCACAAGAGCTACCGAACTGATTGCTAAATCTGCTGGCAGCAAAGCTCTGGGTGAGCGAATCGACAGACAATATCAGGACGCCTATGCGCTTGTGCTTGGTATCAGTCGCGATATCGAACAATTAGAGGGTGAACTTGAGTCGACTCAAGAAGAAATCGAATCCAAGCAAAATAGCCTCGAACAAGTCAAACGTCGCGTTATCGAACTTGAAACAGCAAAAGAAGTAACCGGCACAAGTGGTTATGGACATGCTGTAGAAGCGGTAATGGCTGCTGGTATCAAAGGCGTTTATGGAACCATTGGTGAACTTGGCTCTTGCGAAGGCGACTACACCATCGCGCTTGAAACCTGTATTGGACCTCGTTTAAGTCATGTCGTGGTCGAAGACGACCAGGTCGCCAAAGAATGTATCGAATTTCTCAAATCTTCGCAGGCGGGCAGAGCTACCTTCGTTCCACTCAATAAAATTGCCTCCAATCCTCCTGGCTTGCTTCCAGAGCGTCAGGGCGTAGTCGACTTTGCCTATAACATGATCGACTTCGAGCCACGTTTTGCCAAAGCATTTCAGTATGCTTGCGGTCAGACAATCGTCATGCACGACTTAGACAGTGCGCGTCGAATGCTCAATCAAGCTCGCATGGTTACCCAGGGTGGTGAACTGCTTGAAAAATCTGGCAGTATCACAGGTGGTCAGGAAAGCAAATCGCGTCTTCATTTCTCCAAGCGCGGCGAGACCGATTTGAGTGTTTTGAAACAAACTCAATCGAGCGTTCAAGAACAAATCAAATCTCTCAAAGAAGCTGTCAAAGAGCTTACTGTCGCATTGAACGAAGAAAAAGAGAAGCTCGTAAAAGCAAAAGCTGATGCAATGCAAAAGCAGGCAGCGATTGAAGAAAATAAAAAACAGACTGTCGAACTTGATCAAAATATAGATCAAATCAAACCCCGTCTTCGTGAAAAAGGCGACGAAATTGATGTGATAGATCAAGAGATGGATACTATCAATTCAGAAGTCGAAATTTTCGAGAAGAAAATCGAAGAGCTGGCGCGTGCATTGGAGAATGTGAAAGACAAAGGTGCCAATTCAAAACTCGAACAATTGATTCTCGAATCTGAAGAAGCCAGAGAATCGGTTGATGCCACCGAAAAAGAGTGCAAAGAAATTCAGAGACTGGTCGACAAAATCGAGACTGAAGAAGTCGTCGAAACTTCTACCCGCGACAATCTCAAAGAGCAAGTGACAAACTCACGTGCTGAGATGGAAGAGCTAACCAATCAGCGTCCTGTCTTAATAGAGTCAATCGAGTCTATCAAGATGGCAATTGCTGAAGTCGAGAAGAAAGTAAATGAAATCTCGGTTGAACTGGAATCCTTGCGCAGCAAAAAAGATGAGATACACGCAAACGTTACTGAGCAAGAAGTTCAAAAGGCTAAATACGATCAAGAAGCTAAACGTGTAAACGAAGAGCGTAAAAACGAGAAACTTGCACTATTCGATTTAGAACGTGACCTTGATGAAATTAAAGCCGAGCTTGCCATAATCAAAGCTGAAAATCCCGATTACCAGCCGCCAAATCAGCAGACTGTGGATGAGCTCAAGAAAGAAGTAGAAAAATTGGAGCGCAAAATGCGCCATCTGGAGCCTGTAAACATGAAGGCTCTTGATGAATACAATCAGACTGAAACAAGAAAAACAGAACTCGATCAAAACTTAGAAACGCTTGAAATTGAAAAAGAAGAAATCAATCAGCGTATTGCAGGTTATGACGAACTGAAAAAATCTACTTTCCTTGAGGCATTCCATGCTGTAAACGCTAACTTCCAGGAAATTTTCGCCGAGCTCAGCCACGGTTCCGGCAAACTCGAACTGGAAAATCCAGAAAGCCCATTTGAAGGTGGTCTTATCATCAGAGCTCAGCCACGCGACAAGAAGATGCAACGCATCGAAGCACTTTCTGGCGGAGAGAAGTCACTGACAGCGCTATCTTTCGTGTTTGCTTTCCAACGCTATGCACCAGCTCCTTTCTACGCTTTCGACGAGGTCGACATGATGTTGGATGGTGCTAACGCCGACAGATTGGCACGCATGGTTAAGCGTCAGTCTAAGCAAGCACAGTTTGTAGTAGTCAGTCTGCGTCGTCCAATGATTGAGCAAGCCGATCACGCAGTGGGCGTTTCGCTTCGCAACGACGGCTATTCGCGAGTTGTTGGAATTAGCGAAATTCAAATTCCTCAAGAGAATCCCGAGCACGACGAAGAGCCTCAAGCTCGTGGAGCCTAATATATGGAAAACTCCGAATCAGAACTTCAATCTCAAGAAGTCGTACAGCAGCTTTTAATCGATCCTCTAACATTGGATCCGGTGGCTTTAGAACAGGAAGCGAATATCGCACCATCTGATGGTATTGAGATTCTTGTGCGTATGGCAAAAAATGGCGAGATAGACGCCAAATCGGTAGACATTATTGATGTTACCGACAAATTCTTAAAAGCCATTGCTGCCACGCCAAAAGAAAGTTTGCGCCAATCTGGAAAAATCATTTTTCACGCATCTGTTCTACTTAGACTGAAAGCCGAATCGCTTCTGGTAGAAGTAATCGAAGAAGAGAAAGTAGAAGATGATTTCATGGACTTTGATGAAGGTGCCATGGAGTTTGATGGTGCCAAGCAACCGCGCCAGATTTCGCTTACCGACCTAGAAAAAGCGATTGTACGCAAACCTACTCGCACTAAGGTTGTACGTCGCAAGATTACACTCGACGAGCTTATCAAAGCCCTGCAAGAAGCAGAGAAAATCGAGAAGACTCGCGCAGAGAAAAGCAGAAAGTCTAGAATCGATTTAAGCGGCCACACTTTGATTCAAGATGTCGATGACATATTGAATCTGGCCCACGATGAAGATATCGAATCTACTATTGAGAATGTAGAACAGCTATTGGTCAAGATCTTCCAGGCTAACGAAAGAATAGAATTGTTTGCTTTAGTAGGCATGCTTGATCGAAAAAGTACATGGGTAGACGCTTTTCTAGCTTCCCTTTTTCTGTCTAATGCAGGTAAAATACAACTTGAGCAAGAAAGTTTTTATGGTCCTGTCTTCATAACCCAAGGTAAATAACGAGATTAATCTATGCCAGCCTCAGAAATCGAAGTTATAAAAGGAAAAATCGAAGCGGTCCTTTATTTGACCGACAAACCATTGCGCGCTCAAGCCATTTCTCAAATCATCAATGTGGATGTTGACGTCACAAGGCAAGCAATACTCGATTTGATAAACGATTACGATGAGCGAAAAGGTGGACTGGAGATAGCCGATGATAATGGATATATTCTTCAAGTCAGAGACGAATACAGCACAATCATAAATGAGTTCGCTCCACTAGAGCTTCCCACTGCGCTTGTGCGAACTCTTTCTGCTATTGCTATCAAACAACCTGTAATGCAATCTGAAATCATCAAAATCAGAGGTGCAGGAGCCTACGATCATATTAAAGAACTGCTCGAGCGTCAGCTTATAAACAAACATGACGAAGGACGTTCTCCTACTCTAACTACGACTAAAGAGTTTCAAGACTATTTCAGACTGACTAAAGACGGCAAATCACTTCGCACTATGCTTGCTAAAGAAGCCAAGGCTGCCAATGCTCAAGAAATGACTGAGCAAGTAATAGCAATAAGCGAGCCGATTAGTGGGCCTCAGGTATTCGATGCAAGTCCTGGTCCTGAGCCAAGTGTGATGCAAGAACAGGAAGTTATACAAGCTCCTGAAGCTTTGGCGATGCACAATCAAATTGACGAGCCTGTAGTCAACTCTTGAGCAGTAGCACTCCAGTTGTGGCAATTATTGCCGCCGCAGGAGAAGGCAGTCGATTCAGTTCAGATATAAGCAAAAAAAATCCAAAACAATGTCGCATGTTATTGGATCGTCCGCTATATATGTGGAGCGTGCAGGAATTTATATCTAGTGTATATATCAAATCTATAGTTCTAATTGGCAACGAATATATTTTGTCGTCGATGCAAGAACAAATACATTCTTTGTCTTCAGATAAAAGAATAGATGTCATATGCGGTGGCACTACCCGGCAAGAGTCGGTCTTTCTTGGATTAAAACATTGCTTGAATCACAGTCCTCGACCCACACATGCGTTGATTCACGATGCGGCAAGACCACTTGTAACCAAAAGAGATATCGATTCAATGGCCAGAGAAGTAATCGAATCCGGTGCTGCCACTATGGCCAGTGTGGTGCCAGATACGGTGAAACGGGTAGACAAAGAAACCTTATATATAAAAGAAACACTTAATAGAGACGAATTATATCTGGCTCAAACTCCACAAGGTGGGAAATTAGATTGGCTTTTGGAAGCGCATCAGTTACTGGTTTCAACGGGTAAGGAAGTAACCGACGACGCTGCTTGTCTCGAGCATGCAGGTCATAGAGTAAAAGTGGTTCCTGGTTCGAGATTCAATATAAAGGTTACTCATAGCGAAGACTTGGAAATTTGTCGATATATTCTTTCCAATAGATCTTTATAAGTAGAACCATAAGTGGTGACCGATAAAGTCCTGGAAAAATGAAATTGCAAAGTTTTAACTGGAAATCAAGAGAATAAGCGCGTCTTGAAGCGGCGGTTTACTGCGTATCGGCCGGCGCTTAATAATTATATGGTGCTAAAAGTAATACCATAGACATCAGTTAGGACACTTGCGAATTGTGACAAAAACTATAGAATTAGACGTGATGCAGTGTCTGTGTTCCATCAAGGTATTCACGGGTAGGATCTAAAATATGACGAACGACAATATCAATACTCAAACCGGCGAAATGCCATTGATGTCAGCCTCGCTGGCACGCACACCGGCAAAGCAAGCGGTTGTGGATTTGTTTCCCGCGTTGAACGATAGAAAATCGATGGCTCTTGGTGCCATGCGCGCACCAAATCCCAATGTGAAAGCCGGATCTCAAATTTCCATTTTTTCACCAGTAACTTTTGAAGAAGCAATAGACATCGTAGAGTGTTTGCGTTGCAGAGCCGCCACCACAATCTCGCTTGAGAATATGAAAAAAATCGACGCCAGTCGTTTGGTTGATTTCGTAGCTGGTGCTTCGGCTGCACTTGATGGTGACTTCCATAAACTAAGCGAGCAAGTTTATATTTTCTGCCCAAGCAATATCAAATTGACTTCGGACGTGAAAATGGAACCTCAAACCGCAGCTGACGGAAGTTACGATTTAGGCGCTCTCGATTTTCTTTATCCTTCGAGTAACAAACCTAACTAAAAGTAAGCCATAGATTTATCAACTGACGACAGAAGGAGCCCGAGAATTTATTTCTCGGGCTCCAGGGCTATAGGCACTTGTAAATAGGCCACCTGCTTGTAATTGCGATTAACAGTTTTTAATAAAATTCCTGTATGGGCATCCCCGGATTCGACCCGACATTTTTTTAACTGACCATAGTTGTCAGCATTGTTATCATGGTTATTAACAGAGGCGAACGAGCTTGTCTGCCCGGCGCTCATTCTGTCTCCTCCTTACCTGCATCTAATCCACACAAAACAGGTAATATCCCTCCTTCATCGGAGGGATTTTTCTTTGCAGGGAAATTAGCCCTTCTTTTTAGACTGAGTTTTGGTACTTTTTTCGCTTGCACCAGATGTCAGGCGCTCGCTATCGCCGTCGTTAGATTCTAAAACCGGCACAAGATTCACTTTTACTTGAACCAGCGGACTTGCGTTCATCCTTTTTTGCAGAAACACTTCCAGCCCATCTTGGATATGCAATGAAATATGTTCTTCGTCTTTCCATTTGCGTTTTTTGCCAGTCAAGAGCGATTCGACTTCTTTGGTTATGAGTAGAACAAATTCTTCAGCGGGGACGCTTTGAGGCAAAATAATGCCTCGAATAGAAATGTCTGGACCAGCAAGAATTTTTCCGTCACTGCCCATGGTGGTAACAACCATGACAAGTCCTTCTTGAGACAAATGCTGGCGGTCGTCCACCGTTTCGTAATCAATGCGCCATTCGCGGTTTGAGTCTATAAGAATGACACCAGATTTGACGATACCGTTCTTGGTGCAAGAATTTTTGGTTAATTCAAGCACTTCTCCGTTTTTCAAGACGAATGTATTTTCAATTGGGATGCCTGTTTCTTCTGCAAGTTCGCAGTGTTTTACAAGCATTCGATACTCGCCGTGAATAGGCATGAAATATTTAGGGGTACATAAATTGAGCATCAATTTTTGCTCTTCCTGGCAGGCATGACCCGAAACGTGAATACCTGAGCCTTTGCCATAGACTACATCGGCGCCACGCAAGAAAAGTTTGTTGATGGTATTTGCGATAGAACGCTCGTTTCCTGGAATCGGAGTGGCAGAAATAATAACTGTGTCACCAGGTACGATACTGATAAATTTGTGCTCGTTGTTTGCTATGCGAGTCAAAGCAGATAAAGGTTCACCCTGGCTACCAGTAGTCAGAATTACAACCTGATTATCTGGATAATCACGAATTTGCTCGATAGGAATAAGAAGATTATCCGGAAATTTCATATAACCAAGTTCGCGGCTTAACTCAGCAAACTTATGCATGGAACGACCCAGAATCGAGACTTTTCTTCCATAATGCATGGCTGCAAGCAATACTTGTCTCACACGATGAACATTGCTTGCAAAAGTGGTAACAATGATTCGCTGCTGAGCTCGAGCAAAAACTTCGTTCAGTTTCCCCCACACAGTTCGCTCAGAGGGCGTATAGCCTGGTCTTTCGGTATTGGTGCTATCTGACATCAAAAGCAAAATGCCTTCGTCTGATGCACGAGCAAGACTTGCAAAATCGAACAATTCACCATCTACTGGTGTCAGGTCAAATTTGAAATCTCCTGTGTGCACTAAATTGCCGATGGGAGTGCGAATGATCAAAGAAAAACTATCAGCAATCGAATGAGTGCAGCGGATGAATTCCACTTCAAAACATCCCATCCGCACGCGTTGGCGAGGCTTAACCTTCTTTAGCTGGGTGCGATCTTCAAGTCCCATTTCAGAAAGCTTGGACTCTAACAGTCCAAGAGCAAGCGCTGGTCCATAAATGGCAGGAATTGAAACTTCATTCAAAATGAATGGTACGCCACCAATATGGTCTTCGTGCCCATGAGTGATAGCAAGTCCGCGGATTTTTTCTTGGTTTTCGACTAAATACGATATATCGGGCAGAACCAATTCTACCCCGATTAAATCGTCAGATGGAAAAGCAAGTCCTGCATCAATCAGGATAATGTCATTGCCACAGCTCAAAGCCATAGTGTTCTTGCCTATTTCGCCAAGACCACCAAGTGGAATTACTTTGACGATTTTATCTAGTGCCACAAAGATTTCCTTTTTCACTAGATGCTTGAATTTCGCATTCTGCAAGCAAATTTCTCATTTGTAATTTTTGCTCTGCATCAAGTGGTACCAATGGTAGTCTCAGATTTTCTTTGCAAAGTCCCATCAACGATAATACATATTTGACGCAGGTCGGATTTGGGGCCACGAAAAGTCCCTTAAACAGCGGCAAATATTTATAATGCATCGAACGTGCTTCGCGAACTTCGCCTTCGCTGAACAGTTTCATCATACAAGCGATTTCTTTGCCGATGACATGGCTTGCCACACTTATGACACCACATGCGCCAACACTCATAAAAGGAAGAGTGAGATTGTCGTCGCCCGAATATAACCTGAATGGATCTGAACACAAGCGTGCAAGAGATGCCATCTGGTCTACATCGCCGGTCGAATCTTTGATGGCATGTACGTTTTTACAAGAATCAATGATTTTGACCATGGTTTTTGGCTGGATATTGATACCAGTTCGACCAGGAATGTTGTAAACGATAATGGGCAAGTCGGTTTTATCGTTTATAGCTTTTATGTGGGCAAGAATACCTTCCTGGCTAGGTTTGTTATAGTACGGAGCAACTATAAGCAGACCGTCTGCACCAGCTTTTTCAGCTTTTTTGGCTAATTTAATCGATTTTTCTGTATCGTTAGTTCCAGCGCCGAAAACTACTTTTGTTTTCTTTCCTGCTTTGTCTTTGGTGAATTTCAAAAGATCGATCTTTTCTTCTGTAGATAAAGTAGGGCTTTCACCGGTGGTTCCTGACACTACAATGGTGTCAGTACTGGTCTCGATCAAATGCTCAATTAGACGCTCAGTTGATTTGTAATCAATCTCATTTGAATCATCGAATGGAGTCACCATTGCGGTGAGCAGTCTTCCAAATAAAGGTGCATCGTTTCCGATCATTACTTTCTGTTTGCTCCTACGCTAAAACCTTTTTGGTTTCCATCAAATCATGTGACAAAAGATATTCGGCAATGCGCACCGCATTTAGTGCAGCGCCAATTCTTAAATTGTCTGCCACAACCCACATATTGATGCCATTTGGCGATGACGTATCTTTTCTGATGCGGCCGACATAAACAGGATCTTTGCCTGCGCAATCGATTGGAGTAGGGAAATGCGCATTAGACCAGTCGTCCCAAAGTTCTATTGCGTCATTGCCTTTTAGCTTTTCTCTTATTTGCTCAAGGCTAACCTGTTTTTCCAGATCTACCGTGACTGATTCGCTATGACCAATCACAACAGGAACACGCACTGCAGTACAAGTGATTGCAAGGTCTGGCTGACCAAGAATTTTGCGAGATTCGTTTATGACTTTGATTTCTTCAAATGTATAGCCATCCTCAGAAAATACGTCTATCTGCGGAATAAGATTGAAGGCGATTGGTTTTTTGAAGACTTCAGGTTTGGCTTCCTTGCCAGCAAGAACCTCTTTAGTCTGAGCTTGAAGTTCGTCAATAGCTTCTTTACCAGCGCCACTTACGCTTTGATAAGTGGAAACAATAACACGTTTGAGTCCAGCTAGTTCGTGCAATTCTTTGAGAACGACCACGAGCTGAATGGTCGAACAATTTGGATTGGCGATTAAACCATTGTGCTTTTCGAGCTCTTTGGCGTTGACTTCAGGGACAATTAACGGAACATCTTTGTCCATGCGAAAAGTGCTCGAGTTGTCTATGAAAACACAACCTTGTTTGACCGCACGTGGTCCCCATTCTTTACTTACCAAGCCGCCTGCCGAAGCCAGAACCAGGTCGCAATTCTTGAAAATTTCGTCTGTGGGCTCTTTTACTTCAATCTTTTTGCCTTTCCATTCTACAAATGTATTAGCCGAGCGTGCGCTTGCAAGCGCGATAAGCTCAGATACGGGGAAATTGCGTTGTTCGAGTACCGAAATCAGTTCCTGACCAACACGTCCTGTCGCCCCTAAAATAGCCACTCTAAGTTCTTTTTTCATATGCGTCTCCGCGATTTTTATAGCAAGGTCTCAAGACCCACCACTAATCCATCCAATGATTGTACTGTTCTAAGGCTCATTAGTATGCCTTTGATGAAGCAATCGGTATTAAAGCTGTCATGATTTATGGTCAAAAGCTCTCCTCGTGACCCAAAAATGACTTCCTGGCGCGAGATTAGCCCTGGTAGTCGAAGCGAGTGCACGCGAACCCCAGACTCATGTCTGGCTCCACGAGCGCCTGGCATTAGCTCTTTATCGTCAACTACCTTGGGATTGTATTCCTTTTTGTTCTCGGCAATCTTGCGAAGAGTATGCGAGGCAGTGCCAGATGGGGCATCTAGCTTGTGTGGTTGGTGTGTTTCGACAATCTCCACATTTTGGAAATGTTTAGCTGCCGACTTTGCAAATTCCATCATAAGAACCGCGCCAATAGAGAAGTTAGGCACAATCATAGAGCCGGTCTTCTTTTTCTTGACGAGTGCACTTAGATCCGAAATGTCTTTAGCGCTCAAACCCGATGTTCCTATAACAAAGCGCATTCCACGCTCAAGAGCCGCTTTTGCATGGTTTACAGCGCTATAGTGCGACGACAACTCCAGTAAAATATCGGCTTCGACATCGATGGATTCTAGATCTGGCGCAATTGGAATGTCTGTGCCGGGAATTTCTTCGCCAACATAAACTGCATTTTTGCGTCCAAAGCCACCAACCAGTTCGCAGTCGCCCGAAGCAATGATGGCTTGAGCACTGGCTTTTGCAAGGCGTCCGTTTATTCCCGCGATTATTATTCTTCTTTGATCGGTCATATTTTTTATACTGAAAGCAGGTTTTTTCCGGTAGAACCAAAGCCACCTTCACCGCGAGCCGTTTCTGATACGCTTTCGACTTCCTGAATGCTGACCGTAATTACAGGTGTAATAACAAGCTGGGCAATTCTGTCGCCAGGTTGAAAAGTGTAATCTTCATGACCATGATTGATGATTAATGCCATGACTTCGCCTCTATAATCACAGTCGACTGTGCCTATGCAGTTGGTCAGTGATATGCCGTAATTTGCAGCCAGTCCGGAGCGGGGTCTTACCTGCCCTTCATATCCATTTGGAATTTCCACCTTGATGCCAGTTGGTAGTTTGGCTCTGTCGCCTGCTTTGAGCGTGACTGGAGTTTCGCTTGCTAAGCACAAATCAAGACCAGCAGCGCCGCCGCTTGCGTATTGAGGCATTCCTTTACAGTGGGCTAATTTTTCAATTTTCAACGATACTGGGCTGTTTTGCATCTTCAATCACCAAATTGCAAACCGGATTATTAACCCAGTAACTTTATCATTTATGGGGTTTGGCAAAATTTGTAAGAGTTAGGCTGATGCAAAAAGTGCGCAAATAAAAACACCACCCGAATAAATCCGCGGCGGTGTTTTTACTACTGTCTAGCTGCCTGTTGCACAGGCTCAGTATTTCGAAGCGCTTCAGCTAGTCCTTCACGCTAGGCGGGCTGCTTACTGTCGTTTCCGGTTGACGTCAACCTGTCGTTTCCGTTTTGCCCCTCGGCTCAAAGCAACTCCGTTTCGAATTGCTCACCGTCTACATTTATAACTATAGCAAGCTGTCATAGCGCTGGGAAGTATCCCAAAAATATTTTTTCGATAATTTTTTCTGAGTGTCATTTGTAGCTTTATAAGCCAAGGTTGCTCAAAGCGGATTGATCTGAAAGCTTTGAACTAGTGGTGGTGCTTTCGCTTTCGGTTTTTTATCGAGTGAAATGTCGGCTGCTTGAAACCCGCATGATCACTTGAATTGCGTGCGTACAGGTGTGGCGCTGGCGGTATCATAAAAGCACCACATATAAGGATTGAAAAATGCCAAAATTCGCAAATTAAAAAACGCAAAGCCTGGAAAGCCTTGCTAAGCAATTCTTTCCAGTGGCGTAGCCAGCGATGCCTTGATACCATCTTTGGTGTCGCTTGCTGCTTTGCGTTTTGATTATGCTTATACAAGGCAAGTTTTCACTCACCCTATCGTAAGCATTTTCCTCTCGTACCTTCGGCTCTTTGGAGTTACCTCCAGTAGATCACCTTGGATACGGATTTTTGTTCGACTCAAGTCCTGGTGTCCGACGCTTTTGACCCGTCTATATCCGTCCAGCTAAGGCTGAAACGTCCAAGAAGCTATGATAATCGTTATACATTATATGCCCGGGACGTGCTCTTTATATTCATGACTTCCTGACTTTTTTTGTTAAAAACATGTTTTTTGTCAGAGTCAAAAGAGTGAATATATGGGCAATATATCTATTTTATATGTTAAGGTGTCGTCCCTAGTCTAAGCTTGGTAAACGTCTGGTCAGCCATTGTTTTCTCAACTGGGTCGGGACTATATATAATGTAGGGCAGCATGCAACATGCCGACGTAGCTCAGCTGGTAGAGCAGCGGTTTCGTAAACCGCAGGTCGTGGGTTCGATCCCCATTGTCGGCTCCATACTTTATTTTGAATCTTGAAACATCCATAGGCTGACAGCTCTAGCGCTACCTAGAACTCCTGTGGTCCAAATTAGGTCCGTGCCAAACAAATTGACAGAAAACTTAATATCGAGCCTTGCGTCTATTTGTCGTAACTCAGTTTCGATCCTGTAGTTTCTTCAAGCTCTCAATCGCCTGCAAATCGTCTGGTTTTAAATCACTCATTCGGTCTGAGATGGCTCGTCGGACTTGTTCCGATTTTGGACCGAAATAGCTGACCATTTCGCTTAGAGCCTTGTTGAACTCTGTTTCAGACTGTTTCATCAGTGCGTCTTTGCGAGTGGTATCACGATTTGCAATACGAAGCAGGAGGGTAGCGAGCGAAAGTCTTTCCTGCCAGATCGTTTTTTTTACTGGACGAGGACTTGATTCTAGCTTGTTCAAAACATAGCACTGAAAATTAATGGCTTTGTCAAAGTCACCATTTTGAATGTAAGCTCGATTAAGTGAATCAAAGTCAGGGTGTCGATAAAACGAGTTCGTGTCCGAGTCTTGGTGGTTTGCTACCAGGTCTATATACTTCTTGAAGCCAGCTTCTGCAAGATCATACCGATTCTTTCTCAATTGATAAGAAGCAGCTGAACTCAAGTACGATTCGACGCGCATGTTGTCGGATGGTTTTCCAGAATCAATAAATGCTAATGCTTGTCTAAATGCTTTTTCTGCTTCTTTCGGTTCGTTTGCATCTGAATAAACCTGGCTCAAATTAAAGAACTCCGACACCAGCACGAAATTCGGCTGGTGCTGTAACATCATCGAATTCAATTTCTCTCTTTTTAATCTAGCTAATTCTGCATAGTCACGATTGTTTCTGGCGGCGGTGATTTGAGTGTCTAAGAGAGCTGATTTGTCTTTTTCGTTTGTCCCGGCACGTCCTTGTCTGGCTTCTTCAATAGCTTTCGCAACTTTCCTTGCCAGTTCGTTTTTGTCACTACCCATAGTGCGCAAGGTAAGCGTGTTCATTGACATAGAATCGAGTCCACTTTTCGATTTCTCGTCCAGCAAAAGAATTGCTCTGATAAGCATCTCTTCCATTTTTGGATTTTCTTGAAAGAATTCAGGTTGAGTGCGAACAGGCCCGACCAGTGAAAATCCTAAAGAATCTAACTCTCTGGTATTACCGTCAATTGCCTTTAGGTCAATCAATATTTTGGAAAGAAATTCATTTGTTTTGGAGGCATTTTTTTGTTTTGCATAAAGTGCTATCAGTCCAGCTTCTAGCTGAACTCGTCGGGCTCGAGAGGACTCGCTTGTATCGTTAAATCGATCTTCCAGTCTTTTGATATCATCTGCAAATCTGATTTCTTCTTTCGCTTTTACATCAGCTTTTACCTTTTCAGCTTCAGCAGTTTTATTTGCTAATTCGAGTGCTTTCAAATAGATTACACGGATTGCTTCCAGGTGTATTTTGTCGCTTCTTTCTGAAGATGATTCAAGCATGGCAATTGTTTCTTTGCACAAGCTTGCTGACTGCTCGTATTGTCCAGCATCTTGCATTGAGTCTATCACTTGGCGAAAAGAAAAATAATCGAATCGAGGCTCCGACTTCAATTTTAATTTATAACCTATACGCGCACACTGAGCTGAAATACTTGTTTGAAAAGACGAGGAAGGGTCGTTGTAACGTTTGTATTTTGCGTTGCGCGAATAACTCATAAGTAGATTGCATGCAATGCGAGCATCAGCATCGCGTATCATTACTCTAGGATTTAACGGTGCTTGTCTGTATTTATCGACTATGTTGTCTATGCGGTCTACTTTGTCTAATACAGTCTTTTCATCAGTTGTATTTTGCATAATCATGAGATAAATCGGTATTAAAGAGACGCTGTCTTTCCCACCTTCTTTTTCCAAATATCTACTAGCTTCCAAGAGTGTCTTGTCTGATGCAGCGGCGTCTTTCATCGATTTTTGAGTAGCTGCAATTTTTGTGTAAATATGAGCAACTCGATCCAGTCCAATTTTTGCCTTTATCGCTTCTGCAAGCATTTGTTTGTAATAGTTCAATGCATCGCCAGTCTGTCCCGCACTCAGGTATAAGTCTGCAAGAGCCTGCATAACTTGTAGCCTGATATCAGCGTCTATATCTCTGGATGAATTTGCCAGGTTGCAAGTTTCAAGCAAAAGATATTCGCGGCTCGAAAAATTCTCGTTGCCGCCCCTTAGGGATGCTGACAAAAGAACAGCTTTTACTAGGAAGTCGTTTTTTTCTTGTATCTGAAGTTTGCTAAACAAATTTTTTGCTTTTTCAAATCGCGCTTTGACCTGCTCTAGATCTGAAGTATTCAAATAATATTTTGCTTCGCTCAAATACGAAATTACAGCTGCAAGATAGTTTGCCTGCTTCAGGTAATTTTGACTTTCTGCTTCAATATCTTTGATATTGCTCTTGTCGTCTATGCTGGGTACAAAAGAAGTTGGACGATTTTTTAAGAAGCTGTAAATGCTTGCGATTTCATTGTCGAATTTGCGGTCTTTATCAGAGTACGGGACGGGCTCGGTTTTCTTTTGACGAGCCATTATTGGTCGAATTGGCAAGCCAGTTTCTCTTGCCGAAATATTTCCATTAACGCCACTGATACTGATACCGCCTACTCCACCGATCGATTGACCTTCGGGAGTTTGCACCACATATAGTTTTCGTTTGTAATTGCCATCGACTAATTCTTTAAACGGCAAGCTCATTTTGATATAGCCAGACTCAAGTGATGGAATTTTTCCAAACTGCATGGACCGTACTTCTTTTAATGCCTTGCGTGCGGGAGAATCTGCTTGAATTGCTGTGCCCGGATCTTTGTAAGTAATTCCGTGAATTGAACCATCGAGGCTCAGTGCCAGAGTGACCATACTGTCTGGATCGATTTTTGTGTCCTTTAGCGCTGCGGCAAGTTTTGCAAGAGCTTCCACTTCGTATTTTTCTAGTTTGTCTAAAAGCGTTTCTTGGTGCAGTATATTTTCATTAGATACAACGTCCAATTTGTACGCCAGCGCTTGTGGCGTAGCTATTGAAAGTGCGCCAAGTAAGCCAACTAGATATTTTTTCATCAGTTTTTACCCGCTGTTTCATCTGGACATTCTGGTGCTCCTGCAAGCATCCTGTGTCCTGTTATCAACCTGGAACCCCGTTCATAAGTCAGAAAAGACCACATCCAGTTAGTTAGAACAACCAGTCTGTTTCTAAAACCTATAAGCAACATTATATGTATAAATAACCAGGCTAGCCACGCAACAAAACCGGTCAATTTCACCTTGCCAAAATCGGCGACAGCCGCAGACCTGCCAATTGTAGCCAAAGTGCCACGGTCGATGTAAACGAATTTTCGGCGAGGATTTTTAGCCAAATCATTTCTTATGTAGTCAGCCACTGCTTTACCCTGTTGCATGGCCACTGGTGCAAGACCAGGTAGCGGCTTGCCGTCTTCTTGGCAGAAATTGGCAATATCACCAATTGCAAAAACATTTTTGTAGTCGTCTAAGTTTAAGTATGGATCGACTATTAGCCTACCTGCACGATCTTGAGTGGGTTTTGGATTTATCCTGGACACAAGTGGAGCTGGCGCTACCCCGGCGCACCACAAAACAGTTCGGCTTGCAATGAATTCGCCGCCCTCTAAATGAACGCCTTCTTTGTCTATGCCCTGGACTTTGACGCCTACTCGTACTTCGACTCCCATTGATCTTAGCTCGTCTCTGGCTTTTAGAGATAGCTCGTCGACAAAAGGCGGAAGCACTTTTGGCAGTCCTTCAAGTAAAATCACCCGGGCTGATTTGGGGTTGATTCGGCGGAAATCTTTAGCAAGGGCAAAACGCGCTATTTCGGCAAGCGAGCCGGCCAGTTCGACCCCTGTGGGTCCGGCGCCAATAACTACAAAAGTCAGCAATTGCTTTTGTCGCTCAGGAGAGTTTGCGTGCTCGGCTTCTTCAAAGGCAAGCAGTGTACGTCTGCGAATTTCCAGAGCGTCCTCGATGTCTTTGAGACCAACTGCGTACTCAGCCCAATCGGTATGTCCGTAAAAATTGGTTTGAGCGCCTGCAGCAATAATTAGGTAATCGAAATTGACTGGTCCGATAGAGGTTTGCAGTATCTTTTCATCCAAATTCAAAGCCTGTACTTCGGCTAGAATTACCTCAGTATTCGATTGTTCGCGCAAAATCGAGCGAATGGGACAGGCAATTTCGCCAGGCGCAAGTCCAGCCATAGCTACCTGGTAGAGAAGTGGTTGGAAAAGGTGATGGTTTCTGCGGTCAATTACAGTTACTTGAACGGGCGCATCACGCAAATCTTTCGCAGCCGAAAGTCCCCCAAAACCTGCGCCGATTATGACGACTCGGGGCTTTTTGCTGCTATCATTAGTTGGGCTCATATTGATGAAAGTATACTCCAACGAGATTGAAAGTGATGATGACACGAATAGCATGGATTGTTCTATTTTCAGTTTTATTTTTAGTGCCCCAAGCTCGGGCAAATAAAATTGAAATCAATTACACACCACTTATGGTATCGAATATGCAACCACCGGTTTCGGTAGAGGCAGTCGATGGAAAAAGCTATTTAGCTTACGAACTTCGTCTTACCAATGGCGGTGGATTTGAAGCTAAATTGAAATCGCTAGAAGTTCTGAATGCTGAAAAACAGGTAATTAAAAGCTTTTCCGGCAACGAGCTGCTTCGAAATATTACGGTGGCACGAAGAAATACTCTAGAGTTTAAGCCTGGAGACACTGGATTTTGTTGGATCACTTTTTCGCTTGATTCAAAGGCAATACCAAGCGAGATATCACATCGACTTACATATCTGATTGAAGGCGCAGACAAGCCTGATGCTCCAATCTTGAATCCGGAAGTCGTTATTGAGACAGACAAGGTAAAGGTTGATCAAAACGAACTTGTCATCGGACCTCCGCTTAAAGGTAAAGGTTGGGTAGCGGTTGGTGGTATCGGGACTGATACCGGCCATCGTCGTGCACTTTTGAGTTTGAATAATAAACTGTGTCTGAGTCAGCGTTTTGCTAACGACTGGATCAAACTCGATCAAAACAATAAAACATCAAATGGCGACAGAAAAGAGTGCACAAGCTATCCGTGTTATGGACAACAGATAATATCTGTTGCAGACGGGGAAGTTGTTGATGTTGTCGATCAGTTTGAAGACCAAGTTCCAGATAAGCCGGGACGTATCAAAATAGCTGATGCTGGCGGTAACTACGCCATAGTCAAAATCGGCGAAAATAAATATGCCTTTTACGCTCACATGCAAAAAGGTAGTATCAAAGTCAAAATAGGCGATAGTGTTACTCGTGGGCAAGAAATTGGACTGGTTGGAAATGCCGGCAATTCAACGGGACCGCATTTGCATTTTCATGTTTGTGACAATGCCTCTCCCTTATTTGCAAACGGCGTTCCCTTTGTAATCGATCAGTTTGATATGCAGGGCAAGTACAAATCGGAAGAGGAGTTCTTTAAAGCAGACGAGCAAGGAAAGGCTCATGTCGTAGTTGAGGAGCTTAAAGGTAAACACGAGAAACAAATGCCGCTTGCAGGAGTGATTGTAGATTTTCCTTAGGTTGTCAGTAGTGTAAGCTTATTAACTCCTAAACTGGAATCTGCTCTCAGATGCGAAGACCCATCTTGCTTGACCAGGGCGGTCACGTAGATGATTTATTAAGCACTTTGCTCCTCTGGCTGTCGCCGGAGGTCGAACTGCAAGCTGTGGGCGTGACCAATGCTGGTTGCTATGCGGATCTGGCGTACGAGACTACGCTTAAGATGGCGACATATCTCAATTTGGAAGGCCCGGAAATTGCCGTGAGTAACGAAGAGGTTCCGAATCCTTTTCCTATTAACTGGCGAGACGACAGCGTTGTCATTAATGACTTGCCGTTGTTTGAAGATATTGCTTTGAAACGGCGTTATCAAACTGAAAGACCAAGACGAAGCGATATCGTATTTAGTGACTGTTTGAAAGCCTCTAGAGTTCCTGTAACCATCGTTGCTACAGCGCCACTTACAAATCTAGCAAGAGTGTTTCGTCAAGACCCAACACTTGAAGAAAAGGTGAAAGAAATATTCATCATGGGCGGTGCGCTCAAAGTGGAAGGCAATGTAGAGCTCGACGAAACGGATGGAAGCGCAGAGTGGAATACATATGCAGATCCTTATTCTTTCAAAGCCATTTTGAATACTAAAATTCCAATCAAATTGCATACGCTTGATCTGACCAACAATTTGCCGGTTACAGAAGACTTTCTCAAACGCCTAGAAGAGCAGTCAGTAAAATCAAAAGCATCCAAGCTCGCATCCAGACTCTGGCAACTCGTGAGTGGAAAAGGGTTTCAATATTATTTCTGGGATACAAGCACTGCTGCTGCCATCATTGAACCATCGCTTTTTAAATACAAAACAGTGAAAATCGATGTCACCACCGATGGAGTCAGTCGTGGAAAAATTTCTACCAGTTTGTTTGGTCATAAAATTCAATTAGCCAGTTCGGTTGAAAAGAGCTCGGTGGAAAATCTAATTTTGTCCATTTTTTCTATGGTCTAGGACCTACAGGTAAAGCTTAACCAGTTTCAAATCTATATAACGATGGCATTAAAGTTCTAAGCCTTCTTTTATGGAGATTAAATCGGACTTTATGTCTTCGACGCTGCCAAAATCGGCTATTTTGACCTTAGGATTAATGCTTGGCTTTTGTATTCAAAATCCTGTGTGGGCAAAGCTTACAAGTTCGCAGTTGACTACTCTTTTGCGGGCTAATGCAAAGGCTCGAGTCAGCAATATCAATATTCTTGGAGAAGGTCCGCTGGTTACAGTCGTGGCGGACAAAAGCTCTAGTGCTTCGGATAAAGAACTCAAAATAGACGCTATTTTCTTAGGAAAAACTTTGATTGAAGGTGCGCCTGGGCAAGTGACCGATATTAAGGTGATTTTCTCGCAGCAGGAACGAGAAGGTCGCTATATTCAGATTTCAGCCCAGCAAATTAAGGATTTTGGCTCGGGCAAAATAGAACCCGATAAATTCCTTGCTTCTATCAATCTTATTCCAGTTGCAGGAGAGCAAACTCCCGATGTGGTTCAAGGACCTCAATTCGAGCGGCGCTTGCTTTTGTGGAAGAAAATTGATGCACTCAGGAAAATGGGTACCGGCATACGTCCTTTTCAGACTGCTTTCACTGCTATAGAGACTCAGGTTCAAGCTGGTAAAACTGATGATTTGAATGACAAAATCGCAAATCTGGAGCGTACATTAAAACAGCAAGAAAACATTTTGCAAGAAGCAAGACGAATAGCACGAGGAAAGGGAATCGTTTCAGCCTCAGGCGGTAAATCATTTAGTCAAATCGGGTCAAATGCAAAAGGTGGAATGCAAGCGCAGGGCGTCCCTTCAGGACAACTCCAATCTCCAGGCAGCGAATATATTCCAGCTGAGGCAAATCAAATAAGGGCTGTATTCAACAAGAATGCCGATGCTTATGTGCGTCAGGTCGAAATGAAAGATCGAAGCAAGGGACAGACAGCACGAACTTTAAGAGCAACCATAAATACTCTTTTTTCTCAAAACAAGCAAGCAGAGGCTTTCAGAAATATTCACGAGTTTCATACCTTAATTTATCAAACTTTGGGAGTCGATATGATGGCTCCCGAAGGCGGACCTCAGGGGCAGGCAGGTGGACCGCCTGGCGGCAATGGTATGGGTGGCGGACCTCCTGGCGGTGGACCACCAAACGGTGGACCTCCTTTTTAGCTGTATGAATAAAAATGCAAGATAGTCAACCACCAGAAAAAAATACAAGCACTAATAGTAGTGGCGCCAAAAGTCGCGATCCGATGATTGGTACTACTCTTGATGACCGTTATTATATCGAAGGTATTCTTGGCACTGGTGGAATGAGTGTCGTATACAAAGCTGTTCAACTTACAGTGGACAGACACGTTGCAATCAAAACAATCAAATTACAAGTTGATACCAAGCCAGTTTATCGCGAACGTTTTTTGCGCGAGATTAGAAGCCTTTGCGCTTTAAGTCACCCAAACGTAGTCACCGTCTATGATTGCGTTATAGGCGAAGACGATCAGCCTTATGTAGTAATGGATTATCTGCGTGGAAAAAGTCTCGACAATCTGATTGTTGACGACGGACCCTTAGACCTGGAGCGCTTTGCAAGAATCTGCGTTCAGGTGTGCAGCGCTCTAGATCACGCTCATAAAAAAGGTATTGTTCACCGCGACGTTAAGCCAGGCAATATAGTTTTGATGGATGAAGAAATGGACTTCGTCAAAGTAGTTGATTTTGGTTTGGCAAAGCTTGGTGACGACGGACGTAAGCTTACAAACTCAGGCGAACTATGGGGTAGTCCACCTTACATCAGTCCTGAGCAATGCATGGGAAAAGCTGGTGACGCGCGCTCAGACATTTATTCATTTGGCGCGGTAATGTATGAAATGCTGACTGGAAAAGATCCGTTTTTCGACGCTATTTCAGTATTCGAGCTGATACAAAAACACGTGGGCGCAAATCCCCCTCCGTTCGTGGACATAAATCATAAGCTTGCTATTCCTGCAAAAGTGCAAGACATGGTTTTCAAAGCGATGGAAAAGGATCCTGAGCGAAGATATCAAACAGCCCTTGCTTTGCAACAAGGGATAATCGAGGCTTGTACTCCAGACATTGGTCGAGAGTCGCGTGAATATCTCGTGCACATGGCTAAACAAGCAAGTACAAGAACTCCGAGCTCGGGACAGCAAAACGAAAACTTCTTTAGCGCTGCTGACTTGAGCGCATCTGACATAAATTATCTTGCTCAGGGACAAAATGCTTCTAACCAGGAACTGCCGAAAGAAACGGCCAAATGGTCGCGAGCTGCAGCAGAGAATTTTGTTCCATCTGTAGAGACTTCAGCAGTTGGTGATTCAGTACAAAAACGTGATGTCTCGGTGTCTGAACTCGATGCAATTCCAGCTCCTAAAACAACGCCACCGCCTACAGTATCGCCAGCACCTAAGGTCTCTGACGCGCCCCCACCAAGAGCTAATTTAAGCAGACAGTCTACTGATGCGCCGGGGCGTGAAACTAGTTACATTATAGTTGGCGTTGTTGTTCTTGCTGTAATAGGCTTTTTGATCTTTCAACAGTTTTCAGCCAGACAAAAGACTGCTGACTTGCCCATTCAAAGCGAAACCCTGACAAAAACATCGAGCACTGAAACTGATTCTTCAGCAGATTCAGCAAAAGAAACTGAACCTGTTTCAAGTCCTAGTTCTAGCAAGCCAAAGTCTAATACAAGTTCCAATTCCAATTCGACTCCTAGACCAGCCAAACTACCTGCACGTCAGTCGCGCCGAGTCGAGTCTTCGCGCGTGCAACCCGCACCAAAAGCGGTAGCACCAAAAGCAGCCCCTAAAGGTAAGCAAGATCCCTGGTCAACTCTTGAGCAAATGCGCGAATAGCTTCTGGCTATAGTCTTTGGTTGCCTTGTGGTCGTTCGCCATTGTTAGGACCGCCAAAGCCAGGAGGTCCCTTTGGTGGTGGTGGACCTCCAAAAGGAGGGGGATGTCCTTGATTTGGTGGAGGTCCTCCAGGAAAACCATTGTCATATGGTCTTGCAAAAGGTGGACTTTGATCAGGCGGCGGACCTCCGCTGGGGGGCGGAAAACCCTGTCTGTCCGGTCTTTGTTCTTGTTGGGATCTCAAACCCGTCGTAGGCCTTTGACCATTATTATGTTGATTGAATCTACCTGGTCCTTGTGCACCAAATGTGCTACCACGTCTTTTAAAGCTCTCATCGGGAAAAGCTTTGAATCTTCTTGGAATATATGGAAAGTCACGAGTTACTACATAGTAGTAAGTGCCTTTAGGGAATTCTGGTGTTATTCCTCTTCTGCCGTTGCACTCATCGAGATCGCCTGCGTTTGCGACATACTGGTAATCTTGCACGAATGATCCATCGAAAGAACCGCCTGGCCCGTTCTTTCGTATTCCTCTTTTAAGCCTATAACTTGATTTCAGTTCTTTTAAATTTGATTTGGCATTGAAAGCCGCACTATAAGAATATGGTCCATAAATTGGAAATCCATCAGCTGCCCACCCAAGTAAAACGGGCTTGGAAAACTTACTTAGTTTGTCAATTAGTCCAACCGGCAGACCATGATAATGATAGGCACCATTTGGCTGCACATGAGCGTTATTAGCGTCAATTCCAAGTCGGGGACCAAGGTGCATTGCTTCATATTGCCAGCCTGAGTTGCGATTGTTATTCCAGAACTCATTTGCACCGGGATCGAATGGCACGCCATTTATGGCAACTCCAAAAGGATACATTCCGCCTTCAATTGAAGAACCCGATTCTTTTGGCTTTAGTGGTGCACGAAACAAGTATGACTGTTCAGACATAGTGTTTGGATTGCCTGGGTTGGGAAATGCACCGGTTGTATGATTTGGAATGCCATTTGAGCGTATTATGCGATAAAGCCCTTGCTCATAAATTTGGACATTGGTAGTAGCTGCATTTGCTGGTTCCAGGGCAAGTTCGAGCCATTTCCAGGGATCTATGGTTTTGCCTTTTTTTACTTTCTTCTTCGACAAAGCTCTTTTTTCGTGATCCTTTTCATAATGTGCAAAAGAAGGCGATGCACAAGGAAGAAGAAACGATACGCATAGACTTAAAATCGAAAATTTAGGACAGAAAAATTTCAAGTGAACCTCTGCGGCAATACCTTATTAAAGTGTATAAAATTAGGTCTGAGGAATAAATAGTGTTTGCTAAAAGACATAGTCCTGCGTTCTTTAGTTTTGTAAGCTTCATTGCGGTTGCAATGCTTGTTTTGAGTTGCATGTCAGTGGCAAAAGCCGCGTCTCAAAGCGATAATGATTCAACTGTTAGATGCAAAGAGATGGCGAAGCAAATGAGTCTGGGCAAATACGACCAGGCAGTCAAGGGATTTTCCAAAAGTCTAACCACAAGAGTCAACGCTAAATCACTTCAGGAAAAATGGGGCGAGTTAGAAAAAAAATATGGACATTACAAAGAATCGGGAGAAGCTAAGGGACAAACGATAGGTAATCTGCGTACGGTTACTGTGCCTATCGTGTTCGAGCGTGGTGTGGTCAACTTGAACTTGCTTCTGGATTACAAAAATGAAATTGTAAATTGTTCTTTCAACCTGAGTGCAGACGATTTGGCTTTGGAAACAGCGCTTGAGGTCAAATCTGGCGAGTTTGAGCTTGATGCACTATATACGGTGCCAAAAGAGGTAAAGCAATTTCCTGTTGTTGTATTTGTACATGGGTCTGGACCTCAAGATAAAGACGAAGCTATTGGACCAAATAAACCTTTTCGTGATCTGGCTCTGGGACTAGCAGCTAGAGGTGTTGGTAGTTTGCGTTATGACAAACGCACATTGCAATATCCAAAAAAGATGAATTTCAAGAGTATCACCGTGCAAGAAGAGACTATCGATGATGCCGTGAATGCAGCAAGGCAAGCAATGACTCTTGCCGGGGCGGATAAAACAAAGATTTTTGTTTTAGGCCACAGTCTTGGTGGCTATTTAATACCACGCATTGCTCAGCGCCTTCCCGATGCTCACGGATTTATTATTCTTGCGGGCAATACTCGTCCGCTCGAAGATCTTTTGCTAGATCAAATAGCTTATATATCTTCGTTAAAGAAGGAAAAAGACCCGAATCACGAAGCTAAAATGGGTCGTTTGAAAGAACAAGTTGCTCTTGTAAAAAGCGATAAGCTTACTCATGATACTGATACCAGTTCTCTTCCCTTTGGCATTCCGGCTTCATACTGGATAGATTTAAAAAACTATGATCCTTCTTTGGTTGCATCGAAGATTTCTCAGCCAATAATGGTTTTACAGGGAGGAAGAGACTATCAGGTTAAAAGTGATGGCGACTTTGATATTTGGAAGCAAAAACTGGAGTCGAGCCAAAAGAACTTACTCAAACTTTATCCAGACTTGAATCACTTGTTTATTGCTGGCGAAGGCACCGCAGTGCCCGAAGAATATTTTTTCAAGCCCGGTCAGATAGATGACCAGGTTCTGGACGACATAAGTGAATTTGTTAAAAAGTGAGGTTGTATCAATGAAGTTCATGCTGGTTGGTCGCGATGGTCAAGATGCCGAAGCTCTGGAAAGACGTATGAAAGCTCGAGAAGCGCATATTGCTATGTGCGATCAAATGAAGGCGGCTGGTACACTTTCTTATGCTGCAGCCATCTTGGATGATAGCGAAAAAATGATCGGCTCAATTTTAATCTGCGATTTCCCAAGCCGAAAGGATCTCGATGAACACTTAAAACACGAGCCTTATGTAAAAGGTGATGTATGGCGCGACATTGAAATCAAATCAATTCGTCCAGGTGCTGCCTTCGCAAATTAAGGTTTTTGCTCTACAGTCGCTTTTGCATCTAGATAGTCGGCTAGCTTTCGCAATTTGGAGGGCGCCAGGTCGTAGGACCATGACACTTTCTTGGTGATTGCGCCAGTGCATAAAGAAATAGTCCGGCAAGGTCCGCCGTCGGTCATGGAAAGGTCTTTTTCAGATAAATTCAAAATATTGGAATCGTTTAGAAGAGACCGTACTTTCAGATTGTCTTGTGGACTTAGATCTTCGCTGCGCAAAAAATAAGTTTTGCGAGTGTATCTGTTTGGTAAGCCACAAAAATAACTATAGTCGATTCTAAAATGCTGGTCGTTAGCAATTGTTTTTCCCGGGTTTGAGTCATGAGCGAATGTGGACAGACAGGTCAAAAACAATGCGCTTAAAAGAAATGTTTTGACGTTTCTAAATTTGGTCCATGCTTTTTTCATCATCCGGCTCCTGGTCCGAAATACCTTTGAATTTCATCAGAGTTAACGAGAGCAAAGGAGATATTTAGGAGGAAGATGATTATACTCAACGACGTCCGAACATTCTTTCATGGGCTGCTCGCGCCCCTTCCATTTGTTTTCTGTTGCGTGATTGCTGGTCTCTGAAATCTTGATCGAATTTGCGTCTGCGAGCTTCAAAACTAGCCTGAAATTCTTCATGGCGTTTTTTTGCTTCTTGCGAAGCAATTTCGCTGCTTGTTTGTTCATTTCGGACTGTAACTGAATTAATGAATTCACTCACAATTGGCGAAGCTAGCCATTCTTTGCGTCCCATTGAACCTACAATATAGAGATAACGACCGACTGTGAAATAGCGAAAACGTGCCATCAGTTCGGGCTTGTTTTGGACTTTTGCTATTTCGACTTGAATGCCAGGATAAACGCCCTGAAAATTGAAGGAATGACGCGAAACTTCGGTACCTTTTATCGATCGGGCGACACCTGCTGAAAGTGTCGCTAAAACTTGTTTCTGCGCAGCCAGTGGCAGGGGTCTTGGCATTATGGCGTATGAAATATTAAAAGTACCGTGCGCTTCTGAATATTGATAATCTACAAGGCGCATACCGTTTTCATTTTTGAATTTTACTTCTGGCGCTCCAGGCATCAAAACTGAAAATCTACCTTCAGGAAAACTGAGCTTAGACATTTTTGATGCTGAAGACATTTGAAACTTATTTGCACTCAGGTCTAGGGTATGTGCATTTTGAAGCGTGGCTGGATTTGTACTGGCTAATCTGTCACAAGAGCGCATTTGTTCTATTGCAAAACCGTGTTCTTTTAGATGTTCAAGAACAGACTCGGGTCCTGCTAAATGAGCTGCTCCAATTGCAACCAAATGAGGACCAGGCACAGTAAGCAAAAGTAATAGTTTGGATGTCATCGACTGATTGCGTTCTTCATAAATTTTGCGCTGAACAGCCTTAAGATCTGAATCGCCATCGGCTTCTTGGCAAGTGATATTAGCGATAGAATCGGCATCACCGTCTCGCCAGCATTGCTCTATAAGTTTTAAGGAAGTAGCATTGTTTTTAAGCTGCAAAAGTGAAAGGCGCAGCATTTTATCCTGAACATCGATTGGAAAACCGCCTAAAAGTTTCAATTGCGATTCAATTGATTCAAGTTGAGATACTGTTTTGCCCTGCTCTTTGGCTTTTTTCAGAAAATGTCTATCTATTCCAAGTTCGGGTTTAAGACCCTCTTTCTTCATGATTGATGCATTGATATAGCTTGCCAAAAACCAAGGCTTCCAGCTTTCGTAGAGAATTTCTGACTCGCCAGCCCAGTTTAGATATTCTTTTAAAGCAGATTTCGTACTAGTGCTCAAATGATTCGATAACTTATCTGGTGGAGTAAAAAGCATAAGCGGCTTCAAATTTTGATTGAGCTTAGATTGATCAAGCTCGTCAATTCGGGCTTCTACAATCAAATGTTTGCTCTGATCAAATGCATCTTCCATTTCTTTGGGCAAAGGATAGAGGCTGTCTGCGCCGAAATGCATGGTTCCAAGCAAATATAAAGTGGTATTGCCCCTAGTGGCTTTCCAGAGATAAAGTTTAGCGTTATCTTTCGCTTTCTTTTCGGTCTCAACTGTTGCGGCTTTCTGAATAGGCTCATCTTTGTTGTCTTTATTTTCTTGAGCAAAGGCACAAGAAAAAGAATGCGAAGCCAAAAGGTATGCTCCCACCACAAGAGATAAGACTCTGGTTCTTATATTCATGGCTACAGGATACCATAGTTAATATTTATGTTAATCTAGGTGCATGGGCAATCTTATTCAATTAATCTGCGATTATGGACCAAACGACATGGCATGGGCTGAAGTTACGGCCGCCTTTATGGGAGCGTTGCCTGACGGATGGCATCTTCACTGTACGACGGTGCCACCTTTTGACACTATCGCTACTGGGTTTATCGTAAGTCAGCTATGCGTTGCTGAACCGCCACTGCGACCTAAGAATTTGTTTGTATTTGCTAATACAGCACCGCGTAAAGATAATCTTAAAGCCCGCGAAAATAATGAAGGGGAAGGTTTACTTTACGGTCGACTTAAAAATGGCGTGCAATTAGTGGCTGTAAACAGTGGCTTTTCTATGTCATTTGTCAAAAACGAAATTGAAGAATTGTGGAGTACTACCGCTGAAGATGGTGGAAGCCAGTTTCGCTCCCGAGACTTTTTTCCTTCTGTGGTAGGGACCATCCTAAAAGGCGAGAAAAAGGATCTTGTGCACAAACTCGATCCCAAAGATGTGATACCAAATCCGCCATCGCATTTGATTGGTTATATTGACTCTTTTGGAAATATAAAAACTACTATTCGCGGCAGCGATCCACAAATTGCAAGCATGAGCCCTGGTGACCGAATAAAGATTAGAATTGGTCGTTATATCAGGACTGCAACTGTAGCTACAGGTAGTTTCGCTATTTCAGAAGGCGATCTTGCTTTTGCACCTGGTAGCTCGGGCGGTGACGACCGTTTCTGGGAGATATTCCAACGCGGCGGATCTGCTGCAAACGAATTTGGTCATCCTACAAACGGAAGTACAATCTACTTCTTGTAGGTAATGCGGTAAATGGCGCCTGCAAAGTCGTCAGACACAAGTATCGATCCATCAGGCAATTGCAGGACATCCACTGGTCGTCCCCAGTTTTCGTCTTTTTGCAAAAATCCTGTCATGAATGGTTCGTAGCTTACAGCTTTGTTATTGTCTAAAGTTACAGTCGAAATTCGATAACCGATTTTTTTGCTGCGATTCCACGAGCCGTGCTCGCAGATAAATATTTTGTTCTTATATTCTGCTGGAAACATGTTTCCTGTATAAAACTTCATTCCAAGCGCTGCTACATGTGGTCCAAGCGGCATGGCGCATGCGGTAAAAACCGATTTTGCTGGAGCTTTGCTGCCAAATTCGGGATCTGACACATTTTTTCCATATCTGTATGGAAAGCCAAAATCCATTCCTGCTTTTGGTGCACAGTTAAGTTCATCTGGAGGCAGGTTATCACCTAAATGATCACGACCGTTGTCTGTGAACCACAGCTCATGCGTTTTTGGATGCCAGTCAAAGCCAACTGTATTTCTGATTCCACGGGCAAATACTTCTTGCTTGGTGCCATCAGGTTTTAGTCTGGTCAATGTGGCGTAGCGAGGATCTTCGGGCTTCAGGCAGGTGTTGCATGGTGCACCAATTGGAACATAAAGCATTCCATCTGGACCAAAAGCTATATATCGATAACCGTGCCATTCGTCTTTGGGAAAATTCTTGTTCAATACCACCGGTTTTGGTGCTTTGTTCAAATTGGCTTCGATATTGTCGTAGCGAAGCAGTCTGCCAATTTCAGAAACGTATAAAGAGCCGTCCTTGAAAGCAACACCATTTGGATGATTCAAATCTTTTATCAAGGTGATGACTGAGTCTGGCTTTCCGTCATGGTTTTTGTCTGGCAGTGCATAAACGACATTAGGAATGATAGTGCCAACAAATAAAGTGCCTTTATCGCTCAAAGTCATCGAGCGAGCTCCCCAGACTTTGTCTGTGTAGACTTCGACTTTGAATCCATTTGGCAGTTTCAGTTTTTCAAGCGGTAATGCTTGTACTTTGATTCCGCATCCAGTAATTGATACTGACAACGCGGATAGCAATGAGAGCGCCATAAATTTGATTTTGTTTTTCATGCCTCAAGGATATCAAAAGAATTCGAAAATAGAACAAGGCAAGTGAATTACTTCACTTGCCCTGTACCTGCGGGGTGGTCGGAACCAAATCTTTAGTGCAACTTGTTATTTTGACCTAAATGCCAAGGATGCCTCTTAGTGTGTTTACAACACCCGAATTCAAGTTGCCAGAATTGAGGAAACCAGATCCGATACCATAACCATAGGGGTTGTAGTAGGTGTTAGAGTTCGAGTTATAACTCGAGTTTGTAAAATAGTTGTTTTGCAAAGCCATTTGTTCGGCTTGAATTTTAGCCAGTTTACCTTGCAATTTGGCGTATTGTCTGGGGCTTATGCCACCATATGCAAGTTGTGACTGAATGCTTTGCGCTTGGTTATTCAAGTCGTTGATGCGGTTCTGGACATCGCTTGTATAACCAGCATAGCTGTTACCGTAAGGATAATAGCCATTAACGTAATTATTGTTGTACCCTGGCAGAATGCCGGAATTGTAAAGGTAGTCAGTCCATTTCGCTTCCGCCCGGGGAGCAAATGCCACTGCCGACGCTATCAACATCAATGAAGCAGCTATAGTCGGTAGTTTGAATTTCATTTTTTCCTCCCTGGGAGAAGCGTTATGCTTCTCCCATTTATTTGTGGTCTTTGGTGCTCTGCATCACTGGTACTACCAGTATCGTGCGTTTGTATTCAATCCGAAGCGGTTTTGATTATTGAACCAGCCGCGATTATTGTTATGACGCCAGTGTTTTTTGAAATGTCTGAATCTGCGTTGGTTGAAGAAACCATTGTTGTTGTAACTCTGGTTATATCCGTTGTTACTGCATGAATTATTATTGTTGCCATACCATCGAGCTTCAGCTGGTGCCACGCTAATCATGCCTACTACAAGCATCGATAATGTGGCGAGTGATATAAGTTTCAGTTTCATTGTTCAATCTCCTTAGCCGCAAGCGCGGAATCCCATTTTGCCGCCAAAACCTTTGCCATGACCATGTCTTCCATGACGCATCTTTTTGAAAGCTTCTCTTTGTTCTGGTGTGAATACATCAGTTGCTGCAAGCATCATATTCAAGCGTGCTGAGGCGAGTTCGCCTCTAAGAGAGTTGATTTTGCTTTGCAGTCCCTGTGCAGCTGATTTGTCTATCGAGCTTTTACCCATCTCCTCGCGAAGCTGATTCGATGCTACTTTCAGTTCGGCTTTCTTTGTTGCAGTATCAAGAATGTATTGATTTTTCAAAGACGATAACTTGCTTTTCTGCTCATCTGTCATATTGAACTTGAAATGAGGTCTTACATGAGTCGAAGGTGCTGCACTCGATTCAACTGGCGTTGCATCTTTAGCAAACGCTGGCAATGCACACAATGCCATTGTTGCTAGTGCTATCGGACGGGATAAATTCATTTTTCTATTACCTCCGGGTAATTTTCGTTTCCATGGTTTGTATGACGCAGGGGGTGTTAAAATGTTCTCGATAAACCGACGTTTAAAGATTAGAGATATCTCATAAATCTCCAGAGAACACCTTCTGCTCGGGAATTGAAAAATCAATCCTTTTAATATGCAATGATTGACAAAGACCACGATATTCCCAGGTCGACACGTGAGCGACTCAAAGAAAACATCGGTTTTCTATTACACCGACCATCTCTTATGTGGCGTGAGCGCTTAGACCGTGCGCTCGCGCCTCTTGGTCTTACGGTGATGCATTATGGCGTGTTGAGATTACTTGAACTCAACCTGGTTGAGTATCAACAACAAATAGGTCTGCGTCTTGATTTGGATCCATCGCGCGTAGTCGAACTGATGAATACTCTTGAGGAGCGAGCCTTAATTCAGCGCTTGCGAAACGAGCAAGACAAACGAAAATACTCTTTGAGTCTCACTCCAAAAGGGCGTAAAACACTTAGTCGCGCAAAAACAATTGCTAATAAAGAACAGACAGATTTTTTGTCTGTTTTAAGTGAAAACGAACAAAAAAGTTTGTTCCAGTCTCTCTGGAAGTTAGCTAGCGAATAAATCTGAATTCAAAAAGGGCATTGCCTGCTGGAATTCGCAAAAGGGCTTCTTTGAAATCGGTGGGCTGAAAAAACAGACTGCCTTCAACCATTCGACCTGGCTGTACAGTAATTGGTCCAAGAGCATTTTCTCGAATATCAGATGCTGTGGCTTGAGATTGTGCTGTTACAGCATTTGCTTTTTCCATGGCGCGTGCTCGTGCTTCGTAGTCAGGCACAGACGTTACCATCGTGGTCATATTGTTCATGTTTCTGTTTGTAGGAATATAACCAGGATAAGGCATATAAGGATAGCCATAGCCAAAAGTAGGTGGGAAATAACCGTAAGTGTTCATCATATTTCCTGATTGCATGACATTGGTAGTCATAGTTTGTGTTGCTTGCGAACCCCAGAATCTAATCCATTTTGCTTTGCTCTCGCCTTTCTTTTCGATTTTGCTTGCAAGTTCTGCGCTTTCTATCTGATCGATAAACTGAATTTTTGGTTTGAGTATAATAAAAGACGGGCGCTGCATCAGTATTTGCACTGGTTCGTTGGATTGATTATTGATTCTTACAAATGCACGTTCACTTTTTGAAAAACTGCTCTGATCTTTTGCAATAGCGGCATCAATTGTTACTTGATTGGCTGAGATGCTTTGTTGCAATAGACCACTAGAAGAGCCAAGAGCACAATTTGGAGCGCCCTGTCTGAAAGAAAAAACAACTGTATTTGAAACATCGTGAGGCGCAAAAGATTTGAAAATGTCTCTTGTGCTCTCTTTGATCGAGAGTGCCTGACTATAAAGCTCGGGCTTTGATTGACCTAATCTGAAAGAATTAGACCACACATGTTCTAAATCATTTGCCAGCGCAATTGAGTTTGGATCGTTTTTTTGTCTAATAGAAAGTGCTTCTTCAAAGTATGGAGTCGCCTTTGCGTACTGTCCTTGCTGTTCTGCAACCCATCCAGCGTGCTCCAAGATGTCTGCTAAATCCGACGAGTTAGCTTTTATTTTGCGCTGTACCTGAAGTGCCTGGTCTAACATTTGCAAAGCCAGCGCTTGTTTGTTCTGTGTTTGATAAACCCAAGACAAATCGTCTAAGACTCGAGCATAAGCTTGATCGCTCGAGTTTGCTTTATTAGCCAGTTTCATGGCTTTATCCAGTTCTTTTGCGGCGTCCTGGAAATTGCCCTGATTTAAATAGGTTTCGCCTAAAACCACTCTTAGTGCTAATTCGTCTTGGGTTTGACCTTTGCCAAGTGAATTTATGGCATTTGTAGCTAGGGTTTTTGCTCGATCGTACTCGCCCATATTAAGTGCCGATTGACTGTCGTTTGCTAGAGGCGAAAGACTGTTTTGTACCAGTCCCTGAAAAGATGGAGCTGGCTCACTTTGAGCAAATGCTGCACTTTGCGACAAAACCAAAAATATCGAAGCTAATAAAATTCGCTTGCTCACCACTGGCCTCCAATTTTGAAGACCAAATGATACTACTTCTGCGGGTTAACCGAAATATTTGTTTGACTAGGATGATTGGACTTTACAACCATTTCGGAATTGTTTTTGAAAGAAAAAACGCTGTCTTGCAGCTTCTGAAATACTGAAAAATTCAATTCAGACTTAAGTGTTGCGGTCCTGTCGGCATAAGTTGCAGTTGAGACCTTTAAATAAATAGTCACTTGTTCACGTTCGATACTTTCAAATAGCACGCTTGGTGCTGGATCTTTGAGCACGCCTTCATGCTCGGTTGCTGCTTCTAGCAGTACTCTTTTGACTGTTTGAGCATCGATATCGGGGTTGAATATAAACGGAATTTTTAGCGGAATTCGCTTTGTCGAAAGACTTAAATTGACAACGTTCTTACTAATGAAATCTGAGTTTGGCACGATAACTTCGATATTGTCACTGGTTAGAATGGTGGTGGCACGCAAGGCTATTTTTTGAACATTGCCAGAATAATTGCCAACTACAATTTTGTCTCCAATTCTGACCGGTCTTTCAATAAGAACGATCAATCCGCTAATCAAGTTAGATGTAATATTTTGCAAGCCAAAAGACAGACCAAGACCAATTGCGCCTGCAAAAATAGTGAGCGCTGTCAAATCAACTCCAGCACTTTGTAAAATTATCACTGAGCCTGCAGTCATGATCGCATATTTAGTTATAGTGGCAACTGCATTGCTTGCACCAGCATCGAGATGCGAATTTTTTAGTGCGACTGCAAGCAAAAGTCTGTGAGCTCTGTTTGCCACAATCATCAAAATGGTTCCAAGCACAAGTATATAAAACAATGTCCACAACGTGATTGATGTTTTTCCTAAATGGAAAATTGTTGTGTTGAACAAATTATCTACGTAACTAAAAATGTAATGGACGTCTATATTTGAGGCGTCCATAAGAAAAGAAGTTCCGACTAATCCTATGATTAAAATCAATACTCTTCGAACTACCGTTCTTGATGAGCTATTGAAGGCTTGCATTTTTACGGCAAATTTTTTCACTAACCAGCGTGAAACTAACGCGGCAAGCCACCACCAGAGTGTGCCCCCAATAATTAAAGCTAGAATATTGATTACAAGAATCTGATCTTCGCCGTTTTTTGCAATAGGATAGAACAGGATTTCCATACTAAAATTTCTCCTCCTGTTTGGTTGTCTAGCACAAAAGACCTCATACAGTAGAATATGTTCCTATGACCATTGAAGTTGCAAATAAATCACATGCAAAGTCCATCGCCGACATCTACGCGCCTTATTGCGCCCCGGACTGCTATATATCGTTTGAATCGAGTGCTCCAGATCGAGCTGAAATGGAATCGCGTATTCAGGCATTGAGCTCTAAATTTCCTTTTCTAGTATACAAAGAAGAAGACCAGGTTTTGGGCTATGCATACGCCAGTGCGCATAATCCAAGAGCTGCTTATGATTGGTCGGCTAACGTTTCTATTTATTTAAATCAAGCAGTCAAAAGACGTGGTATTGGACGTGCTTTGTATTCATGTTTGTTTGATACCATGTTTGAGCTTGGTTACTACAATCTTTATGCTGGAATTACTCTTCCAAACCTCCCTAGTGAAGGTATTCATAAAGCAATGGGGTTTGAGCAAGTAGCAGTTTACAAAAATGTTGGTTTCAAAAATGGTGCCTGGCGCGATGTAATATGGCTCGTGCGTGCATTGCGCAAACACGAAAACAAACAGCCGGAATCTGTTCGTCAATTCGCCGATTATCTTATTTGCGACCAAAAAGCTTTTGCCACCACGGACGGTTATCTCTGGCAATATACTGATAAGCAAACATAGTTTGATAACCGTATCTTCGCAGAATTGTTCCTGGTCCTGAAATCCCCCAAGAGAATCCATCACCAACTTTTGGGTTGCGCATATCGATGATTCGATAGTCTTCTTCTAACTCCTGGGCAAAAGCTTTTATATCCTGGTCTTTGGAATACAAACAATCAGGTTGTTTCATCATATTTGGATTTTCCTTCCAGATTGCATATGCAGACTCACTGACCACTTTTGTAATATCGCTTTGCCAGGGAGAATTGAGTGATGCTAAGACCTGATTGATAAATTTTTCAAGAGTTGAGTTTTGATAAACGATTACAGGTGGGTCGTGACTTACATAAAAAATGGGACCAAAAAAGGCCGAGCCACCATGTAAATCTAACGTCCAGGAGTTTCCAGACTCATCTGTAGCTATTGCATAGCCGGTTGGCATTATATCTTCAAGCACTTGCCCATCGATTGATTTGCCCGTGAAATCAATCGATGTAGCGATTGGACCTGCGTTCAATTTGGAATTTTTGCCTTGCTGAACAAATGAAAGTCCACGCGTTTTGCGAAGCACAGCAGTCATGTCTTCGTCTAAATAACAAGGCAATGAATTTCTGAAATCGTTTATTTCTTTGTCTGGAACAGGCGGCAATAATTTGACATTGCCTTTTTTGCCCGATTTATCTACGAAGGGATAATTTTCGATATCTTTCAGCAATTGATAGAGTGCCAAGCATAACTCCTTTGTGCAGACTCAAATCTTATCTTAAAAGGGGTTGTCCAGCCAGTATCTATAGAGGGGGTATCCTGATGCACTCGTTTGATTTGTATTTTGCAACCATCCGCGGGGAGCACGTCTGTCCTGGCTAGTAAAAACATAATTGCCAGGCGCTGCGGGAAGTGGCTCAACCAGGACAAAGCAAGGATTTGGAACGTATCCATGCCAGTATTTAGTGACAGAACTTGCAAGTTGGACCATTTGTGGTCTGTTTGGCATGCTGCGCTTGTCCCAGAAAAACAAATTGGAATTGTGATACGGAGCAAGCATAGTATCGTTGGTATAAGCATTAGGCGGAATCCACTGCGGACGCTCTATTCGCAAATTGAACTGATTGGCACTGCCCTGTAGCATGTTCTGGTTTTGCATTGGTTGTGCGAATTGCTGATAGCCCTGCAAAGGCATTCTTTGTTGCATTGGTTGCTGCATATAAGGAGCTAATTGTCCCTGCATTCGTTGCATCTGATTTTGAAATGACATCACCTGCCCGTTCATATAGTTTGGCGGTGGCATGGTGTTGTTTGGCGGTGGATTGTTGTAAACCGGCGGTGGCATAAGAGTTGTGCTCGATTCTACTCCGCCCTGAAGAAGGTTAGGCTTTTGGTTACTTGGTGGCACATAACCGTCATTTAGTTGTGGTGGCGGAAAGAAAACTCGTTGTTGCGAACTATTTATGTCTGGTGCTACCGGAATCGAATCATCGATTTTCGGACTTTGTATTCCATCGGGCGTTGACGAATCTGCATGAGCTGCTTGGTTATTCAAAATAAGCGCCAAGACAAAGAAGAATGAAAACCTCTTACTTAATATGTGCCGTCTCATGGTGAAATGCCGAGCCTGGTTAACACGCTCCTTTAATATTCCCTTTTTGAGTGCTTTTTATTATGATTTTGCTCCACTCTATCTGTGCGGAGGAAATCAAGAATGGGAAGGCTAATCGATGTGGTCGACGTCAAGGAAGGCAAATTCTTCCGTCAACCCACATTCGTAGTACAGGACGTAGTCCCGGTTGATGACGTATCCAAGTCTATAATTGAGCATGCAAGATTCAACTATACCTTTTCCAGTCTGACGCCGATTAACAACGGTCCTCACGCCGGAAGAATCTTGCTTTTGTACCAATACACCGGCTAGTCCGGTTGTAATCACAAAATTTCATTCCTTTATCCTTGCTCGTCACTGCTTGATAACGCCTTTGCTATCGAATTGGTAAACGGGTGCTGATGCACCAGAGAGCACTACTAATTAAGGATAAAATGATGAAATCTGTTAAGAAATTCCTGGCAATCTCGTTAGTGATGGCTTCTGCCGTTGCTGGAAGCCTTTCACTCGCATCTCAAGCGGATGAAATCGTCTCGGTACCGTTCACACTTTCAAGCGACCTGGTCAGACTTGCTGGAGACACAACCTTTGTCACAGTGAACGCTGCAGGCGACATTATCGACACCAGTGGCAGAGTAGTTGGGGTCTTATCTGGACTTGATTCCGCCGGCAAAGTTGTAGTTCGCAAAGAAGTCCCAAGTTCTGTTGTTGTAGTCAAACAAGATACAAACGCTGTTTATAGCGCTTCGTTGTATAACAGAATGGCTGCAATTGATGAAATGCTTAACTCAGAGCTTGCACTCAATCACGTAAGTAAAGCATCTTACGACTCGCTCAAAAATGAAGTTGCAAACTTAAGGTCTGACTTGTCAGCCAAAATTGCTTCAGACAATTTCCTTTCTTTTGATGAAGCCACTGATGTTGGCGCAAAACTAGATAGTCTTGCTGCCAAAACCAAAGTTGCAATCACAGGAATCGACACTAACTTAGTGGTTTTTCGTCCGATGGTATACAGTGATGGTCCGTCGCGTCGTATCGCTATCTACACAAGAAAAACTGTTTCGAATGATGGTGGCTCAACAGTCACCACTACTACCGAAACCAAAGAAGTGCAGTAAAGCTTAGTTAAGTCAAGAAGCTGAGTTTACGTACAATATCAAGCAGGCATGGGAAACTTCAGCCATTTTCCATGCCTGTTTTTGTGGCACCATCCAACGATACGGTGCTAGGTCATACGCTTGAAAAATGCACCAGCCAATTTCTTCTCTCATTTTGTGCGCCATTTTAGGCATTGGAATCTTTGTGGCCGTTGGTATTTCCATTGGTGTCGTCATCGCCTGGAGATATAGAAACACTATTTTGAATAAGGTGCACCAATTGACCGTATTGCATGATAACGATGCAGCAGGCTCAAATGCACATCCGCACACGCCAACTGGACCAGTAATTTCGTCAAGATAAAAATGGTTCTAAATCAAAAGGACCGATCTTTTGTAAGACCGGTCCTTTAATCTTGCCTGATTTGAAAAAATCTAGGGAGCTGCTTTGGTAGTCAGTCTGCCGAACAATGACAAACAGAAAATCAAAAGAGCGGAACCCAAAATAGCTGGCAGAAGAGATACACCTGCCAAATCAGGTCCTAGTGAGCCCATCATCATGCCACCCAACCAGGCTCCGATAATCCCGAAAATGACCGCAGTAAGCAATCCGCCGGGCATGCTACCAGGAGCGAAGTAGTCGGCTATCTTGGCACAAATGGCTGCAACCAAACAGTAAAGTAAAAAATGTAAGATAGTCATAACGTTCTCCCCGTTCAAGTTTTCTTCCATTTTTTGGATAGCACAACGTCAATTTTTAGATGCTACAAGGATGTGCCAGAGCGCTCTTCTTGCACCTTATCGCGTTTTTAGTGCTAAAAGCCTCTTATAGATGCCATTTCAAAACGGTCTGGCTCAATGAGGAGGGTGTATGGCTTCGGTTAATAAAAGAAAAGTGACTCTGGCCGATTATAAAATCTATGAGTGCACTAAATGCAAGTGTAGATTTCAAATGAACGAAGGCGACAACAAAAAAAAGATATGTCCGTCTTGTGGAAATTTTGATAGTGCGCTGTTGCCTGCCATCTACACGAAAAACGATAAACAACTCGAAAATCTGTATAACCCAGAAGATTTTCATGGCGGTTAATGCTTTTGGTTTGCGCTCTTGAATTTTGTGCTTGTGATAAGATCGATCAAAGCTTATTAAGAGCACCTAAATGCGCGTTTTAATCGTAGAAGACAGCCCAACCTTTTTAGATCTGCTCTGTACCAATATGGTTGAGCGTGGTCTTGAAGTGGATCCCATTGCTAATCTAGCGATGGCAACTGAAGTTTTGCAAGTAAAAGAATTCGACGCAATTTTACTCGACATGCATTTGTCCGACTCTCAAGGTTTAGCTACATATTTTTCGGTAAGAGCGCTTGTGGGCGATCGACCAATTATTATTTTGACCAGTATAAGCGAACAGGATCAAGCTTTAGCTGCATTAGACAATGGTGCTCAGGGTTATCTCATCAAGGGCGTTGCAAGTTATGACGCCATCTACAAACGTTTGCAAAGCGCTTGTGAGAAGCATGCACTTGGAAAAGCTCTACGTCGCAGTGAAAAACGTTTGCGTATCATTCTAGAAAACTCCTATGACGCCTTTATTTCGCTTGATACTAAATGGCGTATTACTGATTGGAATAATCAAGCTGAGACGACATTTGGTTGGAAGAAAAAAGATGTTCTTGGAAAAGGTCTTTCGACAATAGTTCCTAAACATTTTAGACGTCATTTTTCGATGATTATCGAAAGACAGTTCGAAGAACAGATAAAAAATCTTGAGCGCGCAACTCACGAACTTATTGGTGTTCACAAAGACGGGCATCAGTTTCCGATTGAAATTGGTATTTTCAAAATTCGAGAAGATGATAACTACATGTATTGTGCGTTCGTGCGTGATATTACCGAGCGAAAAAGAATCAGCGAGACCCTTGAGCGACTGGTTTCTGAACGAACGGACCAGCTTGAGCAGAGTAACGAAGAACTAAGACAATTCGCCAAAATTGCTTCGCACGATTTGCAGGAGCCACTGCGCGCGGTGCAAGGTTTTGCTAACTTACTCAACGAGAATGCACGCGACAAGCTAGATAAAGATTCACAAGAATTTGTAGATTTTATTCTCGATGGTACTCAAAGAATGCAAACACTTATCCAGGCAGTTTTGACTCATTCGAACATATCCAGTGGAGAATCGAATAATCAGGCTACAAACTGTAATTTGGTCGTTCAGGATGTTTTAGCCAATGTGCGTATGTCTATTCAAGAAAGCGGGGCATCATTAGAAATAGATGATCTTCCCGAAGTTGCAGTTGAATATTCACAAGCCGTGCAGTTATTTCAGAATTTAATAAGTAATGCTCTCAAATACAGAAGTGAAGAACGCAGTCCGCATATTGTCATTACAAGCGATAGAAGCGGAGATATGTGGTTATTTTCGGTGCGTGATAATGGTATCGGATTTGATTCCAAATATTCAGATCGAATTTTCGATATGTTTGCTCGGCTGCATGGAAAAACTCAATATTCAGGAACGGGAATGGGGCTTGCGATTTGCAAGCGGATAGTCACCTCGCATGGTGGCACAATTTCAGTTGAGTCTAATCCAGGTGAAGGTTCAATCTTTCTTTTTACGTTACCTGCTGTAAAAGACACAGAGATAAATGGGCACTAAATCCAAAAATAGATGTCATATCTGAGATAATTACAGAAGGTTAGTGCAAGATGTAAGTAGGTATCAGACATGACCGATTTAATCAATATTTTGCTGGTTGAAGACACGCCATCAGATATCCGTCTGACGCAAGAAGCGCTCAAGCGCTCGGGGCTCGAATACGAGCTTGCTGTCACCAATGACGGCGAAGAGGCTATGGAATATCTGGCCAAATCCAAAACTGGCGCCAATAAAAGACCCGACATTATTTTGCTCGACTTGAACATGCCAAAGAAAAATGGACATGAGGTCTTGCAAGAAATTCAGGCTGATAGCGAAATCAGTACAATACCCGTGATTTTACTTACAGTCTCGAAACGCGACGAAGATGTAATGGAAGCGCTTAAGCTCAAAATGAACTATTACATTGCAAAACCGGTTTCTGCCCAGAATTTGACTTCAATCGTCAAATCTATCTATGAGCTCAAAGAAGGCAAAACACAGACCTCGCAAGCAGACGCAGATGTTCATGTTCGCATAGTGCTTGCAGGTAATCCTCACACTACTCCATCTGTTTTAACCAGATTGGCTGAAGATGAGAATCAGCGTGTTCGTCGCAGACTTGCCGAGAATCCAAATTGCCCACCTAGCATTATGCTCAAATTGGCTGGTGATGCTCATCCAGACGTGCGCATTGGACTGAGTGAAAATGAAAATGTACCTGAAGACATTTTGTCTAAACTAGCGAAAGACCCAAGCGATGATGTGCGTCTTGGACTTTCTGAAAACCGCAAATTGTCTTTGAAAATACTCAAGAGTCTTGCAGAAGACGAGAACATTTTTGTTTCGACCAAAGCTAATGAGACAATTTCTGCTCTTGCAGCAAGCAAAGAATAGAGGACCGACCATTTGGTCAGTCCTCTTTTGTTTCAATCTTGGTTATTGCAAAGACCGCTTATCTGACTTGTCTGTCATAAAGCTCTTTATTGATTTTTCTTGAAAGCTGATCGAGCTCGTTCAAGATTCTTCTTTGCTCATCCCATGACAAGCGTCCACCTGATGCTGATAGCTGTGCATTCAAGCTATTGATTTTGGCTTCATCTGCAAGTAAACGATCAGCTTCAGCTCTGGTCAGTTGACCCGATGCGATTCCTTGATTGATACGTTGTGCAAGAAGCGTTTGTTGAGTGTTAATTTGTGCATGAGGATTATATCTGCCTTTGCGACCACCCCAGCCACGACCCCAGCTTGGACGATTGGTGGCATCTGTTACTGCGGTTTTAAGTACAATCAATCTGTCTGAAAGAGTGTCAGTTTCTTCAGATGACAAACGATTGTCGCGAAGGGCAGTAGTTTCCTGGGTATTAATTGAATTCAATTCATTTCTGAAATTGGTCGATTCGACCTGGTTCAATTTACCGTTGTAAACACCAGTAGAGATTAGTGAGCCGATTTCAGCTTGCAAAGTGTCGATGCGGGCGCGACGTTCTGCCTGGCTAGCTGCATGTCTTCCGTGTCCATAACGTCTGAACCATTGACCACTGTCTGCGGTGCCACCGCCGATTACAGAAGTGTTAGATGCTGAGTTGGTCAAGTAAGCGTTTAATTTACGCGAAACGGCTTCGTACTGGTCGATTAAATTTTGGGTTTCATATCTGGTCAAATTAGCGTCGGCTGAAAAACTCGAATCGTCTATTGAAATCTTGTTCAAGTCGGCTCTGAGGTCATTTGCCTCATCAGTAGTGAGCTGACCTGAAGCGATACCAGAGGTGATGTCTGTTTCAAGTTGAGTTCTCTTGGCATTTAAATTAGTGCGAATGAAATTTTGGCTGAACGAACTGCTAGCTCCAGTATTTCCGCCGGTGAATGTGCGAACCAATGAGTCGAAATCAATAGCGAACGCTGGATTGGGAGTTGTCATGGCTATGACTATGCCAGGAATCAAAAAACTCCACGATTTTTTGGTTTTCATCTTATATTCCTCTTTTATTAACTTGGACGCCTACGCCCTGACGCTAAAATTGGGTTAACCGCTGTTGTGTAAGACACCTGTGGCCGAATAATTGTTCCTGCCAGTGCCCAAGGGCAAGTTATAGCGCAATTTATAGATTACAAACTTGCTTAAAAGATTAAATTAGCCCGTGAGAGATCCATTGATCATATGCAACCTCTTGGTTAGCGAGTTTGTAGTACTCGTTCTTCTTGTTGCATTTATAACATTTACTTTTATAAGTGCGCTTGTCATCAGCTTTCGCGGTGGTTTCAAAAAATCGAGAATTACATGGGTAGGTTGGACGATAGTTTTTAGCTCATTGATTGGTCTTTGTTGTTTGTATTGGGGATTTTTTGTTGAACCATACCAGCTGGAAGTGACAAATAAAATTATTCATAGCGCAAAATTGGCTCATGGAAAGCATTTTCGCATCGTGCATATTTCAGACACTCATTGCGATGATATACCAGGTCCCGAAACCAGACTTCCTTCTTTGATACCACAACTAAAACCGGATATTATCGTATTTACAGGTGACGCTATAAATACCCATAAGGCTCTAAAGCGATTCAGGTCGGTACTATTTGATTTGAGTAAAGTCGCACCAGTTTATGTAGTCAAAGGTAATCACGATTCCAGATGTTACCCTGATGTGAATCTATTCACTCGCTCGGGAAGTAATGTTCAAGAATTAGAAAGCACCACCCAGAATATCAAAATCAATGGAGTCGATGCCACTATAAGTGGTGTACCGATTGATTCAGAGGCTAATCTAGCCCATTTGATTTCAGTGCTGCCCAAGGAGACATATAATATCTTCTTGTTTCATTATCCAAGCATTGCAGACCAGTTAGCTAAAACAGATGTTGATTTATTTCTGTGTGGACATACGCATGGCGGGCAAGTGAGACTACCATTTTATGGAGCGATAATTACCAGATCTCTTACCGGGAAAAAATATGAGTCGGGTTATTATAAAGTGAATAATATGGACATGAACATCAATCGCGGAATAGGCATGGTAGGCGGCAGCGCGCCGAAAATCCGGTTTATGTGTAAACCGGAAGTTTCAGTGCTTGATATTCAAGAATAAGTTAGTTAGAAACTAATTTTGTTTTTCGAACTTGCTTTTAGCCTCGCAGCAGCCCGATTTCATTTCTCCGACAGCATGGCTTAAATCTTCCATGGCAGAATCAAGGTGTGCTTTAAATTCTTTCCAGGCTTCCTGGCTTTGAGATTTTAGTTCACTGAATTTGCACGAAGCTTCTTCGCGCTTTTTCTTCAGTTCTTCAAATTTTTCAGCTGCTTTCTCTTTGAAATCTTCGGCTTTAACAGCCATTTCATCAATTTTGCTGCCTAAATCGGCTAGTTTCTTTTCCATATTACCTTCGTATTCTTTTCTATCTTCAATAGGCATAGGAAGGTTTAAATCGCCATTCTGGCTGTAATTACTTTCTTGCATAATAGTATCCCTTCAACAGTAAAATTCCCTGCTTAATCCATAGCGCAGGATTTTAGATACGATGTCTGCAAGGCAAAAGAAGTGATTTTTACTAGATTAATGCCGAGTTCGACTTCTCTGCTATTTTTTTTAAATCAGCTGGCAAAGCGGCATATACAGCACTGACACATTCAATCCCGAGAAAACTAATAACCGTAACTTCTTTTGAACGCCCTACAAAAAGAAAAAAACCTCGCCCGTCTTTTGCCTTATGAGTAATCTTTTTAATTTCACTAAATCGTAGCTGTTTTTCTATTTTGCCAGCCTTCAACTTAATGACACGTCTGTCTGTGATGCAATAAAAGACGTTACGGTCTGTGTAAGCATCGATTAATGACAGTAGTACAAGTGCCACCAAATAGATGCCAAATGCCCAATAAAGCGGAACTTGGTATCCAAAAAATGCAAGGGCTGTTCCAGAAAGAAATAAGAAGAAAGTGATTTTGAACAAGATTCTAAAGCTATGCCAGACTGATTGTCTTAAATTAGGCGAACCCTGGTAGCTTATTGTCTCATTTGGCTCTAGTTTGATAGCTTGAAGAACGCTGAAATCCGGTCCTGTATTTATCATTGATTTGCTTAATTTGATTTTTTGAGCAGTGACCCGCGCCCGCCATTTTTTAATTCGCCTGTGACATTAGTAGAACTTTTATTCGAGCTAGAACCATTAGCATCTAATTGTTTGTATGCCTTATAAGTCGATGGTGTACTTTGCGCTCTATTGAGAAGCTCACGTTTTCCGCTTTGCGGCGTAAGTGTACTTGGTTTTGTTTGTGGTGGTCGCATATTAGCGTGAATTCCTGTTGTCACTCCAGGAGCCAGATTTTGCGATGGGGTCTTTAGAGAATTCATATTCGATTCCATTCCGGCAGGCGCAAGCAATCTGTTATCTCTCGTTGGTGTCAGATTAATCACTTGTGGCTGCGTTATGCCACCACCTACACTACCGCCATTTACGCCAAGTCCTCCACCTTGAGGTTGTGGATGATTGGGAAGCTGAATTTGATAAATGGGTCCTGGCGCGTCTGGCTTAGTAAAATCTTTTACGTCTGGGGTGTCGTTTATTATTTGAACTTCGCCTTTGTATTGACGCCACTGAGGTTTTTGCAATTCACCGGGTTTGTAATTGTAGAAGCCGCCTTTAGCATTTGCATGTTGAGCATTTGCAGGCAGCGCCAAATTCAAAATGGTTAGAGCAGATAAGACCGCAACAGGCAATTTTTTCATTCAAAAGTCCTCGATAAAGTCAGTGTCGCCTGTTTTTACAGTTGTGCCCAATCTCTCCTCCTCTATTCTGGGTGCCTCTATAATTTTTTTTGCAGGAGGAAAACCCTAGTTTTAGTTATGAAATCTAATCTTTGTAGTGCTTAAACAGTTGATAAAACGGGTGCAGTTTTATTATGAAAATAGACAGGCTGAACGGTTATACACTGGTAGCCAAAACAAATTTTCCATTCTTATCCTACGTCTTTCTAAGCGCGACTATAGCTTGTGGCGTGGGTTTTCTTTGTTTGCGCGATATTGAGCCAAAATCTTTGTGTGGTTTAGGTGCTGTTGTATTTGCAATGATCACTGCTCTAATTACAAGGCGAAGTGAAGCAGTTTTTGATTCGCGCAAAAAGGAAATAAAAATCAGCTCGGGAATTTTTTCTATGAAAGCGTTGGACCCAATTGCTTTTGAAAAGGTAAAAGGGATAAAAATAGAGCGATCTACTTTTAGTGGTAAGCCTTTTGGGCGTGTAGTCCTTGTTTTAGACGACATTGTAGTCCCTCTGAGCCCTGGGATGAAGCCTTTCAGCCAGCAGCTTGAAAAAGATGCTAAACAGCTGATTCGATTTATCGGGTGCCAGGAGCCTCTGTCCAGTTACGACCTAACGGATGGAATGCCAAAATCAGTCCCTAAAGTAGGAGCTGGAGCTGGTTTCAGTTTTGACGATGTCGACAAAGAAGTGATTGAACTCGTTTCAAAAAAACGCTTGATTGAGGCCATAAAGTTATATCGAAGCAGAACTGGCCTTGGGCTCAAAGAATCCAAAGATGTGATTGACGAAATTCAAAGACGAATGAAGAGCGGCTTGATGTAATTTATCGAGACTCAGGCTTTTGCTTCGACCACAAGCTGGGCTTCGATATCCTTCACCATGTCTTGAGGTTTGACGTCTGGGGCGTAGCGCTTCAGCACTTTGCCGTTTTTATCTACCAGAAATTTGGTGAAATTCCATTTGATAGCCTCTGTTCCTGCAATTCCAGGCGCTTCACTTGTCAGATATTTATACAGAGGATGAGCTTGAGCGCCGTTCACATCGATTTTTTCAAACATCTGAAATTCGACACCGTAATTCTTCTGACAAAATGCCCCAATTTCGGCTTCAGAGCCTGGCTCCTGGGAGCCAAACTGGTTGCAAGGAAAACCGAGTATCTTGAGACCTTGCAGATGGAATTGTTTATGCAATTCTTGCAAACCTTCATACTGATTGGTAAAACCGCATTTACTTGCAGTGTTTACTATTACTAACACTTCTCCCTTGTAGGTGCTCAAAGCGAGATCTTTGCCATCGAGGGTTTTGGCGTGAAAATCGTAAATGGAAGTCATGACGGTCCTCCAGCTTGGTGTGAAAGACGACATGATAACACTTTATTGTGAGCTATTTTGCCAGTCTAGAGATGGCTAGCTTGAAGTAAAGCTCAATATCCAGGCGTGAAATGCCATTTTCAGTTGGGTCGATTCCTTCATTTACAGAATCGGCGATTTCCTTTTGATTGGTCAAAAGGAAGGTTACGTAAGATTTTTCGCGCATGTCCAAGTTTGGATCGTTCAAAGCCTCGTATAGCTCGTCGGTTTCGATAAAACCATTCCCGTTTTTATCTAGTTTATCGAAAGCCTGGTAGGCGAAACTGCGAATCTGGTCGAAGTTTTGCTGAAGGGGATTGAGTTTTTTCATTCCCTGGGTGGTTGTGGCTGCCCGAGGAGAAACCTGCGGTTGGGCTGGGGCTTGGCTTGCTTGCTCGATCGTTTTTAAATCTGTGTATTCGTCTATTCTGTCCAGGTCAGATGTGGTGGACTTTTTGCCTGATTGCGAAAACCAGACATTCTGGAAATTATCTTCTTTTGATAATCTCGGCTTTTTATTCAACACAACTCTTCCCTCATAGCGATAATTCTATTATTCCCTAACCTAAACCAGATATAGCCGATTGATAAGCAAATGCTAAAGTAGGTGAACGTTTTGAGCGTCCGGTTTGGGTCTTATAAGCAATTTGGTTGAGAATTATTTTTCGACTTTCTCTTCAATAAGAGCAGCTGCAAGCGCCTTGGTCAGACCATATCGCGACAATTCTTCAAATGATCTGGTGTCGACGATATCATATTTGGCACCAGCTGACACAAGGTCATCGTCTAATGCTCGAAGTACTGGCGAACCGGTGGTGGTGTCACCAATCGAAAGAAAGGTTATGACAATCTCTTTGGGGTGCGTCATCTTGTGAGTAGCATCAATTATGGTGTCGGAAATTTCTTGCAAACCGCACTCACCATCAGTCATTACTGCAATTGCTATAGGTCTTGTTTTTTGTTTTCTTTGCTTTTTATCCAGATATTCAGACAAAATATAATCTAGTGGACCGGCTATGTCTGTTCCGCCTTCGGGACCAAGCTGTGAAAATAATGATGAAATCTGGTTTCCTTTTAAGTTAGGGGCAACAGAAAATTTGTCGTTAAAGGGCACGACAGTGATTCCTTGTGGCATGAATTTAGCAACGTCGTTATAGAACGAATTACTTTGGTCTTGGCACCAACTCCATTTGCTCAATTTTGAAGAGCTTCCAGAATTTCCAGAGCTAGTGCTGGGAAAACTTGGGGCAATCGATGAAATTGGGCTTGACATACTTCCTGAAACGTCAACTACAAGATAACAGTCATAATTGCCCAGTAATCTTATAGCCGGACCCAATAATTCAGGGTGTTTAATTGGTGCCCCAAATCCGTCTCCGCCACTGCCTGTAGTGGCGTTGGTGTTGTCTGCGATCAGGTTTCCATCTATTGGAGCTGGTATGCGCAATGTAATTTGGAAAGTTTTTGCACCCCGTCTCAAGGTCAGCGTAACGTCTGTTTTTCCAACTTGTGCTTTTAGTATATTGTCGTCTTTTTTGATACCAGAAAGCCAGGCTAGAGAGGGCGCGAATACCTTTTCTACTTTTCCAGTCAACAGATTTGAATCTTTGCCTTCGACTTTATATCCCAGCCGAGACGATAAGCCCACATGTGATTTGGACATTTCGACCGCTTGCTTAGCCATTTTAGTGCGTGGGTCATTCAGTCCATATTTACTTGCGCGCAAATAAGAGAGCTTGAAAGCGTTGAATGCTCTTACATAGTCGCCGTCTGCAAAAAGCTTGGTACCTATTTCATAGACTTTACCAAAGCCGCTTTTGGGTATTTGTAGTACTTCTGGATTATAAGTATCCTGCACCGAACCCTGAAGGAGTTTGTCGGATGCAGGTGTTGAAGTATCCAATTTTGGCGTTAACGCCTCTAAAGTGATCGGCATTTTTGTCGGTTTGGCATTGACAGATACACAGCAAAAAAACACTATGCCTGCAAGCAAGCCGGTTTTGGTTCTGGGTGCTTTGAGGTGGTTTTTAATTGAGCCGTCCGCCAAAATGGGTGTAAGATGAATATATCGCAAATTGGAAAAAGCTGTAATAGTTATGCAAGCGCAAGAACAAATCGCAAAAGCGCCCAGGATTTTCATTCTTGTTTTGGTGCTTGGTTTTGGCGTTTGTTTTTTCGACATCGCACAAGCGCACTCTGTTTTTGCACAAAGCTATCCTGGTGCTTCTGGTCAGTCAGGAAGCGGAATAATTTATTTGCCAAATGGTACTCCTTTTCGGGTTGGATCAAATTATCCTGGCGGCCTTTATTTTCCAAAAAATCCAGGCTTCCATGTTCCGTCATCTTCAAATAGAGGTTCGACAATTCGCTATTCTAGCTCGTATAGAAATAGAGGCAAAGTTTCATCGCTAATAGATTCTCCCAGTGCGCGACACACCAAAACTAGCACTACGTGGGAGGCTCCCACTGCTATTGATGAAAAAATCGATTCTCAGATTGAATCCACTCAGGTCGACTACGGCATTGATAGTCGCGAAGCGCTCAATTTGATCTGGCTGCGTGCTAAGCAATATTATGACGGTCATCATTACGAAAAAGCAGCCAAAATGCTCGACCAGCTCGAGCCTCTTAGAAGAAAAGACAAATTGAGCCTGATTTCCGATTCCTCGATAGACAAAATGCGCAGAGATATCGATCAGAAACTAGGAAGGAATTCTTTTAGACGTCGAAATCGTTCGCAATATTTTTCAGGCGGCAGGTCGTCTCAAAATCAGCCGATTTCACTAGATAGTTTTCTTGATCCATCACGAGCCCAAAACACAAGTATCTTGCAGCGCGGCAGAAATTTTTACCCTTAATAGCAATTTATTGAAATAGTAAATAAGGACAACTTGAATTTTTAGTGTCGTCTTTTGCTTTTCGAGCACAGGCGAACAAAGTACCAGCGTCTTTAGTGGCGCTGGTACGAGCTGCTACACCGATTGTGAAAATGCGCTCTTGGTCACCGTTTTCTCCGTTAGCCAAAATGGGATTTTCAGAAAGCCCTGTGAAAAGAGATGCGGCAAATGAAATTGCGTCTTGTGAGTTGTAATAAGGCAGAACAATTGCAAATTCACTCTCTTCGCTGCGCGCGCAGAAATCGAGCGAAGCTCTAATTGAGTTAAAGACCTCAGTAACTGCTGCACCATCTTGAATGGACAATTCAGTAGGAGAGCTTGTTTGTTTGTCTAAAATCTCGAAAACTATAAGAGATAGGTCTTGCGAACCTTGTAAACTGTGCTCGAATTCACGCATCAAAAAGAAACTAAAGGCTGGATAGCACAAAAGTCCAGTTTCTGGATCGCCAAGGATTTTAAAAGCGTCATCCAGGTCTAAGTCGAAATCCACTGCGGGGGGAAATTCTTTTGGAGCTTCGTCGAATTTGGCGAAGGGTAGAGGGGCAGGGGGCAATAAAAAGGGCTGGAATTCTCCCGTTTGTGAAACTTGATGCGAGACTTGTACCTGGGGCTGGTCGAATTCTTGCGATGTCGAGCCAAAATATCCGACTTGCTGAAATGCAGGAGGTTCAGGGTCATATGGAGCAAGGTCTGGGTCTAGTGGTTGTTCTTCTAGAGTAAATTCTTTGTCTTTTCGTTTCCAGCCAAAGGCAGGCGCTAGAGCACCTTGATGCGACTTAATGGTATTGTGTTCGTAAATGTCGACTGACTCATATTCTCCTTTGCTGGCACCGTCGACTTTGATTTTTCCCTGAATCATGATTACTTCATTTGATTCTTTGCTCCAAACTTGTTTGAAAACGCCATTCTCAAGGCGTCCAAAAGTCCAGCGTGGATTGCTTACAGGAGAACTGGCAGGAATCACCTTGATCATGAAATTGCAATCTGTCTCAGGATTCATGAAAGGCAGCTCCACCTGTTTGCCGTCTTTTGAGGCAGTGGCTAGCATGTACTTCAAGTCTTCGCTAGAAGGAAGAGTGCCCATTTTAGCCAAGCGAATCGGTAACGATGGACCCGTTTTGATGAATTTAGATTTTGACATGACCAAGTTTTAGCCCAGATACTCCCAAATTCAAGATTCCCAGGTTTGTCTTAAAAATATCAGCCTTAGCGTCTTAGGAAGTGAATAACTTTTCTTTCCATATCGATTGTGAATTGCCAGCCAGAAAGCATATCTTGTCCAAGAAGGGGAAGGTCCTCGTCGTCATCGACCTCATTTGCCAGGCTTGCATTGACATTCGTCTTCTCTATCGGCCCAAGTTTAACTCTAGGAATATTAAAGCTGTAACAAGTTCCGCTTCCAGAAACACCGGCTGAGGAGGTCAATTTTGCATCATCAGGTAAATCGTTAATCCCGAACTTTTTCAGCTGTTCTTTACTGTAAAAGGAAATTCCGTTTGCGGTATTGCCAGTATCTAGCATTACTGGAGCCTTTTTGCCGTTGATTTCGACTTCAATTACGATGCGTCTTCCTTCTTTCTTGAAAATAAACGGCATCGTGTACTGGCTGTTGCCACCGCTTCTAGAAGTGCCTTTTCTGCGAAACTCTATACATTTGGCGCTGTGGTCAATGGTGTAATCAAAATCTTTGAAAAATCCCTGTCCGAGCAAAGGTCGAGTATGAATTTTCTCATAGATCTTAACTCTTGTATTTTCTTTGACAATTTGGCCAACTTGGACTGTGGTGTACATATTCCAGAAATCAATCACATTCATATTGGAAGAACCGCCGCTTGAGCCATCTGGTTTTCCTTGAGGAACTGAAAGACCAAGGTCTTTGGCCATTTCTTTGTCTATACAAATACCTGGAGCACCAGTATCGAACTCCATAGGAATAACCCTGCTATTGATGCGCACATCAACGATAATATCGTCGCCTTCAGATGTGTAAAACACCCGAGAAACTGGTGGAGTGCTTGTACTAATTTTTGCAAGCAGTTGAGGACTATCGTCTTCCTGACTGTCTTCCAGAGCAATGTCATTTTTTCTGGTGTTCTTATTTTTCGACGCCGTTTTGATGACGTTTGCAGAAACTGTTCCGCTCGTTTTAGCAGTTAGTTGGTTTTGCGATTGGAGCTTCGCTTTGAGTTCGTCAAGTAATTGAGGTTTTCTGTCCATCCACGAATTGGTTGGATCAAGGCGCTGTCGGGCTTCTTTTGCCATTTTTGATGCTTGAGAATCTTTGAACAGAATTTCTATTTGATGATATTTTCGAAGCGCTTCATCTCGATCGCCATATGCTTGATAAGCATAAGCTGCATAAAGAAAAACTGGAGCTTTAACGTTGCCATGAGAAATTGAATTTTCGAATTCTTTTGAAGCCAGGCGAAAACTCTTGCTCTTGTAATATTGAATTCCCAGAGTAAATTCATTTTCGCCCGCGGCGAGTGCTGAATTTTTCGAAATTGCAAAGAATGATGCGCAAGCGGCGCATAATAGCGAAAATAGCGTTTTATCTAATTTCTGCATGACTTAACTATTATACGAGCAGTAAACTAAGTTTGGTTTTGGCAATTAATTAGAATATTTCATTAGGGGTAGCAAAATGAAGGTTCAGGATTTTATTTATGGCAGACAAATATTCTGCACTGAAACTTTTGAGATGGTGCCATGCCTTCCAGAAAACGTCGAACGTCGTATTCAATATTATTATGCTGACAATGAAGGGCTTATGGAGTCACACTTCATAGATTTTGACCAGCTCAAAGAAGAGTTTAAAGAAAAATCTTTGCTCTGGCTTCATGTCTCTGGAAGTATTGGAGATGAATTCTGGAAATGTCTGAAAGATTTTTTGGACCTCTCTGACGAGCAAGTGAAAATATTGCGTTTCCCACACAAACGAGCATTTTTTGAAGATTTTCCCAATGGCATGATGTGGTCAGTGCAACGCCCATCGGTGACCGAAAAAGTTGATGCACTTGAAACTGTGAATTTTTTCTTGGGAGAAAAAGTGTTATTCACCAGACAGTTTAGTCATGATAACGCTTTTTCTCTAACCAGCCACAATCTGATTGCGCAAGGCGAAATGCATAGTAATATGACTTCGGATGTGCTTTCAGGCGAGCTCATGGAAGATGTTCTTTTGAGTTACGTAGATGTGTTGAAACTTGGTGGTACCAAACTCGAAACTATTCAAAACAAGATTATTCGAAATCCTGGAAAAGAAGAATTGAATCTCATCAACAGGTCTCAGCAGATGATCTGGATTTTTTTGAATGTGTTGTGGCCGGTTGAGACAGTAATTAATTCAATTCACAAGTCTAAAAACAAAGTATTGACCGAATCAGGAAAGCAAGAATACTCATCTCGAATGGACGAGGTTGGAGCGCTTGTTAGAACGTTTGAGACTTATAGATCCATGAGTTATAACTTGATGGATGTTTATGTTTCAGGACTTGGTCTTAGAACCAATGAAACTACCGAAGTTTTAACCATTGTAGCGACTTTGTTCTTGCCACCAACTTTGATAGCGGGGATATATGGAATGAATTTCAATATTCCCGAAGTGCATAATCCTCATGGATATTATTTGTGTTTGTTGGCAATGTTTGTCGTTTCAGGTGGTCTTTTGTATTTATTTGCCAAGCGAGGATTGATCAGATTTTAGTTTGGTTATTAGTGGTTTTGTTTTTGAACTTGACTGCTTGTACGTCTTCAAATCATTCGCAAGACACTTTTGATCTTGCATGCAAGCATATTTCAAAAAAAGAATTTACCATTGCTCATAGACATTTGCATAAACTGGCTAAATCAAAACATGCCAGGGCTCAAACAGTTATGGGGATGTTTCATGAAAAGGGAATTGTAGTGGAGCGTGATGTATCCAAGGCTCTAGATTATTACAGACAAGCAGCAGCTCAAGGGCTACCAGAAGCTCAATCTCGTCTGGGGCATCTTTTGTTAGACACCGCAGGCAAAGATTCGGGCGAGGCTCTCGAATGGCTTGAAAAAGCTGCAGCTCAAGGTGAGGCTACTGCACAAGCTACCTTGCGTAAATTGGATAGAAGCGGTCGAATGTCCGGCGCCTTGAATAACATGGAGAATGGCTTGCATCAAGGTGGTGCCCAATACAAATCAGGGATGGATAATCTGACTAAATCTTGGGTTGGTTATTCTGATATCGTTAACACATTGAATGATGCGGCAGCGGCATCTTCAAATCAAAAACATTAACCTTAATAGGTTTTGAAATAGTCCTTGACGTTTGGCTCTATTTTTTTACTTTTAGTTATGCGTTAAATTGTTGAAACTGGCAAGGTGAGCGACTTTTTTGCGATCGCAATAGGGCGATTTAGTCTAAAGTGATTTCTAAGAAAAACCCATCTATTTTCTTAGGAGAAAACTTTATGGAAAAAGGGACTTATAACCTCGGAGTTACAAAAAAGATTCGTCGACATTTACGCACTTTAGAAGTTGATCAACCGTTCACGACCAGAGAATTGCTTAATTATGGAAACAGAAGCGCTATCGATAATTGTATTTTTCGGTTAATACAAGAAGGTGAGATACATCGAATTACAAGAGGTGTTTTTGTAAGAGCGAAATCTCATGGCAAACGACCGCATTACAGTCAAAGAGAAATTGCAGAAATAAAAGCAAATTCTTTTGGACGAAAATTGCAAACTCATCCATTTAAGAAGGCAAAAGAAATTGCCATAAGACTTGGATTAATAAAGCCTGGTCAGAAATGGTTGAATGAGTGTGAAGAGCTTGAATCAACCTATGAGATAAGCGGACCTTCCAGTTCATTTATGTATGAAGGAAAGCGGGTTTATTTCAAAAAGACAACCAGACGCAAAATTCAATTAGGTGATTCGAGAGCTGGACTAGTGATTCGAGCGCTCTGGTACAACGGATTTTGGAATAGATTTGCCTTGTTCGGATTTGAGGCGCAACGAAAAGCGTATCAAGGGCTATATGGTCTAGACCGTCGAGAAATTCACTGCTCGTCTGCCCTGATGCCTGCTTGGTTGAGTGATATTCTCAATTTGGATAATAACGATAGTTTTGTCCCGGGCAGAGCGATAATTGCTGCATAAGCATAAGCATAAGCATAAGCAGTAAGCATCAAGCGCTTACATGGGAGGGCTACAAGTGCGCACACTTTATTTTAGGACGCTAATAATGTGCGCAAGGGAGGCTGAGCTTAATGGAGTTAAATATTCGAAAGTGAGTAGTTGGTTTATGAATTCGCCTGATTTTTTGTTCTTGAGCCAAGCGAAATTTTCCACAAAGGGGCGAAGTTCGCACGATGAGTAAGTTTTGAGTGGTGCCGCTTTTAATGACGGTTCAAGATTCAGCTCGATATTTTTCAAAATAGTATTGTAGGTCTCTTCATCGGCGCTAAAGAAATAAGGGCAAACCAGCCAGGCCCCACTTGCATATGTATTGAGGACGTAATCGAAATATTCTTGCTCGCGTTCGACAAACTCCTGTATGGTAGGCTGTTTCTCTGGATCCAGTCCATTTTTGGCAACGCGGATTTGTTCTGCTACATTGAATTCTTCTGACCACAGATTTTCTTTGCTTATAGGAGTGGCTAAGATAAGCGAACCATAGCTAGTGGCATCAGGTAATGATTGACTCCGATCACCATTCTTTGGAATACCTGAAAGAAGACCTACATGTTGCAACAATATATCCATTTGAGCGTTAAGTGACTCAGCATCAATGAATGAAGAACGCGGCACAATACCCGATTCTACAAGAGCTGGAGGACACTGTTTGGTTGGAAGAGAAAGTCCGATGTAAAAGTCTCTTTGATTATTTTGAGCAAGGCTTAAATAAGCGATACTGCAATTGTTTTTTTGCAGACCAAAGAGCTGGTCTACAAGAACATTTTGCTCGGTTGCAGCGGTGCCTTCAATTTTTAGAAATTTGAGATCTTGGACCGCCCAGGTCTCAAGCTCTCCCACGTCTAATTCTTGATCCATATCCCCTTCAATCTAATCAATTTTCTTCAATCAAATTTGCCCAATTATGACATGTTTGCTCTATAAAGTCTGGCATAAGCGCCACTTGCAGCTAGTAATTCCTGATGATTGCCTTGCTCAATAATCGAGCCATCTTCGATAACGTAAATACAATCAGCGCTCATTATAGTCGAAAGCCTGTGTGCCACCACAAGTGTGCTTCTTCCCTGCATCAAAGGCTCAAGAGCCGCCTGGATAGCTGCTTCATTTTCAGTGTCTAGTGAGCTTGTAGCTTCATCTAGAATTAAAATTTTAGGATCCTTTAAAAGCACTCGTGCAATTGCTAGTCGTTGTCTTTCGCCTCCACTCAATTTGTGTCCGCGCTCGCCCACGATAGTCTTATAACCTTCAGGTAGCGAACTTATGAAGTCATGAATATTGGCTGCTTTACAGGCCTGGATGATCTCCTCTTCACTTGCATCTTCTTTGGCATATTTCAAGTTTGCGAGTATGGTGTCATGAAATAAATAAGTTTCTTGCATGACTATGCCTATGTGGCTGCGCACAGATGCTCTGGTCAGTGATTTGATGTCTTTTTGATCTATTGTTATGCATCCTGAGTCGGGGTCGTAAAGGCGTGGCAATAATTGTGCTACAGTCGATTTGCCAGCGCCTGAAGGACCAACTATTGCCACCATCTGCCCTGGTTGAACTTGAAAAGATAAATTACGCACTCCGCGTTTTGTACCAGGATAAATGAACGTTACATCTTCGAATTTAACTGCACCATCTGTTTGTTTTAGTTCGGTGGCGTCCGGTAAGTCCTGTTCTTCGCTCATATCCAGATAATCGAAAATGCGCTCGAATACAGCAAGAGCGCTGACTATTTGAACCTGCACGCCTGCAAGTGAGGAAACGGGGGTATAAAGCCTTCCAAGCAGTGCAACAAAACTGACGAGTACCCCGACTGTTACACCTTGCTTGATCGCAAGCCAACCGCCAATAAGCCAGATTGCAGCAGGACCGGCGGTAATCATAAAAGTAATTGCCATTAAAAACCAGCGACCGACCATGGCAACATTTACTTCTAATTTCATAAGCTCGTTTGCCAGTTTGTAAAATCGCGAGCGTTCGAGTTCCTCTTTGACGAATGACTTGACAAGGACGATGCCCGATACTGAAAGTGTTTCCTGGGTTGCAGAATGCATCTCATCGCGTTTTGCGCGGGTGCGCTTGCGAGCATCGTACATTCGACGCCCCACCGGCCATAGTGGCAGAACCATAAGTGGTATCAATACCAGTGACAGTGCCGCAAGTCTTACGTCGAGCGCAAATATGGCAAAAAGTGTGGTGATAATGATGAAAACATTGGTAAGTATTGCCACTATAGTCATGGTGACAACAGAATCTACAGCCTCCACATCATTTGATACACGATTCATGATTTCACCAGTTTTGGTGGCAGCAAAGAATGAAAGCGGCATGTGGTGCAAATGGGTAACAAGACGGGTATGAAGGTCGCGAATGATACACTCGCCCACAAATGAGCTCAGATATCCCTGATAAACGCCTATCAAGCCTGAAACTAGAGCCGAGGCAAGCATCAAGCCAACATCAAACAATAAAAGATTGAAATCGTTTTTTGGGATAGCTTTATCTATAATTGACAATGTCAAAAGTGGCGGCAGAAGCCCAAGGAGCGATGTGGCTACGATACAAACCGTTAGTTGAATCTCTTGCCAAATGTAAGGACGAAATAATTCACCAAGACGGCGCCAATCAACCCTCCGCTTGAGCTTTTGCTTCTCCGGGTTGTACATGCTGGACCACATTAAGTGGACTGGGGGCGAACCGCTGAACATGATAGGTATTATAATTTGAAAACTGAGCGAAGGAGTGCCTTATGGCGTACTATCACATTCAAAAATTACCCGACAAATGGCTTTATACAGCTGGCGCAGCCAGTTTTTTTCTCGGGTTGACGCCTCCTGGCATCATGGCAAAAATCGCAATGATGGGGCTTCTTGGCGGAATTACCGCATCAATGAAGAGCATGACCATTGCAATAGATGAAAACGACCTTCAGTTCTGGTTTGGAGATGGTTTATTCAAAAAACGATATTCACTTGACGACATAGTTTGTGCCAGTCAATATCGCCTCCGACCTATGCACGGCTGGGGAATTCACTGGATAGGCAATGGCTGGCTTTACAACGTATACGGACTCGACGCAGTTGAAGTTACGATGAAAAGTGGCAAGCGTGTTTATCTTGGAACAGACGCTCCCGAAGAACTGGCACGAACATTAAATGAAAGTCTTGGGGTTGCTGAAATAGTCCAGGAAGATTAAGCGCAAAAGCCAGTTAACTTTGCTGCAGAGACTCGAGTTCTTGCCAGCGCTCGAAAAGCGATTCAAGTAACTGTTTTTGTTGTTCTTCTTCGTTTGCAAGCTCCTGTAAACGAACGAAATTACTGGTGACTTTTGGATCTTGCATTTCTTTGCATATCGCTTCAAGACGAGCTTCGGCTGCTTCAATTTTTTCAGGTAAGGCAGCCAGGTCCTTCTTTTGTGAACCTGTAAGACTATTTGATGCGCGTTGAGGTTTGCCCTTTTGTTTTGCTTGCTCGGCATCTTTCGAATCGGAATAATTATCTGATTTATTTGATTTTTCTGTTTTTTCAAAGATATGTTTGCATTGATCGAAATCTGCAAAGAAGTCGGCACCACCTGCGCCATCAAGTGCAAGAATACAGTTTGATACCGTATCCAGCATCATACGATCGTGAGTGACAAGAATGATTGCTCCAGGAAATTCTTCAAGGCTTTCTTGTAAAACTTCGAGAGATGGAATGTCCAGGTCATTTGTAGGTTCGTCTAATACTAAAATATCTGCTGGTTGCAACATTAGATTGGCTATTAAAATTCGAGCTTGTTCGCCTCCAGATAAATAGCTTACTGGCATGGCTAACTGTTGTGTATCGAATAAAAAACGTTTTGCCCAGGTTGCAACGTGAATGGAGCGTCCCTGATAAACAACCGAGTCTTCGCCCTGCTGACAAAGAGCCTGTTTGAGTGTTTGATTTTGATCTACCTGGTTTCTGTTTTGATCAAACCAGACCATTTTAAGCCCATCAGCTCTTTTAACAGTACCTGTAGTGGCATTTTCTTGTCCTAGCAAAATTTTGAGCAAAGTTGTTTTGCCCGACCCGTTTCTGCCTACAAGACCTACACGCACTCCCTGTCTCAAAACCAGCTCTAAATCTTTGAATAAAACTCGCTCTGCAAAAGACTTGCTTACATCTTTGGTGCTGAGCAATTCTTTGGTTTTACGATTGGTGGCTTCAAATTCAACACCCATTTTGCTTGCCATTGCATTGCGTTGTTTGACTTCTGCAAGTTCTTCCATGAGCTTGCCAGCACCTTCGATTCGGTGTTTAGACTTGGTCTGGCGTGCTCTGGCACCGCGCGAAAGCCACTCCATTTCTCGTCGCATCTGGCTTGCAAGCGCCGCTTCTAAATGCGCTTGTTGCGCTTCCATTTCTTGTCTGGCTAGAAGATAAGCAGAATAATTGCCTTTCGACTTGATAAATCCTTGTGGAAATCTCGGGTTTAACTCCATGACCGAAGTGCAAACCCCTTCTAAAAAGGCTCTATCATGGCTTATTAAGACAAAAGACATGGTGCGCTTTGTTTGTGAAGAAATTCTTTTGAGGAACGATTCCAACCACAAAACACCTTCAAGATCCAGATGGTTAGTGGGTTCATCTAATAAAAGCAAATCCGGTTTTTTGACTAGCTCGCATGCAAGTGCCAGTCGTTTCTGCCATCCGCCCGACAACGAAGCTGCAGGGGCGTTTTTATCTGGAAAACCTATCAAAGATAGGGTCGAGTCAATCGCCGCAGCGCGTTCGTGGTCTTTGAAGTCTTCGCATTCTGCTTCTTTAGTAACAAGATCCAGAATGCTTGGACCTGGTTCATATTTTTGGTGTTGAGCAAGATAGGCAACGCGCAGATTTTTACGCGTAGCTAATGATCCGGTGTCTGGTTCTGTCAGTCCCGCCAGAATTTTAAGAAGCGTTGACTTCCCCGCGCCATTAGGTCCGATCAAGCCAAGCTGCTCACCATCTTCGATTGCAAAGGATAGCTCGCGAAAAAGAGGACGGCTCGCGTAACTCTTAGTTATAGACTGGCAGTTGATCAGTATTCCCATGGTAAGATTTTATATTCTGCAGATAGGAAACCCACGCGATGTTGCGACTTGATCGCATTAGTAAAATTTATCCCAACGGCGAAGCCCTGAAAGATATCAGTTGGGAAGTCAAAAACAAAGAGCGTATTGGTCTTGTTGGCGCCAACGGCTGCGGCAAAACTACACAGTTCAAAATAATTACAGGTGAAATCGAGCCAACCACAGGTCAAGTTTTCTTGCCAAAAGGTGCGCGTATCGCTTATCTGAGCCAGGAATTCGATTTTATTCAGGAAAATACAGTCCGCGACGAGCTTTTGCGTGCATTTGACGAAGCATACAAAATTCAAATGAAATTGCACGAAGTCCAGCATCAGTTAGAAACTGCCCAGGGCGATGAACTGGACAAAGCGATAAGGCGGCTGACTCAACTGCAGCAGGAATTCGAGCACATAGACGGTTATGCTCTCGAGCGTAAAGTCGACAAGATATTGCCTGAAATTGGTTTTAGCTCGCAAGATGCAGATAGATTAGTTTCCACTTTTAGTGGTGGTTGGCAGGTGCGAATCGGCTTTGGCAAAGTGATGTTGCGCCAACCAGATTTGTTATTGCTGGACGAACCTACAAACCATATCGATATCGAGACGATTGAATGGCTCGAAGAATATCTTACCAAGCAAGAAGTGCCAATGGTCATCGTTTCGCACGATAGACAATTCCTCGACAAAATTTGCACCAAAATTGTAGAAATCGAATTTGGCGTCTCCACCACTTATGCTGGTAATTATACCTATTATGTAACTACCAAAGAAGAAACAAAACTGGCACAGCAGTCCGCTTACGAGCGACAGCAAGAGGAGCTCGCTAAACAACAGGTTTTCATCGATCGATTCAGAGCCAGTGCAACAAGATCCACTCAGGCAAAGTCACGCGAAAAGCAGCTTGAAAAAATCGAACTAATCGAAGAGCCTGATGAAGCGGCAAAAGTATTGCGCTTTAAATTTCCGCCTTGTCCGAGATCTGGAAAGACAGTGGCAGAAGTAAAAGAGCTCACGCACGCTTATGGCGACAATATTCTTTTTATGGGCGCCAATTTAGAAATTGAGCGTGGCGATAAAATTGCTTTGATCGGTCCAAATGGTGCGGGTAAATCAACTCTACTAAGATTTTTAATGGGTAAAGAAAAGCCTGATGAAGGCGTGGTCAAACTTGGCGATCACAATATTTATCCTGCTTATTTCGAACAGAATCAGGCAGAAGCGCTCGACCTGAACAAAACATTGCTTGCCACCATTTCTGATGAAGTTCATAACTGGAAAGATTCTGAAATCAGAGGCTTATTAGGTCGTTTCTTGTTTGGGCAGGACAGCGTTTTCAAATATGTTCGCGAATTATCCGGCGGTGAAAAAGCACGATTGGCTCTAGCTAAGATGCTTACCGGTACTGCAAACTTTTTAGTTCTAGATGAGCCTACAAACCACCTGGATATACCTGCTAAAGAAACACTCGAAGATGCTTTGCGCAATTTCGATGGTGCAGTCGTCGTGGTGTCACACGATCGATACTTTATATCTAAAGTCGCAAATAAAATAATCGAAATCGATAATGGCGACTTTAAAGTGTATCCAAGCAATTACGAATATTATTTAGAAAAGAAAGCGCAAGAAAAAGCATATGTTCAGTCACAAAAAGAAAAACAAGAACACGAAGCCTATCTTGCTGAAAAACGCGCCAAGCAAAAAGCCAAAGAACAAGCGCGACGCGACAAAAGATAGCTTGAATCTAAATATGAATTTTAGAGTTGTCGCTTAAGTGAAGCGCTACTCCTGCACTCATCAAAATCCCAGCAAGAATAAGATTGAAAGTTAGTTGCTCGTGCAAAAATATAACGCATAGTATTGCACCAATAAATGGTTCGGTTGCAAAAAGCGAAGTCGCTCTTGCAGCCCCTAGTCTGCGCATAGACTCGATGAAAAATACCAGGCTCATGCCATAACACATAAAGCCCGTAAGCATAGCCCATAGAGTCACGTCTATCGTGGGAAAAGTGGCTCCGCTTAGAAGTGCCACCACTAGGTTGAAAGCTCCAGCAATAAGTCCTTTTGACCTTACAATCTCAAGCGGATTGATAGTTGTTATTCTTGCGGTGATATTGGCGTCCACCGACCATAGAAAAGCTGCTGCAATAGCGTATATAAATGCCCAGGAAGTCTCTAGATTTGAATTGAAAGACAAACAGACTCCGCCGCTAAACACGGCAATTAGACCGATGATTATTCTGGTGTTTAAATGTTCTTTGAAGAATATTGCAGCAATTATTGCGGTAAAAACAATCTCGAAGTTAAGCAATAGAGATACTGTCGATGCTTTGATTGCTTGCATTGCCATCATTAATGATAATGGTGCGCATATGCCACCAAGTGTGATTGCAGTTAGCATGCGCGCGATATCCACTTTAGAAAATGAATTTTTAATTTCTGTAGATTTGAAAAGTAGTATGAGCGAACTTGCAATGCCAGAGCCTATATAAAGGATCGCAGCAAGCATCACAGGAGACGCATACTGCAACAATTGCTTTGTGGCAGGCATTCCTGCTGCAAACAAAAACGCGGAAAAGAATGCATAACTAGAACCAGATAATTTCAAAAAAGAACGCCTCTCCTTTGACCGAAGTCTACCAGAAAGGCGTATTAGCAGTCCCTGCTATATCTTTGTCTTCTATGAAGCCGCTTGAAGTATCGGTTTGATTAAGTATGAAACTCTTGCTTGCTGCCTGAATTCTTCAGTGATAGCCTTGGCAATTGATTTGCGTGCTTCTTTTGGAAAATTTGTGTAATAAACTGTAAGCAGCATTTTACCTGGCAAGCGATGCCTAATGTCGTCAAATTTCACTCTGCTTGCCCATTTGCGCAGAGATTCTCTTTCACCACATCTCAGCAACTTATATTCGTTGTCTACGAAATGCAAAATCGCGTACACGCCAGATTCATCTTTCAAATCGTCAGGCTCAACGAAAGGTCCTTCAAATTCAAATAGTCCTAAGTAAATCGACATAACGTGCTCCTGGTAAACTTTTCAGTTCGTTGTATTCGTTTGGCTACATCGCCTGGACTCTATTTAGCATGGTAAAACCCTGGTTATGTCTGAGGAATTATTATTTTACTTAGCATTTCTTAATACTAATCATGTAGCTTATCGACTACTGCGTTTGGCTCATATAGAGTTTTCAATTAGTGGATATCCTTATATAAGGAAGTGAAGTTTGAAAATCAAAGTGTTCTGGGACGAGAAAGCAAAGCCCTGGCTTGAAAAAGCCTGGCAAACCAGAGCTGGCAAACTATCCATGTGCGCCCTTGCAGTTCTTGCTGGCTTGGTCTTACTGCTCATACTAAAAGGACTTTTTCATATTTCATTTGTGCGACTGCCAAGTCTTGCCACTCAGGCAGAAGGTATTTCTATTTACGATAGAAAAGACAATCTGGTTACTGTTGTCCAGCAAGAAGGCGAGCGCGAGCCGATACCTTTGTCTTCTATGTCGCCAAATATTCGAAATGCTCTAATTGCAGTTGAAGATCGAAATTTCTATCACCACTTTGGTGTCGACCCTTTTGGCGTTGGTCGAGCAATTTTTACCAATATAAAAGAAGGCGAATTGCAGCAAGGTGGCAGCACGCTCACACAACAATTGATGAAAACCAAATATTTTGGCTTTCAAGATAAAACTATGCGTCGCAAAATTCTTGAAATTCTGATGGCTCTTGATGTTGAAGGCGGATATTCCAAAGACAAAATCCTAGAGACTTATTTAAATGAAGTCTATTTTGGTCGTGGTGCCTACGGTATTGAGCGAGCATCGCGAACATATTTCAATAAGCCCACGCTTAAATTGACTATTCCAGAAGCAGCATTCTTAGCCGGTCTTATCAAAGCTCCATCGTCGTATGGTAATCCTAATAATCTGGATAAAGCCATCAAACGTCAGAAGGAAGTTCTGCGCGACATGGCAGAATGTGGCTACATAAAACAGGAAGAGCTTACCTCAATTCAAAACACCAAGCTTGAATTCAAAGCTGGTCCGCGCAAACTGAAGTTTCCCTTCTACGTATTGCACGTTGTAGACATCGTCAAGAAAGAAATCGGTGAAACTGAAATTTGGAAAAAGCCAATTAGAATCTATACCTATTTAGACCAGCAAGCCCAATCAGAAGCTGAAGCCGCACTCTGGGCTGGCGTGCGCAAAGCGCCAAAAGGTGTTAACCAGGGAGCGCTTGTTTCTATGAACATAAAAGACGGCTCTGTTTTTGCTCTAGTTGGTGCCGCAAATTTCGAGCAAAATCAATGGAACCGGGCAATCAATCCACATACAACTGGTTCATCGTTTAAACCATTTGTTTATCTAACCGGTCTTATTACTGGGGCATTGAATCCCGATTCGGTAATCGTGGATGAACCCTTAACCTTGTCCGATGGCAAAAGTGGTGGCAGTTATACTCCAAAAAATTATGACAATCAGTATATGGGACCTTTAAATGTACGTGACGCTCTGAAATTTTCGCGCAATGTGTGTGCAGTAAAAGTAGCAGTTGACGCGGGTCCGCAAAACGTAATCCAGACAGCTATAAAAGCTGGTATCACTGCTCAAATGGATCCATCTCCCTCCCTTGCCTTAGGCACCGCAGCTGTAACTCCTATGGAAATGGCGACTGCTTATGCCACCATTGCTCGGGGTGGTTATTTTATAGCTCCCTCCTTTGTGCGAAAAATTGTGGATAAAGATGATCATGTAATGCGAGAGTTCAAAACTGCAAGCAAGCAAGTTTTGCCTCAGGAGCCTTGTTTGCAAATTATCGATGCAATGATAGACGTTGTAAAAGAGGGAACAGGAAAGAGAGCTTATCTGCCAGGTGTAGAGGTCGCAGGCAAAACTGGAACATCTGATGAGCAAAAAGACTTATGGTTCGTTGGAATGACCCCAGAAGTGGTGACAGCAATCTGGACCGGAAATGACGCAAACGATCCGGTGCACGCTAGAGCTGCAACTGGTGGGGTTGTACCTGCTGCGATCTGGTCCAACTATATGCGTAAATATTATATGCGCCATCCAAAAAAAGTGGTGACATTTGCTGATCCGCAAGTAGCCTTGAACGAAGGCATGCCAGGATCGTATGAATTCTTTAGAGCACTAGACGACACTGTTGAAGACGTCGGACATGCAGTAGATGAAAATGTAACCAAGCCCGCTAAATCTTTGATAGGCAAGTCGAAGGGGCTATTCAAGCGGTTCTCCGAGGCGATGGAGAAACTGTTTTGATGTGGGAAAAGGATGCCAGAGTTTTTTTCGACACGATTATTTCTATCCTTACACATTAATTAGTAAACGAGCAAGAACCCTTTGGTATTTGCCGATTTGCTATACTTATCGCCTATTCGTTCTTACGCACACCGGCGAGGTTATTGGCATGACTACATCTGTACAGTCAGGTAACAAAGTTAAGGTTGTCGAACTGGGCAAAGAGCCTCAAATCGATAAGCTGAACACTACTCAGAGAGAATCTGGAGCGCTTGGCCGTCACCAGGTGAGAGTTGCCATTAAAGCCGTGTCGTTGAATTTTAGAGACTTGCTTGTTGTAAAGGGACACTATGCCAAATTGTATGACGGTGCCACCACGCCTGGTGGACTTCCCCTTATTCCTTGTTCGGATGGTGCAGGCGAAGTTATCGAAATCGGCGAGGATGTGACCAGAGTAAAAGTAGGTGATCGGGTCGCTGGAATTTTCATGCAAAACTGGGTTGCGGGTGAAGCAACTGCCGAATACGGTAAAACCGCCCTTGGTGGCGCAATTGATGGGGTGCTTCGTGAGTCCTGCATATTTGAACAAGATGGATTAGTTCATTTGCCTGAACATCTGTCATACGAAGAAGGTGCCACACTGCCATGTGCAGCCGTTACCGCCTGGAACGGCATGTTTCATTCAGGCAACGTAAAAGCTTGTGATACAGTTCTTACTCTTGGTACCGGTGGTGTTTCAATTTTTGCAGTGCAGTTCGCCAAAATGGTTGGTGCTCGCGTGATAGTCACATCTAGCAGCAACGAAAAGCTTGCAAGATTGCAAAAAGAATTTGGTGTCGATAAAAACGATTGTATTAATTACAAAGAACATCCCGAATGGGATAAACAGGTGCTTTCACTTACGCAAAAGCGCGGTGTCGATTTGACTGTCGATCTTGGTGGTGCAGGAACTCTGCCCAAATCTGTCAATGCCACAAGAGTGGGTGGTCAGGTTAGCGTAATAGGTGTTCTAGCAGGCGTTCAGGGCGATTTCAACCCCATTAACGTGCTTATGAAAACGATTCGTATGCAGGGTATTTATGTTGGATCGCGCGATATGTTCGAAGAAATGAACCGTGCAATCAGCATGCATCAGTTAAAACCTGTTGTAGACAAAGTATTCAAATTTGAAGACTCTATCAAAGCTTTTGAATACATGGAATCGCAAGCGCACTTTGGCAAAGTGGTGATTAAGCTTTAGTGCTTACCCCACTTGTGCACAAGTTCATTTGCTACTTGAACCATGTCCACGTCGAATGTGGAAATATAATTGCGGAATGATTTCAGTTCTGGGTTCTTTTCGAGAGTCTCGATGATTTGTTCGGGCGAATGTTCAGAGCCAAGCGCGTTGACTAGCTCTTGTTGAAATAACACCAAATCTGGTTCGTCTCTTCCAATCATAATTTACCTTCCCTTTAATACATGCCCCTTTACCATGTGATGCATTTGCTCAAAATCGGCTCTGAATTGTGCAAAATCTTCTTCACCGTCCATGGTATTACCAAGACGTTCTAAAATTACAAATTCAAGATTGGGACACATAGGTAACGCCATTTCCAACAGACCGAAAACTTCAGCCGGTACCGGTCCGTCGTGAGTATCTCTTCGTATAGCATCCCTCTTTCCAGACCATGACTTCGAGAAAGATCCGCCCGAAATATGAATCTCGCGCACTTTATGCAATGGATAAAGCGATAAATGCTCTTTTGGACTTAGATTAAAATTGAAAATTTGACAGAACAAATTATGCAGATCGAGCAATAGAAAGCATCTCGAATTGCCAAGTAGCTCTTCTAAGAATTTACCTTGGTCCTGTGCTTCTTTTTTGCTGAAAGCCAGAGCCAAATTCTCAAGTCCAACATTTTTGCCTGATATATCTTTGAGTTTAGTAAGCATACGTTGTCCAGTCTCGACGGCTTCTTTTGTGTAAGGCACCGGCAGCGGTGCACCATCGATAAACCCATTTGCTTCGAAAAATCCAAAATGTTCTGATATATGCAAATAGTTTCGTGTGGCGCATTCTTGTTTTAAGCGCTCCAACCATTTGATTTGTCTTGGACTAATTTTGGCAGACAACAAAGACAATCTAAATCCATGCCCCAAAAGACTCTGCTCGTCGCTATAGACCTGAATCAAAGACTCGAACCAATCTGGATAGACATGGTCGTCTTGATCCCAGTTGGCGTCGAAACTCCATTCAAGAATATCTACCATGTCATTTAAAAATAATGGAGTCGAAGCTTGTCTGAAATCTTCAGTGGGCATAGCTTGTAATCCCACTTTCAATTCAGGCATTGTGACTAGCCCCTACCGCAAGCTGGACATGGATCTTTAATTCGTGGCTCGTTGGTTGGGTTCTGGTTGGGACCACTTCCAAGCACCGGAGTGCTCGAGCCCAATTGTGACAACCGAATGGTGAAGTCGTTTGCTTTTTTGGGTTCGTGATTGTCGAGATAGAATTTGATTATTTGTCTGTATCCAAGTCCACGCTGCGGATCTTTTGGTTGCAATCGATCACGCAGGTTCAAAGCGGTCAAATAAAACACTTCGGCTCTGTCCATTTCGGGCTTGCTTTCAGCAATACCGTTTTGCAAATGACTTTTGGCCAGCAACTCAAGACCCTGAGCCAATTTTACGACTTGTGCATCTGTCATGCCTGGAAGTCTTAGAGCGGCTTCGACTTTTGCTACGGCTTTACCTTCTTTTGCTCGACTGAGCTTAACTTCACCGGCTTTATTGTAAAAATCGACGATTGCAAGATATGAGACAGCCGACTGTGCTGTAGGCGTGCGGTCTAAATTTGCTTCTTCTTCTTCGATGATCTTAAAAGCTTTTGCTCGGTCGTTGTCGCTGATTTTGCTTCCTTGCAAAATTACCGAATGAGCCCATAACCATTTTTCCTGGCGGCTAGCTTTAGACAGATCGATATCTTTGCAAAATGCTGGAAGAGCCATAGTCTGGCTCGACAGACCGGCGCTGAGCAATACAGATAAAAGCAATTTTGATTTCATGTCAGTCATTATACTGTCAAAACGCTTGTCGGTGTTTTTACTGATATCTAGACACTATGTTCCGTCGGGACGATTGGCTGTGGTTGCCACTGGCGCACTCAACTTTTCTTGTTCTGTAAGCCAGTCAGACATGGTTTTAATCACTTCAGGTTTGAGATATGAATTAGTCACAAGCAAGTGTCCGAACTTTGGAAAGGTTGCTATAGACTTTTTCTTGGAGCCCAGTTTTTTGAACAAGCTCTTGGTCGACTCAGGTTGAATTATGTGGTCGTCTTCGCCTTGCAGCACAAGTACCGGCAAATCTTTGTCTAGTTTGGGTGCTAGATTATGCGAGGTACGCAAGAAATTGACCGAAACAAGAAGGTCTTTGAGGCTTTGTTTGCTTCGAACGAGCGGGTCTGCAAGAGTTTGTTTGTTACTGCGCTCATCATCAGACATGTCGCCTATATGAGGCAAAATATCTACTGTGGTGCCAAGAGTCTTGATTCCAGATCCAATCGATCTAAATGTGGCTCCAACGTGATATTTGGTAGCTGGACCTGCGCCTGCACTGGCTAGAATAAGCCCGTCGAATAGTTTGGGGTTATTTGCCGATGCTTTGATTGCCATCGCAGCTCCAAGGCTCTCTCCCACACAATAAATGGGCAAGAGAGGGTTCTTTGCGCGAAGTTCGGTAATTATGGGGACTAAATCGCGAGCTGTCGCATCATAATTTACAGCCGGACGCTTCTCGCTTTCTTTGAGCCAGACGCCATGTCCGCGAAAGTCGATAGCGTAAAAAATAACTCCATCTGGAGCTAATTTTTCGGCGAGTTCTTCGAAGTTGCCAGCGTGTTGAACGCCGCCATGGAGCCCAAATACAATTGCTTTAGGTGTGACAGAAGAATCTTGCCATTTCAAACTGGGAACTGCGATCTTTACGCCGTTGAGCTTGAGTACCTCTTTTTCGACTTTTGCGTGCGCTTGCCCCGGGTTAAACATAATTGAAAAAATAGCAGATAAAGTGACCACTGCAGCACGCAGTGTGCGGTTGGAAGACATATCGGGGACCTCTTTCTAGATAAATGAATGCTTGACTGAACTAAGTGGCATTATTTCTTTAATAACATGGAATTTTTTTGCCCGCTTGGCAATGGTGAGTATTTTAATCAATAGCTTATAATCGCGATACTAAATAAAAAATTTTGTTGCATCGGGAACATTTGCTATTGAAAACAGTCGTAGAAACTCCTAAAGAAATAGTTCTCCTTTATCCTTATCGATAGCGCTTCTTCATCCAAGTGTTGTCGAAAGTATGTGTGGTATCAGACGCTTGATCAACACCAGATTTGGTATCAGTCAGCAAAAGAATGCAGGACTTGATTTCGATGGTTTTTATTTGCTTCTAATCTTAGCCCTGACCTCCGCCTAAATTTAGCCGAACAAACTGTATAATCAGGCGAAACGGCATATATTTGGAGGTTTGACCCATGTTTTTAAGATCGCGAAAGGCTTTAGGACTGTCCTTCGCTTTGGCACTTACTCTTATGAAACCGGGTCTGGCGCAAGAGCCTGCGGAGGCACCCGACGCTTTTTTAAAGCGATACTTCGAGACACTTCATTCCGCTAAGACTTTAGAGGAGCTCAAACCTTTTTATCCAAATATCACCGCAAAAGAAGAGGACATGTTTAAAAACGCCCCTGCCGAAATGAAAAAAATGGTGGAGCAACTAGCTTTGGGAATGTGCAAGCAAGAACCGCGCACTGTCAAAATTTTGAGCAAGGAAGATAAAAATGGCAAAGTTTATTTTGAGCTTGCTCCAGACGAGATTCCCACTGAATTTAAAAAACATTCTACAGATAAGCGCTTTTCTATGAAGGGATCGGTTGCTCTCGTTAATGAGGGTGGAAAGTGGAAAGTATATAAGGATCACTGGCAAGTGAAAACTTATGACAATGGCGAAATGAAGGTTTCATTTGGACGTGACCCTGACAAAGAAGATGCAGAGCCTCAAAGCCAGGCGAATCCGGAAAGTGACTATGGTGACAAATTGCGCAAAGTGTTTACCAAAGACTGGACTGCTAAAGGCAAAGGCGCCGTGCAAGCTATATTTAAAGTCTCGAATGGAACTCTTGTTGAAATTACTGCAGATGCCAAAGGTGATAAGAGTCAGGCTGAGTTTATTAAGTCGCTTATGGCGAAAGCCAAATCGATTCCCGAGCTTCCCAAAGCGATGGAAGAAAGACCTTATGGATGGATGCAATTTGAATGGCAAGATGACTCGTATTGCGTCAATGGTCCTTTTTTTGGATCAGAGCCTCAAAAAATCAATTGGTAGTTGAAGTACCTAACTAGATTCTTTACTTAAGTCCGCGCTGATAATTTTCAAGACCGACAAAATCACGTCTCTCGGTTTCGTCAAGTGGTGCAAGTGCAGATTTTGCCTCGCCCAGAATTTTGCTTCCAGATTCTTTATGCATGAGTGAGCCGCGCACAGCGCTAAGCCAGATAGTGCTTCTAGTTAGACGACATAGCCAAATGTTTTTGGATTCACCAAGAGCAAATTCTTTGTCACTGATTGCCTTGTTGATCTTAATGAGTGAAATCAAATCGCTATCTGTTTTTAATTCGTCCAGAAAAGTCATGATGGCTTGCATGGTGCCATCGTTTTTGAACTTTTCCGCCGGCGCTCCAAGTTGCAAGATTTTTTTTGCCACCACAATCGAGTTGACAGAGGCATCTGGAACAAGTTCGTTGATGTTCTCGATATATTTTTTGCTTTCTTCAAGCTCAGCTTTTGTAATAGTGATACCATCTGCAAGAACTAATGATGTGCTATTTGCAGTTACTGGCGTTTTGTTTGTTTGATTTCTTTCAGAGACCGAATCTGATGGGGCTTTTGCGCCAGAGCACGATACTAACAATAAAATTGCAAGGGGCATCAAAGCCCATCTAGAATTTGAAATTTTCATTGCTGCTTGTATCAGTTAATCCGCAGGCTTTTGCTTTGCCCGTCAAAATGTCAAAGCGCAAAACGCTCTTAAGACCAGTGCGGACAACAAAGTCATAATCGTTTGTACCGGGCACTTGCTCACATCCACGCACAGAAATCTCAGCGCAATTACCGCCAATCATATCTATCTTTTTTTGTGCGCCCATTTTCAATAGTTGCGCTGTTGTATAGCTGTTTAGCTTTTTGCCACCAAGGTAAAAAGTGAGTTCTACCTGTTTGTTGGGATCGACATTTTGCTCGACAAGACGAGTAAGCAAAGCTACTTTGCCAGCTTTGGGCGACCATCCAATCCAGATGCCATGTTGGGGATAGAAATCGTATGAGTCGAGCAATACGTCTTTACTCGACTCAACCCGATAAACCTTGGTACTACCAGCACCACCATCTTCTTTTGCAGGAACGCAGCGAACGTAAAATCTGCCATCAAGACCAGATATGACCATCGGCATATTAGTCGCCCGCTTCATCGCAAAGCTTGGTGCTGCAATCGAAGTGATGTTTAATGCCAGAAATACAGCAACTACAGCAATCGACTTAAATGGTGGCATTTTATTTTTCCAGCAATGAGCGAAGCATCCAGGCATTTTTCTCGTGCACTTCCATGCGTTGTGTAAGCAGGTCTGCAGTTGGTGCATCATGTACTTCTTCGCACTTTGAAAGTAATTCACGGGCGGTGCGAACGACTTGTTCTTGACCTTCGATTAACTGACGAATCATGTCTTCAGCATTTGGGTGACCGATTTCTTCTTTGATACCGGTTGCTTTCGAAAATTGACTATAACTTGCTTCGGCATAATGACCAAGTGCACGAACACGTTCGGCAATAAGGTCAACTGCTAAAGCAAGTTCTGAATATTGAGTTTCAAAAAGCAGGTGCAGAGTTTGAAACATTGGACCTGTAACGTTCCAGTGGAAATTGTGGGTCTTGAGGTAAAGGGTGTAGCTATCAGCAAGAAGCTTGTTTAATCCTTCTGAGATTTGCTTTCGTGCCGCGTCACTCAACCCAATATTAATCTGCATAACCATGCCTGACAACCTCCGTCCTACTGGCAGTTGAAGAATGATACTATGAAAAGCCTCGATAGGGATAAATTAGTATGAAAGTATTGATTCTAGGAGCGGGTGCAGTCGGCGGTTATTATGGCGGCAGGCTGATTGAGGCGGGACGTGATGTTACATTTCTGGTGCGTCCGGCGCGCGCTAAGCTTTTGCGCGAAAATGGACTTAGAATCAAAGGTGAGAGTGGCAATTTTGAAAGCAAGAATTTCAAAGTCATAGAATCTGTAGATTCGCACTATGACTTGATTGTTCTCACCTGCAAAGCATGGGACCTAGATGGCGCTATGAATTCGGTTGCGCCGGCTATTGGACCTGAAAGTACTGTTTTACCTTTGTTGAACGGAATGAGTCATCTTACTAAATTGAAGGACAAGTTTGGTGAAAAAACAGTGATCGGTGGTTTGTGCATTATTTCGTCTACTCTACACAAAGACGGGACCATTTTGCATCTAAACGATAAGCACGGTATCAAATATGGTGAGTTGAACGCAAAAGAATCACAACGTATTGATGCAATAGATGAGTTGTTTAAACCAGCGAATTGTCATTCTTCAAAATCGCATGAAATAATTGCCGACATGTGGGAAAAATGGGTCATGATTTCGTCACTGGCAGCACTTACGACATTATTTGGTGCCACCATAGGAGAAATTGCAAGTTCGCCTTACGGAGAGAAAATTGCAGATCTGATTTATAAGGAATGTCTTGCTATTGCAAATGCGCACGGATATAAGCCAAGCCCAGCATTTGGAGACAGATTGCTCGATAAGAGTTCGACTCTGCAGGCATCGATGGCGCGTGATATGCAAAACAATAATCCCATTGAAGCCGATCAGATAATTGGTGATCTGGTTTTGAAAGCCGAAGAGAAAAAAGTAGCGGTACCGTATCTAGAAGTTGTCTATTGCAACTTGAAAGCTTACGAATTAAGAAGGAATCGGGAACAATAAAAGAATATCGCTAGATTAAATCGTCCATTACAAACTTCATAAAAGCTTGTGAGCCCCAAGTATCTTTGTTAGATTGGACGGACTATGCAATTCAACAACGCCTACCGCTATCAGTATTATTACTGCCTCCAAGGAGGTCGGATAGCTGGCGTTTAATTAAATAGATAGACAATATCTTTTGAAAGCCATCTTGCCGACCAAGATGGTTTTTTTGTGCGTCCAAAACTAAAAGGAGAAAGAAAAATGCACACAATAACAATGACCAAAACTGACAAGCTGAAAGACTTTACGAGTAAAGTCGACAAACTAATAGAGAATCATCCCATCGTAAAACATAACGATTTCACTTCCTGGTTTAGCCAGGGAAGCGCATCGGACCAGGAACTGAAACATTTTACGGTTCAGTTTTCTGTTTTTAGTCATTTATTTATTGAAGCGCAGTTGCGCAAGTGCATTAATGCGATGGATCTGCAGTCTTACAGAGCAAGCAAGGAAATTTTGATGAACGAACTTGGTGTAGTCTTCAACAAAGATGGCTCTGTAAATGGTGGCAAATTCAAGTTTGATGCTGGTCACTTTGAATGGCTTGCGGATTTTGCCAAACACCTTGGACTGTCGTTCAATCAAATAGGTAAGCCATCACATGCGACCAAAACAACAACGGATTTTTGCCATGCCTTGATGACCTGGTACGGCTCAGAAGACTGGTCTGTTGCAGCTGGAGCATCTCACGCCATCGAGCATTGGGCGGCAGCAGGTTTTTGGAAAGAACTAATAGATGGGCTTAAGTCGATTAAGGAAACATCTCATCCTGATCTTCCTCTTGGATTCTGGGTCTGGCATGACCAAATCGAAGACCAACACGCTGCTCATACAGATGATGAGTTATCAATGCTGTTTTTGCGAGAGGGCTTTTGCGAGGAATCTTTCATTCAGGGTGCTTTGGCGATACTCGATGCGGTTAAAATATTCTGGGACGGACTTGAAGCTGATAGATTGCAGTCAATGGCTGCATGATTGACGACTGATGCATAAGGATAAAAATCAATATGACTATTAAAGAGAAAAGCCCTGTGCTCGAGCATCAAAGTCTTGAACTTTTAAATCAAGCAGTGGCAATTATGGAAGAGTCGTTTTCAGAGGCTAATTTGCCGTCTTTTGATTCATCTTTGGATGATGAAGAAACCAAACGATTGCAATCAGTTTTAACTGAAGTTGCAATCAGATTAAAAGATAATTTTCCGTATCCGCACCCGCTTTATGCAGGACAGATGATAAAGCCTCCTCATGCGGTAGCACGTCTTGCTTATACGCTTGCCCTTTGGTTCAACCCGAATAATCACGCTCTTGATGGTGGCAGAGCAAGCTCTGTTATGGAAAAGGAAGCGGTTGCAAATCTTGCCTCGATGCTTGGTTTCAATACGCACCTGGGTCATCTGACTAGTGGTGGCACCATGGCTAACTTAGAGGCTCTCTGGGTGGCTGATAGATTGCATCCCGGCAAAATGATTGTGGCGTCAAGCCAGGCACATTATACTCATAGCCGCATTAGCGAAGTTTTGAAAATTCCATTTAAAAGTGTTCCAGTTGACGCGAATGCTAGAATGGATGTCCAAGAACTCGAGGCGATGCTCAAATCGAATGATATCGGTACAGTCGTTGTCACCACTGGCACTACCGCAACCGGCTCTGTAGATCCTGTAATTCAAATAATTGAATTACAGAGAAAATATAAATTCCGAATTCACATAGATGCTGCATATGGTGGCTATTTTAAGCTGGCAGAGAATCTGTCCGAACATGCACGCTTGGTTTTTGATGTCCTGCATCAGGCTGATTCTATCGTGATAGACCCGCATAAACACGGGCTTCAACCTTACGGTTGCGGTTGTGTATTATTCAAAGACCCTTCGGTCGGTCAATTGTATAAGCACGACTCGCCCTATACTTATTTTAGTTCGAACGATTTGCATCTTGGCGAAATCAGTCTTGAATGTTCACGGGCAGGAGCGTCAGCTGTGGCACTTTGGGCTACACAAAAATTCTTGCCAATGGAGAAAAATTCATTGTTTGCAAAAAACATTTCGACTTGTCATAAGAGTGCAATCGATTTTTATCAGAAGCTAATGCACGACGAGCGGTTCGTGGTTCCGTTCGAGCCAGAATTAGACATTGTTGTATTTGCAATTAAGGATAAGTCTGCATCTGCTTCTTCGCTTAAAGCAAAAGAGATTTTCGCAAAAGCTGCAGAATCAGGACTTCATCTTGCCCTGGCGAATTTGCCTGCTGAATTATTCAAGAATAAAATGCCGGATATAAACTGGGATCAAGACACAATAACGTGCCTTCGCTCATGTTTGATGAAGCCCGAACATCAGGAGTGGCTGCCAGAAATCTGGGGGATTTTGAAAAATTCGGTTTTGCGCAATTCTTGATCGAGCAAAAGAATATCTTCTTTGTTTTGTTCTTTGTTTAGATTGATATTGAGCAGTGAGAAGCTGAACATTGCAATTTGAATATAATTTTCAAATGCACCATTTGCAACAAACCACCAGACGATGCTCATGTCATCGCCGCCTTCGTTTGTTCGCTGAATAAATTGCAAAACTACATTGCCGTTTAGTTCTTTAGAAATTTGTGCGCCCTTGGCTCTGGCTTCTGGACGAGTTTTCAAAAAACGCTCAAGAGCATCTGCATCTGTTTTGCCTTTGGTGTTGAGCACCACCACCGAAAGACGCAAAGTGCCAGAATCTGGTGCCGGTTCAAAAAAAGTTCCGCCAGATTCATGTCCATATTCTTCATTCCAATTGACTGGAACACTGAAGCGCAATGCGCCCTGGCGATAATTTATTTCTTTCAATTCGCGCATGCGCTGCGCCTCCGCATTAACGTCTTTGCGGAGCTAATCTTACCAAAAACACAAGACCAGCAACTATAGCCAAAGCTATAACCTCCTGGTATAAAAGTTTGGACATATCTATGCTGTTTGCTTTAGTATCAGGTCCGTCTATATTTACTTTCAGCCCAAATATGTCAGCATGTGCGTCATTTGAGCGGGCTGGGGGATTCCATAAGAAGTTGTATCCCATCGCTTCATTGCGACCATTGCTGTCTTGATAGGTCCAGGGTGGATAAAACGCCATGGCAACCATAATCAAAAGTCCACAACCAATAATGATGTTTCGAATGTTCATAGTGCCCCCTTTGTTTCTTAAAGGTATTTAGCCTATATCTTGGAAATCGATCTATAACCAATGCGCTACTCCATAAATGAAGGCATCCAATTTCAAAATGGAGGAAAATTCGCAATGACAAAAGCAACACCTTTTGCAGCCGCTATCGTGGCAACTGTGCTCTTTGCTGGTTACGCAATGGCTGACTCAATTTCAACAACTACAGTTGAATCAGAACCGGCTGAAACATCAGTCAAAAAGACCACTTTCACCGAAACAGAATCGGCTCCAGTAACTACTGAAAGGGTTGAAAAGACCAGAGTCGAAACCACTGAGCCTGCTCCTGCAGTCTCGAAAACCACTACCGTTAAAACCAAAACCAAGGTCAAACCGGTAAAATCTAGTTATTCCGCTGAAATCAAAGTCAAATAGTTTTTGATTAAGAGCCTGACGAAGAGAGTTCCGGATTACACCGGCGCTCTTTTTGTTTATTTATCCTTACTCTTTTTCAAATATTTAAAACCGAAGTAATCGCCACTTTTCATAAAGCTTTTAGCTATTGCACTGACTGTGTCTTCTGATACTTCGCATCCAGACTGAAATTTTATTTTGCTTTGATCGTTAGTCAATCTTGCAAAACTATTTCTGTCATCTGCATTTTGAGTGCCGCGCAAAAGCATGGCACCATAAATTTTTCCTGCAGGTGTACCATTAATTAGCAACCACTCGTACTGTTCCTTTTTAATAGAATCCGAGTTTTTAAAAGCTTCTTCGTAGGCTTTATAGAGTTTGCTTTCAAAGCCACCCTCACCAATTTGTTTATCTTCAAAACGCGGCGCATTAGCCAAAATAATGAGGCAGCCCGGCTTGTTTTCAGCATGAGCCTGAATAATTGTCAGCGCAAATCCCGACATGACTGCAAGAAGTAATGTCAGAATTTTTGCTTTCATTTTTTCTCTGCGTGTTCTTTGAGTATTTGAAGAACTTTGGGCATGATGATTTTTTGCTGCATTTTTACAACAAAAACTGGCACAAGAAGCGCAGCTTCTGCCCAGCATGCAAATGTCACGTGAGTGCGTTTGCCACCATCGAGTGCTTGCAGCTTGAAAAAGCCTTTGTTCACTTTTATGTAAGGTGTTCTGCCATCCCAGGAAAGTTTTACTTCCTTTTCTTCTACCACTTCTACTGCGTATTTGATAGCAGGTACCGGGGGTAGTGGCTGAACTTCTTGCTCAAGCAACAAGATTGGTCCAGTCTGTCTTACGCGCTTCACTTTAGTAATGAAACCGAAAACCCTGGGCACTTCTTCGTATGTGCTAAGCAGGTTCCAAACCTTGGCTGGCGTGGCGTTAATTTCGATATCAAAAATTTCGTATTTGGATAGATCCAAATTGTCTTTGGTTTTAATGGCTGAACGCATGCCTCCAGAAATCCTCTTATTTGTGTTGGGTTCTTTTGATTGTACTTGAGTTTTGTGGCGCGGTTTGAGTGCTGTCAGGTCCAAGAATAGATTTTACACTTACAGGAAGCGCCTGGGGCTCAGAAGCCGGTACTGCAAGAGTGAGGTCGTTACCATCCCACTTGCTGCGCAAAATAGGTTCTTGTTTGGTTGCCTGGTCTTCTTGCACTTCAGATTTGACCGATTTAGAGACAAAACTAAAAGCATCGCCAAGCTTGGTTTTCTTGCCATTCATACGCAAACCTTCGATTAGTTTGCGAGTGAAAATTCCGTTTTGATAACGCATTGACTCCCATGATTTTTGATCAGGGGCGCTGGAACATATTACTAATTTGCCCGAACCTTGAGCTAGTTCTTCGGCACTAAAATTGCTTGCGTCTTCCATTCCTTTAGTGCCAGCAGTGGTGGCGCCACTGTGACACGCATCCAGCACAAGTAGAGTTCGAGTGCTATCCACGCGATCGTTAAGCGTCTCTACGATTTTTTGCATTTCGATCCCGGAGGCGTAGAGGTCGTCTTTATCGCTATCGTAGGCGACTAGGTAATTTTTTCCTTTTAGATCTGCCTTTGACGGGCTGCCGTGCGTTGAGAAATACAAAACAATTAAATCACCTTCTTTTGCCACTCTTGCAAGAAACTTATTGCCCAACTCAGAAACTACCTGGCGTTCGGTCGCCTTTTCATTGAGAAGTAGTCGCACATGATCGGGTGCAAAGTTTGCTTCTTTCACAAGAAAGTCCCTGAAGTCTCGCGCATCTTTTGCTGCGTATTTTAATGAAGGAATTCTTTTATCTTGAAATTGACTGATACCAACGACCAGTGCCCACTTGTCTCGAATTGGTGCACCAGCAGAAATACCTGTCGGTGAAAATGAGGGAGATTCATTAATTTGAATAGAAGTTGCCATTTTATCAAAAACAGGCGTTAAAATTTTTCCGGTTCGCTCGTCAGTAGAAGCGTTGAAGCCGAAGGCTTTGCCATTCTTCACGATGTAATAACAAAGTTGCCAGATTCGACTTCCTTTGATAACCAGAGTTTGTTGTCGTCGGATAGCTTTGACGCCACTTATAAGAACTTCCTGGTCGCTGCAGTTTTCAACCGAAATGTCTGGATCTTTGCGAAGATAAAAAATCACGCTCTTTGCAAAAGAAGCTGAACTGTCATCGTCGCAATCACCTACAGTGACATGCACATCTGCTTCGTTTTGCGGAGTCGAGGCTTTGTAAATGTACGGGAGGGTGGCTTCTTTGGTAATCCAGTTTGATGGTACTGACATTGAGAACTTTTCTTTGGGTAAATTCAGACTCTTAATGCTTTGCATCGATGTCGTTGCCAGGCGATTTAAGTCGTTGTTTGAAATTTGCTGCGCCGAAAGAGGCAATTTGAGTGCATCCAAGAGCGAAATACTGGCAGCGATTGCCAGAATGGCAGACGCGGTCAACAAAGACCGAATGAAGAATTGGTGAGTACTGGATTTAGATGTGCCGATCATTTTCGAAATTATAGCTAAGACAGACAGGCAAGGCATTAGCGAGGCTGCAAAGCGCCAAGATTAAATGGGCGCTTTTTGCGCAACTATATATAGGGCATGGTATTTCTACGGATGCGCAGTGAACCAAAAACACCTATTACTAGAGTATCCACTTCCTCTGGAGATTTTAGAATTGGTTTTTACTATCCATAGATATTTATTTGCCGCGCTGCTTTTGGTCATTGGATTTGACGTTCTGCGACTGGATCCTATGGTTTCGTTCCTGTATTTTGCAGGAGCGGTTGCAGTTTTGTCTGTTCTGCAAAAGAAAAATTCTGCCCTTGAGTTTTGGACAGTGGCTTTGAAGTCACAGCGTAAGTTGAAAGCTTTTCTGTCCATAATACTTTCACTTATCCAGGTAACACTTTGGGCACAAGTAATTTCAGTAATGAAATCTGGTCATATGAGTCTTTCCGGCTCTATGGATTTAGAGGAAATGAAAGCACTGCAAGTGGTGCAGTCGGTCCTGCCCATTATGGTAGTAATTGCGGTGCCTTTGATTTTGCTTTTGAACAAACTGAAAAATGACATGCTCAATCAAATGGTTGCGCAATGTTCTGCAGCCATCTTGGAGTCGAAAGACAAGGCGACCTTGTGTGAGCACTTAAATAGATTGATTGTATTTGAGCGTTATCGCAAAAACATGGTGATGGCGGATGTATATAGCCGTCGATTAATGGGGCTGATGGAAGAGCGCACTCATAAAGTGAAAAAGATGGCGCGACCAAAAGGTAAGCATGTGCAGGGCCGAAAGTGTGGATAGGTAAGCCGCCTAGTACTTTGGACCTAACTAAACTGGATAAAATAACCGTATTATGGCTAACCCCAGGGATGTATTAGAGTGATCGCATCACTCGAATGGTATGTACTTCGTGTTAGATCCAGACCTGCCCAAAAGTGCCAAATAATCATGCAATTAGCCATTGTATCTGTAATTTCCCTCACTTAGGTGATTTGCCAAAACCTGAGATCCGCCTATGATGAGGGTAGGCAAAACACTTCTGCGTTAAAAATCTGAATTAATACATTTGAACAGGCAAGCTGTGATGGTCAGTTTGCAGGTTCGAAGCGCGCGTTCAACACAGCACTCAAGACTAATAGTCCAGGGAGGTTTGTGTTATGGCGTCTAATACCTTATTGTCCAAATTTCGTGTGCACCATGTCCTTTCGGGACTGGCATTCTCGCTCTTACTAGGCATAGGTCCAGCCTGTGCCGCTATGGAATACGAAGGAGTGAACATCTCGGGTGCTGAGTGGGGAGAACATACCTTGCCCGGTCAAGTTGGTGTTCAATACATTTATCCTCGTGATCAAGATATAGATTATTTTGCTTCAAAAGGCATGAATATTATCCGCGTGCCCTTTCGATGGGAACGAATGCAAAATCAGGTGAATGGTGCTCTCAATGCCGCTGAAGTCGCTCGCATGGATGCGGTTGTCAATCGTGCCACCGCCAAAGGTTTATATGTAATTCTCGATGCTCACAACTATGGTGCTTATTATGGTCAGACTGTGGGAGTGCCTGGAGGACTGGCCAACTCAACACTGGCTAATTTCTGGTCTTTGATGGCTAATCGTTATAAGAGCAATCCAAGGGTTATGTATGGACTGATGAATGAGCCAGTAAATGGTGGCATGACGGCGCAAACCTGGCTTGCCACTGCTCAAGCATCTATAAATGCAATCCGGGCAACTGGTGCGACTGGTCATATTTTGGTTCCGTCTACTTACTGGATGCATCCTAAAGACTGGTTAAATAATGGAAACGCTCAGGTGATGATCAATATTACTGATCCTGGAAATAATTTCTCTTATGACGTGCACCAGTATTTAGACTATGACGGATCAGGCTCTCATACTGACTATCTGAGTCCTGCAAACGCCGTTGCAACACTTAGTGGATTCACGAACTGGTGCAAACAAAATCATAAAAAAGCATTTCTCACAGAAATTGGTGTCACTGCCGATTCTGGAGCGAGAGCCAGTCTCAGTGCGATGCTTCAATATATGCACGACAACAGCGACGTATGGGCAGGTTATACCTACTGGTCAGCAGGCCCCTGGTGGGAAAGTTACATGTTTGGTGTTCAACCAAAAAATGGTCAGGACACGCCCCAGATGCAAACACTTATTGCAAACTTGAGGCACGGACAAACACCACCACCTAATCCAACGCCTGAGCCACCGCCTCCGGTGCCGACTCCGACTCCAACTCCGACTCCAACTCCGACTCCGACTCCAACTCCAACTCCGACTCCAACTCCGACTCCAACTCCAACTCCGACTCCAACTCCAACTCCGACTCCAACTCCGACTCCAACTCCAACTCCGACTCCAACTCCAACTCCGACTCCTAATCCACCTCCTTACGATCCTAATCTGGGCAATCAGTTAAACAGACTCAGAGATCAAATGAATAGATTGAGAGATAAAGAAAACAGGTTGAGAGACCAGAACAACAGAATTCTAGACATGCAAAATAGACTCTTAGACATGCGAAATAATCGCGCAAGCGCTTCTGCAATTGCGGCTCAGGAAGCCAAAATTGCACAGGCTAAGGCAGACTTAGCGACCGCCTACACCGCTTTGTATGCTGAGATGGCAACTTTGCAAGGTCAAATTACTGCTCTGGAAAACAAAATCGCAGGAAGATAGTGATGAAGAACAATTCTCGAAATGCCAAAGGTAATGTACTTGTGATGACCACCGTAGTTGTTTGCTTGGTCTTTGTGCCAGCATTCATGCTCGTAAGCCAATTTGGTCTCTTTTTCGTCGAGCGAGACAAAGCGGCGAACGCCACAGACGGTGCTTGTCTTCTGGCTGCTAATGGTATTTCGAGGATTGTAATTAACGACCCCCACTTCGGCTATGTGTCCTTGAGCAACTATCCCCCAACTGGTGCCGGGACACTTGCCGTCGATGGGGAGCCACTTCCTGTGATTAGTATCAATACTCTGCTTGGAACGATCAGACAAAACATGATTGTTGCCAAAGAGCTGAATAACAAAGCCATGGAAGATTTGGCTGAAATCGATAGACAATACGCTTTTGCCACCATAACAGAACTGAACAAAGCAATTGCAAATACGCTTGATGGTGATACCAGTTATGCTGATGCTGAAGGTGACATGATCAATATCAAGAAGGAGGTTGAAAGCTATTTGGCTTCTAATCTTCCATCAAATGTCAAATTGCAATCGCTATCATTGTCGTGTGGCTGGTTGAGTGATGCCGACGGATCTTCAGCAATTAAAATTCCCGAACCTAAACAATTAGCTCAGATCCCTGAAAACTCTATTCGAGGTGATGAGTACAAACCCTTTATCAATATTCCATACAACAATAAAGACTTTCATTTTGCTGGACTTGGACCTGCATCGAAAGTCGTCACTGCCACCAAATTCAAAGGCGCCGACAAAGACCACATCAATTCTATTGTGCGTTTAGCTATTGTAGTGAAGCGCACCGATTCAATAAAATCGAGTCTCGAAATTCATCCTGAAGTTGCTTATACTTCCTGCTGTCAGCCATATTCTAGAAAGGATGCTGGTCCCAAAGGCGTTTTGACTTTGAGATTTAGCGGAGAGCATGTAGGTCCTCTTTCATCGTGGAAAGACTTGCTAGCAGATAACACTTTTTCGGACAACAAAGTTACCACGTTCAAATCGTTTTACGGTGACTATCCGCTCGATTCTACCGCGCGTATGTATGCCACCATGAGTGGCACTGCCGCAAATACTTCTAAACAATTTGGTGAACACTTCTATTACTGGCTGCGCAATGGCAATATGAAACCTAAGCTTTCATCGGTACTGAGTATGGTGAGCGAGTCATTTAATGGACTTGGCATGGGTCAAAAGGATGAGATTTATACTTACGAGTTTGCATCGGATGGAAAAATTTCAAGGCGTGTTTTGAACAACGATCCTTTTCCTGTTGGTACCACAGCTCATCTGCAAGAACAGGTAATCGCCGATACTAATATACAGGGTGGTATCAATCCGGTGATTATTTTCAGAAATAATGTGCGATATCTTGGAACGAAATATGGTGGCAATCACGCTGGTCAACCTTTGCCCGGAAAAAATGTTGCATGGTGCGAATTGCCCGAGTTCAATGGCAATGAACAAATTGCTATGCTTCTAGGTAAAGGCAAATTGGCAACACAACTAATTGCATTTGATAATACCGACTCAATTCAAGATGGTACTTTCATCAAAATGAATGGTGGAGAGCTGACCGCACAACCTAGAAAAAGTTATTACAGCGGAGGACTGGCAATGGACATCGAAATTGGCGGTCTGGCGCCAAAAGATTCTACGCCTACTGTTGTAACTATGAATCGCTCCGGTCGCTAGGCAAAGGCGACTCAACTGAAAAGTGCGGTGGAAGCCTGGTATCAAAACCGGGCTTTCATCTTACTCTGACTTTGATTGATTTTCTTCAGATTCAGATTTGGCTGATTCTTTTTTTTGTGCTTCTAGTTTTTTGCTCAGTTCTTCTGGTGAGCCTAACTCTGGTTTCATTACATCAGTCGCCGCTTTTTTAATAGTGTTGCGAATATCTGGATCTTCAGTTTTGCCAAGCATGTCTGCCACTGCTTGTGCTACAGGGTTGTTTTGAATTGCAAGAGTCTTGATTTGCATTGTGTCATAGATTGAACCATCATCTTTAGTGTTGTCACTACTTGTGGTTCTAGCCATTTTCATTACAGGAGGCTTTTTGCCTGATTTATTCTTTTCTTTTTTATCTTCTGACACGTACAAACTCCTGTGTACCACTTCTGGTGGTTGGGCTGAGCGGCGCGACATCTTCGCCAGAATAAGTGAGTGGTGGAAGATCTAGCATGAAAAACTGTGCTAATGCTTGCATATTGCCATAATAAGCCCGCCGGCGCATAGCAAAATCCATAGCGGCGCTCACAGGGTCTGCGCATCCAAAGGATCTGAAAATAGGTTCGTAGGTTTGGGTTGTGGTGACATAATCAACTACCGATTCGTCGTCTACTTTGAGCCCTAAGTAGCTTACAAACACTTCAACAGCCCTGCAGCCATTGCTATAAATTGAATTGAAAAGCATTCGATTCTGGGTCACATTCATAGTTGCTGCAATACTTACCGCATCAAGAATTGTCAGAAGGTTTATGAGCCATGGTGGACATGAGCCGCGTGAGCGGAAATACAACAGCAACGGATAAGCCGAATGGCTTTGATAGACCTCGACTATCCAGCGCTCGCAAAGCTCAAGATTGCTTAGCATCGAGCCTGTATTCATGAGGTGTTTGTATACAACAGCACCGCTTGTAGCATTATCGAAGCGAGATGAAATAATTTGCGAGTTTATTTCGCGCAAATGAAAATGCGACTGCATTGCAAATAAAAAGGAGACAGTAATTGCTAAAAGCACTATTCCAGAGCTTGTTGCCGCAATAATACTAATGCGTGCAAGAACTGATTCTGCCACTACATCGCCGTATCCGATGGTCAGCACAGATGTTGCAGCAAAATAAATTGCTTCTGGCAAATCTTTCAGATGGGGACGAATCTGAGTACGCTCAGCCCAGAGTAGAATCGAAAATCCAGTAATCATGATTCCAAGCCACGATATTAATAAAGCCATCATGGCTGCTGGAGCAAACAAAGTGAGATAACTTGAGTGATTAGCTTTGCTAGGCAGCGATGAGATTATCGCGCAGAAAGGTCTCCACATGAGACGTGAAACCAAAAAAGCTGAAAAACGTCCAGCGCTTGGTCTGTAGTGCGGCACGATAATGGACTGAAACACGTCAGAAAAGACGGTTACGATAATGGCGAAACCGGTAATGCCTAGAATAATGTCCGCTACATAGGTCGTCATGAGGGATTCCTCGATGTTGAAAAGAGGATATTAGCAATACCTAGTTTGATATACATTAATCGTTTTTGATTCGGAAAATGATGGTTGGGGTCCCTGCACCCTCGTTTTGGCACATCGATTCGAAATCAAAATGGTCGCAAACAATGCCGGCTTGCAGGAAAGGATTGAATTTTACGGTTGCATCGGGGAGTTTTTCTTGATTTAGTTTGTCCCAGAAAGCAAGATCGCCAGGCTGAAGTTTGTAAAGTTCAAGCGGCATAACGTCGTAATATGCCACTTCCCAATCCTTTGCAGTAGCAAGAAGAATACGCATTTCATGAATATCCGGCACTGAGCCACGCTGCCAGGGCAGCACAATGTCCAGATCGCGATAAACTCTGTCGATAAAACCAGTATGTTGATTCAGCCACCAGCCTTCGCCCCATTTCTCTCCCAGCTTTTTGGCATATTCTGCAATTTGCTCACCGGAAGAAGGACGGCTTTTGGGGTCCTTGAAAGAGGCGATTTTGATTTCGCGCGCTTTGCGCTCTATATAGTTGATTGAAAATTGAGCCTGAAACTCTTCTGCTTCTTCAGGATCGTCGGTTAAATCAGTTACGGCCTGAAGCCCCTGAATATACGACTCGCGGATAGGAAAAGCCGGATTCAAGCTTTCTGTCGGGTTGAGCGCAGCCAGCTCAATAGTAGTTTCAAGCTGCGAGCGCGTCATCATGCCTTCGCTTGCTATGTCCTTAGTCTTGCGCTTTTTCTTTGGCTTCTTTGGAGGCTCAGTCATAGAATAGATATTATAGTGTGCACAAAATTTTTTGCCACTGTTAAAATGGGACTGATGGAACCTCATTTCGCGGCACAATTAACACTTTTGGGCATGGCCTGTGACGTTGTAGGCGGAATTTATCTTGCTTACGACTTATTGGGAGGAGAAAAAGGACCTCTCAATACTTTCTTCAGGCTGGTCAATTATAGTCTGCTTGCAGTTTTGATTTTTTGTGTGTCTCTTGGACCCAAGTTTGCCTTGCCTGCTGGTATTGGAATTGGCAGTGCATTTGGTTTGCATTTAGAAAGTGCATCACGCGCAAATAAAGATTCTTTCTGGCTGCTTTTAAGAACAGGTGTGATAAGAGCCCTTGGAATTGGGGTTGGCGTCTATGCTACCGGATTTCCGAAAATGGCTTGGTTGATGGCAATTATCGTGCTTGTTATGTCGCTTATATTGCCACGTATGGGGATTTCGCCAGCTACTGTGTATCAAAGCGAAAAGAAACCTCAACTCAAAAAACAACAATTAGTGATAGCTGGAGTTCTTGGTGGCATAGCTATAATCACTACTTTTCTTGGTGCTGCTTTCACCGGGCAAAGCGAACTGTTTCAATTTGCCATCAGTATGGGACTTACCTTTGCGTGCGCTATATTAGTTGTAACAACGCTCAGTCCCATTATCGAGTGGTACGCAGACAATCTGCCACCAAAGACTTTTGGATTCATCGGGGCAATTTTGTTTGTAGTTGGTTTTATGATTCAAGCACTGCCATCGGTGGCGGTGATGTACGACATCACAAAAGCCTGATTTAATCAGGAATAAATGCTCCTACTATACCTAGCAAGGTTAGGATTCCGCCGATTACCATGAGCACGTAATTTACAATAGTGAAGTCGAAATCGACCGGAGTTGGTGGCTCAGTTGTTTTTGATAGATTCAATACCGCATTTAGTGGTACCATCATAATTGCAATATTTAATGCCATGCCTACAAGGTTGGCTATTTCAGTTGTCATTCCATCTAGATTGGCACGATTGACGCACACTTCAATAAAATGAATAGCAAAATAGGCGCTTGCAAGAAAAGCCTTATTGAAACTTATGTTTTTACCCTGTCGTGCGGCTGCCTCTTCGACATATTTTAATAGCCAGTAAAAGGTCAATGTGAGAAAAATCGCCGAACACACTGCTAAAATTTTGGGACGTTTGACTGGGGTAGTATCAAGGACCGCAAAGTTTTTGTAAGCCCAATATACAGAATAAAAATTGAAAGTCAGTGCAGACATCAAGATGAACTTAAAGGGAGCTACTGGATACCCGGCGTCACTCAAAACGCGAATTTGACCTGAGGTTTGCGGTTGCAAATCGCCAGGCTCGACTTTATTTTCCTGTTCCATTTTCTTTTGTCCTCTGATGCACTAGAATTTTACACCTGGCTTTGCGGGGAAGATAGTGATGATTGGTCAAAGCAAATTATTATCGTGCACTATTTTAGTGTCGGTTTGTTTTACAGCATGTTCTAGTATGAGGCCTTCAGCTGGCGACATGCCCACTGGAAAAGAAGGGATTGTTCTGCAAACCCAGGTGGGACAAGGCGGATTCATCCAAAACACCAATCTTGCAATTTACCCTGGGTCCAAAGGTGCTGCTGATATTGGCGAAGCATATGTGTCATTCGTCAGTGCTGATAATGCTGAAAAAATAAGCGAGTTCTATTTGAAAGAGTTGTCCGATAAGGGATGGACGATTAACGATGCCTGGACAAAGAATGCTAAACCAGAACTTGCCTCTAGTTGCTCAAGGCTTATTGCGACGCGTAAAACCCAGGTGGTAAAGCTCGATTTCAAGCCCAGTCCCAAAGATTCGTCTAAAATCTTGATAGTGCCTGTAACCATGGACGAAGATTCTTTCCTTAAAGAACATCCTGAACTCAAATGAAGTCGCGATTCTTGCGTTCATCTCCTAAATTTCAAAAAAGTTCAGTTGGATAATTATGAAAATTCGAACCACGAAATTAAATCTTGTATTTCTGGCGCTTGGACTTGTTGCTGGGTTGACCACATCTGGAGCTTTTGCAGAAGACGACTCGAGATTCAAGGGCGGGATTATTTATGGCAAAGACCACGCGTATTGTTTGTCTGCTCCAAAAGGCTGGGTCTTGGATAATCAGGCTGGAGTAAGTCAAGGCATTCATGCTGTTTTCTATCCCGAGGGTGGCAGCTGGTCTGATTCTAAAGCGGTAATGTATTCTCGAATCAACGATAAAACTGATAAGACTCTGCAAGATGTTATTGATGCCGATTTAAAACACATGAGTCAGGATGCGCCAAATTACAAAATTGTCGATAAAGATCCTGTCACGTGTACACAAGGAACTAAAGCACATATCAAATATTTGTCTGGTGATAAGTTCAATACTTTTGAAGCTGTAGGCTATATAGAGGAGCCCAAAAAGGTTGTGACGATTGTGCTTTCATCGCGCGATGAGGCAAATTTCAAATCTTCTATCGATGCATTTTATGAGTTGGTTAAATCGTATTTTTGGATGACTGACAAAGTCAAAATAGAAGAGTAGAGACCGAAATCTCTACTCTTACTAGTTTGTTTAATCGAATTGCTTCGACTATTTACTTGATAGCAGCATCAAGACCAGTCGAGATCGATGGCAATTTTTGTCCAAGATTTGCCATTGTCTGATAGGTCAATGCGGCAACTTCAGCTCTAGTTGCATTATCATTTGCTCTAATCACGAACGCGTCGGGATAGTTGACGAGAATGCCTGCCTTAGCAGCTTTCGCTACTGCTGGTATTGCCCATGCTGGAACTGTGCTTCCGTCTTTGTAGCGATCGAGTGCTGTTGGAGCAACGTTGCCACCAGGCAAAGCCTTAGCCAAAATAACGAGCGCTTGAGTGCGGGTTATTTTGTCTTCAGGACGGAAACTGCCGTCTGGGAAACCACCAACAAGACCACCTTCGACTGCTGAGCTAATTGCTTTATAAGCCCAGTGTTTGTCTGAGAGGTCTTTGAATTCGGCATTGCGACCGGCTGGAGGCAAGCCTAGAGCTTTTACAATGATAGCAGCAAATTGAGCGCGTGAGATACCATCGTCTGGTTTGAAGGTCCCGTCTGGGAAACCACCGATGGTGCCTTTGTCAATTAACATGCCAATGTATTGCTGAGCCCAGTGAGTGCGTGAGTCGCTAGGCAAATTAGAAACATTCACAACAACGGTAGGCTGCTCAGCAGCTTTGATAGCGTTGTCTATGTCTGTATTTAGTTTGTCCAGGTCGCCTTTGAGTGATACCACTTCCCAGTCGCTCAAAGAGTTGTCTGAGTTGCGGAAAACGCGCTCGACCGAAGCTATACGCTCGAGTTCGACTTTCATATTGCTTGCATCGGACTCGGATATTTTATTTGCGCCTCTTGCTTCTTCCAGTTTCTTGGTAGTGTCTGCTTGCATCTGATTTATATTTGGGAGTGCAGGCAGAGTTCTTGCAAGTTTGTTTTCGAGCTTCTCATATTCATCGGAAACAGAAAGCATTTCTTCGTCAGTAAGTATTTCATCTGCTCGATAAGCAGATTCCATGCCTGACAAACGAGCAATTTGACGTTTGAAATCGTCGACTTGACCAAGAGTCAAACGTTTTGCCGCAAGTGCAGCATTAAGTTTGAGTTCAAGCTGAGCCTTGCGCTCACCAAGACTTGGAAGGGCTTGCAATGCACCCTCAAGGGTGCGAGTGAGCGAGTCGAGATCGCGACCGATGATTAACACTTCTGTTTCATCGAAATTGCCATCGGACAAATAGAATTGTTCTTTAGCATCGATGCGAGCAAGTTCGTCGAGCAAGTCTTCGGAATGCACTCCAGGTCTCAATCTGCGTGTTGAAATAGCTTCCATAATACGTTTTTTGAGGTCGTTCTTTCTTTGGCTGAAAGCAGCAGGTGGAATTGCAACTGTAATAGCTTTAGAAATGCGATCGCGCAGGTCATCTAAATCCTGATTGAGAGCGGTTATTTCGTCTGCCGACAAAACGCCATTGCTTTTATAAACAGCTTCGAGTGATTCAATAGAATTGTATTCTCTGGTGAATCCTTGCGCTTGTTGGATTGAAAGCTTGTTGGCTTGTCTGTTTTGAGAGATAAGTTTTTTGATTTCCTCTTCTTTATCGTCAATCAATTTTTCTTCGGGCGATTGAGCAAGCGGTGAGTAGACATCTAATTTTTTGTCGAGCTGCTCAAGGCTATAAGCGAGATCCACTGCTTCTTCAGAGGTCAGCTCGCCATCATTTTCGCGGTAGCGACGCTCTCTATTAGCTATACGACTTGCATCAGCTCTAAATTGCAGTGCAACTTCGTTTGTGATTTTGCCTGAAGCAAGAAGCGAGGTTATGCGGGCATCAAGATCAGCCTGCATTTTATCGATTTTTGGATCAGTGATTTGACGAGTGCGAAGACTTTTTTCAAGCATGGTTCTGATCTGGTCAAGCTCGTACGACATTGCTAACTGGTCTTGTTGTGAAAAGACACCATCAGCACGCAATGTGCGTTCTTTCTCTTTGGTGTTTTCCAGACGACTTCTAAAAGCTGCAGCTTCACTGTTTGTGATGCGTCCTGAGTAAAGCGCTTCAGTGATGTCGTTTTCAATTTTGATGCGGCGTCCGGGAATATCTGTAGATGCTGCAATTCTTCCTGTGGTGTTAGCTTGAATGTCTTGATTCAATCTATCCAGTTCTAACACAAGACGTGCACGCTGCCATACAGAAGGTTTGGCACCATTTGCAGAAGCGTTGTTGAATTCCTGGCGAATAGCCTCGAGTCTGCTTTTGATGTCAGCAAGACGTTCGCGACTGAGACGACCTTCAGCTGCGTACCTGACAATTTGAGTATCCATTTCTGTAATACGTGAATTGACATCTACATAAGCTGGAACTCTTGTCCAGTCAACTCTTTGCGCCTGGGCAGATAAGCCACATCCAAGCGCCGTCAAAGACAATGAACATGCCAAAATCAGCTTGGTGATGTTGCCTCGTCGATTCATGCCTAAAATCCTCCATGCAATCATTGGGTGCCAATTTTACCAGGTTGCGGCAGTTAATCTCATGAATAAGCGATTTCAAGAGATACTCAAACGATACAAACTGTGTAGGATAGAGCCGCTACGTCTATTGCTGGTGAAAAAGAAGGAGCAAACTTGAGCGACTCAACATTCGGAAAAGCCGCAATTATGCGTCCCGATGGACGCGTTGAGTTGACTGACCCGACTATTATTTCGGGCAGTCGCATCAGCAATTATGACCTAGCCCCGGTGCCAATCGCGCAAAGATACTGGACCACATACAACTTTGCTGCTCTCTGGATCTCGATGGCGCACTGCATTCCTACATATATGCTTTCGTCAGGTCTGATTGCGTCTGGAATGAATTGGTGGCAAGCTCTATTGACAATTCTCATTGGTAACACCATAGTTCTAGTGCCAATTTTGTTGAATTCTCAGCCCGGTACCAAATATGGTATTCCCTTTCCTGTTTTTGCCAGAGCTTCTTACGGAACAATTGGCTCTAATTTGCCTGCCTTGATGCGAGCAGTCGTTGCATGTGGATGGTTTGGAATTCAATCTTGGATTGGCGGTCAAGCCATGCATACCTTTTTTGGCTCATTTATCCCTCACTGGCACAGGCTTATTCCAGGATCCTATGATGGTTATACAAGTACCGAATGGATTTCATTTTTTGTTTTCTGGGCAATGAATATTTTCATCGTTTATAGAGGAATGAATTTACTTGCCAAAGTGGAAAACTGGGCAGCACCATTTGTATTAGTTATGACAGCCTTTCTTTTGGTTTGGGTGGTATGGAAAGCACATGGATTCGGCTATTTATTTCATCAACCAGACAAATTCAAAAACGGTGCTGAATTTATGAAAGTCTTTATACCGTCGCTTAGTGCCATGATTGGATTCTGGGCAACACTATCTTTAAACATGCCAGATTTTACTCGTTATGGACGCAGTCAGCGCGAACAGATGGTAGGGCAGGTGGTGGCACTGCCAACTACAATGGTGGCATTTGCAGCCATGAGTGTAGTTATAACATCGGCTGCTGTAGTAGTTTTTCCTAAAATGAAAATGAGCGAACTCTGGGATCCAATTAAATTAATTGGTCAATTCGATCAAGCCTGGGTCATTGCAGTTGCGACATTCACTGTGGTAATTGCAACTCTATCAGTAAATATTGCAGCTAATGTGGTATCACCAGCAAACGATTTTGCCAATGCTTTTCCCAAATGGATCTCTTTTAGTACCGGGGGGCTGCTTACGGGCATTGCTGGTGTCCTTATGCAACCCTGGAAATTGCTTGCTGATCCATCTGGCTATATTTTCACATGGCTTCTTGGTTACTCGGGTGGTCTTGGTGCCATTGGTGGTGTCTTGATAGCAGATTACTGGATCATAAGACGGACCAAACTCAAACTGGTCGACTTGTATATGGAGAAGGGCGAATACACTTATTTTATGGGATGGAACTGGCGCGCTGCGTTTGCCACTTTATTTGGTTGCGCACTTGCGCTTGGTGGACTTGTGATACCATCCTTCAAGCCGCTTTACGATTATGCCTGGTTCGTCGGATTTTTCGCCGCGGCATTTATGTATTTAATGCTGATGGCTGTTTTTCCAGTGAAAAAAGAACAGAGAATGGCTCAAGAAGAAAGTTGATTGAGAATCAACTCGTTTACACGATCTGCTTCTTCTACCATCACCCAGTGACCAGCTTTATCGAACAAAACTAATTTGCCCATATCGCACTTGTCTCGACTAAGTTCGGCTAATTCGGGTCTTAAATAGCGGTCCTTTTTGCCCCACAAAATCAAAGTTGGTACAACCACATTCAGTTTTTCATGAGGTTTTGGCTCATAGAACTTTATGGCTCTGTACCAGTTGAGCATACAAGTTAAAGCTTTAGGCTGATTCAACGCGCAAAGATATTCTTTCTTCTCTTGAGGGCTTAAACCTGGAATTACTTTATCCACAAGCTTTTTGAACTGTCTTTTGATAGATACTTCCGGCAAAAACGGTATTTGAAAAAAGCCCATGTACCAGCTTCGACGCATCTGGCGCACATTCTTTTTCATGAATTCACGAAAGACTACAGGAATAGGCGCATTTATGATTACTAGTTTTTTGACGTTGAGCGGGCTCTTAAGGGCAATTCCCCAGGCTACCGCAGCACCCCAATCATGACCAACCAGGTTAAAGCGGTCATATCCAAGCGCTTTGGCTAAGCCCATAATATCTTCTATAAGAAGTGGATACCTGTAATTTTGCGCGCCTGAGGGCTTAGAGCTTAAATTATAGCCCCGTTGATCCGGCACAATCACCCTGAAGCCAGCGTCGGACAATGGTCCGATTTGCTTGCGCCAGGCCATCCAGTGGTCGGGAAAACCATGCAAAAGAATGACTGGCTCGCCTTTTTCGGGACCTGCCAACGCAGTGTGGAGTGTAACCCCGTTTGTTTCTATGTTTTTGAACTCAATGTCCATGATTGGGGGATTTTCTCATAAGCTGCGGATTTACGCAAAAGACTTGCGCATATTATCTAAACCTTTGCGCACTCTGCCGTAGGCGCGGGCTTAACGTTTCGGCATACTAAATGCATTGCCGCCATGCGAACAACCCTCGAGGTCACACTAATGAACTCAGCCAATCAAACAGCACCAAGCGATTTTCAATCAGATCTCTGCGGTGCAAATACTTCTAACCCAGGTTTCAAGGCGCTCAGCTCCTTCAGAATTTTGGAAAATCCTTCACCTGCTGAAAACGAAGCAGTCTGCAAGTCGAATGGTTTTCCTGGATTCAGCGATGTGATAGAACTTCCCGAAGCGAAGCCAGTTTCTGAAGTCTTAAAATCAGATTTAGAACCTGATCAAACTACAGAACAAGTTTTGCCAAGTGTTGCAGCTGCTTTTGAAGCGTTTGTTAAAAATGTGGTGCTTAACCCGGGTGAACGAAAAGTTCTCTCAATGTTAAACGGCATTGTGCGGCAACTAGCTGATTTTGCATTGAACACTGACGATATTTCAAATCTAATTCAGCGTGTACTTAATAACACTGGAAAATCTGTTGATATCGCCAAAATTGCAGCAGTATTGAACTATCGCCTCAAGGATTCGGACTTCAAGCATGCTTCGGTAGCCCTTCAAATTTCGAATCGTCAGGAATTTTTTACTGTCAGTTCTCATGACAAAATCGTCCTTAGAGTGCCAGTTAATATCTAATTTCGTAATTGTAAGGCTTTTGGAATACTCGAAACATTTGAGCGTGGTCCATTCAAAACGTATGTTATGAGCATGCCTTCAACCGAGCACAATATCCAGAAGGAAAGCATGGCTCCAAGAACAAAGGCCGATTTGGTGCTCCAGAAATAGAGGCAGGCAAAAAACATAGCATATGCCACCACTCTAGATAAAGTAGAGTGATAAGCTGGAAAACATCCATGTTTCCATACCGAAAATGCCCAGTGTAAAACTTGAATTACAAGACCGGCTGCAAATACTCCTGAGCATGCTGCCATCGCCTGCGGTGTGAAATTTGCAAAGCAAATAAACACTGCAGCATACAAAGTCATGTCTGAAACACTATCGAGTGTTGCCCCAAATTCCGTACACCAATTGAATTTGCGAGCAATAATGCCATCAAGCATGTCGGACACTGCAGCAGCGATAAATAGAGGCAAAAACCAAGTTGGCAAAGAGATAGTCTTGGTTAACGATAAAACGATAATCGCCAAAGCTGAAAAGAGTCGAACGCTTGTAATTATGTTTGGTAGGTTTTTCATACCCCAAGCTTACAAGTCTTGGAGTTGGTCAATTCGCTGATTCAACACTTTTTGAAGTGTTTGACGTATTTGTGAGTGAAGGTAGACCGGATTGAAGAACCCTTAGGGTGTTTTCGCCCATGATCAAGCGGATTTCCTGGTCCGAAAATCCTTCATTAATTAACGCTTGTGTGACAATCTCAAGATGAGCAGCATCAAATGGTGCAGCGCATGCACCGTCAAAGTCCGAGCCTAATGCAACATGTTCGACACCAACCAGATTTGCAGTATAACGAATGGCGCGCGCAATATCTGCTGGGTTTCTGCTGCCAATTGCTTCTTTCCAGTAACCAATACCAATTACTCCGCCAGTGTTTGCTATCGCTGCAATTTCTTGGTCGGATAGATTGCGATCTGAATCAAAAGTCCCTTTAACTCCCGTATGAGAGACCACCACGGGTTTTGTAGATATCGCAATGGTATCTTTGATTGTGGCGCTTGAGGCGTGCGCGAGATCTACAATCATTGACTTTGCTTGCATTTTTCGGATTACTTCTTTGCCAAGCTCACTCAGTCCGCTCCGCGCTGCTCCGTGAGATGAACCACCGATGTCGTTGTCGAAAAAATGCGATGGTGACATCATGCGAACGCCGTTATCAAAAAACAGGTCTAGGTTGTTAATGTCGCCTTCAAGTGCATGGGCACCCTCGATACCAAGAAATCCTGCCATTGCTGCGCTATCCTTTTTTCGGCGACGAAGAAAGTCGTCTAAGTCTTCGGATGACTTTATGAGAACAAATCTTCCTTTAGAATTTTTGGTTGCATGTTCAAGCTTCTTTATTTGATGAAGTACTCTTTCCCTGGGGCTGAACCATGTTTGCGGCGGCCAGAAATCGACAAGCGAAAGGAGTCCAATTTGATCGATGCCTTTCATAGCGCCTGATTTCTTTGGTACAGACGATACAATTGTAAAGGCTTGCATCGCGACGTTCCCGTCTTCGAGCCTTGGTATGTCTACATGTCCCCGCTTATTTCGAACAAGTAAGTTGCGGTTCCACAAAAGTGTGTCAGCATGCAAATCTACAATTAACAGACTTGCATGTAATTTTTTTGCGCGATCGGTGATTCGCATTTCACTGCCGGTAATAGCATTCATTCTTGCGTCTAAATTGGAGCCAATCATAGTGAGTAGAATGATTATTCCGAGTATCAGAATAAGCGCGGAAATTGAGAGAATTTTTGGTGCGTGCTTTTTCAAGAAATCAATTCTTTATAGATGGATGGATCGACATTGCCACCACTAATAACACAGCAGACTGTTTTGCCACGAAACAAATCTGGTTCAGCAAGAAGCGCTCCAATAGAGAGTGCCCCCGTTGGCTCGCTTTTGAGATTGGCAAGATCGAACAGCAATTTCACGCCTGATTTTATGTTATCTTCGGACACTTCAATGATGTTATGAATTCCTTCTTGTAAAATTCCCCAATTCAAATTTCCAATTGATAATACGCGAGCACCATCTGCGATAGTCTGGGGTTCGTGCTCATTTGCAACTATACGCCCAGCTTGAAGCGAACGAGAGGCATCGTTTGCCATAGCAGGCTCAGCGCCAATGACTTTTATTGTTTTGCCACACTGCTTAATGCCTTCGATAATTCCTGAACTCAATCCGCCACCACCTACTGGTGCCACCACAAAGTCTATTGACTGAGCCAGTCCGCAAATTTCGCGACCAAGCGAAGCATTGCCTTCGATTACATATTTGTCGTTATAAGCGCTTGCAACATAAGCATCTGGATAATCTTTGATAAGTTCTTCCACGCGAGCGCGACGGCTTTTCACTTTGACATCGGTCAACTCGGCAATGCCACCAAAACCTTTAACCGCATCGACTTTTACCTGTGCCGATGTGCTGGGCATCACAACAATGCATTGCTTGCCCAAAAGCTGGCATGCATACGCTAAAGCCTGACCGAAATTGCCAGATGATTCAGTCAGAATGGTCTTCTGCTCAACATTCTTTGCAAGATTATATGCCGCCCGAAACTTGAAGCTGCCAGTGTGCTGAAATGTTTCGCTTGCAAGCACCACATCGCAACCAAGCTGTCGATTGATTTTGACCGACTGGATAACGGTTGTTGGTCGAATGACGTTAATGACTACTGTCCATTTGTCGCGGAACTTGCAGGCTTGGTGTCTGGCGCAGTTACCGGCGCCGCAGGGGCGTTGTTGACAGGTACCTGAGTGTTATTTACTGGAACCTGAGCGTTGTTAACAGGTACTTGAGTGTCATTGACAGGCACTGGAATTGTACTTGTTGAGCTGTTGGTGCTTGTGTTTGAAGGAGTCGACTGAACTGTTTTGGTTTCTGTGGTTTTTGTTTCCACCGCTCCTGATTTTGATTCGATAGTACTGGTCTCAACAACAGTGGTGGACGTGCTGGATACTTCCTTTTTCTCGTTCATTTTGTTGAACAGGAAAATACCCCCTAAGACAATTAGAATCACAATTACATAAGTTGTTGCTGTATCGCCAGAATGTTCTTCTGTTTTTTGCTCTTCTAATTTTTGCTCTTCAGGGTTGTTATTCATGCTGGGCTCCACCATTTGGGTTCGATTCAGCAATATATTATCCTATTAAATCGAATCGATAAACTTCAGAACTTTACTTTTTAACTGGTCGTCAATCAACGTATATCCATTAGATCACACTTTTGGATGGTCCAAAATCACCCTTTTTCTTCCCCGCAAGGAGGATTCAAGTTGGACGTGATTGCTTCATTATGAAGTGGTGAAAGCTATTGGTCAGGAGTAAATCCTAATGGAGGATGAAATGACTGTTTCTCTGTTAGCTCCGGTGGACCACGTGCCGCCTGGCATGCCTGTAATTGCTCCGGAAATGTCTTTGAGCGAACTGAAAGGCGTGTCAGCAAACGTAGTTCAAGAGCTGGGATTCATGATTCGGTCAGTCCGCTCTTCTGAGTTTTTAAAATTAGAAGCTATGCGCAGACAGCTCGAGTCGTGCAATAACTCGGACTCAAGATGCGTTTGCAAAAAATGCGTTGAAGCTGATTATTGAATTGTGTGGTTGACAATACCGTAGAATAACTGGCCTACACACTTCGGCGGACTAAAATGACCCTAGCAATTCTAATTATCACTCTCCTTGTAGTGCTTGCGATTGTTGGACAAGTTCTCACTCACAAAGTTGTAACTGCTGACAAGCTCGAATTGAGTCAGGGAATGATTGAGGCAATGCTAGGCGTTGTAGGTACGCTATTTTCGCTTCTTTTAGGTCTGCTTGTAGCAAATGCTATTGAGACCTATCACGAAATAAATGTTCAGGTTTCAGCTGAGGCAAATTCTCTAGCTAATATCTACAGGCTTTCGGAAGGTCTTCCAAGCGTGGACAAAGTTCAAATTCGCGATCTTTGCTCGGATTACAATCATTGTGTCATCAATACAGAGTGGCCGCTCATGGGCAAAATGGAGATGGCGCCTCACTGTTGGAAAGTCTATGGCAGCTTGTGGTCTGCTTGTGTGAATCTAAAACCACAAACGGAGCAAGAGTCTAATTTGCAAGCTTCAATGTTGGATTGTGCAAAAATTCTTGGAGAAACAAGACGCGCTCGTAGTGTGGTTTGTCAGACTGAGATTTCTCCAATTCTGTGGACTGCGATATTTTTTGGATCAATTATCACTATTACATTTACTTATTTCTTCACTTCGAAGATGGGTGGATGGCACACGCTATTGACTGCGCTCATTGCTATAAGTTTGGGGCTCAACATCTGGCTTTTAGCGGCTTACAGCTTGCCATTTAGTAGCGAGCTAAGAATAAGACCGGTGATTTTCCAAGTACTGGAAGAGCAGGTCTTTAGCAAGAAAGCAGATCTCGAGACCAAGTAGCAGATTTGTTTGTGTCCACTATTTGCCAAGAACGTGTTTGAGAGCCGATTCTAGTTTTGGATACAAAAACTTGTAACCTGTTTCAGATAGTTTTGTTGGCTCAGCTCTGCAACTAGAAAGCATCGTTTCCTTTGCCATTTCACCAAAGACTAGTTTTAATGCAAGTTCTGGAACAGGAAAAATAGTGGGGCGATGCAAAACCTTACCCAACGATTTTGTAAAATCACTATTGGTGCATGCATCTGGAGCTGTTGCGTTCACTGCTCCCTTGATGTCGGGAGTGCAAATGCAATGATAAATGGCTGAAACCAGATCGTCGATTGCAATCCAGCTAATATACTGTTTGCCCGAGCCAATTGGACCGCCTCCACCAAGTTCGAATGGTGGCAGAATTTTTTGCAACATGCCACCGCTAGGAGTGAGTACGACCCCGATACGCAACATCACCGGGCGAATATTTTTCTCTGCCACCCTAGCTGCTTCATTCTCCCATTTCACGCAAAGATCGGCTAAAAATCCTTTGCCAAGCTTGCTATTTTCGGTTAAAACTTCGTCTTTTCGATCGCCGTAAAAACCGATAGCAGAGGCGCAAACGAAAACAGAAGGAGGGTTTTCTAGTTTCAACAAAGTATCAACAAGAAGTCTGGTCGAATCAATTCTGCTCTTTTCTAACTTGCGCTTCTTCTCATCAGTCCAAATGCCGTCAGCTATGTTCTCTCCGGCAAGATGGACTATTGCATCGAATCCTTCAAGCTCTTTGGGGTTTATTTTCCCATTTTCGGGATCCCAGGTCAGTTCGCTATGTTTGTCTGACTGAGGACGCGCAAGAGTGAAAACGTTGTGACCTTGCGTTTTTAAGAACGGCACCAGACTCGATCCAACGAGTCCCGAAGAGCCTGTTACAAGAATCTTCATAGGCTTTACATTTTCATTTTTGCAAAGAACGCTTATGTCATTAATTGTCATTTCATGGCGATACTCGAACATACGTTCGAGCTTTTCTTTGACAAAAGTTTCACTAAATATAGTGGCTAAATCAAACGGCAACTCGAATTGAATACTGTCTGTCAAAAGACAGCCGTCGTTAAGCTTCTCGAAACTGTGTTTATGTTTCCAGAATTTGAAAGGACCTCGCACCTGGACATCGGTAAATTCTTTTCCAGGCTGTACGTCGCAATGTTCGGCTAGCCAATTTAGCTTTGTTGGTCCCGCATCAATTTCAAGACTGACCCTTGAGCCATTCTCTATTTTTGCGTCGCCACATTTCATTTTCACATGCTCCCAGGGTGGCGTCAGACGCTCGAAAGCACCTTCACGCATATGCCAGTCGTACAGAGTCTGCACGCTTGCTGGGATTTTGGTTTGTTTAATGAATAGCCTTTTCATAACTGTATATTTCCACTCTACACATTCCAAGATTCTCATAGGTGCATGAACGGACAGTGAACCGTTGGAAACTCTTACAGTAATGAAAACGTTGTAATATCGTAATATGGTAGAATGACTATATGAAAAGTTTTCTGCTTGGACGGATCTGCGATTTAAGATCGAACGTCCTATCCGATATTCTGGGCGGCATCATGACCACGATTGTGGCGCTTCCCGTTGCTATGGCATTTGGCGTTGCTTCTGGACTTGGAGCCGCAGCTGGGTTATATGGTGCTATGTCTTGTGGTCTACTGGCTGGAGTATTTGGTGGCACCAGAGGACAGCAATCTGGACCCACAGGTCCTATCGCCGTGGTTATAGCATCTTTATTGGCTTCACATGCCGATAAAGCCTATCTCGTTTTTGCAGCTACTATTCTAGCTGGCGCTCTTCAGATAGTATTTGGGCGGCTTAAATGGGGCGATTGGATTAAGCTAGTTCCATATCCAGTCATTTCTGGCTTCATGACAGGAATCGCCCTTATCATAATCATCATCCATATAAACCCGTTTTTTGGAATACCAGGCAGCAAGCAAATACTAAGCAGCTTGCAGAGTTTTTCTGCTATTCCGCATTCCTATAATATCGCTGCTTTTGGAATTGGTTCCGCCACAGTGGCAATAATCTATGGACTTAAGTTTGCATCTAAAAGAATACCTGCCTCACTGGTTGCTCTTATAACAGCGACCGTGGCATGTTCAATTCTGAAGTTAGATGTTCCTAAAATCGGTGAAATACCTTCTCAACTACCAGTTTTAACACTTCCACCAATTGCCTTTAGCGATTTGAGCATTGTTGTAACTGGTGCCATAACCATTGCTGTTCTTGGTTCCATCGATTCGCTCCTAACTTCTTTGATTGCAGAAAAAATGCTCAAGACTAAACACGACAGTAATCAAGAACTGGTAGGGCAAGGACTGGGCAATATCCTCACAGGTTTGCTCGGTGGACTGGCTGGTGCTGGTTCTACCACTCGTACATTGGCAAATATCGATGCTGGAGGACGCACCGCACTTAGTGCCATCATTTATTCTTTTCTTGTTTTACTCGTCATAACTACATTGGGTTCGTTAGCTGCTCAAATTCCGCTTTCTGCACTGGCTGCGATTTTGATAATCTTAGGTATCGGCATTGTGGATTGGCGCATGGTTAAACATCTAAAACGAGCACCCAGAGGGGATGTAGCCGTCATGTGCGTGGTACTTGCGATGACTGTATTTTTCGATCTTATTTCTGCAGTTGTGGTTGGTACACTGCTTGCTTGTTTCCTCCATATCAAAAAATTGTCTGACGCAAAACTTTCACAACACGGTCATGTTGAGGATGGAACTTACGTGTATTCGTTTCACGGACCAATTATTTTTGCCGAAGTGAATACACTTAACGATGCACATGAAAACTTTAGCAAAGCCGAGCAAATTATTTTCGATTTTGAAAAGGCTGCATTTATAGATCAAAGCTGCGCCTATTATCTAAATGATTTGATTGTGCAATTGAAAGAAGCTGGCAAAACAGTGCAAATAATGCGAATTAGCGATTCGGTTAGAAGCGAATTCGAATCAATGCACTGTTTTGCCGTATTGCAATCTGAGATTGTTGAAGAAGACCATACTTTTGACCGGGTATCGGCTCTAATGCTTCAACTCAACTCTCGAAGCATTTAGTTAATATCTCAGAATCATTGCCTGACCGCCCCATTTTTCAAGCGTATTCTTGGATACGAACTCAAGGCTGCCATGCTTGGATAATGTTTCTCGTGCAATTTCGTGCAGTGGAGAAAATTCGAGCAAACCGGTGTTGTCCCAGGCTGGGGTTTCAAGCACAAGCTGTGCTGCGCGTCCTTCGACTACACATGCGATCATCTCGTCCTTTTCAGTAACGAGCTTGTGAGCGCTTGCTGCTTCGTTGCACTTGGCGAGCCATTCTTTGGCATGATTTTTTTGGATCAAGACCAAAATTTTTCCTCCAAATTCGGTCTGGAAACTTCCGCCTGAAGTGTGCACCACTTCTTCCACGCAAGCAACACACTGCAATGACGATCTTTTGAAATCCTCTTCAGTTGCTGCGATCAAAGAATTTCCAACAATTGCAGCAGGCGATTTCATTTTAGAACATAGCGCTTCCATCGCCTCTGTGAGCTCTTTGATCCATTTCAGGTCATGCTCGCCTTTGTGCGATTTTCCGTCTTTGTCGGCATGGGTCGAGTCTTTATGTTTATAGACTTTGATTACATGCTCTAATTCTGCACAGTCGTCCAGTGCTTCTAGATGATCGCCTTGTCCCTTAAATACCTGCACAGAGCGAGGCTCGAAAACATATAATATGTAGGGTTTGGACTGTTGCTCTGCATAAAGACTTTCTAGCGCCGAAAAGTATTCGCCTTGATATTGGCGCTCGGGCAGATAAGTGTAATACAGCTTAGTTGCTGCATAATCTGGCGAGACAAAGATTCCAAACGATTTGGCACCACTGCGAAGGTCGAGCTTCTCGATTTCTTGATCTACTTTTGAAATAAGCTCTTCTGTAAGTGCGGACTGCAACGAAGCATTTTTGATAATTTCATGGCATTTACTGCGCATGTGACCTGCATCGTGCAATTGTTTCTCAGAGCCCGAGTGAACGCGAAAGAAAAAGGAAAATGCCGGTGCTTTTTGCTTTTCGGTCAAAAAGGAATTGTCTTTCGAAAGTGTCAGTGTCATGTGTTTACCTCTTGGTGATGACTCATCCTTTTGGACGAGGAACGCGCTATTTGTTTTTCAATGTGTTATCTATAAGTCCAAGTGCACGCTCTGTGTCTTTCAAGCTTGCGCGTGTCCTTTGAATTTCCATTTCCAACTGTGCAACCTGTTTGGCCTTATGCTCCAAATCAGTTTCCAAGTCGCTTCTTTGTTTGACCAGAGAGTCTCTAGAATATTTGAGTTCGGCTTCGACATGTGGGTCGAACGCTTTAGATGGCAGCAAAACAGTGATGCACACTGTAGTCACAAGCATCAGGGCAATCCAAACAATAGTAGAAATCTTCATCCTCTTAGTCCCTCTGGAGTAAGCGACCATACTTTACTCGCCTGGGGTCCCATTTCCATCAGTCTTTAGGAGGAAAAGATACTTATTTAGCGACTGAGCCAGACTTGGCGGTTTTAATTTTCTCCATAGCTTTGTTTATGTTTTCGAGCATCTCTTTCATCGCTGGTGTGTTGTCGAGACGCAAACACTCATCGTAGATTTTTTTTGCGTCGCCATCTTTGCCTGCGCCAAGGTAAGCGCTATAGACCATGACTACCATCGCTGGAAAAGGATCGAATCCTTTAGCAAATTCAGTATCTGGGCTAGGCTTCATAATTTCTTCTGCAGCTTTGTGATATGCCTGAATCTTTTCAATTGGTTTTGGATACAAGTACATGGTGGCATCGTTATATCTTTTATTCATAAATAATGGATATTCGAGTAAAGTGCCCAATTCTTCAATTGTTTTTTGCTGAGTGGCGTCGAGTTTTGCTTTATCGAACCAAGCTAGTGTTCGCGCATTATCATTGAGCATCAAATTTAGACAGAGCCAATCGGCACGCTTGTTTTCTTTCTCGCTACTGTCTCTCAGCTCCATCCACTTTGCTTTTGCTTCGGGGAAGCTTTCTAGTAAGGCTCTAACCTCAATTGGAATAAGTTTTTTTCTAAGTTCGGACAAAGTTGAATCGTTTGGATCAATGTTATTCCAGAGCCAAAAATACTCGTCGTGAGCTTCGGCATACTTCTTTCCTCTGAGTAGCTCATGAGCTTTTGAAATTCGCTCAAAGGCACTTCCGTCGCCAGATTGTGACGTTTCTTCTTTTACTTTCTCTGCGCTCTTTCCGCTTTTGACGTTGTTCAGCCAGTGCAACAATTCTTCGGGGCTTTGATACCCAGACTCACGTGTAAATTCTTTGCCACCACCATCTGGTTTGAACAAAACAATTGTAGGCATCGAGTCGATGTTGAGCGCAGATGTCGTTTCTTCATCTTTATCTACGTCAACCTGGATGGCAATTGCATTTTGCTTGACCCACTCGTTTACTTTGGTATCCACCCAGGTCGTGGAGTCCATTTTCTTGCAAGGAGGACACCACGTCGCCATGAAATCGACGATTAGAATCTTTCCCTCTTTCTGTGCCTGTTCTTTTGCTTGTTTGTACGAGAGATGACTGAAAGCTTCGGAATTAGCAAATGCAGGCCCCGCGCCAAATATAGTGCTTAGAGTGAGTGCTAAAAGTAACGACGATTTTTTGATTGACATATCTTTGCTTTTTCCCTTGGTTCTATTTTTCTTTAGTCTTTTCGCTATCTGTTTCCATTGACTGATGCTCTGCTTTGATTTTTACATAGTGAGCATCGATTCTTTGACGTGCTTGTTCCAAGATTTCGGGCTTAGAAGATTCTTTCTTGCTCAGTTGATTCAAGCATTCTTTTTGAGCTCTCACAAGGGCTAGTTCGATTTCCAATTGCTCGATTTGGTTATCGTCGTCAGATTGTTCAAGGAGCACAAGAATCTCTTCTGTTTCTTGTTTTTTTAAGTCTATAATGTTGATTTTTTCCTTTCCTTCTTTTCTTGCGATTTGTCCAGTCTTAATAGATTGTTGTAGTTTTTTCTTTTGAATTTCTAGCTTTTTGATCTCGTCTTTCAGCTGACTCGATTTGGAAACTCCTTGTCTGGTGACTTTTATCCATCGTATTAGGGGCTCTATCGTTAAGCCTGGAACTAAAAGAGTAAATAAAGAGACTCCAAATGTAGTAACAACCAGTAATTCGCGCTGAGGAAAGTTTGCTGGTAAGCTCAAAGCCATAGCCATGCATAACGAGCCTCTAAGACCGCCCCAGAAAAGCAAATGTCGCCATTTTACTGGGATTGGATGTTGCTTACTTTGAGTAAGTTGACTAATTGTATAAACTACTATAGCCCTTCCCACGAGAATCGCGAGAATACCCACCAAAATGTAAGGTGCATATTTAACCAGTAGGCTGAATTTTATTTGCATTCCAATTAAAAGGAAAACCAGCGATTCGGCTATAAATGCTGCGTATTCCCAAAACGCTTCAACGGCAAGGCGCGTGGTGGCAGACATACTCGTCCTGCTGCCAAAATTGCCCATTATGAAACCAGCCGTCAAAACCGAAATCACAGCTGATACGTGCGATTGGTCGGCTAATATGTATGAGCCGTAAGCAACCAGAACAGTAAGAGTAGTCTCAAGCAGGTGGTCATCGAAATATTCGGTTAGTTTTGATGCAATAAGTCCCACTATTGTACCAATAACCATGCCACCAAATGTGATGCATATGAAATCTACTGTGATTTTATCCCAGGGTAAATTTCCGCCCAATAGAATCGAAGCCATGAGAACATGAAATAGAGCTACTGCGGTTCCGTCGTTAAGTAAGCTCTCGCCTTCAAGAAGTGTATGTAATCGTCGGTCGACTTTCAGTCTTTTGAACAGTGCAAGAACTGATATAGGGTCGGTGGCTGAAATCATTGCGCCAAATAACAACCCTATTTTATAGTCAATGCCAGTAAAAAAATGCAGAATCATTCCTACTACCGCAGTCGAAATAATCACTCCCGCAGAGGCAAGGAGAGTGATAGGTTTGAGGCAAATTTTTAGCCAATCAAGCTGGAAATTCCATGCGGCTTCAAAGAGAAGCGCTGGTAAGAAAACCAGAAGTATCAATTCCGGTGTCATAGTCACCACAGGCAAACAATGGAAAATGCCTATGAACAGTCCGACTATGACAAGAGCTATTGAGTAAGGCAGCTTTATCCACTTGGTGACAATTGCAACGCAAGAAGACAATATAAGCATTGTGAAAAGCAGGTAGAAATTTAAGTTTGAGGACGTTTCCACTTATCCAATTTCCTGATTCTATCTGCTAGTGAGCAAGAAGGAGTATAACATTTGCGATAACATAAATAATGCTAATTGCTATTGCATCCCCTGCAAGAAAAAGGAATTTCTTTTGAGAACGATAAGTTAAGCCAATTACCACAATGGCTAATGCAATCATTGCGCATACTGCTGTGGAGGAATTGACCGCCGGGACAGATCTCAGCAGTGGTGCCTTCAAATAACAAATATCAGTTATCCCTAGAATGGCTATATTGAAGAGATTGCTCCCTAAAAGGTTAGCTACAGCCATGTCAAAAGAACCAAGTCTTGCTGCAGTGATTGATACCGTGATTTCAGGCAATGATGTTGTAATAGCAATAAACGAGGAACCTACAAAGCTTTCGCCCCACCCGGTCTGTTTCGCTATTTGTTCGGCTAATTCAGGTAAGAAGCAGGCTGCCAAAACAATTACAATCGAATTAATTACAAAGAAAACAATTGACTTTCTCAGGCTTAACGACTTATTGTCAATGGTTTCGCCTAATTCACCTGTCACTTCTACTACGCGCACCTTCTCATAGTCGTAGATAAGACGCATGGAAAGGAGATATACCACGATAAAAACAATGCTTATTGGGTCGACAGTCGTACCAGAAACTAGAGGGAAGAACTTTCCAAATCCAATATCGATAGCAGCGAATCCAAGCAAAACTATGCCAAAACCACACGAAAGCATGTGACCGTCGTGAACTCTATTTGATACGGGACGATTTTTCGACAAGAAATCGAGGAGTGCAATAACCATCATGTTGAACATGCAACTACCGATAGTGCCACTAACTGCCATATCTGGAAGATCGTTTAGTGTGACTGCGCTGACGCTTGTTATGAGCTCAGGTAATGAAGTTACTGTTGCAAGAAGAACTAGCCCGACCCAGCTTCTTCCAAGACCGGTTTTTTCTGCAATTACGTCGCCATAAATGCTTAAGCGGCTACCACAAAAGAGAATAACCGCAGCACAAATGAAAAATTCGATCCAAACTGTCATCCACCGATTTTACCCTCTTGAAAATAGAGCTTGGACCACGTCGGTCTGTAAAATTATTCCTTTGAACTTGTCTTGGTGAACAACGGGCAGCCACGTATATTTATATCGGCTGAATAGGAACATCAGTTCTTCTAAAGTATCAAAAGGGCTCACGACAAGCGGTTGTTTGAGCATAATGTCTGAAACTTTTAGCTCGGTAATTGATTCTTTATTCTTGAGTTTGGCTAAATCTGACTGACGAAGAATGCCAACAAATACTTTTTCATCAAACACAGGATAATCTTTTTGACCATTAGCACTGAGAGTAGGCAGTAAATCTTTGACGAATGCGTTAGAGCGAACGAAATCATTACTGTGCCGCATAATGTCTTTGACAGTCAATTCGCGTAATTTCTCGTCTCTGTCGCCATGCAAGTGTATTCCATTCCAGCGCATCAGATGCTCGTATAGACCATCTCTAAACACTAGATCTCCAACTGTTGAGCTTATGACTGATGTAATCATTAGTGGTGTCAAAAGCGTGAAGTTGGCGGTCATTTCAAAAGTAATTACTATTGCAGTCAGTGGTGTGCGCGTGACACCAGCGACAAACGCGCCCATGCCAACCAGAGCGAAACTATTCATCAACAGTCCGCCTCCGCACAGGTGTTCTAGATATCCTACCAAATAGCCTACTGCCGACCCCAGTGTGAGTGCCGGTGCAAACAAACCTCCCGGGGCGCCCGAACCATAAGCTACAACGGTAAGAATAAAGAAAATTGGAAAAGCTAAAAGAGCGGTGGTCCAATCTGTAGCACCAGACGAAATTAATATCCGTATGCCTGCATAATTGTGAAAAACGGCAGGCAAAAGTGAAATCAGAATCCCGGATAGAAAACCCGCAATGCTTACTTTGAATGAAGTAGGAATTTTTTCGAGATTTTTGTTTAGCTTCAATGCTTTTAAAATGCAAAGATTGAAAAACGCTCCAAGCAAGCCGCAAACAATGCCCAGTAAAACATAGAAAGGAATGTCTTGAGGAGCAAAATGAATTTGCGATGCAATTGGCTCTACATCATGACGAAGATGAGGGCTATTGAATAAATTCAAAATGAGGCATGCCATCGAACACGATACCACTGAAAGCAAAATAGTGGAATAACGTACTTCCCTGAGCAATTCTTCAAGTACAAACACGACTCCCGCCAGAGGAGCGTTGAATGCCGCGGTGAGTCCTGCCGCGGCGCCAGCAGCTATCAGTTGACGTTTATATTCGCGGGCTCTAGACATTCGTGCCGTTAATGGGGCTGCAAGCGAAGCTCCCAACTGCACCGTCGGTCCTTCCCGCCCCAAGAAGAAACCAGTACCAAGAGCGATTGTCCCACCAATTAGTTTGACTATCGCCACTCTGAAATCCAACGCTATGATTATTCGATCCAATCTCGCTCGTACCTGCGGGATGCCGCTGCCCGAAGCTTCTGGAGCAAGTACTTCGACCAGTAATCCCGCCATGCACCCGCCAAATAATCCAAGAGCAGGAAGAATCAGATAAGGTGGCGCTACATTTGAAATTGTCATACGCAGCGATCCCAGCCAATTGACCCCAAAGGAGAGCATTTCGGCAGATAATCCTGCAATTATTCCAATTAAGGCCGCCTCAAGAACAGGAATTTGATTGCCAGACTTGAGTATCTTCATGCCAGGATGATAGCAGAATCCCCTCATTTTGACGGCTTCTCAAGAAGTCCTTTAGGTCTATTTGGCTACTCAGGCTCTTGGTGGTGGAACTCTATGGCGACTCGCGATTTCCAGTAGTTTGCGCACACCTGGTCGTTTTACATCATCTAAAGACTTCATTTTTACGTGCCGAAATAGTTTGCCCGTTCCTTCCAGAAGGTTATCCTCGTCAGTAAGTTCAGCACCGTAATTGAATCCGAGATTCACGTGTTTTTTATTTGGTTGGATCCAGCAAAAATGTTCAGTCATCTTTTTTGGTCCGGTGCCGTATCCGATTATTTGCTGTTGAACCCAGGCAACTTCGACTGTTTTGGGCATGACTTTGTAAATCAGCTCTTTGGTTGCAGTTGCGATCTCTTTTACTTGAGGATCGAAGTTACTCATTATTTCGTCAAACTCTTTTGACATGGCTATTTACCTTTATTTTTATCGTCCCAAATTTTTGGTTCCCATAGCTCGACTTTGTTTCCATCAGGATCTATCACCCACAAAAATTTTCCATTTTCATGCGACTCTGGACCTTTTTCGATTTTTGTATTGTTAGCTTTCAGCTGTGCAATTAGATTGGCCATATTGTCTATACGATAGTTGATCATGAAATTAGACTTGCTTGGCTCAAAAGGGTCCGAATTAGCATCATGAACATGCCAGGCTGTCCCGCCACCGTCTTCTGCAGTATCTTCCTTCCATCGAAGGATTGCACCACCCCATGGCTCTAACTTCATGCCTAAGTTTTTCTGATACCAATCAGCTAATGCTTTAGGGTCGCCTTTTGCTTTGAAAAAAACGCCACCAATACCGGTTACCTTTGCCATAGGTTTTTCTCCTTCTGCAGATGCAAATTGAGTCGAAGAATTTGAAAACAGGATGCCTATTGCTAGAATCAAAATTGGTTGTTTCATTTCTCTAGCTCCTTAATATGGAAGGGCTTTCCGGACTTTTGGCTCAATATTGAGCTTTGCGGGGACCGGGTCTGACATAATGAAGATCAGCAATTTTACCCTCTTGAAAAGTGAAATTTATGTCAAATACTCATCATCATCATCATCATGAGCATAGTCACGAACACAAACATGAGCATAAGCGAGAGCCCTGGGATTTTCAGAAAGTCCAGGACTATGTCGAGCGTTTTGATGCTCCCGACCGTGATGAATGGCAGCAGCCCGAAGTGGTTTTTGACGCATTGGCATTGAAGGACGGCGATAAGCTCGCTGATTTTGGTGCTGGAACTGGTTATTTCACCGTGCGCGCCGCCAAAAGAGTCGGGACAGGAATTGTTTATGCGGTCGATTCTGAACCCGAGATGCTTAAATATCTCACTAACCGTGCTACGAATGCCGGGTTGGACAACATAACCGCTTGTCTCATTGAACCCGACTCTCTTACCGTTCCCGAGCCGGTTGATGCGATTTTGATGGTGAATACTTATCATCATATAGACGACAGAATTGAATATTTATCGAAAGTTCGAGACTGGCTTAGACCTGGTGGAAGAATCGCCGTACTAGAAGGCAAGGCCGGCTCTCCCATCGAGCCACCGGCGCAATTTTTAATGACTGCACAAGAAGTGGCTCGTGAATTTGCTAAGGCGGGCTTTGAAATGGTGCTCGATTCTTCGTTGCCGTATCAGTCTTTTCAGATTTTTGTGGTTCGCAAGTGATATTGGGTTTGATCAATGCGTAAGGTTTGATCTATGCGTAAGGTTTGATCTATGAACAGTGTTTTTAAAATTGAAGTGTTTCAATCAGAGCACCAAAAGGGTGTTGAAGAGCTTGTCTTACCTATTCAGCAAATTGAGTTTGGTGTGCCCGTAACGCTTGAAGGTCAGCCAGATCTGGTTGACATACACGAAACATTTCAGAATGGCAACGGAAACTTTTGGGTCGCTATATCAAACGACAAGGTGATTGGTTCCGTCGGGATAGTCGATTTTGGAGACAACCGAGTTGCTTTGAAGAAAATGTTTGTTCATGCAGATTTTCGTGGCAGAGATTTGGGCGTTGCATCGGCATTGTTGAATACGGTCTTTAAGTGGTGCGAACAGCATTCGATTCAAGAGATTTATTTGGGTACTGTAGATATCTTAAAAGCCGCGCATCGATTTTATGAGAAAAATGGATTCGTGGAGGTATCGAAGAATCAGTTACCTGAGTGTTTTCCATTGGTGTCGGTCGATACGAAGTTTTATCGATTTGCCAAACAATAAGCCCATGGGCATGCCCAGTCCCAAGCCCAAGCCCAAGCCCAAGCCCAAGCTTATGCCTATGCTCATCTCTAGATTGAATTGAACGTTTAACGGGTCACGGGATCCGTTAAACTCAATTTCGCTCAGTCTATTCCAGCATTTAATTAATTACTTTGGGCGTGAATGATGATACCCTTTTCCGTCAATTCAATTCAGATTTAAGTGAGATAGAAAATGAGTCTAATCAAATTACTCAAGATGATACCGTCGGGAATTCTTTTCGCTCTATGTCTTTCTCCGTGTTTCGCTCAATCAGCGACTATCAGCGATTTATGGTTTATGCGTGGCAAGTGGAATGCATCGCTTGGAGCTAACAACTTTGTGCAAGAACAATGGGAAAAGACAGACGACCAGACACTTACTGGAAGTAGTGTATTCATGGAATCACTTGTTCCAACGACCAGAGAGTCTTTGAAAATCACCCAGACTAAAGATGGTCTTGTGCTTCGCATACAGCATTTCAACAAAGACGGTAAGCCGTGGGAAGAATCGAAAGAGACTGGCGATATGAAGCTCGTCGAGTATGATTTGACTCATGCGGTTTTCGATAACCAAAAACAAAACGATAGAGTGAAAATCACCTATCGCTGGATAGAAGAGAATCAAATGTCGGCACGCGTTGAAGTTACTCAAGCAAAGAATCCCAAAGTGCTGGAATTTCATTATCGCAAAGAAATCGAATCGAGAAAATCAAACGATTCTGACAAACCAAACGAATCTGACTAACCAAACGAATCCAACTCGATTGAAGATGATTGGATACTAGAGAAAGCGAAGCTAAAAATTGGACCTAATGAAACTAGGGCGTTTTCGGTCTCGATTTCTGAAATTATCACTTTAAGCTTATATTTTTTGGCGCGCATTGACTCATCAAAAAGCTAACTATTGAAAAACCGTTGC
>CAZNEW010000001.1:1288369-1479351 GCA_964572515.1 uncultured Candidatus Obscuribacterales bacterium | reverse complement strand
TTTGGTTTTATTTTCGGACTGAACAAGCTTGATCTCACGGCTTTCACCGTCATCTTTGCACTTCTCAGGTTTCGAAACGTCTGCCATAGTTTTATTTTACCCAAAAGCAAGACAGGCTCACAAACACAGCACTGAGACTACCGCCAAATAAAAACGAAATGATAAATGCTAAGGACGCTAATCGCTTTTACTTTGTTATGAATATCAGTTGATGGGCTGTTTAATTTCAAGTCCATCGAAACTAGAGGCTTCAAGCCGTTTTCCCTCGACGTCAAGATAGATTTTCTTGTCTCCTGCAAGCGGTGTAACCGTTTTGGTTAATTGGTCGAGTCTTGTTTGCATCGAAGATACGCTTCCAGTGCTGAATCTCTTTGACAGATCAATTTCAGATTCGCCCTCTGCGTCTTTAATACCCAGCAAAATAGTGCCTTTAGGGATTTCGCTTAAAAGCCCATTTTTTTCTTCTTCTGGAGTAGGTCCGCGCAAAAGCTCTTCCAGAGTGTCGTTCAGCTTATTTTCACCACGAATAGGGCGGTGAACCGCAACCAGTTCTAGCTCTTCGCCGTTTTTCTTGGCAAAATAGATTTCCACTTCGGCTTTTTGAGTGTCTTTTTGGGCGCCCTTTTGATCATCCTGGACAACTTCCACTTTTTCGCCGCCAGAAGCATCTTTTGGATCTGGAAAAATATGACAGGCGCCCAAAACGCTAACACTGAGAAATAGACTTAAAAGAGAGATCCGAGCCAAAGTTTTCATTACTTACTCCTTGGAACCAGTAAAAGTCTTCCCATACCTTCGATTTTGCCTGGGTTTACGGTAAGAACCGAAAGTCTGAAAGCGTGGTCAGTACGGTCAAATCGGGCAAAATCGATAATAGGATTAACCAGTTTGCTTACAAAATCGGCAAAAACTGCCGGCTCGTCTATTGTATTGGATTCGATTTTGAGTGAATCTATGATAATTTTGCGCTCTTCGATCAGTTTTGGCTGGCCAAAAATAGCAAGGTCGATGCCAGTATCGCGCGCAGCGCCTTTGGTTACAAGAAAAGCCTTAATATCGACCGAATCCTGACCTATCACTACACTTGGCTCAATTACTTCTATTTCCTGCGCTCCAAGCCCAGGAAGGTCGATTTTCAAACCTTTTAGCATGGCACGAGCCCGCTCATCAGCAAGGATTTTTTGAATCTGGTCCTGGGTGAACTTGAAATAAACGAGCATTTCGTTTGGACGTTTTAGTGAACGTCTTGTCACCCAGAGCGGTTTTTGCGTCTTAATTTGAAACTCACCAAGCTCTACTCCACTTAACTTTGGATGAGTTACCACAATTTTTATAGATTTAATTTTTCCCGAAGCAAGGTCAGTCAGGCTGTATGTGCCAACTTTTGCTTTAACCCGCCCACCAGTTTTTTTAGACAAAACAGCCCCTGTCACTTTACTGGCCACAAAAGAAGCAAGAAAATTCATACCTGTGGCTGTCTGAACCACGCGTAAAAATCTGTTTCCTAAAGGCAACTCATCGCTCTGATTTTGTGCGGGAGCTTGGCTTTGTGCCAGAACGCTTACAGGCGTGCAAAAAACGAAGAAAAGCAAAAGTGACAATATTGTCTTTTGCTTCACTTTTTTGAATTTAAGGATTTTCTTTGCCCTGATTGCGCAGCTTATCTGTGAGGGCCTCTTTGAGAAGCTCGTTCTGGCGTAAAAGGGCTTTGAGATGTTCATTGGCAATAGCAAGCTCGGCTTGAAGTTCGGCCACAGTCTGCTCGTGCGATAGTCCAGTGACCGGATCACGACCAGGCATTTTGGGCAAGAGTACATAACCCAATTGCACAGCTTTGAGAGCTGCGGCAGTACGAGTTGGTACTTTCAGTTTGGCAAGAATACATTCGATATGTTTTTCAACTGTACGAAGTTTCATGTCAAGTTCTTCAGCAATTTCTTTATTGCGAAGATCAAGACGTATAAGTACTTCTACTTCTCTATCTGTAAGATTCGAATTAGGCTGACTGGTAGTTGTAGGCTGTTGTTTTACTAATTGAGTAATCTTAGGATCACAGTATGGCAAGCCTCTTGTTGTCTGCTCAATAGCTTCAAAAAGTGTTCTGGGACCAGAAGACTTGAGACAAAAACCACGAGCGCCTGCTCGCATTAGCTGGTTGTGATATTTAGTTGCATGATAAGAGTCTGTCAGTACAAGAACATTTGAGTTTGGAAGTTCCTGAACAACGCGTCTGCAAACTTCCACCCCGTTTAAAATATCTAAATCTACGTCAAGCATGACAAAATCAGGTCTGAGCCGTCTGATTATTTCAGTAGCTACCATTCCATCGTTGGCTTCGCCAACTATATCAACGACCTCTGAGACCACGCGCTTCAAGCCGAATCTAATAAGCTCGTGACGCTCACATACCACTGTTCGCGGTCTGAATGCCGGGTGCCTGGGAGGTGGCTGGTTCATTTAATGGAGCGGCTCCTTATAACAAATAAGACAATGATACTAGAGATACAGCCTCAGATCAAAACTATTGAGAGTAGTAGTGATCGATATATTAGAGATAGAGATCTCGCATTTAATCTAAAAAATGGGAATCCTACGAAATGCATGGGAGAAACCCCAATAGACCCGCAGGGGGCAAAACCTTAAGCTGGGTTTACAAGCGGTTCGAAATGCCGCATCCCCCAAAGAGGTTCCACCCCAAATGTCCGAGTCCAAATCCAAACCCCAAATAAATAGGATTTATGTCTCTGCCATATGCTCTTGTCTTCTTTTGAGCAGCGCCCTTCCAGCTATGGCAACCAAAATGGAAATGCGCACTCTACCATCGCGCAAAGATCTTCAGGAAAAGTCCTGGGATCAGTCTTCAAACTCTGAAGCTCTTACCATCTCGAAATTCAAACGTCGCCCCGACTATCGCGAAGAGCAAGCACGTAAAGAACAAGAGTCGCAAGAGCAGAAAGCTAGAGAAAGCGAAGCTCAAAGAAAAGCTGAAGCTCAAAGAGCCAGTCAAATAAACGAAGCCAAACAGCAAGCCACTCGTCACAACAACGAAGGCGTGCTTTTGGGTAATAAAGGTCAATGGCAAGCAGCAGTCGAAGCTCATGAAAACGCTGTCAAATATGAGCCCTCAAACAAGCAATTCAGAATCAATTTGTCCTGTGCCCGCACCGCAATGGGCGAGCACATGCTCAAAGCCAAAAATTATTCAGGTGCTGCAGGTCTTTTCCGCAAAGCACTTTGCGCTGCTCCAGATAATGGCGCAGCTGGCAAATTACTTACTGAAGCAATCAAAGGAATGGGTATCGACCCAAGCGATGCTGAATCAAGAGTAAAGCTTGGCGATCAACTTCTTGCTGCAGGAGATTATCAATCTGCTTATATCGAATACCAACAAGCCATGCAAATCGAGCCATCAGCTATGGTTCTTGTCAAATTTGGCGACATGGAATTGGCTTATCGCAGAATGGACCAGGCTAAACACTGGTATAACCAGGCTATCGTCAAAGACCCCGAATATGGTGCTGCTTATCGTCAACTTGGTCTTATTGCCAGAGCCGAAGGCGACCACACTCAAGCTGCTGCTTCGCTTCGCAAAGCTTTGATTCTCGATTCACACGATGTTGCAGCCGGTCAAGCACTCGTTGAAATCTGGAGAAAGCAAGTCGCCAAAGATCCACTTTCTGCCGAAAATCATCTTGGTCTTGCAGGTGCTCTTCAGTTGACTGGCGACTTCCAGGGCGCTGAAGGTGAGTACAGAAAGCTTGAAACTTTAGAGCCAAGCCACCCTGCTATCAAAGCTGGTCGCAAAAGCTTGAACAATGCATATCATCACAACAATGCAGACAAGCACAAAAAAGCAGCCGAAACTCTTTTTGGTCAAGGCTTGAGAAAAGAAGCCCTTGCTGAAATCAGTCAAGCTGTCATGCTCGAGCCTCGCAATGCCAAATATCAATTCTTCCTTGGCGAATGTCTTGAAGCTTGCGGCGATTATAAAGGCGCTCACCAGGCTTATTTGACCTGTGTCTTGATCGACCCCGAAAAAAATCAAGAAGCCGCTTCGCGCATGGCTGACATGCAAAGACAAAAACAAATGTCTCAGCCCAAACAAGCTGTTCATCAAGCTCCAGTGCAAATGAGTCATATGAATCAAATGCCCCAGATGCACTACAACAATGTTCCTTCAAACATTGCCAAAAATATGTACGAAGGAGTTGCACCAATGCAAACTCAAGCGCCTGTGCAGCATGCCCAAGCACCTGTACAAGCTCAAGCTCCAGTGCAAAAAATTGCTCAGCCAAGCGCTTTAGAGCGTGAAATGGCAATGGTAGCCGGTGCTGAAAAACAGCGCGACTATAGCGAAGCAGTAAAAATCTTGAGACAACTTCTCAGTAATAATTTGAACAATGCAGATGTTCATCACAGACTTGCCGTCAATCTGATGGCGCAAGGTCAAATCGGCGAAGCGGTTACCGAATTCCGCGTCGCAAGCGCACTCGCCCCCGAGCGCAAAGATTTGGCTTCCGACCTGGCCCGTGCCCTTTCGATTCACAAACGTTCCTTAATGAGCCAAGGCAATACTGCCGGAGGTGAGCAATGAGTTTCAACTTCCAAGCTCCAGACCTGGCTGAGTTCCCCAGACGTTCCTATCGTCGTTTCTTAGAAGAGACAATCGGCAATTTATTTGCAGAAATCTCTCCCATTGCAAGCGACTACAGCAAACGTTTCGAACTCACCTTTGTAGGTCCGGACGGAAAAGTTAACTACTGGTTTGAAGACTATTCGGCAGATTCCGGCTATCCCGAATCGGCTGAGCAAGCTCGCAAAACCAATATGACCCACTCGCGCCGCATGATGATGGATGTGTGGTTACGCGACACCATCACCGGTGAACTCAGAAAATCGAAATGTTACGTTTCAGACGTTCCTGTAATAACTGACCGCGGAACCTTCGTCATCAACGGCTCTGAGCGTGTGGTTCTTGGACAACTCGTTCGCGCACCGGGTATCTATTATTCGCAACCAAGCAACACCACATACAAAGCATTGTGGCTGGCTGAGCTTGGTGCACCTGTAACCTTCGAACTTGAAATCGACACCTCGACCGGCAAAGCAAGCCGCTCAAAATGCAGAGTCAAATTGCCCAAGAGATCTTGGGTCGCTGCAACCACATTGCTTCAAGCAATGGGTGTAGACGGCGCTGATATCGAGAAAAAATTAGGCAAGAATCTCGAGCGTTCAAGAATCGAATGGAAAGCGCTTAGCCAGAACGAAGCTCTTTCTGTTGTAGGTAGAGCCTGGAAGCCAGACGGATCTGGTGGAGCTGGTGCTGGTCAAACAGCTATCGATGAATTGACAGACAAACGTCGTTATAGCCTGGGCAAACTCGGACGTCGTCGTGTCAACAGAAAATTGGGTCTTGATAGCACTTCGCTTCAATTGAACGCCAAAGACATTTTTGCAGCTGTCGAATATTTGCTCGCCCTTCCTTATGACTCGGGCTTTGTCGATAACGTAGACAGTTTGGAAAACCGCCACCTTCGTGGTGTTGGCGAAACAATGGCCAAAAACTTGAGACCTGCGCTTTCGCAAATGTGCCGTTCTATCAGAATGCGACTTGAACTCAATGAAGACGAAGAAATCGGCAGCCCTAACGAACTGATTGATACAAGACCTTTTGGCAATGCAATGAGCAAATATTTTGCCGGCAACCCACTGGTCCAATATCTCGACCAGCAAAATCCACTTTCTGAGCTCTCGCACAGAAGAAGAATCACATCTTTTGGTCCTGGTGGTATCGACCCAAGCGCAGCTCCCAAAGAAATGCGCGACGTTCACCCAAGCCAAATTGGACGTGTATGCCTGGTTGAATCTCCTGAAGGTAAAAACTGCGGTATGGTTTCTTATCTTGCAACCTACTGCCGCATCGACGACGACGGCTTTTTGTGTGTACCTTATAGAAGAGTAGAAAATGGCTACCTCACAGACGAAGTGATGTATCTTGCTCCTGGCGACGACAAAAAATTCTTGCTTGCACCACCCGATACAAAAGTAAGAAATAGCAAAATCGAAGGTCCTCTGGTTGCAGCACGCCGTGGCGAATTGTTCTTTGAAGTTGCACCTGAAGCTGTAGACTTCATTGGTATTGCACCACAAGGTTTCTTGTCTGTAGGATCTGGATTAATTCCTTTCCTGGAGCACGACGACGCCAACCGCGCCCTGATGGGTGGTGGGATGATGCGTCAAACTTTGCCTCTAGTAAGACCCGAACGTCCACGTGTTGGAACTGGCATGGAGCGCATTGCGGCTCGTTCTTCTGGTCATTCTATTACTGCCAAACGTAGTGGCGTTGTAACCAATGTTACTGGAAACGAGATTGAAATCACTCAGGCTACCGGCGGAAAACGCGTTTACCCATTGACTCGTTTCGACCGCACCAACCAGAATACAATTGCCGACCAAAGACCATCGGTCAAATTGGGTCAGCAAGTAGAAGTCGGTCAAATCATCGCTGATGGTCCAGCTATCGACAATGGCGAACTGGCTCTTGGTCGCAATTTGCTCGTAGCTTTCACCTGCTGGAGCGGTTACAACTTCGAGGACGCCATCATCGTTCGTCGTGGTCTGGTTCGTGATGACAAATTGAGCCACATCGAAATTGAAAAACATTCAATTGGTGTTTATCAAACTCTTCGCGGTCCTGAAATATTGACTCCAGAATTGCCAAACGTTTCAGACAAAGATCTCGAACATCTCGATGAGCGTGGCATCGCCAAAATCGGTTGCTATGTCGAGCCGGGTGATGTACTTGTATCCAAACTGACACCAAAAGAGCATAAAGCACTTGCGGCTGAAGAAGAATTGCTCCAGGCAATTTTCGGCAAAGTTGCCGAAGAAATGGCAGACAACTCGCTTAGAGTTCCTCACGGTTCTGGCGGTCGTGTAATCGACGTTCGCATCTTCACACCCGAAACTACACCTGAGATGAAAGCAGGTATCATCTGCGAAATCGAAGTGCTAATCGCTCGTATGTGCAAAGTAGAAGTAGGCGACAAACTGGCTGGACGTCACGGTAACAAAGGTATCGTTGCTAATATCGCCCCAGATGAAGATATGCCTTATTTGCCAGACGGCACACCAGTAGACATCATCTTGAACCCACTTGGCGTTCCTTCGCGTATGAATGTCGGACAGGTTTTCGACACCCAGCTTGGCTGGTATGCAAGCATCTTGAATCACTATTACAGAATTCACCAGTTCGACGAATCGATTCAAGAAGATGCTTCTTACAACCTTGTCACAGGAGCGCTCGAACAAGTTCGTCAACTACCTGGCTACGAGTGGCTTGGTGCAGACGGCAAAGTTGTATTGACAGATGGCAGAACTGGCGAAAAATTCGATCGCCCAGTACTTGTCGGAAGACAGTATATGCTCAAGTTGAATCAGCTCGTATTGCACAAAGTCAATGCTCGTTGCGGACTTGGCGGACCCTACGCAGCTGTAACCCAACAGCCTGTCGGCGGAAAAGCGAACCACGGCGGTCAGCGTATGGGCGAAATGGAAGTTTGGGCAATCCAGGCTTTTGGTGCCGCTCACTTACTGCATGAGATGATGACTGTCAAGGCCGATGATATCGAGGGTCGTCACCAGATTTATGCTGACATGGTCCAGGGCAAAAACTTAACTCCAGGTGGACGGACTGCGGCTTTCGACGGATTGAGCTGCGAGATTCGAGCACTTGGACTCGAGCTTACACTCGGAAAAGTAGTCGATAGTTTCGAAAATGTGCCAATTAAAATGTGCAGTAAAGCAGATTTGCCTGCGGATCCTACGCTAGAAGAACAACTTCAAGTGAAATCGGTTGCTATGCTTGAGGAAGGTAACAACAAGATCCTGGAAATTCCAGCTGGCGACTACGAACCTGCAGTGAGACCACCAATGGTACCAATGATTACATCACTAAACGGCCCCATGGGTGTCAAACCAGTCAAGAAATCGAAACTGGAAGAATCCGGCGAATCTATGATCGACGACGATTGCGAAGACATGGACGAAGAAATGGTTCAAGCCATCACCTTCGCTCCTACTCAAAACAAAGCGCAGGAGTCAAAAGACAAAGAGGCCACCATCGTAAACGATTTCATAAGCAGTATCACAGCCGACTTACTGGCTGATGAGAAAACTTCTGCTCAAAGCAAGTCAACCAATCTTTCAAGCTTAATTGCTCCAGAATTGGACGAAAGTGAAGAGGAAGAAGAAGAGTTAATCGACTTTCCATCACTTACAGACTTGCAACAGTTAGCCGACGAACTCAATTTCTTAGGCAAAGTCGAAGCGAATGTGGCTAACACAAGCAAATTCGATTCTGAGAAATAACGGAGTTTTTAAGACCATGGCAAGCTGGCAAAAAGTCAAATCAATCATAAGGGTAAGCACACTGCTTACCTCTTTGTGGTTCATCTCAATGAGCGCGGCTTTTGCAGTCCCTGCTTATTCTGGTCACCCAGATGACCCTACATACAATACTTATGCAAGCCTGCCTTCCAATAATACAGATCAGCAACAAGCAGATCCGCTAGTTCCAGGCGACGGATCGACTGCAAATGGTGTCAATCCTGGTGACAATTTCGACGCTCAACCAGCCGCCACAGGTACTGCCGACCAGGGTCCTGGACACAATTTCCCTGTAGGCAATGGCAATGACCGCACTATGGTTAGAGTTTTCCATACCAACAGCCGCGGTGAGCGCGAAGTAACGACTATTCGTCCAGATCAATTGCTTGACGACGAACTCAATAGAATAGAAGGAATTCTTGGTATCAATATGCGCTCAGGTGAAGCGCTCATTGAAACGACCGCAACACCACAACAGCTTGAACAGTTGAACGAAGTACTTGCCCCATATCCTCAGTATGATATGAATGGCGACAAGAAAAAAATCAATCGCGATGCGCCAGGGCAAAATTATCCTAAGACGACAAGTTTATACGGACTGACTTCAGACCACCCACTTCCAACAGTGTGGTCGTTTTCGCGCTATCTGGTAATTGCAGGTGTAGTGCTTGCAACAATTTTCATGGCACTTGCATGCTACTCGATGGTAGTTGGAAGTCCATATGCAGGCAACCGCGTAATCGCTTGTGCTGCAGGTCTGATGATGCTTCTATCAGCTTATACAATCTGGAAAATTGTCCAGATGAACACATTCAAAGCTAATTCCAATGACCCGCCGCAAGTAAGACATGGAGCGACTGACGCTCAAGTTCAAGATGCTTTCATGTTCAGACCAGATACCCCAACCATACCTGGTGGCAACGCCACGACTGGCAACCGACAAGGCTTACCTGTAGCACCGCTGGCTAACGCCAAGAACGATGGTGGCAATGCTCAGAACGTAAACAATGGATTCAATAATGGTTTTCCTAACGGAAATGATCCAAACGGCACATTCAATGTGAATGACCCGATTTTCACCAATAACAATCCTGCGGTGGTGAACTAAAGTCATGAACAGATTGGCAACAAAAAAACTATCCTTAAAGATAAAAGTATTTGCAGCGGGCTTTCTCATGGTCCTTGCAGCCACTGGCTGTCAGGCTTGCCAGGCCGCCTATGCTGAAAGCAAGCACGATGTTTTTTCTGCAGGCGATCATCCTGTGACGCCTAAAAAAGCAGTCAAACTGGATCATACTTTAGACCGATATAAAGCCAAAAACCCGGTGCTTGAAACCGGAGCCACTTATATGGATTCGGCTAACACACCAGCTGTCCGCTGGTTTGAAAAAATGGATCGTTTTATCGTAGCGGCAAAAATAACTTCGCAAGAAAATGTCATTCTAAATACACCTCTAAATAGAGAAGTGGAGCGGGTCAAACGCTGGTCAGAAACTGCTTCTGACATTTCAAAAAGATACAGAGCTCTTGCTTACAAACTAAAAAATATGGAAGTTCCGCAAGGACATCCAGGCTTGAAAGAATACAGTGATTTAACAGCCGATTGGTATATGGATGCCGCTCAAATATATGAGGACCTGATTACAAAACGTCCACCTGCAAAAACAGTGGAAGATTTAGACGAGCAGTTAGATGAAGTGCTGCAACGCTCGCGCGCTTTAAAAGAAACATCAAAATCGCTCAAGGCAATGGATGATGAACTGCGCAATAAATATCGCGTTCACTATCGCAAAGATCAAGATTCCTTGCAACGCTTTATCAAAGGTCAATAAGAGGTCCCAAAGAAAAATGGCAATTCAGTTGAACTCCCGCGACGAACTAATCTTCAAGCTGCTTGAAGAGCACGAAGTTCTGCTTGAAAAACATATCTCTTACTTTATTGCAGACGATGCAAAACCTGTTTTAATCAGGGATCGCTTGAGAAAGCTCTTTTATCTGGACTATCTCATTTGTCACCGTCACAACACAAAACTGCCCTGGTGGACTACGCCAACCAAGCCGCTAGTCTATATGCTCACAAAAACAAACAGTGAAGCAAACGACAGATTTGATGCAGATTGGCAACGTCATCATCTAGAAGTAGCAAATCTGCGCATGCTTTTCTTGCAAGCACAACAAGACGGTGAAATAACCAATTTCTGCTGGCAGACTCTAAAAGACAATATGATCAATGCCAGAGTAACATTCGACTGCAATGGCAAAAAGCACAGTATTGGCATTATCAATAATTCCAAACCAAGCGAAGACTGGTTGTACAAAATGAGTACGCTCAAGTCTGAAATGGATTTGACCATGATCATGGTAGTTTCGCGTGACAATGAATCACAAAAACAAATTCAAAAAACATTTGCTCAAAGCGAGCTTGACGACTCGATTTTCTTTTGTGTACACCAGGAAATGTATCAAAGCGGTGTTGTGAGCAAAGTTTGGCAAAATTCAGCAAACGAAATGCAGGACATATTCCAAAGCGAATTGTGGGTCAACTCAGCTAGCCAAGGAACACCGCAAGCTTTTCCGGCCGCCTGATCGATAAGCCAAAATAGTCTATAATCAGGGACTCCATGTGGTCCCAAAACAGAGCACGCAAAAGCAGGAAAGAAGAGCTTTTCACCCGCAAAAGCACCTTCTGGACTTGGATTGTGGATTATTCAACCAGTCAGGTCATGATTCTGCTTTTAGTCTCAGTATTGCCTTTATTCCTGCTTTCAGGCTTTATCAATTCTCATACGAATTATTTTCAACCTGCCAATTGAAAGGATTGCACGTCGACTCGATTATCTGGTTCCCCTTTCTAAAAGCACTTTTACCGCCTCACAACTAGAAGAAAAACGGGACGGTGGATGGGCTGCTGCAGATATCAATGCCATCGAAGTGCAAATAGAAAATCTCATGAATAACGTTTTGCAGGAACGTGAAGTAAATACTGCTCAAAAAAATGTAGAAAAACGCAAATGGTCTTTAAATCAAAGACCCACTGGCGAAATGGATTTGAGCGAACGCTCAGGTGAGCAAAAACAACTTCCCAAAAACATTTATCAACTGAGTAAAGTAGAAATATCAGCAGAATTTGCGACTCTTGCTTGCTCTTCAATAAAGGATCTTTATCCCAAAGAGATCAAATGGGTGGCATTTTATTCTGTTTCCCAAAGCGGTCAATTTGAGTTCAAATGTGCTCAAGGAATGGAAACCTATTGAACTTGTCACGACCTTTAAATCTGGAAATTACAAATTCCAACAAAAGGGAGTACTCCAACAAGGACAAGCGCCACCCACTTCTGGTGGACTCGATTTTTACTTGCTCGACTGTGCTTTGAGTGAAGACAAAATGAATTGGGCTCAAAGACTACTCGAAAATAAAGATTTACTTCTTCGTGCCATCGAAAATAACGAGGGATGGATGCAAGCCTATAATGACGCAGACATCACTCCTGAAGAAATGGAAGCGATGAAAACTATTTATTCTTTATGCGATGGTACGGTCAGAATTTCGGGCTTGAGTGCTAAGACAAAAGTATTGTCCACTGCGTTGATCTGGCGTTGTGTCGGATTACTGCATCAATATCGAGTTATAGAAACAAGATTTTAGGAGAAAAATAATGCCAAAACCAATACCAGACGGCTATAACACAGTCACACCTTATCTTGTGGTCAAATCACCTGAAACTCTGATTGAATTTGCAAAACAAGTTTTCGATGCAAAAGAACACGACATCAATAAAACGCCAGATGGAAAAATCAGTCATGCTGAGATTCAAATTGGCGATTCAAAAGTGATGATTGGTAGCGAGTGCGACCAGAACAAAGGCATGGCGAGCATGCTCTATATTTATGTGAAAGATGTAGATAGCACCTATTCGAAAGCACTTAAAGCAGGCGCTCAAAAAATTCAGCCCGTAAAGGACCAATTTTACGGCGATCGCTCAGGCGGAGTAGTTGATTCAAACGGTATTCAGTGGTGGATTGCAACACATGTCGAAGATGTGAGCAAAGAAGAGCTCAATAAACGCATGCAAACAGCAAAAGCAAATTAGTTACTCATCTCTGCCGTGCACTTCAAACGGCGGAGAAGTAGCTTCAATTGCCGTGAATTTTTCTATGATTGTGTAGTGATGCTTGGCTCCAGCTGGCACTACCCAAGAATCTCCAGCGTGCAAAATAACTGTTTGTCCCTCAGTTTCTAATTCGGCTACGCCTGAAACGACGTATCCGACTGTTTCATAGTCACGTTTACTTGATTCTTTTTCGCCTTTGGACTCTTCCTGCCAAAGTCGCATCGAAACCTTTTTCCCCCCTGCCAGATACTTTTCATTATCTTTTCCTACAGGAGAGAAACGACTATCTATCTTTTTCACTGTAGTGTCATTCTCTTTCTTATTCTTCGCCATAAAAGTGCCTCTCTATCCCCTTTGGAGTTTTGAAAGAGGACTAAAGAAGTGCCTAAAAGTTCCCTTTTAATATTCTCGATTACCTATAAGGGAATAAATATACTTATGGAGCCGAACTTTCTCAGTTAAGTAACAACATGAGCAACCCTCGAATCTCTACCGGCGACCAGAATATCGACAAGGCAGGTCGCTCCGTCAGCGCGCTCGATTCGACTCTGAGCTCAAAACTGCTGAAAGAATCAAGCGATCCAAAAGTCGAAGCTCAAAAAGCGGCGAAATCCCCCCAGGAAATCTCCAAATTCCTCCAGAATCTGGGACTTAAAGCACTTTTAGAAGGCGCTTCCGATTACATTTTCGGGCGCAGTCTCAAAGATGCCAAAACACCAAAACAAGTAAGCGAAAAGGCAATTGAGTTTCGTCAACAAGTACGAGCCGGAGTTCAGGAAGGGCAGACATTTAAACAGGTTCAAGATGGCATTAATGCCGGCGCTCATGAGCACGGCAGTACCTGGAACGTACTGCATGGAACGACTGAACAAAACGAACACCTTACCTTGCAAAAGACTGTAGCAGGCGTAATGAGAGATATCTTAGACGTTACGACAATCTCGCGTTTTGAAACGCCATCTGAAAAAGGTACCCATGCGGCAGAGAGATTTCTCTCGTTGAGTGGTGCTGAAGATGGCAATCTTCGCAAGGCTTTTGTGCAAAATGGGCTACAGCAACTGCTTAGCAGCATGAGCGCATTAGACCGAGACGCTTTCATCAAAAGTTTCAACACCAAGTCACTATCTGAAAGTCCAGACAAGCCCATTCTTTCTTGGGACCAACAAAGTAACTCAGTAGTTTTGATTGATTCCAATACAATACGCGAATATTCGAGTCAAACAGACAATGGGGCTATTATTTCTGATGCAAAAATTGCAAGCCTCATCGAATTCACAAACAATGGATCTTTCATTGAAGATTTTTCAAGTCGAGTAAAAGGCGAACTTCAAAATCTCACTCCGGATCAAAGCAGGACTTTCATGCAAGCTTTGAACGAAGGATTTAAGCAACAATTTGGTGACAAATTAGAAATAACGCAAAACGAAGGCAAAATTGAAATCAAAATGGAGTTAGTCAGTGCGGCAAAATCAATTCAAATTCCCGAAAATCTGAATTTTGCCGAGTTGAAAACCCTTGTAAAAGCCATAGATGCAATTCAAACTGCAAGCTCGCCCCAGGAACTGATTGCTAATTTAGATGCAGACCTCGGTAAGACGATAACTCACGTTCTGACTAAACTCGTCGAGGCTCGTTTTGATGTACAACAAGACATTATCAAAACATTGAATGCAAGCCTTCCTGACTCTTGTAGCGATAAATTCTTTACTTACTCACAAAGCCGCCTGGAGCTCCACGACATGAGCAACGGCAAAATTCTTACAAGATACGATGCTCTGTCAGTACAAAGCGTATTGGATACGACAATTAATGACCTTGGCTCTGCAAGCACAGCGCCAATGCGCCTAGAACTCATGAGCAATCTGCTCAAGATGAGCAATAGCGAATTTGCAAGACTGAGTCCAACAAATCAAACTGTTTTCAGACAAAAATTGAACGAATATCTAAAAGACAAAGGAATTAAAATTTCAGAAGATGGCGAGATAACCACTATTGCTACAAACGAACTTCCAAAAGTACGGACCACAGATAGCAGTGGCGCAAGCATTCCAATCGAGCTTGAAAAATTCGGAAATAATGTCAAAACAGCCTATATCAAGGCACTTCAAAGTCTCAAAAGCCAATCGCCTCAAAGTCTTGAAGAACTGCGCAAAACCATTCTTGCAGGATTACCAAACGAAGCTCAAAGCATCATTTTGGAAAAACTTCAAAGTGAGCTTGCTGCATTGAGCAGAACTGACAAAAAAGAGCCAACCTCAAACTTAAATAACTTCGCTCAAGGCAATTTAGTGAGCCAGACTAATCTCGCTTCTACACCAGACGAAATTGCAGCGGTTGAAGGCTCCTCTGTCTACGTTTCCGAATCGAATCAGAGATTTACCCTAGGAGATAAAACATTCTCTGTTCCTGCGGTATTGAGTCAAAGCGAAGCAGAATTATTCAAATCCCAAATATCAACTTTACTTACACTAAACGCAAAACAACCACCTCCCTCGGCTAAAACAGCCATGAGAGAAAGTGAATTAGCAAAGACATTGTCGTCCATTTTCAAACGACTGCCCGAACCTAATCGAACCCAATTTTTGCAAGAAGTAAATGGCTCACTTAAACTCGTCTACGGTGAATCTTTCAAGCTCATAGCGTCTAAGAAGTTTCCAGACTCACTGGCTCTTGCAAGCTCTTTAAATCTAAAGATCGGTTCTATCAACACCATCCCCATTGACGAATATGGTGATACCATATTTGATACTACTCCAAAATCGGAACTCCTTTTTAGATTAGGCGCGCTGGAAACAGAAGTTCAGACTAATTTAGATCCAAAAGTTGAAGAAGCGCGTGTTGCAGCATTCAAAAGTGGTACAGCTCTCTTGCTCAAATCGGCAATAGAACAATTCGAGCTTGATCCGCAAAAAGTTGCAAGTTTGAATATAGCGCCAGATGATATAGGCTCTGCACTCCTGGTTTACTTAGCGGGTCCAGATGTCGTCGCCAGCCTGGGTAATAAAGAAGCCAAAAATCTTGGTGATCGTATCATGATTTTTGCACTGGCTCCTATGTTTGGGGCGCTCGAAACCGGAGAAAACAAATGGGAGAATCATAAAGCCGAGCTTGGATTGCACGGTATAACCAACTTTTCAATTGGCACCATGATTAGTGCGGCACTTTCCAAAGCAAATGCATTAGTTACAGGTGCATTTTCTTTAGCTGCTATCGGTTTGATTTGGCACACCGAATTCGACACACCAGAAGCCAAAGAAAGAAATGACAAAATCGCAAGTCTGTATAACAGTGTAGATGGACTGAGCGCTCTTGAAGTCACACGCTACAGCGAGCTGATGAAACAAACGCTTGGCCCGAAAATCTTCGACGACAGCTTCATGCTGGCAACTGGCGGAGTCGGTTTGCCCGAAGGAAACGCGCTTAGAGCAGCAGCCGAAGCTAATTTTGCAAAATTCACCAAACTTCCCGGTCTAAAACTAGCATTAAGTGAAATTGCCAAAACAGGCAGTGGATTAAATCAAGTTTTTAAAAATATCTTTGAACATCAAGGTCTTAAGCCGGTTTTGGTTGCTTGCGAAAACTCCCCGGTCCTGAAAGATGGAAATAACGTGGATGAACTTATTTCAAGCATCTTAGAAGCACGTATATTTCGCGACAAAGATGGAAACGAAAAGAGTTTGACAGAGGCGGCCAGGAGCTTAGGCCTGCAAGAAGAATTCAAGAAACTAAAACTGCAAGAAAAAATAGAAGCTGTACTGAAACACGGCTATGAAATGTTTTTTCCAAGTGTTTATCATAAAGCTGGTTTTGCACAACCACTTACCGAAAAAGCTATGGCCAAAGAATTACAACTCACCGTTCAAGAGCTGCGAAATCTAAATGAAGTTCAGTTGCGCTTTCACAACATTACAAAAATAGAGGCGGTGAATGGAAGACTACCGATCAACTGGAAATACGCAGGCAAATATTTTCCAATAAAACCAGAAATTCTGGAGGACTTCAGAACTAAATTTCCAGAATATACTGAGATGTCCGATAAGTTAAAATTGGGTGCTCGATTCAACGAAAGAGGTTATCCAGAGTTCGAGCCCTTTGCACTTGTTACTGTCAAAATGGAAAGAGGATTCACTTATAGAGACAAAGACTTTGACTTTGCAGACGAAATTTTTGGTTCTATTGCAAAAGGTCGAGAATTCAGAAAAACTGCTGGCTGGACATGGCATCACTGCGAAGATGGCAAAACGCTGATACTTGTTCCAACTATAATTCACGACGCAGTAAGTCACACGGGTGGTATAGCTCGCATTATCAAGGAATTATTGCATGGTTAAATTCTACAAGACTGGCAAGCTACCTCTGTCAAGCAACGAGTTAAACGAAGTGAGCAATTACTTTGGAGTGCAATTTCCCGACGAATATCAAAGATTCATGCTCGAATACAATGGTGGCACTGTCGAAGATACTCATAACTTTAAATACGCCGACAATATTGGTGCAATCGCTTGGTTTTATGATGTCGATAAAAATAGCAATAGCGATTTGAAATATAACAACGAAATGAGAAAAGGAAGGTTCCCGAAAGGCTTCGTATCTATTGGTACCAATGGCGGCGGCGATGAAATTTGTATAGATTGCGGTGCAGGCGAAGGATTTGGTAAAGTCTATTTCTGGGATCACAACTTTGAAGCGGATCAATCAGATCCTGAATTTGCAACACCCGAGCTAGCCAATAACTTTTTTTTGATTGCAGACAGCTTTGACACCTTCTTAAGAGGCTTATTCAAAGCTGAACATACAGAAGATCGTGGAGAAATGACTGTTACTATCACGCCGAAAAATAAAGAATTGCTCGAAGAAACAATGCGCCGTCTCGGGTTATCATGATGCACCGCAGATAGTGCAGTTATTTCTTAGACTGCTCTTCGAGTTGTTCTTTAGTGTACAAGGATTCGTCTGCTGCAACTGGAGCGGGCATAGCTTTCCACTGTCCAGAACGGGTAAATTTGCCAGAAGCTACAGCTACTGCGGTAGCTTTCAATTCTTCTGCTTCTTTTATTCTGTTAGTTTGATACAAAAGCTGTATATAGTGCCCCAGCAAAGTCATTACTTGTGGATGGGCACGACCCAATCGGTTCTTTTTAATTCGAAGAGCCTGAACATAAAATGGCTCTGCATCCTCATGTTTGCCCCATGAGTGATAAAGCATGGCAGCGTTATGAGTTACAGTGCCGGTATCTATGTGGTCCGGTCCTAATACACGTATATAGATCTGCAAAAGACGGCGCACAACCGGGGCGCCTCTTTGATAATTTTGCATCATGTAATAAATCTCGGACAAAAGCTCAAGATTTATTCCCAAACGCTTATCTTCAAGGTCAAAAGTCTCAGCTTCTTCAAGAGCAGCAAGAGACAATCTCTCGGCTTCTTCCCACTGTCCACGCTCCATAGCCTGTTCAACAGAAGCGATCAAGATATCCCATGGACTGGTGGGAACCTTTGGTCTTTTTCGCCTCTGCATCGAATCGGTCACAAGCTACCTCTGACAAGTACTTCACTGCCATTTTAGCGACTTTAGAACTTAAAACAAATCCCCTAAGCTAGCTAAATGAACTTTGATTTCACTTTCTGCTCAAGGCTACTTTTCGTTCCAAGTCGCCTGAAATTGAAATCTGGCGCAATTGTTTGGGCAAGTATGAGCCGGCTTCTGGCGGATGGAAGAAAACAGAATAAATTCCCGCCGGTACCGTTATTTGTCCTATTCCCTCTTCGTTGGTTAAAACATAACCAAGCGGCATATAAGAAAGATCCGAAGGGCTTGGATCTTGAGGTCCCAAACTGGCGTCGGCTTCATCTTTATAACCATAAGGAAGATATTTTATCTGGCAGCGCACAATACTTGTGCCATCTTCAGCCTGTACCCTAAAACGTGCCTGGCACCAACCATGCCATATAAGCTCCAGATCGCTGATGTCTTTTTGTTCTGTAATCTCGACATCTATAGCGTTGGCTTTATCGTCTTGAACCACAATTTTATATTGGTCTGGAGCAAGGAAAATGCAGAATTTGCCTGCCGAATCGGTCATGGTATCGCAGAGTGCGCGCTTCATATCCGATTTTGTATGAACCGAAATTTTGACCCCAGGACGCGGTTGACCTGTATCGTCTTTGACCTGCCCCTTGAGCGCTCTACCTTTTTTCAGATTAATGGAAACATCGCTTGGTCCTTCTACCTTAATTATTTCGGTCCAGGGAGCAATACTCGAGTGAAACGACCCGTCTATTTCAAGGGTTTGGGCATCTTTTGGATGGGCAGTTACAGCAAGCTTATATTTGCCCGGAGGCAATAAAAGCGAAAATCTCCCTTCCTGGTCAGACTTGACCAGATACTCGCGATTATTTGTAACTTCTTGAAGACGGATTAAACAATCAGATAGTTTGTTGCCTTCAAACTGAATCAGTCCTTCTACCTTTTTGCCTTCGACTAGATTGAAACTTTGTTTGGTGCTTTCTTCAACCGCCACGCCTCTTTCTTCGATGCCAAAATAGGGCGAACCCAAAGGAGGGTCGATTATGAAATCGAATGCTCCACGATCAAGAAATATCTGGAATTTGCCGTCTTTATTGGCCACAAGTTTTGTGGTCAATTCAAGCTCTTGCTTGGCAATAGGAAATGGTTTCTTTTCTATTTCGGTGTTGGCTTTGATAAAAACTTTGCTTTGCGGAACAGCATTAACTGTTGCATCGAATACATTTGCGTCAAACTTGAATAGTTGACCAAGAGTAAAATCGAATTCTTTGTCCTGGTCGAGTTCTACAACATAAACTTTTTTGCTCAAGAATCGAAACGTGTTATCCGTTTCACCCTCTTGTGTGTCGAGAGCAAGTAAGTGAAATTTACCGCGAGGTAGAATCAAAGAATAATACCCTTCGTTATCGAGCAGACTCGATGCCCAGTAGGAGCTTGGCTCGATTCCAAAAGCGTGTATCTTGACTGTCTTTAATTGGTCACCACCCTTGGTGACTACACGTCCACGCAAAATGACACCTGTATTTATATTCATATTAATCGGTGTCAAAGAAGGAACTTTCAAATCGGAAACTCTCGACTTCAAAAAGCGTCCTTGATCGTCGGGAATGGCTTCTAAACAATAATTTCCTGGCTCGACCTTAAAAGAGAATTGACCTTTGCTGGTTGTGCGAATGGTGGCAAGCGGCTGAGTAAAAGCATTGTATTCGCTCGATTTTACTTGCGAATACAAATTGACTTCAACGCCTTGTACAGGCATTCCCTGATGTCTAACATATCCGCTCAAGCTCACAATTGACTGAGAGTTGCTGATTAATGTCGTCATTTTAAATATCCCGTTTTAGACTTGAATTTTCGGTTTGGCATGCTCGACAGAATTCCAGCCCAATTCTCTCATCACATCTTTCAGGACGGCGAAAGAGCCTGTAGCCACTACGGTGTAACCACGTCTTACTATGCTACTTGCCTTTTGCAATGCCTCTTCCATCGAATCGACCAAAACTGTTTCAAGATCAGGTCTAATAGATTTAGAGAGCCTAAGTATTTCATCTTTAGCCATAGTTTGTCTATGCGAATCCGCCTGGTAAGCGATTACAACGCTGGAAAGCTCGGCACGACTCAGTAATTTAGCCAAAATTGAAGGCACATCTTTATTACTAAAAAATCCTAAGATATAGCAACGTTTGTTGATATTCATTTGCTGCAGGGCTTTGTCTAAAATTTCCGCCCCATTTGGATTGTGCGCAGCATCAAGAATAATCTCCATCTCAGGATACTTGCTTGCACCTCTTACAACCTGCAGTCTTCCAGGCCAGTAAACGTTTTTCAAAGCAGCTTTTAATTTATGGCCAGTATTTTCATTCACTCTTTTGCCAAAATCGAGTTTTGCACAATCAGCTTTGGCGATTGAAATCAAGGCACAAAGTGCATTTAGACGTTGATGATCACCTGGCAGAGAAAGCGAATCGAGAATTTGCGACGCACTGGCACTATTCGAGCCCATAGTCGAAAGCCATTGATCTACGAGCCTCTCGCCCTGGTCGATTTGTTTATCGATACAAAAGATTGGTGCATTTCTCTCCTTTGACTTCGCGATTAAAACTTCAAGTCCAGGCGATTTAGCCTGGGTCGTAACGAATATCCCTTCTTTGATAATGCCTGCTTTTTCAGCTGCGATTTTTTCTTTGGAATCACCCAGAATATGGGTGTGGTCGAGTTCTATATTGGTGATTATTGTAGAGACAATTCCTTGAACCGCGTTTGTAGCATCGAAACGCCCTCCTAGCCCAACTTCAAGCACAATGCAGTCTACTTCTTTGGAAGCAAAATACAGTAGTGCCATTGCAGTCAAAAACTCAAACCAGGAAAGCTCTTCATGACCTGTTTTTCTAGCGAATCGAATCGAATATTCTTTTATTGTACTAGCGCATGATGCAAAATCGTCTTGGCTAGCCGATACACCGTTTATTGAAATACGCTCATTCCAATTTAAAATATGCGGACCTGAAAATCTTCCCACCAATAGATCAAGCCCCTGACTCAATGCGCTTTCTAAAATAACGGTAGTCGAGCCTTTTCCATTTGTGCCTCCAACATGAAAACATGGGGCTGGGGCTTTTAGTTGCGGATAAAAATCGAGAAAAGCTTTCATCCGGGAAAGTCCTGGATTGAGGCTGCCCGGCATGAGACTTTCGATGTAAAAGACGCTTTGGGTGTAATTCATAGGTCTAGGATATACTGCTTTGGAAATTGAGGAAGGAATCCAAATGTCACTTTTTACCACTCAACACAAAATTGCATCAAAGCGTATTTTCGATGGCGTAATCCTGAATCTCCGCCTCGATACTCTAAAAGATGGCGATAAAACTGTCACTCGCGAGATTGTTGAGCACAATGGCGGAGTTGTAATCCTGGCGCAACCAAGCGCAGATGAAGTGATTTTGATCAAACAATATCGCTACACGCTGGATCAATATATTCTTGAATTTCCTGCTGGTCGAATCGAAAAAGATGAAGACCCATCTCCTGCAGCTTATCGAGAGTTAATAGAAGAAACAGGATATCGAGCCCAAACCTGGCAAAACCTAGGCACTTTGTTATCGGCTCCCGGATTTTGTACCGAAAAGCTTTACATGTACAGAGCTTGCGATTTGACCTTTGTCGGCAAGAATCTCGATGAAGATGAAGAAACAGAAGTAATTATCGTGCCGGTCAAAGAAGCCCGCACACTGCTTATGAAAGAAGATATTAAAGACGCTAAAACATTAGCGGGATTGATTCTTCTCCAAGACTGCTATACTTAACAGCTGTTAGATTAATTAACCCTATTAGTTGTAATGAGGAATCATTCAAATGGCTGCCAAAGATAATTCTCAAAAGGAAAGCGGCTTCTCACTTCCTATCTGGGCAATGGTTCTCATGGCTGGCCTGGGCGCAGTTCTTTCGGGCGCCTCATTTGAAGTGATCAAACACTATCCACAACCCCAATCGGTCGAGCCCTATCTCAATTTTGGCGGCGGTGCCGTCTGGGGTCTTATCATCGGGGCTGTAACCGGTTTGGTAATAGGCTTTCTAACCGACGATTCACACTTCAAGAAGTAAGCTCTTTCAACAAATCTTTGTTGAAGCCGACGATCAATTTCTTGCCAGTCTTGATTGCTGGTGCACGAAGATTGCCGGTCGGTCCAAGAATTGTTGCTGCAATCTCCTCTTTGGAAGGCTGTTCTTTCTTCAAATCGAGATGTACGACCTTGTTTGGCTTACAAGAATAAATATGCTCGACGCCTTTGAGCAAATCCAACGCTTTGTCTAGTGGAAGCCTGGTCTTGCTTGCGCTTACGATTTCTTTCGCCTGACTGTAATCTTGCCCAAGAACCTCTTGAGTACGCGTACACGTCACTCAACCTGGACGATGATAAACCCATTCTGGATTCAATTGATTTTTGCTTTTCGACACGTCGATCCTCCTTTGACCCGGATCATTGATTCATAGAGTAACATATCCATAAGAGGGCGAAGTTTTTAATGGCCGAAGGACAGCGCGTCGGAGAAAAAGAAATCAGGGAAGCGTTAGCTTATGCTGACGCTGTCTTCAACGAGCAGCGTTTTGAAGAAGCCGGCAAAGTTTATTCTGATGTTGCCCGCGAAATCGAATTTCAATTTGGTGAAGACTTGCACGCAAACAGAAGCATGTCTAATCACCCAGCCATCCCTGTCCACATATATGCATTACAGAAACTGGGAGACTGCTTACACAAAACAAGCAAGTTGCGCGACTGTATACCAGTTTACGAAAGAGTGGTGAGAGCAAAATCTCGCTTTCAGCAAGGTTTCGACAACGATTATGCCGACCTGATCATGAAAATTGCTCGCACATATGAGCAACTGGGAAATTATAACGAATCAAAAACGACCTATGAAGAGGCACTCATGCTTGTGCGTGGTGCGCTTGGATTTGAAGATCCACTCTTCAAGCGAGTCCACCAGGCTTACGAAAATTTATCAGCCAAAATCAATCAGCGCAAAAAAATTGCCGAAGCTCTCAAAAGCGCTTTCAATGACACTGACGTCACTGCAGTAGCTTCGAATATAGCATCTGGAGTCTACCAGCCTCCTCAAGTTTCCCAGACCCCAACTGGATTTTCTATCGATCCAAACGAATCCCCGAGCCAGGCTCAGTTTCCAGCGGCACCGTCCAATAGACCAGCCGCATCGCCAGCAACATCTTCGGTAAGCAATCTTCAATTGCCCGAAACACCATTTTCTGTGCCACCAAATATGATGAATCTGGATGCAGCTCCTCAAGTACCACCGCCTTTAAGTCCTAATCCATTTTCGGACCATGGGCAGACCTTTAGCGAACCACGAAGACGAGACCCTGCAGCAGATCCATATGTACAACATTTAGCAGGCAAAGTATCGAGCCTGAAATCGCGTAGAGGCGAATCAGATGAATCATTGCAAAAGCAAGAGGGACAAAAACCCGCTTTTCCAGAAGAAGAAACACTTCTATCACCAGTCCACAGCCACACACCAGACCCTTACCTCGACCACCTCGCCTCAAGGGTTGCAGAATTAAGAGCCCAGGTAAGCTCGATTCCATCAGGTGCTCGTAAAGCCAGTCAGTCCGGAATTTGGAACATAGCTGAGCTTACAATGGACGCTGACATTAAATCGCCGGATGGTGTGAGCTGGCATATTCAAGAATCAACTCAACCCAATCAAGCTATAAAGCTCGATATTCCAAGCGCTGAAGAAATAAAATCTATCAACACACGCGAAATACAAGTTCCCGATGTGCCTGTAGACAAAGTATCTGCGCGCAAAGCTACGATTAAAGGCGAAAAAGTTTCAACTGGTCTTTTGAATGCGCGTGAATACATTATTGCTGCTTGTGTGGTCGCGGGATTGATTGTTGGCGGCATATTCTTATTCAAAGATCAAAAACAAAAAGATGTTGAACTCGGCTCTAACACTCAAATAACAAGTCAGGCTCAGGGCAAAAGCCAGATATATACAAGTGGCGATGGGAAGCTCTCACTTAATATTGGCGAAAACAATCTAGCCACTTATCAAAAGGAAAAATCCGCCATCCAAGTACCAGTCGTGAATTACGACAGCCCACTGAAATTTTTGCAACAGCTCGTAGATTCAGTGATGGAGCGCCAACTCTGGTTTTCGCGCGAAAAACAAGACAATTCACTTGTAGCAGAAAATGGAGTCAGACTTTATCTAGCTGGCAGTCCTGAACAAAAAACCATTGCTGATGCAAAATCCTGGTATTTAAAAGTTCATCAAGCTTTTGCTGTTCCTCAAAACGTAAACATAAATGCTTTGCGTCTTCCAGCAAATGTCACCATTCGAGCTATTTCGGATAGCACAGAACAAGAGACTAAGGAACACGTAGCTTCTTTGCAAACCGGTCAAATGATGGTGGATGAGCCCAAGACTTCACCCAATGAAATCAGACTTTATTCTCTTTCTGACAAGCCAGACAAGCCGCCTGCAGTTTATGCACGTGCTACCGATAGCGCTGCTCGCTGGATTGCCACCGCCAAGAGTGGCGAAGTGCTTGTGTTTGGAATCAATCAAGAGCTATTACAAATGCCTGCTCCAGCTAAAGTTTCAGTTCCTCCCAAACCGACCAAAATATGGATCGGTGAAAATATTAGTTGGATTTTGTACCTTGTTCACTATCTGGTCCCAATTTTTCTTGGTATTACAGGTGGTGCAATGATGATAGTAGGCAGTAACAAAAACCTGCATTCTGTGACAGTGGGCTCTTATGTGGTTTTGTTCCTGGCAGCCCTTGCGGGTCTAGCACAGTATGTAATCTGGCTCTAATTGTCAAGCGAGCATATTGCGGCATTGGCAGGTTTTATCTTAAGAACTAGATAAGCAGTCTAAATTTGTATATTAGACTTCGAACGGGCTAAAATATATGTTTTACGGGGTCGGTCCAATCAAAAGAGCCGACTTACCGGTTCGCCCTCTGCCAACAATGAGGCTAGACACGAGGTTCAAGATGAATACCAAGCTTGCTCAAAAATCTGGTGACAAGTCTAAAGCAGCTCCTGCTTCGGACAAGATCCAAGAGGTAACCCGTCCAGCAAAAGAAATCATCAAAAAATATCCGGTAGACCCGGCTATCAGCAATTACGAGAAAGCTTATACCTCTTTCTCCTGGCAAGAAGCACGCTCTGAGGTGCACTGGTTTGGTGGCGAAAAAGTCAATGCCGCGTACAATGCCGTTGACCGTCATATGTACGATGGCAGACGCAACAAAGTAGCCCTCTATTCGATAGGGGTGGACAATAAGCTACACAAATTGACCTTTTACGATGTTTATGAACAATCGAACAGACTTGGCAATGCACTCAAGAAGTTAGGCGTCCAACGCGGCGACCGGGTCTTTTTCTTCTTGCCTAGAGTGCCTGAACTTTATATTGCAACTATTGCAATCGCCAAAGTGGGAGCAATCATAGGACCACTTTTCTCGGCCTTTGGTCCTGACGCTCTCAAAGATAGGTTGCACGATAGCGAAGCTACAGTAATCATCACAACCCCTGAGCTGAAAGCCAAAATTGACCAGATTCGTCCAAGCCTTCCAGAATTGAAACATGTAATTGTGGTTGGTGCAGACAAAAACAGCCTTTCCAACGGTGAGCTCAGCTATAACGAACTTATTGAAAATGAGTCGGACAAGCTAGAATGCGAGCGCATGGATCCAGAAGATCCGCTCTATTTGCTCTATACCTCAGGAACTACCGGCAAACCCAAAGGAGTTGTGCACGTACACAACGACATTTTGGGTCATCACATGACCTCCAAATGGGTGCTTGACCTCAAAGACGACGATGTTTACTGGTGCACTGCCGACCCCGGCTGGGTAACTGGTACCGTATATGGTATTTTTGGTCCCTGGTCGAATGGCGCCTCGGTCGTCAGCTATGAAGGACGCTTCGATGCTGATGCATGGTATCAAGCCATCGACAGACTGAAAGTAACTGTCTGGTACACAGCTCCAACCGCTCTTCGAATGCTTATGAAAGTTGGCGACGATGTTGTTGCAAAATACAGTCTTGAAAGCTTACGCCACGTTCTAAGCGTAGGAGAGCCTTTGAACGCCGAAGTAGTGCGCTGGGGAATGAAAGTCTATGGACTTCCAATTCACGACAACTGGTGGCAAACAGAAACCGGCATGCAATTGATTGCCAACCTGCCTTGTATGGCAATCAAACCAGGCTCAATGGGCAAACCACTTCCTGGTGTCTATGCAGCTGTGGTAGACGAACACGGACACGAAATGGAAGCAGGAAAACTAGGCAAACTCGTGGTTAAACCGGGCTGGCCATCTATGCTCAGACAAGTATGGCGCAACAAACAAAAATACGATGAATATTTCAAAATTCCAGGCTGGTATTTCTCAGGCGACAATGCGTGGAAAGACGAAGACGGCTATTTCTGGTTTGTAGGACGTGCCGACGATGTTATAAATACAGCTGGTCATAGAGTAGGACCATTCGAAGTAGAGTCTGCGCTAATCGACCACCCTGCTGTAGTCGAAGCTGGTGTAATCGGAAAACCCGATAAAGAGCGCGGTGAAATCATTAAAGCATTTATTGTTCTTGCTAAAAATGTTACCGCAGACGACAAACTAATCGAAGACATCAAAGAATTCACCAAGCGCAACCTGGCAGCTCATGCCTATCCACGCGAAATCGAAATCAAAGATTCACTGCCCAAAACACGCTCTGGCAAAATCATGCGTCGCTTGCTAAAAGCATGGGAACTTGGCTTGCCTACTGGTGATACGTCCTCATTAGAAGATGACTAAGAAGAAAGAGTTCGAGAAAAAAAGCCAGTCCGCCACTGAAGATTTTTCAATCACAGAGGCTACTCTAGAGCGTCTTCCTCCTCAATCACAAGAAGCTGAGCAAGCCGTTCTTGGAGCTTTGCTAGTCAGTGGCGATGGCATGTCGCGCTGTGTCGATTTACTCGACCCTGAATATTTCTATCGAAAATCGCACCAGACCATTTATGCGGCAATGCTCGACCTTTACGACTCAAACGAGCCCATAGACATAGTTACAGTGTCTCAAGCACTCAAAGATTCTGGCGTGCTCGACCAGGTTGGCGGACGCGCCTATATAACCGAGTTGTCTTTGTCCGTTGCAACCACTGCAAACTTGGAATATTACGCTCGCATGGTGCAAGAAAAAGCGCTTTTGCGACAACTGATTAAAGCCGGTACCGAAATTGTCGGAAGCTGTTACGAAGAGCCAGATGCCGATATTGCCCTGGACCGAGCAGAGCATTTGATCTTTGGTCTAGCTCAGCGCAAAGAGATGAAAAGTCTCGTTCATATCAAACACATCGTGGAAGACTCGTTTCAAAAAATCGAGCAACGCTACGAGAACAGAGATGTATTATCCGGCGTTCCATCGGGTTTTTACGACCTGGATGCGATGACTTCTGGCTTCCAACCGTCAGACCTGGTCATAATTGCGGCTCGACCTTCAATGGGTAAAACGGCTTTTGTATTGAACTTAGCCCAGCATGCTGCAGTCGAAAATAATGTTCCAGTCGCGATATTCTCTCTAGAAATGTCCAAAGAGTCTCTCGTTATGCGTATGCTTTGCTCGTCGGCAGAGATTGACGCTAATAGACTTAGAACCGGACACATGCACACAAGCGATTGGACCAAGCTGGCAAGCGCCATGGGAAGACTTGGTGAAGCGCCAATTTATATCGACGATTCAGCTCTAGTCAATGCAATGGAAATCAGAGCCAAATGCCGCCGTCTAAAATCAGAAATGAACGGACTTGGTCTCATTATCATCGACTATATTCAGCTTATGCAGGGACGAAAAGCGACAGACAACCGCGTGCAAGAAGTATCTGAAATATCGCGAAGCTTAAAAACACTGGCACGTGAATTAAACGTCCCAGTACTAGCCCTATCTCAGTTGTCGCGCGCAGTCGAGGCAAGACAAAACAAACGACCGATGCTATCTGACCTTCGTGAATCTGGTTCAATCGAACAAGACGCCGACCTTGTGATGTTTATCTATCGTGACGAATATTACAACCCCGAAAGCGAACGCAGAGGCGAAGCCGAAATTATCATTGCCAAACAAAGAAACGGTCCTACTGGAACAGCCGACCTTTTATATCAAGGAAGTATTACTCGATTCTTGAACAAGGCTGCAACCCAATACGCTGGTTAAATCAAAGACCTGAAGCTTGAAGTCGGAACATTAGCAAATTCTCCTCTAATGACAACACTAAAGCGATAAAATGATGCAATGAACATGAAAACTAAAACTGCAAATCTCACTAAAGAGTTCATCGTTTGCATGACCGATGGCTCAAAGCCTATTCAGGCTGATTTAGCTCAAACCCCTGAGATAGTTTGCTCGTTGCTCGAGCGTGGCGGAATAATCTATTTCCCCGAAACACCTTTTGATATAAGCGTGTCCGACCGTGAATTTTTGCTTGCTCAAAAGCAAAAGGAAGCTGATTATCACAAAAACATTGCTTACAGACCAAAAGAAGACATCGTCACTGGCTTTGCTGCCAAAACTCCAGTAGATGCAAAACGTCTGCATGCAATCATGGCTGACTATCATAATCAAACCACTAATTTTTTGCGCAGCTTTCTTGCTCCTTATGCAAAATCGTGGGAGCCAGACTTTGCCACCTTCAGACCAATCGAAGAAAAAGGCCGCAAAATGAGTCTGCGCAAACGCAATGATTTGATTCACGTCGATTCGTTTGCAACCCGCCCCATATATGGTGATCGAATTCTTCGCACTTTCACCAATATAAATCCAGTTCAGAACAGAGTCTGGAAAACATCAGACACATTTGAAACTTTGCTTGATACATATAAAAATGTGATGGCAAAACCAGCTCCTTTCAAATCGAAAGACGACAAAGATTCGCTCATCACCAGGCTCTATACTATGCTTGGACTGAAAGCCGTGGGTACTTCGCCGTACGACAAGTATATGCTCGACTTTCACAATTTTCTCAAAGAAAACGGTTTCTTCCAGGCAAATGCGCGCAAAGACACCTGGGAATTTCCACCCAATTCTTCCTGGATGGTTTTCACCGATATGGTCAGCCACTCAGTTTTGAGCGGACAATATGCACTCGAGCAAACTTATATTATCAATCAAGATGATCTGGTTATGCCAGAGCTAGCACCAATAAATCTAATTCGCAGAGCATACGACCTCAAATAGACTAATTAGTCGATTTGACAGAACAAACCGCTTCCATAGTAGCTTGTCCTACTTGAACTTGTTTGTCGAATTTTAGTGTTTCTAAATTCAAAAAACCGACAGTATCGCTTGCCGCACTGGTTACAAGCAAATGATTCTGATCGCCAGTCAAAACAAGACTGCCAGGAAATTCAACATCAAGCGGAAGTGACACAGTATCAAGCTTATCGAATTTATTCGATGCTGCCTGTGTTATCGAAAAAATCGAAATGTTATTGTCTTTGGCGTTTGCGACAAAAAGTTTTTCTTCATTTGCATCAAGAGCCAATCCTGTTGGACCTTCGCCAACACTCAAATTGGTAATCAATTTGCGCTGAGTAACATCAATCACTGAAACAGTGTTGGACACTCTATTTGCCACAAAAACCAATTTGTGTTTTTTAGACAAAATAATGTTCGACGGCATTTTTCCAACACTTACTACACCAACTACTTTGTTCGTCAGTGTAGAAATAAAGCTTACATGCCCGGTTCCAGAACACACAATCAGTGAGTAGCCATCGGGGGTAATAACAATATCGCCTGGGCTGTTCAACACTTTAGTGCGCTGAATAACTTTCTTGCTAGCCAAATCCACTGTTGCAATAGTACTTGTTGCAGACTCGCAAACATAAATCTGATCGCCTTTTGGCGAAACTGCAAGCGAGCGAACCGAAGCACCAATGGGGAATTCTATGAAGGTATCCCATTTCATTGTATTTGGATCGTAAATGACAATAAGCGATTTGGACTGATCAGCGACAAACAGCTTGTCTTTGAACCAGACAAGACCTGCTGGTGTTCCATCGGTTGGAACTTCAGACAACTTTTCGAAGTTTTTGCTCAAAACATAGATCTTGCCACTCTTGGGCGAAGCTAAAAACAGTTTTTCATCACTGTTCATATCCAATTTTTCTTCTGCAATAACAGGTGGCACGCCGTCTTTCAAAATCTCTACCGTAAGATCTTTAGCAAGCGGTTTCAATTTACCCGACACTGCCATATTTTGCGGAATGAGCAAATCAGGAGGCAGTAAGCCTTTGAATAAAGCGCGCAAAATCGGCTCTGGCAAATCATTTGGTAATTCCAGAGTCAATTTATTATTCGATTTTTGCAATTTCAAAAAGATCCAGCCATTTGAAAATTGCACCAGATCTTTACTTGAAAATGTAGTGATGATCTTTTGTCCGGCAGCAGTCTTTGATGAGCTTAAGGGAAGAACAGGAACATAAAGAGTGCCATCAGTTTCTTGAATCATGGCATCAATTCTAAGTTGAGAGCCAGGAAATTTTTCTTTGATAGCCGCCTTCAATTCGGCTGGAACCTTGGTGGCAAAAGCCGGAGCAATAGAAGCCACTGCCAGAGTAAAAAATGCCAGCAAATAGTTTCGAAGCTTAGTTTTCATCTTTGGGACGAAAGACATCCACTAGTTTATCGAGCAAAGTATCATCCTTTTTACTCGATTTCTTTTTATCACTCTTCGATTTTTTTCTGGTCTCATGCCCATTATCGCTGGAAGTCGATTTTTCTGTTTTTGTCTCAAGTGCCTCTTCGACATTCTCAGGCTTGTTTGCAGGATCTATATGCAACTCTTCTTTCTGCAACTCGGCTAAGCGTTCGAATAATTCTTTTTCTTCTTTAGAGAGTTTAGTAGGTGTTTTGACATTAATGTGTACTATTTGGTCACCGCGACGATTAGGCGAATTGAGCAGTGGAACTCCAAGGTCACGCATCACAAGCTTAGTGCCTGTTTGCACTGCGTGTGGAATTTTCAATATCTTGTCTCCATCCACTGTTGGCACCAATAATTCACCACCTAGTGCAGCCATAGAGAAACTAACATCTTGTTTGACATGAATAGTATTGTTTTCGCGGATAAAGTCCTTGTGACGTTTTACATGCACCATGACGAACAAATCACCAAATGGTCCGCCATGTGGACCTTTGTCACCGGCCTGTCCGATTCTTATGCGCGAGCCATCCTCTATGCCCGCAGGAACCTTGAATTCCCAATCTTTAGGTTTGCGAGTAAGTCCCTGACCTTTACAGTCGCGACAGGGTTTGTCTACGCTCTTTCCATTACCATGACAATGCGGACAAGTCGTGATTTGATAAGACTGGACAAAAAGCATATTGACCAGTTCTTTCACTTGTCCCATACCATTACAGGTCTGACAGGTAGTGATATTGGCTCCTACTGCAGCTCCGGTTCCCAAACAAGTGGTGCAATCATCCAAACGTTTTACGCTGATTTTTTTCTCAACACCAAACACGGCTTCAAGAAAATCGAGTTCAAGATCATATTTAAGATGAGCACCTTGAGCCGGTCCGCTACGCGCACCACCAAAGCCACCACGCATACTTGCACCAAATAAACTTTCAAGTATGTCGTCCATACCAAAGCCTTGAAAGCCGCTAAAATCGAAATTATCGAATCTACTGGCGCTACCCTTCACTCCGTCGTGTCCATAGCGGTCGTAGCTTGCACGCTTGTTTTCATCAGACAAGACTTCGTATGCTTCAGCCAATTCTTTGAATGCTTTTTCATCACCCGAGTCTTTGTTGTCCGGGTGAAGCGATCTAGCCTGGCGTCTGAAGGCTTTCTTGATTTCTTCGGGAGTAGCACTTTTGGCTACACCAATTACTTCGTAGTAGTCGCGCTTACTCATTGTTGTCATATCTCAGCCTGTCCATCGCCTAATTCAATTGGTCCACTATCACTCAAAGATCTTTTCTTGCTGCTCTTAGAAGCAGCCTGATTGCGCTTTGCGCCCATGTGGATTGCTCTTCCCATATCGAGCAAAGCCACATCAAGACCTGCAACTTGTGAGCCTAAAAATTGACTGTCTTCTTGCGACTGCGTATTGAGAGCTTCTTGCACAGATGAAATAGCCGATTTAACTTTGTCTACCACTTGCGAATCGACCAATTCGCCATACTTGACCACAGTTCGCTCTGCATCGGCGCAGAGTCCTTCTGCTTTTACGCGCATCATAATACGCGACTTGGTCTTTTTGTCCTGACTTGCAAACTCTGCAGCTTCAGATGTAAGAGCGTCGACTTCTTCTGGGCTCAAGCCAGTGGTTCGCTGAATTGTAATTGAATGCTTGATACCAGAACCATGGTCCTTAGCACTGCAATGCACGATTCCGTCAGCGTCAATGTCGAAAGTAACTTCTATTTTAGGCACTCCCCGTGGTGCTGGTGGGATGCCAGTCAAAAAGAATTTGGCAAGTGACTTATTGTCACCCGCTAGCTCGCGCTCGCCTTGCAAAACGTGTACTTCAACCGATGTTTGACCGTCTTCGTTTGTAGTAAATATAGTCGTACGACTGGTCGGAATTGTGGTGTTACGCTCGATAATTCGAGTAAACAAATTACCTGCAGTCTCGATACCCAGAGAAAGCGGAATAACATCGAGCAGTAAAACGTCTTGCAAATCGCCTGCAAGAATAGAAGCTTGAATTGCTGCCCCAAGCGCTACAGCCTCGTCTGGATTCACTGACTTCGATGGCTCTTTAGAAAAGAACCTGCGCAACATATCTTGAACAGCAGGTATGCGTGTCGAGCCACCAACCAGAATAATATTTTCTATTTGCTCGGGATGCAATTGTGCATCATCGAGTGCTTGCTGCAAAGGTCCCAGACACGATTCCACCAGGTCATGGGTGAGTTCGTTGAACTTGGCTCTAGATAATTTTGTTTCCAGGTGCAAAGGTCCATTATCATTTGCAGTAAGAAAAGGAATATGGATTTCGCTGACCATCGCCGAAGATAATTCGATCTTAGTTTTTTCAGCTACTTCTTTTATACGCTGAATAGCCATAAGGTCATGAGATAAATCAATTCCGGTCTGAGTCTTGAACTCGCCAATGAGCCAGTTGATAATGCACTGATCGAAATCGTCGCCACCAAGTCTGTTATTTCCAGATGTAGATTTAACTTCAAATACACCATCTGTAATTTCAAGTATACTGACGTCGAATGTTCCGCCACCAAGGTCAAAAACAAGTATTTTGCACTGGCTATCCAGTTTATCGAGCCCATAAGCAAGCGCACTTGCCGTAGGTTCGTTGATTATGCGAAGAACTTCAAGTCCAGCTATTTGTCCAGCATCTCGAGTAGCTTGTCTTTGTGCGTCCGAGAAATAAGCTGGAACAGTAATAACTGCTCTTGTCAGTTTCTCGCCAAGATAAGCCTCCGCATCAGCTTTTAGACGCTGCAAGATCATGGCTGAAAATTGCTCTGGACTATATGCGACCCCATCTATGGTGACACGGTCATTCGTCCCCATTTCGCGCTTAATCGATTGAATAGTTCGATTGGGATTAGTAACTGCCTGCCTTTTTGCAGTCTGACCTACTAATCGTTCGCCCGATTTAGAAAAGGCTATTACAGAAGGAGTGGTTCGTTGACCTTCCGAGTTTTCGATGATAACAGGACGTCCACCTTCCATGATGGCTACGCAAGAATGCGTAGTTCCCAAATCGATACCTATTATTCGCTCGCTAACCATCGGTTTGATTATTCACTGCGCTCAGCCGCTGACTCCACTGCCTGAGTATTGTCACCTGTAGCTTCGCCAGTAGCTTCAACAGCATTTATCTCTACTGCATCAACTGACTCTACAGAATCAGTGATATCGTGCACTTCGCCAACATTTTCTTCGCCTTCAGCCGTATAGGGCTCAATATCCTGAGTGGATGTATGAGGTACTTCTGGCTCTGGCGCAGCTTCTGCATAGCCTTCAGGCGGAGCAGTTGCAACGTTTACAAGCGAGGGGCGCAATACTTTATCGTTGAAAAGATATCCTGGGCGCAACTGATGGACAACCGCACCATCTGGCACTTCAGCCGTAACAATTTGCTGGACCGGTTCATGAAATTTAGGATCGAATGGGGTACCAATTACATCTAGCTGCTTGATACCAATCATTTCAAGACATTTGGCAAAACGGTTATAAACCATATTCAAACTATCGAGCATGGCTTTGGGGTCTTGCGTTTTCGACAAGTTGGCTTTAGCCAGGTCCATGTCGTCAAGTGCAGGGAGCATGGTTTCTATTGCTTTTTGAATACCAAGCGCCTGGAATTCCTCGCGCTCTCGAGCCATTCTTTTGCGATAGTTATCGAAGTCTGCAGCAAGCCTTTTATTCAATGATTCTGCATCAGCAGCTTTTTTCTCGAGCTCAGCCATTTCGCCTTCCATACGCTTAGCAAGCGCTTCGGTCGCGGCTCTTTCTCTAGCTGCATACTCTTCTTCTTTATCGACTTTCATTCCAAAATCTTCCGGGTCAGGCTCAGCACCGGCGTACATTGCTCTATAAAAGGCTTTGGCAGCATTACGGTCGCCACCTCTACTTTCGGAACGCGAAGGAGCTGCTGGTTTTTCTTCTTCTTGACTTTGATTCTGATTTTCTTGATCGCTCATTAGTTCTGGGCACCGATGTGGAAAGACGAAAACTACAAAAACGCACAGTCATCAATTTTAGCCGATTTGGCCAAATGATTTGTATTACTCCTGAATCTATCTATAATGTCTTGATTTTAGTTTGCAAAAATCGGCAAAACTTAGATTTGAACTAAAATCTTTATTTTTTCTAATAACTCCACCTGCCATTCAAACGGACTGACTTTAATGAAGATAGACGCCAAGCAGAAACTGATAATTTATTCGCCCGGTGAATTCGGCGGCAAAAAAGGCAAGACCGGCGATGGGGTGCTTAAATTTTCGCCAAAGCGCGTCGTAGCAGTAGTAGACCCAGCAAATGCAGGCAAAACAGTCCAGGAAATGCTTGGTTATGGTGGTCCTGTGCCTATTGTGGCTACCGTAAAAGAGGCTCTGGCTTACAAACCAGACGCAATGCTTCTGGGTTGCGCCTTTACAGGTGGACGCATGCCCAAACAATGGCGCCAGGACATAATCGAGGCGCTGGAGCAAAAAATCGATGTGATAAATGGTCTGCACGACTTTTTATGCGACGATTCAGACTTTCAAAATGCAGCACTTAAAAGTGGGGCAAAACTGATTGATTTGCGCAAACCTCCTGACGATCTGATTGTAGGCATGGGCAAAGCTCGTCACTCAAAAGCGCACATTGTTTTGACTGTAGGAACAGACTGCAATGTAGGCAAAATGACCTGCGCTCTTGCAATCCACGAGCAATTAGTAAAATCGGGCAAGAAATCTGCTTTTGTCGCTACCGGACAAACTGGCATCATCATTGATGGTCAGGGCGTCGCAGTAGATAGAGTAATTGGCGACTTTATGGCAGGAGTAATCGAGGAGCTGGTTCTTGACGCTTCTAAAGAAGCTCAATTTGTTCTGGTCGAAGGTCAAGGGTCTTTAGCCCATCCCGGGTATTCTGGAGTAACTTTGTCTTTGCTCCACGGTGCAGCACCAGATGCAATGATTTTGTGTCATCAGGCGGTGCGCACAAGAATAGGCGAGACCGAATTTTCTATTCCAAGCCTACCTTTGATGATAAAGACCTACGAAAACATGGCCGAATTCATGCGCCCGGCGAAAGTTATAGGTATTTCGGTAGACACACGTGGATTGTCTGAGCAAGAAGCAAAAGATACTCTGCAAAAATATATTAGCGAAACAAATCTTCCTGCTTCGGACCCTATTCGATTTGGTGTCGCACCACTTATAGAAGCTATTGAAAATCACTGCAAAAAATGTGAGCAAGAAATTTTATGCCGCAAATAAAACTCAGTTTCGAAAAACAAATCTTAAAAACCAAAATGCCCTTTGGCATAAGTTATGGAACCAAATCCGATGCCAAAAACATACTGGTCAAACTCACTTACGATAATCTGACAGGATATGGCGAAGCGGCTCCAGCACCATATCATGGTGAGACAATCGATACTGTAATGGCATTGCTTCAGAACTTCAGCGAAAGTGAAATTTTGGGGGACGACCCTTTTGCTATCACTGCCATAATCAATAGATTAGATAAAACGGTAAGTGAAAATTACTCTGCAAAATGTGCCATCGATGTTGCCCTTCACGATTTATGCGGAAAAATAGCTAATCTGTCAATTTCTAAAATGCTTGGACTGAGCGGATTACAATCGCAAATGCCGCAGACCGATTTCACTATTGGGCTCGATACAATCGAGATAATTAAACAAAAAACAAAAGATGCCCTCAAAGAAGGCTTTCAAATTTTAAAAGTCAAACAGGGCACCGCAAATGGTACCGATTACGATAAGCAAATTATCAAAGCCATTAGAGAAGTAGCTCCAACTACTACTTTGCGAGTCGACGCAAACGGTGGCTGGACGCCAAAACAAGCCGTTATGATGTCTCACTTTTTAGCCGAGCAAAATGTTCAATATATAGAGCAGCCTATTCATAAACATTCAAGCATAGAAGATTTCAAATATGTCAAAAACAATTCTGCAATTCCAATTTTTGCCGACGAAAGCGTAATGCGAGCAAAAGACGTAGTCAGACTAGCTGACTGTGTCGATGGCGTGGTGATGAAACTTGCAAAAGCTGGCGGGATTCATGAAGGAATCAAATTTATTCAGATGGCTCGTGCGTGCAATTTGCAAGTAATGATTGGATGCATGCTCGAATCATCTTGTGGTATCACCGCTGCTGCTCATCTTGCACCACTTGCCGACTATCTGGATCTTGATGGCGCTCTTCTTCTGGCAAATGATCCTTTTAATGGTGCCATTTGCAAAAGTGGTCTGCTTGAAATTCCAGATGCACCAGGACTTGGAATTAGCCCCACTTCGCTATCCGGTCTTGAATCAAAGCGATAGTTGCATTTGAACAAAGCGAAAAAGGCAGCACTTTCTTACCTTTTTTATTGAATTTAGTCACTTCGTCCTTGCTTTGCGTATCGCATAAAATCAAGTCTGCATGCTCGAATGTATATTGCCATTCTGTTTTGTCCGCAAGTAAAATTGTGCGCACTGCAACGTCATTTCCGCGCTGGGCGGCGATAAGCTTGGATGCCATTTTCATCAGAGTTTCACTAGCAGACACAAGCATTATCAAGCTTCCAGAGCGAACCTTGCCCACTTCTTCAAGTTCGGCACGAGCTGGTTCGATATTGCAGGGAACAAGTCTGGTCTTGTCTTTGACCAAATTTTGAAAAGCGAACAAATGATATAAACTTGTGACTAAAAGCGAATCGCCAAGAATGTCTGGATTGCTTTTAAATTCTTCGATTGTAATGGCTTTTACTGGCAAAGAGAATTCCGGTTTTAATTCAGTGAGCCAAACCGAGTGAAAATCAGGATTTCGGTCTACCACCACAATTTGTTTTAAGGGCTTTCGTCTTGAAATAAAACCTTTGAATTTCTCTAGCACCTGTTCTTGCGAGAGTCCAAAATCGCAACACTCCACCAGAAACTCATTGATCATTGAGTCTAACTGGGAATCTACCGATTTATTAGAGTTGCCCTTAGCCTTTGAACCATTTTTCTTGTTTGCAGATTTGAGCGAAGCAACACGCACGCCGCTTCCCTGGCGCACTTCTAACAAACCCACATCTGCTAGATGGTTATAAACAGAAGTTATAGTCGAATAGTGAATATCAAGCCTTGCCGCCAGCGCACGAATACTTGGCAATTTATCTTCATGTCCAAGAGCTCCTGAAGCTATCTGAAGCGAAATCTGCTCAATGAGCTGGTCACGAATCGAAACCGGGCTTTCTTTGTTGATTTGAATTTTCATCGACATAATTTTAACTAGCTTGGACCTATTTAGGAAGACCCATTTCCACCCTATCAACCACTCTATCGGTCAAGAAAATTAGCAGGTACATTGCGGTCTTTCCATTTTTGTCCTGCATTTCATAAGCCATACAGTCTGGTTCTTTGAGTGCAGGATTTTGACCGGAGCGCTCGTCTGGCGGACCTAACATTTCTTCGACCTGAATGTCCTTAAGACCTTTCAGCTTGATTGGAAGCATAGAGTACATTTGGCTGCGCATTTTTTTGTCTTTCTTCCAAAATTTAGAATCAAAACTCAAAGACGACGACGAACCAAGAAATTCACCGCGCTTGCGAAATTCTTCAAACAACAATTGTTGACAGCCACAAAGGAGCAAAATCTGGCTCGATGCGCTCAGGCAAAGGATTGATCTAAACAAAGCCACTTTCATCATTTCACCAGTTATTACATTACAGATTAGTCTATGCGCATCGAGAGTCTAGCGCAAATGCTATATAGAGATTGGTCTATCGGATCGACAATTCGTCAAAAAAGTGAGACAGACATGAGTATATTCTGGCGGACATTAGTCTTGATGGTTTTGCTAATAGCCTTCGGGACGCTTGGTTATTTTGCTTACATAAATATGTCCAAGGTCAATCAGTCTGAATCGGCACTAATCAATGAAGAACAAAATACGCTAACTCCAGACCAGACTGCTACAGGTGAAGAACCAGGACCGCCTGCTCCAGGTCCACTGGTATTCGAGTCATCTGGGGTTATGACATTGCCATCTAACATCGCACATCACGACTGGACTAAAGAATTACCTGTTGTGGTGATAGTAGATAAGACAAATACCGCAACTTTAGTCTTACAGATGTTTGATGGAAATTCAGTCTATGCCGTTTATCAAGCTGACAATGCCATTGGAAAAGAAGAATCACCGACGCCGCCAGGACCATATGTCGTAGCTAGCAAGACTCTCCAGCCAAGCTGGACACCACCAAAATCTATAGATAAAAAACAAAAAACGATCAAACCATTCGATCAAGACAAGGATAACCCGCTTGGAGTAGCTGCAATCAGGCTCAATAAGTGGAATATAGTCTTGCACGGAACGAACAGTCCCCGCTCCATCGGCAAAGAAGCAAGTCATGGATGTATACGTCATCGAAACGAAGACATCATGCGAATTTATGACTCAGTTTGGAAAGGAACGCCTGTAATCGTGGCGGACAAACTCGAAGGCACTAAAGTTTCCAAAGACATGTTCATGCCAGTAAAAAATAAAGGCGGCTAGAAAAAAGCTAGCAGGGTATCTAGGTCAAACCAGCAATCAACAATAACGAAAGTGTTGATTCGGGCTTTTTTTGACCGACCGTCTTTTTAGAATGAGTGTGTGATAACAGAAACGCCAAACTCTCATTTTAAGGACATTGCATGATAGCTCACTATTTCCAGCCTTTTGTATTGCCCGCTCTTATCATTTTTGGCGTGCTTGTTGCCATCATTAAAATCTTGTCGCACATTCCTGCAACATCACAAACCACAAAAGAATACGTTCGCAAAACTCTGCACATCTCGATGGGTTCAATATGTCTTTCATTTCCCTTTGTTTTGCAAAGTGGCATGGCAGTGAGTTTGTTGGCGCTTCTTTCAACCAGCTTGATCTGGACCATTCGTTATTGCAAAGGAACTTTCCTGAACAAAATGAAAGGAGTAGTCTGTTGTGATTCTAGAAAATCATATGGCGAGTTTTATTTTCCTACAGCTATAGCACTAACTTTTGTCTTAAGTGGCGCACAGCCAGTTTTGTACATAGTGCCAATTGCAATTCTGACGTTTGCAGATGCAAGCTCAGCTCTTTTTGGAATTAAATGGGGCAGACATCCATTTAAATATTTGCCATTCAAGAAATCGTATGAAGGATCGCTTGCATTCTTCGTTGTGTCATTTATGGCGAGCTTAGTCGGGCTTGCAGCTCTTAGTGATCTAGATACTCTTCACATTTTGATGGTATCGATAATGGTTTCTGCCTTCACTACGTTAATAGAAGCAGTGTGTCCGGTTGGAATAGACAACCTATTGATACCACTTGCTGCATTATTCATTTTAAAAACGCATATGGCACTGAACCCTGAAGATCTGGCTATTCGCCTCTTCACCTTGACTACTCCTCCTTTTCTGCTTCTGCTCGACCAGCGCCGGACCAACTTGAAAGGAAGTCGATAAATGAGCGACAAGGAAACAATTAATCTAGCAGAAGCAGGACACATAAGTCTCTGGTATCCAGTCGAAAAGATAGGCTATCTGGGAAATTTTTATGCTCAAAGCAGAGAAATTGCAAAAGAGCTATTGACAATTGCACTAAATCGCTTCACCGTAAATGGTGTCAGCACAATTTATGGTCCGATAAATGGGAGCACCTGGAACCAATTCCGCTTCGTGACGTCTGGTTTCACTAACAAACCGTTTCTGTTTGAGCCGTTCAATCCAGAGTGTTATCCCAAATATTTTCTTGAGTTTGGCTTTGAGCAAGCCGCCTCCTATGAAAGTTCGATATTGAAAACGCAGGAAAAATATAATCGCAATCAGATTGATTTGCCACCAAATGTAGAGCTTGTGCCCTTTGATCAAGCTCATGCTATGACTGAACTTGAGCATATGCACGAAGTGGCGACTAATTCTTTATGCGACAAGTTTTTGTATACGAGTATAAGCAAACAAGAATTTATAAACAAATACAAACCGCTAGTAGCTAGCCTTGATCCTCGCCTGGTCATACTGGCAAAAGAAAAAACGAGCACTTCAAGTCAGACCATTGGTTTTATTTTTGCTATACCTTACGATTTTTCGCGCAATTGTCGCACGGTCGTTTTAAAAACGTTGTGTCGACTCAAAGGCGATGAATACAAAGGTCTTGGACTGGCATTGACCAGCGCCTGTCATTCAAGTGCTCATAATATCGGCTACACAAGAGCTGTGCATGCGCTATACAAAGTTGACGATCACTGTCACAAACCAAACAGAATTCCGCAATCAAAAGTTCTTCGCACATATAGTCTTTTCAAAAAACTCATATAGGTATGATCATGGAATGCACCTCTAACAATATAGTCAATTTATTCGATCAACAAGCACTTGCAACACCCGAGCAGACTGCGATAATCGAATACAAATTAGGTCGCGCACGTGCCATCACATACAAAGTCATGCGCAAAAAAGTGCTGGACCAGGCTAAGCTTTTGAAACGAAGAGGTGTAAGTAAAGGTGACATGGTACTTATCATGCACCCTTTATCAAGCGAGCTATACATCAATCTATTAGCGGTTCTGCGAGTGGGCGCAATCTGTTTGTTTGCCGAACCAAATCTGAGCAAGTCTGTCTTCTTTAAAATGATCAAAATGTTTCGACCCAAAATGGTTTTATCACGATTCATTCCAGAAATATATTTCAAGTCTTACAAAGGCAGTATAGACATCGCTCCCGTGAAACTAAAAGACACAGCGCTACTTAGTTTCAAAAGCAGCGGAAATACTCAGCCCGAAATAATTAAGCGTACGCACGGACATTTGCACGATCAAATTTCAGTCTTGAAAAATACACTAAATGTCGAAGCTGGTGAGCGCGAAATCACTAATTTACCAATTTTCACTTTGGTGAATCTTGTCGCTGGCGTTACTACAATTCTGCCAAACGGAGATTTGAGCCAGCCAGAAAAAATGAATATCAAATCTCTGCTCAAAACAATAATTGAACAAAGAGCAACGCGACTTTTGTTTTCGCCTGCAATAATTGAAAATCTATTACTCTTCAACAAGAAAAATCCAATTACGCTTGCAGACGTAAAACAAGTAAACACCACTTGCGGTGCTATTTCACTCAGAGAATTAAAAGACCTGCCCACTCTTTTTCCCAACGCTCAAATAAGAGTTATTTACACAACGAGTCAAGCAGAGCCAATTTCGGTCTTAGATTTGGACCAAGTAAGTCTAATCGATTTGAATAAATCAGAACATGGAGCAGGCGTTCTGGTTGGAGCGCAACTGAGTTGTATCACCCTGTCTGTAGATCCAATAGATAACCCGATTGCCACCAATAACATGGGTGAAATAATTGTTTCAGCCAAACATATTTCGGGCGGATACAAAAGGACTGGCGACATAGGATATATAGACGAGCATGGCAGAATCTGGTTAGTGGGAAGAAAATCAAAAACCATCTGCGATACCACTACGTCTTTGTCGCTTGAGACTGCCTGCGCTTACATTGAAGGAGTTTCTCGTGCAGCCTGCTTTAAAATCGGCGAAAAGTCCTATCTGTATGTCAAATTGATGCCTGGAGTAAAAGAAATACCAGACTCTGTATACGCCTTTGCCCAAATGCACAATATCGACGAGCTAAGGATAAGAAGCGACATTCCGCTCGATAAAAGGCACCAAACAAAAGATATGTATAAAGCTCTTACTCCGAGCGATTGGCGTCGTACTGGGTAACCAGACTATCGCTTTCAGACTGCTCGAATGCTTCCATTTGCGAAACTGGAATACTCATGTGCGACAACTTGCTTGAATGACCAAGCGTCACCATGCGGTCCATAACCTGAAATATCTCTTCGATATGTCTTGCCAAGGCGCGACCTTGAGGAATGATATTGGCTACAGGCGAATTGATGTAATATTCGGATGCAATAGTACTTGCAGCCGCCGATTGCCCCTCCGCCTTGCTCCATGCACATTGAAAACGCATAGTGAAAGGCGCACCCGGATACGACATGAGAGTAAGCTTGCGGTTGAACCCTTGTTTATTGATTTCAATCTCTGCTAATAGCTTGTCGAAAGTTTCAGGACCACTAGGCATTTGACCTTGCATCTTGCTTACTGCCGTGCCGAGCTCTTGAGCCAAAAGCTCTACCAGACTGGCGAAAGCCGCGACTCCTTGCAAGTCTACAGTTTTTCCCTGAACCTGATTAGTAGAAGAATTCATAAGCTTGAGACACCTCTTTGCTTCTTAAATAGAGACCGGCAAGTACAATTACTAGCTGTCTAAGATAAGATTCTACAATGAAATTAAAGCATCAAAGGTAAGAAAGTGGATCAGAACGCGAAAATATCCACCACACGCGAATGGCTTGAAATGATCAAATTCGAGCACACAGTATTCGCGCTGCCATTTGCTATGTCGGGCATGATTCTTGGATATACAGGCGGCATAGCTCCTGAACCTTTGACCATTCTTTATACTGTGCTTGCATTCATCGGCGCCCGCTCGGCGGCAATGACACTCAATAGATTGATCGATGCCAATATCGACGCTTTAAATCCAAGAACAAGTATTCGTGCCATTCCAAAAGGACTGATTTCAAAGCGAAGCGCTCTGGTCTTTGCGATATTGAGCTTTGCTTTGATGATAGCAGCAGCCACACAATTGCCACCTCTTTGTCTTGCACTGTCTCCCATAGCCGTTTTCTGGCTCAGCTTTTATTCGTTTACCAAAAGATTCACCTGGCTTTGTCATATCGTGCTTGGTATTGCCCTGGGCGGAGCAAGCCTTGGCGGCTGGATTGCAGCAGGTGGAGATCTGGCACAAGCGCCACCCTGGATTTTGTCACTTGCAGTCACAACCTGGGTTGCGGGATTCGATTTGATTTATGCCTGTCAGGACGTCGATTTCGACAGAGAACAGAAATTGAACTCGATGCCTGCACGATTTGGAATTGCCAAAGCCCTTTTGATATCGAGATTTTTACATGTAATCACGGCTGCAAGTCTAATTGCCCTGGGCCTGGTCATGCATTTGCACATGCCTTACTTTGTAGGCGTAATCATTGTTTGTGCAATGCTAGTTTATGAACATAGCCTGGTAAAGCCAGATGATCTATCGAAAGTGAACGCTGCATTTTTCACCGTCAATGGTGTCATTAGCATTTTGTGTTTTTGTTGTATTCTTCTTGCCAAAATTTTCTAAGACTTGTCCAGCAAAGCGCCGTTTAGCCCATCAAGAAGATTTTCTCTCAGATCTTTCTCTGATTGATTACTCGGCTGTGTTTTATTCAAAAGATCGATGATCGTTTTTCTTGTCTCGCTAGTCATAAGCAAACTTTTCTTTGTGCCACCACATGTAAGATTCCATTTAAATACGCCTTTCAAGCCAGTTCCAGTCAATTGCTGGGCAGCTCTATAAGGATTAGATGCAAGCATTACAATTGTGTTCAAGTCGCGCACAGCTTGATCGTGTTTCTTTTCAGCCAGATTATTCTTAGCTTTTGAAAGCATCTCACTAGTCAATTTCTGCCTATCCTTCTCGAGAGCTTCTTTTTGTGACTCAATTTGACTGTTCAATCCATAACGATCCAGAGCCACTTGTAGTTGAGCTTGTTTTGCCAGAAATGCTCTTGCTTTGAAACCATTCTTTTCAAAATACTCTTCGAGTTCTTTTAACTGCTCTGGACTTAAAGAATGATTTTGCAAGAACTGTTTTTTGACCGATTCTAAGAAGGCATCTCTGTTTGACCCTTCACCTTCGAAAAGAAACATGGCAAGGACCTGGTCATGAAAATCGGGCAAAGCAATAATGCCAGCAGTACGAGTAAATTCTGGATGATTTAAGGACTGTCCATTTTTAGAATTGGCGTTATCGCGGTCCGATTTGGCAAAACCCGATGAAATTGAAAACAGAAAAGCTACTGCAAATGAACAGACTCTTTGAAGAGACTTCAAACTCTTTCTAATTGGTTTCAAAACTCTAGGACAGTTGTCGGTTTTGATTGTGCCGTCCTGTCTTACAAAAAAGGTGTAACACATTTTTCGACCTTTATTTACTGACAATAACTCTTCGGCTTCTTTCTTAGTGAGGTCCGAAATATTGAAAACTTTTTTTGAGCATTGCTTACAAAGTCGCTCGCGCTCATCACCTTCCATACTTTCCCAACTTACTGGACATGGAAAAGATAGAGTCAAATTATCCAGAGGGCTTTTGTCGTCCATATATACTCCCAAGAGGTGTCGACAATTAGTACTGCCTGGATTCAACTATTAGGCCGATGTCAAAAACTAAAATATGACAAGCTTCCATCGACCGCTGCAAGCAGTAAGCCTTGACGCGTGAACACGGGCGTTGACTCGAGTCCGCGCTCGAAATTTCGCTGCCACAAAAGCTCGCCAGTTTTCACATCAAATCCCTGCAACCAGCCTTCTTTGCTCGCTGCCACCACTGTTTGTCCAATCACAGACAAATCGGCTTGTACTCTGCCTTTGAGTGGAGCTTTCCAGCGTAAAACCCCATCGTATTTTTCACAACAATAAAGCCAGCGATCATAACTTGAAAATACAACTGACGTAAAAACAATTTGAGCACTTGAAATAATTTCTTTTCCGGTTTGATATTCCCAGAGAATCTGTCCAGTTTCAATCGAAAGAGCGTAAAACATTCCAGACTGAGAGCCAAGATAAATGCTATCGATAGACGTTGCCGGTGTGGTGACTAATGTCCCTTCAAGCTGTGTAGACCAGACTTTACTACCAGTTTTTGTATCGACACAAATCACTTTGCCACCACGCGTCGAGACAAAAACCAGATCGCTGCTCATGGCTAAGTTTCCAACTATTGCAGCTTTTGTGTTATATGTCCAAATTGTGGCACCGTCGGCTCGATTGAGACAATGAATATCACCCGCTCTATTGGCGATGAGTACTTTCTTCGCCATGACCGCCGGATTTCCAACCACACCATCTTGAAACTTACGTTGCCAACGCAGTTTCTTTTTGCGAATATCGAGCAGTTGAACATCACCATCGACAGTGGCTAACACTATTTCTGAATCTTTCAACACTGGACTCGACATATAACAAGACCCAGAATCGTGTTTCCAGTTGAGTTTTCCACCTTCAAGCTCGAAGCGATAAGCACTTCCATCTGTAGAAGTAAGATAAACTGTCTGGTCTTCTGTGTTTACGACAGGACGCGAATGCCATCCTATAGGCCCAGCTGTTTGATGTTTCCACAATTCTTGTAATAATGGCAGCAAGCCCTGACTGATTCTAATTGCGCTTCCGCTTACGCGTGTATTTAAATTCACTTCCATTGAAGGTCTGCGCACCGGACCAATTTCCTGCGGGAGTTTTATAGACTCGCGAAGCGGGTCTTTAGAAAGGTCTTTAGCCTGGTCTTTGACCTCAAAAGATTCTTTCTTCGAAACTGGTGGCTCGATAACTGGTGGCTTATCTTCTGATTTTTTTTCGGGCTCGACTTTGAGACCCATGCGCAGAATGCGCTGTTGAAAAGCGATATCATCGATAATTCCTATGACATCGTACAGCGTTTGATACCTGTCTGATGGAAGCTTTTCCATCATTTTCATAACCATCTTATCCACCACAACTGGTATCTGCGCATTTTGTTGACGTGGAGATGGAATAGGATGGCTCGTGTGTTTCATAGCCATTTCGACCATGCCATTTGCTCGATAAGGCAAATTACCGGTTAGAATTTCAAAAAACAAAACGCCCATGCTGTATATATCTGAGCGTAAATCCTGTTGTTCGCCCTTACACAATTCAGGCGACATGTAAGCTGGAGTGCCCATACCCTTTATGGTCGGATTGACATAAATCTTATTTGCCATCAAACGGGCAAGACCAAAGTCTCCGATTTTCAAATCGCCTTCAGTAGTAATAAAAATATTGTCGGCTTTAATATCCTGGTGCACCACGTCCTTTTTGTGGGCATAATAAAGACCGTTAGCCAATTGTTTCATCCAGTTTAGAGCCTGCTCTAAAGGCACTCTCGATTGCTGAATATAATTTGCCAGATTACCACCAGGTAAATACTCCATAGCAAGATAGTGATAACGCTCACGCTCTTTTTTTTCTTCACCGATATCAAATATGGTGACAATATTTGGATGTTCAAGATGGGCAACCAATCGTGCCTCTTCTTTGAAAACATCTAGATTCTTCGGATCCGTCATAAGCTCTGGTCGCAAGATTTTGATCGCAACGTCTCGTTGCAAGAATTCATCGCGACACTGATAGACAACACCCATGCCGCCTACGCCGAGCTCTTTGACCACTGTATAGTGACCATTGCCGAGTCTATCGTTGCGGACGAGAATTACTGCCATTTTTTAGTAAGTGTAGAGGTAAAATCAGACAGCCCCTATTGTGGTATTGCCACAGACCAGGACGCCAGTTTTACTGGATTAACCATTTTTAATCCAACTCTAAATTATAGTTTGTCAAGAAAGAATCTTCAACACAGTCGTAAAATATTCAAAGTTACGATTCGTCGTCACCACCTGTTATTATCGAAGGAATCACAAATTGAGCTCGAGCCAGGACCCTACGCAGACCCAGGACCTCACATTCCAGGGGCATTCTCTAGATTTCAGCGTACTCAAAGCCGAAAAGAAAGAAACAGACCTCTTTTCCGACCCGGACGCTATAAGCCAGGCTTATTCGGTCCTGAGTGACGAAGCTGCCGCGATAACTGCTATGCGCGACCGCCTGACCGAAGACTTTTGCACTGCAATCGAGTTGATTCTCGAATGCCCAGGCAAAGTGGTAGTTACTGGCATGGGCAAATCTGGACATATCGGCAACAAAATTGCAGCGACCCTTGCGTCAACCGGCACCCCGGCATTTTTCGTCCACCCAGCCGAGCTTCGTCACGGCGACTTTGGCATGATCGAAGAAAAAGACATAGTCATTGCCCTATCGTCCTCAGGCGAAACCCAGGAAATCAAACTGGTGCTTGAACCAATCAAAAGATTGGGGCTAAAACTTATTGCGATGACCGGCAATCTGTCTTCGACTTTAGCCAAATTTGCCGATTGCGTACTCGATGTTGGAGTCGAGCGCGAAGCCTGCCCGCTCAACCTGGCGCCGACCTCCTCGACCACAGCTTCGCTTGCGATGGGCGACGCACTTGCTGTTGTCTTGATGAACAAAAAAGAATTTAGAGCTGAAGATTTCGCTCAAAGCCACCCAGGTGGCAATCTGGGCAAAATGCTCGTTACTGTATCTGACGTCTGGCGCTCTGGCGTTCAAGTCCCCACAGTCGGCTTAAGCGCCAATGTCGAGCAAATTCTGCTTGAAATCGAGAAGAAAAAACTCGGATTTACAGCAGTCTGCAATGACGAAGGTCAGCTCATGGGCATGATCACAGACGGCGACTTGAGACGAGCAATCAAGAAATATCAGGCTGAAGTTTTTGGCAAAAATGCACAAGAATTGATGACACGCAATCCAAAAACAATCGACTCGAATTGTCTTGCTGTAGCAGCGCTCAAGTTAATGGAAAAACACAGCATCGCCGACCTCATGGTTCTGGATGACAAACAAAGGCCAGTTGGCGTCATTGACTTAAAAGACCTGCTCAAAGCCGGAATCATCTAGCTAAATCAGATCATTAACTTGCGTACTCGAGGATCTCTCAGTCGCCATGCGACCGCCTCTGTCAGAATATGATGAGTGCCAAAACAAGTCAGAGCAGTAACAATTGCAAGATCTTGATTTACTCCCAAAACAAGAGTGGCTAAACGGGGCAAAACAACGAATAACAAGACTCCGACTGCAGCCAGGCTCAAGAAATAGGTCATATATTTTTTGGTCCAAACCTGGGTAACTATTCTGTCAATTGGCAAGTCTTTGGGTAAACCGCTTTTCTTGATTTCATAAGACATTATTACTGCGATATTTTGCGCACCATGATAGTAAGCAGACAACAGTATCCCAAAAGTCGGGTCATTACTGATTTTCATAAAGTAAATGCAAACAGTGGTGAAAACCAACAATAGTCCTGGAAGAGGAAACAGCTCACTTGACTTAAGATAGCGCCGAACAACCATGCCAGCGAAAAGAATATTCGTGGCTACAAATCCGCCAAGAACTAGATTGAATAACCACAAAGGACATATGTTACAGGCTGGAACATCGACATTGAAGAATTGAGTTCCAGCATATTCTGGAGAAAATAAAAGTCTGGCAACAACAAAATAAAGAGTGGCATGAAAAACAGCTAGAGTTATATTGCGTTCGGTTTTGCTCAAACTGTAATTGCGTTTCATGCAATAAATCAAGACAACTCCATACGACTGCATCACAAAATGTTTGACCAGAATGATTGAGTAAATTCGCACAATCCAACCAGCAGCCCAATCAAAAAAAAGTGACGCTGGAATCAATAAACCGCAAAGGATAGTGCACAGTAAGATGTACCGACCGCTTTGTTGAATGATCTCCTTGTCGAAAAAGACTCTCTGCCATGCAGCGGCAGAATGCGCATTGGCGAAAAAATGTACCCCGACAATCCACGCCATCCAGAGGAAAGCTTGTGGTATCGAGTCAAGACCAGTAGTCAAGCCAAGCCCAGCAAAAGCAAAGAACAGGATCCAGACAAAACCACCACAACAAAACAACAAGTCAATCGCCGGATGCAAAATCCATTGATAAGCCTTTGGCTCATCGGCGGCGCTATCGCGGCTAAAGCTAGTAATGGAAATAGCGTCGGAGGAAGACATAGTAAATCTAAGATTTCAAATACTCTACTTCGCTTTTGGAGCTATCGCCCCTATAACTATCTTACCCCTTATGCAAGCTATCTAGCTTAACTCTGGTTTTGCACCATGCCAAAGACGCATCACTCGATAGCGATAAAGAATCATCTTCAAAGTCAGGCGCAAGCTCAAATTAATCGAGATAATTGGTGAATTCACCAAAAACTCAATGAAAAATGCGGTCTGCCTGGGAATCTCCCCAGTGCCAATTTGATTGTGTTTATATATTTTTGTGTATGGCGCGGCTTTTAACCGTAAAGCTAAATCCGAAACACAGGCAGAATGCAGAACTTCGACACACCGCAAGACAATCCAAATCAAACGCCAGCGCAAAACATGCGGCTGGAGCAGCCGACTGCCGCCGAATTTACAAACACGATCAATAGTTCTGACTTACTTAGAAACGAGTACCTCCAGCAGAATATTGCATCCTTGATACCAGAGCGCAACAGGCCCAATCCTGTTTTGATGGACAGGCAAGCCACTTTCAGCCCGCAGGGCCGATTCAATCCTTTTGAGTATGTTCCTCCGCAAAATATGCGATCCACCTATCCACAACAATTTAGACCTCAATTCAGACCGCAAATGGCAGCGAATCAATATGACCAATACCAGCCGCAGTTCAGACCACAATACGCTCACCGGTTCAATCAGCCAAATTTTGATCCTCGATACGACTCCAGAAATGCTCAACGATACGCGAGTTTGCCAATGGACGACTATCAGCAAAGCAATAAAGAATATGATTTCATTCCGCACAACGACGCAAATGACCAATCACCCACACAACGAACGAATAATCCCGAACGTCTGGTCAAACTCAAACTAAGCAATTCGACCGGCAATAATCGTTCTGCTGATGCAATGGTCTATCTGCCACCTGGCTTTGACCCGAATAGACGATATGACGTTGTAGTTTTCAATCACGGATTTAGATCATCAGCTGAAAGCAGCGTGCGCGAATTCGACTTAGTTGCTCAAATGAAAAAAGGTAATCCACAAACTGTCTTAATCGTCCCTGAATGGCAAGTCACTCCCGGGGCAAGCAACCACGTGCAAGGAAGATTCGCTCAAGAGGGCTTTTTCACTAATATGCTCAAAGAGATAATTCAAAAGACACCCGAACTTGCGCGTGGTGGCATTGATGGTATCGAGAGAATGCATCTATTCTCACATTCAGCCGGCTACACCCCGACAGGATCTATTTTAAATAAGAATCCAGAAGTTGCAGCCAAAGTTCAAAGTGTGACAATGCTCGATTCATTATATTCAGATACAGTAATGCCCTGGCTCCAGGCTAATCAACAAGCTTTGGCAAGCGGCGAGAAACAATTCAGAAACATTTTCGGCAGTGAAACACAAGCCAATAGTCGCAACCAGCAAGAACGACTTAGACAAATGATGGCGCGCTTAGGCCGACCAAACGCTGTGCGCACCATGGACAATGCCTATACTTTCCGCGACGCTCAGGCAAGCATTATCTTCACAAGAACCAATACATCTCATGGACGAATGCCAAATACTTTCATAGCAAATAGCATGGAACATTCAGATGACGCCTAAGTGCAAATCTAGTCGAACTGGCTCTTTTGAGCGAACTAAAAACTTGATCAGTAAATGAGTTAAAATTGCTAGCTGGTTAGGTTAGCGAGATGAGATATTGAAATGAACAAAATTCATCAATTACGAATGGTTGGAATTGCAGAAGGCATTTCTTTTCTTGTGCTGCTATTTATCGCTATGCCACTAAAATATGCGGCTGGATTTCCGCTGGCTGTAACAGTAGTTGGAAGCATTCACGGCTTTTTATTTATCGCCTACGTCATTGCCATGATTCGTGCTTTGCTCGAACACAAATGGGGATTAAAAAAGATTTCTGGCGTATTTGTTGCAGCGCTTCTACCATTTGGAACTTTCATACTGGATCGCAAGTTGCGCGAAGAAGAAAAAGTTGTCTGAATCTGAGCCGTGCAAAAGATCGTTTAATTCCGGTGACACATGCAGCGAAATTTTCTTGAATGACACAACTGATTTTGAGAATGGATTAAAGCGCTTTTTCAAGAGATATATAGATACATCGAAGCAAAAGTAAGATAATAAGACCCAGGCTTCCATGGGGTGTTTATGCGCAGTTCCGGCATCAAAAATTTACTCTTGTCGTTGTCAATATTATTGACTAGTTCATTTGCAATTCCGGCTCATGGCGAAGATATCAAAACCCTCAAATTGAGCCCAACTCAATCTAAAGCGCTAGATTTGTTGCGTAAGGACAAAACACAAGAAGCTCAAAAATTTTTAGAAGACTATTTCAAAGCAAATAAAACATCGCAAGAGTGGGACATGCTTTACTTGCTCTCCGCCTTGGAGTGGAAGAACGAAGATTTCCAGAGTGCCGAAGCCAATTTGCAGACTGTTCTGAACAACACAAAAGATGCTCGTCAAAGAATCTATGTCATCAAAAGAATTGCAGACTGCCATTACGAAATGCGTAACTTCGAAAACGCACTCAAATATTATGACACGGCCATTCAAGAAACTAACAAACTAGACAATGACGACCCGCTCAGACTAAAGCTTTTCGAAAGCAAAGTTGGCGTCGAGCTAGTATTGAAACAATATGCCAAAGCAGAAGTCGACGCAAAAACTTTAGTTGAAATTGCCACACAAAGGGCAGCAAAAGGCGGGCTGTCAGACCAGGTTTCTTTGCTCTGGGCATATTTGCAGCTTGGTACCATCTACCGAAACGAACACAAAGAAACAGAGCGAGCTTTGCACCAGGCAAAAGTTCGCGAAATCATGCAAACTTTGATGGAAGCCAGAGCGAGAGTAGCAGAGGCTACTGGCGATGACATATCAAGTTTGCAAGAAGTAGAAAACATATTTCTTGGTGAGTATGTCGCTCGAAACAAACCACAAACTCTGGCAGAATACTTTTGGCTTGCAACTGAGTTCAAACCACTTACACTGCCGCTTATAGCCTGGCTGGCCAAAGAAGGTGAACCCAAAGCAGTTCTTTTATGTATACACGGATTGGGTTTGAATAATACTTCGTTTGCTTCATTTGGAAAAACAATGAGTAAACGTGGGTTCTCTGTTTACGCCATAGACGTTCGCGGATTTGGCTCATGGCAAACTGTTCAGGGTGAAGAAGATGTCGGCTTCAATGCTGCGATAGTTGACTTGAGTGCGGTCATAGACCAACTTAAGATTCGCCATCCAAACAAGCCTGTTTTTCTCCTTGGAGAATCGATGGGAGGTGGTATCGCCTTGCGTGCGGCAGCTGAATTCAATGATACTATCCAGGGTGTCATAGCTTCGGTTCCATCGGCTGAGCGATTTCAAGCAAAACGATTTGGATTTACAGTTGCCGCCCACTTTCTAGACGGACCAAACCGCCCCTTCAATATTGGCGACACTGTGGCAGAGCGTGCTACAACCAATGAGGAAGTGCTCAAAGAGTGGAGTATGAATTCAAAGGCGAAGATGAAAATGTCTCCCAAGGAACTTATCAAATTTGCTATTTTCATGCGCACAACAGTGCGACACTGCCAGCAAATTAAAAACACTCCAGCTCTGCTTGTGCAAGGTCTCAAAGATCGACTAGTCAAGCCTGAAGGCACTTACAAAATGTTCGAATCTATAAGTGCTGCAGACAAAACAATGCTTATCGACGGCACAGCCGAACATCTTATTTTCGAAAGCAACACTCAGTCTGACGTAACCATAGACACACTTTGTTCGTGGCTCGAAAAACATGCGAATCAAAACTATAAGTAAATGCCAAATTTAGGGAGCTAATAATTTGACTTATACTTTTATTGAAACTGCCCAAAAGAACGGTGTCGGATTTTTAACTTTGAATTCTCCAAAGTCGCTGAATTCGCTGTCGGCTCCAATGATGGTTGAATGCAGAGACATATTAAAGAAGTGGAAATCGGACCCCCAAATTCATTGCTTATTTATTCAAGGCGCTGGAGACAAGGCTCTTTGTGCTGGCGGCGATGTACGCCGTATGCACGACGATTTAGTGAAACACAATAATCCAAACGAATTAAGCAAGGATTGCGTACACTTTTTTACCCAGGAATACGCCCTGGACTATGAAGTGCATATGTTTCCAAAACCAATTGTTGTTTGGGCTAACGGCATAGTCATGGGTGGTGGCATTGGCGCTACCAATGGTGCCTCAAACAAAGTAGTCACAGAACACAGCGTTCTTGCGATGCCTGAGATAACGATTGGATTGTATCCAGATGTGGGAGCTACTTATTTTTTAAATCGAATGCCAGAAGGCATTGGTATTTATCTTGGTATGACGGCAAACAGAATAAACGCTGCCGATGCATTATATTTAAAAATGGCTGAGCACTATCTTCCATTTGACCACAAACAAAAATTAATAGACATGCTTCTTTTGCAAAAATGGACCGGCGACAACGACCAGAACAAAACACTTGTGACCGATTCAATTAACGAGTTGAGCAAAGCAAAATGCACGCTGCCTAGTAAAGTTCTTGAGCACGAAGAATATATGCGTCAGTTCAGGAATGTAAAAAATGCTTTTGAATTTAGAGAAGTGCTCTATTCAACCAGAAAAAATGACGACTGGCAGGAAGCGGGATTAAATATATTCCGCAGCGGCTCCCCTGTTTCAGCCCATGTAATCATGGAGCAGTTGAGGCGTGGTTACAAACTGAGTTTGAAAGATGTATTCAAAAGCGAACTGAATTTATCTTTGCGCTTTACTATGAAGCCAGATTTTGTCGAAGGTGTTCGTGCCCTGCTTGTCGACAAAGACAAGCACCCACGCTGGAAACCTGCAAAACTCGAACAAGTATCAAAAGTGATGGTCGAATCTTATTTCGAACCATTGTGGAGCGAAGAGACGCACCCCTTTAAGGATTTGTAGATAGTTCGCTCGATGTTTTAGCCGAACATGCCATTATCACAGCCACCAGTGCACATCCTGAAACTATCCAGGACATAGGGTTTGCCAGTCCGACGGCTCGAAGCATCAGATAGCTTGCAACAGTCAAAATAAGTGCCAGATAAAGCAAATTTGTATAGAGTATTTTCTGGAGCATTTCATTCACCGCAGGCAAATTGATTAGGTTGGGGATGAATTTATTTTGCTCCTGCTCTTGCTTTGGGTAAATGGGAAAACTACGAAGACTGTCAAATAATTTGCCCCAACTAAGAACGCTTTTATTCACTTAGGATACAAGCAAAAATTGCATTTTGAATCATGGTCCACGCAAGCGTTTGCGGACTCGTGCAAAAGAAAATTGTTTCACTTTTACTTTCGACAAGAACACTTTTTGGAAAAAGGTCAAAAGTGGCAGCCCGTCAGCGGCTAGTAAATATTGATCACTTTTCTCACCTCGGCATTTTGAATAGCCGACTGCATAAGGCTTTCCTGGCGATAAAAACACCCGTCTTCTAAGCAGCCTGGAGAGCTAAGCTGTTGTGAGCTCTTGTGAGCTCTTGTGAGCTAATGTGAGCTGAGCAACAAAAAATTGGCGCTCTAATTAAACATTCATCAGGCTAAAGACTTAAGTGCATTCTGGCGAAACTTTTTGTGGCAGGCAAGCATTGACTCAGGATCGATATCTGCGCGTCCGAGGTCGTGCCAGCCTCCTGCCCATTCAGATATCTTACCTGCTGGTCTAAGTGCTGCAATAAGCTCATATACTGGCAAATATGTGCTGTCTATGCCAGATTTGCTCAAATAAGTATCAGTGAAAACATCCATGCATTCTTGACCGCACATGCAAAGCAAATCATAACGAGTGATAGCTAATTCTAATAGAGGATCTCCTAACTCGCAGTCCTCCCAATCAATAACGCCTGATATCTCGCCATCAAGAAAAAGGACATTGCCGGGCCAGAAATCACCATGCAAGACTTTGCTTTCATTCGCTTTCACCATCGGCCAGAGTTCTTTGAGCCTTGCTCGAATCAATGGCTCTTCGATGCTTTCATCGAGCTTTGATTTCGATTTAAAAACTTCTTTTGCAAGACGTATTTTCTGATCTTGCATTAAGTCAGGACGGCCTTCTATTTCATGGATGGAAAGTAGCATATAAGCAAGCTTTCGTCCAAAATCCAATTTATCTTCTGGGGCAAAAACCGCCTCACCATCAAGCAATCCAAGCACCACGTAAGGACGTTTGAATATTTTGCCAGTATCATCGAGGTGATAGGGATGCGGCACACAAAGACCTGCTTGACGCATATGTTTTAGAATCTCGAATTCATAGTGAGCGATGTTTGGATTCTCTTCAAACGACTTTTCACTGTGACGACGAACTACAACTTTAGAAACAGATTTGCCATCACCATATTTGATGGCAGTCATTTCAGCCGATATTCCACCTGACAGCTTGCGCGTTTCTAAAAGTCGCCAAGCGGGATCCAGACTGCTTAGTACCTGGGCGAATTTTCGGTCGCTAGACAAAAGACGAGAGCGATTAACGCGTAAACGTTCATTTCTACTCTTCGTCGTCTTCAAATGATCCTTCATAGTATTCCGGCTCAATAAAGTCAGGGTGTATTTCAAATTCGTCTTGACCATTATGGTTTGACGAATCAACTTGCTCCTGTTCTTGCTCACCTTCGACATCTTCTTTGGATTTTGCAAGAGCAATAAGCCGCTCGAGCTCTTCTTCAGTGATTTTGAGTTCCTTGGCAATCTGAGCACGGCTTGGCTCTTGACCTAACTTATCGGCTAACTTTCTAGCCACAGGCTTAATTGCATTTATTTTTTCAATAAGAGCATTCGGCAATTCTTTAAGACTGGTTTCTTCTTTTATGAATTGCGCTATCCCACGCTTTGCGCTCGCTAAGATAAATTCGCTAAAATCAGAATCTATTTGAGGATCGAATTTTCCTATTGCACCTACTAAAGCTACAGTGCCTTCGTTTATAACGTCCCAAAATGGAATATCTTCGCGATAAAAATCTTTGGCAATCCATACTACATGAGTAAGATGTGCTTCGGTCAATTTCTTTCGAATACGCTTGTCGTCGGCATCTGACTTGCCAAGACTCTCAAGCATTTTGCTTATTTCGCCCTCGCTCAAACGTGTATAGCGTTGAATCTGGCAAAGATAGCTGTATTCGAGCGACTGTTCTGTTACATAAACAGATAATTGCTTCAAGAAATCTCTGCCACTAGGCATCTGCTCGAGCTTTTCTTTTAGCGTTTCTGGCGCGGCTTCACCAGTTGATGTTGAATTTGTTTCTGCTTTCATAATTTCCAAAAAACTCTCTTGTAAAAGTCATACCCCATTTAGTCATAGGATTTTCGGGCATAATCTTCAAAGATACGCAAAGACATAAATTCAGTGACAGACTTTCACGCACGCCTTCTTGAACTCGAATCCGAAATCCTGGCAAAGGAAGAAGCTCGCCGTGGTGTGGAAAATTTTACGCCTGGGTGCGAGCAATTACTTGCGTCAATTGCGCAGCAAATCGGCGTTAAACTGGCAGATCCAGTGCCTCAAGATTGGCGGGGATGGATTTGCTATTACAGAAAGCCAGATCAGTTTATCGTTTTGCGAGGACGCGCTTTTAAAACAAGCGGTCTCTTCGCCAAACATAAAGCAGGTCTAGATATCCCGCTTGGTGCCGATTCAATAAACGACTATACACGCAAGTTTGATATTACACCACCTCAAGAGCTGGATCATCTTCTGGTAAATTTTGGCTCTGGAGATTCATTGCGCGTTTTTCTCTGGTATGGAGAAAATATTGCTGCTTACAGACTCATTTTTGAAGCAGAAGTCGACACAGACCCTCACAATGAATTAGCTGACGCCATAACTGAAGCCTGCACCTGGATTTTGCAAAAGCCAAAAGATAAAACTTTGCCAGAGTATCTTACAAGCTTAGGAAGGTAGCTTCTCTTTTTCCTGACTTTTGATTTTTATAGTTTGTCCGCTTCTATTGAAGCCTTCCATCATTTCAATTGGAATTGGCAGAATTACTGTTGATTTGGCATCGGACGATACTTCAACCATGGTCTGAAGTTGTCTCAACTGCATGGCGCCCGGTGCAGATGCAATCATAGTGGCAGCTTGTGCCAATTTTTCTGCTGCCTGCAATTCGCCTTCTGCAGCAGTAATTTTTGCCCGACGTTCACGCTCAGCTTCTGCCTGTCGTGCCATCGCTCGCTGCATAGATTCTGGCAATTCGACATCTTTTACTTCAACTGCTGTAACTTGAATGCCCCATCCTTCTGTCTGGCGGTCGATAATCGAACTCAATTTGGCGTTTATGACATCGCGCTCGGACAAAAGATCATCGAGCTCGTGCTGACCAAGAACGCTTCTCAAAGTGGTCTGGGCAATCTGGTTGGTCGCAGTGTACCAGTCTTCCACTTTGGTTACAGCCTTGAATGGGTCTACCACCTGGAAAAAGCAAACAGCAGCAGTTTTACAAGAAATATTGTCTTTGGTTATGACTTCTTGCATTGGAATAGCCATAGTGACCACACGCAAATCGACCTTCTTTTCGCTCTGAATTATTGGCCATAGATAAACTGGACCAGGTCCTTTGACTCCAGTTGCCTTACCCAGGCTGAATATGACCAGACGGTCGTATTCTTTGACCAGGCGGATTCCCGAAAGCATGAAAAAGCCAATAATGCCTATGCCTATGGTGAAAAAGTCCATTTCATATTCCTTTTGAAAGACAAAGACCAGATAAACCTTGGGCCTTTAATACCAATAAATTAGGTGCTTGAAACCTGCTCTTTTCGCCTGAATCTAGCCAGGAAAAACCCCGAGAAGCCTTGCATAGTAGGCAATAGCTGTATTTTTCCAACATCAGGCTCTAGACTGAAAGGAGGCGCCTTGAAAGCTTGAACCACCTTGGTTAAGGGTTCATATTCAAAGTCTTTATACTGCTCCAAAAATTTATCAACAATCTGGTCGTTTTCTTCTTTTTCAACCGAACAAGTCGAATAGACAAGAACTCCACCAGGTTTTACTAAATCAGCTGCATTGACAAGCAGTTCCCACTGCAACTCTGCAAGACTTTTTATGTCTTCTTCGCGTCTGTGATAACGCAAGTCGCTTCGTCTGTTCAAAACGCCAGTACCAGAACATGGAGCATCAACAAGCACTCGGTCTGCTTTAGTATCGAGCTTGAGATTGCGCCCATCGCCTTCTATTACTTCTACGTTTGTAATAGACAATCGTTGTCTGTTATTTTTGAGCACACTGAGTCGTTGTTCAGACTTATCAACGGCAAGAATTTTGCCTTTGTTTTGCATCATTTCGCTCATGTGCAATGTTTTGCCGCCTGGTGCTGCGCATAAATCGATGACCAGGTCGCCGGCTTTTGCACCGACTGCAAAAGAAACCAGTTGCGAAGCTTCATCTTGAATGCTGAAGAGTCCTTCTGAAAAGCCGGGCAATTTTTCTAAAGGTCCTTTGAATTTTCCTTTCGACAAAATGCGAACACATGACGGCACCACATTCGATGCTTCGACTTCTAATCCTGCTCGCTCCAGGATAGATAGGACTGCTTTGACTTCGACTGCGTTTTCGTTAATTCGCAAACATTGCTTAGGGCTTGATTGGCTGTAGGCTAAAAGTGATATTGTAATTTCAAGACCATAAGTATCGAGCCAGCGACGCACTATCCACAGTGGCATCGAATAGTGATCGCTCAATTCTTCTGGATCTTTGCTTACAAAGGCATGATCGTTTAAATCTCTATTTTGTTTTATGCCGTGCTCTTGTCTGATTTTTTCGAGATTGCGCAATATATTTCTAAGCACGCCTTGAGTAAAACTCGAAAGTCCACTGTGCCCGCAAAGCCTTGCGACCGATGTAGAAGTGCTAAGCACAGCTGAAGCTGGCATATCTTCCATGAATAAAAGTTGATACGTGCCCAAGCGCAATACGTTCAAAAGTACAGAAGTCATTTTCTCAATCGGACGATGCGAATGAGCTTTGATTGTTTTGTCTATAACGCTTAGATTGCGCAGAACACCTTGGACTAGATAAGTTACAAAAGCCTTATCACGCGAGGATAGCTTGCTTTCTTTCAACGAGGCAGACAAAACGCTCTGGACATAGCTTTTTTCTTCATTTGTACGAAGCAACACTTCAAGAGCAAGTTTTCTCGACTCGACACCTTTGGCTTTGTGTTCGCGATTTTTCATTTAGTTTTCAAAGTCACAAGCAGATCTTGCTCCGAAGCAAGATGCGCACCATTAGCCCAGTCTTGCGCATTCATCTTGGGTTTTCCGGGTGGTTGCACCTGACAAAGTTCAAGCAGCTCCATGCCATTGTTGCCACAAACCGCATAAACTTTGTGGTTGCGATTGATTATAGTACCAGGGGTTTTATTGGCTACCTCAATTTTTTCCTGCTCGGTTTTATCCACCAATTTTGTCTGCCATATTTTGAGCGGCGCTTCTCTAAACTGACAGAGCGTGCCTGGCCAGGGAACCAGCCCACGCACAGTATTATGAAGTGTGGAAGCAGACCAGGTCCAGTCTAGATTTGCCATCTCTTTGTCTAACATTGGTGCATAAGTGGCTTCGCTATCGTCTTGCACCACTGGTTTGACCGAGCCATCAGCAAGACCTTTCAAGGTCGAGATTATAAGGGGAGCTCCAGCTTTTCCCATGTACTCGGCAAGATCTATAGCGTTCCATTCTGGTTTAATTTCAAACTCCAAACGCTCGAGCATATCACCGGTATCGACTCCGGCATTTGCGCGCATAGTGGTAACACCGGTTGTCTTTTCTCCGTTGATTATTACCCAGTTGATTGGCGCAGCACCTCTATATTTTGGCAGTAGGGAACCGTGAAAATTTATGACACCATGAGGAGTCATTTCGAGTACTTCTTTTTTCAAAATTTGACCAAAAGCCACCATTACCATGGCATCGGCATTTTTTGCTTTCATCTGCTCGACTATTTCAGGCGATCTAGATAATTTCTCAGGTTGCCACAAAGTAATTTTTCGCTCAGGGTCGAGTCGATGCAAAGCTTCTTTAACCGCAGGTGGTGTCACTTTGTTTCCCCGACCTTTAGGTCTATCGGGCTGACACAAAACACCGACAACTTCGAAAAATTTATCAGCGAATAGTGCTTCAAGTGTAGGTACGGCTATATCTGGAGTGCCTAAGAAAATTACTTTCATGCTCGATTTTTAATCCTGATAAGTGGGTCTTATTTTTTTTAGCACAGACAAAAGTTTGTCATAATCGGCTCTAAATGAATTGGATAAAAACCGTCCTGCACCAACAAGAAAATCGCGCTCTATAAGCTTGTCTTTGCTATAGGCAAGTACACAAGCTTCGCGAATTGCAGCAGACAATAATTCATCGTCTGGCACTTGTGTAACCTGCGATAAATGACGCAAAAACTCGAAATCTTTAGTTAAAAGAGCAACTTCTTCGCCCGTGGCTTCAAATACGAAATCGTGCACATCGGGCGGTTGTGGTGGCAGATGTGTATAGATTCTTCCCTTTTGACTGTGACCTACGATCGCAGCGCTCACTTCTGTTTTTAAAAGCGAAAAAACTTGTGGCTGTTCTTCTTGCAGCTGCGCACGGGTCAACCCAAGGGCTGAAGGTTTATGCACATTGTCGAGCGGTCCGGTCAAAACATTGAATGTGACTGCAAATATATGAATTGCAGCCTGGGGCTCGCCCACTTTCAAAAAACTTCCAAAGCGCGGCTTCTGGGGAAAATCCAGCCCACCTCCTCCAAGACATTCGGCCTTGAATTCGGTTATCGATGAGTTTATGACCTCTGCGACTGGTTTTATATCCTCAGTCGGTTGGAGTCGGTTGGTCTTCATTTGGAGTAAAGTTTTCCATTTCGTGCTCGTCTGCCGGGTCGTCAACAGATTTGCCTTGAGATACGCTGATTGTAGTTTTGTCGCCTTCCTCAGCCATTGTTATATTGATTTCGAGTTTATCTTTATGACCAGAAATATTGACTGAGCGTGGTTGTTCGTCATCATCGTCTATGGTGTATCCATTTGATTTGAGCGCGTTTGTGTACCATTCAGTAACTTTATCCATAGAATCGGGGCTGGTCATAGAAAGATATTTTGCTTCTTCGCCCTCTTTGTCTGATGCGCTAGACATACCTGCAAGCTTAGCCTCAGGATAAACGAATGGTTTTAAATCTTGCGGTATGCCATTTTTGTCTTCGCTGAAAGTAGTGGTCATCCCAGCTGAATCATAAGTGACTTTTTTATCGTTACTGCAACCAGAAAAAATAAATAGAGATGCAAGCAATGCAACTGGCACCACACTTAGTACTGACGATGGAAAAAACTGTTTTTGCAATTTTAAAACCCGTAAGCTCATTTAAAGCCAAAAGACGATGCCAAGACATAATTTTATCGCCCGCATCTGTCAAAAGTCTATCAAGCTCTGTGTAGACATGCCAACCTTGGCTTGACCAAGGCAAGTCCAACTCGTGTAAAATAAATTTGGCGGCGGCATAGCCAAGTGGTAAGGCAGAGGTCTGCAAAACCTTTATCCCCCAGTTCGAATCTGGGTGCCGCCTAATTTCCCCCCCTGATTTCATGATAAAATTACGGAATCTAAGGACAGTTGGCGCAGTTGGTAGCGCATCACTTTGACATAGTGGGGGTCACTGGTTCGAATCCAGTACTGTCCAAATTTTTATGATGAAACGTCGCGATTTTCTAAAACTGTGCTTGGCAAGCGAGCTTGGTCGGACTTTGCCATTGATAAGCGCAGGCGGTCTTTTAAATCACGACTTTGTTAAAAAGGGTAACCAGCTTTCAATTATTCATTTAGAAGGCGGAAATGACGCTTTTAACACCGTCGTACCGTTTGCTATGGACGCTTACTACAAAAAACGTCCCAACCTCGCTATCGAGTCAGAATCGCTCTTAAAACTGAGTGATAGATTCGGGCTCAATCCAGCCCTCCAAAATATCCACGCAAGATTTAAACAAGGTCATGTGGCAATTTATCTTGGAATTGGCTATCACAACTTGTCTTATTCGCACACAAGAGCCGGTCAAATTTGGCAATCAGGTGAGCCTTTGAGCCTGGATGATGAAATTTGGACCCAGAAGCGTCTTAATTTAAAACTTAAACCGATAACGGTTACTGGTTTCGATACTCATTTCGATCAAAGCGATGCCCATCAAAAGGCTTTGCTCGAACTGGATGAAAAGGTAAGTAAGTTGAGTAAAGATTCAGTTTGCTTTATTTATTCTGAAATGGGACGCAGTCTGAAAGAAAATGACGAAGGCGGTACAGACCACGGTCACTCGAATCTAGCTTTTTTGATTTCAGAAAAAGTGAATGGTGGCATATACGGTGACTACAAAGACACAGAGACTGAATTTGCAATAGATTTCAGGGACGTAATTTCTAAAATTGAAAATTTAGGGATCGGGCGGACCGTCTAAATCGGAGTGCTTCATACACCAGAATTTGCGCTCGAAATCCCACATATTTTCGTTCTTCCAATTTTTCAAAAGAACTTTGACCGTCCAAGCACCTTCTTTATCGAGCTTCATTTCCGGATTGAAAACATAGTGACCCTTATAAACGTCGCTCGGGTCGTTGGCCGAGAATTCACGCTTGAGCACCTCACGACCTGTGGGGTCGTCTATGTGTACGAATCCTTTATACTGACGGCGCTCGAAAGGAGTTCCAAAACCAATAACGCAGGCGCACTTCATATCAACTGGTAACTCTTCGACCGCAAAGACGTCTATCAAGCCGTTTAGGTCAAGCCTGCCATCATCGCCGTGTTCGGCATTCTGACAAAATAGAATATAACCGCTGTGCAGATACTTCATGACTTCCTCTTTCAATCAGGACTAGAATGGTACCCCATTGAATGGGTCTAGTCCAATTAAGTGAGGAAGTCAATGAAAGTTATTTTCTAATTGATTCGCTTTTGTTAGAGCAAAGATTATTTGGTCTTGCCTGAAGCCATCACTGTGGTAGAGATAGCGGCTGGCACTTCTTCATAACGATAGAATTCCATCGTGAATGTACCTTGACCTTTGGTCTTGTTTCTAACGTTTGTGGCATAACCGAACATCTCTGACAGTGGAACTGTAGCTCTTACTTTGGAGAGGTTATCGGTTGTATCCATGCCCTCGATACGACCACGGCGTCCAGAAAGGTCACCGATTACGTCGCCCATGAATTCTTCGGGTACTTCTACTTCCACTTTCATCATTGGCTCGAGCAAGATTGGCTTGGCTTTCATGAATCCGTCTTTGAAACCAATCGAACCAGCGGTACGAAACGCCATTTCATTGGAGTCGACTTCGTGATAAGAGCCTTCAACCAGTCTTACTTTTACGTCGATTACAGGATAACCAGCAAGAATACCACCAGCCATCGCGTCTTTGATACCAGTTTCTACGGCTGGAATGTATTCTTTTGGAATAGCACCACCAACGATTTTGTTTTCGAAAATGAATCCAGTTCCATTTTCAAGCGGCTCGAGTTCGAGTACGCAGTGTCCATACTGACCGCGACCACCCGACTGACGGATGAATTTGCCTTCGCATTTGACTGAGTTCTTGATAGTTTCGCGATAAGCTACCTGTGGTTTGCCTACGTTTGCCTCGACTTTGAATTCGCGAAGCAGACGGTCAACAATGATTTCCAGGTGAAGTTCGCCCATACCAGCAATGATGGTCTGACCGGTTTCATGGTCAACCGATACTTTGAAGGTCGGGTCTTCTTCTGCCAATCGGCCAAGTGCAATACCAAGTTTGTCGGCGTCGCCTTTGGTCTTGGGTTCGATTGCAACCGAGATTACAGGCTCTGGGAAGCTCATCGACTCGAGAATGATTGGACTTTTCTCGTCACAAAGAGTGTCACCAGTAGTGGTGTCTTTCAAACCAACAGCAGCTACGATGTCGCCAGCAAGGGCTTCCTGAACGTCTGTTCTCTGGTCAGCTTGCAATTGCACAAGACGGCTGATGCGCTCGCGTTTGCCTTTGGTCGAGTTATAGACGTAAGAACCAGCTGTCAGTGTTCCGCTATATACGCGGATAAAGGTCAGCTTACCAACGAAAGGATCGTTCATCACTTTGAAGGCAAGGGCTGAAAGTGGTTCTTTAGGATCGAACTTACGTGTGTCTTCTTCACCATCTGGGGTGAATCCGGTAATGGACTCAACGTCAATTGGTGAAGGCAAGTAGTCTACGATTGCATCGAGCAATGCTTGAACGCCTTTGTTTTTGAAAGCAGATCCGCAAAGCATCGGAACAATTTTGTTATCGCAAACAGCTTTACGCAAAGCATTTTTGATTTCTTCGTTGCTTACAGATTGGCCTTCAAGATATTTGTTCATCAAAGCATCGTCTGTTTCGATGATTGCTTCTTCTAATTGATGACGATATTTTTTGGCTTCTTCCATATAGTCTGCAGGAATAGGTCCTTCGGTGGTCTTTTTGCCCAACGGATCGTCATCTTCGTAGAAGATGGCTTTCATTTCGATTAAGTCGATAAGTCCTCTGAACTGCGCTTCAGCTCCTATTGGAAGTTGAATAGGATGAGCATTAGCCCAGGTGGAGTGCATACCTGGAAGATTTTCTTTTACTTGTTTTACAACTTTGAAGAAATCAGCACCGTTTCTGTCCATTTTGTTGACCAGCACCATACGTGGCACGGAATAACGGTTGGCTTGTTTCCATACAGTTTGAGTTTGTGGTTGAACACCGCCTACAGCGCAAAGAACGATTACGACGCCGTCTAGAACGCGCATCGAACGCTCTACTTCAACAGTGAAGTCTACGTGTCCGGGGGTGTCGATCAAGTTGATATGTTTATCTTTCCACTTGCTGGAAATCGCAGCAGCGGTAATTGTGATACCACGCTCGCGCTCTTGCTCCATCCAGTCGGTTACTGATGTGCCTTCGTGTACTTCGCCCATTCTGTGAATGAGACCAGAATAAAAGAGAATACGCTCAGTGGTTGTGGTTTTGCCAGCATCGATGTGCGCTGCAATACCCATGTTTCTGATTTGAGTTAGATCTGTTTTCGACACTGAACCCTTCCTTTCGCTAATTACTTCCATGATGGTCTTCCTTTATACCAAAACAACCACCTCTTGAAAATATCATGAGAACTAGTTTGCATGCCATATTCTGCATATTTCGTTTAGAAATGACTGTGCTTTTCTTTACAATGAATGACTTGTTAAAGCAGCAATGAGCGAAGTTTAAACTCCGCTCACTGCAAAAATCTTTTTTACGTTCTACTTATTAATAGCGATAGTGCGCAAAAGCTTTGTTGGCTTCAGCCATTTTGTGTGTATCGTCACGTTTTTTGACTGATGCACCGGCTCCGTTGGAAGCGTCGATGAGCTCAGCTGAAAGACGCTCTGCAAAAGATCTGCCACCACGCTTGCGGCTATTGGTGATGATCCATTGAGTTGCAAGGGCAACGCCTCTGGACGATTTGACTTCAACAGGAACTTGATAGGTAGAACCACCAACGCGGCGAGCTTTGACTTCGACAAGCGGTGTGACGTTCTTAACAGCTTTGTTGAAAATTTCAAGCGGCTCTTGAGCTGTCTTTTCTTGAATTAAATTGAGAGCGGAGTAAAACAAATTTTGAGCTGTGCTCTTTTTACCGCGCTGCATCATGCGATTGACAAAGCGTGACACAAGCTGGCTGTCGTAAACAGGATCTTGTGGTGGCACTCTTTTGATGGCAGCTGAACGTCTGGACATGAACTTATTTCTCCAATTCTCTATCTAATTAGTTATTTCTTTTTGCCGCCGGCAGCAGGTGCAGCACCTGGCTTAGGACGTTTGGTGCCATATTTGGATCTACCTTGAGCACGGTCTTTGACACCGGCTGTATCGAGCGCTCCGCGCACGATGTGGTAACGAACACCAGGCAAGTCTTTGACCCGTCCGCCTCTTACGAGAACGACACTGTGTTCCTGGAGGTTGTGTCCTACACCTGGAATATAAGCTGTGATTTCCATGCCATTGGTCAAACGGACCCTGGCAATTTTTCTCAGCGCCGAGTTTGGCTTTTTAGGTGTGGTTGTCTTCACCTGAGTGCAGACGCCACGACGCTGTGGGCAAGATTTGAGTGCCGGCGACTTGGTCTTGAATGTGACCTTTTGTCTTTCACGGCGGATAAGCTGATTAATGGTAGGCACCACGTACTCCTGAATTCTAAAGTGCGCCCGCAACGAACCTCGCGGCTCTGATTCCTAAGGCAACGGGCTCATAGCAAATCAGGCTTAGAGTACCAGATTCTGCACCCAATGTGGAATTGGCGACTCGAATATTTCTATATGCTTTACAAATCGCTTAAATTAAGTATCAGTTAGAATCAGCTATATATGGAATGTTGATTGCCGGTTTGCCCATGCTTGGCAGGGTGACCGTTGGATCCAGGCGCAGACGTTTTTTCTTCTTGGCTCGTAACCACTGCTCTTTAGCCATCAGATAACAAGTGGCACTCGGTTCAAGACCAAGCTCTTTGAGAGCGGTTGCAACGTTGTCTTGAAAGTCGAATACCTTGATAACGACCATTCCTTGCATCTGAGCTTTAATAGTGGTTCCTACTACAAAATTGACAAGATCGCATGCAAGATGGGACCAACCTGCATTTACATAAAATTCAAGCAAGTGGTCGCCGTTTTTGGATGTCTTGACTCGAGCTGCGCAGGGAATAACCTGCCTGTCTGTCTCTTCAGTCACCCAGAACAATTCGCTTTGTTCTAATTTGAAGCGTGACCGGTCCATTTTTACATCATTTATACGGTAATCTTCTGGCAAAAAATTGAAAATACGTCGTTCTTCAGGCGGAATGATTTCCTGATGCAGGGCGTGGATTTTCAAACTGTCAGCTGGTTGGGCAATGCGAAATGCACTGAAATCGACATCGCCATAATTGACCTCGGGCGGCGTGTAGTCAATCGGCACCTGGTAATAACTAATTCGGCTGCAACGTCTGAAACCGCAAGATACAAGCAGCGATATAGCCGAAGAGTTCTGATTCGACACTTCGCACAAGAAATGGCTTATTCCCTGACCGCCAAACAAAGCCAGGGCGTAACGCAACAGCTCTTCTGCTATACCTCGTCCCCTGTGTCTTGGATGAACGACGAGTTGATTGACCTGCCAGGTGTGATTCGATTTGCCCAAAGAATCTAGAGCTATTAAACCCAGCACCGTATTGTCTTCTTTAGCCAGATAAACAGACGTGGTGCGATGAAAAGCAATAGGCACCCAGTGCTGCCAAAAGCTCATTTTGGCATTGACCACCTTTTCTTCCGATACAAAAGCGTCAAAAGGTACCGGCTCTTCCTGGTAGCGCAAAAGCGCGCGCACTTGCGCGGCGTCATTTGGAAAAAACGGGACAATCTTAATCATTGCCAGAGCCTCTTGAAAAGATCTTAACATGCACTGTCAATAAAGAGCAGTCAATACCTTAAAGTAGATGGATGCCAGCTGCAAAGAAACCCGACAAAAAGAAATCTGATTCAAAAGATAAGTCTGAACCAGATTACAAAGTCGTGGCCCAAAATCGTCGGGCACGCCATGAATACACAATAATCGATACCCTCGAAACCGGTATTGAACTGGTCGGCACTGAAGTCAAATCCATTCGCCAGGGCAAAGCAAGCTTGCAAGATGCTTTCGCTCGAATCGAAGGTGGAGAAGTTTTTCTATACAACTGCAATATCGCTGTATATGAATTCGGCAACCGCTTCAACCATGAGCCTTTGCGCAAACGTCGTCTGCTCCTGCAAAAGCGCCAGATTCTAAAACTCAAGTCCCAGACTAAGGAAAAAGGATTAACCCTTATTCCGCTTAAGCTCTACTTCAAAAGGAACTGGGTCAAAGTAGACTTAGCACTAGGCAAAGGTAAGCATTTGTATGACAAACGCGATAGCATTGCCAAGCGCGATACTAAACGCGAATTAGATAGACTGGCGAAGTCATCGAGAAGATAGGAGGCCTATTCGAGTGAGAGGTTTATTGAAAGTATTAGCAACTTTTTGTTTGCTCATATCGAGTCTATCTTTTACGACGATAGCTGCACTGGCTAAAAATGCCACTCCTCTAGCCGTTCTTAAAAGCACTACTAATGTCAATTCGTACCAGGATCAACATCTGGGCACTTATGATGACGACTACAACTTATTCAAAAATGTTTTGAACAACGCCAATCTTCACTTCGACGAAATCAGCGAATCTGACGCATCATTGGGAAAAGCATCGCTTTCAAAATACAGAGCTATTATCATTCCGCTCAGTGTAGATCTCTCGCAGGAAGCTCAAAGCGGCCTTAGCGAATACTGTCGCAATGGTGGCAAACTGTTAGTAATGGATGGTGGCGGTGTGCAAACATCGCGAGCTCAGGCACTTTCAGCACTAGCTGGAGTCACAGTAAACCAACAACAAATTTTCAAAAGCAGAAACAAATTAGTCTGGACTGAAACACCTCTACCTATGCAAGAAGACTTTGCGGTAGGTACCATGGTGGCAAATCTGGTGGTTACACCTGATACAAAGAAGTTAGCAGTTTGGCGCGGCGCAGACGAAAAAGGGCAGGATTCAGGTCTTGCTATCGTCAAAAAAGCACAAGCAGCCTATCTTGGTTGGGTTCTTGGAGTGCAAGGCGACATAACTGCTAACGCTCGTTTCTTATCGATGACACTCGACGAGTTGTCTCCTGGAATTACTCAAGAAGCGGCTGTTCAGATAAGCTTTGCCGAGTATCAAACTATTGGAGAAGAGCTGACATTTCTATTCAATAGAACTGACGAGGCAATAAAAACGGCTAAACAAGCCGAATTTGCTGTACCAATAAGTCAAATAGAAGAAAGCTTCAACAAAGCTCAAGAACAAGCAAAACTTTTCCATTCAGCATATAAAGAGCGAAAGTTCCAAGAAGCAGACGAACATTTAGGCAAAGCGCGCGAGTTGTATGCTCTTTCATTTGGTCAGGCAATGCCTGTAAGACCGGTCGAAGCCCGCTCAGTGTGGCTTGATCGAGGCACTATTGTTGCGACCAAAAATCCAAAAGGCATGGCTGACTTGATTGGACGTTTAAAACAATCAGGCATCAACGTGATTTATTTTGAAACTAATAATGCCGGTTTCACCATGTACCCAAGTAAACTGACCGATCAAAATCCTGAGACTTTGAGCTGGGATCCACTTGGTACAGCATGCAAAGAAGCAAAAAAACACGGAATGGAACTTCACGCATGGCTCTGGATTTTCAACGTAGGCAATATGAGACACAATCCTATAATCGGCAAAGAAGCTGATTATCCAGGACCAGTTCTTTCGCGTCACCCGATATCATGGGCGATGGCATACAACAATGGTCAACTGGTTCCTCCTAAACAAACCGAATTCTGGATTGATCCTTCTAATAAAGAATGTCGTCAATTCGTCAAAGATTTGATGACTGAAGTTATTACAAAATATCCGGTAGATGGAATCCAGCTCGATTATATTCGCTATCCTTTCAACAATAAGGGTTCCGAGATGGGCTTCAACTGGCTTTCTCGCCAGAAGTTCGAACAAGAGACAGGACTTAATCTAGACAGATTCGACGAAAACACAAGAGAAGTTTTCATGGCATGGAAAGTTCACCAGGTGAGCAGCTTTGTCAAAGAAACAAAAGAACTGGTGAATCAAATTAAGCCTGGACTCCGCATTTCGGCAGCCGTCTATGCGTTTCCCCGTCGCATGCGAGTTGGTGCTATTCAACAAGAATGGGAAACATGGGTGGCCAATGGCTGGATAGATACTTTGAACCCAATGACTTACGCCTCCACTGCTCAGAACCTGACCGTAATGGCTGATTATTGTCGCGAAAGCACGTCCGATAAAGCGCTCGTATATCCAGGATTAGCTATTATGCGTATAGACACTGCAGGTCTGATTGAACAATTAGACTCAGCTAGAGCAACAGGAACGCTTGGTACGACAATGTTTGCGGTAGCACACCTGGATGATAAAAAACTGAATGTCCTGAAGATGGGACCTTATCGACGTCAGACTTTATTGACGCCTCAATCTGAACCTCTTCGCGCCAGTCGATTTTTATTCGACGATTTTGTAGCAATGCTCAATCGTTACCTCCAAGACCCTCGTGGGCATATCCTCTCGGATACTGCAAGCACAAACGATGTTTTGTCTCAGATTGAAGTGATTCAAAAAACGATGCACGCTCTTAAAACCAATTCGAGCGCCTCAGAAATTGATTCAGTCAATAAAGATATAGAACGTCTGCACAATACAGTCAAAGAATGGCTCAGGCTGGAAGCCTTTATCCAAAGAGGCTACCGTGCTCAATACATTGCCAATTATCTTGGACAGGTAGAAGCCATACTTTCATATGCTTCACACAAAGCGAAAGTGCAGTCATCATCGGTAGTGTCGAGCCAGAATAACTAGACTAGAAAGCCACACCCCAAGCCCATGTACGTGAATTCAAGACACACGCTAGTCTTTTTGTCAGCCTTTACACTGTCGATTGCTTCAAATAGTTCTTTTGCTAAAAGTTCGCTTAACCAGGATACGCAAACACAGCTCAATTTCAAAACTCGCAAAGAACAAAGAGCGCGTTTGATAGACACAATCTGGAACAAGCCGCAACACCAGTATAAGTATGGAGACCAGTTCACCATCACTCTTGTGCCGCATCAAAAGTCTTATGTTTACTTGTTCTATATCAGCCATGACGACAAAGTGATGGCAATTTATCCATCTCGTATGACTCACAAACATACACCAGGCTGTCACGAGCCAATGGAAATAAGCACTATAAAGTCTGCCCGGGCCGAATATGCTCTTCGCGTCGATAGCACTCCGGGCAAAATGGTTTCTTGCGCAATCAAAGACAGCGAGCAAGGAAAACTATTGCGCGACAAACTAATAAATCAAACAGACTGGGCTGCAACCGAACCTCTTGAACACACCTTGAAAATGAGTGGCGATGAACTTCTTAGCCGGCTCAAAGAGTTGTCGAGCGAAAACAGCAACGAAGTTTTTTATTCAATTGAAGAAGCACCAAAAGCAGAGCCCAACCCTAAGTCTGACAAACGCCCAAACGGCTTAGCTGGGAAAGAATCCGATGCTTGAGCTTGTAGAAGGTTTTCAAACGCTCGAAATCGTCTACAGCACCTTTTACTCGCAAGCTCAGTAATTTGGTCTGACCTTCGCGCAGCGCTTTTCTGGTAGGCATCGATTCCTGGTGTTCGACCGAAACCCAGTATTGTAGTTGAGGTTCTTCTAAAAATAGCTTTCTCAAAACAGGATCATCAAATAGAGCTTTTACTTTTGCTTCGTCAGATCCTTTGATCATAAAAGCTTTGTCGAAATCTTCGTGTCCGACAACGATATCTTGCACGCCAAGCAGTTTGTGCAAACCGTGGTACCAGGACTCTGGATAAAGGGCAAACTTAAAATCGTCATTGCCGACAATGCTCGTCTCTACAGTAGTGTGCTGGTCAGACTTCAATTTGTCATCGCCTGGAACCATGGTGTAGAGCAATTCCCAGTCTGTGCCATCAATCGGCATAGACATTGTCAATTTAGAAGTACTCGAATCCGGATTGGGGTCGTCAATCTGAGCGTTGAATTCTTCAGAAAATTCAAACCAAACCTGTTTCCAACCGAAAATTCTACTGTGCAGCTTCACGGCGCCTTTCCTCTAAAAATGAATCAACTTGTATTTATACCATCTACAAGTTTAAACTTATGTTTCATCACAAAAAGTTGCAACATTGAACACTACTTTAGAAAAGCGCCCGATTGCTCAAGAAAGCCTTCCAGAAGCTCAAAGACCACCTATCGACGATACTTTAGTCACAGGCAATCTGTGGCGTGCATGCTGGGTCATGGCCTGGCCATTATTGATTGCCACAGTGGCAAACTCGCTGGTAGGCATATGCGATCTATATGTCGCAGGCTTTCTTGGCACTTCAAGTCAAGCTGCCGTGGGAATCTCGGAGCACATAGCATTTTTTGCCATGCTACTCATTATGGGAGTCAGCATGGGAACTACTGCAATCGTATCGAGATACTGGGGTGAGAAAAACTATGAAGAAGGAGTGAAATTCACTGCTCAGTCGATTCTTTTTTCGTTTTTGTTCGGGGTAGTTTTATCTCTGGCACTGCTTGTATTTGGCATCATGTCACTTTCGATGTTTTCAAATTCGCTTGAAGTTCAGACTTTAGCCAGACAATATTTATGTATTTACAGCTTCTATATAATTCCATTTAGTATCGTCTCGGTGATGAATTCGGCCTTACGAGCAAGTGGTGATGCAAAGACGCCTCTAGTTCTAGTAGCCTGTTTCACGTCTTTTACTGTGATTGGAGATTTTCTGACTGTAGTATTGCAATGGCCAGTAGCCAATCTTGGTGTTCAAGGTATAGCCATATCGGCTGTGGTCGCATCTTTTAGTTCGTCGCTCTTGGGCTTGTTCTTGTTGCGTCGCTCAAAACTGGCGCCATCGTTTCATCATTTCATGCCTATAGAGATAGATCGCATCAGACGTGTGGTAAAAATCGGTGTGCCATCTGCACTTCAAAGACTCGGATGGGCAACCAGTTTATTCGTACTATATTTCATTTTGTCTCAGTGTGATTCCCCAACGCCAGCTCTTGCAGCACTTGCAGTAGGGATGCGTATCGAGGCTTTGCTCTTCATGCCCATCATGGCTTTGAATATGGCAGTGTCATCTATAGTGGGACAAAATCTTGGCGCTAAAAAAGTGAAACGCGCGTATCAGGCTGGTGTAAAAATGGCTACAGTCGGCTTCTGGAGTCTGACTGTACTTGCAACCTTTATGTTTTTGCTTGCCGATAACATAGCTTCATGGATAAGTACCGACCCAGTCACCATCCCACATATTGCAAGCTATTTGCGCATAGCAGCTTTTTGTGAGCCTTTTCTTGCTATTGCAATGATTTTGTCTGGGGCGCTTCAGGGCGCTGGTGATACCAAAACTCCAATGTGGATTACACTCGTGTGCAACTGGCTCATTCGCTTGCCGCTTGCTTACTGGTTTGTACTGGGTCTGGACATGGGACCAAGCGGAGCCTGGCTTGCAATGACTTTATCTGTAGCTATGTCAGGCATCATCACCGCTATGCGCTTCAGGTCGTTGAGCTGGACCAGGCAAAGAGTTTAGAGTCAATAAAAACGCATATACAAACCAGGAAATAAGCCGGACATGCCCAGCTCCAAAATTGTATTCAAAAATACCTGCAATACTAAGCGAAACAACAACGCCTAAAACGCCCAATCCAAGGGCTTTGTCAAGCCGGGTTGCACCTTTGTACCAGTTAGATAGTCCAAGATAAAAGGTCTGTCCAAGCAAGACTAAAAAAGCAAGAAGTCCAGGCAATCCAAGACAAACCAGTAAATGCAAATAATTGGAATGAGCATGGCTAAGGTGTTCTGAAACGCCTGGAACAATAGCCTCTTTATAGTCGAGCTTGGGAAAATTATTGATTCCTCGCCCTAAAACAGGTCCTTGTGTCCACATCTTGTAGCTTTGGTCCCAAATCAAAAAACGCACTTTAGTGCTGGTATCACTTTGTGCATTAGTCAAAAGCGGCTCAAGACGGGTCTTTACCACAGGCACTGTAAACCAGAGCAATGCGACAAGTGCTACACCGGCAAGACTTGTCTGAAAAAACAATTTGAAAGACACAAAAAAAGCAATGACAAGAACTGCTACGGCTATGCCAAGCCAGGCGCTGCGCTCACTTGCAAAAATGACTCCCAGAAAATTAGCAAACGCAAGTATCAAAAGGACAGACTTAGGGATGGGCAGGTCTTCTTTTTTTAGTGTAAGACAAAGAGCCAGAGCCATGCACGAAGTCACCTGCATTTCTCCTGCAAACGCCATTGGATTGCGAACGAATCCAGTTGCTTGCAAATATTGAAATTTTTCAAAAGGGTGAAAGTTAAAGAGTTGCTGAATCATGCCCCAGATGCCATCGACTGCACCAACCGTCAAAAGAATCAGTAAGACTCGAAGGCGTTCTTCCTTCAACTTGCTCAAGGCAAAATGCGCCCAGAAATAAACAAGAAGCGCTTTAAGACTTAGAAGTGCATCAAGCCCGTCTTTCAATCCGTGGCCGACCAGACCCGAAATAAATACACATATCGAAAGAGCAAGAAGCGGTCCAAATAAAGGCGGTAAACCATATTTGCGCTCTTTTGCGATCATAATAATCGAAAGCGCTATTCCAAGTCCTAGCACTACCCACGGTATCGTTATGGGAAGGAAGACACAAACACTGTAAGCCCAGAGTAAATAACGCTGGCAAGCAATCATTATCTGTTTAAGGACCAGTTTTTCATTTTCATCACGTCGTAAACTTGCAAAAGAGTAGCCTGAGCTACTTTGCGCGCCTTCTGATTGCCATGCTCCAGAATCTTATACAGCTGCGCTTCGTCCTTAGCTAACTTTTCTCGCCGTTCTCTGATCGGAGCAAAATAATCGTTGATTAAGCCAGCCAGATTCTTTTTGCAATCGACACAACCAATTTGCGCTGTTTCACACTCAGTTTTAACTTTCAGCCAGGCATCGGATTCTTTAGGCAAGAAGATGTTATAAAACGGCCATGGCACTTCACAAAGATCGGTGTGTCCAGGATCCGATTTTGCTATGCGAGTGCGATCGGTAATCATTTTTTTGACTTTGGCTGCAGTATCTTCGGCAGTATCAGCAAGCTTGATATCGTTATTGAAAGACTTGCCCATTTTCTGACCGTCAATGCCTTTGAGTAGAGGTGTTTCGGTAAAGCGTGGTTTTGGTTCAGGAAAGATATCCTGACCATATAACGAATTGAACTTGCGTGCCAGGTTGCGAGCAAACTCAAGGTGCGATTCTTGATCTTTTCCAACTGGAACAAGCTCGCCCTTAAAAGACAAAATATCGGCAGCCATTAAAACCGGGTAACCAAGCATGCCATAGGTCAGCTTATCATGCGCTTCTTCTTCATTAGCAGCAAGCATTTTGACCATGTCTTTGAGTGTGGGTTCACGCTCCACCCAATTTTGTTTAGTGAGCATAGATAAAAGCAAATGCAATTCTGCAATTTCAGGCACACCCGACTGCACATATAAAGTGCATTGCTCCGGGTCTATACCAGCGCCAAGCCAATCAAGCGCCACTTCTAAAACGTTGCGATTGATTTCGTCCGAATTTTCATACTTAGTGGTAAGAGCGTGCCAATCAACAATCGAAAAATACGAATCATATTGATTTTGAAATTCGACCCAGTTGACCAGAACGCCAAAATAATGCCCCAAATGCAAGCGTCCGGTAGGACGCATACCGGACATTATTCGCTTATTGGTTTTGACAGCTGCTTCGCTCAACTTTGTCTGAACTAGTTTTGGTTTTCAGATTTAGGTTTGCTTTTTCCAGCGGCTGCAATGGCTTTGCGAGTAGCTTCGAGTTTGCGCCCAGCTTTCGCTTTTCTACGAGCACGCTTTTCTCTGGCGTTATATTGATGAGTCATTTTTTCCTCTGCGTCAAAAAATATAAGAGTGGAAACTATATCACAAAGTGCCCTTCTAGGCTCATCTACTTGCTAGAGAAGCGATCCTGTTCTTGTTTTAGACGATCCATATCAACTGGCAAAAGGTAACCAGCTCCCACCAATAGCTTATCTAGCCCGATACCTTGACGACCAGCAATTGTAATCAAATCTTGCAATTGATCGCCTGTTATTCTTCTTCTTTGAAGCAAATATTGCTCCAGTTCCATTTTGGCCATCACAAGCTCAATTGTTAGCGAAATTACAGGGTCATAGTGACTGATGAGCTTTTCTTCCAGACAATATCTGTAAGTAGCGAGCACAGAAGCTTCGGTCAAACTCGAATCAGTCAAAACAGAAACCAGTGTTTTACCATTCGTTGTGTCAATGAGCACCTGGCGAACCAGCTCGTGCAATTCATCGTCTAAAAGACGTTCTTTGCCTTCTTTGGTAACGCTAAAATTGCTGTTCAAAAGACGTTCTATATCTATGGAGACGATGGGCAACAAATCAGTGAGCCTAGGGTCGAACTCTTCACCATTTTCATCTACTAACTTTTCTTCGTCTTGAATATTTTCTATTCTGGCGGAAGAAAGATCGGGTCTTTTCACCTCTTCGCGAGTAAGCCCTGGCACCGTATCTGGTGCTTTGGTTTTCACAGCCAGCTCAGCTAGTTTTTTATTTGCCTCAGGTTTGATTTCTTCATGAGTGCTACTTTGATCCATCACCATATCTTTTGGAAGTGAAGGAATTTCCTGGGTATCGACTCCGATCATGGAGCCAGCACCTTTTTTCAATTCGACATCTTGAGTCTTGCGCACCCTTCTTTGAACGGGCAGATTATCGCTTGAGTTTTTTATATCCTCGCCTACATCGGCATCTTGAATGACCGGTCGCACCACATCTACAGATCGTGTTGCAAGCAAACGGTACAGACTACTGAGCGCCGCCTTCAAATCAAGATTCAGTTCGACCATGGCCTGACGCATTGTGCGACCATCGGTAATCCAGCCAATAACTGTAAAATCGTCTTTCAGTAGAGGTTCACGCTGCAGAGCTTGTTGCCATTCTTGCGTTCCAAAACTGGAGGAAGGCACAATTTCGGTATGCAAACCGACATTGTTCTGTTTTAAAAACGAACAATAATAAGCAAGGCTTGTGGGGCTATCGAATTTGATATTGAGATTGCGCTCTTTTTCGAACAAAGCAGTTTCAGATACAGTTTCCAATCGCTCTACCCAAAACTCGCCTTCGTCCCAAAAAAGGACTTCTGAGAGCGCTTCAACCCCCTCCAGAATTCCAAAAGTGACAGATGCCACTTCCCCTTTGCATACAAAAACATTGCATACTTGTCCCATCCTTCTTATTTGAATGGAATAAGACTTCTGAGTTTCGTGACAAAGCAGCTGCAATAGCCCAGCTACGCTTGCGTCCGATAAGCTACCTTCCAACACCGACAGATACCTCTAGGCGAGGAGAACATAATACTACTTGAGCATAATTTCAGGTCGCCCATTATTGGATATCTACTCTCGCATAAACCCGGGCAAATTTACAAAAGTTAATTCGAACCAGGGACGCTACAGACTACGACTAACTGGGTAGATAAGAGGCATGAATCTTTTGAGTGGTAAAAAAGTGGGAGCAAAACCAAAAGCCAAATCTCGGACATCCGATGATTTAGCAGAAGACTGGTCTGAATTGGAAGTCGATGGCGATCTCGATAACGAGGTCGAAGACGAAATCGAAGTGGAAGAAATTCCAATTCCTAAGCGTGGCGATGGATTCACCGAGGATTCTGTCCGACTATATTTAAGAGAAATTGGTCGCGTACGTATGGTCAAGCCCGACGAGGAAATCGACCTTGCCAGGCGTATTTCTGAGGGCGACGCGCAAGCCAAACAAAAATTGATTCAAGCTAATTTGCGTCTTGTAATTTCTATAGCCAAAAAATATGTGAATAGAGGTCTGCCCTTCCAGGATTTGATTCAGGAAGGAAACCTTGGTTTGATTCGAGCTGCTGAAAAATTTGACCATACTAAAGGATTCAAATTTTCTACTTATGCCACCTGGTGGATCAGACAAGCCATCAGCCGTGGTCTGGCTGACAAATCACGCACTATTCGCGTGCCTGTTCATATGGTCGAGTCGATGAACAAGCTCAAAAAAATGAGCGCAAAATTGGCTCAAGATTTGGGTCGCAGACCTACCGACGAAGAATTGGCTCAAGCAATGAGCATTCCGGTAAGCAAAATCCAGGAGATTCTGACTGCCGACCGCGAGCCAGTCTCAATGGAGATGCCTTTAAACCGAGACGAAGAAACCTATCTTGGAGATCTTATTGAAGACTCTGATTCTAACCGCCCTGACAACATGACCGAGGACGAACTCTTGCGTCAAGACATAGGTAGAATGCTAAGCCAGCTCACCCCACGCGAGCGTGACATCATGCATTTGCGTTACGGGCTTGAAGATGGAAGACAAAGAACGCTTGAAGAAGTGGGCAGATTGTTCAACATCACAAGAGAGCGCGTGAGACAAATTGAACACAAGGCTTTCAGAAAATTGAGACAACCTTCATGGTCCAATAAGTTAGTCGGTTATCTTGACGACTAATTTCTTCTTTGCAATTAGATAAATTTCCAACTTTTGGGCTTTAGACCTTGCTAGGGTTATAGTCGGCGGATTTGTGCGTAATTGAGCTGATTCGCTTGTTTCACAAGCTTTGACCTGGACATGGCCATGACTGAACGAGTGGCAATAGCGTTAGAGGATTTGGTCTCGCTAGCAGAAAGCGGCGAGCGTCAACGCTTGCGCATACTTATAAACGACATCAATCCCTATGACCTGGCTGAATATTTTCAAGAAATGGAGCCGCAGCACAGGCTTTCTTGTTTTAGATTGCTTGATCTCGACAATGCTAGCGCCGTTTTAACCGAACTGGAGCCTCAAAATCAAAGAAATCTTTTGAAAGACCTTGGTAATTTAGGCGTTGTTCCCTTAATCAGCAATATGTCGCCCGACGATGCAGCTGACTTGTTATCCGAACTACCAGAAGAAAAAGCGGCTGAAATTATCGAGCAAATCGCCGATGTAGAGACCAAAGCAGACATCAAACAACTCCTTGCATACGACGAAGATTCAGCAGGCGGTATCATGTCTACCGACTATCTGTCTTTGTATTCGCGCATGACAGTTGGCGAGGCGCTCGATTACTTGCGCGAACAATACGAAGATTTAGAAGAAGACATTTATGACGTTTATGTAGTCGACGAAGCAAATTATCTAGTAGGCGTAGTTAAAGTAAGAGAACTCATCACCACCGAAGCAGGCACAGGTCTTGATGCGGTGATGGACAAGGACGTAGTTAAAGTCGTAACTTCAGACGACCAGGAAGAAGCAGCAAAAAAGGTTGAACGCTATGACCTGCACTCCTTGCCGGTAGTCGATGATGAGGGCAAACTTTGCGGTGTAATCACAAGTGACGACATCATAGACGTTCTGCGCGAAGAAGCCACAGAAGACATTTATCAATCATCTGGTATCAACCCTACCGAAGATGGCGAAGAGCTCGGCTCTAACGTCCGCAAAGCATTCGCAGCAAGGTTGCCCTGGCTTTTGATCACGTTAGGAATTGAAACTGGCTCTTGTACAGTCATCACTCATTTTGATTCAGTTATCCAGCAAACGGTAGCAGCAGCTTCTTTCATGCCACTTTTGTCTGGAGTCACAGGCTCTGTAGCAACTCAAAGTACATGTATCGTGATAAGAAGCTCAAGTAACAGAGCTGAACTCACGACCAGAATGGTGGCAAGAAACATCTGGCACGAAGTGAGAGTAGGACTCCTGCTTGCTATTTGCTGTGGTGTATTTACTTTCATAGTAAGCTTGCTGGTCAATAATTCGCGCCACGAACTTGGCCTTGTTGTTGCTGTTTCGCTTGTAATAACAATGACTTTTGGTGTCACGGTTGGAACCGCGATGCCAATGGTTTTCAAAAAAATCGGAATCGACCCGGCACACGCAAGCGGTCCATTCATCACAAGTTTGCTCGACGTATCTACAATGACCATTTATTTGACCATAGTTCACCATTTTTTATCGCATATTGTCTGAAGAGAAAACGGGAGACCGCATGAACACCAAAACACAAAAAGATCCCTATAGCGTACTGGAAGAAAGACAAAAAGAAGCCGGTCTCATGGATCAAAAGACGGTGGAAAAGAGACATAAAGCGGGATATCTTCACGCTCGCGAAAGAATTGAGCATCTTGTCGACAAAGATAGTTTTCTTGAAATAGACCGATACGCATTACACGAATGCAGCGACTTTGGAATGGACGACAGAAAAGCCCTGGGAGACGGGGTCATCACTGGCCAAGCCAAAATAGATGGAAGACCAGTTTACTTATTCGCTCACGATGCCACCTTCATTGGTGGCGCTCTTGGAGAAGTATTCGCGCGCAAAGTATGCAAAGTGATGGATCTGGCCAAAAACGGTGGTTGTCCTATCATTGGCTTGAACGAAAGCGGTGGCGCACGCATCCAGGAAGGAGTCAAATCGCTTGCTGGCTATGCGGACATTTTTTATAGAAACGTCCAGTGCTCCGGAGTGATTCCGCAAATCTCAATCATCTATGGTGCATGCGCCGGTGGAGCAGTCTACAGTCCAGCGGTGACTGATTTTTCCATTATGGTCAAAGACAAGAGTTTCATGTTCGTGACTGGACCTGAAATCGTTAAAACAGTTACTGGTGAAGAAGTAACCTTAGAAGACCTCGGTGGTGCAAGAGTTCATAACACCAAATCTGGTGTAGCTCAACTGATGGCAGAGGATGAAGCCCAATCGTTTATAATGGCTCGCCGTCTACTTTCATATCTGCCAAGCAATAATATGGAACTCACGCCAGTATTATCAGAGCAGGCAATGGAACCCAAACGAGCCCACGAACTGCGCCAAATGGTTCCAGTAGACCCGACAAAACCATATAATATGCTCGATGTACTCACTCGAATTTTCGATGAAGACAGCTTCTTTGAAATGTCACCCCTTTACGCAGCAAACATCATTACCGGATTTGCGCGCTTAAACGGAGTAGCAGTGGCTGTCGTCGCTAACCAACCAAAATGGCTCGCCGGATGCCTCGATATTAACGCATCAACTAAAGCCGCTCGTTTTGTACGGTTCTGCGATGCCTTCAATATTCCAATAATCACTTTTGTGGACGTTCCAGGCTATTTGCCCGGCACTAACCAGGAGTTCGACGGCATAATCCGCCACGGTGCCAAATTGCTTTATGCATACTGCGAAGCTACAGTTCCAAAACTGACCGTAATAACTCGCAAAGCTTATGGCGGAGCATTCGACGTTATGGGTTCTAAAAATGTAGGCGGCGACTATAATTTCGCCTGGCCCACTGCTGAGATTGCTGTAGTTGGCGCGCAAGCAGCTGTGAATCTTTTGTATAGAAAAGAAGTAAAAAATCAAGCTAAAGAGTATTTGAACGAGCGAGTAAGCGAATATAAGGACAAATTCGCCAATCCATACATAGCCGCACAGCTAGGCTATGTAGACGATGTCATCTTGCCAGAACAAACACGCGACCATTTGATTCGCGCGTTAGAGATGCAAAAGAACAAAAGAGTCGAGCGCCCATCGCGTAAGCACGGAAATATACCGCTCTAATTTTTGAGCTGAGGCAAAACAAGAACACTGCGATAATTGGAATCGAGCGCTACTTGCTCACTTTCGTCATCACCTGTAGTGTCAATTGTCGCATGCATTTCAAGCAGATTGAATGATAGCATCGCAGGCGGAGGAAGCTTGCAATCGTATTTTGCAACTGGGTCCTTGCCGCCAACAAGATTTTCGACACGCTCTTTGAGCTCTGCAGGAAAATCCCCTACAAATGCGAAGAAAGCGCCGGCTACGCAATTCTTTCTAGTCTGCAACCTATTCAATTTGTCTACAAAATTACGCAACCAGTCCATTGCATTGCTCTTGTCTTTGCGCTCCACATCGTTTTGAGCATCAACCAATCTTGCCACTATCAAAGGATTTTTGTCTTTGTCGAAAAGAGTAATGTCTTTGCAAGGCCAGAAAGTCTTGTTGAAAAACATTCCATAAGAGACCGGCTCGCTTTCGCCGTGATCAATCCTGCCAATTGCTTCGAACAAATCGCGCTGACGATTGTATAAACCTGATTGATGAGCCTTTTGGAAAAACTCAGTGAATAAATAACGCAAGAAGAAGTGGCTCTGGCTGCTCAATTTAGCTTGAGAGTCAGGTAATTCTCTGATTGAGAGATTGTTACAAGCAGCTTTGATGTCGTCGGGCGCGAATGCGCGCGGGTCTCTTGTGACGTTGAACAGGCTAAAACTGGTGGGTTCGAGACTTTCGACTTTGAATTTTGAAATATTTTGAGTTGCCATCTTTGTCTAATAACTAATAGAGAGAATAAGGTTTAGCGTATAAGTTTAATATTTGTGGTACATCTAAAAAAGGAGGGGGATTTGGGCACATGACCATTTAAATGGTCCGTGCAAAAACTAGTTATAAGACATTTGGCGACTCGGGATAAATCTCTTTTGAATCATCTAATCAGGCAAGGGTAGTAAATCTGTGCCTTATGCCTGACAGTTTCAGGCATGAATTGTATCCATTGAACCAATTTTTGGGTACTTGAACTTAAGGGATTAAATAAAAAGCCGGAAACGATAAAAATAAATGGCTCTTTTACCATCAAGCAAGAACATCAATACTTCAGCCACATCGATTTTGAATGAAATCAAGAAAGGTGGGGATGAAAAGCGAAATGAATTCGTCTATTTGAACCTTGAGCGGGTTTACGCTATTGCATTCATTGCTTCTGACAATCAGGAGCACGCCCAAGAACTGACTATAGAAGCTTTTCGAAACGCCCTTTCTTCTTTGCAAGACAGTATCCCTAAAAAAGATAGTGGAATAACCATCTGGCAATGGCTTGCCGACTTTGTAGTGGATGCTTGTGTCGAGTATCACGCTCAAAATTCAGGCATTCCAGACGACAATCCCAGTATCGACCCCAGCCAAGACGGATCCGCCAGCATGGACTGGGAAACTACCGTCCTGCTTGGGCTTCCACGCATCAAGCGTTGCATCAATTCGTTGCCCCCTGAGCAACAAAGAGCTTTTCATTTGCGTCATTCGCTCGATTTGAACTATGAGCAAATCGCAGCAGTAATGAACCAATCGGTTGAAATGAGCATGGCAGCTCTTTACCGAGCACGAGTTTCCATCATTAAATGTTTAGGAAAAGGATAAGATCTATAATAGAAGGCTTTTTAAGGAAAACACTCAAGCCGTTTTGGCTCTCTAGAAACAAATATGAACTGCGCCGAATTTAGACACTTAATTCAAAAACGATTTGACGAGGACTTGAGCCGTCAGCAGTCCGGCTCTCTCGATTCGCATTTAGAAGCCTGCGAATCTTGCGCTCGTTTCGATCATCAAATGGTACAAATGATAGAAGGAGCTGAAGAGGCGCCGTTACCAGACGAGTTTATGCCGCCTAATCCCGAATCTCTTACCAAACAGGTTCAACAACAACTACCTCAGCAAAAAGGCAATATTTTCGGTGCCATCACATCAATGTTTGGTGGCGGTGGTGGTTCCAAAGGTCAACAAAAATCTTCTGGTGGCTCGTCTTTCCCGCATAAAAGTGGTGCAGAACCAAAAGACAAAAAAGATAAGAAGGGCAAAAAAGGAAGCTACCCTTCAATGGACGACGACGATGGCGTCACAAAGCGCCTCAAGTCAATGGGACGCAGTTCAGCTCAAACCGAAATGCGCGACAGCAGAGAACAGCAATCAACAACTGGTTCGCTTGGTCGCAAGTTCGGATTTGAAACTGGCACAGAAAGTTTAGCTGATGAGGCACCACTCACACTGGCAGAAACGATTCGCCGGAAAGTTACTGAATCAAACAAAATTCCCGATGGCGCTGAAGACCAACAATCAAGCGACAAATGGAATACGCAATCTGGAACCGAAGCCGGTGGCGCTCCTTCCGACTGGTCTCAAGGACGCGCACCCAACTCGTTTGGAAATCCAGATACAGGCATGGGAATGCAAGGGGGAACCGATCAGTGGAATCAACCTCCCGCAGCATCTCAATCGCAATTTGAAACTCAGCATCCAGGAAGTTCTATAGGGCTTGCACCGCCTCCAGGTGGAATAGGACTTAGTCAGGGACCAATTTCATCAGGTGGTATGCCTACCCCACAAGGTCAGGCAGCCTGGCAAAGTGCACCTCCCAAGGGTCATGATGCAGTAGACGACGATTCTGAATGGGGACCACCTCCTGCTGGTGGTGCCTGGGAAGAAGGCCCATCACCAGCTCAAGCCCCCACAAATAATCAATTTGGCGCTCCTTCTTCTGGCTCAAGCTGGGGACAACCCGCAGCTTTTGGCTCAACAAGTCCATCTCAGGATTCAGGTTTTCAACCAATTCAACCACCATCTAATTTTGGTGGAATGACTAGCTCTCCTATTGGTCTTGCTCCTTCAGCCCCAATGCCAGCTCCAGCACCTGCACCTGCTGGAGGTCAATCGCAAACCTCGACAGATAGTGGCTGGAATCCGATGCCCGGTCCAGGATTCTCCGGAGGCGGATCATGGGGTGCGCCACCAAGTACGCCACCAGCCCCGGCCCCTTCACCATCAACGTCAGGTGGATGGTCAGCAGCACCATTTCCAGCGCCAAGCCAGGAATCTCCGCAGGCGTCTAGCGGTTCTTCTTGGGGAGCCCCGCCTACAGTTCCTGACAGCTCTTCTTCTTGGGGAGCGGCACCTTCGGCTCCTGCACCAGCTCCAACATCAGCGCCAGACAGCTCATCATCATGGGGTGGTCCTGCGCCGGGCGGTTCTACTGCCAGTTTTGGATCGAATTCCTGGGGCGGAAGCTCTGGAGATTCTCAATCTTCCGGCTCTAGCTGGAGCGTCAACAACGACGCTATGTCTTCAGGAGAATGGGCACCCACATCGGCTCCTGCACCTCAACCTAGCACCAATAGTGGTGGCTTTAACGCAACAAGTTCCGGAACCTGGGCAACCCCGCCTGGTCTTAGCGGTTCCTGGCAGTCAAATGCCGTACAAGAAATGAAGAGCGAGCCTGCTGTTCCTGCCTCAGATCAGTTAGGCAGCACTGGTGGCTGGGGTCTTCCAAAACCACAAAGCGATGGAAGCGCCGGATTCACTACCGGAGAATGGGGCAATTCGGCTCAAGCAAAACCAACAGAATCTGCCGCCTCAGCCTGGGGCGTACCAGATACTCCTCCGGCACCCGATCCGGCACCAAGCACTAGCGGCAGCTGGGGAGCAGCTCCTACACCTGCACCTGCACCTGTAGAAGATCAACAGGTTCCCAATACATGGGGCAAACAGGACAACCAGTGGGGCGGCGTTCAAACTGCTTCCAGTACAGGTTGGGGCGCTGTTCCAGCGGCAGCGGCACCAACACCAGCACCGGCACCGGCACCGGCACCGGCACCTGAACCAGCATCTGATATGAACAGCGGTTGGGGTATTCCGACACCGACACCAGCACCGGCACCGGCTCCTCCGCCTGCATTTACGGACAATGTGAACACTGGCGGCTGGGGAGCACCTCCTCCAGCGCCCGCTGAGCCTGCACCACCTGCGCCACCACCGGCACCAGCATTTGCAGACAATACCAGCACAGGCGGCTGGGGCATGCCAGCTGCTGCTCAGGCACCCGATCCAGTACAAGCTCCAACACCCGATCCATTTGCTTCAGCGCAGGACACATCATCTTCTGGTGGAGGATGGGGTTCAAAATCAGCGCCACCAAATCCTTGGGGAGGAGCTGCCCAAGCGCAAGAAGCTCCTGTCGAAAACAAGGCTGCAAGCGCCAGAGAAAGCTGGCAACTTCAAAGCGAACAAATGGAGACCGGCTCGTTTAAAGCATTTCAATTCACTGGCGAAGGTCTGACTACGTCAGCATCTCCCAGTCCCGCTCCAGCTCCAGCTCCAGCGCCAGCGCCTGCCCCGGCTCCTGCTCCGGCTCCTGCGGCCTCTAATCCATGGGGAGACCCAGCTCCAGCTCCAGGTCCGGTCCCAGCTCCGGCTCCGGCTCCTGCCAATCCATGGGGTGGAACTACAGATGTTTCCAGTCCATGGGGAAGTGCACCAGCAGCACCTCAACCACCTGAGCAACCTAGTTTTGGTTCGTTACCTACTGCGGCTATTCCACAGTTCGACCCAAACAGTCCGCCGCCCGGTTTTGGTCAAGGCACTCCTGCAGCGGCTCCCGTTCCGCCGCCTGCTCCTGCTCCTGCTCCTGAATTGGCAAGTAGCAATCTGTTTGGCAAGAAAATTGATGACCAGGCCATAGAAAAGGTTTTCAAAGAAAATCTTGGTGTTCAAGATGACTTGATGCGCTCAGGCGCAATGGTCAACCCGGGAGCTGGACAAGCACCCGAGGCAAGTGCACCTGCACCCGCTGCGACGCCAGAACCACCAATGCCAGCCCCATCAGTCTTCGACCCGCCAGCAACACCGCCACCACCACCGGTACCAGCGGCCATGGCAAACATTCCTAATGTCGCTCCTATGGCTCCTATCGATTCGTCTCCATTGCCTGCAAGCGCTGCTCCAGTAACTTCTGCATGGGGCGCACCGGTAGAGACCGAACCACCTGCCGACCCTTCAATTCCGCGCATCAAACCTATTCCTAGCAAAGAGCAAAGACTTGCAAATCAGACGGCTGGCAATTTGCCTGCACAACAAGCTTCTCCACCAGCTTGGGGTGCACCAGCTCCTGCTCAACCTCCAATACCAGCTCCAGCTCCGATACCTGTCGCCCCTCCGGCGCCAGATTTTGGTGCAGCCGCCCAAGCTGCGCCTGGAAACGGAATAATGAAAGTCGACGACCAAATGGTCAACGAAATTTATAGGAAGATGGGAGCTCCAGAAGATAATGGCGGAGCCAATGCCGCGGCACAAGGACAATTTCCGCCGCCAGCTCCAGCTCCGGTTCCGGTTCCTGCTCCGGTTCCTGCTCCTGTTCCAGCAGCTCCTCCTTCGCCGCCAGCATTTGACTTTAGTCAGCCTCCAGCTTTTGGTGAACCCGCTCCACCTTCATTTGGATTCACTCCTCCTGCTGCTCCTCCATCGCTTCCTCCAATTGCTATGCCAGAAGGATACACTCCTCTTCCAGAACCAGCACCCGCTCCAGCACCAGTGCCCGCTCCTCCACCTCCACCAGCTCCAGAGCCAGCTCCTGCTCCTGCAGCCCCGCCCGCGGCGCCAATGGATCCTTCAAAATTATTCAACGTCAATGATGCTGAACTGGATCGCATTTTCGACAAAATGCTTATTAAGAACACTCCAGAGGGAGAACAAGGAACATCGCCTAGTGCGGACCCAATGCCTGCGCAGGCACCAGCCCCAGCACCGGCTCCAGTAGCAGCACCACCTGCTCCAGCTCCGATTCCAGCTCCGGCTCCTATTCCAATGCCTGAGCCACCACCTCCAATTCCGATGCCGGAAATTCCATCTATCCCAACCCCGCCTGCATTTGGTGGAGCGCCAATGCCTCCTGCATTTGGTTCGGCTGAAATGCCAATGCCGGGACAGAATTTCGACATGTCTGCCACCGGTCCAATGCCCATCCAGGTAAACACACCACCGGCGATGCCAATTCCACAGGCTCCAGAACCTGCAGCACAAGCTGTTTCTCCAGGTTTGCCACCACCCAAGATCGAAGGTATCGGCAAACTAGATGCTGGTCCAGAAAAACAAGAGACTGGCTCTGGAAGAATTGCAGCTATCGGTAAATTCTTGCTCGACCAGAGCGACATGGAAAAGCTTGGAAAAATAACCGGCTCCGAGCAGTCCGAACTCAAGATGCGCGTCTTGACTCTTGAAGCTTCCGAAGACTTACAAACATTACTCAAAGAAATCGGCACGCAGCAAAGAGTTATTGGCTCGGTCATCGTAGGTCACGATGGCTTGCTCATCGCCAACACCATGCCTGAAGAAGTCGATGCAGAGTCAATCGGAGTTTGGTCACTAGGTGTTTATATGAACACCGAGCACGTGATGAAGAAAATGGGTCACGAGCGTGTTCACCAGATTGTGTCTCGCACACCTCGCGGATTCGTTGTCATTGCTGACTTTGGTGGCGGTCTTCTTGTCACCATCACCGATGGCACAGATACCGACACCTTGATTCCATTGATGCGCAAGATCACCGACCTCGTTTCTTAGAAAAACGTGAGTTCGCAAGACGACGACATTTCAAGACAAAGGCTTGAATGCCTTCTTGAAAGTCTCAATGCCGACAATTCATTAACTGGTTATATGATAATAAACCAGTTTGGGGGAATTCTCTTAGCAGATTTACCGCCTGATTTAGACGGTGAACTCATTTCATTTCGATTTCTTGCTCTGGCTAAAAACTGTAAAACTACTTTGGATGACTTGCGCTATGGAAAGCTCAGGTGCATTTCTTTTCAAACCGAGTCTACATTTTTTACTGCATTTGGATTAGGTCAAAGCTGGCTTTTTATGCTTGGACCAATAGAATCTAAAAAAAATCAACTCGCTATATTCGAGAAATCACTGGGTCCTTCTATAGAGCAGGTCAACAAAGCGTTAACGCTGAGCCCAGAACAATTGCAAAAGTTAAGTGAGTCCGACGAATTCAAATTAAGGAAATTGACACTTGAGGCGTCTGAAGATCTGCAAAGTTTGCTTTTAGAAATCGGCCAGGTTGCTGGTGTAGTAGGATGTTTGATAGTCGGTCACGACGGACTCTTAATAGCCAATTCGCTTCCCGAGGAAATCGATGCAGAATCAATTGGAGTTTGGTCACTAGGTGTTTACATGAACACTGACCATGTCATGAAAAAATTAGGACATGAGCGTGTTCACCAGATTGTGTCTCGCACACCTCGCGGATTCGTTGTCATTGCTGACTTTGGTGGCGGTCTTCTTGTTGCGGTTGCCGAAGGCAATGTAGAAAAAGTGATCCCAATAATGCGCAAAATCACCGACCTCGTTTCATGAGGTAATTTATTTTTCGTCTGTCGTCCAGGCCCTGGGGCCTGGACGACAGACGAAACACCTAAAGTCCCTTTCCAACTGTTGTAAGATTTTTGTGCGTTTCAAAATTTCAAGACTGTTTGCAGATTGGCACTACATGTGACAAAAACCGCGTCCAGTCTTTGCGCAATAGTTTTGATGATACTCTTCAGCCGGCCAGAATTTTTGAGCTGGCACCACTTGTGTGCAAATAGGTCCACGCGTTTTCTTCGACTCGAATAATTCTTTCATCGAAGCCTTTGTTTTTTCTTCTTGCTCAGGTGAATGAAAAAACACTGCCGATCTATATTGTGTGCCGATATCCGGACCTTGTCTATTGAGTTGAGTCGGGTCGTGCATTTTCCAGAATGCATCCAGGAGCTGGTCAAAAGTAATTACTTCGTTATCGAATTTCACTTCGCATGCTTCTGCATGACCTGTATTTCCTGTGCACACTTCTTTATAGTTAGGATCTTCTTTGTGCCCACCGGTATAACCAACGGTTGCATCTAAAACACCCTTCAATTCTCTAAAAGCAGCCTCGACTCCCCAAAAGCAACCTGCTGCAAATGTTGCTGTTTCAATTGCCATAGAGTTCTCCTATTTGAGTTTGTGCTTGCTGAAAAATTCCCATGCCAACTCGTTGGCATTGAAGTCTCTGCAGACCGGACCAATAAACGTTTTTGGCAGCCACTGCAATCCAGATGGATATGTATGACCGCCACCTTTTATTTCGACATAAACAAATTGATTGTCATCATCAGAGTCTCCGTATGTCGAGACTTTGACCTGGCAACCATCATTTTTATCTTTGTCTGGCAAATCTTTAAAAGTAGGTCTTGCAGTAATATCATTTTTCTTCAACCAAAAATCAACTGCATCTTGGGCAGAAAGACATTTTCCACGTTTGTGCGGAAAAAGCTTGCCGCCTATATTTCCACCTTTAAATGGAACCAAAGTATCTTGCGAACCAAGGATCATCATAATTGGAAACGGCTTGTCGATAGAAAGTTTTTGAAAAGATTCTGGAACTGACGCCACCACTGACGCAACCGCAGCGATTTTTTCAGGCATCTTAATTCCAAGATACTGACTGAAAAATCCACCGTTAGACATTCCAATGGCGTAGACACGCTTAGGATCAACTAATCCATCAGACACAAGCGAGTCGATTATTTTTCTGATCAAACCAACGTCGTCATAATAGCGTTTGACCATATCGGGACGACTATCATTCCAGTGCTGTTCCATACCTTGCGCAAATAGCACCGAAAACTTTTTCTGATCAGCAAGTTTGGTGATATTTCCACATGTGCGATCAATTCCTTTTGCAGTGGCTTTTCCAGCATGAAATGCCATGACTAAAGGCAATTTATCATTCTCATCTGCGCCCTGGGGTCTGTACAAATAATATTCGCGTTTAACGTCTTCGTGCATCATGGTTTTATACTCCATGGTGCCAGCACCAGACCAGTACTTAGTATTCTCTCCATGACAGGGATGGATCCCGCCCAGAAATAGGGTCAGGATCCATACCGATACAATGCGTAATCCAGCGATGCGACGCATTTACTCTTTATTGAGTAATTTCGGCATCGATTATGTCATCCGAGCCGGAGCCAGATTTCTGCTCAGCTCCAGAGCTGCCGTTTGTTCCGTTTCCATCAGATGGAGCGGACTGAGCTCTTGCGTTAGCGTCTTGAGCCAGAGTAACTTGAAGACCACGCAATTCGTTCATGATTGACTTGATGTCATCTACGTTTGCATCGGCTTCTACTTTTTGTCTCAAATCAGCAATAAGCTTTTCGGCACGTTCTTTGCTGCCTTGAGTGGCTTTGTCGCCAAGTTCGCGCAATTGATGCTCGATTGAGTAGCTGAGCGAATCAGCTTCATTTCGAAGATCAGCTTTTTCGCGTCTGCCTTTGTCTTCAGCAGCGTGAGATTCTGCTTCGCGCACTAAGCGGTTGACGTCGTCTTTCGAGAGGTTGGTCGAAGCAGTGATTGTAATTTTCTGTTCTTTGCCAGTGTTTTGATCTTTAGCGCTTACAGAAAGGATACCGTTTGCGTCGATATCGAAAGATACTTCTATTCTCGGCATTCCCCGAGGAGCGGCAGCGATACCATCCAGACGGAAATTACCAAGCATCTTATTGTCTTTAGCCATCGGGCGCTCACCCTGGAAGACATATACGTCTACACCGGGCTGATTATCTTCAGCAGTCGAGAAAGTTTCTGACTTGTGGCATGGAATCGTGGTGTTGCGCTCGACCAGTTTGGTGAAGACACCACCCATGGTTTCAATACCAAGTGACAGTGGAGTTACGTCGAGAAGAACTACTTCTCTTACTTCGCCTGCTAACACACCGGCTTGAATAGCAGCACCAATTGCGACGACTTCATCGGGGTTGACACCCTGGTTTGGCTCTTTGCCACCTGTCAAACTCTTGACTAAGGCTTGCACTGCTGGAATTCTAGTCGAACCTCCGACCAGTACGACTTCGTCGATATTGTTGTAAGTCAACTTAGCATCGAACAAAGCAGCTTCGACTGGAGGGCGGCAACGCTCTACCAGACTGCGAGTCAATTCGTCGAAACGAGCACGGGTCAAACGCATATCCAAGTGCTTGGGTCCAGTCTCATTTGCAGTTACGAAAGGAAGCGAAATCGTGGTTTCAGTAACAGACGACAATTCGATTTTGGCTTTCTCGGCAGCCTCTGTCAAACGTTGCAGAGCCTGAGGGTCTTTGCGCAAATCGATACCTTCGGTCTTTTGAAACTCGTCTGCGATCCACTGCACGATGCAATAGTCGAAGTCGTCACCACCAAGGTGAGTGTCGCCAGAAGTCGATTTAACTTCGAATACGCCTTCTCCCACTTCAAGAATAGATACGTCGAATGTACCACCACCCAGGTCGAATACAAGAATAGTTTCTTCAGCTTTCTTTTCTAGACCATATGCAAGAGCGGCAGCTGTAGGCTCGTTGATGATACGAAGAACATCAAGACCGGCAATCGCTCCAGCGTTTTTAGTTGCTTGTCTTTGTGAATCGTTGAAGTAAGCAGGAACTGTGATTACAGCGCTGGTCACTTTTTCACCCAAATATTTTTCTGCGTCTTCTTTTAATTTACGCAAAACCATCGCTGAAATTTCTTCAGGCGAATAGTTCTTGTCGCCAATCGTGACTTTACATCCACCATCAGGACCGGCAATTACGCGATAGCTTACTTTGCCCATTTCAGATGATACTTCGTCAAAGCGACGACCAACAAAACGTTTAATCGAGTACACGGTATTCTGCGGATTGACTACTGCCTGACGGCGAGCCAATTGACCGACCAGTCTTTCGCCAGTCTTGGAGAATGCCACTACAGACGGTGTAGTGCGTCCACCCTCAGTGTTAGCGATAACGACTGGTTGTCCGCCTTCCATAACGGCGACTACCGAGTTAGTCGTACCAAGGTCAATTCCTACAGATTTTCCCATATTGAAACCATCTCCCTGCGTTCAAAATTACACGGGCATACATAATCCACTTTATTCACTCTGAAGGGCAGATTGGCAAAATCATATCTTTCCTTAATCATCTAAAAAAAAATGTTAAGACAGCGTCCTGGATTCAAGCCCGTTGAGCAGAATTTGCATAGCCTTTAAAGGCTCACCGTCGCCACGTTTTGCCGCCACCTCTATACCCTTGACAAGCGAGGACGACGCCTGATTCAAGTCGTTCAAGCCAAGATGTGCTTTACCTAAATATAGGTAGGCATTCGTGTAGTCCGGTTTCACTGAAATTGCCTTATTCAAAAACACAAGACTCTCTTCAAAACGCCCCAACTCGACCAGACACGACCCAGTTCCAAAATTGGCTAATAAATCATCGCCATCAATTTCAAGAACTTGCTTAAACATATCGAGTCGCTTTAAGGTGTCAGCTTCACTTTCTTTTCTTTGCTTCTCGGCTTCTTCTTTTTGTTTAGATTCAGCCATTATTTCTTTCATGCGCAAAGACATTGAAATAGCTTTTTCTTCTTCCGCTTTTTCAATCCAACCTTTTTCTACATAAAAAGCAGAAAGATTTGCATGCGCCATCACCGAATCTGGATTCAGCCTTGCCATTTCTTCCATGATGCCTATCGCTTCATCGAGCTCGCCTTTCTTGTTCAAAACCACTCCCAGCGCTTCGTAAGCATCAAGAGCCAACGGATTATAGAGCAGAGCTATACGCAGAAAAAATACAGCTTTGGAATCTTTCGCAGCTAAAGAAAGAGGCTCTTTAGTGAAAAGATTCATTCCTTGCTCAAGCATGCGACTTGCAAATTCTTTGGGTGTTGCAATTTGAATAAAAGGCAAATCACTGATAGTGACTGTAGTTTGGTAGCTGTCGATTGTGCAAGAAAATGTTTTACCGGGCGCTCTATAGTCGCGCTTCATCGAAGCAAGAGCAATTATGCCACCAGCCAATTTTGAATTTGCGATCGAAGTCAAAGTGCCAACGACTTCTCCATCTTTGATGATGGAATTGTTTTGAATCTGATTGATTTCGCTATCGCATTTTATTTTCAAACCACAAAGAGCCCGTGTTGGAGCGCCTTGAGCTTTGACCCTCGCCAAAACTTCTTGACCTTGAAAGCATCCTTTTGAATAACTCACGCTCGACACATCAAGACCAGTTTCAAAAATCAAATTGTCCGAGTCGAAATCGACGCCAAACTTGCCTATGCCAGCCTCGATTCGAGCAACATCGATAAACTCTTCCTTTTCTTTTATTTGATCTTGAAAATTTTGATCGGCTTCGTCTGTATCATCAGAATCAGAAAGACTCATTGAAAGCAGAAATCCTTCTTCGCCTGTCTGTGAAAACTTGAAGTATTCAGCATCGTTACCAGCAAATGAAATCTTGCCGTAGTCTGCTTCAAAAAAACTGTGTTCTTGTGTCTGTTTCGAGCTCAAGAGCAGGCGACTGTGCAAACCATACAAATAGCCGAGCTTTTGATTTTGGATAGAAACAAATTCGACTTTGTCTGCAAAACAGAATTTGTCTAAATGCTCAAGAATGGGCTTTTGCAAAATAGAATCACAAACTATTTTGAAATGCTCCTCGCTTATTCTATATAAATGAAAATTACCGACCAGCTTCGCTTTACGATCAAGCAAGGCTGAATGATGCATTTGCCCGTCTTCTAACAAGTCGACATTATTTGTTGTCTGTGCCTGCAAAAAACGCTTTGCATCAGGTCCTTTCACTTCGATAAGCGAAAAAGCGGTGGTTGGTAATAAACCGCCGCCTTCTCTAATATTCGTTGTATCTATCTGTTCTAGTCTGGTCAATTTAAAAACTAGACTGAGAACGAGTTACCGCAACCGCACGAGCCTTTGGCTTGTGGATTCTTGATCATGAATCCTTTGCCTTGCAGACCACCTTCAAAATCAAGCAATGTGCCTTTAAGGTAGATTGCGCTCTTCTGGTCGATTATAACTTTGACTCCATGTTCTTCGATAACATGGTCTTGTTCTTTTACTTTGTCAAAGCTCATTCCATAAGACATGCCCGAGCATCCGCCGCCGCGAATTTCAAGACGCAAACCATCTTTGTCTGGTTCTTGAGCAAGTAGTTTTTTCACTTCGGAAGCTGCCGACTCGGTGATAGAAACGATTTGAGTTTCGGTATTTACTGCTGTATCTGCCATGACGATTTTCCTTTTAAAACCTTCCCTTACTCTACCACAGGCTCTAGTGAATTCCCTTGACTGCTATGAAAAGATAAGAATTTCTTTGCAACTCTGCGCAGTTTTTCTTCGTACCTTCCCGACATAAGTTCGGTAAGAGGCACCCAACTACTATCTTTGACCTCATTTAAATCGATGCTAAGGGCTGAGCCTTGTTGCCCCGCATCGCTCAAGCGCAACACATATAAAAAATCGTGATGAAAATGCTCGCCTTCTTGCTTTGATTCATTGGCTGGAATAGCATGTGTGTCTAAATCTATGGGTATATTTGCGTGGGTCTCATGCCAGTCCCACATTGAAACACCTTCAAAACCAGTTTCTTCTTGAAACTCTCTGAGCGCCCCTTTGTAGGGCCATTCGTCTTTATCGAGATGTCCACCCGGCTGAATCCAGATGTCTAAAAATTTGTGATGAATTAAAAGTGCGCGCTCATCGTCGTCAATCAAAAGCGCACTGGCAGTGAGGTGTCCCTGCATATTAGCTCTGGAATAAATGTCTTGTCCTCGTTTTTCTAACTGAGCCTTCAGTTGTTCCAAGCGAGGTCGTTCGTGGGGAAACTTGATTAAGTAGCGCTTGAACAGACCTTTTATGTAATCACTCATAAAAAACCTCTGTGAGTGAATTAGCTAAATTTTCTAAAGCCTCGAATGTACTCAAGCATTTTTCTACTGCAAGATAGTTGAAAGACTGCGGTTGATAAAGATAAACACCAGTGTCGGAATTTATCACTAGCTCATTGAATTCCTCTTTCATCGACAAATCCCAGATCGTTTTTTTCACATCTGGTGCGTTGAAATAAGCAAGCATCAAATCTCTTTCGTTATATGTGGTGATAAATCTGCGCTCGAATTTTCCATCTTGCACTGATTGACCTTTCGATTCAAACAGAAAAAGGCGACCAAAAATAGACATCAGTCCTTTGGCAAAACGCGGAAGTACAGTCAATTTCAAAGGTGGTGGAGCTTCGGGGTCTGAATTTGATTCGGCGTTTTCTGCGTTTGGAAAACTGAGCAAATACCCAACCCCAAAAGGAAAAAATGGCTTGAATACTGTGAGCGTCAAATCGTACTCACCGCGTTTTCCTTTTAAAACAAGGTCGTTAAAACCAGTGTTCTTTTCAGGTTTTGCCCCCAGGGCTTCGCTGATTACCTGGACCTTGCTTTTATTTACTGGAATCAAAAATCGCTTTTTCCTTCTTCCGCCTTAGGCTTCAAATCAGACTCGCCATGCGGAGGTTGAACAAACATATCGACTGGCTTCTTGCTTTTGGAGTCAGCATTTCTGTCTCGACCAAGCTTGGATGCAAAAGAAGAAATCAGACCGCCACGCTCTTTTGGACTGGCATCAGATTTGGTATCACCAGAACTGGAAGCTTCTTTACTCGATTGTGCAGGAGCAGCAACTGGCGAATTTGAATTAGTTCTATTTTTATCTAAATCGTGCGCTATCGTGCTCAGCTGTTTCTGAGCATCTCTGATGAAAGCACCTTCAGGATCGAGATTGACAGCTTTTGCCAGGAACAATTTTGCTTGGGCAGGGTGATTGGTGTTTTGCAAAATCAATCCCATGCGGTAATAAGCATCAGACATTTCAGGACTGATATCGAGCGCCTTGAGATAGGCTTTAAGAGCTTCTGGACGCTTCTCTTCCATTTCCATGGCATAACCCATGTTGTAATAAGCAGAGGCAAAATTTGGATCGATTTCGATTACTTTCTGCCATTTTTCCATAGCTTCTTTATTCTTTTTCATGGCAAAAAGCACAGTACCAAGCCCGTTTAGACTGGTGGTGCTCTTTGGTTTCAACTCGAGCGCTTTGTCGAACGCTTCAAGAGCCTTGGTCCAGTTTTTCTGCGCAGTATACAAAAGTCCCAGATTGCTCCAAGCTTGTTCAATGCGGTCATCAGCTTTGATAGCGGCTTTGTAAGCTGTGATAGCTTTATTCAGATAACCAGTCTTATGAAGTTCGACACCGTCATTAAAAAACTGAATTGCTTCCTTTGAGTAAGGCTTATTGGTCTCAACCACTTTTGGTTCAGACTTAGCTTCACCAGCAGGCGACTCTGAAGCGGCTTCCTTTTCTTCCTGAGCAAATGCTGGCTCAAAGCAATTAGGAGCCAGAATAGAAGTTATTAAGATGACGGCTAAAACCGAGATAGATGCAAATTTCCTGTTCATAACAGTCATTATATCTTCGAGTCGATTTTGCTTCCTTCAAATACGCTCATCAAGCCAGACAGTCCTAGTTTGTAGCTGTTTGGACCAAAACCAAAAATTACCCCTTGAGCAATGTCCGAAATCAAGCTTTTATGCCTGAACTCCTCTCTGGCTGCAATATTTGAAAGATGCACTTCGACAAATGGAATTTTTACAGCCAACAGAGCGTCTCTAATGGCAACAGAAGTGTGCCCATAAGCTGCAGGATTAATTAGAATCCCGTCTATGCCCTGAGTACGAGCTTCTTGAATTCTATTTACAATCTCGCCTTCAATATTCGATTGGTAAGCCTCAAACGAATGTCCAGCATTTCTGGCTATTTCGCCCAATTCTTCATTAATTTGAGCAAGACTTGCCGTTCCGTAATGTTTCGACTCACGCTCGCCCAGAAGATTTAAGTTGGGGCCATGGATAGCAAGTATCTTCAAATTTGCATTTCCGCTTCTTCAAGATCCAGCGCTTCAAGAGCACACTGAGCCTCAAGCAAGAACGGATCGTTACGAGCAAGCAGACGCTCGGCTTTTACAAGCCCGATATACTGGGCTAAAACGTCTTTGAGCGGGACTTTCTGCCCTTCGCTTTCGACTTCATAGACAATGACGAACATCGAAGCAGCAAGGAGCATACGAGCTTCTACCGGGCGTATCTCGCCGCTTTGCAGAATTGAGTCCATCAATTTGGCGTTGGCATGATTTTCATAAATCAGCTCTTTGCAAAACTGCATTACGATTTCCATCACGCCACGGCTACGTTCTTCCGGCAAAGACGATGCTGCGCGAATGAGATTTATCTTGTTGCTTGCATCTCCCAAAGACTCGGCGCTATCGACCAGGTTTCGCACCTGGTTGGCTTTGGTGTTGAACTGACGACGCAATTCGGTAGGCGCAACGGATGTAACCGGGTCACGGGCAGCATCAAGACGTTTGTCGTAGAAATCCTGAACCTGTTGGCGTTTCAGCTCGACACCTGCAGGCATGAGCTCGAGAAAAATCGACTCAAGACCTTCGAGCTGCGACTGCAGATACATCAATTCGTCTTGTGTTACCAATTTAGATTCTCCCGGAGCTAAAACGATCTCTAAAGGATTTTATACTCTCAACAACTTACCACGACTTACAAAAATGCTTTCAGCCGCTCAACAACTTCTTTTTTATCCAAATTGCTTGTATCAATGCAATGATGGGCATTTTGGTAAATCGCCCCTCTTTCTACAATTAATACCTTGAGTTTTTTCTTTATCTTATCCAATCCGTCTGCTTCGGATTGCCCGGCTGCCAAGTTGAGCAATGGACGTTCCATTTTTGACATCTTGAAGTGAGCAAGCAACCTTTCAGCCAAGACTTCGAGCTCACAAGCGAGGTACACGACCGTGCCCATATTTATCAAACGCTCCATATTATCTTTGGCTACTGGCAATCCGCCTCCAGTTGCAACTATCAAACTGCGCTTCTCTGACTGTCCTATTTTTTGTTTACTCAATTTGGATATGAATGCAAGTGTATCCTGCTCTAGTTTGCGAAAAGTCTCTTCGCCTTGATCGCCAAAGATTTGCTCAATAGATTGGTGAGCTAATTTATTTGCGATGAATTCATCGGTGTCGATAAACTCGCAATTTAAAAGCTCGGCGAGATCCTTACCGCAACTGGTTTTACCTGAACCAGAAAGACCTATCAAAAATAGAACTTTTCTTTCTTGACTCAATTGTATTTGTACGAAGTGTGCATTGCTGCATTAGTGCCACCACCTCTGCGCTCTGCAAATTCAATTTTGTTGTGTATATCTACCAGTCCAGGATTGAGAGCCAGAGCCTTTCTAAAGGGTGGAATTGATTCTTGATAGCGTTTTGTGTTCATCAAAGCAAGACCCAAACCATAATGGGCTGACGCCATATTTGGTGCCAACGCCACAGATTGTCTGAACTCGTGAATGGCTTCATCGTAATTGCCTACCAGTGAAAGCATTGTGGCAAGATTGTTATGAGCAGCCGCAGATCGAGGCTCTACCATAATGACGCGATGAAAAGCCTGAATTGCTTCGGGATATTTTCCCATTCCAGCAAGTATATTTCCCAGATTGTAAGACGCAGCACTCAAGTTTGGGTTTAGCGAAAGTGCCCGCTCAAGCTCTTTTTTAGCAAGTTCGGTTCTGCCAGTATTCAAATAAATCGAACCAAGAGCGTTGTGAGTTTCAGCATCGTTACCACCAAGTTGGATTGAGCGAGCAAGCTCATTTTCTGCCAGATGAAAATTGTGCACAGCAATTGCACTCATTCCAAGGTCTTTATGAATAGTGGCATCATTGGGCAAAATATTGACCAGACGTTTGTAGTCTTCAATTGCTTCCATAAAACGGCCAGATTGATAAAGACCGGTCGCATGAGCAAGAAGGGCAGCTGTTTGAGGGTCGATGTTTTGAGTATTACCAGAATTAGCCTGAGCTTTGCTCATGAACAACTGCTCGAAGCGCGACTTTCCAACTCCGGTTGCTGTTTTATCTCCTGTGGTCTCAAGCATGGAAAAACCGATATCGCTATCGAGTTCGCTCAGGTGTGCAATTACTTTGTCGGAGCGTCCTTGCTTGTCATAGAGCCTTGCAAGACTACTGTGGGCGGCTGCAAGATGTACGTTGTTGCGGGTGATTTCAATTATTTTCTGAGAAGCTAGTTCGCGATTGCCGACACGATTTGCTTCAGCAACTTCGCGGTGTAACTGTTTGCGCGTCGAGCGACTAGCTGCAATTGCTTCTTCAAAATGGTTGATGGCTGGGGTTATTTCGGACATCTCGAGATAAATCATGCCGATTTTGTTGTGCAACCCAGCATCGTGCGGAGTCGTGCCGACTTGCTTCAAAAGAGTACTGAGCGAATTTTCAAGCAAGCCATATTCGCCGCTGTTCGATAACTCACCGGTTTTGGCTTTGACTTTGGATGAGTCTTTGGTGCCTAAAACTGGTTTTGCTTTCTGTCCGCCAAACTGTTTGAGCACGTCTGTGCCTTTTTCAGCAAAAAAGGTCAAAGGAATAACGGGCAAAGTGACAAGGGCTATTGCAGCAGCTGCAACAATCCAAAAACGTTTCTTCGCGTTTCTTTTTGCCGACACAGAACGGCAAATCTGACTACTGCTTACCAACGCCTCAACCCACGACTATAGTCGTACGCCAACCCATATATAGATGATATGTTCACACGAAAATAAGTCAATCTTTTTATGATTAGATTTACTTCGCTTTGAAATATAGAATAAACAGACCAAGAGAGCCAAGCACTATGTTCGGCATCCACGCAGCCATGAGCGGGTCGATTCTTCCGGCTTCACCCAGTGCTCCTGAAGACGACTGCAAGACATAGTACAAGAATACGATAATGGCTGAATAAATCAGACCCATATTACTTCGAGATCGTCTACCAAGCAGCCCCAGCGGCGCTCCAGCCAGAGCTACCACAAGACAGGCAAGCGGTTGCGAGATCTTTTGATAATACCTGACCAGGATATCGTTTGAGAGCGAATGCGAGGCTTTGAGATTTTCGATATATTTGTGCAGCTCGATGATATTCATCTCTGTGGGCAAGATATTTCCCGAATCGAGCACTTTCTGAGCGTTTTTGATACCTGGAATGCGCAACTTATCAAATTGCAGGATACGGGTAATGTCGCTTGTACCGCTAATTACATAAGTCCTTCCATTTTCCAGAATCCATTCGCCATGACGGAACCAGCCCTGAGCAGCAGCAATGATTTGAACCAATTGGCTGCGAGTAAAGTCCATAATAATGACGTTAGTCAGTTTTTCTCCCAGATACTGGTCCACGAAGTAAATACGTTGCAGTCGCATATTAGGGTCGCGTTCCATGTAAGTAAAGTTAGTCTGACCTGCAGGCATCTCAGCTTTGTACAAAGCAAGAAACTCAAGCTTTTTAGCAGCGCGGTTGGCTACTGGCACAATAGCCTCGTTGATACCAAAACTCACAAGACTTGTGAACACGCCAAACAAAAGCGGTGCCACCATGATTCGATAGAAGCTAACGCCACTCGTGCGCAATGCAATGATTTCAGAATCGCCCGATAATCGGTTGAATACAAGCAATGTACCAAGCAGTACACCAATTGGGATGGTCATAACAATAACGGCTGGCAAGTGCAAACCGATGATACTGAGCGCCATATCGATTGGAACGCCCGAGCGCATGATCAAACTGAAAACCAACTTCAACTGATCGGCACCAAACCACACACCAGTAACGATACCAACACCAAATAAGAGGGGTTGCCAGAATTCGTTTGCGATATAACGGTCGAGTAATTTAGGCTGAATCATAGAGTGAAGTCCTCGCCCAGGTAGTGCTTACGCGCGACCGGGCTATCGGCTACTTCTTGCGAAGAGCCTGCTACCAAAATTTTGCCTTGATCAATGAGATAGGCACGGTCGGTAATTCTAAGTGTAGCTCTTGGGTTGTGGTCAGTTAGAAGCACTCCAAGATTCCACTCGTCGCGCAAACGACGAATGAGACTTTGAATATCCGAAATTGAAATAGGGTCGATACCTGTAAAAGGTTCGTCGAGCAAAATGAAGTGCGGCTCTGATGCAAGACAGCGTGCGATTTCCAAACGACGACGCTCACCACCAGACAACTGCACTGCTGCAATATCGTGCAGATGTCCAAGACCGAATTGATTAAGCAAATAATCTGATTTTTCTTTTTGTTCGCGCTTTGGAATATTGCGCAACTCAAGAATCATCATCATATTTTCTTCCACAGTCAGTTTTCTGAAAGTAGAGTTTTCTTGAGGAAGATAGCCTACACCCATGCGGCTTCTGTTGTGAATTGGCATTTTGGACAGATCTTTGCCATTAAGTGTGATTGTGCCTTTTTCAGGCTTCACAAGTCCAAGCACCATATCGAAAGAAGTTGTTTTACCAGCACCGTTTCTGCCAAGCAAGCCAACTACTTCGCCACGCGAAACAGTAAAGCTGACACCATCTACGACACGTCTGCCGCCGTATGTTTTTTGCAAGCCTTCTATCAAAAGTGTAGTTGATTGTGAGGACGAATTAGGAATGTTCGCTTGGCCCTGGTTTTGGCCCTGCCCTTTATAAGGATTTGCTTGGGGGATCAATTTATCTTCTCCCGCTTCTTCTCGTCCTCAGCAAATTGAGTTACGTTCTTGATGGGCTTGTTTTGTTTTGGTGCAGGTGCAACGTCATTCTTTAGATTAGGACCAAAATTAGCCAGTTTAGTGGCTGATGCTGAATCTTTTTGAATGATATAAGCTCTGGTATTGCCTTCGGCTATCACTTTGCGATCTTTCATAACCAGTGTGATACGGTCACCAATCCAGCGTCTGCCTGGTTGAATAATTTGCGAACGTCCAAGGAAAACGACCTTTTCGGTTTCGCCATCCATGTTCTTGACCATCACAACATGAGAGCCTGAGCCGCGGGTATCTTTATATACAACTTTGACATTACCCACAGCGTCCATACGACCTGTTTCTTTGTTGTAGTCTTGCGAATCTGAATGAATGATGATTGGAGGCTCTTCGCCGTTTTGTTCGTTGAAAGTGTTATAGACACCAGACTTAGTACTGGCAGCTATAGCACCACCAGCGGTGCCTACGATACGAGGTTTTTGAGCCACTGGTTGCTTGGTATCAGGCAAAATAGAAGTGTCTTTCGAACCTTCTTCAATTACGCGCGAGCGCACATGTCCATTTGCTTGCAGACGTTGAGTATTGAAGAAATAAGTCAATGTATCGGCTTCTGTCAGGTTTTTGTTCTGACGAGCTTTTACCTTACCAGTGAAAACTGCGGCTTCTGCCTTACGATCATTGCCATACACAAGCTTCATGTGGTCGGAGTTAACGACAGTGTCTTGAGTCACGACACGCACATTGCCTGTAGCTTCGAAGCGTCCAGTTGCCTGTTCGTACTCTTGTTTGTTCGAATCAGTAATGATTGTACGGGTTGTCTTTTTAGTCTTGCCTGGCGAACCGTCTTCGCCTTCTTTCTCTTTTTCTTCAGAAGTGCTTATTACTTCTGAGTGAGCATGACCATCAGCAACAATAACTGAAGACTTGATTTGAAAAGTAAGTGTGTCGGCGTGAATTTTGTTTTGTCCTTGAGACAAACGTGGATGCCCGGTGAATACTGCTCGCTCTGGCTGACCGGCTGCATCTTTGTATAGGGTGGCAACAGGCGCGTACACCACAGTGTCACCTTTGACTACAACAACTTTGCCTCGGGCAATCATGCGATCATCAGCAAATTCTTGTTCGTCTGCTTTGATATCAATCGGTGCGCCACCAGCTTGAGCCTTTGCAGCAGGCAATGAATATCCAGCTGCCAGGATTAAGGCAAACAATGCATTTATCGATTTTTTCTGAATTGACGGCATCTTGTCCTAGTTCAATATTGAGTGAGTGTTACCTTTGACCAGCATATTTTGCATTTTCGAGCTAGAAATGGTGCCTTGAGCTGTATTGCCAGTCACCTTGGCTACCCCTGGCCAATCGATGTTAACACCGCCAGTGCATACAAACTCATTTTTTTTCCTTAATTCCATAGCTTTAGTTTCTAATCTTGTTTGATTTTCCTCACCTATGCCAATAACCTTGGCTTTATCGTCGGACGTGAGTGTAACGACTTTAGTTGCTTCATTAGCCTTGCCAAGAGGAGACTGCAGGCGAAGCGAAATTTTTGGTCCAGAATAATACTTGACCTCTATATCTTTCAAGTCCACAAGACGAGTAGCGGGCTCTAGAATCGCCTTCTTAGCAGTAAGAATCCACTTGAGGGCATTTGTATCATCGACTTCTTTCAATTCATAATTGTCGATTGTGATTGTGTCTTCAGGATCAGAGCTTTTTGATGACTCCTGAAACTTTTTCATTTCTTTGTCAGCATGAATTTGAGCATAATAAATCGAGCCAACAATACCGCCTAGAATGCCTAATGCCAGCAACATCTTCAAAAATGGCTTGATTTTGTTCATTAACTTCTAGTTTCCCAGGGCCCTTAGCGCAGTGGCTTTGGAAATGAGGCGCAGACTCTCTTTGAGATTGCCTTTTTTCAGATACCCTTCACCCAGAAAAAAATAGGGCGCCGGGTTATTAGGATCTTTTTCACAACAGCTCTGCCAAACAGACATGGCTGAATCCAGATCCCCAGTATATTCTGCCTTTAGATGCGCCTGGTGAATTTGTGTCCAAATATCATTAGGGTCAGAGGCTAAGATTTCATTTAACTTCGCAAGCGCTTTCTGGTAATAACGCTTGATCGCAGGCAGAGCCTCAGGCGCCGCTTTAGCCGTTACTCGCTCCATTGGCTTGAGTACACTTTGGGTATGCGCTTCAGCTAAGGTGTTCGAATTTTCATCAACTCTATCTGGATCCGATGAATCCGATTTAGTCCCTTCTTCTTGTATGACTTGCTTCACCCAGTCGGGTTGCCAGCCATGTCTGCTTTTGGAATACTCGGTCAAAAGATATGCTTTCATATAATAAGCCCATGCCAGTTGATACCGTATTCGGTTATCTTCTGGAGTGCGTTTGAGCATTTCTTCGTACTCATTAATCATGTCCTGGAAATACTTTGCTCCGCCTTGCATTTGCGAAAGTCTGCGAGCAGAGTTGATTTCACTCATTGCTTCTTCGACTTTGCTTGTGCGTGTAAGAGCCACCGCAAGAACAAAATGCGCCTCGGCACTGGCTGGATAATGAATCACCTGCTCACGCGCTAGCGCAAGGTCACTTGTTATTTTAATGTCTTCAGTGTCAGTGCCAAGCTCAATCGTTGCGCTATGAGCCGCAGGCACGGAAAAAATAAAGCCGAATATCAGGCACAAGAAAAATTGCATGCACCGATTATATCGTCTTATTTAGGAAGCTTCCCTAGCTTCTCTCACATCTTGGACAATTGGCTGCTTACGTCCGGTCAAAACAATTTTAAGTACGTCATCGAGACTGCCCACGACCGACACTGGATTACTTTCCATTAATTCGTGTTCTTTATGCACACCAGTGGTGACACCAATTGCATCGACGCCAGCATTGCGCGCCATTTCCAGATCGAATTTGGAATCGCCCACTACAACCGCTTCGTGATTTTGCATTCCATGTTTTTGAAGAGTATGCAAAACCGCTTCAGGACTAGGTTTGTGCGAAGAGACTTCACCAGCACCAAGGACCAGATCGAAATAGTGATTCAGATCGTGGTGATCCAAAACTGGCTGGATTATTTCTTTTCGCTTAGATGAAGCGATTGTAGAAATGACACCATTTTCGCGCAAAACCTTGAGCATGTTTAATAGCCCCGGAAAAGGTGGACACAGTTCAATGTTTTGCAAGTTATATAGAACACGATAACGATCGACCAATTGGGCATGAAGAGCCGGGTGTTCGCTAGGCAGAATTATGCGAGCTTGTTGGTCTAGTGGCACACCAATTAGTGTGGACCAGTGTTCGATTATGTGATTGTTCAAATTATATTCAATCCCGACTTTTTTCATAATTTCGATGATGCCGGGAGCGGAATCCACGAGGGTTCCGTCAAAGTCAAAGATAGCTAGTTTATACAATGATGCGACCTCCTCCCATTTAGTGGGATTCGACTAGAGAAAGAAAATCTTCAAATAGATACTTCGAATCATGCGGTCCCGGACAGGCTTCCGGATGGTATTGAACCGCAAAAATCGGTTTTGATTTGTGCTTGAATCCCTCCACGCTGTCATCATTTAAATTGATATGCGTGATTTCGAGGTCTTCAGGCATTGAACTTGCATCAACAGCAAAACCGTGATTCTGACAGGTGACTTCAACTTTTCCAGTTTGCAAATTTTTGACTGGCTGGTTGCCACCGCGATGCCCGAATTTTAGTTTATATGTTGATGCACCTAGAGCAATCGACAAAAGTTGATGCCCTAAGCAGATACCAAAAATTGGTAACCCGCTTGAAATAAGCTCGGGAAGCTCATTCAAGACGCCTTTGCACGCGGCGGGATCACCAGGTCCATTGGACAGAAAAATGCCTTGCGGCTTGTCGGCTAGTATATCGGCTGCTTTAGCTTGTGCCGGGTATACCGTTAATTCCAAATTGAAAGAAGCAAGTTCTCTCAAAATATTTTGTTTAATGCCAAAATCCATGACGGCCACTTGTTTCTTGCCTTCGCTGAATTTGTATTTCTTGGCACAGGTCACTTCAGCAGTGAGATCCATTCCTTCCATCGACGGGAATTTGCGTGCCTCTTCTAAGGCCGAGCTTTTCGCTTTTTCAAGCTTTTCGTTTGTGTCTAAAATCTCGGCAGTGGAGTATATAGCACAACGCAGAGCTCCCTTTTCCCTTATGTGGCGAGTAATGGCACGAGTATCGACTTCGGCAATAGCGGTAATACCTTGCTTCTTAAGAAAATCATCAAGACTTTCTTCACCCCTCCAGTTGCTATAGCGCGAACTCAAGTGTCTGATTACAAGACCGCGGGCAAAGATCTGACGCGACTCCATGTCATCGCCGTTGATACCATAGTTGCCAATTTCGGGCGCAGTCATAGTGATTATTTGCCCGGCATAGCTTGGATCGGTCAAAATCTCTTGATATCCAGCAAGGCTTGTATTGAAGACTAATTCACCGCAAGCCACGCCACTTGCGCCAAAGCCCTGCCCCTCGAAAATAGTGCCATCTTCAAGAGCAAGTATGCCGGGACGAAATTTTGACTGGAACTGAGACTTGAGTGTGCTTTTTGCCATATTGATAAAAGACCTTCCGTTTCTATAATACCTAATTTTTCTTAATATTAGGGACTTTTGTAGACCAAGAAAATGTATAGGTCTGTGACGATAAAGGTCTTGTCTTTAAGTCGTATTGGACAGATTTAAGTTCCCACCCAAGACCGATTCAAGGAGGTCGAGCTCGCCAGCGATCCAGCCCTCGGGATGGCGTATATCCCCGCCTGCTTATATGTTGAGATTCTTCTTACTCTGCAAGCTCGACAGACATAATAATTAAGTCGCGCGCCTGTAAAATTAGTGACGTGCAAAACTACTGTTTAAAAGGGCTTCCTTGAATGACTAATCTGGATACATATCTGAGCGGCGTAGCACTTCTTGCTCCTCAGATCCTTGTGATAGCGGCGATTCTCTTTACTTCTTGCTGGGACCTTTTCTTCCCCAAGCATAAACAGATGACCCCAATCGTTTCGATAGTCTGCCTGGCTCTTTCCTTTGTTGCACTGACCCGTCAATGGAGCCTGGATGCTCAAATATTCGGCGGTCTTTTCTCGGTAGACACGCTGACTGTTATCTTCAGCATGATTGCGGTAGCGTCAGGTCTCATCGTTGTTTTGATGACCATGGGATACGAGCATCACTTCGGTAAAAACAGAAGCGAGTTCTACACAATTCTTTTGACTGCAATTGTGGCAGTGATGTTTTTAGCCGGTTCAACCGACCTCATCATGCTTTTCGTTTCACTTGAAACGCTAAGTATCTGCTGCGTGCTGCTTACCAGCTTTGCCAAAAGAGACAAAAAATCGGGCGAAGCCTCGCTCAAATATCTGCTTTCTACAGCTGCCACAACAGCTACTCTTTTGTACGCCCTTTCCTTTATTTATGGATTCACCGGGTCTACCTCTTTCGATATCATTGCTCAAAAACTGCAATTAATGTCTATCGGTACTGGAAGCCTGATCAAATATCTGATCATCGCTTTGACTCTAAGCGCAATTGGATTCAAGCTTTCGGTCGTCCCATTCCACATGTGGACCCCGGACGTATTTGAAGGCGCCCCCACACCTGTAACCGCATTTCTTTCAATCGGTTCAAAAGCTGGTGGTTTTGTTGTCGCCCTTCGCTTCCTATATGAAGTGATGGGAAGTGTCTATCGCGACTGGATGATTCTTGTTGCCATTCTGGCGCTGGTTTCGATGGTTGCAGGCAACCTGATTGCTCTTGCCCAATCGTCATTCAAACGAATGCTTGCTTATTCCTCTATCGCACACGTTGGCTATATGCTCCTTGGCTTGCTTACATTCAATGCCGAAGGAGTGCAGTCAATGCTCTTCTATATAATTGTCTATGGAATCATGAACCTTGGCGCATTTGCCGGAGCCATATTGTTTTTCAACGAAACTGGCTCAGATCGTATAGAGGACATGGCGGGTCTGATCAAGAAACGCCCCTGGCTTGCCATCATGACTTCAATTTGTTTGCTCAACCTGGCTGGTTTACCAGTTCCTCCAGCAGGATTTCTGGCTAAACTCTTTATCTTCAAAGCAGGTCTTGGCATAAGTGAAAGCGCAACCCTTGCAGACAGCGCTAATTACGTTGCTCAAACTACAATGTGGGGCAGCTTCCCAATCGGCTGGGTACTTGTTATTTGCGCCTTGATCACATCTATTCCGGCAATCTACTACTATTCAAAAGTAGTCATTTATATGATTGTCCCCGAGCCATCCGAGAAGGTTGCTCAATTAGCCGAACACCGCAAATTTGTAGGAAGCCCCCAGGAAGGTCCCTGGGCAGCGCTGTGGCTTTGCACAATCGCAATTACACTTGCTGGTACATTCCTTGTTAATCCTTTGATGAACGCCTCGCAAAAGGCAGCAACCACAATGGGCGCTGAACAAAAACGCGAGATTGGTTATCAGGGAAATTTCAATTAGAATAAATCTGGTCTGAGCACTTGCCCTTGTAGTTCAGCGGATAGAACACTTCCGTCCTAAGGAAGGTGTCGGGGGTTCGATTCCCTCCAAGGGCTCTTTATTCAAATTGCGGATATACGCAGCATCTTTGCACTAATGTCTATGGATGCACAGTCTTGCGTTGAACATAATGAAAGCATGGCAGTCTCAGCATTATCAAAGGAATAGCGCTATGCAATTGAAAAACAGTAACATTCGGCTTTTTATAAGGATTTACATTTTTCAGAAACTTCGCAAACTGGATTGTTCGATCACTGATTTGAAAAATCGACTGCTTTCCAGACTCACGATGGCGCTACTGTATTTAGTATCACAAAGTGATCAATACGGTATCACTTCTGATATCACAAAAAAATAAACAAAGAAAAGGGGCAGAATAATCTGCCCCTATCCTCGTCTTCTCAGTTAGCATTGAACCAGTGGAAAAAAACTTTTTAGTAAGGGTTATTGAGCCTCAACCATAAATTGGTACTGGTGTGTGTGGTGTGCCGAGTGGCGTTTACCTCTCGTTCGTTGAGGCTCAAAAAGTCGGGGCGGCGGTTAATCTATCCTCCTTTACTAGCTAATAACTCAAGATCTTCTTGCGTACAAGAAAGATCACCCGTTTCGCTGCCATATTTGCGGGATGATTTGGGCGGCAAGGCCATTTGACTGACATGCACGACCGGTGTGATTCTTTCTTTTCCTTCTTTGTCTAACCAGTGCTCTAGAGAAAATCTTCCTGACACTGCAACCTGAGAACCTTTGGCTAGATACTGACTCGATAGTTGAGCCAACTTGTCCCAGGTTTCTACTTTGAAGAAATCGCATGTTTTCTCTTTGCGCACTTTGTTGAATCCGTTGACTGCAAGCACTAAAGTTGTTTTGATTCTTCCGCTCACATACTCAAAAGACTCAGGGTCTTTAACCAGGTTTCCCACAATCGATATTGTTACGAGGCTCATAATTTCCTCCTTCCTTCTATTTAAGTTGCCGGAGGCAACAAATTCAGCTTCAATTGGGGGAGACATTTGTATAGTACCACCATACAAACGTATGTCAATCCACATTTAACATTTTCGGACGCTCATTGCGGCAAAGGTCCGTAATATGGGCATTTCGAATTGGTTCATGTGCTTGACCCACGGGTATGAAGCAATTGATGGTGTGATTCTTCCTTCTATATATAAGGTCTGTGACTCAACAAACCGACTGGTTTTCAAGATACAAATGGTGCGAACCTATCGCTCAAGGCGGTATGGGCGTCGTCTATCTGGCTGAAGACAAATTCTCGAATAATTCGAAGTGCGTTATCAAGCAGTTGCGCAGCGATAGCGCTTCAGACGAAGAAGCTGCCGAGTCGATGCGTCTATTCAGACGTGAATCTCAAATTTTAAAAGAGCTCGACCACGCAGGGATTGTTCGATTTTTCGACGACTTTGTTTCACCTGACGGCAAATTATTCCTCGTCATGGACTATATAGAAGGAAATAACCTCGAGACAATTCTGCAAAACTTTGGTCCTTTCTCTCAAGACGACGCCATAAAAGTAAGTATTCAAATTTGCGAAGTACTCGAATATCTGCACGAGCGCACACCTCCAATTTTATACAGAGACTTGAAGCCAAGTAACCTGATGCTCACACCCGATGGTCAGATTGTATTCATCGACTTTGGTATTGCGCGTGTATTCATGGAAAAAGAGTCTGCCACACGTGTTGTGACCGCGGGCTACTCTCCACCCGAGCAATATTTCGGCAAGCCCGAAACGCGCTCAGACTTATACGCACTTGGCACCACGATGTCGCACATCATAACTGGAATGCGCCCGCGTCCGCTTATGACTTGTGTTCCAATAAAAGAGCTGCCAAATATGTTGCTTGACTTAAACACGCTCATTACTGAACTAACATCGCACAGTCCAGAAGACAGACCCAGAAGCGCGCGGGTTGTGCGTCACAGACTGTATAGAATCTATCAGCAATTACACCCGGATTTTGAAATACCAGACGACGCATTTGTAGAAGCACCAGCAACTTACGAAGAGCAAAGCATCAGTAAAAAACTAAGAAAACTTGGACTTGAGGCAAAACACAATTCCGAAACACGCTTGCCACAAGAAAAGGGCCCAGACTCGCAGGTCTTTGATGATGACTCGATGCCAACCACTGTCAAAAAAATCTTCTCTGATGTCGGTCAGCGCTTGTCTTCAAGCAAAGTAAAATCTGTCCAAATTGAATCTCAATCGCGAACAAGTGACCGCAACCTTCGCCCCAAGCCCGGTGCCAAAGCTATAGAACCAGAGGAAAAACCAAGTATCTGGTCTAAAATTTTTGGAAAAAAAGACAAATAGACAAAGACAAATTTGAGGTGTCTATGTTTCATAACAGAATGGTATCCCTTGTTTTACTATTCGCAGCTCATGTCACATGTCTTGCTACGTTCGCTCAAGCCAATCTGACACCACGCCAGACTTACGAAAATTACTTGCAAGCTGAAGCAAAACATGAAGACGTCAGTCAATACATGCTCGAACCTGTTGATCCTGTCAAAGCTGCTGAAGCAAAAAAGAAATTTGACGAGCTGCCTGCTGATCAAAAGCTAGCTCTTGAAGGTCTAAGAAACGCTTTTGGTGCCATGATGCCAAAAGACCAGAAATACCTGTCTGAATCTGTGGATGGTGATAGCGCAAGACTATATTATGGACAAGGGATAGACAAAGAGGGATATTCTGAGATTATCCTTGTAAAGTTGCATGGTGCCTGGAAAATCAAAAGTACAACTTTTCACGTAAATTCCAAGCTGCAAGGCAAAATAGCAAATCTGAAATCTATCCACACCGCATATGGTGCTGTAAGACGTCAATTTCCACAAGTGCCAGTGCATGGAAAAATAAATGGTGTCGAATTCAAACCCGTCAGAGTCAAACTGTGGGACCCGAATACTCTGGAGTTTAGCTATCCAGACAAAATATGTGCGGATAAAACAATAACCTTGTGGTTTCATTTTTTCAAAGGATCTCTAATAAACACCAGAATGAATCAAACAGTAGAACCTGAATTAACTTCAAGCAAGGGGAAAATTTCTGTCTGGGTACAAGAGAATGGCAAAAAAACCAAAATGATCGACGCAGGCGAATTTGGCATCCAGCTTGCCTTGAGTCCTAAGAATGCTCAAGGTCTGGTTCCGGGTTACATCATTTTGCAGACTCAAGACCCTGGAACGTTTCTGGAAGGCTATTTCTACGCAAAGCAGTAAATGGTTTATTTGATCACAAAAGCTTTAAAAAAGTGATGTATGCTGAACTAGTCTACAAAATGATCGAAATGAAAGGTTAGCAATGCGCATAATTGGTCTCATTCTGTCCGTTGGCATACTTACATTGAGCGCCTCAGCCAGTTTCGGCAAAGATGTTCACAAGCGCACTGGCGGCAACGTCAAGACTTACAAGACGACTAAGAAGAAAATTGCACGCTCTAAGCCTGTCGAAAAGAGAAAATACAAAGCCAAAGAAGTACAAGACTTTATGGATGGTAAGACAGACAAGCTGAACGGATACGATCAGTATTAGGTTCTTGCTTGTTGATTATTGAATCTCAGATCCTGGCGGTGCCAACTTTACGTTAGACGCTGGTTCTATCGATTCGAATATATTCATTGCCTGAAGCACGGCTAAATCGTCGGGCTGAGCATCGACTTCTATCATTCCCAATGCTGAGTGAACATTCAAAATTCGAACCGTGCCAGAGACCATGTGAGCAACGCTCAAAGTTTCGCACTATTCTTGAGCGTCAGCAAAAATTTTGCTCCCTGGAGAGGTATGAGATTTACTTTTCCCGATGGCAGCTGTTCAGTTCTAGAAAGTTGGTTAAATACACCACAATGCTCTTTCTACTGGGACAGGCACGCAATGGAGCTTTATCCAAACGACCCTATCAATCAGGTAGTAACGCATGCAAAGAAAACCGCTTGGGTCACAGACCCCATCACCGAAGTTATGTGGCCTGCGGTCTGGTTTATCGAAAATCCGCTTGAATCATCGGTTACAACCTATACGTACAAAGATCAATTCTATTTGGCTCCCCATTCGATTGGCACCTCCGATCAGCCAGCAAGCGTCACGCGAAGCCTTGGCGGAAATGGCAACTACATGCAAACGGTCACCATAGATGGTGTTATCACACCTGGTGACACGGTTGGTGTACACCAAAATTTCGATTATTGTGGTTATACCGTTCAATCGGGAGATACCTTCAACGATATTGCTGATGGCTTAGCAAAAAATATCAATGCCTATTCCAACTATAGAGCACTTGGTATTTCGGCAGGTTCTTCAAACAATACCGTCGTAATTCACAGTTTAGAAACGGGATTAGTTGCTTTCAATGTGTTCAAGTCGTTTGGAGCTACCGAAAGTTTATCGATTTTTGCCACAATGCCTCAAACTGAGGATGCCACAGTTGGCGGAAGCTATACACCGGGCGACACATTCTATGTAACAATTTATACAAGCATCGGCACAGCTAATTTTAATTACACGACCACTCTCACGGACACTGTAGCTGACGCAATTTTCGATCTTGCAACTCAAATCAATGCCGACACTCTCTGCAATAACGCCAGAGTTTCTGCCACCGCTCGCGGTGATACCCTACATTTGATTTCTTACGAGCGAACACAACAAATTTGGTCGCTTGCACCAAGTGGAAGCGAAATAATTACTTATTCCAAAGCACAAAGCAACAATATCGAAAGCTCGTACTTTCAATATGATGATTTTGGAAATCTGGTTGAATCGATAGATCAGGTAGGTCGAAAAATGACCTATATTTATGACGTCAATCAAATTGATCTGCTCGAAAAAAGATCAACAACAGAAGCCGACAATTTCCTGCTTGGACACTGGGAATACTCTGGACCTCCCCATCTACCTACTAAATTTATAGACGGTTCTGCGCAAGAAACAAATTATGAATACAATAGCTCCGGTCAGATTTTGAAAATCACTGACGCGGACGGAAACGAAACGAAGTTTGAGTACACCGGCACCGCAGTTTTTACTGTCTCTGGTTCAGCAACATCGAGCGACGTCATAAGTCTAGAAGTCCAAGATCCCGATCTGCCAGGCGGAACCATCACAGTAAATTACACTGTTCAACCAGGCGACACCCTCGATGACATTGCTGCTGGACTTGCCGTCGCGGTAAATGGAGATACCGATTTGCAAACGCTTGGCGTAAGTGCAACATCGCTTTTGTCAGACTTGACTGTAAAGACCATTTCTAAGAACGTGACTTTTTATATACCTAGCACTAGCGGCGGTGCTACCGAGTTTTTTGACCTCTTCTCTTCCAATTACGGCTTTTTGACAAAAATCGATGGACCTCTTTCAGGAAGCGACGATATCACGACCTTTTCGTATGACGGTTATGGTCGATTGTATTCTCAAACCGATTCGGAAGGTTACACGTTACTCTTTTTCTATGACGATATGAATCGCCTGGTGAAGACAGAATATCCTGACGGAACAGTGGAGACTACAATTTTCGATAAGTTAGATCCTGTTTTAATGACCGACAGAAATGGTCGTTCATCGCAGAAAGCTTTCGATAATATGGACAGACTCGCTTTCGAAGTTGATCCGCTAGGTCGAAAGACCAAATACTCTTGGTGCTCTTGCGGATCGCTATCGAGTCTGACTGATGCGAATAATAACACGACATCTTGGACACATGATTTGCAAGGTCGCGTCACCTCCAAAATTTATCCGGATTCTTCCACTGTTAATTACACCTACGAGGCACGGACAAGTCGTCTTCGCTCAGTCGAAGATGCGCTTGGGCAAATAAAGACATTCTTTTATTATCCTGACGGCAGGCTGTTTCAGGTAAATTACTCAGACCCTGTCAATGACACTCTTGCTTCGACATTCTACTGGGAAGATCATTTCGCCCGCATGAAAGAATGCAGCAAAAATGATGCACCAGGTTTGCAATATTCTTACAACAATTATGTAGGCGCCTATACAGATACTCCTATCACTGGTGGTGGCATGCTTTCTCAGGTTACAAATCTGGGAATAGCAAATGCTGATATCACATATAGTTATGACAATTTAGGGCGCGTGATAAATCGCTCCATAGATGGTGCCAATAATTCCATCGACTGGAGTTATGACGAAATGTCGCGCGTCACGAACGAAACAAATGCGCTGGGAAGTTTCGACTATCACTATGTCGATGACACTCCCGGCTCATCGAAAGGGACGACCCGCCTTGCATCCATTGATTATCCTAATGGTCAGGTGACTGAATTCAACTGGTTCGATAATTTTGGCGACCAGCGCCTTGAGGAGATTCACAACAAGAAGACCTCCGGCGGGCCGACTCTTTCTAGATTCAATTACGAATACGACCCCGCTGGGCAAATCAAAACATGGTCCCAGCAGCAAGGAGATTATCCACTAGTCTACAAGCTTGGATATGACCAGGCAGGTCAATTAGTTTCAGCCAGAGCCGGGCTGGGTAAATCGGCTCCCCCTTACGTCCATCAGTACGGATATTCATATGACCCTGGTGCCAACCGCATCTCTGCAGTCAAAAGCACGGGAGACGTTGCTAAAATATCCGGGACTGTAACGCCATCGGATGTGGTGAGCATCATTGTGAACGATGCAAGCCTGCCTGGTGGCACCAAACAAATAGATTACACTGTCCAAGGCGGGGATACCCTCGCCGACATTGCCCGGGAGTTATCTGCCGCCATCACCTCCGATAGCGACATGCAATCCTCACACATCAATGCATTCGCGGTGATGGCTGCAGATTCTCCTTCTTCTATTGGTGCTCAGATATTCCTGCGCTCAACATCCAATGAACCCACTGTATTCAAAGGCGACACCTCTGGTGGTGCCACAGAATCGATTGAGCTTGGCTATATGTTCAATGGCACCACCAATGCAATACTTGGTGGCAGTGCAACAGCATCGGATGTGGTGACTGTAATTATTCAAGATGCTAGCCTTCCAAGCAATCCAACTTCTGAAAACTACACAGTCCAAAGTGGAGATACTTTAGAAGACATAGCAACTGGATTAGCCACTGCAATAAACGCAAACACTGACTTCCAGAATGCTGGCATAACCGCACAAACGCATCTGAATGTTCTAAATATCCAATCGCGCTCCACCACAGTGACTAACTGCGACAGTTCATTCTCTGGTGGTGCTACCGAGACTATTGAAATTAGACCATGCATCAACGGAACTCAGACTGCAATTATTGCAGGCTCGGTAACATCAAGCGATGTCCTGACTCTCACAATCAAAGACGCTGGACTCTCTGGTGGCTCACAAGCGATTAACTACACCGTTCAACCTGGAGACACGACCTCGGTCATTGCAGCGGGGCTAGCCTCTGCGATAAATGCTAGCACCCCGCTGCAAGACTTAGGCATCACAGCAGATTCGGTAGATAGTGTGTTGAATATATTGTCTATCTCCCCGAATCTAACGAGTGTTATTAGCTCATTGAGTGGTGGCGCAACCGAGACGATTGCATTAGCACCTTCAATCAACGTGACTGACTTTGGTCATAACAATCTGAATGAGCTAACAAGCATCGCAGCAGGTGGCGCCACCGTATTTGAAGGCAAGACTAACAAAGCCGTAACCGGTGTCACTGTCGATTCAAACGATGCAGAGCTACCAGATTCTAAACACTTCTCTGGAAGTGCAGATCTATCTAGTGGTGCAAATAACATTGCTATTGTCGCAACTGATGCACAACCTGCAACCAAGACTGAGAATCAAATCGTCCATGCAACAGGTCCTTCAAGTGCAACCCCTACCTTCGATGCCAACGGAAATATGACCTTTGACGGTACCAACACTTACGTGTGGGATGCAGAGAACAGGCTTATTCGGATTGAATATCCAGGTGTGGGGAATAGTAGTGAGTTTTATTTTGACGCGAAGACAAGAAATACTAAAATTATCGAAAACGTGAGCAGTAGTCTTATCGGTACAAAACAATTTGTTTGGTGCGGAAACAAACGTTGCGAAGAAAGAGACGATACTGGGGCGGTTACTCAGCGGTTTTATTCAAATGGGCAGATTATTTCTTCAAATCCTACCTACTACAATCTAGATCATCTCGGCTCAACTCGAGAATTGACAGACGGAAGTGGAAACATCCAGGCACAATATGCTTTCGCTCCTTATGGCGTGGTCAAGAAACCAATTGCGAATTTGGAGGCCGATTTTCAGTTTGCTGGCTATTATTACCAAGGAAGAAGTTCTCTTCTATTTACCTTTGCTCGAGGTTTGCAGAGTTCGCTTGGCAGATTTCTCAACAGAGATTTAATATTAGAGGCTGGTGGAATAAATTTATATCAGTACGCAAACAATGATCCAATCGGATTTATTGATCCAGAAGGTTTAATTTGCTGCCCTGCTTCGAGGGACAATCCGAGAGGACCAGAACCGGAACCTGAGCCTGAGCCCCAACCTAACTCCACTCCCAGCTCAGAACCTCAAACTCAGCCAAGAAATCCAGATCCCAATCCATCCGGGAATGGAGGCTCCGGCTCCGGTATAAGGCGAAACAGTAGAACAAGAGGAGGGGGAATTCCTCGAAGAAGGAAGAAAAGAAAAGAAACTTGTCGAGAAAAATGTTATGCACAATGGAAAGCTGATGAAGCGGACTGTAGCAAATGTTTTCCTTGGCATTCACCAGACTGGTGGGACTGTATGAGTGATGCAAAAGCTGAATATTTTCGTTGTCTGGATAGATGTAAGAGAAAAGGCGAATGAAGAACACAAAAGATCTTTTTTTAAAGCTTAGAATGCACCCACAGGACCCAAAATTAGTCTCTAGAGCTATGGATTGGCTTTCAGAACATCCAGATCATCAATACACAGAAAGAATCTTTAAAATTGCAGTTTTATGCAATCTAGACGCGAAAATGATCTCCTGGACTAAAACGTGGTTTGATGAGAACCTGGAGGCTAAGTGCAACTTAATACATCTATTTGCCGAGAAATTAAATCCCACTGCGTCGGAAGAATTGATTGAGCAGTCTAAAGAGTTTGTACATGACCCGAATATAGATCCGAATTTCAAGGTGAGATTAGCACTTAATCTAATTCAAAGTTTTAAGGAATCTGACTTCATCAGATGCTGTGAGAATTTTATTTCAGAAAATTCAACTTCAACCTTAACACCTGTTGTGATACGAGGACTAGCAGAAACACTAACTTCTCCCCACAGCATTGAACTAGCTTCAAGATGGTTTGAGCTCAACAAGCATGACTGGTATAGCAACGTTATGCTTGCGACAATTCTTGACAAACAGGCTTCTTCAGGCTACCTTGAGGAAGCTATTTCTCGCTTAAAGGATTCATCGAACTTCGCCCCTGAAGTTTTATTGTTAGTTCATCCAATAATTCGAACAGGTCACAAGACAAGACTCCGAGAAGTCATTAATAATGCCTCTACAACTCTAGAGGAAGTCGTTTTAAAGCAGGCTTTTGAGCTAGATCCTGAGTTTTTTGCGAATGATTTCATCAATGCTTTGGAATCCGGTAATTGCCAAAAGAATGTTGAATTTATTGAGTTTGCTAGACACTGGGCACAGCAAAACCCATCAGAAAAAAATCAGAAAAAAATTCTTGCCTTGACAAAGACACGCTAACGATTCTTCCGCTTACAAAGAGCAAACACAAAATTTATTGCTAATTGAGATGAGGTGCCCCAATTGTTCACTATTGTCCAGGGTACAATGATCGATTTTGTGAAGTTCTCGGCCCAATAATCAACTGACACGACAATTTGCATAATCAGCGCCTTGAGGAGATTCATAACAAGAAGACCTAGCGGGGCTTTTCACGATTCTTCTACGAATATGATCCCGCTGGGCAAATCAAGACATGGTCCCAGCAGCAAGGAGACTATCCACTGGTCTACAAGCTTGGATGAGATGTAGCTAAAATATCCGGCACTGTAACGCCATCGGATGTGGTGAGCATCATCGTTAACGATGCAAGCCTGCCTGGTGGCACCAAACAAATAGATTACACTGTCCAAGGCGGGGATACCCTCGCCGACATTGCCCGGGAGTTATCTGCCGCCATCACCTCCGATAGCGACATGCAATCCTCACACATCAATGCATTCGCGGTGATGGCTGCAGATTCTCCTTCTTCTATTGGTGCTCAGATATTCCTGCGCTCAACATCCAATGAACCCACTGTATTCAAAGGCGACACCTCTGGTGGTGCCACAGAATCGATTGAGCTTGGCTATATGTTCAATGGCACCACCAATGCAATACTTGGTGGCAGTGCAACAGCATCGGATGTGGTGACAGTAATTATTCAAGATGCTAGCCTTCCAAGCAATCCAACATCTGAAAACGCGTTCAGCCCTCAACAAATTTTTCAGTTTGTCCACTCAAGCCAAACTGCTTTAGTCCCCTAATTTTAATTTTGCTCTTACCGTCATATTGTTCGAAATTTAAATACAATTTTGCCTCACCTGTTGATGAAGATTTGCTGGTCGCAAAATCACAGCGACTAGATTCTTCGCCAAGAGCACATCCTCTAAGTTTTAAACACCAAAATAGCCTACTGTTTCGGACTTCAAATCCGGGTTCTGTAATCAAAGTCAGAAAGAGGCAAGGTCTTGCCAGTTCATGGCGAATTTCGCTAGCGCCAAATTTTTTCCTGTTGTAATTTTCTATATGTTAAATCACATCTTGACTTTGTCATCAAATTTGATTACACTTAAATCGTTGGAAGTTTTCAATCAAAATCTTTTATATGAGTTTGGAAAGCTCCATCCCGGCGCGCGCAAGCCGCTTTCAGTTTGGCTTGCTATTGTCGAATGCCGAGATTGGACAAATTTGATTGAACTCAAGCAAGACTTTCCCTCTTGTGATTACATACCCAAGTCTCGATATTGCTTCAACATCAAGGCAAACGCCTACAGATTGTTAGTTTCGATTTCATTCCAGCTTCAGCAAATCACGATTTTAGGCGTTTTTACCCATGCAGAGTACAGCAAGCTAGCACATTTTCGAAAGAGTAGAAAAACTAAATGAAGATAGACAAAAATTATTTGAAATGGATAGCTGAGTTTCCGATTGTGCCAATTGAAAATTGGAAGCATCACAAAAAAGCTTTAAATGTAATATTAAAAATGAACGAATTAGATGGCGAATTAACGCCATCTGAGATTGCCTACGGCAAAGCACTAGGAATAATGATTTCTACTTTTGAATCATCTCAGCTGAACACTAAATTTGAGAAAGTTTCAGGGAAAGAAATTTTGCATTTATTAATGGATCAGCATAATTTAAGTCAAACTCAAATTGCCGAACTGGTGAATATGCCACGACAAAATATAAACTCGTTTTTGAAAGGCAATCGAGGCTTACCACGTTCTGCGCGAGAAAAGTTGGCAATTCGATTCAAATTAAAACCTGAACTCTTTGAATTGAAATATAAAAAGGTAACAGCTTAATCTGCAATTTTCACACTGAAAACATCTTTATTACTTCTTCAGCGCTTTAAATCCAACCTGACGCTCGACCGAACCCTTACGCACAGCCTTTGTTTGCGCCACAGAAATTATTCGATTGAGCAACTCTGTATAAAACACTGGTGGCTTTGAATTCATCCACAAATAGAACGAAAACGATCCAGGAATAGTATTTATCTCGTTAAAATACAAAGTACCATCTGTGGTATCAAGCATAAAATCAATACGAGAAACACCACTTGCATTGAGTGCTTTAAAAGCAGTCACGGCATAGCTGCGAGCTTTCTCTTTAACGGCAGGGTCTAAGTCTTCGGGGTCAATTACACGAGTAAGTGCAGCCATGCCTTGCATGCTGTCATCGCCTTTTTTACTTCCACCACGCAAATATTTATCTTCGTAAGTAAGTTCTTTTCCAGTCGATGAAACTGGAATTTCGACCACAGATGCGATTGGCTCTAAAGGGTCGTCCAGAACAGAAACGTTTATCTCGAGCTTTTTATCGAGACACGGCTCGACCATTGCAGCCACGTCATACTTAAGAGCATGGAGAAGGGCTGAATCTAGCTCTTCTTCGCAAGTTGCACGCACTACACCAATTGACGAACCTAAGTTGCAAGGCTTTACGAATAATGGAAAATTACCAAGTCGTTTGATTATTTGATCACGAAGCGAGGTTAGATGTTTTCCAAAGTCTGCTTCAACCGATTCGCGATTCACTACCTGACAGGGCAAGACTGGCACGCCATGAGCTTCGACAATTTTCTTTGAATGATATTTGCTCATTCCAAGAATTGATCCAAGCACACCGCATCCAGTGTATGTTACATCGGCTAGCTCGAATAGTCCCTGAATAGATCCGTCTTCGCCATAAGTGCCGTGAAACGCTGGCAAGAAAATATCTATTGGAATCACAGGGCTTGCATGGTCTTCTGGATGGTCCAGAATAGTCAATCCGCCAACACCAGGCTTTGGCAATAAAGTCACTTCAGTAACTTCAGAAAGCGAGCCTGGCATGCGCAGGTAAAAGCCTTTATCGAGCAGTTTCTTACCGAAATACCATTTGCCAGAAGGTGCGATATAAACAGGATATGGGTCCCATCTAATCGGGTCGAGAGCCTTGATTAGCTGCAATCCAGTTATGACTGAAATCTCGTGCTCGACTGAGCGTCCGCCGAACATGACTGCAACTTTCTTTCTTTTGTGACCATTAGTTCCTGTACTCATCTAAACTATTAAAACCTCGGATTAGATTCGTAGAGGTCGGGCAAATCATTTTCGATCAAGACTATGTCACCATCGTCACAGTAGTCGTATGCAAGATAACTGAATGCTTCGCGCATGGTGGCTACCTCGCGTATTTTTTCAGAAGCTAAACCGCCTTCTTTCAAACCCGAAACAAGCGCGTCTTTGTTAGTAGCACCAACGATTATTGCCTGGTCGCACAATGTAGCTGCGTGCTGAGCGGCTTTTTTATTTTCTTCGAATTGCTTGGGTCCAAGCTCAATCATGCCTGGTGTCACAAGGATTTTTCGATTGCCTTTCTGCGAGCCCAGAACATCGAGCGCAGCTTTGAAGCCGACGGGATTTGAATTGAATGCATCGTTCAAGCGCAGGATATCACCTTGTCGAATCGGTCTGCCATTTGGCGTGCCGATGAAAGATGAGATTGTGGTGCGCACAGGTTCGAGTCTATTGCTTTCTGTTTTGACGTTTCTGATTGCGGCAAGCACAAGCTCCGGTGCAAGACCCATAGCGCAAGCCATTGTGAAACTGGCAAGAATATTGGACAACATTGGCTCACCAAGCAATTTGGTGAATCCTTGAAATTCTCTGCCTTTTATTCTGATGGCAAAATTAGTCCCTTTAGCAGTCGGTTCAATGTCATACATATAAACATCGAGCGGGCCGGCATCTTGATTGAGACCATATATTAGGGTGGTCTTCTTGGGATAAAGCTCTGCCATTTTGCGCGTCCAGACATTGTCGCCGTTTACGACGAGTACACCGTCCTCTGGCACAGCTTGCGGTAACTCTGACTTTGCTTTGAATACGTTTTCTGGCGAGCCAAATAATTCTAAGTGCATTTCGCCGACGGCTGTGACAATTGCAGCGTGGGGTGGTGTGAGTGAACACATACGCTTGATTGAGCCTACGTGATACGCACCCATTTCGACCACTGCAAATTTTTGTCCTGGCTTCATACGCTCGCGAATTTCGCGAGTCATGCCCATATAGCTATTAATAGAACGTGGTGTCGAAAATGTTGGAGCAACAGCTCCAAGAATTTCTGCCAGAATAACTTTGGTACTGGTTTTACCGTAGCTGCCTGTAATGCCTATGACGACAGGGTCTACATCTTTGACGATGGCTCTTGCTTCGTTGGCGAATTTTTCTTGCAGATTTTTTTCGTAAGGATCGAGTAACCAATTCGATTTAATCAGATACCACGAAATAAATTGAATCAATACTAGATTTTTGATCCAGAAAGCAGTGAAAACATATTCGTAAAAATGCTTGAACGAAAAGACCATTACAAGCGCAAGAGACGCTGTGTAAGTGCATAGAGCCAGGTTATAGATTCGCTTTGCACGCTGGGTCATTTTGAGCGAAACTTTTGCATGAGTCATTGGATTTTCTTCGCGCGTGGCGACATAAAAAAGCAATGCTGCAAGTGCAATAGTTATGTAAGGCGTGAAAGTGGGAGCAAAATTATGGCTCAAATAACTTGCTGCAATACCAACGATACATACAAGCGATCCGCGGGTATCAAAAGCTTTTCTGGCGAAAAACCATTTTTTGAATCTATGATGATCGTAATCTTCTTGCTGTAAAAATTGCAAATAACGCTTTGCGCGTTTGGTGAAAAAGAAGACGCTTGCACAAGCTGCAAGCAGAACTATCACTAGATTAAACATAAAAGTTTCATCAAACACAGGCTTTTTCCTCCTGCTTCGTTTTTACACTGACCGATTGCAAGAATGGTGCAATGTAATGAGCGCAAATATGCGCACCTTCATCGATGAAAGGAAAATGGTCTTTGCCTGGAAGTGCAACGAACTGCGAGCCTTTGATAAGTTGATGGAATCTTTGCCCACATTCAAGCGGGGTTTCGGTATCATTTTTGCCCCACAGTATAAAGGTAGGACATTTGATCAACTGGCTGTCTTGTGTGAGGTCTTCGTTGACTGCTTTGACCAGAATGCTTCGCATGTCGCCTGCGTTTTTGTAGTCGATTGAAGCAAATTTTGGAATGAACCAATCTTGAAAAAGTTTTGAGCCGGTCATGCTGTCGATAGTTTTGATACTTTTAGATAGCATGCCGATTGCCTTGGCACGTATGTTTTTGGGAAATTTCAATTCACGCTTAAGTCCGCCTGAATTGATTAAGACAACTCCTGCAACCAGGTCAGGATACATGCTTGCAAGACGAACAGACACTCTGCCACCAAAACTGTGTCCGATCAAAAAACATTTGCTTATATTTTTCGATTCGGCAAAAGCTTGCACGCCGACTGCGTATTCGCGAGTATCCCAATCGGTTTCTGGTTTTGGTGATTTGCCAAAACCAGGCAAATCAAGGATGTATACAGTAAAGAAATTGCTCAAAAGCTCGCCTAAAAGTCTCATTGAGTTGAGACTCTGACCCCAACCATGCATCATGATTATGGGAATGTCTGATCTGAATTGTGATCTGTTCTTAGCTTGGAGCAAGGCGTAATTTATGTCGGTCATGATTTCCATGCCCTCAATTCTTCGTCGGTGAATTTACCAAGTGTTTTCCATTCTGGAGTCATACGGACATGGAATTGTTCTTCTACCATTTCTTGCATGCGTCCAACTAAGTTTGCAACATCGTGCGAAGTGGCACCACCCATATTGATGACAAAGTTTGCATGCAAGTCTGAAACAGCAGCTTTACCTTCTTGCATATTTTTAGCACCAGATTTATCCAGAAGTAATCCAGCGCTCCTGTCTGGGTCTGGATTCTTGAAAGTGCTTCCGGCGTTTGGAAATCCAATGGGCTGGGTGCGCATTCTATATTCTTCGTTGTGCTTTGTTTTTGCCACAATCTCTTCGGCTTTGCCATGAGGCAAATTGAAAACGGCAGAAACCACGACATGTTTAAGAGGGTCGAGTTTGCACTTTCTGTAAACGAAGCCTATTTCTTCGTTTTTCAATGTTACTAATTTCTTTTGGTCAGAATCGAAATAAGTAACCGAATCGACTATGTTTGCCATACAGCTTCCGTGTGCACCGGCATTCATGATAACGCCACCGCCTACGGTTCCGGGAATTCCCACTGCAAACTCAAGACCAGAATATCCTTTTTGAGCTGCAAATTTTGCAAGATGTGGCAAACGCGCTCCTGCTGCGGCTTCAAGCTGACTTTCAGAGATTTGTCTAATTTCGGTAAGGTCGGTGGTGCGAATAACACAACCATCAAAACCTTCAGACGAAACAAGCAGATTTGACCCGCCGCCAATTACATACCATGGCTCGCCATTGATTTTACCAACCAGCTCTACAAGCTCGTCGATTGTTTTTGGATGACAAACACGACGGGCATTGCCGCCTATTTTCAGTGTGGTGTAGCGTGCCAGAGGGGCATTAGCTATTTCGTCCATTCTCTTTTACTTCCGCGCCTTGAAGCATTTTCAAAAGCTTCGGCCCAATATTTGTGATGTCGCCAGCGCCTACAGTCAAGAGCAAATCACCTGCTTTGAGTTCGCTCATTACAGTGTCGGTTATGTCTTTGACAGCACCGCCAATGTATTTTACGTCTTTGTGTTCGACTTCTTTGGAAAACTTTTCTGAGTTTATTCCATCTATCGACTTGCCTCGCGCCACATAAACGTCGCTCATCAAAACAAGGTCTGCATATTTGAACGAACGGCAAAAGTCTTGCCAGTGGTCTTTCAAACGCGAGGGTTGATGCGGCTGAAACAAGATTACAACACGCTTTAATCCCTGGTCTTTTCCTTTTACCATCAAATAGTCTTGCGCAGCTTTGAGTGTTGCCACCACTTCGGTTGGGTGGTGAGCATAATCGTCGACAACCATTACGCCACCAGATTTACCTAGTATCTGAAAGCGTCTGTTGACACCAACAAATTGCGAAATAGATTTTTTGATTGTCTCAAAATCGAGTCCGCACAAAAGACCTGTAATAATGGCGGACAGCGCGTTTGATTTGTTGTGTTCGCCTGGAACACTCATCTCCACGGTGCCAAGTAATTTGTCTTTGTGATAGACCTTCATCGAAAAGCTGTCCGGACTTTCAAATGTATAGTCGCAAGAAGCCGCGTGAGGTGTGCCTTTTGTTCCGTATGTAATGAGCTTCGATTTTTGGGCAGGCGAAATATTTTCTGAAAGCTCACGACATCCAGCATCGTCCAGGCACAAAATAATGTGACCTTTGGTCTGCTCAGCAAATACAAGCATCGACTTTTGAATTTGAGCAAGTCCGCCAGGATAGTTTTCCAGGTGGTCGCCTTCTATGTTTGTAGTGATTGAGATATACGAATCTACTTTTATTTGAGTACCATCGCTCTCGTCAATTTCGGCCGCAAAATATTGACCCTTGCCATGCACCGAATTGGCTTTGATTTTCTCAAAAATTCCACCCACCACCACTGACGGTTCAAGACCACCGTCAATCAGTATTTGAGAAACCATCCCGGTTGTAGTGGTTTTGCCGTGTGTGCCTGAGACACCAATCAGCTTTTTGCCTTTGGTCAATTCGCAAAGCAAGTCAGAGCGATGCCACACAGGAAGGTTGAGACGCTTAGCCTCTGCCATCTCTGGATTTTCATCGGTGATTGCTGTCGACACGACCATTAGACCAGCATCGGCTACGTTAGACGCGTTATGTCCAATGTATATCCTGGCACCACTGGCTTCTAATTCTTTTGTGATGTCTGAAGCAGCTTTGTCAGAACCGCTCACTTTCTTGCCTTCGGCAAGCAGCAATCGTGCAAGGGCAGACATGCCTATGCCTCCAATGCCTACAAGGTGCACAGTCTTTCCTGATTTGGTCAGCTTTTCAAAATCGACAGAATTTTTAGTAACAGCGCTTTGAGTATTACGAGTATCTATATCCAAGTCCCGCCTCGCATATCCTGCATATACAGCCAACTTCGGTAAGACACACAAAGTTTTGACTACATCTAAATATAGCGAGAAAGCGCTAAAGACTCAATGGAATTGCTATTTAGTTTTGAAGTCTATTTGCCAGATTTTAACAGGTTGATCTTAGCGGCCAAACGAGACTTCTTGCGGTCTCCAGTGTTTTTGTGCAACACGCCTTTGGCGACTGATTTGTCCACAATTTTGTAATAAGCGCTCATGCTCGAATCGATAGCTTTTTGATCAGCCGATTTAAGAGCAGCTTCAACGTGGTTCTGGAAAGTTCTCAACTGTGACTTGTATACGCGGTTGCGCAGGCGGTTGCGCTCAGCAACTTTGACTCTCTTGATAGCAGATTTGATATTGGGCACGGATCTTAACTACGCCTCACCGGATATATACTCGAAGGGAAATATTCTAACACAAAGCCTCGAAGCGCCAATAAAAGGAGCTCGCTGGTTAAACAAGAGCTTAACAAACCGCGAAATTACTTCTGAGGAGCGCCTGCAGCTGGACCAGGCTCGGAGCCGCCAGTGGCTGGGTCCTGACCACTTTGAGGGTCGCTTGTAATCTGGATGATTTTGTTTTCTTCTTCACCGCCACCGGCAGTGTAGTTGAGAGCGGCCTTGGCAACACTCTGATTTTTAGGACCGTGTTGTTGGACCAAAATTTGAACTGTTTGAGACATAACGTTTTGAGCATGTTTTTTCCAGTTGGCTGGAAGTCTGTTCATGCCTTCTTTGATTTTTTTGCCGCTCTTAGCAATTGCCTGCACTGACTTTCCGTCTTTTGCAGCTTTGTCGAAAGCTTCGCTTGATCTGTCGCTCTTTGAGTCTTGAACGTCTTTCTTAGTATCTTTGCCAGTATCTTTGGGCTTTGCTTGTTCAGCTTTTTTGCCTGAGTCTTTAGAGATGTCGAGCAAATTAAACCCACCGCTTCCGGATTCGTCCGGTCGCTCCTGCCTTTTAGGCAATTTATCCATTGGGTCGTTATTGCTGTCGTTGTTCATCTTCTAAGGTCTGTCCTCAAGTAAGCGAAATTTGCTCATAGTTAAACATATTATAGTAAGAATAGCCGGGAAATTCTAAAAACGCCGCAAATTTCCTGAATTTGAGCTTAAGCCCGTTACGCTAGATTGTCAATGAGTTCAGTGGGTTATCCATCACTTAAGTCGGCAGCTTAACGCACCGACCAGTCGAACTGATAACGAATTTTAACCGAACCAGGCGATCCTTTTGGCAGCGGATCAAGCGGCGATGCCTGACTCAAAGCCTCAAGAGCAAGCTGGTCTATGTTTTGCTTGCCGCTGCTTTCGACTATTTGCGGCTCTACAATACGACCGTCCTTTGTGATGGTAAACACTGCAACCACACGCTCAGCATTAAAACCCTTTGGTGGCGCCCATTTTGACTGTATATCCTTTTTCATTTTTTTCATATATGACCCGAAATCGACTGCCTGGTCAGAGCCTGCATTGTCGTCGTCATCCTCTTCTTCGTCTTTTGCAATGTCTTTAGCTGCTGTTGCGTTTTTTGCAGCTAATTGAGCTTGTCGCTCTTCTACATAGACAGAGTCTGGATTATGTCCGATTCTTATATGTTCTGGAGTCGAGCTTTTGGTCGGCATTCCAAGAATGGCTTTTACAACAAGAGAATCGTTTCTGGGGTAAGCAAAAATAGCTTTTTCGGTACCAGTATTTTGTTGAATATATTGACTGATGGCAATAAGGTCAGTCTGACCAGCACCAGCTTTGAGCGCTTCAGTCAGATTGTCTATCAAGGCTGAACATTTTTTTGCTTGAGCATGTTGCGCTTCAAGTCCCGGATGAGTAGAGGCAAGAATTGTAGTATTAGTGTCTTGGGCAATCTCATCATATATTTTGGATGGTGGGGCTGAGCCGTCATCAAGATGCACAGCCGGACTTATATCTAGAAGACATATTATGTACGGAGATTGTGTGCGCTTGGCTGCAACTTTAAGAGTTTCACGCAGGCTGATTGTGTTTTCAAGACTGCCTTTGGTCGAGGGAGTATCGTAAAAACAGAGAAAAATGTCGTTTTTTCCAGGAACTGTTTTGTAGCGAGTATTGAAATAAAGCAGGACAAGATCGCCTGGCAGTGCGTGTTTCAACAACCATGGCTCGCCCACACATTTTTCGATATTGCTCTTGGTGGTTTTTGTGCCTGAAACTGAAGCAACGTGAACCGGCGCAAAACGCCCAAACTGCGGGTTAACCAGAATTTCTTTTAGCGCGATGCCACTATCGGTGGCTGAGTTTATAGAAGGAATATCTTTGTCAAAATATTTTTCGCAAGAAACTATTAGTGCCCACTTCTCCCTGATGGCAGGCTTCTTTTCTTTAGCAGGTAATGCCGACACTTTAGAACTTTGAGAAATTACCAGAGCAAATAGTATAAAAGGAATAGAAAAAAGATTGAGCACTGGTCTAAACATTACTGATTCTCTAATGATTGAAAAATTTATAGGTACAAGTCATCAAGTCGTAACTTTAGCACAAAGATTTTTTCGCTTTCCAAAGCGGGCAACTAAGGAAACCAAGATTGCGTGCGACATTCAAAACGGATATACAAATGGGCGAGATCTGGCGAAGACTATAAATAACTTTTGGATCGAGTTTATATGGATGTCTCCAAACCCAACAAATTCACTTAGCTAAATCTGTTTGTTATATCCTGAAAACTAAATCTGAAAAGTTGTCCGTTTTTTGCGCAAACAGTCGGGATTAAATTATCTACAACTGTTCATAACCTGTCGAAAAGAGTTGTTTAATCACAGCATATTTGACCCTTACGCATATAGACATATCTTTCAAATCAAAGCCATATTCAGCGCTTACAGAATCGCCATAAGGAGCAGGGGTTGTCAGCAAGACTGTTCATAATATCTACACCGATAGGAAATCTAAAAGATATATCGGCACGCACAAAAGAAGCTCTTGCAAAAGCAAATGTGGTTCTGGCTGAGGATACACGCGTATCGCTCAAACTTTTGAATCATCTTGACCTGAAGAAGAAGCTCATCAGCTGCCATAAGTTCAATGAGAAATCAAGGCTCGACTTATTACAATCTCTGTTTGAAAACAATCAAGATGCAGCTATTGTGAGCGACGCAGGCACTCCCTGCTTGTGCGACCCGGGACAATTAGTTGTTCAAACCGCAATAGAACTGGGTTTTGAGATTGTACCGATTCCAGGACCGACTGCAATTATCCAGGCACTGATTGGAAGTGGGCTTGATTCTAGCCGCTTTAGTTTTGAAGGTTTTCTAAAAGACAAGAAAAAAGACCTGAAACTAATGGCTCAGGCTCTTGAACAAGAAAAACGCACTATGATCTTTTTTGTTTCACCTCACGGACTGCTTGAAAAACTGTCTGTTTTGAGCGAAGTCTTCAAAGAAAGACCAGCGTGCTTAGCGCGCGAATTGACCAAACTGCACGAAGAATTCATTCGTGGAAGCCTTAGCGAAATAATTGAATTTTTGAGCAAAGAAGAAAATGCAGTCAAACTAAAAGGTGAATTCACCCTCGTAATCGAAGGCAATAAAGAAGTAGAAAAAGAAAGCGAACCAGACGAGCAAGATTTGAAAGAGTATATACAAATGGCTCTAGCAAACAACCAATCGGTCAAAGATATCTCGGCATCGTGCCAGAGCCGATTTGGTGTGCGCAAGTCGGACGCATATAAGCTGACTCTGGAAATCATGCAATCTTCTTTGACTGAAAATAACCTATAATCTATGTCTATGCTTGAGACAAACAGCTCGTACAAGATCAAATTCGAAATTGCACCTGGCGAATTCGATTTTGGTCGTGCCACCATATTGTATAAAGAAGCAAGTCATCTTTTCTTGCAGATAAAGACCAATCAGAGCCAGAATAAAATTTTGCCACCAGGGACAAAACTATGGTTTGTGCAAGATGCAGGAGTTTCGGGCTTTGCAGGTTTGTGGGCATCATCTGTGATATCAAGCCAATTAGTGAAAGGCAAAAAAGTTCTTGTTTGCGGTCTGCCTAAACTAAAACCGGTAAAACAAAGACGCAAAGTCAATCGCGTAGAAGTAAAATTGCCTGTCACTGTAGTAAGCGATGATACCAATGCAAGACCGCGTACTTTTCAAACAGTAGATCTTTGTCGGTCAGGTTCTAAACTTGAAACCAAACTGATTCAAAATCTCGGTCTTGAAGCTGGTCAAATGGTCAAAGGCGAATTTGAACTGCCAGATGGCATGCTTAAAATTAAAGCGCAAATCATAAGAATAGAGTCAAACTGGCTTGCAAATAAATCGATTATCGCTCTTCAATTTATTGCTTTGAGCAAAGACTCTTCAGACAAACTGGACAAATTCTTAGTGAAGTTGGGCGGTCAAGCAGTCGGCAGCAAATCAAACAGTAAAGATCTTCAATCTCCAGTTAAAACAGGATTGAATTCGTGGTCGGCTCAAATAAAAGAGAAGAAGAATCTGGTTACTGCAAGCAAAACTCGCACCACTCTGGCGGACGTCACCAAGCCCCTGGCTAAAGCGCAAAGCGTCAAAGCACCAACTCATGCAAAAAAAGCTGTTACTAAAAAGAGATCGAAATAATTGGAATCACAACCCTTATCTTTGTTTCAATCGGTGATATTAGGAATTGTACAGGGGCTCACAGAGTTCCTTCCGATATCTAGCAGCGCGCATATGCGTGTCGTACCTGCAGCCCTTGGCTGGCAGGATCCCGGTGTTGCATTTTCTGCATCTATTCAGCTTGGCTCAGTGCTTGCAGTGCTGGTCTATTTTTTCAACGATTTAAAAACAATCGTTAGTGGCGCATTTGGTGCTGTTATGCGCAAAGACTTCAAAGATCATAATTTCTTATTGCTCATGGGAATTATAATTGGCACCATGCCAATTTGTGTACTTGGGCTTCTTTTGAAACACACGTTAGAATCAGACTCAAGTCCACTGCGCTCTTTGCATACAGTGGGAATAGTCTCGATTGTAATGGGTATTCTGCTCATGGTGGCAGAACTGGTTGGCAAAAAAATGTCCAGGCTCAACTTGAGCGACCTTGGAATCAAACACGGACTGTTTGTAGGAATGGGTCAGGCACTCGCCTTGTTTCCCGGAGCTTCTCGAAGCGGCTCAACTTTGACGGTAGCTCTCTTGCTTGGACTCAAGCGCGAAGACGCTGCTCGATTTAGTTTTTTGCTTGGTATTCCAGCAATTCTGCTTAGTGGTTTGTTAGAACTAAAAGAACTGGTCGAAGCTAAACAAGCTGGCATGCATATTGGAATGACCGAAATGGCAGGCGGACTGGTAAGCTCAACTATCGTGAGTTTTCTTGCCATTTATTGGCTAATTAAATTCTTGCAAAAGCATTCGACAATTTGTTTTGTTGTCTACAGAATGCTATTTGGTGCTTACGCACTTTATCTTGCTTCAACGGTCAAATAAACCCTGCGAATCTGTAAGCATCGATTCTTCATTTACAGGCAGGTATTGTTTTTTTGCTGTATTCGGCTTGGCCTGCTGGATGTGAAAAGCGTTTTGAGCATTTTGATTTGAAGCAGATGCATTGCTTTGTTGTTTGGTCTGATTGCCAATCTTGAAAAGCATTTTTTCTTGTTCGGCTTGAGCACGCATTTGTCTGTAATTAGCAGCTTCTTGCTCAACCATTTCATGCTCACTTTGCATTTTGGCTACCACCAAAGAAGACACCACGATAAGACTAATTGCAGCAGCTGCTATCATCCAGACTTTGTTTTTGGAGCCTTTTGGCTTTGGCTGAATTTTAGAGCGCAAGAAAATGAGCTCTTCTTTCATCTCGAGAGCAGACTGATAGCGGCTCCATACATCTTGCTGAGTGGCGCGTTGCACAATGCGATCTAAGGCATCGAGCACATCATTGTTTAATTTTTTTGGATTTGAAACAGTCAAAGCAAGCGAATCTTTGCCAGTCAAAAGAAAATACATAGTACAGCCAAGAGCATAAACGTCGGAGCGTGGGTCAGCAGCACCCCAGTATTGCTCAGGCGGAGAATAGCCCTGCGAAACTACATGTGTGTTGTCTTCGCTTTCTTCAAATGGTCTTGCAATACCAAAATCGACCAGTTTTACTCTATTGCGCTCGTCAATCATTATATTGCTTGGTTTTAAATCGCGATAAATAACGGGCGGGTCGTGTGTATGCAAATAGTGCAGAACTTCGCATACTTGAATTGCCCACTCAATAACTTCTTCGTTAGAAAATGGTTCACCTCGCTCCATCATCATTTCGTGCAAGTTTTTACCTCGCACATATTCCATGATCAGATAAGACTTTCCTTCTTCTTGAAAGAAATCGAGAATGGCTACTATATTTGGATGGCTCAGTGCAGATAGAACCTGAGCTTCACGAAAGAAGAATTGAATTGCACGCTCGCGGTCTTCTTGTCTGAAAAAATCATCGCGCAGTTGTTTGACTACGCACGAGCGTTTGCTATCACCTAAATTTGGAAGATTCAAATCGTTGGCGAGATAAACAGTACCCATACCGCCCTGTCCAAGTCGTTCAACGACTTGCCAGCGCCTATTGAGCACACATGGAAGACCTAGTCCTGGATCAGACATGCAAAATTGATTTCAATGGGGATGACTTAGTAAGCCACTCAAGTATAACAATTTATAATCTCTTGACAAGTATCCCAGATTAAAAATTGGGCTTAATTTCGAGCTTCAAGAAGCCCATGTTTAGCGCACAACTTACTGTACTGCTCAATGGCATCAAGATGCAGACTGGAAAAATCGAAATTCAGCTCTTTGGTGTAGTATCGCAAAAGCCTATCCCTGCTTACCTTTCCGCCAAAACGCAGACTAGCCTCATCAATTACTTCGCTGATTAATTCGTTTAATCCAAGCTCTTTAGCACTGACAAAAAGATAGGACAGAGAATCTATCTCGCTAGGTTCTTTTGCTTGCAAAGATTTTTTGTAAACCCAAACGCCAAACACTGCTGGCAGTTTGGTCCAGTTGAACCACCAGGAAGCCAGGTCGATTTTTATCGGTCCCTTCAAAGCCCACTCATCTTCTACAAGAAGGGCGCGATCACCTATCACAAGGGCTGCATCTGTATTAACGTCGAAACAATCCGGGTCATTTACTTCTTCTAAATTGGGCTTTACACCAAACTCTTCAAGCAATAACACCCGCATCATATTTATGGAAGTGGCAGAGGACTTGGGTACCTGGATTGTTTTTCGATCAAGGTCACAAAGCGGAATCTTTGAATAGAGCTCGACACTGCCTACTGGTGAAAAACTCGATATAGAAATAGTCTTGAACAATTCAAGCCGGTCTTTTTGCTCCAGATAATAAAAAAGGCTGACCGACGCGGCGTCCAACTCATCATTTGCCATGAGCTTATTCAATTCTTGCGGGTTACCCAGCACTATTTCAGAATCAATTGTCACTCGTTTGGTAGATATGGGCAAAAGCACCGGCAGACAGTTTGCAAAGTCTATCAGTCCAATTTTAGAAATAGTTTTCAATGCCTATAGTCCTTCAATCATGACTGCAAAAGCTAATTCCTGTTACTATATATGCTTTTCTATACTTCCAGGAATTTCTAAATAATATGATTCGAATGATTGACCTGATCCTGGCTAAACGCCATGGCAAAGAACACTCTCAAGACGAAATCAAATTTCTCATCGACGGTATCATGGATAATACCATCCCCGATTACCAGTTAAGCTCCTGGTTGATGGCTACTTGTTGGCAGGGACTGACTAATCAGGAAACTTCCTGGCTTACAGACTGTATGAGCAAATCTGGCGAAACGCTAGACTTGAGTGAAATTTCAGATCTAGTAGGCGACAAGCACAGCACAGGGGGAGTGGGAGACAAAACAACTCTTGTATTTGTTCCACTCATGCAAGCAGCCGGAATTCCAATGGCAAAATTATCGGGTCGCGGTCTTGGTCATACAGGCGGCACCATAGACAAGCTTGAAGCAATACCTGGCTTCAATACTCAATTGACCAAAGAAGAGTTTATCGCTCAAATTAAAAAAATTGGCATGGCAATAGCAGGGCAGACAAAAGAACTCGCTCCTGCCGACGGAAAGATTTACGCTCTGCGCGATGTAACTGGAACTGTAGAATCTATTCCCTTGATTGCATCATCAGTAATGTCAAAGAAACTGGCAGCTGGAGCCAATTTGATAATACTTGACGTTAAGTGCGGCAAAGCGGCATTTATGGACACGCTAGAAAAAGCTGAAAGTCTAGCGCGACAAATGGTTGAAATAGGCAAGGCTCTCAAGAAAGTCGTCATCGCCACGGTGACCGAAATGGAACAACCTTTAGGACTTGCAATTGGTCATACGACCGAATGTATCGAAGCTTTCGAGACCTTGAAAGGTCGGGGTCCCGATGACCTTCGCGAACTTTGTATGGAGCTTGGAGCGGTTGCTCTGGTGAAAGCTAAAAAAGCCGAAAACAAAGAAAAAGCAACTCGCATATTGAGCGACATCATCGACAATAAAATCGCGCTTGAAAAATGCAAAGAACTCATTACTGCTCAAGGTGGTGATGCCAGAGTTGTCGATGACTATGCTTTGATGCCACATGCAAAGCATAAATTTGCTCTTTATTCACCTCACGATAGAGCTGTGTGGATCTCGCATCTGGATGGCAAAACAATTGCCGAAGGTTGCAAAATGATGGGTGCGGGACGCACTAAAAAAGAAGACAAAATAAATCTTGGCGTAGGCGTCATACTAAAAGGCAAAATCGGAACCAAAATTGAAAAAGGCGAACCAGTGGCAGAAGTCTGGGCAGACAGCCGAGAACAGTTTGAGCAAGTGCAAGAAAAAATATTGTCTGCTTTTAGTTTCGAAGAAAACGAAGTTGAAATTCCAAATTTGATCAAAGCCACAATTTCTTAAAAATGAGTTTTCGCCTTCTCCATTATCAGGTCTTTGATGCAGCCTCAAACATGGCTCTGGACGAGGCGATACTCGAATCACACCGCAAAGGTCATTCTCCTGCTACCTTGCGATTTTATGGCTGGGCACCACCTGCAGTATCGATTGGTTACTCGCAAAAAATGGACGAGCAAACTATTGAACGTATCAAATCGCAAGGTTTCGACGTTGTGCGACGACTTACAGGAGGCAGAGCCGTTCTGCATTATGCCGAGTTGACCTATTCTTTTATAGCGAGCCCTCCTATAATTTCCGAACAGCTAAATGAAGCCTATCGACAAATTTGCCAGGGACTCATTCTTGGACTCAAACACCTCGGTGTCGAAGCTGACTTGGGCAAATCGAATAAGCAATACAAAGACTTTTCAGATTGTTTCATGGCAACGACCCAGGCAGACTTGCAGGTCAATAACAAAAAGATGGTAGGCTCCGCTCAATTGCGAAGACAAGGAGCAGTTCTTCAACACGGCTCTATACTTTTAGACCAGCCACAAGATTTACTACCTGGCTTGCTCGGGTCAAAACAAGATACAGAAAAAATCGAAAATACCGAACGACACACTAATTTTAAAGACGTAGCCAAAAGAGACGTTTCGATCGATGAAATGGAAAAAGCATTCACCAGAGGATTTTCTGAGGCTTTTTCAGCCGATTTTAATAGTGGTGAATTAACTAAATTCGAAAAGGATCTTCTAAACGAACTGCGTGTGCAATATTCCAGGTAAAGGAAAAAATGGAAAAAGAACCCACTAACCAAGACCCAAAACAAGCACCCGATAAGAAAAAGCACCTTACCTGGGAGCGAACAATTGAGATTGCAAAACTGGTTGCAACAGTTTGGGTCGCATTGCTTGGAAGTTATGTCACATTTCAGTTCAATGAGCACCAGCATGAATTAAATCGAATCGAAGCTATAGCCAAAATGCTTCCCCAAATGGAGGAAGGAAGTAAAAAAGACGACGGCTCATCGAGTCATATGGGAAGAGATGGTGCTATCTGGGCGATTTTTCGAACAGCAAACAATCGCACAATGCTGCGCGATTTAGCTGCTTTATTTCCCGAAGACATTTATCGAGTTGTAAGTTCGATTGCACGCACAGGTGAACTAGATCACGACAAAGACGCGCTTGTGGCCTTGCAAGTATCGTCAGAAAAATTAGCAGCACAATACAGTGACGACCCCAAACATGCCGAACTTGCAAGCAAACTTTATTCACAAGCATTGGTTTTGCGTGAGCGAAAAGCAAACGATACATCACCACTTAGAGTAGTCGAATTAAATTCAATCTCCTCAAGCACCGGACCGACTGGAGACCAAATGGCAGGCTTGATTTCGTCTATTAATAATTTAGCCGACCAACATTTAAAAGATGCAACCACTGCAAAACCCAAAAGTACTACCGGACATTGGGAATCTAAACAGTTGTACAAACGCGCTCGCCACCTGGGTAAAGACAATCCTGACGAACAGGTTCAAGAACAGGTCATGCGAGCAGACTTAGCTCTTGCAAGCATGTATGCCGGCGACAAATTAATTGAAGACGCATACAAGTATTTAAAAGAAGCACTAGAAATTGAAGCTAAGATAACTGGCGTAAGCGAGTCTGGTCAACTCAATAAAGTAGACAAAGACAAAAATGGTTATGCTCATTTGCCCGAAATCGAAGAGTCGATAAAAGATGCTCAGATAAGACTCAAAACTATTCTTGAAACATATGTAGAAAAAGGGATTAAAATCACACCGCCCACACAGGTGCCTGATTCCAAATAATTGGCAAAAATCTACATTCCGAAAATTTTTCTTCCGGCAAATAATGTTTTCTTTTTAGGCTTTCTGCCTTCAGCAATATTTTTTGCGTTTTCTTCTGCTTCTTTCATTTCTTGATACGCGCGTGCAATGCGCTTTAGGGCGCGCAAATTGGACTTAGCCTCAACCTGCTCTAAATAATCTGCGTCGTGTCTTAAGATCAACGTCCATTCTTTGACACAATCGTTATAGAGTTCTTGATTGAAATTACGCACGTCTTTTTTAGTAAGAGACTTCAATTTTTCTGTTCTTGCTTTGGCAAGCAATAAGTGCCCAAGCGGATATCCTTCGTCTAATTGAACAGCTTTAGAAAAGGCTTTAATAGCCTCGTCATAATTACTGTCGGCCAGATGTTGTTCACCAAAAAATCGCAAGTGCGAAGCTTCAGTCATCCGACCTGCAGTGCCAGTGCCAAAATAAGCTCTATTTGGTTTTTCTTCTGAATAAATCTCGTCACTACCACCAATACCAGGTGAGATGGCATCAGCAAAAACAGAAGAATCAAAACTGAAAGAAAATAGTGAAGAAAAAACTACAAGCGAAAGAAGCAGTTTATTCTTCATCTTCACCGACTTCCGAATCGGTTGACCCAGCCTGGATGCCTGCAATTTCGTTTTCTAATTCCTGGATTTTTTCATTCAGTTGATTTATTTGCATTACATTGTCTCTGCATGCAAGTCTGAGCGCTTCAGGGTCAAGACCACCTGTTTCGCTCACCATTGAAAAAACGTTTTGACCAATAGCTTTTAAGTGTTTATCTTTTTCACTGTTCAAGCTGACCATATTCATTTTGATTTTGGCAATCTTGGCAGCACGCCCGGTCTGGTCGGCTGCTTGTTTGGTGTAAGACTTTACCTTGTCGAAGAAACCGCTCATTTAGACCTCGTTACTGTTTTATTTAACTGTGTCTATTATGCCAGAAATGACCCCTCGGCCAATCCAAAACAATCGTGTATAAGCTTAACTGCTCGTACTGCATATGTCTTGGGCATCAACATACTCATACGCAAATCGCCAGTGGCAACCATGTTGACCGGAATACCCCCCGCCTGCAAAGTCTCGAAAACATTTGCCACCATTTCAGGACGGCTGGAAAATCTTCTTCCTACAACCGATATTTTAGCCATTTCAGTTTCAAGCGAAACTTTTGGATTACCTAAAGACTCAGAGAATGTATCAATCAATCCTTTAACTCGAGCCAGATATTTTTTGTCTACGCTAAAGGCTATTTCCTGGAACGATTCATACGAAGCACCGTCGTCATGGGCAAGAAGCATAACCATATCGGTTTGAATATTGAGCTCTTGCAAGCGTGTGAAAAGACTGCCAAGCCCGTCTGCCGGTTTGGTTTTAGAATTAGTGCTGCGAGCACCTTTGAGCATTACCGAAACTTGGTTGGTGTCGCATGAGATACCAGCCACCATATACTCGGGAACACTTACTCTGTTTCCGACCAGTGTACCTGGATCCATCGGCTTGAAAGTAGAACGCACTCTCAGCGGCACATCCTGATCCATAGCCAATTCGACCGAACGAGTTGCAAGAACTTGAGCACCTGTAGCTGACAATTCCATCATTTCCTCATAAGAAATAGAGTCGAGACGACGAGCCTCGGGCAAAATACGCGGATCGGCTGTGTATACGCCATCTACGTCTGTGTAAATATCACAGCAGTCGGCATTCAGTGCAGCTGCAAGCGCCACTGCCGTTGTGTCCGAGCCACCGCGACCAAGAGTGGTCAATTCGTTTCTATCTGTCACACCCTGAAACCCAGCAACCACTGCGATTTCACCCCGAGCCAGACTGGCCTGGATAGCATCTGGTTGGACTTCTTCTATGCGAGCATAACCATGCTGGCTTCCAGTCATGATTCCAGCTTGAGCGCCAGTGAAGGAGCGCGATTCATAACCAAGAGACTGAATCGCCATCGACATCAAGGCGATTGAAACCTGTTCGCCAGTGGTCAAAAGCATGTCCATTTCGCGGGCGTTTGGCGAGCGTGTTATTTCTTCTGCCATTGTAATCAGTCTGTCTGTAGTGTCGCCCATGGCTGAAACGACAGTTGTGACTTCGTGACCTTCAGATGCTGCTTTTACTGCGATTTCTGCAGCTTTGCGAATCTTGTCGATATCAGCGACAGAGGTCCCACCAAATTTTTTAACCAGCCTGCTCATAGATTGATATTTCCTTTGCATATGCGCTGGAAACCAGCACCCTGCTTATAAATAATAGCCTTCCATGGTTAGGTAGAAGTTAAGTGGTTGAGAAAACTATTCTAATTAATTGCAAAAACGCCAATATTAGGCGGGATCCATCGGAATTTTTACCCCTGCTTTTTTAGCAAAGGTTATAGCTTCTTCATATCCTGCATCGACGTGACGGATTACGCCCATCCCTGGGTCTGTGGTCAAAACCCGCTGAAGGCGCTCTGCAGCTTCTTTTGTCCCATCAGCAACAATGACCTGACCGGCATGCAGCGAATAACCAATACCCACGCCGCCGCCATGGTGGACTGAAACCCAGGACGCTCCACCTACGGCGTTTATCATGGCATTCAAAAACACCCAGTCTGCAATTGCATCAGAGCCATCTTTCATCGACTCAGTTTCGCGATTAGGTGAAGCGACAGAGCCTGAATCTAAATGGTCGCGACCGATTACTATTGGGGCGCTCACTTTTTTCTGCGCCACCAGGTCGTTCATGATTTGACCCATTTTGGCGCGGTCACCATAACCAAACCAGCAAATACGAGCCGGCAATCCCTGGAATTTCACTTGCTTAGAAGCCATCTCAATCCAGCGGCAAAGAGCTTTATCGTGCGCAAAATGCTCGAGAATAGCCTGGTCGATAACATCGATATCTTTGGGGTCGCCAGATAAAGCGGCCCAGCGAAATGGTCCTTTGCCTTCACAAAAGAGTGGACGAATATAAGCCGGAACGAATCCAGGAAAAGCAAAAGCATCTTTCAAACCAGCATCAGAAGCTACTTGTCTGATGTTATTGCCATAATCGAAAGTTATAGTGCCTAGTTTTTGGAAAGCAAGCATCGCATCAACGTGGGCTACAATGGCTTTAACAGACAATTCCAGATATTTTTCTGGATTGTTTTTGCGCAATTGATCAGCGTCTTTAAGCGACATTGGCTTTTTGTTTTCGTCGAGCGGAACGTATCCGTTTAGAGGATCGTGTGCCGATGTTTGGTCTGTTAGAACATCTGGTTTGAAGCCCATTTTAAGAAGTTCAGGCAAGATATAAGCAGCATTACCAAGCAAGCCAATTGACAATGCTTTGCCCTGCGCCTTGGCTTCCTGAGCCATTTTCACAGCTTCTTCAACAGAATCGACTTTAACGTCTAGATATTTCTTTTCCAGCCTGCGCTCGATGCGCTCTGGGTCGACTTCTATACAAACAGCCACACCACCATTCATAGTTACTGCAAGTGGTTGAGCACCACCCATGCCACCAAGCCCGGCAGTAAGAGTAATGGTTCCTTTTAGAGTTCCACCTTGCGCTTCGAAATGTTTGCGTGCAAGCGCGGCGAAAGTTTCATATGTACCTTGTAAGATGCCCTGAGTGCCGATATAAATCCAAGAACCAGCAGTCATCTGACCAAACATGATCAGTCCTTTACGCTCTAAATCACGAAAATAATCCCAGTCTGCCCATTTGCCCACTAAATTGGAATTAGCAATAAGTACTCTTGGAGCGTCTTTATGACTTTTGAAAACGCCCACAGGCTTGCCCGACTGAACAAGCATTGTCTCATCAGACTCAAGTTCCATCAATGTTTTCACCAGAGCCTTAAGACTTTCCCAGTTGCGAGCTGCTTTGCCTGAGCCGCCGTACACAACAAGATCTAGCGGACGTTCTGCCACTTCGGGGTCGAGATTATTCAAGAGCATGCGAAGTGCCGCCTCTTGAATCCAGCCTTTAGTATGCAATTCGCTACCGCGTGGAGCACGAACAGTGATTGGTTCTTTGCTTGCGAGTATATCCTGGAGCATTTTCTGCTCAGTTTTTGTGCGATCGGCTGTCTTAACCGGCGTAGTCATGGGGCTGGTCCTCTAAAAGTTCTGACCTGATATAGAAGGCGATTATAACAGTCGGGAATTATTTCTAAAGAATGTTCTATTACTGCCATTTATAGGTTCTAATATTTCTATATAAAATGATATTGGTTACTTTCAGTTAAGGGGAAAATCCATGGTCAAAGAGATGACAAAGTCCAAGTCCGCACCAAAGGACAAAGGGCCAAGCGAAGAGCCAGTCTTTGAAACACTTTCAGGTATTCCTCTTAAGTCTGTTTATACAAAAGAAGACATCAAAGACCTCGACTACGAAAAACAACTCGCCGACCCTGGTCAGTTTCCATATACACGTGGAATTCACCACAACATGTATCAAGGCAAAATGTGGACAATGCGTCAGTTTGCCGGTTTTGGTGGACCAGAAGAAACCAACGAACGCTTTAAATATTTGCTTGCCCAAGGTCAAACAGGACTTTCAACAGCATTCGATTTACCCACGCTTATGGGTTATGACTCAGACCATCCAAAATCAAATGGCGAAGTCGGCGTTTGCGGCGTAGCAATCGACTCGCTTGAAGACGTGGAGATTCTATACAAAGACCTGCCACTCGATAAAGTTTCGACCTCTATGACCATAAATGGTCCTGCTGTAATCATCTTTTGCATGTTCTTAGCCAATGCCAAGAAACGTGGCTTCGACTGGAAAAAACTCGATGGCACGCTGCAAAACGATATTTTCAAAGAATACATCGCACAAAAGACATATCTCATTCCTCCGCGCCCAGCCTTGAAACTGATTCAAGACATGATGGTCTTCTGCACCAAAGAAGTACCGCGCTGGAACACAATATCTGTAAGTGGCTATCACATCCGTGAGGCTGGTGCTACAGCTGCACAAGAACTCGCTTTCACCCTGGCTGATGGTTTTGCGTATGTCGATGCAGGTATCGAAGCCGGTCTTGCAGTGGACGACTTTGTGCCAAGACTTTCATTCTTCTTCAATGCCCATATAGATTTCTTCGAAGAAATTGCAAAATACAGAGCTGCTCGTCGCATCTGGGCTAAGCGCATGCGCGACAAATATGGTGCTAAAAGCGAACGCTCGCTCAAACTGCGCTTCCACACTCAAACAGCAGGCTGCAGCTTGACCGCTCCCCAGCCCGAGAATAATATTGTAAGAACCGCTATTGAGGCACTTGCAGGCGTTCTTGGTGGCACTCAATCGCTTCACACCAATTCAATGGACGAAGTGCTTGGTCTGCCAACTCAAAAAGCTGCACATATTGCTCTTAGAACACAACAAATCATCGCGCACGAAACTGGCGTTGCAAATGTTGTCGACCCGCTTGCTGGTTCGTATTACGTTGAATGGCTCACAGACGAGATGGAACGCCAGGCAGAAGCATATTTCAAAAAGATAGAAGAAATCGGTGGCGTTATCGCCGGTATCGAAAAAGGCTTCTTTATGAAAGAGATTGCAGATTCGGCATATCGTTTTGAACAAAAACTAATGTCGGGCGAGCGTCATTTCGTTGGACTCAACTCGTTCAAAGAAGAAGCTCCTGGTCAAAGTATCGAAATTCTCAAAATCGGCTCTGTGTATCAGGAAAGACAGTGCACACGAATCAAAGACCTCAAAGAAAGACGTGACCAGGCTAAAGTCGAAAGCACTCTAACTGCACTGAAAGACGCCCTCAAACGAGGAGATAACCACTTCCCCTATTTGATGGAAGCTGTCGAAGCCTACGCCACAATGGGCGAACTTTGCGATGCTATGCGCGAAGTCTTTGGAGCATACAGAGAAACTGCAGTTCTGTAAGCTGCAAAGGCAAAGCTCAGTTGCGATCTAAAGGCTGATCTTGCTTTGGCAATTTCTTTGTAAAAATGCGGCTTTTTTCAAACTGACGAGCAGGTTGTGCATTTTCAGCCTGTTTGGCGCGCAATAAAAGCGCCAAAATCAGCTTAGAAGTATAGTTGTGGTCGTTTGAAATATCGCCAAGCGCAATTTTTTGTTTTAAAGCCGCCAGAAGATGCTCGTACGACACAGTCGTAGGAAATTCTTGAGTCATCTTATTTTATGTCCCCACCCGCTCAAAAGTCGTTTTATCATCAAGATGTCATAAGCTAACATTGGGCCAAGTTTTTGACCACGATCTGTTAAGCTCTGTCGCTTATGTTGTCTTAAGGTAGTGTTTAAAGGTCCTAATGAAAGCGATAGTGATTAAAAAACCAGGTCCCCCTGACGTTTTGCAATTAAAAGAAGTAGCAAAGCCAGAACCCGGAAAAGGCGAAGTGCTAATCAAAGTAAAAGCAGTAGGGGTCAACCGAGCCGACTGTGTTCAAAGACAGGGAAATTATCCAGCTCCAAAAGATTGCCCTAAAGATATTCCTGGACTTGAATATGCAGGAATCATAGAAGACGCAAATGATTCGGACTTTAAAAAGGGCGACAGAGTATTTGGTTTAGTTGGAGGCGGCTCGTATGCAGAGTATCTTGTGGCGCATGCACGCACAGTTACATCGTTTGGCGAGAATCTTTCTTTTACAGAAGCTGCCGCCTTACCTGAAGCATTTGTCACCGCATATGATGCAATGGTGGCACAGGGCAATTTACTCAGCGGGCAAAACGTTTTGATAAATGCTGCTGGAAGCGGAGTAGGAATTGCTGCAATGCAAATCGCCGAAGCCCTTGGAGCAAATTATGCAGGCACAGTAAGAACGGCATCTAAAGCTGAAAAACTAAAAGACTACAAAAATATTATCATCGCCCCCGACGGAAAAATCACAAGCAAAGTTCTTGCAATTTTTGAGTCGGGCGTAGATCTCGTAGTAGAACTTGTAGGTGGCGATTATATCAACGAAGACTTGAACTGTATTTCAAACAAAGGCAAAATCATACTAATTGGATTGCTAGCCGGTCGGAAAACAGAAATAGACCTTGGTAAAGTGCTTAGTAAACGTGTCATCATACGTGGCACCACTCTTCGCGCCCGACCGCTTGAAGAAAAAATTCAAGCCGCCCAGCTGTTGCAAAAAAATATTTCTCCCTTATTTGAATCGGGCAGACTCAAAGGTTGTATAGACCATGTCCTGCCGCTTTCTCAAGCCTCTAGAGCTCATGAAATAATGGAAGCAAATCAGAATATCGGTAAAATCGTTCTCGAAGTTTAGAGACCTCGGGTCTTTTTCGTCTGTCGTCCAGGCCCCAGACGAAATTCAAAAAGGGTGTCGTTTATTTGACGGCACTTGTGACAGGCAATCAGTTAAATAAAAAAACCTATTCAGCCTTCTTGCGTTTTGGCAATCTGCCTGTTGTAAGCATTTTGAAAACGTCCATCGCAGATGTGCGAGTCATTTTTTTATCTACTTCCAAAGCTCGCTCGACACGAACCAAACGGCTGTGTATAGACTTATCCTTGATCTCTTTAATCCAGTCGCGATGCTCATCCATGAGTGCTCCGGCTTTTTCATTCTCGCCTATTTTAAAGTGATTTTCTGCAAGGGCAAGAACTGTATTAGCCTTAAGTGTCTGATCGCAGCCAGAATTAGCACAAAGTGCATCATAAGCTTTTTTGAGCATTGTATTTGCTTCAGTATTTTGCTTTCTGCTTTGATAAATTTCGCTCAAAATAAGAGCAGCTTGAATGTATTCGGGATATTTATAAGCCGGCTTTTCTGGCGTAGCAGCAGCTTCTATACCTGCTATGCCTGAAAGCATTTTTTCGATTGCTTCGTCTTGATCGCCATTATTTCTATAAATCAATTCTCCCAGCTTAATGGCTATGGGCGAAGAAACATCATTTGGAGCATTCACATCACGTGCAAGTTTTTCCATATCTTGATAGGCGTGCAGAGCTTCAGGCGAACTTGAAGAGCCGTATAAAGTCTGGACTTCTTTGCGCCTTGATTCAAAATTGGATTTATTCATGCTTCTAGTCAAAGACTGAAAAGCAGAAAAAGGCGGCAAGAAAAGGTAAAACAAAAGGGCACAAGAAAGTATCATCAATGCAAGCGAAATAGGACTCTTCCATTTAGGTCTCACCGGTTTCGCTATAGTCACAGTGACCGGAGAAGGGCTTGAACCTCCTGTAGTTAAAGCACCCGTAAAGTCAGGCACCACGATATTTTCGCTAATATTTAGTGGTGTAGTCTGATTTGCTTCACTCATCCACATATTCAAAGTGGCTTCTGGAGCAATGACATTTTCTTCTTTGACAGGTACCGTATTCAGTACCAAGCTGCCATACTCGCCCTGAGACATTTCACCAAGGATACTTCCTATTTCTTGAGCAGATTGAAAGCGTTTGTCTGGATCTTTTTCAAGACAACGCATAATCAAGTCTTGTACATGAGGAGGATGAGTCAGTCCGGGTCCAACTTGATTAAGAAGTAAGGGCGGCGTATTAATATGCATGAAAACGGTTTGCAGAGCATTTTCGCCCGCAATAGGAGTTCGCCCGGTAAGTGCTTCAAACATCACACAACCAAGCGAATAAATATCAGAACGCACATCGACTTCTTTACCCATGCACTGCTCGGGACTCATATAAAGAGGACTGCCAAAAGACTGGCCAGTGGCTGTAAGCTTTTGCATCAACTTTTGATCGTCGCCTATCACTTTTGCAATACCAAAATCGACGAGTTTTACGAATTCGTCGGAACTTTGCGTTCTAACAAGCATGATATTGCTTGGTTTCAAATCGCGATGGATGATGCCGCGATTATGTATATAAGAAAGAGCTTGGCAAGCCTGGCTGAATATATGGAGAAAGCGTTCGAGCGAAACTGGACCCTGGCGTTCAATAATATCTTCAAGTGATTTTCCTTCCAGAAAATCCATTACTAGGTATGGCTCGCCGCTTGGTCCATATCCAAAATCGTAAACAGAAATAAGATGAGGATCATCTAAATTGGCGGAGGCGATTGCTTCTTGCTCGAAACGCTTTAGACTGACTTCATCTTCAATCAGTGAAGTTTTGAGCACCTTTATAGCCACAAACTTATTTATTTGGGTTCGTCTACCTTTGTAAACGACTCCCATTCCACCTTTACCCAGGATTTCTATTACTTCGTATCGGTCAGAAAGAGTGAGTCCGACCAGATCTGAACCTGTTCTGGGTTCAACTATCAAGTCACTGGTCAAGTCAGACTGCACTGACACTACTGTGTCAGCAAGCGCTGGGTCTTGCTTTGTTTCGACTTCTTCGCCCATGTCCCAAATTGTACCAATATATGGGGAGGAGGCATTAAAATTAGGATCTATGAGCACTCTTTTTACCAAAGACGGAACAATTACCCAGCATGACGCAGAAACTGGTGAATGGTTCCACAACAGCGCAGGCGCATATCTGGAAGCGGTCAAAAATTATATCGAGCCGCTCAATCTCGAGTGCTGGAACCCAGATAGAATTACGGTTTTGGATTCCTGCTTTGGACTTGGTTACAACGGACTTGCACTTCTTGAACACCTTTCAAAACACCAGCAAAAACGAATTGAGCTAGAACTTATATGTATCGACAAAAATCGAGAACATTTGTCTTTGCTACCGCAAGTGCTTGCCCAGACTTGTTTTGAATCGATAGCGCAAAGAAATGAATTATCTAGATTTTTTTTCGATCTATCTAATTCTCAAGAAAAAACTAAAAGCACCAGATTTGATATCGGACTTATTACGCTTGATCTCGCTTTTGAAGTGGCAGATATCAAAATCGCATTACCCCAATTAGTTAAGCAAAATCGTCAATTTGACCTTGTATTCCACGACCCATTTTCGGCCCAAAAGATTCCATCGCTGTGGACATTTGAAATATTTTCGCTCTATTACTCCCTGCTCAAGGACAAAAAGGGCAAACTACTCACTTATAGCACTGCTTCTGGTGTAAGAGGAGGTCTTGCTTCTGCGGGATTTGAAATATACAGAACAGTGCCTGTTGGCACCAAAATTGGTGGCACACTCGCGGCCTGCAAGATGGATAATGCTTTACAAAAATCGATTGAGCAAAATCTGGTAATGCATTTAGACCAAGAAGAAACCGACAATATGAAAGGCAGAAAAGGAGTGCCTTATAGAGATCCGAATTTCGATCTTGAGCGAAGCGAAATAATAAGGAGACGTCAAATCGAACAAAACGGATTGTTTCCGCTCAAGAAGCCTCTTTAAGAAACATCGAAATGGCAACCAACAACATTATTATGCCAAAAGCTTTTTTCAAGACTGAATCTTTCGTTTTAAGAGCTATAGCGCTGCCCAGAAAAGAAGCTGGAACAGTCGTTAACATCATCACAAGCATGAGCCAGTAATCCACATGTCCAAGCAAAGCGTGCGTAATGGTGCCTGGAATAGAGACTATCGAAACCACACAAAGCGATGTACCAAAAGCCTCTTTGAGCGACATTTTTGCAATATAGACTAGTGCTGGAATGAGAATAAAACCTCCACCTACTCCAAAAAATCCAGCCATTAAGCCAGTTGTTATACCAAGCAATGCGAGTTTGGTCTTTGAATATCTAGCTTTGTCTGCGGGTGTACTTTCTTCGCTCGCATTATGAGTTAATCTTGCAAGCAAGCCAAAAGTGAGATCTACTCCCACAAATGTGACAAGACAAGCAAAACTGATCATCAAAACATTGCCGCTTATAAAATTGGTGGCATAAGCTCCAAGACAGACTCCAAGCACGGCAGGGATTGCAATTGCTAATGCCAGCTTAAAATCTACTAGACCTTTTCTAAAATAGTTTACAGCTCCAGTACAACTGGTCGGGATGATTATTGCAATAGTCGTGCCAACAGCTATGTGAGCAGACAGACCCAAAAACAAACGCAACAACGGTGTGCATACGACACCACCGCCGATGCCAAAAGCGCCAGACAAAAGACCGGTACAAAAACCGATACAGATTATTTCAAATATGTGCTGATGAGCGGTCAACCTGAAGATTACATAAAATGGGCAAGATACTGACCAAGGTCTGGATTATCGCATACCATCTGGTCGAACATCGGATTTTTTGCAAGGATTCTAGCCACCATCCGGTCTCTTTTAATAGCGCGATAAATTCCCTCAGGATCGCGACTTATGGCTTTTGCAGCATTACCATTAGCAGCAAGAACTCTGGCTGCGCTAGGCCACTTGGTTATACGTCGACAGACATAAGGATCTGCTTCTGCAATACGTGAGATATGCGGATGGCGAGCCAATATTTTAGCAGCAGAGCGATGATTGCATATAGCTTCGATAATTGCAGGATTGGCTTCAGCAGACTTTTCAAGCCATCCGTAGCGCGCTAGCCTTTTGGCGAAGTTGGAGTCGGAGCGCACTCGATCGAGTGTATTTACCGAAAATGTCCAGAAATGGACTTTCAGAGGTTTTTCTACAACTGGCTTAACCAATGGATTTGGTGCTGAATTTACAGTCGGTCTTGAAACATCTGATGGCGAAGCTTGAACATAGTTTCGCAGTTTGACGTCTGGACTGTCTCCATCCGCTCCAAAAGAAGGATTAGCTCCGCCAACCAGGGCTAACACCACTATTGATACCAGGATTTTGCTTCTTGCCATGATTCCATAGTATCAAACCTCAAAAAGCGACATATTATAGGTCTTGCCGCTTATAGTAGAATGTCAATAGAATGGACAGTTTTTCCCGACCAAAAGATAAAGACGATTCACCTAAGCGCCCTGAGGAAACTGATTCTTCAAGCGCTTTGGGGGCCGATGCGCTCAGCATAAACGAAGTCTATCCCGAGCGCACAAAAAAAGAGACGTCGTTTAAAAGCTTTGACAAATTCGACCTGCAAAAAATGAGTCAGGTTAGCAAAATTCTCGAAAAACGCACACTAGAGCGCAAAATAGACGAAATCACAGGTCAGGCTCATCTGCAAAAGCCTGAACAGGCAATAGAAGGTCGCGATTTCGAACAATCGCTCGAATCGCTCAAAACTCTTCTGAAAAAGACTTTAGAGTCATTAAATGAAGATTCTGAAGAGTCTTTTCCTTTGACCCAGCTTGAGCGCAACGCTGTAAAAGAAGCCACCCAATCGCTAATAGAGTCGGGAAGTATTAGAGATTTTCTTTCCAATAGCCTGTATCTGGCATTTCTGTATCAATATTTAGGTTGCCATACTAAATTCAAAAAAACAGTACAATTGAGCCTCTCGATTGATCCAAATAACACCCTGGTTCAGTCAGTGATTGAGGAGTTACAGGAGTTAAATCAATTGCAGCGCTCTTCCAAAGAATCTCAAAATTACGCTGATGTTAAGGACAACAGCATCGCTCCGCTTTCTAAATCGGCTTTGCGCAAACGCATTATCGAACTGGGACGCGGCTCAATCATAGTTCTTGGCGATTTGCTCATTGACGAGCTACTCGAAGGAAATCCTGAGCGCATTTCCAGAGAAGCACCAGTTCTTATTCTAGAGCACGTTGCGACAACCAATATCCCCGGTGGCGCAGCCAATACGGCTAACAATATCACTGCTCTAGGCGGTAAGTGTCACGCCATAGGAGTTTGTGGCGAAGACGAATATGCTCGTAAAATGGCTCAGATGCTCGAACGCCATGGTATTACTTATGATTTGATAGCAGATAACACAAGGCCAACTACGGTCAAGACTCGCATTTTATCGAAGTCTCACTCACTAATGCAACAGCTCTTGCGCCTCGACAGAATAGCTCATCATTCCATTAACGAATCGATCGAGCGCAAATTAGTCGAAAAATTAGAAAAAGCAGCAGGCGCGCATCAAGCCATCATACTTTCAGATTATAAAGCAGGCACCATTACCGACACCATAATCGAAACCTGCCGTAGAGTATCAGAAACAAACAAGAATCTGCTTGTGGTAGATGCTCAAAACAGATTCGAAAGATTCGGCGGTTGTGCACTAATCACCCCGAATCAACCAGACACAGAAGCTGCGCTTGGATTTAAGATCGATTCGCGCGAGTCACTACAACATGCAGGCAGTTTGCTCATGAAATTGAGTGGCGCAAAATCAATCTTAATTACAAGAGGTCCGCATGGAATGGCTTTATTCCAGGAAGATAAGCCGCTTTTCGAATTGCCGCCATTTAACCGAAGCGAAGTATTTGATGTAAGTGGCGCTGGCGACACAGTAATTGCCACAATGACTCTTGCTCTGGTTACAGGAGCTCGCCCGGAAGAAGCAATGGCTCTTGGTAATCTTGCAGCTGGAATTGTGGTTCGCAAACCTGGAACCGCAGTCACAAGCCAAAAAGAAATGCTTGAAGCCCTGGACTCTACAGACCTGCCCTTCTAAAAATGGTGCCATCCTATTAGAATATGGACCGTTATGAATATTTCGCCGGACTTGACTATCCAGGAATTGCTTCAATTAGCCTCCGATCACAAGGACGGAAGCAAACCAATGCCTGAGGAAGACTGCATCGAACTGATAGCAATGATCAAGGCTAGAGCAGCTGACGAGCTTGATTATGGCGAAGAAATGATCGTAGGAACGGCTCGAATAGTCAAACGAGTCACAGGAGCTATATCTGTTTTTTTCGGAAAAATCTAAAGTTAGCCCATTCAAGGACCCCATTTAATGAAAAAACCTAATTTTCTCGACTTCATGCTCATTGCAATCATATTTGTATCCGGGCTTGGATTCTTTTTAGCCAAAGCCGGACACGCTGGAGTTGATCAAGTCATAGAAGGCGTTCGTAAAGTCAAATTGAAAATTTCAATTATCGGCTTGAAAACACTTGATACCGATATCATCAAAAAAGGCGACCACAGTTCAATCACAATTAGAAATCGCCCAATTGAGCCAGCCATGGAAGTTGTGGACGTAGAACACTGGCCGCACAAAGCATCCTTTTTGAGTCCCGACGCAAAAAGCGTTCTTGCTTTTCCAGATCCAGCAATTCCTTTTGCCCATGATTTTATAGTCACAGTAACAGATGAAGCCGAAGTCACCAAAGACGGTTACGTTATTCGCGGCAATAAAGTTAAAATCGGCAACCAGATTGAACTTGAAGGTATGAAATATCGCGTTCAAGGCATGGTCATAGATGTCTTGTAAGATAGAAGCCTGGTGGCAGAACACTTTTAGACAATCTCTTTTACTTGGTGGAATTTTCTGTGCACTAGATAGTGTCAAAGAAAAATTAAAACCATCGACCGGTGCGATAGGTAGTCTCATGCAAAAGGGTGCTTTCTTAATTGCGCTTGCACTCTTCCTTGCTATCGGAATGCCTCAGTTCGCCAACGACAAAATGGGGCTTGCTTTAATCACTCTTGCAGCAGGCTTTTTGTGGGTGCTTGGATATTTGCTTGGCGGCGAAGAAAAACGCGAATTGAGCCACATAGATTTACTAGTTCTTTTGTTAATGGCAATCAACATCATCTGCGCCTTTTCATCGCACTACTTGATGGCGAGCATCAAAGGTCTCGCCAAAGTAATCATCTATATAGGTAGCTATTTTCTTTTCACCGCAGTTTTGCACGCTTCGCTCAAACGAAGACTGTTTATTCTTTTTACTCTGTTGTTGAACGGCTTGTTACTTGCACTCTACGGCTTTTATCAATACAAAATTGGTGTTGCACCACTTGCTACATGGGAAGATCCAAGCGTAGAGGGCGGCGGAGGGACTCGCATTTTTGCCACTATGGGAAATCCAAATTTACTTGCTGGATTTTTTACCCCGCTCGTTCCCATAAGTCTTGGACTGAGCCTTTATTTCACTGAATTAAAGAAATACTTGCCTGCAATCGGTTCAATTCTTTTATGCGGCGCCATAATTCTGGCTATTATTTTCACTGGTTGCAGAGGAGCTTATATCGCTCTTGGTGCCTCGCTTTTAATGCTCGGGCTGAGTGTATCTGTGTGGGCTTGGAAATATTTTCCTTCGGTTCGCAAATACCTGCCTGTTCTATTTCTAGCAATTCTAGTTGCACTAGCTTTAGTAGTCTGGAAAGTACCTCAAGTACAGGAGCGCATCGGCTCTATGTTTTCTGGACGTGACCACAGTTCAAATTCATATAGAATGAACGTTTGGATGGCATCTCTTCATATGTTCGCTCAGAACTGGTGGCTTGGTATTGGAGTTGGCAATGAAGCTTTTCGTCTTGCCTATGGACTTTATATGGTGAGCGGTTTCGACGCGCTTGGAACTTATTGCGTCCCATTAGAAGTTGCAGTCGAAAATGGAATAGTAGGCGTTTTAATATTTGCTCTTTTAGTTGGCTTGGTTTTGTATAAAGCTCATCATTTATTCTGGGATAAAGAATTAAATCTTGGCGCCTGGCGCTGGGTCATTCTTGGACTTGCTGGGGCAGTGTTTGCACTGATGGTTCACGGAATGGTCGATACAGTATTTTATAGACCGCAGGTACACTTTATTTTCTGGTTATGCGTTTCGCTCATAGCCCTTCCATGGAATATATATAAGGAAGGGAATACAAAGATTAACGCCAGTTAATTAAACGCCGTTAACATTCTCATCAAAAGACTCTTCCACCCCCGTTACCTTTCTTGACAAGGCGGGAACATTAGAGGATGATAATAATATCTGTTTAATTTTCTCTTAGTATCCCAAACCATAATTTGTTCTCGCACCGTCTCTTTCAAGAGCTAGCCGATTGCTCTGCATACTAATCGGTATCACAGGAGGTTCAATCCATAATGACTTTGCACAGAAAGAAAGGAGCGACGCTTGGTTTGGTGGCAGTGTGCGTATTTGTCGTCATTGTTCTTGGAGTAGGCTTTTTCATTCTGTCCAAAATTATTGGCGGAGAACGAGAAGTTGCTAATGCCACAGACGCAGGCGTACTAACTGTTGCCCGCAAAGCGTTATCCCCCACCCTGGTCAATGTCGCGTTGACGAATGACGCGGATACAAATCCGGTCAACGACTTCATCGGCATCGACACAGGTAAACCCGGTCCCGGGGTTTCGACAGGCAAGATCGACATGCTCGGCTTGAACCGAGTGATTGCTCAGGCCATTATTGTTGCTCTTAATGCCGAGGATCTAAACACTCCTCTTGCCACCACTCACGCTCAATCGGTTGCTATCGCTGCTCGCAACGTAGCAAATGGTTTGCGCGGATTGTTGCACAATGCTCCTACCTTGAACGAAGAGTTCAACAAAGTAGCGCATCAAAACAACACAAAAATGTGGCAAGGCAATCCTGTAACGCTGGTCGGAAACGTAAATTCCGCCTTTATGCGTCCTGGTTTGTCTTCCAACGTTTTCTTCCCCGCCAGCCTCAATTTACCGGTGAACCTGCCTTCCAACATGCTCAACAAGCAAGCTGGAGCTGTCACCAATAACGGTTCTAACTACATGGCTGGTTACACTAACTTCAGCGTACCAGCAGGTGGCGGAAGCACTGTTCAAATTGCCGCTGTTCCAATTTTCCCTCAGACCAAGCCTCACTTGGTCGACATCGGAGAATTCGATCGCTCAACCAATGATCCTGTAGGCACATATTTGCCACCTAACTCTTTCAAAGCCAATTCCAAAGCAATGGAAGGCAATGCTGGAAACTTAGGTGGTGCAATCGCCTGCGCTATTGTAGGTGCACTCGATCGTGATTTTCCTGCAAGCGTTCCAAGAGGATATGTCAGATTCGTCAACGGACCTGATGCAAACTCCACCAACGCACCAGTAACAAATCCAGTTGTAGACGGCACCAACGACATTTTCAACAATGAATTGTGGCCACCTTCTGGACTTTCGATGGCCAACAACAACGTATTCGCTACACAAAACCAAGATAGTCTGATGCAGCAATGGGCTGACTACAACAATGCAAGTCCTCCACTGCCACCAGATCAACAACCACCATTTCCAGGCAACACCTTCTATAAACTGCCTGATGGTGACCATGCAACCCTTGCCGATATGAAAGGTATCAAAAGTATCAAAGCAAAAGGATGCGACACCATGGATGGTTGGAACCGCCCCGAATGTCAATTTGCAGGCGGCATGGTACCTGGCTCACTTCCTTATGCCGCGGCTGTTGCTTACAACAGATTCAGCCAAACCGGCAACAACGCCAATAATTGTGGTTACACAAATATTGAGTGGATGAAAGGCCAGCTGCTCGAACAAAGAGCAGGTGGAGCTGAGTGCGTGACCATCCCAGCACCCAACGGACCATCGGGAATGAAAAAATTCTCGCCCTCTGGTTGCTATAACACCCCGGCTTATCCGGTTAACTTCGGTCAGCCAGGCTCGCCTTATGACTATCTAGAAATGATCGCAACAAGCTCTGCCACTTGCGTGTCAGATATCTACAATCAAATTCATCGTCGTATGACTGAAGTAGATCCTTCGATCACTCTGGCACAAGTCAAAGCAGCCCTTGCAAGCCAATCGCTGCAAATGGGACAAACTCTCGTACTGTATTCTCCTGGTCCTGGACAAGTAATGTTGTCACCCATGAGCCCTGGTCAGTACTTCAGCTCAAGCACTGTCAACGACGGTCAAAGTTCAATCCGTGTTAAACCTTGCGATAACTCCTACTCTATCCAAGAAACTATGGTTAACTCGACTGCTGGCGAAGGTGCTGGTCCTACATGCGGTGTCGGCGACGCTAACTATCACTATGCGCCTTTCACCCAGAATCCTGATGATTCAGTGAATCCGCTCAAAGCGATGGATAAGGCTACCTGGACCCCAGCATCTGGATGGAGAAACCTTCTAGGTGATGTGAAGTTCGAAAACAGTGTTAACCATGGAGGATCGTGGTGCAAACCTAACTAGTTCGAGTTCTATATAAATTTGCAACTAGCAATAAAAGCCTGCTCTAGAGGGTATGATCCCTCAAGAGCAGGCTTTAAATTTGCAAACGAGAGGGAGAAAAATGCGGATCTTGATTTTATTGAGCGTTCTTGTGGGACTGAGCGCAAACTATGCGACTCTTGCTCAAACTCCAAATACTCAAAAAATAAGTCCTATGGTGGCAAGACCATATTCAACAAGTAATCCCAACCGCGACGGAAAAGTGCGTGAATCCGAATTCAATCCAAACGCGCTTCCTCGCCCAATCAATCTTCCGAATCTTCCTGGCTACACTGGCACTCAGTATTACATCAACGGTCTAGTATATCCAAATGCTAAAGACGGTCCTGGCTATATGATGGTTTTCAATTGCGAAAACACAAAAGTTCAGATTAAAGAGTGGTGGCAAAACGCGCTCAAAATGCACAAATGGGATGTCTCATTTTCAGACAGCAACACTATCAAAGCAAGAGACCTTGACGGAAGCACTTGCATAATTACTATGCAAGGTCCAATAACTACGACTAAAGATAAATCCAAAAACGTACGTGCTGCTTATCAAATCTATTATCACCAGGTCGTTAAAGAAAAACGCTAGTGCTTTAGCACTATTAGCCATTCTTCAATTGAGTTTGGCAGGCTGCAATTCACAGCAAGCCAGAAGCAATACGCTAAATTTCTTAAGCGATGAAATCAAGCTGTCGCTAAACCCACCTGCTTGCTTTAATCAACAAAGCAAGGCTCAAATACTCAAACAACGACAAAAGGCGATTGAGCAATTTACTCAACTGACAGATGGAACTTATCATCCCGACCATCAAATTTTTGATCAAATAGTCGATGGAAAACCATGGTGGTCAATGGAAGGGAGTTTTGTTTATGGGCAAGGCGAGCTAAGCACAAAGGGAGATTCGGAAGAATCACGTTTTATTCTGAACCCCTATTTACTCGTGGCTGCTAATTCCTGGTCTTGTGAAATTTGGGATAAAAACAAAATGTCGGACAAAGAATTTGCTGATTTAAATTTTCCATTTTGTTATATGCCAGAGCGCGCAACAATAAATCCCAAAGAACAGAAATTAACAGTGACATACGACATAACCGATTATCATGCCCGCCTTCTTAGCTATGACTATTGTCGCAAAGAAAAAAGTACTATTTCCGACTTTGGCTTGACAGCTTACAATGCTCGAGACTTCGGTTATCGGTACATTTATTTCGATCCCAAGGGGTCGATAAATGTTATGAATACATTTGATTCAAAAAACAAAAACAATTCTGTTGAAATCAAGCAGTTCATACATTGTGGTGGGAGCTGCGGTTTACCATCGGGTTGCAATAATATGAGTCCGGCTCAACCAGAAATCGACCGCTTGCGTTTAAAAGGGCTTCCAGCTAGAGCTTCGATTAAGTTATGGCGGCAAAAACCGACGAATATAAATGACAAAGAAGATTTCAAAGTGATATTCGAGTTCAGATAAAGATCTCGAAAACCCTCCACTTGGCAGCCTTTCAGGGTTTTGCCTTTTCAATTTCCAGGGTTAACCCTATAGCGACCCAAAATCGCCGCAGATTATAGTGAAAGTAGTTAGCCGCCGGAATCTGGCCAACGCGCAAACGGAACACCCAGAAAGATTAACCATCAAACCAAACCGGCGGCTTATTTAAAATTGTCGATTTTTCTTAAAAACTATACTTCGTTGTCGGTCAGCTCTTTACCGAGGCTGGACTTGTCGTTGATCATTACTGCTGCAACTGTAGCTAGAATCAATACTGCTATGCCTGTTAGCATAAAATGCTCCTTTCACCTAACGTGGTGACTTTGAGACTATTCTAGCCGGGACTTTGTGTTTTTTTGCCAGGAATTAATATAAGAATAATCACTGCAAAACCTCTCTTAAAACCAGGCTTGCATAAAGCGTAAAATTGCTTGAGACCTGAAAAGCAAAGGGAGTCGTGTCCTGGAGAAATCCGAGCTGACTATTTATACTCTCTCCGACTCAAGCGGCGAAACTGCCGAATTGGTCGCAAGAGCTTGCCTGGTGCAGTTTCCGCCAGGTCGTGCCTCAATTTATCGCTTACCTCAAATCAAACATGTAGATCAAATACCTGCATTAGTGCGCGAAATCGCCCGCGAGCGCTCGATTATCGCCTACACGCTTGTGCTTCCTCAATATAAAGAAGCGCTTGAGCGTGAGGCGACAAAATTAAATATGGCAACCATCGATCTGCTAGGTCCATTAATCGAACGAATCTCGCATGTCACAGGACAGATACCACTTTCGCAGCCTGGTCGCTTACATATTCTGGACGAAAGTTATTTCAAAAGAATGGAAGCAGTCGAATTCGCCATTCGATATGACGACGGCAAAAACCCCGACGGACTTGCACAGGCAGACATCATTCTAATTGGAGTATCGCGCACGAGCAAAACTCCAAACTGTATTTATCTGGCTCACCACTACGGTTTAAAAGCAGCAAACGTTCCCATAGTTTATGGCGTAGACCCGCCTCTAGCCTTATTCACTGCCCCAAGCAAAAAAATAATCGGATTGAATTTAGATCCTTATTTGCTTCAAGAAATCAGATCCACTCGCGCACAGATATTGAAAATGTCGTCAGAAAGTGACTATGCCGATTTCGAGCGCATTCAAGAAGAAGTAAAAAATGCAAGAAAGCTATTTTCTGAATTAAACTGTCACGTAATCGATGTATCAGGCAAAGCGATTGAAGAAACTTCAAGTGAAATCTTCATGCACATCAGGCTCTAGAAGGAGAAAAGAAATGCCGGTCAAAACTCAAGCGGATCCAACTTTGAAACAAGTCTATTTATTTCAAGACGCTTACAAAGAATTCGAACAAGACCAGGCATCCATGCGCGATCACTTAGGTGGAAAAGGTGCAGGTCTTGCACAAATGAGCGCAAGCGGAGTCAATGTTCCACCAGGATTGACTGTAGCTACTACGGCTTGCAAACACTATTCCAAAACGAATGCGATGCCTGAGGGATTGTGGGAAGAAATCATTCGTGAACTTTCAAAAATAGAACAAGTATTAAACAAAAAACTAGGCGATTCTAAAAAACCGCTTCTGCTCTCTGTTCGCTCTGGTGCGAAATTTTCGATGCCCGGAATGATGGATACAATTTTGAATTTGGGATTGAATGACACAACCTGCAAATCACTTGCTCAACTCACTGACAACCCTCGTTTTGCTTATGACAGCTACAGACGTTTTATACAAATGTATTCAAATGTGGTGCTGCAAATAGATAAAGAAGTATTTGAGCACGCGCTTAGCGAAAAGAAAAAATCGCTTCAGGTAAAACTAGACACCGAGCTGAATGCCGAAAATTTAAAAGAGCTGGTCGAGAAATACAAATCACTTGTAAAAGAAAAATCTGGATCTGATTTTCCCCAAGACGTATTTGCACAATTAAAAGGCGCTACCGAAGCTGTATTTCGCTCATGGAACAATAGTCGAGCTGTTTATTATCGCAATTTGAACAAAATTGATCACGACCTTGGAACAGCGGTCAACATACAATCGATGGTTTTTGGAAACTACGATAATAACTCTGCTACAGGCGTTTGTTTCACACGCAATCCAAGCACTGGCGAAAAAGAACTCTATGGTGAATATCTGGTCAATGCGCAAGGCGAAGACGTAGTAGCCGGAATTCGCACTCCCAAAAGCATAAAAGAAATGGAAGTCGAAATGCCAGCGGTATTCAAAGAGCTTGTTGCGACCATAACAAAACTCGAGAATCATTACAAAGACATGCAAGATATCGAATTTACAATCGAGCAAGGCAAGCTATTCTTGCTTCAAACAAGACAGGGAAAACGAACCGCCCGCAGTGCACTCAAAGTTGCTGTGGATTTATGCAAAGAAGGACTTATTTCGAAAGAAGAAGCTTTGACAAGAATCGATCCAAATCAGTTGAATCAATTACTTTTGCCCAGCTTCAATGTCAAAGACAAAGAAAAATTCAAGAAAGAAGGCAAGCTAATAGCCACTGGCTTGAACGCCTCACCAGGAGCTGCAATCGGCAAAATAGTCTTCGACCCCGACATAGCTGAATCTTTATCTTCTAAAGGCGAGAAAGTTATTCTTGTCAGAATTGAAACATGTCCCGACGACATTCATGGAATTGTAGCGGCGCAAGGCGTGGTCACCTGTAGAGGTGGAATGACTAGCCACGCTGCAGTTGTTGCAAGAGGCATGGGCAAACCATGTGTTGTGGGTTGCGAAAGTCTTGTCATAAATCAAGACGAGCACAAATTCTTTGTCAGTGGTAAGACCTATACTCAAGGACAAATAATTTCGATCGATGGACAAACAGGCGAAGTCTTTTTAGACGCAATAGAAACAGAAGAACCTGTCATCCTGGAAGATTTCACTACCCTGCTTAAATGGGGCGACGAAATTCGCAAATTGTCTATTAGAACGAATGCAGATACCCCGCTTGATGCACGCGTGGCTCGCAACTTCGGTGCTCAAGGAATCGGGCTTTGCCGAACAGAACATATGTTTATGGCTCAGGACAGACTACCCTGGGTCAAAGCAATGATTCTTGCAACCAACAAAGAAGAGCGTCTGGAAGCATTATCCAAATTATTGCCCATGCAACAGACTGATTTTGAAGGCATTTTTGAAGCCATGAATAATTTGCCTGTGACAATCAGACTGTTAGATCCGCCTCTGCACGAGTTTTTGCCCAAATTAGAAACACTGATCTTTGACGTTGCATCAATGAAAGCACGCAAAGAAAGCGGCAAAGAACTCAGAGAAAAAGAAATTCTGCTTGCAAGAGTAAAAGACTTACACGAGTCAAACCCGATGATGGGACTTCGTGGCTGCAGACTGGGACTGATTTATCCCGAAATAATGGAAATGCAAGTAAAAGCTATTTTCAAAGCTGCAATAAACGCTAAACAAAAAGGACATTTGCCCCTTCCAGAAATAATGATCCCACTTGTTTCATGCGCAAGCGAACTTGAACTTGCTCGCCAGAGACTGGAGACTTTGGCAAAAGAAGTTTTGCAAGAAAACAAAGCCGAAATCGATTACAAATTCGGAACAATGATCGAACTGCCCCGCGCCTGCGTTACTGCGGACGAAATTGCAGTTCATGCCGATTTCTTTAGTTTTGGCACTAACGACCTGACTCAAATGACTTTTGGATTCTCACGCGACGATGCTGAAGGAAAATTCTTGCAGCATTATCTGGAAGGACTGGGTGGCAAAAAAATCCTCAATCAAAATCCATTTGAAGTATTAGACGAGCAAGGTGTCGGTCGTCTTATGCAGATAGCCTGCAATTACGGGCGCAAGGTAAAACCAGGGCTAAAATTGGGTATTTGCGGCGAACATGGAGGCGAGCCTTCATCTATTGCATTTGCCCATGGACTGGGACTGGATTATGTAAGCTGCTCGCCCTATCGGGTTCCAATAGCCCGTCTGGCTGCGGCACAAGCCGTCATCAAGTCAAGTTTTGCAAGTGGTAAAGATCTTGCTTTAGACAAATAATGTAATAAGCAAGTTGTCCGTGCATAGTGGGTATAAGTTCGTGATAAGCTCGAATTATCGGTTTAAAACGCGACATATTATTACTTGGTAAATGGACGATAAGCTTGAAGTTTTGCTTGCTCTCCTGCCGGAGATGGAAAACTCTTTGGGAAATGAAAGCCCAGAGCTGGCTGACTATTTAACTTCGCTTGGACTCCTGCTCTATCACGATAGCCGATTTGGCGAAGCCGAAGAATATTTATCCAGAGCGCTCATTATTAGAGAGCGTACTTTGGCTGTTGATCATCCAGAAATCGGCTCCTCAATGAATAATCTGGCGATGGTTTTACTGGCCCAGTCCAAACTTCTTGAAGCTGAGCCTCACCTTGTAAAAGCACTACGAATTCAAGAAAAGGTATTTGGTTTTGAGCACCCCGCCCTTGCCACAGCAGTAAATAATTTAGCCGAAGTGTATAGAAACACCGGCAAATTTAAAGAAGCAGAGCCTCTATATTTGCGAGCGATTGAAATAAGCAAGCGCTATATTGGAGATAACTCGCTTGAAACAGGTGAGCTTTATTACAATTTGGCCAGGCTTTATGTGATGTTGAATCAGGTTAAGCAGGCTGAAGATGCATTCAAACATGTTTTGACTATCAACGAAAATTTAAACGGCAAACAGCACCCGCGCATTGCCACCATATTGAGTGACATGTCGACGCTTTATCTAAACAGTGATGGTTTTGAAAAAGCAGAAACGCTTCTAAGAAGAGCACTTTCTATCAGAGAAAAGTTGCTCAGCTCGGATCACCCAATGGTAGCTGAAAGCATGAATATTCTAGGGTGTCTTTATTTGCAAAACGAAAAGTACAATCGAGCCGAAGCACTTTTTACACGAGCACTGGAAATCTGGGAAGATTCTCTTGGTCCTGAACATCCCAAAGTAATCATGGTTCTGGAAAACTACTGTCAGCTCTTGCGTTTGACCAAGCGTTCTTCGGATGCAGACAAGCTAGATCAACGCCTTTCAAAAATGCGCTTGAAAAAATCTTTTACTTAACAGTAAATTGTCCCGAAGTTTGTCTCAAGTGCTCGATGTGAATATCGCCATCGTCTACGGGGACTTTAGATATGTGCTCAGGTAGCTCTTTTCCGTAGCGCCAGACCAGATTTAGATTAAAAATAAAGCGATCCATCAGGTCTTCCATGAAAGGATAACATCCTTCAACGCCACTAGCCAGATTCCAGGTGACGGTACCATCTGTGATATCACCGTTGTGATAAATTGAAAGTCGCGATACAAGGGTTGCAGTATCATCATCAGCCAGATAAAAATAAGTAAAAATCTGGGCGCAACGCTCATTTCGAGAGTTTGGCATATCACAATCAGAAGAAACACCACTAACGATAGTCATTGTCAAAAATCGCTTGTCTGCTCTTATATGTATGGCATCATTACCAAGTTCTGCCACTACGAGCTTCGAGTTGCTACCCATGTTTCCTTTCTGATCCAGTGCCGAGCATAAATTTACAGCAGCAGCTCCAAGAGACGAAATTGCCGCTTTTCGTTTGACTTTAATTTCAGCTTCTTTTTGCAAGTTATAGCGAAAAACAGTTACTTTGCCTAAAAAACTGTCGAAATCAAAACTATCTTTTTCACCTGTCGGCTTGTTGTCTTGCATATGACCTCATTTATTTGCTCAAAGCTTTTTTGGGATCCGAATAGTCGAGCGGAATGCGAGAGCTTAGCGCTGAGACCACCTTGGGACAAACGCCTTGCATTCGCTCAATAAGTTTGCCCGGAGCAGTCATTACAATTTCGCGACTACCAGACTTTTTCAATTCTTCCAGAATTTGCAATGCCGCTTCTTCAGACGAAATGGAAAGCAAGTGTTTCATTATCCAGCCGCGTGGGCTCTCTTCTTGCGCTATTAGAGTCGGATTCTTGAATTTGGCTACATGATTTTTTTCGAAAAATTCAGTGCGCACCCATCCAGGACAAACAGTCAATACATCTATGTTTCTGGAAGCAAGCTCTAGTCCAGAGCCGTTAGACATAGCAGTAAGTGCAAACTTAGAGGCAGAGTAGCACACGCTTCCAGCAAAGGCCACTTTTCCTGCAACCGAAGAAACATTTACTATTTTGCCAAAACCTTGCTCCTTGAAAGCTGGCAACGCGGCATAAACGCCTTCAAGTGCGGCAAAAAAATTGACGTCAAATACTCGTCTAAACTGCTCTGTGTCCAGCTCTTCAAAACGTCCCGATTGTGCTAATCCAGCATTATTGACCAGAATCGAAATTGAGCCAAAATGGTCTATACAGGCTTCTACTGTCTCTTTTGCCATTCCAGGCGTGCCGATATCGCAAGCTTTGACCAGACATTGTCCGCCCGCTTGCTCTATTTGTCTTTTAGTGTCGGCAAGCTGCTCTTTGTTACGACCGCCAATGACTATACAAGCCTGGTATTGCTTGGCAAGGAGTACTGCAAGAGCCTTGCCTATTCCAGAGGAAGCTCCGGTGATTACGGCTTTCAAATTCTTTTGCAACGCTTTTTTTTGAGTCATAAACTTGACTTCTAAACCGAAAACTAGGCATTCGCACACCTAATTCTAATCTTGACAGTGACTTCGATTCTTAGCGATTACTTAACTGGATTTATGATGAATTAAGGCTCCATTAGGCAAAGTTTATAGTAAACTTTTCAAGTACCTCAAAACACTGCATTGGCGTAGGAACTGGTGAAAACGAAGTTTGTAATAGCGCAAGCGATATTGCTAGCACTCATAACTTTTCTTTCGCTTGATATCCGTTTGACTCCAACTTCTCGTCTAGCGGCTTCTGCTCTTGGTGTAGTGGACAACTTGAAAAAGACTCGCGACGCTCTTTTGGATCAAAAGGCTCAGCTGTCAGCAAAAGCTGATGTTGTGTACCGGAAAATCAAGGACAGTCAACGAGAATACGACCTGCTACAAGCTGCTATCACCGATACAGACAGGTCTATAAAAGATATCGATGACGCTCTTGGCGCTAGATAGTTCTGGAAACCCTAATCGTTTAAGTGAGGCCCCTAACATGAAAGAAACGATTTTCCCCCGCAAATATGTTGCTCAATTTTCAGCTGCATTGGCTATTGTGGGAGGCATTTCGTTTTTTACAAATACACAGGCTCGCGCAGAAGAACTTGCCTCAGCAACCCCTGAAGCTGCTGAAGCAGATGTGTCCTGCATCAATCCTCATCTGGCTTGTCCTGAAGCAGGAGAAGTTATAGACACGCTCAAGCAAATAGCCAAAGTCTACAGCGCAGGCGATTTCAGCAAATTGTCCGACTATCTGGACAATGACATCACTACTTTCGACGATAAAAAGAAAAAATTGATCGTCGGCAAAAAAGCTGTAATGGAGTGGGTCCGCGAGCAATGGGACAAATCAAAATCTGAAGGCAACCCGGTCGAGTCATACACTATCGATCATCCTTTTGCTCAAGTCAGAGGCGATACAGCTATCGTTACCTTTAGAGCAGTTAAGCGCTTTGGCGGCAAAAAGCCCAAAGCATTCGCTTCGCAATGCACTGACATTTTTGTCAAACACACCCCACAAGACGGTTGGAAAAAACTACACTACAGAACTCACTGGAAAGAAATATCCATTTAGTTTTCTGCAGGCACTAAAAACCTGAGTCTTTTGGATTGTTGTCTAAAGGATCTTCTTTTGGCTCGCCACTTGTAAAAGCGTCTGGTTTGGGTTGCTGCGTTTTAGATGAGTTGTCCACGCCTATCATTTGCTCGTAGAAGGGAGCTAATTTGATATTTGGCCATTGCTGCTTGAAACTTTGTACGCATGAGGCTGCTTTTGCCTTTTGATCTTGCCTAAAATAGACATAGGCCAGATCAAGCAAAATAACCAATGCTTGCGGATTATGCTTCAACGCACTTTCAAATGAATTTTGTGCTTGAGCAAAATCACCCATTGCTGACTGAATCAATCCCAGTTGATATTCCAGATAGTAATCATCTTTAGAAAGAGACATAGAAGCTCTTACTTTATCCAGATTTTCGTTGATTTTGCCAGCAACGGGCTTATAGACCTGGTCTTTCGACTGCATGTCCTTGATACGCGAAGCAATCGCAGCGCCAGAGTCTTGATTGTCTAATTGAAATGGGTCTGCTTCAAGGTCATACAATTTGCTAAAACCCAGAAATGCAAGTGAGCGTCCCATTTTGTATTGAGTAGGTTTAGAAGATAGCCTTTTTGCACCTTTTAGAGCATCGACATAATTACCCTGCAATAAGTCGGCGCGCGCTTTGAGTGAAGTAGTGAAGTTATACTCGCCAAGCGCATTCGCTCTGGACGCGAATGATTTTGCATTTTCAAAATCACCTAAAAAATAATAAGCGCGCGCAGCTCCATCAAGAACAAATGCCGATTTTGGCGATTGCCCTTGAGCCTGCTCGAAACATTTTATGGCTTTGTTGAAATCGCCTCTGCGAATCAAACCATATCCAAGACAGGTAAGTGCCGGTCCTTTGTCTTGTGAGACTTTGAAAAGTTTGTTCCAGACATTTACGCTAATTTCAAAGTTATGATTGAGGTATTGAGCAATTCCTGTGGTGGCAAGGTTTTCTGTATCCTGCCCACCTAATTGCGATGCCTTTTGCAAATAAATAAGTGCTCGATCCGTTTCGTTAGTGAGAGTCAAACACAGTGCTAATAAGTTCAAAGCAGTAACGCTTTCGGGATAAACATCCACTGCTTTCTCGAAAAATTTGCTTGCAAAAACAATATTGTCTTTTTCTTTGCGTTTTCTCTTCTGCTTTTTATCTGTCAAATAATTGAGACCAGCAGAAGTGAGATTAGCAGCTTCATCTCGCCTTTTTACATCCCAGTGCTTGGTCTGGGCCATAGTCGAGCTTGGCACCATATTTGATACCAGCAAACTAGAAGTTAGTACAAAAAAAATCTTTTTCATGCGCTGTCCTTAGCAAGCGTAAACTTAATGGCATCTATAAACACAGATGGCTCAGGCAAACCATGATTGGTATCAATTTCAATTAAACGGGAATTGACCTTGATTGCTTGCAATCGCTCGATTATCTGTTTTTGCATTTCTGGTGGGACTGTACTGTCTTTTTTAGCGGATACTACTGCAACTTTGACTTGTTTTGGAAAACCTTGAATATTGTGAAAAAAACTTGCTTGTTGGTACGCCTTAAGATTGTCCCTGGGTGTACCTTTTAGCATAATGACCATGGCTTGCTTAACGATACGCGCACTGGTTTTTTCGAAGAGCACTGCAAGGTCACCGGCCGATTCTACACTTACAATTCCTTTCAATTTTTCTTTGATGTTATCTGGTGCACACGCTGCATAATTCAGTACTGTACAACCACCCATAGAACAGCCTAATAGGACTATTTCGCTTGTTGGATAGGCTTGCATTGTCTCATCAATATTTTGACTTATGTCGCTAAGAGCGCTTGTCTCGCCCCACGAAGCCGGCGACCTGTAGTTGAGTGAAATAAAAACAGAATAAGGGAAAGCCTTTTGAATTTCATCAGCAACCATAAACTTACCTGGGTCACCATAAGGCTCTCTGTAGGTAGCACCCATTCCATGCAAATAAACAAACAAAGTATGTTTTCCATCCGCAGAAGGTGTCATTGGCGGCGATAATAAAAAACTGTCTTGGCGGCCATCTAAACGACTGACAAAATCTCTTCGCAAAATTCGCCCTGAACGATCTTCTAATTGATTGAGCTTCTCATAATTTGTAATGAGTGCCTGGCGCTCCAGGTTCCTTGCCTTTTTCTTTTGTTTGCCAAGCTCGATACTTGTAGAAATCAAGAAGCACAAAGCAACTAATCCAGCTACATTCAGCAGCAATGACAGTGCCAATACAAATTTTCTAGGCGAATTATTTTGTGGTGAATTGCTCAATTATCCGGACAAACCGCAAAAATTAATCTGGGCCCTTCTAACGGAACTAATCTAATTACTGGGCTTTTCCAGCGTTCTTTCCAGGAGCCTTAAGCGAATTATTGGGGTCGGCGTTCGAATACTTGAAATCAGGCATTGTATCCAGACCGCTGGACGACTCTTGCAAAGATTTGGCGATAAATGACTGCAAGAAAATGCCGAAAACAATGATAATGCCTAGCGCTATAAGTAAAAGTCGAGTGTTTTGAGACATAGTTCAATAATTATATCAGTGTTTAAGGGGCGTAAAGACTTGGAAGTATATTGACATGGTGTGTCTACTTTTGGAGGACATTTTGTGCGTTCTACACCTCCCCCGGCCCCTTCTTCGCCCCAGGCCAACTCACAGGCAGTAGCGGCACTCAGCGGCAAAGCAAAAGCCTTGGTCGATAATATGGGCAAAGCCTTAGTAGGTCAAGCTAGAGCCTCAAAACTCGCCGTAGTTGCACTTTTAGCCAACGGTCACGTACTTCTTGAAGACGTGCCAGGCGTAGGCAAAACACTATTAGCCAAAAGTCTTTCCAGTTCGGTACGAGCCGACTTTAAACGGGTTCAGTCAACCCCTGATTTATTACCTTCTGACATATCAGGCGTGAGCATTTTCGACCAGAAAGAAAGCAAATTCAATTTCTTGCCAGGTCCTATTTTTACAAACATCCTCCTTGTAGATGAAATCAACCGTGCTACCCCCCGTACTCAATCCAGTTTGCTTGAAGCAATGGAAGAAAGACAGGTCACCAACGATGGTGTCACAAGAAAATTGTCAAATGTTTTCTTTGTTATCGCCACTCAAAACCCTATCGAGCACCACGGTACGTTTCCCCTGCCAGAAGCTCAGCTAGACCGCTTTATGATATCGATGAGTCTTGGATATCCAAAGCGCGAAGAAGAAGCAGAAGTTATCAAACGCTCTATCAAAGAAAATGCTTTCCAGCTTCAGCCTGTTTTAGCATTAGAAGATGTTGTACAAATGCAACATGCAATTGGTTCAATCTTTTTGCATGATGCATTGATCAATTATGTAATTGAGATAGTTGCTGCAACCAGAGAACATCCAAGCATTATTCTGGGAGTCAGCCCTAGAGGCTCGCAACTTCTGGTTAGAGCTGCTCAGGCTCATGCTTTCATTGAAGGTCGCGACTTTGTAACCCCAGACGATATCAAGATTCTGGCACCACATGTGTTTGGCCATCGTATTGTCCCCAAAGTTAAAACTTCACGCATCTGTCATAGTGATGTTATTAAGAAAGTACTTGAAGGCGTCAAAGTACCGAGCTGATAACAGATGAACAAAAGACTTTCACTAACAATTCCAGTTGGATTCGGTTTGAAAGTCACTTTTGACATGCGAATTTTTTCGCTTCTGTTTTTTGCACTTGCGATCTTTTTATATGCAGGAATTAGTGCAAACGAATCGATTTATTTGCTGGCAGCAAGTTTTATTTGCACTGCAATTCTCGCCTTCATTATGCCATTGCTTATAGTCATGCACGTCAAAGGTGAATGTGTTTTGCCTCAGGACGTTCTTGATGAAGAGACTTCAAAAATATTGATCAAGCTCCATCGAAAGAATAGATGGGGTATTTTTTCTCTATTTTTTCCCACTCAGCAATTACAAATGACACTGGATTTGGTGCGTCGAGGTCTTGATGGACGTCCAATGGGAGCGGTTCTTGCACCCGAGCCAGTTTTAATTGAAAAGTTAACTGGAGAAAACTGGTTCGAGTTTCCGACGCCCGATTTAAGACGCGGAATTTACTTCTTAAACAGTATTGAGATAAGTACCTGCTTTCCTTTTGGCTTGATCTGGTGGACCAGAACGCTTAAGACCGGCAAAATAAAAGAACTTTCGACTATTACAGTTTATCCTCGCACTTATACTGTGTCGGGTAATTTTCTCTCTCATATAAGAGGAATCAAATCGATGATGGGACTTGCTTCGTCAAGTTCTATGATTACGCACCAATCTACAAGCTTCCGTTCTGTGCGAGAATACAGAAGTGGAGATAACTTAAGACATATTCATTGGGCATCCACAGCCAAATTCGGTAGCTTACTCGTTCGCGAATTTGACCAGGAAACCATTCCGGTTTTCGACCTGGTATTGAATCTGCGAGCCAACTGGAAAACTAACGAGCAGTTCGAACTGGCTGTTTCAGCCATTATGTCTTTGTGTCATCTGGGATACAACAAAGGGCAGCTTCCCAATTTGACTATTTATCCACCTATAGACTCACCTGCATTAGCTAAAATGATGCAAGATTTGCCTGAAAATTTGGGTCATGGAATTGGACGATACGCTGAAATACTTGCACGTGTTGAGCCTGTGCGACAGAGTCTCGACCCCGATGAACAAAATTTCGATAGTCAGTCGGTTTATTTCGAGCGTGAAGTTCTTACTTTCGTTCCGACTAATGAAAGAGTAATGAAATTCAGTCCGGAGAAAAAATCCGATGTAATTTGCACTCCCATAGACCTTGCCATTGTAGAGCCAGAAGTAGCATATGAAGGAGCTCACCAGACAAAATCGAAACGAAGTAGCACTGCTACAGCTTCTAATCCTGAGCCTACTTTTGAAGGAAAAGTAATTGCACGGCTCGATTGGGAACTAGACATGGAGGGATTATGAACAAGCCTCCATCTGACCCTAATGCAAACAAAAACGCAGCCAAAGCAAAGGCACCAAAACCGGAAGAACCCAAAGAGCCAGCTGAAGATTCAGTGCCATTGCGCATTGTCGTATTCTTGATGGCAATTGTCTGTGTTGGTGCATCTTGCATTTTGTCTCATTCAAGTTGGATGCTTACCGGACTGTATTTGCTTCTGGTTACTTCAGGAAGCTTTTTGAGCTATCAGCACAGACACGACGAGTTAAAATGGCTTCATTGGCTTGCTCTAGCTGGAATTCTTTTTGTTGGTGCAGGTGTACTGAAAGAGTTTATGAACCCTCTTCGCGACGAATTCGATTTCGTTTCGCCTTTCATCCATTTCCTGGCTGGTGTTTTTGCTTTCATCACCTTTGAAATGCGCTCTCGTTCAGATTTGAACTTATCATCTACTATGGGGCTTTTATTGCTTTTGCTTATTGCACCAGTGGAAAAAGGTCTGCCTCTGCTTGCCGTAATTTTGATTTATATTATTCTTGGCTCTTTCATGCTTTATTTCGATTGTCTCTCGGAATCATCGCGAAACAGACAACAAAAGCCAATTGCTAAAGCACCCGAAGTAAAGCCAGCTGGTGTTTTTATTCGAAGACGTTCGGCAGGTCATACTATTCCGGCACTAATGCTGGTACCACTTTTATCTGTAGTTGCTTTCATGTTTGGTCCTCGCTCGGACGATTTACTTGACCGAATAATGGCTGCAGGCAAATCTTTCGACCCTGGAATACTTGTATCCAATATGACGCCCCCACCGCCTCCAGCCCAGCGCAAACTTTCAGCAGAAGAACAAGAGCGTGCTCGTGCCTGGTTTCAGAAAAAACACGGTCTTTCTAAAATCGATCCTAAAGACAAAAATTTCAAAAAACGAAACGCAAGTGAAGATGTAGATTACGTGCCACCTCCACCTGCAAAGAAAGGTGCTCAAGCCAAGCCTCAAACGCAGGATTCTAAGAAGTCTAAAAAAGGTGAAGAACAGGAAGGCGAAAACGAAACACCACCACCACCAGAGAAAAACAGCCAGGAAAACCAAAAGAAAAACAAAAAGAACAAAGGCAAAAACAGTGCTTCTAGCAAAGAAGATAGTGCTGAAGAAAACTCTGGAGCAAAAGACAAGCCTGGCTCACCAGGCGGCAATGGAAAAAACAAACGCAAACGCGGAAAAGGCTCGCCTTCTGATACTCAAAGTGGCAGCGGCAATGGAAATAATGGTGACTTTGTAATTGATGACACTTCTAATCTGTCTCTTGCAGACAAGATGAGCGATCGAAGTCAAATAGTTCTTGTTGTCAAAAGCAGACGCATAGTCTACTTTAGACGACGTTGCTACGACGTTTACTCTGGCTATGACTGGCAACAAAGCGACGAATCTAAAGTAGAACCAGTCAAAGTTACTAACGGCGAAATAAAAAAAGAATTCAAAGTAAATTACGCACCACCGCCCACCGCACCGCGTTACACTCCTCCACCACAAAACTTACTTGCGCCAAAACAAAACTTAAATGGTGGGTCAAGTGGGGCTTTGAGCATTGGCGGTCCCAGCCAGACTTCTGGTTCATCTAATAGTGGCAGTCAAAACAACGCGAGTTCTACAAGCGCTGGTTCGCAAGATGCCATTTCGAACTCGGCTCATATGCGTCCATTCAAATTCCAAGATCAAGACAAGCCTCTCTACCGAGTATCGATGGCAGACGCCTTGAAAATTCCGGCTAATTTTCCATCCATCGAATTGATGCAAGAAATGAAAGTCAAAGCCAAGAATATTGGCAAATATGTTCCTGGTGCCTGGATTCCACAAGAAGTTCGATTATTCAACACCACTATGACTGTTGACAGTATGGGCGCAATTTCAGCCGCCAAAGATATCGAACAAAATACCGAATTCAAAGTAAAAACTCAGCTGCCAATGTACGACATTAATGCTCTTCGTCTGGTAGATCCTCTTTCTTATCAGGAAGAGGAATCGATGCGCGAAGAGTTTGCAAATTATCTTGAATTGCCAAAATCACTGCCCCAATCTGTATTCGAGCTTGCTGAGCAAAAAACTAATCCGCAATACAACTGGTTTGTACAGTGCGAACAAATTACCGATTATCTGCGCAAGAATTTCAAATACAATGCAATGCGCGAAGTCGATGAAGATGCAGACGACTTTGTTGCTGATTTCTTGTTCAAACGAAAAGTAGGGCACTGCAGTGATTTTGCCTCTGCTTTTGTAGTGATGGCTCGCTGTGTTGGAATTCCAGCACGACTTGTGACTGGTTTTGGTCCAGGGACTTTGAACAATGTCTCGGGCGAGCGTGAAATCAAAGCAAGTGATTTATATACCTGGGCAGAAGCTTATATTCCTGAAACTGGCTGGGTTCCTTTCGATCCATCGCCAGAGGGATTTCTGCCTGATGTCAAAAAGAACGACGAAACCACAATAGATCAGGTCAAAGAAACACTGGGGCTTGATAAAGAAGATCAAGAAGAACAAGCGAAAATTCTAATCGCAAGAGTTGTAGACACTGCATTCTTTGGTCTTGGAATAATAATTGTTCTCGTGGTGCTTGCACTTTGTCTGAGATTTTTGATTCCGCTACTGAAAAAAATCAAAAAATCTCCATATAAACGTGGACCAGAGTGGGCAGTTCTCTTGAAAGTACAAAAAGCGATTGAGCAAAAATTGAAACAACCGCGCTTACCCTCTGAAACTCCACTCGATTTCATTGAGCGCTTGCGTCATAGCATTGTCAAAACCAAAAATACAAAATATCCAATTCCAAGAGATTTGCCTGAGACATTGAATCGTTTCTACAAAGCTTATTCGGAAGTATATTTCGGTGGGCGCAAAGAAAAGCTGGATGACGTAAAAGAATACGGCAAACAGGTCATTGGAATGGTTTCAGGTAAAGCACCAGCAGAAAAGAAACAAACACCCCCGCGTGGAAAACGCAAGAGCGCTGATTCAGAGGAATAAAAAGTTGTTTCAGAACTTAGGTGAGCTTAGTGCTCAAGCGGGTCAATTCTTGACCGAGTACACCAAGAACTGATGCCACTAAACTGGTTGATTTTTTGGCTGGAGACTTTTTGCCAGTGTAAACCCATCCACTTCCTTGTTTTTCTTCAACATTAAGACGTTGGCTCTGGCGGCAACGACGAGTTCTTTTAACTTGTGGATGAGCGCCTTGCTCCTGAATTAGCTTACGAAGAGATTCCCCATCGGCATCGGAGTAATAGCCCCAGAGATTTTCTTTGAGTTCAAACGGTTTTGGCTCGCGTACAAATACAAACCAGAACGCTGCGTACAAGATTATCAATTCTAGACCTATCAATACGTAGGCGAACATGAGGCCTCCAAGCCCCGAGGGGCTTCAATTTTTAGGAATTAACCTATTTAAGTGTTGAGATCGAACGACAGTTGGGGGAGGTAATAATCGTTTACCTTTCTCAATATTCTACTTATTGTTTCGAGAAAATCCAGAGCTTTTTCATGATTAAACGGTTGTCATTAGATTAAATCTGAGTGGATAATGTTTTGTGGATCCTTGCCAGTGGTAGCTATCCAGTCCCGCTTCGTCTCATAAATGGACCTTTAGGAACTCTTTAGAATTCGAAATGGGCTTTTTAACTGCTTAACAATCCACCTTTACAATTGCAATGATCGAAACATTTCACACTGCACACGAGATACTAAAACTCTGTTAGTTAACGAGTGTTTAAAAGCTTTTGTCAGGTATTAGCAATGATCCAAATCAAAAAAGTGGCAGTAATCGGCGCCGGCACAATGGGAGCAAGTATTGCAGCAGCCCTAATCGCTAAAAACTATCCAGTTTTGTTGAAAGAATCGAGCGAAGCTTATTTAGAAAAGGGACTGTCCACAATTGACTCCATTTTGAAAAAAGGCGTAGAGAAGGGAAAAATAAGCCCGGACGACGCTAAGCGCCAAAGAGAGCTTATCACCGGCACACTTGATTACGCCGGATTTTCAGATATAGACCTTGTCATAGAAGCAGTTCCAGAACAAATTGAAATCAAACAATCAGTCTTGAAAGAACTGAACGAAAACTGCCATGAAAATGCAATCATCGCCTCAAATACGTCCTCGATGTCTATAAGCCAACTTGGTTCATTTTCTGGTCGGGCAGAAAAAACTATCGGAATGCATTTTTTCAATCCAGCTCACTTGATGAAACTAGTTGAAATAATTCCAGGGCTCTTAACCAACAAAGAGACAATCGAAACTGTAATAGATTTTGTCCAAGGACTTGGCAAATTGGCAGTACAGGTAGATGAATGCGCCTCTTTTCTTGTAAACCGTTTACTTGGTCGATACATGAACGAATCTTTGTGGTGCCTGCAAGAGGGTATCGCCAGCCAGGAAGAAATTGACAAGAAAACCTGCGAATACAACATGCCTGTTGGTCCGCTTGCTTTGCGCGACATGAACGGGGCAGATATCGGTCTTTCGGTCGCTCGTTATAACCAGAGCGAATATGGTCTGCGCTTTGAAGTTCCCCCTTTACTTGAGTCTATGGTCAAGGCTAACTACTTAGGCAAGAAAACCAAAAAAGGTTTCTATATATATGATGAGTCTGGAGCTAAATTGGGCCCAAACAAAGACCTCGATCAATTTGTAAAAACAGGTACCTCTGGAGACTTCAGAGCAGAGCGATTGTTTTTACCCATGATCAACGAAGCTTTCTTAGCTTTGCAAGAAAATGTCTGTCGCAAAGAGGATCTGGACAAAGCTCTTTGCGCCGGGCTTGGAATGCGCAAAGGACCGCTTGCACTAGCCAATGAGATGGGATTGTCCAAATGTCTTTTGCTTATGGAAGAAAACTTCAAGCAACACGGCGAGCGATTCAGACCCGCCTCACTGCTCAAACGCTACGTTTTTGCCGGACGCGAATCGATAGATTAAACCTGACGATTTAATCAATTCAGCTTTGATTGCCAGGAACATAGACCCTGGCGAGGCGTCATTTACCCTATCTGCCATGCGGGAATTTGCGGAGCCTCACCACAATGAAATCATCACTAACCAAACACAAATTGCTCAGCCTTTCCCTTTCGGGATTAGTTTCACTGAGCACTATGCTTTCGACTAGCCTTTCAGCTCACGCCTTGTCAGCTACAGGTTTAAGCAGCGCTCAAATGAGCAAGCTTGAAAAACAAGAAAACTTTCTTTTTGGTCACGCCAAAGAAGACAAAGACCTTGATTTCAGACTTGATGCTGTAGAAAAAGTTGTGTTTGGTCAAACTCACGACGGTAACTTTTCAGACAGGGTTGATTTAATCGACAAAATGATTGGTAAGTCAAAAGACGAAATTGTTCTTTTGCCCCAGGCTCCCAAGCTGGATACTACAAGCGAACAAATTACACCCGCACCAAATGTGGTGAAAGAGTCTTACGAGTCTGAACCGGCAACAAGTATTTCACAAGCAAATTTGGAGCGTGCTACTGCTTTGTATTCACAAGGTAATTTGAGCGAAGCAGAAAAACTTTTCAAACAAGTTGCTGCCGCTGACTCTTCAAACGTAGATGCCGTGTATAACCTGGGCGTGATAGCTGAAGACAAACACGACTACAGAAGCGCTCTTGATTATTACAAAAAGGCTATGAAGTTGAATCCTGGCGACAACGATCTGGCTGAAGCAGTTCGCACTATGACCCAAAAAATTGCAACAGCACCAGCTCAAGCTCCAGCACAAACACAATCTTTGCAAGCACCAACCCGTCTTGCAAGTTCCAACAGTGCTCCTAAAGCTCCAGTTGCAAGCGCACCCAAAGCTAATTTGAGTAATCTGGTAACCGAAGCTGCAGGCGCTTACAAAAGTGGTGACTACAAAAATGCAATCGACAAGTTAAATCGTGTAGCTAAAGAAGCTCCTCAAGACGCATCGGTTCAATTCGCTCTTGGACAAGCTTATAAAGCAAACGGCGAAACAAATATGGCTCAAAGCGCTTTTCAAAAAGCATCTGCTCTCGAGCCAAACAATGCAAACTATCGCACTGCTTTTCTTAACTCTGCCAAATCGGAAAAATTTGCTTCAAATAGCAACAGCAATCCAGCTCCAGCTGTAGCTGATTCTGCTCCTGCTGGACAATTGACTCCCTTTCAACCAGTCAATACAGGCAGTGTCTCTAAGAATTATGGTTACGGTTATGGCTCTAACTACACTTCAACCTCAACTCGCATCAAACGCGCAGCTGTAGCAAGTGCCATGGGAGCCGCCACCGGATACTTACTCAACATGCGCGGAGGCAGCGCTAAAAAAGCAGCCCTGACTGGAGCTGTAGTAGGCGGATTATTCGGATTCTTTTCTAAGTAAGTGAAGCAATAACAGGACCAGACCAATGAGCACCCTTAACCATATCAAACTAGCTTTCATGACACTAATTGCACTTAGCTCTTCCGTGCAAATAGCTACCGCAAAAATGCTTGAAGGTTCGGTAAATCAGTCCAGTCACATCACAAGGCTGACCCGCTCCGCTAAGCTAGATTCAGGCGCTACTATGAATAATGCTCCCCCCCTGGCACCACCTGTAGTGCGCCTGAACCGCGGTACTCCGCTTGTAGACAATAGTAAATTCGCTTCTAATCCTCTTAGTGGCAGTGTCGATCAAGCCAATCTCCCAGGTCTTGCATCTGGTAATCGCTTCGACATCGGTGCCGATAGAAACAGCCGCGAACTGACGCTGGCATGGGAACAGTGGCACAAACAACTATCCAAAGCAATTTATGACACATGGTCTTTGATGGTTGATCAAAGGGGTCGTGCAACTCTGCGTGTAAGTGTAGATAGAGGCAGACAAATCAGCATAAATGTAATCAGCTCAAGTGGCGGACCTCGCTTTACGAAAAGCCTGATGTCTGCAATTGAAAGTCTTGAAGGAAACGCTGGGCTTAATTTTCCATCTGGATCTCAAAGACAGGTAGTCAGTTTTGAAGCCGACTATGTAGCTGACACTGACGTCCAACCTGGTTATAGCTGGGTCAAAGGCGACTACGAAAAGGTTCGCCAGGACTATTAATCAGCTTTTCAAATTATTGAATTTCGTTGCGGCAAATTTCATCAAGAGTAAAATTTTGCCTCTCGAGTTTTTCAAGACCACTCAAACTCTCTGACTCTGCGCCAAGTTGCTTCGCCTGTGTCATTTCAACATAAGCGTCGAGTTCTTTGTCATCACTTAAAAACTGTTTTGCAAGATCAGCCCGGTCTGAAGGTTTTTTGGGGTCTTTGCCCATTAGTTGCAAAACACAATCGAGATTTTTTCTAGTCAACTCGTTATCGGGATCAATATAAACAGCTTTGTGCAAAAGTTCTAGAGCCTGGCGTGGAGATTCGTGTTTGCTAAAAGCATAATTACTATAAGCAATACTCAGGTTTTCACGAGCCACTTCATATTCCGGGTCGAGACTGAGTGATTTATAAAACAATCCGATTGATTCTTTGAACTGGCTTTTATGAAGCGCGTGCACACCATCGTCGTTGAAGACAATTTTGGGATCTGAAAAGGTAACACTCGGGTCAGGCAATTTCTTGATAGAACTAGCTACAATTTTGTATGAGACCACTCCACAAAGACGGTCCTTTTCTACAAATCCCCAGGCTTCGCTACCACCAAAATCGCGCCTGTTATCAGGCAATACGAAATACGAATTCTCTGGAACTACTTCGGATTGATCCAAAAGTTTGGTATTTTGATCACTTTTAAATGAGTGTTTCGCTGAAATATAAGCATTCTCGTCTATTTGTTTTGAGTCGATTAATATGCCAAGTTCAGGATCTAATTGAATTTTTTCACCAGGCAATCCGATGATTCGCCTTATGCACACTGGATCACGAGGCAGTCCGGGCAAACCAGTCAAATTGCCAAGAAAGCATTTAAATTGCTCGCCACTACTATTCGAATAGGCTTTACCATCGACATATGGTGGCACCAGTGCAACTACAGTGAAACGAGGCAACTGTTTGTTTTGAAGCAGTGTGAATCGCTCAATCACCAAATGATCGCCTTTCTTCAAATTAGGAATCATTGCCGAAGAAGACAAAGTTAATGGCTGGATGAAATATCGAACAGCACAAAAAATTGCAATGGCAAAAAATATCGGAAAAAAGAAATAAAGCACCAGTTTCGATACCAGCTTCATTTTTCCTCTACCCTGAATTTGCTCCAGCTTCCATCTAGATTTCTGATTTCGCTTGGAAAATATGTCGCCTTGTAGCTCATAGAGCGACAGCCTTCGACATAATAACCAAGATAAACATAGGGCAAATTCTCAACTTTCGCTTTTTCAATTAAATTGAGAATCATCCATGTTCCAAGAGAACGCTTCTTCTCATCTGGATCATAAAACGAATAAATAGCAGAATACCCATCAGAAAGAGGCTCGACAAAACAAACCCCAAGCAACCTGTCTTCTAACTTGTGCTTCCACACTTGTATGGCAAAGGGATTGTCTTCCATTGAACTCAAATGAGACAAACTGCCAAAAACAGTTGGAGGGCGCCATCCCACATCTCTTGCTCGCGCCTGATGATGACTCATATAAAGGTCGTAGACAGATTTATCCATGCCACTATCATTTATATGAATCTCTAAATCTTCATTTGCTATCCATGTTCGCTTCTGGCTTCTATCAGGCGAAAATTCAGCGCAACATACTCTAATTGGCTGACAGGCTGTGCAATTATGACAAATGGGTCTAAAGAGCATTCGTCCAAATTTACGCCAGCCATCATGAATAAAATCGGTATATTCTGCTGAAGTCATTTCGATGGCTTTCTTGTACTCGAAACGCCACTTTTGCTCCGGCAAATAACCGCATTGTTCGGGATCGCTGAATAGACTCTTAGATAGCTTCATTTAAAATAAAGCTATCACAGACTGACAGAGGACGCAATTTTAGACCGAGCCGACCTCGCGGGTTTCTTTATCGTCTGTTTTTTCGAGCTTGACTGCTTGTGGCATAGTATCCGGCACTTCGGTAAATGCTTTCTCGATTTGTGCTTTCACTTCGAGTCTTCTAAACTCATCATTCAGTTTCCAGGCAAAAAACGCCCATGCCGCTGCGCACAGACCGCCTGTAACCATGATACCGTTGATGCCCCAGCCAAAGACAGTATTGACAAGATAAATGGCAACACCTGCTATACCGCGCGAAAAACGATAGCAGAACATTTCAATCACTGGTTTGATCATGTACAAAACCTGGCGATTGGTGACTGTATAAGTCAGCTCTTTTGCCGCTTTGAACCAGGAGTGACGTATTGCTTCATCAGCATGGAACACTGCAATTACGATAAGTGGGTTTGCAAGTATTGCAAAAGCAATTAAACTACCGCAAATTGCAACTCCAGATGAAGCAAGCGAAAAGCCTGAACCGAAGCGCTTAATAACATAAGCAACAACAAACATCTCGATGCCGAATTCGCAAATTCCGCGCCATTGCTCAAACTGAGCGTCAATAGCCGCTATACCCGCAGATCCTGTACCTTTAGCCATTCCAGTCAAGACTTCGTGATACAGAAACTGAATAAAGTCAGGTGTCATGCGCTCAAAACACACAACCAGTGTCAAGAAGAGCAAGAATCTATTTGCACCGATATGAGCAAATATTTGAGCAAAACTCTTCTTATCGTATTCTTCTTTCTTTTTCTTTTTGCCTTCAGCGTTAGCTGTTTTAGCAAAAACAGATTCCATATATAAGAAAATGCCAAGCGTAACACCAATCAAACCGGCTGCCACAAGAAGCATATTGGTCGTGCCAAGCAGTTTTACAAGATTTGCTGTAATAGTGCTACCAAGAACCGCTCCAAGTCCACCGCCACCAGCGATGATACCAAAGAGTCTTTTTGCAGCTGAGCTGTCAAAAATATCGTTTGCATACATCCAAAAGAGGGTGACACCCATGATGGAGAAAACATCGAGCCAAACCCAGAATAATCCAGAAGTTATATTTGATTCGAATTGAAACGCCTGCCACCACAAAAGCAGGTTGACCATGAATATTCCATAAATGGAAGATATAAGTGGCTTGCGTGGTAGATGAGCAAATTTAGAATAAATCCAGACGACCACACCAGTAACAAGTGCTGTGCCCATATAGACAAAGGGCATATTGTCGTTGCCTAATCCCTCAAGAACAAGACCGCGACGGATGGGACGCAAGATGTAGTAAACGCAAATAAAAAGGAAAAACCAGAGAAACAAAAGACTGGTCTTCATTCGTTCGCCCTTTTGAACGTTGAAGATATCCGAAACGAAAGAATGCGACATTTATTTCAAAGTCCTGATAGATAAGAACGCCCGAGACTTAGATACCGGTTTTAAAGGACTTAGTATAGATGCTAAATATGATTTCAAGCAGTTCTTTATCATTGTTTAAACTGGCGGGAGATACCTCATAATTGGTGTGATGAAAGCAGTTAATAAGACGCAACTCATATTCATTCAAATTTTCGCAGTGAATCTGTGCATATCACTGGCTAAATTGATTTGCGGATTTATGACCAATACTTTGTCAATGGTTGCAGATGGATTTCATTCACTTCTTGACACCATTGCAAATCTGGTAGGTATAGCTGGTCTTACCGCATCGCTCAAGCCTCCGGACAAAGAGCATCCATATGGGCACAAAAAATTCGAAGCGCTTGCTGCGATTGCTATCTCTTTTATGATGTTCACAGCTAGTTTGCACGTTTTTACCGAAGTGCTCGATCGCTATCTTGAACCTAGCGGTAAACACCCGCACGTAGGTTTACTTTCATACCTGATTATCATTGGTTCGATGATCGTGAGTTATTTTGTCCACAGGTATGAACACGACCAGGCACACAAATTGGATTCAGCCCTTTTGGAGGCAGATGCAAAACATACACTTTCAGATGTTCTGACAAGCGTTGCTGTATTGGCTGCACTTGTAGGGGCTCATTTCAAGCTTTACTTTGTAGATGCCGTCGCTTCTCTTGGCGTGGTTTATTTCATTTTAAAAGGGGGCTATGAAATTATCATTTCGCACATGGGACCCCTTGTCGATGCAGCTGTTCACGATCCAAAAATGATCGCCGAGCTGGCTTTGGAAGCACCTGGAGTAATAGGTGTGCACAAAGTCAGATCGCGAGGAGCAAAAGATCATTCTTTTGTAGATTTGCACATCGAAGTCTCTGGTGATATCTCGGTCAAAGAAGGTCATAAAATCGCCAAATATGTCGAGCAGACCTTGAAGGCAAGACTCCAAGGTCTAATCGAAGTATCGGTACATCTCGATGAACCTGTAGATATAGCTGATTCTACTTCTGGGTCTACGGAGATATCCGCTGACGGTCGCGAGGAAAGAGGCTAGCTAAGCGAACATTGGGCAAATCGAGCAATTGTTTAGCAAGACGCTCGAGTCCTATTGCAAGCCCGCCATGCGGCGGCATTCCATATTTAAAACATTGCAAATAGTCCAAAAACTCATCAGGACAAAGTCCCACACGATTCATTCCAGCTATTAGCTCCTCTGGTCTGTGCAAACGCTGCCCCCCTGTTGTTATTTCAAGCCCGCGAAAAAGCAGGTCAAAACTACGACTTGCATACTCACCATAGGGCATTGTGTAGAAAGGCCTGGCTGAAAGAGGATAACGTCTTACATAAACCAGCTCGCTTCCTTCCTTTTCCTCAAAATGAGCGCAGAGCAACTTTTCTCCCTCGGGGTCTAAATCTCCTTGAACAGCCCGCCAAGAGTAATTGGATTCAAGCAATTTGATTGCCTCCTCCAAATCTATTTGGGGGATAGACTCGGCAATGATTGGAACTTGCGCTTGCCAGAGCGAAAGCTCGTGCGAGCACTGTTGGCTCAACTGAACAAACATGTGCTTGAGCAAACGAACCTGCATGTTGATTACATCTTCTTCGCTTTCGATGAATCCCATTTCAAAGTCCATACTTACGTATTCGTTTAAATGGCGCGAAGTATCGTGTTCTTCGGCTCGATAAACAGGTCCGATTTCAAAAACACGCTCAAATACACCCACCATCATTTGTTTATAAAACTGTGGACTTTGAGCAAGAAATGCTGGACGACCAAAATAGTCCAACTTGAATACCTGCGCACCACCCTCGGTACCAGTAGAAACAATTTTAGGCGAGTGAATCTCGGTAAAGCCTTCACTACCAAGAAACTGACGAAATGCAGCACAAAGAACAGCCTCTATTTTAAAAATGGCACGAGTCTTTTCATTGCGCAAAGTTAGAGGACGATAATCGAACATCGATTTCAAATTAAGCGAAGACATTTTTTTGTCTTTGGAAATTTCGACAGGCAATTTCAGAGCCGGCTCGCTCAGCGCCTCAATAAAGTGAAGCCTAATTTCTGTGCCACCTTTGGGCGTGGAAACAAGCTCTCCTTCAATCAAAACCGGTGTTTCCAGCTCGAGCATTTGAACTTGCTCGAGCAGTCGAGCCTCTTCAACTACCACCTGTATAACACCTGTACGGTCGCGCAAATGAAGAAAGGTCAAATTGCCGAAATTACGGCAGGAGTATATATGTCCTTTTAATTTCACTTTTTGTCGCTCATTTTCCTTGATTGACAGACATTGAGCAATTTCTACCATTTGCATTTTGGACCTCCAAACAAAAATGCCGCAAGCTCACTGTGCTTGCGGTCTATTTCCTTTATTTATTGATGCTTTAGTGTGTGATAACTAGAACATGTGGAAAGAGCCGCAACACATGGTTGTTATTATCATCATTATTATTATTGTTATTGATGATGAACGCGGACATCTTCTTCTTCGCCTTTCGGGCGCACAGGTCTAATATTCGTCAATCATAAATACCTTTGTTCAAATTGGTCAAGCCTTTGTATCTATTCGTTTTCGGGATCTGCGCATTTTTTGTAGTGTCATATGCTATTGAAAAGATACGAGACACAAGACAAGGGCTAGGGTTGCTTATTGTCGTCTTGGATCAATAAAAGCAGACATCAAGTTAAAGGTAGAACAAGGAGGTAACTCTATGAACAATATAAATAGATTGACGGAGTTGTCTACTTTGTCGCCAAACACAGAAGTTTCAGTCGATTGAGTCTTTTGATCTCGATTGAAAACAACTGAACTAGAGCTGGAGACATTTATGAAAACAGTACTTATCGTCGACGACGATATTGATTTTGGCCGCGAACTTGCAGCCAACTTAAAATCGTTAAAAATGAATATTCACTTTGCCCACAGCGGTATTGAGGCAGTGAGAAAATATCAAGATAATCAGTATCACATGATTTTTCTCTGCGCTGACATCGAAGGTCCTGATGGATTTAGAACCGCTCAAGCGATTCGAACTATCGAGAAACATCGAGGACAAGTGGTTGTACCAATAATCGGCATATCTACAAACGGGTTCAAAGCCGAGTGTATTGATGCGGGAATGAATGACTACCTGCACAAACCATTCGAAATAGATACGTTGAAAACTGTGGTCAATAAATGGAAGCGAAAAATAGACTTCGATTGAAGATTCTAGAAATCCAGGTTTATATCACCCTTTCCAGGCTTATGCGTTTTGACAAACTTTTTGCCAGCATCACCTAGCAAATCACGATGCATTCGCCAGGGGTCTTTGAAAAAACTTACTGCAACGTCTTTATCCAGCTCGTGTACACTTAAGAGCTGAAGGGCTTTTTCATCTTGCCCCGGGTCGCCATCCATATAAATAACTCTGTTTCCTTCTTGGTTCTCATTGAGCAAAGTTTGAAAATAAATCATCTGGCGATTAACGTTACGAGGCATGTGTGGCGATACGATAATCACTTTGAGTTTATCCCAATCAGCTTTACTCATAGATTTTTTCCACAAGGCAATTTGATTGTCAGTTTTACCAAGTTCGTATAGGACTGCAGCATCAGCGTTATCGAAAATTCTTTGTTTCATGGAAAAAGCAAAAGCATCCAATTCTTTTCGCGTCACTCTTTTTGCAGCAATAATTTTATCTAAAAACAAATTGGTATCATCGAGAATTGAATGCTGAGCTGAAAGCTCTTTTTCGCTCAATCCCCATTTTTGAAATGTCTCACCTGCCAGATTGTATTTTTTCTTGAATGAAGCCAAATCATTTAGCACTGCCTCGCTTAGATTTTCATCGCAGTGATTGTCTAATGCCACATAGACTGCCAGAGGTACATGCGCTACAGTCTTGAAGAAGTGAAACTTTTGAGAAACTACATTGACTGCTGTTCTTTGATTGTTATGAAATAAAATCATTTCGCCGCCACTACATAAAATGACAGGTCCGAAATTTTTTCTTTTCTCCGTTAACGCTTTAGCATAGAACTTTCTGAATTCAAGATTCACATCGTCCCAGATTTTCATTCGCTCTTCATTATCTTTTAGTGCAGGTGCGCTTTCTGCCCTAATTGGCTCGCTTGCAATCTGAAAGACGACCGACAATATCAAAGTTATATACGCAAATTTGCTCGCTTTATCCACAATTGTCTCCACAGGGCGCTTGTCAGGGTGTTAAAATCTGGCTCAAAATACAGCTCAGAGGATACTTTAGCAGATGAAGACGACAAAGCTTACTAAATTGGTGGCAACTAGTTTGGGGCTCAGCTTGAGCTTTTGGTATACGTCATTGCAAGCTCAAAGCGCTCCTTCCAGACCCTCTAGTGTTGTACAAAAAAAATTTGATTTCGAGCCTTGCGAGCGCGATATTTTGCAAGCAAAATTTGGTGCGGCAGAAACCAAGCTAAAAGCCATTTTAAGCGAAACTGAAAAATCGCCAGACCAAAAAATGATACGCGAATCACTTCGCGCACTCCACCTGTTAGGTCTGACTTTTCAAAAACAACAACGCCTTCAGGATGCAGAACCAGTCTGTCAAAGAGCGGTCGAACTTTCAAAAAAAACATTTGGCGATAAGTCGGCAGAATATGCTCTGGCTTTAGCAGACATGGGCTCACTTTTAGCACGCAAGGGAGATCTTGCCCTTGCCTGGCAAAACAACGATCAAGCACAAGCAATTATCGATTCGTGCAAAGGCGATAATCATTTAGAAAAAGCAGCTGTTAGTTTAGCAATTGCACGCACACGAGAGTCAGAGCGCAGTTTGGGTCTGGCCGATGAATTTTTCAAAAGAGCTCTTGACGAAACTGTAGCCGGATCGAACAAAGGTCAAAATAAAGAAACCGATTCACCCCAAACTCTTTTAGTTTGCCAGGAATATGCTCTGATACTTGAAAAAATGGATCGCAAAGACGAAGCAAAGAAATTGAGCGAAAGAGTTACTTTAGCCAAAAGCCTTACTCCAAGCTCAGTACCGCTTGTAATTGACGCTAAAGCAGGCATGAACAAATTGATCGCAGATGCCAAAAAAGTAGAGGATGCAGGCGATGTAGACAAAACAATCGAAGCCTGGAAATCGACTATCGCTGCACTAGAAAAAGCAAATGTGAAAAATGAACAACTTGCTTATTGCATGGTGCATCTTGGAAGTGCATTGATTGAAAAGAAGAATTATGCTGAAGCACAAGCAGTTTTGAAAAAAGCACTAGAAGTTCGCAAGAATTGCAGCGCACCTCAAAATGCAGGGATGGCCCGCAATCTAAGACGCATCGGCGACTGTTATATGCTCGAAAAAAACTGGGACGACGCAAAGAATTTTCTGGTTCAAGCTTATGAAGCCGAAGAAGCATATGGAGCAGATGATGCCACCAAAAATACAACTCTCAATAAATTGGCTTCCAGCTGTATGCAAGCTAAAGACTTCAAGAGAGGCGAGAATGCTTGTCGCCAGATTTTAGTGTTAGTGGAAAAATCAGACTCGCCTGCTAAACCCATGAAAAAGATGATGGCAACAAGCATGCTTGCGGGAATGATGATGCAGAGTGGAAGAATGCAAGAAGGCATGCAGTTAATGCAAAATATGGCAGGGTCTGGTGCTCAGATGAATCAGCAAAACACACAAGAATATACAGCAGCACTCAAAGCCGAATGGGATGAAGTTGAAAAGAAATCGGAAGAAGCAGAGTTGAAAACTATTTTTCAATAACTCATTATGGCAATTTGCAGGTTCGACCCATTTTCTGATCGATAGCTTCGGCTAATTCTTTGGTCTTCGTGCTTTCATCCAATTTGCCCATGTCACGCTGAGTCAAATACAAGTTCCAGAGCGAACTGGCCTCAGCTGTAGACTGAGGTCCATTGACTTTTTGCGACATGGCAATAGCACGATTGAGATAGTCTTCGGACTTTTTAAAATGAGCCATTCTTTCATCATCTTTCGCTTTGCCAGTGGCAATCATATATTCAAGCAAACCAAGATTATTCAAATCGCGAGCCACTTTAGGCGATTCGGCACCAAATTTGAGGTCATAATCATAGATTGCTTTATACTCAGTTTCTGCAATTTCCCAGTTACTTAAATCTCGGTAAATTCCAGCAAGCAAAAGCTTGGATTTTATCCAGCTATCATTATACGTTTTGTTTTGAATCTCATCTGGTTGCTTACGTTTAGCTTCCACCTTTTGAAAAGCTTCCATAGCAGCAACAAGGTCATGCTTAGCCCACTTCAAAATTCCCAGCTCTTCTTCTACATCTGTAATTTTTTTCGGATCTGACTTTGGATCAGCCAAAAGAGCCTGGTAATAGCGATCGGTATGATAGAGCTTTTGGTCTAGGTTAATAAAATAATCGGTGCGCAATTTTTCTTCTTGCACCTGGCGTCTATATGGCATGGTGGCAATTATCACCCAGCAATAAAGGATGCCTAGAACCACGATGATAAGTGCTTTAGGAGTCATGCTTCGTTTCCTTTCGGCTCAAGTGAACAAACACCTTCCGGACAATCGCGTCCTAAAATTTTGAACCGATTAGCTGCGACCCATTTGTAAATCGCTTCGCCTGCATGCGAAACGCCTGGAAAATATAAAAATGGCGAGATCAAGAAAAGCAAAGGAATTCGATGACTGATGAAACGAAAAGCCTGAAAGCCACCAAGCCATTTTCCTTTATTTGTCTTGACCATCATTTCGGTCTCTAGCCTTGCCAGATCGGCATCAGCAACGAATTCTGGAAAATTTCCTGCTCTAAAATCGACAAAGTTCAGCAATCTGAAAATGTCTAATCTGTAAACCAAACCGACGACACGGATACATACAATGCACTGACCGTCAAACAAAACATAAACCGGTTTGCAAATATATTTGTGAACAAAAGCAGTGACATAATCCCAAGCCTTTGCAAGGTCTTCTGGATAGATGAATAGAAAATAGGTGAACATGAATAACCACTCAAACATTGGTAAATTCATTGTCCACTCGATTCCAAGATGTAATGCCAATCCGGTCAATAAGACCCAATAGCGAATCGGTCTTACCCAGATAAGTGTTCCAAGGGCAAACTCTATAACAAGTGTTCCCCAGGTTAACGCTTTGATAGTCCAAATATTGTCCAGCAAAAATGGTATCGGAAAACGCATCACATCGTCATAGCGAGTGGCGTAATAAACTGCTGTTCCGTCATTCCAAGCCGGTCCCGATATTTTGCACCACCAGGTATGAAAGTAAGCGATACTAAGTTGTATTTGTAAAAGTCTTTGTGCCCAGGGAGAAGACAAAGGCGCAAGCAATCCACTTTGTCTCCAGTCCTGTCTCAAGCTACGAATCAAACTATCGATTGAAAGCGCATCTCCAGCGTTTGATAGCATTACAAAAAACAAGGCTATGCGCAAATAATTATCGCCTGAATTTTGATTAGCTAGAAAGTGGTGCTGCAACGACATAACACCAAGGAAAGTGATTACAGCAGTCACTCTTGTAAACAATCCAATCGTCATACAGAAAGCGGCTGCCACCACAAACCAGAAGAAATACCATCGCCACTCTTCACCTGGTGGCAATAAAAGCATCAAATCAAAATATGGATTAGTGGTCCAATATGAGTAAATGAAGTCTTCAAGCGGAATCAAAGGATGATCGCCAAAATAGAGCTTCCAGTCAGCAAGAAGGTGAATGCACAAACACTGAAGAGTAATGAGCCCAAGAAAGATACGAAAAAGTGCAATAGGAACAGGCGAAATAGGCTCGAAGAAAAACTTATTCCAATTGGCTTTTAGTTTGTCTATCGCTACTTTTGCATCGTCGTCTGCCATATAGCCTCTATTTCGAACTTGACTCTGAAGTATTTGTAAACAAGTCATCTGGTGCGACAGGATAGAAAATAGTCACTTCCTTGAATATGTGTTGAGGAAGATTCGTCGTCTTGGTCCAATTTTTCTCGTCAGGAGGCGGAGTTGGAATGTTATTCCAAATCATAGTCACGTATTCTGGCTGATTTTTTGTATCAGAAACGCAATTGGCAAGATAACGACAAACAGGTGGCTGGGCCCACTGCCATCCCATCGATGTCCAGATGATATTATCGAGAAACATTTTTCGCAACTTTTCGTGTTTGAATCTTTCCCAATAGGTCATTTTCTGTGGATTAGGAAATTCGTAAAGACGAGCGTTTCCGTCTTGAAAAGTGATTACAGCGGTCTCGTGATAATTTATATTTCTCACACCAGGACTGAACAGACTCCAATGCTGAACCCATTCAAAAAATACCATTGCAGGCCACGTAAACGGAGTCATTTTTTCTCTGATTGGTCCGTCGTCTTGCAGCCAGGTACAAACTACAACTATGAAAAAAACTGCAAACGCACTCAAACATTTTTTCCAAGTAGGGTCTAAAGCAGCCCGACGCGGCGCCACATGTTTTGCGTCTTCGACAGAAAGATTTTTCGACTTTTCGCTCAGGTCGATATCCACTTCTTACCTGCTGAAATAAAAATCAAGCCCCGCAAGTTTTATACCGCGTTTACTCGCACGACAAACCGAGTATGACAAAGTTATGACAATAATACGTCAACCTTTCGGTTATATTTAAAAATGTCATGAGTTATCAGCAAGAAGTAGAATCTAAGCCCGATTTCAAGTACAAATCCAGCAATTCTCAAAGAGTGCTGGTGAGCGCTTTTATCGCTTTCTATCTTATGCTAGCGCTTGTTCAGTCGGTTCCTACGGCTAAATTGCCAAAAAAAATAGCATCAATCAGTGAACCGCTAATTGCTCTGACTGGCACTAAACAGCGCTGGAATCTCTTCGCGCCAGAACTTATGCAAGTTAATCAGTACTCGACCGTTCTGATAATAAATGACGATGGCAATATGCAACTTTATGAGTGGCCACGTCTCGATTTTAAAAACGCCAAAGAAAAATTCGACCTCCAGCAAACCAGACGATTTGTCACTGAATGTTTTGCGCGGCCTCAATTTAGTTACTTTTGGCCAACAATAAGTGAAAGCTTTATCAAGCGTTTTGACTCTGCCAAAGCGCCTGTAAGTCAAGTCAACTTTCGATTCAATTATGCTCTGGTACCCAAATTCGACCAGTACACCAAACGCGAAAGTTTGCCTAAAAACTATACTTTAGACACTACATTTGCTTATTTCAGAGGCGCAAAAAAAGAATGAAAGCAATATGGCTAAAATGGCAAAATTTCTGGTTTGAATCTCAATCACCTTATCCATTGGCTGTTTTCAGGATAGTGTTTGGAATTTTACTTACGTTGAATTTCAGTTTGCAATATCTTCCTTGGTTCAAGCTTTACTTTGGAGTCGAGCCTATTATCGAAACCTCCGACGTAATGTTTTACCGATTTGGTAATGTTCCGGTTTTCGATTTATTTTTACTCTTACCCCAGGAAGACTCATGGAGACTGGGTTTTCTATACTTATGCATTTTGCTATCGATTTCCTTAGCTTTTGGATTTCTCACAAGAATAGTTACAATCGCCCTCTTTTTATGCCTGCTTACACTGAACAATCATTTCCCAATGGTTTTGCATGCAGGCGATAACTACTGCAGATTATTACTTTTGTTTATGTGTTTCGCGCCATCGGGGGCGGTATTGTCACTCGATCGATATTTTGCCAAAGAAAAATCTGTTATCCAGCCAATCGAAGCCTGGCCACAAAGGCTGATGCAAGTACAGCTCACTTATATTTATTTTCTAAACTGGCTCTACAAGGTAATTTCAGAACAGTGGACAGAAGGTAGCGCGGTTTATTATGCCACCAGATTAACTCAATACTACAGATTCGAGCTTCCACCATTACTCGATACCCCTTATGGTTCAATGTTTTTCAGCTGGTTTACACTGATTATCGAGTTTGCTCTTTTTGCATTCATCTGGCAAAAGAAGACTCGATACTGGGTTTTAGCTATTGGCGCCATATTTCATATGGGACTTGATTGGTGTTTCAACCTTGGCTTGTTCGAATGGTATTTCATCGCAAGCTTCATCCTCTTTATCGACCCTAAAGATCTGAAAAAAGAAAATTTAGACAATCTCAAAACCATTTTTAGAAGTAGACAAAATTCAACTGCAAAAACTTGAACAATCTAGACATTACACAAGCGGCACATCATGCCGAAACTAAACGACCCCAACTTCTGTTGAGTAAGAAAATCGTGTCTTTATTTTGTTTATTCTTTTGCATTGCAGCTCAACTAATTGCGTTTTCTCATATCGATTATTTAAAACCAATTTTGAGACCATATACGCGACCAATTGGAGTTGGGCTTGGAATCGAACAAATGTGGCTTATGTTTTCACCCGATGTCAGACGTACTAATTATCATTCAACAGCAATTTTCACTTTTACAGATGGAACATGCCGGTTTTACGAATTCCCCAGAATGGACAAACGTGACTATTTAACCAGGTTTAAGCAGTTCAAATTGCAAAAGCTTTTCGATGATGTAATGGCTAATCCAGTTGGTAAACCATATAGACCTTCGATTGCTGAATATCTCATTTCGTGTTTTGAAACACCCCAAAATAGAATTGAGCGAGTGAACTTTATGTTCAATTACACAAATACACCAACTCTTGATGGCGACCGGGTTCCACGACGCGAAGATTTACCCGATCATTACACCAAAGCAAATTATTTCGAATATATTCGCTAATACCACATTTAATACTACAAAAAGGGTCTCCCCGGTTTTCCTTTCGGAAACAAGCCGGGGAGCCATTTTTTCTATTTTGCTCAAGTGTTTGCTTGAACTCTATCCGTTCATTTGGTCGTGATCTTTGATCCTTAGCCTTCAGGTGATGCAGGACCACCAGGACCAGCGGGACCACCAGGACCAGCAGGACCACCAGGACCGGCAGGACCACCAGGACCGGCAGGACCGAGGGGACCGCCAGGACCAAGAGGACCACTTGGACCTCCGGGACCAGCAGGACCTCCAGGACCGGTTGGACCTCCAGGACCTCCAGGACCTCCAGGACCGCTTGGACCGAGGGGACCGCCAGGACCGGTTGGACCTCCAGGACCTCCAGGACCTTTAGGACCAGCAGGACCGCCAGGACCACTTGGACCACCAGGACCAGCAGGACCAGCAGGACCGCCAGGACCTCCAGGACCCTTAGGACCGGCAGGACCTCCAGGACCGCTTGGACCACCAGGACCGGCAGGACCTCCAGGACCACTTGGACCTTTTGGACCACCAGGACCAGCAGGACCACCAGGACCACTTGGACCACCAGGACCAGCAGGACCGCCAGGACCAGCAGGACCACCAGGACCGGCAGGACCTCCAGGACCGCTTGGACCCTTAGGACCACCAGGGCCTCCAGGACCTTTAGGACCAGCAGGACCTCCAGGACCAGCAGGACCTCCAGGACCGGCAGGACCTCCAGGACCGGCAGGACCTCCAGGACCGCTTGGACCCTTAGGACCACCAGGACCGGCAGGACCGCCAGGACCGGCAGGACCTCCAGGACCAGCAGGACCGCCAGGACCAGCAGGACCACCAGGACCGGCAGGACCTC
>CAZNEW010000001.1:0-1288269 GCA_964572515.1 uncultured Candidatus Obscuribacterales bacterium | reverse complement strand
CAGCAGGACCTCCAGGACCGGCAGGACCTCCAGGACCGGCAGGACCTCCAGGACCACTAGGACCTTTGGGACCTCCAGGACCAGCAGGACCTCCAGGACCGGCAGGACCTCCAGGACCAGCAGGACCTCCAGGACCGGCAGGACCTCCAGGACCGGCAGGACCTCCAGGACCACTAGGACCTTTGGGACCTCCAGGACCAGCAGGACCTCCAGGACCGGCAGGACCTCCAGGACCAGCAGGACCTCCAGGACCAGCAGGACCTCCAGGACCAGCAGGACCTCCAGGACCGGCAGGACCTCCAGGACCAGCAGGACCTTTAGGACCACCAGGACCGGCAGGACCTCCAGGACCACCAGGACCCTTAGGACCGGCAGGACCACCAGGACCGGCAGGACCTCCAGGACCGGCAGGACCTCCAGGACCGGCAGGACCTCCAGGTCCTCCAGGACCTTTAGGACCACCAGGACCAGCAGGACCTCCAGGACCAGCAGGACCTCCAGGACCGGCAGGACCCTTAGGACCGCCAGGACCAGCAGGACCGCCAGGACCAGCAGGACCTCCAGGACCTCCAGGACCCTTAGGACCGCCAGGACCTCCAGGTCCACCAGGACCTAAAGGACCGCCAGGACCAGAAGGACCACCAGGTCCACCAGGACCACCAGGACCACTTGGACCACCAGGACCGCTTGGACCAGCTGGACCCAAAGGACCAGCTGGACCTAAAGGACCTGTAACAGTGTTGACGTTACCCAGGATAGGATCGCCCGTTGTGTTAGCAACAACGACTGGTCCCAGAGTGTTTGTAATCGGAAACGTGTACATACTCTGGAAATTCATCAAGTTGCCATTATTTCCTTGGAAGTGTGCTCCAAAGAAGAAAATGGGCGCCGGTATACGTGAAGTAAGGTTGGTGCGGACCATAACAAATGGACCAGGAGAGCCGGTATTAGCTAACGGAACTCCTCCTGTACCAGAGCCAGAACTTCCCGTTGTGGTAGTAGTCTGAACACCCGACGGCATTGGCAGTGCGGGATTGTGTCGGATAAAGTCTTCGAAAACAAGCAATTCCGCAGTGAACGACGTAATGACCCAACCAGGCGCATTGGTCTGGTGGTGCAAAAGCGATGCGTTCATGGCGTTTCTGGCATCGGTCGGTGTCGACATCATACCGGCAGCACGGGCGCAGTCGCGGCAAGCGCGGTCGCACATGTCAGCTGAGAAGATGAGGATACAGATATTAAATGTCAGCGCGCAGATTACGATAAGAATCGAAACTACGGCTGCAAGTTCGATGGCCGTGATACCTCTTAATCGTGACACGAGCCCTTTTTTGGCCCGATGCCTTCTATGATTCGGAGATTGATTGTTCACAGGACCTTCGTAGCCTCCTTAAAAAATAAATTGCCTACATTATCAAATGTAGGCAACTTACGTGAAATGTATGTGAATTACTATCGTTGAGATTGAGTCAGGCGTCGGGCAATAGCCGAGAACGCTTGCTTAACCTCATCTACAGATCCGCACTCGAAGTATCGTCCACCGTTCTTGGCTCTTCCAGACAATCCTGCAGAACCGTTACCTAGGAAGGTATTCTGGTCAGCAGTCAAGCTTGGGTTACCAGTCATGTTGAGACCAATACTGTATATAGCGATACCATCGTTCTTACACTGGTCGGCAACAGACTGGGTTTGAGTAGCTTCAGTAGAAGCGACTCCACCTGAAGGAATACCGTCTGTGAAGAACACGATTGATCGTTTCGAACCAGCTCTGGACATACCATCATAAAGAGCATTTTGGAAATGTCTTCTGGCTGTTTCCATAGCTTCGTAACACATAGTCCCTGATTGTGGTCGTCCGTTATAGAGACCATCTCCAGAGTTTGGATCAGACCATGGAATTGGTGTTGTACTGGTGGAGCCCTTGGTCACGATATTGAGAGATTGCGACTGGGTAATTCCTGTATTCAACGGCGTTCTTGGAATTCTAAATCCAGGAAGCCCACTGGGAGTCTGTGTATCATTGTTTTCATGGTTTCGAGTCAGAGTACCCGAACCTCCACTACCTGTTGAATGTCTGCCATCCCATACCATGCGGCCAAGAGTAGCTGCTTGCTGGAAGTTGACGTCGTAGTAGTAGCTGTTCTTACCGCAGTAGGTAGCGGTACCTTGGGCACCACCCCAGATACCAGTGTGAGGTGTAGCCACACTCTGCAAGTTGGGGATAGTTCCTTGGAATGGGTCAGAATCAGAGAATCCGACGAATCCAAAACGGCAGTCGCAAAGTGCACTGAGCTTCTGGAAGAAACCTTGGTCGGCTCCGTCTAAAGAAGTAGCGATTGGTTGCGAATACCACATAGCCATACGCTGATAGGCTTTCTGATAGCCTGTCTGCGGAGTCATGTTAACGTTAGGACCTTGGTAGGTATTAGTGTTAGCGTGAGCTCCAGCATTCAACACATAACCGCGATGCACTCCAGTACCATTTCTGTTAGCGGTGGAATCAAGATTTCCTCTCGAAGCTTCTACCAGAACGGCAATATTAGGGAATGTATAGGTTCTGCTGCGAATGTCTGGATCATCTTCTGTTCCAGGAAACGTAGCAGTACATCCGTTGAAGATATCATCTCCAAATGCTGGTTGGGTTGGAGGCAAACTTCCTGAAGTCTTGATGTTTACTACAAGATCAGTATAGATGTTTCTCCAGTTGGTTTGGCTCGTTTTTCCGCTTCTTCCACTGTAACTGGGATAGTGCATTGCCGAAGTCAATGAAGCTGCAATAGGTACAGTTTGAGGAGGAGTGGACAATGCAGTTGGATTTGTTTGTGGTTGATACATATGTTCGCCATATGCAGTTTTGTCATTCACAACAGAAACATACGTTCCACCCGATGCTATGAAAGCTGGACAGTTACCTGGGGGCGAAGCATAGTCATTGTTGTTGAAGTGATGACGCAAGAATTGTTTGAATACGATAATTTGGTCACCAGATTGAGTTGTCCCAAGCTCTGAGTTGGCAAGGTTTTGAGGAGGCAAACAGTTGAGTGAAGTTCCTTGCAAGAAGTTAGTCAAGTCAAGACCGACATAGTTTTGAAGTGACTGGTTGCCAGATGGATGAGGAGCTTCGTCATACTGTATGCAACCCTTATTGAGTTGAGCTGCATTCACACCGGGATAGGTGGCTTCAAGCAAACCAGGAACTTTGAAATTCAAAGGAGCTTCCTGAGGTAAGGTCAGTGTTGGGCCAATAATAGGATTGATGGTCGCAGCATCAACAGTCCAACCAAATGAGTCTGCACCAGTAAAACCGTTAACAGGATTGGCATTCCACCAACGTTTGACCAGTGTCACTTTGGTCAGGTCATCCATAGAACCTGAATAGTCGAATACAAGAACAGTATCTACCTGAGGCAGACCTCCAATAGAACTGGCTGTGATACCAACGTTACCTACGCCAAAAAAGGAAATGAACATCGGGTGATATCCATAACCTGCAAATACTGCGATTGCTCGTCCGTTTGCGTTGTTGGGAGGGTTGAAATCAACAGTGGCGAAACTATTCTTGGGGTCGACCAGACCAAGAACTACATTACAGTTTCCATCTGTAGATGTACCAAGAGCAGAAAGTGTAGATACCGGTGTGCAATGACCTTGCAAGAACCGACCTAACACGTTGCCCATTTGGAACATATTGTATGCATAAGCAGCGGCGTTTTGTTGTGCGTTCGCAAGCTTGGTATAGCCTGGGTCGTTACTAACGTCGTAACTTGTAAGCATAGCGGTACCGGCTAGAGCCGATGCATCGCAAGTAGCGGTCAGCTCACGTTGCGCCATTTGAACGCGACTGGCGTCAAAAGCGAACAATCCGGCTATTAGCATGAAAAACATCAATGCTATGACCAGACCTGTTATGGCCGCTCCTTTCTGGTCCCTTATTTTCCTTGACTGCAACATCGTCAAATTTTCCTCCAGCCGTGGACTACCAGCGTGCACATTATATAAGGATTCCTAGAAGCGTAACCCGGGTGGGTTTTCAAATTGAGCTTGAGAAGTGACCAAAATAGTCATTGGCTTGCTCAATCCCGGCACATCAAACCATGGCACAGGAATAAGTGGAGCGCAATCTCCGACAATGGTAACTCGTACAAGCATTGAATATGTATCAGGGTCGGGAGCGGGATCGCCGCCAGATAATGGGGACGGTCCTGTTTTCTTGAAAGTAGGAAGACCAGAAGCCGGATCAATTGGCTCCATGATTATTTCCACCTTTGGATTTGTTGCGGTAACAGTCCATGTCACGCCAGGAAACATATTCTTGATTTGAGTAGCCCGAGCACGTGCAGTGTCATAAGCCCCTGGATATGGGGTTCCAGGAGGACTTGCCGGAACGTAAATCAAGCGGTTGAAGCACGGAGACTTCGCCGCCATCGACGCACCAGCGTTACATGCGAACCATAAGAAGAAAGCATTCAGACCGACGCAAGATAAATTGAGAATCGGAAAGAATAAAAACATAAACAATAGATATAAAGTCGCTACATATTCGGCAGCCATCGCACCTTTTCTTCGGCGCCTGAATATGCCATTTAGACCGCTCTTTGCTCTCATACATTAATAACCCGCAAATTTAGCTAGCAGTGCCCTAATTACCCTACGCCTCAGTCATAAAAAATAGTATGCAATTTTTCTGCTTAATAGTAAGTATTTTACCGGACATACCCTTCTTTGAACCAACTGAACCTACCGGTTGGCAAAATGGTCCAACGGCTCCCAGAAAGGTATTAATCTTTTTATAATCTTAGCACGCCGATTTTTTTAGTGTCAATTTTGCCAAATCACGTTCTTTAAGAACTGTTCACGAATCCTGGCGCTTGACTTCTTTAAGTAACAACTTATTTATTGAGTTTAACCACCTGGGTGATTCTCTACGGGTCGTCCTTGCTGAGAAGAAATGCGTTTTAGCATGGTGTCGGCTGAGATTGCTCCCGGAGCATTATAAGATTGGTTTGACGTAACACCACTTGTAGTGGGGGTTCCAGTAGCAACTGTTGCGCCCTGAACTGGTCCACCAATCTGGGGAGCGGCGCTGGCAGCTAAAACACCAGCATAGAGCTTTTTATAGTATTCATAAATTTCTGCATTAGGAGCTTCTTTCATGCCATCTTTAGCAAGATTCATGGCTTCCTCATACTTCTTGCCCTGCATGCTTACTCGAATCAAACCACTTTTTGCATAGTCAGCTTTTGGAGCCAGGGCAATCGCAGCTTTGTAACAGCTTGCAGCCTGGTCGAGTGCACCAGCCTTCAGATAAGCCTCTCCGTAAGTACACCATTCAAAATAAGTAGGCTTGATTAGCTTGGTTATTGCATTTAATTGGTCAATTGCCGCAAGCGAATTGCCTTGCTTAACCAGTGCATAAGCTAAATAACGACGAGCAGTGACACTATCAGGATCTTTTTTAACCGCAGCACTTAAAATATCGACAGCTTTGCCAAAATCGCCCGTGCTCAATTCCTTATATCCTTTCTCTAAGGACGAGGCTAGCTCAGCATCAATTGTCTTTGCCGCTGCAAAACAGCCCTGTGGAGCAATTGAAAATCCCAGTCCAAGTGCAAACACAAGCAGGGTTTGCGGTACGATTTTTTTCGTGCGCATTATTTTGAAGCTCCTTGGCATTCAGCCATCTTTATATAAGGTACCAATTGCTCTATTCTTTTAAATATATGTGCTTACCAGAAAGAATTTTAAACCCATGAAAAGCCACAAGAGCACAAGAGAACTTCTGATAATTCGCCTGATTTGTTATTCATTTATTGCCTGGGCAGTTACGTATGTCTATCTCAATTCTTGGACAGGTTTGAACGTAAACAAACTGGAGCAAGAGCGCATAAATCGTATCCAGAAAAAAGAAGCGCTCAAAAAATCTCTTGATGTCCTTGTTGAAGCCGGATTTTCAGATCAACAAGTATTCAATAAGCAAATTGAGTTGTTTACCTATTTTCTTGGCGAAAAAGATATCGACGAAAGCAAAAAGATTTTAGACGCCATGGAGCAGACACTCAATTCATCCACTTCTCTTTCACACAGTGAGCGAGTAAAAGCACAATGTCTATTGATGATGGGCAAACAATATCTCAATGATTTTGATAGGGCGGCACAAATTGCATTGCAAAGCAAAGCTGAATTGAAAATAGCTTTTGATAAAAAGGAAATCGAGCAAGCCGAATATGATCGTCTCCAGGGTATTATTCAAAACAATTTAGCCTGCACCGAGTTTTTGAAATCTGGCTCTGAAGAAAATATAGAGACAAGAAGAAAATCGCTATCTAGAAGTATCACAGATTTTGCTCAAGCCAAAAGACTGCTTGATCGAAATTCAGAAGACAAAAATCTGCAAAAAATCTCTGAGGATAATTTAGCTACTGCCAGTCGGGAGGCGCTTTTTGACCACGATTGAATACTTTGTTTTGAGCCAATTTAAAAATGTAGTCAAATCGTTTGGATAAACAAACAAAATCAAAGTAGCCATCATCACCCATTCAAACTGGGGAATATTCATTGTCCAATCAATACACAAATGCAAACAAAGAGCCATACCAAGCATGTAATAGCGAAGCTCTTTAATCCATATAAGAGTAAATAGACAGAATTCTATAAATAGAGTCCCCCAGGTCCAAGCCGAGCTAACCCAGTCGATGTTTGGATCCAACGGGAACGGAAAACGAGACAAATTCTCCAGTCTGGCAGCAAAATATACCGCCGAGCCACTTGCCCATACCCAGCCCGGGGACTTAGTCACAAATGCGTGATAATAAACCACGACCAATTGTAATTGCAGACATCGCACGCCCCAACCGGCAATTTTTTCTTTGGGTTTGTAATTCGGTTTTTTTCTTGCCAGTTTGTCGTCTATCGACCATATGGCTCCTGAATCTGTGAAGATGAGCCAAAAAGCTAGGAGCCGCATCAGAGAGTCACCACTATTCAATAAATATGGATTGTGGTGATAAAAAGTGGTGAGCATCACAAAGCAAATAGCACACGCAAGTCGAGTGCAAAAACCCAGAGTAAGACAGCCAGCAGCAACTATGAAAGCCCCATAAACACTAAGTAACCATGAGCTACTTTGAGGAGCCATGTTCAACAAATCGAGTACAACCGTAGGATTGGCTTCAGAAATAGAGTTTGCCGAAATAATCGCTCTGGGACCATACCAGGTAAACAAATCGGGAAGCAAAAACAAAGCAAACTGCAGTAAAAGCAAACCAAATAAAATTCGAAACATAGCCAGACACTGAGGCGATACATCGGTAAACCAGAATTCATCCCATAATTGAACGATTCGAGCAAAGGTCATTTCAAATCCTCCGGTCGCACTTCATAGGCAATTAGAGGTTTGATCGAATAAACATTGGGATTATTCTTTTTCGCTTCAGGTGGTGGCACGATACCAGTGTAACGATAGATGCAAACGGCTATTGGTGGATTGTCCTTCAAAATATTGTTTTTGCGAGCGACAAATTTGGCGATATCCTTGTACAAAAAAGGATATCGATCAGAACCAAGATTATCGTCTAGAAATTTGCGCCATCTCTCTTGAGTGACTTTGTTTGTGAGGTTTACCCTGTCTAGTCTCTGAAACTGATACAGTTTGCAAATGCCATCTTTATAAGTAATGGTGGCAACGAAGTTAACATTCGCTTGAATTGGACTGGGAGCAAAAACGCTATAGTCTTGCTCAAAGCCAAAGAACAAAAAGTAATTCCAGAATGGCTTGAGCATACGTGCTGCAAGCAAATTATTTCGTTCAAGACAAAGATAAATAAGACCGAAATTGAAGATAACAAAAAGGCTGATGATAACCTTTCTCAGCTTTTTCCAAAGTTCTCTATCAATTAAGAGATCTGACCATTCCAAATATTAGAGGCCTTTTGATTTTTTCTCTCTGCGAACCTGTTCTGCTTTATCTTTCTTACCCTGAGCTTCATAACAGTAAGCCAATCTGTCATACAAAAGTTTAGACCACGCACCTGAAACTTCTGCTTTTGTTGCATTACCAGTCATCTGAATTGCCTTCAGATACTGACGTTCTGCAGCAGCATAATTCTTTTTGCGGTCATAAGACTGAGCCAAATAAGAGTGAATATTTACAAACCACGCCGGCAATGGGCGTTTTTCTAAAGGCTGAGCATAAAACAACTTGGATGCGATTTCACCATATTTGATGGCGTCATCGTCTCTGCCAGAATCGAAAAGAACATTATTCAAACGAACAAGATATTTGCCCAACTCAGTGGTACCACGAGCTGAAGCTTTCGCTTCATCAAGCTTGCTTAAAAGCAATTTGGCTGCCGAATCAGGCAGTTTTTGATTGCGAAGTTCTTTTGCCTTTGCAAACTCAGCTTCCGGGAAAGTGGCCTTCACATCAGGTTTTCCTTCAAGAAACTCTTTTTCAAAAGCGGTGTCTTCAGCTGTTTCGGTTTCGCTACCGCCTTTGTGTTCGCCACATCCCGCCAAATGCACGAGGATTGAAGCCGAAGCTAAGGCAAGCGTGCCGGTAAGACAAAAGGTCATCACAGATTCTTGAAAATTCTGAACGCTCTTTTGATTAATGGTCATGAAGCAGTAGTCCCTTATAGATATATGCTCGCAAATAGTAGCGCATTTTAAAACTGGTTTGTCCACTTGTCTTCCCGCGCAAATGAAGCTAATCGAATCAAGACAAAGACTTGGAAATCTTCAAAAGAGCTGCTTTCATGAGGTTATTTTCGCGCTTGGTTGGGTTCATTCGCTGGTACACCTGACGCAATTCAAGAGAAATCTTTTCTTTGTTATAGGTCCTTGAAAAACTTGCTCTTGTAAGCACCTCGTCCATCAAAACAAAAAATTCCTCTACTTCGTCAGGTAAAGGAAGTGCTGCCACTTTTGGCGATTCCTGACTTTGTTTGTGCTTTTTGCCCATTCGCAGACTGATTTCATAAGCAAGAATGCCAGCTGCACTTGCCAAATTGAGGGCGGGGTAAATGTCGCTTGATTCAATTCTTACTTTCATTGAGCAGACCGCAAGCTCGTTATCAAGCAGGCCATTGCGCTCATTGCCCAAAACGACAGCCAGCTTATTATTTTCTAAGCATGTTTCGACTCTAGGCAAGGCGTCTTGCAAATCTTCAAGATCGCGACTGCGATATCGTCCCGAAGAAGTGGCCAGGGCGACATTCGCATCATGTAAGGCATCTTCAAGACTATCAAAAACCTGGGCGTTCTTCAGGACATCAGCCGCATCACAAGCCATCATCCGTGCCTCAGCCCCTCTGTAGTTCTTATTGGGATTGACAAGACGAAGGTCTGTAAAGCCGAAGTTTTTCATCACCCTGGATACTGAACCTATGTTGCCTTCGAACTCAGGGCGAACTAAAACGAATGTTGGTTGTAGTACCATGCTTGGTGCCAAACCTCCTGCAAACAGCAAAGACTAAATCAAGCAAATATGTCTTGAGAATCACTATAGTATAATTCCTGGTTGCAAAGGGTTATGATCAAAATGATTCACACCTCGAAGACAAGACTTTTGTCCTCAATTAGCGTTTTTTTTGCTCTGGCACTCCAACAAGTCCAGATGCCTGCCTTGTGTCATGCGGCTGAAACCAATTCGGCACAATCACAAAACAATTCTACTGCTCCAGCTCCTGTTCGCGGAAATGCACCCTGTTTAGCCTGGATAGACGAAAACAACCAGCCGAAAGCTGTCGTTCTTTGTGTACATGGTCTTGGACTTCATAATGGTACATATGAATCGTTTGGGCAAGCATTGAGCAAACATGGATTTGCTGTATATGCAATAGATGTGCGCGGATTTGGTTCCTGGATGGAAGCAAAAGGTCGACAGCGAGTCGATTTTGATGCTTGCATGGAAGATATCAAAAAAACTCTCAAAGTAATTCGCAAAGCCAACAAAGGTCTGCCAGTCTTTATCCTGGGCGAATCAATGGGAGGAGCGATAGCGCTTCGAGCAACCGCCTTATTTCCCGAACTCATAGATGGATTGATTAGCTCTGTTCCTGCAGCAGACAGATTCAAGCAAACAAAGGCAACTCTGCTTGTAGCCATGCATTTGCTCAAAGACCCAAATCAACCATTCAATATGGGTGAAGACGTAGTCATGCAAGCTACGGAGAAAGAAGAGCTTCGCAAAGCATGGCTCAACGACCCGCTGGCTAAAATGAATCTGACTGCTAAAGAGTTATATCAATTCGATATGTTTATGAAAGGCAATAAAAAAATTGCCCCGAGCATAAAAGATAAACCTGTTTTAATCGTCCAGGGGTCAAACGACAAATTAGTCCGGCCCACAGGCACTATCGACCTTTTCAATAAGCTGGCAACTAAAGACAAAAAAATCGTACTTATTCCAGATGCCGAACACCTAATTTTTGAAGAAGCTCAGTTTAAATCAAGGGACATCGACACTGTCGTTTCCTGGATTGAATCTCACATGACTACTCCAAAAGCGGATACACCGCAATTAAGCCATCAAACAAAAGCACAGGAAGGTCTTTAAATAAATGAGCAAACATAGAAAAAGTCGCAATTTTGCCATCATATTAGGTGCAAGCGCGCTTGCTTTTTCCAGCGCTTCACTGTGCGAGGCTAAGACACAAACAGCCTTGCCGTCTCAGTTGAAATCAGCACCTCAAAGCCCCAATATGGCTCAGGGAAGGGCTCTTATGCAAGCTCAAAAATATGGCGAAGCACTTAAATACTTTGCCAAACAAATCGAAGCAAAATCAAACGATGGCGAATGTCACTATTTGATGGGCAAGTGTTTTCTCAAGACAAAAGATTTCACCCATGCCAGAAAACATTTCAGAATGGCTCTGCGCTATGGCAAAGGCTCTCCATTTGCCAAAAAAGCTAATGACGAATTGCTTGCAATGCCATCTGACCACACCAGACCGCGAATGGGATTTGATACCAGAATGCTAGCTTCGATGTTCGGCATTGCACGCGAGCGCGGAGCAGGTGAGTCAGCCAAACCTACTGTGATCAACTTCTATGCTGCCTGGGCTGCACCATGCAAAAAGCTTGATGATGTAATGTCAAAATACAAACAAGAACACGCCAAAGAATTGAATTTCATGAAAGTAGACGTGGACGATCCCAAAAACGATCAGCTGGTAGACCAGTATGAAGTAAGTCCAGTTCCTACAGTGGTCTTCCTCAACGACGAAGGCGAAGTAGTTTCATACAGTGTTGGATTTTCAGGTGAAACCAGCGTACAAAATGGCATCAAAAAAATATTGAAGGATGCGCAGTAGGACATTTTTTGCGTCTTTAACCGCTCTTTGTCTAGCTTTTCTTTTAGCTTGCGCAAACTCTAATTTGCCTGCTCATTCTTTTTTGTCTAAAAAAAATGCGGCAAAAAATATTGGTGCGACATATTTTCTTGCTTGCAGTACAAACAAATTCAAACAGCAAAATCTAAACCAAGAACACTATCCATCACGTTCTGCAACCAAACTTGCTCTAGCCTGGAGAGACCTCTTAAGTTCGCAAAAATATTGCACTCTTGAAGACGAACTTGCAACAAAAAACGAGATTATGTCAAAACTCGGTGCAGGCTGGCTTCAATCTCAAGTGCAAGAAGACGACTGCGTTTATATTTTCCTTTCGCTGCCTTGTTTTCCAAGCGACCATAAAAAGGAAGTCTATTTATTGCCGTATGATACGGAACCTTCAAATTTAGACAAATCGGCTATTCGTCTTGATCAAATTCTAGACAGTGCAAAAAAACTAAAAGCAAAAAACGTATTCATCTTTATTGAAGGTCCTTTTGCAGGCGCAGTAGAAGCAATAGGAGCCGATGATTGCTGGTTTGGAGTCTACAATTTGATTGTGGACAAAAAGACTGAATCGAATATCGAAAAAAGTAAAAAACTAGTGCTTATATTATCGAGCAAAGACAATCAGCCCACCACATCTGGAGCGTTTTTTCAGATTATGGCTCAAGAGTTGAGCAATTTACCGCACCAGACAAATTTGTCTACTTTTTTTGAGCGAGTCAAAATAAAATTGATGGACCAGACCAAAGCCAACTGCAAGGTCTGCAAAGGTCAAATACCAGCACTTTATGGCAAGAGTCTGGCAAAACAAATAAATTTAGGTCCGAGTTGCCTTATTCCTTCAAGTTGTGAATAATTGGCAGGCAAACAAAAAGCAAGGCTAGCATGTCAATATCGGTCTTAATCGTTGACGATCAAGAAATAGTCCGGGTCGGACTAAAAGTGGTGCTTGAAAAACAGGTGCCTGGTCAGCAGAACATCGAAGTTATCGGTGTTGCAATCGATGGTCTTGACGCCCTTGAAAAGCTGGAAGCGTTAAAACCCGATGTGGTTGTAATGGATATCGGGTTGCCCTTTATGGATGGAGTGGAAACTACTCGCCAGGTAAAAGGCAAGAACGAAAATATCAAAGTGGTGATGCTCACTTCGCACAGAGACGATCGCCATATTTTCGCTGCCCTTGCAGCTGGTGCAGATGGTTATTGCTTGAAAGAAACATCTGGTGAGCAACTTTGTTTTGCTGTCCGTTCGGTTTTCGATGGGGCAGCATGGTTAGACCCTCTCATTGCGCGAAAACTGCTCAGCGCCTCTCTCAATAATTTAAAATCGCTCGATGCGTCATCCCTCAAAGAACAAGATTCTAAAGAAAACAAAAAAGACATCGAATCACTCTCGAGTCGCGAACTGGATGTATTGCGCCTAGTCACAGATGGACTGACAAATCAAGAAATTGCAGAAAAGCTTGTGCTCAGCGTAGAAACTGTAAAGACACATATGCGCCACATCATGGAAAAATTGCGTGTCTCTGATCGAACTCAAGCCGCAGTAAAAGCTATGCGCGAAGGATTATTCGATGCATAGAGGATTCTTCTATGCGTAAAGAAAAAGACTCAATGGGTGAGATGGAAGTTCCAGATGACGCCTATTGGGGAGCAAGTACAAAGCGCGCTCTTTTAAATTTTCCAATCAGCGATTTGAAATTTTCACGCTCGTTCATTCGTGCGCTTTGTTTGATTAAACAATATGCTTGCATAGTCAATGAAAAAGACGGACTTTTAAACCAAGAGAAATCCATAGCCATCCAGCAAGCAAGTCGTGAAGCGGCAGATGGCAAGTTCGACGACCAGTTCGTAATTGATATTTTTCAAACCGGTTCCGGCACCTCGACCAATATGAATGCAAACGAAGTAATAGCCAACCGAGCAATTGAAATTCTTACAGGCTCAAAAGGCGGAGAAGAAAATCGGTCTTTGATTCATCCAAACGATCACGTAAATGCAGGAATGTCGTCTAATGACGCAATTCCAAGCGCCATTCACATAGCTGCGCTGATTGATATAACTGAAAAACTCGAACCAGCGCTAAAAATTCTAGAAAATGCACTAGAAAAAAAATCACAAGAATTCATGGGTGTGATTAAGACCGGTCGGACTCACTTACAAGATGCGACCCCTATATTACTTGGACAAGAATTTCTTGGTTATAAAGGTCAAATAGAACGTGCCGGCGAGCGACTTCAGTATGCCAAAACTCGATTGCAAAGCCTTGCTCTAGGCGGAACTGCAGTTGGCACCGGGATAAATACCAAACCTCATTTTGCAGGCAAAGTAATAGAACTAATAAGTCAAGACTTAAAAATAGAATTGAAAGAGACAACTAATCACTTTCAAGCTCAAAGCACTATTGACGAAATTGTAGACGCCTCCGGCGTTTTAAAAACAATTGCAGTAAGCTTGCTCAAAATTGCAAACGACATTCGCTTTATGGGATGTGGACCACGTGCTGGTTTTGGTGAGATTCAACTTCCAGCTGTACAGCCAGGCTCATCGATAATGCCTGGCAAAGTAAATCCTGTAATTGCTGAGTCGCTTGCAATGGTATGTGCTCAGATCATTGGAAATGACGTTACAATCAATGTTGCAGGACAGTCTGGAAATTTCGAATTAAATGTCATGCTTCCAGTAGCTGCTTACAATCTTTTGCAGTCGATAAATTTACTTGCAAGCGCCAGTCTCAATTTCGCAAAACAATGTATTCAGGGTCTTGAGGCTACATCAAAAGGTCCTCAAATGGTTGAAGCTGGACTTTCACTTTGTACGGCACTTGTGCCCGCTATTGGTTACGATGCTTCAGCTCAAATTGCCCACAAAGCCTATAAGACAGGCAAGACCATCAAAGAGATAGCTCTTAAAGAAACAAGCCTAAGCGAAGCTGAATTAAATTCGCTCCTTGACCCCCATAAGATGATCACGCAAAGTGACTGACTGGGTGTAAGTTAGTAGTAGGAAGTTCGAGCCTAATAACTTTATTCAAGGATGTATCGAACGTGAATATTACTGCTTTAGGCTTTAGCAGCCGCTGTTTGAACTATGTCGTGCCCGCAATACTGTTTGGCATACTTTTCACCCAGATGAATTTTGATTCGCAGAAAAACGAGTCTAGTCTCGTTGTCGAAACTAAAGTGAAGGGCAAGATTTTTCCTGTAAATTGGTACGATGCCCCTGTTTATGCAAATGCACAAAGTCTGGAAAAAGAAAACCAGCAAGTAGCTGTCGAAGAAATGCAATCAATCATCGAAGTATATCCAGACCACCTGATCAAAAAGAATCTGCAGAAAGTCTATTTGCTAAGTGACCTTCAAATGTATGGTAGCCCATGCGGCTCGCTCAATTCGAACCACAACTTATATATATGTAGACCCAACTGGAAAAAACGCTGTGCAAAAGAAGCAGTTGCGAAGCATTTTCATTCACGTTTCAGCCGCATCTTGCAAATAAACTACAAAGACTCTCTGGACCTGGACAAATGGACCTCGATCAATCCTAAAGGGTTTAGATATGGCGAAAACAAAAGCTTCAAAGCCGGAGAAGCAGACCTTAGTACAAGCGAACCAGAAAATGGTTTTGTCTGCCGTTACGCCAAAGTTAGTGCTGACGCAGATTTTGCCATGGTGTCCGCCAACCTTTTAATTGGTAAGCAAGAACTATGGAACATGGCATCGCGCTATCCTCGCATCGAGCAGAAAATGGCACTAGTTATTCAGTTTTATCAAAGTCTCGACCCCAAACTGAACAAAGAATACTTCAGGTCACTGGCTTCAAAGAAAGCCCCCTGCTGTAAAGAGGGTTAATCACCCTTGCGGTGGGCTTGGTAAATCAACCTTGCGTGTAATAGTCGTATAGTCGCAAATTAGATATGACTGTATTAGGGAACCCGGCAAGGTCCAAATATCTAGTCTATCGGTGACTTAAATGAACTGTATTACGAGCGAACGCACTAATACTAATGCTATCAGGCTCTTGATCGCCGAAGATCACGAAGTAGTCAGACTGGGGCTGAAACTATCTTTGCAAGGATTTGACGACTTGCAAGTTATTGGAGAGGCTTCAAACGGCACAGATGTTATTGACAAAGCAGCTAGATTGAAACCTGACGTAATAGTCATGGATGTAGGTTTGCCTGGAGTTGATGGTATTAGCGCAACCAACGAAATAAAGAAATCATGCGATTCCAAAGTTTTGATCTTGAGCAGTCACACAGATGAAAACACAATAATGGCGGCTTTTAAAGCCGGCGCGGATGGTTATTGCATCAAGGACTCAGCTGTAGAAAGTGTAAGGCAAGCCATTCACAAAGTAGCCAGCGGCGGAACCTGGCTTGCAGACGAACTTGCGCTCAAAGCATTTAGATTGGTAAATACAAAGCAATTTGCTGAGACCAAGCGTTACTCGATATTGCCCGAAAACGAACTGGAAATTTTAAGTCTAATACTAGAAGGTGCCTCAGTGCGAGAAATTGCCGCCAACTACAAAATGAGCGAAATGGATGTTTACGCCTATATGACTCAAGTATTGCATCGCATAGCTCAAGGCAAATTCACCTCGGAATCCGGAGCGCACCAGAGAAAATTATCCGGCGAACACGAAATTGCACGCGTTTGCGAAAACTGTAATACACCACAAAAATCATGCACCAACGAATGCACCGAATGCGGAGGCAAAACCAAAGCGAACGAATTGATTGGTTCGATTTTCGCAGACAGATACGAAATATTGTCACTACTTGGTGCTGGTGCTGGTGGCTCGGTTTATAAAGCACGCCATAGATTTATGAAGAATTTGGTAGCAATAAAAATATTGCACGCAAGTCATATGCAAGAGATTCAGCTGATGCAACGCTTTTCACTTGAAGCACAAGCGCTAAGCAAGTTGAAGCATCCAAATATAACAACCATAATTGATTTTGGTATCACATCCAATGGCGCCGCGTTCATGATCATGGATTACTTTGAAGCCATTTCGCTTAGCAAAATCATTGACGAATGTGCCTTTCTAACTATCGAACAAGCCCTGCCTATTTTCAAACAAATTTGCGATGGACTCCAATTTGCACACGAACAAGGAGTCATTCACCGTGATTTAAAACCAAACAATGTTCTTGTATCTAATTTTGGCAAACCAGACATGATCGTGAAAATTGCAGATTTTGGCACTGTCAAATTGTGCAAACCACTTGTAAATAACAATGTAGTAGCAACCGAAATGGGTCAAGTCTTTGGTAGTCCTCTGTACATGAGCCCCGAACAATGCCGCGGAGATGAACTCGATTACAGATCTGACATCTATTCAATGGGATGTCTGATGTATGAATGTCTGGTTGGTCTACCACCTATAGTCGGAAAATCTGTCATCGAAGTCATGTATAAACACATGCACGAAGAATGTCCTCATATCGGCGATACTGAGCAAGGAGCTTTACTGAATGATTTTTGTCAGGCACTGGTTATGAAAGCTTTGCAAAAGGATAAAAATCAGCGCTTCAAATCGATGAGTGACTTAAAAACATATCTTGATGGAGTGGTATTAGATTAAGTACTATACGCAATTCGAACACGAAAGCTATTTACCGTAGTTACTCATGATTTCTTCGGCTTGTTTCCTAAATTCTTCGGCTTCTTCATTTCGTTTTAGATGCGCGAGTGTTTTGGCATATTCTTTCAACGACACAGCATAAAGCGGAGGAAAACCAGCTCTTTTTCTTATACTACAGCACTGAGCCAAAAGCAATTCAGCTTCTTCATAGCGATTTAAATCCTCATAAATAGTAGCTAAAGAAAATGCGCTCGCAGCAACCTGTAAATGATTTTCTCCCAAGACTTCTTTTCTCAGCTCCAAAGCTTTTTGGTAAAGTCGCTCGGCCTGAGCATATTTTGCGGCAGATTTAAACAGATCACCCAACAATTGAAATCCGTCCGCCACAAGCGGGTGTTTAGGCCAGAACTCATTCAATTCAAGCAAAATCCCATGTCGAAGAAGTTCTTCTGCCTCAAGATATCGCCCTTGCTTATAATTTTGCATTGACAAATGAATCAAGCCCATAAACAAATCTCGCGTATCATCCATGTTTAGCAAAGAAATTTCTGAACGCAGAAGTGTTTCAGCCCGCTTAAAATCCGAATCATCGAACTCGCCTACAGGAGCCATACCAAACGCCTTTCGCTTCACTAGAGCTAAAGCATAATGAGTAAGCGCTACTACCTGGTGCTCTCTGCCCAATTTTCTTTTGTAGACATCGAGACTGAAATTGAGAATTGCAATAGCTTCGTCAAATTTGGTTTGAGCAAAATAGAGTCCGGCCAGATAATTCTTCAGCTCGACAGTTTTGAACTCCCTTTCTCCATAGCGCCTCGAGCAGAACGCAATGGCTTGGTTATAGCAGTCTTCAGCCTTAAGATATTTGTTTTGAATTCTATGGAGAATACCAAGACAATGATAATTTCTAATCAAAATATCTAGTAATGCAGGGTCTTTAGTACATTCGTCTAACTCTTGGACAATTTGATTGTAATAAGCAATCGCACTGTCATATTCTTCGTGACTATGACAAACTAAAGCTAATCGCTCTAAATCACCAATTCGTTCTTTGTCTATCATGGTATTAGATACAGTACCATATGGCATTGCTGAAAGGGGTTTATTCGACCAGGTTATTCCTGATGGCTTTTATCGCCGCCTGAGTACGGTCGCTAACTGACATTTTTTCCATGATATGTCGAATGTGTGTCTTGACAGTGTCTATGCTAATTACAAGTTTGTCAGCAATAGCCTGATTGGATAAGCCATCAACTATTAACGCCAACACTTCAAGCTCACGCGATGACAAATATTCAGCGCTCTGAAGGCGCAGATTGCCTTTTCCCCCGACAGGCATAGGAATTTTGGGCTTTGGCATCGCCAAGTTTTCAGCAGGTGGTTGTGAGGTATCGCTTACCCCTTCAGAGACTTTGCCAGCATTTTTTGGAAAACTGCGAATAATTACAGAAGCGATTTCAGAATCAAGCCATAAGTCACCTTTTAGTACACACTGCATGCCGTTGTAGAGACGCTGAGGCGAGACATCTTTCAAGCAGTAACCGCTTGCACCAGATGAAAGTGCGGCAAGAATTGTTCCCTCATCGCCTTTTGAAGTGAGCATAATCACTTTTAAATTCTTGTGTTTGGTCAAAAGTCGGTCTGTCGCTTCTAAGCCATCCATAACAGGCATGGCGACATCCATCAAAACGATATCGGCTCTTTTGGACTCAGCAAGATCAAGTACTTCTTGGCCGTTTGAGGCTTCGCCAGCTAATTTTATATTTGGCCATTGAGCTAATAATAGCTTCAAGCCGGTTCGCACTATCTCATGATCGTCGACAATGAAAATTCTGATTTCATTGCCGTCACTTTCACCAGTTGTCATCGATCTAAAAAACCATAATCCTTTTGAATCCGCTGAAAGATCATCATTCTAATTTTAGTACAACCATTTAATTTGTCAGGGAAATTGGGATATGACACTCAGAACCTAACATTAAATTCTCAGCTTTGCATCTAACATATGGCTTACTACGTTAAATCGGTGCTTATACTTGAAGACAAAGAGAAAGATAAATCAGGAGTAATATTTGAAATGTCAGGCGTTCAGAGTTTAACGATCGGTCTTGTCCTATCTTTAGCAATTTGCACCTTGCATAATCCCATATTTGCCAAGCCAAACACTAAAAGTCAAAAGAACCCACCTCAGGCCAAAGCGCAAAAAACGAAGCCAATGCCATCAAGCTTCAATAGCTCAGCCGCTGGCGCTTATCTCGATAGACTCAGAGAAAAAATGGATAAACACTGGTATCTTGCTGATGGTACAAACCATGTTGTCATCAAAGCTATCGTACTGAGCAATGGTTCGGTCGAAAATGTCGAATTATCTTCAACACCAAAAAACGAATCAGCTGAACAGGCAGCAAACGAAGCATTTTTAAAAGCCCAGCCACTTGAATCTCTTCCTTCTGGCTCAGGAGAAAAGTGCTGCATTATTTTAGACATGGAATCTTACGCCGATCCTCATGGAGACAGCCGGAGAACTGTTCGCAGTCGAATGGAATTAGTAAAGCCAACCGCAAATGAACAAACACCAAAAGAATGAATCTATTTGGCAAAGGTAGAAAATCAAACGCCGATGCCAAACGCATCCCTCGCTTTGCCGGCACCTGGTATAAAAACGACCCCAAAGCTCTAAGCGCTGAAATAGACTCATATCTTGAAATAGCAAGGAAAGACAGAAACGCGCAGTTGCTCGAAGCGAAGAACAGTTCTCTTGAAGCGATTATTTCACCTCATGCAGGATTCATGTATTCGGGAAAGACTGCCGCCTATTCCTTTTGTGAGGTAGAGTCGAGAAAATCGCAGATAAAGCGGGTATTTTTGCTTGGACCAAGCCACTATGTCAACATCAATGCAATTGCCCTTTCATCTTTCCAGGCATACCAGACACCTTTAGGTGATATTCCCCTCGATAGAAAAGGTATCGAGCCTCTTTTGACCTCCAAAAATTTTCAGATAAATGACGCTCTGCATGAGCGCGAACATTCGCTTGAACTACAAACTGCCTATATTCGCCACATTCTGGGCGAAATAAATATGATACCGCTAGTGGTGGGTTCATTCAAAAACGAAAAGCACATTCGCGACTGCGCTGAGGAAATTTCTCGAATTTTGCAGCCTGGCGATTTTTTTGTTGTCAGTTCTGACTTCACCCATTTTGGACCACGTTACGACTACGTTCCTTTTTACGACGACATTTCGGCAAACATAAAAAAGCTTGATTTAATGGCGTTTTCCTTAATACAAAAAATGGAATTACAAGAGTTTTTGCAGTTTCAGATGCAGACTGATTGCACTATATGTGGTTTCAATCCAATTTGTTTATTGCTTGCCACACTGCCCAAAAATTCGGTGGGCGAACTATTGCATTATGAGACATCGCGCGACCAAGGCAGCGACGACGACATGAACTCAGTCTCTTATCTTGCAATTTCATTTCAACATAAAAAAAACCATTTCAGCAAAACAGTTATTACAGAGCAAGACAAACAAATCCTTTTAAAATTAGCTCGTTTCACAGCCGAATTTTTTTGCCAAACAAATAAAAAACCTCAACTTGATCAATTGCCACCCGACTTAGTTTTAAGCGACTTCGTCAAGCAGCCAATGGGCGTTTTCGTCACTTTCTTTTTGAGAAATGTTGCATCGCACGAAGAGAATCTTCGAGGATGTATCGGCTATATCATGCCTATGATGCCGCTTTATCAGGCAGTGATTGACAACGCTATTGGTGCTTGTTCAAAAGATTATCGATTTCTGCCAGTGCACAAAGATGAACTCAAAAATATCAAAATAGAAATCTCAGTCCTGACAAAGCCTGAACCAGTAAACGATTACAAAGACATCGTAATCGGAAAACATGGAATATTGATGCATGCAAAAGGGAGACAATCTGTTTTTCTTCCTCATGTTGCCACCGAATATGGTTGGACCCTGGAAGAAACCCTTAATCAGTTAGCTCTTAAAGCGGGTCTCAAACAAGACGCCTGGCGCAAAGGTGCACGCTTTGAAGTATTCGAATCTGTTATGTTCGAAGAAAGCTTTTTAGATTAAAAAACAAATGTTTTGACCAGATACAGCAAGAGACTTTGCACCATAGCAAAGGCTATAAAAACTGGAATTGTGTTGTTTTTAGAAAATCTATTTAGTTCGGCTAAAACGCTTGGAGCGGCGTTAGCATTACTTGGGTCGAGAAGCCTTTGGCTCAATACTACTCTAGGATTCGAGCGCCATAGGCCATAAGAAGACAATTGTTTTTCATGACTGTCAAATTCAGTTGAACTTTCGCCGTGCGCCAATTCAACAACAGCGAATTTGACACTGTTTAAAGATAACTGCTCACATTGTTCGCTTACCGCTTTCGCCAGTTGCGGACTTTTTTCTGCCACTTCTTCAAGAGCTAGAAAGCGCGCCTTGTAATATACGCGCTCCATCCAGTCCATTATGAGCGGGTGAAGTAGGAAACAAAGTACGTTGAAACAAAGAATCACCGCATAAGCGCCTTTCATTCCAACTTCATTTGTTTTAAGACCATAAGCCATAGGAGCAAGCATCAAAACTCCCATGAGAAAAGTTGCTATGTAATAGTTCCTAAGCACTTTCGATGCGATCATAAAAGGACTCCGCCAAAGCAAAGCAAAAAAGGTTTATGTAAATACTTTTTTCCCACGACCATACATCTCTAACTGTCGGTCTAATAGTCCTTAGTTGTCAATAGATTAATCGTAAATTCAGTTCTATTTTTCTAAGTAAGATCAGCTATTTACCTAATACTGATAACATAACCACTATGAAAAAGTGGCACAAATGGCTCAGCATCAATAATTGCATCAACTCATCGTTGACCGCACTTCTTTTATTTTTCGCAACAGGCGCCAATCAGGCAGCCTTTAGCGCTTTGGGTGGCGATTTGCCGCCTGAAAGTGTCAAAGTTCTGCCTATGACCGATGAAGATTCAGTCAGCACATATATTCAGGGCGAAAAAGGCAAAATAGCAGTCAATGTCATGTATCCAACCATGACTCGCTATGAGCGAGGCGCCCCAATTGCCGTCGTTGTCCCAGGAAATAAAAGAGCATCTGGACTATCTATTTCATCTCATACCGTACAGGTCGGCTTTTGCGAAGTACGTTTTGCCTTTCCTGGCGGCGGCTTGAAAGATTTTCACACCGACGGCTCCTGGGATGAGCGCGGACTGGACTCACAAAAGGTTCTAAAAGAAGTTCTTCTCTACGCTAGTTCGCAAAAGCCTGATATAAACGGCAAAATGATTACAGACCTCACTGCTAAGAAAGTCGATACTAAAAATGTTGGCATTCTTTCCTGGTATGAAGGCGGAAATATCACACTTGTCACTTTGTCTAAATTCGCCAAAGATCTTCAACCAATCCAACCGAGTTTGAAATGGCTTGCATTTAGCGAACCACAAGTTGGTGCTTTGTTCCATCCTTCAATCATGGGAACAAAAAAAGAACTTGTAGCAAACCCTTATTACAAACACGGAAGCGCGGCTACTGGTCGCATCTGGCTCGATTTTTCCAAATTGCGTTATCAGGATGGAGTCTATCGAAACAGCCTGGTGCGCGAAAAGCAAAAAATGACCACTCCAAGGGGCGTACTCTTTTTCGACGACAACCAAAATGGTACGTGGGAAGAAGAAATCGAATTTCCAGTACCTTATGCCACCTTGCCAAATGTACAGAAACAATACTACGCACCAGAAGTAGTAAGCGCTATTGTGCGTTTGAAACTGTTTGCTCCATTGCCCGAGCCCAAGGCTAAAGAACCACCAAAGGAAACTACACCGCCTAAAGGCAAGTTTCTAGGTCTGGTCAAGAAGAGCCCTGCCGAGCCACAAAAAAAACCAGAAGAGTTGAAAAAAGCTCCCGAAGACCGCTGGCCAAAAACGATTGCGCGCTTGCACGAAGTTGAGGAATACTTCACCGAACGCGATGGATCGCTTTATATAGATTCAGTCGTGAAGAATTTTCCAAACACTCTGATCGGTATCTATGCAAGTAAAGTCGACCTGAATGAACAGCAGGCTGACCATCCAAATATCACGTATTTGTATAACCTGTTCTTGAGTGCCAAGCCAAAATGGCTAAGACTCAACCCGGACCCAACCTATGCTGGGTTTGTTGCAGATATGAACGAAGGAAATTTTATAAACAACAAGCCAAATGCAGCCATTGAATCGGACAAAATCGAAACTTATTTAGAGCCCGAAGGTCTTGTCTCTGACCACGTTTTTACTGAAGCGTTGATTGCCGAATTGGCAGACCGCGCCGCAGCAAATAATCTAAAAGTGCCGCTAGGCAAGGTGATTAAGGCATATCTCAATGAAGCACGCATACGCACAACAATGAGTAAAAATCCTACTAGCAAACAAGATAGCACTGCCGCTAAGCCCCCAGAACAGGGCGTGCAAGTGCAATCGGCTCAGACAACGAGCAAAGACAAATCATCGTCTAAACCGAAAGTCGCAAAAGAGATGCCACACGATAGTAACTTGCGCGATGAAGAGTGGGACTGGCCAGCAGAGTTTGACGAGAAGTAATGTGTTAATATAAAAGAGCGAAGGAGAAACGAGTCATGCTTTCAAGCCCAGTCGAAATCGCCATAGTTTTTGGAGTCGGACTTTTATTATTTGGTCCCAAGAAGTTGCCTGAGCTAGGAAAAGCGCTTGGACAAGGCATTGGCAATTTCAAGAAATCGCTAACAGACGCACAATCAGAAATTACAACTCAAGTTAAAGAAGCAGACCGCGAAATCGAAGAGAAAGCGAAGGCTAAGGCTGAAGCCAACCAAAAAACCTCTGTCGTAGGCGCTTCAATCTCTACAAGCGAAGATAAGCCGTCTTCAGGTTAAATGCCTCAGTTTAAAGTTCACGCCCCATTTACGCCCCAAGGCGATCAGCCAAAGGCAATAGCCGATCTTTCTCGTGGGGTAATGGATAATCTACAGTTTCAGACTTTGCTTGGTGTCACTGGCTCAGGCAAAACTATGACTATGGCGCATGTGATTCAAGAAACACAGATGCCAGCTCTTGTTCTTGCGCACAACAAAACACTTGCCGCTCAGCTATGCAGCGAGATGCAAGCATTTTTTCCTGAAAACGCAGTCGAATATTTCATCAGTTATTACGATTACTACCAGCCTGAATCGTATATTCCATCGTCCGATACGTTTATCGAAAAAGAAGCGCGCATCAATGATGAGATAGACAGACTGCGCCACTCTACCACACGCTCACTCTGGGAAAGGCAAGACGTAGTTGTGGTGGCATCTGTAAGTTGCATTTATGGTCTTGGTGTACCTGAGCGCTATTTGTCGCGCGCTATCGAAATTGCAGTAGGCGACCGAATAGATCAAAGACAGTTTATGCGCCAGCTTGTCCAGATTTATTACGAACGAAACGACCTGGCCATGGAGCGAGCCAGATTTCGCTCACGTGGAGATGTGCTAGAAGTTTTTCCGCCTTATGAAAAACGAGTTGTACGCTTTGAATTTTTTGATGACAATGTCGAGCGTATTGCAGTCACTGACCCAACCACAGGCGAAGTAATCGAGCTGCCTCAGTCAATAAAAGTTTATCCTGCAAAGCACTATGTGGCAGATGAAGAAGAAATCGATCGTGCAGTTGCCACAATTGAAGCCGAATTAGAAGATCGCATTGCCGAACTGATGGATCAAGGAAAATTACTCGAATCACAGCGACTGAAACAGCGCACCAGATTCGATATCGAAATGCTCAAAGAAGTGGGACACTGCAATGGGATCGAAAATTATTCGCGTATCATGGAAAACCGCTTACCAGGGACTCCTCCGCAAACACTACTCGATTATTTCGTGCGCAAGTACGGACAGAATGGTTTCCTTACCTTCATCGATGAATCGCACGTATCACTTCCGCAAATTAGAGGAATGTTTGCCGGAGACAGATCACGCAAAGACACGCTTATAGACTATGGTTTCAGACTGCCGTGTGCTCGCGACAATAGACCTCTAACCTTTGAAGAATTCAATCAACGCATAGGTAAAACAATTTATGTCTCAGCTACGCCTGGTGACTATGAGCTTGAACAGAGCGAAAAGGTAGTCGAACAAATTATTCGTCCTACCGGACTCATCGATCCTTTAATAGACGTCAGACCAATCGAAGGTCAAATCGATGATTTGATAAAAGAGATCAAACTAAGAGCCCAGGCTCATGAACGCGTTTTGATCACCACGCTGACAAAACGAATGGCAGAGGATCTGACTGAATATTTACAAGAAATCGGAATCAAAGTTCGCTGGTTGCATAGCGAAATCAAAGCACTGGAGCGGGTTGAGCTATTACAAGAATTACGGCAGGGCAAATTCGATGTACTTGTTGGTGTCAATTTGTTACGAGAAGGTCTCGATTTACCCGAAGTTAGTCTAGTCGCTATCATGGAAGCTGATAAGGAGGGCTTCTTGCGCGCTCAGCGCTCACTTATTCAAACTATTGGTCGGGCAGCAAGAAATTCGGCAGGGCGCGTAATTATGTATGCCGACAAAATGACTGACTCGATGAAAGGCGCAATTGAAGAGACTGAACGCCGACGCGAAATTCAACTTGCATATAATAAGGATCACAATATCGTTCCAACCACAATCGTCAAAGAGGCTACAAACACGCTTCTGTACTCGCTTCGAGGCGAAGAGGACGATAACCTGGCAGAAGAAATTTTCCAAGTAAAAGAATCAAGCCTTCCTCTTGGCAACCTCAATTCTAAATCGAAATTAGATATCAAGAAGATCGTTGCGAAATTAGAAGAGAAAATGAAGACTTACGCTAAGAATTTGGATTTTGAGAAGGCCGCTGAAATCCGTGATGAAATCAGGGTTTTGCGCGAACAAGACCGCGCAAAAAATAAATCGTAGATATAATTGCGTTAATCAACAAAAAAGTTGTAGTGACAAATTCAAATTCGCACTTATACTGGATTTTAGAGGTGTATTTGCCCAGCAAGTTCTACCGAATTTGTTTGAGTAATACGTTTCTTCGTGATCTTGAAGATCGTCCATACAAGCGGCTGAAACAAACAAATCTAATAGCCGGTTAATGCAAATATTATGGAAGTATTTAGATCCCTCTTGATTACGAGAAACGCACCTATGATGGTTTTACATGGATTTTCCGTTAGCACGGCGCTTTAAACTGGTCCCGCAACAAAGGGACGAAATATAAAAAACAAAGGCCGCTTTCGACCCATCTTTTCAAAACCAAATATATGTACGCAGAAACATTAAGCCCAAGCGCTTTTGAGCCCTGGCTTATTTCGCGTGACATTTTTGCGAAAATACCCAAATGGAGAGGCGTTGCTAAATGACCAAATCGAAATCACCCAGCCGTGAGCGCGTTGTAAATGGAATGCTGGTAGAAGACGACAATATCGCCAAAAGAACCGAGATGGAAGAACTCGATTTGATGGACGATGACCAGTTCACAATTATTGACGAAGATGATTCTTCAATAGACGACGATGACGAGCCGGTTGAATTGCCCTCTACAAGGGAAATCGCCACTGAAGACTCAGTTCGTTTATATCTGAGAGAAATCGGACGTATTCAATTATTGAAGCCAGACGAAGAAATCGAACTAGCTCGTCGCATCCTGCAAGGCGACATGATTGCCAAACGCAAATTAGTTCAAGCCAACCTGCGACTGGTAGTTTCAATCGCTAAAAAATACATTGGACGCGGACTTTCTTTCCTGGATCTTATTCAAGAAGGCAACCTGGGTCTCATTAGAGCATCAGAAAAATTCGACCATGAGCGTGGTTACAAATTCTCTACCTACGCAACATGGTGGATTAGACAAGCCATTACACGCGCTCTGGCTGACAAATCGAGAACAATTCGCGTTCCCGTTCACATGGTTGAGACAATCAACAAACTGAAAAAAGTAACTCGTCAACTGGCCCAAGAACTCAATCGCAAGCCGACCGAACAAGAACTGGCTTCAGCCATGGATGTATCAATCGTGAAACTGCATGAAATCATCAAAGCAGCCAAAGAACCAATCTCGCTTGAAACACCTATCGGTAAAGAAGAAGATTCACGCCTGGGCGATTTCATCGAAGATGCTGAAACTGACCGCCCCGAAACAACAGTTACACATGAGCTTCTGCGCCAAGACCTGGCACGCATGCTCAACGAACTGACACCTCGCGAGCGTGATGTACTGCGTTTAAGATTTGGTCTGGACGATGGTAGACAACGCACTCTGGAAGAAGTTGGACAACTCTTCAACGTAACCCGTGAGCGCGTGCGCCAGATTGAATTCAAGGCTCTCCGCAAACTGAGACAACCAGGTAGATCGAGCAGACTGCGCGAATACCTCAGCTTCTCCTAATTAACTCCCCCTAAGGAGATTAGCTAAAGCAAGACCAGTCGTTAATGCAACGGCTGGTTTCTGCTTTAAATCCCTTTCCTGTAATTTATCAAGAGGTAGTATATACTTACGACCCTGACGTGATATCTACACAAAGCTTGGAGAAAAGATCGTGAGTTATTCCGATGAAAGCGCATCATCCTTAACACCATTCAACGGTGACCCCACAGGCGATATCTTCGCATCACAAGACGTGGTGGCACGCTCGCCCCTCACAAGCACACGAGTTGTCGAAACTCAATCTGGTTTTTTAATTGTTGTAAAAGACGTGCCAGAAAAAGAACGACTGTCACTTTCAGTCAAACGTCAAATCGGCACACCGCCCACAAGCAATATATTAATGACAATGGATGAAAGCAAAAAACTTTCAAATATCCTATATCAAGGGCAAAATACTCAAGATGACGTTCCCAGTCATCTAAGAGAAACCAGCGATAGAATCGCTCAAGCTCCAACCTACGGATATGCAGACCGTCCAGATGCAGCACCCTACGCAGGAATTCCCTCACCCTATTCTACTCAGCCAGAGCTTGAAACTTATGCAAGCTCAGCCACAACACCTACCATCGATGAAATGCGCACTCCTTACAGAGTCCGTCGCGGCGGCAATCAAAAAGTTCGCACCGCACTGCATGCAGAAGCAATTCTCGACTATTTCTCTAATGTCAAAAAACGCCAACTAGCAATTGGTGGCGTTGCTCTTCTTGCCGTAGTTGGTATCGCAATTGGTGCAGTAGCTTTGCTTGCTCCATCTTCAAACAAAGCTAAACGCGATAAAGAAATTGCTCAATCAGCAGCCTTGAATGCACCAGATCCAGTCGAGACATTTGCTCGCAATTTCGTAACCAATTTGCTCGACTTCAACCCATCCTCTTATAGAGTTTCGCAAATCAAAGCCATGGCTGTAATGGAGCCAGAGTTAATGGAGCGTCACTGGCAAGAAACTAAATTCCCTCTGTCAAAGCGCGTTTTGGCAAATCTTCCTGAAGGTCAACAAATAATAATCGACAAAATAAGTAAAGAAGCTACAAGCGCAAGCTCCTACGATATCGAAGTAAAAGGTTCAGTTACTTCACCTGGAAAAGATCCTTCGCCACTTGCTTTGAAGCTTGAAATATCCAAAACAATTGATGGTCAATTTATCGTGACTGACCAGAAAGATTTAAGTTCTGCTGAAACACAAACCAAATCAGATGCTTCAACAAGCTCAACCGAATCCACTGATTCCACAGACTCGACTGATTCGAACGAGCCAAGCAAATCGACCTCAACGCGTAAGAAAGCCTCGATCGACTTAAGTGGAGCTGGTTCTTTGACACCAGTGTCAGAACCATCCTCGTCAAGAGCGTCGACAACCACCACCGCCGATGCTTCTTCAACCGAAACAAGCTCTGCAGATCCACTCACTCAAGAGTAATCATTCGAATCTGATTGTTTGATTTACCTTTTCAAAGGTTGGTTTGGTTTTCTCGAATAAATCAACCGGCGTAGTGGCAACAGCGCAATATGCGTTGCGATCTTTCACTAGAATCAAAAGCTTCTGCTTCAAAATAATGTCTGTGCCCTTAGCAAGAATCATTGTATGCTCGCGCGTGATGCCTTCATTTCCATTGACCGTGATTTGGGATTCAGCAAAAGGAGTCACGGATTTGATTTTAGGGTCTGTTTTAAAAATTCGGTCCATTGCATCAAGATATTCTTTGGCAGTGATGTCCTGACTCAAAGGCTCTTTACTGATTCTAAAATCGACCACACCGCCTTCTGCGCTCGCTTGGAAAGGATTGGTAGCAGTGGGATTGGCTCCAATAGCCCAGTCAGATGGATAATTCAATGCTAATGGACTATTTACGTCTTTGAACTTGGGACCAACTTGAGAATGATCAGAACCCGGTTGAGGAGCGACTTCAGTTGTACTAGATGACTGTTTCATTTCTTTGAAGCCTCTATTCATCTGGCTCAAGCCCTGAAAAACAAAGATAGCACCAATAATAACTAGACCGATTCTCAGCCTGCCACTAAAAATGTTCTTTCGGTCTTTTTCTTTTTCGTTTGGATTTTGCATTTATTTACTCGAATTTGTAGCTGTTATAAACTTTGGTGAAAACCGGCTCTACATCAGGAAAAAGTTTTTCAGTAGTAGTTCCGACCGAACAATAAGCATAGTCTTTGTTGACCATTACGATAAAGACTTGCTTTATAGAAACAGGAGTTTCACCGTGTTTTAGCGTTTGAATACGCTTGATACCCTCGACACCATTTATGGTGACTTTTTCTTCCGAAATCTTGTTGATATCGTGTAAACGTTTTTCCTGACCTATCACTTTATCCATGGCTTCAAGATAAGCTTGAGCAGTCATGGTTGAAGGTATCGATTCTTTACTAATACGAAAATCAATAAGATTGTCCAGGGCATTTGCACGAAAAGGCGCTTCATCTGTGGCTTCGGGAGCAACAGTCCAGTTGCCTGGATAGTCAAAACTCAAATTACCTTTTGTATCCTTGAAGGATTTGGTTTCTTCAAGCGACTTTTTGACGGTGTCCGTTAGTTCACTTGCGGAGGAATTGTCAGCAGCCTTCATCTCTGCATAACCTTTGCTCATTTGACCAATGCCAATCATGACAAACACCATACCAACGAATGCCATTGCCAAACGAGTCCAGATATTCAGGTTTCTGGGAGGTCTCTTATCAGGATTAGGGCTGTAAGGTTCGGACATGCTCAACTCCTTGACTGTGAACCTTAATTTTACACCGTTTGGTTCACTGCCAGTTCAGATAGTTCATTCAAACTGGGAAAATGTTTAACCTAATATTGATTGTGAATGCAGCCTGCGCCTGGTTGATGACCGGCATAATCTGGTTTGTGCAAGTCGTGCACTATCCACTTTTTGCAAGTACTGGCAAAGAGTGCTTCATGCCCTATGTACAAGCACACAGACATTTGACGTCGCTTGTGGTAGCCGGTCCAATGGTGCTCGAAATCTTTACGGCTCTTATGCTCGTTTTTATGGCAAAGAAAGATGAAAGCTTTTTTTGCTGGATAGCTTTCATTTTAGTTTTAGCAATCTGGGGATGCACCGCATTCGGTTCCATTCCTTGCCATGAAAAATTATGCACCCAGGGGTTCGACGAAAGCGTGCACAGAATGCTTGTGACGAGCAACTGGCTTAGAACGGCTTGCTGGTCTTTACGAGCAGGTCTTCTGTCCTACTTGCTTTATCGCGCGATGCGATGAATTTCAACGTCTTAAGTGGTGAAAACCACATTCCCAGAAACCCAGCAAATATAATACTATTGGTTCGTTAAGCGAAGCCGAAACCTCTAAGGCTACCTCAAAAACCCAAACTCTTCCCCGGTTTTTAAAACACAAAAGCGACATTCGCCTTGTAGTCTCGAAGATCAGGAAGTACTGGAAATGGATCAGCCATTAAATCAACCATATGAGTCAGCGCAGCCGCCTGCAGAAATTACGCTAGCTCACAATTTTCAGCCCGGTCAGTATAATGCTTGCTGCAGATCTCCGTTCTATTCGCAGCAAACCACATCGCCAGCCGAGCGCTATTTACCAAACATTGGATTTGAATTTTCGACAAACAATTTCTCTATTCAAGGACAATTTCATAGAGATTTTAATAGCCGTCAGTTTCAACAGACTCAGTATTGGAATCGCGTTTGGGATGACATATTTAGAAACGCGCGACCGGAAAATCAGTTCAGACCGCCGTATCCAAACTTTCCACACTATCCACATCAGATGCCATATCAAAGATATGAGCAGCGGCAGCCATATTATCCACCTTTAGAGCGCGAGTATAGACCGCCATACATTCCGGCACAAGACCCAAGACGACCTAGAGAACGCGAATGGGATCGAGATCGAGATCGAGATCGGGATCGAGATCGAGATCGAGAGCGAGAGCGAGAGCCATATCGCGAACAGCCGCCACCGGCTTGGGACCGTCAACCGGAGCAAAGACGCGAGAGTGATGCGGGTAAAACTATAATAGAGGTAAGGCAGGGAGAAAGTATTCAAGCCGCTCTCGACAGAGCACCTGCAGGATCTATTGTGCGAATCAAACCCGGAATCTTTAAAGAAAGAATTCGCATAACCAAGGACAATATCACTCTGCAAGGCGAGAAAGGAGCGATTCTCGATTACAGCGGAACGTCCATTTCTGGTGCTGCAATTCAAATTAGCGACCGAAATAATGTCCGCGTAGAAGGACTTGAGATACGAAATATTCGCGGTGGCTCGACGCCCATGGCGATTAGAGTAGATGGCGCAAGCAAAAACGTGTCGATAGTCAACAATGATGTTCATCACGTAGAAAGCAGCAGTAACGCTCATGCCATAGGTGTTTTCGGAACCAAGAGCTCACCGATTCAAAATGTCGTAATCGCGGGCAACCGCGTTCACGATCTAAAATTGGGACAAAGTGAAGCTGTAGTAATTAACGGAAACGTTGATGGTTTCAAAATTACAGACAACAAGATTTACAACTCAGATAACATAGCAATCGACATCATAGGTGGCGAAGGCGTCGGTCGGGCGGGCACTGACAAAGCACGCAATGGAGTCATTGCACGAAACGAAATAAGCAACGTAGACTCAAGACGCAATCCAACCTATAGAAGTGCATGCGCGGCTGGTATCTATGTTGACGGAGGTTCTGACGTAGTTATTGAAGACAATATAGTCAGGAATGCAAATTACGGAATCGAACTAGCATCAGAACGTAAAGGTTGGCGCACAGAGCGTATAACTGTCAGACGCAACACGCTAGAATCTAATAATCTAGCGGGAATAAGTCTTGGCGGTGGCAACAATTCTAATGGTGGCGCAGATAATATCACCATAGAAGATAACGACTTGAGAGGAAATGCAAGAACCATCTGGAGACAAAGTAACGTTGGGCGTGTCGATGTCCGTAACAACAGAGAAAGATAGCTAGTCACTTGCTAGTGCGAAATAGTTTCAATTCCCTGTCGAGCTAACCAAAATCGTCGCAACGCAATAATAGTCCAGGCAATTTCGACCACTCCAAAAGGCCACGCACCTTCCAGAAAGCCGTATACCGAACCCATTGCACATGCAACAGCAAAGCCCAGTACGTACCAGTTAGACTTCGGTTCCAGGGCGTAAAAAACAAGCCCCAGCGAGACCGAAAACAATCCAAACAGTGTCAGCGCGTCAAGCTTCATCTTTAGCCCCCAACCACCTTGAAGATTATAGGTGAAATCGCTATTGTTGACAAAATGAGGATTACAGCCCCATGAAAATCTGGGTAGACGCAGACGCCTGCCCCATCGCGGTCAAAGACATAATCTCTCGCGCCGCTCACCGCAGGTCAATTGAAGCTATTTTTGTGGCAAACAAAGTATTGCCACTTATGATGTCGCCCTATATTACATTTGTTCAAGTCGATACTACGCCCGACGCAGCCGACCATTACATTGGCGAAAACGCTAATATTGGCGACCTGGTCGTGACTCAAGACATTCCCCTGGCGCATATTTTGGTGCCTAAAAATATAGTTGTCTTAAGCCCGCGAGGTCTTGTATTCACGCCCGATAACATAGGCGAGCGAATCTCTGTACGCAATTTGATGCAAGATTTGCGAGACAGCGGAGAAACCACGAGTGGACCAAAACCTTTTGGTGACAAGGAAAGACGAGAATTTGCCTCGGCATTTGATCGTGCACTGACCAAACTGAAGATATAATTGTTAGATGCGAAAACTATTGTTGATTGCTTCAATTTTTCTATCTTGCTTTGCAATTGCAAGATTATCTGCTTATGCCCAATTTGGACCAGGTTTCGATAGCGAAGGGTTACATTCGGTCGCACTTCGAGCCGGGGATGCAATGCGCGAGTGGCACAAACAGCATGGTTCTTTTCCTAATTTAGATCAAGAAGTAGACGAAGCACTGAAATTTGTATGCGAAAAAGTGAACGGAGCACCAGTAAGCGCCACCACTCAAGTGACCTACACCGGAAGTGTGCATTCAATCGACAACATTCGAATGTGTGTCGACCGATCAATTCGCAACGCACCAATAGAACAATGGAAGAGTCGACCACCAAATACATGGACGGCTCCTGCTAATTCGACCGTTATTTTGACAGACGGCAAAAACGAATTTTTAATCTGGACTTCAGTAATCAGCGGCACACCGATGCGCGATTCAAACGACAAATGCAAATTCGTTTATGGCAAATTGAAACCACCCCAAAAGGAAGATGCTGACGACTCGGATGTGACAGATGATTGAGCGAAAGCTTTTCGCAAGGTTCGCATAGGAATATAGGCAGAGGAGATTCTCCGGGCTTCACACCAGCCCACGACATAACAGGGAATCTCCTTTCAATTATCTGTGCAGGCTCACCGGGCATGGGCATAATAAGCTCATGAAAGAGTCCGCGGGCATTTTGCTATATCAAATTTCAGACGATGCACTGCAGGTCTTGCTCGTTCATCCTTCTGGCAATTACAACAAACGCGCGCCCTGGGGCATTCCCAAAGGACTGCCTGAAGCAGGCGAAGATATGCAAACCGCCGCTCGAAGAGAGACGCTGGAAGAAACAGGGATAGACGTGCAAGAAGAGTTGGTCTCGCTTGGACATATTGAATACTCTAAAAGTCGCAAACGCGTCCATTGTTTTGCTGCAGTGGCACCCAAGGGATGCGAGGTTAAGAATTTATCTTGGGAAATCGACAAAGCCGAGTTCCTTTCATTGCACCAGGCACGAAAAGTAATACATCCCGACCAGGCACCCTTCCTGGACCGACTCTGTGAAATTATGTAATTCGGTGTATGCTGAAATTAGATAGAAGCTACCGCCGGAGATTCGACGATGATTCAGTTCCGCTATCAAAACGTCCTTAGCGTTCCGTTAGCTCTTATTTTGGCGGGCTTCATGCTCAATGGATATAACTTCACCAAAATTTTTCAGCATTACTATAAGAATTGCTGCATGAAGGCAGAACTGGACAGGTATGCTGATGCGCAGATAATTCGTGCTTTGGAAACTGTTCCGGCAGAGGATAAAAGCATCGCCGTATCTAACGAACAATTCCTCACTCCAAAGCTTGCAACTGAGTTCGTTAAGTGGCTCATGCAGGGCGCATTTGATTTCAATCCAAGAACCGAAAGCCGCAATCACATCGAGGCGGCAAAGTGGTTAGAATACCAGCCCTATCAAATTATGGAGTCACTTTTCTGGAAAACCAGCGAAGAAGAGTTGATTTCTTTCAATCCTTATTCAGTCGAACCCACAGGTGGAACATCCAAAACAGGTATAGAAGTGACTGTGCTTGCACGATTGAGAAAACAGATCGACGAGAATCATTTCAAATCGACCAGAATTGCGATGAAATTCAAAGTTAAGATGACTGATGGCGGATTGAGAGCTGCAGAGATTCAAATTTCTGATAGCGACAAGGCTTTATTAGCTAAACTGATGGAGTAGCTAGGCAAAATCTATAAGTACTTTAAGTGTGCCTGGCTCCTGAGCCCGTCTAAGCGCCTCAACACCTTGATCGAGCGACATCTGGGCATCTATAAGCGAGCTTGGATCTAGCTTACCACAAGCAATCATTTGAACTGCCTTCTCCATGGGTCCGCAACGCGAGCCAATTACATTGATTTCATTAACCACAAGCATTGAAGGATTGAACTGAAATGGTGCAGCGTAAGTTGATTTAAGTACAAGATGCCCTTTTGGACGTACAAGAGACATTGCCGACTGAAAACCTTGCGGATTTCCAGTTGCTTCAATTACAACGGCATATGATTTCTCAGATGCTGATTTTGTGTACTTACCGCGAAAATCACCAAGTCGCTCCAGGCGCTCAGGATGCCTTCCAACAAGATGAACATCATAGCCATTCTTGTCTAACGTCATTGCGATTAGCAAGCCTAATTTACCATCACCAATGACACAAATTGCATTTTGATTATCGAGCTCGAGCTGTTCTTGAATTTCAAGAGCGGCTGCGACTGGCTCAGCAAAAACGATCTTTTCAAGCGCCAGATCGCGAGGAACTTCAACCAGACTTGTAACTGTTGTACTTAAATATTCGGCAAACGCACCATCTTTATTTACGATACCAACTACAGTTCTGTCAGGGCAGTGATGCATGCCACCGCTTTCACAAACATGACATTTCATGCAAGCCTGATTTATGTCTGCAACAACCCGCTTACCGATGAAAGACCTGTCGTGCGCATCATATACAGTACCAACAAACTCATGCCCCATGGTGCCAGAAAAATTGTGATAGCCTTTGATAATTTCAAGATCAGTGTTGCAGACACCAGCTTTGTCGATCTTAATTACCACTTCGCAATCGTTTGCACTAGGGGCGGGAAGCTCTTCTAAAGCAACCTTACCATTTGAGATTCTCAGAGCTTTCATTAGTTTGTTATTTTCCATAAAAACAATTGAAACACAATTCAAGCCAAGCATGCAAGTTACAGCAAAGAGTTCCGATTACTCGGAACTCTTTGCGGGGGGCACATTTTGTGCTTTTGTTTATTCGGCTACGACATTGATTTTGCGCGCCTTAGCTTTTGCAGGCTTAGGCAAAACCAACTTCAAAACACCATTTTTCATGGTAGCTTCAATAGCTTCCTGATCAACTTCTTCAGAGAGCATAAAAACACGACGATAATTGCCTGGAGGCACTTCGCAGTGAACCAGCTTCATACCCTCGATTTCTGGCATAGCGACCTTGCCTTCGATCGTAAGAACATTTTTCTCAAGAACTATGTCGATTGTATCTTCACTCACACCAGGCATATCGGCAATTACAAAAATTTTGTCTTGCGATTCATATACATCGGCTTGAGGTACAAAGGTTCGTGCGTTGACTTGGGGCTCGCAGGTTTTAAGCTCGTCTTTTTTGCGCTCTAAGATGGCAGTATTCATATTTAAAAACCTCCTGGAAATTAAGCTGTCTGAATCGAAATCTTCTTGGGAAGATCCGCTTGAGCACGGGGAAGTTCGATTTTTAAAATGCCCTGGTTGCAAGTAGCTTTTACTTCATCGGCATCAATTACAAATGGCAACTCGATCACACGAGTAAATTGTCCCTGCGCGCGCTCGCGTCTGTACCAGTGGCTATCTTCAGAAAGCTCTTCTTGACTGCGTTGTGTCTTCAAGGTAAGAGTTTTATTGACTACTTGAAGATCTATATCCTCAATATCAACGCCAGGAATTTCTGCCACCACAAGAGCTTTATCTTCTCCAATATATGTATTGAGAAGAGGGAACTCTGAATCTTGTGCAGCAACACTTGTAAGTAAGTTATTTAGCCTGTTATGAAGAATGTTCATTTGACGCGAATCGAAAAATGATGGTGAAACAAGCTCTTGAAACAACATAATTATTGCCTCCCTTTTTTTGTTTGTCCGCCATACTCCCGAATTGAGCGGGACCTATTTCAATTTATCCAAAACCCTTGCCCACACCCGTTATCGTTAACAAATTTTTTATAGCTACAAACAAAAATAAAGGAATGGTTAGCAATTTAATTCTGCCGCACCAGACGATCTAAATTTTTTATTGATAACACAGCCATCCGCTTTTCGAAAAGGAGGTAACACTATGAATAGTATCAGTAAGACTTCGGTCGCTCTTGCGATTATGCTTGGTATAGGAGTTTCTTCCCCTGCTCATGCTAGATCTGTTTTCGACCTGATGTCATCAGACTTCGATTTCAAATTTCCCTTCATTCAGATGGAAGAAATATATGCGCCACGAATAGAAGCTGACGCTAGCGGCGATACCGTCAAGATATCAGTTGAAGTCCCAGGCATCGATGCTAACAATCTAAATGTAACAGTCACCGATGACGAGCTGTTCATCAAAGGTGAACGAAAAGAAGAAATCGATGCTAAGTCGGTCAAAGGTGATAAAAAAGAAGAGAAAAAATTGGAGAGAAAATACAACTCATTTCAAAGAGCCGTTTCTTTTCCATGCCGTGTCGACAGCGAAAAAGCTGAAGCACGGCTAAAGAGCGGAATCCTCACGGTAACCATACCGAAAGGTCCAGACAACGGACGTCGAGGAAAATCCTTAACTATAAAGACTGAATAATTAGCTGAGCTTTGCTTGATACTAAATGCAAAAACTGGCTGTACGCAGGTTATGCGTACAGCCTCTTCGAATCACCGCGAAAAATATCGATCGGCTCGTTGTCAAACCGAGATGACCGCAGGCTTGCAAGAGTCTTTTGGGCTCTGTAACTAACATAGCCATTATCGTCTTGCAAAAGAATCTCGAGCAACTCAACGGGCAAATTCGCATCTTCTGCCAGACCAAACCGAACAGTCGGATCTGGATCACGAATCAACTGCCTTAGAAGGCTTTCTGGGCACGCTGAACTTGAAGAAACAGCCAATCTTACTTCGGGATCCTTATCAACCGCGAGGCTTCTAAGAAGGAATTCTGGCGTACCCGGGTTCTCCGCCACACGACGGCGAATCTTAGGGTCGCTGTGTGATACCAGATGCTCCAGCTGATATACAGGCGTAGATGGGTTACCCGCAGCAAGATAGAATTCAAACCAGGTCAAATCGCGCATAATTTCTCACCTCTGTCAAAAGAAGAAATTAAAAGTGACTACTAAATTCTCGATGGAAGGGCAGTTCCATCTTGAAACTGCCCTTTGCTTTTTTGCCGGCTAGACGAGCCGTTAATCGTACTTTTCAGATTTCATTTTTCGAATTCAATCAATCCTCCATTGGGGGTGAAAAACTGATCTTTTTCAGGAAGGAAAACTGCGACCTTCCATTTCTTTATTTACCAAAATTTTTTTTGATGTCAATCAGTCAAAACGTTTTTTTAATTTTTTAGCCGAAAAGCTTGAGAAAACCTAGAAATCCCGGAGAGTTCTTCGACACTTTCCGTAGAGAAACAGTCAACTTTCTTCCACCAATTTCTGGACCGGATAGATTTTCTGAAGCCGCAACAGCTTCCTGCCTTGATGACATTACGACAACTGCAAATCCCCTGGCACCGCCACGATCGTTCCTCACCAGAGTGACTGTTTTCACTTTTCCAAAAGGAATAAAAACATCCATAACTTCTTCCTCGGTTACTTCAACAGGAAGATTGCCAACCAGAAGGCTAGTACTCATAAAAACAGACCCTCAAATAGTTGCATAATTGCGCAATTGCGATACAATACAAATATATCATTTCTATCACATATCGTCAACTCAACCAAATGCCTAAAAACATGGTCAACCAGCGCAAAAAACTTACTGAACTCAAGTCTGAACTTTTTAAAGCATTGAGTAACCCAGTGCGAATTCGCATTCTCGACGAGTTGCGCTTGGGCGAAAGAACAGTTACAGAAATAAGAGACAAACTTGAAATTGAACTTCCCAATGTATCTCAGCAGCTCACTGTCTTGAAGACGAACAATCTTGTTGTCGCACGAAAACAAGGCGTAAATATTTACTATTCTTGTGCTAATCCAAAACTATTCAAGCTTCTAGACGTAGCCAAAGAAATTTTCCAGGCGCAACTCAGTGACTTGCAAGAAGCACTCGGAAAATAAACCAGAAAATCCTGCCCGTCAGAAACTATTTATTTACTAAAAAATGCCCAATAGCAAAACGTCACGACAAAAAACATGGTACCAAATGTGAAACCATAACGAATCGGATGCCGTTTGTTCTTAGTCAAAATCTCGAACAAACTAACAATCAAAGTACCAAGCACAAAATCTTTGGAAGCAAGAAGCCCTGCGGTTGCAAAATCCTGTGCAGGCAATTGCAGGTGAGTACGAAGGTAAGTTGTTGAACCACAAATAAATACGACAAAAACCACTCCAAATGCAAGCGCTGCAAGCGGATGCACATTGCGATTCTCTAACTCTTCGAGGTCTTTACGTGCCTTTTCTTCTTCTTCCGTGTCCATAGCAGCAATTAACGCACATCATAAAAGCTGAGGTCAAGAAAATCTCCTGCTAAAATAGAAAGATATGAAAAGTAAATCCGAACCTAAAGCAGCAGCTAAAGATAGAGCCTTGGTGATCACATTCGTGGCTTGCTGCATCGTGGGTATCATCGGTTCTATGATTTATCACGATCAGCCTATTATCAGTTTGCTTTTTCGCCCCGGGATTATTGTTGCTCTGTGTTTAATCTGGGGATTTTATCTAGGGGTGACTTACAAGGGTTAGTCACCTATTCCAACAGAGAGACAAGCAGGTTACTTCACAATTGAAGTTGATAACTCTTGCCAGGTAACGGGCTGGTAAAAATAAAATTGCTTACCCTTCTGACTACCCGAATCAAAGACGGCTCCTACCAGTCCATTGCTTTGATTTACTGAACTGGATGCATCATTTAAGGTAGAAGACAGAGTCAAATTACCCGACATCGAAACCTTCACATCCCTGCCAACCAAACCACCGCTAAAGTTGCCATTTCCATCGATAGTCAATGGTGCATTTGGTGAGTAAATAATTCCATTAAAATCCCCTGACATGGTTAACTTAACTGGATTGATTCCACTGTAAAATATTTGCAAGTTAGATGGGGAACTAGTCAAATTACTCCACTGAGAAGACTGCAAATTTAAATCAGAGGAATTGTCCAGGTATATCTTCACCGGAGAAGTAGAAGATGCAGGTACTTCAAACCCGGGCGCAGAAGCACTTATACCCTGGAATTGATAACTTCCGGAATTCAAAGACACCTTTGTAGAACCCCCAGTTTGCTGCGGCAACGCTATCGTCGAAGAATCACTCAAAGGAGCTGCAAGCGAACCTGAAGTATCAAAGGAAGAATTAGTATTTGTAGAACCTGTCGAGGTCAATCCTGCACTCAACTGATCTCCATTAACGTCGATGTCACCTTTAACCTGAAGAGAACTATTGCTAGGCAATTCTTCTCCTGAGTCATTTCCTATCTTTAAGTTAGCAGTAAGGTCCAGATTTGAATTAAGCGTCATTGTGGAGTTTGACTGTATTGTGATGGAGTCATTTGAAGAACTACTCTTTATTGTTAATTGGCTAGGATTATCGAAAGTGAGAGTAGAGTTTGCTAAGAGCGGTTGCTTAAATAGTGGCGTGAGAGAAGTTTCTCGCGCAGAAATCGCAGACTCTCCAGCACCTGGTGGAGAGATATTTGATCTTGGCTCAAGTAAAACCCTCAGACTTTTGGAAAACGCTCCCCTCGTAGCAGTAATTTCTATAATTTTGTATGTGGAAATCATCGGGTTCAAAACAGAGAACTGGGAGATCTTGATCTGTTCAGCGGGAGCGATAACTTTCGTCGTATCATAGTTAACTGAGGTCAACGAATCAGACAATCCAAGCTCAGTTGAATTTAGAACACTTTTTCCAGGAAAGACTTCATTCCGGTTTATCTTATCAACCAAATTATCTAACGCCGAATCGCACGCCTCCACTAACGAGTCCTTTTGTTTTTGAACACTTTCCGACCGAAAAACTGAAGTTATGTATGAAGTCATAGCTAGCATGCTCACGATAGCAAAAAGTCCTATCACAACTATTGATACGAGAGCGTAGCCATCTTTGGGAACTTTTCTTTTACTTCGCATGTTTTCAATTCCGCAATTGTAAATATCTATTTGAGCGAGAGAAACTTTCTGTGTGAATACCTAGTTTCTGGGAATTCTTATCTGTTTTCGCTGCAGATTTGGAAAATTCCATATCTATTCCCACACCAATAATGGAATTTACAATAGCGGGATCATCAAGCTCAGAATTTAAAACCTTTACTAAAGCTCCGCCTACCTTTCTGTAAAAAGTGAATACAACTGGCAGAGTACTTTCGGCAGAATTCATAGGACCAATTAAATCAGTCACAACCACCTGCGGTGGCTCGGTTATGCTCAAGGGATATGATGTCGGCTCAACACTTGGATCCAAAGTCATCGGGTATCCGGGAAAACGAGCTACTTGCAATTGAAAACTGTTTGGATCGCTTGGAGAAGCAACAACCTTATAAACCACAGTAGTCAGATTCAGATACTTTTCTGTGGAATTTGGTTTAAAAATAAAAGGAAATCCATTCAATGGATTTTGTTCCAAGTCTTTGTTATACAGACCATCGTTTGGGTCATTCCGTCGGTCTAAATAACTCATAGGGATTTGAATGATAAGACAATCTGAACTCAGAATGTACGGTACTGTTCCCCAAGGCCATCCCCCTGCCGGTACAGGTATTGCCCCCACTGAACCATAAATGGGATTTTGACTGGAGGGAAACCTTCGTTTCTCCCCTGCAAGATATGAATCGCCGAAATAATCTCCGATAAACCTAGATTGCCGCACATCAGCAGAGATTTTTCGTATGGCATTCCTTGCAACATCAATAGCGTTAGCTTTATTGGAAAACTTGCTAGACGTGAGCGTAAGCAAACCCATAGCTTCGCCAAGTACAGCTAACGAGAAAGTCATCAATAGGGAAACAACCAAAAGCTCTGTTATAGTTGCTCCGCGCAACCTTTTGGCTTGCCTTTTTCTAGTTAATACAAAATAGAGACCCAAACTACTGCGCATAAGCGTTTGTTCCAAATCTATTCACCAAAAAACTTCGTTCAACAGTTCTCCCTGGAGTGCTACCAGAGCCGCGAAGTAAACCATCTGACCAGGAAACGTCTATCACTACGCGCAATTGACTCGGCGAAAGAGGAAATAGCGAGTATTTAATCTCACCATTAAACGCATTAGCCTTTGTAGCAGGAGTCCATGTATTAGTTACCAAATCTAACTGTGCTGGCTCTTGTCTCAATCCGGTATCCGAGCCCGGCTGAGCAAGTGCGGTTCTGTTTGAGTAAATAACATGTGTACCAGCATTATTATAGAGATAAGAAAAACTGGTGGATCGTGTCCAGTCATGCAATTCCGACATAATAGAGTTTGCAACAACTTCATTCTGTGTTGCTGATGAATGACGCAAGCTTTCGGACAGAATACTCAGCAAGGCGCCCAAAATGAGTGCTCCTAATCCCAATGCCACTAACATCTCAATCATGAAACTTCCTCGATTTCTTTTCGAAGTCGAGGCTCTATTTCTGGTTCTCTTATTGGTTGATTTCATAGAAGGTAAAATTAAGTACTCTCTAATAGAGAATGCCTAAATCCTCCCACAAATAACAAAACGACTCAATATTCTAGACCTTTCTCACATTATTTGCCATTTTCTAGCAATCTAATTTCGTCCGAAGCATCTTCAATTACCACCTCAGGAGTCAATTTCACAAAGCCTTCGGAATGTCTCTGTAGATGTAAAATCAACAAAAAAGCGGACGAACCGCTCGATCAGCTATCCTTACTAAGAGTTTCTGATCGGTTGCTACCTAGCTACCGTGATGGTTCACCCTGCCATGTTCCCACGGCAAGAGAAATAAAACAACACAAGTAATTTGATGACACTCTTCTAAAGTAAACAAACTCTTGCCACCATATACAGTGCAGAGCTAATGACGCACTTTCCTTCATTGAATCCTAATTTAATTCCAAAAATGTCCTGCAAGACACAGACTCTTATTTCATACTAACGTAGAGTACTTAAGGCACACACGAGCGTACAAGGTAGATTTTCCCCGATGGAGAGTCGATGGGTCAGGATTCTCCAATTAATATTGCCGCCGACAGGTATCAAATCGAAGGCGAAATTGGAAGAGACGGTATGGGCGTCGTGTTTCCATTTCTAAAATGTCCAATATTAATAGGCTAGCTTTTGGTGATGCAAAATTTGATCCAAAATATCTCAGGCATTTACAAAACATGCCAAATCGGAAACATCTAGACCATTGGCAGAATAAAAATATCACTAACGATTTGATTCAAGAAATAATTCAACTCAAGCAGCTAGAAGATATCAACTTCAACGAAACGAATATAAGTGAAAGTCAATTCTTAAAAATGACAAGGATGCAAAATCTCACTCATATTATGGCTTTCGACTCTAAGGTGAATCAAGAAGCTTGCAAGATTTTCATGGATGCATTTACTCGAATGTGGAAAGAGCCTTGCTTTGCTGAAGCAAATTCCAAAGAAGGTCTTGAATGAACCGCCAAAATATTGCATCTGACCGCAATATAATTATTCAGGCTTGAGCTTGATTAACTCTAAAATTACTTTTCTATCGTATTTGAATGGATAAGAAGAAATCCGCATGTAGCCAGTGTAGGGGTTGCTAAATAGAGCAATCAAGAGCACGTTCAAAGAAAGTGAAAATGCTACAAGGCCTGTCATAAGTAATTGAGCTTTAGCACTTTCCACTTCAAAAAAGTAAGTGAATAAGACAGTCAACAAACCGCCAATGATAACTACCGCCCACATCACTTCGTGCATTCCCGCCTTTGCAATCTGCAAACGATACCTGCGACCATCAGTCATCTGTTGCAAAACTTGCAACATTTCAGAATAAGCTTCGGTACCACGTACGGTGCTTGGCTCGTACTCGGTTAGTGTCCACCACAATTCTCTAAATGGAACTTTGCCAGCCTCATCAAATGAACCATCTCTCTTAACTGAATCCCACTCGACTTCATCGACGAGTTTCAGATATTCTGTCAGATTCTTGTGGACGTTTTTTCTAACTTCAACTGGCATTGTATATGACATATGAAACAAATCAAGCGTAGAGTCAGCTTCTTGCTGAGTCATCTGTTTTGCCACCTGATATTTTGTCTGAGTGTCAACAACAATAAGACCTAGTAATACCGAATATAGTGTCCCCACAATTGAAAGCATATAGCCTGCGACTTCGTGGTGGCGTTTTAGAAAGCCTCCGGAAACTCGCTTACGGACGAGCATAACGCCAAGCGAAGCAAATAAGACGGATCCGCCAACCACTACAATTCCGAAAATCCAAGCATCTATCATGAGTGCTCTTTAGCTCCTTTTAGCTTCGCAACCATTTTATCCAGCAAGCCAGTGAACATAACCGCGACCAATACTGCTGATGAATCAAGCAAAACATCTTCTATGCATGCGCTGCGTCCCGGTACAAAAGACTGGTGCCATTCATCACTTGTTGCATAAAAAATCGAAATTAACGAAGCAAATAAAATGGTCTTATCTTCAATGACATTTTGCCATTGCTTCGACCTGGATTGATCTATTTTTGTCGCCTTAAGCGATGTCGATAACAATGCCCATCGGACTAAAAAATACAAAATAGCAAACTCGCTTATGTGCCCCATTTTACGCACAAAAATATTGAAATCACCAAAATAAACGGCAGTTGCCACACTGGAATGGGGCTGATGCGAAAAAGCGAAAATAACTCCCATCCAGATTATTACTAAAGACCAGCGAAGCAGGGGGGATTTCACGTATTGTCCTTCGACTCGAATGTAGGTATAAATATACTACTGTCCAGGTTCCCCATGGATGTTTCTTTTGAACTTCCTACAAGCCACATGATGTGGCTTTGGGCTAAAAGATGGGAACCGATGCAAAACTTTGATGCGCAATTTAATCAGAATTATAAGCCCGAGGCAGCCACCTCGAATGATTTTGCCGCGCTTAATTTCGGCAGAATAGACCAGGGCATTATGCAAACATGGCAAGCTGACCGCCCCTGGCAACAGCAGTACTCGCAACATTTACCAAATTTGGAAATTCAATACAGTCAAACTCCCTGCAGGAATATGCTTCCACACGACTCGGGAGCCATGTTCAGGCAAGGTCAAAACACAGACTATTCCCAAAGGTCAATCTATCCGCCAGGGTACTGGGATGCTTATTGGCGCAACCACTTCCAAAACTATTATCGCAATATGCGCCCAACTCACTATCCACAGCAGTTTGACAGACCAGCGCCTTATAGCCACCCCCATGACCATAGACATACACACAGACACAGCCCTGAGCCTTATGAGCGACCTCATCCAAGAGAACGTCCGGCGCCACGAGAGCGTCCAGTGATAAGCGACCGTCCCAATCTGAATTTTTCACTTGAAGGAAAAACTATCGCTCTAGTCCCAGGTCACGGCGGTCACGACCATGGCAATACACACGGCGGAACTCAAGAAAAGAAAACGGCACTGGAGATTTCGTTGCGTCTGAAAGCCACTCTCGAGCAATTGGGAGCCAAGGTCGTTATTTCGCGCGAAGATGACATTCTAGTATCGCCCAGTAATCAAAAGAGTTTCGTTGAACAACAAAGACCAGACGTAGCAATAGCGATTCATACAGACGCAGCAGGAAGCAATGCTTTTGGAAATATGACACTGTGGGGACTGCCGACGAGCCGTGAGTTTGCTGAGACTATGCAATCCGTCTTGTCGAGAGTGACCGAAAGTAACCGCCCGGTCAAACAACAAACGCGCACCTGGAATGGTGGCAGACTTGCAATTGTTCATGCCGAGAACGTGCCCACAATTTTACTTGAGACCGCAAATATGCAAAATCAAAGAGACGCGCAAAGGATTCAGACAGCGGAATATCAACAAAAACTAGTGGATGGCATAGCACAAGGAGTGTTCGAATATTTCTCTAGAAATAATCGCACCAGCCGCAGATAATAGTCGACCAACTAGTACTACATTTAGTGCATACTAGTTAAGCTCTTTTTTCCTACCTTCGAAACGAACTTATTGCCGCGAATAGAAAAACGCCAGAGCCTGTCTTGAGCCACAGATAAACCAATTCGTGGAGAAATTTCGATATTTTCATCCCGACGCAATTTACCAGACGATAGCCAGAGCGGCGAATTGGCGTCTAAAAGATCCACTCCATTCATCTTTTTATCTATCTGCCACTGACGACATAGCTTACCCGGCCCGTTTGCTCCTTCAGATTCGAGCGCACGAATAAGCACTGCGCCTGCCGTACCATCTTCCTCAGTCACAACATTTAGACAGTGATACATACCATAAATGAAGTAAACATAGGCGAAGCCGGGGGGTCCGTACATGATTTTTGAGCGGGGAGTGACCCCTCGAAAAGCGTGACAGGCTGGATCGTCCTGGGTATATGCTTCGGCTTCAACAATTCGGCCGGTCAAAATGGTTCCATCTTCCAGCCGTCTGCACAAATTTATGCCAAGCAGCTGAGGCGCGATTTCAAGGGTCGAATTCCTAAAAAGCCGCCTGGAGATGGGTTTTAGCTCGCCGTTTCTCCCTTTCACCATATAGAAAGTATATACACTCATCAAGGTAGAAATCGCCTATAAATATATCTTTTGTAAGATAGTTGAGAAAATACTCATCTGTCTGTTAAACTGAAAATCAGGATCTGAGGCTGTAAAAAGCCGTCAGGCGCGAAAGAAAGGTCTCAAGGTAGTGGACAGCGAATCGCAAGAATCTCTTACTAATTCCGATAAAGAAGATAGAAAAGACGAGTTTCTAGACGCCATCAAGCGCCATATTTGCCAGGTGCTCGGTTTTGACTATGTCTTTATCGACTTTGCCTCAGGCAGCGAAATCACCAAAATTATGGAGTTTTCGGGTAATGAGTCAGATTCTGTAGCGCGAAAATTTGTAGACACTCTTTTAGATGAGCACAAGCAGCCGATTTCTCAAGCAAACAGTCTTGTCGCCCAAACTGTCCGAACCACAAATACAGCATGGATAGGAAAAGCTTTTACCAAAGACGATCTGGCGCGTGGAAGTCAGGGAGTTCCCTACGCCATGATACCGGTGCTGGATACTTTTTCCACAGGTAACAAAGTACGCGGAATTATTCGAGTTGTCTGTTTTGATGCTACTCGCGAAATCGAGCTGCAAGATATTTCGACCTTGAAGTTATTAGGCGAGCAAATGGCTAGCCGACCCGGTTTCTTTGGGGAGACACACGGAGAGCTGGCACCATCAACAAGTCAAAAGAACGAAGCGCTAGATCGCGACGTCATTTTGATTATCCACCCTGATCGAGTAGCAAGACGTCGTTTTCATCGTATTTTAAGCGGCATCTACAGCGTGCACGAATTGGATGCCACCAACAAAGCGCTTGCAGTGTTGAATACAGAACGAGTCGATGTAATACTTTTGGATTCAGGCACGAAAGAAGAGTCTAACTTATCGTTTTGTCAGGTTCTCAAAAAGAACGAGAGCTGGGAACACATCCCAATTATTTTGACCAGCAATGACAACAGTCCATCAGCTCGGGTAGAGGGACTCAATGCAGGTGCCGACGATTGTCTGACTGAAGGTTGTCTTGAATCTGAACTTGTGGCTCGAATCAAATCAGCGTTGCGTCATCGCAAAGTCGAGCGCGAGTTATCTGTCCAACTCAACTTGCTTGAAGACTATGCGCAGCGCTTAGAAAAGGCGCATGAGCAGCTAGACCGTGACAGACAAACACAAATTCAAAAATCTCATTTGCTCGAACAGTTGATGCGCGAGTCTGATGTTTTGCGCCATCAAGACAATTTGCTACACAGAATCAGTAACAACATCAGACAAAGTTTTGCAATTAGCGATAACCTTTCGCAAATGCTCGAGGATCTGGCTGGATTTTTCAGTCTGGACAATTGCTTTGTAGTTTTACCTGCCGAACATAATGAAGATGAGCAAGAAGAAGACGCCATCAGAGTCGAGACTGTCACCGATAAAGCGTACAAGATCATTGACTATGACAAAGATTTGGAATGCTTCAAAGTCTTCAAAGATAAATTTCCATCGGATCAACCTATCATTTCAAACGACGTGATGAATGATAGACGTCTGGAACCATTTAGAAAAAGCTTGGCACTATTTCCGGTGCAGTCTTTGTTCTATATTCCAATTACTTACGAGAAAAAATTGCTTGGGCTTTTAGTTGGTTACAGGTGTGAAACGAGAGCCGCGTGGAGTCGTATCAACGAAACTTTCATGAAGTCAGTCGCTGACCAGGTAGCAAACGGTGTGGTAAATGCAAGGCTCTATGCCAAAATCCAACGGCAGGCAACCACTGATGGTCTGACTCGTTTGTTCAATCACCGGACAGGACAAGAAAAGTTAGCCGAACAGCTAAAGATTGCAGAGCGTTATCAAAGAAATCTTTCTATCATCATGCTTGATGTGGATCATTTCAAATCGATTAATGATCGCTTCGGACATCCTGCTGGCGACACAGTTTTGAAAACAGTAGCTCACCTTATACATGCCAATTGCCGCGACGTAGATATTCCGGTACGTTATGGTGGTGAAGAGTTTTTGCTTGTATTGCCTGAAGTAAACCAGGATGGTGCTGTAGTGGTGGCAGAGCGTATTCGAAAAGCTCTGGTTGATACTGTTGTGTCTCACGAGGCTCTAAAAATAACAATTAGTGGAAGTTTTGGAGTTGCTTCGTTTCCAGAAGACGCTGACCAGCAGCAGCAATTGTTAGACCTTGCAGACAAATCTCTCTACTTGTCGAAGAGACTGGGTAGAAATCAGGTGCATACAGCATCTGACCTGATGTTCGCTCCAAATGAAGAAAAAGATGAACCTTCCACTCGCGAAGTCGCAGATCAGGTAAAAGATCAAAAAGGCGTTGGTGACTTTGTTGCCCCTGCAATTTCGCAACAAGCAATGACCCAGGACGAACTTGTTCCAGAAGTGGTAGACATGGTCAAAAGCCTGGCATCCACGCTTTACTCCAAGTCTGAATACAACAAAGTACATCACCTCGAAGTGGCTCGCATGAGCGAACTGCTTGCAAAAGTAATGGGGCTCACAGCGCAACAAGTTGAACAAATCCGGGTTGCAGGACTGCTGCACGATGTTGGTTTGCTCAAGCTGAAACAAGAAGTATTGGACAAGCCTGGAATTCTCTCGCTTGAAGAACGCGAATTAGTAAATCAGCATGCCGTCCTTGGCGCAGATTTGCTAAGACCTGTGCGTGCGCTGCGTGAGATTTGCAATGTAATCGAAAGTCATCATGAGCGCTGGGATGGCACAGGATATCCCAAGGGTCTTGCAGGAGAGAATATCCCACTTGCTGCCCGTATTATTTCTATTGTAGATGCCTATCATGCAATGATCTCGGATCGTCCATATCGAGATGCTCTTACTGCCGAAGAAGCAATGGAAGCTCTAAAAGCTGGTGCTGGTAAACAGTGGGATCCTTTCTTACTTGAAATTTTTTCTGCCGTGCAAAAAAGCGTACAAGAAGGTAAAGCTGGCTCCCACCCGACTCCTGTAGTAATGAATGTTTCGCCCGATGCCGAGCATTATGATGAACTGAGCGAATCGCTCGAATCGCCTGAAGAAGCTGATGATTCTGATCTTTTAGACGAACTAGAAGAAGAGAGTCTTTCAGCCAGTCATGAACACGAGATGTCCGATATCCACGAAACACACGACCTTCAGGATTCGTTGCACGACAGATTCGGCGAAATGGATCAAAATGCTACTCTTCCACCATCTACGATGACATCGCCAAGAAATTCGGTTCTCAATTCAGTTCTTGGACCAGCCGCAATACGAGGTCCTGGGTTATCTCTACCGGGAACAAATACTCAGAATCAGGCAAGTATTAGGACAGGCGAAGTTCCTGCTGTTAACGAAGACATGTCGCACAACTTACAGCAAGGTATGCCTCCTCGAACAACCGAACAATTGCCTCCCGCGCCTCCACAAGCGCCACCACCGCCAGTATCGGGTTTAGGATTTAGACCTATTACCTTAGATGAAGATGAATCGCTCTCATCTGGCAATTGGAATCCTATTACGATTCCTCGCATGGACTCGCCCTTACTTCAATCGCCGTTAACCGATCCTTTGCAATACGAAGTTCCCAAAGTAAGCGAGCAAAGCCCAACAGATACCTCCAGCGCTGCTAATCCGGCAAATGCTCCCTGGCAGGCTCCTTCACACGATCTGAGCGGCGAGCAACGCGAACCCGAAGACGATGAATCCGAGAACGAAGGCGGATTCCTTTAAGATTTCTTCGTGATTAGAGGCTTGATGATGGAAGCAGGTGTAAAATATCGCTTCCAGTCAGGGAGCTTCTCAAGATGAATATCAAAGATTTTGTCGACCTTAATTTCAGACATTTCAACGCCGCTGCGCTTAAAGATGCTGCTGAAGCATATGTCGAACACATGAATCAAGGCGGCAAAATGTTTCTTGCAATGGCTGGAGCGATGAGCACCGCTGAGCTTGGCATTACACTTGCCGAAATGATTCGCCAAGACAAAATACATGCAATAAGTACTACTGGCGCCAATTTGGAAGAAGACATCTATAATCTCGTTGCTCATAACGATTATAAACGCATTCCAAATTACCGAGAGCTCACCCCCCTCCAGGAACAGGAGTTGCGCGATGCAGGCTGGAACAGGGTAACTGACACCTGTATTCCCGAAGAAACAGCCATTCGAAAAATGGAGCACCATCTGCTCAAGATCTATCAGGATGCTGAAAAAGCAGGTGAGCGCTACTTCCCCTATCAGTACATGTACAAATTATTGAAAAGTGGCGTGCTTGAAAAAAGCTATCAAATAGACCCCAAACACTCATGGATGCTTGCTGCAGCGGAGAAAAACATTCCAGTCTTTACCGGTGGTTGGGAAGATTCTACTTGCGGAAATATTTTTGTCTCACACATAATCAAAAAGCAGCTGGCTTCGCACAACATCATGAAGTCTGGCACTGAGCAAATGCACGCGCTGGTAGACTGGTATTTAGAGCAAAAGGAAAAAATTGGATTCTTCCAAATTGGTGGCGGTATTTCTGGCGACTTCCCAATTTGCGTAGTACCTCTGATTCAGCAAGACCTGCAGAAAGACTGCAATTTCTGGAGTTATTTCTGCCAGATTTCAGACAGCACCACATCTTACGGCTCGTATAGCGGCGCTACTCCAAATGAAAAAATCACCTGGGGTAAACTGGAACCTGATACTCCAAGATTTATCGTTGAGTCTGATGCAACCATCGTTGCACCACTAATTTTCCAATATGTGCTCGATAGTTTTGCAACTGGCGCGGCAAGCGCAAATGCAAGCAAATCGAAAGCAGTTGCCACTTCCGGTTCTAAAGCATAAGTTTATTTAGAAGAGACTAACTGCGCTTCTTGCTCTGCATAAAGAGGCGTGGACAAATAGCGCTCGCCAGTGCTCGCTGCAACAGTGACAATCAGTTTGCCTTTGTTCTCAGGGCGTTTGGCAATTTCGATAGCCGCAAATACATTTGCGCCAGTTGATATGCCAGCTAAAACACCTTCGGTTTTTGCCATGGCGCGCGCTGTATCGTAAGCCTGATCGTTTGTTACCTGAAATACTTCGTCTATAACAGACAAATCGAGAATGTCTGGAATAAAGCCTGCTCCAATACCCTGGATTTTGTGAGGACCAGGCTGTAGTGGCTTGCCTTCGCGAGTTTGAGTAATGACCGGGCTGTCGGCAGGTTCTACTGCAATTACTTTGATATTGGGATTTTTTTGCTTGAGCACCTGACCAACACCAGATATGGTGCCACCCGTTCCTACCCCAGCAACAAAAATATCTATTTTACCTTCGCTTCCGTCCCAAATCTCAAGCGCTGTAGTTTCACGATGGATTTTAGGATTGGCGGGGTTCTTGAACTGCTGAAGCATATAGGCGTCTTTGTTCTGGGTTGCAAGCTCCTCAGCTTTGTTTATCGCTCCGCGCATCCCTTCGGTGCCAGGAGTCAAAACAAGTTCGGCACCAAGAGCCTGGAGCATTTTTCTACGCTCTCCGCTCATGGTTTCTGGCATGGTCAAAATCAGCTTATAGCCTTTTGCAGCAGCTACAAAAGCAAGCGCGATTCCTGTATTTCCAGAGGTTGGCTCGATTAGAAGAGTTTTGCCAGGCGTAATTTTGCCTTCAGCTTCAGCAGCCTTAATCATTGCGCTGCCGATACGATCCTTGACCGAACCCAATGGATTCATCGATTCCATTTTTACTGCAACCGTGGCTTCGACGCCCTTGGTTAAGTTATTGATTTTAACCAGGGGAGTTTTTCCAATCGCTCCGGTTAGATCGCTGTTCAAAGCCATTACTGCTGAACTCCGGTGCTCTTTTCTTTTTGCTCTTTCTCAACATCGGCAGCGCCGTCTTGAGCAAGCTTTTTGAGCGGGTTGCTAGCTTCGAGATCAGCAAGTTGTTTCTCACCGATTTCTTTGAAAATTTTGCCTTTCTTGTACTCTTTGGAATTTGGAGCTTTACCTTTCATCAGATTCTCACCTTTTGCAATGGTGGCACGAGCATGCTTCATCGAGATGTGATATTTCTTTTGCATGCGTTTCTCATCGTCTGTCCAGTTGCCCTGAGGGGAAGTGTTTTCGTATGGGCTATTTGGAGCGTTCAACTGTCCCGGGGTCAAATTGGTGGCACCATCTGCGGTAGGCAGATTCTGACCAAAGAAATTGTTGACCTGAGCAAAAGAGTCTTGTGCCGCGAAAAAGAATCCGGCAATAAGAAGTGCGGACAAAGTTGATTTGGACAAAATTTGCATGGTTAATACCCAAGTAGTCTCGACAATACTTTAAGACTACTAGTTTACTAGTATTAGGGACTTGTCATATGGATTGTTAAATAAAGGATATCTCAGACCGAAGCTGCAAGAAGCGGAGATGAGCTGACTTTCGCTGGCGAAAGCTTCTCAAGTGCAAATGCCAAACGTAAAAGTTTGTCGTCGCAGAGCCTTGGAGCCATCAACTGGAGCCCAATAGGCAAATTGTTTTTGTCTAAGCCAAAAGGCAGCGAAATCGCCGGCAATCCAGCCAGGTTTGCTGGAATTGTGCAAATGTCGCTTAAATACATTTTTAAGGGGTCTTCGGTCTTCTCACCTAGTTTAAACGCTGTACTTGGGCAGGTCGGCAAGATCAAAGCGTCAAATTTTTGCTCGAAAAATAGTTTGTCGTATTCTTCAAGTAAAAGCCTGCGTACTTGCTGGGCTTTCTTGTAATACGCATCGTAATAGCCAGAACTCAGTGCATAAGTTCCAAGCATTATTCGACGTTTTACTTCAGGACCAAAACCTTCCTGCCTCGAAATAGAGTACAGGCTGTTAAGGTCTTTAGCATCTTTTGCTCGCGCACCATATTTAACACCATCAAAACGAGCCAGATTCGCACTAGCTTCCGAGCTTGAAATCAAATAGTAGACTGGCAGTACATGTTTGTTGTATTCAAGACTCACTTCCTCTACTTTGGCACCTTCGGCTTCTATTCTTTTGACCGCATCAAGAACAGCCTGCCTTACACAAGGATCGGCGCCTTCGCCGATAGTATCGGAGATCAAACCAATCTTTTTGCCTTTTAGAATCTCCTGGGCCGATTCTCGTTTGCAAGAATGCACAAAGTCGACACTCAAATCGGGATAGCCAGATACTTTTGTAGCATCTATAGAAGTAGAATCCAACGGATCTTTTCCGTGCATTTGACTTAAGGTCAAAGCCACATCTTCCACTTTTCTTGCCATGGGACCAATTTGATCCAGACTTGACGCAAAAGCAACCAGTCCAAAACGCGAAACCACTCCATAAGACGGTTTCATGCCGACGACGCCACAAAATGAAGCCGGTAATCTAATTGAGCCGCCCGTATCGGAACCAAGCGAAATCATGCTATAACCACTTGCACAAGCAATGGCTGAGCCGCCCGAGCTGCCACCAGGGACACAACTTAAATCCCACGGATTTTTGGCTGGATTCATCGCTGAGTTTTCATTCGACGAACCCATCGCAAATTCGTCCATATTCACTTTGCCCACACACAAAGATCCAGCAGCAAAGAGCCTGTTCACCACTGTAGCGTTGTATTCGGGCTTGAAATTTTCCAGAAATTTACTGGCACAAGTAGTCGGATACCCTTGCACACACATATTATCTTTCAATGCCAGTGGTATTGCAGATAGTGGCAACAATGCATCACCTCTGGCGATTTGAGAATCAACCGCCTCGGCTTGTGACATTGCTAAATCGTCTGTATGACAGATGAAAGCATTTGTTTTCGCATCATTTGCTTTAGCGTGCTCCAAAAATGTTTTAGCAACTTCAGTTGCTTTTATTTTTTTTGCGCTCAAAAGCTCGTGTATGTCCGAGACTGACTTACCGAGGAGTTCTTTCATAGTTTTTATTGATATTTTTTGAAAATCAAGCTTGCGTTATGTCCACCAAAACCGAAGCTATTAGACATGGCGACATTTATGTTCTGACCGGTCAAAGCTTTGTTAGGTACATAGTTTAGATCGCAGGCTGGATCAGGATTTTCAAGATTGATTGTGGGTGGAACTGTACCAGTATCGATTGCCATGATTGAGGCTGCTGCCTCGATCGCTCCTGCAGCACCAAGCAAGTGTCCAGTCATCGATTTAGTGGACGAAACAAGCAGTTTATGAGAGGAAGCATGGTCACCAAAAACAGCTTTAATCGCTGCGGTTTCAGCTTTGTCACCTACAGGGGTGGATGTTCCATGAGCGTTAACATAATCTACTTCTTCTGGCTTCAAATGCGCCATATTAAGAGCCATTTTCATCGCGCGTGCTGCGCCATCGCCATCAAGACAGGGCGAGACTATATCGAATGCATCGCCAGTCATACCGTACCCTACAATTTCGGCATAAATCTTGGCACCACGCGCTTTGGCGTGAGTGAGAGATTCAAGAATCAAAACGGCTCCACCTTCACCCATTACAAAACCGTCGCGGTCGACATCAAATGGACGGCTTGCGCGCTCTGGTTCGTTGTTTCTGGTAGAAAGTGTTTTGGCTGAAGCAAATCCCGCCATGCACAAAGCAGTGATAGGAGCCTCACTTCCACCGGCAAACATGATGTCGGCTTCGCCTCGCTCGATAATTTTGAACGCATCACCAATTGAATGGGCTGATGTTGCGCATGCAGTGACCTGACAGAGGTTAGGTCCCTTAGCACCATGAATCATCGATACCCAACCGGCCGCCATGTTGACAATCAGCATCGGCACCGTGAATGGTGAGCATCTGTCTGGACCACGCGAATGAAGCACTTTATATTGTGCTTCGATAGTCTGAAAGCCACCAGCAGCAGAACCAACCACAACACCTACTCTGGTTGGATCTTCTTTTGAAAGTTCCAGTTTGCTGTCTTCCAGAGCCATTTTGCTTGAGGCGATGGCGAATTGAATGAAGCGGTCGGTCCGACGAACCTGCTTAGGATCCATGTATAGGTTAGGATCAAAATCAGGAATCTCGCCAGCGATTTTGCAGGCAGACTGCAATTCGACCGGCACCGAAGTAACAGACTTGATGCCGGACTTACCGCTTATTGTATTTTGCCAAAATTGGTCTTTGCCAATTCCGTTAGGGGAAATGGCACCAATACCAGTGACAACTACTCTCTCTTTGGTCATTTAGACCGCGATTAGAGATGCGAAGAAATGAACTTAACCGCTTCACCAACGGTGGTAATCTTCTCAGCTTCTTCGTCTGGAATTTCCATTCCGAACTCTTCTTCAAGAGCCATGACCAATTCAACCTGATCAAGAGAATCAGCTCCAAGGTCTTTGGTGAAGCTGGCTTCCATGTTAACTTCTTCAGAATTAACGTTGAGCTGTGAAATGGTTACCTTCTTTACTCGCTCGAAGGCTTCCTTCTCGTCCATGTGTATTTCTCCTGTTCCTGAATCTATTTATACAAGTCGACACCGAAAAACTTGGCATTCTTCGTGCCAAGGGCATTTAGGATATCACGATAGACAAAAATAAATGCCCTTATTTTTTGCTATGTATTACATAGTGAACTATGTGTACAAACCGCCGTTAACTTCAAGCACTTGGCCAGTCACATAGCTTCCAGCACCGGCAAAGAAAAGCACTGCAGCCGCAATATCAGCCGGTGTGCCCATTCTTTTCAGAGGAATTTTTTCCTTAAATTTGTTTATAATTTCTTCGCCAAGAGCTCTTGTCATATCGGTATCGATGAAGCCAGGAGCAACAACGTTTGCAGTGATGCTGCGCGAAGCGTATTCAAGAGCAACTGTTTTGGTGAATCCAATCAGACCAGCTTTGGCAGCGGCATAATTTACCTGACCGAAGTTGCCATGAACACCTGTAGTGCTTGCAATATTGATGATGCGACCCGAGCGCTGCTTGGACATAACCTTAAGAACTGGCTTTGTAACTTTGAAAGCGCTGGTCAAGTTAGTGTCAATTACAGCTTGCCATTCCTGCTCGGACATCTTCATATAAAGATTGTCGCGAGTAATTCCGGCATTATTGACCAAAATGTCAATTTGTCCCCATTTTTCCATTACTTTGGCGACCATGGCTTCAACCGATTCAGATTGAGTAACGTTGCAAACACAGCTCATTGTGCCGCCACCGAGGTCTTTCAGCTCTTCGGCTGTTTTATTGCAGGTTTCTTCGTTGATGTCGCTTATAACTACGCGAGCACCCTGAGCAAGGAGGGCTTCAGCGATTGCTCTACCGATACCACGTCCCGAACCTGTCACTATTGCCACTTTATTGGTTATTTTGGCCTGGCAAGCCTCTTTTTCTTCTGCCACTACATTTGCGCTCATTTCTCGACTATTCCTTATTCTTGAACCACAAGCCTAAAAGCAAGGTTACAAGGATAAGGGGTAAAACCCTCCAAAGATCGCCTGCCTAGAGAAAAATTGACTCTGCGTTTCAAATACCCTTTAAGTGTTTATAATGTACAGGTATGAGAAAAACCCGCCGATTACACCTCAGTCTATCTCTTACCGCTTGCTTGAGTTTGAATCTACTGATCCAAGCGGGACTATGTCCTCAATTATTTGCTCAACAAAATATCTATAACAGCCAAAGCGCCGACGGTCAGAATTTCGGTAAAGCACGTCAGATATTAGAGCGAGCCAAGCAGGCTTTCAAAGCGGGAGACTATAACGCGGCGGTAAGCCTATGCCAGGCGGCAATGCAATTCAATCGCTCGGACAAAAATATTACTCATTTGCTTGCGATGTCTTATGCCGAATCTGGCGACAACTACAACGCCAATTTGTGGTTTAGATCAACGCTAACCCTTGATTATAACTTTATTGAAGCACGTAATAACTACGGACTTTTCTTGCACAAAACAGGCAATAAGAGCGACGCCAAGAAAGAATACAAAACAATCATCAAAATAAATCCGAATTATCCAAACGCTCACTATAACCTTGGCACCATTTTGCACGAAGAAGGCGACCTGGACGGCGCCATAGAAGAATATAGAACCGCCACAAGACTGCATCCTAATTATTTTGCAGCGCAGCGCGATTTAGGTACAGCCACTTATGAGAAGTACGAACGCGGCGGACTCAAAGATATTCAAGAAGCTCTTGGTCCGTTGCTTGAAGCAGCAAAACTTATACCAAAGAATCCAATGGTCCACTACCATCTTGGACATATATATTGTGCAAAAGGCGATCTCGACGAAGGCGAGCGCGAATACAGAACTTCTCTGCACTGGGAGCCGCAGTTTGCCGCAGGACATTTTGAACTGGGCAAGATTCGCTATCTAAGGGGCGACGCATTCAGGTGTATTACTGAAATGAGAGAAGCTCTCAAAGTAAACCCCACATATACAGAGACTAAAAATTTCCCAGGGCTCGATAGGCGTGAATTGCAAGGCTATCTTGCAAAAGCATACGAGGCAGTAATGAATTACCCTCAAGCTGCAAAAGCCTGGACTGAAGTTGCACAACTCACGCACGACAACAAAGCCATTCTGGCTCATATAAAAGCTCTTACCAAATTGGAAGCAACCAAAGAGAAAAAGAAAAGCAAAGGTCCTGTGTTTGACGAGCAAGAATTTCATGCCATGATTCGCAAAGGTATTGAGATGATAGACGAAGGCGACATGTCTGAAGCCAAGGCTGTTTTCAATCGTGTACTTGAAATTAATCCAGCCTCGTTTGAGGCTTATCAAAATCTTGGTCAAATTCAAGAAGCCGAAGGCGATTTAAACGGTGCTACAGCCAGTTATCAAAAAGCGATAGAAAACGCACCCGATTTTCCTGGACTGTATTACAACATGGGTTTTCTGCTAGAAAAGATGCAATTACCTACCGAAGCTGGCAGAATGTACAAAAAATATCACGACCTGGCAGGCAGATATCCTTACGATCCTAAGCATGTCGTAGAATTGCAGCTTGAAGATGTTCGCAATGTCCAACGAGGAAAAGAGCGCGAGCGCCTGGAATTTTAGGAGTAACCCAGAAAATACAATGGCTAAGTCCGTATCCACCCTTACTCTGAAAAAGTACAAACAGGAAGGCAAGAAAATTGTTTGTCTCACTGCTTACGATTACTCAACTGCAAAAATACTGGACCAGGCAGGAGTAGATTTAATTCTTGTAGGTGACAGTCTCGCCATGGTGGCACTGGGACATAAGACCACCCATGCTGTAACGATGGAAGACATGATTCATCATACAAAAGCAGTGACGCGTGGAGTGGAGCGAGCTTTGGTTGTTGCCGATTTACCTTTCATGAGTTACCAGGTCGACGAAACTCACGCCATTTCAAACGCTGGTCGATTTATCAAAGAAGCACAAGCGCAAGCTGTAAAACTCGAAGGCGCAACAGAACTCAATTTGCAAGTAATATCGCGACTGGTATCAATGGGCATTCCGGTAATGGGACACCTCGGCTTTACTCCTCAGTCGATAAATGTATTTGGCGGCACTCATGTTCAAGGCAAAAGCGCTGACGATGCCATAAAACTAATCGAAGACTCGCTTGCTCTTGAGCGCGCTGGCGTGTTTAGCTTGGTACTGGAAATGGTGCCTCATTCAGTTTCTAAAATCATCAGTCAAAAATTGCAAATCCCAGCAATTGGAATTGGCGCTGGCGATGGTTGTGACGGACAGATTTTGGTCACTGACGATTTGCTTGGAAAATATACCGATTTCAAACCTCGTTTTGTCAGACGTTATGCTTCCTTAGACGAAGTATGTTCTGAGGCCATTAAAAACTATGCCTCAGACGTTATGACAAGCAAATTTCCAAATGCTCAAGAGTCGTTCTTCTTGTCTGAAACAGAAGAAAAGCTTTTTCAAGACAGACTGAAAGCTGGATCAAAAAACTAGCACAAAATTCTTACACCTATCCATGGTGTGTTTTCTGAATTTCGTCTGTCGTCCAGGCCCCGGGGCCTGGACGACAGACATAAACTTGATCAAGATATGTAGAGTCTAGTTAGATAATCGCTCCTTCACAAAGAAGAGCCGACAAATCGGCTCTCCATGCAAACTTATTCAGTTTAGATTGCTCAGTGATGACCTTGGTCGCTACACAGTTTTGCGCAGTTATTGCATGAATCAATGCAAGCCTTGAGCTCTTTATCATTTAGAGCTTGGCAAGATTTAGCACAGTCAGAACAAGCTTTTGCGCAAATCTTCATCAAGTCAGCTGAGAGTTTGCTGTTGCGCGAACTCAGATCTGAATTGGCATCACAAAGAGCTATGCAATCTTTGAGTGTGTTTATGTGTTTGGCATCAGCATGCTTTCCACCTTTTTTCTGGCAGTAAGCCAGTGCTTTTTTACAAACTTCAGCACACGCCTTGCAATCTGTTTTGCAACAGCTTTCAGATTTGGCTGCTGTTGCTTTTTTGTCCTTACAGCAAGCATCCTTATCGGCTGCGAACGAAGGCATAGCGAATATAAGCAACGCCGCAACAATATACAAGAAATTCTTCATTTCCAAATTCTCCTATTTTGAATCAGTATAAAAACACGATGCAGCAGGAGATTTTTAAATCAAAAGTGATCTGAATAAAATGAATAATTTGGATCTAACAGGCTCGGCTCGTAGAGCGAGAAAATCGTTCTTGGCTCTATTTTGTGCATCGATACAAGCGGTAGCAAATGTGCCAGTCACGCCTGTAGTTGATGTAGAAAATTCTCGTCTTAAATTGTAAAAGCCTAAAAGCGACTGAGTTTCTTTAGCTGGCGCTTTTGCTGGTTCACAACAACACGCGCTAGGCAAACAACACGAATTTTCGATTACTACCTTGGTTATGGTTTGTTCTTTTTCGTCAGAACAACAATCAGCCAACGCAGGGGAATGACCAAAGCCCAATCCCAAGAAAAAAAGCGTCAGCAGGACTGTCAAGAAAACTTCAATTTTTGGGAAATTGCGCATTTTTTTAAAGCCTAGGTTAATTCCCAATTCATCTAACCTTGTTATATCACAGCTTAATAAGCTTGAAACATTAGTTTCTGGATTTCACCTTAGAAGCAAGGTGTTCAATTCGTTTAATTCGCTCTGAAATTGATTTTGCTTTAGATGCATTACCGGATTTTTCATAACATACCTGCAATTGCTTGAGAGTCGACAATGAAACCTCCTGGTCTATTCCGAAATTCGCCTCGAGCGAATTTAACGACAATAATAGATTCGGTACTGCCTTTTGGTAGTTTTTCTTTTTCATTTGAATAGAAGCCAAAATATTCCTGATTCCCACCGCTTGAGAAGCATTTTTCCCATATTTCGCCTCAAAAAAATGCACAGCTTCGCTTGCCACTTTTTCTGCCTTATCAAGGTCATTTTTCTTCATTAAAACCAGAGCCAATTCTGTTTTCACCATGTTTGACTCGAGAATTTTCATATTATTGCTCGAACTATAAACTGCAATAGCTTGGCGCAAATAAGACTCTGCATCGCCTAATTTCAAATTGTTACCCTTGATTGTCCCAAGCGTTTGATATTCAAGACCAAGATTCATATCGTCTGAAGCTAACTTTTTCGAATCTATTGAAACCAGTTTTTCAGCATATGGTTCAGCTTTGAAATAGTCTTTCAATCTAAAATAATGCAAAGTAATTGCCCACAAGTTTTTACTCATTTCAGGATGTTCATCGCCGCTAATAAGCTCACGCAAACGAAGCGCATGTTTCATCATTTCTATTTTGTTCGACACAGAACAATTGAAATAACTATCGGCAAGGTCATCCATAGCAGACATCAATCCATCGCTCAATCCAGAATGTTTTTGCTTGGCGTTTTTTTTCTTTTTTTCTTGAACAAGATTTATAAGTGCCAAATAAAAAGTCTCGGCTTCTGGAATTTGTTTCTCCATCACACACGCGTTGCAAATGTGAGCCATTGTTTGCAATCTTTGATTCGAGTCAGAACCAAGCTTGGAAGCGGGAACCAAAGCCTGCTGATAATATTTTTTTGCTTTTTCATTATCGAACTTATTTTCGGCTTCCTGCCCTTTGTGTTCGAGCGACTGCCATTCTTTTTCGATTTGCGGCTGATTTTGAGCAAAGACGCTTGAACCAGACAAGTTGAATCCGAGGCTCAATGCCACCAAATAAGAAACCAACCATAACTGAGAGCGGCGCATAAAATATAAGTATCTATCTATAGTTTTGAACAAAAGTAATAATTAGAGGCAGTCTTGATTTTACGATCAATAAGTGCAACGAGAGAATTATAAATGAAACTGCCTCTTACTTCTGCATTCAAACATACAGTTATCGCGCAACCAACGCAAGCGCAAAATAGAACAGTAAATCCAGATTCAAGACTCGGCACTAATTCTAATTCTGAATCTGCAATCGATCCTATTGAGGCTAATTTTACAAGTGAACCTCACCCACTCTTGATCGGGCTTAAATTTAAACACGGACTGCGCAAGTATCAAAACGAAATACTAGATCTGGTGCAAGATAAACTGTCGCGACGCAAGCGCGATGTTCATGTGGTCGCACCTCCCGGTGCAGGCAAAACCATCATTGGTCTACAGATAATCAGTACCTTACAAAGACCTGCTTTGATTCTTTGTCCAAACACCACAATTCAATCTCAATGGGGCGATAAGCTCGATCTGTTTCTACCCAACGGTTCACCAACAAAAGTGTCCGAACTAATCGGCACGCACGAAGACAAACCACTCAAGCCCATAACGGTTCTTACCTATCAAGCTTTGTCCATACCAGGCAAAGAACAAGATTATTTAGAACAACTCGCTCACAAATCCTGGGTCAAAGAATTGACGTCTTCAAGACGCTTGAGCTATGGCGAGGCCGAGCTTAGAATCCTTGAAATCAAACAAAACAATGCTAGCGCGCACAAAAAAGAAATCGGGCGACATTTGAGCCGTCTACGCAAGAATCTGACCGAACATCTGGACCTGAAAGAAGTCTTGCATAAAAACGCTCTTGAGATGGTCAAAGACTTGAGGCGACAGGGGGTGGAAGTAGTCATTTTCGATGAATGCCACCATCTGACAGACTACTGGGCTGCAATTATGCACCATATCTTGAAAGCCTTAGACGAACCAATCGTGGTGGCATTGACTGGCACACCCCCTGACGGCAAATCGGGCAAACAAGAATCGCGATACGCTGCTATTTGCGGCAAAGCTGATTATCAGGTACCCACTCCAGCACTCGTGCGCGAAGGGGGGCTATCTCCTTTTCAAGACCTGGTCTATTTCGTCGAGCCCTCAGCAAACGAGCGCATGCACTTTGAAGTGCAAACAAAAAAATTCTACGAATTTGTAGAAAAGATGCTGAAGAATACTTCTTTCATCAACTGGATGAAAGAAAAAGTTTTCGAATCTCAAAAAGAGAATTTTGCACCTGAAGACGAAGAACAACAAGAACACGAACGCTTACAAAAAATAAGTGAATCAATATTGAAATGCGCCGCTGCCAATGTCGAATCTGAGCTTGCAGAGCTCGTTCGCAACAAAGTGGGAGCCCGCTCTGCGCTGCCACAAACCGAAGATTTCTTACTTGTACTAGAAGAATACGCATCAACTAACTTAAAGCTGAGTTCGCTTCCAGAAAAACAAGCCGATTACTTCGAAATAAAACACGAGCTTGGAAAATTAGGTTATGGCGTAACTGAAGGTGGATTGCGCAAACGCGCATCAGTACAAGATCGCATTCTTGCTTTCAGCACAAGTAAATTCAGAGCTGCTGAGCGCATTTTGAATGTCGAGTCAGAAGCACTGGGCGATTATTTACGCGCCATTGTGGTAACCGATTTCGAGCGCATGTCAGCCACAACTTCAATGACTGAAAACTATCTGGAAGAAGAAGTCGGTGGAGCAATCGGAGTTCTAAAACATCTGATTAATTCGCCTATTTCAGAAAAGCTCTACCCATGTATGGTTACTGGATCGATAGTATTAATCGACAGTCGAATTTCAGAAGAATTTTTGAAACTGGCAAATCAATATCTCAAAGAACAAGGCGGCAAGCAACTTGAAATTGAGATAAAAACACTTCCAAGCGGTAGCATTTGTCAGGTCACTTCAACCAGTACAGCATGGGAATCACGTCTATACGTCGGTCTTGCAACTAGAATTTTTGAAAAGGGACTTACAAAGTGTTTGATTGGCACGCGCGCATTGTTTGGAGAAGGCTGGGATAGTCAGGAATTAAATACACTGATTGACCTCACCACAACTACAGCTTCTGTGTCTGTAAACCAATTGCGTGGTCGCAGCATCCGTATAAACACAAAATCCAAAGACCCGCGTGACAAAACAAAGGTCGCAAACAACTGGGACGTAGTTTGCGTTGCACCCGAAGTAGATAAAGGTCTAAATGACTATGAGCGTTTTTCTAAAAAACACACTCAATATTATGGAATTGCAGATGACGGACAAATAGAAAAAGGGGTGGGCCATGTACACCCCGCTTTGAGCGATATCTCAGACAATCAGCTTCTGACTTCGTACCTCGAAATAAATAGACAAATGCTCATTCGCGCAGCCAATCGCGAAAAGGTCTATAAACTCTGGCAAGTAGGAGAAGCTTATCAAAACCAGACTGTTTCATGTCTCGATATTCAAAACTGGAACGATGGTGTAGCAGATACTTTGCTGGCACCGCATTTAAAATTTGATCTCACCTGGCAAGAACATCGAAAACAAATGAAGCGCGAACTGACAGGCATGTTTGCAGATGCGCTCTATCTGTCAGTTGCACTTGCATTGTCAGCATATTTCATTCACCACGCATTCATAGCATTAAGTATTATTTTCCTCATTGGACTGATTGGTTTTGCCACCATAAAGCGATACCAGATACGATATCGCAAAATAGAAGCAGATACTTTGATCCATATGAATCCGTTGCTTCAACTGGATCAAATTTGCAAAACGCTACTTTCAAGCCTGAAACGCATGAAACTTGTAAACGAAAAGCTCAACGCAAAAGACATTGTAATGCTTGAGCGAGCCAGTCGCGAAATGCGCGTTTATTTGAAAGGCACCGAAGCGGATGCACGCATTTATGCTCAAGCGCTAAAAGAAATCTTGAGCCCACCAGGTCCCAAGTCGCTTCTGATGCCACGCTACCAGTATATGAGCTTAAACAAGAATCCTGGCTCTATTTTCAGAGCCTATCTAAACGGACGTATGGAGCTGAATCTGGAGGGATATTACGCCGTACCCACGATTCTTGCTCGCTCAGCCAAGGGAAAGAAAGCCTTTGAAGAAGCCTGGAATAAACGCGTTAGCCCAGGTTCTCTGGTTGAAGCAGAAAAAACGAGGATCAAAGGTCAGTTCTACTCGAACAACAAAATGAAAGTGTACGAACGCTGGATATGGCAATAAACTTCCAAACGCTTGCCTAATATCCGCGCAAACCTTGCAATCCCAAATTCATAATGGTATTGCCCACACCGTATCCACCATAGGGCATGCCGCCCATTCCATAACCATAGCCAGGCACCATTCCGGTGCCATAACCATAACCTGGCATTCCGTATCCTGAGCCGTAGGGCATTCCATAAGCAGATCCATAAGGCATGCCGCCATATCCATAACCGCTTCCATAACCGGATCCGTAACCATAGCCCTGCTTCTGCATCATTTTGTTCATCATATACATGCCTGCAATCGGCGCTGCGACACTCGCGCCGGCACCAACCATTTTGGCAAGACCGCTCATTGCTCCTTTGATTTTAGGATGCCCGCCTCCACCACTTGAATCTTGATAATCATTGGCAGTTGCGGTGTTTGAAGTTCCAGTTACCTGAGATCCTGCCTGATTTTGCTGACTCAAATCCACATAGGAATCGGTCGATTGGGGCGTGGTACTCGTATTGTACTGAGCCTGTCCGTAGTAATTGGGGTCTTGATATTGCGAATTTTGTTGATACTGTCCGGTCTGCTGATATTGACCAGTCGGCTGCTGATACTGATTTTGCTGATATTGACCTGATGGTTGTTGATATTGCTGGGGCTGTTGATACTGCCCTGCTTGCTGCTGGTATTGTGGTTGCTGGTATTGCTGGGGCTGCTGATACTGCTGGGGCGCGTAATCCTGCGCCTGGTTTTGATATTGCTGACTCGAAGCCGAGGAACCGTTGTCCTGGCTAGTATCCCAGGCATTATTCAGATAATTGTCAGTTTGACCTTGAGCCCAAAGCGGCGCCTGTACAGTAATCCAGACGGCTAAAGCGAGCAGAAGATAGCTTTTAGTTTTCACTTTAAAGGCTTCGAATTAGTAATAACCATAAGAATAGTTATACAATACCGGGTTGTCAATAGCCAGAACCTTGATTTTACTACTGATTCAAGCCTTCAGGAAACTCTGCAGCACCAGTTGCAGTAAAAGTCATAGGCGCGGGCGGTCCCAGTCCAGGAATGCTGCCAATCCATGGAAGTGGGCTGCAATTGATAAAAGGTCCAATGTTATAGCTTGCCTGTACTTTGTACTCATAAGTATTAGAATCTGGGGTTGCAGCCGTTGCAAGCCTGGTATTCACGGCGTTTGTCGTTGCAGTTCCTCCACCATAAGGCGTCGAAACAATGGTCAGATTAATACCGCTTCCACCAACACCGCCAATTGGCACCATTTTGGCAAAGCGCCCAAGACCAGAATTGACGAAAGTGGCAGACTCAGTCTGCACTACAGCAAGAGCCTCGGTAAATGTTGCTTGAGTCGATGCTCTACTTGCGCATTGCTTGGCTGCCATGTATGCCGTAGCTGAACCCATGGCAAATCCTAGAAAATTTATCAGTGGAAACAAGGTCACCAGGAAAAATACAATCAGAGCGGGCCCGAATTCAGCCATGTTCGAAGCGCCAATCTGGTTGCGTCGTTGTCTTTTATGTAAGATTTTCATTTGTACTCTTGCCCTCATAAGTGCAATATACCCAGTAGCCTTTTATAAGTTATGCAAAAAGAATATCGAGCACTTGAGTTTTTTTCTGGCATCGGAGCTTTTGCTCAAGTTTCAAAACTGTTTGAAACGGAAGTCATTCACGCTTTCGACCAGGGTCAAGACGCAAATTCGGTTTATGAGCTCAATTACAATCATCGCCCATCCAGTCGAAATTTAGACTCTATAAAACTGGACCAAATCGACAAAGTCGATATCTGGTGGATGAGTCCACCCTGCCTGCCTTACACTCGCAAGGGAAATGGCGCTGACGTCCAAGACCCTCGCAGTCACTCGTTTTTGAATCTTACAAATCTAGTTGCAGGAAAACTGCCAGATAGAATTTTTATCGAGAACGTGCCTGAATTCAAAAATTCAAAAGCGATGCAATTACTCGAAAATACGTTAGAGCAAGCGATGTACAGTTTCAAAACATTTGATTTGTGCTCAAGTCAGCTCGGCATACCGATGTTGCGCCGGCGATTTTTTCTGGCAGCCAGTCGATGCAGTCAAATCGAAGATATCGAAATTAAATCGCCCGCCCAAATGCGAGAATTATCTGATTTCATCAACTCGAATGACGACGACTCTCTATATCTCGACGAATTTATGCTCTCTAACCTGGACGCGTTCGACATTGTTTCTGAATCGAGTATGCAAGTGACATGTTTTACCAGCAGTTACGGCAAACAGCATAAGGCGAGCGGGTCGCTTCTTAGAACCAAAGATAATCGAATCAGATATTTTGCCGCAGAAGAAATTGTTGCTTTGCTTGGCTTTTCGCCAAATTTCAAATTCCCACGACATATGAAAAACCAGACCAAGTGGCGTTTGGCAGGTAATTCTGTGGATACTCGTCTAATTTCGTTATTGCTAGAGGCATCTGGACTGAAAAACAAAAACGAATAAAAATAGAAGAGACATGAGCGAATTCGAAAATGATAACGCCGACAAAAATACTGGCAAGCAGAACACCAATGCTTGTTCAAAAGCTTTGCGCCTAGATATCGAACAAGAATATGATCGTTCTTTGTTATCGTCTAACTCGATAAGCGTTATCACAAAAGCAGTAAGCACATCTTGCGACAAATTCGATGCCGCACAAAACGACAATAAACTTAATCACTTTGAACCCAAGCGCAATTTATCGAGCACCAATAATGATACCAGATATGCACTGGGTGTAGACTTTGTTATCACAGCCTTACTTGCAGTAGCTGGAATTACGAAGGTACGTCAGGAACCTCAAAAAAAAATTGCAGAAAAAACCGAGCCTGCAGTGATCGAATATTCGATGTCCTCTTCAAGTGGATATTGGCCCAATCATGAGCAAAAGCGACAAACAATCATTATCGGGTTGAACGACTGCTTGAACAAAATTGCTGATACTCTTTATCAAGATCCTAATATCGGATGGTTGATTGCTGATCTGAACAAACATAGGATGAGTGAACGCAAAGACGGCAAACTGCGAGTAGTATCAATTGCGGCACTACAGATCTTGGACATGCCAAATGAAGAGGAAATCGCAAAGTTCAAAAACTCACGTTCGAGCGAATGGTGTGCTGAAAACTTAGTCACTATTGTTTTACAAAACACAATAGATAAAAATAAGCTTGAAGAAACGCTCGCACCAGTGGTTCCAAAACTCAGTCAAGACCAATCATAAAATCAGGCTTCGACATCGTACTCTTCGTCTACCCACTCAAGAGCTTCTTCATCTAACAGATTGAGCTCGTCTGGGTCAATCAAACCTCTTTGAAGAGCATGAAATACAATTCGAGTACGAGGATTGAAAATCTCCATGCCTGCGGACTCTTTCAAATGAAACTCTTCTTCCTTGATAAGTTTATTCAATAACATAGACAATCTATTTTGTACGCCTCTCACACTTATGTGTCGACGCGCTGCAATAGCTCGATCTGTCAATCCTACTGTAATATCAAGCAAAGTCTCGTATTCACTGTCGGTAAGAGTTTGGTCTTTCGATTTGAGCCTCGTTTGAACTTTCTGCACAACTGGATCTATATACGGATCCTGCTCATCGACAATTTTCTTTATTGCTTGGCCCAATTTTTCAGTAGATTCACTCTTAAGCAAATATCCATGAATAGCTTCGTCAGGCACAACTTTGCCAAGACTCCGCACATATGTCTCTCGGTGATATTGAGACCAGAAAAGAATCGAGGTATTTTTGTCATTTTGCCAAATCTGTTCAGCGGCTTTGATACCATTCATTTCAGGCATCGAAATATCCATGACAATAAAATGTGGCGACAAAGACAGAGCCATTTTCACTCCATCGACCCCGTTTTCGGCTATATGGATATCGCAATTTGAATATAAAGCAGTAAGAACATTTCTTGCATGTTCTCTGAGAGCCGGGACATCTTCAATAATCAAAAATCTTTTTTTGCTCATCATTTTTTCTCTGGAAGAAAAATCTCAACTACACATCCTTTGTTTTCCGATGGACGCCAGTGCACACTGGCACCAATAATACTTGCTCTTTGCTTGATATAGAGCATTCCGCGAGAGGAGTTATTCTCCAAACTATCTTGCGATTTTAGACCGATACCATCATCTTCGATAATGATTTTTATTTGCGAATTTTCTTGGCGAGCAGAGACTCTAACTTTAGTAGCTTTTGAATGACGACAAATATTATTCTTTAATTCTTGAACAATGCGATACACCAGGGTTTGCTCAATGAGTGAATATTTTTCGAACACACTTTTATCAATTAGAAACTTAACTCTCAGCTTATAGTTTGCCTCTTCTGCGCCTCTGCGCAAGCAATCCTCAATTGAAGCGAGCAAACCCAAATTTTCTAATACTGTAGGGCTTAAATTATCCATTACTTCGCGAATATTGCGCGAAGTAAGATCAATTTTTTCAATCAGTTCAATTTGAGATTTTTTATCCACATTGTCTTTCAGTTCTTTGAGATCATTCAAAATTTGATCGTGCAAATCACCTGCCAATGCTCTTCTTTCAAGTTCATCATGACGAATGATATTGAGCTGAAAATCGTGCAATTGTTCGGTTCTGATTTTCAATTCTTCTTTTTGCTTTAAAACCATTTCTTTCAAACGATGTATCTCAGATTGAAAATAACCTGCCACCGCAAATAGTGCACCAGTAGTCATCACCAATACAATTTCATGATTGGCAAGCACAGCATTTGCATTCTTGGCTACCTGAAACAAATACCAAGCAAGCAAAACTGCATTTAGTTGCAAGAATAAAAGCAACTTGCCCTTGGTTGAAATCAAGTATCCGCCTATGGCAAAGACAAGCAGGAAGACGATAGCCATCCCGCTCAATCCGCTCATTTTATATTCAAAAGATCACGACAGGAGATAAGCGCCATGCGCAACGCCTCCACAGTCGGAAACCTATCCGCCGGATTTTTTTCAAGCGTTTTAAAAATGACTTCTTCTACTTGAGGCGGTATATTCAGATCTGGTCTGGCTTTTGCTATTGCGTCAGCTTTGACATTTACATGTTTGAAAATAGTTTTGACCACGTTTTCATCTGCTAGAGGCGGTCTGCCTACAAGCGATTCGTACATGACACAACCAAGCGAGTAAATATCGGTTCTATTATCCAAGGCATCGCCGACACACTGCTCAGGGCTCATATAGAGAGGACTTCCGATGATATCGCCAGTCTGAGTCAATTCCTGCGTTTCATGATCATTTTCGGTAACAACTTTGGCGATACCAAAGTCGACTACTTTGACAATATCTTTACTCGTATCGGTGTCCATCAGCAAAATATTGCTCGGTTTGACGTCGCGGTGAATAACTCCACGCTTATGCGCGTGCTCTAGCGCTTCGCAAACCTGAATGAATATTTTGAAGAAACGGCTGGGAGGCAAACTCTTCAAACGTGCAATTTCGTCTTTCAGAGTATGTCCTTCGACCAATTCCATTACCATATAAGGAACTTCGCCCTGGGTAAGTCCATAGTCGTGCACTACGATAATATTCGGATGCTTAAGAGCTGATGCAGCTTTTGCTTCAATCTCAAAACGTTGCTTGCTATTTGTTTTCTGCGCAATGTGCGGATGCAATACTTTTATGGCAAGAATAGCATTTGTTTTTCTATGTCGTGCTTTGTAGATAGCGCCCATGCCACCAACACTCAAACGTGATATCAACTGGTATTGATCCGGCAATTTGATGTCCAAAGAAAGAAATGGATTTTCCTGTTCGTCATCGCTCAATTGCTTGGAAGACAATTGTATAGTGCCTTCGCCTTTGTCTTGCAAAGCTTCGAAAACTTTGCCCATTCTAGGCGGACTATTGTAATTGATTAAAGTCTGAGCCAAAATTGCCACTGCCATATTGGCATTAATACTTTCTGGCAGTAAAAAGCATTTAAAAGATGCAAAAGAAAACCTTCTCAAATCGAGCATGAAGTCCCAAAAATTACCAATTGGATTGCCTGTATTCGTTTTTTTCATCATCATAAATTCAGACGATTGCGGGCTGAATCTAACTAGGATGTACACATCGACCAGAATTGCAATTGCAAGACAAACAATCAATAAATAAGAGCTTGCATAACCGTTCAATGTCATTAGCGACAAAGATTTCATCCAACCTTCTGCAGCAGGGTTGAAAGTATTGCCGGTTAACTGATCCAGAATGCTCCAGGCCAGTCCAACTATGCTTACTCCTGCAGCAATCCATCTATTGTTCAAAAAGAAAAATGCAAGACCAATGCCACTTGCTGTGATACCAGCCCATACTGCATGCCCTACAATCAGATAAACTTTGTCTTTGAGGTCGGCGGTCGGGAGCCATTGAATTGCATGTTCCCATACCTGTTGACTGTGAATGAACGAATCGTTGACCACAGAAAATCCAGCTCCGAGCATAACACCCATCACCAGCAGATCTGTCATTCCAAAAGTCCAAAAAGAAAATTTGCGAACGTAGACCAAATAAGACAAAATGACAAAATAAAAGCTGCACTGTTCAATGAATGGAACAATCAAACCACGCGCACTTGAATCTGGTGCTAGTGTAGTAATGAGCTCGAGCAATAGAACAAGAGCTGGCATTGTCGCACCGACAAAGAACATCAATGCAGCTGTGCGAAAAGTTATGCTACGGGTAAGCGAAGAAAGAAGAAGGACCGCGATAACAACAGAAATATTGAAAGAAAAAGCGGTGATACCATTTACGCCAGTGTAAATAAGAATGGTTCCAAGCCACAAAGCAAAACCAAGCCACAATACCACCCATCGCAACGGTACTGTAGAACTGCCCAGTTGGACCGTGCCCCAACTGTTGCCTAAATTTGAAGGTTTGGCACCGTCTGCTTTCAACCTTTCCCCTTAGTTACTAAATCCTCTTGCTGATTCTTTGCTTGCACTTCTTTCCAGGTCAGAGCAAGAGCTTTACGATATGCTTCTTTTGCTGTCTGCCAACCGGTATTAGATGTGGTGAATTTCTCTTCTGGCGACCGAAACAAAATAGTCAAAGCCATGTCATATTTGTTTCTGTTTGATGTGAAACCATCTACAAACCGGTCTTTCATGTCATCTAATTTTGATTTTTCGCGTGCTGCCTGCGCGCTTGGGGTTGCAGTACTTGTAAGCATCGTAGCTTCGAGATTCTGTTTTTTGCCTTTGCTTTTACCTTTGTTAGGACCCGAGTCATCAGACTTTTCAGCTGCTCTATCTCCAAGCTCTACTATCAAAGCGCTAAAAGACAATGCAGCAAAAAAGCTTGTCAAAAACGAAACATTGCCTACGGTAAAGCCAACATCCATTCTATTTTCCTTGCACTATTGCTGAAAGTTCCTGACAGAAAGCGCCAGCTGTCTTATAGCCATTGATTTGCCCTTTCAATTTCCCATCTGGAGACAAAACCAAAGTGCAGGGGAATCCACTTACTCCAAATTTTCGCGCCACCTTTTGTCCATCGCCTCTCTCGGCGTTTGCCTTCATACAAATAAAGGATGCGTTTATGAATTTGGCTGCCTTAGGCTCAGCATAAACGTCGGCATCCAGTTTCTTACACCAATGACACCAATCCGTGTAAACATCCACTAAAACCCATTTCTTTTTACTTGCCGCATATTTGAGTGTCTGAGAATAATTATCCGTCCAGGTAATCTTAGAAGCGACTGATTCGCCCTTAGCAATTGCTGAAGACATCGTTACTGGCAGGGTCTGGCAAATCACAGCCGCTAAAAGCCAAAGACAAAAAATCGCCGGTCTTATCAAGTGCTCCAAAGCCTCCGAAACCAGAAAAGTAAGCTGCTTCTATTGTGCCCAAGTAGACAATCGATTATTTCCTATATTTGTAATAGAAAAAATGGTTTGGATTCATTTTGTACTTATAGAATGTGGGGTATGTTTTAAGGGTGTTCAAATTAGGGGCGAGAATTCATGAGGCGACTTAAGGCTAAGGTCATCAGTACCGCGATGACGTTTTTCTGGGCGGTGCAAGCCTTTGCCGCAGAACCTAAGACCGAAAAAATCGAGGTTACCCTCGATATCCCTCCAAATCCATTCTTAGACCAATTGTGCGTCGTTGCCAACTATTTGACCATTGGCGCCATCATTTGTTCTTTCGTCTTTGGCGGCATCTGGTTAATGCAGAAAAAAGATGCCCGTGAGGACGAAGACGAAGATGACGACGAAGAAATTGTCGTCCCGCAAGCAAACACAGCAAAAACGCCAGAAGTGTTGCCCGCCGAGCCTTCCAATACAGAGTTAAAAGAAGAAACTAAGCCTTCTGCGGAAGTAAAAGTCGAAGAGCCGAAAGTGGAAGAACCGAAAGTCGAAGAAACCAAGGTTGAAGAAACCAAGGTCGACAACAAGCCCGAAGAATCAAAAGAAGAAAAATCATCTGAAAATCAGGCTCCGGCCGCCACTGAAGCAAGCAAGGCGGAAAAAAGTGGAACTGCAAAAAAAACTAGAAAATCAAAGAAGAAAGAGTAAGCGATTATTTTTCACCGCTTGTTGTTTTTGCGCGTGGACACTTCCCCTTCTTTTCTCGCTGTCATCTTGTTCCATTTTAGATAATCAAATTTCAGCATCAGATCCAAGTCATCTGTCTGATCAGTGGAAAGCTCACAATCAGTGGTGGGAGAGCATTGAAGATGGTGATTTTGCCTTATATGTCAGACAACATGACAAATCAATTCAATATTTTGATAAGGCCATAGAACAAGCTAATTCTTTTGGTGAAAACGACCCGCGAAGAGCAAAGTCATATGTTTCGCTAGGCAGAGCCTATTTGGAAAAATCTGATTACCCAAAAGCTAGTGAATCACTTAAAAAAGGTATTGCTCTCAAGGAAAAATTACATGGCAAGGATAGCAACGAACTTTCAGGAGCCTTAAATGCTCTGGCGCTGGTCGAATTAAAGTTGAATAAACCAGACGCAGCGAAAGCTTATAGCGATCGTGCAATTGAACTTCGAAAAGCCGCGAAAGATTCATCAGGCTCAGGTGAAATAAAATATGTGCGTGGTCTTTTGCTGAGCCAGTCGAAAAGTGCATCAAATGCAGAAATCGCCGAAAATTTCGAATCGGCAATAAAAGATTTCGGTGTAGATTTTGAAAACAAGAAATTATTGCTCGACACTGTTGCATTAGAAGACTATGCCGATTGTTTGACTAGTTATCGCAATTGGTTAACCACGCAAAACCAGCAAGCCAAGATAGATTCCTTAAACAAAAAGCTAGACCAAGTCAAACGATATTTAGACGAATTCAGATCGAAATCGTAAATCTCGTGCTAATTGCGCTTGATTGATATTGCGATCATCTCACCTTGATCTTGCGGAATTGTAGTGATTCGAATTTCTGCACTACCAAATTCGGGTGATGAAAAGCGCTTATCTTGCGGTCTTGTGGTGATTGATTGGTCCATACCAGCCAAATGTTTGTAACAAGCAATCATCATTGCTGTAAGCTCTCCTGGAAAAGCGACATCTGCAAGAGTCTCACCGTCTAGCATGTAACGCAAGGTCAATCCGTTTGCATCCGGCTCTAAATGAATATCGGAGCAGTTAAGCTCAATTGCTTTCTTGAGGATATCTTGAGACAAAGCAAGGATGGTTGGCTCTAAAACAATGGGTTCTGGCGCCACAGCTGCAACTGATGCTGGCGTAGGAGTTGGTTCGGGCTCAGCAGCAACTGGTGCTGGCACCACAGGTGGTAGTACCGGTTCTGGTTCTGGCGCTGGCTCTGGCTCTGGCTCCGGCTCCGGCTCTGGCTCCGGCTCTGGCATAGAGACAGGCTGAACGCTATCCTCTTCGGTAAACAAGCTAACCACTTCGTCTTTCGAGTTCAACTGTTGACTTTGAGGGATAACCTCGATCTCTTGAGTCAGTTCGGCAGGATTTGTAAATGAGAGCTCGGACTCAACAATTTCTTCCAAGAACGATACTTCTGGCTTTCTTTCAATAATTTGAGACAACTCAGAGGAATCGAAGATTTCTTGAGTGACGTTTGCCACCACTTCTTCCAAATTAATAGGCGTTTCCATTTCGCCGAACACAAAATCTGCTGGATCTGTCGACAACATAGGTCTGTCTTCTTCTTCGCTGTCCTGCGAATCTTTGAATAAAGACGACATGCTTTCGCTTGGAATTTCCGCAGCTTTTTCATTCACCGCTGACGGCACAGCATCGGATTGCGAGGTTGTAGATACGTCGGGCATCTTCAACTCATCTTCAATCTCAACATTGGCACTGGCATTATCGCCAAATAAATAATCGACTGGGTTGAATTGCTTACTGGATGAACGCAATTTAGGAGTCGGTGGAGGTTCAGGTTCTTGTGGTACTGCTGGCGGTTCTTCTGCAACCAACTCTGGTTCGGGTTCTTGCTGAACGAGAACGGGTTCTGGTTCCTGATGAACAAGCTCAGGTTCTGGATCCTCTTGCACTAAAACTGGTTCAGGCTCCTGCTCTACAAGCTCTGGCTCTGGCTCTGGCTCTGGTTCTGGTTCTGGTTCTGGTTCTGGTTCTGGTTCTGGCTCTGGCTCTGGCTCCGGCAACTTAGCCTCTGGCTCAGTTTCTTCAACATCATCATCTTCTTCGTCTTCATCGTCGAACAACGAACGACCTGTTTTAACTTTCGGCGGAGCTGAAGTCTGCGCGTTTTGCTCTTCAGACTCTTGTTTCAAGAAACTACTTAAGTCAACAGACTCGCTTTCCTTGCTACTAGAAGTAACTTGTGGTTCTGGCTGTGGTTCTGGTTCGGCGATAGATGGTTGCAAAACCGGCTCTTCTTCAGAGGACCTGGATTCAACATCTGGCTCATCAGCCTTGCCCGGTTCATCACCTTCGTCCTCATCTTCATCCTCTTCGTCGTCACCGAAGAGAGACTTGACCCCACCTTTTTTCGCTTTGGCTTTGGACGGCTTAGCGGATTTGCCCTTCTTCACTTCTTTGACTGGCTCAGGTTCTGTCTGGGTGCCATTACTGCTTTCGCTGGTATCTTCTGCAGGAGGAGCAAACATTTGCTGTAAGCAGAAATCAAAATCGTCCGCAGTGCAAACTAGTTTTTTGAAATTACCGCTCTTTAGATAGTTTCGGACTGCATCTGCCGCAATTAAGTCATCGGGATCCACCATCGCTACGGTAGACTGCGTGCCCTGTTTACTAACTGGCACGAAGCGGTACTTACGCATAACATCTTCAGGAATACTTTTGACCAGGTCGTCATCAAGCGAAGTGCGAGCCAAGGTGATGAAGTTGACCCCATATTGCAGCTCCAGTGCGTCCTTGAGCTGTCTTTCATTGACCAGCCCCATATTAGAAAGCACAAGAGTAAGCCTTTCGCCGCTTTCCTCCTGAGTTTTCACTGCATCTGATAATTCTTCGGGCGTAACCAGGCCTAAATCAATAAGCAATTCACCTAGTTCGTTCCCTTGCACAGGCATTAAGTCTAAAACCGCCTAAAAATACTCGCCCACCCTAGCTTGAAGGTAAATATACCCTCCTTGAGAGCTAATATGCTCCTATTATTACTAATTTCTCGAAAGTTTAGTTTTACGAGCGCTCTTAGTAATCGAAAGGCAAGCTCAAGGCTTGCCTTTCCGGCTTCATTATTTTTTCTGGCGATTACTGGACGTCAAGAAGCTCGACGTCAAAGACCAGAGTGGCGTTTGGTGGAATTGCTCCTGCAGCTCCACGTGCGCCGTAGCCAAGCTCAGAGGGAATGGTCAGCTTTCTTTTGCCGCCCACTTTCATTCCGGAGACGCCTTCGTCCCAGCCTTTGATTACTTCGCCAGCACCAAGATTGAATTTGAACGGTTGACCACGGTCGACCGAGCTATCGAATTTGGTACCATCGGTAAGCCAACCGGTGTAGTGAACAGTCACTCTCTGTCCTGGTTGAGCTGTGTTGCCGTTCCCTACTACTTCTTCAATATATTGAAGACCAGTAGGTGTGGTTACTTGATTCATTGGTTCTCCCTCTTGTTTTTTCGAAATCGCAAATTGGACCTGATTCTCAGTACCAGTCGAAGTTTCCGCTTGATTTTGATCAGCTTTCTGTTCGCAACCAGACAATGTTGTTACCACCAAGAGTGGTATCATCGCCCAAATTCCAACTTTAGTATTATTGATGGTGCTCACCTCTTATCAAATTTTGCACTTCGTTGTCCTGGGGAAAGCGTCCTAGAGAATGTTTCGAAAACAGTAATTTGTCATTGAATTCAATCTCAAAAACACCACCTGAAGATTGTACAAGTTCGGCATTCAATCCGAATTTTTGTCTCAGGTCAGCCGCCAAACTGACGGCACGGCTCTTATAGCCTCAAGATCCGCAATAAGTGATTTTTACTGTCTGCATTGTGCGTTCCTTATTTGTATGCCGGTGTGGCATGTCTGAGATACATGTGCAGGCTCTCATAGTGAGCTGCTTCTTCCAAAACGATGTTTTCGTACATCAATTTCAAAATGAGATCTTTGGAAAACTCTTCCAGGTGCTCTTCGTACATCTCGATATGGCTTGCCTCCATAGCGATGTCTTCTTGAAGCATCTCTTCCAGTGTTTGGTCACCGGGTTCTTCCACTTTCTCTACTTTGACCGATGGGTGGCCGTCAAGAGCAACGATTTTTTCGCCCAATTGAATAGCATGATTCATCGAATCAGTTGCGAGCCCTCTGAAAAGCTCGACTAAAGGACCGCGACCTGGACCAATCACAATGAAGGAATGGTGCAAATAACGGACCATAGCGGCGAGTTCTTTTTCAAGAGCCATATTAAGGCACTCGACCACTCTTGTTTTATCTACTTTGGTATGCATTTTGTTTTCTCCAAGCAAACTCCGAATCACGTATTTTACAGTATGGTCCGTGGATCTTGTGGCTGTTCGACCAACAGGCTTAATGTTTGCGCCATTTTTTGGCAATTTTGGGAATAGATATTTCGAGGGCTAAACCTTGACAAACGAACGAACCAAAATTGTCGCTTTTTTTGCGCCTTTCTTAATTGGAGGAGCGTATTTTGCTCTGGTGGCTGTCACTCAATTACGACAATTGCCAAGTGAAATTTGCGGATCTCTTGATTATTTGTACGCTATAACCCTGGCATTCCTTGATATGGGAACGACCAGCGGCATAGCTGGGCTCTTGGTTTTATCAATTTACGAAAAACTAGTGCCTGTGTTTGCAAAGGTTAGAGGCAAATCTAAAAGGGAATAGCTTTCTTAGATGAAATTACATCATTAATTTGTCAGTCATAAGGCTCAAATGGAGAAGTGGAGCCTCATTTTTATTTGATTGGAATACGAGGATATTTAATGAAATCACCTATTCAAGTCGTATTTAGAAATGTCGGACGCAGCGACAGAGTTGAACAAGCAATTAGAGAAAAAGCGGAGAAGCTGGAGAAAATTCATGACCGCATCACGGCTTGTCGCGTCACAATCGAGATGCCACATAAACATCATACAAAAGGTAATACATTCGAAGTCAGTTTAAATCTCAGTGTTCCTGAAAAAGACATTGTAGTAAAACGCACATCATCAGAAGCTCAAACCAACGGTGATGAAGGAATGATGAGCACCGTCCGCGATGCCTTCGATGCGGCCAAAAGACAGCTCGAAGAGCATACACGCAAACGCAGAGGGGAGACTAAAAGCCACGAAGCTCCACCTTCAGCGCGAATCACTCAATTATTTCAAGAACAAGGTTATGGTTTTCTTGAAACCGTGGATGGAAGAGAAATCTATTTCCATTCCAATGCTCTGGTAGATCATAACTTCGACGATTTGCGCTTAGGCTCCGAAGTAGTCTATACCGAACAACAAGGAGTGGACGGACCTCAAGCAAGCACCGTTCGGTTGAGAGTGTAACCACTAATCCAAAACTAAATCAATCTAAAATGCTGTCGGGGTTTGGAACTACTCCGGCAGCAATCTTTTTGACATGGTCCAGTACTTCTTCTTCATAACGAAAAGCCATTTGACGCCCAGCATTAACCAAAATGGCAAACAGGAGCAACGCCGCCACCAGAAAAAGCCACACTTCAGAACTTCCAAAGGTATTGAAGAAAAAGGTTTTTATTACAATAAAAGTACCAATCAAACCGGCAAGAACATATGCAGAATATTTACCGACTATCACAGCTGGAGAATCGATTAAGCGGACCTCTACTTTAGTTCTGGATTTATTGCCAATTTTTATTTCACTAACTCGGCCTTGTAATTCGCGTACATAATGTCCCGGAATTCCAAAGACCTTTTTTTTCAACGAAAAATGCTGCCCTATAACGAAGCCCTTAAAAGTCTTGCCTCCTGGTGTTTCCCCAGCTTCAAGCACGTTTGAAGGAAGATCGGCAGTCTGTTTTATTTGCTCGAGAAAATCAGTTGTCGACATGCAAGCTTCGAAAGTATGGGTGTATTTCGCACCCAAATAATCAAGCAAAAATAGATTATTGGTTTTAGCTTCTGGCATTCAAAATGAATACCCTTTTTAGACCAAGGTCAAACCGTAACTTTGTTTCTTTTGCCGCCAGCTAGTTCTAACAAAAACTGCTCAATTTGCGCTTCTTGACGCTTGCCTTCAGCTAACATTAGCTGTGCGATATAGAAGCTGAATATAACAATTAGAAAAAGCATCACAAAATCGTCATAGCCACCAGGTGCGATACCATGCATCAATGCTGCTCCCACCTTTGTTATACAAAGTGTCATTATGCAAGCAAACCATAAACAAAAAATGATTCGAGCCATGCCGCTCATTTCCATGCGATATTGAATGAGACATCCACCGTCCATTGGAATGACGCGTCCATGCATAGTTCTTACAAAGGGATTGACCACGCTTGAATAGGTCAATCTAAAATTGTGATGACTGACTGTGCCTTTGAATCGTTTACATACGAGATTCGAATCACGGCGCAGTGACGCAGATTCAGTCACGCGCGCAAGCAGGGCTAAAATTTCCCATGCTACGCGTTGCGATTTTAGCTGAACTAAATCAGTCGCATGATTTTGCTCATGCAATACGCCCGATGCGGGACGCTGTGAAGTCAGTGCTGACATGGATTCCCAGACTCCATACCTATCACTTGACAATTTAACATTTATATCAAAATATGCAAGCTTTTACTAAGCAAATATAATAAAATTCTGGCTTTACTGTTGCTTTTCTTTCTTTTCTTTCGCTTGCAAGAATTTATCTATTTTGTCCTGCACTTCTTGTTGTGCTTTTTCTTTGACTTGCATTCTAGAGGAATTTCCAAGATAAAAATCAAGAATGTCCTGAACTGCTTCTTCAGCTGTTAGCCAATAATTTGTAAAGTCACCTGGACCAGGAACAGGAACGCCTTCTTGACCCATGACAATCCACTTCCCATCTCTAAAAAATAAAGTGATATCCGGTGCATCCATTTCGACTTCATCTACAGCTGTTCTAAAATTCTTAATTGAATTACCAAGAGTTGAAATCGGTTTTCCAACTATAACTCCAAGTGACAAGCTATGGCTCTCAGGATAGGGTTCTGAGACAAATAAACCAGCTTTTTCGAGCCTATTCTTCAACTCCAAAGTTAGTTTTTTTCCGACCATCTTTACCTCGTCTTATTTGTTTCTTTTGTAGACCGCATGATGGGTCCAAATATCCATGAAATCTGTGACAAGCATTTCATATCTTGTTCCTTCCCAAGGATCCCTAACCATTAATTGACCTAGCTTATTGATTCCATCGATAACGACTGAATGAGGTAACGAGCTATTTCTTTCAAAGAGCGTGGCACCCCAAGGTCCGTTCTGCGAAATTTCACTTAAATTTTTAAACGTCCTTTTTTCAGAAGTCCAACTAGGTCCTAAAATGTTTGCAAGTCGATTGATAAAGGCAAGCTCACCGATCTCCTTAAGAATTTCATTTTCACGCAGTATACCGCCACTTAGCATTTCTCCTACAGCCGAAGTACAAGAAAGATCATGAGACTGTCTGACCACATCGTCAGAAAAGCGTTCGTTAATCACTGGCCATTTATAAGGTGTTCTGGTCGAGCCTTTTACGCATAGCCTGCCGTCTCTGATTTCTCCTATTCGACTCATCAAAGACTTCGTATCGTTTCTTATTTCGTCGGCAGCGTCTCTGGGAATTTTGACTTTCATACCAAGTCCCGTGTCGCCAGCTGGAATAAGCAGTTCTTTGACTGTATCGTCGAGCGCCAGAATTATTTTCTTTCCACCGTTTTTTGCTTCGCTTGCCACTTCTGCAAGATCAGAGGCAATGGTGTCGACTAGTTCAGTAAACTTGCCTGTTCTATTTATGTTGTTTGCAGAAGCCATTCCAAGTATGCCATCAATACTCAATTGAGTAATTAAATTTGCTTTGATGCGCTCTTGTTCCCTTGGTGGCAAAGCGCTCCATCGCTGATTAAGTAGCGTTCCTAAAATCTGAACGTCGCAAAACGGCTTACCATAATCACCTTCGAATCCAATGTTGTACAGATAATTATCTGCGGTCCCGAAAAGTTTGATGCCGCTTGCAATTGTTCTGGCAAAAGCTTTGTTGAAATCAGATGCTGACTTTTCGATTTTTTCGGGATCGTTCAAAATCAGTAAAGCTGCAAAATCAGCTACTTTAGCTAGCCCGATAAACACCTCGCCAATCCCTTCCACGGTGCCGATTAATTGACCCCAGGTGCGCTCTCGCTCTTCAAATCGGTATTGATCGATACCAGCTTGAAGTCCCGAACCAATTATTCTTATCTGGTCCTCAACCGATAATTGAGCAATCCTTCGTCCGACTTCTATCGAGCAAGCCGAGTCATTGATGAAATGTGTATATTCGATGCCACTCTCTAAACGAATTTGTCTGTTATGGTCCAACTGAGACTTTATTTCTGGAGACAATTCGGCTGCTTGTGCCCGCGAAATTTCTCTATATTCTTCTTTTTGTTTGCCTGAAGGAAGACCTTCTATCCAGCTTCGAAACAGCGAGATGACCTTGGCGACAGGATTTACCTTAGCTTCGATTGCAAGCAAAGTACTTGTGTCCATGTTTTCCGGTTGGTCGTTTACCGGTTTTGGCTTAGAGCGCTCGGCAAGGATTTTTTCTTGTCCTTTTTCGTCGATTGCCACAATCTGAATACTTTCGTGTGCATCCCCACCCGCCGAGCCGGAGTGAAGATTCAAGTTGCTAGATTGAAATGCCTTGATGTCTTTAGCACCAGCCAGTTTGGCTGCTTGAATATCTTGTACGTGCTCAAAATATTCGACATTGCTATTTACTAGACGTTCACTTTCTTCAGGGCTTTCGCTAGATTTAGTCATGCTTATTACCACCGAGATAATTATTTTATACCCTGGTGAAAATCAGAATCGAATTTTTCATTCAATATCTATTTTAAAGCCAGAGCACTCTTCAGTCCCAGTTCGTCACTTACAATACTGCCACAAGCGAAATATTTATCCCACCAGCACTGGAACATGAGCATGGTCCAGAGTTCTTTGCGGCGGTCGGCGCGTTTTTGCATATGGTCGTCGAGCAAGCCAGATACTGTATTCCACTGGAAAATATTTTGCTCGCCAATGTATTCACGCGACAAGAGCTTGTCTACAAGCGGCTTCAGGTCAGATTGTAGCCAACGCGCAACCGGGATACCAAATCCTTTTTTGGGACGCTCGACAATGCTTTCTGGCAAATATTGCGAAGCCAGCTTGCGCAATAGATATTTAGTTCTAAAGCCTTTTAGTTTTAAATCGGGCGGCAACTGGCGTGCAAACTCGACTACAGGATAGGCAAGAAATGGAACGCGCACTTCAAGCGATGCAGCCATCGAGGCACGGTCTGATTTTACGAGCAGATCGTCCGCCAGATAAGTTAATAAATCCAAATGCATTATGTTGTTAATCAGGCTGCCATTGCCGCTTCTGCGTCCGACATGACCAAAATAGTCCCAGTCGATTTGATCGACCAATTTTTGATAAGTCACAGGCTCAGCTCCTGCAAGCTTTTGTCTGAATTCTTTGACGAATAAGTCTTTGTGCTTCTCAGGAGCGATACTGCCCATCCAGCGAAAATGTCGTTCTGTAGCCTGTTTATCGACACTGCCCAGAAAGCGTTTGATTTTGAAATCAAAGCTCAAATTGTTATGTGAAACAGGCAGCATCGAAACCATAGGATTAATGAGCCTGTGCAACACTCCAGATGGAATGACATTGAACAATCCAGCCAAATTATGCGCCAGATAAGTCGGATAGCCTCCAAGCAATTCGTCGCCAGCATCGCCTGACAGAGCGACAGTTACTTGCTCCTTGGTCATCTTCGAAAGAAGATAAGTTGGAATAATTGAAGCATCTGCAAGCGGCTCGTCCAAATATTGCCAGAGCGTAGAGACCGACTGCACAATCGCATCAGAGGTCAGCTTCTTCATAGTATGGCGAGTGCCGATGTGATCGGCAACAGCTTGAGCATGGCTCGACTCGTCGAAAGACGCTTCTTCAAACCCAATAGAAAAGGTCTGTAATTTGTGGCTTACATGTTTCGATGCCATAGCTGTAATTAGCGATGAATCAATGCCACCTGAAAGAAATACACCCAAAGGTACATCTGAAATGAGTCTGAGTTTAATGGATTCATCGAGCAGATCTTTTAAACGAGTGAGCGCTTCTTGCTCACCCATCTGATTTTCTGTGCGTGGAATTTGCCAGTAGGTCTTTGTTTTGATTTGTCCGTTTTCGACTAATAAATAGGATGCAGGTGCAAGTTTGTTGATGCCGGCAAAAATCGAACGCGGCGCAGGAACGTATTCCAAAGCCATGTACTGCCTGAGGGCAAAAGTATCAACTTCTTTTTTGAAGCCAGGAAAAGCCAGAATGCCTTTAATTTCGGAGCAAAATACCAAGTGGTCGCCCACTACTGCGTAGTGCAGCGGTTTTTCGCCCATCCGGTCGCGAGCGATTAAGAGGCGTCTTTTGTTTTTGTCATAAATTGCAAAGGCGAACATGCCTTCCAGGTGGTCGAGACAGGCAAGACCGTGTTCCTGATATAAATGTAAGATTACTTCGGTGTCTGTGCCGGTTTTGAATTTATAGCCCTTTTGCAAAAGCGATTGTTTGAGGGCGTGAAAGTTATATATTTCGCCGTTGAAAACAATCCAGACCGAATCGTCTTCGTTCGATATGGGTTGTTTGCCGGTGCTTAAATCAATTATAGAAAGACGGGTCATCCCAAGCGCCGAGGGTCCGACCACCTGCATGCCCCATTCGTCTGGTCCTCTGTGCTTTATTGAGTCGCACATCGTAGCAAGCGGGATGTGCTCGCCGGTCTCCACAGGGTTCCCCGTGAGATTCATATAACCGGCAATTCCACACATTTTGTTCTAACCTACTGTTACTTAAGACCACTGACGACGCCACATACTAATGATGCGACAAATCATTACCTAGAATATGAAAAGTTCTCAAGGTGGAGCATCAAATCGCTAATTAAAGGCATAATTGACAGATGCCAAGTTTAACACCAATAACCGAATCAAATATCGCCCAGGTCACTGTAGTTGACTGCGCTCCCGGCTCTGAAGCCGCCAGAGAGTTGCGAGACGACATGACCTTGCCGGAAATTTCTGTAATCATTCCGGTATATAACGAAGAAGACAATCTAGAGCTCTTATATGACAAGCTTCTCATTTCGCTTACAGCGACCAAGCGAACATGGGAAGTCATTCTTATAGACGATGGCTCCAACGATTCGTCGTTTACCGAATTGAAAAAATTAGCTGCTAACGACAAACGTGTCAAAGTAGTCCGATTCGTGCGCAACTACGGACAGACCGCAGCACTTGCAGCTGGTATCGAACATGCACAGGGCAAAGTGATCATACCTATGGATGCCGACTTGCAAAACGACCCTGCCGACATCAAAGCATTGCTCGACAAAATGGACGAAGGCTATGACGTTGTTTCGGGCTGGCGCAAAGACAGAAAAGATGGTCTGTGGCTCAGATTGATTCCGTCTTGGACCGCCAACAGAATAATTTCTTACATATCCAAAGTGAGACTGCACGACTATGGCTGCTCGCTAAAAGCTTACCGTCGCGAAGTTATAAAAGACGTTCGACTCTATGGCGAAATGCACCGCTTCGTTCCAATCTATGCGACATGGCAGGGTGCAAAAGTAACTGAAATACCGGTTACTCACCATGCAAGACAGTTTGGCGTATCCAAATACGGTATCAATCGTACTTTCAAAGTTGTGCTTGATTTGATCACAGTCAAATTCATGTCTACATACTTCACCAAACCAATTTATGTATTTGGCACTGCAGGCATGATGTCATTCATTATTGGGTTTGCAGCATTTTGCTGGATGCTTGTACTCAAATTTGCTTATCACACTACATTCATTGAAACACCACTGCCGGTGCTTGTATGCATGTTCGTGATGCTTGGCGTTCAGTTCATATTAATGGGCTTGCTTGCTGAAATCTTGATGCGTACCTATCACGAATCGCAAGACAAGAAGATTTATAGCGTAGGCGAATCGATCAATATCAAAAGACAATAACTATGATCGCAGGTTCCACAAAACCGGTTTTAACTGCGCCTGCATCAACTGATACAGTTGCTGTAAGCCCAAAAGCTGAAACAAAATTCGACTGGAAAAATCTGGTTCTATTCACTGCGATTTTTAGTCTTGCTTGTATCACTTATTTTTCATGGCTCGATAAATTCCCGCTCTTCAACCCAGATGAAGCTCTTTATGCAGAACCTGCACGCGAGATGAACGAGCTTGGTGAATACGTGACTACTTATTTGAATTATCAGGTCCGTTATACCAAGCCGCCTCTATGCATCTGGGCTATGGCATTAGCTTACAAAGCATTTGGAGCCACCGAATGGGCAGCTCGTATCTTCAGCGCAGCATGCGGGTCTATATTAGTTGGCGCAACTTATTTGTTGGTTCAGAAATACATAAACAAAAAGACTGCGGTACTTGCCTCTGTTTTCTTAATTACTGCGCCGCTTTATATGGCATCTTCAAAATTAGCAATTACAGATATCCCGCTTGCGTTATTTGTGACCGGCTCGCTTTTTAGTTTTTTCCATTCGTACGAACAAAAAATCAAGTCATATAAATGGCTTGCATGGTGCTTACTTGGACTTGGCGTGATGACCAAAGGTCCAGTTGCAGTGATTCTTGTTGCTGGAGTTCTGTTCTTTTATCATTTGATAAATCGAGACCTTATTCAAGCGCTCAAATATTACAACCCGCTTGCTGGAGCAATGGTAGTTGGAGCAATAGCTTTGCCCTGGTTTTGCTATGAAATCTATGTGACCAAAGGCGAGTATTATCATGCGTTTTTAGTTCGCGAAAACTTACAACGCTATACAAGTGTTGTTGACCACAAGTATCCCTGGTGGTATCACTTTGCTGCTATGTACGGTGGCTTTATGCCCTGGACATTGCTTTTGCCAGTCGGTTATTTTAAGTATTTAAGACCGCAAAAACCAATCAGCGCCAAAGCCCGACTTGGTTTGTTTGCTTGTGTATTATCGCTCTTTGTTCTTTTGTTTTTCAGCTCGAGCGTATCAAAGCTATTGCCGTATACATTGCCAGCTTTTCCTGCCAATGCCATTCTAGCTGCAATGGGTGTGTCTTATTTGCTGAACAAAAAAATGCTCTGGCCTGCACAACTTGTTTTTGGCGTATTGAGCGTTGCCGCTGTTGCGGCTGTTTTCATGACACCATATATAGTGGATAGAATTCGTGATTGTCCAATTGCCCTTGGTTATGAAATTGTGGGCGCTGCCTTCTTGATTGGAACAGTTTCTTTTCTTTGTTTGATTTTTGCGCGTGTTTCAAAAACGCTAACCCCATCTCTGCTTGCCCTTGGCACATTGATGATTGGCTGTGTAGTGCTTGCTGGACCTAATGCAATAAGCATCTTTATAAAAGACTGGGAAGAAACACCATTGAGCTTTGTTCAATTCGCAGCTAAATCGAGCGAACCGATTGTAATTTATCAAGTCAGAAAGCCTTCTGCGCCTTTTTATGCTTTGCGCAAAGTAGAAGTGGTGCCTGACCTTCCTGCAATGGAAAAAACTGCACCAACTCTTAAATCTGCCTATTTGATTGCCCGCTCCGATAAAGAGCCCGAACTCAAAAATATACTTGGCCAACGCCTGAAAATAAGGGTCAGACAGGGGCGCTATATCTTTGCTCAAATAGAAAAAACACCGGAGCTCTAAATTAATCATGTCTGCAAGGAAGATCTTAATAACAGGCGGTGCCGGATTCATTGGCAGTCACCTTTCTGAGCGTTGCATAGCCAAAGGCGACACTGTGGTGGCACTGGATAATTTCAACAACTTCTACAATCCAGATGTTAAGCGCAAAAATATTGAAAATCTGCTCAAGTCAAACAGTTATATACTGGTCGAAGGTGATATCAGAAACGTCGACGACTTAGCACAAGCATTCAACCATGGTCCATTCGATATTGTGGTGCACCTTGCTGCTATGGCTGGGGTTCGTCCTTCGCTCGAACAACCAACACTTTATATGGACGTAAATGTGCTTGGCACTCAAAGACTCATCGATTGTATGGTGGCACAAAAGAAACTACCATTTTTTGCTATGGCATCATCCAGCTCAGTCTATGGCGAACGCGATGGCGAGCCTTTCAAAGAAACAGATATTACAGACAGACCTATTTCGCCTTACGCAGCATCGAAAGTAGCTTGCGAAATGATTGCTCATGCTGCTTTCTTTGCTCATCAATTATCGACAGTCTGTTTGCGTTTTTTTACCGTTTATGGTCCTCGTCAAAGACCAGACCTTGCAATTCACAAATTTTGCAAACTAATAGATGCCGATGAACCTATAGAGCTTTACGGCAATGGCACAACCATGCGCGATTACACTTTTATCGACGATATTGTAGGTGGTATCGAAGGCGTGATGGAGCTTGCAAAAGGCGAACCAATTTTTGAAATATTGAACCTTGGACGCAGCGAACCTGTAAAACTGTCCAAAATGGTTGAGTGTATAGAGCACTCGCTGGGCAAAAAGTCCAAAATCATCTATAAGCCGCGTCAAACAGGAGACGTGACCAATACTTTTGCAAGTATAGAAAAAGCTCAGAAATTGATAGGTTACAAACCTCAGACCAGTATCGAAAAGGGCATCGACGCCCTGGTAGCCTGGCACCTGGAGAATAAAAAATCTGACTCATCAAACCGCATTAAAGCTTACTCATCAAAAGGCTCTGGTTCAGCCTCCAAAGAAGCATTAGAATAGTCAAGACCACATATAAGGGAATCCTGTGCAGACCTTAAGTACGCCTAAAAAGCCCCAACAACACCCCGAAGCTCCGGTAAAAAAATCGAAGCTAATTCTGCACAGTGCGCTATTTGCCATTGTTTTGTTCTTACTTGTAAATGCCGTAATGCTTGCGGTTCTTGGACCGCCGCGCGCTTATTCGAATAATATTTGGAACGGCACAGGCTCTATCGATATTACACTCAAAGATTATCGAGCCCTTCCCAAGAAACCAGATGTTGCCTTACTTGGCTCGTCCATTGTGATGTATCCGTTTTGGGCAATGGATTTTAATAACGACAAGCAAAACACAGGCGATATTTTTCATCATCACCGCTCTTATTCCCTTGAGAAAGCGCTGAATGCCGGAGACAAAAAATACGAAGTTTTCAGTCTGGCAATTTTTGGTCAAATGGCCTCGGATGTCTATATATTTGCAAACGAGCTGTTCAAGCCAAACGAAACGCCCAAAGTTGCTGTCTGGGGCATTGCGCCAAGAGATTTTTATGATGCCGAGCTTGCATCGCCAATGAACACTATTACGTTTCAACGCATGGTCGGATTGGATAATCTTGGACCGTACCTCGAGCAATATCTGCCAACTTTTCAGCAAAAACTGGACTTCGTTTTATCAAAAGGCGTTTATCTCTATGGTCAGCGCTGGTACGCTCAAAAAGAAATACGCAAAGGTTTCAACAAAGCTTACAACGGAATTTTTGGTGTAACTGAAACCGAATACAAGCCTCAGCAAGGCTTTAACGTGCAACACCAGGGCGCGCTTCCAGATCCCAAGTTTCTCTGGGATTTGTCAGTCAAAGAATACAAATCGCGTTATCGCAATATAGACACAGAAAAGCTCGCAACTCAAATGAGCTTTTCAAAAAAACTGATTTCTATGTGCAAAGAAAAAGGAGTCAAACTAATAGTGGTAAACATGCCGCTGTCCGACTCCAATCGCGGTATCATGCCTGAAGGCTTCTATAACGCTTACATTCAAGAAATTAAAGCGCTGGCTCTGGCTGGTGGTGCGGACTTTGTAGATGTAGGAGCCGACCCACAGTTCAATCGTATGGATTACTGGGACACAGCTCACATGAATCATTCAGGCGGCTACAAGCTTGTAGAAAAGCTTGCACCTACTATCAAAAAATATTTGCCCTAACCCTATTTGGCTATTTAGGTTGTTGCATGAAATAATAAACCGCGCCACCAATGGCGATGGCTAGCATGACAATGAGCAAAACGACGTTTGTTGCGCCCTGACTTTCCATCTTGTTAGACGTCTCGCGCATATGACTGACTGAAGCACTGGCTCTGGTCATATCCTCGGACATTTTCTTTTCGCGCATTTGACGCATCTGTTCGCGTTGCGCCTCAAGCTTATCCATCGCTTGCTTGTGTGCAATTTCTTTTGAGGCGATACGTCCAATTACATCGGGCAGTTGGGCTATTACACTTTTGTCATCAAGAAAATCGACAGCGCCTTTATTCATGGCACTTTTAACAAGGGTGCCGTCTAAAACTTCATTACCTACTAAATAATGAGTTTCGGGAAATAACTGCTTCAATTCAGCAAGAAGATGCAGTCCAGCTTCTGGATCTGGTGCAAGTTCAATCCAAACAAGTTTTGGATGCAATTCGCTTATGCGTTCTTTAGCGTTACTGCGCTGTGCTGAGCCGACATAATGCAAATCCTGGCATTGCGCCACCACCGCCTCAAGCTTTTCAAGCTTGCCCAGACTCTCTTCGCAGACAATTAGAGTAGACAAATTCACGACGAGCACCTCGGAGCCATAAATCTATAAGACTAGTTTATAAGCTTGACTACTTAGTCAAATAAATCCTTCGCTGTAGTGTTTACCGTAAAAAATCGGCCCGACTGTTGTATTCAAGCGGTAAGTGGAAGACGCCTTGATAATCACTTATAAGACGCTGCTTTTAAATCCAAAGAAGATCACAAGAATTTTTTCCGGTCGGATCTCTGCAATCTCTGTATTTTCGTATAAACTTGATTTTACAAGGACTTTTTAATTGATGGAACAGACCAAGGAAACAGTCAACGCACCAAATACAGAACATAGGCCTGTTCGGGCTTTGATTCTACCGGGTGGTGGCGGTCGTGGCGCGTATCAAGTTGGGGTCATCAAGGCTCTTTTTGAACATGGTCTTGAATTTGATATGGCTTTTGGCACAAGCATAGGAGGCATCAACGCCACCTTACTTGCACAAGGGCAGCTCAAACGCTTGGAAGAATTGTGGTGCAGTATTCGAAGCAGCGACATTTTTTCTCTTCCTTCAGCTCCTCAAATCGGTCGTTTGATTCTAGGTCACAAGCTTGGTCTTTTGGACACAAGCCCCCTTGAAGCACTGTTGCGGCGCGAACTGGATTTGAACAAACTGAAGAAGAGCAATATGAAGATAGGCTGGTGCACCACTGATTTGTGCAGCCTTGAAACTCGATTCATCACAATAGACGATATCTTTTCTACAAACGAGTTGATGGATGTTTTGATGGCAACGTCTGCCATTCCTATGGCTTTTCCTCCTCGTCATATTCACGGCTCTGGGCTCTGGGTAGATGGAGGGCTCGTGCGCAATACACCAATGGAGATGGCAGTTAACTTAGGCGCAGACGAAGTTTACATGGTTCTTTTACACCCCGAGCAAATAAATGTTTGTCCGGTCAATATGTTTGAAGTACTGGTACGCTGCCTGGATATCGTACTCGATGCTTCTGCGCGCAAAGAAGTTCATTCTATCGAACTATATAACAGGCTGATTGCAGGCGGCTCGGAAGAATCGCGGGGACGTAAAAATGTCAAAGTGCGAGTCTTTCAACCCCGAAAACCGGTAAACACCACACTGCTCGAGATAGACCCGGAGCGCTCGCGCAAACTGATTATGCAAGGATATAACGAAGGCTGCGAACTGCTTGATCTTTATGACAAGACCGAGCATTTACAGGTTTAATCGAGCTTCCTAGTATTGAAATCCGTTTTTGCGAATATGAATCATAGACTCAAGATCTGGATTCAATATCGAACCATCGGTTATTTCGCCAAGCACAAGGTTATGATCACCAGAATCTACAACTGTGTGCACCTTACAGATTAAATAGCCAATCGCTTTTTTGAATACCGGAGCACCTTCATGCTCAATCCTTTCTAAGCCCGCAAAACGCGCATGAGCTTCTTCTGGAGTTTTTACCGGTTTTGCAAAATTTTTAAAAATGTCCATGTTTTCTTTCGAAAGAATATTTACTGCAAATTCGGATCCTTTGTTCATCAAACTCGCAATATGTCGCGATTTATTTATTCCAACAGACACCATAGGCGGTGCAAAAGATGCTTGGGAAATCCAAGTAGCAAGCATACCATCTAACTCTTCACCATCTCTTGTGGTCACGATATACACACCATTTGCGACTTTGCCTAATGGTGGTCCAACTTTCTCTTTCAAATCGGATTCACTGAGTATAGTGCTCATTTGATAGTTATCTCCTTGTTACTAAAGCAGTTTCTTCTTCGCTCTCTTTCGATTCTTGTGTCGCATCGCTTACTATAAGCGATTCATCGATGGGCTTTTTAATTCCCTTTTTTTTTCGGCCAAACCAGATCATGATATTTTTGGCCAGCTTGCCAGAATCATGATAGTGCCCAGAATTCTTGCCAATCAAAATACCAGTTACAGGTTCTACGCCAAGCGTTTTCAATTTTTCAGTATCAAGCAATACTTCCTGGAACAAAGAATTTTCAGTCAGAGCTGGTGCCTTTTTATTAACCAGCACGCAATCGAGAAGAGGTCCTATAGCCTCGATTTCAGACTGGGTTCCAGGTTCTCTTGCATGATCTAAAATTGCTGCCACATGGTCGCCCACTGTGTAACCAAGCGTTTCTCCGACCTGAGTCAACACATTGCAAACATAGATTTTTTTGGCCTTTGATTTTCTGATCGCATCACTAACACCAGGCACGAGCAAGTTTGGAATAATCGAGGTATAAAGACTGCCTGGAGCAATAACAATCAGCTCTGCATACTTGATGGCTTCAAGTGCATCGGGAGTGGCTTTCAAATGCCCTGGCTCAAGAGTCAGTTTTTTGATTCGCCCACCAGCTTCAGTAATATGCGATTCTCCACGAATAATGCGACCATCTTCCAATTCGGCAACAAGCTGAATAGACTCAAGTGTAGATGGCAAAACCCGACCTCGCATATTGAGCACGCGCCCAGCGACTCGAACCGATTCTAGAAAATCACCTTTGGTAAGAGTATATAAAGCGGTCAAAAACAGATTACCGAAACTATGTCCTTCAAGTCCTCCACCAGACTCAAAACGATAATTGAAGAGCTCGGTAACAAGAGTTTCTTCATCAGCAAGCGCAGTGATGCAGTTTCTGATATCGCCTGGAGGAAGTACTCCCAGCTCGGCTCTGAGCCGTCCCGAACTGCCACCGTCGTCACCGACTGTAACTATGGCAGTAATATTATTGGTATAACGTTTCATCCCGCGAAGCAAGGTAGGAAGCCCTGTTCCGCCGCCTATAACTACTACTTTGGGTCCGCGCTCTAGGTGTCTTCTCCGATACAAAACATCAGGAATAGACTCGGTCTGATTGCCGTAAGCTTGCACAATCGAAATAATCATTCTAATGATGGCAATACCAACAGTTATACCGCTGAGACTTATTAGAACAATTCCTGAAGCTCGGTGAGGAATAACGTCTGTTGCATGTTCCAACATTTCGCGCAAGAAAGCGCCTGTGACCGCAATCGGGTGATATCCAAGCAGTAAAAGAATACCGATTACAATTCCAAGAATCCCAGCCATCAAAATGACAATCCAGCGCTTCAAGCCTGGAAGCATCATCGATCTGAAACGGTATAGAGGACCTTTCTTCATGCCTTCATTTCCGCCACGTCGAGATTGCTGTGTTTTCTAATCACATCGTACTCAGGAAATTCTTTCTTGAGCCTCTTATAGAGACCCTCAACTATGGCTGTAGAGCGATGCTGTCCACCAGTACAACCGATTGCCACCACAAGTTTGTTCGACTTACCTGCAATAACCGCCGGTAGTGCGCATTCTATAAGTCCGACTAGATTATCCAGAGCTTTTTGAGCCAACTCCTGGGTCAAAACATACTCTTGCACTGGCTTATCGAGCCCATTGAGCGGACGCAGTCCTTCGACCCAATAAGGATTGTCTAGAAAGCGAACGTCCAGTACAAGGTTAGCGTGAGGTGTTTTGGAATGCTTAAATCCAAAAGAAATAAGCTGAATTTGCACCGGGGCACTCGATTCAATCGAATTTTCGGACATTGCCGCTTTTAGCCTACCATCGACTTGCTTTTAGAAATATTGATTGTCTGACCTTTCTCTTCTTTGAGCTGAGTCTCAAGCTCGCTTACATCGCCATCCGCCAGACCTTGCTTGGCCATTTCGAGATCGCGCTGAATAGCTGAGACTGCTTTATCAATAAAGAGTTCACCATCGAGGTGGTCCATTTCGTGCTGAATAGCTCTACAAAGTAGATTGTTTTCAGCTTCCAGCTTCAACTCTTGACCATTGAGATTCTGGTATTTGACTACGATTTTGCGCGCTCTGCGCACTTCAAAATAAACCCCAGGGAAGCTCAAACAGCCTTCCTGACCAGTCATTTCGCCTTCCTGGCTGATGATAGTGGGGTTAATGAAAACTATTGGTCGTCTGGGATGTTCTTCACTGCCAGCATTGACGTCGATAACCATAATTCTTTTGGAAACGCCAACCTGTGGGGCTGCCAGACCAACACCGTCATTTTCGTACATGGTATCGAGCATGTCCTGAGCCAGTTTGCGCACTGACTTATCGAACATTGTAATCTTCTTATTGGTAGCTTTCAGGACCGGGTCCGGATAATATCTAATTTTGAGCTTAGCCATTGCCCTTTTGCCTCAGAATAATTCAGTCATCCTGGCCGATAATACCATAATCTTGACATTAAATCATCAAAACAGGCTTTCTATCTAGATTCATGAACACTCAAAAGCGAAAAAAAATATATAAATTTGCCATATTTTTACCACTGCTTTTCCTGAGCACAAAAGCAGCCCAGGGCGCCGACTGGGGCTATGAGAACGAAACGGAAGCCAAAACCGAAACTAAGATTTTTGCTCCAACAAAATCGTCAATTCAAGAACCAATCAAAAAACCGATACTCAAACGACCAAAAGCCGACCCCGTAGAGCAGCGCGCCACACCTGGCAAACTTTTGCCCGATGCAAATACAGCTACAAAAGTTGAATCTAAACAGTCTCTAACTCCAATTACAAAATCCTGGCTTGAAATGCTTGGCTTGATCAATCAGGCAAGCGGAGAATTGCCTGAAAAGTTTCCACCAGACAAGCTGCCAAGCCAATTACAAGGAGACCAGCGCGAACGATTCGAAACCATTTTAAATCAAAATAACAAAGATGCCGAAATAGCAAAAATTCAAAACTATTGGCCTGCCGTACGTCCGTCTTTGAATGATGTTGATCACCGCGATAACTATAGATTGCTATTCAGGTCGCTTTTGCGCACCAAGGCAAGCAAATTGCCTGAAGGCAATCCGCTCAAAGAAATGCTCCAGGAATCTCTTGGTCCCGACCGAATTGCTATTTCAGGCAACACTTCACTAAGCGAAGACGCGATTGGCGCCTACACCGATATGACATGTCTTTTGTACGAAAAAACCCACCCTGGAAAAACAGTGGATGCAGACGATAATCGCGCGGTCTTTGCCCAGCTGGTGCGAAATAAATTTGAACAGGCGCCAAGTGAAGCGGACAAAAAAGCTATGAATGCTTTTCCATTGACCTGGTCTATTTTTAGAATTTTGTACACTAACGCCACTGAAGAAGAGCGTGACAAAATGTCAAAAGATTTGGCGCAAGGCGGCAAATTTGCCCATATGAAAATCACAGACAAAACGCTTGCTCTTGTATTGAGCCAGTTTCCAAAAGACAAAACTATCACTCAAACATCAGGGAATAATTGACTTAAGCATTTTCATTCCTTCAGGAATAAAGCCATAAATCACGCCGGCTGAAGCAATAAGCCAGAAAACAATGCTTAGCTGAATGTGTCGATCTTTGGCTAGCACTTCTTCTGGTGCAGCTGTAATTGTTTTAGTCGTAGAAAGATATTGATAGCGAAAAATGCCATATGCAGCAAAAGGCAGACTGAGCATCATCCACTGACCGTAAGGCGAAAAATAACAATAAATTGCATAAGATGTGAGGAGCGATGGTACTACCACGGCCTCCATGCGATTCAGCAACTCCACGCTATATTTGTCGAATACTTTTCTGTGCTCTGATGCTTTCTCTCCAAGAATCTGCAATTCCTGTCGACGCTTTTCCAAAGCCAAGAATAAAGCACCAAGACTGGTGCATAACAAAAACCATGCAGATAAAGGTACATGCGCCGCAGCTCCCCCTGCAAGAGCGCGAAGTACGAACCCGCACGCAATTGAAAAACAATCAAGTATGGGTTGATTTTTCCAGGACAGGTTATAAACCACCTGCAACACCAGATAAGCTAAAAGAACCAGTGCCACCGCAGGTCGTACCATAAAAGCCACTGTCAAACCAATAAGCATGGCAGCAATACCGACACCAGATGCAACACCAGGAGAAATTTTACCAGCGGCAATGAGTCTCTTCTTTTTCGTGGGGTGCTTGGCGTCAGCTTCACGGTCTTTAAGGTCATTCAAAACATAGACAGAGCCTGAAACAAGACACAAGCATAATACGCATATAGTGACCGCTATCAATGCATTGGTATCAGAAAATTTGTGACCAAATAAAAGCGGCGTGTAAGCAATCAAGTTTTTGGTCCATTGTTTTGGACGCAAAACTCGTACAGAGGCAACGATGATATTTGGTTTTTTATCGATTGCTTCTGATGTCATATTCGATACTACTTTATCTTAACGGGTATTCCGCTTACGCAGAGAAAGACTTGTGATGCACGTTGAGCCGCTAGCTGATTGACTCGACCTAGAGCCTCTCTGTATTTCCTGGACATACTGTGCTCGGGGACAACACCAGAACCTACTTCGTTGGTTACTATCAGAAATTGCAAATCTTTGCGCAAAGCCATGGCTTCAAATGTATCTTTTGCGTCATCGACTATTTCGTCTTTGTCTTTGTCTTTCTCGATAATCAAATTGGACACAAAAGCAGATAGACAATCGAGGACTACTACCGCTGGTCCTTCAGGCAAGTTTTTGATGCAAGCGGCCACTTCGCAAGTGGTCTCAACCGTACGCCAGCCAGATGGACGCCTTTCTTTGTGAGCCTGTATTTTTTGTGACAACTCGCTATCGTCCTCTAAGCGGGGCATTGTAGCAACATAAGTGACTGCAAGATTTTCCTTGCGTGCCAATTTCTCGGCAAATGTTGATTTGCCGGAAGATGCACCACCTGTAACTAGAATGAGATTGGTCAATTCCATAGTAATTCCCGGCTGCACCGGTCATATATATTTACCCAGCAGTTTAGCTATCTAAGAAAAATAGAGATGAAACTAAATTATTATCAGATTTAGACACATTGCCGGTTAGCTCCACACAATGAAGATAGAATGATGCTTGTGACTACCAATTGGACGAAATAGGCATGAATGCTCAAGCTCAAAACCCACGTAGAGTTGTAGTAACCGGAATGGGGATGATTACCCCTGTAGGCGCAGGCAAAGACGACTGCTGGAAAGCTTTTCTGGAGGGACGTAGCGGAGTTTCACGAATCAGCCGCTTCGACCCAGAGGAAATGGATCTCGATGTCAAGATTGCCGCTGAAGTAAAAGACTTCAATATTCAAGATTTTTACCCGGACCGCCGCAAATGGGGTTCGATGCTCAAAGAAATGGACCGGGTCACCTTATTTGCGATGGTGGCAGCAAAAATGGCGTTTGAAGATGCCAAACTCGAAATCAAAGACACAAACCCTGACAGAGTTGGGACCTTTATTGGTACAGGCGTAGGTGGACTTATTACAACTACTTCCGACTATGTCAAATTGATGGAAGGTGGTCCGCGAAAACTCGGCTTGCGTACAGTTATTCGCTTGATGCCTAACGCTCCATCGGGACAAGTAGCTATCGAATACGGAGCTGGCGGAAGAGCCAAAAGTGACTCCACAGCTTGCGCCTCGGGTCTCGATTCCATTTTCGACGCATACATGTATATTAAGGACAATCGCGCAGACGTCATGATTACTGGCGGAAGCGAAGCTTGTTTGAATCAGTTCACTGTAGCTTCTTTCAATAATATGATGGCGCTATCGCGTCGCAACGACGATCCGCAGGGAGCAAGCCGTCCATTCAACAAAGATAGAGACGGATTCGTCATAGGCGAAGGATCTGTCATTCTGATCATCGAAGAACTGCAACACGCCCTCAAACGCAACGCAAAAATCTACGCCGAAATCAAAGGTGGTGGCGCAAGCTGCGACGCTACACACATTGTCGCTCCCCACGAAACCGGAGCAGGCGCTTCAAGAGCCATTCGCGAAGCATTGAGAGATGCAGAACTCGAACCGCACGACATTGACTATATCAATGCTCACGGCACATCTACTCCACTCAACGACGAGCGCGAAACCCTTGCAATCAAGAACGTTTTTGGCGAACACGCATACAAAGTTGGCATTTCTAGCACAAAGTCGATGGTAGGACATTTGCTTGGAGGTGCCGGTGCCATTGGTGCTGCCGTAACCGCATTATCGATTTCAGAGCAAAAAATGCATCCGACCATTAACTATCACAATCCAGACCCACTCTGCGATCTCGATTATGTGCCAAACGTTTATCGCGAAGCCAAAATCAAAAACGCAATATGCGAAGCACTTGGATTTGGCGGCCACAACACAGTACTTGCGATGGGCCAGTACGTAAAATAGACCGCTGAAAAAGCTTTTACGCTAATTCAACTCGAATACGAGTTTCATTTCTTTGCCACCATTAAGCAAACCAAATGCTTCTTCGTACTGGTCGAGCGAATATGTTTTGTCTGTGATTATTTTAAGCAGCTTAGGTTGAAGGTCTAAACGCTCTGAGCGCAAAAGCCTAAGCATCGTTTCCCAGGTGCCAAACATCTTGCGACCAAAAATGCCTTTGACATTGACACCTTTCCAAATGACACTACCTGCAATATCAAAATCTTTCAGTGGAGTTCTGGTTATTCCAAGAAGCAAAACTTCTCCACCATTTTTCACTACCGTAAAAGCGTCATCATAAGCCGATGGCGAGCCCGACATTTCCAGAACAACATCAACGCCGTTTGCAAACGATTCGTTCTTCTCGACCGATGCAAAAAACTCTTTCGAAGATTTTGAAACGTCGAAACACTGATCGACACCAAATTGCGATGCAAGTTCGAAGCGACGAGTGGTATCCACTGCTTCGGTAAGATAAATACGTGCAGCTCCAAATTCTTTGCAAAGCATCGCTGCCATCAACCCAAGAGGACCAGCACCAAGAATTGCGACAGACTTCCCGCGCACATCAGCCTCGTAGACGGTGTGCACTGCATTTCCAAATGCATCTAACATAGACCCGATTTTAGGTGGAATTTTGGATGTATCGCCATCTTTACCGAGCAAAATGACATTTTTGTACGGAACGCACACATATTGTGCAAAGCATCCATCTAAATGAACGCCTTTCACCTTCACTTTAGTGCAAATATGTTCGTTACCAGTACGGCACTGTAAGCAGTGACCGCAAGATAAATGCATTTCAGCAGTGACATAGTCACCTTTTTGTACTTTGTGTTCATCTGGAATGTCTTTGAATTTTTCTTCTATGCCAGGACCAAGAGCTTCGACAATGCCACAAAACTCATGTCCGATTACAAGCGGCTTGAAATCACCGTTTGGTAGATAACGACGCATCTCTTTCTGGATGCCTTCTGAGCGCGAACTTAAATATATGCTTTTGTCGGTTCCGCATACGCAAGTAGCCTGGACTTTAATCAGTACTTCATCTTCCTTCACTTTCGGTACGTGCACATCTTGTTTCAATGTGAGCCCGTCAACGCTCAAGGATTCTTTCACCAGGCACTTCATATTCAAGTTAGGGTCCCTCAATTTCTCTAGGATTTAAATTGAATCACAACCTTAGCGCAACTTTAGTTGTCAAGACTCAAAACCTTGTCCACAATGTAATTGAGCATTGGGAGGCTAAGTGATGAATTTCGACCCTAGATTCTGCGACGAAACTTTTCGAGCACAAGTTTTCATCAACAAAATGAATGTCGCCTGTGATGCATTCGCTGAGGCAACCATTACAAGAATGATAAAAACCGGGTCCGGCGGACCTGAAAATATGGACATTACAGACCAAGGTCTGCGTTTTGTCCGCTACATCATGTGCAATCAACCAGCAAACAACTGGTCTACATTACCCAATTTTAAAGATGAAAATACAGTGCGCGAAATGGCACGCAAATTCATCAGCCATTGGGGATCTCCAATTAACGCTGTAGAAGCCATGTACAAAATTATTGGTTAATCCAAGATTATTGGCTAATTACATCCCTAAGATGCTGTAACCGCAATCCACGTGAATTGTTTCGCCAGTTACGCCGCTTGAAAGATCCGATGCCAGGTAAAGTGCGGTCTTACCGACTTCAGCGGCTTCCACGTTTCTTCTGAGCGGAGCTTTGGATTCGACAAATTTAAGCATGTCGCGAAATCCTGCAATTCCCATAGCGGCTAGTGTTTTCACCGGACCTGCCGAGATTGCGTTTACGCGAATATTTTTCTCACCCAAATCAGAGGCGAGATACATAACGCTTGCTTCAAGTGCTGCTTTGGCAACACCCATCACATTGTAGTGAGGGACTACCTTTTCAGCCCCGTAATAAGTCAAAGTAGTTACTGTGCCGCCATTCTTCATCATGGGCAACGCGCGTTTGGTCACTGCTGTAAGCGTATAGGCGCTCACATCCAGTGCCAGGGCGAATCCAGAACGACTCGTATCGACAAAATGACCTTCGAGATCTTCTTTATGGGCAAACGCAACAGCGTGAATAATAAAATCTATCGAATCCCAGGTTTTTTCAAGTTTTTGAAATACTGCATCGATTTGATCGTCTTTGCCAAGGTCGCACATTTCTACAAAAGGCGATTTCACTTTGGCAGCAAGCGGCATGATTCTTTTTTCAAGCGCTTCACCCTGATAGGTGAAAGCAAGTTCTGCACCTTGCTCATAAAGAGCCTTAGAGCAGTACCAGGCGAGACTGCGCTCATTTGCAACGCCGAAAACGATACCGCGTTTACCGGCCATCAAACCCTGGGTTTGTATAAGTTCTTCTTGCACTTCAGTGCCACCATCGACTGCAGTCACAGTTCTTATCCTCTTAGAAAATCTCTTTAAAAACGACGAAGCTTTATTCTAACCCAGATAGCAAGGGCTTTTCGAGCCATCATTGTCAAGCGGACCTATTTGAAACATTGAAGAAAACTCACCTGACTATAAGTTGGTTCATACAAATCTTTATTAAATGCCTAAGACTTGTTCCCTCTGCGAGTTTTCTAGTTTAGAGTATGCAAAACTATTTCAAGCTGGCTATAAAAATAGGTATCTAAGTTCTTGTACAACATCTTCGTATTGATTAAGCAGGTTCCAGATCAGGGCTCCAAAGCTGGAATCAACTCAGACGGAACCATCGACCGGGCAAAAGCCAAGCGAATGTTGAATCCGTTTGACCGCTTCGCCCTGCAAGCTGCTCTGCACATCAAGAAAGAGTATGGCGGCGTGGTTACAGCAATCAGCATGGGTCCACCCCCAGCTGTTGAAATTTTGCTTGAAGCCATGGAACACGGTGTGGACAAAGGCGTATTGCTGTCTGACCGTCGTCTTGCAGCATCTGACACCCTTGCTACAGCCTACGCACTCTTTAAAACAGTTGAACATGTAGGTAAGTTCGACTTTATTTTCTGCGGTTTGCAGACAACAGACGGCGATACTGCCCAGGTCGGACCTCAACTTGCCGAGCGTTTGTCTTTGCCGCAGGTTAGCTATTGCGAAGACTTCTCTATAAAGAACGGAAAATTAGAAGCACGTCGCATTATTGAAGGCGGCTATCAAATTGTCGAAACAGCACCACCTGTGCTTGTTACCGTGGCAAACTCTTATCATCACCTAGAGTATAAGAGCTTCCGCGATTCGTACAAAGTTCAACAGCTAAAACGCAATCCAGAAGAAATGGCTAAAGTTATTCGAACTGTTGACCTCGATATCATTGGTGCAGATCCTGAAAGATGCGGACTGAAAGGCTCTCCAACCATTGTTGCTATGACACAAAAGGTCGGCGAAATCGGCGGACATTGCAAAATGCACGAAGGTCAATCTCCCGAACAATTGGTCCAAGAAACGCTTGCAGCTTGCGATTACAAAGCCCTTTTGAAAACAAAATAACGGAATCATAAGAGTATGCCCGAAGAACAATACATAGAACCGAAAGGTGAGTCAGGAAAAGAAGTCGCTGGCGACGAGCCACTTATTGACCTTTCTCAGTTCAGCCCCAAAGGCGACGTGCTTGTAATCGCAGAGCACATCCTGGGCGACTTACAGCCTGTGACTCTCGAACTGCTTGGTGCCGGCAGAATCCTTGCCGACAAAATGGAAAAGAGTCTTCTTTGCATAGTTCTTGGACATAACCTTGGTGAGATGCCGCGTCTTCTTATTGAGCACGGTGCAGACACTGTTTATGTTGCCGACCACGAAGAGTTAAAACTATACAGAACCCTTCCCTACAGAAGAGTGATTTGCGATTTTCTGGAATCGCTTCCAGAAGCTCCTCACACTGCACTTCTCGGCTCGACCACTACTGGACGCGATTTAGCACCACGTATTGCTGCTCACTTCGAAACCGGACTTACAGCTGATACCACCGAGCTTGATATCGGACCTTATGAGCACAAGAGCAAAGTAGACCCTACCAAAATTGGTTTGTATCCTAACTGTCTCTACGCTATTCGTCCCAGTTTCGGCGAGTCGCTCAAAGCGCGTATTCTTGGACCATGGAAAAACCCCCAGATGGCTACCACCAGACCTGGTGTCATGGTACCACTGCCTAGAGACAAGAACAGAAAAGGCGAAATCAAACAAGTTCAAGTCAACTTGAAAGAAGAAGATTTCCGATTGAAAGTAAAAGACATCGTGCGCGAAGTTTCTAAAGGCGTCAAACTAGACGATGCCGAAGTGATTGTCGCTGGTGGCTTTGGACTTGGAACAGCCGAGGGCTTTGAATTGCTCAAAGAACTAGCTGGATGTTTTGAACATTCTGCAATTGGTGCATCTCGCAAAGTCGTAGACCTTGGCTGGATTCCGTATCAGCATCAGGTCGGTCAAACAGGTAAAACTGTTCGTCCCAAACTCTATATTGCATGTGGAATTTCTGGTGCCATCCAGCACCGCGTGGGGATGTCAAAATCTGCCACCATCATTGCTGTAAACAAAGATCCCGACGCTCCTATTTTCGGCTTTGCCGATCACGGCATCGTAGGAGATGTTTATCAAATTTTGCCGGAGCTGATAAAGCAGTTCAAGGCAGCACAAGACGGAAAAGACAGTACTCAAAATCTAGATAGTTCGGGGGTTAAGGCAGTTGTCGGAGCGCATTGAATATGATTTATTACTGGTTGGCGGAAGCCCGTCTAACCTGGCTTTAGCCTACCATTTCTTGCAATTGGCTAAAGGCAGCGACCGCGAATTTACCATTGCAATTATCGAAAAAGGAAAAGAATTCGGCGCTCATGTTATGAGCGGTGCTGTTTCCAATCCTCATATATTGCAAAAAATCTGGCCCAATTACAAAGAAATCGGTTTTCCAATCGAAGCCACTTGCACCGATAGTGCTTTCTCTGTTCTTGGTGTCAAAGAAAAATTCGATGTACCTGCAAAACTTTGTCCAAAATCTTTCGATAAACAAGGTTATCTGGTACTGAGCCTTTCGCACGTAACCGCCTGGATGGCTAATCAGATTGAAGAAAAAGCAAAAGAAGTGACCAATGTCACTATCGATTTCTTCACTGGATTTTCTGCTCACAAAGTCGCTATCGAAAACGAGCGTGTAGTAGGTGTTGCCGTTACTGAAAACGCGACGTCAGAAGACGATTATGTCTATGGCAAATACACCGCATTTGGTGACAAAGGATTTATCTCACGCGATGTAGTCGATCACTACAAACTGCGCGACTGTCCTCAAATCTGGTCTGTCGGCGTCAAAGAAGTATGGCAAGTAGAGGGCAATTACGAAGGTAAAGTCTGGCACACACTGGGCTTTCCGCTGCTTGATGGAACATTCGGCGGTGGATTTGTCTATGGCATGAAAGACAACAAACTCACTATTGGTATGGTCATCAGCTTGAACAGCAAAGACCCCAATATGAATCCACAGCAAAAATTGCAAGAATACAAAAAACACCCATGGCTGCAAAAACTGCTAAAAGGCGGAAAGCTTTTGAAATATGGTGCCGCTCTTCTTCCCGAAGGTGGTTATTACAGCTTGCCTAAGAAATTCCAAGTCCCAGGCGCTCTGTTACTTGGTGATGCCCTGGGCGTTCTTGATGTAAAAAATCTAGCTGGAATCGACAGAAGTTTGGAGTGCGGATATATCGCAGCCGAAGTAATGTACGACGCATTGCTCAAGAACGATACTTCAGCAGAAGCACTGGCTCCTTATCAAAAACGATTGGAAGACAGTTTCGTTATCAAAGAACTCTTCAAAAACAGATATTTCCGCTACGCTTTTATCGAAAACGACAAACTCCTGCAAGAATATCTGCCTGATATCGCCCATAGTATCGACAAATCCAACGCCTGGATTGGCGGTATGAAAGTATTCTTCAAGCATCCTCTTGGTGCCACCAAAGATGGTATCCGCTCACTTGGATTGATTGAAGGCAAATTCGATATCGGTCCAATTTCATACCAGCACGATTATAAATATATCGATCCTGGATTCGTGGCTCCAAAATACGACGAGCCACCTTACGACAAGTCGACTATTTATTCGCGTCCTGATGCTGTTTTCTACGCTGCCACCAAATATCATGAAGGCAACCAGCATATCGATGAGTTCAATTCTGAAACTTGCGTCAAGTGCATTAATAAGTACGAAAGCTTGAATAAAACAACGCCTTGTGTTGCTGACTGTACCGCCGAAGTTCACCGCGTCGATATAATCGACGAAGTAAAAAGACACGGTATGTCGCTTGAGAACTGCGTACACTGCCGCACTTGCGAAATTGTATGCCCCGAAGTCAACCTTCGTGTCAAACCAACTGAACAAGGATCTGGACCTAACTTCTCTGGTCTCTAATTATCATTAAATTCTCAATTTAGAGAAAAAGTTTTCTTTGGTTTCTCTTTCTGAAGAATGAGGCTAAGTTTTTTCCTGTTCTTTTGCGTTACAAAATTCTTTTTGATTTTGGGCGAAGAATTTCCAATGGCAGAAAACAACTCAGAATAACGTCTTTCATTCTTATTGAATTTATAGAAAGACTTATATCTCTGCATATGAGCCTGCCATTCAAACGAAAATTCAACACAATTTTCGTTACGCTTAATGATTTCTCCCGAGTTTAAAAACCAGGCAGCCAGATCAAAACCTGACAAAATAGTAATTGCTACTAAAGCTGGAAGTATAGATAAGATTGATCTGAACATCGATTCAAATTACTTCTTTCGATCTAAAGCCTCACTTTGTGCCTGCTCTAAAGTTTGCAAAGCTCTGTAGACATGCGGAAATCGAGTGCGCAAAGACTCTCTGCTTTGTGCCGTACCAGTCATCGCTGCAAATCCTTCTGACAAAACTTCAAGGGGGGTATCATAATATCCCGTTGGATATTTGCGAAGGGACAATCGATCCATAGCTTCATCGCTCAGTTTAACCGCTCGAGATGGATCTGAAACTTTTTCACCACCACGACCAAGCGGATTACCATCCTTATCGACTTGATACCAGTTTCCTCCTGCATCTTTGCAGTCGGGTTCAGCTCTTGAAAAAAAACGTCCGTCGCGAGTTTGGATAGCCCAATTATATTTATCTGGCTTAGCCGGATAGCGCGGATTTGTAAATTGAATGAATCCCAACTCTTTCAATACAGATTCAGGCAACCCACCATCTGGATATGCATTATGCTGCTGATTGTGCCCAATTTCATGACGAATAGTATAAGCCAGACTCTCATCTGGCCTCCGAGCATCTTTATCTGTAGGTGGAGATTTAGTTGCAGAAGGATAAATCATAAGCGTAGCCTTATCGTTTGGCCCTTCTGGACGCTTATAAGATGCAAGATGATTTTGACTCTCACCTTTTCGATCTTTAAGTGGAGACCTATCAGCGAATACAACTTCTAACGGCTGGCCATTCGTCGTTCTTTGACTTGGCGCAGTTGCCGAAAGAGCATTCTCTAACGCATAGAGCTCAGGTAGACTTGGACTTCGAGATCGAATGGCGTTTGGATCATTTGGATTTTCGACTGGACGTTCATGCTTATCAACACGACAAAGGTCCTCTTGATTGCCTGCAAATTCACCTGGGGGCTTAATTGTAATTCCAAATTTTGTCTCAATTGCCTTTATACGCTCTTGAGTTAGTTTAGCTAGATTTTCTTTGATTTTAGGTAAAGAGTCCGATGATAGTGGAAGATCCATGGGAACAGACTGAGTCTTACCATCAGCTTTATACGACAGATTGTATTTGCCGTCGCGTACAGAAATATCTACACCGTAAGCATCTTTGATTTCTTTTACAAAAGCAGGAGTCAAACCTCCCGCAAGCGCGCGATCTCCCGCTCTTCCGCGCTCTCCGCGCTGGGCAAGCTGAAAATCTGGACTGCCATCATGTCTGGTGCCACCAGGTCCATGCGCCATTTGAACTCTCTGTAAATCTCCGAGTAAATCAGCAGCAGGTGGAAAAGCACCCATCACCGCAGATGGTGCCTCGCGCATCGACTTGAACATATCATTAATTTGAGTCAGTCCATCTCGATTGCTGGCAGTTGTAAAAAGCTCTCTTAAGGCTCTGGCAGAATCAAAACCAGCGCTAGCATTCAAAGCATTATCGGTGCGCCCACCAGTGTTGTCGGTGGGTTGCTCAGCAACATTTGAAGCCTCAACAGGCGTATCTGGGGGAGTTAAAGCCATTTAGTAAGGGTTATGACCAAAGATATAGACAACCTTCAACATTATTACTGAAAGCCCCGGATGTCAAGCACTTCAAGACGCAACCGCTTTAGCTTTACGGGACATCCCAAGCCCACCTATTGATTTTATTTCGAACGTTTGTTATAAATAAAGCAAGACCCCTTTTATTTTTCGAGGCGGCGTCATGTCAAAAGTACTTAAAATCGTCCTGTCCCTCACCTTGCCCCTTCTTATTGGCGGTTCGACTCTGGCATCTCATCTAATAAAGACGCCCGAATGCGCCACAACTTCAATAACCAAAAACTTGCCCCAAGAAAAAATCACCAATGTCACTTGTTTGGGACGACTGGAGCCTCTAGGCGAAGTAATAAATGTGGCAGTTCCCGCCGCTCTCTCAAACGAGCGAATCGGCGAACTCTATATAAAAGATGGTGACAACGTCAAAAAGGGTCAAGTCGTAGCAGTTATGGAATCAAGCAAACAAGTAAAAGCTGAGCTTGCAGAAGCCTTCGAGCGAATAAGCGTTGCTTACGCTCAGCTGAAGCGGGTAAAGGCAGGAGCAAAAAAAGGAGAATTATTTGCTCAAAAAGCAGAAATAGATCGTCTTTTGTTGGAGCTTGAAGGTAAAAATCGCGAGTGTACCAAAATAGTCGAAAGATCGCGGGCCCAAGTCGCTTTTGATGAAAGCGAATACAATCGCTTTTACTCCCTTGTAAGTCAGGGCGCAGTTACAGCATCGCAGTACGATGCCAAAAAATTGGCACTAGAATCGAGCAGATGCCGCTTGAGCGAAGCCTTGGCTGAAAAAGACAGATTGAACCAGACTCTGACTGCACAAATAAATGAAGCCAAAGCTACTTACGAGAAAATAGCTGAAATAAGACCATGCGACATTGCCTATGCCGATGCCGAAGTAAAAGCAGCAAGCGCAAACGCAGAAAAAATTAGACAACAATATGAGCTAACTCTTGTTCGAGCACCTATGGATGGACAGGTAATAAAGGTCATAACAAAACAGGGAGAATCTGCAGCCAATAAGACTCTATTTGAAATGGGCAGAACAAGCTCGATGGTAGCAGTTGCAGAAGTCTATGAGACAGATGTAAACAAAATAAAAGTCGGCGACACTGCCACTATATCTGGTAGCGCTATTTCGACGCCGGTTAAAGGCAAAGTGTATGAAGTCGGTTACAAACTGATTAAGCAAAAAGTTTTCTCAAGCCAACCTGGGGAAAATTTTGATGACAGAGTAGTAGAAGCAAAAATATTAATAGACAAATCGTCCAACAAACAAGTTCAAAATCTGACTAACGCTCAAGTTCAAATTTCTATAGCAGGAGACAAACGAATATGACGTCTTCTCCTTTGTTATGGTCACTTGCTTGGCGCCAGTTGAGCCGACAAAAAACCAAAATGATCACAGCTCTTTTGGGAATAGCTTTTGCCTGTGTACTTATTTTCGTGCAGCTAGGTTTTGAAGGAGCGCTTTATGACAGTGCACGCGCACCATACAAATATTTGGCTGGCGAACTAGTAATGGTAAATCCAAACTTTGAAACTCTGTATTCAATTAGAAGCTTTGCTAGAAGCAAACTCTACAGGACTCTTGGCGTAGAAGGTGTCGAATCTGTCAAAGAACTGAGAATAGGTAGAGGTGACTGGAAAAATCCCCAAACCAGAGTCAAAAGAGCAATTCTGGTGTTTGGCATCAAACCAGACAATCCCTCTATTCTATTTCCCGAAACAAGTGATACCAATGCATTGAATGCGCTTGGCACGGTCTTTTTCGACCGCAGTTCACGACCAGAATTTGGCAGAATAGCTGAAGATATTAAGAGAGGACTGACTGTTTCTACCGAATTAAACGATAAAAGAGTACATGCAAAAAATCTATTCAAACTTGGCACTTCATTTACGGCTGATGGTAATGTCTTGTGCAGCGATTCTACATTTCTAGAACTTTATCCACACCGATTTGCTAACCAAATTGAAATTGGTGTAATTAAAGTCAAATCAGGATACTCTTTAGAAAAGATCAAAGAATCACTATCTCAGCTTTGTGGAAACACGGTCTCTATAAGAACAAGAGAAGAACTGGGCGAGATAGATAAAGTCTATTGGGAAACAAGCACAGGTGTTGCTTTTATATTCAGACTTGGAGTGATCGTAGGTTTTGTCGTAGGAGTAGTAATTGTATATCAAATCTTGTCTTCAGACGTAATAGATCACTTGCCTGAATACGCCACACTCAAAGCAATAGGTTACACAGATAATGCACTTCTAGCTATAGTGGCACAAGAAGCATTCATCCTATCTATCATCGGATTCATTCCTGGACTTTTTGCGTCATTCTATATTTATGATTTGTCCAGTGCCGCAACAGGGATGCCCGTTTTCATGAATACGCCAAGAGCCATTCTAGTTTTCATTTTGACTCTTAGCATGTGTATGGTTTCAGCCAGTGTCGCCATGCGCAAATTGAAAAAAGCCGATCCGGCAACACTCTTTTAGGAAGGTTAGTCATGCTCATCGAAGTAAACAAATTAGACTATTTTTTTAGCGAAGGTCAAACGCAAAAACAAGTGCTGCACTCTATTGATTTGAGTGTATCAGCTGGCGAAATCATAATTCTTACCGGACCTTCTGGCTCTGGCAAAACTACACTTCTAACTTTAATTGGAGGACTGCGCACCGCAGATAGTGGCAGCATAAAAGTTCTCAATAAAGAACTTGTAGGAGCAGATTATGATACCCAGGTGCAAGTTCGTCGAGAAATTGGTTTTATTTTTCAAGCACATAACCTATTATCATTTTTAACCGCCGAACAAAATGTCTCGATGTCACTTCAATTCAACACCAATCAAAATGAACAGGAAATCAATGCCCGAGCCAGAGAATGTCTTTGTGAAGTCGGTTTGGAACATAAATTCAAAAGCTATCCAGATAGTCTTTCTGGCGGGCAAAAACAAAGAGTAGCAGTAGCTCGCGCTATTGCAAGAAGACCAAGACTAATTCTGGCCGATGAGCCTACAGCAGCACTTGATAGTCAATCAGGAAGAAAAGTAGTAAGCCTGATGCACCAGATGGCAAAACGCGATGGAACAGCTATCATTCTCGTTACTCACGACAACCGTATACTCGATGTCGCCGACCGAATAGTCAAAATGGAAGAAGGCAAAATTGTGAATGAAAACAACGTGTTAGACTATCTCCATGCCTAAAATAGTCAACCACGAAGAATACAAGAAAGAACTTCTGGCTAACAGTTATGAGGTTTTCGCGAAACGAGGCTATTCGTCCTTGACTATGCGAGACCTGGCAAAGAGCCTCAAGGTTTCTACCGGCACTCTTTATCATTATTTCCCAAGCAAGCTCGAATTATTCGAGCAATTAGTAGTCTTGATTGCAGAACGCGATATCAGCACAATAGCGTCTATAGTAAAAGAATCTCAGTCAACCGAAGAAAAGCTGGATATTATCTTTGAGTATCTCGAGCAAATCGAATCGGAATGTCAAAAGCAAATGCTGATTATGATAGACGCATTAAGAGAACTGGGAGTTGAAGAAGCTGGCAAAGTATCAGGTTTTGAGCGCGCAGATAACATTTATATGAAAGGCATGTGCGAACTATTCGACCTGGACGTGGATACTTCTATCTTTCTTGGATGTGCAATTAACGGATTAGTGGTTGAGCGAATGATAAATCCTTCTCAAGTATCGATTCAGGCACAAAAGAAATTCATTTTGCAGATTCTAAAAATGAACCAAAAAGACTAAACGGAATTTTTTCAAAATGGCGCCACCAAAATCTTTCAACGACAGATATCTAGTCATTTCTCTTTTAGGAGAAGGTGGTGTCGGAAAAGTTTTTAGAGTGCATGACACCCTGCTAGACAAAGAATTCGCACTAAAAATCTTACACAAAGAATCAAGCGAATTAGCTATTGCTCGCTTTCAAAAAGAAGCAAAAGCCGCAGGCAAACTCAAACATTCCAATATTTGCAACATCTTCGATTTTGGTTTGAATAGTGATGGGCAGCATTATATGGTGATGGAATTACTGAAGGGCAAAAGTCTAGCCGAGGTCATTTCTGATGGACCATTGCAGTCTGATTACGCGACCGAAATAGTTAAGCAAATCTGCTTGGGACTCGACTTTGCCCATAAAAATGGTGTTATCCACCGCGACTTAAAGCCAGCCAATGTACAAATTTTGAATGAAGAGAAAGACTCTGTTCAACTCAAGCTTTTAGATTTTGGAATGGCTGGATTAGTAAATACAGATGGCAAATTAACCCAAACTGGAGCTCTGGTTGGCACTCCAGCTTATATGAGTCCCGAGTTGATTGTAGGCGAATCTGCTGGAATCCAATCGGACATTTACAGTCTTGGATGCTTATGGTTTGAAATGATAACCGGTCATCCACCCTTTCGCGGAAATTCGGTAATAGAAACGCTTTCAATGCACAAGAATGAAGAAGTTCCGCCTATTGACGATGATGTGGAGATTTCTCCAGCGCTTAAAAGTCTTTTGTACAGATGTCTGAGCAAAGAAAAGAACAACAGACCAAAAAATATAGAAGAGATTCTATATCTTATGTACCCCCCTAAAGTGCCCAACCAAGTTTCTGAGATCACGAAAAATCTTACATCAAACAAAAAAAAGATTACGGCGCTACCGATTGTTCTAAGTACGCTTGGACTGCTTTCGATTCTTATACCGATTATTCTTATTTCCAGACACGTAATGTCTGAGAGTGCTACGAAAAGTCAAAGCAAATTTGTCACTGAATCAAAATCAAATTCTGAGCTTGAAAAACATGAAGGAATGCTCGATTTTCCACGAAAACTGGAAGACACCCTTTTAAAATTCAATTTAGATATCGACAAAAGCAGACACAACACCTTAATACTCAAAAAAAATCAAACTATAGAGGATGACGAAATTCCATTACTTCAAAACGAAGGCGAGAATTGCCTGATTTTGAGAAACTCTGACAGTCTTACTGGAAGCGGTTTTAAGAATTTCAAAGACAAGAACATAGACACGCTCGACCTTGTGGATACTGATTTCGAAGACCAAAACATCATCTATTTGAAAAATCTGAACAATCTAAAAAATCTAGATATATATTCGCCCAAACTGACTGATGCTGCGTTGCCAAATCTTGCTCAGCTGAAAGGCCTAGAAAATCTTGATCTTGGCTCAGGCAAAATAACAGACGGCGGATTGAGATATTTGGGCAATCTAACCAACCTGAAAAAACTCACTTTGCGCTGCGACCAGATGACTTTCGACTGGTTAAATGATGTGAGTTTGCCAGAACTAAAAGAACTACTGCTTGAAAAAATAACTCCCAAGGGTTCGATAAAGCCTGGACTTCCACAATTTCCTAAACTCAAATTTTTAAAATTGTCGTCTCGGGAAGTGATAGACGACAAAACAATAAAAGCTCTGGAAACTACAAAAATCAAATATCTTTATTTGGAAGAAGAAGAAATTTCAGACCAACAAATGCTATCTATTTCAAAAATATCGACTCTAAAATCTGTATTGCTATCTAAAAGTAAGTTCTCAGCCAGAGGAATTGACTCGTTATCGACGCTGAAAAACCTTGAAGAACTCGGGATGAAACAAAATCAAAATTTAAACGATGAAATCATTGAGGCAATCGCAAAACTGAACCTAACTCAGCTGGACTTTTCCGGAAGCAATATCACTGACTCACAGTTGTCAATCTTACTAAACAGTTCTAAATTGGAGCAATTAATCTTGAAAAATTGCAACACTAGTCAAGAGCGAAAAAGCTGGTTCAAACTAGCCTTTCAATCCAAATGGAAAAAAGAGTGCAAAATCAAGTAGTTTGTCGTAGTCTAGTTCTAGACAAGCTCCTAGCAATTATGAGGTTGCAAAATGAGTGGAAAGAAGTCACAATTAATGGCTTGGATAGGCTTATCGATGCTACTTATAGCACTGACCAGTATTTCTCTTTCTGGTGTAAATGCCTATACAAGCGCAGTAGAGTCAGATCTCAAATCCACGCGAGATGCATTGCTCAAACAACGCTCCGATATAGAAGAAATGATCGATAAGAAAAACAGTCAAATTACCAACCTACAATCAGACATTGATCGTCTGCGAGCATATTTGCGCGACACAGATCATGCCTTGACCAGTGTTGATGCGGCTCTAAGAGGAAGGTAAATTGAAAAAACTATCAACCGGCCTGCTCGCCTATACGTTAATTGCATCCTTTGCAGTTTCAGCAGTATTTGCCGAGACATTGAGCGACACTCAAAAACCTTTAACCTGCGCGATTATCTGTTCCAAACCAATGCAGACCGATTGCGAATCAGTCATAAATATACTCAAAATTATAACTAAAGCTTTAGCAGAAAAAGATTTTGCTGAACTTGCAAAACACCTCGACGAAAACTGCACCACATATGATGCAGTGACAAAAAAGACAGTTGTTGGCAGAGAGAGCATAATTGAAAACGTAAAATCGAAAGTAGCAGCCGAAGAAAAACGCTTGAAAGTCCCAGCGATTTCTTACACTATCGATCAGCCTTTTGCCAAAATCAATGGAGAAAAAGCAGTAGTCAGCTTCATCTTGAAAAAAGAAGTTGGCGGAGCTAATCCTGCCGTTTTCGAATCACATGTCACTGATGTATTCGTAAAACGCGATGGAGAGTGGAAAAAACTTCACTTCTGCGGCGGCGAATGGAAGAAGGTCAAGTAGTCATCAGAACGAGCAAGTCTCTAATTCTGATAAAATACACGTTCTTTAGTGAATAATTGCTCGAACATGGGATCGTTAAAAAATGGTGCGACTACTTTTGTACTATTCAAATCCATAGTTCCTACAATCTTTTCAATCTTAGAGTATTGTGGTTCGCCTTTTTTAAACTTGTAAAAGGCTTTTAGCTTTGATTCAGGCTTATAAATGCGAAAGGCAATATCAATTGACTCATCATTATTTTTATTAACAGTCCAATTTTTTTTCATTGGATCTTGAACGGCGAAGGCATGTTTTACGGGAATCTTTTTCAAAAAATCACTTAGCCTTCGCTCTGAAGATACCTTCAGGCTTTTGTAAAGTTCAAAATGACGGTTTGCCAGAATTGATTTAAATTCAGCGTATTCATTCGACTGCTTATTCAACTCATAAACCTTGGTAAATCTGTCTAAATGAACCTGCCAATCAGCAGATACTCTTATCAAACTGGGTTGATCCACAATAATTCTTGTTTCGAGCAAAACTATAGGATAGTCTAATGCGGACACGGAGCGTGAGCATTCTAGGCAACCCATTACTGTAAAAATCACCAAAAAAAATAGTTTCATTTGAAATACCCATTCTCGGTCATGATCTCTTCAATTGGTTTATAGACCTCTAGCAGACTCTTCTGAACGTGATAAGGCTGAGAACTGCCTCCAAAGCGTGATGCATATATTTCTGCCATAGTCTCCCTCAATCCAGGGTGCTTTACTATTTTTCCATGTGAATCAGTTATTGGATTTTGAGAGAAATACTTCAACACTTTGTTGGTGACTGGAGAGCTTAAGACATTTCTTCTTATAGATTCAAAGGTTTGCATTATGTGAGAATTTAGCTCCACATCAAAATCTCTAGCCATGCTGTATGCATGACCGAATTCATGTATGAATCTTGCTGAGGGATTCGAAACATATTTTACTGACTTCAAAACTCCTCACCCATAACCAATCGATTCTCTCTCCTATGGACCCAGCTGAATGGATTTTTCCATCGTCGTCTATAATTCCAAAATCATCTATTTTCTTCGTACTCTCAATGCCTTCTTGCTCCTTCTCGGCCTGCGCAAGAGTCATACCTGGTCGAAGAGCTAGCAAATAGCTGCCAACAGAACCTTCTATTTTGTTTGGATTGCTATCAAGAATATTTTTGTATGCATTCTGATTTTCAATATTGTCCATAACTGCACCAGTTTGGTGCAACTTTTCCATATTCAATTCAATGACCTTTCCTAAACTTCTTTCGCCTTCGCCAAAATCAGTCATTGACAGCACCTCAGACTTAGCGCTTAAAAATAATCGAACCAGGTACTTCTTTCATCTTTTGTTCTAATTTTTTAGTCCACATATCGAAGACAATCACACTTCTAGTACCAGGCAGTTGATCAAAAAACTGCATTATTACATTAGCCATGCTCTGACGGAACTCATCTTTATCGCCGACAGCTCGAACATTCGCGCCCAAGACAAAGTGCCTGGACGCCGGGAAATTCAAAACCTTTTTTTTCACCAATGTCATTTCAGTAATTGACTCAATTGACTGACACATTTCAACAATCGCTTCCAGCTCTTCTTTTTCAAGGTCCACTGATAAAAATTCATCCGTATCTTTTAAAGTTCCTCTTTCCGCAAGAGCTTCTTTGATTTGAAGATCATATTTCTCGAAACGTTCAATTTCAGCCGAACGCTTTTCTTGGCGCAAATAGCTACTGGCTAGCTGTTTTGCAGCTTCTGCGAAGCGAAGATCTGTTTTGAAACTCTGCTCTAAATGGTGTAAAGCGTCGTCACCATTTAGGTTGTCCTGTTTATGCGTTCGGCTAATGTAAGCACCTAAATTGAAATTCGCAATGGCATCGGTGGGATTACGCTCTAATATTTGACGATAAATTGGCACTGCATCTTTGTATTCAAGCACTTCTTCCACCAAATAAGCTTTCTGCTTCAGCTCATTGATTGTAAGTGGCTCTTTTTCCTCTTTATCCTCAATCTTTTTCAGCTCTTCTCGCATCAGTTGATACTGCTTATTTCGTTCAGTCCAGAGTTCAGTTGTTTGAGAATGCCACTCAGCACTTAAGTTTGAAACAAGTTCTGGCAGTTTAGTACCGAGCAATATTTCCGCAGCTGATTCACCTGGAGAAATTGGTGCCACCAGCTTCTCCAATTCTTCATCTGTAATTTTTTCAAATCGTTCAAGTTGATTGCATAAGGCTAATCGCTCACGAGTTGGGGGGTGAGTCTCTGTTTTAGACCCCTCATATTTAAGCTCTTCTTCAAGCCATTGTCTCAGCTTCCGGTTAGGAAGAATATTTATTCTCTCGCCTATTTCGTGATAAGCATTTCTTGGAGCTTCTTCCATAGACTTTGCTTTCTTGTAAATCTCAGTCCAAATTTCCTCTGATAAATGCCTTCCTTTTAAAGCGACCAACACAAGCATATTGCCACAAGCATCAGCTCCAGCAATTTTTACAGCATCGGCGTCTGCATGTTTTTCATGATCACGGATCATAATCATTGAATACGCCAAGTAGCGCGGCATATACCAAGAGAAAAATGGATAAATCAGGATCGACTTATCTCCAATATTTTGAAACAGATTAGCCCACTGCTTGAAGAGTCCATAAATCCATTTAGATGTATTGCTATGTTTACCGCTTAAGTGACCAAACTCGTGAGCCAGTACGGCTTTCAAATCGTGCTTGTTCACAGCCTGTAAGAACGGAAGACCAAGTATCAAATAATTTGTATTGAAACCAAGGAATCCAAACCTGGGATGTTCGACCACAGCAGCATTGAAATCACTATTCAAGATTACCCTGTCTGCTCTGGTATCGAGTTTGGTACAAATTTCATCTAGTAAAGAAAAAAGTTCTGGATAATCGCTTTTTTCGAGTAATATTCCGGCCGGGGGATCGAATTTAACCCATAGCGATTTCAGAACCAAAAATACAAGAATGAGCAATACAAAAACTATTTTTATAGCACCTACATAAATTCGATGTCCGGCAAGACTTAACCAGCAGACTACAAACACGAGCGAAAGCAGCAGAGCAACTATCACGCCTATGTAAAGATAACCAAGAGAGGCAAAAGTGATCAATTGCCTCTTATAACTTGGATAATCGTGCGCAGCCTTTACTTCAGTCTCTTTTGCAATCTGTTCAAATTGCTCATCAGACAAAGTGAGCTTGTCAGCAAGCTTATCAACATTGCTTCTAGTATTGTGATGAACTATCGGCATTTAGCTTAAGTCTAGGACTTCTTGTTCGATTTGCCTTCGGTCACAGTTGTTTGCTGATGGTTAGCTTTCATGAAGTCGAGCACGAACTGATTGACCATTTTGCCGATGGTATCATTTACGGTGCTTTTGTGAGTGACGGTCTGATCGCTGTAAGTGACAGATTTCACTTCCTGTCCATTACGCATCAGCTTTGTCCACTGAATCAAGCTCAACTCTACCAGTCTATAGTCATTACCAGTCTCGAGCACTTTTACTTGCAGAATAGCGTCTACAGGTTTGGTTTCAGCATGTTTGAGATCAACAATTTTGGAAACAGGAATGGGAAGTTGTTTCAACTTATTCATTGCAGTTTGCTCAGCGCTTGCATCGCCAACGTGTCCGGGGATACCAAAGGACAAACCGCGAAGGCCCTTGAGTGATGGCATCATCAAATCGTCACGCATTTTGTGGCGATGACCTTCCATTTCAGCAAGAGTTGGAGATTTTTCTACTGTGGTGGTAGAAGTTGATGTGCTTGTAGTGGTTACCGTGGTCGACGCCTCTTCGGCTTGGACAGCGCTGAATGAGCAGAGAGCGACCGAAAGAAGAAGGCTTAACTGGAGCGATCTTGACAACATATTTTTCCCCTTATGATACGCGCAAAGACTGCGCCATATTGTCTAACCCGGCAATGGCTCATAGGATATCAGATTTTTCTAAAGTTGAGCTCTTTAGTACTGATTAGGAATTGCATTCAGGCTATTAATCGCTTGTGAAAAGCCTTGTAAATAGGAGCCCATATTCCCCATGCCACTTGTATTAGCCCCGCCCGTTTGCGGAAAGGAGCCCGAATTGGAGCTTACTCCATACTGATTCATCAGGTTTCCAAGTTGCGACATATTGTTGTAAGAACTACCTTGGGGAGACATGCCATAACCAGCACCGCCGTTTCTTCCCATAGCCTGACTCATCATGCTAGATAAATTGTAAGAAGACGGACTTGTATCCATGACATGGCCACGATAAACATTGCCGTACATAATCAGCTTGCGCAAAAATTCGCCGCGAGAACCGTAGTCTACCGAGGCTGCAAGCACATACATTGCACCTGAGCTTTGCTGAGTAAATCTGATATCGCTCTCTGTATAACCTTCGCGCCGGGAGCCGTTTGCCATCACCGATGCATCGCGAGTAATTATCTGCTGCTCAATGACATTTGGTGCTAGCTGTCTGATCTCGTTTTTGACCACATGTTGTTGAATCTGATTGCCAGAAACTCCAACCTCGTTATTGCCCGAAGTTGATACTTCGCCAAAGTGTAAAAAGACTGGAATCTGAGTACTCGACATTGCAGACGATACCATTTGCATCATTTGCGAAGTAAGACCCATTTGTCCTGCAAGTTTGCTCATACCGTAACTTTCGCTCGCTGGAATCATCATCTTAACCACAGTGGGTTCAAGAGAGATGCCACCATTTCCAGTATGTTCAAAAGAAAAATTCACAGTTCCTTCACGACCTGGTTGCAAAATTTTCTCGAGCTTTGTAGTTTCGGCAGAATCTTCTTGCATTGAGGCACCACTCGTGCTGAAACGCCACACCTTGAGCGATCCGCCCCAATTGCCTGAAAAATCCATGGGAAAAGAAGATGTTACATGTCCTGAAAAACGAGCCTCGCTCACCTGTGCTTGAAGAGGTTTAGATTCAGCACTTTTATCCAGCTTAGCAACTTCCATTTTTAACGCCGGAAAAGATACGTTGGCTTCTGAGGCTATCTGGTCTATACGACCGTAGAGCATAGGGGCCTTGCCTTTGGGCGCTGCTGCAGAAATTGAACCTTGAGTTTCAACTTTGCCAGACAACGATTGCTCGCGAGCGCTTTCGGCTTGCACTGCGGGTTGAGTATTTTGGTCTGTCTGGTTGACTTGATTGGTTTGAACTTGCTGTGGTTTAGAAGTGTCGTCACCGTCTTCCCAATCGAATGAATTCTTTTGAGCACTTACTGGCAGACAAAACGATAAAGCTAAAGCAAGACTGAAAATTTTACGCATCACTTTAGTATAGCCTCAAGCACTGCATTTATGTCTTCAAGCGAGTCAAATAAATAATCGGGTTTTTGTTCCAAAAGAGCTTCGCGAGTTGTGACACCAGTATTGACAGCTATGCTTACCGCTCCAAAATGTTTGGCGCACATCACATCGTAAATGCTATCGCCAATCACTGCCACCTCATGTGGTGCAAACTTAATTCCGTAATGTTCTTCTGCGCGCCTGGTTGCAATTGCAGGCAAGTCCATCCGATTAGCCGAATCAGATCCATAGGCACCAATTGGAAAAAATTTCCTCAAATCGAAACGATCGAGTTTCAGCTTGGCACCACGCTCGATATTTCCAGTAAGCAAGCCCATTTGTACATAGTTATGCTCATCGAGCAAATGCAATAATTCTGGTATGCCTTTATGTATTACATATCGACCTTCCTTTTTTAGTTCTTCTTCAAGAAGCTCGATATAAAGCTCATACATTTCGCGCTCGCGCATAGCATCGTTTTCAGCATCCGGTGGACGCTTTGCCAGCTCAAGCATTTCACGCAAAATTTGGGGGTCGGTTTTGCCCGACATACTTACTGAAAGTTTGCTTGCATCAACTTGAAACTTTTCCATTAAAGCACGCCCGATTGCGCGCCTTCCTGCGCCATCGGTGTATATAAGCGTTTCGTCTATATCAAAGAGCGCCAGGCGTTTCATTTATAGCCGGGATAACAACTTCATTCTGACTTTGAATGCCACCATATTTTGCCGGGTCGAGTTTGCACAACTCATCAAAAGTTCTGGCCTGATTTCTGCCACCATTTTTAGCGACATAGAGTGCTTTGTCGGCAGTTTCAATCAACTCTGCAGTGGTTCTTGCGTTCTGAGGGAAGGTGGAAGAACCAAGCGACGCAGTGATTTGCCCCAGCCCTGGTATATGACTTTGTCTGATTCTGTTACACAGACGACCAGCGATCATTGCAGCCTCAGCAAGCGAAGTCTCTGGCAAAATGACACCAAACTCTTCGCCACCATAACGAGCGGCAGTGTCACCAGATCGCAAGCTGGTATTGAGGATAGCGCCTATCTGTCGAATTGCAGCATCACCTACCGGGTGACCATAATTGTCGTTTATGTGCTTGAGCTTGTCTAAGTCGATCATTATCAAAGAACAATGAGTACCTTTTCTGTTTGCCAGACGAAGCTCTTCGTCGAGACGTTTTTTGAAGTAAACGTGGTTATAGAGTCCAGTAAGACCATCGGTAATCGACTGATGATGAACTTGAGCGAACAGGTGCGCATGAGTGACAGCCATCGCCAACTGGTCTGCTATTGCCATAACGAGCTGGACTTCGCTCTGAGTCCATTCTCTCGTTTTCTGACATTGGTGCACCATGAGCAAACCTAGCAGACGATTTTCGTTAGACAAGGGAGCAGCTACAAGTGATTTAGCACCAACCAGATCGATGAACGGCTTAAATGGAATGCAACGACTATCCTGAGCAGTATCGTGAATTACTGCAATTGGAATTTCTTGCATTGTAGTCGATTGATCTTGATGAACAGTGACTTCAACTTCACTGCCTTCTTGAAGCAAAGCTTCAAGGTTGATACCAAAAACGGTATTACGAAGAGAAACACCATTTTGCTGATTAGGTGAGAAATCAAGATTCTCAGGATAAATACACTTATCAAGACAAGGCTCAAGTCCTTCTTTGGTGAACTCGTGTGTGACTACAAGAGGCTCTTCAGAACGCGGCTGGATAACTTGGACGCGGTCTACGTTCAATGCACGCAACAACTCTTTGGTTGAAGTATTCAAGATCACGTTCAAATCAAGCGAGCTTCTGACCGATTTTACGATCTGATTGATGAGCACTTCTTGCTCGACCATATTCTTGGAGCGCTCGTATAGCTGAGCATGTTTGACTGCAACAGAAACCTGACCGGCAACAGCTTCAACCAGCTCAAGCTCAGATTGCGACCAGACTCTCAGTCGGTCACATTGCTGGACCAGAATAATTCCCAAAGGACCGTGTTCTGTCGTGATTGGGCATGCAATAAGCGAGCGCACAGAATTCCAATCGTCACCACGAATCAAGACTGGTCTGAAACGTTCTTGTCCATTGATCAAGTCCAAGGAAGATACTTCGCCCTGCTCGATAATGGTGCGAAGCAAACTAAATTTGGGCATGGGCACCGTAAGTTTTTGCAGCGGTACCCCGCCAGCTTCGGTATTCCACCAGGTATGCTCAAACAATAACTCATCGTCTGCAATACCCATCGAACTTGTTTCAAGCAAAGCCAGACAACATCTGCTTGCGTTCAGATTTTCGCCAAGCTCGCGCACAGTTGTATTTAGCGTCTCAGTCAAACTAAGCGATTGCCTGACAGCACGCGAAATATGTTGAACCATGAGCTTCTGCTCTTTATCAGAGTGCAGCGTGCTAGCCATACTATTGAAAGAACGTGCAAGCGTTCCAAGCTCGTCATTTGTGGTGACAGCAACTCTTGCACGGAAATTGCCTTCGCCAATTGCTTTTGCAGCTTTAGCCAGCGAATTGACTGTTCTATTTATTTCTTTAGTGAATAAATATGCAAGACCTAGCGAAGTGCCAATGGCAAGTACGCTCATCAAAATCATTATGTGCAGCCAGTGATACGACTGTCCAAAAACAGATGGGCTTGGCACGCCTACTAGGAGCAACCAGTTATATGGCTCGACTGCATCATAAGCATAGGTGCGAGCAATCTTGTCTGCGATTCCTACAGTTTCAAGAGTTCCGCTTTTAGCATTTTTAGATGCAAGTACACAGCGTGACTGCGAAAAATCTTTGCCCTGCCAGTATTGATTTTCGAGCGAACGCGCTACCACTCTTTTTTTGTTGTCTACAACTGTGATTACTGTGCCTTCAAGACTCTGTAATCCGGCAAACAGATCAAGCACCGATTCTGGTTTGACGCTTGCCACAATGAATCCGGACAATTCATTGCTTTGACCTTTCATCACCGGAGCCACCACTGCTAATGCAGGTTTTTGAGTCCAGGGAGAATATATAAAGGATGATATTTGCGGTCTTTTTGTTTGAGCTACCTGTTTGAGAACAGATTTTTGTTCCAACCCAAAAGTTGCAGTGGTTGATTTCAAAACAGTCCCAGCATTTGCTGCCACAGATACAGGCTTGCCTTGAAGATCGAGCAAAGCCATTTCGCTCCAATCTTTGTGCAATGCAAGAGCGGTTTTTATAGCTGTGCAATTGGCGTCGTGCAAGGTAAGACTATTGGACAAACTTTCCATGGCGCTCACTGCACTCACAGCGTTTATTTGCGCCTGAATCCATTGACTCATCGAGCGTGAACCAATGCCAGCTTTGAAAGATGTCGAACGAAGAGTTTCTTTTTGAATGAAGTCGTATTGTTTGAAAAGGAATAGACTTCCAGATGCGACTAAAGGAAGAGCGACTGCCAGACACAAAAGGACCATCCGCATCCGGATGCTGACGTTTTTGAAAAACTTGTCAAGCGCCTTAACTCGCATAAGAGCAACCTCTAGTTGCAGAAATTATAGAGGTGTTTCCAGTAAATATAATATAGGTGAAACACGCAAATATCCTAGTTATATGCGCTTTAAGTGGGAAGAATACGAAAACAGGAATATTAGCCAAAATTAGTATTTCTCAATTCTTGCAATTGCGTCGATTGTTTTATTGAAATCCAGCGGAACTATCTCGTCGAGAGCCTTTTTGGGATCGACTTCATACAAAAGAGTGTGATTCTCCATTTCTAAACGGCTAAATTTGCCTGTCGCAAGCAAAGTATCGACCTTAATAAGTTGAGCAAGTAAACAAGTTCTGTCTTCTTGCAATGCTTTCAAACAAAGCCTGAAAGCCGAGCGGGCTTTGCCTTGAGCAAAGGAAGCACAACTTGCTGCGGCAAGTAAATCCGCTTTGAGCTTGTTTTCACTTACAAGGTCAGGCGAATTTGCGATATTCAAAAATTCTTTTCTTGCATAATCGAACTTTTTCAAATGATAAGCAAGGGTAGCATTCAAGAATGCCGTGTAAAGTGAGGTTCCGTACTTGGTGTTGAGCTTTTTAAGATGCTCTTGTGACTCTTTGGTCAAACCAGCAAGATGATAAAGATGCGCTAATCTGCAAATACTATTTGGCGAATCAGCGCTTATTTCGCTTGATTCAATAGACGAGACCACTTCCTGCAAACGCTCATTAGCAACTGGTCTACTTAGTTTCGAGAACCAGCTGCGAACTGCTTTTAAGTTAGCCGTGGCAAGAACCAAAAAAAGCATTGAGGCATTTAAGCCTAAAAGTATTGCTGTCTTCGATTTGAGATGCATGGTTGATGCAATCTCGCTCCAGGGTCCAAAAGTTACACCCAGAGCCGATAGAACTGGGATACAAATTAAGCTGTAAGCAAACAAGAAAGCAGTTGCATAACCTAATAAAGTCGAAAACCAAGGATTTGGACGCAACAGAAATACCGGCAAAATCGCCAGTAGAAAAGCGAAAAGAACAATTTCACCCGAAAGCAAAGCAAACAACGACTGACCGGTCGACCAATTTTGTGCGCCTTGAATATCAATTAAATAGTAGTAGAGACCAAAGGTGCTAAAACTCGCTTCCCCCCCCATAGCGCGGACCACCGACTGAGTGGCAAATGCTTTGAGTGCATTTGAAAGAGGAAATATAAGGAAGAAAACAACACGCCACAAAAGTCGGCGATTATCTTGCGACAGACTTTCAGAACAAAGCGACTGACGCGAGCCAACTACTTTCCACAAGGTGGACACAGCAAGCCAGGAGGCTGTGAGGTTAACCGCAAAGAGTAAATAGTGGGTCAGGTCTTGTACGGACATGGATGCCATTATAGGAGTCAGTCACCTGACAAGCCTGAGAATAAGTTATTGAAAAAAGGGTGAATCCTCACCTTTTCTGCTTTCTCATAGATTTAAGCGCATTAAGTTCCGGTAACACTTCAGCACTCAAACCCGGATTAGACCAGCTTAAGTTTTGCGCCTCTCTATTCAAATATTCAAGCGTTGATTGTGCAGCATCAAAATCGCGCGCTTGAATCATGTTCATCACCATGTAAAAGAGTGGGTCTCCATAGCCTGGCGCCAGCTGAATTGCTTTATCTAAATATTGACGGGCTTTTTGCAGAGGATTTTCTTGGTGCGGAACACGTGGTAAAACACCGGCGTAAAAACAAAGAGCTTGCGACAAAATAAGCGGATCTTCGTTTGAATCAATAATTTTTTGACAAAGAGCAAGAGCTTTGCTTGGATGATTTTCTTGATCTTCCACATAAGCCATCAATAAAAGAACGCGATGATCTCTGTTTGTTTGGTCTATGGCATCGAAATATTTTCTTGCCATTTTGTAATCGCGCGCTTGAACATAATGTGCAGCCAAACGTAAATTACTGTCAGGTCCAGGGTTTTGAGCAAGTTCAATTTCTAATTCTTTTAGCTTGACACTCCAATCCGGATTGAGTCGTTTATAAAACCAGAGTTTTGGTGCTTTTCCATTGAGTAAATAAATGGTGAAAGCAGCAAGAATTGCATGACAAACAAATATGATACCCGTAGCTGTTTTTTCGGGATTGCGATAAATCATCGCCCAGTCACCGTCTCCGGTGAGAACCGACAAAAGAGTGTAGGCAAGAACGGTCCCTGCAATTGCAATGATAGCTGAATAAACCCAGAGTGCCACCATTGCTGGCGAGCGAGCAATAAGGGCAAATAACAAAAAGACAAAGCCAATCAGTATCTGAATCAAGTTACCAGCAAGCGTTATGTACAAATCCTGCAAGGCAGTAAAATGACCTGACGGAACCACATAACCTATCCAGAAACCATAATGGAATTCTTTCACCACGCCACCGCACATAATGGTGGCAAGCGCGTGGCCCGATTCATGAAACAAGACTACTATGGGATAAATAAATGTATAAGCAAGCCTGAGTAACCGGTCTTTATCGAATGAAGTTACATTGTCGTCAAAAATTTGTTTACCGTGAGCGCGCAACTCTTTGATCATTACAAAAGCAAGCAGTGCCCAGATGATGCCCTGCCAGTCTGTTGTTTGTAGCAATAAATCCATTCTTAACGCCCAAAAAGTTTGAGCATCACCACTGTGATTGCATAAAGTCCGACAAGCGCTCCCATCACCATGAACATAGAAAATGCAGTGGGATCAGGCGTAATGACAAGCGCCACCACAGACGCACCAAAAACAGCATAACGCCAGAATTTTATCAACTTGTCTGAATCTACAAGTCCGGTAAAAGACAGGGCGAATAAAACAATAGGCAATTGAAAACAAAGTCCCATATATAAAAGGATGCTAGATACTAGCGAAATATAAAAATCGAGTCTTTGATTTATGACTGTCACGCCAGAGCCAAAGCTTGTAAAAAAGTGCATCATGGGAGGCAGCAACAAATAGTAAGCAAAAGCCGCACCACATATAAACAAAATCGGTCCACCAACAAGTGCTGGAGTAATTATCTGTTTTTCTTTCTTGGTAAGACCAGGTGCGACGAATCGGCAGACCTCCATCAAAATGAAGGGCGATGCAATGATAATCGCGATATAAAATGCCACTTTGCAAAAAACGACAATCGGCTCTTCGACAGACAAAGCCTGGAATTTAATATCACCGGCTGGACGTTCAAGAAAACGCAAAACGTCTTTGGTAATAAAAATAGCAATTACAAATCCGGTGGCAATATAGAACAAACTTCGAATGAGACGTTGGCGGAGTTCGTCTAAATGCTCAACCAGAGTCATTCCCGGATCGCCATCGAACAACTTGTCGAGACGACTTTTTTCTTCGTGCTCGTCTTGGTCTTCTAATTCGCCTTTTGTTTCGACAAAGTCTTCTTCAATTTTTTCTTTTTCATCCACTTGCTGGTCAGACATAATTCCAACCTCTCTGCCTGGATGATTCGTAAAGCGCCATGGCACAAGAGCTTGCCACATTGAGCGATTCACTTGCCTTATTCATTGGTATGAAAGCTTTGATGTCGGCCAATTCTTGATTCGACTTATCGAGACCGTTGCCTTCATTGCCAAAAACAAGCGCACACCCACTCTTCAAGTCGATCTGGTCAAGACTCTTTTGTGCAATCGGACTCATTGCAATAACTTTCAGGCTACGCTCTTTGCACTGCAAAACAGCATCTTCAAAAGTGAGATTTAAAATCAAAGGCATCTGAAATAATGCACCGCTTGCTCCACGCACCACTTTTGGATTGAAAGGGTCGACACAACCCTTAGTCATGATTATGCCAGATACACCCATAGCTAAGGCAGATCGAATAATAGTTCCCATGTTACCGGGGTCTTGAATTCCATCTAAAATTACTACAAGTGGGTCTTTCTGATTCAAGAAATCAGACTTATAGTCTGGCATTTTGATTACAGCAAGCACGCTTGCTTGTGGAACATTTTCCAAAGTAGATAAGGGCTTGAACAAAGCGTCTTCCACCATAGTGACAGACAATTTACCAAGCCCATGCTCAAGTAAAAGCGCTTCTAAATCAGCTTGCTCTGCTGCTTTATAAAAGCTTTTGCTTATGATGACGTGAGCGATCGAAGCACCCTTAGCCAGGGCTTCTTCAATCAATTTGCGACCTTCAGCAATGAAGAGGCAATGCTCATGCCGACCTTGCTTTGTATGCAGGCTGCGTATTTTTTTTAGAAGCGGATTGGATGCGCTCTGTACCGAGACAAAATCCATCGCCAAAGCTTATTTGGCCTTAGCCGTTGCCTTTGCTTTGGTGTGTTCGGAAGCTACATCAACCAATTTTTTGAAAGCGTCTTTGTCTGAGACAGCCATTTCAGCAAGCATTTTACGGTTGATTTGCACTTCTGCTTTCATCAAAGCATTCATAAAGCGACTGTAACTCATACCATGCTGACGGCAAGCTGCGTTGATACGTGTGATCCAGAGACGACGATAGTCACGTTTTTTCTTGCGTCTATCGCGAAAAGCATTTCTCCATGCTTTCATGATTGTCTGGTTAGCGGCGATGAACAATCTCGAGTTCGAACCGCGGAAACCTTTAGCGTATTTGAGGATCTTTTTGTGTCTTGCTCTCAAGACACTTCCTCTTTTTACTCTGGCCATTACTCTCTCCTTCTTTATATGAATCGAACATTATTGCCAGCCGTCGGGGAGGAGTTGTTCCCTTAGACAAAGCTATATGTACTTTTTTGGGGTTTAACGAAGATATTTGCGATATGGAAACATCGACAAAACGTGTTTTTCAACGTCTTTGTGAACGGCAGACCATCCACGCAACTTGACTTTCACGCTTGGTGACATCCATTCGTTGATGTGCCTTGTACCGGATTGCTTGCGCAATACTTTGCCGGTGCCCGTGATTTTGAAACGGCGGGCGGCAGCCTTGTTGGTTTTCATCTTTGGCATAGATTTTATTCCTAAGATCGATTGATCAATCAAACAACGACTATCTCGCAAGGAGACAGGCGAAACAGAAATAATAGCATTATTTCTAGATTTACAGTGTATATAGGCTTCTCGAAACTTAACCGAGCACTAAACCAGATGAAAAGTCTTTAGTTCATTTACGCGGTGAGACAGGCGAGATAATCATAATGACGTTCTTGCCTTCGATACGCGGCTCGCGGTCGAGTGCACCAAGTTCTTCAAGGTCTTTGGCGAATCGGTTCATCAAGTCGAGTGCCATACCCGAGTGTTGCATTTCGCGACCTCGAAGCATGATTACCACTTTCACTTTGTCGCCATGTTGCAAGAACTCTTCTGCCTTGCGGTGCTTGACTTGATAGTCATGCTCCTCAATCTTGTATCGCATCTTGAGTTCTTTGACGTCTGCAGAATGCTGCTTTTTCTTTGCTTCTCGACCTTTTTTATCGAGATCATATTTATAGCGACCGTAATCCATTATCTTGGCTACGGGCGGATTAGCATCAGGCTGCACCAGAAACAAATCCAAACCTTTTTCGCGAGCCCTTGCTAGAGCCTCACGAGTATTAACAACACCGACTTGAGCACCATCTTCGTCAATAAGCCTGACTTCTCTCACTCGAATTCTTTCATTCAAGGGGGGGAGCTCACGTTTTTGGTCCATGCGACGCGGATCTGTAACCAATTACACCTCTCAATTGCTAAGTAGATTTATTTGCCGAAGGTGGGACTTGAACCCACAAGAGCTTGCGCTCACTACGCCCTGAACGTAGCGTGTTTGCCATTTCACCACTTCGGCCCGTAATGCAATATTACAATAAATCTGCTTTTGGATAGCCAAGAATCTCTAGAGAATCTAGGAATCTGACATGTAAGGAAGCAAGGCAATATCGCGGCAGCGCTTGATTGCCAAGGTCAACTCGCGCTGGTGAACAGCGCAGTTTCCGCTTATACGACGGGGAAGAATTTTGCCGCGCTCAGTAACATACTTTCTCAAGCGGATTGGATCTTTGAAGTCGATATATCTTTCTTTTTCTTCGCGCTCGCCACAAAAAGTGCAAGGCTTATGACGTCTCATTTGGCCGCCTTTCATGCCGCCGCCGCTGCTAGAAAAATTAGGTTTCATCATGATTTTAAATGTCCTTTAAAGTTTGTTTAGAATGGAATTTCGTCTTCAGCGAAGATAGCATCAAGATCTTCAGAACCAGATTTCTTAGAAGGCGCGCCTGCTCGGCTGAGCGCTTCTACTTTCTGACCTGAAGCCTGAGCGGCACCAGCTCCTAGAGCTTGACCAGTCCCCAGATTCTCTACTGAGACAGCATCGATTTCTATGTCTTTTCTTTTCTGTCCTTCAGCTGTTGTGAAAGTGTTGATTTGCAATCTGCCATCAACAGCTACCGTGTCACCTTTCTGCAACTCGGTCGAACAACGCTCAGCCAGGTCACGCCATGTAATGACTTTGACCAGAGCGGTTTCGTTTGGTTGACCTTGTCTTGGTGTTGGGTTGACGGCAATGAAGAACTCAGTCACAGCCACATTCGTGTTGGGCGTGAAGCGCTTTTCAGGAGCTTTGACCACTTGACCGGAAATAACGATTTTGCTGATGCTCATATTCGCGCCTCTATCTTAAGAAGTAATCTCGGCAGCCACAGGAGGAATGCTCACAATGATGGAGCGGATGATTTCTTCAGAGATAGTCATCATGCGTTTGATGGCAGCGATTGATGCTGGCTTGCCTTCGAAAATGGTGCTGACATAATAGCCGTCACGCATCTTTTTCACTTCGTAAGCAAGGCGCTTTCTGCCTTTCTTGTCAGTCATTTTGATTACACAACCTTCTTTGGTCATGAATTCTTCGACTTGTTTGATGACGTTGTCCAGTCCTTCTTCATCCAATGTGGGACGTACGATGTAGACTGTCTCGTACAAATTTAGTTTGTCTGGTTGTGGCATTTATTTACCCTTTCGGTCTTGTGGCCTGTCACCTACGACAGGCAAGGGAGTAACGTATATCGCCCGCCTGCGGCAAAACCGCAAAGTGAGCAAACTCCAGCCATAAAGCTGGCAGAGCGTGATTCTACCATGTTGGAATCCTCCTTATGGTAGTACAATTACATATTAGACAAAATTTCGGTGTGAAACTTAATGAAACCGACAAGCCCCCTGCAAAGAACCAACTCGAAGACAAGCATTGAATTGACAGTCAAGGCAAGTCTCGTTGTTTTGCAGTTTGGTTTTTGTCTTGGCGCAAATGCTCAAATGCCTAATCAACAGTTCAATTACCCGCAAATGGCAGCACAACAACCTATTGCTCGAGGCATGGGTTTTCCAGCACCAAATGCGATGCCACAGGCCAATCAAAATTTTAATGTCTGGAGAGCATTTCTTCCACGTCACATCCCAATCGGTACAGTGCTCTCAGGCAATATTGATGCAACTTTGTCATCGGTCAAAAGCAAACCAGGCGATGTGTTTGCCATCAATTTGACCGAGCCGCTTATGGTCGAAGGACTGGAAATGGTTCCGCCAGGATCACGCATACTTGGCTCTGTCTTACATGTTTCCCCAGCTAAATTTCAAAAGCACGGAAACCCGGGACAAATAGACGTGGCTCTACAAACACTGGTTTTTCCCGACGGCAGTCATACTCCGTTTTTTGGCTTCATCGATTATAACCCTGCATACGGCAACGGTTTTGATTCAGTTGCACCAGCCAAAGTGCGTCACTCAGGTATGAGCTGGGGCGATTATGGAAGTTCGGTCAAAGGCATGGTTGGTTCATTTGGTGAAGGCATAGCCTGGGTTCATAACAAGCGAATGCTTGGCAAAGAATTCATGCTTCCCCAGGGTCAGCTTCTTTCAATTAAAACGAATAGAATGATCGATCTTTCTAAAATGGAAAAACCGCCAGCATCGCTTCAAGCCAATCAACAAAATATGGCACCACGCACTCCAGGTCTTGCAGGTCACGATCCCGATTTTCATTATTATGCCGGGCCTAATCAGAATCAAATGCCCGCGAATCAAGCGCCTATGCAAGCACCGCCGCCAGACAACAGCATTTTTGACGCACCAATAAATGGTGGCACCCCAGGCATGAATTCAAATAAAGGTCCAAGTCCCGATGATCCATTCTAACGATCCGTTTTGACGATCTGTTCTGATGATCTGTTCGTCAGAAATCTATCAAAGTTTGACGAATACCTTTTCCAAATATTGTCTGTGGCCTGGGGCCTGGACGACAGACGAAAACAAAAAACGAGACCTCATTTCATAGTGAGGTTTTCGGCAGTTATTTACACCGACATGTTAGACCCAGATTTTTAGGTCTCAGTCTTCTTTGCCTTGCTGCTGAGTAGCCATTCGGTACTCAGAAAGATGACGCCAACCCTGGTGCAAAATGAGCTGATACGCATATATTTGCTCCAACCAACGACGCTCACCTTCTGGCAAATCTGGACGCTCTAAGCGACGCTTGAGTGAACCTGTGATTTGTCTTGTATCTTCTATTGCTTTTCTATAACTTCTAACCTTGCGCATCAAGCCGCCAACCATTGGCTGGTTGCTAGGTCCTTGGTGAGTGGCAACTGCAGCAGGTGCATTGAAATTAGTCTGTTCTGAATCGCGATCAAAATTGCGTTCGTTATTTCTTTCAACGCCGCGATCATTTCTTTCGCTGCGGTCGTTTCTGTTGTTACGCGGCATCCTATCACGGTCCTGATTAGGAGCCTGACGCTCGCCTGAGTCCTGATTCTGCTGCTGCTGGCTAGCCATCTTGCTTGTGACTTGCTGAGCAATTGGATGTTGAATAACTGTTTTATGACGATCACTGCCACCGCGTCTGCGCTCTTTGCGCTTGGTGCGATAACAATCAAGACAGTCTCTAAGCTTGGGATTCATGTGCTCAAAAACTTTGCTGCAAGTTTGACACGTGAGCGAGTGTTTTACTCTGCCTTCTTTGTCGCCGATTGCATCTGCGCTTTCAACACCTTCGCCTTCTTCAGACTCTGCAGGCTGTGATTCACTTGCTTCAGAATCACTGGATTCAGTAGATTCGCTTGCCTGATTTCTTTTCGATTCTATTCTGCGAGCTGCATATGAAGGTTTGGCTTTTGGCTCTTCCTCTTCTTCAGTTTCGCTTTCTGTCTCCTCTTCGTCCTCATCTGCATCTTCAGATTTTGAACGACTCGATTTTGAATCTACTCTTTTGGCCTTGGAAACAACTTTCTTCTTGTCTGCTTTTTCAGAAGAAGATGAACCGGAGCCAGATTTTGCTCTCATCTCTTCGAGAGCTTCCATAACTTTGGGATTGGTCATGCCTTCTTCTTTGAGACGTCTGACTTCTTTCAACTCTTCTAGAGCTGAGTCAGGAAGGACTTTTATACCGTTTGAATCGGTTGTGGTTTGAATATCAAATTCGCTCAGATAACGTCTAATGGTGACACTGGTCACATTTAGATCTTTGGCTGCCTGGGCAATCTTAGTGCCCTGCACTTTGGATGATTGGCGCATAAATTTTCCTGTACTTTCGACTATGGACCGCTATCAACAAAACTATTGAGCTAGCAACGCTCGATGTTCTTAGTTGCAATCGCGTCCTGCCTTAATAGTTAACATATATAAGGTAAGTTAGACCCGTCCCGAACATTAATATTTGGTTATTTTGCAACGCCAAACTTGGATTGCGCGTTCTGGTAAGCACTTTTGAGGTGTTGGCGACTTACGTGTGTGTACAGTTGTGTCGTCGCTACACTTGAGTGTCCTAACATTTCCTGGACACTTCGCAAGTCGGCACCGTTCTCTATTAAGTGAGTGGCAAAACTGTGCCTAAGTGTGTGAGGAGTAATATTTTTAAAACCAGCTATTCCAGCTCGCTTCGACAATCTTTTCAGAGTTTGCCAGACAACAAGACGGCTTAATTTCTTTCCCGAATTGTCCAAAAACAAAAAATTCGAGTTTTGTTTCTCTGTTTCAAAAACGAGCTTTTGAATCGCGCTAATAGCCTTTTCACCAATTGGTACGATTCGCTCTTTGTTGCCCTTTCCAAGACAACGAACATAGCCTTGTTCGAGATTGACGTCGAGCTTGCTCAGTCCGCAAAGTTCGGATACTCGCAAACCTCCTGCATAAAGCAATTCTACGATTGCTTTTTCTCTTGCTGTGCTACAAGCTTTTAAAAGTTGCTGCACTTCTTGTACAGTCAAAACAACTGGCAAACGTTTACCTAATTTTGGACTGCTTATGGTCTGAAGTGGATCTTTATCGATCAGCTTTTCCAATTGCATCCAGGCTACAAGACCACGCATCGAAGCCAGAGCTCTAGCTATAGACGAAGACTTTCTGCCAGAAGCATGCAAAAATCCAATGTATTTTGTGACAGTTTGTTTAATCTCCAAATTTTTCAACTCTGTTTCGTTTTTAGAAAACCAGCTTTGAAAAGCCTGAAGATCAGACTTGTATGCATTTTTGCTATGAACCGAAATCATGCGCTCAAAGGCTATGTGTTCAGAATATTTTTTGATGCAATCTTGCCAGTACAAAAGCGAATTGTATTTGGTGTCTTTCTCATTTTTTGGTGGCGCAAAATTCAGAGCCGAGACACTATTTACGGTGCCTAGCGAAAGACTCAAATTGTTGCTGCCTGAAAGCGATATCGATACGGAAGCAGAGCCAAAGCCTACTTTAGAGGAGTCGACGGGCCCCTCCCTGGCTTGATCCTTGGAGGAGCACGATCCCCCTGTGACCGATACGGACACAGACGAGGTATATTCAGTTGTACTCATATCACATATGATACATATTTAAGAATTTATTGCAATGACTCCGCCTGCGGTGCGGTAGCTTCTATGCCAGGAATCGGGTGCGCTGTTGCTTGAGGCAGGTTGGGCAGCCATTTGAATGACTTCTCGATAGTTTTGGCAATTGTCTTTGGATTGTCAAGCGGGGCTGATATATTGAACTCAAAAGTTCGCGGCTTGTCTGTAGCAATTGCACCAAGTACAGGAAGAGTCGGCAAATTTTGTAATTTTCCAAAAGTTGCCACTTTGAGCGCTTTTTGCAAAGTAAGATTCCTCGACAGTTTTCCTACTTCTCCACCAAGCATACTTTGTGTTACTCGCGGAATACGGCCTGCGATTTCCATGTCTAATTTATTATTCTTCAAATTAGCTTTTCCCAAGCCCCATAAGCGCATATCCGTTCCGCTAAACTTGATCTCGTTTATTTTTATGACCTGATTGGCGATATTGAATCTGGTGCTTAACTCAGAATATTGACCGCTTCGAACAGGCCAGACAGACTGCAATAAATTGTTCAGATTGAAACCAAAAATTCCCTGTGTAAGCAAATTGTACTGAGTCAGTCTGGTTTCTAAATCACCAAAACGACTCACAAGTCCATTTTGAAATACTATCTGTCCCTTACCCGAAAGATTATTCATCGTCTCTTCGTAATTAGAGCCCTTGGTTTTCAGCTCAAGCGTAGCTTTAACATTGCCAGTAATTTCATTTTGCACACCAAATATTTTTTCGCTAACTACTTCGGCTAAAACGTCTTTGGCAGAAGATTTCAAATACATAGAATTATCTGTGGTATCAGCCCAACCTGTAAACTCGACTGTACCACCTGCTAATTTTGCCTTTCCTTCTTTTATGGACAAACGAAGCAAATTGGACTTATTGTTTTTAGCCTCCAGAGCCAACCGAGCATTCAGCTCAGTGACAGGCAAATCCTTGACAGTCAGACTATCCAGAGTCATTGCAAAAACGTTAGCGTTATTCTTATTGCCCTTAAGTGAATCTCGAACTGTTTGATTCGTTTCGATTTTTCCTGAAAGATTTTTGACGTCGAATGAAGGCAAATTCAGATTTTTGATATTCATTTGGCCGTCAATAAGCGGGTGCTCAAGCGGACCTTTAGCACGGATCTCACCTTGGACTTCGCCAGATGTATTTTTAGCAAGCGGCGGATTCAATATAGATATTAGAGTTGCAATTGGGGCTTTCTTTGGAATACCAAAAGTAATATCGATATCAGGAGATGTCGATTTATCCTTGTCTTTGTCCAGGACTTCGGCTTTGATTGTCATCAAAGTTTCACCTACCAGAATGTTCGAGGTATCTACAAAAATACGCTCAGGCTCTATGGTTACTTTGCCTTCTAACTTTATATCTTTGCCGGGCGGTTGATGGATGAAACCAAAAGGACCACTCACTTCTAAGTGGTTATCGTGGTCAGCAAGTAACGACACCTCGGCAGTGTTTTTCTCTTTTGAACCTTTTACAATCGACTTGAGCGATATTACACCGTCTGATTTGATATCGACTTTCTGTTCTTTGAGCACTTGAGACAAACGTGGAACAAGCTGCAAAATCTCAGCAGGCACAAGAGTCATCTCCACCTGCGATTCCCAGAAAGGATTTTTACTCCTGTACTCTTTTACAAAACCGTCTAAGTTGAATCTGCTGCCCTTTACTCTTCCCTGCAAATCGTTGAAAAGCAAATCGTCATCAGAAAATGCCATGACACCTGCAACATCGTATAAAGGCAATTTTGAAACAGACGCACCAGCTTTATAACAACCTACAATACCATCTATACTTTCTTTGCCGTTGCCTTTTCCATCTTGCGAATAAAGCACCTCTCCAAAGATTTTTCCATAAGGACCAACAATTCCATAAGTGTGCAACAAATCTCGATACGCTTTGCGCAAAGGTGCAGGCATTGCAGTAGACATCAAATAATAGTGAATATCGGCAAGTTCTATCTTGTCAGTTTTAGCGCGAACTCTTTGCAAAATACAACTCGTAGAAAGATCCTTGATATAAAGATCGACTGCAATAGTATTGTTGTGCGAAATAATATCGATGTCGTCCAGTATTAGCGTATCTTCGTTATAAACGATGCTACCATCGACTGTTTCAAGAGGATTTGCCAGTCCTGGTGGTTGATAGTACAAATCGTCAGGAACAGCACTGAAATAAATCTTGGGATTATTCGCCATACCAGTTATACGCAGACGAACATCTTTCACACTGCCGTACAACTGACGCTCAGTAAAAATTGGCAGATCTACTTTGAACATTGTGATTAAACTGCTCAAGTGACGCAAATCAAAAGAAGTTGCGTGAAAAGATATGTCTACAACAGGATTTGGAGCGATTGTCATATTTCCATCTAACTGGAAGTCGCCTCGCCCCATTTTGCCTTTGAAGCCTACAAGCTTAATCAAGCCGCCATTCTTGCGTGCATCTAAATGAACATCGCCAGTCATATTCGATACTTCGAGCAATTTGTTCTGCAGTGAAAGCCCTGCTTTACGCAAAGACGATGTGCCAACTACGTGATAGTCGTTTCCGGTCAAGTCGACATTGAATCTGGAATCGACAGCGCCCTCTAATTCGAATTTAGTCCCTGGCAATTTGAGCATCCTGGTCAATTGAGCTGCTGCCTGTTTATTGGCTTGAAAATTGTCGCTTGCCTGACGCAAATCAATAGACTTTGCCTCGATATCGAAATGACCTTTGCCGTGATCGAAGTCGAAAACATTACGATTGAGATCAATCCAGCCTTTCGCCGTGACTTTTCCGTCACCACCCCTGGTGTTATGAACTTTGAGTTCGCCGTATTCGAGCTTGGCTATATTGGCATTATCGATTGTTACTTTGCCACTCATTTTCGACTGCGGCATCAGTCCTACAGAAGAAAGAATAGGAAATTGTGCAAGTAATTTTTGCACGAACTCTTTCATTACCAGGTCTTCTGAAGATATCTCTGTTCTTGCAATCGCATTCTGCGCTTTTCCGTGAATTTTTATTGTCATGAAAGCTTGACCAGAAAGACTCGCTGGCACCATCTTTTGTTTGGCATTAAGTGGCTTAATGGTTAGATCATTAGTTGTGGGACTTTTGAGTTTACCCAGCACCTGGGCTTGAACAGTCGCTTCTGTGCGCTGCCAGTTATGCAACTCACCCGACGAATTAAGCTCGATTGCGCTGAACTTAAATTTAGTGTCTTTCCAGGAAATTATCTTTTCGCTTAAATCGACAGTAGCTTTACCTTTTGCTTCCTTTGTGTCGATAGACTTGATGCCATAATTGTTCACCGCCACAGACAAAGTGGGCGTACTCATGTCGATGAAAGCGCGTATACCCTTAGTCGTATTACCTTTGCCTTCAACTTTCAAATTCATAACAGCCTTGGGCATCTGGTCGAGAAGTTTCTCGTTTTCCAGTTCTTTAGCTAGCTTGGTGTTGAAAATCGAAGCAAATTGCGAGATTTCGCGCGTAGTCAAATTTGTACTGTTCAAAGAAAAATTCAAATCATGGCTATCCACACCCTGTTTGAGAATGAAACCCTCCAGACGAATCTTGCTTACATGACCGGCGCCCTGGTGGGTTCCAGAAAAGAAGAATGGCAAGTTTTTACCCTTGCGTGGAGAATTGATCAACAAGCGCACATCTTTGAAATCTACTGCTTTTGCCGGCGCTTGTGGAATTACTCTTACCGAGCCTTGTTTGAACTGAATCAAGTCAACATCGGTATTTTCGATATGCAAAAGGTCTTCAAAGTTCCAATCAGTCGGCTCCGGACCAGTTTTTATTAAAAACACCTGAGCTTCGTCAAAATCAAGATGTTTCAGCCTGAACCGACCCGATAACATCGGCAGGATCGCAAGTCCAAACGAAGCGTGCTTGGACACAAAGAGCGGCTCGCCCTTCTTATCCCAGACGCCTACTTTGTCGGTTTCAACGTTGAGACCGTTCAAACCGATGCCCCAGGTTAGCTTTCCAAGCTTTACATTACGCGAAAGCGTCTGATTAACAACTTTCTCAATCTGCGGACGCATCCAGTTTATGTCCCGCAGTAGCGCAACAGCCGCCAGGACTGCTAAAGTGAGTATCCACAAAGCGATAAACTTAGCAATAAGCAGTTTATGGCTCGTGGGCGATAATCTGGGAGTAGGTTTTTCCACTGGTTTTAATGTTTGCACGAGCTTAATGATAGGACAGAAGTTAGTGAAAAGTAGAAAGAGCCAAATTATATGTTATGAACATAGCTTGATAAAAAGCGTTACATGCTTATGCTCAAGCCTCTTTATAGCTGGGACACTCCCAGTTTATGGACTGCAAACCACATACGAGAGTTCCTCGCTTATTGCTAAATCAAGTAACAATATGGACTCTGACGTGTTCGAATCAGAGCAAATGATTAAGGAAGAGCCGCGAATCGAGCCCCAGCCTCAAACCGAACCACAAACTCAACCACAGCCGTCGGTTGCGCAACAAGATGAGATGCGATACGAAAAGCCTGTCGAGCAAATCGATCCTCCCTGGCAAGACGCTCAACCGGTTATGTCGCGCACCTCTAAACGGACAAAAGTTAATAGCGAGATTCGCGAAGTTGCACCTGAAGGAAGATCGCTTGGGCAAACCTTCGAGAGTATGAAGAAAAAGGTCAAGCAAAAGCGCGGGCGCAAGGTAGCTGAAGAAGAAATGCCACCAGTGGCACCACGCATAGTGCCAAATAATACTGTTCAGACCCAAACGAAGAAAACCGACCCGCAAGAAGAAGCCTTGCAGAAACTAGTTCGTGAGCTTGAATTTGGTACCCTGGATAAATCGATAAAAGTCTTACGCGAATTAATCGCGACTTATCCCGAAGATTCTGATTACAAAAAGCTGCTCGACATGGCAAACTCTCTAAAAGATGCAGACACCTGGTACTCGTATCAGCGAAACACTCCTAGTCCATCGATGAATCAAGGAGACGAAGAGAAACCAAAAGCTCAGCCAAAACCATTGCCCCAAATACAAGCTTCTTCAGATAACCCGCGTGTTAATGAATTGAAACGCTCTTCGTGGCTTTTAATCAAAAACAACTATCATAGAAATTAACCGGAAAAATGGCATCCGGAGCGAATCTTCTACCTTGTCTTGCCGTGCTAACGTCAATTGTTTCATTAACGGTTGGCACATCTTTTGGTAAACATCTTTTTGCAAGCGTTGGTCCAGAAGGAACATCTTCACTGCGAGTAGGTATTGCAGCAATCTTGATGCTAGCCTTCTGGCGTCCATGGAAACAACCACTGGATAAAGATGCAATTAAGCGAATTTGCATTTATGGACTGGTGATGGGCTGTATGAATTTCTCATTCTACATGTCTTTAGATACACTCCCCCTGGGAATCGCCATCGCCATAGAATTCACAGGTCCTCTGGTGGTAGCAATCCTATCTTCGCGAAAAGCTCTAGACTTTCTCTGGATAATTTTGGCAGTATTAGGACTTGCAATGCTTTTGCCTATAACACCAAATGCGGTATCGCTCAATCCTGTTGGAGTCGCTTTTGCATTTGCTGCAGCAACGCTTTGGGGACTTTATATAATCTTTGGAAAACGAGTAGGGCACCTACCTGCCGGTCAAACTACTTCTTATGGAATGATGATTGGCGGAATACTCTTATTTCCATTTGGTATCACGCATGTTGGAGCCAAAGTTTTAGATCCAAATATTATGGTAAGCGCACTTGGTCTTGCCATCGCATCCAGTGCCATTCCGTATACACTGGAAATGTATGCGCTTAAAAGATTACCTCGCAATACTTTCAGCATATTATTAAGCCTGGAACCTGCAGTGGGAGCGATTTCTGGTATGCTAATTTTGAGCGAGCAACTAAACATACAACAGTGGATAGCAATAGCAAGTGTGATGCTCGCATCGATAGGCAGCGCAGTAACTTCCAAACCGCATGAAATGGTAGAAATTGAATCTCAAGAAGCAGCAGATGCAGAAATCGTTGCCTGATTCACTTAGATTCACAAACCAAGAGGCATCGCCATCAATTCTTTGTACGCTTGAAGAATTCTATCTGGACTTATTTCAGCTATTCGTTTACAGCTTTGTTGCTCATAACACGGTTTAAACTCGATTTCTTCATAAGACTCGAAATAAAGATTTTTGGTCGAAACATTGTCTTGCGTCCAGGTAAGACATTCTGCAATACAATCTTGTGCAAAAATTGAATTACAGTTTTTTTCCGCACGAGCAAATATCGAACGCTTCAAATGCATCGCTATGGTAGGTACACGTTGCTGCACCGACAAATGCATCAAACCAGTATCAACCGATATCACTGCTTTTGCAGAAGATAATACGTCTATAGCTTCTGTAAGTGTAGCTGTTGGCACATGATTTAGCCCAAGCTCTTTGCCAAACTTGAGCAGTTCGAAAACCTCTGGCGATTTTTCCGGCTGACCAATCACAACACATTCAATACCTTGTTCACGAAGAGACTTGTAAACCTGAAGCCAACTCTCAAGCGGCCAGCACTTAAACCTTCCGGCCGAGCCAGGAATGAAAATGATTTTGCCCAGCGATTCATTGCAAGATTTATGAGGAAAAGGCTCATACTCAAACTTGAGAGGAATTCTCAGATCACGTTCTATGAGGTCTACGCAAATTCGATGACATAAGTCGACGATATTTAACTGACCATTTTGTTCAAAAAAAGCATCAGAACCAAAAATTGCACCGGTCTGCAGAGGATGATCTCGCATATTGACGAAAATATCATCACTTTGCCTAGGTCTGGCATGAAAATCTGGTTCGCGTATAGCTCCAGACAAACCAGGAATTAAATCTGCAACTTGCTCTTGCTTGGGAGAGCGAACAACTAAATAAGTAGGCTCGCCTGTTGCTACAAGTGAAGTTAAGCCCGGCAAACATATAAGCAGGTCACCAAGTCCATCTGAAATCGGAGCAAAATAAAACGCCATACAGACTAGTCTAATCTATATGCGATGAACTAAGCGTGAACCAATTGGCTTAGAGATAATAGAATACGTTTTTGTAGAACCTGTCGGCACGGTAAAAAGCTCATCGTCGTCGTCGTAGTAGTAAATTCCATACTCCTTGATTGATGGTACCGTAGAGTAACTGAAGTCACTTCCATTCACAGGATGCAATTTCTCTTCCACATTCTGGAGGTTGTGCTTGGTTTTGACATCCGGGGGAGCCCAAAAGGCAAGACCGGTCTTGAAAACAGTCAAAGAAATAATGACAGCAATAAAAAATATTCCCAACCACTCTTTCAACATTATCTAATACCGAAAAGTCTAAGCCTATTTCGATATTAACTTGGATATCTATTCTTCGCCAACATGAAGTTTCTGATTTTTATTAACTGCCTTCACTCTTTTTCAAGCCTTGAACATAATGAAAAAGCTCTTTCAGCAGTTTATCGTTAGAAATCAAATTTTCGTAGTGAGGCATTGTTCCAACCGGTTGTTTCAAGTAATTTTTGAAAGTGACGTAATTGGAAAGATATTTCGAACCCGCTAACGGCTTTTGCGGTTTAACAGCATTACCACCATTTATATGGCACGAACTACAGTGTGAATCGAAGGTAAGCTCCCCCCTGCCCTTCGTCGGCACAGCTTTCGCCTTTGTCTTGGATTCTGTTTTTGAAGAGGTCTGCGGCTTAGCCCAACAATTAATCGTTTGACAAATAATTGCAAGCGCCATAACTGGCAAAACGAACCATTTTGTTCTAGACATTTTAAACCTCAACCCTCGACACTCACTAATTGGTGTCTATGCTTGACTCTAGACATATGAGTTCTACCACGTTTTGTTTTTACTCAACTACAAGAGACCGTCATTCAGCAGTAGCAATATCAACCAGAATGTTAGTTAGCCCTCTTTGCTCAATTTCCTGAAAAGATTTGACATGTACAACATCGAATTTAGCACCAGCACTCATTATGTCTTGCTTTAGCGTATTCAGCTCGATGTCCGGTTTTTCGGGCTCTTCTGATTTGACAATTAAAAAATAGATTGTAAGGTCATACTTGCCTGGAATAGCCTGAGTAGTTTCAACGATGTATTCCCTCAAGTCCTCATAATTACAGAGTCTCAATCCATCTGTAACGATACAAATTATAGTCGGCTTTCCCGAAATTATCTTTCTTCTAAGTTCTTCCTTTAGTGGTGGTATCAAATAATTCTCACCGTCAGAATTGGTCATCTTAAAAATTCGCAATAATTGACTGGGCATGCAATTTTCATAAACTTCAAACCCAGAATTGAACATTATTAGTCTAATACCTCTCTTGAAGGCACTCGAAAATTCATTCGACATTCCTGCCATCTGTGTTTGAACCCACTGCCATTTGGTGTCTTTTAAACCCACCTCATGGTCTCCAACTGTTCTAGAAATCTTCTGGCTCATAGAACCCGAATGATCCACAAGCAAAACAATATAGTAGTCCTGCAAGGCGCGAATATCCTTAAGTTTGGATACCATTTTAGGCTTGGGAAGGTTGGGACTATGCTTGATACAAAAATTTTTGAACGCCTCTCTTTGCTCTGGCGAATCTTTTCCGACTTCTCCAAGTCGTCCTAGCAAAAATTCTTTAGAAGTTGTATTAAGCTTTAATTTCAACTCTGGCATTCCTCTATTTGCACCAGCATTGGTAGCCGCTCGCAGTGCACTTGCACTAAGAGGCAAACGCAATAAGAACTTCCTACCTGCTCTATCTAACCGCAGACACATCTGATTGTTCTCTAGTGTTGCAGCAAGCACTTGATCATTTTCAGAGACACCAAAATATGCGGCAGAAGTACCTAATTTGACAGCAGTAACTTTGCCTGGTAATTCGTTTTTATCCAGAGTGATACCAGCATACGAACAAAGCAAAAGAAGTTGATTAACACTGCCCTTAAGCAAGGTAGGCTTATCTTGGGAAGTCTTTTCTATTGCAGATGGCGCAGCAGAAGCCGCGTTAATTGCGCTTGAGAAAAAAGCAATTGCCATGATGCATTGACAGATTTTCAAAGTAAAAGAAGTCTTCATTTGTTTAAAGACTCCATTACTCAGAAGGTTTATTTAACTGAGAGTTCTTGAACTGCTGTCGAGTTTGTCGAATTAATTCGGCCCGGCTCACTTCTAAAATCGGCACTTTTTCATTAATACTATATGTGGTTGCACGCATCGAGACAGGCGGTTCATAGACTTTTTCTTGACCAAAATTTATGTAATTGCGCACATTCATGTTAGTACCGTGAGGTACAACCTGCATATTTCCATTGGTTGAATTAAGCCCACTGCGCAGATTATCTCGGCTTGAGGCATAAGCTGATAGACGTTTGTTATAGCGCTCAGTTATAAGGTCAGAATCTGCTTTCAGCCTTTTCTCCAAAAACTTCTTTCTTTCTTCTGCTGGCACTTTCAATCTATCGACTTCTTTCTGATAACTTGAATTGCTACTGCTCGAATTTCCCGTATACGCGCTTCGAGGAATGTCACGAATATCTCTAGAAAGCTGTTGATCAATGACGGCAATGTCTTCAGCATATCTCTTCTTTAGAGTATTCAATTCAATTGAACACTGCAATTGGAGCTGTTTCTCATAATCTGATGCTTGTTTCTGCATTTTCATTTCTGATTTCATCTGCATTAGCGAATGCGGAGATTTTTGTTTATTCGAAGCATTGAGCTTATCATTATGCTTCTCAATCGCTTTAAGACAAACTTTTTCCATTATCGTTCCAGGACTGTCTTTAGCACAGCGTCTGTATTCTTCTATTGCTTTTTCATGCTGTCCAGTGAGTGCGTAAGTATTAGCCAAGTAAAACCTAGCCTGAGTATTGCCTGGATCATCCTTAACAATACTACTAAAGCGTGAAAACGCCTCATCCAAATTGCCGCTATGATAGTAATTGACGGCGTCTTCGTAGGTTCCGGCTTTAGAATCCGGGCAAGCAAATAGAATCACAACAATAGCTAGAAAAAAAGAAATAGACCGTTTCATTTTGAATTACTTCATTCGTCCCGCGAAATCGATTGACGCCTGCATCAAGAATATGTTCCCAAAGCGTCAAGCATTAGAACTTAAATATTAAAGACTAGTTAGTTGATTCATCAAGCTTTCCAAAGAAACAGCTTCCAGTCCAGGACTTAATAAATAATCGCTGATGCCCGAATATATAACGAGCTTGCGATTAGGCTTTATGTCATCGCAAGCTAAATGGAAGCCTTTCTCTATTTTAGGCGCGACGCCGCGTTTGATTTCGATAGCCCAGAGCCCATCTCGACCAGGAAGCTCGAGCACCAGATCGATCTCTGCACCAGCTGCGGTGCGATAAAAGCTTGCAATCGTTCCCTCTGGAGCTGCTGCTAACAAATTTTCAATTACGAAACCTTCCCAGCTATTGCCCACAATAGGATGCCCGGAAAGTTCGTTAAAATCTCTGATTCCAAGTAAGGCATGTAATAATCCACTATCTCGAACAAACACCTTTGGTGATTTAACAAGTCTCTTGCCCACATTGCCATGAAAGGGACTTAACCGCCGGACCAAAAGAAGATCGCTCAACAGATCAATGTAAGTTGTAACCGTAGGCGCACTTATCATAAGACCAGAAGCCATTTTCGAAGCATTCAACAAAGTACCCTGACTATGCGCAAGCATTGTCCAAAGCCGCTCCAAGCTCTCAGCCGGAATACGCGGACCAAACTGGGCAACGTCACGCTCTAAATAAGTACGAATAAAACTCTTTCTCAACTTCAAGCTATCCGCATCATTTTTTGCAAGAAAACTATCTGGAAAGCCTCCGCGCACCCAAAGCTTCGTCAACTCTTTCTCGTTTTTTGCCACTTCCATTGCGTTAAATGGACCCAGATCAACATACTCGATGCGTCCAGCTAGGCTTTCACCAGACTGCCTGAGCAAATCGATAGAAGCCGACCCCAAAATCAAAAAGCGTCCGGTCTTTTTGCCGCGTCTTCTTCCTTGATCGATTAGACCTCGCAACGACTGAAACAGCTGGGGCACTCGATGAATCTCATCCAAAATCACCAGAGTATCCTCATAACTTTTCAAAAAGAATTCAGGATCACTGACTTTGTTTCGATCTGCAAGTGATTCAAGATCAAGATAGAGAGATTTGCGATCTTGAGCTATTTCCAGTGCCAAAGTTGTTTTGCCGACCTGACGCGGTCCTATAATGGCGACAGCTGCCTGCCTGTCCAACGCTTCAACGATTTCAACCTTAATCAGCCTGGTAATCATCCTTGCATATTAAAGGTTTTACTTTCAATTTGCAAGGTTGTCTGACTTCACACCAAAAACATATTCCTTGTAACTGGGTATGTAAACTCAGATACTTCTACATGGTAACAAGCATGACTAAATCTAGCGAAAGCCCTGAAGAAAGTGAACATCAAGTAAGTAGCAATGTCGAATATTTTGAGCACGTACAAGACATTCAAGCAGCCAAACTGGCTGGTGCTAAAGACATCAAGGCATTTCAATCGACCAACTTGAATCTTCACTCAGGCTCAGCAGGTGGGGATGCACACGAAAGTATTCAGATTGTGGCAATAGACGAAAAAGGACAAGAAAAAATCCTTGCCGAGCGCTCTAAGCCAAAACCGGTAAACGACCAACCGGAAAACATGGACACAAGTACTTTGCTTGCAATCGAAGCTAAGGTAAATCCTGTCGCCAAGGTCATCTCGCTGTTTCGAAGCTGGATAGAAGGTCTTCCTTCAGGCAAACAAAAAGAAGAATATAGAGAAATTTCGCGGGCACAAGCAGCCGAATTGTCTCCAGAAATAAAGTCTCAGTTGGACCATAACAGACAAATTCGTTTAGAGAGTGGCATCGAATATACACATTTCATCAATGACTCGGCTTGCTCGATAGAAGTCGGACGAAGGATTGCTCAATTATCGGTTGAGGACCAGATAAGAATAATTGGTTCGGGACTTCAAGCTGGTATCGATCAATACCGATTTGAAGAGCGAGAGCGCACCTGGGGTCAATTAATCGGCACCGTGGAAGGGATTGGCGAGGTGTTTATCGGGCTAGCTAAAGTAGCTGATTTTGCAGCTTTACTGATTTTGAACGATCCCGAAAAAATCGAAAAGTCAGCATCTGATTTCAACAAAGCTTTTGCCAGAACAATTGCAAGCGGCATCAAACTTTTCGGGACCGCAGATAATTATCTGTACAACATTGGATTCGAAGGTGATTATGGTAAGCCGTTTTGCGACGTTCAGATTTTAGGAACGCTACTTAATCAGCGATGGAGCGCTTTGCCACCAAGGGAACAAGAGCGCATCAAAGCAAATTTAATTACTCAATTGAGTATTGATGGCATACTTGGAATGGCTTCTGCAAACAACATAAATAGAACAGGCAAGTTTACTGAACTAGTCGACACCATTGCCTCTGATCTTGCAGAAGTGGCAAGCGAAGCAAAAAACGGTGGAAAGAAAATAATTCTGGCGCTCGACGATACAGTCAAAGAACTGCTTATTCCAGCCGGCGACACGGGACTTGGTATGAAAGTCAAAATTCCCAGAGACGCTGCCGACGAGATAAAAAACGATACGAAGTCTTTGATGGGAAAAAGTAGAAAAGGCGAAGTTCACAAAGGTAGACTTAGACACCCTGAATCGAACCGAGAACCGTTTGGTTGGAAAATAAAAAATGAAAGATTTGCAAATGACGTAATTAGGCAAATAAATGATCTTTCTTGCACATCTGCGGTAGGGGAAATGTTATCAAATGGAAAGTTTCTGGAAGAAGAAATTCTAAAACAACTTGGAGATGGTGCTTTTCTTGATGAACTAGTAACTATCTTGGGACCAAATTGGTCTGCAAAAACTAGAACCTTTAAGAGCCTAGAAGAAATCTCTCAACACGGTTCCTGGGGAGCAACGTTCTATGGCAATAATTATAGAATACATCACTCCGTTGTTATTGATGGCATATCTAAAAGTGGCGACGTCATGATCAGAGATTCTTGGGAAGGTACAAAATATGAAATGACAAAACCGAATTTCTTCTCAAAGTGGAGTGGACATGCAATTTATAGAATCAATAGACGTTAGCTAAAGAAGGGTTAAAAATGAGCAAAGCGCTAGAACGAGTTCATAGAGAACGCCTCGAAAAAGTAGGTTTATTTGTATCAGAGCCTTATCCAGAAAATCATGTTTTATCGTTAGGAGTTGTTGTCGGAAAGCCTACTTCCACTCGTGGAAACTCAATAGAGAATTTCAAATACGGCTATGAAGACGTAGCTATGGACGCTCCAGACATATTGCTTTTCTTTCACGATGGATATTGGGTCGTTATGGCTCAAGAAGGAGTGCCTGTACCAGGTCCAGGAGACTTTACCAATAAGTGGAAAACCGCGGAAGAAGCAGTGGAAGATGTCATTGATTTTTTTCTTGGCGATCCCACACGCATGAAAATCAAAGAAAAAGCTCGACTGGAAGTTAGAGAGCGGATAGCCCAATGGAAAAAAGAAAATCGGACCTGATGCAATTTTAGATCTATTGGCCAAAGCGCTAGGTCCTCCATGGTCGAACCAACGCAAAAAATCAGATATATCTTTGATCACGAAACGCGGTCCCATAGGGCGCAACCGTGTTTGAACAAAATTGGACAAAAAAAACAAGGTCACCACGTTCTTCTCGTTGATAGAGTGGATGCTTCTGGAAATGTTCTCATAAGAGACTCTTGGGAAGGAACTCAATATGAAATGAAATTTTCTGAATTTGATAAGATTTGGAACAGCTCGACTATCTACAGGTTAGACAAGTGAACCGAATTGAAGAAAAATATTTGGACCAACTTCGCAATGAAGGACTGAGGGTATCCAAGCCGTTTTGCGAGGGACACACTTTCGAATTCGGTGTGAAAGTTGGCAAACCAGAATCAACCAAAGGTAACTACATTCAAAATTACCGCTTTGGTTTTGGCGATACTTTGGTAGATGCACCGGTGCTCAATTTATTTTAAAGTGAAAAAGAATGGATCGTCTTGCTCCAAGATGGAGTTCCAAACAACGAACCTGGAGATTTTCTGCACCGTTGGCCAGCACTGGACCAAGCAGTAACAGACATTCTGGACTATTTTTTCTATAGCCCCGGACGGATGGCTATTAAAGATGCCGCGTGGAACCAGTCGTAAAACTCAAGACAAATGATTTTCATACGCATATCGAACAATTGCAGCTCGGCTGGTCAAGTTCAATTTCTTACGCAAGCGCGAGACGTGCACCTCGGTGGTGCCCTCGGTGATATGAAGGCTTTCTGCAATTTCTTTGTTCGACAGACCCTGTGCCACCATTTTCAAGACTTCAAGTTCGCGCTCGCTCAGCTTCACTCTAATTTTCTCGTGTCCTTCAGAGCGTTTTGCGAGTTCCTGCGTAGATTCGACTACCTGACTCAATGTGCCACACAATTCAGTAAGTTTTTGAATACTACTATTTTGAGTTTCAACAATTTCGTGTAGTTTGGCCTGACTAATAGCAATCGCCAACTGGTGCGATATACGAGTAAGCAAGCCGCTTTCCGAAGCCGACCAGACTCTGGGATTATCTTTTAGATTTGCATTCTTATCTGTATGCGAGTGATCAAGATGAATCAATCCCATCAATTTGCCACGATATACAAGTGGCACCATAATTAGTGACAACACTTTGTATTTGAATAACTCAGTTTTTACATCTTGAGCAAAGGGAAAGCTGTCGTCGTGCCGCACTACTAGCGGTCGTCGCTCACCTATGTCTAAAAGCAAATCTAGATATCTTTCAAATAAAGCACTTCTGTCTGAAATTGGTGCGACATCACGAGTTATTTGACGACGAATTTTCATGGTGTCATTTGCATCGTTGAGCAAACACAAAATGGCTCTGGAAGCATCGAATTCATCAATCAGACTTTCAGTTGCTTTCTCGATTGTGTTCGACATATCGAGCGACGAATGTATATTGATAATCAGCCGGTTGAGCAAAGCTTCGTCTTTTTGAGCTTGCTCAACGCGAGTGAACATATCTTTCAAATTTTCAATTAAAACCGCACGTTGCAAATTCGTTGTAATCGTTCGTGGCAAGAATTTTTGATACTCGCCAATTTTTGGCAAATAATCGAGGGCGCCAGCTCGCAACACTTTAAATGCAAGCTCAGCACTATCTGTTGCAGTTGTCACCACAATTGCACAATTGGAATTCAGTTTGAGCAAATTCTTTATGAGTTTGTCTGGTGCAATGTCATGTAGGTCGTAAGACATAACAACTACGTCATAGTTTTTCGAACTAAATAAGTCGAGACCTTCCTGAGCTGTCGCAGCGGCATCCACATCGTAAAGTGGCGATGAGGCAAAAATACTGTCCTGACATTTTTGGCGCTCTGTATCTACCGGCTCGATTATTAATACCAGACGCTCACGTCTCAAGGCGTGACGATCTGAGCCTTTGTCGGTTTGTGATTCCGATTTTTCCGGCTGATTGAATCCAGAGCTTTGGACGAGTTCATTGGTCATAAGCAATTAAATGATACTGAGTCGCACTAAGAATATGGGTGCCCATATACGCAAGTGAGGGTTCATCTATATTCTTCCATGCCCGCTTGCTTGGTATAAATAATACAGAGATTGTTGGAACCGGGCTTCCCCCAAAGACCAAAGGTTATTCTTTCACCAACCAAGCTCCCTTGTAGAACATAACTACGTCCCCGCCCCAAACGTAATTACTAAGAAAGGAAGATTTTTCGTCTAGACCAACAATTAGACCCGAGGAAAGCAGCCCTACCGGCTGCTTTCCTTTTGCCTTTTGACTCTTGCTTTGGTTAGAGAGCGCGCTCTGTGGCGTTTGCAGTCATTTTGACCGGTTGACGCCCACGCTGAACATATACGCCATATAACCTTTTGTGGCTAATGTTGCTGACAGCGCTCGCATCTGCATTATAAGGAAGCGATTGAGGATTGAACTCAAGTTTCTTAATAAGCTCGCCGCCTGGCGCATAAAATTCACCAGAGATTTCATAATCGCCATCTGGAAAGCTCGAAACCGTCGGATTGAGGAAATATCCTACGTCTTCGCCCGCCTGGTTATAAACTTTCAGTTTTACGTTTTGCTTGACATCGCTCATGTCTAATTATCCTATGCCTACCTCTGTATATTTTCTCTTGATTTAACTCATTTGCGTGGCTTCTTTACATCAATTTTCTTGTTATTACAAACCTTGCCAAGCGTGATGATTGCTACTTAAATAGGGTAGTATGAACTTGAGTTTTCTTTATTAGTGTATGAAACACTGTGAGGAGTTTGCAAAATGGCTTATACAATAGTTGCCGAAATCTGCGAAGGCATAGCAGATTGTATTCCGGTCTGTCCCGTGGAGTGTATCCACTGGGCTGAAGGAAAAACAAATGGTAAAGGTACCAAATTTACCTACATTGATGACGCTACATGCATCGATTGCGGAGCTTGCCTCTCGGTATGCCCCATCGAAGGCGCCATCCTGGATGAATGGAAACCCGAATTACAACAACAGTAATTAGCTTTTCCTAAAGTCTGTTAATCGCCATCAAGCCCGCTTGGTGGCGGTTTTTTATGCTTAATGTTCTTTAGCAATCAAGGCAAAACGCCCGTAATATCGGGCTTATTATGATATTATGTCCAACTGATACATGCGTAATATCGATAGCTCTAATTAACGGAAATTAGGAAGAAATGGGACTAGCACTAGAACAGAAGAAAGAAATCATCGCCAAAAACCGCCGCGATGACAAAGATACAGGCTCCCCGGAAGTGCAAGTAGCTCTTTTGACAGAGCGAATCAACGAATTGACCGAGCACCTCCGCACCCACAGCAAAGATTTTCATTCAAGACGTGGTCTGCTCATGATGGTTGGTAAAAGAAGAAGACTTCTTCAATATTTGAACAAAGTCAACCACGACCGCTACAAGTCATTAATCGAAAAACTCGGTCTGCGCAGATAAGCAGAGCCGAGTTTTTGGCATATATTCGCACGCACGAAGTTTGGTCTTAGCAAGTATTGCTATGGACTTTCGTTGTGTCGCATTCGATTTTATAAGTTTAGAAAAGAACAAAAGTAGAACTCAAAGAGGTAATAGACGTGGTAAGCGTAAGCAACGCCCAACAACAAACGATTGACATCGATGTTGAGGGCAAAACAATTTCGATTAGAACAGGACGCATGGCGAAACAAGCAAGTGGAGCCTGTGAAGTCACTTGCGCAGAGACAATGGTACTCGTCACTTGTACCGAGTCGAAAGAACCACGCGAAGGCATCGACTTCTTTCCATTACTCGTAGATTATGAAGAAAAGCTCTATGCAGTCGGTCGCGTTCCAGGAAGTTTTCCACGCCGCGAAGGAAAAGCGCCAGACAAAGCCATCCTAACAAGCCGTTTGATCGACCGTCCGATTCGTCCCCTATTTCCTTATAGCTATAGAAATGATGTACAAATCGTAGCCACAGTAATGAGCGCCGATCACCAGGCACCACCCGATACACTGGCAATGCTTGGCGCTTCGGTAGCCACCGTGCTTGCTGGCGTTCCCTTCATGGGACCAATTGGAGCTGTTCGAGTCGGACGTATCGATGGAAAAATGATCGCTAATCCTTCTTATGAAGAGATAGAGCAGTCGGACCTCGATATAGTTGTTGCAGGGACGGCCGATTCAATCATGATGGTTGAAGCCGGTTGCAAACTGGTTTCTGAGCAAGATGTGCTCAAAGCTATCGACTATGCTCACAAAATAATCAAAAAACAAGTCGAAGCCCAACTCGAATTGGCAGCGCGTCTTGGAGTCGTGAAAAAAGAAGCCCCACCCGAAGTCAAAAATGAAGCTCTCACCAAACTGATCGAAGAAAAAGCGACCGAGCATTTGAAAGCTTCGATGAACTCGGTCACTGTAAAGTCTGTTCGCGCCAATCATATCGAAGCGGCGCTCAAAGCAGTTACCGACCACATCGAAAGTTTGCCTGAAGAAGACGAACTTAGAAAACTCTCTAAAAAATTCATCCAGGCTCAAATGGAAGAATTGGAAGCGTCTTTGATGCGCGCTCAAGTTCTCGATTCTGGCGTTCGTGCAGACGGACGCAAATGTGACGAAATCAGACCTATTACAGTTGAAGTCGGTTTACTCCCTCGCGCTCACGGAACTGGATTGTTCACCCGTGGGACGACTCAAGTTTTGTCAATAGCAACTTTAGGTATAGCTGGAGACGCACAGAAACTAGACTCTATCGACCCACAAACTGAAAAGAAATATATGCACCACTACAACTTCCCTGGCTTTTCAGTCGGCGAAGTCAAACCAATGCGCGGTCCAGGACGTCGCGAAATCGGTCATGGTGCGCTTGCAGAGAGAGCACTCATTCCTGTGCTTCCGCCCCAAGATGAATTTCCTTACACTCTTCGTGTAGTATCCGAAGTTCTTGAATCGAACGGTTCGACCTCTATGGCTTCAACATGCGGTTCGAGTCTTGCACTTATGGATGCAGGCGTTCCACTACTGTACACCGTAGGTGGTATCGCTATGGGTCTGATTCTAGAAGACGACAAATTTGCAATTCTGTCAGACATTCAAGGTCTTGAGGATTTCCTCGGCGACATGGACTTCAAAGTCACCGGCTCGCGCGAAGGAATCACAGCTTTGCAAATGGACATCAAAGTGCAGGGTATATCAATTGAAATCATGCGCGTGGCGCTCGAGCAAGCTCGTCGCGGACGTATTCACATTATCGACAAGATGGAAGCAGTGATTGATAAACCTCGTCCTGAACTCTCACAATGGGCTCCACGATTAATAACTATTCAAATTGATCAAGGCGATATCGGAACAGTTATTGGACCTGGCGGAAAAATGATCCGTCGCATCATTGAAGAAACTGGCGCTACCATCGATATTGCAGATGATGGAACTATCGTTATTGGTTCAGTAAATGGATCGGGTGGTGAAACAGCAAGAGACATGATTTTACGTCTGGTAAAACGTGCCAAAGCTGGTGACATCTACATGGGAACAGTCACTCGCATCATTCCGGTTGGTGCTTTCGTTGAAATACTTCCTGGCAAAGAAGGTATGGTTCACATCTCGCAGCTTGAGAACCGTCGCGTAGCCAAAGTAGAAGAAGTAGTTGAAGTTGGTCAGAAAGTTGTTGTCAAAGTCCGCGAAATCGACGACAGAAATCGTATCAACCTCACAATGAAAGAAGTAACCGAGCAAGAAAAAGCAGAGTGCGAAGCCAAAAATCCTGCCAAATAAAATTGAGCAAACTGCTCAATGTCACATTGGTAATAGCAGTTTGTCACATGACAGCTGCTTGCTTGGACAGCCATCTGTGCGATTTGCCTGCTTACGCAAAAAAATCCAAGTCTCAAGCGAGCAAGAAGACTTCTTCTAAAAAGAAGGAGAAGTCATCTGCTCGCCAGAAGACTTCAAAACAAAGTTCAAAACGCGACAAACACGATAAGCATGCAAAGCACGACAAACGACACGAGTCTCGACACGAAAAGCATCAAAGCAAACACCATGAGGTACATCACACTGCACAAGCAGCCGAACCTCAAGCTATCGAGCCAACTTTGAGTGAGCAAGAAAAACAAGAGCTTGCCCAAAGACAATCAAATTATGCAACTCAAACAAGTGCATATACTCTTATGGATCAAGGAGTAAACAGTCGTTTAGAAGGCGATATCGATCAATCTATAAATCGTTTGAGCGAATCGTCATCCTTGTTTACCGATGCTCGTCGTTTCCAGAAAAACAGAACTCCAGGTACGCTTGAATTATTTTCTGAGTTCGAACTTGCTCAATCTTACGAAGCCAAAACTCCTTCAGACTGGAAGTCAGCAAGAGATTCTTATGGTCGTTGCGTAAGAGCTAATCCCAAATTCGTACCTGCTCACATCAAGCTAATTTCGCTTCTAGCCTCTCATGGTCAGATGCCCTTAGCTTTGAGCAAGGCACGCGATGCCGTTTCTTCTAACCCCAAAGAGCCACGTCTGAGAATGATACTTGCACTTCTTTATGAGAAGGCCGGAAAAGATTCGGACGCTCGTCGTGAGAAAAAATTGGCGGTCGAGCTCAATCGTATAAATAAGGATGACTATAAAAATCGAGAGCCTATGACCGAGCCTGGTCCCTCTGAGTATGACAAGCCAGGCGAATCTGAATTTGAAGATGAGTCGATGTTTGAAGAGAAAGAAAAACCTGAAGGTACATCGGAAGAGTAGCCCGTACGATTTTCCTTGCAATTTATCCAAGACGTGGATAATATACAAGCATGATTGCTCGACATGTCAAAACTTTCGTTGAAGAGGCTCTTCGCCGGCAGGCTGCTGTGGGGATTATCGGTCCTCGCCAAGTAGGTAAAACGACTCTGGCGCTGGAAATAGCAAAAACAAACAATGCTATTTATCTAGATTTAGAAGATATAAATGACCGCAACAAGCTTACTAACCCAACTCTATTCTTTGAATCGGTAGAAGATCGCCTGGTAATTTTAGATGAAATTCACAGAGTGCCAGAATTATTTCAGGTTCTCAGAGGCGTAATAGACAAGGGGCGCAGAAAACAAAAAGGCAAAGGCCGCTTTTTAATTTTAGGTTCCGCATCTATCGAGTTACTCAAACAGTCAGGTGAAAGCTTGGCTGGTCGAATAGCATATGTTTTTATGACACCACTAACAGTGCTGGAAACTGAAAGAAACCCAACTAGTCAAGAGCGGTTATGGCTGAGAGGAGGTTTTCCTGACAGTTATCTAGCGCTTTCTGATACTGAATCTCTTGAAATTCGTAGGGATTTCTTACGCACGTATTTTGAACGCGACATTGCCATGTTCGGACCAAGGATTCCCACGACTACAATGGAACGCCTCTGGATGATGCTTGCCAATTCCCAGGGCACACTTTTAAACTCCTCTGAAATAGGCAGGGCGCTGGAGACTAGCACTCAGTCAGTTACTCGTTATATTGACCTGTTAAGCGATCTACTTTTGGTGCGCAGACTTCAACCTTTTCATGCCAATCTAAACAAGCGTTTGGTCAAATCTCCGAAAGTCTACATAAGAGATAGCGGATTAGTCCATGCGGTCTTGGGATTGACCAACATAGAAGTTCTGGCTGGTCATCCCCAAGTTGGAAACAGTTGGGAGGGGTTTGTAATTGAAAACCTTTTGTCCTACTTACCTTGGGGAAGAATTCCATTCTTTTATAGAACCGCTGCTGGAGCCGAAGTTGACCTTGTAATTGAGCACCCAGATCAAAGCCTTTGGGCAGTAGAAATAAAACGAGGATTGTCGCCAAGACGTGGAATTGGCAAAGGATTCCATCAATCTATCGAAGACCTCAAACCCTCGAAATCCTTTGTTGTTCACGCAGGAGTTGATCGTTATCCCTTATCAAAAAATATTGAAGCAATTGGTTTGATAGAAATGTGCTCAATTCTGAAAAATCTCAACTAGATTAAATTGAATCAAATCAATCAAATGAATTAGTAATGTCAAAAAAAGGAGGAGCTTGATGCTCCTCCTTATTTATAAGTCTATTGATTACAGCAACTAGCTAAATTAGCCGTTGACGCGATCTTTGAACTCTTTACCAGGTGAGAAAGCAGGTACGCGTTTTGCGGGTACTTTGATTTTCTCGCCGGGTTTTTGTGGGTTATTGGTTTCACGAGCGTTGCGGCTGCGACGTTCGAAAGTACCAAATCCGACCAGGGTGACACGGTCGCCTTTGGCAACGGTTTCAACTACTACATCGGTGAGAGCCTGAAGCATTTCTTCTACGGCTTTCTTTGTATTGTTTGTACGGCTAGCTATTGCAGCAGCTAGATCGGCTTTATTCACAGAGATTCCTCCTTACCTTGGCTTACCCTCAAGCTTCATTTGAGCGTGTGGTGTTTTGTTTCCATCCACGTGAGGAGCAAGAATAGCGCACTGAAAACCTGGAAACAAGTATCCTGTGATAAAAAAGTGGTTTTTGTGTTCACTTTGTCGTAAGATGTAATGAGAAAGTCAAGTGGTAAAGAGGACCGTATTCCGCTTACAGACTGGTGATCTTCAATTTCTTAGGTGAATTTGAAGAGAAAATGGGAACAACAAAATTACCGGGATCAACAAAGCGAGCATAGTGCGAAATTCATCAGGAGATTCGTTAAAAACTGCACTATATTGTGCTGCGGCAGCCGAGGCTAAAAAGGCGAATTCAATCGTCGTCCTCGATGTCAAACAAGTAACTCTGCTTGCTGACTATTTCGTGTTTACTGGAGGAGAATCCAAAGCTCAAGTCAAAGCCATCGCTGAGTCTGTCAGGGAAAACCTGGCTAGGCAAGGCGAAAAAACGAAGTCCTTAGAAGGAATGAGTGAGGCTAGATGGGTACTTTTAGACTTCGGCGACGTGATTGTTCATGTTCTTCAAAGTCAAGAAAGAGAGTATTATCGTCTCGAGCAATTTTGGAATCATGCCCTATTAGTAGATTGGGAAAAGGAATGTGACCGGTTAGAGATAAAAGTAGACTAGGCATCAGTGTCGAATAATTGACAGAGCGCACAATTAAAAGGGACAAGGGGACAAGGTCAAATGAGTTTCAGAACCAGACTTCAAAGCTTCGTAGAAAACAGACAGAAGATTCAAATCTGGTATGGCATGGGTTGTCATAATACAGTAACCGGACGGGTCCTAGGTGTCGACCACGACCATATTGACGTTGAGTCCTATTCGCATGAAAGCGATGGTCAAATTCATATTCGTCGCATCTTAGTCCCGCTCCATCTTATTTTGCACATCGACATCACTACTGCCGAAGTGGGCGAAGAAATCGAAGTCTACGATTCTTCTGAAGACAATCTTTCAAGCGGTCGCACCACCAAGAGAAACACCGGAGCAGTTATAGATTTGCCCGATGCGCCTCGCGGTTATGGTGTCAAAATTCTTTCTCAACTCAATGCATCTTATTCAAACAGATTTTCACGCATGACCTCTGGACCAGGAGGCATCTATTTCTCTTGCGACGGTAGCGTCTGGTTTGTAGATGGCACTGGTCAAACCAGTGAATATGCTCGTATCAGAGGCAACTGCACAATTTCTGGTTTGCGTTTCGACCGCAAAGGCGTTTTGTATGTTGCCACCATCCAAGGTACCATTTACAAAATCGATCCAAACAAATCCGGACGCATTCTTGCTCAATTAGACGGCAGCAAGACTGGCGGTGGAACCTTCCTTTCTGACATTGCAATTGGACCACGCGAAGAAGTTTATGTCGCTAACTTTCCATCTAATACTGGTGGCATTTTCAAAATCGACAAAGGCGGCGAGTACGAAGCAATTGTTGGTGGACCTGGAAATGGAACTCAAGGACTGCTTTTAGACCCCGATGGTTTCTTGTGGTGCCTCGAACACTCAAGTGGCTCTGTAGTCAAACGCTCGTTTGATGGTCGCGAAATTTCTCGCATCACAGTTGCCGATTCGGATAGTTTCAACTTTGCCGATGGCTATGACGGCAACCTCACTATCGACAGTCTGGGCAGACTATATGTCACGCTCGGCAGACAAGGTTGCGTCATTCGCATCAATCGCGAAGGCAAAGCCGAAGAGTTCCTCAAAGGACTTATGAATCCAACTGGAATCGCATTTGGAAACGATGGAGCACTCTTTGTTCTGGAAGCCGGACGTTCTAGAGTATTGCGCATAGCAGCTCAGGACAAGGCTGATCGCACTACATCTGCGCCGATGTTGAACTAAAATTCAATCGTAACTGAACTAAATTTTTGATCCCCTCCAGGTTGGCTTAAGCCGATCAGTTGGGGATTAATTATGCTTGACATCATATATATATGGTGTTAGTTTTTATAAACCATCCATCTTTGTGCGCTCGGAATCCTTACCATTACTTACTACGCGTCGTGGCTGATATAAGGCCTTAGTTTGTCACGACCTCACGATTTCAATACCGACTAAGAACCTCACCAGGTGGGCTTTTCCACAATTCTTTGGGTTTACCACCCAGTTTCTAGGGAACATACATATATGGATGGTAAAGCATGTAGTTTTTCCTTTGGGTTATTATTTTGGCCGATCAACCAAAAACTAACGAAGTAGATCAAAGTAATGATAAGGGCACAGAGAGCAAGCCCGAGATAACCATTGCTAATACTGACGTGGACTTAACCAGCAGGACTGACTCCCGAACAGCTCAAAGAGAGACTTTCGAAAACTCAAAACAGTTTCTTACCAATCTCAAAATCGATGAATCTAACCAGGATAAACTCGAACGAATCGGAAGAACCGCAGAAGACGTCGGACAACCAGGAAAAGTATCTAAAGCTGCTTTCGCTGTAGGTGTTCGCCAAACACTCGATTCGTTAATAAAAGGCGGAGTTACTCCAGAAAAAGCCGCCGAAATGATGAACGAACAGCTCGGCAATAGCAACTTTAGAATTGAGCTAGGTAAAACCAAAGATGGAAGAGATCAACTTCGGCTTCAGGAAAAAGGCAAACCAGATGCTGAAGGAAATGACACCTGGAAAAATGTAACCAAATACACTGTTAAGGAAACTCCAGAAGAAGCTGGTGAGCGATTTGGTTCACGCGCCGACCAATTAACACCAAGGCAAGCTGACACATTCTCAAATCGCACACTACCCGCGGTGCTTAAAGGAATGAATCCTGAGCAACAGCAGGAATTCATCAAAAAGTTCAACGAGACTTCTGAAAAATACAAACTGGAACTTAAAGAAGATCCGAATAATCCAGGTCAGATGAAAGTTCAAATGTCCGATTTGGAAGGCAAGCCGGTTGGTGGAGATCGTGGCACAAGAGGAACCCCCTCGCAAGACGTTCGCAATCCTTTTCCTGAAGGCTCTGATCAAGCTAAAAGATTTGATGACTTGCAACAGCGCATCAAAGATGGCTCATGGACTGATATTGCAAGAGAATTAAATGAAATAAACGACGGCAAAGATTCAACTTTCAAATCTCCTGCTGATAAAGCAGCTTTACTGCGCGCACTGAACAAACAGGCTAAAGCAGAACTAGGAGATGATTTTAGCCTTAGAAAAAATCGAGAAGGAAAGGTTGAACTTAGTATGACCGTTGGAGGCAGAACTTTTGCCGCACCAGAAGGTCTCAATAACAATGAATTAAAAGAATTTGCTCAAACTGCCAAAGAAATCCACAAAGCAGGGCCTCCAGCGGCCAGGGCTCTCGATGGCGGATTAGGCAATAAAGTCGCGGAGACCTTTCAAAAACTTCCACCTGAAGCAGCCAAATCTTATCTAGAAGCCATTAACCGTTCATTACCCCAAGGCAAAAATGAAGCTGCCAGCTTGGTGAAAAATGATGATACCGGCAAACTCGACTTGCGCACATCCGATAAGACCATCGGAAGTTATCCCAAAGAAGCAGGCGAAACAAAACCAGAGCAGACTGAGCGCTCAAGGAATAATCCATTTCCAGAAGGCTCACAAGAAGCTAAGCAATATCAGAAAGCTCTGCAAGAATTCCAAAAAACCGATCCTAAAGACATGAAGCAAGCTTTTGCGGATCTTCAGCAACAATTGAAAGATCAGGGCATGAGCGAAGCTGATATTCGAAAATTCAATCAAGGCTTAAGACAAGATTTCAAAGAAAAACCTGAACTAGCCAAAGCTGGCTCTATAAATGAAAACGGTGATTTTACCGAAGCTGCCCCTCCAAATGCCACTACCGGTGATGCTGCGATAAGAAAACCAGCTGGGTTGAGAAATGCCGACGAAGCAACTGTCAAAAAATACGATCAAACGGTCAAAGAATTTAGAGGTCTGACTCCAGACCAGATAAAAGAGCGAATGGAGGGTCTTAAGTCTGATTTAAAAGATATGGATCCAAAAACTCGCGAAGCTTTCATCAAAGGATTAAACAAAGAGTTAGGAAGCAAAGGACGTATAGAACAAACTCGCGATGGAAATCTCGAGTTCAAAGCATATCAAATGAGTAGCGAAGGTCTACTACCAGAAAATGCTACTCCAGAGCAGAGAAAAGCAGTCGAGAAAGCAATGAGCGAATATCTGCGCTCAGTAGACAGAGGCGCTAAAGACAATGATGTCAATCGAGCTTCGGCCCAACTGGTGCGCTCACTCAAAGCCGCAGGTTTAGACACACCCGACAAAATCAGGCCTGCACTTGATGCTGTCAATGCGAAAGCCAAGGAGAGTGGTGCCCAATACAATCCGCGCCTGGAAATCAGTGATAACGGTTTTGTCGGGCTGATTACTGACTTCAACAATGGAAAAGGAAACTATGGCGAACGACTTAGTGAAATTGGAAAAGTAAAAATCAATGACAAGCTAACCATAGACACGCCTGTAGGACTTCTTGGGGCTGGTAATGAGCGGTTTTCTCAGCTGGCGAAATTTGCAGCAAATGGTCTCACGGCTCCAGGAGACTCACAAAAGTTTGCCAAAGCGGTAGCTAAAGAAATGGTTGGTCTCTCTCCAGAACAACGCGCACAATACATAAAGGGTTTACAACAAGCTCTTGACTCCAATCCCAAAAACAATCTAAACCTGGAAGTAAACGCTGATAATGAATCCGGCTCAGTTTCTCTGAAGAATCGAGAAACTGGAGAACAGACTAAAGCTGAAAAATTCACAACCGACTTAACTGTAGATGGTGCCAACTCACTCAGAGATTTAGGAGTCAAAGACTTTACTGATGAGCAAGCTAAAAACTTCGCTCAATCAATGAAAGACCTTGCTTTTGAGCTTGACGCTGTAAAAGGTCCATTTAGCCTTGAAACCTTAAACGCTGATCGTGCTGAAGCATTGAAAAGAGTCGTTGAAGTGGCAACGGAAGCGGGTGTGCAACCAAATCAAATGGAAGCACTTGCGGGCAAGCTCAATGAAGCCGTTTCAGGAACAGGCTTTGGTATGCACGTAAGAGTTGATGGGCGTCAAAAAAGCGAGTTTGGCGTCGAGTACAACTCCAATACTGGTGAAATGTCTATTGTCCAAGGCACATCAAAGATGGGCACGATTAGAGCTAGAGATATTGCTGCTGCGGCTCAACGAGAAAGAGGCGAAACTTCTCCAGGTCAGGTTTTAGACAGACTAGGCAATGTCGTCAATCCGGAAGGACGAGAGTCAACTCGAGAGACAAATACCTTCAAAGTCAAGATCAATGGCGAGGAAGTAAATGTTGACATACCTAAAGGTTTAACCGGACAAGCAAGAAAAGACTTCCAGTCACAAATAGAAAAAATTGCCGAAGCTGGTCCTCCAAAGAGCAACGACCCCAAAGCCGTGTTATCCGAAATTGGACGACAAATAGCAAAAACATACAGGACATTGCAAGGTGAGGCAGCCGAAAACTATCTCAAAGCGATGAATCAAACTCTAGGCAAGGCTTTCGATGGCTATCTGTTTAGGCAAAATTCAGATGGAAGAAGCTTGGACCTCAGTTACAACAACGGTCTATGGTACAGCAGACAGGACACTTATGCTCCCGAAGGCGATGTCAAACTTCCAGACGATCTAGCTAGAAACGGCCATGCTGGAAAAATTCGCAACGCAGTAGATGCTCTGGCAAATGCAACTCCTCAGGAGCGCGAAACCAAACTAAGAGATCTCATGACCGAGCTTGGTGCATCTGGACTTAGCGAAGCAGATCAACAGCGAATGGTTGAAGCTCTGGGAAAAGACAAAGGAATTCGCCTCGACAAAGGCATCCTTTCCATGGGAGACAAATCTGTTCGTTCACTGACCATAAATGGCATTCTGCTTGCAGTACCTACCAATATCACTCAAGAGCAAATCTCCGCTCTGCAGCGCATTTCGGAATATCCAATACCAAATGCTGCACGCGACGACATCAAAAGACTTCTCGACAGTGCCCCAGATACCGCAACCAGAGCCAAATTACTCGATGAAGTCAAAAAACTCTTTCCATTTACCAGAGAAAAACTGGAGATGGGACCTGGTGGCGATGGATTCACGGTCACCTCTGAATATGGCACTAAGACCTGGATAAAAGGTGACGGACACATAGCTTCGCCAAGCGAAAAAATCGATCAAGTTCTTGCTCGAATGGTAAGTGGCGACAAAACTGATGCGCCGAAGGCTCTTCAAGAAATGCTTGAGCTGGCTTCAAACAATCCAGATGCTTTCAGAACAGCCGTAGAAGACTTAATGAAGAAAGCGTCTACAAGTGACGATCCCGATAGCCGCGCCGCTCTGGATAAGCTCAAAGCTCTGTATTCTTCCAATTTCACTCCTATACTCTCTGTAGTCGAAACTGCACTTCAGTATACAGATGGCAGACAAACAGCCAAAGTAGCAGAAGCCTTGGGCATGCATGAAAGCTATAAGAGCATGGCTCGAGAACGTGATGCAGCGCGTGATTTCAACCAAAAACTGACAGATGCTGGAATCGATCCCAAAACGGTTTCTAACATCGATCAGATTCGAAGAGGCATAGAGTCTATTGTTTCGTCGAATCAATCACCAGAGCAACAAATGGCCGCAATGAAAAAACTTGTGGCAGATCTTCAAAAATCTAGACTCGACCGCAATCAACAATCAGATCTTGTCAAAGTATTAGCTGGCGACGATGCTTCTTCAGACAATGAATCTATCGCTCGAGTTTTATCTTCGGTCGAAAATGACGAACCGGTCGAGCTTTCTGGTGATGAATTAGAACAATTCAGAGACTACAGAAACGATATCGAACGTGGCAATCTAGACTATATTGGTCATAAGCTTGCCGACAAATTAAAGTCGTTATCACCAGATCTGCTCAAATCTTATCTTGCTAGTCTGAACTCGACTATAGCCGAGCACTATGGTCCTGGACACCGATTAGACATAGTGGGAAATGATCTGCAATTGCTCAAGCCAGGCCCAGTCTTTGGCGAGACAATAGTCAAAGGATTTGAATCAGGAGCTCTTGGACAAGCTGTCGACAGACTGCGTAATGAATACGGTATAGAATTGCCGTATGGCAAAACGGGCACTTTCAACGCCGAAAATCTCGTCAAAGCGCTTGACGGGCTCACAAGAAGCGCGAATGACAAACCGCAAGATCCTGTCAAACTGGCAAATTCAATTCGTTTGCTCATGGCAGAAGCAACTGCCTCAAGGTTGAATGCAGAACAACTCAAAGCGTTACAAGATAGTTTCAATAAAGGGCGGACCGACAAACTCAGTATCACCCGTGATTCTATATCGTTCGCTAATCAGAGCTTCGATCTCCACAGGATAGCTGGAGATTTCGTTTTACCATCCGGAATGTCCGAGACCGAACTTCAATTGTTCCGCGAATTTGCAGGGAAGAATGATATTTCCTCGCTTGCAAAACTTATGGCGAGCGAATCACTTTCTGAAGCACAGAAGAAACAAATTCTTGCCGAAGTTAATGGCAGAAATACATCCGGACAAGTGTTCAATCTGCATCCATCAGACGGAATTGAAGTCACCAACAAAATGGGAATCACAAGATGGTTCCGCGGAACTGGTAAATCTGCCAATGTTGAAGGTCATGTCAGATTCAACCTGGATGTTCTTCAAAATAACGCTCCGGATTCAAAAGCATACAAAGATGCAGCAGCAAAAATGGAGACTCTGGCAAAAGACAATCCTGCTGATTTCAGAAAAGTCGTTGATGATCTCGTGGCACGAGCTGGTGCTGAAAAACCAGACCAAGCAGCTCGCGATCAACTAAAAACTCTTCTTGCTTACAGTGCAAATCCAGCAATAAGAGCCACAATCGCTGAAAGTATGCGACTGAGCGAAGCACCAACTACAACAGATTTTTCACGCGAATTGCTGACCCCTGCAGAATTCCAAGGAATTGCAGACCGCGACATAATTGAAAAATACAAATTGCAAGGCTTGAATGCCAATGACGCCAAAGCTTTCATTGATGCTTACAATGCCAACCCCGAACTGAAAGCGATACTCGATTCTATCGCAGACAAAGATCTGAACTCTTTCGGCTCAGCTCTGGCCAATTTCTTGAAATCGTATCAGGGCGACAAACAGGCGCTGCTCAATGCAATTAATCCTCTGGTCAAACAAAATTTCGATGGAAAATATCTAAGACCAAATGGCGACAATTTAGAATTGAAGTCCAGTCTGATAGGAAGAACGCTCGAGTCGTTTGCACCAGGCAGTGTCGGAGAAGCGCAATCAGAGCTTAGAAAACTTGGTTTCACCGATGTTTCATCTATTGGCGACCCTGTCGCTTTGAGAGATGCAATCAACAAATTAAAAGCTGAAATCAAAGCCAATAATCCTGACAAATCTACTCAATTAGAAGCTTTACTCAGACAACTAAAAGCAAATGGTTTGTCAGACACTAACACCGCAGTGCTTCTTGCCAAAGAAGGTATTCAGTATAAAGATGGTGTGCTAACGGTCGGCGATCAGAGCCTTCGTCTGGTTACTGTTTATGGCAAAGAAATTGTTGCTCCGGGAAGTCTTTCAAGAGAAGACGTTTATCGCTTCCAGGCAATTGCATTGAGATTGGCAGATTCGCCTACTCTGACAAAACAGATGAATTCAGAAATAGCTCGCATGTTAGCAAGTGCACCTGAAACTGACAGAAAACTGATGCTTGACCAGTTCAATTCAATTCTTTCCAATAATCGAAATCTTCCAGGACGTTCGATAGAACTTTTGAATAATGGTTTAGATGGTATCAAAATCAATAATTCCACAGATAATTCAAGCACAATGATAAAAGCTGATGGAAGTGACTATACCCCTTCAGACCAGCTACGGCTCGCACTTGGCGATTTGCAGAATCCAGCAAGAGCCGCAAATGCGTTGCGACAAATTGCAGAATTGCAAAAATCAGACCCTGCTGAATTCAAACGTCAGGTTGAAGCTCTTGTAGCTCAGGCAGCGGATAAAAACAGTCCTTCAAAAGATAAAGCGCTAGCGCAACTTGAAGCCTTGAAAAACTCTGGCGATACCACCTTGAAAGACGTGGTCGACAATGCCCAATTCGTTTTCGAAGAAAATCTTCGCGCCGCGCCACCAACTGAATTTGTCAATCTTGAAATCGGCGAAAAGCGAATATACATTCCTAAAGCAATCGCTGAAGATCCTAAGTTCAAACCATTGCTTGAAAAAGCAGTAACAGCAACACAATCGAATGCAGCAGAAGTGCTGGCTGAAATCGAAGCAAAGATAAACGAAGCGCCTCGAGAACAGCGCAATTTACTTGCTCAAGCCTTCTCAGCAGCGTCACGTGAAAACGGCTCGCTTGCTGGAATTGAATTCCGAATAAATGCTGACGGTCGAGTTGAAAAATACGCTCAAAGACAAGCCGAGAAAGGCGGAATTTTGGATATCTCCGCACATGCGGCGGGTGATACCGTACCTATATCCACCTCTGAAGCGATTATGCGTATTCGCTTCCCCGACATGCCTGCCCAAAAGCGCAGTGAGATATCCGCCACTTTAGAAAAATTGAAATCGGCAACCACTCCAGAAGCGAGAGAGCAAGCATATCGAGATTTGATAATGGGATTGGGCAGAAATGCCACTCCTCAAAAAATGGAAGAACTCGCCCGTGATTTGAACGATCCCAAGCTCAAATACAATCCAGAAACCCAAACCTTAATGCTGAGTGGTCCGCCAGAAGTCAATCTTCGCCGCGTTGAGTTCAAGCCTTTCCTTTCCCCAGCTGAAACATATTTGTTACCAGCGTCTCTCCCTAAAGCTCAACAAGATTATTTTGCCGCAGTATTGCATCGATACGCGCACAATGACCTTCGCACTGGAATACCTGAGGTTGCTCGCGAGCTTGGCAAACTAAATCCTGATATTCGTGCCCAATTGGTCAGAGAGATGAATCGGGCTCTGTCTGTGGGTGGTTCTGGAATCTTTTCGTCGCCTTATATACTGGCGCTCAAAGGCGATAATTTGTCAGTAACAAATGCTGACTGGACATGGGGCAGATCAGACTATCCTCTTGAAGCCACGGGAAATTATCCTGAAAATTCAAAAATTGAAAAAATCAAAATCGGCAACAAAGAGTTCGATGTCCCACTAGGGTTAAGTAGCGATTACAAACAGCTATTCAATGAGTTGGCTCAAGAAATTGGAAAACCGGGTGCTACCGCAGATAGTGCCAGAACCAAATTACTAGAAGCACTAAAAACACTACCAGCTGGTACTAGCCGCGATTCAATCTTGCGCGGACTGAGCGAAATTACTGCAAGTTTGCTCAAAGCGAAATTCGAGGTTGTAGAAGGAAAATTAGTTCAGACGAATATCGGAAATGATGGCAAAGAAACAAAGCTCCCACCATTTGATATTAATCGCGATGCAGTAACTCCCGTTCCAGAAAATGCAGACGCACCTCCCAAAACTTTCGAAGAGCAACTGAAAAAATTTCTAACTGACACTTTAAGCTGTACTCTAGATAAGGCAGTTATCGAGAAGGCATTTTCTGAATTAATCGCGAAGTTCCGTGCTGAAAATAGCGGTGCAGAGCTAAACCTTGAAAAACTCAAAGCCGATATTAACAGGGTGATAGGTCCTACTGGTTATAAAGTCGATTTGAACTCGCTCACAGGAAAGCCACCTGTAGATATTGTGTTGAAAGATCCAGACGGTAAAGAAATCACACGCATCAAACCCAGCGATGTATTACCTGAAGTAAAACCAGAAGTTGCAGCGCCCAAAACGCCAAGAGACAGTCTCTCTCCGGCTCAGCAAGAACAATACGATAAGTTGTTGAAACTGATTCAGGGACCGCCAGCATTAAAGCCTCCGGCGGGCAAAAGTTTCTTTCACGCACTAGCTGCCGAAGCTAAAAAGCAAGGCATTGAAATCCCCCCTGCAATGCGTGAAAAGTTAGCAAAAATATTGAGGGACAATACTTTTGCTAAAGAGAAAAGAAATGTTCTAACCACTAAAGATGAAGCATTTATAACACCTGAGCAGTTGGCCGGCTTAATCAAATCCGATAGCGCCGAGCGCCCAACTGCAATCCCTGGCAATTTGAATCCAGAAAAATTCAAGGACTGGATGAAAACTCCAGAGGGTGCAGCAGCCATCCGAGATAGATTAGCTACTGGAAGCAATCAAGACAAGCTTGATCTCGCTCGTACTCTTCAATCTAAAGGCATCAACGAAATTACTGTTCAAGGTCCGAGTGGACCGGTAACTTTGAAAATCGAGGCTAAAGATGTAAAAGTAAATGGTCAAAAACGCCCTGGCAAAGAAGTCACTCTAAGCATCAAGGGTGATGGCACTGAAGCTAACCCTGATAAACCAATTGTGAAAGGCGTGTTCGACGCACGCGGACGATTTAAAGACGCGACTCCCGCCGGTGCAGTCGATGCAAGACTGAATGGCATCGATTGGGCTAAAACAAAAATTACTGCAGGCGATGTTGAGATACCTGCAAAATCTGATACTGCTGTAACGGCAGCAGCCACTCCAGTTGACAAAGCTGCAATGGCAGCCGAATTTAAACGGCTCAAACTCGAGGATATTCCAGCCGAAAAGCAAGAAGCTGCCTATAGAGCTATTTTAAAAATGCGCGAAGCTTTTTCCAGCCCTCCAAAAGCAGAAGTTGGCCAAGCGCTCAGAGCATTGAAAACTGCTGGACTAACAGATGCTCAATTACAGAAAGTAGCAGCCGATGTGAACACGGGACGTCGCCCTGATGACCTTCGTCTCTCCGCTGATGGACAATCTTTAGTAGCTCAGTTAGAAGGAAAAGAATTCAAAGTTCCTGAATACCTTACTAATAAGCAATTTGAAGAATTCAAAAAACTAATAGCTGGCATCAAGAACATGACCAGCGACAGAGCCAAAAATACAGCCTTGTTTGATGAAGTCAAAACATTCTTAGATGGTGTCACAAACAAAGCAGATCGCCAAACCATTGTAGACCAGCTCAAAACTGTAAATCCAAAACTTGACTTAACCTTGAGTGCGGATGGCAACAAGCTTAGCGGATCCATCGATAGAATACCAGTTGGAACTCGACCTGTTGATCTGACACCATCGACTACAGAACGCCCAACTGAAGCACGAGTCGACAAACCAGCCGAAGCAACAACCACCAATCCACTAGATCGCCTGCCGCAAAATGTAAAAGCCGCAGTCGAAGCAAGTCTTGGACTATTCAACACTAATCCGAAATTCGATCCTGCAAAACCAGGTGACATCGTTGCCAAATTAACAGAACAATTGAATAAATTGAACGGTGCCGATAGAAAAGCAGCAATCGAAGCCATCAATAATAGCCTAAAATTGAAAATCAGCGAAAATTCCAATTTCGCTAACGTCAGACTGGCTATATCAACTGATGGAAACACGTTTGCTCTGCAACGAATAAAAGAAGTACCCACAAGAGCCGGCATACAAAAACATTGGGAAAATGTAAGTGCACCAGTGGCTTTGCGCTCTGATGCAAGCGTAGGAACAACTTCCACTCTTACCCCAGAACAAATCAGAAATTCTCTCAAAGCTTTTGATATAACTCCAAAAGATGATGCAGAAGCCCGCAAAATATTCGATCAAATCGAAGCAGTCAAAAACACTCTTAAGTCCTCACAGCCCAAAGAATTGGCAGCCAAATTACTCGAACTTACGGGTATAGTGCCCGCCCCTTCGATGACCAAAATAATCGAAGCGATGAACAAAGAAGCTGGCACGGGACCTGGCTCCATCAAAATAGAAGCCAATCTAGCTCTAAAAGTACAGATTGGTGGGACCTACAAAGACATAAATCCCGCATGGAGTGCTCAAGCAGCATCAGATTTAGTGGCTCTTGCTAAAACCAATCCTCAAATGGCTGAGTTCAAGCATAGCTTCATGTCGGCGTCAGAAGCTCAGCGCGACGTTGTATTGAAACAGTTTCTGGAAGCACAAAAAGGTGATCCAGCGAAAGTAAAACAAGCACTCGTAGAAGCTTTCAAATTCTTGAAAGATGGTGGCATGACGATGCAGCAGTTTGCCGACAAATTCATTGTCAAACCGCCAATGGCACCACTGCTTCCGGAAGGTTATACACTAAGCGCGAAAGACAACGGTCTAGATCTTATTAAGGCTGGCACCCCGTCACAGACTTTACGGATCACAGACGCCGATTTGCAACCGCTGAATAAACCGACTAATGCAACCGAAATGCCGCAACTTTCCGAACAGGAAAGAAAACTTTTCGACTTGCTCAAAGTTTTGACTGCCGATGGTCGTCCGTTAAAAGTTCCAAGCGGTGGAAGTTTCTATCAAGCGATAGAGCGCAGAGCCAAAGAGCTGGGTATCAAACTGGATCACAAAACTCAAACACTTCCCTTAGCGTTGCTTTTGAACAAGCAAGCGACAGACGGCAAGAGATCGCTCACAACAAAAGACTCGACTGCTAATTTTGTTGGAGATAACAGCGATGTTTCTCTCGCTAGAATGATCAAAGGAGAACGTTTAACACCTGCTGAAGCACCTGCTTTGACCCAAGCGCAAAAAGACGCAATGGACAAAGCGCTTCAAGATTTGTTCAAATCCACGGACTTCACAAAACCTGAAACTATCGATCCCAAAGTTCTCACGGCTATAAACCAGGGAATTAAACTTTTGCCTCCTGCTGAGCGCAGAGAAGCACTCAAACGACTCGATACATTCTTAAAGAGCAAGAATCCCAAACTCAATCTGGAAGTTTCGGCAAGCGAATTCAGAATGAGTTACATGGATACAGCAGGCATCAAAAAGAATATTGGAGACGCTCAAAAATATACCGATGTTCCAGCCACTACAACTGGTGACCGCTCACCTCAACAATTGCTGGCGCAAGCACTTCAAAACTTCAATTTACTTACTGACAAATCGACTCCATCCGACAAATCACTTGCATTTAGAAATCTCGTTCGCGCATGGGCTGCCACCCAAACAGGAGATAAGCTTGATTATGCCAATGCAAAAATCGGAGACAAATCATTCAAGGAAATTCTCGCTGCTAAAAAATTGGATTTAAAACTCGAAGGTCCTGCAGGAAAAGAAGTCATTTCTTTGGTAAGCAAAGATCCCGCTGGAGACAAGACTCTGTTCGAAATGAATGCCTCGGATATTGGTATCGGCACAAATGCCAATTCAATGAAGTTCCGCGGAGCTTATCTTGCTGAAACTATGCGACTAGTCTTGATGGATGGCAATAAGACATCAATAGAAAGTTTCCTGAAAGGTATCGCAACCAGTATCAAATCTGCGCAAAACACTCCAGCATTTAACGAATTTATGACTGGATTGACAGAAGGCTTTAAGAATTCACGTCCTCCAGGCAGATTCAACTTCAAAGTTGAAAATGGCAAAGTCACCCTCTCCGACACAGTCGATGGCAAAACCACCGCTTACGAAACACCTCTCGATCGCTCAGCAGTTCCTGTTGACACTACAGTTGGTGCTACTACTCAACCTCTAACTGGTGATCAGCAGCTCGATGGATGGCTCAGAGGATCAGCTCGAGGTGACCTCGCCAACTTGATGAAACCAGATGTAAAACCCGAAGACAGAATTAAACAGTTCAGTGTGCTATACGATGCAGGCGTAAGAGAACTTACGTTCAAGCACAATGGCAAAGACTACAAAATAAATCTCACCAAAACCGGAGAAAATTTTGAAGTAAAAGTAAATGATGTCGTTCTTGCCTCCGGCACAAGAAATGCGGATGGTACAACTTTCAAAGACGTCAAAGGTGCTTTGCCTGCCGAGTTGAATACCGTCGATTGGGCCAAAGCCGAAATCGGCATGAAGGTAGACAAAAATGGAATCAAAGACATAAAGGTTCCACCTCCAGGCGAAGTACAAGCCAATCCAGCGCTTGCAAGCTTGACTCCGGCCCAGCAAGAGCGGGTCGCTCAATTACAAAAACTACTGGGTGAGCTGCCTAAACTCAAACGTGGCCAAGGTCCAGCCCATGCCATCGCTCAGCGAGCAAGAGAACTCGGAATCAAGCTTTCGCCAAACGAACTTAAATTCCTCGCTCGTTCAGTAAGAGACCAAGCATTCGCACAATTTGGAAGAAAATATCTTACAAGCAAAGATAGTATGTCTGTGACCACTGACCAACTTGCCGCAGCAGTCAAAGGTGAAGTGGCAAAACCAAGAGAAGTCACAAATCCGACTGCAACCGATTCTCCGGAAGCACGTTTTCGCGCGGCAATGGCAAATCCAGAAACAGCAAGATTTGTTCGCTCCCAACTGGAAGATTTCGCCAAAGCTACCACGCCTCAACAACGACTTGAAATTGCTAAAAACCTGGCGCAATTGGGAATCGACAGGTTGCAGTTCAAACATAATGGCAAAGACTACAGCCTAAATATCAAATTGGAACCAGGCAGTGCTGCCGACCGCAGAAAACTCAGTATTCAATTGCAGGAAGGCACTAATCCTGCCAAATCAGTTGCCACTGGAGAGTTATCTATTAAGCCACGCACGGGTGGCGGAAACGAAATCAAAGTCGAATCTGCTACTGCAGGCGATCCGGAAAACACCTGGCCAGTAAAACTGAACGAAGTGGATTGGAAAAAAGCAGAAATCAAAGCCTTCCAGAAACAACAAAACGGACAGGAAATCTCAGCCGACATTCCTACGTTAGAAGCTGTCGCAAATCAGCCTCTAAGATTACCTGATGGAAGCGTTGTAGAAAAAGATGCGCAGGGCAGAATTTCCAAACGCACACTGAAAGACGGCACTGTAAGCACTTATGAATACACCGGCGAGCAGAGAATTCCTTCCAGGATAACTGTTGGAGCAGGAGCCAATGCCAAAGTATTAGAGCTCGATGCTGGTGCACTCAAACGAGGCGAGCTGAATTACACGCTTAACAACGGTACCATTGCAGAAGCCAAAGCGCTATATGAAAAAGCGATCAAAGGAAGTCATATTCCTGCTGACACGGCTAATATCAAAGTGATGGATGCGCAAAACCGCATTACCGGAGCGGTGCGTCGCGACGGCAGTACTGTAGAATATTCTTACCCCACCGCTGGTGATACCACTCAACCGAATATAATCAAGACCACTCGTCCTGATGGAAAAATAACAACATGGACTCAACAACCAGATGGTCAAACTTGGAAGCGCACTGGTGAACCAGATGGGCCAAGCGATACGTTCACCGGAACAAAACGACTAGATCATGAAACCGGAACATTGTCAGAAACAGAACTGGTCAAACGCACTCTAAACGGCAAAGAGTCGTTAGCTGTTGTTAGCCGAGCATTCAAATTAGATGGCAGCAGACGTCCTGTTGCAGTCGATGCAGAAGTTCCAAAGGATCAAAAAGATAAAACTCCTCCTCTGGAGAGAGTAACAGATATAGACGCCACCATAAAATCCTTCTCCGATCTGGCGAATAGACGCGGCGGACTTACAGAAGAAGGCGCGAAAAAAATTCGCGAACAAATGCGTGAAATGACTGCTGAAGAAATAAAAGCTCTTGCAGCGCGGTTTAAAGAAACCAATGGAGTCGAACTAAAAGATTTCCTCAAAAAACACTTCGATAAAGTGGGCGGAGATTTCAGATTCAAAGAAATCGAAATGCACCTTGCTCGCACCGGAGCTCCAGGTGAGCGTCAAGCAATTCAATTGATCACTGATGCAGTCGAGTATCAGAACACGTTTGGCAAAGACAGAGACGCTTCCGCTATAAGAGCAAACACCCGCAGAATACTTGCCACTATGACCGAATCAGAAAGAAAGGCTGTTGATGAGGCTATGAAAAAACTCAACAGCGGCAAAGGTCTTGCAGACTTCTACACAAACGGACAGGGCAAAGACATCGGTCAGTATGACAAATATCACCAAACCATAATAAAAATTGCTACAGCCGAAAATGGTGGAGTAGATAAGAGAACGACCGCGCAACAAGTTGAAATCATGAACGCAGCAGTCTCTTCATACACTGTTCTCAAGCCTAATTATTACGGTCAAGACTACATGCGTGAAGCATTTGGAAAATCCTTCTCGTCTGATGAAGCTAGAAAGGCTTTCAAGGACCAGCCTAATTTCAATGAACTACTCGAGAAGCACTTTGCAAACTTCAACCCTGGCGAGCTTGATCGCCTGGAATTCAATGATTATCTACAAAACGGAGATATATCCTCTCTAACAGAATTTCGCAAGGCGGTAAGTGGAGTCTTCTCAAACACTGAAGAGTCCATCAAGAATTCTCTTGCGCGAATGAAACCAGAAGAAAGAGAGCTTTATAGACAGGGCAAAGAACTCTTTGATGGCAAGAAAACACCGACAACCGACGCAGAGAAGAAAGCACTCGAATATTACAATCAATGGATCAATGCATTCAAAGAAGCTCACTGGAGCTTAAACCCGTTCCAGGGTGCGCGCGGCATCTATGATTCACTGATAGGAAGCGGCAGAGGAATGTCGTGGAAAGAAGAAGCCGCCATGCAACGCTACGAGGGTCAAATACTATTTCCGGGAAATAGTGTTCTCGACAATATAGCAAGCATAGCTACCAACTGGATCAATACCGGTAAGGAAATCGACAAAGCCATGGTAATGTCCGACAAAGACCTTACCTATCTCATGTCTCAATTAGGTCCTGATGGCAGTTCGGCATTCTTGAAACAGATTGACCAGGCAATAAAAGCAAGTTTTCCCGACAGTATTCCAGACTTCATCCTCCAAGCTCAAAAACAGCTTAAAGAGCGCGTCGATTTCATCGCAGCTACTAATCAAGCCATTAAGGATAGCAATACTAGCGAACTGATAAAGAAAATTCCTGGCTTTGAGAAGTTGGCACCAGCAGATCAGGCTAAAGCAATCGAAAATCTCAAACAGGGATTGGCTGCGCAACAAGCACTAGATACATGGATTGCTCGTGGTCTGCCAATGGATCAAGCCGAAGCGAAATTAGATCCACAGCAACGCGCTGCGCTTGAAGCATACCGCAGAGGCATGATTGATGGTATCAAACAGGGTGCCGGCAGAAGTCTTGAAGATGCACTTGTTAATGAACAATCCATACTATTATGGAACGGCGTCGATCAAAAGAAAAACTTGCTGGACGCAATCACCAATATGCGCGCAGATGAGCGCGAAAAATATGCGAATAACACAGACGGTTACAGAGACAAAATAAATGAAAGAATAAAGAGTATTTTTGGCGAAAACAGCACAGAATACAAAGCTGCGATGGCTTTGTTGAAACAAGTAACGCCAGAAAACTTCAGAAACCCAATCAAAGAGACACCTGAATATAAACTATTCAGACTGGCAATCGAGGGTAAAGCAACTCGAGCAGAAGTCTTGACAGTCATAGCAGGAGCCATGGCAACGGATCCTGAATTCGCAGACAAAATGCTCAAGGCTACCCCAGGAAGCGATTTTGATCTTGCACTGAAAGCCACTTTGGGTCCTGGATTTGGGATAGGCTCTTCAGACTTCAATAAATTCCTCAAACCAATGCTCTCCGATGGAATCATGCCGCCAGCGGTGTTGAAAGAATTTCTCACCATACAGCGCAATGGTCGGGCCTATACAAATTCGCTTAATGTCGAAGCAACAATGAATTTATTCTTGAATTTAGGTCCCAAAGCACTCGAAACGATCAAGAAAGATCCTCAGGCTTATAGAGACATTTTCAATCATCCATCCGCACAAAGAACTGGTAAGACTGAAGACGCTAAAAAAATCTTCGATACCATCATTAACAATAATCCTGCTGGAGCAACACCTGCAGACAAGCTGCGTGCCTTCATAAAACTTGGCGCCGGAACACCTGAAGCCATAGAAAAGCTTTTGAGTGAATTGAATCCAAATGACCGTTTGAAAGCGATGCAAGAATACGAGCTTAAATACGGTTCGGTAGCTCAATTTGACATAGCTGGAAAGGTTCCTACCGAAAAAGCTAGCAGATTCGACAATCTAACTAGACGCAATGAATTAGAGACAGAAGCTGCTATCTTGAAGGCTATTGAGCGCACAACCGCTCAAGCAAATGCTGACTTCTCATCACTAGGAACCGATTACAATACCGAGCTTTTACAACGCCTTTCAAGACTAGAACAACTGAAGCGAGATTATGGTGGCATAGTCCCTCCTGAAATACTTGCAAAAGAAATGGAGCAACTCGATGCTGCCGTTGATTCTTTCGCCAGAACGAAACAAGAATCTATCGACCACCTTGTTGATACGCTCATCACCGTAGGCGCCATAGCCGGTTCATTCGTCACTGGTGGTGCCAGCTTAGCAATGCTAGCTCGACTTGCTTATCTCAGTGCTGGTGGTGGCGTAGCTGGTGCCTCACTCAAAGCATTCCTGGAAGGTAAGCTGGACGCCCAATCTTTCGCCGCCGACTTACTTAAATACACAACAATGACTGCAGCAAACATGGCTGGAGCGGAAGTGCTGTTAGCAGGATGGGGAGCAAAGATCGGAACCCGAATGGACGCAGTTCTACGCTCCACCCTTAAAATTCCTAGCGGCGGAGACGTTGCTCTCAATGCAGCAAGCATCACTGCTGCAAGCCAAGGAATGAAACAGATTATCGAGCAGGGATTAACAGGCTCACTCAAAAATGCAGATGACTTGATTGCCAATTTAGTAAAAGGCTTGAAAGACGTCCATGGAAATCCGCTAAGCATCGAAGCTCAAAATGTTATGCGTCAGCAGTTAACCAAAGAATTGGGTGACGCCGCAAGCACACTCTTCAAAGATGGTTTTAGGGGACTTGCAACTAGATCTGTCTTAGAAAGTAATGTCGCTGGCACTGGTAATACTCTGGCTGAATTGACACACGCCATTGCATCTGGTGAGCCTATATCGAGCGAAAAACTGGCCATGGCTCTCAAGATGGGATTGATTCTAGGCGGTTTTGCAAGATTCGGACTGGAAGGAGCAATCACATCTAGTTCGAGAATGCTTTCCAAACCGGATCGAGAATTAACCCGAGTAATACCAACGGAAAACGGATTCGTTCCAGGTAAACTCGATAATCCCGAGAGAGCATTTGAAATTCCAGCTTCAGTCGACAAAATTAAGATTGGCTCTAATGGTGACAATACTGCGCACCTGTTATTACCGGAGAATGGAATCAAAGCTACTTTCGACAACTCCGGAGCTTTGCCCAGAGTTACTAATGAAGGCGACCTTCCTCTTGTAGTACATAGACAAGGCGGCAAACCAATTGAAGTAAGAAAAGGTGTTCCATTCGAGTTGCAACCAGGAGATCGTTTGCAATTCGGTTCAGGTCGAATGGTTGAAATAGAAAAGACTTCTACCGGATGGAAGCTATCTGGAGCAAAGGAATCGCGCAAACTCGAAACAGGCGAGACAATCGTCACCAAGGATCCCAAAATCACTGTTGGTAGTGGTGGCACTGCAGATCACATTATCACCACCACTCCCGGAACACGTGCCGAAATTACTCCGGCAGGATTCAATGTCACAGGCACAGTGGCACATGTCACAAACACGGCGGACAAGCCATTAACAGTTTATCGAGGCTCAGAAATATTGCGTGTTGCAAAAGGGGAGAGCATCCCACTCAAAGATGGTGATGCACTATCTTTTGACCTCGTGACCAAGACTATAGTCAGAAGTGCGCAAGATGGTATTTCGCTGGAACGCGCTGCATTCGGAGTCAAAGCACTAACACCTAGAGCAATTCGAGATCAGGCTGAGAACGCCTTAGTAAAACGACTCATGGGACAAGACCCAGAGAAAGGTGGTTTCAATATACGTCAGATGTCTGACCGCGAATTGCAAACAGCAGGCTTCAAGGAGACTTCGGAAGCATTGCAGCCGGGAGCTCCGCGCACTTATGTTCATGAGCAAACCGGAGTCACAATAACCAAACTAGGTGACGAAATTCAGGAAATCAAATTCCCAGCTCGCACAGCTTCTGCCGATGGTCCAGCCATAGCTGAATCATCAATCAAACTCGAATGGAAAGATGGACAGGTCAATCGTATTTTGGTTCCTGGAAAAGATGGAAATATACAGGTGTTGACCAGAATGCCGGCCTCACCAGATAGTGTCCTAAGTGCCTGGAGGAGACAATTTGGGTTAGAAGCCGACAACGCATTGCCTGTAGTACCAGACGGATACGTTTTAGTTGCAAGGTCGGTTGCGAATCCTACTGATGCAGGTATTGCTTCGTACAAAGAATTTACACAACTGGTCAAACTAGAACAGGCTGGAAAGCTTACCGCAGAGCAAACCGCACGTCTCAAGGCATTGAGAGACAGCGCTTCAGAAAATTGGACCACCGATTTGAATGCAGCATTGGCTTCAGCCGGACCGAGCGGGAAAGTTGTTTACACGTTTGTAAAACGCGAAGTCGCTGAAGCTGCGGACGGGCTGAAACTGACCCTCAAAGATTTCGATCCTTCAGTGAACCCTATTCGCGAACATATTTATTCTCCAACCAATAGACATTCAGACGGCAATTTCTGGATGCAGACAAACTATGCCGATGCCGCCGCTGCCGCTGCCAGTGGTGCACCTCTTACAGCACCAATAGTAGTGCGCGGCACAGATTTGAATATTACTCGCTTCGGTCTTAGAGCTAGAGATCTTTCTGCCGGAAAACTGGACAGAATCAGATCAATACACTCGCCTTTCGTCCTTAGTTCGGTAGGCGCACGCCATAGAATTGGTCTCAATCAACGTTTCACTGCCGGTTCAGGCAGAAATTCCGAAATCAAAATAGGTAACGCGCAGCCTACTCATTTTCATGTGGATCATATAAATGGTACTCCCCATTTATTCGCTCACTCAAATATTCCGCGTGGAAGTTTGCAAATATTACGAGCAGGTAAATATATCGACGTCTCAGAGGCTGGTATCCGCTTATTGGATGGCGACATAATTGTTGTAATTAAAAACGGAACTATTGGCAAGACTACAGGCACTCAAAAATTCAGCGTAGAACTTGCTTCGGATGCAACTTTTATAAACCATGTTTCGAGTACTTTCTCTTCCGGAACGCTAAACAATATCAAAGCCAATGTAGGCACCGCAAGTTCCTATACTGGTCCTGCATTAAACATAATGGGTCGAGCTGTAGTTGGAACTGTAAAATTGAGTGGTTCTGCAATGCTTGGAACTCTTCGTTTTTCTGCTCGAAATGCCTTGGCGCCAATAACACTTTCCGTAAACACTTTGCGCAAACTAACTTTTAATCGCATTCACGGAAAATTTGCCGAAATAGGAACTGAAATTAGCACCAAAAACAAATCACTTAACCTTCGTACAAGTGGAGACAGAACCTTCATTGATCTTGGACGAGGCAATCGTCTCGAGATACCGCCAGCAGCTAAGGAGCTAGTAGAGCAGATAGACGGCAAACTGGTGCTGAAAACTAGAGAAGGAAAAATCGTAGGCGAGCTGAAGGCAGAAAGGGGCAAACTAGTAGTTGAAGCTTCTGCGCATTCTCAAGACGCGGCTTTCCAATTACGTTTACATCGCCGCAACGACCTAAAAGGTAGTATTAGCTTAAAAAGAATTGAAGACCGTTTGCTTGGAGGCAAAAAGAATCCAAGACATTCAAATATTCACTCTGGTGACACCATTGTATTAGTTAGAAAGGGCGAACTGGTACCTGAAGCAGAACTGCTTCACTTCACGGTTGCTCAATCAAATATTGGTAGAAGCTGGGGAGATGCCGCTATAGAATTCGTAGCAAAAGCCAGATCTTTTGCAGAAGCACCTCCAAAAGGTTTCCATACTCCAACCCGCATCACCATAAACAGCGGTGTAGCACTGTTCAGAGCTGGCGCAAAAGCGGTGGATGCAGTCAGTCCTTTAGTAAGACGTATTGCAAATCGCCTTGAAACTGGAACATTTAGAAATGTAGTAGCTAGACATTTTTATGCAGGTACTAAACCAAGTACCAGAAACAGGCTCGAAAAGAGTATTTCTAGAATTAGAGAAAGCAATTTGATTTTCGGTAACTTTCAACGCGTCGAGGCTGGCGGAATTAATCGTAACCGAGTCAAACTCTTCAACCACAAAGAAAACGGTTCTCAAATCAAAATGGATACTCGGGGCAGAGTAACCGAATTCACAACTCCTGATGGTCTATCACGCACTATTGGCCGCAATCAAGTTGGTGAACCTTCAACAATTTCCACTGCACATGTAACTGACATTTTCAAACGCGGTCACAATCCAATTGAAACACCCAAAGAATGGCACATCAAATCTGATTCTGTAGAGCCTCCTGTACCAGAAGGACATCATCGATTGTATAGGGGTGTTAGGTTAGATCACCAAGGACACATTAAAGAGTTTCAATCGCCGCTCTCTTCGGAAGAAATCACAATGATGCGGACTCTTCAAGAAAAAATAAATTTACATGGAGTTGACTCCCTATCCGAAGCCGAACGTCGATTAGCGAAATTTTTTGACAACAGGAAAGCTCCTAAAGACAAGTTTTATTCAAACGATCTCCATACTGCTGCAGAGGCAGCTGGACCCGACGGCAAAGTTATTTATGTAGATATTCCCTCGGAAACGTATAGCGTTTTGAGGATTTCTAAAGCTAATCAAGGAACTACGGGACTGGTTGATAGTGTTCTTGTTCCTCATGAAATTCACGTTCAAGCTCTTGAATCGGTTCACTCTCCAACAAATCCTCACTTCGATAAGCCTGAATGGAGAGCCATTTCTCATGATGGACAGTCAACTTCGCGGGTCGATTTGTCGCTTACGGTAGACAAAAATGGAGTCAAGTTTGAAGTGACACCAATTACCGAAGCTTCCAAAACAACTGTAGCACACCCTGGAATAGTACGAAGAACAGCCACCCTTCCATTTAGAATCGCAACATTTACAACCGAATATGGTACTGCAGTTGCATACCGATTAAGCTCTCCTATAATTCGCGGCGGATTTCATCTAGCAGAAAACGGAATAAAACGTATCTCTCACAGATTTCATCTTGAAAGATTGGCAGAAAGAATTAAACGCAGGTTCGAAAAATTTGAAGTTGCAACAAGACCCAGTAACATCAGTGAAACCACTCTTGGTACTAAATCACAAGCAAGTGATCTTGCTATGTCAACCAAAAGAACAATTGGAAAATCAAAAGAATTTGTTGCTAGAAGAATTGAGACGCTTTTAAACAGATTCAAATCAAATGTCGAGCCCGATAATCTACTCTCAAATGACACACGCGTTCACTGGAAAAACGACCCAAGCGAATTAACTGAGTCCGGACCAATATTCATACAGCACTCACTGGTAAACGGTCGTGTTGAAGCCAAAGCAATAAAACCTCAAGAAGGAATGTTCGACTTAGGAGGATCGATTCTTGAAAATAGAATGGCTTTTGCCACCAGAGCTGATGACGGCAACTATAGAGTGATAAACCCGAACAACAGTGATGGTGTAACAGTCTTGCGTAAAGGCGAGAACAAACCCGAGAAAATAGAAGGTGGACCTGAGACAGTAATTTATCCCGGAGACACTGTGTTTATAAATGGGCATTCATTTACACTTGACTCAATTGATAGCTTTGAGAATGCGATGACAACAAGGGCACGTCAAGAAATAGACGCAGTGGGAATCACTCCACCTTCATCTAAGGATTTACCGATCAAACATGAGATAAATTACGCTTCTGGCGCCGCACGAGAAGTTCGAATTAACACGGTGTCCCCCAAAGAAATGTTTGTAATGGGCAAAACTGCCAAGGAAGCTAAAATAGGTGATCATTATCTCAAATTCGATCAACGCTTTGGCAATTTCAAATTAGTCGCCATGCATGGTCCAGAAGGAGATCCATTTCGACTAATATATGTGGACGATGCCCAAGGCGTTGTTATGACGTTCGAATCAAAAGCGATCTACCATAACGGTATCGATTCTCGATTTCGGCTTACAAGCGTTGAATATAGAGACGCTCATTCCGTGAGATTCGAGTATGACTCAGACGGAATAGTAACTATGGCTGAATTAAGAACAGCCGAACATAGAACTATAAAATTCGAGAAGCCCTCACAAATCGGTCAAATTAGAGAATTCCCTGAGAATTGGCGCTCCAGAGTGGATACTGTCGAAACTCTTCCATCACCAGATATGGTGCGTTTGTATCGTGGCGTAAAAGCTGAAGATGATTTGGTCTCAGAGATATATCGTGTCAAAGACATGTCCAGTGCTAAACGCTACAACGAACTGCAACAAAAGTATTTTGATGGCAACTTAGATGAAAACGAGTTAGCAGAATTCAAAATGTTGATTGAAAGACGGGCTGAGCAGTCGCCTGTTTATACTGACGACCCTATCATAGCGTTACGCCAGGCTGGTAGTGATGGAACTCTCCTATACGTCGATATACCGAAGAGTGAATTACCAGGTCACTTATTACCACGCTTAGATTCCACAGGAGCTAGCCGTTACAAACTTGAATATGCCGTTGATGGCAACACATTGGATACTGTAAGAGAATCGGTTTTCTCTCCAAGCAATCTAAATCGCAACGAAACCTGGTGGACAGGTTCTCACACTTTTAAGGTTCAGGGCAAGACTGAACATATGGTCTTCGAAAGAGATCTGTTCTTTGGATTTGGAGAGAATGCAGCTTTAAACATTGGCGGTATCAAGGATTTCGAGAGATACTATCCAAAAAGCCATGGACCCATGCGCGAAGTAACTGGACTCACCCCAGCTCAACTTGCTGCCAATGGGTACAAACAAAAACCTGGAAAGACCAAGGATTCTATACTATTTGAAAATCCCGAAACAGGAGCAGTTTACAAGTTCGAGAATGATCTGCTAGTCGAAATCAAATCAACTAACGAACAAATCTTCATTGAGCGCGATTTTAATGGAAGCGTAGAAAAAATCAAATTTGGTGACAAGAATCAACCTTACCTGACTTATAAACGAATGAAGTACGGGTTATCTTACCTAGATTGGTCTCCAGCACTTAGCGATGCATTTCAAACTCAAGTCAAGCCAGGCTTTACGCGCATGTATGCACATATAGGTTCAGGCGTTCATCCCGACGCCATTTTCAACGGCAACTTCAAACCAGAATTTTTTGTCGACAGAGCAAATCTTCTCTCCAGAAATACTAGCGATGCACGAATTATATATATCGATATTCCTACCAAAGACTTTCTGGCTTTCAGACAATCTCTCAATGGAAAGGACTTGTTCAGCTCCCCTTACATGGCGAACCTTGAACAACTCGGAAAAATTCGCCAAGATATTCTGTCTCCAACCAACGAACTAAGCGCTAATAGCAGTTGGATGGCTGTTCGCCAAACCCAACTATCAGAAAGTGTTCCTATCATTACCCACGTAAACGCTGAAGATGTGCAATTCCATTTACTAAACGGAACACCTGCACCTGAACATCTCTCATTGCTGACTGCAAAATCGGAGCGAGTAAGTGCACCGGGCAAAATAGAAGTCGTATCGAATGGAGCTCCTCAAGACTTTCAAAAGTCTGTAGTGAACGCATTAGACAATCTTCCCACTTATCAGCAAGAGGCATTAAAAGCAGCCGGAATCAAAGTACGCATAGTAAAAAGTGTTGAAGATATCTTCCCCACTGGTTTACTACGTGAACACCCGCGTGGCTATACCACCGACCTGGACTATTCGTCCACGCCGGCATTCTTTTCTCCCGGCACAAAAGAAATCGTCCTAATTGCCGAAAATCTGTCTCATGAGAGAATTCCGATTACAGTTAAACATGAAGTCTCCCATGGATTGGATCTGATTTTAGGTGCTCTCAAAAAGAATTCGAATACACAATGGGTAGAAGTCTCCGCGTCTCTAGAAGCTCGCCAAGCCTTTGCACGGGATCTTGAGCGATTAAGACAAGACGGATTTATAAGAAGAAGCTTTTCCAAAGATCAGTTGAAAGAGATTACTTATTTCCTGCCAAACAAAGATGATGCTGGAATCGATCTTATAACGAGGTACAAACTTGAAGGCATAGGAAGACAAAAGACATTTGATGCTGCACAAAGCGAAGTATTTGCCAGAGTAAACGAAACAGACATAGGCAGTAATTCACTCTTCAGAAGAATGTTCAAAAACTCTGCCGAATTCCATGATGCACAAATGAAAAGACTTCAAGAACAGCTTCCTGAAATAATTGCTGCCTATGAAAAAATCCACGGCAAGGGAGCGGCGAAAGTTGTAACGATAGAACCAGCAGCCCAGCCTATCGGCAGCTCAATGCGAACACAGCCAAATGGAGTCAATTCTAATCAAGCAGAACTAGAATTGATTTTGCAAAGATCAGAAAAAGCCTTATTTTCCTCGAAAAGACATCTAACACATAGCCGTGATACGACCCGCAGTGTTACAAAAGAAGCACCTGAAAGTACTAAAATAAAAACTGCAGAAGTTCCAGCTCTAAAAGGTCGAAACTCCTTCGATTCAAGTCGTGAAGTTGTCCTTCCTGCCGTCGCGTCCTATCCGGCTCAACTTGGAACGGATCTGATCAATCCAGAAGTAATTTTAGACAAAATGCGTTTGAGCAAACATTGGAATGAAGGAATACACCATCCAATATTAGAAAGTGTTTTCGAGCGAAGAGCTCAGTATTTACGCGAGAAAAAACAGTTTGATACTGCAGTTGAGTCTCACCTGAAAGCTGCGATAGCGGCTGATCCGAATGTCAATATCAACCAAGTAGCTGCTGACATTTGGCGCGCTGCTAAGGATCCAGCTGACAGCTTGAATCATCATGGTTTCAATTTCTTCGCTCATCATGAAGCTCAATTTAAAGCAGACTTTGAATTTGCAGAAGAATTAGGAAAATTAAGAGCTGACTGGCCAGCTGTACATTCCGATCTCAAAGTGCATCTTAGCCCTTGGTATGGGCTAGACCCGCTTGAAGCCAGGGTAGAATCTTTGATTGGACACAGAGGAAGTTTCACTCCAGATGCAAATGCTATAGCGGAAATGAAAAGAATTCTACCCCATTTTGACGATCATTCAGCGGAAGAGTTTTTCAAAATATTTGATCGAAATGATCCAGCCTGGTTGCTCGATCGAAGTCATCTGGCTGTTGAAGCAAAAACTATGGACAAAGAAGTCCGTAGACTCTACAGAGACGTAGAAAGTTTCAGACAAACTCATACTGAATTGAGCACTAACTCTGCTTCTACTCCCGATGACCTATTACGTTCGGGAGAAAAACTTAAAAAGATGGAAATAGAACTAAAAATTCTTCAAATTAGACAGGCACTATTAACTAATCAAATAGGAGATGCCGTTAACTCGAGGTTTAGTCTAATATCTCGTGAACTCAACGATTTCCTAGAAAAACGCAATATGCTAGTGAATTATCAACTAGATGACCTAACCGAAGCAGGTGGCTACTATCAAGAAAGAAGATTATTACTAACTATTGGCGCGCAAGGCTTTTTGTCTCCGGATGTGGACCAAATTTTGCCTTACATGATGTTCCATGAGCTTGTTCATCATCACCAATTTCTCTCATCGGTGCGTCTGTCTATACAAGAAACGCTAAGCAAAAAGATTGGAAATGCATCAAAATTTGGTGACATTGACGAATCAGTTTTACAAACCTATATGAAAGAAATTCAGAGCAACTATCGAGCGAGAAGAGGAAGCTCTGTTCACGAAGACGACATATTGGACGCATTCAGAAAGAGTTCTAACGAAAATTTACTTCAACAGGATTTCATTGATTTCGTAAAACAAATGGACAGCGATTTCAAACACAATTCCGGAAATTACTGGATTGCAAAACGATATAGAGAAAGTGCAAGAATCATTGCCAGAAAATTGATTTCGTTGGAAGGAAAATTTAATAGTGTAAATGAACAGGCTCTCGAAACCTTTTTAAGAGAGTTAACCTCGGGCACTCCAAAAGATGCCCTACTTCAAAGCGGAAAACTTCATAAGCGCACTCACGGTGCAAATTTGGCTATGCGTATTTTTGGAACTCGCAAATTGCCAGATGAAATAATGGATGTATTGAATGACCACTATGATTTTTATCAACTGAATCCAGAAAAAACAAAGGCAATTTTTGTCGGCAAAAGACCAATTAGTGAACTTCCCGAATCACAACAAGATTCGATGCGGCTAATAGCTAGACATAAAATTGTAGAAGCTTTACAGAAACGTTTGCAAGTCAGAATTGACCAAGAATGGCGTTACAATTGGAGATACTACAATTCCGAACTTAAAGAACTTTACGCTTATGGCTTGCAGCAACATGTATATGATTTGATGATGCAGCGAAGAAATCAACTTCTGGGTGTATGATTTAAATTGCAAGTCGCTGCAAAATTATCCTGAAATACTGTTCTAAATCCATTCTAGAAATTCCATCGACCATCTCGGCAACGCCTTCGTCTTCGCAATCAGAAATTTCATCCTGATGATTGAGCAGAAACATGATGTATGACTTTTCTCGCATCGGAATAGTATCGTCTTCCAGCGCATCATAGAGCTCGCTAGTTTCTATGAAGCCATTACCATTGGTATCAAGTTTGTCAAAAGCTTCGTAGGCGTACTCTCTAATAGCTTCAATATTTTGCTGAACCACATCAGGCTTCTTCTCAGAAGTCTTTTCAGGTTGCGGATACAACCAAGCATTTGCAAATTCATCATCGTCCAAATATTGAGATAGGCTCACATGAAAACTCCACGCGATGCTAGTATAACTAGTTTAAATTATGCCATATTTTGAAGCCAATTTATTCCAGACTCTGCAAATACCTGTCGATTACTGAGCGCGAGTTGGGAAACATCTCCAAAAGAATATCTGGGCCGTGAGCGAAAGTTGTATGGTCGGTCAACAAGATCGATACGATTTCGCTCAATACTGCAGCTCGGGCAGCTTCGCCATTTTCTTGCTTGGCGATTCGTTTCAAAATGGAAGGAATTTTTTCTTTGTCTCGACTGATTAGATACCCAAGGGACTCAGGCTTGACATCATCTGCGTATTTTCGAAGAACTTTAGGTATTTCGACTAAATCATACTCGTAAACCCTTTTCAAGAGCTCTTGCATTTCATACGACAAATCCAAGAGTTGAATAGCTTCATGAACAAACCGAGTCAAGATCTCATTGGGGTTACCTAAATGAACCATTTCTCCTTGGGGATTCAAACAAAACTCGTTAAGAGTAAATTGGCGAGATTTAGTATCCACCCATGAAGGACCGTCCATCATATCGGCATCGCGGTCGTAACCTTGGGGTCTTTTATGCAAATCTTTGGGCTTGACACCATCGCGCGGAGAACCGTTCAATTTAACCGTTTTGATTTCTTTGAATAACTTGGCTCTCAATCCTTTTGGAATATCTTCAAGAGCTCTGTTTACACTACTTTCGAAATAATCAGAAGCACCTTGGACCACTAAAGTGAAACCATCTTCGTTATGTTTGATCTTTGGAAAATATCTCGTGACTTGCGAAAATCCATTGCTGTATTGGGGAATCACAGGACGCAGCTCTTCATCAATTCCAAGACGTGAATCTTCTATAAACTCAATAATGCCATTGTTTAAATTGAGAAAGCCAAGCCCCTGGCTACGTCTTGAATTCACGGGAGATAATACATGCTCTCTCAATTCAAACTCGAAACCAATAGGCAATCGAAGTGGATCCTCAATAGTCCCAAGAACCTTCCCAGCTGCGTTTCTCCATAGCAGGAACTGTTTTCGACTAATATCGACATAAATCAACCTTTGAGTTGAATTACCCAACAGAGCATCGGTTGGATCTATAAAGAAAGTCTGTTTTGCAGCATCTTCTGGAGATAGAGTAGAATCGATACAACGATAAAATCGTACTTTCTCCTCTGGAAGATTCGTCTCAGTATCATCAACTAATTCCGATGGCCATGAATTTGCACTTGCAACTGGCATCATACTTCGCACCGAACTATCACCCATTCTGTAATGTATGAGTTCTCCATTGCGAACAATTACAGTAACTTCTTCTCGCGTAAAAATTGTAGTGTTGTTAAATCCTTCAAACGCAGTGAAATTTCGCTCTTCGAACCAATTCTCATCGCGCAAAATAATGTCACTTTCGTCAAACAATTTAGCGACTATCTCCTATTCGGGGAGCAACTCTAATATTACTTGGAAGTACCGCAACGTCTTCTCTTGCATCTTGTGCCACCATTATGGGCTCTCGCAACACTTCTTCAATTGCTCTATTAAGTCTTTCACCAAACTTGCGTTCCACTTCAGCGACCATAACATTAACTTGCGTCAAACGACCTTTGGAGCGGATTCTAAATTTTCGAAGCGCATCAACATGTTCCTTTATCAAATCTTCTTCAGTGAATCTGGACGAATCATCTACAGAAGAACCACTGGCAATATCGGCTTCTAACTGACGCAATTTATCTAAGCGAAAAACAGGCATAGTTACTGATGATATGCCATCAGATTCAAGTTTCAGCAAAGCATTCGACAAAGTATCAGCGAGTTTTACTTGCGAATTAGTATTATCGCCAATTACCATCACAGACTTATAAGGAATTGACTCATCTGAATTGTGCAACAAACACATCTCTCCAGGATTTAGAGAAGCGGTATTTTGAATACCAGCAACCTGCTTTAAATCGTCGTACAAATTCTGGCTCATACAATTTACTTAGGTGATCCCAAAATAATCACAGCATCAGCAGGAGGAAGTGCTCCACCAATTACAACCTCTGAAGTTAAAGGTAACTGTGGTGCCCGATGCTCAGCAATACGTCTAGCCAAAGCATCGACAGAACCACGAAAAGCATTTGAAACGTCCTGTGGTAATACCTCCAAGCTGCCATTTCTACTTATAATTTCAACTAGATTTGAAATTGCGTCTACTTCCGCAGTAGCAATATTCACAGTGCGCATCATAGTAGTTAATGCTTCAACCATAGGCTGGCTAAATTGAGTTTTCTCCGCGGCAATTTTAGATAGCTCCCCGATTACTTCATTCCCTCCAGATTTCACACCAAGCCCTTTTGCGAGGCTTTCTAAGTGCGCTGAAGCAAACGCATACTCAGCAGCATCACTGAAGTTATATTTTTGCCTGCGATCTATTAAAGCTTTAAGAATATCCGCAGAATTAGATTCATCCATATGACCTCTTCTAACTGCGTTAGCGAGCGCTTCTAAACTGGCGTTATCTAAATCAGTTTTGGACAAATTGACCAAATTATTTCTGGTTTCAGGAACAGGTACCATCTTTGCTAATCGATTCAAACGACTATACGTAACGTTTTTATCATCAAGTACTTTCAATACATTTTTCGCATCTACTTCAAGATTTGTATGTTCACGAACAACGCTTCTTAAAAAAGATGCAATTTCAGAGGCGTTCGCAGAAGAAATATTGTCAGCATTATTCTCAATCAATCGAACAAGGCTGGTAGCCATTTCAGGTGGCAGATATTTTGGATCAGAATTTGCCCCTACTATCTGCACTAACTGCTCCGATGGCACAGATTTACTTGATGCCAGGCCAGCGATTTGCTGAGCCCGCATCTCCATTAAACTACTTAACTCTGACTGAGCCTTCTGTACCAGCTCTCGAATATCATCGGGTAACCCCTTAGCAGCAATCATTCTGAGATAGAAATTGTTTAACTCAAACAACTGGGCATCCGCGCGTCCGGCATAGACGCTTAGGGTTGTTATATCAGGTGGCTGGATACTACCGGGTTTTATATTTCCAAGAAAGGATGCCAATTCTTTGGCGTCACGAATTTCAGAAATTCTCTCCGCCACGCTAGTACTTTGTGCAACAGGCATATCAATTTTAAGCACTGGCGGATCATCTGTGCCTCGCAATTGGACAGGTGTTACGTCAGAAGCCCCCGCATCTATTGCTCTTGGTTTTTGAACAACTAGAAATGGTTTGTCATTAATTTTACCTGGCACCAAAGCATGTGCAATCCTAAACTGCCCGTTTTCAACCGACACGCTTAATCTATCAGATAGCTTTACCTTTTCCAATTCTCGGTTCAAAATTCTGGCAATTAGACTAGGATCGCCATGCTCAGACATTTTGTCAATAAGGGCTGTAATACCATCAACAGGGTCATACGAAAGTTTTCTTCTCAGATTAACTCGGTAGCGGTCTACAAAGACTTTTGCTTCATTGAAAAGTTCTCTAATTTGAGTTGGTCTAGACTGAATCTTTGGATCAAAAGGCTTACCCGGTTGCAGAGAGCGTTCAGCAAATGTGTTGATGATTACACGGCCATCATTCTTAGAGGTCGCTCTATATCGTAATTCTACAGACAAGTCTCTAAATGCTTCGTTCAATTTCATGGAAATCTGCTTGGCTGACAGCGAAGGATCAACTTTAGCGATAGCGGCTTCTATGGCAGCTTTCAAAGCCTCCGGATTTGCGATCAATTCTGGATTTTTAAATGCGCTTCCTATTTGGCGCTTGAGATTTAAAAGAGATTCATCAGGGCTAACAATTGCAACAGGGGCAGAAGAATCTTCCAATGTCACCACTCGTGGTGCTCTGTATTCTCCCTCTGGAATTGAAGTACGAGAAGAAGCTGGTCTTGCGAAAATTTCTTCCTCTACTATGGGATCGGCATTACTTGGTGTTGAAGCCTCCTTTGCCTTCAGACGAAATACAGAGCGTCCATCATTATCTTTGTTGCCCAAACGCACAGCCATAGTTTCAGGGTCGAATTTCACCCGGTCGCCCTGCACTATTGGCTTAGCCACCTCTTCACCACTGGCCGATTTTGTTATGATGAACACAGGTTTATCGGAAAGCGCTTCAACAAAGATACCTTCTGGTTCGAAGCTTAATTTGGCTTGTTTTGCCGCATAGTCTGACAGTTCTGACTTCTCAATAACTGCTACGTGCTTAGCACCAAGAGTGATACTACCACCCTCAATCTTATAAGTTATCGCAGAGCCAGCCACTTCAAAATTGGATGCAGCTGCAGCTGCTTTAGCGCGATTAGCTTGAACAAAAGACTTTTCGACTACTTCAAGCACACCATTAGTTGATGGTCTCATTTGACCTTGAGTGAGCTTGGTAGCCTGAACCTGCTCCAATAATAAATTATCGCCTTCTCTTACAACCTCAAAAACTTCGTCACCAACTCTTAAAAATGAACCTTCAGGTAAATCGGTCTGTGCTTTGATGCGAGTAAGTAAATTGCCTTCCGAATTTGTCACATAAATCGGAACATTGCCTTTTACCTCAATATGTAGATCTGTAACCTTGGTTCCATTTACTTTTGGGCTAATCAAAGCATGCGGTTCACGGCTAAAGGGAATAGAAGCCAGATTTATTGCATCTCTAGATCTATCACTTACAATTGCAAGAGGCTTTGTTTCTCCGGTAAATTTGGCACTATAAAAATTACCTTTTCCCTCAGTTGCATCACCTGCGGTGTTAGATGCTCTGCGAAGTATGTTTATATTTGCATCTTCAGGATGATACCGGCGGTTGTAAGCTTCAGCAAAAACACCCCGGCGGAATATCCGCGCCTTAAGCGTAACTCGTTGGACACCTTTGTCAGTGAAGACATGTTCTTTGCCAGCAGTGCCAATTTTGAATTTATCACCAGGCTGTAATGTAGCTTTTCCTGATTTTTCAGGGACCCATCTGCCAGTACCACGTTTTACAAACAGCTCACCAGTAGTGCTGATTTCTCCCGTGACAGTGCCGCCTTCAGGTGCTTTAACAAATTTGACATTAGTAGCCGAATCTATTTTTATTTCGTCTCTGCGATTAGGCTTCAGCAATTTTATCTTAGCTACTGCGGTCTCTGTTTCGTTTGAACCTTTACCGCGCAAAGAGGGGGCATAGGATCTTGCCTTACCTCTGTTCCACCAATTGGTTGGGTTCGCCCAGACACTCTTAAGAAGTCCCTCCCGACCCACTTCGGCTCTGAGTTCTCGCATCGACTCTACTGTGCGTTTGTAAAACGAAGACCGCTCAAACTCCATAGAAGTTTGTTTGTCTCCCCGCGCTACAACTAGAGTGTCACCTTCCTGCCATGGAGCTGATTTTCCAGGTTGAATAATTATGGGCTTTTGGCCGTCTCGAGTTATGGATACTTTAAATTCTTCATTCTTTGGTGCTACAACTGTGCGTCTGCCACCATCGTTTTTAATCACTACTTCTGATTCACTAGCTTCAGAACCTTTAAGCCTTTTAAAAGTAGGCACCAAAGCTGAGGCTTCATCTGTCTTGGCTGGAAATGAGATTGCAGTACCATCTTTATGAAGAGCTGCTGGTCTGTTCTTGGCTCCCGCAGTTCTAAGTCTGAAGGCTTCAACCGGTTCACCTAACCCGTTTGCTTTTATTGCAGCAGTTAGCTCTTGCATCAACTTTTCAGTTTCAGTCAACCGAGGTAAAGCTGACTCCGGTTGAACTTCAAACGCGCGATTCAAGAACGCTCTCACCTGCGCTGCTCTCGTCATGCCACCTTCGACCGTAGCCTTAGGAGTTCTGCGGAACAAAAATCCCGCTTTTCTAATTTGAGCAACTACAGCGTTTCCAATATGTAGGTCTCTAGCCGCGCTTACTGCACTTCCGACTCTTTTACCCGCAGCAGTCAATCCATCTCGGACTGAAATATTCTTGGCGTACGCAACGACGTCACTTACCCGCTCTCCTATTGGTACGCGTTTTCCTTTAACAGGTAAACCACGGTATTCGAAAGGATTACCCACCAATGCTCCATCCGGAGTGCGACCTGTATAAAGTAGGTCACCAGGCTTCAATCCAATAGGTTTGTCATACCGAGTTAAGAATCTTCGATCCTGACCATCGACCTTTCTTACTACATATATCGGCTCGTTTTCCTTGACTTGCCTGAGCGTTACTTGCTCTCCTTCTCTGGTAAGCCTACCTTTGCCAAAAATAGTGTATTCTTTTCCTTTGTCTAAACCGCGATTGATTCTGCCTTCACGCATAGCTTCTTGAATATGCTTGCGCAGCAGATTTGCATTTCTACCAAAATCGTAAACAGTACTTCTTATTCGTCCAAGAGTCGCGGCCAAATTTGTAGCGGCAGACGCGAGATTCCTTTGCGCTAGTTTTGCCATCGCACCAACCGGTACTCTGCCACCAGGTCCGGCATATAGATAACCGAAAGTACTAGCACTACGCGTATGTTGCAAAACTGCAGATTTAGCACCATCGAGGCCAACAACAAATTCATCACCTTTATAGAGACCGTTACCAACCGATTTACCAACTATAATGCGATCACCTGTTTGCAGAACCGCCTGACCTTCCTTGAGCACAACAGGAACCCCGTTGCGAAGAACAACAATATCGCCGTCGCCAGCATGTATTCTCAGTCCACTTGCAGTCTTTGATAAGGATGCAGCTCTTCCCTTTACATAAGAGTTTTTGCTTAGAAGCTCAGAACCAAATGCAGTACCAAGGTCGATTCGCTCTCCAAAATGTATCAAGTGCGAAAATCCAACACGACTTGCAATACCACGAGTGACGCGACTCGTAGCCTGATCGATTATGGCTCGTGCACGCGCGAACATACCAGCATCGGAAAATCCTCTTAAGAAGTTGAATCCACTTGCATTAATGCGGAAACCAACATCACGAGTAATCTGAGCACCGTAATGCGAAACAGCCGAAGCTTCGGCAAGACTTATCATCCAGCTGCCATCATTCAGATTATTTGTGAACGATCGTGGATGTTGTACGGCCCTGGATGCTGCTGACGCGGGCATCTTATAAGTACCGGATACAATTCTACCTTTTTTATCGGGCACATCTTGAACAAAGATGGTAGGATGTCCATTTCCATCGGCTTTGCGAATCTCATTTGCTGCAGCAACCGCTTCCTCGATACTTGTATAATAAGTGCGCGTTCTTCCTGCATCCTTAATTGCAAGCAATCTTTGATATTCAGTCGCTTGGCGTTTTGGCAAAGATTCCAACCCGCTTTCATTAACTTTGGCTGTTAATCGCTCCAATCGCTTCGCTTCACGAGTAGTTAAATTACGCGCTAAATCCAGATCTGAGGGAGAGAATGTGGCTCTGTATAATCGCACATAACCATCTGCGAGTTCAGGGAGTTCTCTCAAAGATGGTGCTTTGTAATTGCCACCATGAGGAACTACAGTTCGAATTTCACCATCAGGCATTACAAATGATGCGACTTTATCACCACTCCAATTGATTTTTAGAGTTCTTCCGTTTGCGGTTACTTGAACTACTCGGTCACCATCTCTAAGAATCTCGACACCAGTCTGGTAGTTTCTGTACAGCGTGCCTTTGAAGCCTGTGGGAGGATCAATGCGTCCAAAGCCAAGACTTGCAAGTTTAGCGTCGGTCATAGTTGCCGCTTTTTCGAAATCGTTATTTTTGAGTACACGACCAAGAGTGTAACCATTTCTCAGTCGATCAATTAACTCACCAGATCTGATTTGATCAGCAACCTTTGTATAAGCAGCTCGGGCATACTCAAAAACATCAGAGCCTTGATTGCGAACAGCGTTCACAACACGCTCAACACGACCCAACTCGTCTGCATTCGCACGCAAAACTGTAGCCACACCAGAACGAATCACTGGAATCTCATTTCTAGTAGTGGCAGTTGCTAACCGTTCAAGCCTTATTGCACCGTTCTGGCTGTAGGCCTGGAATTTTTGACCGCTCGATCCAAGCATGATTTCGTCATTGCGTCCAAGAGCAAATTTTGGCGCTTCTTTCGGCATGGAAGCGCCAGTCCTTTTTGCTTCAGCTTGCAATGCTTTCAGGTCTGGAATAACTTCAGTCTTGAGAATATTACCTTTGGCATCCTTACGAAAAACAATTATTGAACCTTCTCCAACATTTCGAAGATTAACTTCACCTCTGGTGGCAAGAGGAGCAGCATCGTCTGTATTTCGTCCCAAAAATCGTCTAAATAGACCTTTGCTCTCTGCAACTGGCATACTCACTTCCACCATATGAGTGGATCCAAGCCGTACATCAGCACCGATACTACCGATAGTGACAACATCACGACCAGGCGTCACTCTAAGCCTAGCTCCAGGTTTGAAGCCGGCTTCCTCCACAACCTCTGGTACCATGCGCTTCAAAAGTTTAGGACTCAATTCTGGGACGGCCAATAAATATCCAGTCTCAGTTCCATTTTCGACAGCTCGCATGAAGACCATCGGTTTTCCCTGCGGTCCGAATTTGATCATCTGTCCATGCTGAAGTTCAAGAAGCTCATCAGGAGCCAATGATTCCCACTTATTGTTTCTAAATACTTGAGGAGGAACTTCGCCTGTAGACTTTAAAAAAGTTTTGCCTTGATTCATGACCAAGGTAGAATCAACATCCTGAGCCGCAACAGAGAGAACGCCTTTGATTTCTGCGCCAGCATTGCTTGCAACTCGAACTGAACCACCTTCAGTCAATTTCACAGGTCTACCATCTTCAAGCTTGCCCAAGATCTTAGGCTCAGCATTCAAGACGATTTCTCTCACATCAGCGGCTGCAACTCCAGTGCCTTTGAAATTTCCTCTCCACGCCTTAATTGCGGCAGTTGGGACAGTAAAAGTTCCAACCATAGCAAGTGCGATAAAAGCTCCCATAGCAGCCTGAGAACCCATTCGAGCCATGTTTTGTTCGAAAGTCAAAGACGGATCCCACTCATAGCGAGCTGCTCCAGAGGTAAGTCCTGCAAAGCTTGCAGGAGCAGTATGAGCAAGAGAGCGCGCTAAGTTTGGATACGTCTTTATAAACGCGTCCATCACATTTTTGGACGTCATAGCAGCAGTATGAGGAATTTGGGCTTTTATTGCCTGAGCTAAAAGCGCTGCCTGAGCTGGATTATTTCCAGTGATTTTCATTGCGACAGCAAGAATATCTTTCTCTGGAATATCTTGTGCTCTGGCAAAACCTTGTCTCATCAACTGAGTAATACCTTGCTGCGCGGCCGAATCAATTTCAGCCGTCGCAAGAGCTTTGAGCACAGATTCACTGGTGAATGCTCCAGATTTCGCCATATCACCAACAACTTTTTCAATACTTGCTTTTAGCAAAGCCTGTACTTCTTGCGGTGATTTGCCAGCTAAATTGGCGCCGACTTCTTTCAATATTTGAGGCAGAACCTCCTCACTAAAGTTGCGGGCGGCTAAATTTATAGACTCAGAAGAAAATGGCTTCAACCCAGAAGTCTTTAACTGGCTTGAGATATTTGTAAAAACTTCAGAAAATGCTTTTCGAGTTGCCTCTTCAGCAGTTTCACCGATGGCTTTTGCCAAAGCATCGCCTGTAAGACCTTCAAACTTTGTAGACACCCTTGCAGCAGCTTTTATCGCTATGTCGGCTCCCGCAGAATTTACCAATTCAGGTGCAGCCTTCACTACACTTGCAAGTCTATTGGCTGTTAGTTGAGCCAGTTCAGGATTACCGGCCAATCGCATAGCTTTGACTGCGGCCATAGCAGGCTCCACAAATGCTTTACCTGCCCTCAAAAGTAATCCGGGACCCAAAACGTAGGTGGGCATTTCGATCGCACCTACAGTTGCATCTTTGAGTAGATTTGCGCGCCAGTCGTATTGACCGCCTAATAGTGCAGCCTTAACTCCAGGTCTCATCACAGCACCAAGCGCCGCCATGCCAGCACCCCAGGCATAAAGAGTAGCACCACCAGTTTCAATAGCGCCAGCCAAAGCTGGAATAAAGGTTGCAATTCCCACTACGGCAAAAGCAGCATCAGCTCCAGCATCAACTGCAGCATGCTCGGACGCTTTGTAATTTACATAAGTCTGAAGAGCCCGGTCGACTAGTTCTTGCCTTTGCTCAGTAGGCAAATCCATTTTTGTGACTGCCACCTCAGTAGAAGCGACTACAAGCTGGTCGACGCGATCTTGTACCTGAGAAGCAGTGGCATCAAATAGGCTCGTCCACCATCGTCCTCCCATGTTGCCGTAAACCAAGTCTCTTGTAACATCGGTAGCTTGCTCAAGAGTAAGAGCTCCGGCAAAATTAACAGCTGCAGCTTGTGCTTCGGGAATTTTGCTCTTAATCAAATCATCGGTCAGAACTCTTCCGAATGTTTTGTTGTATAAGGCTGTAACAGCACCCCTGTTTTGAGCTGAAATTGCATCAGTTTCCTGCTTAATCTGATCGCCCTTACCATTCAAGATAGCAAGTCTAATTTTGAATTCAGGAGGAATTGTTCCTTGCTGCTCTTTGGGCAGACTTGCCTGATTCTCTGCTAGTTTTTGAATGAAATCAGCTTGTTCCGCATTGAATTTGTAGAGAGGATTCCATGTGGCTAAAATATCTCGATTACTTTTTATTTGATTCCACAGATCTGGGCCACCAGCAAGAATGGCTTTGGTAACGCCTTCCATGTCGTTACCAAACATACCCATATACATTTCCATTCGACGCCCGGCTTCTAACGGCTTTCCATGCTCAAGCATTGGCGCAATATAAGTTAGGTAATCAGAAAAACCCAGGTCTCTTTCGAGATTTCTAATATAATTAAGTTTCAATGACTGTAAATCATTTCCTTCAACCGTACCGCTCAGAGCCTGAAATTTAGCGAAAGCTTGTGGGTCTTCTTGGAACAATTTATCCAGTTCGAGCACCATGTCTTTCAACTGAGTTCCCGAAGCTTTGAACATTATTAGCTTGTCCAAAATATCAGGATTGGGCTTGCCTTCAGTAAGTACACGAGCTAACATGCGTCTTGCAGCAACCAACTCTGCGCCTTTGAGAGTACCGTCACTTAAACTCTTATCAGCGGCAAGTCTAAATGCTTCTTCTTCTTTGTAGCGCTTGATGAAATTTGGATCCATCTTTGCAATAGCTTCTAGCATGCCACCACGATCGGCGCCAAATCCAAGGAAACCTCCTTTTTTAGCATCCATCCGCTCAGCTAATGATCTGCCAATGGACTGCGCTGCAGGATAATCGCCTGCATCCATTTTTCTCTTGAATGCATCCATTACTCGATTGACTGCAGCGGTATCAGCGCCACCAAACGTACCTGTTAGAGTGCGCTCGAGCATACTGCGAAGATCAGCTTCTACAGCAGCCCTATTCGCCTTAGCATGCTCCCAACGCTCTTTAGTCATGGTATCAATTGCAGTGAGAATCTGATCCTCGCTTTTCGCCGAGAATCCGTCTGTCCCCTTGTTTATAACATCACTAACAAAAGAACCTGTTTTACCGAATTTGATTCTATCTTCATAGGCTTGCAACTCTCGACTATTTTGAGTGAAATACCCAAGATTGAAATCGTAAACCCCGATATTACGCCAGAAGGCGTTTTTAGTAGCCGTATACAAAGCCGAGTTCAGCTGTTTATAGTAGTCGTATTGGGCTTTTTCTTTAGCGTCTGTAGGAGCTGGTTGACCAGAAGCGACTCTTGCGGCGAGTGCTTTTCCGGCAAAATAATCTGCGCGTTGTTGGGCTGTCATTTTGTCGATACCAGCTTCGATTGCAGCTTCAGTATCACCAAAACCGCCAGTGTTGCCAACCACTTCAGTTGTTACTGACGATGTGCCATCTTTTACGTAATCCAGAGCTTCACGCTGCTGCTGGGTCGTACTAAAATAACTTCCCCATTTATCATAAATTTTCTTCTCGCCACCTTCAGACAAGAATCTCTGCCTGGCCTCTGGTGAAGCACGTCTCCAGACCTCTTTAAACATATCCAAATTGCCTGCATCCAGAGCAATTTGAGACATCATAATGGTATCGCCAGCTGTTCGTTTATCTGAGCCTTTTTCTTTGTCAGTCAAGATTTGCAACATGGCACGAGTCGGATTATCCATGCGCGTGGCTTCAGCAATTGCCTGAGATAACGACTTCTTATACTTTTCCTGGAAATCCGCATGAAATTTTACAAGTTGCTCATTCGTCATTGTGGCGAACGTATCACGTAAATCTTTTTGTACTTCCCAATTAGATTTAGAACCAGTGCCATTTGTAAGTTGTTGCAAATCACCTGCAATTCTTGCAAGACGTGCACTATCTCCTTCAGCCAACCGGCGAAGCTCTAAAGATTCACTTGTGGAATCGCCAAATCGTTTGACCAAAGCAGCTTCAAGTCTGACGCCCTTGCTTTGCTTAAGAAATTCAGCTTGCAACTGAGTCAACTCATCTTGAGTCCTATTCAAGAACAAACTCTTAATTCGGTCGTAATCATCCTTATTACCAGCAGTAAAGAAACGACCATCAAGACCGGCATCAAGTAGACTTTTGGCAGTAAGTGCAGCATCGAATGGCGCACCAGTTACAGTGGCAGGACTTGGAACAATTACTGGCTCAACTGGATTGACAGGTTCAACTGGAGCAGTAGCATCCCACTTGATCTGATCGGCCTTAAACAAAGGCGACAATTGTTCTGCAGGCTTTGGCGCGTCTTGTGGCTTAGCCGGACCAGCTGGTGCTGTAGCACCAGAAAGTATAGACTTGTTACCAATTTGCTTGGTCCAGATATCGCCATAGTAATTGGCTCTACCTTGCTGTCTTATAGCGCCCTTATCATCTGAAATTCCACGAATTGCAATTCGCGTCTTTCCTCTGTCATCTGTTGCATAAACATTGACATAGCTATCTTTCGATCTCTTGCCTACCTTTTCTACCTGGAATGTCAGAGTGCGGCTCTTATCACCATCCTGAATTTTAAGAGACTTGATATTAGCCAAAGCAAGTACTCGTGCTGCAGCCAACTGTTCCTCAGGTTTAGCTCCAGGCTTGAAGAAAGCTTGCAATGCTGCCAACTGTTCTGGTGTTTTACCTGCTAACTGTTGCTCACCAAGAATTTTCTTGAGATCTGCTGCATCGCTAGGAGCCACCGGTTGTGGTGCTACATCAGTTGTTGCAACCGCAACAGCATCAAATCTAGCTTGCGCGACTGCTTCAGTTTTGCCTTCTTTGTTGGAATTCAAACTGAGGCTATCCGCATTTGGCGTAATTGTAAGATGTTTGCTTTCTGGACGCTTTGCAAGCTCGGCTTGCAGAGACTTTATCAACAATTCACGCTTTGCAGGATCCAGATCCTTCATGGTTGAAGTTACTTGCTGCCAATAAGACTTCAGTTCTTCACCTTGAAGAGCAGCTAAAGGTTCAGCCAAACGTCCAGCTAACTGCAAAACATTTTCTTGCTGTCCTGGAACCTGAATGTGACGAGGATCTATTCGGCTAACCAGTTCTTGTGCACCAGCCTGATTCTTTCTGTACAGAAGCAGATTATTATCTGCAGTTCCAAACTTATTCAAATCAACTGAATACCCGGTGCCACTAGCTGTAAGGGCGTCATTTAGACGCGTTTTCAACTCGTCTGCAGATGCTGCTGGATTTCTAGCGTTTTCGATTCTTGTAAAATTGGTAAAGAGTCGTGCCACTTCGCCTGGTGTCTTAGCACCTTTTACAAGATCTGCAAAGTATTTGGCTGGTGAAAGAACATCTGCATTGAGAGCGTCTAAATTGAACTTAGCTGCTTGATCGCCAAGGGCAGTTTTAAATTTCGTAGCAATTTCTTGAGGAGTGGCCTTGGGATACAAAGCAGCTTCTGCTCTAACTGCAGCAAGAAGTGCTTCCTGCTGTGCTTTAGCTTTGACTTCTGGCGTATCTTGTGAAGCTTCGCTTGCTTTTACGAAATTGGTAAAATCGTTGACTACAGATCTGTTAGCAAAATTAGTCGGGTCAGACGTTGCAAAAATTCTGCCCATGCTCGCCTGGAAACCGACATAATCGTTAGGTTTTATTAGGTTAGTCGCCGATACAGGTTTATCTGATGGTGGTGCTGGAGCGTCGCTAGCCTTTCCATTAAGAACAGAGTTTTCTCCACCATTCTTTAGGAAGTGACTGCCGACGAAACTTACAGGTCTGCCACGCTTATCTGTTTGCTGTTGATAGGTATCTCCTCTCTTGACGCCCCGCAAAGCAATTGTGGTTCTACCTCTATCGTCTTGAGCAAAGACGTGCATCAAAATGCCACTCTTTTGAAGAGTAATCGATCTTTGTTTTCCGTTATTGTCGTTAATATTGAAATTGCGCATGTTCGAATCATAAAGGGCTTCAGCCGCTTTCAACTTTGCATCAGGTGATGCATTGGCATCGAACAATGTTGCCAAATGCTGCTTTTGAGGATCTGTAAGCTTGGCAAAGACTTCAGGACCCATTATTTTTGCAACATCAGCAGCTGCTGCTGCGGGTGCTGGCACATCAGCACGAGCCGGCATGTCTGACGCTTTTCTGTAACCTAGAAATACTGATTTATCGCCGAACCCATTTGTTCTAGCAACAAATTGATCAAAGGGCACTTTGATTAGAGCAGGTGGTCCCTGTTGCCCTGGCGGTGGAGGCTGCTCAACTGTAATTTCTGTAGGTCTGCCTGACGCATCTACATTACTTACAGTTGCACTTATTCGAGATTGTCCATCAGGAGCTACTCTAATAATGATGTCGCCTGGTTTATATCCAGCGAGCTTAGTAGGGTCTGTTACAGCATCGGTAAATCTTTTAACACCTTGAAGGCCATCCATCTGAGTGATGAATTGCTTGACAGGGCCGGGAATATCTCCATTCAATTTAGGGACCTCTACCCCGCCAAATAGAAGGTCTTCCCCAGTAGGTGGTCCATCGGCTTTTTTAATTGAAATTTCAGGCGGTGTCCCCGCCGCAGCGTCTGCCGGCTTTAAAACCGGGAGGAGAGATGCTGTTTCAGTCCGGCTTTTTAGCTCTCTAGCAAAATTCTCAGTAAACAACTGAGCAAGCTCTGGCTTACCCTTCAACCATTGATTCAAACGTGCAAGCTGCAATTCTCGCTGAGGAGGTGACATTAATCCCAAAGCTTCGGCACTAGACGAAGCCATGCGTTTTGCAAGTTGATCACCAGGCAGCGTCAAAGGATTGTAAGGAGAAAGATTGTCTTCGCCTACGCGTCTTAGAACTTGCAGTGGTTTTCCAGTCGAATCGACTTTCTCAAAAACAATTTGCTTTGCGGTAGTGTCATACCTTGCTGCATATCTGGTGCCATCAGCCGCGGCTGGAGGCATACCTGCATTGATAAGGTCCACCAATCCAGCCGGACCTACTTTCACTGGAACACTAGCGTCTGTCCCATTTTGTCGAGCATATTCAGCCTTCAACACATCCGAAAACTTTTCGCTAAGCTGAAACGCCTCTACACCCGGCTGGGCAGACAGGGCCGCAAGATCTGCAATTCGCGATTGACCTGCTTTGAGATAACTGCGCAGTCCGCTTGTATCAGTCGGAATAGCGGCGCCTGTAGAGTCTGTGACTCTAGTTTTGGCAGTAACATAATCTGCAGTGACATCAGTAGTTAAACCAGGGACTTTCTTAAGTGCCAGCCCGGTATCGTTTGCAGAAAGCTCCATTTTGTTGGGACCTAAACCTAAACGAGCATTGAACGCGTTAACAAACGAACTCAGCGCAGCTGGATCTGCAAGTGAACCGCCAGGCTGTCTTTCTCGAGCGACCAAGGCAGAAAGTCCTAACAACGCGGCTTTAAGAAATTTAGGATTTTCGGCAAGCATTTCAAAACGCTCAGCCGTGCGTCCAGCCCATTGGGCAGTTCCGACCTTTCCGTCCGCTGCGACAATATCGACTCCGCGAACTGAAGTTATGTCAGCGCCACCTTTTTTTATTGCGAACGTAGGTGAGTCAGGAGTTCCACCAACTTGAATATCCCATCCACCAAGTTTGGCGCGATCCTGTGGAGACATAGACTTAATAAGGTCAGCAGCGCCTTTTAAGCCCTTATCGCCAACCAATTGGCGAATGAATGTCTGCATATTTAGTGCTATTTTTGTATCAGGTTTCAATCCACTCAAGTCTTGCTGGGGACTTGCTGGAGGATTCGTTATTTCCTTCAACTGTGCAGCGACTTGGTCAGAGCCGGCCACTGTGGAAGTGCTTTTAATATTGGGTCTGAGTACTTCAGCGATGAATTTATCTACAACATCTCTGCTTGTAGAAGCAGCCGTATCAAAATTCTCCGACGGATTACTCGAGGCTGCAGCTGCAACCTCTTTATCGCTTGGTTCATTGTCTGCACCACCAGGTGCTGCGGGTGAGGCCATGGAGTAAATCTACCTACAAAGACTAGAAAGTTATTCCCAGTTATTACTATGAGAACGACATTTCTGGAGAAATGGAATGGAGGATCCAAGGGTTGGGTTCGAAGGATTGCGGGGACACCTGACAAGAACTTTTAGTAAACGTCGCCCCAGAGGGCTCTTCTGGTTAAAAATCCGTCTTGAAAATTGAGAAGCCTCCAGATGTCAAGCCTGGCAGCCTTTTCATGGATTCAGGTTTAGCCAAGTCAAATAGTAACGGCTGTCAAGGGACGAAGTGAATACGTATTTTTCCCATTTTCAGATTAAATTTGTTCCGCAACCCGAATGACTTCGTTTTCAGCAATCACAAAAATCACCTCGTCTCCTGCGGGATATATCTCCATAGACCCGGTAAATGATCCGAAAGCAGGAAGAACTAGCTGTTCTTTTTGAAAATAAAAACACGGTAGTCTCACTTTTTGCCGAGCATTCCCAAATAATTTTACTGCCGGATGTAGATGACCACAAAGCACAAAACCCAGATCAGATTGTTCGGTAAAAGGATGGTGACACAATACAAAAGGCGCCATCAAATATGGCTCATCCAAAAGTTCAATCTCAAGTTTTTGGGCAATGCTTCGTATAGAGCGATCGTGATTACCCTTAATAAGCGAAATAGACAAATTAGGATGGTTCTGACGCCATTGCAATAACTGATCAGTAATGCGTTTTGTCATGCCACTTTGAGCATGGATAAAATCGCCTAAAAAAATGAGTTTCTTTAGAGCAAGTTGTTCAACCAGAAAATCGATCTTACTTAGATCGGTTTCAGTGATACCAGATGGAATGGCAATTTGCTGCGAGCGAAAAGTTCCAGCTTTTCCAAAATGTGCGTCAGCCAGAAACAAAACGGAATATTTAGGCCAATACATCGCTTTTTGAGGCAGCAAAAAAATTTTCTCCTTGCAAAGAGTTATGCCAAGCGCTCCTGGCACGGGAAAAAATTCATTACTCGTTTTATTTCCTTTGGATTGAGACATTGCTTTTATAAATTTGCAGTTTCATTTTAGCAATTCGATCTGCTAATTTTTCCGACGTCAATCTTCCTCTCAAACGTTCTACCATAAGCGGCAAAGAAAGAGGAGAAATCCGAGCAACCTCTACAAAACTTATTCGCGATCTGGTGATTCTTTTCATCGCCTGAACCATTCGCGTTTCTTCTAGCTGTGATTCAAGAACTTCATGCTGAGCTTGTTTCAAAAGCAAATTATCCGGGTCGTATTCAGCAAAAACATCGTACAACAATCCACTGGATGCTTGAATCTGTCTTGTGGTCTTGGAACTGCCTGGATATCCCTGAAAAATCAATCCAGCAACACGTGCAATTTCGCGAAACTGCCTGCGACTCATTTCGGTGGCGTTAAGACTTTCCAAAATATCGTGAAATAAGTTTTCAGGCGAAAACAATTCAGAAGTAATCAACCTTCTTGCCTCAAAATCATTATTCGCTAAAATCTCAAAACCATAATCATTTACAGCAGTAGAAAAACTTGCACTCACTTGCTTTGAGATGCGATAAGCAACAATTGCAGCAAGTCCTTCGTGCACAAGCCTACCTTCAAAAGGATACACGAATGCGTGAAAGCCTTCGCGAGAAATCAGGTGTTCAACAAGAATCGAGTTTTCATCAGGTATTTGCGAGCAATTTCTTTGAAGCTCGAGATAAGGTCTGGCAAACTCCATCTCAGGTGTTTCATATACTTTCTTATTAGCAAGTCCAAGCTCGACTCTTATAGCATGCGACAGCTCAGATGACAAAGGCATGCGACCACCCATCCAGCGCGGAACTCTGACATTTCGACTTGGTGCAATCCTCACCCAGGCTTTCATATCTTTTAGGCGTACAAGCTCTAAACTTCGTCCAGCAAAAGTGAATCTTTCTCCAGGTTTTAGTCTCGATACAAAAGACTCTTCAAGACTGCCAATCAACTCACCATTCATGAAAACTACATTTATCAAAGAATCGCTTGTGATCGTGCCAATCGCAAGTCGATGTCGTTTTGCAGTACGCGGCTCAAGCACTTGATATAGACCATCTTTGATTGAAACTTTACAGTACTCATCGTAAGCGCTCAAAGCTTTGCCGCCATGACATATAAAATCTAGTGTCCAATCGAATTCAAATCGGGTGAGGTTTCGATAAGAATGTGCCGTTTTGATTTCGGCAAAAACAGATTCTCTCTCAAAACCGCCTCCACAAGCCAGAGTAACTAAATGTTGGGACAATACATCCAGAGGCTTTTTAAGTGGCTGTCTCGATTCTATTTTGCTCATTTCAATTGCTTTTTGAGCAGCCGAAAATTCAACTAATTCAAGAGCATGGGTAGGAACACAAACAAGCCGGCTTTCAGCTCCGGGCTGATGCCCACTTCGACCTGCCCGCTGAAGCAATCGTGCAACACCTTTTGGTGAACCTATTTGAATGACCTGTTCTACCGGCGCAAAGTCGACACCAAGGTCGAGACTCGATGTTGATACTACACATTTTAACCGTCCATCACGAACTGCATTTTCCACCCAATTGCGAGTTTTTCGATCGAGCGAGCCATGATGCAAAGCAATCAAGCCTGCCAGCTCAGGATTATAATCGAGCAACGCTTGATACCATCTCTCACATTGAGAACGAGTGTTTGTAAAAACAAGTGTCGTACTTGCTGTTTCAATTGCATTTGCCACTTCTGGCACCATAGATAAACCAAGATGTCCAGCCCAGGAAATATGATCGATTGAATCTGGTAAGAGTGTAGTAAAACGTGTTGATTTATTGGCACCAGATGAAACAAGGACTGAATTTTTCGGTGCCAGAGTTTTTTGTGATTCTTCCAAGTTAGAAAGAGTGGCAGACATCCCCCAGACTCGAAGAGCCGGATTCAAAAATCGCAAGCGCGCAAGAGCAAGTTCGGTCATAGTACCACGTTTGGTGCTCAACAATTCGTGCCATTCATCGACCACAACCAATTTCAAATTTTTCAATTGGCTTTGGTGTTCTTCATAAGAAAGCAAGACTTCAAGACTTTCAGGGGTAGTAATAAGACAGGACGGCATCTTGTTTTTCTGACGCAATTTAATTGCACTTGAAGTATCGCTCGTTCTAATTTCGATACTCCATGGAATTTTTAGCCCTTCCACTAAATCATAAAGCGATTCAGCCGTATCTGATGCAAGAGCTCGCAGAGGTGTTAACCAAAGTACAGTTAGCGGTGCCATTTTATTTTTAGTGTTGTTTTCTTGCTCAGCCATCCATTCTATAAGCGGTGCAGGCCAGATTGCAAAAGTCTTACCGCTTCCAGTGGACGAATGAATTAATCCACTCTTGCCTTGAAGATAAGCGTCCCAGGCTTCTATTTGGAATTCAAATGGCTGCCACGATTTGTGCTCGAACCATTCAAATATTCGTTTAACAGATGGATTGCTGTTCATCACATACTCGCCAAATTTTGAAGAGTTTCAAGCCTATCCGCTTCACTTGCAGGTTTATCAGTGCGCCAGCGTGAGATGCGGGGGAAACGCATGGCGATGCCTGATTTATGACGCGTCGAAGCTTGAACACCTTCAAATGCAAGTTCAAATACCAATTCTGGTTTTACGGTGCGCACCGGTCCATAACGAGCAAGAGTATTTTTTCGCACAAAAGCATCGACTTTTCGAATCTCACTGTCATCAAGTCCCGAATAAGCTTTGGCTACTGGAATCAAATCATCATTTTGCCAGACACCAAAAGTGTAATCGGTATAAAGACTGGCTCTTCTTCCATGACCAGGCTGAGCAGCAATTAAAACTGCATCGACCAGAAATGGATCGATTTTCCACTTCCACCAATCACCCTTGCGCCGTCCAACACCATACGGGCTTTGAGCACGTTTTAACATCAGACCTTCTACTTTAATCTGGCGACTCTCTTCTCGCTTCAAAAGCAAATCCGGCCAAGAATGAGCGTGCACTAATGGCGATATCATTAACACCGGACTAGTTGAGGTCTTGTCTACTTCTACTATCAGCTTTTCAAGTAAGTTTCTTCTGAAACTAAAAGGCTCATTTCTAATATCGCCCCCCTGCCATTCAAGCAAGTCGTAGGCCATCAACACAGCTGGGATTTCAGCAAGCATTTTTTTAGAAACAGTCTTTCTGGTTATGCGTTTTTGCAAGAATTGAAAAGGCATAACTTCGCCATTTGCCCAGGCTAAAATTTCTCCATCAATGACTGTGCCTTGCGGCAACGCCTTAGAAGCATCGATTATTTCAGGGAATCCAGAACTTATAAGTTCGCCACCACGCGACCACAAAAATGATTCACCATCTCTAACTATTAATTGAGACCGGATCCCGTCCCATTTCCATTCAAAACTCCAGTCTGAAATTTTTTCTTGCTCTGAATACTGCTTAAAATCAGCTTCAAGCGGATAAGCCAAATAAAAAGGATAAGGTCGGCTTTTGTCTGAATCTTTAGTATCTTGATGAATCAGAGCTCTATAAAACTCTTTGGTTGGATACCATTCTCCGCTCAGCCGGTGCACAATACTATCTTCGCTAACACCGGTAAGCTGACTCAACGCTTTGACAACAAGTTGTTGCGATGCGCCGACCCGAAAATTGCCAGTGATCAATTTGGTAAATATAAATTTCTCGGTAATGTCCAATTGATCCCAGTACTCAATCAGTTTCTGTTGTTGCACAATTTCATCAAGATTTTTTAGTTCGAGTAATCGATTCTCCACCCACTCGGTCAAAGATAAAGCGGGCAAAGACTCTGTTTTTTGATTTGGAGCATTATCGGCTAGTAATGCGATGGTTTCAGCCAGATCACCAACCACTTCGTATGACTCATCGAATAACCACTGCGGAATACCGGTTTTGACTCTCAGAGCCGCTCTAAGTCTTTGACTTGCGACTAACTGTCTTATTTTTCTACCTGTCAAAAAATAAACAGCCCAGGCTGCATCAGCCGCATCACAATTGGCAAAGTACTGCACTAATGCCGAAACCTTTTGCGATGTTTTAGTGGTTTCATCTATGGCTTTAAACAGTCGAGCAAATTCTTCCATTAATTGCTCTCCTCAGAATTTAAAGCAGCTTCTTCTTGCTCCATGACTGATTCACCCACAAAATGGGTGGACAAAATGCTAGATTCTATGCCCATTTCAGTTTGCAAATATTTGGAAAAAATATCTGAGTAGCCATGTGTCACAAGAACTCTGGAAGCTCTGGTTTCTCTAACCGCTGTTAAAAGCGAGTGCCAATCGCAATGATCTGAAAGAATAAATCCTTTATCGAAAGCGCGACGTCTCCTGATACCACGTACTTGCATCCAGCCGGAAGCAAATGCCACCGCAACTGGTTGCAGCTTTCTCTGCCAGGGACTATTCTGCACCGATGGCGGAGCCAGAATCATAGCTCCTGGCTCGACTTTCATACCCTGCTGAATTCTTGTAGTTGAAGGCAAATTTTGTCCCGATTGCCGGTAGACTTCATTTAACACTTCGACTGCCCCGTGCGTATAAACAGGGGCAATACCGAGATCTAGCCCAGACAAAATTCTCTGAGCTTTTCCAAGAGCATAACAAAGAATGAGACTGTTCCTGCCTTCAGACTTATTCTTACTCCACCAGGCATTTATTTCTTGAAATAGTTCTTCTTTGTCTGGCCACCTATAGATTGGAAGCCCAAAAGTAGATTCAGTTATAAACGTATCGCATTTTACAGGCTCAAAAGATGCACACGTCGGGTCGGGATTCAGTTTGTAATCGCCTGAAACGACCCACACTTCGCCTTTATATTCAAAACGTGCTTGAGCCGAACCTAAAATATGACCAGCTGGGTGAAGACTGATTTTGACTCCATTTATCTCTATGGCTTTTCCATACGGCAAAGTTTCAATGTTGGGTGCATTTTGCAAACGATAGCGCAATACCTTTTCACCTGGTTCAGCACAAAGATAATTCAAAGAGCCCCACCTGGCATGGTCTGAATGGGCGTGAGTAATTATCGCTTTGTCCACACCGCCCCAGGGGTCTACATAAATGTCGGCAGCCTGGCAGTAAAGACCTTTATCTGTTGGAAAAATCAAATTGTCTCTATGATTCATATCTTACTAATAGCAAGACATGAATAAATGACCTACCAATGAACAGAAAAAAAGACTAACGCTTGCCGCCGACCTTTTCGTCATACAAGCTGGCAATTAAGTCTTTGTATTTCTTAGCTACAATATTGCGTTTAATTTTCAATGTAGCTGTCATTTCACCAGCGTCGACCGAAAGGTCTTTTTCCAGAATGGCGAAATCTTTTACTTGTTCGTGATCGGCAAGCGGTTTGGAGCGAGCTTTGATTTCTTTGCGGATATAAGTCAAAAGCTTGGCATTGTGCATCAAATCTTCATAGCCTTCATGCTCCCAGTGCTGGTCGCGAGCCAGGTCCATTACAGCATGCTCGTCCAGGGTCAAAAGAGCTACCAGATGTTTTTGCTTATCTCCAAAAACTACGGCTTGTGAAATTCCTGGAATTGCGCGAATAACTGCTTCAATTCGTTGCGGAGCGATGTTTTTACCTGCCGAATTAACAATCAAATCTTTTTTGCGATCGGTGATTTTTAAATAGCCATCGCTATCTAATTCACCGATATCACCAGTTTTGAACCATCCATTTTCAAACGATTCTTTGGTTGCTTCTTCGTTTCGGTAATAGCCTTTGAATATTGTAGGACCAGAAAGTAAAATTTCGTTTTCTTCGCCAAATTTAAGCTGGACAGATTCAAGCTTGGGACCTACAGTCCCCACTTTCACTTTGTTGGGTACATTCACCGTGGCTGGTGCCGAAGTTTCGGACAGTCCATAGCCTTCAAGTGTCGCTATACCGATAGCGTTGAAAAACTCAAGTACTTTAGGATCTCCAGGTGCACCACCGCTTACTACCACTCGCAAACGAGGTCCAATCTTTTCTCTCAGTTTTTGCAAAACTAATTTTTCGGCTAACCAGTACTTGAGCATCAAGCCTGGTCTTGGACGCTTGTTTTTCGCGCGGTGGTCGAGCAAATCTTTGCCAACTTCAAGCGACCATTCGATTAATTCCTTGGCCCTGCCGGTAGCACCATTGATACCACTCATTACTTTGGCATAAATGCGATCCATTACCCGAGGTACTACAATAAGCATGCTGGGATTCACTTCTTGCATATTCTTGGCCATTGTTTCCATGCCTTCGGCAAAAGCGTTTATCCCGCCTGAATGCAACCAGTAATATTCGCCACATACTCGTTCGAATACGTGTGATAAAGGCAGATAGGAAAGATAGACATCTTTCTCGGTAAGTGGAAAAACTTTCTTGATATCGTCCAAAACTGTCAGTATGTTACCGTGAGTTAGAGCAACACCTTTTGGAGTTCCAGTAGTTCCAGAAGTATAAATAATGGTGCAAATGTCTTCTCGATTGACCTGATTAATTCGAGTCTTAATCAAAGAAGGTTCTGATTTGCGTAGTTCGACGCCACCATTTATAAGTTCATCAAGAGTGAGAGTTCTGACCTTTTTCATAGTGGCAGCATTCTTATCGTCTTTTGACTCCGAGCCAACAGGCGAAAGAATAATGACAGCTTCAAGCAAGGGAAGCTTGTCTTCGATACTTGCTATTTTGGCAAGTAGACGTTCATTTTCTACAAAAAGATATTTTGCTTGCGAATTATCCAAAATGTGCAAACAATCGTCTGCAGAGCTAGTAGGATAAATTGGCACTGATGATGCGGCATTAGAAAGAATTGCCAGGTCACTTGCTACCCAATAGTGACTTGTGTGCGAAAAAATTGCCACCATGTCTTTGGGTTTAATTCCCAGCGCAGCCAGTCCGTATGCGATTTTCAAAACATATTCAGCAGCTTCGCTCCAGCTCATAGTCTGGTAAGGTCCCCGCTTGATTTTGTATTGAAAAGCAGGGTGCAAGCCGAGCTCGTCGGCTCGTTTGTATAAAAGTGAAACTATATTTTGAATCATGATCCTCACCCTAGAGTGAAACTAAAAGGACCGGTTCGCCTACTGAACGATGTCTAGAACTTAATTATATGAGTTCTAGAAGGGTGCCACATTACGGAAAAAACACTTCGTTTACTGTTATGTTGGTTTACGCCCATTCATTATATAGAACATAAATTACATTTTAGTTACGCCATCCATCCAACCGACAAGGTCTTCAACTAGCTGGTCTTGGCAGGCGTCAAACATGAGGTCGTGAAAAGATTCTGGATAAGCAAACTTTGTTTTGGACACAGCCTTAACCTGCTCAAAGTATTTCAGTGTCGATTCGTTGTCCACAATATGTTCTTTTCCAGCCATGGCTAAGAAAAACGGCAATTTGAGGCGTTTTTCGATTTTGGATACATCTTGAGTGAGAGAAAACAACTCAAATCCCAGCCCCGCCTCAATTGAAAGCATCATCAACGGGTCATTCTGCAAATCTTTCTGGACATATTCATGACGAGTAATGTCGCTTACACCGTAGGGTAGAGCAACCATCTTTTTAGGAGCAATAATGGCTGTGGCAAGAGCGGAAAGTTGATAGAAAAGTGTGAATCTATCTTTGTTTCCCCCAAATCCTGGCGAAAAAAGTACCAATCCTTTCAGTCCTTGAGGTAGTGAATCAGCAGTGCAAAGCCAGCGCAATGCAACCATCGCTCCCATGCTGTTTCCCATCAAAAAAAAGGGCTTTTCACCCATCATTTCTTGAAAACGACGCACTACATAGTCGAGGTCACTGTTCCAGGCTTTAGACAGATTTTTGGGGCTTGTGCGCATACGCTTGCCAAAGCCAGCCTGGTCATAAGAAAGCGCATCTACATTTCTTTTAGCCAATCGCGCGGCAAAAGGCTCAAACCAACCAGAATGAGCGCCAAGACCATGCATCAAAATAGCCCCATATTTGGCATTTGAAGCTGACCAGATACGAGCTTTTATGGGATTTGCTTCAGTCCCTATTTCTTCAAAGCGACAAGTTGGCGTCAGATTAATTTCTACAGGCATTTGCGTAGGATATCATAGCTTTTATGAGCGCTGTGCAAAACAAAAAACTGGTGGTGGCAATTTCTATTTTGCTTGCGGCCGGTCTTATTTTTTTGATTTTTCAACCTCAAGAAACCGAGCTTTCACGCGCGATTCGCTTGATCAAACAAAACAAAGCAGCGGCTGCAGTTCCCATTTTAGAGCGGCTTGCTGTCAAACATCCAGACGAACCAGATGTCCATCCCTGGCTTGCTCAAGGATATCTTGCCACGCAACGATATGCCGAAGCCCGCACCGAGCTCGATACCGCTATTCGTTTGCGAGTTCCGTCTAAAAGTTTGAGTCCGATGATTCAAGCTTTTACAAACTATTATCAGATTCGTGGCGATTTTCAGGATGCTGAAAAACTCTATCAAGCCGCTGTCAGAATTGGGCTGAAAGACAATATTGCAGCAGAACGTTCACGTTTCTATATCGCTTATGCCGACCACGATTTGCAAACCGAAAAATATGACGAAGCAGCCAAACACTTGCAACTAGCCCAAGAACTGAGTGCAGGTCTAGATCCAGAAACACAAAAAGGGATAAAAATCAGACAAGCCGACTGTCTTCGTCGAATGGCAGCACTGGCCGAAATGAACGAAAAGGACGAGGATAAAGCGCTCAAATTGCTTGAGCAAAGCCTTGCTATAAGTGACGAAACGATGACACACAAAGCGATTGCTTCTATTTATGAACGGCGTGGCAATCAGCAAGAAGCAATCAAACATTTTGAAGCGGTGGCGTCAGCCGATCCAAACAACTTAGAAGTCTGGCATCATTTGGTCGACTTGTTATTGGCTCGCAAAGAATACGACAAAGCTCAAGAGGCGCTAAACGAGCTATCAAACAAAGAGCGTAGCCCCGAAAACTATGAATTACTTGCCACAGTTTGTCTTAAAATGAGCAATTATGCAGGCGCAGTCCGCGGCTTTGAAGAGGCAGCCAATCTATCCCCGACCCTTCCCCTTCTAGAAAAATTGAAGAAGACCTTACTTTTGTGGTCGGACTCGCTTAATGCAGAAGGCAAAACTCAAGAAGCACAATCGGTCCGTGGGCATGCCGAGCGTGTAAGTGAGCAAATTGCAGTTAAGCTGAAGGAAAAAGAAGCCCAAGATGCCGCCAAAATCAAGGCAAAATTGACCGAAGAGCCTATTTCTATTTTGTTTTCACGAAACTGGTTAGCTAAAGACAGTATTACTCCCGAAGGAAAGCTGCGCATTCGAAACGCCTCTGATTTACCGGTAGAAGACCTGACCTTGACCGCCGTTTTCTTTGACCGCACCGCGCGATCTCGCAATGGTTCGGTCGATTTGCCTGTCGCAAGCCCTTCGCATCCTCTTGGTCCGCAAGAAGAAAAGTGGCTCTATTTTTCATGTCCCAGTACAGTTAAAAGGGATCACCAGCTAACAGTTATAATTTATTCAAAAGGTAAGTTGTTAAAAGAGTTTCCGGTCGCAAAATACTAGTGGAAAATCAAGAAAAGCCCTGTAGACACGAATATGTAAGAATCTTTCAACGCAAATTGAAAGGTCTTGAAAGACGTCTAGTTGTTCAAAGAGCCTATCTTCCAGTTGGTTTCAAAATAGGCGATTTTCAACACCTGGGAGAAAACAGTTACTGTTTTTGTGCCAAATGCAGAGCCCGTCTTTATCCAAAACGATCTGCTGCAGAAAAAGAAATAGCACGTCAAGAACGACTCAAACAACGTCAGGAAAAGCTATTCCCCTCAGCTGGACTTTCAGATTCGGATATCGAGCTAGATTCTGAACTAGATAACGAAGACGAAAAAGAAATGCCTGATATTGACCAGGACCCAGACGATGAAGAAAAAGATTCGGATGTTAACATCCACGTGGAAGAGATGGATGTAGAATTAGTAGGTGTGGAGGATATCGTCAAAGAAGGCGTCAAACTTTCGACTGACGACGAAGATGACCAATGCGCCGTTGATGAAGAGGAGCTTGATTAGCAATGAAATGCTTCGATAAAGTAATGTGCCTTTTATTTTTCGCGCCCCCCGTGTACATGCTTTTGCGCTTTGTCCGCTGGTACATGAAGTCGGAACACGACTATCAACAGGATGTGCAGACTGAAGGAGCGGAATAGCCTCTTAAAGAGGAATTGATGGCTCGCTATTTTTTTAAAATGTTGAAAGCGATGATAGTCTGCTCTCTGGGACTGGGTGGTGGAGTGGCATTATTTGCTTTGATTGTCTTTATCATTGCCAAAAACGACCCTAACGCAATAGATCATGCTGTCCGCATGGGTCTGGGCATTGGTCAGGTGTTTGCCATTTTCGCTCTGGGCGTTTTTATCCCACTCGATATTTCAGTCAAAATGTTCAAATCGAAAGGCATTCACAAAGACATCTGGGAGATTGAGCAAGTTCGCGATGCAAAAATGAACGGCTCGGCTCGAGAAGTTCTTGCTGCATGTAGAGAAGCATTACTTGAAATTCCCGATATAAAAGCTGTAAGAGAAGATTCGGAGAATCTGGTGGTTCATGCATCCGCCGGTCCAAGCTGGAGATCGTTTGGCGAAGAAATAGAAGTTGAAATAAATCCTCTTGCTCAAGAAAAATGGAATGTTAGTTGCCATAGCAAGCCACGCTCTAAAAACATAGTCTTCGACTGGGGAAAAAATTTCGAAAATGTCGAGACCTGGAAAAGCAAATTACAAAAAAGTGAAATGATCGATATCAGTTAAGTCAAAACTGTTGATCGAGCAAATCTTTTTGAGTGGTATAAGTAGTCTCTTCTCTGTCTTCAAACAAAATTTCATAAGAATGCTTGAGGTCTTCAGCGTCCTCTAATTTTTGCGCGATTTTGCCTTTTTTCGCATGCAGTCTCGTGTATGAATCAAAACATTTACTATTGCGCATTTCGCGCTTTTTATTTGCATGCAAAAGAAAGAAATAACGTATCGCCGGCACGCACAAAAAAAGTAATCCGTAAAGAAGCATAAATCCAATTAGTGGCTCATATGGTACCAACCAGGGCATCGAGTGAATATTGATAAAAAGATAAACCGCGCCGCAAATTTCAATCATCGCCATAAGTACAGCACCAAAAAGACGATTTGCTTCAAAATCTACAAAAGGAACGATTTCTTCGACCTTAAACGAGGGAACCTCTACAACATTGCTAGCTTGCATTTTTGCTGAAGCGAGTTGTGGGAGATCAGTCTTGGTTCTTCTGTTTCTTGCACTATCGTATAAATTCTGCAAATCAGATTTATTAAAAGGCACCGCTTTTGGTGTCGCTCGATTAATAGCAGGTCTAAATTGAGGAAAAATATAAATTATATTGCCATTATCACTAACTTCTGCTAGACCCTGAAATCGGCACAATACCGGTATCATCCAGTATTCTGAATCAAGTGAGATATCGTCTACAAACGGCGCGATTTGCTCAGCTATAACAATGCCATTGTTGTTTTTAATAGTGGCAGCAATATATTTCCAGTTGCGCTCTTCCAGATCCAGGTTTAAATCTGTGCCACCAAAAACGAATTGAAAACAAATGGTCAGAAAATCAAAACGTTCTCCCGCTCTTCTTTGCTTGCGAGTTTTTTCTTTTTGATTTTCTTTGCTTTCCTCAAGATTGCTAAAATCAAAAAATGAATCGACCCAGTAGTTTTCGGAGTAAAAATAATTCTTCTCTCTTTTCGCCTTTCGCTTTGGCAAAAATGGTCTGTAATCGCTCATGTAATAACGGTCCCAGAACCACCAATCGTAAAGTCAGTCAGTCAGAAAGAATCTAAAAAAGTGCAGTAGAGCAAGCAATGTCCAACCAGCTGCACCCGAAGCACCAGCATCACCCGCAACCACGTCAACTGCGCCATCAGCACCATGTTCTAATCGTTTGATAATGGCAATCACTACAAAAACTATAACTGCCACCACGCTTGCAATCATGAGCAATCCCACAGACGCTCTAAAAATTGCAAGGGCGGCAAGATGCACCAATTTTGCGGACACAATCAATATGTTCAATACAAGATTAGTCAGGTGCGAGCTTGTTTTACGCATCGAATTCAACAAGAATTCGTTTTGAAAAGTAGGTTTGAAAATATATTCAATTTTTCCGACACTACTTACTTTGAGGTCGGCCCCTGTTTCAGTAGCAATCAAATTCAATTGATTGGTCACCTCAAGCACAGGCAGACCAGTTTTAAGCGCCACTTGCTCTGGTACAACCTCAAAGTTGAGATCACGAATGGCTTCAATAACTTGCGCTTTCATACGCCTATGTTAGTACGCATCTGGACAAAGCAAAAGAGCGCCGATTTCTCAGCGCTCTTTCAATTGGGTTTAGTCTACTCTTATTATCTGTCCAGCTAAGAACTATGGTCCACAGCTTGAGAAGCTACTATCGAAGTTAGCGTTGCCTACTGGAGCAACTGGAACAGCACCATAGTTATAGTAGTTGCGATTTCCGCCACCGCCAGACGAGCAAGCAATTGCTACAGGGATTGCGATTGCACAAGCTACACCAGCTAAAAGCACACCAACAACCATGACTTTGGTGAGTTTAGAAACTGGTTTCTTCTCACGTACTTCTTTAGAAGCAGTTGGTTTTTGGCAAGTGCTGTTGAAGCTCATTTTGGGGTTTTCGCCCATTTGCGAACTAAATTTGAATACGCGACCTGAGCTGATTTCTTCAACCTGGCTCATTGGGATGCTACGTCCACCACAGGTGACTGCATCTGAGGTGATATCGGAAATTGGACCAGCAATTTTGCGTCCGTCGATGGTTCTTACGTACTCATCGCAATTTTTCTCGTCGAGAGTTGAAAGTCCAGGACCGCTTTTGAAAAATACTTGACCGTTAACCTTGCCGCCAACTTGTTCGACTTTGAACAAGTTACCTTGCAGTGAAGGCGACTGGTTAGGACTTGAAATAGTCATTGTTGTAGCTGACATAACAGCCAGACCATCAGCAATTAGAAGGTTTCCTACTTTGTTGACCGAAGCTTGTCCATTGACGGCTCCGTTGCTATAGGACACGGCTGCATCGGCAGCGGTGGGATAGCAGGTTAATTGAAATGATATTAGTAACGCCATTAAAAGCGAGATAAATTTCACGACTGACCCCCAATACTAGAACACGCGGTAGACCGCACGCAGACGATTATTAGATATTGAGGATTACTAGTCAAATGGCGCCAGACACCGCTTTTCAAGATTATTGTCAAGCGGCAATCCGCAAATGATAGTCAGGAATTAAAGAAGAATTGACCGTACCCACTTGGAATCGTTTTTTTGTTCCCATTTACAAATATATTTAATGACCCAGCCGACTAATTTATATGCCAGTTCTTGGAAACCAGAACTGCGGTTCCTCCTAAATGACAGCCATGCAAACGTCGACTTGGAAATGGAGGACTTAGTTTCAGGGCTTATCTCACTTAGTTTAGTATGGTACTAATAAAGTCAAAGGTATATATCGTCTTTTTTGTTGTGGGTTTGTGATGTCAAAATTTAGTTTGAAATTAGGACTGGGCCGCAAGTTTCAAGGAATTGTCTTGTCGGCAGGAATACTTGCCCAAACCATATTTCCTTATAGTGCAGTGGCTGTTGAAGCAGCTCAGGGCTTCACGACCTTTAGACAAGCTTTGAAGAACGGCTTAAAAATGAAAGTGAACGGTGACGGAGTAAACACCACGCAACTTTCATTACAGCTGACGAACACTTCGCCAAATCCAATGCAGGTTGTGATTCCTGCAAACGAAATGCTCAAGCCCAACACACCATCTGTACAAAACATGATGGTGACTATGGATCAGATAGTCAATGTCCAGCCGGGACAAACAGCAATTATCAATGTACAAACCGTTTGTGCTTCAGTCAAAACAGTACCACCGCCACCACAAGTCACAGAAGGTCTCAATTTCGAAGTTGGCGACTATCAAGACACTGCAATGTGGGCAAGAATTTCGAGCATCATTGCAGCAAGCAAAGAATTAGCCGGTGTCGGGGCTTTTGGCAATCTGGTCAATACGTCTGATGCAGTGATCAAACAAATGGTTGATCAAGAAGTTCAAAACGAATTGAATCGATTAATTGAACAAGGATTGAGTCAATTACCCGAAAACGAGCGCGGTGACGCCCAACGCTCTGCAATTGAGCAGCAAGTGCGTAAAAACCTTGATCAGATTCAACAACGCGCAGAACGTAAAGTCCTGGAGCAAGCGCGTCAAGCAAAAATCGATCAAATTACACAACTTGCTATTTGGAAAGTGCTTGGTATTGCTTCAGGCAATCCCGCAGATAAGGTAGATGAAAAATCTATTGAAACTGACTTCTACAAAGCTCTAACGGACAAGGTAAAAGCAGATCCATCCATGATTGCAAAATATGGGGGTCAATTGGACAAAAATGGTAACTACCAACCAGGTCAAAAACAAAAAGAGGCTTTGAGTCAGCATTTCCAGGAAATGTTTGACGTAGTGAACTTAACTGTGAGCCGCGCTGGAGAATCCAATATTACGACCAAAGTCGCTGCACTTCCAAACAACGATCCTTGTGAAACGTTCTGCAATGTCGGCGAGCGCGCCTTTGAGCAAGGAGACTATGCCGAAGCTCAAGCGCTGTATCAAGAAGCGGTGACATTGGCTGAAACTTTTGGCGAAGCTGACCCGCGCTTGTCGCGCAGCTTGAATGGTCTTGGACTTTGCTATCTCGATTTGGACAATAAACCTAGCGCCGAAAAGTTTCTCAAGCGCGCACTTGAATTGCGCAATAAGGTATTTGGTCCAGATTCAAAAGAAGCGGGCGAATCGAATGACAATATGGGAATTCTGAAACAGCGCATACCTGAATATGTAGCCTCCGACAGATTTTTCGACAAAGCTATTCAGATTTATGACCAGAAAATAGGCAAAACTTGCAATAAAGTTGCTGGCTCGCTCAATAATCTGGGCAAAAACTATATTCTCGAAGAAAGAGCGCCTGAAGCGAATCAACCGCTTGCTCGCGCGCTATCAGTTGCTATTTTGAACTGTCCAAAAGACGCTAAAGGGACTATTTTACACACAGCGTTTGTAGCTGAAATTGAAACCAATCTGGCTAATGCTTATGTTGCTCAAAATGAATTTGACAAAGCGATTCAACTTTATACAAAAGCGCTCAACACTGACCAAAAACGATTGGGTCTAGACCATCCATTTGTTGCTTGCATATTAGATGGTATGGCAAATGCTTGCGCCAGATCCGGCAAGGGTTCTGAAGCGGACGGTTACAGGAAAAAAGCAGCTGACATAAGACATAAATCACTGGGCGAACAGAATATTGAAATTGCGATGGCGCCAATGGGCTCAGAAGCTTTCACTCGACTCTGGAATTATGTCGATGGAAGCAAAGAAATTGCTGCCACCGTCAATAGTGTCAAAGCTGGAATCAGCTTGCTCAAACAAGACTCTTCCATGTCCAATGTTCCTATCGGCGACAAGTGGGCTCTGGTAATAGGTATAAGCAAATTTGCTGACTCTTCAATAAATTTGCAATATTCAGCCAAAGACGCTTCTGACTTTGCTAATTTCTTGAAGACACAAGCCAATTTCACCCCCGACCACGTGCATTTGCTCACGAACGAAAAAGCTACTCGCGCAGAGATTATGGGGCAACTTGGTCAAACCTGGCTTCCACGTGTTGCTCGTCCACAGGACCTCGTAATCATTTATTTATCGACTCACGGCAGTCCATCGACAATTGACGCCGGTTCAGTAAATTATCTGGTTGCTTACGATTCACAAAAAGACAACCTTTATGGTACTGGTATCAACTTAAAAGAGTTCGAAAACGTTATCAAAACTCGACTCCAGTGCAAGCGAGTAGTGATAGTGCTTGATGCTTGCCACTCTGGTGTTGCAGCTGGTGCTAAAGGTATCTTTCGAGCTGCAAGTCCAGATGCCGACTCGCTTGCTCAAGGAACTGGACAATTCATCATCTGTTCCAGTGGTCGCAGTCAAACCTCGTGGGAATCGAAACGTTATGATAACGGTGTTTTCACCCACTATTTAATGGAAGGACTGAAAAAACAAGGCGAGAAAGCAAGTCTGGGTGATATGTTCGACTATGTTTCTAAAAATGTTGCTGAAGAAGTTCAACGCGACCGAGGTGAGATTCAAACTCCTGCAATGCAAACTCGCTGGGAAGGAAAAGATCTCAATATTGCCGCAAAACCCACCGACCCAAGGCCCGACTTGGAGGAATTCGTTAAAAGAGCTGCTGAAGAAGCAGCTATTGCAAGCGGGTCTAAAGGTGCAAAAGGCGCAAAAGGTGCAACTAATACAACTGTAAAAACAACTGCAAATGCTGCAAAAAGTGGAGTCAAATCAACTACTTCGGCTCAGAAAGCCACAACAGCAGTGAGCAATAAAACACCGGGCGCAAAGAAACCACAAACACGTTAGTTCTTTCAGGCTATAAAAGCTCGACTTCGAATATGTCCATATATCCCAGATTTTCTTTGTGCAAAACTTTGAATTGCTTGTCCATTGTCTGCAAGAAGTTTTGGTAATACTCGTTTATTTGCACGAATCCCTTTGATGGTACGCGCATTACCATAATGATGCGCTGACCTTTTTCTGGTTTGATAGTCTGGAATTGGACAAAACTTCCTTTAGATAAATCGGTCCTGTCTCTAACAATGGTTCTGATGTCAGAAACTCTGTTCTTACCATGGTAATAGTATGGAAATGAATAGTTAGAATGATAATTCCAAACCACTATTTCATCGCCTGGTTTTTCTTTCGACATCACATAATTTGTTGCAGCGCGCCAGTCTTCGTGAATCTGGTGACTGTAGTAATAATTCAAATTCAATCCTATCGCCAGAACAAACAATGTTTGCATAAGAATTGCTGATGGCTTGTGCGCTTTCCACAATTGTACAAATCCGCATGCCACCACAATAAAAATAAATGGTGCAGTGAACATGCAATAGCGCGTGATTAAAAGAGGCTTTGCAAAATACGATAATGCAAATATGCCAAACAATGGTGCGACACCCCACAGCACTGCCGACTTATTTTTGTTAGCAAAAATGCCAATGGCTAGAACACAAGCGAACACAAGAACATACGTAATCGAAAACAGATCTTGTACCGGCGGTCCCTTCCATTCTTGCAGCGGAATTGCACTGCAGGTAAAGTTGATAATCATAGTTGTAAAATCACTAGCAAGCGGCACCGGCAGATTTCCCCGCCATTCATCGTATGGCGAATTCTTATTTAGATTCCACATATTCTGCAGTACCGGCAACCAGCAAAGTCCGACCACAACAAGCCAACCCAGCAAGTGCGGTAAAAACTTTTTGCGCTCAGGATTCGATGCGGCAAAAATAATATCGACCCCAATCAGCACCGCAGTCAGTGGCAAGGTCAAAATCATCAAAGCACGAGACAACGCCCAGCCAAACAAAGAAATCTTTCTGCCGACAGACAAAACATCGCTCAAACAGATTGAGCCAAGCAATGCAAAAAACGATCCAAGGGTATACATGCGAGCTTGCTGACTATAATGAATTTCCATAGGCGACAAAGCTACAAGAATGGCGGCGACGATACCAACCTTTCTGTTTGCCACCATTTTGCCCAGCTGATAAACGAGCGCAATATTAGCTGCACCAAAAATTGTAGAAAAAAGTCTCAACCAGACTTCGTCTTGTCTGATCAGAGCCCAGTACTTCATCAGCTCAAAATAAAGTGGACGAATCGAATCAAATGCGACAAGCTCAGGATCGGCTTTGCCATTCACCACAAGCGCTGTATAAACTTCGTCGATAAAAAAACCGTGCTCACCTATTTTGAAAAAACGCAAGCAGAGCCCAAGCCCGACAATTAAAAGTACAGGCACCCACTCGTTCCACTTATTGCCCTTTTGCGGCAATGCAGCGGCACGGGTTTCCACCTCGTTTACTCTTAAACTTTCTTTGAAGCTTACAGTCACGTGTTTGCACTCTCTAAGAGAATTTTAAGCACTGGCGCAGCCATCTGAGTCCTCAGCGTACTATTATAGATCGCCTATTGAAAACCCGGGCTCAATTGCCAAATTAGAGAAAACTTTGAATCCGCAATTAACCAGCCAGCCTGAATCTCCAGCTTCAAACCCGCTTCAAGTAAATGGGTTGGGGACCATTTCACTCAAACATTTAGCCATTTTCAATCTGGCATCTTTTGGTCTTTTCCAGTTCTATTGGCTGTATAGGAGTGCGAAAGCTCTTTATGAGCGCGGCAACATAAAGGTGCTTCCTGAGCTTTGTCTAATCGGTTTACTTATTCCAGCCTTGAATCCAATTGTAGTTTTTAGTCTATTCAATACGATCAGTAAGATCGCCCACGAAAACGAAATCGAAAATACGCTATCTCCGTTTGCCGCCACACTCATTCTGCTTGTTTCTAACTGCATGTTAGCAATGAACGTTTGGCAAGGCGTAACACACAATGAGCCGACACATCATGTGGCACTATTAGCTGCTTCGATGATTTTCTTTCTTGTTTTGTCGACTGGCGTTTTATGGACACAACAATCTATTTTGAAGAAGCTTTAGTGCACCTTCTCCATAATCGAATTGACTGATCCCTTTATGATCATTCCCTCGCCTTTATAAAGCATTCGCGAGTATTTGCCTGGATCGTTGCGCGACAGTTCGAACGGTTCGATTAGTTCTATGAAATCTGTATTTAGGATCGAAGTGTACTCTGAATCAACGATTTGACGCTGCTCGTTAAAAAACGCTTTCTGCACATGAATGAATTTTGCCATCGTCGACTCCAAAAGAACCCCTCAGGGGTTTAGAGATGATAGCAAAATTGCTAAAAGCAAACATTACATGCGCATATCGGGCTCCTGGTCAAGCGCTTGAGCATCTTCACTTTTATGCGGCACGATTGATATCGGGATTGGTGCCTGCAAAGATTTTTCCATCTCTTCAAGTTGAGCGATTCGATCTTTCATTATTTGTCCAGGTAATTCGTGTTTTCTCTTTTGACGTTGATATTGCAATTCTCTCTTTATTTGAATACGCGCTGTTTCTAGAGTTCCATAAGTCAATCCCACAGCTCCGACAATTCCCGCTACGCCAAGAAAAATATTTGTCTGTCTGTTGTCGTTGTAATATTTGAGACCCGCAATATTGAAAAGGACACCAGAGCCAATTTTAGTACTACCAATCAAGGCACCAGAAAAGACGTTCTCAGCCGCAGTCAGCACTCCTGCGCGCTGCTGAGCTTCTTCGATATGAATTTGTTTTCGAACACCGACTTCATGCTGCGAATACAACGCGGATCTAATTAGAGGCAAATCGGCTCGTTCTAATTCTGGTGAATTTGCAATTACTCTAACTTGCTCAAGATCAGATGCGAGTTTCTCTACATCAGCCGGATTGACACCTTCCATACACGGTCTAATGCGTCTGGCTTCATACTTTTCAGCAAGCTTTCCCACGCCGCGACTTACTAATGGATTCAACATAGTAATTACGCCTGAAATTTCAAATAAGATACCTGCATTTGTGTTCGATTTTCTGTTGCCAGTCTTATTAGCTCGCCAACCTTGTCTATTACCAAAAGCACCTACAACATTTCTAGCGATATCGCCAAGATAGAGCGACTGTTGAAAAGCTAATGCACGTCTTAAATGTAAATGGAATTGTTTGAATTCATCGAGTGAAATATCTCGGATATCGACTAACACTGGTTGTTCGGCTCGAGCAAGAGCAAGATATTTTGAATTCGCACAAACATTTTGTAATTCACCTAATAATTTTTCTCGTTCAATTAATAGTGTATCAATCTCGTTGCGAATAGCTAAAACCTTTTCCTTAGCCGCTTTTGGACCATAACCTTTTCTGCGTGCTTCGATTTCATGATACCCATTTATCAAAAATTCAACTGAAGAACCACCAGCACCAGTAAGTTGACCTGCCATCCCGAGGGCGTTTCCAGTCTCAAGTGTATTGCGATGCAACCTGCGATGCGAGTTGAATTTGGATACTCGCTCAACCATACCGGTTGTACAACCACCCAAAGAAATAAGGTTATTGCCTTCTTGTGTGACGAAGTAGCGCCATCCCTTCCAACGCCCTTGTTTAGCCACATTTGCATGATAATTCAAGTTGAATTTTTCAAGCTCGATCAGTTTAAGCAAAATTTGGCGCGTGTTATTTTCAACTTTATTTATACAGTATTCGCGATCGCCCGCCTGTGCCAAGAGGAGTTGAGGGTGGTCTGGCTTGGCAACAGGTGCGGACGTTGAAGCGATCGCAATTTGGTTGGAAGCAATAATGAAAGAACTGAGTAAGGCGGGCAAAATCCTTTTGCTGCTAGCGCTATGCACGTTCAAACTCCCTACTCAATTTCCACTGTGGCAAAGATTAGCAGGTAAGTGTGGGAAATTTGTGATCAGCAAATAGACCATCTTGCCTATGCACTTTGAATTCCGCGTAAAAAAACCGTAGTAGCAAGTTCGGCAAAGTCGTCCGGGCTTACACTACCTTGCGGCTTAAACCAAGTGTAGGTCCAGTTTATCGCGCCCATCAAATACATTGCCAGAGATGATTTTATAGGTTCGCTCATTTCTGGTTTCAATTGTGATATCAAATTTTTGACAATTTCTGTAACGCGACGCTCAAGCTTTTTTATTTCTATCTGCTGCTCATCCGGCAAACAATGCAAGTTGTTGAGAAGAACAATATGTTTATCACGCGAATCCATATATAGGTGCATCAACTCTTTGACAAACTTATTCAGTTGTTCTTTTGGTTTAGTTTCGGATTCAATTGCTCGCTCAGCTGTTTGCACTAAAAGATTACAGTGCGAGTGCAGCATGTCGAATAGCAAAGCTTCTTTCGAATCATAATAATGATAGAGCAAAGCTTTAGACACTCCGCACTTTTGCGCAATGGTGACAATTGAAGTACCGTCAAATCCGCGCTCTGCGAACATGGAAGCGGCGCCATCGAGAATTTCCTGGCGTCGCTCCTCATAATTGTCCGCTCTTGGTCTCACCATATATGGTGCGAGCCTCTAGAAAATAGGGACTATCTTATCGCAATCGAAATCTACGTCTTCACCATCGACATCAATTTCTGGCAAGGCCGGGAATTTGACACCATGCGGCTCTACGATAGTTTTCAAACGCACAACAGCAGTACGCCAGTTGGCTTTACGCTCTTCCAAATCCATGATACCAAGACCAGCAGAACGAGCGACTTCTTCAATCATTCTTTGAGCTGGCAAGAATGTGGGAGGTAATTGCCAAAATTCAGATGGTGGCTCGAACAAAATACCTGAAAGGAAAATGAATCCAGCTCTGAATTGTTTGGTCACAGTCTGTCTTTCTTCTTCTGTCAATTTGGGAAGCACTTCTTTTAAAAGTGCCAAACAGAAGCTCAAGTGCCTTCCCTCATCGCGGCCGATGTTACGGAAAGCTTCTTTCAAAACGGGAATAGTGGTGCGCTCATACATACTGTGGAAAAGTGTAGATGAAGCCACTTCTCCAAATAAGAACGAACTGAACAAGATCGGCATGGGATAGTGCTCTACAGCGACCTTGTATCCGCGCCAATAACGAGCACCATTGTGATAGAGCCATTCAACGTTGTTGCGAGCTAAGCGCCCTAACTCAGTTTCGGGCTCATAACCAAGAGGTCCATTAGGAGTCAATTTGGTGATAACGCGTCCGCAAACTTCTTCGTGATTCATTTCGTCTCGAGTGACAGACAAAAAACATTTGCGAATCGCGTCTTCTTCATGAGTTTCATAAGCATGAATCATTGCTCGGGCAAAAACAGCAGGACCAGAGGCGTCAAACACAGAAAGCAAAGTGAACCAGTATGCAATGGCATAACGTTGGTCCAAAGTCATGCCTTCCATATCTAAAGTATCCCAGGGAAGTTGACTTGGAGACCAACCCGGGTCACGAGAGCTTTCATAGACTTCCATTAAACGTGGGGTCTCCACTCGCCAGTCAAAAGGAAAAATATTGAGCTTATCAGTGATTTTTGGAGCCTCTTCGCAATCGAGCAAAAGCTTTTGCGGGTCCGGCATGGCATCATATTTTTGAGGTGGAGAGGCTAGATCTTTTTGGGCTGTCATGAATTTTCCGCCTTTTTGGAGAGCGAGGAGTTAATTAACCAACCGTTCGGTTAATTAATATCTTAGCATGCTCCCTAAGACATAACAATCAAATATTGAATTAAGCGCCTGTTAGGGTTTGCATTACTTTTTGAGTTCTAAAGAGTCGAGGATTTTTTCAAACTGCCCCTCAGATTTATTGAAATCGAACAATTTGTCCGAACCACTCACTATGTAGAGCACTTTCGCTATTGCAAGATTGATCAAACTGCCTTTCATGAGAATGGGATCTCCACTAAAATTTATTTCTACCGATGAAAGAACAATTTTAAGACTGGTGATCAAAGTGAGCAAGTTCCACATAGAAACCAATAGACTTCTGTTGCGCGACTTAGTGATAGAAGATTTCAATCAAGTGCATGAATATGCCGCGATGCCAGAAGTGGTGCGTTATATGGAATGGGGTCCCAACACCGAAGATGATACCAGACATTTTTTGCAAGAATCAATTGACCTCAACGCAAAAAGTCCACGCTTGGACTTTGAACTTGGAGTAGTTTTAAAATCAGAAAACAGAGTAATTGGCGGCGGCGGAATTCACGTCTCCAATAGACCAAACAACGAAGGCTGGATTGGGTATTGTTTCAATCAGGCTTACTGGCAAAAAGGCTATGCGACAGAAATGGCGATGGCGCTTGTAAAATTTGGTTTTGAACAATTGAATCTCAATCGAATTTTTGCCACCACTGCACCAGGAAACATTGGCTCTCAAAATGTTTTAGCAAAAACAGGAATGAAGCACGAAGGCACTATGCGAGAGCATAAGCTGGTAAGAGGAGCTTACAGAGACACCGAACTATTTGCTGTTGTTAAACGAGATTTTCAGTCGTCGCGCGAACCATAACGACAGACTTCTACCTGGGTAATAGTGGCATAACCTTGGCTTACTTCTTTGTCTATGTGATTCAAAAATACGTGTATTTTTTCACTGGTATCAATAATTTCAACCACTAATGGAAGTTCGGTAGACAATACAAGCACATTGGCAGTATGAATGTGATGGTGTTTTCCAAATCCAGATATGCCTCTAAATACGGTTGCACCAGAGAGTCCTTGCTTATGGGCTTCTTTAATTATCCAGTCGTGCAGCGAGTGAGCACCATGCTTGTCGGACTCACCCATATACAATCTTAAAACCACGCCTTGGCTTACTTCCATAACTACTCCTAAATTAAGCGTGCCAGAACATATCCTATATAAACCATTATCAATCCAAGAATCAGCTGCCCCGCGGCATTGCCCAGAGCAAGCAAAAATTCTCCCTCACGAATAAGTTGAACAGTTTCATAACCAAAACTTGAAAAAGTGGTGAAACCACCCAAAATGCCCACCATCAAAAAAATACGAACATCAGGCGAAAATACAGCTCGTGCTTCGGATAACTGGGCAATGAACCCAATGATCAAACAACCGATCATATTGACACCAAAAGTGCCAATTGGAAAAGAACCGGGATTGATAAGATTCTGCAAAGTGGTGCTGGTAAGATACCGAAGCATTCCTCCCAATCCAGAACCTAAAAATATCCACAAATAAATCATAGTGCGATGTTAGCACATTGGCAACTGATAATAACTCGATTCTTGTTTGCTCACATAGACTTGATTAAAATGCCTGTATGAACCAGAAAATCTTATCCTTTTGCACCTACGCTGTGACTTTCGCCTGTCTCTATGTTTGCGTTGCTGCGTCGATGACGATGGCGATATCGATAGAAGGCAATATCAAGTTGAGCTCTTGCTCTGAGCTGGCCATATAAACATCGCCGTTATCGCCGCAAGCGTATTAGCTGCAATAATCACAAAAGCGCATGCAGACCAGCCTCCCTGGTCCCAGACCAAACCTGGCATATAGCCGCCAAGACCACCGCCTAAGTAGTAAAAGCAGGCGTGGATACCAGTGGCGGTGCACAATCCTTTGCTAGCAAAACCTCTAAGAGCAGCCTGATTTGCCGATTGGCAAACAAAGAGAGCTGTACAGCTAATGCAAAGTCCGATAAGAATAGCAATTAGATTTGGTATCAGAGTAACGAGCAGTCCTGTTATACAGAGGGCTTGCGCTACCAGGAAAGAGCGCTTTGGCGTAATTTTATCGATAAACCTGCCAGCCATCGGAGTTACCACCACTCCAATCAAATAAACCGCAAATAGCCAGCTGATTAGATTTTCATCCAATGAATACGGCGCTTCGGCCAGATGAAAAGTTAGATAAGTAAAAGTAGCGATGATACCAAACAAAATGGTGGCACCAATGAAAAAAGTCGATACAATCTGTGGATTTTTCATGTGAGCCTTGGCCTCATCAAGATTCAAACCGCCTTGACTTGGTGTGAAAGCAGATGAAGAAGGCAAAATTTTGAGCACTGCAAAACCACAACAAAAACAAAGTATGGCGCTTGCAATAAAAGCGTTACGCCAGCCAAAATTAGCTGCAATAAGCCCTGGTATCAGTCGTCCCAAAAATCCACCTAGAATATTCAAACTGATAAAGACCGACATAGCAAAGCCAGCGCCGCGCTTGCACCATTCTTCACCAACATACGCCATCAAAATAGCAAGGACTCCAGGAAGTATGAGCCCCTGTACAAATCGCACGGCAATAAGCTCACTTAGACTGTTAGCAAAAGCAGCGAGCAAACAGGGCACCACCAACAGAAATATAGATGTTACTACTACTGGTTTTCGCCCGCGCCTGTCACTCAAAAGCCCTATAAATGGTGCAGCAAAAGCGATAGCAGCTGTAGTTGCCGACAAAGTAAGCCCTGTTTCCGCCCTTGTGACATGAAAGACCTTAGTGAAAACTGGCAACAAAGCTTGAGTCGCGTACAAGTTTAAGTAGGCACTAAAGCCAGCAAGACTTACACCAAGAATCCCGAGCAAGGGAATTTGAGACTGTTTAAACGGAAGAGAAAAGCTTGAAACCATAATTAAATTATGGGCTTTTCAACTCCAGTCGTCCAATATATAATGACTAAGTTAGTATAGGTTTTAAATATAGTATTGAAAAGGCTCACTGTATGGTCGAAATCAGACATTTGCGATACTTTATAGCCGTAGCCCAGGAGTCGAACTTCTCCAGAGCCGCCGAAAAGTTGCACATGTCACAGCCTCCGCTCAGTCAACAAATTCAAAAGTTAGAAGAAGATCTGGGTGTTACCTTGATAGAGCGGGGCACAAGACCAGTTATGCTTACCGAAGCTGGGAAATTCTTCTATCAACAAGCTCAAGGACTGGTCGACCAGTTTGATCAATTCCTGGAAAAGACACAAAAAATGGCTCGCGGCGAAGAAGGAGTGTTAACTGTTGCATTTGTCAGCTCGGCTACATACGAGTTAATGCCAGGTATTGTGCGCAATTTCAGAAAGCTCTACCCTGGAGTAAGTCTCAATTTGATGGAAAAAAATACTCCCCAACAATTAGAGGCCCTTAAAAACAAACAAATAAATGTCGGCATCGGACGCCCGTTTACAGAAGATCCACAAATTGAAAGTCACTGGATTTTGGATGAATCTGTAGTGGTGGCTATACCATCTGAACACGCATGGACAGACAAAAAAAACGTATTTCTTACAGAACTAGCAAACGAAGACATGATAAATTTCTACTGGTCGCTAGAGCCGAGTTTTGGAAATTTTGTCATGACCACCTGTCGCAAAGCAGGCTTCGAACCGCGCGTGGTGCAACGAACAGGAGAATTGCAGACCGCGCTTGGTCTTGTGGCAGCTGGTATTGGTGTGGCACTTCTACCTGCTTCAGTTGAGCACACCAGTCGCGAAGGCGTAAAATATATTCCGCTGGCAAAACCTTCACCGACTATATCTATGGTGGCAGCATACAGAAGGGATGATACGTCACCAATACTAAAACGTTTTTTGGATGTAGTACGCTCTGGGAAATATTGATGGAACCTTTACTCAATCTGGTAGAAACAAGAGATTTAAAATTTGCAGTATGGCACTGGAAAGGAAGCGTTCAATCAAAAAAAATTCTTTTTATTCACGCAACAGGATTTCATTCTAGAGTATTCGATCAGGTCATAAAGCATTTGCCCGGCTACGACTGCTGGGCTATAGATATGCGTGGACACGGCTTGAGCAGTAAGCCTCAGCCGCCTTATATCTGGAGTGAGTTTCCCAAAGACATTATATCGATTGCGCAAAGTCTCAATCTGCAATTCGATCTAGGCATCGGACATTCAATGGGTGGACACAGCCTTTGCGGAGCAGCCGCCCTGGAGCCAATTTTCAAATCTCTTTTACTGATAGATCCAATTATTGTACAAAAAAATATTTACGGCACAATTGAGCTCAAAGACCCGCATCCAGTTCTGAAAAGACGCAACTCCTGGAAATCGGTCGAGGAAATGTACAATGTTTTGCAAAAGAAAAAGCCATTTCATACCTGGAATAAAGAAGTTTTGATGGATTACTGCTTTCACGGCTTATTGCCACGAGTAGATGAGGAAGGCATGCTTCTTGCATGTCCGCCAGCTGTAGAAGGTTCTATCTATAATAATTCTTTGTCCAACGAGGCAAATCCTTACTCTTATCTCAAGAAAATCGACGTACCTGTGCGCATTTTGCACGCTCCAGCAGATCCTGAGCGTCAAATTGAGGCGATGGTCCCTTACGATTTAGGGGTGGATTTTCCACAGGGCGAAGACGTGATGTGTGAAGAACTTACCCATTTCATTCCTATGGAAGCACCGGAACTGGTGGCGGATCACGTACGGTCCCTGGTTCATATTTTATAAAATCTCGGGTTCTAAACGCCTCGGCATCGGTCTTTAAAGCTTTGCTATGTAAAGTTTAGGAAGCAATAACGAGCGAGGTGGGTCTTATGCGTAAGACACTAGTATTTTTGGCTGTGACACAATTACTAATTTGCGCACCAGTTATGGCGCAAGAGAAGTCTCTTCTTTATGGCAATGTAGAGATGCAAGACAATAAACCAGCTGAAATGCCTGTGTTAGTTGAGCAAGAAGCACAGCTCGACCTTGCTCAGGCTGAAGATGCAGGTAAGCCTAGCTGGATAGAAGGTTCGGTTTATTCTAATGCAAAAATGAAAATGCGAGTCTGGAAGCGAATGTTCGTCGGGATAGTGAAAGCAGATCTGCCAGCAAATATTAGCAGTCAACTGACTATAAAAGACAAAGTCTTATCTTTCTGGAATGGGTCTATACCAAAGTATCCGTGCAAAGTGACTTGCAAACCATTTGGACCAAAAGGAAATTACAGATTCTATGCATCTGGAAATGGTCCGCGCGGCTATCTAGAAAACACCGGACGCGACGAAGAAGGCTTTGCCACCTATAGATACTGGTTTGAAAAACCCCAGTATCTTTCTAAATCTTTGTAGTTAAGTACGCGCCCGAGCAGTGGATTTCAGTTTCTGCTTAGCTTCGACAAGAAGGTCTAGATTGACTTCGAAAACTTCTTCGAAAAAGTCTTTCTTTTCACCAAGCGCCCACGATTCAGCCAGACAGTTGGTGCCCTCTTTTAGCTGTGGAATCAAAGATACCGTAGTGATTTGACCTGCTTTCGCTTTTTTAAAAGAACTCATCGCCACCTGAACGTCTTCTATCACGCCTCGATGACTGCGATCCAGCGCTTCTGAAATACGCAAAATAGCAGCAAGCGGTTTTACGATATTTTTGTCTGACTCATCTAAACGATACCAGGCTTCATGATCCACGTTTGGAAAAGTACCACGGTGATAACGTGCCACCGAAGCAATCATGCCGACCTCTTCTTCAGAATGCCCTAGCAATCCACTGTGCAAAATCAAATAATAACTATGCTTGTGATGACCTTTGCGTGAAATAAAAGTGCCAATGTCGTGCAACATAGCAGCCGACCATAGCAAGTGTTCACTGTCATCTGGCAAATCGTGCAATATTTCTTTGGTTTGTCTAAAAATAGAACATGCAAGCTTGGCTACATGTACAGCATGCTCGACATTAGTGTTATATCTTTCAAGCAATTCTAAAACGCTCTTAGCACGCGGGTCTTTATGACTCTTCAAATCTTTCTGAATAAGATCAGCTTGCAATAGTTGATCGACTGCAACACCTTCGCGCAATGCTGCTGTACAAACAGTGAGCTCTGAGGCACCAAGAGAGCGCATTGTTTCAAGCAACACAATTGCACCCGCAAGAATAGTCTGTCCTCTATCAGTGCTTATGCCTTTGATTCTGACTCCATCAAGCGCACGCTCTTCTATGTAGTCGACCAGGTCTTCCAAGCGCTCAAGAGGCAGAACCCAGCCATCTAGAGACTCATTCGCTCGTCCCATCTGCACTCGATCTAATTTTGCCAGAGCCTGCACTGTGCCAGAAGTACCAATTAGTTGCTTGTATCCACCCGAAGCTTTAATGGCAACAGCTGCAGGTCTTAACATGCCACGCACTTCGTCGTGCAAGTCGGTTAGGGCTTCGCGCGTTACACGTTCTTTTGGAAAGAAACGCTGGGTTAGCCTTGCTGCCCCCAATTTGTAAGAGTCTGAAAAATAACAATTCTCTCTGTCTGCTGCAATGATTTCGGTACTACCACCACCAATGTCGACAATAGCGAAGCGCCCGGTTAAGTTAGGCATGCTGAAAACAACGCCTAAATAAATAAGCCTCGCTTCTTCTTTGCCTGATATCACGCGGATATTGAGACTCAACTCATCGCCCAGCTGCGAAATAACAGCATGACCATTTTTTGACTCGCGCACTGCAGAAGTAGCAACAGCAGTTACTGACTCAGCACCCTTCTCCTGCGCGTGCTTGAGCATATTTTTCAAAATTTCACGTGCCGAATTTTGCGCCGCATCATCAATATAATGATTGGTCAGAGCTTGCCTGAAGAATGGTGCTACGTCTTTGACCCTGCTTATGATTTCAAAATCGTCCGATTTTGGCTCGCTGCGACAAACGATCATATGAAAAGAATTAGTGCCGATGTCGATACAAGCTAAAACCGGGCTCTTTTTTTGTCCGCTCGCCTTGGATTTTTTAGCTTTATCTGGACCGTTTGTCAATTTCGGCATTGTTTAATCGCTTACCCGCGCCGCCCCTTGGACTTTTAAAAACTGAATGACATTTTTCGCTGCTTCAGTAGCCAATTGTACGCATTTTGGAATGCCTACACCGCTAATGAAATTACCGGTTATATAAATTCCCGGAAAGTCCTCCAGACGCTTTGTTATGGTCTTTATTCGACCTTGGTGTCCAATTGTATACTGAGGCATCGACTCTTGCCAACGACTAATTGATGTATAAAGCGGCTCAGATTCAATTTTCATGTAATAGTTGAGTTCCAAAAGCGCAAGTTCAACCAGCTTAGCGTCACTTTCTTGCAATATGGCTTCGTTTTTCACACCGCCAAAAAATGCTCGCAAAATGACTTTTTGAGCAGGGCTTCTGTGCGTGTATTTTTCACTCAAGTAGCTGCAAGCCAGAAGCGGTCTATTACTTTCTTCGGGTACTACAAACCCAAAACCATCAAGCAGCTTGGGATCGATATCAGCTTTTTCGAAAATCAGATTTACTACACATGACGAAGAACAGTGAATTTGACCTGCATTTTGAGAAATATCCGGGTCTAAGTTTTGCATTACTCTAGAAAGAGCACTTGCAGGCAATGCCAGAATCACAGAGTCGTACTCATACGAACTTGAGTTTTCAGTTTCTATCCCCCACTTACCGCCTGACAGTTTTTTCACTGATATTACGGCTTCGTTTGTTTTGAGCGAAACTCCGCCCATTTCGACAATTTTTTGACGTAAAGTATCTATAAGGAAATACATTCCCTTTTCAAAACTGTAGAAAGCTGAATACCGAGCTCCTTTTGTACCAGCATCAGCACCTGCTTTTTGTCTTTCGGATAAAGCTTTGATGATACTGCCTTTAGTGCGCTCCATTTCGACAAACTCGGGCAGACACGCTTGGGCGCTCAATTTGTTTACATCGCCAGTGTAAATGCCGCCGACCATGGGCTGGGCAATTTTTGTAAGCAATTCTTCGCCGAATCTTCGTTCTATAAACTGAGCAACAGTTTCTTCAGATTCGCTTTCACGCGCTGCAAGTTCTTTTTCGAGTAAGACGCGTTTCTTTCCATTTTCGCTTAAAAGCTCAGTCTGCAAGAAAGGCTCTTCTTTAGAAGGGGCTATCATAACGAAACCTTCAGGCAATGGAATCAAACGATCTTTCATTGCTACAAGAGATTTGCGTTTCTTTTCATTTGTTGGAATGATTTTTGAACTGATATCAAGCTCTTGTGATAGCTCAAGTATTTCAGGCGTCTTGGTGAAGAATGAGTCGGGACCGCATTCTAACCTGAACTCACCCTCTTCGACAGTTTTAAAAACTCCGCCAAGTTCTTTACCTTCGAAAAGATCGATTGAAATTTGCAAATCTAGATTTCTTGCTTCTTTTAACAATTTAAAAGCGGCAGTGAGTCCAGACACCCCACCACCAACTATTGCTACTCGTTTTGTTTCGTTCATTTGTTTTTGTAAGTTTTTACCACTTCAACCAGGTATTTCACGTTATCCACAGGCGTTTGAGGCAAAATTCCGTGACCCAGGTTGAAGATGTGTCCCGGACGCCCTTCTGCCTTTTCTAAAATTTCGATTGCTCTTCTTTTAATAGTATTTTTGTCTGCAAACAATGTAACAGGGTCAAGATTACCCTGAATGCCTTTATTGTGACCAATGAGATTCCAAGCTTTATCGAGATCTATGCGCCAATCGACACCTATGGTATGCGCGTCTAACTCACGCAGCTGCTCGAGTAATCCGTTTGTTTGAGTACCAAAATAAACAATGTAAGCTTCTTTTGAAATCGATGCCACCAGCTTCTTCAAATGAGGCATAGCGAATTCTCTAAAATCGGCCGGACTCAAAGAACCTACCCAGCTGTCGAAAAGTTGGACAACCTGCGCACCACTTTGAACCTGCATATTGAGATAATCGGCAGTATGCACGACGAGCTTATCCATAAGGTTATGCCAGGCATCGCTTTGATGATACATAAACGATTTAGCTTTTTCGAAATTGCGACTGCCACCACCTTCAATGGCATAGGAAGCAACAGTGAAAGGTGCTCCAGCAAAACCTATAACCGGTATTTCCGGTCCCAGGTTACTGATAGTGTTTTTGATTGATTGACCAACATAAGACAACTTATCTCCGGCGTTTATGCCTGGCAATTTATTTACATCTTCAACACTTCTGATTGGCTTTTCAATCACCGGACCTTCGCCGGCCTCGAAATGGAGTCCCAGATCGAGCGCTTCTAAAATGAGAAGAATGTCAGCAAATATGATGGCTGCGTCAACTTGAAGTGCTTTTGCAGCATCAGTTGTAACTGTAGCTGCAAGTTCGGGATTATGGCACAGCTCTAGAAATCCCCATTTCTCCTTGAGATCACGATACTCCTTCATATAACGGCCAGCCTGGCGCATTAACCAGATTGGAGTGCGCTCAGTCTTTTGAAGAGCAAAAGACTGCAAAAAGGTACCCGTGCCCTGTTCTTGCGAATTTTTCAACGTAGTCATTGCCCTATTCTACAGCTTTTGTGCTTTCAGCTCCGTTCGCTTTAAGACAAAGGTAAGAAACTACATAAAGACCCAGTGAGACCAGAATTATTCCATTGATACCTGTATAGCTAGTGAAATATTCAAGCAGGGCTCCAAGAACACCACCAAGCAAATTAAAACCGATAGACACCGATGAATTGTCGGAGTTATCGAGCGAACTGCCAAAAATCAATCCAGCCATAAACATTGGCGCCAGGGTCACGATAGTAGACAACCCAAAAGTCAATGTCTCCGGAAGATGACTATGAATCAGTTGTCCAAAGGGAAACAGATAACTTCCAACCAGTGTCACCATGAGCAAGACATAGAGCAGAGATATCCTGGACCATAGCCACTTTGAATGATAGGCAACAATTAAATTCGCTATCAATAACATGGCTAACACGCTTGCAATAACAATTGACGAAGTCACCCAGGTGGTGCCAAACATGAGCGAAAAGCGAGCGATAGATTGAAGTTCGAGCAAAAGAAAAGCACTGCCAAGGAAAAACATTTGCCAGTATTTTCCTTTGGAATTGCCCAAAACCACTTTGTGTCCGACCAACAGACTAAGTAGAACAATTTCAAAAGTGACAGCTAAATAACCAATATCAATGCCTTTTTCTTGCCAGTACAAAAACGGCCAGTCGTCGGTCAAAATGCGCTCAGGCTCTGGTGGTGCCTCGATCAAAGACAATGGACCAGGCATCATTTTGGGCATATCTGCTGGAAGTTTTTGAATGCCATTCTTAACGTCGTCAGACAAAACAAAAAACACATTTTGTCCATCTGGTAAATCATACGCAAAGGAAAGAGGCTTATAACCAGCGGCTTTTGCAATTGTCCAATAAAGTCTGTCGGTAAACCATTTTTCTTTGGCATAGAAAGAAATGAAACACATGCCGCCAGGTTTCAAAAGCGACAAAGCATGTTCGATACTTTCTTTTGTATACACATAATTATCGAGCCTGTTGGTCGAACTCTGTGAAAGCACTGTCATACTGTCGAGAAACGAAAAACGCACCAGGTCGTATTTATTATTGGTCTGCTCGACGAAATGTCTTGCATCGTCGCAGTATATTTTTACGCGAGGCGATGAATACGGCTTTTCATCGTTATACTGCTTACCGAGTTTGATTGTCACCGGATCGATTTCGACTGAATCGATATTTCCACTGGTTTCATGCACAGCTGCAGTAACATCATTTCCAAGTCCTGAAGCAAGAGTCAAAATTTCTTTAGCATCACGCTTGAACAAGAATGGAATTTTATGATTATCGAGCGAAAGCAAATACTCTCTTTTGCCATCTTCGCTCAAAGTACTGGGATCGAGTTTATTAAACAAACTCTGCTGCCCTACCCGATTCACCAATAAGCGCCAGCCTATCAGATTGCCTTTGTCGTGCATCTCAACAAAGTCTACACGCTCATATGGAGACCAAAATGTTTTGGTATCAGACTTGTCGACTGTCCAGGCTCCAATCAATACACAAGCCACTAGTGATACCAACGACAAAAGAAAAGTCGGAGTGATTTTTCGAGTTAAATACATTCCAAGTATCACAGCCGGCACAGTAAACAGAATGCCAGGACCTACACTCAAAAAAGAAAGAACAGCAAAGGCAATAGTACCGCAAGTAGCGCCAGCAAGATTGACAGAATAGCTTGTAATTGGCCGCAAATCAGCAAACAAAACACCAAGCCTGCTTCCTATAGCAAGGGAAGTGAAAAATGGTCCTACCAGAAGCACCACCACACCAATTAGAAAGAGTCCTAAATAAGACATAAAGGCTGGACTTGCAAGACTTTGACTATCAGACAAAATACTTATCCAGCTATAGACTCGAGGCGAAGGAAACGGAGCGCAAGCAATGTCGGTAAAACTAATTAGCTTTATTATCAAACAAGTCAAAAAGAGAAAAAACGGCGCATACTTAAATGATTTATCGCTCGTTTGGGCAAATCCAAGTCCAACACCAATATAACAAGCAGCAAGCGGGAAACTCTTCAGCACTGTAAAAGCTCGAATGTCAGCAGACATCCAGCGAATAACCAGTAATTCAAAAAAGAGCGAAGCGAAACTCAGTAAAAATAACTCGATATAGACCGATTTTTTGGAATTAGTTTCCATCGCTTGGGTTCACCTGGTCTATCTGAATATCAGATTGTGTGTTGCTATTCGATTCATTTATATGTTCTTCAATTTTTTTGATTTGCAACTCGAGCAAGGAAGCTTCGTTACTGCGACTTTGATTGTTTAAAAAATTTGCGTACTCTTTCAAGCTTTCCATGTACTGACTGCTTTTAGAACCATATGTAGTCTCATTGGTTTTTACTGCCTGTTTCAAAATATACTCAGCTTTGTCTGGCTTATTATGCTTCAGGTAAAGCCAGGCTAAATCTGGCAGTTGTTTGGCATACTCAGGTGCACTTCGTCCAACAAGCCCTTCCATATTGCGCATCGCCAGTTCATATACTCGGTCAGACTCACCATAATTATTCTTATCGTGATACAGACGTGAAATACCAATCAAGCAATTGACCACACCAGGATAAACGTTATTGCTAGCCTCGGCTGCAGCACACGCTTCTTTCCATAACTGCTCGGCTTGAGTGATATCACCATCATTTAAAGCTTTGCGAGCTCTTTGATCCAATTGATACCAGCTCTTACTATTGAGTACTGCATTTGGTTTTAAGGCGCCAAAGCGTGTCAGTACGGATGGATCTTCAGATTGAGCCCAAACTTGACTGATCTGGCCAAATAAAAGAACCGAGCTGCTCAAAAAATAAAGGCTTATTTTTGCTCGCATATCCAGAGACTGAACCTACCAAGCCAGTGGGACTTCAAATCATCCAACCTGGCAGTGGTCATGGTCAATTCCTCTGATAAACACTCCAGGCTTTCTTTCAATTGTACAAGTTCTTCCTCGTACTGTGTGCCCTGGACGCAACGAGCTAAAAGTTCGGGGATAATCTCCAGTTGCTCATCTTTTTCAATCAATGAAAGCTCAAGAAGTCTCATACGCTCTATTGTGAGGCGCAATTCTCTGTTACGGCTATCGAGCTGAGCTTCCAGCAGCTTGGTGCGCAACTGAAATTTTTGCAGCATTTCCTCATCGTCATCGGGACCAAAAATGCTGGGCTTTTGCATAGAAGCGCTATCGCCCTTCTCAAACAAAGGCACCAGTTTGCCACCACCGGTGGATTCTTTGAGCTTGGAAGGATTATAGGAATGAGCGAAATTGACTTGAGAATGACGTTTAAAAACACGAGGACGAGTTACTTGAACAGCCTCTTTGGCCTCGGGCTCAGCAGGGTCGAATACTGAATCGAGCAAACTGTTGAGCAAGTTGTCCACTTCCATTCTGGCTTCTTCAGCCTGAGCCGGATCAGGTGCGAAGTTGTGAGCGGCGGCGCCTTGTATGTATTCCATAATGTTTGCTCTCTCTATCTCTGAAAAGTTCAATCTCCAAATGAATAGTAGCTAACTTTCTTCGCAAAGTACATAGTTTCGCCCGTGATACCAGAACGATACCACTATCAAGTCAACTTGCCAAGCGAGAAATTACTTGAGCGTACCAGCTATCACACACGTGAGTTTATCGGGATGAAGATACTTTTTGAGCGATTTATCTACGTCCGATTTGGTGACCGATAAATAGCGGGTTGATACCATATCTAGTTCTTTGGCACCAAGTCCGATAAATTCAAGTTCGGTCAGTACCCGTGCGATTCCTGACGGTGATGAAAGACCGACTTTAAATGAGCCGACAGCTCTGCCAGCTTCGCGAGCAAGTTCTTCCTCACTCACACCTCTACCCATGAATTCAGCCAGTACTTCGTCAACAAGACGAAGCGATTTTGCCACATTAGACGGATTAACGGTAAGTTGCACCGACCAGGGAGTACCTCCATATGTGGTATCGGAGAAACTTGAATTTACTCCATAAGTCAAACCAGCTTTGTCTCGCACTACATTGCCCAGACGCGAAGTGATGGTGTCTTGTCCCAAAGCGGCATTAGCCAGGCGGGCTGAATAGAAATCTGGGTTCTTTCTCATCAAAGTACACGGATGAGCAAGCACGATATCAGCACTGCTCTTATCGGGCAAGAAACTCTGGAAGTAACTACGTTTATCTGGCAGCACTGTCTCTGGTATCACTACCTCGGGCTCCTTTTCACCCTGCCAGCTTCCAAATTTAGCGAGAATTTCGCGCTCGACTTCGTCAAAGCTTGTATCGCCAACCACAGTAATAATGGTCGATTGCGGCGATAGCAGTCGACGATGTACATCGACCAGATCAGCACGCTTGATTTTCATCAACTCTTCGATCTGCTGCTTGAATCCAGGCTCAGAGAAGGGATGGTCTTTGGCGTAGAGCGCATTTTTCATGCCATACCAGGCAACACTTCTTGTGTTATTGGCACTTTCGATTAATCGAGCTCGCCATTCTATTTGAATCTTTTTCAGCTCTTCTTCATCTAGAGTAGGATTGCGCATAACATCGCTCAGGATATCTAAATAAAGAGCAAAGTCTTCTTTCACAACATGGGTGCCAATTCCCATTCGGTAGTTATCGACCGAAAATTCAAGCCCACCTGGAATCCCCATATTTTCCAGAGCTTCGGCAATATCAGCTTTGCTGTATTTGCTCGAGCCGCGCGACAACAAATCGCCTACAAGCTCAGACTGACTCGAAGGCCTATCATGAGTAAAATATTTTCCAGCTTTGACATTAACAGCCATGCCAACACATCCTGTTCCAAAACTGGGCAGGAATTGCAAGGTCAATCCGTTAGGTAAAACGACCTTTTTGACTCGCTCTTCAAACGAGGCTGTAACAGGAGACTTTTTCAATTTGACTGCTACTGTTTTTGGGTTTGGTTCCAAAAACTTCTTCACTTCGTCTCTGGTCAAACTGCCATTTAAGTCTGGCGCTTCTGCTGCCACCACTTCCGGCTCTTTCAAAGGCAGCGGATTTGACGGCTCCATTTGTTCATCAGGTGTTTCAAGCTCTTCGTCATCTTCTTCGCCCAATTCGGACAACATAGCCTCATCGAAATTGAGTGGCTTGAAATGACCGACTGTTTTATTTTTGTTCAAGAAATACTTGGCTGCAACTTCTTGAATTTTTTCAGCCGTCAGTTCTTCAAACTTTTCATCGTAATTCATGAGCCACTGCCAATCGGCTTTAGATTCCGCTTCGCCAAGCATAAAAGCAAGACTGCTTGAATCGGCTTTCGCTAAAATAGTTCCTTTGCGATTGGCGCTTTTAGCTCTAGCCAGCTCTTCTTCAGTAACCGGCTCACTGCAAAATCTTTGCATTTCAGCATTGAGAATTTTTTCTGCCTTGAGCATGGTTGCACCAGGATTGAGCGTAGCACCAACCAAAAACAACCCGGGATCGCGCAACTCGTCGTGTCTGGCAAAGACATCACAGGCAATACCATTATCGACCAGTGCCTTATACAGCCTGCTAGAGCGCTCATAAGTGCTACCCAATATCTGCCTTATAGCAGCGATTGCATAGTTATCTTCGTGTACAGCTTCGCACACTTTGAAGCCAAGCCAAACACGCGGTAAATCTCCTGCGCGACTCACTTCAAAGCGACGCTCACCTTCTTGTGGTGGTTCAGTTGTATAAACTGTCGGAATAGGTTCTGGCGAGCTTGGGATTTTTCCAAAATATTTGTCGACCATCGATAAAGCATTATCTTTCTCGAAGTCACCAAGTAAAACGACAGTGGCATTATTTGGCCAATAGAATGTATCGTAGAATTTTTTCAATCGATCAAGCGGCACGCCTTCTACATCTGAGCGCCAACCAATGGTGGGGTGGTGGTATGGATGCTCGCGAAAAGCAATCGCGTAAAGTTCCTTCTCCAAGACTTCTTCTGGATAATTTTCGCCACGCTCTAGTTCGTTTCTGACCACAGACATTTCAGAATTTCTGTCTGATTGGCGCAAAAGCAAATTGCGCATACGGTCAGCTTCAAGCTTGACACACAATTCCATATATTCGATTGGCACCACTTCAAAATAGCTAGTGCGATCAAACCATGTGGTGGCGTTCCAATATGCACCAATTTGTGTCAACAAATCGTCGATGCCGTTTCCTTTGTCTGCATTATGCGCCTTAGTGCCTTTGAAGAGCATATGCTCTAGAAAGTGTGTGGCACCGGTAAATCCGACCCCTTCGTTGCGACTGCCTACCTTGTATAAAACAAGTATCGTCACGACCGGTGCGGTGTGATTTTCTACTAGTAAAAGCTTGAGCCCATTATCATATTTATATTCGACCACTCCTTTGTCCTGTCCGACAAATTTGGCCGTTACAGCCTTCTTAGCTTTCTCTAGTGTACTTCTTGTCATCCTTAGCCTCTTACATTAATTGATTGGGCAAAAGATAAGATACCCTAATGCGAAGAAAACTGCTTATAGGTTACAATTTCTTCTATATTGGCTTGGTCCTGGGTTATTTAATGAAAAGAATCAGCGTAACTCTCACTAGCCTGAGCATGGCATTTTTTGGTCTATCCTGCTCAGGGGCACTGGCATTTGACGAAGCCAAATGGCAAGGCCATACGCAGGCTGGCGCTTCAGCTTTTCAGGACATGCGCTATGGCGAAGCACTTAGAGAATTCACTCAGGCTTTGGAAGAATCGAAGAATAAGTGCAACAATGACCTGTTCCAGGCTATAAGCCTTACAAACCTTGGCACACTGCACCAGACAAGAGGCAACCTTGACAAAGCCCAGCCTCTTTTCGAGCAAGCTGTGCGCATCAGGCAAAAAGCGCTCGGTCCATTCAACACCGAAGTGGTGGACAGTGTAGCTAAACTATGTCACTTCTATATCGCGCGCAAAGAATACACCAAGGCAGAAGCAGTAGGTGAGCAGATTATCAATTTTGGCGACCAGCGCAATAAAGAGCTGGATGCAATGAATTCAGGTTTCAAGAACCTAAATACCTTTTACAGTAAACATCCAAATTTGAAAGACGCTTCAAGCCTGCTTGAAAAAGCCAAGACAATTACTGAAGGCAAAGTGAAAAGTGAATATCTGGATCTGGCAGTGATGTTCGATTCGCTTGGCACAGCCTATCGCGGCATTAAAGAAGATAAGGCTCAAGTTGAAGCCGAAAAGCTGTATAAAATGGCTCTCAATATAAGAGAGCGCTTTTTGCATGGAAATCATTTAGGTCTTTCGTCTAGCCTCGAAAATCTAGGCAAGCTCTATCAGGGGCAAGGTCAGCATGAAAAAGCTGTTACATATTTACAAAAAGCATATGACATTAGCTTGAAGAGCGTCGGCATGTCTCACCCTCAAACCTATTCAAAACTAGATGCACTGGCTATTAGCTTGAGCAATTCTGGCAAAACCCAGGAAGCAGAAAGTTTGTACAAACAAGCTCTTGCATCATTTGAAAAATCGCACGGACAAAATAGCGGCTATGTAGCAAGCGTGCTCGAATCGCTCGCCAACATGAAAGAAAGTCATGGTCACCATGTAGAAGCTGCCAATTATCTTTCGCGCGAACTGAAAATCAAACAACACTTAAACGGTCCGCACCACGCCTCGGTTTCTGAGATTACAGAAAAGCGCAATTATTTGCTCAAACAATCACAAGGCGCTGTAAAAACAAAGACAAAAGAAATTTAGAACTTAGACGTTTCCGCCTGGAACGCCGACAGGGGCGTCAAGTTGGATTTGTATCGAAGTTCCTGCTGGTATCAAAACGTCTCTGCCTTTACGCAAAAGCATGTCTGCGACACCTATGCCGCCACCAATTGCAGCGCCCGACCAGGCGCCCATTCCGGCACCATGACCGCCACCGGCAATAGCACCAACACCAGTACCAAGCGCAGCGCCTAGCCCCGCGCCAGCACCACCGCGAATTAGAGTCTGACCAGCTTTTGCTTGCCACCCCTCACCGCGATATACGTCATTTCCGCCGCTACCTTTGTTCGAATACTTCCCTAAATCGCCCACTAAATGAGCAGTTATAGGGATCGATTGGCCAGATGGAAGTCGAATTGCGTTGAATGAAATACTAAGCAAACCAGAACGCGACAATCGACGCCCAGCCACAGCGTCAGTTACAGTGCCAGTAACCATAGTTCCAGCAGGTATAAATCCACCGTTGCCTAGATTGATATTTTGATTGATAACACCCTGTACGAGATCGCCCTGACGAGCAATCTGAGTCGAGATGGCGGTCTGCAGAGTAACATTCAAAGTGACCCCAGCACCTGCCTGAGGCATATTTGGCGTCTGGTACATTGGCGGCTGCTGGTAATATCCGCCCTGCGGAGGCGGCATATAGTTGCCCGAATACTGCTCGCGATACACAGGCGCCTGATTGGCATAGGGTTGCTGTTGATACTGAGGCTGATTTTGATAGGCAGAGGGCTGTTGCTGGTATTGCGGAGGTGGGCTCTGATAAGGCTGTTGTTGATAAGGTTGCTGAGCCTGATACTGCGGTGGAGGTTGATAGTTGTTCTGATACTGAGGCTGCGCTTGTTGCATGGATGGAGCTGATTGGTTTGTCGGCGCGATGTCTGAGACGGGCGCATATTGAGGAGCCTCTGGTTGCAGCAATTGTGGCTTATTTGCTTGCGCAAGAGCGGGAGCCGCTTGAGCTAACAATAACGTCACTAAAAAAAATCTTGATTGTTTGTATAAAAAATTTAGCCTCATGGCTTATCACTTACCCGCTTTTGGGCAAAATATTATTACATCTCTCTTTATTATCCACAATCTGGCTGAAATCCGGCAAGGGCACGAATTATGACTGCAGTAGCCCCATTACACACAATAGACAATACTTATCTGACAATGCTCTGTGATGCCTTTGTGCACCTGGATTCGGTAATTTCAGATGGAGAAGTTGGAGCATTATTAGTCAGCTCCGGTATCCACGATCCTAGTCCAAATGCAAGCAGGCACAGACGATTGAGTCAGGCGCTTCAATCACAGCAGGACATCGATAAAAATGCAAACAGTATTGCTGTGTTTCTTAGACGAACTGGTTTTCACATAAACAAACGTTACGGCGATGATGCTTTTCGCAAATATCGAGAAGAGATAAATCAGATTCTAACGTTTGCAGGCTTTGAATTAGACGAACAGTCCGAGATGCGTCAAACCAATCCACTTGCCACTATGTACGCTTCGCACGAAGCTGAGACACGCGCAAAAAAATTGAAAGAAGCAGTCTTGATTCGCAGTCTTCATCCCGACATTCAGATGGTGTGCCGCTCTGAATATCTGACTGAAAGTAATTATTTCAGAGTGGTACAAGAAGCGCTCAAACTTCTGATGGAAAAAAACAAAGCGAAGAGTCAATTGCATATAGACGGTCCAAGCGTGGCTGAACATGCTTTTGGTTTCAACTGGGGTGAATATCCTGTTTTGACTGTCAACGAGTTCAGAACAGAAGTAGATCAAACCGAACAGTTTGGCTATATGTGCGTTCTCAAAGCTCTGTTCTTGATGATTCAAGACGAGAACACTAAAAACTATCGTTTTCCATGGCACATGTCTTTCGACGATGCCCTGGATTTTCTTGGCATGATTTCATACTGCCATCGCAAAATGGATGGCTCAAAGAAAGCACGTTAAAAGGCCTAGTCTCAACAGCCCGACAATATTTGGTGACGCAGTAGTGGCCTGTCACCCGATTCACCACAACGCTTGGGCGCTGGTATCACTTTACCTGGATTCATAATTGAAGCAGGATCAAAAACATCGCGCACTTTAAGCATCAAAGCCATGTCTTCTTCACTAAAAACATAAGGCATGTCGTGAATTTTCTCGACTCCTATTCCATGCTCGCCAGACAATGTTCCGCCCACCTGCACACAAACATGCAAGATTTCTTGACCTGCTTTTATTACGCGTGCTACCTGCTCTTTGTTCTCTCGGTTGTATAGCAAGCAAGGATGTAAGTTGCCATCTCCTGCATGAGCAACATTCGCAATCTGCAAATTCCACTTCTCGCCAATTTTGTCTATCAACTCGATTGCTTCAGCCAGTCGGGAGCGCGGCACAACTCCGTCAAGCACATAGCCATGCGGGGTAACTCGACCTAAAGCACCAAAAGCAGACTTGCGCGCTTTCCAAATTTTCATACGTTCATAAGCATTAGTAGCCCATTCAAGCGATGTCGCCTTATGGCGCCTAATTTGCTCTTCCACCAGTTTTCGCTCGACTGCAATACGCTCTTCCATGCCATCTAGCTCGACAATAAGAAGCGCTGCTGCACTGCGATCAAGACCCATATGCAGATAGTCTTCCACCGCATTTAATGTAATCTGATCGACCAGCTCCATCGCAGAGGGAATAACTCCGGTTGATACTATAGCCGATACCGCTTTACTACAATGAGAGACAGTCGGAAAATAAGCGAGTAAGGTTTGAATACTTTGAGAATTCGGTGTCAATTTTAAAATTGCTTCGGTAACAATTACCATGGTACCTTCAGATCCTACAACCAGACCAAGTAAGTCCACATCGGGAGATTGATACCAGTTATTAAACTTAGCAACAGAACCGTCCGACAAAACGACAGTAGCGCCAAGCACATGATTTGTAGTCATGCCATATTTAAGGCAGTGAGGACCGCCCGCATTCTCGGCAATGTTGCCACCAATAGTGGAGGCAATTCCACTCGACGGATCAGGGGCAAAATGTAAGTTATATTGTTTGCTTGCTTCAGATACGGAGGCATTCGTGCATCCGGGCTGAACTGTAGCAGTCTGCTCATAAGGGTCTATCTGCAATATTCTTGTCATTCTAGTCAGCACTAGGGATATGCCACCATGTACAGGTGTGGCTCCGCCAGATAACCCCGTACCAGCACCTCGTGGCGAGACTGGAATTTGGTATTTGTGAGCAAGTTTCATTACTAGAGAAACTTCTTTGGTAGAAGCAGGCAACACTACATAATCGGGCAAACTCAAATCCAGAGTTTCTGCATCACATTCATAGACACTCAAGTCAACCGGGTCGTGAAGAACATTTTCTTCGCCCACAATTGCTTTTAATTCATCCAACAAATTCATTGAATAACTATCTTTTTTGCCTGATAGTTTCCTGGTCGTTTATGGTGTATTTAAAGCCCTGGACTTTATAGTTCCATAAGAAGGTTCCACTTTTATCAACTGTTTGACGAGCCGACCCCTGAGGAAACTCAAGCAACGGGTCACCATTCATAGATTTGACCACGCCATAAACCATGGTATTAAATACGATATTAGGACTTTTTTGAATAAGCTGAATATTTTGAATTTTTCTATCGCGAGTCACAGTATATGCAACTTCACAAGCCATAGGTTGGCTCTGTTTAAAAGCAGTGGTGGCAAGTCCATTGAATCTGGAATAAATTGCACCCGCTACACGCTTGTGCCATTGATCCCAAGCCAATTTCATTTGCGGATGCTGTTCTTCTTGCTCTGCAGATAAAGGAAACCTTGGCGCGCCCTGCTGCATCGCCTGTTGTTGAAACATTGCCTGCTGCTGCTGCTGCATTGGCTGCTGATATTGCAAATTCTGATTGCCTTGCTGAGCATCTAATTGAAAAGGTCTTTGTTGAAAAGCTTCGTCTGGCGCATCGAAAGTGCCTGGACCGCCAGGGGCATCCGAACTAAATGGGTCGCCCATTTTGTCGATATCGCCACGATTCAGCGCAGGAGCTGCCTGCTGCTTGATATAGTCTTTTTGCGTAACCCCACCCTTGAGCAGGCCGGGACCCTGTCCATAAGCCAGTGCATTAGTTCCAAGACCAACGCTCGCGGTCAGGTAGAAAAGTGCCATGGCTTTGCTCAATATTTTCAATCAACTACTCTCTTTTGAAAAGCAATACTTCAATAATATCCTAAGCCTTCTGAATTTAATGTACTGTAAAACCTAAAAAAGTAAACTCGCATTTACCCCATGCTTTTGGAGATCCCAAGGTTAAATGAGCGACACGCCCAAAACCCCACCATTTATCGAAGCAGGCATTATTGACAGCCACGCACACCTGATGCAGGAATACTTCAAAGACAGCCTGGACGAAGTAGTAGAGCGCACTTTCGCACGAAAAGTCGTTCAAATGGTGAACCCTGCGGTCATAGTAAACAACGCCGAAGAACTGCTTGAACTCTGCCAAAAGAATCCAAATATATATATGGCGCTTGGCCAACATCCCCACGAGGCTAAAGACTGGACTGAAGATGACGCTTCTAAGCTAGACAAAATGCTCAGCAACGAAAAAATAGTAGCCGTGGGAGAATGCGGGCTCGACTTCTATTACAACCACTCAGAGCGCGAAGTTCAATTAAATGTCTTTCGCGAGCAAATAAAATTGGGCAAAAAGCACAGCAAACCAGTTGTGGTCCACTGTCGCGATGCATGGCAAGACTGCCTGGATATATTAAACCAAGAGCAAGATGGCACTCTACAAGGAGTCTTTCATTGCTTTACTGGCGGTCCAGAGCTTTTGCCTGCAATAGAGAAACTCGACTTTTATGTTTCATTTTCGGGCATACTGACCTATAAAACAGCCAAAGAAATTCAAGAAGCCGCCAAACTGGTCAAAAAAGATCGTATGCTGGTAGAGACCGATTGTCCGTATTTAGCGCCTATTCCAATGCGTGGCAAGCAAAATGAACCCAGCTTTGTCTGGTGGACCGCGCAAAAATTGGCGGAAATAAAGGGTATGACATTAGAAGAGACTGCTCGTGCGACCAGTGAAAATACGCGTCGATTGTTTAATTTACCAGGAGTATAAAAAATGAACGTCTTTGGCTTTTTGAAAGATAAACTCAAAGCCAAATCAGTAGAAGCACCTAGCAAAGACGAGATGGTGAATAATCTCATTCACTATACTTGCAGTCGCGTTTGCTACGGCGTAAAAGATCAGGCCGGAATTTGCTGCACAATAGGTGAGCGCGATTGGATCATCGGTCCCATTACAGATGCTGACCGGTTTTTACGCGATATCTCCAAAAGACTTGGACGCGAATTCACTTTTGACGAGATCTTCTACACTTATGAAGAAGGTCGCAAAATTTTTCCCGAGCGCGAAACCTGGCAAAATCCGAATAATTATCCAGCACTGCGTGTGGTGCTAGACGGCAAAGTCTATCCATGTCAATTCTTGAGCGAAGACCGAAAGTGCACCATCCAGGACATTAAACCTAAAATTTGTTCTGACTATCTTTGTGACTATTTACGCGAATCTATTACAAAACTCGAAGAACGTCTTTAAATTAGTTTTTGCTTTTTTCAACTAGAAAATCATTGGTACAAGAGATTGGCCAGTCGGTACTCAATACTGTAATCGACCTATCTTCTAAATTCAGTAATGCAAGCTCAGCATCGTCGTTTCGAGCGCCAGGTCGTTTTGATTTAATGGCTAAACATAACTGATTTTCGTTGCGCCAGCTCGGTGTAAATTTCACACCGGCAGCTTTTTCTGCAGGAAGCACTGACTGAATTTTTTTGTCTTCTACAGTCAAAATATGCGTAGCTCCAGATTTACTGCATAATGCAATTTTGCTACCATTTGGACTGACAGAGAAGGTCTGCACATCCAGCCTTTGCAAATCGCCGTTGGTCAGCATTTGCAATTCTGATTTTCCTTTTCTTTTGATAAACAACTCTAGATTCATCGGTGCATCGACTGAAGGAAATTCCACTTTTCTATTCCTAAAAATAATGTCACCATTTTGATTGACATGGACAACATCGCTTGCGTCGAAATTGACAGCTGCTTCAGCACGTCTTGACTTTTCCGGCTCAGCGACATTGACATTGGCACTAGCAATAGTGGCAGAGCGAAATCCTTTTGAAGGTCCATCGGATTCAATAAAATAAATCGACTTACCATCACGGCTCCAGCATGGATATTTATTGCAATCAGCCGAAACGATATGTCCATTGCTTCCATCTGCTGCAGCAACATAAAGAGCCTCTGTATCATTTTTTTGGACAAAGCTCACTTTGTTACCCGCGGGCGACACGCCAATATTATCGATTTCATGCATTGTCTTTATGATCAAAACAGGCTCACTAAGCTTGTCTTGTACTGCATTGTATTTTTCAAGAACTTGTATATAAGATTGAGCTTTTGGTAAATTATTCCAATCTGGAATTTTTTCTGCCAATTCTTTTTTGTGCGTGTAGTCTAAATATGCGACAGCTTCTGCTTTCAAATTATTTTCTATGGTCTCATCAGATTCGAGTTTTTTATTCAACTCGTCTTGAGTGCCTTTGAAATTAGATATTTCATTGAAAAGTTTTTCAGAAGATTCCCGCACACTTTTCGCTTCGTAAGGACTCAAAACAGGTTCAATTTCAGTCCAGTCTTTTGCAGGAATCGAGCGCAACACAAGACATTGCTTAGAATCAGGCCACCAGGCGATTTTTGCCACATTATCAAGAACAGGCGCGGTCAACACTCCTTTTTCATCCGTTATTCTAAGCCCGTCCGAACCGATTATTGCCGCTCGTTTGGTATCAGGCGCCCATACCACGCGATTCATGTCGCATGCTGCAAGTGTCAGTGTGCAGGCGATAGTAAGGCAAATCTTTTTTAGCATGTAATCCTCGGTTCTTAAATGGGCTCTACCAAGTTTTTCAGTTTAGGATATTTGATCATGAGCCTATCTCTCGTTACTATTTTTGCCTGAATAATTAGGGCAGTTGCTGCAATTATTCTGTCAGCAGGATCTTTATGAAATCCCGCTAAATCACAACTTAGGTTTGCAATGTCCGGAGTGATTTGCAACACGGTTAAGCCAGGAGCTTCAACGAGTTTATCTAGCCAATCTTTTACAGGCAAACTTAAACTTACTCGATTCTGAGATTTTAGTTGAGCCACTTCCCACAACGATATTGACGACATCAAAAGACTATCGCGAGATGCCGCATCATCAATCATTTGAATTGTTTGAGACGTCAACTCTTCGCTAGAGCCATCAAAAAACCAAATGAGCACGCAAGTGTCTAACAATAGTGGACTAGAATCAAGCATTGGCGTCCCAATCGTCTTCACTTACAGGACTTACAATGTCACCGATATAGGTGAAGCCTTTTATCGATCCAAACAAAGACTTTTTCTCTTGTGTGTATGGGACCAATTTCGCTACTGGTTTTCCGTATTTAGTAATTACGATTTCTTGCTTGGACTTTTCGACTTCATCCATTAGTTGCAAACATTTAGCTTTAAATTCGCCAGCTGGGATTTGGGATTTTGGCTTGGACATAGTTATCACCATGGTCATATGACTATAGTCATATTTTATCATATCGTTCTAGGGCTTGGGATTACAGTCCCAACGGCATTTTCAGATTAAAATCGATTGCAAACCATACGCTCGTATGGTAGTGTAGATAGTGAATCGAAACCTATATAAAAGGATATCCGCCATGACAGCCCAGCAGGTATTGGCCTTAAAGCAAAGTCTGGAAGAACGCTTCCCCGGCTTATGGCTCAATGGCGAAAACCTGAGCGGGGCAGAGATTTCCGGCTTTGGACAAACAGGCATAGAAAGAATCGATGCTTGTCTTAGTCCTCGTGCGCTCAATCGCCAGCGTATTACCCACTGGGTTGGTCCTGGATCGTCAGGCAAGACCACTCTTTTGCGCAAAGCAGTGGCTAAATGGTGCGAAGCCGAATTCAACATCGTTTATATAGATACGCAAGGCCAACTCATGGCAAACGACTGGGCTTATATCAACGAGAATCATTGCAAGAAAAATAGACTCTGGTTCGTGCGACCAGATGCCGGCGAAGTTAAAACGCTCAATCATTATGTAGGCGTGGTCGATTTGTTTCTGGCATCGCGGGCATTCGACATAGTCATTATGGACCTTGGCACCAATCAAAAATTGTCTTTGCTTTCTTATTCGCGCTTGCAACGTGCATTGCAAAATTCAAAATCAGCTTTGCTTGTAGTCGGATCGCAGGCCGACAATCAAGGAAATATTCAACTTGGCTTTCAGTGGGATATTCAAAGTGTTCAACTACATGAGCCGCAAATAGCTTGTTCAATTACAAAAAATGGTCTCTCCTCAAAAACGGAGGTGGCAGTGAGTCTGGATGAATCGAATTGCTTGTTTACGCATCCCCAGATTTGCGATCGCCGTTCACGAGAAGCGTGAACCTGAGCTTTCTGAAATTCCCTGGGTTCTACTAGAAGGAAAAAATACAAATTCAAGTGTCTATCAACAAAAGATTGCCATGTGCTCTTATGCGGCAAGCAAACAAGAAATCTCGCCGGGCATCAAACTTGCGCAAGCTTGCTCGCTTCGCGCAAATATATCCTGGAGAAAACCGGATCATTTCTTATACGAACAAGCTAGCGCTGAAATTATCCAGACTCTTCTTACCTATTCCCCTAAGATAAATGTTTTTGGTCCACAAGACTCAGGCATCTTTTTGCTTGATGCTTCAGGCTTAAAACTACTTGGGGGCGAGGATAAGTTCTGCGCCTCTGTATTAAAAGCGATACACAAACTGGGCTATAAACACAAACACCTTGGTATCGCCAATAGTGCTTTTCCAGCAATGGTTGCAACCCGAGTCAAGAATCAGTTTTATCATATTGTTGCACCAAATAAGACAGCGACTTTTCTTGCCCGACAGCCAGTTCATTATCTACCGGCATCCAAAGAATTGCTTACAGACTTTGCTACACTTGGCATAAAGTCTATGCAACAACTTGCCGCCTTTCCAGCCGAATCCATACTCGAGCGCTTTGGGCAAGAAGGCATCAAAGCCTGGAAAATGGCTCAAGGCATTGACGACACTTTGTTGTCTTTACCGCCTTTAGAAAAGTCTTTTGCCGCTACTTGCGACCTTAATTATCCAGCGTCGAGCTTAAATGAAGTCAGTCTTGTCTTAAGCGGATTGCTAAGCAAGCTCACTGACGATTTAAAAAATAATGCGTTGCGTGCCGAACGACTTATAGTGTCATTTTATAGCGACGATACTATTTTCGACGAGCGCGATATCAAGCTTATTCGTCCATCCAATCATTCTGGCTTCTTGCAACAAGTCATAAAATTGTCGCTCAACAAAAAACCATTGGAGCGCGAATTTACCAAGATAAAAGTAGATGTAGTGCGTTTTTCGCCTGAGTCGTGGAAACAAGAACATGTTCTACCTTATGACAGCGACGACGATGATGAAATAATCTCAAATGATCTTTTATTGCTATTGCAAAAAGTGATTTCACGCCTGGGCGAAAATACTGTCGTCAAGCCAATTTCAAACGATCAATATTTCCCCGACCAGGCAGGCGCTTGGATGCCTGTGCTGCAAAAGCAAGCATCGAGCAATCTGTTAACTCCAGACAAAACATACTTAAAACAATTCACTAAAAATGGTGCAGGGCTTGTTATGCGCAAAAACCCTAACGCCGCACCAGTCATGGTAAAACTCGATGCAAGCACAAGCACCGACATTCCGACCGAAATTCCTCGCCCCCAGGCTGTTTACTATCAACAACAATGGCACAAAATCCAGAGCCTGAGCTCGCCCGATTATCTTTCCGGCAAATGGTGGGAAGAAAATATCGGCAAATCTTACTACGTGGCAGCAAGCTCTCAAAGCATGTTTCTACTGGTGCACAATCATCGCAACAATAAATGGTTTATAGAATATTTCTTTGATTAAATACAGCGAATTACATTGTCATTCTTCTTTTTCATTATTAAACGGCGCCTCTAATCCCGAAGACCTCGTTGCGCGCGCAAAAGAACTTGGCTTGAGCGCTCTTGCTCTGACCGACCACAACGACATGGGCGGGGCTGTGCGCTTCTATCAGGAAGGCAAAGAACTTGACTTTCATACCATTTATGGCAACGAAGTCACTTTTTACGACGATTCGCACCTGATACTTCTAGCCAAAGATTTGAGCGGCTACAAGAACATATGCAGCCTAATAAGCCTGGCACGTGCCCAAAATGAGCGAGGCGAGCCAAGAATTTCATATGAGCAATTAGCCGAGCACAAAGCGGGACTTATCGCATTGTCTGGCTGCCCCAAAGGAATTATCCCAGCATCTCTTGCTTGTGAAGACAAAGTCGCAGCCTACAAATATGCTGGACAGCTGCGCGAGATCTTTGGCGAAGATTTCTTTCTTGAACTCTGGTCGCATCAATTGAGACAGGAAGAAAAACTCTGTCGTGAAATGCTTGAAATGTCTAAAAAATTATGGATACCATGGGTGGTGACAAACAACGTTCATTACGTTCACCCAGAGCAAAGAATAATTCACGACGTTTTGACCTGCGTTCGCCACCAGACAACACTTGCACAAGCAGGTAGAAAGCTGCGCCCAAACGGCAACTGGTATATGAAATCGCCAGAAGAAATGGCTTACTACTGGCGCGAAAATCTAGAGGGCATCCGTAACACGCAGGTAATAACCGAGCGCTGTACGTTTAAATTAGACGATATAAAACCAATGCTCAAGAAGTTTCCTTTTTTCAACGCAGGAAGCGCACACAACAACAAAACACTAGAAGATTTGGTCTGGCTAGGAGCGAAAGATAGATATACAGAAATTACGACCCAACACAAGAACCAGATCAAACACGAGCTTGAACTGATAGCCAAGCTCGATGTAGCCTCATTTTTTCTAATCATGAAAGACGTCATAGACTATGCTGCCGCACAGGGTATTACTGTGCAAGGACGAGGTTCTGCAGCGAATTCTGTGGTGTGTTATTGCTTGAAAATAACAGCAGTCGATCCTATAAAAATGGACCTTTTATTCGAGCGTTTTTTGTCCGAAGAACGCGACGAACCGCCAGACATAGACCTGGACATAGCTCATCAAGAGCGCGAGCGCGTGCTTCAATATATCTATACCAAATACGGTCACACACACGCTGCCATGGTCTGCAACGTAAACTGCTACAGAGGCAAATCGGCACTGCGCGACGCTGCACGCGTACTTGGTTTTTCTCAAGAAAAAATAGACACACTTGCTAAACGCGCACATTTTGGTGAGGCAAAAGACGCTGCACATGCGCTTGCTAACGGCGGATTGCAAGAATCGGGTCTTGATCCAAAAGATAGACGCTCACGCCTACTCATAAAAATAATGGAAGGATTGAATAACCTGCCGCGTCATCGCTCTATTCACGTGGGTGGGTTTGTTCTGACCCAAGACCCTATAGGTAGTATCGTGCCTGTCGAGCCAGCACAAATGGATAATCGCACGGTTATCCAATGGGACAAAGATGATACCAACCTCATTGGCATGATCAAAATAGATTTCCTTGGTTTGGGCATGCTCACCATGATTCAAAATGCAATTAAGCTAATTCGAAATCATTATGACAAAGAAATAGATCTGGGCAAACTCGATATGCACGACCAGAACATTTATCAAATGCTGGCAAAAGCAGACACCGTCGGGCTCTTCCAGGTAGAATCGCGCGCGCAAATGAGTATTTTGCCCAAGCTCAAACCATCTTGTTTTTACGATATCGTGGTATCAGTCGCGATTGTTCGCCCCGGTCCTATTCAAGGAAATATCGTTCATCCATATGTAAGACGACGAAACGGTTTGGAAGAAGTGTCTTATGTTCATCCAATAGTCGAGCCCATTTTAAAACGAACACTGGGTGTACCATTATTTCAAGAGCAAGGTATGCGACTTGCCATAGTGGCGGCAGGACTCACGCCCAAAGAGGCTGACTGGCTGCGCATAGTAATGAGCCACAAGCGCTCACTTTCCAAGATGGCAATGCTTTGTGAAAAACTGGCAAATGGCATGCGCAAAAATGGCTTCTCAGAAGAAGCAATTGAAACCATAACATTTCAACTTCAGGCATTTGCGCATTATGGCTTTCCTGAAAGTCACGCAGCATCATTTGCTTTGATTACTTATGCGTCTGCTTTTTTGAAGCGATATTACCCGGCAGCCTTTTTCTGCGCCATCATGAATGCGCAGCCAATGGGATTCTACAGTCCCGACGTTTTGATGCGCGACGCAAAACGTCATGGCGTCAGAGTACTTTCACCAGATTTAAGTAAAAGCGTTTGGGATTGTACACTCGACGATGATTTGACTCTGCAAATAGGTTTACGCTATGTGCAAGGTCTTGGATCACGTGCTCAAAATGCACTTGAATTTGCCTGGGAAACTGGCGGTCCATTTAAATCAATCGAAGACGTGGTGCAACGCAGCGGCTTGCCCCCAAAGGCTTTGCGCATACTTGCCGAGGCAGGCACCTTCGACAGCTTCCTTCCAAAATCAGAAAGTATAGACCGCAGGCAAGCACTATGGACGGTGCTAGCTCTGCTCAAAGAAAAAAACACCAATTCTTTTATAAAGCGTCCAACTGACAATATGATACCAATGACAGGCTTCGAAAAAATGGTGGCAGACTACAAAACATTGAATCTCACAACAGGCAATCATCCAATGGTTTTCTGTCGCGACTGGGCAAACAGAAAAGGAATTCTTTCGTGCAAACAACTGCTGGAAGCCGAGCCAGACACAATCATTAAAGTTGCAGGCGCTGTCATTTGCCGTCAGAAACCATCCACAGCCAAAGGATTTGTCTTCATCACAATAGAAGACGAATCGGGTATGGCAAATATCATTGTCAAACCAAGCGTTTTCAAAAAGAGCCGCGTAGAAATAATGACCGCAAGCTTCCTTTTAGTCCAGGGCAAACTCCAGTTAGAGAAGACAGTCTTAAACGTCATAGCAAACAAAGTCACAGTCATATCACAAGGACTAGTCATGCCCTCGCACGACTTTTATTAGGGCAAGCAAAATTTGAATTAATTGCTTATACTGAAATTCTATCTAAAAGTTGATGAGCGACAACTATCACCTTGAGGATACAGCCATGCACCGACAAATCCGACTTCCACATAAAACATACCGGTTCGAGCAAAAGCTTCTAGCCGACCTCCTAAATCCGAAAACGGTTGATCAGGCGATTGATTCAGCTATTAAATATCTAAACGTAGAAAAAGAAACTGAATTTGATTCAGAAATAGACAGCTACGACAGTTATATACATGCCAAAGTAAACCACAAACCCGAACTGACCTTGGCTCTGGTCAAACAGATGACTTCAAGGCAGCTTAATCTTTCTCAGGCTAATTCTCTTTGCATTATTACTCACCAGGCGATTTGCGGTGAAGTCGATATTGACAGCGCTCCCCATCTTCTAGAATGTAGACGGAAAGCGGGCAGACTTGGTCATGAGTATATAAAGCGTTCTGATGTTCGAGAGAAGCTACAGGCACAACTAAGCTTGCTCAACAAAGACGATCCTGACTATCCTGAACTATTGGCCTATCTACTCGAGGAAAAATGAGCGAACGAAGAATGAGCTATGACCGCTGAAGCATCCGAACCAATCGACAATCTAATTCTTTCATTCTCGTGCCCAATCGATTGGAACTCGATGGACGGAGACGATCGAGAGCGTTTCTGCATGCAATGCTCCAAAACTGTGTTCAATATTTCGGACTTGAGCAAGAAAGAAGCAAACGAATATCTTCAAAAGAGATCGAAAACATCTCATTGTGTCAAATTCTACTTGCGATCAGATGGGACCATAACTACCGACGAATGTCCCAGGATTCTTCGTCCAGTCAGAAACACCGTCTTCTTGCTAGCACGCGTGGTGGCAGGTATTATCAGTATTCTCTTTTATTCTGAATTGAACTCGAAACCAACGATAGCTAACGAAGAAGCGGCAGTTAGTTCAAAGCGAAAGTCAGCAACGTCTTTGTTTAAACAACAGATACATTTGGATATACGTCAAAAGATGGTCTTCGGTCAAGTTTGTCCTACCGAAATACGAGATCTTTGCAAACTATTGTCTAATTTAGTTCCGACCAGCAAGAAAGAAGAGGATTTACTGAACAAAATTCCTGAATTCGCCAACAAATCAAGAGAATTGGATCTCGACGTGATTCAAGAATTGCTGAGACTTTACGACTCCACGATGCAAAAAGATAGATACTTTCTTGCGAAGATGATTGAGACCTACGTCTACATCGATTATCCAACAAAAGAAATAACTGAGGAAGGTCTTTTGCAGCTAGAAAAATCTCAGCTTGATGCGACTGACTTAATAGTAGAAGAAGCAAAGAAACAGCTTGAAAATAAAAATACAATTGAAGCTGAAAATTTAGCATTGTATGCACTTCAATTAGGTGAATGCGGAAAATACCTTTCTTACAACAAGATTGATTATCCAATCACACAACATGAATTGCGACTCATCCTATCCGAACGCTCTCTACTGAGCAAAAAAATTCTTATGCGCGAATCCACACTTAAGCACTTGCTTTCAATCCTAAAACGGTTAAAACCAGATTCTGCTTTTTACAGTCCTGAGGTAGAAAAAGTTGATCTAACATTTTTTCGCAAAAAGAATAACGATTCTTCTCAACCATATACTGTGAGACTCTTAGATGAGCCCCTTGATCCCAAAGCCTACAAAAGGGAACTATTAAACTGCCCTATAGTTGTTATAGCAGAATCCACGAGAAAGAATTTCAATGATCCAATGGGTAACAGCATACCTTTGCGCGAGCCGTGTTTTGAAGTTACCAAAATAATAAAAGCTTCTGACCAATTCAAAAAATTGCTTGAGCAAACTAAAATACTTCAGGGAAACTATTCTCTGCCACAGTTGTTGCCAACTCCTATTGACCAAATACGACTATTTAATGGAAAGGAATTTATCCTCTTTATCAAAAGTGCCAAAATCGAAGACCGAAGACCCCTTTATCTAAATTGTGAATTCGGAAGTACGATTTATTGGACCGAAAAGTTAGAATCCGATTTAAAGAAAATGAACTCTAAGCATAATTGAAAGCTTCAGCTAGGACACAGCCTCGGTGCGCAATTATCGTTGCATACTGCAGCAAATCGATCCGACATCAAATCAGTAATTGTAATGGCAGGCTGTTTTGTATTGCCTACAGATCAAATCAGGTCAATGCCACCAGTTTTAATACTACAGGGCACCGCCGACAAGACTGTTACTCTAACAAAAGCACAAGCCACGCTCAAAGTTCTTAAGCGAGTTAACTGTCCATATGAAGAACACTTATTGAAAGGCGTTGATCATAGCTTTAGTCAGACATCGATGAGCGAACTGGAACAATATTTCAACAGTTTTTTAATGAGCACTGGGTCAACTAAACCACTTTAGCTTTAAGCGCATTGGCGTAGTTAGCTGCTGTTTTTTGTGACATCAAAAACAAATTTGGCTCGATCATCTCAACTTCAAGCAAGACATCTTTATTGTTTTCGTCTTTGAGCAAATCGACTCTGATATAGGTTGGTTTAAATGGCAAGCATTGAAGAATCTTGCGTCCAATTTCAAGCTGGTCTTCAGTTGGTTCAACGTGCGTTGCTGTGCTAACTTCCTCATCGGGAGTGCCTTTGTGACCACCAAGCGGTCGGTGAACAGCATGCGATAATTCCCCATCGAAATAAACGAGAGCTATTTCGCCAAGCTTGTCAGCACTTTCAAGATAAGGCTGAATCATCACGATGCTGTCTTCTAACAGAAAATTGATATGGCTCTTCATTTTGTCGGTCTGCCTGAGCGACTCGAACTTTTTCATTCCAGCGCTTCCGGCTCCCACTGCAGGTTTGACTATGACGTCCTGCCAGTCGAGATTCAAGTAAGTAATTTGATTTTGCTCGTAAATCCATTTAGTTGGAATAACAGGAATTGAGTTTTTTTCAAAGTGCTGCAAATAAGACTTATTCAGATTCCAGCGAATTATATTGGAAGAGTTAATCAGATTGCACTGTGCTTCGCGCGCATCAAGCCATTTGTGAAAGAGCGAATAGTTATTGCAATAATCCCAGACCGAGCAAAACAATAAATTCTTGAAATTTGACCAATCAACTTCAATTTGATTCCAAACAACCGGACGTACCTTGAGACCCTGCGCTTCAAGTTCGGTCTTCAAGAAATGAAAATCGCTTTGAAGTTCGGGAAACTTGCTGCAAGTTAAAAGTCCAATGTCGTAGGTTTCTGCCATGATGTAAATAAGTATCGGGGTTACGGCTTGGATTATATAAGAAAATAACTAATTTAACTTTTGCTTTCTTTCATCTAGCAGAAATAATCTCGTCTGCTATTTCAAAAACAGCATTGGTTCTATCAAGATTGTGCGCTGTGGGAAGAGGCTTATAGCTTGCATTCAAGTTGAATTCCATGGCATCCACGATGGCAATGATGTCATCTGGTTTCTGCACCGGTTGAGCTAGCCCAGTTTCTATGAGCATTCGAGCAGTATCTTCTTCCTGAGGCATGGGTTCTGTGATCATATCGATTGCCATTGGAATTCGACGAGCAATGGCTTCAAAAGTGGTCAAGCCGCCACATTTGGTTATTAGCAGGTCGCAACCATTCATAACATCAGACATCGAATCGGCATAAAGCAAAACAGCTGTTGGGTGCGGCGATGTCTTACGCTCATCTTGCATTTGATCAAGCAATTTTTGGTTCTTGCCGCACAAAACCACAACCTGAATCTTTTTAGTGCATTTTTTGAGCGAGCGATAGATATCAATTATTTTGCCACCACCCGCAGAGCCTCCTGTGAGACAAACTGTTAGCATAGTCGATTGTAAGCCCACTTCTGAAAGCCAAGCCTGCCTGCTTTTGCTCGATGGACGAGTGTAAACCGGCTCGACAGGCATGCCGATTACTTTTATTTTGTTTTCTGGCAAACCAAGATTGATCAGTCTTTGCTTTGCCAGATCATTTGGTGCGATAGTTAAATCTGCATCCTGACACGCCCAGCCAGTCCAGAATTTTCCGTTAGGGTCAGTGACGACCACAAGAAGTTTTGTATTGGTCATTTTCATTTCTTTCAAACATCTTGCAATGTAATGATTGACCATTGGATGAACCGAAACTATGACATCGGGCTTGGTTTCGCGCAACACTTTTTTGATATAACCGGAGCATAATGCATAGCCAAAATCAGAACTATTTGGTTTCGACCATTCAATAAAATTGTAGTAATACTTGACCCAGTCTTGTTTGTAGCGCAAAAGAAAATTATAGAAGAAGACAAAAAAGTCATTTAGCTTATTGCTATTTTCAATAATGTCTTCCAGAACTATATTTGGTGGCGCTGAGTTTGTCCTTTCGTTCCAGATTTCACCAATTGCAGCTACAATGGCTTTGGTAGCGGACTTGTGTCCACCCCCTGTATTGGAATAGCAAAAGAGAATACTGGTCATTTGAGCTTACTTAACTCATCCTTGGCAGCAGCAAGCTTTTTTTGATCCTTTTCATTTTTTGTTCCAGTAAGCCCCTTAATAGCGTATTCAAGCGCTTCTTTCTTTGAATTCAATTGAGGACCTACAAAATCCTGTCCACACGCCTCAAAACAACGCTGGACCGACACCACTTTACCTTCATTGTCGTAATTCAATCTGAAAGTCGGACCAACAAAGGTTTTACACTCATTTTTGGCATCACTCATAATGGCTTTAGAGTAGTTTGGAGCAAACCTCATCTGGTCTTTGTATCTTGAGTCCAGTTCTTCTTTGGTCAGACCAAAAAGCTCGTACTCATCTACTCCCCACGAAACATATTGAGTATCTGAGTCGGGATATTTTCCATCGACAGGCCTTTTCGCGAAGCAGGATGACAACGAAAATACCAATCCGAAAGCAAGAAAGACTGAAAAAATATTTTTTTGCCAGATCATGATTGCAATTATAGAGGCAAAATTATCCGCTTAACGGCATTGCTTTGTCAGAATGTCGGCTATATTGAAAGCATGAGACTGAGAATTCTATTTTTACTTACACTTTTGTTTTGCGCCCAAGGCAAAGCCTTTGCCGATGATAGCGATTCGGCAAGCGAAGCGGCAGCAGAAAAAGCGGTCCAGAAAACAGTCCAGCAAGCCGAAAAAAAATTAGCCAGCCAGCAATATGACTTCATGCTTTATCAACAGATGCAGCAGGTTGCAAATTATATGAGCCAGTATTGCATTCAAAACAAACGCTGGCCAGAGCCAGGCGACCAGACAGATTATGTTGTAAAGCAGCTAAATGAATTAGTGCCCAATAATCCCTATACGCCCAACCAGTTGCAGGAATCGCAATTTTTCAGCACCGATTCGACTTATCATTATGACGACCCTACTAAGGACGATTTCATACCGGGGTCACAAACGGGCGCTGCTGGTTCGCCAGACAATGTCATGCCCGACACTCAGCTTGGTACATCTACGGATTTACGTATCAAAGTCCAGTTTAACCCTTCGCTTTCGGCCCAAATGGTCAAAGATTGGCAAACCGAAGCACCGCTTGAATGGCAAGCCACTCCGGGCACCATTACAGCAATTAGCAACAGTCAAGACTTGTTTGTCGTTTGGGGCGCAGGCTCGAATGGCAAACCGATAAAGAGCCCAAATGGCACGACCAGGCTCTATGTCGGGAATGTCAATATGTACAATGACGACATGAGCAATTATTAGGAGCCGGTTAAAACTTCGCTCAAAGAAGGCGGCTAATAAGCCCATTGGGGCAGTTTTTTGCTTCGAAGAGTTATAATGACAAGAGCGCATTTATCCTACCTTTCAAGCAAGTAAAAAACGTGGCGAAACGCCGGTCACAAGCCAGAAAACAGAAATCTCCCCTGGGTTCTTTTCTCAAGGGAACATTCTGGGTTGTAGTCATTGGGATAGCATTGGGCGGCGGATATTTAGGCGCGTCGCTCTGGACTCAGATGCAAGATTTGCCTGACATCACCATGCTCGAGCGTTACGAGCCGATTGAGGCTATTCAGATATATGATCGTTTCGATCACCTTGTTGCCACTGTCGAAGGTGATGAAGACAGGAGCGTAATTCCGCTCAATCAAGTTTCTACTCAGATGCAGCAGGCGATGCTTGCAGCCGAAGACCACCACTTTTTCGAGCACAAAGGAATCAACTTTTTAAGCATAATGCGCGCCATGCGCAACAACTTGCAAGCTGGACAAGTTGTAGAAGGTGGTTCGACAATTACTCAACAGTTGGTGAAGAATTTGTTCTTCACTCAGTCTGGTCGTACTTACGAACGAAAACTAAAAGAAGCGTATCTTGCATTCAGGCTCGAAAGTCAGTATTCAAAAGAACGCATTTTAGAAATGTATCTCAACCAGATTTATTTTGGCAATAACGCATATGGTATCGAGCGTGCAGCCAAACGTTATTTTGACAAACGTGCAGCTGAATTGACTTTGCCCGAAGCAGCTTTCATTGCAGGACTGGTGAAAGCCCCATCAGAACTAGGGGTGGTGGCAAATAGAAAACGCGCTTTCGACCGTCAAAACGAAATTTTAAATAAAATGGTCGAGTACGGATACATCACCGAGAATCAGGCTGAAGAAGCCAAAAAGACCAAACTAACTTTCAAGAAGGGGCGCAACCCACTTCAAAAGTATCCTTATTACATAAGTTATGTGCTCGAACTTTTGCGCGACCGCTTCAGCCAGGCCGAGCTTAGAAGACAAGGTTTGCGCATTTATACAAACCTGGATCCAGCAGCGCAAGAATTAGCTGAGCGCATTTTGGAAGAGCGCATTAAAAAAGCTCCTAAAGGTGTGGAGCAAGCAGCGCTGGTATCGGTTCTGGTGCAAGACGGATCTGTAATTTCGCTTGTTGGTGGAGTTGGCAACTTCTGGACGCATCAATTCAATAGGGCTACTCACCCTCACACTGCCGGCTCTTCGTTCAAACCCTTTGTTTATCTAACTGCTTTTAGACGCGGTATTTTGAACCCCGATTCTATAATCGAAGACACACCTCTTATAGTTAAGCAACGCTGGGGATTGCCTGACTACAAGCCGCAAAACTTTGACCATAAATTCATGGGCAAAATTACAGCGCGCAAAGCCTTAATGATGTCGCGCAATATCCCATCTGTAAAAGTTGCACAGCAAATAGGCTCGATGGATAGTATCATCGAGACTGCAAGACTTGCTGGCATTACCACAAAACTTGACCCCAATTTATCTCTTGCACTAGGAAGTTCAGCAGTTTCACCTCTCGATTTGGCTGGTGCCTACGCCACTTTTGCACGAGCAGGAGTTCAAATAACTCCTCAAGTCTTGCGCAAAATCGAAAACAGTCGCGGACAAATTATTGAGGTATTTGAATCAAAAGTTGACCGAGTCTTCGATGTAGAGCCGGTTGCGCGTCTTGTCAGCATTTTGCAAGACGTAGTAAATAAAGGAACTGGAACCGCTGCCAGATTGCCAGACCGACCAGTTGCAGGTAAAACAGGAACTGCAGACGAAGGTCGCGATACCTGGTTTTGCGGATTCACTCCAGACCTTGTCACAGTGCTCTGGGCCGGTAACGACGAGAACAAACCAATATCTGGCAAAAACGTAACTGGTGGAGTTATCATGGCACCAGCCTGGAAAGAATACACAGAAGAATATTACAAACTCAGACCACACGTAGCTGGAGCATTTATCAATCCAACTCCAAGTAATGGCGAACAATTAGCCACTACAGCCTCTCCAGGTGGCGGACAAACAACAAGCGATGCTAACGCTGCCCCTCCTACCGCTCCAGAACTTGCACCCAACAAAGGCGTAAACAATAACGTCGAAAAAGATCCATTAGTCGATGATACTTCGAACCAGAACACAGCAGCATCGATTCCAACAGCACCGGCACCCGAAAAGTCGCACCCGGTAGATCCTCTTTTGTATCCAACGGGTGGTGGCAATGCTAGTGGCGTCACCGAAGTTAAAACAGAAGCTAGAAAAGAAGACTCAGCATCTTCGCACAACCAGGAGTTATTAGACAACTAATGTCAGAAAGCATCGGATCCAAGCTCATTGGTTTTCTAGGATTTTTCCTCATTCTTGGTACCGCTTATCTGATGTCTAACAATCGCAAGGCTATCAACTGGCGCTTGATTCTCTCTGGATTAGCATTACAACTGGTTTTAGCGATATTCGTTTTGAAAGTGCCTTTCGGCCAACAATTGTTTAAATCTTTAGGCGACGGTATTACAAGCCTTCTTGAATGCTCCGATGCTGGTGCCAAATTCGTATTTGGACCTCTTGCTACGCACGAGACTCTGGTGCGGGTCTTTGGCGAAGGGTCAGCATTTCTTTTTGCTTTTAGAGTGATACCAACAATTATTTTCGTGTCCAGTCTTGTTACTATTTCGTACTATTTAGGTATCATGCAACGCGTTGTTCAACTGGTTGCTCGGTTTGTCGCATTCGTAATGGGCGCTAGCGGCTCTGAGGCATTGTCGAACGCTGCAAGCGTATTTGTCGGTCAAGTAGAAGCTCAGCTACTGATTAAACCTTATGTACCGTCTATGACTATGTCTGAACTTCTAGCATCGATGGCAGGCTCGATGGCATGCGTATCGGGTGGCGTGATGGCGGTCTACATTGGAATTGGCATCAAAGCATCATATTTATTGACTGCAAGTATCATGGCTGCACCTGGTGCACTGGTCATTTCTAAAATTGTATGGCCTGAAACTCAAGAATCGCAAACAAAAGGCTCAGTCAAAATCGAAGTAAAACGCGAAAATGCAAACATAATCGATGCCGCTGCCCATGGTGCCTCTGACGGACTTAGAATCGGTCTTAATGTTTGTGCGATGCTAATTGCTTTTATTGCCTTAATTGCTCTTGGCGACATTATAGTTGGCTCTGTTGGTCAGTTCTTAGCCAAAGTTGGTTTAAACGGTGACTCGCTTGGATTACCGCTTGCAAATTTAAAACTCAACCATTTATTTGGAATTATCGCAGCTCCCATCGCATTCATGTTAGGTGTTCCATGGAGCGACGCACATGTGGTTGGCAGACTGATGGCAGAAAAATTAGTGATTAACGAATTTGTCGCTTATATGGACATGTCACAAATTCTGGCAGGAAAAGTGGCAGAAACAATGGGTGCTAAAGCTGAAACAATCTGCACATTTGCTTTGTGTGGATTTGCCAATTTCAGTTCGGTCGCTATGCAAATTGGTGGCATTGGCGAAATTGCACCTTCGCGTAGAGAAGATTTAGCAAAGCTTGGTATCAAAGCATTGATTTGCGGAACGATGGCAAGCTACTTATCGGCGACACTTGCGGGACTTCTGATTTGAAAATAACTGAAATCATTATTTGGGCTCTGATAGCGATTCTTGGAGCTTTCGCCTTAGCGACCCTTGCAGTTTTCCACGGCGAGCATGTAAATTCCATTTGGATGGTAATAGCTGCTCTTTGCTTTTTTAGCGTTGCATATCGCTTTTACGGAAAATTCATTGCGGACAAAGTGTTTGCTCTCGACGACAGAAGTCAGACACCAGCTGTCAAAATAAACGATGGCAAAGATTATGTTCCAACTCATGGCTTAGTTCTTTTTGGTCATCACTTTGCCGCTATAGCTGGTGCAGGTCCACTTGTAGGACCCATTCTTGCTGCGCAATTTGGCTATCTACCTGGCACTATCTGGCTCATCGTAGGAGTAATGATTGCTGGCGCCGTACAAGACTTTGTGGTGCTTTGCTGCTCGATGCGACGCGATGGAAAATCGGTCGGACAAATGGCCAAAGAAGAAATAGGACCACTTGCAGGTATTGTTGCATTAATAGCTATTTTGCTCATTATGATGATTTTGATTGCGGTATTAGCCGTGGTTATTGTCAACGCGTTAAAAGACAGTCCATGGGGAACTTTTACCCTGCTTATGACTGTTCCTATTGCTCTATTCGTCGGCGTTTATATGAAATTGTGGCGCCCCGAGAAGATTATGGAAGGCTCCATAATTGGTGTTGCACTTACTTTGTTTGCAGTAGTCGCCGGTCAGTGGGTAGCTGAAAATCCAGCTTTGGCAGCGGCATTTACTCTAACCGGTCCGCAACTGGCTATATCTATAATGATTTACGGATTTGTAGCATCGGTTCTTCCAGTTTGGTTATTGCTTGCACCACGCGATTATCTGTCTGCCTTTTTAAAAATCGGCACTATCGCTCTACTTGTACTTGGAATTGTTTTCTTACACCCAGACATGAAAATGCCACCACTTTCGGCATTCGTTGCAAAAGATGGTCCCATTTTTGCAGGGTCCATCTTTCCCTTTTGTTTCATTACGATTGCATGCGGTGCGGTGTCAGGATTCCATAGTTTGATATCTAGTGGCACCACACCCAAAATGATAGCCAAAGAAAGACAAGCGCTGCCTATTGGCTACGGCGCAATGCTTTGCGAAGCACTGGTTGCAATCATGGCGATGGTTGCCGCATGCGTGCTCGAGCCTGGAACATATTTTGCAATCAATAGCCCGCCTGGTGTTGTTGGTGCAGATCCAAATGCAGCAGCCGCCTGTATTTCTGGATGGGGCTATGCAGTCTCCACGGGCGAGATGGAAATACTTGCCAAAGAAGTGGGCGAAGCAAGTTTGTGGGCTCGCACAGGAGGCGCACCAACACTTGCAGTAGGCATGGCACACATTTTTGCTAATTGTCTAAAAGCGCTGCCTGGAATGGAAGCAACAATTGCGTTTTGGTATCACTTTGCCATCATGTTCGAAGCGTTATTTATTCTTACTTGCTTAGATGCTGGAACACGAGTTGGTAGATTTATCTTGCAAGATTTTCTTGGACTTATTTACAAACCACTTGGTCGCACAAACTGGTATCCAGCCATTCTTCTAAGCTCTGGCATGGTGGTAGCTGGGTGGGGATATTTTCTATACCAAGGCGTCATAGACCCTCTTGGTGGTATCAATAGTTTGTGGCCACTCTTTGGTATATCAAACCAGTTACTTGCGGTAATTGCACTTTGTGTAGGCACCACTATCATTATAAAGATGGGCAAACGCAAATACTCATTCATAACTCTGGTTCCCCTAGCCTGGCTATTGACCGTCACTGTAAGCGCAGGCTTGCTAAAAATATTCAGCCCTTCGCCAAAACTTGGATTTCTAGCCCACGCACAAAGCCTACAAGATAAGTTGAACAAAGGTGCAGGAACGCCCGAAGAGCTTGCGAAGATGCCCATTTTGATGTTCAACGACTATCTTGATGCAGTGCTTGATGGCACATTTATGATTTTGATTTTGATCATTGTGGTATCAGCTGTTATAGCCTGGTTCAAACCTCAAAAGCACGTTCACACTGAACAGACTAATCTCGGCGGAGCCGATGGTGACCCTCCTATGCGTTGTTGCTAATATAGAAATATATGGACGAAGAAAAAGACAGCGAAGTAGACGAAATGCTTTTGACCGCAGTCAGAAGCGAAATGGAAACTGGCGAACAGTTACTCTGGCACAAAAAACCATTGTCAGATGAAATAGCATGGAGTCTCTTACCGTCTCCACTATTGTGGCTATGTGGTCTGTTTGTTTTTGCCGTAGGCGTTATAAATGATGCCACCATTGACAGTAGCAGAGTGTGGACTGTGATAATTATGCTACTTGTAGTGGTGGCAGTCTTTGGCGTGCTTGAAATCATCTCGATACCGGCTCAAGCCACACGCACAATGTACGCCATTACAGACAAACGAGTAATGGCAGTAAAACTAAAAGGACGTTTTTCGCTGCAAGACGGTCAAAGTGCTGGATATTCAAATCAAAGTCGCAACCAGTTTAGAGTAGAAACAGATACTTTCACATACTGGCTTTTGTACACGCTTCCGATGCATTTGATTTTTATATACATAGTCTACGATTGGCTTTCTTCGCTAACCAAGCACTATGACGCCTTTAACCTGGGTGGTTTCGTTTTGCTAGCAACGGGTTGGTTTTGGCAGTGGTACAAAGAATTGCGCTGTCCTTTGCCTCAATTTCGCGACCAGGGAAATGCTCTCTATGTTGTGGGAGAATGGCTTGTGTCAATTCAAAGCATAAAATTTGACATGCCATTTAAAGTTTGGGCACGCGCAAACAAAGAGAGCTTTGGAGACATTTTCTTACTTTCTAAAAAAGGATGCCTGCGCATGCGCTGGGTTCCAGGCGTTAATGAAGCCCAGACTATTTTAAAAGAACACAAAGCTAGTAATTAATCTCGAGTCTACAGGATTTGAACCTGCGACCTATTGCTCCCAAAGCACCGCGCTATTTTTAAAATGTCCACTGTTCTTTTTGCATTAATGTAACAAGAGTCATAACAGGAACCGACTCAGAATTACACACAAATGGAATTTTTGGGCTTCCAGGTGATCCATTTTTCTCATAGGTTACGACGGCACAATTTTTAGCTTTTGCAAGAGCAATTACAAATGGATCAGCTCCGGATTTACTACTTGCAACATTCACTAAAGTTGGATACTTGCTCATAATCAACCTAACCTCAGTCTGAATTTGCACATCCAGTGGCACAAATAAGTCTGGAAAACTCAAGCACCATTTCGAAATATCGGTATCCTTTTTGGAAAGCTCGGTCCTTACTTGAGATATTGCTTTAATACCACCTTTATTAATCATATCCGCTAGGTTTTCCCACAAACCCGGAAAAATATCTATCGGATAGATCTTCCTGCCTTCAATGAAGGCGCTAGTATCGAAACTATATTTCAACAGCATCCTCACTGGATTTATTCTCTAATATCTGCCTAGCCTTATCATGGAACGCAGTCTTCAAAGACAAATAACCTGCCACATCAGAACTGTTTATAAGTTGATTGTCATAAGAACTGAAAACGAGAGAAGGAAATAATCGGCCCAAATTCGCAATTCTGAGCACGTGTTGAGGAACCGGTGTATTTTTTTGTTTTGTCTTAGCTCTAGAACTTAGAATTCGTTCGTACTCACTATATGTTTTGTCCGTTATGACATTTAGTGTATGCAATCTTCGCAAAATCACGTGTTGAGAAACCCAGTATTTACGAGCTAAAGATTTGGAAAATTGATCGACTTGCTCACCGTCAAAGTTTTTGATTTCGACTTCCAATTCTCTTGTGGGTGCAATCGTTCGACCAGCAACTGAGTTGCAAAAAACTTCAATTTTTTCCGAATTTCCAAAATCACAAATTCCATCTTTCTTCAACAATACATGGCAAAACTCATGTATTAAGGAAAAGATTCTGCCTAGAACTGAATCTTTAGAATTGACAGCTACGACAGGAAGCGGGGATAAAGCTAAACTAAAGCCACGAATTTCCGAAACGTCAACTTTGCTAATCTGAAAAGTCAGAATGGAATGCGATTCCAAGGCCGTTCTCCATGCCCTGTAAGCTTGGTATTCATCTTTCCATCTTTTTTGCGCATCGATAGTTATGTTCAAAAAGTTCCTGATTTTAATCGAAACTTCATCAGGATCATCTTTAATAGAAATGGAAAGATTCAGATTCGGAATCACTTCCTCCAGCTCTTCCACTAGACCAAGTGCCACATCTCTCAAATAGCGGGCTTGGCGAATTTGAATTAAGAGTGCAGGTGATTTATCCAGTTTCCTTACATTTGGGCCCTTTCTGAAATCGGGGAAATGCGCCTCTGGTTCTGGTTCTGGAGGAGATGGCAAATAAAACGCAGCTAAAGGTCGCTTATAAAGGTCGGCAAATTTTTCCAACTGTTTAACAGTAGGACGCTTCACTCCACTTTCATATTCCTTGAGCCTGTCTTCATTGATATTAGCCTTATTCGCCGCATCAACCAGTGAAAGACCAACCGTCTCTCGAGCCCATACAAGCAGCTCTGAATTAATAATTGCTTCTTGTCGTTCCATCTTTCCAACCAACAATCAAACAACAAAACGAAAGCTCTTAAACAAGAAATCCACCTCTAATCAATATACAATCAAGTTCAATCTATCGCAATGAAAGCCTTGCCACTTCATCAAAATCGAATCCCGAAGTGGGTTCAAAGTTAGCCACTAAATTCAATATCAAAGAGTAAAAGACTCCAATTGCTTTGAAGTCTGGAGGCAAATAAATTCAATTAATTAAAATCTCGGGACGACAGGATTTGAACCTGCGACCTATTGCTCCCAAAGCAACCGCGCTACCAAGCTGCGCTACGTCCCGGTCCATTTAGCATATCACGAGCCCGATTAAGGTACAAATGTCGGCTCTTCAGATGTGTTGGTTTTTGGCCTCTTATCAACATAACTGGTCTTGCGATCAGGTTGCGATTTTGCGGGCGTGGCCTTGGTTTTGGACGCTTTTTCTTTCTCTTTAGCAACCATTACCAATTTGTTAGTTTCAGCTTTGGATTTTGCAACTTTTGACTCTTTCTCTTTGCTTTCCTTGGCTACTTTGACTTCCTTAACTGGCTTTGATTCTTTCTTCTCTTTGGCTTTCTCTTTAGCCACTTTTACGGGTTTTTCAGGCTCGCTGACAGTTGTGACACCTTTGTTTGCTCTAATCATTCCAGCCCAAACATAACCTGTTTGACCATTTACAGAAACGCGATACCAGCTTCCGTCTTTGCTCAAGATTTTGACATTGTCACCGCGACGGACTATACCTATACTGCGTCCGTGTTTTGGAGCGGAGCGCATACTGACATTATGCACCGCAACACCGTTTTCACGCGAGGTCGAAGGCGCTTCTGACACTATTTCGCGCTCTTTCTTGCGTTCGTTTTTTGTTACCTTTTCTATTTTCGGTTCTTTCTTTGGCTTTTCCACAACCACAGGAGCGGGGCTTGCCACTGGCGTTTGAACCACCGCAGGTTCGCGCTGTGTAACAGCAACAGTTTGAGCCTCTGAAGAATTTTGCTCAGCCTTTGGTTCAGGCAGAGCATTAGCCATTTCAGAATCAGCCGTGCGAATGCTTGAAGCAACATAGCCGCCGCGGCCACCGCTTAGAGTAACTGCGAATTTATTGCCATTTATACTGGTTAAAAGATAGGTGTGACCGCCTTCAGAACGACGTTTTTTCTTACCAGACTCAAGTGCTCCAACCGAAAATGATGGGGGCAAGGTGATTGCATGATAGTCTTTTGCCTGAATAAAATCTTTTACATCGCCAGTCAAATAGCCTTTATAGGTTTCAAGCGCGGCAGGTGATACCAGTGCTGATGCCACTGCATACAGTGCTGAAAACTCTTTACTGCCAAGGTCTTGCTCTTTGACGTATTTGCCGTCTTTCAGTCTAAGAATAGTAGTGGTGCTGACTTCCTTGGCAGGCAAGGTACCAGCAAACAGTTTTTCATCCTGGCTTGATACCACCAGGTTTCCTTCTACTTTAATATCGGGCAAATTGCCAATGAATTTAGCGTTACCATGTCCAGATACGGGCGGAACCATTTGAGCTGTCACATCAGAGAATTTGCCTTTAGCGTTTTGCTCAAACACTTTTACTGTAGGCAGTTGTTTCATTTCGACATTGTTGTGTCCGAGCAAAATGAGCTTGGTGGTGCCATCACCTGAGGTGATGATGCGGCCTTCGTCATAAACTCCAAGCCCTCGAACTTCGTCTACGCGCAGTTCTTTTTTAGTATCCTGGCTAATGAGAAAATCTGTTGATTGCAAGACACAATCGACTTCGACAAGTTTCATGCCCCTGGGCAAATCGAAAACGAAAACTTCAAAAACAGCGTTGGGCAGTTGGCTCTGCAACTTGGTCAAAAGTTCGCCAGACGGCAAACTGCCGCACTTCAAAAGCTGTTCTTTCAAAACTCTTTCCAACTGCAACTTGAGCGACTGTGCCTCTTCAGGGCTTTTAGGACCCGCTGAAATGTGCTGGGCAATGGCTTTAAGAGGAACATTGCTATGACCAAATGAAGACATCAAACTCGATGCGATGGCTGAGACACCGACGATAAGACCAAGTCCTGCTGCAGCAATTGATATTTTAAGACTCATTGGCAGCGATTTCTTCTCGAATTTCTGCCCACAAAAGGCGCAAGAGCCGGCTGCTACAGAGTTTCTCTGATTGCATTCGCCGCAACGCATACCGGGGATACCTCTTAATCTTGGGACAGGGACTCGAAATCGAAATCTATAATATTCAAAAACATGGATTCTACTACATACTTGACAAATCAAGAAGCCGAAATTGCCTATTGTTGGTAAATAAATAGCTAAAAGATGTGCAATATATATAATTTCGCATTGTACTTACTTTATATATGATTGTTCATCTTTGCCTTAGTGGCAGAAAAACACTACTTGTCAAGACGATGCAAAAATACTCGCAAACACAGGCCCGTTCGGAAATTGTAGATATCGCTCGACTCTGTTACGAGCGCCGATATATTTGTGGAATGGAGGGAAACTTCAGTATTCGACTTGAAGAAAATCTCATCCTTACAACTCCGGCTGGTGTGTGCAAAGGTAAATTAACGATAGACGATTTAGTACTGGTCGATTTGACCGGTGCCCCGAAAGACTCATCGGGCAGACGACCATCCACCGAACTTAAGATGCATCTCACTGTTTATCAAAATAGACGCGACGTTAAAGCTTGCGTCCATGCCCATCCGACTTATGCCGTTGGATTTAGTGTGGCAGGCGTTGATCTCAATCAACATATTTTGCCTGAAGTAGTAACGACACTTGGCAAAATTCCTCTAGCACCATATGCAACACCAAGCACAGACGAAGTATCAGAAAGCATCGCCCCAATAGTGAAAGAACACGATTCAGTCATACTCGATCATCACGGTGCTCTGACTTACGGACCAGATTTGTGGGATGCTTTTTACAAGTTGGAAACAATCGAACATCACGCTCACACTTTATATATCGCCCACACTCTTGGTGGTGCCAAAACGCTCGCTAAATCAGAAATTGAAAAACTGATGGAAACCTGCGCAACTTATGGGATTTCAAAGCCCAAACTATGAGTGAAGAATTACATCCACCAGAAGTAATTACGTCATTCTTTTTGATTCGACACGGTCATACAGAACCAGTCGAACACGGACGTTTGTATAACGATCCAGCTGTAGAATTAACCGAAAGAGGAATCGAGCAGGCTCACCAGATTGCAGACTGGCTAGCTAAGCAAGAATTCGAATGTTTACTTTCGAGTTGCGCCAAACGAGTAGTATCAACTGCAAAAATAGTAAGCGATAGACTCAATATAGAAATAGAAGTGATACCAGACCTGAACGAATGGGACGTAGGGGACTGGGAAGGCTCTAGCTATCTTGAAGTAAAAAAAAATAAGCCTGATGAATATTTTCACTGGGTAGCCGACCCAATAGAAAATAAGCCCCCTCAAGGCGAATCGATTCGCGATTTATACAACCGCTCTGTTCTGGTACTCGATAAAATGATCGAATCGCACCCCGGCAAAAAAATTGCTCTCATAAGTCATGCCGGCGTTATTCGCGCCATTATCGCTCATGCTCTGGGCATGCCTTTGAATAATTTCTGGCGCGTGAATATCCCTGCCGGATCGATAACGCGCGTGGACTTCAGCCCCAACTATGCGACCGTACATTTCATGGCGCAGATGCCTTAGCTAAAATCTCAGATCAATTTGCTCTGTTTATAAAAAATTTCGTCTGTCGTCCAGGCCCTGGACTTCAGACGAAATTGCTAAAGCACCTATCAAGACTTAAACTAAAGGATTTTCTCTGAAAAACTGATCCAGACGTGCTGCAGTTTTGACAGATGGCAGCATTGGTCCATGGAAATCAGCTTGCTTGGTGAGAATAGCTTGATTCATCGAAAGTTTATTCTGAATGATTTTCATGAAAGCATCGCGCTTAAATCTGAAACTGATTGCGGGATTTTCTTCTTCCAGATAAAAACGTTTCACGACATGTTCGCCGTTTTCCACTTTCAATATCCATCCAAGCTCACTTGTTTCCTTGATGAAAATACCAATCGACAATCCCTTGCTCAAAGCTTTATCAAGCTGGGTGCCTGTATTCAAACTGTCTGGTACTTGATTGTCGAAATAATCAGCAATTTGTTTTTCAGGATCGACATGCGCAATACTGGTCTCAGGCATGATACTGATTTTGGGCAGTTCGAGTTTTGGTTTATCGACCCAGAGATTATCTTTGTTAAATGTAATAAGACGTCTGAAATAGTTTTCGTCGGCTATTACAGGCGGAAAATTATAACGACCAACAAGCTCATACAAATTGCGCGAAGCAATCTGAAAATTGTCGTGCAGTGACTGTTTGATTACAGACGGCAAATTGAGTTCATCATCTTTCTCGGTGCTCACAATGTCTACATCTAGCGCATTACCAAGATGACCAATCCACTCTCGATTCAAAGGAGCATTGGTCGAGACCAGATTCAAAATGCGCGGACGATTGCCGTCTTCCAGGTAACGCATAAAGAAACTGACTGCGCTATCGATAGGCAAAAAGCTCAAAGCACAGTCAGGATCGAAATTGAGTTTCAACTTGGGAATGCCCGGCTGAAAATTATTCTTCAATTGCTCTGCGCGATCGCACAATGTTTTGAACAAGTGATCCAAGCCACTTGTATGATGGTGCAATTCTTTTCCAAAAGAATTAGTTAGAAATGGCAAACGAATGAGGTGCCAGGGAGAATCGCATCCAGCAAGCGACTGTAAGACTTTGTTTTCGTACTGCTGACAAACTCCTTCCCAAGAAGTTTTTGGTTTGCGACGGGCAAATTCGACTTCTTCAGGAACAAATCCAGTTGGTTGAACACCACCAAAAATGGAACTTATTACCATGAGTTGGGTGCCGCGAATTTTGTCCATTAAAGCTTTGAGCTCTTTGGCAGCCCATGGAGCGCGCGGTACTCGAGGCTCGTCAAAATTGGGTGCGATGCCAGCAAAAATGACGACATCATATTTGGTATCGGTGTCAATTTCATTTGGCGCGACGAATTTTAGATTACTAGCTAGACTTCTGAGCCTTTCACGATCTGGAACCAATGTTTGTAAACATTGGTCGATAGCAACCTGTGCGGTACTCTTCAAATCAAGTGGTGACAGGCTCATGAGATTGAGTGACGATTTGAACGCCACATGCACATTCCATCCCGCGTCCAACAAAGACGCCGAGAGCGGGGCGCTGAACATGGAAATCGGACCCCAGATATAAGCAGTTTTAGCAGCCATAAATCTCTACTTTGCAAGGAAAGCTGATTCTATCAGATCAGGACTCAATTACAATCGTATTTGCAAAGATATCGCCCAATCGTCGCCCTTCTTCACTTTTGTTGTAAACAACAAATTCAAGAGGCAGTATGACGAAGACATAAATGCCGCCAAGTACGCTCAAAGTGATCGTAATCCAGCTGCCCCAAACACCTTTTGGAAGTAAGAAAAGTACTATCTGAACCAGTTCAGCCACGATTACAGGAGCAAACAAAAAAATGTTGCGCTTGATAGATTGCAAAAGGCTCGGCTTTTCCCAGGTGTCGTAATCGACCACTTCAATCCCCATGAACATCTTGCCAAAACCGCGCCCAGAGTTGAAATAGTCACGAATCAAAAGAAGTAAACAGGCGACCAGCACCTGTGAGATATAACGGGTCAAAAGCGGCACGACCAGGTCAATCATGTGCATCACAGTGGTGATGAGAATACTTGCTACAAAAATGATTACAACGTCGCATAAAAATGCCACGCCCCTCTTGGAAGCTGGCACTCTTGCCATTTGTTCATCTTCGTAATCGTTCATCCAGACTTATTTTTGGGTGTTTTCGCTCTATTGAAAACCTGACTCTTAAAAGCGCTTTCAAGGCGTAATTTTAGTCATACCCAATTATGTACAAAAGAGAAACAATCGGGTTTTTGCCGAAATTTGCCGCTACGATCTTATAAGGATGCAATTTCAAGAGGTCTTTTTAAATGGCAAACGTTACTGAAGTAGTGCTGGTAGATGGTCTTAGAACTCCTTTTGGCAAATTGGGCGGGACACTGTCCACATTAAGCGCCATTGACCTTTCAGCTCCTTTGATGAAAGCCTTGATCGAAAAACACAATATCAAAGGCGATCAAATAGACGAAGTAATTATCGGTCAGGTCATTCAAGCAGGCTGTGGGCAGATTCCATCGCGCCAGGCTCTCTTGAAAGCGGGCATTCCAAACACTTGTGAGTCAACCACAGTCAATAAAGTCTGCGCATCAGGAATGCGTGCAGTGAGCCTTGCCGACCTTCGTATCAGAGCTGGAGACGGCGACATTATCCTTGCAGGTGGCATGGAATCGATGAGTCAGGCTCCCTATATAGTTGACGCAAACGCAGCACGTTTTGGTCAAAGAATGGGTCACACCCCTCTAAAAGACGCGATGCTGGCTGATGGTCTTGAATGTCCTGTCACGTCGGTGCATATGGCAGTGCACGGTGCCAAAGTAGCCGAAGAATTTGGCATTACTCGCGAAGAGCAAGACAAATGGGCTTACAGAAGCCACCAAAAAGCTTGCGAAGCGATTTCAAACGGCACTTTTGCCCGCGAAATTCAACCAACCGAAATTAAAGATCGCAAAGGCAAAGTCACTGTCGTAGATAAAGACGAGTCGCCGCGCGCTGATACATCAATTGAAGCCCTAGCCAAGTTGAAACCTGTCTTTTATGACAAAGGTACAGTAACCGCTGGAAACGCTCCTGGTGTTAATGACGGTGCTTGCATGTTGCTTGTTATGAGCGCTGCCAAAGCTAAAGAACTTGGCTTGAAGCCTCTTGCAAAAATAGTTTCTCATGCATCCATCGGGCAAGATGTTCCTTATTTGCACACAGTACCTGCGCTTGCAACCCAAAAAGCATTGAAGAAAGCCGGTTTGACCGTAGAAGACCTCGACCTGATGGAAATCAACGAAGCTTTTGCAGCAGTCGCGCTCAAGTCAATGCAAATGCTTGGCATTGATGCTGAAAAAGTAAACGTCAATGGTGGAGCTATTGCTCTGGGTCACCCTATTGGAGCTTCTGGAGCCAGAATTCTTTTGTCTCTGGCAAAAGAAATGGAAAAACGCGGCGCCAAATATGGTGCTGCCGCCATTTGTTCTGGCACCGCCCAGGGTGATTGTGTAATTCTATCTAGAGAAGGCTTGAACTAAGGATAATTTCCAAGTGCTGGCAACCGAATTTGAGCAAGCGCAAAAGCGAGTTCAAGAGCTAATTCCGCTTATTGAACATTATCGCTTCTGTTATTACGTTCTCGATAATCCGGAGATTTCAGATCAAGAGTTCGATAAATTATTCAACGAATTAATCGATCTGGAGACTAAATTTCCGGAATTGAAAACGCCAGAAAGCCCCACTCAGAAAGTGGGAACAGCGCCAAGCACCGAATTCAAGCAAGTACACCACAGACACCCATTGCTCAGCCTGGCTAATGCAATGGGTTCTGACGACCTCGATAAATGGGAAGAGCGTCTTTGCAAAGCGCTCGATTCAAATGATGTTTCAAAACTGGGTTATGTTTGCGAATTAAAAATCGACGGACTCTCGATTGCTCTTACTTACAAAGATGGTGAACTAGTAGAGGGCGCCACAAGGGGTAATGGCGAAGTTGGTGAAGACGTCACACTCAATTTGAAAACAATTAAAAGCCTTCCAAAAAAATTGAATCCTATTACTTTGCCAGATGGCACGAAAAAAATTCCTGCCGAAATAGACATCAGAGGCGAAGTCTATATGTCTGTTCAAAACTTCAGTGAAGTGAACAAACAGTTAGAAGAAGAGGGTGAAGCACTTTTTGCCAATCCCCGAAACTGTGCAAGCGGTTCATTAAGACAAAAGGATCCGCGCAAAACAGCAAAGCGCAAACTGTCTATATGGACCTATAACGCTTATATTCACGACTTAGAAATTGAGCAACCCAAATCGCACCATGCCACCATGAGTTTGCTCAAAGAGCTAGGTCTGCCTGTAGAGCCAAGTTTTAAACTGGTACATGGCATGAATGAAGTAAAAGAATTCTGCCGTCTCTGGGACGAAAAACGTCACAGCCTCGATTATCAAACCGATGGAATTGTAATTAAACTGGACGATGTGAAGCTCTGGGATTGGCTTGGTGCCACATCGCACAGCCCGCGCTGGGCTATTGCTTTCAAATATCCGCCTGAAGAAACTGAAACAGTGCTCGAATATATAGAATTCGATGTAGGACGCACAGGTGCGGTCACTCCCTGTGCCATGCTCAAACCAGTAAAGCTTGCAGGCACCACGGTCAAACGTGCAAGTTTGCACAATTACGACCAAATTCAACGTCTTGACGTGCGTCCTGGAGACACAGTAGTAGTGCGCAAAGCGGGTGAAATCATCCCTGAGGTTTTGCGCGTCGTACTAGAAAAACGACCAGCTAAAAGCGAGCCTGTATTTTATCCTTCAAATTGCCCGGTTTGTGATACGCCCCTGGTTAGAGCTGCAGACGAAGCAGCTTTCAAATGTCCCAATATTTATGGGTGCAAGGCTCAAATCACAAGAAGACTCGAACATTTCGTCGGAAAAGAAGCGATGAATATAGATGGAGTAGGCGAAGTTCTGGTCAAACAACTGGTAGAAAGCGGACTTGTAGAAGATGCAGCAGATTTTTTCAAACTGGATCTAGACTCTCTTTTGCAACTAGAGCGGATGGGCAAAAAATCAGCTGAAAAGATTTTGCAACAGACCCAGGCAGCAAAAAATCGTCCTATGGCTAATTTATTTGCGGCTTTAGGCATTCCCCATGTGGGCGTGAATATGGCTTATGACCTGGCACAGTATTTTCCTTCCATCGAGAAACTAGCATCTGCAAGTAGCGAAGAAATAGAAAAGATAGAAGGGGTCGGACCCAATATATCGCGCTCGGTGAGCGAGTTTTTCAAGAATCCTCAAACTATAAAATTGATCGCGAAACTAAAAGAATATGGGGTAAGCCTCGAAGATAAAGCCGATGCACAAGCATCGCTCAAGGTTTCCGATGCTCTTGCTGGAAAATCTTTTGTAATAACAGGCACATTAAAAGGAATGGATCGTCTAAAGGCTGAGACCGAAATAAAACAAAGAGGTGGTAAAGCCAGCTCGTCTGTATCCAAGAACACAAGCTATCTGGTTGTAGGCGAAAATCCCGGCTCTAAACTCGCGAAAGCAGAAAGCCTCAATGTCAAAGTTCTTTCTGAAGACGAGTTCTTGGAATTATTGGCGGCAAATTAAATGCGTTTTTCTCACGAAAGCAAACTAATTTTATTTCTTTTACTGGGCGCAGGCGTACTTGGGCTCTTGAGTCTGATAGTGATTTTGCCTACCCTGGCTATTCAATCGCTTTGGAACCTCTTTGCCAGTTTTGATTTTGCTTCTTTTGTACCAGCAATTAACTTTTGGCAGGCAATTTTGCTTTATTTCGCCTGTCTCCTAATGATTTATATTTCGGGTTTGGTTAAAATCGAATTCAAGATCAAACGTTTAGACTAACGATTAGTTTTATCCCGTGATGAAAATAAACCGACCCAAAAATGTAATTCTTACAATTTTAGCTTTGTCTGGAGCCTACTTATGCAGCAGTGTATTGCTTACACCTCAAGTCGCCCAGGCAAAATATGGTCGCAAAGGCAAGAATACCCAAACCCCAGCTGAAGCGCACTTTTACGAAGGCACAGCCCGGATGCGCGCTCGCGATTTCGATGGAGCTATCGATTCATTCTTGCAAGCAGTTTATTTCGCGCGCAACGGCTTCTATCCCGAAGCGCATTACTGGTTGGGCATTTGTTATAAAGAAAAGAACAAAGACGACAAAGCAATCGCATCGTTAAAAGTTGCAACCGAAACTTCTGTCGATCCACTTCCTGACGCTTTCATGGCAATGGCTGAAATTCATCTGCGCAATGAGCGATTTGAAGAAGCAGAAGAAGCAGTCGGTGGTGCCCGCATGGCTGGCGCTCCTTACGAGAAACAATATTATTTAGAAGGTTTGATTGCCGAAAACAAAAAAGAGTTTCAAACAGCAGAAGCCTATTTCAATTCAGCGCTTGGTGAAAAGCCCTGGAAATGGACTTCTGCCTGGATGCATTTAGCCGAGTGCAAAATGAAACAAAAAAAATGGCTTGATGCTCTGCGCGAATTCAAAGATTTACTAAAAACCGACCAGCCCTTGAAAAATGAGCCTCTCGATCGAATCTACAGTGATATGGGAGTCTGTTGTCTTGCTATAGGAGACCACCAGGGAGCTCTAGATAACTGGCACAGGTCGCTCGACTATGACCAGACAAACCAAGAAACACATATGCAGTTGGGTATGATGCTCGAATCGGAAAAGCATTATTCAGCCGCAATCAAAGAATACAAAGAAGCTATCAAATATTTATCCGAAAGAAAACCAAACGACCAACGAATACAACAATTGCGTAATCGCATTATCAAGTTAGAGCAAATGATCAAGCCAAGCGAAGTTGCGCCGCAGCGCGCCAAACCTTCGCCTTATATGCGCAAAATGGAAGAGGAACAAGAAGGTCCCGGTCCTTCAAGCCCTGGTAAAGGCTACACGCCCCAAGGTGATTCTGGCTTTTAGTGCTTGAATGCGAGTTTTTGCTGGTGCTCAACATCAAGCTGTTGATTGAGCCACTGGTGTCGTTGCTGGTGACAGCTGAAAATAACAACTTGATTGTTCGGCAAAATAGATTCGATCAAAAAAGACATAATACCTAAGAAGCGAGCGTCGTCGGCTTCGCTGAAGGGCTCGTCCAGAAATATTGGAAGTGGTTCCAGACTCGACAAGAAACGAGAGATAATCAGTCTAGCCATCCAGTGAATCTGCTCTTTTGTTCCGGTTGATAGCTTGGTCACTATATCTTTGGAATCAAAGATGTTCTGATGATTTCTCAATTTTACTTTCAAATGCAAGTCTTTTGAGAACTCTAGCATTTCGATTTCGCCGCTGAGCTGTTGCAATAACTCATTTGAAATTTTATTGAGCTGCACAGACCAGTCGGCATACGTCTCGTGAGACGACTGCTTCAGCATTTCATAAGCTAGTTCCAGAGCCAGTTTTGCACGCTTTGAAATAACGATTTCGTGATCTACTCTGTTTAATTCTTCAAGTGTGTCGAGATACAACTCGTCGCGACTTTTGAGAGTGGTTCTGATCTTTACAGTCAAATCTTCTTTTTTGTGACGTAGTTCTTCTATTTCTTTGCCAGACATCAATTCGACAGCAGGAGTCACACGAACCTGAACTTTCGATTTAGGCTGGGCTCCAGCCTGGCCAAGAAGCGCTTCAAGCTTTGTACTTGCAGCTATGTGTCGCTCAATTAATTCCTGCTGAGTATTGTGTCTCGTGCTTTCATCGCCATAACCAGCATCAATCTCAGCAAGGTCCGGATGAGGAGAATTTCTATTTTCAAAAAATTCAATCAAAGATTCAACATGATTTTTTGCAAGCTCAAAATTACCCTGACACGACATCGAATTTTGTTCCAAAAACTCGACAATATTTGATTCGGTCAATGAAAGGTCTTCTTCCATTTGACGCATACGCTCCTCGTGATCGTACATAGCTGCACGACGCTCTTGCAAATCGGCAACATCTTTTCTGAAATCGTTGATATTCTCCGATAAAGCAATTGCCGATTGAGGCTCGATTTCAACAGTTGCAAGACCGGCCTTATTGAAGAAATAAGCAAGGTCACTTTGTAAGCGTTTGCAGTTTTGTTGTTTGGTCAAATAAAGTTGGCGCAACTGTTCTTCGTCGGTTTCCTTCTGAGAAGGTGATGCTGACTGCTGTTGCAGTTTGGCGAGAAACTGTTTTTTGTCTGGCATTCCACAACGTGTGGCAAGAGCGCCGATTTTGTTTTCCAAATTGGCTACTTTCTCTTCGCCTTTTGTCATAGCAATTTCCAGCTTCTGCACTTCTTGACCCAAGCTATCGTGCTCATCTTGCTTGAAGTAAGATGTATTCAAAACGCGTCCAAGGAAGAAGAAACTCAAAAGCATAGTTAACAAACCAAGAATCAAACTTCCGGCAACAACAGGTTGCGGCAAAGCTACTTTCATAGCAGACAAAATTGATGGAGCGGCAAGCATCATCACAGCTACAACAAGCAATCCTGCGACTCTTACAATATTAAAAACTCTAGCCTTATTACGGTCTTTGCTTAACTCAACAGACTTACTTTTTGTTTCGCTCAATTTGTGAGCAGTATCAGAAGCTTGTTCCTTAAACGCCACCAAAAGTGATGCATAACTCTTTGCTTCTTCCACTTCTTCAGGTGTCAGTCCGGCAAACTCGTTTGCTTTTGCCTTGGCTGACTCATACTCACCAGTTCCAGCACCATTATTGTTTAGCGTGGCAAACTCGGGATTTTTGGTCTTCATATCATCCATTTGTTTGACCAAATTGAATAAATTGACCGCGTAAGTAGATATTGTTTGCGCTTCTGAATTAGTGAACTGGTCGAGACCTTTATAGTCCGAGTATCTGTCCATCACTTCGTTTTCTATTGCAGCGATTTCGGCTTGATGAGGCTCCATATATTCGTGCAAAAGATTTATATCGTTGACGATGGCTTGTTGTTTTTCCCACAAGCGCATGAGTAAATCCATTTGCTCTTGTGTAATTGGACCATCTTCAGTATTGATGCTAGCTGCTTCTAGTAGAGCTTGTTTCTTTTCTTCCTGAACGCGCAACTTTTGAATTGCCGATTCAATTAGTTTGAGTTCGTCGCGCAAAGACCTGGCTTCAATGCTTTCAGAAGAATCTTCCTCTATTTCTTCTTCAACTATTTCTTCATCTTTTTGGGTTTCGGCTCCAACATTGAGTTTTTCGTCAATAGCTTGAATTTCTGAAAACCATTCGCGACACTGTCCTCGCTCTGCATCCATCGAACGCATGCGTTTCATCAAGTCGCTTCTTTGTCCTTCCAATTCGCGCAAAAGCTCATTGATATGGCAAAGTCTATTTCCGTGCATAAAACGGCTTAGTGTCTGACTTATAGTTTGCAGCGCAGCACTAACTTTGGTATCAGGAGAAGAAGAGTCGGCGATGCCTTGTATTTCAGCAGCAACAGAAGTGGAATCTGTCATGTGATTTATTTCGAGGTGACGTTGCCCCACAAGACAGGTATTTCGGAAAGTATCACGATTCATCCCCAAGAGTTTGAACCCTACCTGGTCTTCGTTTTCGTTGCCCAGATATTGAGGCGTGACATCACGCAGCCCAAAATTCAAATCTAGAACCTGCACAGATCCTTTGTCGAAATCGCGGATAATTCGAAGTTTTTTGTCACCAATTTCTAAGTCCATGCTGGCGCTAAAAAGCACACCCTCTTTCCATGGCTTAAACGATTCTTTCTCGCTAAGTCCATATAAAATTGCCCAGGTAGCCTCCACCATAGTGGATTTTCCAAACTCATTAGCCTCTACCACGAGATTGAGTTTATCGGTGTCGAAATCTATTGTCCTGTTTGTCAGGGCACCAAATCCGTCAAAATCGATTCTAGTAATTTTCATAGTCTTGTTTTAATCGACATGCCGAATGGTCACACGTTTTTGTTTTAATGCGTCAAGTCCGTAGTAGAGCGCATCTTCGACTGTTTTAGCAGAAATAAAAGCACCAGGCAGCCCAGTCAAACTGTCTCGACCAGACAATTCAGCCATTTTGCGCTCGGCTTCCTGCAATCGTTGCAACATTCGCTCAACATAACGAGCTTCAGTAGTTCTTGGATCAAATTCTTGCGACAAATAATTTGGTCGTGTTCGATTAACAAAAATCAAACGATAAAAATCTGATTCGATGTCTTTTATGACTGCAAGCGGGTCTGCTTCAGGCGAAAACGAACCTTCAAGACTAAGAGCAACGATGTCGTGATCGGGTCGAACGTCTTGTTCTTGCATGCAATAACTAATTTCTTCTTTGATTGCTTCGGGATCCAGACCAGTTATATCAACTGCCAGGTAGACCAATCTAAATGACGAAACTTCAATAGGCTCAAGCAAAATTTCTTTGCCCCGCTCGGGGTCATATGTAATTTGCCCTAGTATTGCCACTTTAGGTCCAAGTTCTTCAAAAGTAGAACTGCTCAAACACCCCGAATATGCACCCAGTACGCGCTGATTTGGCGCATAAACAGCCAGTAAGTCTGGATAGCCACCAATTGCGGCATAATCGAAATCCTGACTTTCAAGCTGTTCTTCAGTAAAAGGAGCGGGCTTGTTTGGACCTGCTAGTTGTGGATAAATTGGACCCTGATAGGAGTCTAGAGCTCCTGAAAAAACAAGAATATTGAACAAACTACTGGGATCTTTTGGCAATTGTTGAGCAAGAACCTGATTGTAGTTTGGTTTTGCGCCTACATGAGACATGCCGACTACAGTGACGTCTGGTCTGTCGGGCAGTTTAACTGCTTCAAATTCGCCACCTGTGAACACGTGAACATTTTCTGGCCAGGCCTTAATGCCGCAAATCTTCAAAAAGTCAGAGTTATAGGGTGAATCATCCTGATAAGGGTCTAGCGAACCTGCTGTTATCACCACCGGAATTGGGCTTATTTCGGCAATAGCATCGAGCAAAAGCTCAATAGTCTGGCAACGGATTGTTTTTAGATTAAACAGCCCCCCAGGCAATAAAACGGCATCGACTTGCTTGTCTTGAGCCACACGCAAGGCATTGATAAATGATTCGATTAAATCTGTGTATCGCTCCTCGCGCTGGGTCGCACTATAAGAGAGCAGCCCCTGATTTTGCGGCAAATCCAGGCGCACGTCCGAAAACTGGAGGAAAGTGAATTTTTGGCTCTCCATTAAATTCCCAAGAAGGAGTATTACCAGTATCTACATGCCCGGGCACAGAAAATACAATTATAAAAAGTGCGCGTTATCAGACCCATTTCTAATCAAACTTATAGATTATTTCTACAAGCTCAGTCTAAACGCTCGATAATTGTGGCAATGCCCTGCCCAACCCCGATGCACATAGTGGCAAGTCCATAACGACTTTTGCGGCGTTCCATCTCATAAAGCAATGTGGTCAAGATGCGAGCACCCGATGCACCAAGGGGATGACCAAGAGCAATCGAGCCCCCGTTTACATTTAACTTATCCAATGGCACATCCAGTTCTTTGACACATGCAAGAACTTGGGCTGCAAAAGCTTCATTCAACTCGAAAAGGTCGATGTCTTTGATTGAAAGAGACGCTCTTTTGAGTGCTTTGCGTGTTGCTTCAATCGGTCCAATTCCCATAATTGCAGGATCGCAACCTGCCACTGCAGATGACACTATACGTGCACGTGCTTTCATCGACAGTTTTTGAGCTGCATCACTCGATGCAAGCAAAAGACATGCAGCACCATCATTGATACCAGATGAATTGCCAGCTGTAACTGTTCCGCCCTCTCTAAAAGCTGGCTTGAGCTTAGTCAAATCTTCAATTTTGGTATCGGAACGAGGATGCTCGTCTTGGGCAAAAGTTTCAGGTGGGGCTTTTGGCTTTTTGCCAGGCACCTGAACCGCTAATATTTCTTCGCTCATTTTGTCTTTAGCAGCCTGGTATTTGTGCTGACTTTGCAAAGCGAATTCATCTTGCGCTTCTCTTGAAATTTTGAACTTTTCAGCTACGTTTTCAGCAGTTTCGCCCATCGAAAATGGATAATATGCCTGCGCCAATTTCTCATTGGTAAAACGCCAACCTAAAGTGGTATCGAACATGCGCATTTCACCGCGTGGAAACGCAGACTCTGGTTTGGCCATTACAAAAGGAGAACGAGTCATCGACTCTACTCCACCTGCAAGAAAAACATCGCCTGCACCAGTTTGAATTCCTCGTGCAGCTTCGTTGACTGCCATAAGTCCTGAACCGCAGAGTCTGTTAACGGTGCCACCACCCACAGTAACTGGCAAACCAGCAAGCAAGACTGCCATGCGTGCGACGTTTCTATTGTCTTCACCAGCCTGATTAGCACACCCCATCAATACATCTTCAATAAGGTCTGCTTCAAGGTCGTTTCGCTTAACGATTTCCTTTATGACCAGAGCAGCAAGGTCGTCTGGTCGAATATCTTTGAGCGAACCGCCATAACGGCCGATTGGTGTGCGAATGGCATCTACGATTACTGCGTCTTTCATCTTGTTTCCTATTTTAATGAGATTACTTGCTAAAAGTATTGAGCCAGATAGTCGAATCGCTTGCGAGCTGATCGAGTACTTGGGCGGGAGCGCTTGTATTACAGGCTACAGCGTATCGAATCTCTGGTCTTACATCTTTTGCAAGCTTGGCTAATACATCAGATGGAGTTTTCTTGTTAGCGGCCACAGCCATGAGCACTTGCTCGTCTGAGTCTTGCGAAAGAATTTGCAGAGTCTCATTGCCACAAGCTCGATTAGCAGCAAGAGTAGCTCTTACAAGCGGGCTTGGGTCTTTTGACAAAACTGCAAGCGAAGTGTCAGGAAGATTAGCATTGCCTGCAACCACGGCACGCAAAGCCGAATCTTTGTCATTAGCTAAATCGTTCAATATAGACTGGGGCACACTAGTCAAAGATGCAATATAGGCACGTGTCAGTGTGTTTGCATTGCTGAACATTTTGGTGAGCACCACATCGCTTGGGTGCTTGGCGCCTGGAGCCCCTCTTAAAAGAATGAGACGGTGAACCATAGGATCGCCTGAAGAGATAAGCATTTCCACTATTTCAAGCGAACAAGCAGTATTACCAGCAACGGCTCTTACTACGCTAGAACTCGCATCATTAGCAAGAGTTTGCAAACAATTTTGAGGTGTAAGCTTGTTTGCTGCAAGAGCTATTCGCACCATTTCATTTTTGTCTTGCGAAAGAATATTTGATACTTTCTCCAGCGTCACTTGTTTGCTAGCGGCAAGCGAAGCTCTGACTATAGAATTCTCATCACCCGCAAGCACTGCGGCTATTTCTGGACTCAATTGCGCATTGGCACAAAGAGCAGAGCGAACTAATGGTGAATCGTGCTTGCTCAAACCTTTCATTGAATCGGCACTGATATCGCCTCGAACGGCCAGAATTTGCGCAAGGGCAAGGTTCTCAGGGCCGCCCTTGATAGCACGCTCAGCCAGTTTAGCAAGCACAGTGTCAGTGGCGCTTGAGTTTGCAGAAGTGGCATTACGTACCATTTCATTTGCATCCTGGGCTAGCATAAGCAATACCGTATCTGGTGCAGAGCCATTACATGCTACCGCCCAACGTACTTTGTCACTTTTGTCTGAAGCCAGGACTTTTAGAGAATCTTTTGGAGTTTTGAGATTGCGTGCGACTTCCATACGCACTTCCCAGCGCTTGTCTGTGACCAGTTTAGTCAGAGTTCCTTGCCATGAGCTTGGATTGGCAGCCACACTTACTCTCACTGTCGCGTGCAAATCTTTGGCAAGATTATCTAGAAATCTGGCAGGTGTAGCTGGATTGCTTGCTACCATTGCTCGCACGCCCAGATCGCCATCGTCCGAAAGCTCTTGATACGCTTGTTCAGAAAGACGCGGCTGTCGAGCAAGCAGAGTACGAACCAATCTGTCTCCTACTTTCACCAGTCGATTAGTGACCTCAGGCGTGGTGCTTTTGTTTTTTGCCAAACTCAAAAGTAAATATTCGGTCTGAATTTTTCCATGAGCTAGTTTATTGAGCAATGAACCAGGCGTGGCTGGATTGGCTGCAAGACTCTCAAGAATTTTGGGTTCGCTTGAATCGGCTAGCTTTAAAAGTACGTCGTTTTTGAGAGGTGTATTGCTTGCTAAAAGCGCTTCGACCACAACCTGATTAGTATCTTCAGCAAGTGCCGGTCTAACTTCATCAGGACAGCTTGGATTAAGGGCAACAGCTTTTCGTACTTCGTCACAAGAATCCTTAGCCAGTTTTGATAATACCGAAGGCGCGGTATTAGGATTGGCTGCGACAGCGAGTTTTATATATGGTGCACAAACGAATTCTTGATTTGCACCGCCCGCTCCAGCTTTTTCTTGCGCCTGGCAATCACCAGCACAAAGAGAAAAAGAAATAGCCAACAACAAAAGTGAACCCTGGAAAAATCGCATGACAATTACATCCGCTCAAACTATGCCGGACATAATTTAAGCACTAAATCGAAGGCACGATCTACTGTTTAGATGCGCCCTTGTCATGAATATTGTGGATGATTGTTAGAAGAGTCTGCTTGTCAAGCTCGGCTGAAATGTACTCGATATATTTGACTTGCCAGTTTTCAAGGTCCTGCAATACAGTGGTCAAAGAAGAGCTGTGCCGTCTTATTGCCACCATATCGATGCCAACTTCGCCCTTATTGCTCAATATAAACACTCTTGCACCAGCCGAATAACCAAGTGTATCTCTGAAGCTCAATCGCAAAAATGCATTGGACCGCTCAGAGCCAATCTGTTCTTTGACCATTGAGATTAATAACTGGAATTTTTCAAGCGGGGTGGTCAAATCGCCATCTGGAACCTTGACTAGCTGGTAGTCCCACAAAATACCTACACTGTAGGCAGCATCTGCCGTGGTCACGTCTTGCAGAGTTCTGATCACTCTGTGTAAGGGCGTCAAACCATCTAGAGCATTCCAAATACGTTTGCACAATTCCATCTGTTTGGCAGTAAGCGCCTTTTTTTCTTTGGGATCTACCAGTGGGTCGCCTGCTAGTTTGTCTTTGCGAGCTTCTACTTTTTCCAAAACTGCTTCGATACCACCTGGTAATTTTTTCCAGACCACATCTGTGTTGTCCTGGGCAAGAGCTGCATCGAGCAAGAGCTTGTCCAGCGCTTTGGTCAATTTGCAAGTGTCTTTGGTGAGATCTTCAGAAAGCTCGCGCTTCATAAAAACGAAAATACCCTGGCGCCAGGCGGAAGCAAATTCAACCACCGAATCGTTTCCGTGCATTTTGCCGATACGCGCATAGGCAGCTTTGCCTGCTTCAAAATAACATTTGAATTGCAAATCTCTATTTTCGACCGAGAGTATACCTGTGTCGCGATTAGTAGCCATGTTTTGCAACAAACTCATCGGGTCGGTCGAGCCCAGATGTCCAACCAGAGACTGCACTCGTTTTTCTTCAGCTGTTCCAGCGGCTGCACCTTTTACTTTGTCGTTCGAGTCGGATGGCCCGTAGAACGTTTGATCTTGAATAGCAACTTCTAGTTGGCGCGAATTGATCATTTCTTTTTTTACTGCAAGCGCACCAAGTGTCATACGTTCACGCTTAGGCGTGCCTTGCAATTCAAGCAATAAAGCATCAATTTGCCCCTGAGTCAGAATTTGGCAGCGCAAAAAGTACTCTTGAATCGAAAACGAGCCTTGATTTTTAAATGATTCGACCAAAAAAGGCACTTTTGAAAACATTGGATAAATGGACTTTTCTTTTTCCAATTCTTTGAGCGTTTCAAGCACTTGCTCTTCATCCATTCTGTCTTTGCAGCGCTCAACAAGCGATGCAAGAGAAGAATAATTGTCTATCAGTCCAAGAACCAGATTCTGTTTGCTCGAAACCTCTATAGCGGTCTTGCGGTCGAGACCTTTGTCTGTAAGCACCGGTGTAATAGACATCAACACTTGCTGAGCAAGGTCAGTGCGATCGGAGCCAAACTCTGTATCCTTGCCCACAGCAAGCTTTACGTAGTGGCGGATATTGGTTGAAAGGTCAAAAAGCTCTCTGTAATTAGAAAAAATTCTAAGCTGTGGCGGGGCGCTCAAAGACTCTCGTATGACCGCCACTGCACCATCTGCCGAAAGAAAAATCAAAGCGCCACCCACTTCTATCAAACGTGGCACAAGTTTCGAACATTCAAGCAAAATTTCGCTTGGAAATAAAAAGCCGACCATCGATGCATCCACAAGAACTGCGTCTAGAAGCTGCTTATTTTTTATCAAGTCATTAATTTCGACGAGCAAATCTTCGCTGTATTTGATAATCGAAACTTTGGCATTTTCCTGCTGGCTGGCAGGTTCCATGGTCAAGGTGCGGTCGTTTGGATTTTTTGCAGCCTGTGTGTTTGTTGTTGGGGATTGCGAATTCACCATAAATTGCCTTATTTTAAGTTGGTCGCCTCATCCATAACGATATTCCCTTCACCAGCTTAATCTACCTATTTACAACCCTCTTGTTTCTTTCAAGACTTAACTTATTGACCCTGCTTAAGGTATTCAAGAACCCAATAACAGATAATTCAAGCCATGAAAAACCGAAAAATTTCAACTTTACTTTTGTCCTTGATGCTCTGTCAGTCACTTCTGCTGCCAGATAGTCGCGTTTTTGCTCAAGAAGCCGAGATTCCCGATAATCTTCTTGAAGACCCGCCAGCTCTTCAATCTCAAGAAGCCAAACTGGATACAGGCAAGCAAGAAATCCCTGGCGAGACTCAAGCGACTCAAACGGGCGAATCTGGCGCTCCTAACCAGGCTCCAAGTCAGAAAATGCTTACCGGTGGTGTCACATATTGCGTTCCAAAAGGCACTCCTCTAAAACTGAAATTGGCCCTTGTACCCACAATGGGTATGCGTTTAGCAGACCGAGACCTTGATGGTAACTTGCACCCAGCCCAAGAAGGTCAAAAAATCACAGCCAAAACAACCGAAGATATTTTTATAGAAAACAATCGCGTTATTCCAGAAGGCACCACTTTATACGGAATGGTTTCCAAAGTGCACGGACAACGCCGAGTCGGTCGTCATACATTTTACGAAATTGCATTTAAAACGTTAGAATTACCCGATGGCAGAAAGTTCGCCTTCACGGCTGAGGCTGACAACTTCAAGCCATCGACCATGAAGTCGAAAGCCAAAGGCTTTGGGCTTATTGCAGCCCATGCCGCTGGCGGTGCGGTTCTTGGAGCAATTTTCGCTTATCAAATTTTCGGCTTATCATCGACTATTTCGATGCATGGCTATAATATCGCGGGCGGTGCAGCAGCAGGTGCATTGCTTGCCACCGGATTTGCCATCATGCGCAAAGGCCCCAAAGCTACTCTAGAGCCAGGTGATGACCTGAATTTGCGCATAGACACTGACTTGCTAATGCCGATGACAGTGGAGCCCAAACCTAAAAAAGCACCACCGGCAATTGCAGGACTCAAAATTGATATTGAAAAAGTCAAAAACGTGAACGATGGCGTCGGCAGCAAAATGATGAAAATGGATGTTGCTATAGACAATCAAACGGCAAAACGATTTTACTCAATCGATTTGTTCTTAGAAGACTCAAACGGCAACCGAGACTCTTTATCGAGCGGAGGCGGTTTCGACTCTGAAATCAACTTTACTGTCGAGCCGAATTCATACAATCACAAAAGACTATATTTCACTATGGAATGGCCAAAACTCAAGCATAGACTTGTTTGGCTTGACCATAAGACTCGCCAACCAATACACACTATGTCCTGGTTCTAAAAGGCCAGATTAAAAATGGGGGCAGGGCTTCGTAGGATTACGCAGTCCAAGATTGACCCTACTTGCTTATGGCGCCAAACTGTAATCAAGCTTCAATCCCCCCAATTGGTGCGTTTTTATGAGTAATCAAACCCACTGTCTTAACACCCAAACATTCATCAACCAGATATTCAGTGCCGAGCCTGTTATCGACGCAAGCCCGATTGTCCAGATATCTAATGAGAAGCGAAGACTCGTCATATTCAATCCCGAAGTGGCACGACTGCCAAGATTGTCCGACCACGAATCGCTTATCTCCTGGCTTTTGCGCGCAAGTGGAATACTCGAAAAAGATGTAATCAAAGAAGCGTTTGAAATTGCCCATTTGCATGGTGTCGACCCTTTCGACATTTTGACCATGACCGGTATGCTTTCTAACCTGGACTTAAAATTAGCTCGTCAAGCCAGTCAGCTGGTTTCTGCCAATTTGATCTATCGTGGTTTTGCAGCTTCTGCAATAGCTTATGCAAGCAAAAACTATATGGACTTGCAATCTGCTCTAAGTGAGCTTGATCTGAGTGCTGAAGCTCCTTTCAAAAGAAATCCACTGGTCATTTTGTTAGATAAAGCAAAAGTATTGCCCTCTCGTATACTGTTAAAAGCGCAACAAGAAGCACTGGCTACAGGAGTTACTGTGGGATGGGTTCTGCTTCAGCGAAATCTTTGCAGTCACAATCTGCTCAAAACAATGCTTGAAGCTCTCATTGCAGTACAGATGGGTCGTATCGATTTTGTACATGTATTAGCTTTGATTGAGCGTTCGGTCAAATTGGACCAAATAAAAAACATTGATTCTGTAGTTAATTCTCATCTAGAATTGAGCACACAAGAGCGTTTCTTTGGAAATTTTCTGCTCAGTTCAGGCAATCTCAATCTCGACGACTGGCTCTTTTGCGCTGAAGTCGCAGTAAGCGAGCACATGAGCATGTACGAAGTCTGCCGCGAATTGAACGTAGTAAAACCAGCTTCGCTTGACGGAATCAACCAATTGGCTCAAGCATTTGCAAACAAACAAATGCCAGCAAGACAATGCACAGCGATGCTTGAACAGTACAGAAAACAAGCCGCCTAGAATAAAAAACGCTTATTTCAAGAGTTTCTTGTCTTTCCAAACGTTGTAATCAAAAGACATTTCGATATTCACCTCATCAGGCAAAATGTCTGGCAAGGCTCTTATTTGGGTGTTGTACACTGCATCCAAAGCAGCTTTGTCATAATCTGGATCTTTACTAGAAAGGCTCACTCTAGCTGAATTGACCTTGCCTGTTCTACTAACTTCGAACAAAACCTTCACTCGATTAGATTTGACTGCTTTAGCTGGTGGATGCCAATTCTTTTTTACGTCGGCTTGCAGGTCTTTCATAAAATCTTGAGTCTCAGGGGCATTTTCTTCATGCATATCAACAGCTGGATTGACATACAATTTGTTGAGCCCAGTCGGAATTCTCATTTTCAAATCACCTCTCAAATATGAGGTTATAAGAAGAAAAAGCAGGACAAAAATTAAAGCCGGTAAAGTGCGATTTTCACTAGCCAGCAATTTTTTCAAATCAAATTTGGAAGAATTTTGTTCCATAACATTAGATCCTAAAACAAAAAAGGGCTTTTGAAAGCCCTTTTCTTGTTGTGATTGCCGTGACTGAAAAACTTGTTTTGTGCTTAGGCTGCAGCTAGTGCAACGTCATAGTTGAGGCGGACAAAATCATATTCGACGCGAATAGACACTGTGTCTTGGGTGGAAAATTCGAGTCTGACACGACCCAGATTGCTTGCGCTGTATTCCATCCATTGTTTGGGAACTGAAACGATTACATTCTCTGGACCCCATTCTTCGACATATGCTTTGAGAACTTGGCAGAGGGTGTCTTCATCGGCTGGATTTCTAAACATGCTCATTGGGGGCCTCACTTAAACTTGATGATAGGAATGTTGGATTGATTATTAACGGGGGATGTTTGGAATCGGTTTGGAATTGGTTTGGCATCGAGTTGCTTTCGATGTTTTTAGTTTATGAATTTGCCACATGAAAACCAATTGGTGGTTTTCCCAACGCCTTCGTAAATCCACCACCTAGGGCGCTTACTGCCCAGCCAGTTTGCGCTCTGGTAACTTGTGCCCGGTCAATTCAGACAATGCTTCCATAACTTGCCAGGTAGTCTTTTCTAAGTCATCGGATGGTTGAATTGGTTTTCCGATACGGCAAATGACTTTTCCGCCATTTTTTTGAGTATTCAAAATACCTACTGGAACTATCGGTACATTATTTGATTTAGCAAAATAAGCTGTGCCTGTGTGAGGGCGTCCCATTTGACCGACATTGCGCGATCTCGTTCCTTCAATAAACATCCCAAGCGACCATCCGTCTTTGATGATTTTCTTGATGCTTTTAATTGTCGACTTCTCAGGCTTTTCTCTATCAATAGGAATGGCGCCATATAACTCAATAAGCCAACTAAACCAGGCTTTTTCCGAAAAGAGTTCTTTCTTAGACAAAAATGCCATTTTCTTATCAGTTGCAGCACAAAGCAATGGCGGGTCGAAGTCTGAAATATGGTTGCCGACTACAATACAAGGTCCCTCAGGTACATTTTCTCGCCCTGTGATTTCGATTCCATGCGTAAGTTTGTGATAACCAATAATGGCGTTTCGCGCAGTCCACATCTGGAGCGCACCGCGAAACGGAGAGAAACTGCCTTTTTTTAGTTCAGCCATAAATTATTACTTCTGGCTTGTAGCCTGAACTGCTTGTGGAAGAGAAACTCTGATGATTGAATTGTCTTCCTGTTGGCTCACAAACAAATTACCGCTCTTATCTAAAGTCAAATAGTACGGGCTTCTAAAACCAGTAGCTATAACAGAAGCGATGCCAGCTGGAGTAATTCTTGCAATCGTACCGCCTTTGTAGTTCGCTACATATATATTGCCCGAATCATCTGCTGCAAGACCTATAGGTCCCTTCAAATAACCGCCAGTGCTAAATGTAGAGCGAGTTCCGTCACGTCCAATCTTGTCTATTGTGTTTGCAGCAAAATTTGCTACGTACAAATTGCCGAATTTATCAAAGGTCAAGCCGGATGGAGCATTAAACCCGGTGGCAATTACTCTTACAGTTGCATTAGCTAGAATTGGAGCTGGCTTGGTTGCTTGCGGAGTCACATCAAGCGAGCTACCACCATTTTGATCTGCACCCGTATCCACCCTGGTAGGTGTGACATTAGTAGCAACAAGCTCTCGACTTGGGCTTTGAGTTTGCTGCACTTGAGGCTGTTGGGCAACTGGTTGGTATTGAGCTGTGGGTTGGTACTGAGTCTGTGCCACTGGTTGATATGGCGACTGAGTTTGAACAGCCGGCTGATACTGCGCAACTGGTTGGTACTGAGTTTGTTGAATAGGCTGGGTTTGATATGGTTGACCTTGCATATTGATCATTTTCTGATCGCAAACGACTGTAAGTCTTTGCGCTTCAGCAAAATCGCGACTATTGGGAGCGATAGTCAAAAACTGCTCTTTGGCTTCCTGTGGTTTACCAGATTCCAAAAAAGATCTTCCTAACTGAAAATGAGCATCTGGGTCAGTAGGCTTCAAACGCAATACTTCCTGAAAGCAAGGTATTGCCTCTTTGTGACGACGCTGGCTTTGGTATAAAACGCCAAGATTGTATTGGGCATCAGCCAAATTTGGGTCAAGAACAAGAGCCCGACGAAAGAAAATGATTGCCGATTCAGGCGTGCCTTGTTTGAATGCATTGAGACCAAGGTTGTACATGCTAACTGCTTGAGGATTTGGACTTTGCGCAAAAGACATTTGAGGCAATACAACTTGGCTTGCAACAGCCAGGCTGAGCGCTAAAAGTCGAGCAGAGCGGACAAAGCGAACATTCAAATAAGACATCAAAAAAACCTCAAACGATCAAATCACGGCCATTCCTAACAATTGTGAGGTCAGGCGTAGTTGTTACGCATGCAATTTTATACTTTCGCAAGCAAAAGTTCAGCATGAATACTGAAAATGAGATAGCATGGGTATACATAAAATGATCCTAATATCTTTACTAGAAGGAATCTCTAACCAATGCGCACTCTAGGACATATCATAACTTCCGCTGGAATCGGCGGGTTGAGTTATTGGCGCTATCGTTGCAAGAAGTCAGCTTTTGCCGCTTTTTTTGCTGGTTGGTTGATAGACCTGGACCACCTGGTCGACTATGTAAAGGCTCATGGAATGAAGCCCAACTGGGAGAAATTCGCCGAATCAGAGCACGAAAAATATAGCGGAAAGCTTTACCTGCCTCTACATTCTTTTGAATTGTTAGCTCTGTTTTTTGTTTTATTTAAAGGCGAACATAGAAAACCAATGCGTATGAGTGTCGGGCTATCCATTTTGACCCACCTCATTCTTGACCAGAAATGTAATCCTGGCAGAAGCCCGATGACTTATTTTCTGGCTAATCGTATCCATAAAAAATTTGACGCCAAAAGAATTTTGCAACCTAGTTATGCACTTATAAAAGAAGGCAAATACAAATACTAGTCCTGGCCTGGGACTATGTGTTCTCTTTAGACCTTACATCTATAGTCTGTGACGCAGACTGAGATTGAGGGTCATCGACGCTCACATCGCCACCCAAAACGCCAGACAGTTTTTCAGCTAGAAATTCCATTGGCACTGGCATCAATAATGTACTTTTAGCTTCTGTTGCAATTTCGACCATGGTTTGAAGCTGTCTCAACTGAAGTGCACCTGGCTGAGAGGAAATAACCTCAGCAGCCTCTCTCAGCTTGTGTGCCGCCTGCACTTCACCTTCTGCTGCAACAACTTTGGCGCGACGCTCGCGCTCTGCTTCAGCTTGTCTTGCCATTGCGCGCTGCATATTATTTGGAATTTCCACATCTTTGATTTCTACTGAAACAACTTTGATTCCCCAGGCTTCAGTCTGTCTGTCGATTATGGCGCTCAATTTTTGATTTACTTTGTCGCGATCGCTCAAAAGCTCATCAAGCTCGTACTGACCGACTATGGTTCTAAGGGTAGTCTGGGCGACCTGACCTGTAGCCTGTACAGCATCTTCGACTTTGGAAACAGACTTGACTGGGTCAACAATTTGATAAAAACAAACTGCCGCTACACGCAGAGTAACGTTATCTCGCGAAATCGCCTCCTGGACTGGAATAGGCATTGTGACCACACGAGTGTCTACTTTTTGAGAGCGCTCTATCAAGGGAAGAACTATTTGTGGTCCTGGTCCTCTTGTGCCAGTAATCTTGCCGAGTCGAAAAATGACCAGACGGTCGTATTCATTGACGAAGCGCAGCCCTTTAATGACAGTGAAACTTGCCAGTATCGCTAGTCCCAGAAATATCTCCATCAGACCCTCATTTAATGATTAAGCTGGCCAGTATATTCCCAGATCTAGGGGAAACACTCTTAAAAGTTTATTTTATGAGCTTTAGTATCGAGAAAGGGAATAAATGAGTTACCGGGCGGCGCAGGTCCTCTATGCTGACTAAGGAAAACAAAATTCAACGAAGCAGATTCGAGAATAGCTTTGCAGCAGTCTCGGAAAGAATTGGAATTGGGGTTTTCGACGAACGCGCAAAAAAACCAATTAAAAAACCAGGATTTGGCTTTTTTCTTTTTGGAGTAATTCTTCCTGCATTTGCTCTTTGGTTTGAAGTCTCGACTCATTCTATGGCTCGAATTTTGTTCGACCCATTTCCGACTGGGTGGCACGTTTTATTGTTTTCTTTCATACCTCTGAGCAACCTGGTCGTTTTTCTTGCAGTCAGGATCAATCTTGTCAGTTTTTATGCCATAACATCCTTGATGAGCGGCTTTGCTATGGGCATTGCCATTTTGTACAGTTTGATGTTCGCAACCAAACTACCAGCCATTGGCTCAACGTTAATCAATCATTCCGAACTTGCATTTCTGCTTATTTTTCATCCGTTAATATACGCACCACTATTCGCGGTTGCCCCACTGTTCAACGCCGGACATGTGATAACGTTGCTTGGAGCAAGACAGAAAGCATTTTTTGATGGTGACCAGTTGAAACACTTTGGTCACATTGTAATTTTGATAATGGTATTGAGTATAGAGGCACCATCTACCCTTACTCGCATCTATCTTTCGAAAGCACTTAACCCAGAAAATACCAACAACTTACTATACGGTCGATATGACAAAAGTTCTGTAAACTGGCTTCGCACCTGGGGGAGCAAAGAAGTCCTGCTTCGCTCGTGCTATGAGCGTTCGGGCAGAGCGACAGACATATTGGGATCGCTTTATGAAGACCAGCATCCAGTTTCTGTAGACGACGCTCGCGGACTGTTTTATGTAGTTACAGGGCAAGCCTTCAACGAAGCGGCAATTCCTTCATCTTTTAGATCCACACTCAAACATACTGGAGCAATGCAAGATGCAAGCGGTCTCAATACAAATGCAGACGACGAATTTGATATAGACACAGATATTGCCGGAAGCACTGTAAGCGGCTTTGCACGTGGTTTGTCGACATCGGATAGTTCGATTCAAGGAAAAGTAGACACCGATACTGGCGTTGCTTCGCTTGATTGGACCTGCACATTTGAAAATGCCACTTATGTTCCAAGAGAAGCTCGAGCCCAGATAAAGTTGCCGCCGGGAGCGTGCGTAAGCGGCGCCACCATATGGCTTGATGGCAAAAAGAAAACAGCCACAATAGAGGAAAGATCATTTGCCCGAAGCACTTATGTAACCGCGGTATACAACCACAAGAAAGATCCGCTACTAGTGAGCATGCATGGTCTATCGACAGTACTCGTGCAGTGTTATCCGGTGGTTAAAGGTCAAGTCACTAAAGTTGATTTGCATATAGTGGCGCCACTTCAAACAACTGCAAAAAACAAAGCTCAACTAGTTCTTCCAGCTTTTGGAGAGCGCAATTTTACTTTCAAAAACAAAAACAAAGTCAAATTAGATTGTGCCACCAAATTTGACATCAAAGAAAATCTGGTCGATTTTGAGACTTCAAAAACCAACTTACCTTTCCAACAGGTCAATCCAAAACCAGATTTAATCTTTGTTGTGGTTGATGGCTCTGTCAAAATGCAGCCATTCATAAAGGACGTATCCGAAGGTCTTAAGTCTATTCCTATTAATAATGTTCAGATTATCAAAGTTCTGGATGGTGAAATCAAATACAAAAACAAAACAGACGCTATTAAAGCCCTAGCTGAAACAAATTGCATAGGTGGACAAGATAATTCAGAAGCACTTGCTGCCATTTTGTCTCAATGCCGTCAGAAACTGAACAGCTCATCTGCAATTCTCTGGATTCATGAACCGCAGCCAGTTTGCCAACCAAGCGACGCGAATTATATTTCTAACTCAATTAGAGAACTGAAAAACTCAAATTGCAAAAAACTTATTTACGACTACCAGATAGAGCCCGGCGCAAACAAACTACTGGAAGATATGGATTTTGAATTGAGTGCAAGCGGAATCAGAGAAGTTCCCTCTACTGGTAATCCAAAAGCAGACCTGGAGCGCTTCTTTTCTAGTTTGCAAGTAGTCAAACAATCCGCGTATCATGAATTTGCACCAGAAAAAAATGCAAGTGACGATGTAAACATACTTCGCGCCTATTGTGCCACCATGGCTAATTTTTCTTTGTACGGATATCAAAATCCTACTCTTTATTTGTGTCGAAACTATCACTTCGTAAGCCCTGTAACAAGCTTCGTTGTAGTTGCCGATGATGACATGGTTGCAGCAGAAGAAGAGGCCAGCAAAAACAGGAAAAATTGCGAAGATAATATATCAAACAAGATGGCATCTGAGCTATTTCCGACTTTTACAACTGCAATTGGACCCGTGATGGAATCAACCAATGCACCCACATCCGCACCCAAAGAGCTACAGTGCAAAGACCAGGAATATTCAAGCGTCAGAGAATTAAAAGAAGAATGCGCTCCAGCTGCGACTCCAGCTTCTCTTCAATCACTTCCACGTTCAGACGCACCAGCTCGTCGAGTCGCGCACAATGCCTCGATAAAATCTGAAGCTAAAGCTGGCGCAAACGCAGGCGCAGGTGGAAATTTAGTTAGATTGCCTGGTGAAGGTTGTGGAAATGATCGCTTTCGTCAAAATATCGATAGTAAATTCTCTTGCGACAAAGCGAAAAAAGCCAACGAGGCTCCATACGTTACCGACAAAAGGGAAGTCGCACCCCTTGGTTCGCTTTCCAATAATATTACATCTAAACTTGATTCGCTCAGTCAGGCAGCAAGCCAAACGAGTCCTCCAGCTTCTAAATCTAGTTCGATGGATGCTAGCGTTGACGAAAATTATCAGGACGCGAAGAGCAGTGCACGAAATTCAGGTGGCTTAGTTAGTCCAATCAAACTTCTCACCTTTTTAGTCGTATTAGTTTTCGGCTTAATGGTCATAAGCATTTTCAAATCAGCTCGCTCACGCGATTGATTCAGGCATTCATTGTTCTTTTTTCGTCGACAAATTTGTCAGTAACTTTGGGTGGGACCGGAGATACCAATAGTCCGAAAAGCACACCAGCAACGAATCCGCCTAGATGGGCAAAATTAGCAATGTGTGGTGCCATATTTGGAAATGCTTTTGGTGCCACATAATTGAATGTCAGGTCTACGAGTGCAAGTTGAGTCACAGCCAGTCCCAACAAAACTACCATCTGGTATCGCCAGACTTGTTGCGGCAATCTATCTTTCAATCTGAAGATTCCAGCTAAAACAGCTCCAAACGCGGCCATAAGACTTCCTGACGCTCCAACTGTAATCAAATCTGGTGTCAATAGCGCTTGTGTAACTCCACTTAAAACTCCGCCCACAATGTATATCGCAAGAAATCTTGCAGTTCCAAAAATATTTTGAGCAAGACGACCAAACCAGTAGAGCATGACCATATTCAAGAAATAATGAGTGAAAGACGAATGCAAAAAAGAATAAGTAAAAAATCGGTAGTATTGACCAGCCAGAGCCTCTTTAGGAAACAAAGCCAAATTTAAAAATATCCAGTTGGTCATGTCTACTACAACTGAAAAAGCAGTTTGACAGTTTTCTTGAAACCCTGGAAGACGATAAGCATCAGTTATTAAATAGAACAGTGTGTTTATAACAAACAAGGCAAGAACTGCTTTTGATTTGTTGTCTGGATTCACTACAGCTAATACAAAATCAGATCGCTCAAATACATTCCAAATATCATGGACTTGTTTTTCTTTGTCTGGATGAAAACTTATTAGCTCACTGCTTTTGTTTTTTGCGCGCTCAATCTGCCTGTCAACACGAATCCAGAATTCTTTGGAAGGATTTTGAGTTTTCGATTCTTCAAAAAACTTGATTGCTGTTTCTGTATTCCCTACCGACAAATGCGACTGTCCGCGCCAGTAACTGACTAAACTTTCAGGGAATGTATTTTTGTTCTGATCAAGTATTTCTAATAGTTGTTCGGTTTCTTTACGAGCACCAATAAGCGCAAAGAAGGGGAGAATCGATTGTCCAATATACATAAGTGGATATTGGGTTTCGTCCAACTTTGCTTGAAGGATACACTGATACGATTTTTCGAAATCACCAAGCTCGGCGTAGGCTCTTGCTGTAGGCAATAGTATTGTAGGACTTATTGTCCGTTTCTTTTTTTTCTTCAAATCTTGTGTTGAATCGTCATTACTCAGCTCTTCATTTAGTAAATCTGATTCGTAAATTTCGATTATACGCTCCCACTTGCGCATAAGCGCATTTCCGATTAATCGATAATTGGCTGGCAAATGCTTAATTTCATTGGGCAACGAAGTAATTTGCGCTTGCCATTTATCAATTAACTTATTTGCCTGGTCTTCTTTGAATTCGATAAATAAAGCAAGCGCTTCTGCCATGTCTTGCCAGAACTCGCCGCCTTTTCCCCAGTAAATATCTTTTGCTTTTTTGCTGAGTTGATGCAATTTTTCAGCATTTAGCGAATTTATGCTGCCTTGAAGTCCGCTATAAAATTTTCGAGACTGGATTATTCTAAGCCCAGCCAAACCATAACCAAGAGCTATAAACAGCCAGGCTGGTCCGACTTTTACGCCAGCAATAGCTAAAAATAAAATTGATGTCCAATGCAATATTGGCGCCCATGAATAGGCAATGGGCATAAACAAGCCTAAAACAATTCCACACAAAGAAAAAAATATAAGTAGATAAAGCCAGTATGCGACTTGAAAATCCATTTTTATTTTATCGCTCTGACGAAACGCTCTGTTATCAGGTGCGGGCGAGTTATGGCGGAGCCTACCACTACTGCATGAGCACCAAGTTTGATGGCACGCTCTACTTCTTCTGGATGCCAGACACGCCCTTCTAAAATCACTGGCACATCAAGTTCATTTATACAACGCTCTAAAAATTCAAAACTTGGTTCAGAATCAGAAGGTAATTCTGTTTCACGAGTGTATCCATAGAGAGTAGTAGAGACTATATCAGCACCACATTTCTGTGCCTGGTGGGCTTCTTCAATAGTTGCTGTATCGGCCCAAACTAGAGCATTTGTTTTTGAGTGAATTTTTTCTATTGTTTCAGCCAGACTTAACGAGTCTGGGCGAGGGCGCATAGTTGCATCGAGAGCAACAATATCGGCACCAGCCTCGACTACATCGATTGCTTCGGCAAGTGTGGATGTTATATAAACCTGATTAAGCGCCTGGTCTTTGGTTAGTCCTTCGGTCTTAGTAATACCGATAATCGGCACATTTGTAAGTTTTCTAACAAAGGAAATGTTTTCAAGCCCTTCAAGGCGCAAAGCCCGCGCCCCGCCGGATAACGCCGATTGACACAAAGCGCCTATTATTTCGGGCTTGCACAAAGGCTCGCCTTTGCTTGCCTGACACGATACTATGAGACCGCCCTTCAAGACGGCTAAAACGCTGTTTTTGCCTGGGTTCATGAATTAAAAGTATCGTACTTAAGATGATATAGGCGCTTATTATATTAGTTTCATATATACAGCCTTAACTACTCCTTAAGCAGCTTGCTTGGCTCAATGCTAAACTTGCAAAGCAGTTGAGACGAAAATTTTTATGGCTCTGAACCAAAAAACCTTTTTGAAAGCACTGGCCCTCTCTTTAGTCCTACAGGCAACACCTGTTCTGGATGCGACGGCCGTCTATGCAGCCACGCCGAGCAAAACAGACATAAAAGCAAAAGCCAAACAAATTGAAGAAAAACGCAATGAATTGCACAAGAAATTAGCCGAAGCGCGTCGCAAAGAAAAAATAGCTTTTGTTAAGCTCAATTCAATTAAACACGAACTCAAACACACCGAACGAACACTCGAGCAGAAAAAAATCAAAGTAGAGCACACCGTTGCTGCTATCAGTCAGACTACTCAGCATTTGAACAATGCCAATCTCACTGTCAACGGACACATGGCAGCTACGGCGCAGCGCTTGAAAGAAATTTATCAGGGACATCGAATGAATTTCCTGGACATGATTTTCCAGGCCGATTCACTTCAAACACTGATTGACAGAATTTATTACAACGAGCGTGTTACCGAACTAGACCGCAATCTCACTGAAGTTTATCGTCAGAAAGCAAGAGCGCTTGAAGAAAGCAAAAATAGATTAGGCAGACAAAAGAGCGACCTGGATAATCTGGTTGACCAGATTGGTAAAAAAGCCCTTGAAATGGCGCGTCTGAAAGATTCGCAAGAAGAAATAGCAGAAAAACTAGCTAATCAGCGTGCATTTTTCGAACAAGCAGAAGCTGACCTGGCGCGCCAATCAAAATCGCTCGAGAAACAAATCCTGGCGATGGAAAGCGCAAGTACCTCATCTAGTGGCGGTCCTGTAACCAAAGGCTCAGGCACATTGGCTATGCCTTTGCGCGCAAAGATTACATCGCCTTTTGGATGGCGTAAACATCCTATTTTCAGAAGCAGAAAATTTCACACCGGAGTTGATATAGCAGGACCCAGACGTTCGCCTATTCGCTCAGCTGATAGCGGGCACGTTCTGTACACCGGTTGGTATGGTGGCTATGGCAAGGTTGTGATTGTAAGCCATGGAAATGGCATGTCCACACTTTATGCTCACCTTGCTCAAATTGCTGTGGCTAAGGGAAGTAATGTCACCAAAGGTGATATTATCGGTTACGAAGGCACCACTGGCTTCTCGACAGGTCCTCACCTACACTTTGAAGTGCGTGAGCAGGGTATTCCCAAAAATCCACTCAATTACGTAAACTAAGAACTCGGACTCGAACCTAAGCTTGAACCATATCTGGTATCAGTCAAACTGATACCACTTTTAAAACTAAGCAATCTTTGCAGCTTTAGTTTTCAACTCGCGCACCAGATCTTCTTGACCAAGCAAGTATCCGCGGCGAGCTTGATCATCAGCATAAGCGATGATGGCTTCAGTAAGAGTGTTGAGCATAGACATGGGAATGAATTCACTTACTTGATTGAGCAAGCGCTCAGTTGTGACCCACTCGGGAGTATTGAGAGGAATGGCATCGTCGAGCCGAGCGATAACGGTGTAGTTAGCTAATTTGTCGGCTTTTGCATTAATCATTTTCGTGCCCTCTGGACATACTTATAGGAATCGTTGGTTTCCACATTCCAACGACCGACACAGTTATTTCTCATCCTGTTTTAGCAGGACGCCGCACTAACCATGCAATCTCTTGGAATCGGGGATTGGTTTATAGAAGTCCGTTTGCGAACTTATTGGTTTCCCCTCAATTCTTATTCCCGCAAGAAAAACTTTTAAGCGTTAAAAGTAGTTGTCATGGTGTTCTACGCTACATCTTGACTATTGACTTTGCTTGAAAAAATGCTCTTTAGCAAAGCGCTCTGCCTCTTTTCTGGAATTTATGATTTTTAGTGTTTGCGCCTCGTCAAGAGCTTCTAACAATTCACCCACCACCGGCCCTGGTGCTATTTGCAAAAGTTCCATAACGTCTGCACCAGTCAGAAAGCGAGGTGTGCGCGCCTGTTCTTCTATATAAAGGAAATATCCACTAAGCAAGTCATCGAATCGATTTTCCAAACGAGCTCTTGCCTCATCAACCAGACCCTGTCCTCTGGTGGCACCAAGGTCGCCATACGCCAGCAAAATGAGCTCTGGCACGTCTGTGCCAACCTGACGATAAAAACGATTAACTGCCTTTTGAGTAGGCTCACCCGAGTGAAACAAAGCTCCCGGTCTCAAATGCCACTTGATCAATCTATTTATAAAACGACTGACTGATTTTGACCATTTGAGCCTGGCTGCAGTTTCATCAGACATTTTGGCACCAAGTGAATCGTGCGCATAAAATGTATGGCGTCCCTCTGGGGTAATTTCCCATGTTGCTGGTTTGCCTATATCGTGTAAAAGCGTTGCCATTTTAGTCACGGCAAGACGGGTCAACTTATGTCCGATTATTTGATTACAAGATTCCTTCAATTGAATAGAAGCACGATCATAATAAAATTCCATCTGGCGAACAGCTTCCAGACTGTGATCTAATAGCGCCAAATGATGATAAGCATTGGCTGTGACGACTCTTGTTGCGGCTAATTCTGGAAAAACGGCATCGAGCACTTTGTTGTTTGCCATCGCCTGCAAATGTATAAAGGTATTAGAGTGACTGAAGAGTGCGAATAATTCAGTACTGATGCGCTCACCTGCAACAATCGACAATAACTGAGCATGTTGAGCAAGCCAATCCTGAGTAGTTTTATCAATTGAAAAAGACAAAGCGGCGCTAAATCTATATGCACGTAAGATTCGAAGCGGGTCGTCTATCAAATTGGCTTGGCTGAGAGCTCGTATCAAGCGATTTTCAATATCTTTCATCGCCTGAACCTTATCTATGAGATTGTCTGGATCAAGAGGATCCCAGGCAAGTGCATTTACCGAATAGTCTCTGCGCATGACATCAGATTCGATACCACCGCCAACGCAAGCAGCAAAATCAATATTGACTGGACTTGCAGTATCACTATTCAGAACTACTCTTGCGGTGTCATTCTTCTCATCTAAAAGAACGAAAACGCCATTTAATTTTTCACTTATGAGTCTTGCAAATTCAATTGCACCGTTTTGCTTTGGTGTCTTCACAGCAAAATCGTAATCTAAATAAGCGGGGCTCGATTCAAGCTTAGTATCAAATTTGGTATCAGCCTGCATGACAAAATCACGCAAATGCCCACCAACAAGATAAATCGACACAAAAGCGCCTGAAGCAATATCATTTACTGCCTTGATGTATTCGTCTTTTAGTAAAGCGGACCAACCCAAATTAAGTAATTTCCGCTCGCTCTAATTTTTCCGATTTTGCCATCTGTTCAACTTCACTTTGAACACTGCGGAATTTTCCAGCCACATAAACAAGTCCTCCCACAAGACTGCTCAAAGTGGTGAGTCCAAGCCAGATTAAAGCAAATGTGAGAGCGGTATCTTTGTCCACGGCCATCAAGGTCAAGAAATAAGTGTATGCCCATTCTCTAACCCCAATGCCATTGATGCTGGGTGTCACAAAGCCAAGAACCGCAACTGAAGGATAAAAGACAAAGTAATACCAGAGTGGCACCTTGATACCAAGAGCCAGTCCCACTGCCAGATGACACAAAACGATAATGATTTGAATAATAACGGACTGCAAAATAGTGGTAAAAATAAGACCTTTATCCTGCCAGAAAACTTTGGCTGTTCCTTCATTCAATTTTCTGGACAACCAGTTTTGCGGTCCCAAGAATTTAAGAGCGAGCTGAGGAACAAAAGGCACAACAAAATAAATGCCGAAGGTAGCAATGAAAATAGGCAGTTTGAGTGGCATCGGCAATTGGTCGCCGCCTGGACCAAACAAAAGTCCCATCGAAGCAAATAACAATAAAACCGCAAGCCCACTTGCTCTGTCCACTAGTACCGAGGTCAGCGCATGTAAGTGTTTTCCCGTGCCTTTTGACAGGTAATAACTGCGACTGAAGTCTCCACCTACTGTAGACGGAAGAAATAGATTGAAAAACAATCCTACATAAACGTATTGGGTAATTTTGGAAAGCGGAGCGAAAAGCCCAACTGCATTAGCTAAAATCTGCCATCTGTAGGCATTGAGGACCGGACTTAGCAAAAATAGGATAGTTGCAGCAAGAATATAGCCTTTGTGGGCACTCAAAGCAGCATGCCAGGCCTTGCTTAAATCGACTTTGCCAAACAGAAATAGTGACAGGAAAAGACCTAGTGAAATTAAAAGTTTGAGCCTGGTTTTGGCTTTACTAGACAAATTAATGCGACTTTTGAGCGCTTTGAGCCGGTCAAAGAACGATGGCGTAACCGAATGCGCACAGTTACGGCTCAAGACAGCTTCTTGGTCCCCAGTAGAAGAAATAGTCGTTTCTTCGCGTTCTTTAAGTTCGGTAGTCACGTATTAATTGCTCCTGCATGTGATTTTAAGTGACCCGAGCAAAGGCTTAAACGGCATTTTTTTAAGGTTCCTGACAATGCCTGGTTTGGCAGAACAGGACAGCGCTAACAGGCTCTTGAATTATGGCGTAAGCATGCACATACTAGTTCAGGTAAAATAAAACTTAGACGCTCACTTAATCTTAAAGTCGTGTCTTTTTCCTGCTAACTATTGAATAAAGTCTGGTAATTAGTAGGCATATGTTGGCACAATTACAATGTATAAGCTTCCCATCTAATGTCTGAGGTCATTTAACTTGTCAAGCTGGAAATCATTCACGAAAGCACGCATCGCAATTCCGCTGGCTAGCTGTCTTTTATTTCTAGGGGTCCAGAACTGGATAATCGCCCAAGAAAGAAATTCTGACCATCCTTACTTGCTTGTAGCTGACGGCGGCGACAAGAAAAATTCAATTATGTTGGCTCAAGCCAAACGCACGGCTGTTTTGCCTCAAGTGCTTTACTTTAGAGCCTGGAAACTTATCAAAGATACTTATTACGACCCCAAATTTAACGACCAAGATTGGGACCGCTGGAAAAACAAATACAACGGCAAACTCAAAACACCTGAAGAATCGCACAAAGCAATCGAAACGATGCTTTTCAGCTTGGGTGACCCTTATACTCGTTTTCTAGACAAAGAAGCTTTTGACGAAGAGAAATCGCAAATCGAAGCGCACTTGTTTGGCGTTGGAATGCAGCTGGGCATGAACAAGAACCACAAAGTAGTGGTTATCGCCCCCATCGAGAACACCCCTGCCTACAAAGCCGGCGTAAGACCTGGCTGGGAAATTACTCACGTAGACGATAAACCTGTAAACGGCGAATCACTCGATCAAGTGGTGAAACGCATTCGCGGCGAAAAAGGCACTCAAGTCAAAATTTCATTCAGCGCCAGTGGCAAAAAGAAAAATGTCGACTTGATGCGTGATGAAATTCCAATTCGCGCGGTTGCAAACGCTGAAATTTTACCTGGCAATATTGGATATATCAGGCTTGATAGCTTCATTTCGTCCAAAGCCAACAAAGAAATGAAAGATGCTCTAAAACGCGTTGAAAACACCGACGGTCTCATTCTAGATTTGAGAAACAACCCCGGCGGATTGCTCACAAACGCAATCGAAATCGCCAATATGTTCTTGAAAAAAGGCGTAATTGTAAGCGTCATCGACTCCGACAATTACAAGAATTCTACTTTCTCCTCTAATTCACCAATAAACAACCAACCGCTCGTGGTCCTCATCAACAAAGGAAGTGCTAGTGCTTCTGAAATTTTGAGCGGCGCTCTGCACGACAACGGTCGCGCAAAACTGGTTGGACAAAAAACGTTTGGTAAAGGCTTGGTGCAAGCGATAAACAGACTAGATGACGGATCTGGTATCAATATCACAATCGCCAAATATCTCACGCCAAACGATACCGACATCCACAAACACGGAATTCAGCCAGACTTCAAAGTTGTTTTGAAAGAAAAAGATTACGAAGCGGGCAAGGGCCCCTGGTGGATTGACCTCAATTACAAAGAGTTCGACAAATCTCCAACCGACGGAAAAGATGCCCAGCTCAACAAAGCAATCGAAGTAATCAAACAAGAAATAAATAAAGACAAAACCAAATCGAACGAAACTGCTGATGCAAGCTCGGTCATAAAAAAAGACACCGCAGCCGCAAGCTCCAGTAGCGATTCCAGCAAAGAAGAGTCGGACTAAACACTAGTCGAATCTAGCAGTCCATTCCTTCGATTGCACGACCATGATGCTTGAGCTGAGTGGTCACCGATATTGTTGTTGCTTGAGACATCAACCAATCGGGCGCTTTTCGTCCGGTGAGGACGAGCACAGTCGGGTCTTTTCGGTGCTCGAATGCAGATTTTACTTTGTCCCAATCTACCAGTCCCACTCTTGCTACGTCGAGCAATTCATCACCAATGACGATATCATCACCGCGTTTAAGCGCTTCGGCAATATAATCTAATCCCTCTTGAGCAGCGGTTTTATCTTCTGGCAAAATTCCATTGGGAGCACTATACAACCGGAAGCTGCCACCAGGTCCGGTGCCTATACGATTGACACCAGTGTAGTAAATATTCAACTTGCCAAAATTATTTTCGCCGCCATGAGATGCAAGCAGCTGCATCGCTTTGCCTTCGCTAGAGTTTTCCTCACGTTTATCGAAAAAAACAAGAGTAACGTTTTTACCTTTGCTTAGCGCTCGCATGAGCAAACCAAAAGTGGCGGTTGACTTGCCGCAGGCTGTTCCAAGATAAAGCCTAATGCTTTCCATAATTTTCTTAGTATATAGTCAGGACCTTCATCTTGACTTGTTTTTGCTTCGATTAATTCGCTTTGATGACGCAATCACAGGAGTAGGATGTCCCTTTTCATCAACGCAAACAAATGTGAGATCGGCTTCTGTGACATGTATAGATTCTTGCTTACGCCAAACTTCGACATCTACGTGTACTGTGACCGAAGTCTTACCTACCTTGGTGGTGGTGGTATAAAAACTCACGACTTCGCCCACGAATACAGGCGCTTTGAATGAGACCTCTTTGATACCAACCGTGACCACCTTTTGCCTGGTGGTTTTACCGACTTCTACTGCACCTGCCAAGTCGATATAGCTAAGTATGATCCCACCAAATATAGTCCCCTGACTATTTGTGTCGCGAGGCAACAGCACTACACGAATAGAGGGTTCGTCTGGCAAACTGATCGGGTCTTCCACTTTTCTTCTGTTTCCTTCTTTCAACAGACTAATAATATCTAAAACAATAGCGTTTATTTCTATGAATATTATCTCCAGTATCTTTGAATCCAGAAGTCATGCGCTTATAATCCTTCAGTAATAAGGGAAAAACGCGCGTTTTTAGAATGGTTACTATGAGCTTCAGGCTCCGTCCAATTCCTTGGGCGGCGAAAAACTTACTAGCAATTTGGATTATTTCGCTGGCATCAAGCCCTGCGTTCGCTCAAGTGCAGCCTTCAATCGACTCTACTCTTGCTCAATCCCAGGTCGCCGATCAAATTTCGTCACAGCCAGAGCTTGCCAACTCAGTCTACTTCGACCTACATCGCGAATTACCATCTAAGTCGGTTTCAACACCGCCAATCACTCTAGCCTCTGCCACCATATCCGACACTACCAACAATTTATCCGTTGAGCAATTCGCAAAATCCGACACGATTTTAAATTCAGATTCAAATACACCATCAAATTCAAATACAGCATCAGAATCAAACCTAAAAACCGAACTGATACCAAACTCTCCTGGCGATAACAGCCTTGCAAGCCCACGCACAGAAACAAGCGAATCTTTAGACTCCAATTCAATGGCACCTATCAATCTTGCTCAATCTGTGCCAACAGACGTTATTAACGAAAACCAACAAGTTGATCTGGTACCAACAAATATTCCGCGCCGCACTCCTGCATTCAACAATTTCAGTGGTGCGCATATGAACTTGCTCTACCGATTGCCATCCAAGCTTTTCTTTTCTTCGGTCATAGAAAACTCACTTCGTCTTGAAACAAACGTCTTTCAGACAAGTCCAAAAGAATCATCCGATATGATCTATCGCGTTTTTCCAAACACCACAATTGGTTATGAGATTGCTAAAAACACCCAAATTTATTCCAACTACTTCTTCTTACGCGACCAATACACTGCATTTAGCCCTCTTTTGAATAGAAATTTCCACTCGATAGGATTTGGTATTAACCGCAATATTCCTTTATCGAAAAATCGTGGCACCGTTATTCTTGGTCTTCAAGGAAGAGGACTGTTTGCGACTCTCGATAAGTTTCCCGGTTCATTTTTCAACGACTATTTACCGTCAATAACCTATCAAAAAGGATTTGCAAACGGTCAAGTCATCTTTGCCTCCGTATTTGGCCAATTACGCTTTAGAGAAATGGCGGCGCGCTTCCAAGAAGGCGATATCTTCTACACACTTGGTCACATCTATAGACGCGGTGGCTGGGCATTCTTGAACAACTTTACTCTTGCTTCCAACTTTGGCAGTCAGAAAATCCGCCAAGGTCCAGATACACAAATTATTATTCTCGAACACGAATTATCGCGCCAGGTCAGCCGAAAATTTCCCTGGCTGCAAACATTCATCCGAGCACAAGAAATCTTCAACATGGGAGCTGGAAACGTTCCGTTTACCCCAGGTGCTCTAGACAACGCTGTTTATCCCGGTTTTTCAGGTGTCAACTGCCGGGTTTTCGCTGGAATTCGAACAACTTTCTACAAACCTGTTTTAGAAACACCAAAATTGAACGGTCGCTAAAATCTCAAGCACTCAAACTAAGCTGTACTCACGCAATCAGTACTGGTCTTGCTTGAATGAATTTGTCGTTATTCTCCAGATTCAAAATATCACTTAGCCAGGCTGGAATGAGCCTGGAAGATTGATGAATCTCTCTTCTGTCTCCGGCATACAAACCTTGATATGCAATTCGCTGAGCATCAAATCCCATCAAAACAAGTCGGTTCCAGAAGCCGTTATACCAGAGAGCTCGCATAACTAACCCGGCTTTCGAATCACCCAATTGAATTTTGCGTCTTGTAGTCCTTTTCAAATATATCCTCTTTCCTTGATACATGAAAGAACTTGATGGTCCACTTATTTCATACGTTGTTTCAAGCTTATCGCACTCACCAATCCACTTTCGACCTGGCTTAACAAGCCCAAGCCTTATTGCAATCTCTTTTGCCTTTTTAAAAGGATGAGATTGTAACTTTCGGCCAAAAGAACCTGCCTTTATCTCCGCTACTTCTCTTTGCGTGAAAACTGGATATGTTCCGTTATCTCTCCGCTTAACGAAGACCCCTCTTGTAATGCGATGAATAGTGCCTTCTTGAATCAATCTATAAATACAATCGTCTATCGCACTTCTATTTCCATAATTGAGCAAATCTCTAGTAGTGAATGGTTCATCTATTTCTAGCGTGCGCAAATGACGGCGAATCTTCTTTGTGACACCAAGTTGAGTGATACCTTTTTTCATAAAGTCACCTCCTGAGAAAATCACCGAGTTTTTCTCAGTTATCAACTTTAGATCAAAAACCTCTTTAGCGATCAATCAAAAGCCTCGCCAATTGCCGGTTTCGAGGATTTTGTCCAATCATGCAAATTACTATCGGTAATAGCCAATTCGGTTTTTGCCGAAGAACTTTGCCAGTGAACTTTGCCAGTGAACTTTGCCAGTGAACTTTGCGAATGAGCATTGCCAATAAACATTGACAATAAGCAGTGGTCAATGAGTACGACCAAGCAGCCTTGCCAAAAGAGTCATTTTGAGCAACTAAGCAGATTACTATTTGTATTCGCCAATCAACTGAAACGCCGCCCAATATCTTGGATTAGCACGCAATTTTTTAGCAGATTCATCGGCATCGCGCGAAGTAAGACCCTTCTCCATGAACTGAATTGTTTTCAATTGAGCATTACGCAATGATCGTGCTTTATTCTTATCGGACTGCTTAATCATCTCACCATACAACAGTCCCATTTGATACTCAGTCATGACGTCATCAACGTTCCACTGACTGACAAGAATAGACGGAGTGCCAGCGATAATAAAAGCACGAGAAAGACCGATGACACCATCTCCGGTGATTTGACCACGCCCAGTCTGACAGGCAGAAAGCACAATTAATTTCGATTTCAGCGAAGGCAATTCAAGTATGTCTTTCACAGACAAAAGTCCATCATCACCACCAGAAGGCGCAAGCACAACAGACGAATCCATCGGATGCAATTCATCTACAAGACCATGTGTAGCCAAATGAATATATGAATACTTAGGCACTAATTCTCTGAATTTCGCCTTAGTAGCAGCATCTCCAACTTCCATTTTGGTCGCTGCAGGGTCAAAGAAGGTAGCTACCTTTTTAACTTCTTTTTCGGCATAGGGCAATTTACCAAGAAATTTATTCTGCTCAGTAATCGGATTTCCAAAAGCAAGAAGAGTATCGGGAGCACTTTCAACTTCGCTTGCAATTTCTTGAGTCGCTCGCAAAACGGCTATAGCAGGCAAGAAATTAAGTGTATATTTTTCAACTAAGAATTTACCATCACCAGCTTGCAGAGCCGCAAACGGAACCATAAACAAAGGACCGTAAGGAACTATCGTTAACTCCTGGTCTGAATTTGCTGGCAACAAATCGGCTACCGGCTCGATCAAAATCGAATAGAGTTTTTTGAGAGTCGATTCTCGCAATTCATTCAAACGGTGCATATCTTGCGTGTCTTTAGGACTGGTAGTTATGGCAAGATGATTTTGACGAATCAATTCTTTTAACTGACCCACTTCGATACTCTTAGAGCGCGCGACAATTTTTTCACCGTCTGGTGAAATAACCCAGATTAACAGTTTCTTCGGCATCAAAACGTATTCAACTACGCATGATCCATTCTTGCTCACAAGCTTTTTAATTTCGGCAATATTGGGAGCACGAGCATTCACCGAAGATACAGCCGAAGCTTCTAAAACTGTCGGGGTTTTCGGAACAACACTAACAGCGCGGAAGCCTGTTTCGCCACCAACCACTTGAAGATTCGGGGCAAAAGCAACCTGGGTTGGAGCTTTCTTGGTATCTACTCCCGGAATACTTTCATCTTCGACAAGAGTAGAAGAGACACGCGCGACGGGGCTATTTACAGCACTAGATTCACGTCTGCCTTCGAGCATGTCGAGGAATGCACGGGCTCTACCTTTCTCAGCAATTTCAAGTGCCTGATCAAATTTTTGATCTTGATTCAATAAATCAATTAAGTCTAGAAAACAATCTTCGCGCAGACTCAATGCTTTAGTTTTAAAACTATCACGCGAGAACTGCCGACGCTCCTTATCTGCCAGAGCAACAGCCCTTTCTAAATGAGTGCGTGCGGTTTGGTTATCGTTCAGTTTTAGACATGATTTTCCAAGACCGGTTGCACAGTCCCACTGACTTTCTATATTTCCTATTGAATCAGCCAGCGTGGCGGCTTCTTCATAGTACTTTTTAGCTTTACCAGCTTGCTCCAGAATCAGGTATGTAAGCCCAAGTCCTCGCAAAGCATGGCATTCGCCTAGCTTGTCGCCAACCTCTTTGTAGGCTGCAAGCGCCTCTTCATAAATCGGCAGAGCATCGGAATATCGACTCTTATACAAGCAGTATTGTGCATAGTTATACGAAAGAGAAGCTTTGACTCGTTTTTGATTGAAAGCTTTCTTGTCGTGAGCGGCACCACCAGTGGTTGCACTTGCTGAAGCTTCGCCAGCTCCTACAACCTTTTGACTATCAGCTCCTTTAAATACATTCTCTGCTTCTGCGTGATATTTTTCAAACTCAGCAAGACGTCCGCTATCAAGATAAGCTACTGCCATACTGTCGAGCATCACAGCTTGTTCTACAGGTCTTTGACTTAGACCAAAAAGAAGCGCGGCATCCTTATAATATCTCGTGGCCATCTCGGTTTGCCCGACCGAACGATAACCCATCCCACAATCTCGCAAAACATTTGCTTGTTGAATTTTGGAAAAATTACCTGCTTTCTCCATCAACACTTTTGCTTTCAAAAATTTCTGCAATGCTTTTTCAGTACTACCATTTAAGAAATAGTCAAAGCCTTGTTCAGAAATCGCTTCTAACTCGAGTTTTCGATTATTGGCTTTGGCTGCAATTTCTTGAGCACGAACATGATCAGCCTGCGCTTCTTCGAATTGTCCGATATCAGCTTTTGCTGCGCCAAGAGCAATCAAACAACTGGCAGTGGTGGAAAGATCTTTTTCATTTTCCAAAAGTGGAAGCGCTTTACCCAGGGCGTTAATCGCCTCTTTTGAATTACGCTCAATTAAATAAGACTGTCCCATTTCAACCAGTACACGGCCTTGCATGTCTGGCTCGCCCGCGTCTTCGAACTCTTTTACAGCTTGAGTATAAAATTCGATTGCTTTGGGTGGCAAGGACATATCTGAATATGTGCGTCCAAGCTCAAACAAAATTCTCCCAAAGGCCAGGCTATCAAGCTCTACATCAGCTTTCTCTTTTGCGTCAAGCAAATATTTTAGTGCTTGTTCGTTGTTTTTCTGCAAACGCGAAACTGTTGCAAGTCCAGTCAATGCGACTATTTCGCATTCGACATTTCTTACAGATTTTGCCAGTTCGCGCGTGCTGTTATAAATCTCGGTTGCCTTTTGCAGATTGCCCATTTTGATATAAATGCTTGCTAATTGCGGCATAATTTTGGCGCATTCTTCTTGTTTCTTCAGTTCTTTGCAAACCGCAATTGCTTCATCATAGAGTATTATAGCTTCGTCGAGCTTGCCGTCGTTTTTGTCTTCGTGAATGAGAACCTGGGCTAGAGCAATTCTCACATGTACGCGCCCGATGAAAGCAGAGCCAGCACCTTCAGACTTTTTGCCACCAGAAGCTGCGAGTTTCTCTTCAGCTGCAAGAGCAGCTCTAAATGATTGCTCAGCCTTTTGATATTGTCCAGTCTGCCAATACTCTTCGCCCATACTGTAAGCAAACTCAGCCTCTTTATCGACTTTTCCTTTGGCCTGAGCTTGCAAAAAATCTTTTTCAAGCTGGACCATATCGACTCGTTGAGCCTCGGGTTTGGTTTGTGGCAGAGCATAGGTGACCCCAGAGGCGAGCATAAAAACGCTTGCCATCAAAGAAAAGAGCTTTGGCATTTTTGCTTTTGTTTTATTCATTATTATTAGGCACGTTTTGCTTTTAATTTGTCTTGAAGCATTTCTACATCCAATTTCAATTCGGATGCGGTTTGATATCGATGATCGGGTTCTTTTTGAAGAAGCTTCAAAATGATGTCGTCAAACGGAGTTCCATCTGCAAATTCAGGTTTGTGCACGCTCATTGGCTGAGGCATTTCAAGCAAATGTTTCATTAAGATTGCTTCTGCGCTTTCGCCTCCAAATGGAACTGTTCCAGTCAGCATCTCATACATCATGATGCCCAGAGCATACAAATCTGTGCGCATGTCCATCGGTTTGTCTTTCAATTGCTCAGGAGCAATATACTCTGGAGTACCGACCATTCGACCAGTCTTTGTCAAACGCTGAGCTTGTCCATGCACTAAGTGAGAGATACCAAAATCTACGATTTTGACCCAGTCGGGGCGGTCTGATTTGTTCTGCAATAAAACATTATCTGGTTTCAAGTCGCGGTGAATAATACCGGCTGTATGAGCTTCTTGCAGTCCGCTACAAAGCTGAATAATAATGTCTGCTGTAGTCTCGAAAGATAAGGCTCCCTGACGATGAATCTTGTCTGCCAGAGATTCTCCTTGAATATATTCCATCACCAGATATGGTGCTTTACCATTAATATCGCCCACATCATATACGGTGACGATGTTAGGGTGATTCAATTTTGCGGTGACTTTGCATTCACGCTGAAAACGTTCTATAGATTTTTTGTTGGACAAAAGCCAGCCTTGCATAACTTTTATCACTACCTGACGTTCCATCAAGGTATGGTGCGATTTATAAACCACAGCCATTCCGCCTTCGCCAAGCATCGACTCGATTAGATATTTACCGTCGATAGTTTTACCAATCAAATTGGTCATATATCCGCCACTTGAAGCAAGCACCTCATCACCTTCTTCATCGAAATCGGCAGAAGGAGAGTTTGACTGTACCTGATTTTGACCACCGCGAGCAGCTTGAGGAGGATTGTTTGCAATAGAACCAGATTGAGCACGGTTTGGCATAACAGTGCGGTCGTCTTCCTGAGCCCCGTTCCAGGCTGCAGTACTTTCGTTTCCTCCAGGCATCTGGGTCGCTTCTTGTTCGAACACAAGGGCAGTTCTGTCAGACGAGCAAAATGCTGCGTAAGGTGGGTAATATTTATGACATTGTGGACAATATTTGCGAATAGAACCAGTTTTAGAACGGGTCAATTTGTTGGCTGCCGGGTTTAAAACAGTCCCGTCAAAACCGCAAAAAGTCGCCTCGGCAGGGAGGTTTCTTTTGCATGTGGGGCAGACTTGTGTTCGCTGACTAGTCATTCGTTCGTTTCTCTCACGTCAGGCTGGCGGAAGCTCGATTGCATTTGGGAACCCGAGGACCGAAGCACGGTTTTCAAGAACTGGAGAGTTCAACCTGATGGTCTTGTGACCAGGTGCACTTATTCGAATTATATATTCTGCCGGCGGTAAATCGGGAAAACTTACATAGCCGTCTTTAGATGATTTACCTAAAACCAAAAGCTTGCGAGAGATGTCTTCGACCACAACGTTGGCAAAGCCAGGCTTTACATATACAACGATGCCGTCTTGAGGCCAACTCAAGGGTTGTAACACTGGCTGCATGCCAAGAGCTACGCCCACAATAGCGCCTAATATTGCAAGTGCAATCGTAACTGCATTAACTGGTGAGCCGCCAGATGCAGAAAACGCTGCAGGAGTTGAGACTTCGGACCTGGTTGAGCTCGTTTGGGCAACAGCAACTGGCTGCTGGTCTACCGAACTCATCGAGATTGACTGACTCATACGAGGAATATCGACCCCGCAAAACACGCAAAAATGCGTACTCAAAGGGTCGGTTCGTCTGCACGAAGGACACGGAATCAAATTGATGCCAGTTTTACCAGGTTGACGGTGAATCTCTTCGCGATGGACCGCAAGGTCTTCGCCACAATGCATGCAATAATGCATCGCACGCTCATTCATACCGTTGCATGCTGGGCATTCAATCATTTCTTGCATAAACTGCCGTTCATTCCTCTTTAGATTTTTGCGGTTTAAGGGTCAAAGGACTTTCAAGCACTGGCGGCTTCTCACCACTCTTAGCCGGTTCTTTCAAATCAGCGTCATACAAAACAATCGAAGGTACAACCAAACTGCTTACATACATTGCATCTTGAACAAACGAACAGGCACGCTCGTCGTCACCAGCACAGGTGATATCTCGTAAAACGCGAGCCATCTGGACACTCAATCGACCACCACGCACTAGCTCTTCTTTTCCAGTTTTGAGCGAAACTCTGTACACTTCGGTGGGATACAAAGTCAGGTCACCACCTAACTTGGAGAAAAATGACGAACTCGATTCTGAATCAGAACTCGATAACCATGACGGAATGCGCACTATTCTTTTAATTATGTAGACTTCGTCATAGCCTTGCTCTTTGCCCAGATCCATCAATTTGCGCTTGAGTCTTTTGGCTTGAAGAGAAGGTTCAGCACTTACAAATAGCACACTGACACTTCCAACACCATTCAAAGAATGTCCGTTACTACCGCTTGTATCTGGAGTTGGAATGCGACTTGTACAGAAGTTTTTCAGTATGCCCTTTTCAATTAGCGTAATCTTCTGGGCAGGCATCCCATCGTCGTCTACTTCATAGTTACCTAAAAGAGGCGCGCCTTTATATGTGGTGGCAGCAGGATCATCGACTACGGTAAGCAACCGCGATGAAACCCGCTGATTTATTTTATGCCTGGAAGGCTGAACCGAGCGAAACAGTGATGAACTCTCACTTTTTTCATGAGCAGCTGCTGTCATATTTGCGATCGCCATATATAAGACAGGAGCCGAAGCTTCAGGCTCAAGCAGTATTGGACCGCTATATGCTTTAGCAAGAGGCGCTTCAGCTGTACGTTTCAAACGAGCGACAAGATCTTTGACAGACTTTTCCATATTTTTAATATCAGGCAATTCTTTGTCGGATTCAGCCGCCATGAATTCTGCATCACAATAAGGACGGCCATCTTTGGCTCGAATTCGGGCAAAAACAGACAATATTGTTTGCAGTTTGCCATCGCGATGCTTAAAACCTTCATTGTTAACAAGCCAGGCGTTACCAGCTTGAGATGTGAAAGTTACCACTGAATACTCAATTTCTGGATATTGAACGAAAACTTCGGACAACTTGCGACATGTATCTTCCCACTTTTTCTTGTCCAGTTTCAAACTGACCGCGGGCTTAAGAAACACAACCGGTTTTTCTCTAGTGAAATCTCCCAAACGATCAGTTTCTGGATGAGCCTTTAAATTCGCTTTCTTGTCTTCGTACGACTCGATTGCCTTTTTATAAGCTCTGTCGCTTGCTAACCATATCTGGTGGCGCAAGGCATAATAATCGTCTTCTATTGGCAAACTCTGGCTTACACCCATCGAACTTGAACCAAAGAGTGAATCTAGATTGCCCGGCTTGCGCGAGGAATCCAAATTGTAATCACCTATTCGAACATCGCTATAAAGATATCTGGAACGACTTGTGCGTGATTGTGCCAGCGCACCGCAACTTGCAGTGATATAACAGGTCTCGGAATCAAGCACTTTGTACTGCAAGAAATAGGGCTGTGAATGAACTCCAAGCTTAAGGCGCTCTTTGTTTCTAGCCATCTCGTCTTGCAGTGCTTTGAATAGAATATCGTCCGACTCCTTTTTTGCAGGAGTAGTCGAAGTATCAGCTTGAGCTGATGTAACACCTAAAGCAAAAGCGATTGCAAGCGCTGTTATGCGAAGCAACTTTTTCATTAGCTTTTTCCTCCGCTGCTTTTGTGTTCTTCGGCCTTATCTTTGTCATGATATGGTGGCGGCAAAAGTGGCGGTTTGTCCTGACGTTTGTCCTTCAACTCTACCTCCAGACTGCCAACAAGCAGACTGGGAGAAGAAGCTGAGACAGGGACGCTGCCTGACTCAGCACCACAGACACCGTTGAATGTACCATTGTCGTCAGCGGCACAAATGATTTTTTCAAGCGCAGTAAGAGGCGTTCCCACAATTTTTACTCCGCGCACAAGCTCATCGGGTCTTCCATCAGCAAATACTTTGGTCACAATCAGTGGCTTCAAGCTGTAAACCTGCGGAGCCTGGCTTTGAGTAACGGTAAAACCACCTGCGATATCATCAAAAATTAGACCATAGTCTTTTTTCTGTCTTTTTATTTCAGATATGAGCATCTGGCGCAATTCGTCATAAGGAACGCATTTTTCAGACTGGATCATCAAATTACCCATACGCGAGACTGGCGTTTCATCAAGAGCGCAACGTCCATGACCATTCGATTTGGGAAAATTTTCAATGGGCGATCGGCCAAGCAAAAATGATTTCAAAACACCATTTTCAACAAGAGCTGTTTTCTGAGCAGGAACACCTTCATCGTCGTACTTGTAATAACCATTCAAGGTGACATTGCCCAGACGCTCTAGCGTTGGATCATCCACCACACTGATGAATGAAGGCATGATTTGTCGACCAATACTCTTTGTAAAAGTTCGACCTTCTTTTTCATCTTTTTGTCTATGACCTTCCATGCGATGTCCGAAAACTTCGTGGAAAAACACTCCTGCCGCTTTCGAGCGCAAAATTGCTGGTCCTGCAAAAGGCTGCGCCTTTGGTGCCTTTTCTAACTTGACCAGATTGTCTGCCACTTTGGTGACCATCATATCGAGCGATTCTTCCTGCGGCATCTCATCAAGCTTGACCGCTTCAAAATCATCGTACAACCATAAATCCATTCCATCGTCCGCCCTGGCTTGAGCAGTCGTGTATATGCGGTAATCGGTTCGCGAATCTTCGATGCGCGTACCCTCGCTATTAACGAGATAGCGCCTGGTAAGCTTAGCTTGAAAGACCACTGACGAATCGTAAATTGAAGGATACCTTCTATATATTGCCGAAAGGCGCTTGACCCGCTGAGTCCACTCATCGATTTTTTTGTCGCTATCTAAATCAAACTTTTGACTTTGCTCAAAATACTCGGCTTTATCTTCTTTTGAAAAATCGTTAGAAGGGTCATCTTCTGTCACATTTATATCTCGATTAGCGACCACACGCGAAAACTGCTGTTGCGCTTCCTTATAGGATTGGTCTGTCTGCTGCCATAAAGCTTGGCGTAATGCCAGGTCATTATCCTCAATAGGAATATTTACGTCTTTTCTAAAAGACGAACTGCCCATCGAGCTCATGTAACCTTGCTCTCTTATCTTGTGCGTATTATCGAGCTCGGGAGTGCCAACTCGTACATCTACACTCAAATAACGCGAACGAACCGGCTCAACTTCTTGGGTCAATGCGCCGTATTCGCCAGATATAGTGACAGTAGTCGTATCGTACAAACGATAACCGAGGTAATAAAGAGGCGCATCACCGTGTGATTTAAGCTTGTCAAAAGAGCGTTTAAGCTCCGAAGACATGCTTTCCATCAAAGGCGAATTAGGCGCCTGATTGACTGCCGGGGTAGATGACTGGGGTGCACTAGATTCTTCTGCCAAACAGACCAAACTAGTGGACTGAAAATTTAATGCGAGTGTTAAGGCTAGAGCGACAATATTTTTAGATTTCATCAGTTACGTTCAAATGAGGGATTCCAGAGACAAAATTCTATTGAAACAGTTATTTTGCAGGTTCGCTACTTACAACACTTAAAATAGATAGAAAGCATTTTATAGTTTATCTTGGTAGATATAATTTTTCCATTGCAACCAGGGGCTTCTTGGTAAGGAAATTGAAGATGCGACTCATACAATCGTCGATCCTTGTAACCCTGGCAACAATTTCAATATCTACGGTTTTTGCTTTGAGCGCAAAAGCTAGCAATATGTTCAAAGATGGTTGCGATAAATACGCGCAGAAAGACTACGAAAGAGCCGCTCGGTGCTTTTCTATAACCATTCGTCGGAATAAAAGATACTGGCCTGCCTATTATCAACTTGCCAACACCTATCTCGCCCTAAAAGAATACGACCTGGCAAAAAAATATTACGAGGGATGCATCGAGCTAATGCCCGATTTCAAAACGGCAAAAAGTTGTAAGCTGGGATTGGACCATATTGCAACCATTCAAAATGCAGTTGACTCTCTGGGTGATGCTGAACCTACCGGAGACCCTCTTCTGGCTGCAGCGCAAAAACGCAAAGATGCACAAATGGAAGAAGTCAAAAAACAGTACGAAAAGGATCTCGAACTTTCAGAAAAGCGCAAGTCAGATATTCTGCAAGAAGCTATGAAACAGGCTTCGGCTATTCGTGCCGCCGCTCAGCAACGAATTCAAGAACTTCATGACAGCGGCAATCACTGGGTTCGAAATCCCGATACTGGCGAGATTGGTCTTGGCGTTCCTAAGACTATTTACGATGAAATTACAAATGATGCCGAAGAGCGAGCTAAGCGTGTAATCGATCAAGCCGAAGCGCGAGCTCGAGGCATTCAAAAACCACGCGAACCGGACTGGGACTCATTTAAAGTGCATCCGTCAAGCGTGGCGCGAAAGAATATCCGACACCACTAATAGTACCAATACCAGAAATAGTATCAAACATTGACACTTAGAACCGGTAAAGTCAGACATACTTGACAGGTCAAGATCTCTTGGCTTTTCTGTGCAAGATGTTACACCCAGGAAATGATTGAATATATACTTGTAGAAAATGATAGATTTGATCTTAGAAGATGACGACAGACAACTACAGCGAAAAGCGGATTGAAAGTCCCGAACCTGAGCGGTTGACCGCCCCGCCTAGTCGGGTCCAGTTAGCTGCGCTCATGTCCGAAGCAGAAGAGTCTTCGCCTCACACTCAATCTATACGGTTCATCCTTGGCGGGACCTCTAGATACTTCCTTACTGTGACTTACCTGAACCGTATGGAAGGTAGTCCCACCTGGGTTTTGAGCAGCGAATCGGCTTCAGGGGAACCTGGAGACGTCTTTTGGAGCATCGAGACTGAAAATCCAGAGCAAATTTACAATTTAATCTTAAAACGTGCCAGAGCCGTAAGCGCTAACCAGTCAGTCGAAAAGAAAGAGACCAAAACGGTTGAACGCCCCAAACCTTCGCACAGCGAGCCAGAAGAAAAAAGCGCCTTATTCTTGAACCGCTACAAAGCCATTTGCGAAGTGGGCGCAGGCGGTATGAGCCGAGTCTTCAAAGCAGAAGACACTAAAGATGGAAAACTCGTTGCCGTTAAGGTTTTGCACCCCCACCTTTTGCACGAAGGGCACAGCAAACGCTCGACCAAACGCTTCGAGCAAGAATTCAAAGCCACTATGGCTTTAGGTCACGACAATATCGTACACGTCCACGACTATGGTTTCACTTCCGATGGCATTCCGGTCATGGTGATGGAATATCTAGACGGACACAGCCTGGAGCAGTTGCTTCGTGCCGACAGTCGGCTTCGTCTCTCTCAGTTTTTGACCACTTTTTATCAAACCTGCGCAGCTTTGCATCACGCACACTCGCGAGGAGTTATTCATCGCGATGTTAAGCCAAGCAATATCATGATGGTCAAAAACGAGCAGAACGTCAAAATAGTCAAACTGCTCGACTTTGGTATTGCCAAAGTTTTGCGTGAAGAAGATGACGATGACGACTCTAATCAGAAACTGACCAACACAGGTGATGTTTTTGGAAGTCCTTATTACATGAGCCCTGAGCAATGTAAAGGCGAAACATTGGATGCGCGCTCAGACATTTATTCGCTTGGGTGTGTCATGTATCAATCTTTGATGGGTAAACGTCCTTTTGAAGGCGAGAACGCATACAAAACAATTTATATGCACGTCAACGTAAAACCGACACCATTTGCCGATTTACGTGTCGACATTTCGCTGCCGCCTGCACTGGAAGCAGTGGTTATGAAATGTCTTGAGAAAATGCCTTCAAAGCGTTATCAAACAGTGATGGAGCTAAGCTTAGAATTACAAAGACTTGCTCAACAAGCCACCCTAGAGCAAAAGGAAAATCAACCCTGGCGCACAAGACAAACACAATCTGGAACATTTTACGCCATTTCGCCGACAACGGGTAAAGAAGCTCCAGCCAATGTAGGAGCAGTATTGAAGCTGTTACACAAAGCTGGACTTGTGGGCGAATCAGATTACAACAAAGCTATGGCTCTTCAAGGTCCGCAAGCTGAGGGCGAAGCTGGCAAATATCTTGTAAGCAATAATATTTTGGATAACAAGACTTTGCACGCCGCTGTTCAGGTACAGGCGCTGATTGAAAAACAGGCTCTCAAAACAGAAAAAGCAATCATCGCTCTGCATTATTGCCAACGCAGTCGCATTGGCTTAGACGAAGCACTAGATGAACTAGGTTGGAAAATAGGCGTTTAGTCTTCGAAAATTCCTCGAAGACCTTTAATGATGTCGTCGCAGATTTCTGGGTCAGAAATATTCTTTCGTATCTTGGAACCCAACTCATCAGCCATCCAATCAAGTGCCCCTTGAGTATCAGCCCAGAGATAACAATATTCTGTCGCGTATGCCACCGCTTCGGTATCATCGCCGATACCAATTTCGTCTGGTAATTCTTCGGGCATATCAACCACGTCAGAAAGAAAAACAGGAACATGAATATTGCACTTATATGCATCCAGAAGCGCTTCTGAAGCGCGTTTAGATTTGCCATCTTTTCTAAAATAATAGAGAGCTTTCATATATTTCAATGCCGCAGACTCGTCATCTGAAAATTTTGCTAGCAACTGCTCAAGTTCAGAATCTTTTTCAGACTCAAATAAGCAGCTGGCAAGGTCATATCGAATTCCAAGATTGTCAGCTGGATCTAGCTTCATCAGCTTGTGACAAAGTTGCATAGACTCATCCAGCTGATCATCCCATCTAAGCTCAGAAGCAAGCTGCGCCATTGCAGTCATGGCTGGGCGCACTTCTTTTGCCGTCCAGCCGCGTCCTTCGAATTTTGCTTCCCAGTTTTTTCCAAGTTCGCCGTTTGCAGCTTCCAGCGCTTTTCTCAGAAGCTCTATTACTTCCTCGTCATCGTCCGATTGCTCGGCTTTTATACGAAGACTCTCTACAACATTTTGCGAATGCACTTTGTTTACCCTTTAAATTTCACGACCTGGAAGACAATCAACTTGCTCCAAGAGTCATTTTATATAAAAAGCAAATAGAGGACAAGCATTTCCATCAACCGTTTTATACAATCATGCAATAATGGCTTTTAATTCATCGGTGTCATTTGCTTAGCTCGCAAACACGAATTATATTGTGCCATCATATTTGGTGCCTTTTTTGGAAGTGAAGGTTTCAGGTCCCCAATGCAAATTTCAGATACATTGAAAAATGAGCCTGAGCCTCTCTATCCAGAACGAAATCTCGACTACTTGTATTGGGTTTTGCCTGTATCTATTGTTCTATTATGCATTTTCGGAGCGGCTTATGCACTCCTGGCTCCACCTGAGCCAATTCCACTAAACAATCCTGAAGCGCGCAAACTTATTCCTGTCGTCACAGACAAAATGTTTTGGTGCGATCGTCATGAAACGGCTATAGGATTTAGCTGGACCATTATAAACACTATTATCTTGATGACATTCTTACAATCGGGTTTGGCTTTTAAGCTGAGCAAATTTGCAGAAAGCAAGACATCTAATCTTATATTGCAAGTACTCATTTTCACAGGCATTTGGGTCGTTGCAATAGAAGTACTGACTTTTCCACTGTCTTATCTAAGCGGGTTTGTCTTTCCTCACTACTACGCTCTAAGCTCACAGTCTTTTGGCGACTGGCTTGTTGATTATCTTAAGTCGCTGGTGATGCAAATCGCATTAGAAGTGCCGATGTGGGCTTTGCTCCTATTTTTCATACGTAAATTTCCAACAAAGTGGCCATACTTGCAAGTAATGGCGGGAATTCCAATAATGCTTTTCATGACTTTCATTTCACCAATATTATTGGCTCCTGTTTTCAATCAATTCACATTGATGCAACCTTCGCCCCTTTGCACAGATATTAAAAAATTAGCCGCTAAAGCCGGAATACCAGATGCACCAATTTATGTGGTGGATAAATCGAAACAAACAAATACGATAAATGCCTACGTCTCGGGTCTAGGCTCATCCCAACGAATTGTAATTTGGGATACGACCCTAAAAAAACTTCCCAACGAACAGATACTATGCGTGGTGGCGCACGAACTAGGTCACTATGCCTTGAATCATGTATTGATGGCATGCAGTCTAGCTATTTTGGCTGGACTTTGGACTATCCCTGTAAATTTGTTTCTAACTCCAGTCCTGTTCAAAAACATTCCAAAGAAATGGGGGAATAGACAGATTCAAGATCTCTCTTCCATTGCAATATTTATCTACGTTTCGCACTGTGGTGGATTCTTGTTGTCTCCGCTTGAAAGTACCTACTCGCGCATTAAAGAACGAGACGCCGACATGTATGGTCTTAAAATCCATCATGACCCATTGAATTTTGCTCGCACTTTCGCATTTCTTGCTAGCGAGAATCTATCTGATCCCTGTCCGCCCAAATTATTTGAAATCTGGTTATACTCGCACCCTCCACTTGCAACACGAATCAAATATGTGATGGATACTGATGTCAAAAACTGATTAAAATCAAATTCTTGACGTCCAAAAAACAGTATGATCCACGTCATGGGTTCACTAGTAGAATGTCTCTTGATAATCGGTTTAAGCACTATCCTTTCCGTTGGCGGATTGGTCCTGGTGCGCAAACGTTTCAGTCCTGAATTGCTAAAAGCGTGTCACGAAGTTGGCGGCGTCATGCTTGCTGTAATTGGCACACTTTATGCCATTATCATTGGGATGATTGTGGTCAATTCGCAAGCCAAAGTAGACCAGGCAAGCCAAATGGCAATATCAGAATCGAATATGCTATCAAGCATTTTTCACCTGGCGACCACATTCGAACAACCTGCCAGAGATGAAATCAAAGAAGCAATTCACGAGTACGCTTTAATTGCAGTAGCGCAAGACTGGTCTAAAGTCGAAGAAGGCAAAGAAAAAGAAGGGACCATCACGGCTTATCAAAAGTTGTGGAAAACTGTTACTCGATATACGCCGACTAATAACAGAGATTCGCAAAGCTATTCGATAATGCTTGGTAATATGGAAGAATTGACTGCTGCACGCAGATTCAGAATGGTATCAGCGAAAGGCGGTCTGCCAATGGTACTATGGGCAGTGCTGATTGCCGGTGGCGTTCTAACCATCTGGTTCACTTATTTCTTCTATATGGAAAGTCTCGTCGCACAAATTATCATGACTGCGGGTGTCGCCATCTTCATGTCTATGAATGTCTATCTCATTTATATTTGTCAAAATCCTTATCGGGTCGAGTTAGGCGTCAAACGCTCAGGCTTTGGTTATGATTTCACACCCAGATGGTTTGAAAAGCACTTTCGCATAGAATCTCAGACAAAGCCAGAACCAAGACCCGAGATTGAATTAGAGCCTCAAAAATAATGCCTTCTATCAAAATCAACGACGCTGAAATTCATTATCTGGAAGCTGGCTCTCCCAAAGATCCCATTGTGCTTTGTTTGCATGGATTTCCAGACACGCCATACACCTGGGGTTATTTAATGCCTTCACTGGTTGAAGAAGGCTGGAGAGTTGTCTGTCCATTTCTTAGAGGTTTTGCTCCAACTAAAGCACCTGTCGATGGACCTTGTGGTCCGCTGGCACTTGGCGAAGATGCAAACGCACTGCACGAAGCTTTGTGTGGTGGCAAACCTGGTGTCATCATCGGACACGATTGGGGCGCTGCCGCTGCTTATGTAGCTGCAAGTCTTGAGCCCGACCGATGGTCTGTGATGATCACATCCTCATGGCCACCACTTCCAGTTTTTGTCGACGTGGCTTCGTATGAGCAGATGAAACGCTCTTGGTACGTTTTTATGTTCCAACAAAAGTTCGCTCAAAAATTCATCAAGCAAGACAATTTCGCGCTTATAGAAAAGCTATGGCAAGACTGGACTTCTAAAGGATTTCACAGCAAAGACTTTGCCAAGCTCGCGATTCAAGCGCTTAAAGAGCCCGAATGTCTTGAATTGGCTTTGAATCATTATCGTTCATTGTTCAGCGACGAATTAACGGGGCTGCCGATTCCAGATGTTCCGATGTTATATATTCATGGCAAAGAAGACAAATGTATAGGTGTCGATTTGATGGACAAGTTCAATATCGATGCCAATCTAGCGAAAGGCTCAGAAATATATATCATGGCTCAAGTTGGTCATTTTCCTCATCTGGAGCAACCAGAGCTTTTTACCAATGAAGTGCTTCGCGTTTTAAGATAAAAAAACAGCCCCTCGATTTTCGAGAGGCTGCTTCATTGATTTGATTGTACTTAAGCAAGACCGAGTTTGAGATATTCCTGAATGGCTTTGAATTTTTCGGGCAATCTGTCTTTGAGCTGCTCGAACAATTCTTCTCTCAGTTTGAACTCTTCCTGCCAGTCTTTGGCATTGATTGTCATCAATTTTTCAAAGACTTCAGGTGTCACTTCCGATTCGATACCTTTGAAATTCAGGTCTTCATAACGTGGTGCATAACCAAGTGGGGTTTCGACTGCGTCTGCATTTTGATTGACACGATCAAAGATCCACTCGAGGATGCGCATGTTCTCACCAAAACCAGGCCAGATGAATTTGCCTTTTTCATCTTTCAAGAACCAGTTTACGCAGAACACTTTAGGTGCTTTCTTAATGGAATGACCAAGGTCAATCCAGTGTTGGAAATAATCACCCATGTGATATCCGCAGAATGGAAGCATCGCCATTGGGTCACGACGCACTTCGCCAACTTTGGCAGTAGCGGCAGCGGTTGTTTCTGAGCCGATTGTAGCGGCTGCATAAACACCGAAATCCCAGTTGAATGTTTCGTATACGAGCGGTTGAGTGGTGCTTCTGCGTCCACCAAAGATGAATGCATCAATTGGAACACCCGCTTGATCGTCCCATTTGTCATCAAGCGATGGGCACTGGGTTGCAGGTACAGTGAAACGAGCATTTGGATGAGCGGCTTTACGTCCACAATCCGGTGTCCATTCTTGACCTTGCCAGTCAATACATTTTGCCGGAGGTGCGTCTGTCATTCCTTCCCACCAGACATCACCATCTGGGGTCAGAGCAACGTTTGTGAAAACAGCGTTTTCTTTCATAGTTGCCATGGCATTTGGATTGGTTTTGTCGCCAGTACCAGGTGCAACGCCAAAATAACCAGATTCCGGGTTGATTGCATAAAGTCTGCCATCAGGACCAGGTTTGAGCCAGGCTATATCGTCGCCGACTGTTGTCACTTCCCAGCCTTTGAATACAGCTGGAGGAATGAGCATTGCCAGGTTGGTCTTACCGCAAGCGCTTGGGAAAGCTGCTGCGATATAAGATTTTTTGCCTTCTGGATTTTTGAGTCCAAGAATGAGCATGTGCTCAGCAAGCCAACCTTGCTCTTGCGCCATTGTTGAAGCGATGCGCAAAGCGAAACATTTTTTGCCAAGCAGTGCATTGCCACCATAACCAGAACCGTATGAGCAAATTTCTCTGGTTTCAGGGAAATGTACAATCAGTTTGGTTTCGTTACAGGGCCAAAGAACATCTTTCTGACCTGGTTTAAGCGGGGCGCCAACCGAGTGCAGACAGGGAACGAAGTCGCCTTTTTCGCCAAGCGAATCAACGACTTTTTTACCCATACGAGTCATTGTGCGCATGGAGAGCACCACATACGGTGAATCTGTGAGTTCCACGCCAATATGAGAAAGTGGTGAGCCAATAGGACCCATCGAGAAGGGCACGACATACATGGTGCGTCCTTTCATGCTGCCTTCAAAGAGTCCGCGCAGCTTGTTTTTCATTTCTTGAGGGTCCATCCAGTTGTTGTTTGGACCGGCATCAGATTTATTTTTCGAACAGACAAAAGTTCTGTCTTCTACACGAGCAACGTCCGAAGCATCAGAGCGTGCGAGGTATGAATTTGGACGTTTTGCATCATTCAGTTTAATAAGTTTGCCCTGAGTGACCATCTGGGCGGCAATTCGGTCATATTCTTCCTGACTGCCGTCACACCAATAGACTGAGTCTGGCTGGAAGAGAGCAACTGCTTCATCCACCCACTTCATGAGTTTTTCGTTCTTAACCGTGTAATTTTTTTCTACGGCGACCGAAACTGTTTTTCCTGCAAAGGTACTGAGCACCATATCAACCCCGCTAAAAATAGTAGTTCCAAAGCATTTGCTTGCAAGGCTCACCGAGCCCAAACGCCTGCTTGACATTGTACGACCTGTATACTCAATGTCCATGATCTCTTTATTTAAGATCAATTTTTAGGGCGAGTATCTTCCCAGCCTGCCACCAGATAGAGCAAAACAAAATTGCGGTTTATCTTTATTTACAAGCCGATTTACCTGTTGTCAGCCTCGGGAATCCTCAATTAAAAGGAGCTTTCATTAATGCCAGATAAGAAAAGTTCAACCTCATCGAAGAAGGCCAAAGCTAAAGCGCAAGACGCTGTATCTGAATCTTTGCCAGAGTCTTGGCCAGAGTCTTGGAATGAATATATCGAAAGCATTAGAAATCATCTCAGTCGCAAATTTCAGCCCACAATAGTGGACGAATTTTTAAAAGACGTAGAAGAGAAAGGCTTGCCTCACGCCATTGCGCAGGCAGTAGACAGCAAAGACTTCACTCGTGGGGATATCTGGGCTAAATCACAATCAGACGTTCTGACTCCCCTTCTACCGGGCAATCCTTTGCTTGGTGAACTGGTTAAAATAGCCGGGCTTGAAGGTTCTACTGCCGCGCTCAAGTGGCTTCCTGAATATGTAGGCAGCAGCAAAGACCAGAAAGAGATTTTAATTGCCCAACTAAAGTCAGAAAAGCCCGAGAACAGGCGCTGGGCAGCCATTCACTTAAGTCGGCTCAATCACGACAAAACTGACGAAAATTATCTTGAAGCGCTCAAAGAAGGGCTTTGCGCAGACTGGGTCGCAAGCAAACAAGAACATTCGAGCTCTGGACTTTCTGGTAAAGGAGAAACAGCTCGCGCCATTGCAAGATTGGGCAAAGAAGGCTCGTCCCTTCAAGATACCCTAGCTTACGAATTGGAAAAAAGTAACTTAGAAGCGGCAGACGTCGCTCAAATTGCAAGTGCTCTTAATCAAGTAAGCCAAGACCTTGAACTGGCCTTATCTAAGCTCATTGTACCTGCCGAAAATATGCTCAATGAAAAACGAGGGCTCGGTCTGCACCAGGGCGAAAAGGAAATGTTAAAGACGCTAAAAAACTTCATAAAGCTATGGAATCAGAAGCCTTCCAAGGAAAATAAAGAGTTGGAATCCAAACTCGAATTTCTCCAGCGAGAAGTTGAGTATCACTTGCCCAGTTAATACAAAAACATTTAAAGAATGAAATCCAGAAAATTCGGCCCCACTTCATTTCAGGTTCCTGTCATCGGACAGGGTACATGGCAAATTCCAGAGTCAGGCAAAGATAAAGACGAAGCTGTAAAGTCACTTCAGCGTGGTTTTGAGCTAGGTATGGTTCATATCGACACAGCCGAAATGTATGGTCATGCTGAAGAAGTTATCCGCGAAGCTTTCAAACCAGTATCGCGTGACAAAGTGTTTCTTGTAAGCAAAGTACTTCCAACCAATGCAAGCTATCTAGGCACAATATCAGCGCTGGAGCGCACTTTGAAGCGTTTGGGCACCGACTATTTGGACTGCTATCTTTTACACTGGCGCGGTGATCGTCCCCTGGCAGAAACCCTTGGCGCATTTGAAAAGCTCGAAGAAGAAGGAAAAATCCGTTCCTTTGGCGTGAGCAATTTCGACATGGAAGATCTGCAGGAAGCACTCGATTCCCTTTCCAAAGGGAAAATAGCTTGCAATCAGGTTATGTACAATCTGAAAGAGCGAGGAATCGAGCGACGCTTGATGCAGTTTTGTCAGGAAAAGAATATTGCAGTCGTGGGCTATACACCTTATGGCGAAATTCCCGAAGCTAACAGCAATGAATTTCGTGTGTTGTCTGAGATAGCGGCGAAACACCAAGCTACAATCAGACAAGTAATACTGGCTTTTCTAACCAGATTGGAAGGCACTTTCTCTATCCCCAAAGCGGCTAAACCGCTGCATGTTGAAGAGAATGCTGGAGCGGACCCCGAGAAATTGAAGCTGGATCAAGAAGACCTCAAACAGATCGATTCTATTTATCCTGTGCCTCAAAAAGACGTACCTCTGGCTGTGCTTTAGCCGTGCTTTAATCGCACTCTAGCTCTGCATTACAGCACCGCTGATGGTATCATCTGCTTTTAGCCGTTGATAGCCTGACAGGGGACGCCGATTTCAGCGTGGATATCATGGAGTACATCGCGGATTTCTTGTACGTCGGCGTGGGACTGTCCGTGCTTTTTGAGCAAAATCGGTAACAAACGGCCGAATGTTTTAATGGACTCTGAATTGTCGTCTTGAGCAGCCTGGATGAATCCAAGGTTGTAGAGATAGGGAATGAGCTCTTCACTTGTTGCATCAACTTTTCCTTCGATCAATTTGAGTGCTCTTGTGTACAAACGTTCCGCCTTCACATATTTTCCGCGCTCTTCAAAGCGTTCGCCAAGAGAGAGATATTTGCGAGCGAATTTCATGGGGAATCCTCCTTAAGGATTAATGGCACGCACGACCAGCAGATGGTGACACCATCAGTAATACCAGGCGTAGCGCAGGGGATATGTTTTAGTTTTTTAGAAACACATCGGACCTTGTATTGTCGGCTCCGCTTTCCCAAATTTGGGCGGTGCCTGTTGCGATGTCTTCAATAATCCAATGATAAGTGCCGGTTAACCTTTAATGCAATACAGGCAAATCGCCGTACTTTATATAAGGGATAAATATATCCATCTCCCAAATCTCAAAGCCTGTCCAATTTCATTTTTCTGCCAAGAACTTGACTGCAAAATTAAATGCTCTGGATTTAGGTTAAATCGCGAAGACTGAGTAATTCACATTGACTTCACGCTTGCTACTTAATATGAATATTGTAAGCCATTGACCGAATCAAAGAATCGTCGTTGAAGCAAGCATGACGTCGGCCACGAAAGCGAAACTACAATCTAGCGATTTTTGAGTTTGATCAATGTTGAGGATATGAGCCGGTTAATCGCAAACCGGCTCTTCTTTACACGGTAGTTCGAACCAGAAGCAGGAGCCCTGTCCATTTTCTCGAGACAAAACTCCAATAGCTCCACCATGTTGCTCAACTAAAGCTTTAGAAATTGCCAGTCCCAGCCCAGTTCCTTTGCCGCCGATCCCCCCCGGCGGCATATTTTTGCCTTTCACCTGCTGAAACTGGTCAAAAATTATCTCGCGCTGCTCAACCGGGATGCCGGGTCCATCATCACAAATTTCAAACCGGCAAAATTTATCTACGCTGTCAGCGACCGGTTCTAAATCTTGCTCCTGAGACTGGTCTTCTTGTTCTTCTTCTTTCTTAAATCGTTCCACTTGTTTTACACTCACATGCACTTTTCCTCCTTCTGGCGACCATTTAATGGCGTTTGAAAGAAGGTTAGTAATTACTTGCTGCAACTTATCTTCGTCAGCCAGAATGGTTTCAGGCGTCTTGCTGCCATTTGTTTGAGCAAACTGAGTTTCAAATTCGATTTTGTTTTCTCTAGCCAGATTTTCAAGACTATTTATAGACTTTTGCACTATCGAATCGGGCTCGACCGAACTGAGGCGCAAATCGAGTTTACCCGACTCGATTTTTCTAATATCCAATATATTATTGATTAGGCGAATAAGACGGTCGGTTTCTTCTTCGGCAATTGCTAGTACTGGCTTGGCTTTGGAGTCCATGTCTTTTGAAAGTGAGGTCTCCATTAGCCCAAGAGCTGTGCGTATTGCTGTAAGCGGCGTGCGTAATTCATGTGAAACAGTAGAATAGAACTCTTTAACTCTTGTCTCTGCCTGCTTACGCTCTGTGATATCGCGTGCCTCTGCAATCAAAAACAAAACAGTAGTGCGGTCTTCGACAATTGGTTTTATAGAAAGGTCTACTATATAGATAGTGCCGAAATTGTCTTTTATCTCTTCTTCAAGTCGCACAGTCTGCCCTTTTGAAGCGCGCTGGACAGCATCTTTGAGCCGGTCTATGTTTTTGTCTTGATTGAGCCAGAAATCGCCTTGCCAAAAATATTTGCCAGTTAGATTTTTAGTATTCGGATTCAACTGTGCCGCAGTTTCATTCAATTCGATAATGGTGCCATCTGGATTAAGCAAAAAGCTGAGCTGAAACGTCTGATTGAAAACAGCTCTAAATCTGCGTTCGGCTTCTTGCAAAGATCGCTCAGCCTGTTGTCTTTCGTTGACGTAGCGATTAATGACTACTATAACCACAATCAAAATAACAAGTGCAACACACATAAGACCGGCAATACCTGTCACTGTTTGCATACTTCCTTTGTCAGCCTGAGTGGTGATAAAACCAAACTCGACAGAAGTACGCCCTTCTAAATTGTCTATCAAATCTTCGATTTCAGAAGCGAGCTTTTCCTGTCCCTGTTCTTTCAGATAAACAAAAGCATCTTTTGGACTTTTCTCGCTACTGAGCTTAAAAGCTTCATGAGCACATCTTCTGTGCACGCTGACATATTCTTTCAACTCGTCTGAAGTCATCTGATATTTGCCGTGCAACTCGATATCAAGCTTGGTGATTCTATCTAGCGCACTGCTCATTTTATCTTCGTACAACTGAACAAATTTGTTGTCTCGTCCCCAGATATACTCATGTTCAGCCAGAATAGCCTGGTGCAGGTCATATTTAATCCCGTGCAAAAGGTCTAAAATCTTGAACTGACGTTGAGCCATCTTAGAATCTTCCAGACGCTGAAAGCACTGTCCAAGCGAGATATTGCCTATGTAAACCAGAAGCGCCACCGCAAGACCTATGGCTATAGTGGTGAGCGTAGTAAGAGAATTGTTTTTCATAGAACCACTAGTTATCTACGATGCGATAACCCTGTCCCCGCTTTGTGCGTATGATTCCGTTCTCGTCGTTATTGTCGCCAAGTTTTTTTCTTAGTGTTTTCATATGAGTGCGTACACTATCGATCGATGCGTTTGAATCAGCATCCCAGACGCGGTCGAGAATGGCTTCCAGTGTGAAACTTTTATTTGGATAACGCATCAACAACTCGAGCATGCCAAACTCTTTTGCGGTTAAATCTATCTGCGCGCCACCACGAGTGACGATACTATTAGCGGTATCTAATTCCAGATCGCAAACTTTGAGCGTTTTACCCGAATAACTTTGTGGCCTTCGCAGAAGCGCATTCACTCGCGCATCAAGTTCGGTAGGGTGAAATGGTTTTACCAGATAATCGTCCGCCCCAGAATTGAGACCTGCAGCTTTATCTTCAATTTCACCTCGAGCTGTAAGCATCAAGATAGGAGTTTTCCCACCAGAATTGCGGTGCTCTTTGCAGACTTCAATCCCAGAAATATCTGGCAGCATCCAATCTAGTATGACCAGGTCATAGGTCTGGGTGCGCAAATAAGTAAGTGCGTCGAGCCCGCACTTTGCGTGCTCCACCATAAACTTGTTTTGCTCCAGCTGCATCTTGAGCAGATAAGCCAGATTCTTGTCGTCTTCTACCAGAAGTAATTTAGCCATAGATAGATTATACGTAGCTAGCCAAGATGTTAAACTTCAGGCTTAAGTAATATAAGACCTTCAAAATAAAAATAATGAAAACCTTCTTTGGGCACCCAATCGGTCTAGCCAACCTGTTCTTCACCGAAATGTGGGAGCGCTTTTCCTATTACGGCATGCGAGCCATTTTAATGCTCTATATGGTCGAACTTGTCGCCAAAGGCGGGATGGGAATGTCTGTCGCCAGTGCCTCGCAAATTTATGGCATTTACACAATGGCTGTTTATCTTGCATCCATGCCCGGCGGCTATATTGCAGACACTTATCTTGGCGCCAGATACTCTGTCTTAATTGGTGGAACAATCATTGCCCTGGGTCACTTCACCATGGCATTTCCATCGCCAGCAACTTTTTATGCTGGACTGATTCTAATTGTGATTGGAACTGGCATGCTCAAACCAAACATGTCGACAATGGTCGGCAGTTTGTACGCACCAGATGACACCAGGCGCGATGCTGGATTCTCAATTTACTATATGGGCGTGAACATCGGCGCTGCGCTTTCACCGATTGTTTGTGGCTATTTTGCACAGACCAAAGAATTCAAAGCACTGCTTCTAAGCTGGGGATTACCCGAACATTTAAGCTGGCACTTTGGCTTTGGTGCCGCTGGCGTAGGCATGACTTTTGGTCTTATCATGTATGTTTTGCAGTGGAAAGCACTGGGCGACATTGGTCTTAAGAAGAAAAAAGAAATTGCCGAAGGCACGACAGCCGAAGATTTACAGAAAGAAGCCAAACAGCCACTCACAGCTCAAGAAAAGCAACGCATAGGCGCAATTGCGATGCTCTTTTTCTTCAACGCACTGTTCTGGGCAATTTACGAGCAAGGCGGATCAAGTCTCAATGTATTTTCTGAACGTTGCTGCCAGAACGTAATTTTTGGTTGGGAATTTCCAGCCTCCTGGATGCAAACATTCCAAGCGGTTTTCGTGATAGCACTGGCTCCAGTATTCTCATGGCTCTGGATAAAACTTGGTGACAAACAGCCATCTGCACCAGGCAAATTTATGTTTGGCATGATTTTCCTTGGACTTGGAATCGGGCTCATGGTGCCAGCTTCGATGCTTGCAGCTCAGGGCAAAGTAAGTTTCATGTGGCTTGTATTTGTTTATTTATTCCAGGTTATCGGCGAATTATGTCTATCACCAGTTGGACTGAGTACAGTAACAAAACTAGCTCCAGTACGATTTTTAAGCTTAACGATGGGAATCTGGTTCTTAGGTAATTCGCTTGGAAATTATATGGCTGGATTTTTGAGCACATTTTTCGACGAAAAAAATGCCCAGAGCATGATCACACTTTATGCCTCTATGGGTGGTGCAGGAATTGCAGCGGGATTTGTTTTATTCTTGTTAACGCCAACCATTAAAAAACTGATGGCAGGGGTGAAATAGCTGCACTCCGGCGGTCAGATCTTAACAAATCATTCTGCAATTGGAACATTGTAAATGACGGGCCACTAGCGATTGCGTTAGTCTGATTGATTTTTTGAAGGACACGCCATGATCAATCTAAAAGCGAACCAGGCAGCAGACGCTCTACATCTTCATCGAGCTCCGGTATTTCAGTAAGTTCAAATAATGCCATCGATTGCGCAGGCACTACAAAAGTCGAGCCAGCGCCCCAGCAACTGCTCGATAATTTTGATGTAGTTTCGACAAGTAATGTCCAGCTCTTTTTAGCAGCAAGAATACTTGGTGACAAATCCTGCGTAAGACAAAAGTGGTCTTCATGACTTGGCAGAGTGAAGGTGACATCGACTGTTGATGAATTAAACAAAATCAAAAGAGAGTTTCCGGCTTCTGAGTTGGGATGATTGCCTTCAAATATGACACCAAGATGTTTGCGCTTATCTTCGAGCCAATCGGGCTCCATCATTTCTGTAGCATCTTCTTTGAGCCAGACTACTTCTTTAGTTTTGGCTTTGGAGGTTTCGGCTGATGTAGCAGTTTTGAAAAATGTCCTGCGCTGCAATACAGCCTGATTGCGCCGGACTTTGGCTAACTGACAAACAAAATCATAAAAATCCAGGTCGTCGGGGCTGTCAGCTAAATCCCAATTGGTCCAGCTTAAATCGCTATCCTGACAATAAGCATTATTGTTTCCGCGCTGGGTACGACCTAAACTATCGCCACCGCTTATCATGGGAACACCGATTGACAATAGAAGTGTTGCCATTATATTTTTGCGCTGCCTGAGTCGAAGTGCATTTATTTGCGCATCGTCTATAGGTCCTTCAAAGCCACAGTTGAAGCTGTTGTTATGACTCTCGCCATCACGATTATTTTCCAGATTGGCTTCATTATGCTTGGAGCTGTAACTGACCAGATCTTTCAGAGTAAAACCATCGTGACAGGTTACAAAATTGATGCTTGCGTGAGGGCTTCTTCCAGAGTGTTCGTAAATGTCACTGCTTCCAGTAAGTCTGGTTGCAAGTTCGCCCAAGACTCCTGAGTCGCCGCGCCAGAATCTGCGCACAGTGTCTCTATATTTTCCGTTCCATTCGGTCCACAAAATTGGAAAGTTTCCAACCTGATAGCCGCCTTCTCCAAGATCCCAGGGTTCGGCAATTAGCTTCACCCGCGATATCACGGGATCTTGTTGAATAACGTCGAAAAATGCCGAGAGCTTGTCTACATCATAAAGTTCGCGAGCGAGTGCGCTTGCAAGATCGAATCTGAATCCATCAACGCGCATTTCCTCCACCCAATAACGCAAACTATCCATGATAATTTGAATAACGTTTGGGTGCACCATATTTAGTGTGTTGCCACAACCAGTGTAGTCTACATAATAACGTCTGTTATTTGGATCGGTTCTGTAATAGCTAAGATTGTCTATGCCACGAAAAGATAGAGTGGGTCCCAGATGCGAGCCTTCGGCTGTGTGATTGTAAACTACATCTAGTATCACTTCGATTCCCGCTGCATGCAGGGAGCGAACCATGATTTTAAATTCTTGTACGGCGTTCAAATTAGAGCTGCGGCTGGCAAAACGACTATCTGGCGCGAAGAAACTAAGAGTGTTATATCCCCAATAATTAGTAAGATTGGATTCCACGAGACGACGCTCAGAAACTCTTTGGTGCACTGGCATCAACTCGATAGCAGTAACGCCCAACTTCTTCAAATGATTAATTACAGGCTCAGAAGCGACCCCAAGATAGCTGCCTCGCAAAGGTTCTGGAATTAGGGCATTGAGCTTGGTCATGCCTTTGACATGAGCTTCGTAAATTATGGTTTTGTGCCAGGGTATATCCGGACGAACATCGTCTCCCCAGTTGAAAGCACCATCTACAACGGCACAAAGCGGAGCGTATGGCGCACTGTCCCTGGTATCAAAAGATTTGTCCGCTTCTTTTATAACATCGGGAATAGTACTATTGGCAATGACATAACCATGCAACGCATCGTGCCAGGTCAATCTGCGTGCAATCAGTTTGGCATAAGGGTCGGTCAGTAATTTATTAGGATTAAATCTGTGTCCTTCTTCAGGCTCATAAGGACCGTAAACACGGTATCCATAAAGCTGACCGGGGTGAACGTCTTTGAGATAGCCGTGAAAAACGTGATTGTTATACTCAGGCAGCTCGAACTTGATTGTTTCTGATTTAGCTTCTATTGAATCAAAGAAGCACAATTCTACCTTGGTGGCATGCTCGGAAAAGACGGCAAAATTGACCCCCATTCCGTCCCAGGTAGCGCCCAATGGGTAAGGTTTTCCAGGAAGAATTCTCATCTCGTCAGTTTGGGCTTATTTGCGTGTTTTGACAAGCTCTTTACGCCCATTATCAGCACTCATGATTGAAACTTAATTATATAATGAGTTCATTTCTTATATGCGAAGGGAAGTATATATTTAGGGCGTAATTCCAGCGATTAAGTGATTTATGACCCAGTCTTCCCAAAACCTTGAATCTGCAGCCGAAATGGACAAACCTGAGGCATTTGAGCCAGAAGAAAATTTATCCCCACCTATGGCGCCGACCACTTTGCCACCAGGCATAAGCGCCCAAACAGGTACCTGGCCGTCTCTTCCAGCATACGTCACACTTTCTAATCTTAATTCGCTCGACGACAACAGACTTTACGTGAACCGCGAACTGAGCTTGCTTAATTTCCAACGCCGCGTGCTGGAAGAAGCTCAAGACCCGGCAAATCCCCTGCTTGAGCGCATTAGATTTCTATCGATAGTAGGGTCTAACTTAGACGAGTTTTTCATGGTGCGTGTCGCCGGATTAAAGCGTCAAATCGAGGCTGGGACGCTACGCTCAGGTCCTGACGGTTTAAGCCCTTACGAACAACTAGAAGAAATTGGTTCTGAAGTAAATCGGTTACTTGTTGCTTCGCAAGAGTGTTTGATGCAAGACTTGCTGCCAGCTCTGAAGTCCGAAGGCATAAATATTGTCAAATACGACGAGCTTGAACCTGAGCAGAAGCTCGATATCAAACAGTACTTCCTAAACAAGATTTTCCCTGTGCTCACGCCAATGGCTTTTGACCCAGGACACCCATTTCCGCATATTTCAAACTTGAGTTTGAACTTAGCAGTCTCGGTTCGCAGAACTTCAGGCGAAGCGCGCTTTGCTCGTGTAAAAATTCCAGACTCGCTACCACAATTGGTGCCAGTCGCACGCTCCTCAAAACAATTAGTAAGCCAGGTTGGTGGCGCGCAACAAGGTCCAAAACAAGAAACCTATATCTGGCTTTTAGACCTGGTTATGGCAAACCTCGATGCACTCTTTCCAGGCATGAATATACTGGAAACACATCCATTCCACGTTACTCGCGATGCTGAAGTAGAAATACAAGAATGGGAAGCAGGCGATCTGCTTGAAGTCACCGAAGAAGGTATAAGACAGCGAAGATTTGGAGATGTTGTTCGCCTTCAAGTTGACCGCGAAATGCCTGCGCATATTCTCGATATTTTGATGTCCAATTTGCAGATTGAAGCATCCGATGTTTATCTTGTAGATGGTGCAATTTCACTAAGTAATTTGAAATATATTGCCAATCTCGATAAGCCGCAGCTCAAATTTCCACAGTTTGTACCTTTCGTTCCAAACAGCTTGAGTGCAGATACTCAGGACGAAGATATATTTGCTCATATCGCGCGTCGAGATATTTTATTGCACCACCCATACGATTCATTTCAGCCAATTGTAAGCTTTTTGAATAGAGCCGCTGTGGATCCGTCTGTACTTGCAATAAAGATGACACTTTATCGCGCAGGCAAAAACTCGCCTATAGTCGAAGCGCTCTTAAAAGCGATGGAACACGGCAAACAGGTTGCTGTGGTAGTCGAACTCAAAGCTCGATTTGACGAAGAAAGCAATATTGAATGGGCAAGACAGCTTGAAGCTGCAGGCGTTCACGTTGTATACGGATTGATTGGTTTGAAGATTCACAGCAAAGTGCTTCTTGTAGTGCGAAGAGTGGGTGATTCAATCAAGAGATTCGTTCATTTGAGCACAGGCAACTACAATCCAAATACAGCTTACTTGTATTCCGATTTAGGCTTGTTCACTGCAGATGAGCGTATTGCTTCTGACGTTTCTGATTTCTTCAATTATCTAACTGGTTATTCTGCCAAAACAGATTATCAAAAACTGTTGGTTGCACCAATCAATTTACGCGAGCGTATCGAAGGACTTATTCGTCGCGAAATAGAATTGAAGAAAGCAGGAAAAGCCGGACATATCATTTTCAAAATAAATGCTCTTGTAGACGGACGCATAGTCAAGTTGCTGTATGAAGCATCTCAAGCCGGCGTACAAATAGATTTAATTGTGCGCGGCATTTGCTGCCTGCGCCCTGGTATCAAAGGCGTCTCAGAAAATATCAAAGTGCTTAGCGTGGTTGGACGCTTCCTCGAACACAGCCGTGTATTTTATTTCCGCAATGGTGGCAACGAAGAAATTTATCTTGGTTCAGCCGATATGATGCCAAGAAACTTAGACCGAAGAGTAGAAGTTCTTTTCCCGGTAGAAGACCCCGGTCTGGCTCGTTACTTGCGCGAAGATTTGCTTGATACTTATCTTCTAGATTTAGCCAGGGCTCGTTTTATGGAGCCCGATGGCATGTATATCAGGCACAATATGGACACAGATGGGGCACTTCTAGACTGCCAACAGCACTTTATCGATCACTGTGCTGATAGCTGGCCGGATAGGTAGTATTACCAACGGTACTGGCAAGCTCCTGAGATTCGTCGTAAACATTGACTCGTCTTGCAACATCTGCGTGCAGAAAATTCCAGACTTCGCTATTGCCTATCACGCAAAGATGCTCAGTAGCTCTAGTTGTTGCCATATACAGTAGTTGTGCGCGGTCCAGTTCGTTTAGCATATTGAATTTTTCATCCAGATCTAAAATCAAAACTGCTTTTCTCTCGAGTCCCTTGAAGTTCGAAATACGACTGAGCCAGACATGATTATCGACTTTCGATTTTCGCGTGACAAAACGCAGACCACCTTTCAGCTTAGTTTGATATATCTTAGAGAATTTAGGAAGTCTGGGGGTAAGCACCACGATTTCTGATGCTTTGATATTTTTTTCGTTCACCCAGTTTGCAATAACAAACGAAGCTGTTGCACGTACTTCATCTTCGCTCTGGCACTGGAAAAATTCAGGCATCAAATTATTGCGTACTGGTGCATCGACCACTTCCAACTCGTTTTTACTTACATAAAATTCTTTGGCAAGCAAACCCAAATTTCCTTTGCAGCGAATACTCTCAGACAAATGCGCTGCAGGCTGAAAATTCAAATTGGATAAAAGTATGTTGTCATCAAGGAATGAATACAACTCGCTTGAAGTTGGCTTGAGACAACTTTTTAAAGCGTGCCACCAGTTTTGATGGAATTCTTGTGCTTCATCCACTATTACTGCATCAAAGCGCAAGCGTTCATCACGCGTAGTGGCAAGGGTCAACATCTCAGGAAATTTAGCCAGAAAACTTCTTTGATTCCAACCGCCTGGCACCGACACTTTTGTAGCCTTGGCAAAACGCAAACAAAGCGCATGAAAAGAAACGACAGTCACGCCCGGACATCCATGCAAAACTTCTTGTAGATGATCTGCCAGTGCTCGATTGAAACAAGTCAGAAGAACCTTTTTATTTTCACCGCCAAGTTTTCTTGCTAGTTCAACAGCCACCATAGTTTTTCCAGAACCAGCACAACCAGTTATTATGCCGCCTTTCATCAAAACAACTTTGTCGAGTGCGGCTTGTTGCGCTTCGGTCAATCGCACCGGAGCAAAATTTTGTTTTTGAGCAAACTCAATGTTCTGCGACGCCACAGGCGTTGGACTAAAATTGTAACTAGCATTTCGATAACAAAGCAAACGCAGCGCTTGACTTAAATACTCCATTTGTCGAGGATTGCGCCAGTGGGCTAAAGCTCTGTCCTTGAGCTGTCTTACACGCTCACGACTGATACCATATTTGGCTGACATCGCAGACAAACGCGCGGGTAAAAATCCATCAAGACCATAATATCGCTCGATAATAGAATACCGTCTGTGACCACCTTCTATTGCAGACAGACTTTGCTCTATGTATTCAATAAGTCCTTCTGATATGCGCCCAATTGATTTCAACTCGAGCGTTTCCACATCCTGCTTACTCAATCCAAGCTCCATTATGAGCTTTGCTACTGTGATCTGACGACGCAAAAGCGCACTCAGCATTTTTTCCAGACCGACACGTTTTTGTTCTAACAAATAAGATTTTAGAGCTATTTGAAACTTCGCCATATTATCGCCCTCCGCAGCGCTTGATGCGATACTATGGGCAAATCGCCTCGCTTTCACTGTGCAATTGCACAGACAAAAATCCAAGCGCTTTTAAGATATAATTGTTCGGTCAAAGCGCTTCGTTTGAGAGGTCTAGCGTGTTGCAGGGCGCAAATAAGGTTAAATTGGGACGACTACTGGTCGAAGCAACTGTTGTTTCGTCAATAGACTTGACCGAAGCAATTCAGGTATCCAAGCGCCTGGGAGTGCCGATTGGACAGGTCTTGATGGTTTCTGGCTGTGTTAGCGAAGGACAACTTGAAGCTGCATTGCTCGGTCAATCACTAATTAGTCACGGCACCGAATCAGTCGAAAATGTCATTAAAGCTCTAAAAGCGGTCAAAACTGAAGGAATTTCGCTCTATAAAGCGCTTGGGACCAAATTTCACGAACTCGATTCGCCACGCGGGCGTGAAATCCTATCGCAATTACTCATTGAAGCCGAAGTGGTAACCCAACATCAAATAGACCATGCTCTCACCATGAGTTTTGAAGCTGGAATTCCTCTTGGTAGAGCGCTTGTGATGGAAGGCATTCTGCCACCATCATTATTTCCTAGTGTGGTCAATATCTATAACGAATTGCAGTCCGAAAATATAGATCAGCAAACTGCGATAGACCAGTTGCAATCAGTCGTAGTGCACTGGTTCAAAGCCGAAGAATCAATGGCAGCAAAAGGTGACCTAGAAACACAAGAATTCGATATCGATGAGATAAAAGCCAAGTATCAAGCAGCAAAAGATGCAGAAGAGTCTGAAGAAGAACTCAGCGAATCTCAAGACAATGAAGAACTAGAAGAAACTGAAGAACAAACAGATTCAGATACTAGCGAAAAATCTAAAAACAAATCCCAAAAACAACACTTCAAAAAATCAACTCAGCCTCAAGCTGAAATCGAGTTGAGTGAAGTCGACATCGACAGTGCAGACATCGCCAATGAAAGCTTTGCTGCTCGCCGTCTGGTTGATATGTTGCAAGACTCGGGCTATTTCACCGAAACCGATATCGAGCGCGCCTGCGAATTACTTTTTTCAGATCCCTTTGCCACCTGTAAGTTTTTGCTCGAATTCAATCTGGTAAGCAAAAATATGGTCAATTATTTTCTTACTCAGTATTACATGTATAGCAGTGGCATTTTGTCATACGAAGAAGCTAGTGGCGTACTGCGACGCAAACGCGCTAAATCTATGCCATCTTATAAAAGTTCGGTTCTTGAGCGGTATCTGGAAAACAGAAGCAAAATGAAGAAAGACACTGCTGTAAAGCTTACAAGCGAAATTGATATTTCAAATCTAGGTAAATAACTCTCCGCCAAGAATTTTGGCTTTCAGTTTGAGTGTATCTTTATCCCAGAGAAGAATGTCTGCTAGTTTGTCCTTTTCAATCGAGCCGACATTGTCTAAATGCACAGCGTGAGCAGGATTGATACTTGCCATTTTTATGGCGGTAGCAAAATCGCATATATTCCAGGACACCATATTCAATACTGCCTGATCAAGCGTAATCGACGAGCCTACTAAGCCACCATCTTTAGTGCCCACAGTGGCGATATCGGTAACCAGAATAGTTTTTTCTGGACCTTTGATTTTAAAAATCAGTTTTACTGCGTCAGGGTTCAAATGTAAGCCATCTGCAATTATGCAAGCACTTACTCTATCGTCCAGAAACGTTGCTCCAACTGCACCGGGCGAGCGATGATGCAACGGTGGCATCGCGTTGAACAAGTGGGTAACTAATTTAACTCCACGATCAAATGCACTTTGAGCCTGATTGAGATCTGCATCTGAATGCCCAAGGGACACTTCGATATTGTGTTGCATCAGCCAGTCAAGCCCTTCACCACTGGCATCAGTTTCTGGCGCCACGGTCATGAGCCTTACATTGTCACATCTAATTTTATTCAGGTTCAGAACGCCAAGCGGCTTTATGTGTTCCGGCGGATGAACACCAGGTCTTTTCGCTGAAAGAAAAGGACCCTCAAGGTGTATCCCTGGCATGCGCGCCAGGCCTTTTTCACAAACCGCTTCGTCGTTTGCTACACCACAAGCGTTCAAGAAAGAAATATTTTTGTTCAAGTGATCTATATCATCGGTGATGAGCGTGGGCAGAAAGCTCGTCACCCCGCATTCGAGCATCTGGCGCCTCAAATCGTGCAACTCGTTTTCGCTTGGGTCAGCCCATAAATTGCATTTTGGCGAGCCATTGACTTGCAGATCGATTAATCCAGGAGTTACATAACAATTAGAAGCGTCAACAACCTGACACTCGTTGCTGTTAGTGCCCAGATCGCCGTTGCCGATATCTGAGATGCGTCCATTTTTTATCAGCACGCTTGACATTTGTTGACCGTTTTTCATTACGACCAAACCATTTTTTACAAGCAAAATCTCTGGGCTCATCGTGTCCTCTATTTGCAACTCTGTGAGGATTCTGGGTTAGTTAAGAGCTTGCGAACTGTACCCTGCCGCCTGATAGACATATATAAATTTGTGGAATATATTAAACGGTCACTGTAGTGCATCCGTCGAGATTAACATGTCTTCCGACCCATCACAATCAGCTTCAACTAGTGGATCCACAAGTATTCAGCAGATGGTCAACAAGATCGTCGAGCTGCAGGATAAGCTCGTCGAGGCGCAAGAAAAGAATTTACTCTTATCGACGCAGCTGCGCGAAATGGAGATGGCCTCGCGCGACAGCGACGACCTCAAGGCTGAATTGTCAAACCAGACCTCGCTTCTGGCGGACAAAATCAGAGAAAACAAACGACTACACCAGGATTTGTCGCGTGTATCGACCGCGCTTGAAGCAAAACTCAAAGATTTGGAAGAAATCAAGTTGGCAGTCATGGATTTGCAGAAAGATCTGAAACAACGCGAAGCCGAGCGCGACCTACTTGCTGTGATGCTTACTGAAAAAGAGAAAGAAGGCGCTCGAGCAGCCCAGGCAAATTCTCCAGACAGTCAAAAGAAAGACCAGGGCTGGCTCAATCCTTTCGCTAAAGGCAAGCAATAAATTTTGAGCAAAATTCAATATTTATAGATGAGCCTTGTGGTTCAATCTATATTCTTATGACAGTCGACTCCCAAGAATTGACCAAGCTCGACGAGCTTGCCCAACGCCTAGAAAACGGCGATAAACGTGCTCTGGCGCGGGCTATTACTATTGTAGAGAATCGCGGAACCCAAGCGACCTACCTTATCAAAAGACTTTTCGGTAAAACTGGAAAAGCTCACATCATTGGCATTACGGGCTCCCCAGGGGTCGGCAAATCCACTTTGGTGGATGCTTTGATCACCCGCATACGCGAAAGCGGCAAAAAGGTAGCTGTGCTTGCCGTAGACCCATCAAGTCCTTTTACTGGCGGTGCTATCCTTGGCGACCGTATTCGGATGCAAGGACATACCCTCGACAAAGATGTATATATAAGATCAATGGCAAACCGCGGACATCAAGGCGGAATTGCTCTTGCCACTTACGACGCGGTGCGAATGCTTGAAGTATATGGCTTTGACGTCGTTATTATCGAGACGGTAGGTGTTGGACAATCCGAACTTGCAATCGCTCAAGCTGCTGATACCACAGTGCTTGTTTTAATGCCTGGTTCCGGCGACGATATCCAAGCCATCAAATCCGGTATCATGGAAATAGGCGACATATTCGTAGTCAACAAAGGCGATCTGCCTGGAGCAAATAAATCTGCCGCAGAAATTACAGCAAGCCTTGAATTGTCTGCTCATCCAAACGAAGAGCTGGGCGAATTTATCTGGCATCAACCAGTTCATCTGGCTATAGCTGAGACCGGTGAAGGAATAGACAAGCTTTACGAATCTACCGTGGCGCACAAAGCTTTCCTGGAAGAGTCTGGAATGCTCAAGGAAAGACGCAAAGCCCGAATCAAAGCAGAACTGGCAGAAATACTTGCGGAGATTGCGCAAAGTAATTTAGAAAACTTGATAGAAAACTCATCATCGGTTCAGGATACTTTCTCGCATGTGGTATCACTCACCACAGATCCACATTCGGCAGCGCTTGCCATCATGAAAGAGTTTCGCGAATCACCGAGTTTTCTCTAAATAGTCTCATCTTCGTAAGATTGCCTGACTTGCACAGTTACGCGCTTTCTTATCGATATGTCATCTAATTTTTTCCCAAAAGGAATAGAAAAAGACCCCAACGCATATACACTCCCTATGCGGCTTGGCTTGACGCATGCGCCAGTAAACAATACGATTCTTGCAGCGATGTTACATAACTTCGCCCTTCACATATTCCTTTACAGTGAGCAGAATTGCGCATGTCACAAATTGCCATCATCAGCCAGCCAGATCAGGGCGTCTTAATAGACGTAAGCGGTTGCCAGAGCCTACGAGAAGCCCTTGAGCACCTGAGTTCGACCCTTCAAGTATCGAGCCAGTTCTGGCAAGGTTTAGAAGTCTCAATCAATCTTGGAGCTCTGTCACTAGCTCCAGATGAAGTACTACAAGTGATGGCAATTGCCAAAGGCGTCGGTATCGCTCCAAGCGGAGTATATACAACCGATAGCTTTACCAAAGGCAGTCTCCAGGCTAACAACATCCCGCTTGGCACTGGAAACCCAATGACACTACCCGAGGTGAACATCGACCCGGCAATGATTCACGATGCCATTCCGGTCGACCTGCCGATCACTACCGTAGAAAGCAATGTGGTATCAGATACCATCATCAAGAGCGAGCGTTCGATTCGCAAAACAATAGCCAATCGTCGCATCTCCATTACTCAGGGCGATGGCAGCCAGATTGTTGTCACAGTCGATCCCGAGATGGCAATCAAAACCGATAATTGCACCAAATCTGAAGTTTTGCCAGAAGCTAAAACAGCCGCAGTCGAAGAAGTTGAAGAGCGTGAAGCGCCAATTCCGCAAACTCTCTACATTCGCCAGACATTACGTTCTGGTCAGTGCGTTAGCCACCAGGGTCACCTGGTAGTTATTGGCGATATCAATCCTGGTGCCGAAGTGATGGCAGATGGCGACATTACCGTTTGGGGTTCGCTTCGTGGCATTGCTCACGCCGGTATCAGCGGCAATACCAACGCCGAAATACGAGCAATCAACCTCCAGCCTATTCAAATTCGCATCGCCGATGCAATCGCCCGCTCTCCCGACCGCAAAGGCGTCAAATACACGTCTTCTGCAGCACCGGAAATGGCCAAGCTCGTCGATGGCAAAGTAAAAGTCTACAAGTACAAATTCAACTAATAGTCCCTCTTTTAGTTCCCTGAACAAAGGTAAAAACAATGACCGGCAGAGTAATAGTAGTAACCTCAGGTAAAGGCGGTGTGGGCAAAACCACAGCGTCAGCCAACCTTGGAGTAGCCCTTGCTGCCACCGGCGCTAGTGTCGGTCTGGTAGACATGGATATCGGGCTTCGCAACCTGGATATCTTGATGGGCTTAGAAAATCGCGTAGTCTACAATTTGGTCGACGTAATTGAAGACCGTTGCAAACTTCGCCAGGCGCTAGTCAAAGACAAACGCCACCCCAATCTGTGTTTGCTTCCCGCGGCTCAAACCCGCGACAAGAACGCAGTAACATCCGATCAAATGCGCGAGCTATGCGAAGAGATGAAGAAGATATTCGACTTCGTCATCGTCGACAGCCCAGCAGGCATTGAGACCGGATTTCAAAACGCAATAGCCGGAGCCGATGAGGCCGTGATTGTCACCACCCCGGAAATGTCCGCGGTTAGAGACGCCGACCGTATCATCGGATTGCTGGAAGCGCGCAAAGACCAGATAGAGCAATACCGCCTGGTGCTCAATCGTTATCGTCCTGCCATGGTGCAAGCCAATGACATGATGAGTATCGACGATGTGTTGGAGATCTTGTCCGTAAAATTACTCGGAGTAGTGCCCGAAGACGAGGACATCATCATTTCCACAAACAAAGGCGAACCGGTGTCCGGCACCGATAACACAAGATCTGGTCTAGCTTTCCGCAATATTGCACGCAGACTGCGCGGCGAAGACGTTCCACTCATGGACTTGGAAGTCAAAAACGCATCTTGGATCAACCGTTTAGTCAATTTCTTCGCGCCAGTGAAGGCTTAACGGGGGGTACAAAAAAATGCAAGACGTAAAAAGCCAAGTACTGGGCTGGTTGAATCAGTTTCGCAGCTCCACCGTTCGTACCACCGCCAAAGACCGCATGCGTTCAATGCTTACGCACGATCGCCTCGAGTTGCCGGCAGGTAGGTTAGAATGTCTGGAGGAGGAGTTGATGTGTGTCGTGAACAGATACTTTGAACTGGACAAGACCACAACAAAATTCGACCTGGAACAAGAACCAGATCGAAGAGCTTCTCTAATAGCTAATTTCCCGCTTCTGCGGTCCAAGTGCTAACGAGAACAAGTTGACCTCATCCGCTCGAAATAGAAAAAACATAGACGATATAGCCGGGCTTCTCGCCCGCAGCATAGCCGGAGTTGACCTCTGGCTTTTGCTTGCTATTGGCTTTTTGGTCTATACCAGCTTGTCGGTGCTCAAATCTGAGCATACGTACACTTACTTTGTAAAACAAACTGAGTTTTTATGGGCTGGCGGAGCCTTAATGGTCATCATGGCCCGCATTCCTTACTCTTTTTGGGTGAAGCCATGGGTGATACCAGTAATTTATCTGGTAAATCTTGGAATGCTCATTTTGGTTATGATCAAAGGACACTCAGCCCAGGGTGCTCAGCGCTGGCTGGCACTGGGTCCGCTTACACTGCAACCGTCTGAAGTATCAAAGGTTGTGGTCATTTTCACCATCGCCGCCTGGTTCAAACATTTTCCGATTCGCTCCTTTTTCGATATTTTCAAAACGCTACTTGTAATAGGACCTCCAGCGTTCCTTGTTTTCAAGCAACCTGACTTAGGAACATCTCTCACATTCGGCGCGATGTTTTTAGGCACATCCTTCTGGATGGGTGCCACCATTGCAGATATCATCGTACTAGTAAGTCCAGTCGTAAGCCTTGTACTGAGCGCTTACTCAATGCAATATGTTTTCTATTTCATGGCGGCGCTTGGTGTCTTTCTGCTTATTTTCTGGCGCCGAAATGACATGAACTGGGTTTTGCGCATAGTCTTGATTCTTGCCATCCTTGGCGCTAACTATGGCGTCGGCTGGGCACGTCCGCATTTATGGGGACATTTAAAAGAGTATCAACAAAAACGACTGACTAGCTTCGTAGATCCATATTCAGATCCGCGAGGCTCCGGCTACCACATTTTGCAAAGCTTGATTGCCATCGGTAGCGGTGGCGTCACAGGTACTGGTATCGGCAAAGGAAACCAGAGTCAAGGAGCCTTTATTCCAGAACGTCACACAGACTTTATTTTTGCTGTAGTTGGCGAAGAGCTTGGATTTAAAATCTGCATTTTTGTGGTGGCAGCGTACGCGGTCATTTGTCTGCGCGCACTAGCCATTGCTTTTCGAAGTCGCGGTGATCCTGTCGGCAGCTCGATGGCCATCGGCATCATGTGCATGTTTATTTTCCACGCATTCATCAATATGGGCATGACTATGGGAATCATGCCAGTTACTGGTGTGCCTCTTCCATTCTTGAGTTATGGAGGAACGGCGCTCATCATTGACTTGGTCTGCGTAGGATTATTACAATCGATTTATTTTTATAACCCGCCAGAGAAGAAAGACCCCTGGGGTCGCTAAGACAGCATGTCTGAATTAGCTAATATAGCTTTCCTTTTGCTAATGACAATTGTCCTAGAGGCTATTAAAATTGGCCAAAATGGCACCCGCAAAAGCAAAATCTGGCTATTTCTTCCTGGCGCTGGCACTTTTTGTCGTCGCTAATTTTGCCGCGGTCTTAGCTAGCAAAAGCCTCATCTTTTCAGTAAAAGAAGACACAGCCGTATTCCAGGCAGCAGACTCTGCAGTCAACCAGTACGAAGCCTTGAAGAAAGCTCCCAGCATCGTTTTGCTTGGTTCGTCACTGGTTGCAACCCCACTCTGGTGGGCAGATCGCGACATCGTGCCGAATATCAAAGACTTTTACCATCACCACGACGCTGTCACCTTCAATCAGGCTCTTCGCGCCTCCGGAAAGAACGAAGACGCTTATGCTTTCGCTCTGCCGGGCGCGATGGTGAGCGATATGTACTTGATTGTTGACAAAATATTTCAATCGAAAAAGAAGCCCGATGTGGTTGTTCTAGGCATCTCCGCTCGAGACATGATGGACGATTTGCTTACAGGCGAGACACGAACACCAGTATTCAGCAGACTCTCTGATCTCTCCGATTTCAAAGGCAACTTGGACCTATATCTATCAACGCCAGCCGAGAAGCTGGATTTCGCCTTAAACAATCTTGTTTTTCTTTATGGCAAGCGCTACAGATATCAGCTCAAAGTCTCGCAGTTCTGCGAAAAAACAATGAACAAGGTTCCGTTCTTAAAAGATCCCACAACAGACAAACCTGCGACTGGAGCCAAAGAAACTCAACCTTTGTTCGCCACTGGTCTTGGTACACGTCAAGAAATGTGGGACCAAAGCCGCAAGGAATACCAAAAGCGCTACGAACATTTCAACAAACAGCAATTCGATAAGCAAACTGTATTTCTTGGAAAACTGCTTGAGCGCGCAAAAGAAAGAGACATCAAAGTAATTCTGGTTAACATGCCTCTTTCCAAAGAGAACAAATCGCTCATGCCACAAGGACTTTACGACGCCTACTACCAAAGCGTAAGTAGCCTTGCCCAAAGTAAAAGCGCTTCCTTCCTCGATCTAAACAAAGGCGACATGGTAGCCGAGCATCTATTTCTAGACACAGCCCACATGAACGCCGACGGCGGCAGGAAGCTTTGTGGCGAATTGGCAGCTTATCTTAGCAAAAACTCATCTGTCGCCAATTCCAGCTACTCAATGTAATAGTTTCCCGATTTTGCTCCCGGGGACAGATCAATTACTGGTATATTAATTAATCTATGTCGCAGTCTGCCGGATCCGAACCACGTATGACCTGTCCCAAGTGCGGACTGGTAGCCGGTGCCGGGGTGACTTTGTGCCCCAAAGACGGCACCACACTAGCCGATTATTCAAACGATCCTTTTGTCGGCAAAATCATCGAGCAAAAATACGAAATCATTTCTCCAATTGGCGAAGGCGGAATGAGCGTCGTCTACAAAGCGAAGCATCTTTTGATGGATCGTTTTGTGGCAATCAAAATGATCCGTCCAGAATACGCCTCCATGTCTCAGCTCATCGAGCGCTTCAAGCAAGAAACAAAAGCTGTAAGCTCGCTGCGCCATCCAAACATCGTAACCGTTTTCGACTACGGCTTCTTGCCCGACCAGACGCCATTTTTGATCATGGACTATCTGGAAGGAAAAGTTCTCAATCAGCTAATAAAGCAAGAAAAAACGTTGCAGTGGGAGCGCGCTATTCTGCTCTTTTCACAAGCATGCGACGCGCTTGCACACTCGCACGAGCGCGGTGTTGTGCACCGCGACATCAAGCCTTCCAATCTGCTGGTCCGACCCGAATTAGAAGGTGCGGAATCGCTAACCATTTTCGATTTTGGTATTGCAAAACTTTTAAATCCCGACGGTAAAAAACTCACAAACGTTGGTGAAGTCTTTGGCAGCCCGCTATACATGAGCCCCGAGCAATGCTCTGGCGACATGATAGATCCGCGCACTGACATTTACTCGCTTGCCTGTGTTATTTACGAAGCGCTTGTTGGAGTGCCACCACTTGTTGGAAGCAAGCCAATCGAGACTATCATGAAACACATAAGCGACACTCCTCGCAGATTGAGCGAAGTTCGCCCCGACTTGAATATTCCGCCACGTCTTGAAGAAATGGTGATGACCGCGCTTAGCAAAGCGCCTATTGATCGTCAGCCAAACATGATCACTTTCAGAAACGAATTGCTTTCAGTAGCCAATCTCAAACTAGTGGCGACCGGAGTGTCGGTAAGGCTCGATCCTAACGACGTGATGAAGGCTCTGGAGCAAAACAACACCCCTTCCAACCCACTGCCCAACACACCTTATATTCAACAACCTGGCACGTCTAACTCTCGAATGAATGCAGTAAGTCCTAGCACTTCGAATTCACGTATAAATGCGTTTAATCCTGCAGAATCAAACAATCCAAGACAATCGGCAAACAAATTGCAGCCTTCTCTCCAGGTTCCCAATGACGAATACATAACAGACCCGCCACACATCAAAGAGAACCGAACCATAGACCCGGTCGAACTGCAAGACAATCCGTTCCGCCCAGTTCCATTGCCACCAGAAGTGGTGCTATCGAGCGAACACCAACAATACGTTCCAGATCAAAAATCAATTCAAAAAGATACCAAGAAAACAACTGTCATTCAAAAGAAAAGCCCTTCACCGGTTCTTCTAATTTCCATTGCAGCAGTACTGATTCTGGGTGCAGTGGGCGGATATCTTGTGGCTCATCCGGAAGTTTTGCAAGGCACTGCTTCTGGTACCAACCAAGAAAAAGAAATTGAAAAAAATGATCCCAATCAAACCGGATCTGGACTGCAAACTGCCACAGCGGATAATGCCACGTTAAACAATTTCGTCAAAAACGCAACCACTAAAACTTTTGAAGTTATGAATGTAGCAAGAGAAGACGAACTCACAGAAGTCGAGTGTCATGGCGGTGTTTCGTTAGATACGAATATTCCTTTCAAAGGACAATTCAAAAACAGACCTTTCCATGTAATCGTTCAGGAAGTAATCTCTCATCCCACCGATGTAATGATAGACCTGGCTGCAATTCCGCTGACGAAGAAGTTCTACAAAAATAACCCTAAAATCACCAATATCAGTATCATCGAACCCAAGTTTCAATTCGAAGATGAAGATAAAACCGTAACAGCTACAACAGTAAAAGTAATGATCGAGGGTCTACCCGAGCAATACATGATTTATGTCTGGAACGGAACACGAACAGTCGTCTGCCAGGTGATAAGACAGCCTTCAGCTAGTTTCGATAAACTCAAGCCCAGTCTTGAAAAGACAATCACCGATATTGCCGGAAATCTGTGATCGTTAAGCTTACTAATGCTCCGCTTTCTTGACAGCCGTTTTGGCGAGAAAGTTGTGGTATTCTTGATAATCTAGACTCAACGAGTCGTCTTCCTGCGGGCAAGTGGCGGAATGGCAGACGCGCTAGACTTAGGATCTAGTGTAGCAATACGTGGAGGTTCAAGTCCTCTCTTGCCCAGGTTTTATGTTTCCGCCGAAAGGCGGTTTTCTTTTTGGGGTAGTAAAAGTGTCTCAGGATAACACCTGGATAACATTTGAACCATCAGCCATCGTACATCAATTCTTCGTCACTCAGTGCGTCATCTTTAATTTCTGCTTCTGCAAACTGCTGTACTTTTAGAAAATAATTTCTTGCAGGTCCGGGCGGGAGTTTATTTACAGCTTCGGATGCCCCCTTCAAGAGGCTGCTATGCTCTTTCGATACAGATCCTATTGCTCTTGAGGAAGTTCTAACTGCACAATAGAAACCTGTCTCCAGCCTATCATAAAGTTCCGGATCTAACCTAAATGCAGTATCAAGATAGAAGGTAGTGAATTCAGCATTATTGACTGAAAACTCCAAACCAGCTTGTCCTAAAAAAACAGAAGCACAAATCAATCTTTCTTTGTCTGGCTGCACTGAAATCCAATTTTGAAGCCAATGAACACTTAACTGTTCGTAGTCATTCGAAACCATTTCAAACAAAGTTGCAAAAGAATAAGGCACTTCATCGTACTTTAAAGCTTCTTCGGAAAGATGCTCTAATAACCGAATTCTTTCTTCATCTGTAATTTTAGAAAACAGTTTTTCATGTCCATATTGATCTGGCAGCAGTGAAAATCTTCCTGATTCCCTTTCTTTGCGAATTCTGTCCAAATACATTTGTATTAACTCTTCTGGAAAAACATTTGAAATTTTGGACAAAAAATATCGTATGTCGGCCGTTCTCAAAGAATCTAGCTCACCCACTAGATGCAGAATATGCTCCAACTGTTGCTTGTTTAAACTGCGGGGTGATAAAGAGTGCTCCTCTTCGATAATGGAACACAAACTCAAAATTACATTCAATTTTCCTTCAAGCGGGCATGACAATATTCTGTTTAGAATCTCGTGATGCCTCTCTTTAGATGCAAATCTAAATCCACCTATTATCGAAATACGAATGGAGTCGTCATCTATTTCTAAAAGGCTGAATGCTCGATCAAAATCCTCTTTATGATTCTCCCGTGTCCACTGCATACAATGAAATCCATATGCAATGGATTGAAGAACTTCAATTCGTGCGCTCTCAATTGCTTTATCAGTACACTCAAACCCTAGATTTAGCTTACTTTTTCTTATTCCTTCAATGAGAGCTGGTAGACCGTGAATTAAAGTAATATTTGATCCGACAATTATTTTTTCTAAAATTCTTGCTGAGTATTCGGGAAATTCACTTCCAAGTGCTCCCAGAACAGGAAAAACATTTAGCTCCACATTCATTGAGATGCTTTTTTCAATAATTTCATTGAGTTTTAAGTAACCCTCTTCAGGTTCTGCGTATGCTTGAACAAATCTTTTAATTAAGTCTAGTTTTTTGTTGTGCTCCTCTTGCCTAATTTGCTCAAAGCTCAAATTGTTATTCCAAACTCGCCTTGAATACTGTTCTTCGTACCTGGACTTGTGTAAATGATCCATCAGTTCTTGTTCTAATGAATACTCGACTCTGGCTATAATTTTTTCAGCCCGCATTCTTACTTTGTCTGATTTAAAATAAGGATGATATTTTCTAATTGAGTTTAAAATTTCTTGTTTTAGAGCTAGATTCTCGGTTGACACTAAGCGCTTCTCAAAGACTTTCAAAACCTCCAATCGTTCATTGTCCCAATCTTGGTTATTGCCCTTCGGGGACATAGACAGCGCATGTTCCAAATGATTTATTGCGGTAGAAACTGCCTTAGCATTATTTGAATATAGAGCTTTTTCAAGCAATGAAAGCGCCCGTTTTCTAAGGTGTCTAACAGTTTTTTCTGGAACAGGAAACTGAATGAATGACCACTCCGCGCCGTTACCAGATGCCTGATCGCCATCCTTTTCTAGCAATTCAGATACTATCTTAAGCGGTGAACAATGATAGTTATGACAGTCTTCCGATGAAAGAAGTTTTTCAAGCCATGCAAGAATAAGTTCCTGATAAAGAATAGGTTTACCGATTTTATAGGAAATCATATCCGCAAGTGCTCTTGCCCCATGTTCAGGATTAGAGTTCAGAGCACGAATATCATCTCGACCCAACTCCCACAAGTAATTACAGCAAGGTTCCAAATAATCAATAGAGCGAGAAAGGTCTTTCAATATGTCTACGATTGAATCTCTGAGGCTGGATCTAGAACTATTTATTTCCTGTTTATAAGTGACCATTGCACGAGCTACGAAATCAAACGCAGCCTCTATCTGAAATCTGGCAATAGCTTCTACTGACTTCATTATGCTCACTCGGTCATAGTAGTCACCCTGAGCAAATTGATTTTGTACTGTTTTCCAGATACTTTTTAACAGGCTTTGTCCGATTCCTTCAGTAGATTGAGCCTGCCAATCAAGTTCAGCAAGGTTTGTTAGCAATGATTTTGAATACCCAAAGGTAGAAAATAATTGCTCAGCAAAGCCGCTCGATTCTTTTTGATTGGTTATACACGCTTCAGTGAGCAAATAATCTGAAAGAACATCCGGCACTAGTCTCAGCGTCTTTCCAACCCGGAGAAGAATACCTAGTTTTTCCAATGAATCAAGTTCTTTTTTTAAGACTATCTGTTCTATGTTCAGGTATTTGGAGATGCGTTCTACGGAATCTCCATCTACTCGAACGGGAGACAAAGCGGCAAAAACTTGTAATATCCTTCTGTAGACTTGATTATCCAGACCAGTCAAAGAACTACCTGTAACAATATCAGTAAAGCGTTTAAACACTTCATTATGAAATTCACTAGTGGTGGTCAATAGATTTGGATGTATTTTTCCTTCAGACATAAGTCTTGCGCCAATTAAAAGCGCTAGAGGAGAATCTTTTGTCAATTTGACTAATTGTTCAATTTGCTGCTCATCCTTCAATACCTGTGATGCTAGAGATTTGCTCTCTTGAAGTGAAAGTGAGTTGAGTGGCTCTAAATACTCAATTTCAGAAGAGTCTACATCAGCATCCAAAATAAAAGTATTGACCCGGCTGGCAGAATAAGTGCGGTAAGACAAGATGATTTTTATATTTCGGCCTCTAGCATTTCTGAGAAGAGTTCCCAGTGAATTTACTTTATTTGCATCATCGACAAAAATGAGTGCACCTGACTCAGGCAGTTCCTCCAATGAATTTGAATCAAAAGTATCACTAAGAAACCAGCAATAATCAGTACCTTTTTTCTTTTCAAGTCGAGTTGCAAGCTCAAATAGTAACTTTGATTTACCCGAGGTACCTCTCCCAGGTAAACAGCATATGTATTTTTCTCCATCAACAAATTTGGTTAGAGCTTTGATCTCTTTCTTCCTTCCCGCGAAACGCCAAGAATGATTGAAATAGCGCTTCTTATCCAAAAGGTCAGCAAATCTATCCTTTTTTGTTTGCAAACAGAAGTCTTGTGAAACACCAAGAAATCTGGAGACCCACTGAGGAGATATCCTTTGTCTTACAAGCTTCCTTGCGGATGGAGAGGGGAGTTCTTTCACCTTATTTGAGATGTCTCTCAAGTCCCAGAGAGCCCAATTAGGATACTTATCTACCTCATCCCGAACCTTGGCTCCCACCTCACAAGCGACCAAGACAGTAAAGCTAATGGCAGGATATATAGTTTCGTTTTTAGCCTTCAGGAATTGAGCAACAGAGAAACTTTTGTACTGCTTACATTGAAAAACATGCCTGCCATCTTCCAAATCAACATACAAATCAATTCCATTTTGCTTATTGCCGCTGACGCCATAGTGATAGCAAGGTTTACCCGTATGCGATTCAATGAAAGCCCGGCAAAAAGCCTCAAAATTCGTCCAAGTGAAGTTCTTATCGTTCAATGGGAGATATTCAGTTGTAGGATCGACGGGGGGAGAGACCTTCATTGAATGAATTTCAACCTATATATATATAAGCTATTTCTCCAAGCAATTTCATTCTGCCATACCCCAAGAGAAGAGTCCATCTAAAGCTAATCTGTTGAGGACCTCGCAAATACAGCCGAGGGCAACGCCCCTTTTCACTTGCACAGACGTTGCCTTAAAAGGCTACCATCATGTGTAAAAGGTTGTTGAATAACAAAATAAATATCCTTTATATACAATTGGAAAATTCAGAACCACCTTCACTCAACTTAGAGCTAGAAGACACTTTTCCAAATAAATGGGCATTTTCAGCCGGCTCCTTCAATTTTTTGACAGAATTCAAGACCAAAGCTTATACTGAAAAAATAGTTGTAAAGGAACAGTAGAGAAGACAGAAGAAAAATTACTTTCAAAAAAAGCTTAGTTCAAATACCCCTAGAACGCGACGCAAGACAAGGTCTGGGGGTTTTTGTATGGAGAGATTGATTTTAAATGCCTTCGCAAATTTGGTATTACCCTCAGTATCACTATGGAGAGATTTTTATGAGTAGATATTTGACAGAGAAACAAGCAGCAGATTTTACTGGATTTTCGGTTTCATGGTTTCAAAAGAAGCGGTGTTATGGCGACGGTCACAAGACACTTCATTACAGTGGGTTGAAAGACATGCCATGTCCAGCACAATGTACCAATTAAAACTAAAGAGACGCAAAGCACTGACAAGGCTTTTGAACATACACCCAATTACACCCGACCGACTAATTCAACTGGGCAAGCTTAATTTGAATCCGGTGAAAGTCGAGCAACTTGTGAAATTCAATGAGGATAAAGTACTTCTACTCACCCTGACAGAAGCCACCAAGTGAGTCCTTGCATATTAAAATCGCAATCGTATTACCCAAAAGCTTGACCAACACTTTGAAAGCTTCAAATGAACTTGAGATAGTATCGTATGCGCCACCAACTTTTCTGATGTGATTTGAAGCACATAAACCTAAGCGCTTTGATTTTACCGTGTCAGTTTGAGCAAAGTTAACCGAGCAAATATCTTTTTTCGTTCAAAAGATCGGTTAGAGTAAATGGACTAAAAGCAAGTAACAAAAAAAAACCACCCTTACGGATGGTTCTAATATCCCGTCGTAGCTTAATTGGACAAAGCACTCTTCTCGAAAAGGGGCACATGAGGGTCCGAATCCCTCCGGCGGGTTTCTATATTTATATCATAAGCGTTACAGGTACGGAGGCAATTAATTAGCAATGTTTTGAACACGCGGAAGAGAAAGTTCTTTCTTATGAGTATGTAGAAATTGCAGTGTCATAACTTGCTGAACCACTGGCAGACATCCTCCTTCTGATTCAGCGGCATTCCGATTAATGTAATCGATTTGAAATTGCGCCAACTGCTCTGATTTAGCGATTTAAGGAATAGCCTTTAAAACCGGCCCAAACGGAGTCTAGTGGTTTCTCGACCTTTCGACTAGCAGCACTCTGCTTATCGCCGTCAACTATTTGAAAAGGTTCCGATGGTTTGCACCAAGCGCGGGCAGTGGTGCCATAGAGTGAAACTGGTCAGTATTACTTGCTACGGCTTCTGCGTGTTGCAAATTTTGTTCGGACGCAGTTATACTTTCGGTCTTTTCAACTTTTGTATTGGTTGTATTGATCTTTTCAACTTTATCTAATTCATCAGTCATAACTAAGAAATTTATTCCCTTTTACTGCAAATTTTCAGGCTAAATTTTGGACGCCTTAATTACAATGTGGGACTAGCATTGGTCAACCTGGGCAAAAGTCAATATAACTGCACTCTTGCGAACATCGACAAAGATTTTTGATTGAATTCTGACGGACTAAATTGCCAAACTCAAACCAAGTACTTTATTTAGATGATGTGCAGTTTTCTCGAAATCTTCCGATTTCATTTCATCTCCACCAGCTCCAAGGGACCACATTATTTGTTCACCGATAATTTCAAAAATAGAAACTACATCATGTGCGCTCAAGTTGAAATCGTTTCGTATCGTGAAATTCGCGTCTAAGCTCCTTGAAAATTCTTTTGTTTCGCTACCATTATCGCTTGTGATAGTGCAATTAAAGGTGTAATTATTCAGGGCGCTAAATCTGACGACAACTTCAATGCTACCGTTAAAACCGACGGACTCATAGCTTTTCTTTGCTAAATCTAAAAGCGCTAAAATCACACCGAAGCAATAATCCCCTCTTATAAATAGCGGTCCTTCAGAAGTCTTTAATACCGGTGAAGCGAAATAGTGAAGTCCTTTTGTATTAACTTCGAAGTAGCATTTATTTTTAAATTCGTTTTCAAATTCCCAGCACAGACTTTCACTAGCGGTTTTGAAGCTCGAAGCGCTTTTTAGCGTATAAACTTTAGTATTAGCCTTTGACTTTTTGTACATATCAATCAACTTGGCATAGTTAAATAATGTTTTGATTGGAAAAGTTGGAATTATCGAAATGTCCATCACTGTCATAGTTACGGGGCCTGAACTACACATACTCGGAATTAATGCTCTATTTATGGCACGTTGCACTAATTGCTCCTTCAATTCCACTGAGTTTTTGCGCTTATCTGACAACCAGCCAATTTCCTTGAGACTAGCTGGGACTGCATCGTTTTCATAGTGTGCGCGGTCCCAAAAGCGTATATAAACTGCTCCGTCTTTGAACTGGTGAGGGGTTAAATCGCTTTCGGATACTCTGATTACCAACAACCGTAAATCTCGACCTTGTTCATCGGTAGTATTTAAACTAATTGGTTGAAATTCCGGTACTATTGGTGGTGTTACATTGTTTAAACATGAGCCTTTAATTCTGCTTTCTAGAGAACCTGCATCGGAGATACCAGGCATCGCAACGATGATTCCAGCCCCATTATCCAGCTTCTCTTCTTTTACTCCGATTATTACGGTGCCCCCTTGTCCGTTAGCAAAAGCGCTCAAAAGCTTAGCAATTTTATCTATGTGTTCAACCGTTTGCTTATAGTCTATCCATGCCCCTTCAGGTACTTTGAGATCTTTTAACTCGTTAATATCGTCTAAATCGATATCTAAAAGCGGCTTATTCATCAAGACCATAATAATTCCTCGCTCCATCAAATAAAAGTTGTGCTGATTAAGAGCAGTGGTCCTCATCGAACTCAACGGTCTTAATGAACTCAATAAACTCGTTAACTAAATCAATCTCCGTTGTTTTGTGAAAGGCTTGCTGGACAATCCACAAGCTGTCTCGTTTTACCTGAATCACTGGTATGTATATTTCACTAGGTTTTCGTGTGGTGTATTCAACAATTTTGGAGCAAAGTTCATCTAAATTATCTTGGTCATCTAAGTCCCGCCTAGGGAAGGGGATTTGAAATTCCTGATACTTAAGATCATCTTCTAGGCGACCTAAATAATAGACCGCGAAATACCCATTAACTTGCTTATCGGCATAGAGTAAGCAGCGACGACTATAAAAATCCTTACCATCAGTACGCAAGAAAGCATTCGTCTGCCAGTAAATTAAGTCGAGAGGTTGACCGTCAAGCGGACCGCCTACAAAATTATAATGTTTAGGACTTAACGACATTTCTAACCTCCTAATGAGTTGGATATAAGTATCCCGGCTGTTCAGTAATGAGATTTACATTACCGATAGTGGAAAAGTTGTCCAGCATTATGCCATTTGCCCGACTTCGCCAGTAGCCAGGAACCCAAACTCCATCCTTGTTCACATGAGGAAAATTGACCCACTGCCAATCGTTATCAGTGTAACCATATCCGGTGTTATTGTTTCGAGCCATTTTGCCCAACTGATATACAGCATATCCTGTAAGAGCGAGTAAAGCAGCAGCAAACATAGCTTGAGTAACTCCATTCACAAAAGCCTGTTTGTCCTTAATGAGAGGAGGTCTGTTGGCGCGAAATGTTGCTCGGATTTGAAGAAAATCGATATTATCGGGTAGTTGCGGAAATGGTGCTGCATCTGCGACCGACTGACCAGCAACTAACTCTAATTCCGGATATTCAGAAGGTAAGAGAAAATTTCCGGTTATGCACATTTTGGACACCGTGAATTCAATTTTTGCCGTTCTACCATCGACCAAATGACGATTGTCCCAACTCTCTTCAATTGCTTTTCTTAAAGCAATTGCATAATGCTTCTCATCCTTAACAAACTGAGGATGTGGATTTTGAATATCTAAGTCCACATCTTTACCACAACCAGCAAAAAGAAGCTTGAAGCAAGACTACCTGCAAATGCAGATGTAGCAATGAGACTACTATGTATTTGGTTTTTCCCAGGACAGGTTCTTCTTTAAGTAGTTTGCAAAGCTTACAAGCAATCAAGCATCTTGTCGGTTATTTAGACTACAAATCACCTATTTAATAGGGGGGGGTGAACCTTTTCTTGCCCCTTACACCCAACATCATTTTGTTACACTCCTATGAAAAGCTAAAAGCCGGGAATTTGGAGACTTTGCTAGATGCATTACAAACGGTTCAAACGCTCTCAAGTTTAGAAATTTAGACTTAGGATCTAGTGTAGCAATACGTGGAGGTTCAAGTCCTCTCTTGCCCAGTCTTTATTCTCAGCTAAGCCTTAGAGCCGGGAAATTTCTTCAACTGCGTATAAGGTTTTGGCTCTTGATTCTCGAGTAGCCAAACTTCAGAGCCGATCGGCACGTCATCTTTAGTGAGTCCCTCGAATGCAACTGCAACTATGCCTTTGGGAGATGGATCGAGAAAAACCGCGCGAGCAGGAAGTTGAAATGTTTTACCGCCTGGAACTCTAATTTCCATCATCGCTTTGTCTGCGTAACGTATGGTTCTATCTGTAGTACCAGTCAGGACAAGATGTTTCTTATCAGAGCTATTATAGCGCGTGTCCGTAACTGTCAAAAGTAATTGCATGTTATTGTTTCGCCGCCGTTTCTATCGCATCTTCCAGAAGTATTTTAAGCGCCTTCACATCATTTTCGTCAAGACCAAGCCGACGCTGATTGCGAAGCATAAATTCTTTTACGTGAACCTCACGGTCAGCAATACTCATTTCAGAGAGCCTGGGAAATCGATCTTGCAGGGCGTGCAAGTATTCTTCTAGCGCTGCAATCTTAGGAGCACCAGGTCTTAACAAAATAACGTCGGCAGCGTATGAGCCTTCCGCACCTGCGCGAATGAGGCTCTTCATATCATCCGAGCCTTCCTTGGCGACGACGACTAAAAGATCTTTCTTTCCTATAGATTCAAGCAGCTCATCACTGCAAGGCTGCAAGGCTTTTCTCAGGTGCTCCGGCACTGCGGGCATATACATCTCTGGTCGCAGTGCTTCTTTTGGCACCTCGGTCAATTTGATTGAACTTGCGCCAAGCTCATCAATACTTTTTGCAATTCTGTTTGCAGTCTTGAGTCTGTCAGCGCTTGTTGCCCGGCTTGCATTTTTTGCGGCAAGCTCTAACAATTCTGTATAGTTTTCAGCTTTTTGAATTACCTTCGCGCCGGGCATACCTATCAAGCCATCAGCCAGAAGTTCACTCACAAATTTGAATTTTAATCGTTCTTGCTGTCCTGGGGGTAACTCGTTCCATTGATAGTTAAGTGCAGCGCCCAGCGAGGCAATATCTTTGAACGGCTTGGAATAATCGCCCTCCATGCCAACGTCGTACAAATACTGATTTGCCGCCTTGAAAAGATTGACACCAGAAACCATGGCGGATCCCACGGTCTCACCAAACTGAGCGCCCATTTCTCCGGCTCGCTCTTTGTTACCGAGAATAAGAGCAGCTCCAAAATCAGCGACCCAAGCAATGTCCATTGCTACATTGCCAACGCCTTCGACTGTTCCAATCAAGGCGCCAATCGCTCGTTCTTTCTGTTCCTGAGCGTATTTGTCGAGAGCTTTTACAATCGCGTCGTATTCATTATTTGGCTCGATAAGCTCATTTTGGGTTATACCAGTTTTTAATAGTAGACCTGTATCACCACTTTTGCGAGCAATGTACTCAATTTGATACTGCGCACGCTGCTCGTCTGTTGCGTTTTCAGGAAGTGCTCGCAAGCCCTCATGAAATGAATTTGCACCGGCAGGCTCGACCTTACGGCTAGCCGCTATGGTTTTTGTACCGTCCACTAATTGAAAAGACTCTGCAGAGGCAGCGCCTGGAATTGCGAGATCTTGCATACTGCGAAACTGGTCACGATTGCTAGCCAATGCTTGCAGATATTGCGCGTTCTGCTCTGCTGTTTGCAAATTTTCAGCACGCGAAACTCTATCTACTGTTTTTGGCAGCTCGACATTCTCTGTTTTTTCGACTTCATCAGACATACAACCTTATATGCCCCACAATATCGAGTTTAGAGACGAAAATCTTGCTTCAAAATGGTTATTACATTAAAATTCTGACTCATATTTAATGAGCACAGCCAAAAATCGGAGAAACAGCTCAATGGACTCAATGCTATTTCAGAAAGCTGGGCAGCCACTAAATATGGTGACTAGTAAGAATTTGAAACCGGATTCAGACCAGCTTCTCATAAAAGTACATGCCTGCGGTGTTTGCAGGACCGATTTGCATATCATTGATAATGAGCTTACAGAGCCTAAATTGCCACTAGTAATTGGTCACGAAATTGTTGGAACTGTTTTAGAAACGGGTAGTGATACCACTGGGTTTTCGATCGGGCAACGAGTCGGTGTTCCCTGGCTTGCTAAAACGTGTTCGCAATGCAGCTTTTGTTTATCTGGAAGAGAAAATCTTTGCGATCATGCGCAGTTTACTGGATACACTGTCGATGGGGGCTATGCAAGCCATACAGTTGCCAATTATAAGTTTTGTTTTCCCCTGCCAGACGAGTTATCAGATGAGGAAGCCGCACCACTTCTTTGCGCTGGATTAATCGGCTGGCGAACACTAAAAATGGCAGGAGACGCTTGGCGTATTGGCATCTATGGTTTTGGTGCAGCTGCGCATCTTATAACCCAAGTAGCTGTTTATCAAAAAAGAGAAGTTTATGCATTCACAAGAAGTGGCGATAGCGCAGGACAAGAGTACGCACGCAAACTGGGGGCAAATTGGGCTGGGGGCTCAGATGAAATGCCGCCGCATAAGCTTGATGCAGCGCTTATTTTTGCACCAGCTGGCGAATTGATACCACTAGCGCTCAAAGCTTCAGACAAAGGAGCGAGCATCGTTTGTGGTGGCATTCATATGTCGGATGTTCCGTCTTTTCCTTACTCATTGCTTTGGGAAGAACGTTCGATTAAATCAGTCGCTAATTTGACTAGAAGAGACGCAATTGAATTTTTAGAGATTGCAGCTAAAGTTCCGGTTCGCTCAACAATCACAACATATAAGTTGGATGAGGCGAACAAAGCGCTAGACGACCTTAGACATGGAAGATTTCACGGCGCAGCAGTACTTTCAATGCAAAGCTGAATCATTGAAACCTCAAGCGCTGGTTTTAAGTATCCACTTTCTATAGAATAAGCATTCACCTTTGAGTTTTGCTGCTATTCTTCTCTTTAGCACAGGACACTAACAAAGAGTTCAATTGATGAAAACCCCACACATCGGCATAGTTGGCGGCGGACCTGGCGCTTTATTGATATTAAAGCGACTGCTTAAACTTGAAGGTGCAAATTTTGCTCTAGATATTTTCGAAAGCTCATCTAGACTGGGGTCAGGAATGCCTTTCAGTCAAAAAGGTGCTGATGTCGAACATGATACCAATGTGTCAGAAGAAGAAATTCCACCTTTCAAACCATCTTTGTCTTCGTGGGTTAAGTCGCGCCCTTTGTATGTACTTGAAAAGTATAAAATTGACCCGCAAGAATTCGATGAAACCTGCATCTTGCCTAGATTATTGTTTGGCGAATATCTAAGTGAGCAATTCGAGCTTTTATTGAAAGAAGCCGAACATAAAGGAATGAAAGTAAGAATTCATTTCGAAGCACATGTTGATGATATAAAAGATGATCCTAAGAAAAAAAAGGCTGCCATCGTGTCTGGTGGCAAAACTCGTTTGTATGACCAGGTGATTATTTGTTGCGGTCATTTCTGGCCTCATGACCATGAGCGCGAATTGGCTGGGTATTTTGATTCGCCATATCCGCCTTCAAAGCTTAATCGTCTGTTTAATCACCCTGTGGCACTGCGAGGAAGTTCGCTCACTGCAGTAGATGCAATTAGAACTCTATCTAGAAACAACGGCACTTTCAGTCACAATAACGCACGTCTGACTTTCACTAAAAATGAAAATGCGCCCAATTTCAAAATGGTGATGTACTCGCATAATGGCTTGCTGCCATGTGCACGCATTTATCTAGAAAAACCAAATATCAATAATGCCGAAATTCTTCCGACTGCCCGTCTAAAAGAGAATATGAGTGAAAATGATGGATTTCTCAGTCTCGATTTTCTATTCGATATTGGATACAAAGAACCTCTGCAAAAGAGTGATCCAGAATTTTTCGAGCAAATCAAAGACATGAAAGTGGAAGAATTCTCCCATTTCATTCTTTCCAGGCGAGAAGCTCAAGAGCCGTTCGCGCTTTTACGCAAAGAATATTTAGACGGTGTTGATTCACTAAAAACCAAACGTCCCGTGCCGTGGAAAGAGGCACTATCGGCATTTAGTTTCGCACTCAATTTTCCTGCCAAACACATGTCGGCCGAAGATATGATTCGTTTGCATGAGCATTTATTGCCGCTTGTAGCAATTGTAATTGCGTATTTGCCACCAAGTTCGTGTGAAGAAATCCTAGCTTTGCACGACGCCGGCTGTCTCGATCTTGTCTTGGTGGAGAAGTTCGACGCGAAAATTACAAATGGTGGCAAGAATAGTAGCAAAATAGTCTGCACCTGCATATACGATGACAAAGACGACATTAACGTAGAATACGACACTTTTGTCGATTGCATTGGACAGCCAAATCTACAATTCGACCAGTTTCCATTTAAATCGTTAAAAGACAAAGACATCGTAAGCCCTGCTCGTCTGAACTATAAATCAAACAAAGGACAGCAGAACGTAGACGGATTGCAGATAACAAATTCGTTTCAGGTGGTAAATAGCAAGGGCAAAGCCAACAATCGGATTTATCTATTAACCGTTGCTTTTATGAAAGGCTTGAATCCAGATTATTCGGGAATAGATTTCTTTGAACACGCATCCGAGATAGTGGCAAGAGATATATTCAAAGATCTTTAGAACACCTTCTTGAAGAAATTTTTGGTGCTGCTACCAGCTTTTTCAAGTCCTTTTTTGGTGGCATCAAGTCCTTTCTTGGTACCGCCAACAGTTACGTCGATTGCTTTGCCAGTTCCTTTTTTAGTTTCTTTGATGCCTTTCTTCGTTACGCCAACAGTCACGTCTACACCTTTCTTGGTGCCTTTCTCAGTGACATCCCAGGACTTTTTAATGCCTTTCTTGGTTGCTTCGCCGCCTTTTTCCACACCGTTTTTCACGTATCCAGCTTGAACTGGAGTGGCTGCGATTAAACAAAACAGGCTTATTAAAAATACTTTCTTCAACGCAAAATCCTCACTTTCTACGTAGTTTATAGCACCAAGAATACTAACGTTGCCGGCAATCCCTTGCTCGACACCTTTTGCCTCCATGACGTTTTTATGTTCATTCGATTATTAACTCTTTCGCACTTTTTAAATTGTAAGTTACACCACGCCATTGCACTCTGTTAGTCAACACCGAATTTAGTGTCATAAAAGGAAGAACAACGTGAGCAAGTGGCACCGCAAAACAGCATAACCAGAGGGGTTCGTACATGTGCGAAACTTCCACACCAAGAATCCGATTCCAGAGACTGCGTGAAAGTACGATCAAAAATATTTCTAGCGGAAAAATAGAAACGCCAATCCAAAATGCAGACAAAAGATCCTGACTGTTCTGAGTAATAGCTAAATACAAAGTCCAGAACATGAACACAGTCCACAGTAACATGATGAGACTGCGACCAATAGCGCGTCTCCAAAGCTCGGGATAATAAACTTTGGTCAGAATCATCTGACGATTAGTCCATTCAATGATTTCAGAAATGGTGGCACGTCCCTCCGAAGTGACTGTACACTTGGTGACAAAATGAACTTTGAGTCCTAGCTCTTTGACGGCTTTAGTGAGCGACATATCATCATCGGCTGAATTATCCCAATGCTCAGCCATGTGCGCACGTTCAAAAACTTCGCGCCTAATTGCCATTGCACCGCCCCAGGCAAAAGCATACTTATCATCGATGAGTTCGACAGATGACATTCGGTTCCAGAAACCTCGAATAATCGAGGGCAAATTCCATTTTTCCGAGACATAAAAACGATAACCAGTGGTTACACCAATAGATTTATCCTTGAGAGGGGCTACAAGATGGGTCAAAAAATTATTCAAGGCAATCACGTCTGAATCAACAAATGCCAAGACTTCAGTGTCTTTGTGAACCAGTTCTAGCGCATGTAGCTGGTTATTAATCTTTTGAGCGCGATGAGGATGAAATCCGGCTACCACAATGTCGGCACGTCCGGGATGTTTCTGACAGAGTTCGTACAAAGGCTTATAGGCTGGGTCGGATTGTTCAGCCACAGCAAAGATAATCTGAAAATCCGGATAATCCTGGAAGAACAGACGCTCTATGTTCTTTTTGAAGTCATGGTCGAGCCCTTTGCAAGGCAAAATTATGCTTGCCTTGGGCTTGTAAGCTTCAGGACGGCGAGAAAGGTCGTTGTCCATATACTTATAGAGTCGAACGTATGTACTGACCTGGATAATGACACCCACAACTGTCATAAAAACAAAAAAATAGCCGATTTCCATGAATATAATCTTTGACGCCGTTGACTTTAGTTGCTGGTGCTATTAGTTTAATGGACAATTATCTGCAAAGTGTAATGTATTCCATAGAGAATCATCTAAATACAAAGATTGCGCTCGTCTCAAGCGGGCTGGGAAATGTCGAACGAGGCTTTGAAGTTTCGTGCGCCCGCTGGTTTCAAGCTCTCAAAAACCACACAGATTTTGATGTCTATCTCTTGGCGGGAGGTAAATATCCCGATGCTGTAAGCATTGCAAATATCAAGAGGAATAACTTCTTTTTGAAGAAATTGTCAGAATTGCCCATTCTGCCAGAGAAAATGCGCTGGGAGCTGACTTATGGTGTGGAGCAAATCAGCTTCTTACCTGGACTTTTAGCCGAGCTTTCTAGAATTAATCCAGATATAGTGTGGGTCAAAGACGTACCGCTTGCACATTTAATTATGGCTGCGGCGAATTTGCCGAATTTTCACTATAAAGTGATTTTTGCAAACGGTGGAATATTCAATCCCCAGAATTACAAGTGTTTCGATCACATCCAACAGTTGAATTTTGGCGGATACGAGAAAGCACTGGAAGCAGGCATTTCCGGCACGAAAATGGATTTGATTCCAAACTGTATTGATGCTGAAGAATTATGGAGTCAATGTAGCGATACTGGTGTACGTCAAAAGTATGGTATCGCCAGCGATGACTACATGATTGTTTGCTGTGCAGCGTGGAATCGTTATCACAAGCGTATTGACTATCTTATTGAAGAAGTCGCGAAGCTGAACGATCCTAAGATCAAACTGGTATTGTGCGGTGTGGAGGAGTCAGACACTCCTTATCTGAAAGCCCTTGGACAAAAACTCTTACAAGACCGGGTGCTCTGGCTGACTTTACCCGCCAAGCAAGTACCATCCGTAGTTGCATCAGCCGATTTGTTTATTTTGCCCAGTCTCGATGAGGGGCTTGGAAATGTTTTGATTGAAGCTGCAATTATAGGAACTCCAATTATTTGTCATCCTCATAGTGGCGCCAAATTTATTATCGAAGATTCGCAATGGATGCGCGACTTAAGCGCTAACGGCTCGCTTGCAAGTCGCATAGTTCAAATGAAAGAAGAACCTCCATCGCGAAATGCAATAGATGTTTTGCGCCAGAGAGTGTATGAAAAATTCAGCGACAAGAACCTGGTGCAAGATTTTACTCGCATGATAGAAAAGACACTCACGTCTCCAACGCAAAAGAGTGCTGCAATTCACTAGAACAATTCTATTTAGAAGTACTCTGGGTGGGATTCTTCAAGACCTTGTTCTAGTTTGTTTATTTCGTTGAATAAAACATGGTCGGGTTTTATTTTACGCCCTATATCAAAACTGTCCCAGGCATTTTGAACATCGTAACGCGAAAAATAATATACCCCCAGGTCTTTGTAAGCAGATACAATTCCCGGATTTTTATTCAAGGCATAAAGAAAACGACTTGAAGGATTACCTCCAGCCTGACTTTCGACATTGGCTTTCAGGGCTTCGATTACATATCCCTTTTTGTATTTAGTCGAATCGATTGTATTCAAAACTTTATATGAAGCAACTGCCGCTTCTTTCGTTTTCGGCATCAAATTTTCCTGCAACTTTTTAACAGTAGAATCTTTTTTAGTTGCTTCCATAATTTCTTTTGATTCTGCAACAGGTTGATCGCCAGTGCACAGGCTATATTCAATCATAGTTAGAAGCGCATCAACTGGCTGTTTTTGTCCAACAAACGCCTTTGCGGCTGTAAATGCCGATTCTTTTGTCGGCAAAGTTGGCACTTCGTTTTTGATATAAATTATTTCTTGCAGACTTGAAAGCGGCAAGTTCTTAGCAAAAGAAATTTTGTAATCAGAACCAAGCTCAAGCGATGGAGTGGCGCTTTCGTTCTTTTTCAGAGTCATATTTATAGTGGTGTGAGAGCCGCTAGCATCCAGTTCAATATTCAATTGTTGTGGAACTTTTTTGCGTGCAATTAAATCTTGTCGAATAAATGGATGAAGATTGCAGTTATACACGTAAAACTTTTCCATCATCGACAACGCTGATGCAGGAACGGATTCACCAAGAACAGCTGAAGTAACTACTTTTCCTTTGTAAGAGTATTCAACTGTTCCGTCTTTTTCAGAAACTGTGATACCAGGATTTTCTTCTTCACCCGGAGGAATCATTCCAAGCGCACTGCCAGTATTGTAGGGATCAAATGCGTCAGCGGCATTACCACCAGACTCTTTTATTAATTTGCTCAGTTGCGAAAAGTTCGTTGCTTTGGCGTGTTTGTAAGCAGACATCATATAAAGCGAGTGGTCTTCGTAAGTTTTCGATTTAGGATCAATTTTGTAGATTCTCTTCTTTTCAAAATCAAAAAGATTCAACTTGTCGTCGGCTTGCAGACCAAGTTTCTTTTTCCCCAGGATGAAAACCAAATCCTTTTCGCCATCTACCTTTGGAGCTTTCGGATTTGAAGATGTAGACTTTACTTTAGTGACATAGTTCAGTTTTAGTGAATCACCGCTACCACCACCTGATACGTTGCTACCAGAACAGGCGCTTAAAAAAATCAAGCTGGAAGATACTGCAGCCACTATATATTTCATATTTTCATCCTTTGAATGACTGGAACATTTTACCACTAGGGTAAATTCAATTCTTTAGCCGATTTCATAAGGTTTTCATAACTGGTGAACAAATGCCCATGAATCCCGAGCTCTTTGGCAGCATCGATATTTTCACTTCTATCGTCAATAAAAAGTGAATCAGAGCCATTGAGTTTTAAATTAGACAGACAATGCTCGTAGATAGAACGATGCGGTTTTACCATGCCAATTTCGCAAGAAAAAGTACAGTGATCGAAATCGGCTATCCACGGTTCTTTTCTGATACTTAGCGTCAGTTCAAGCGGCATATTAGAAATCAAACCGATGATAATACCGTTCTTCTTCAAGTGAGAAACCCAGTTGAGCATGTCTGGATTAAGTATTGACCAAACAGCGATATCATGCGCCACTAGATGATCTACTTCCTGATTGCTGAACTTTCGGTTAAGCTTTTTTCCCACATGTTCCCAGTAATGAGCAGCGTTCACTGTGCCCCGGTCGTAATCTTCGCGCCCATGCCAGTATGCACTGCAAAAAGAATTCACTTCCAGATTCTTTAAATTGGGATTCTCGACGATGCGCCCAGGCTCGCCTGGATGGCTCAATACATTGCCGTAATCGAACAAAACAGCCTTAATCATGCGCTTATCGTAACAAAGATTTTTGCATTCTGCTACGATATATTTGGAGTAGAGGTATTTTTATGAAAGCCAAGAGATTTATCAATCTATTAGTTCTTTCAGCATTTTTGCTACTGGGGACCAACGTGCAAGCAAGTTCGAATAATACAAACAATCCAAAAGACCACAAAAACCAGGAAGCTGTTTTTGCCGCTGGCTGATTCTGGGGCGTGGAGGCTGATTTCCTCGACACGCCAGGAGTTGTAGCTACAGAAGTCGGTTACACAGGCGGTCGAACCAGCAATCCCAATTATGAGCAGGTCTGCTCAGGCAAAACAGGTCACGCAGAAGCAGTGCACGTCACATACGACCCGCAAAAAATCAGTTATAAAAAGCTGGTTGAACGATTTTTGCGCATTCATAGCCCCACTTATGACAATAGTCATATAAGAGGCGGACAATATCGCTCCGAGATTTTTTATTTTACGCCCGAACAAGCAAGCACTGCTCGCCAGGTTTTAAGTGAACAAGAAAAACTCACAAAAAACAAATATTTCACTAAAGTATCACAGGCGGTGCCTTTTTACCGGGCCGAAGAATATCACCAAAAATACAACCAGAAGAATATGGGAGCCTTTTGCGGAGGCTGGTTCAAAAAGAAATAGCAACCAGCTGAGTTCTAAGGTTCTAACTCTTTGATAAACAACTCAGCCATTCTAAAAGAGTCAGAGTTGGAATAATAGGCACTTTCTATCGCTTTGTGAAAGAACTTGACCGCTAAGTCTTTTTGATTGTTTGCCATCGCATCGAGCGCAATAGCGTTATTGATTTCTGCTTTTTGATACCAGACATTTGACGACCTGACCAATTTTGCTTGCTCTTCTTTACCAAGCAAATATTGATAAAGAGGCAAAGGCCATGGAAGCGGCCTGTCGCTATCTGCTTGAATTGAATTTTTCTTTTTTGAATAAATAAAGTTATATCGCTTTTGCACAGTCGCTTTTGCTTCATCCACTCTTCCAAGCATCCTAAGAGTGTAGAAATAAACAAGAAGAGGCATTTCGTCTTCGATTGGCTTCTTGCCTGAAATAATATCTGGATCTAGTTCTTTCAGCGCGCCTTGATAATCGTTTTTGACCAATCTCAACTCAGCACGCACAAAACATGCTTTGGCCAAAGACATATCTAGAACCTTGATAAACTCTTTAGGAGCAAAAAAACCTCTCTTCTGAAGAACCCATTCGCCGCTAGGCAGAGTGATTACAAAAGAAGGAATCGCAAACAAAGAATATTTTGTCTGCAAGTCAGCAACATTTTTCTTTTCGTGCTCGCCTCCCACTATCACTTTGACCGGATAGAAACTCTCTCGCATTTTCTTAACCACGTCAGAAGCTTGAAAAGTGACTTTTTCCATGCGTTTGCAGGGCTGACACCAGTCAGCCGAAAAGTCGTAGAGCACAAGAGACGAGTGATATCTTTCTTTGTCATGCTCCAAGTCTTGAAGTGTTTTCCAACCAATTTGCGACTCGGGATTAAGCAGCGTTTGAAATGGTCCTTTGATATAAATTCGACCAACAAGCATGATTGCCATCAGGATAGTGATGAAAATTGGAATGTATAAAGTAGACTTACCTTTATTAATCCGCGCCATAAGAAAACTCCCTGAGCGACAGAGTAAATATGGCTAAAAACAAGAAAAGACTTAAATTGGATAGATAAACAACTATAAGCTCGGTGCAAGCATAAAAGCTTGTCGCGATAAGCGAGAAATCTACCGTGCTTGGATATACATCGCCGAACCAGTAATTGAAAAATAAAATAGCGTCTTTGACATACTTAAAAAATGTGGGCGCCGAGGCACTATAGCCAATCGACATGATATCGCCAATTGTCTGGCAACCCGAGAAAAAGAGATACAGAATCAGGCCCAAAATAGAAGGCATGGTATGGAGAAAAACATAGAACGCAGCAAAAATCAAACAGTTAAAAGCAATTGACAAAATAAACTGGAGATCTATAGGGTTCTCAGTGATACCAATCACAGTGGCAATACCAAGCGTGAGAACAATTGATATCAGCAAAACTGCAAACGAACCGATAAATCCGCAAAAGAATTTACTAAAAACATAACAGGTACGAGTAACGGGCCTGGTAAAAAGAAGATTTAGTGTTTCAGGTTCTCCAGTGAGCCTACCTGTGAGCAAACCATCTGAAATGAATAAATACGCAAGCAAAAAATAGATTGTCGCGTTGTCGAAAATGTGCCACACATTTCTTGCTGCCGCTTCAGGCTCGGTAGAATCAATTACCGAAATAAGCATCATATAAGAAGGCAGTCCTATAAAAAGAAGGACTGGAATTCCTACACGCCAGGCACGAACTTTCTCCCACAGATTGAAGCGAATCAGAGTCTTGTTTAGAAGTGCAGGCTTGATCATTTATTTTCGCCCTTGTTCAAGAACAGGTCGACCAATTCTCGTCTTTCTGATTTTGCTTCGTAAACCATGATTTGATTTTTGATCAGCTCTTGAATGAAGAAAGCCTGTTGCTCTTTATCTGGAGATGAAATTTTTGCAGATTCAAGATTCGACTCGATGATGGTGCAGTTTCTCTCTATTGCAATTTGTTGTAATAGGATTCTAATCTCTTCGCTAGATTTATCGGCTACAGGCAACCATGAAAGTATAACTTCTTGCCCTTGCAAAACAAATGAATCCATACTTGCCAGCTGTTCTATTTTGCCACCACGTATAAAGGCAATGCGATCGCATACTTTTTCTACTTCAAGCAAATGGTGCGAATTGACAATAGCAGTTATACCTTGTTCTTTGAAGCGCAAAAGCATTTTGCGAATCATGATAAAGCCAAGCGGATCCATACCAGATGTAGGTTCATCCAGAAAAACTATCTTGGGATTGCCGATTATCGCCTGTGCAAGACCAATACGCTGCAACATACCGCGAGACAATTCTTTTACCCGCCGCTTGGTAGGATCAATGTCTAACTCGACTTCTTCGAGCGCTTTTTTGATATCTTTCTCTCTATCCTGGCTTGGTCTGCCCGCAAGCATATGATGATAAGTAAGAAACTGATGAATATTCATCCATCGGTTGTAACAAGGACGCTCTGGCAAGAATCCGATTAAAGGCTTAACATCGAAATCAAAAGGCGACTTACCCTCTATTTTTATTTGACCCGAACTCGGCTTAATTAGAGCAAGAAGACAAGCCATGATTGTTGTCTTGCCTGCGCCATTTGGTCCTATCAGACCGAAAACCTCCCCCTGTTCAACCGTGAAGGAGACGTCTTGAACCGCCTTGATTTTGGCGCGGCGAAAATGTTTGGAAAGATTGTCTACTGTTATTATCGACACTATTTCAGTTTAATTATGATCTGACACTAAGTCAAGGTTAGTATAATCTTGAAATGAGCGGTGATTCTTCTACATCCCAAAGTCAAATAGACGATCAATCGTTCGAGCCAGCCTGGGGAACGGTTTCTGATGAAGAACCTCGCTGGCCCGCTTCAGTGGCAATTATTGTTGCAATGACAATTCAAGCTTTTCTTCCCCACGAGCTCACGCGTAATTTGCCACTTGTAATTTTTGGACTTGAGTTAATCATACTCATTCCCATTTCATTCAGCGCACCAAAGCGTCACAAAAATGAAAGCAAATTCTTACTCATTCTTGCAAACGTTGTTATAGCGCTTGTTAGCATCGCCAATCTTGCTACTTTGATTCTTTTGATTTATTCATTGTTTTTTGAATCAGGCAAAGTTAACGGCATCGAATTGTTTTTTTCGGGACTGGGAATCTGGACTACAAATGTAATCGCTTTCGCACTCTGGTTCTGGGAAATCGACCGGGGAGGTCCTCACGAACGCACCCACAAAGGACACGCTGCACCTGACTTTTTATTCCCGCAAATGTCTACCCCCGGCTCAGCACGACCCGATTGGACCCCGAAGTTTTTCGACTATCTTTATCTGGCATTTACTAATGCCACTGCATTTAGTCCCACCGATGTTTTGCCACTTTCCGCACGAGCAAAACTTTTGATGCTATTAGAGTCTCTTATAGCACTGGCAACAATATCTCTGGTAGCAGCCAGAGCCGTCAACATCATCAAGTAGGAATGCGATAATGCCTTTTTCTTTTATTTCAGGACTGGTCTTAACTATAGTAATTGTTGGTTTTTCCCTGCTTGGATTATTAGTAGCAAGAAAATGGCATGGAGACGATTTACAATCCCAGCATGAAATAACTGATCCATACTCGCAAATTGTCGCTATGCTTTTCGCCGTGTTGATAGGCTTCATGGTGGCAGATGCGATGCAACGTTTTACCACGGCAAAACAAACTGTTCAACAAGAAGCATCCTCTTTGGGAAATGTTTTCAGGCTGTCCGATGGTCTTCCAGACTCGAACTGTCATAAATTGAGGGAACTTTGTACACAATACGCTCAAGAGGTTATTGATGACGAATGGCCAATGCTAGCAAACAAACAAGACAGCTTAAAAGCTTGGACCATTTATAAAGAGCTTTGGAAAACATGCACTGAGTTTGAACCTACTAGCGAACGCCAGAGCAATGCGCAAAATCAACTACTGGAATCAATGATGAGCCTTGGCGATTCGCGTCGGTTGAGAGTCGAGGCCTTACATAACGGACTTCCTGCAGTCTTATGGGCGGTGCTAGTTATAGGTGGTATCGCAACAATCATATTCACTTATTTTTTTGCAGCTCGAAGCATGAAAGTACAGATTATGATGGTGGGCATAGTAAGTCTTGTAGTTTGCCTTAATCTATTTCTTCTGGCTACTTATGACGACCCGTTTTCTGGAGACGTCATGGTAACTCCAAGCGCTTTTGAAACTCAGTTGAAATTATTCAAACTGGAAGGTTACGAAAACAGGCTTACTAAGTAAGCTTGCATATCTCATTTGCAATAAGTGAAGCTGGCTCAGGCTCAGAGTGTATTTTCCTTTGAATCGCTTGACATCGAAGTCGCATTTGCTTGTCGTGCACAATTGAGTCAAGACATTTACGCCAGCCACCATTTGGATCGTGGGTGAATCTAAATTCGTTTGGAACTCGTGGCTTTTTACCTACCCCTAGTTTCTCTAAGCGTGCGGCATTATCGAATTGATCATGAGCAAAAGGAGTGATCATCTGCGGTACTCCTGCGTTCATACACTGAGCACTCGTGCCGATGCCACCATGATGTATAACTGCCTGCGCTTTAGGAAATAACAAATCAAAAGGTTCATAACTTGAAAGTAAAGTATTAGGAGGCAACTTTTCTAAAACGTGGTTTGTGTGCTTTGTTACAAAAATAGCACGGTAATTAGAACCCGATAAACACTTGAGTATAGTCTTAAAATACTTCTCCGATTGCGCCATAGCCGAACCAGGCGTTACCACTACTGGTGGTGCACCGCTTTGCAAGAATTCTTTGACTTCAACTGAAAGATCTTCGTGTTCTTGCTTATGAAAAATTGGTATACCAGTGCAAACACTATTTGGCGGCCAATCCGGTTGTGGCTCAGCGTACCAGTCAGGGAAAGCACAGATTACCTGATTGGGTGAGGCTAGCCATTTTCTAAAAATACTTTTGACCGGCGCTAAATTGTGTTTGGCTCTAAATTGATTGATATCGTCTCGACAAACTCTATCTAGAGCAAGCTTATCGATTAGACCAACATACGCATTTTTCATCCAGAGCGGCAAAGAAGTTGGAGATGGATAGCCCGGTCCGGTCATCGGCTCGTGCGCCGAAATAATGCAACAAGGCGACAAATGAACAGTCGAGGCTTTGATTTCAAGCTCGTCTTGCAAGACTCGATTAGCCATTGCAAGCGTAGTGCCCACAAGAATTGTATTTCCAGGATCTATTCGCTCTTTGACAATCTGATAGTTCAATTCGAGCGACTCACGCACGAACTGCCAGACAACCTGAAAACCCTTACGAGGATCCCAGACCCCAGGTCTTTTGAGACCCTCTAGATAGAGATGTTCCCCTCCAAGCTCGAGAAAAGTCAGTCCTGCATTTTTAACCTTTTGACCAAAATATCCGTTGGCGCAAAATTCCACCTCATGACCGCGCTCCAAAAGCTTCTTTGACACCTCAATCATTGGATTGATGTCGCCGTCACTTCCTATTGCTGTAACAATAATTTTCATTAGTCCGCCAACTTATCATGATAACACCGGTAAAATGTACTGATGTTAAGGGTTATACAGGGTAGTCAACATCCATGGTTAACAAAAGGTCTTTAATTCTAGCGGCTCTGGCAACAAGTATTTTGCTAGCGCCGGTGGCTCGAGTTTCCGCCCAGGAAAACAAAACAGGCATCAGTGTAACCAATATGGATAAAAGTATTCCTCCAGGAAAGGATTTTTTCCTATATGCAAATGGTACCTGGTTGAAAAACACTCCAGTTCCAAACGAGTACGACAAATGGGGTGTGCTCAATATTTTGGCTGATCAAAATTTGACCATTATCAAGACAATTGCAGAAGATGCCTCAAAGAAGCTCGATGCCAAAAACGGAACAAACGAACAGAAAATAGGCGACTTCTACGCCGCAGGAATGGATGAAGCTGGCATAGAAAGCGCTGGTCTAGCACCACTTCACGACGAAATTCATCGAATCGAAGGTATCAATACCAAAGAAGAATTACGCTCTGAAATCGCAAGATTACACAGACAAGGCGTGAATGTATTTTTCAACATCGGCTCTGGTCAAGATTTCAAAGACTCGACTAAAGTCATCTGTCAGGTACAGCAGGGCGGACTGGGGCTGCCAGACCGTGATTATTACACCACTGATGATGAAGCATCTAAAAAGTTGCGTGCGCAATATGTAGAGCACATGGCAAAAATGTTCCATCTGATGGGTCAACCTGATGGGCAGGCTCGGGCAAAAGCTGTGATGGATCTTGAGACCAAGCTTGCAGAATATTCGATGAAGAATACTGACATGCGCGACCCAGACAAGATTTATCACAAAATGGATTTTGATGAGCTGCAAAAGCTTACTCCTAATTTCGATTGGACTGCCTATCTAAAAGAGATCAAACACAACGACTTCAAGACAGTTAACGTTGGTCAACCAACCTTTTTTGAAGGGATGGACGAACAAATCGAAGCAACCAAGCCAGCTGTATGGAAAGATTATTTGCTCTGGCACCTTATAAGTGATTCGTCACCCTATCTGTCTTCTAAATTTGTCGACGAGCATTTCAATTTTTATGGAAAGATTCTGACTGGTAAAAAAGCCAATCTGCCCAGATGGAAACGAGTGTTGAACAGTGCAGATGGAGCACTTGGGGAAGCTCTAGGACAATTGTATGTCAAAGACCACTTCACTCCTAAAGCAAAGGAAAAAGCACTGCATCTGGTATCTGCGCTACGCGATGTTTTAAAAGAAGATCTATCGTCGCTTTCCTGGATGGATGATGCCACACGCAAAAATGCTCTGGAAAAGCTCGATTCATTCGGTTTAAAAATTGGATATCCGGATAAATGGAGAGACTACAGCAAGCTTGAAATCAGCCGCGAATCGTATTTGAAGAACATGAATAATGCTTCTGAATTCGAGTTCGACAGACAAATGGCTAAAATTGGCAAGCCAGTTGATCGCAATGAGTGGTTCATGAGTCCTCAAACGGTGAATGCATACTATATGGCGGAAATGAACGAAATCGTTTTCCCCGCGGGGATATTGCAATCACCAATTTTCGATCCCGATGCCGATGATGCCACTAATCTTGGTGCTATGGGTATGGTGATTGGACACGAAATGACCCACGGATTTGACGACCAAGGATCCAAATTTGACGGAAAAGGCAATCTTAAAAACTGGTGGTCTGAAAGCGATCTCAAACGATTCAAAGAAAGAGTTGCCTTAATCGAAAGCCAGTATCAAAGCTATAAAGCAGTCGATGATGTTGCTTTCAAAGGAAAACTGGTTGCTGGCGAAGCGGCTGCCGACCTAGGTGGACTCACTCTTGCTTATAAAGCTTTGCAAAAATTGCAGGGTGATAAACCGAAAGAAAAAGATCAAAATGGTTTTACACCAGAGCAAAGATTCTTTCTTTCTTTTGCGCAAGCCTGGGCGACCAATGTACGCCCGGAGAAAGCACGTTTGATGGCTGCTGTAGACCCGCATCCAACGCCACACTATCGTGTGCTTGGAACACTTGCAAACATGGACGAATTTCAAAAAGCTTATGACATTTCGTTGAGCGACTCGTTCATGCTACCTGAAGATAAACGATGCCGCCTGTGGTAGCATCGAGCAAAAAAGCGCGTCTCAATCCTTTTGCAACTGTAAGGATTGAGGCGCTTGAATACCAATTCGACCACGACTCCTGGGATTCCTTTTTAGAGCGCCTTAGCTCGATGAATTATCGAGGAGCATTAGTTGGACCTGAAGGGGTCGGAAAAACAACACTTTTATTTGAGTTGAACGAAAAACTCAAACACAAAGGACTAAATCCACTTTTAATCCGCTTATCAGGTGGAAAGCGCAATATGCCGGCCGCTTTCTGGTTTTGTACAAAAAAAACTGCCCAGATAATTCTGGTAGATAGCGCTGAAAACTTACCATGGTGGCAGTTCCAGTTACTTAAACTCAAATGCAAAATAGCATCTTTAGGTTTGGTGGTCACTGCACACAAAGAAGGTTTACTGCCAACATTAATTCGATGCGGTACCTCGTTCGACCTATTTGCAAAATTAACCGGAGAACTGGTGGGTCAAAGGTTTGAAAAAGAAACTCTGTCCTTGATTTACAGTCGCTCGAAGGGCAATATCCGATTGGCTTTTCTAGAGCTATATACCTATATTTAATTTTGAGCGACAACCAGATGACATCTTGAGGGTGGCATATAAAACGTTATAGCGTTGCCTAATTCAATCTAAGTGGTGCCATGACAGACGAAACTTTGCCAAGCGAACTCCAAGAGAAAATAAGACTTTTAGAAGACAAAGAAGGTGTTGCTCCATGGAAAAAATGGGGTCCCTATTTAAGCGAGCGCCAGTGGGGAACTGTGCGCGAAGATTATAGCCAGAATGGCGACGCCTGGAATTATTTTACCCACGATCAAGCAAGATCAAGGGCGTATCGCTGGGGTGAAGACGGCATTGCAGGCATTAGCGACAATACACAACACTTGTGTTTTTCGGTTGCGCTCTGGAATGGCAAAGATCCTATTTTAAAAGAACGTCTTTTTGGACTGACTAACCAAGAAGGCAATCACGGCGAAGACGTCAAAGAATATTACTTCTATCTGGACAGCACCCCTACTCACTCGTACATGAAATATCTGTACAAGTATCCTCAAAACGCTTACCCGTACATGGATTTGATTGACGGAAATCGCAGGCGCGGAAAACTTGAACCTGAATATGAACTGCTCGACACAGGCGTATTTTCAGAGCACAAATATTTTGATATTTTTGTCGAATACGCTAAAGAATCAGCCGAAGATATTTATATAAAGATCTCAGTATTCAATCGCGGCCCCGAAGACGCGCTTCTGGAGCTACTTCCTACTTTGTGGTTTCGCAACACATGGTCGTGGTCGAATAGTGGTCCAAAGCCAGCGATGAGAGCCTTATCAAAGGACAAACATTGTGGCGTTCACACTCTTCATCACGAAACAAATTTTGCCGAACAAACCAAAGACCATTTTTTCTATTGCGATAGAACAGTCCAGCTTTTGTTTACTGAAAATGAAACCAATAAGCAAAAAGTTTTCGGGCAAACAAATACCGGTCACTATTTCAAAGACGGCATAAACGAATACATAGTCAATGAAAACAGGCACGCAATCAATCCTGATAAACGAGGAACCAAAGTTGCCGCCAGATACAGACTCAATGTCAAAGCTGGAGAATGCGAAGTGGTAAAACTTCGTTTAGGCAGTAAAAGAACCGAACATCCTTTCGAAAATTTCGATACTGTATTTGATACCAGAATGCGCGAAGCAGATTCGTTTTATGACGATCTCATTCCAGACAATTTGAAACAAGAAAACGACAAATACGACTTGATGCGTCAAGCCTTGTCGGGCATGCTCTGGGGTAAACAATTCTTCCATTATGATGTCGATCAATGGATTAAAGAACACAATATCAATATCTGGACGATGCCGTCGCATTTAAAAGTGATTCGCAATCAAGAATGGACGCACATGTATAACAATGACATCATCTCGATGCCTGACAAATGGGAGTATCCCTGGTACGCTTCGTGGGATCTGGCGTTTCATACATTGCCACTAAATCTGGTGGATTCTGATTTCACTAAAGACCAGCTCGATTTGATTTTGCGCAGTTCTTATATTCACCCCAATGGTCAAATACCGGCATACGAATGGAATTTTAGCGACGTCAACCCGCCAGTACACGCATATGCAACATATCAAGCTTACTTGTTTGACAAAGGCAAAAATAACGGGGTTGGAGACAAAGACTTCTTAAAATACGCCTTTACCACTCTACTTTCCAACTTCACCTGGTGGGTGAATCGCAAAGACCCCAGAGGTCATGGAGTTTTTGAAGGTGGATTTCTGGGACTGGATAATATAAGTGTTTTTGATCGCAGTTCCCAATTGCCTACTGGAGGTTATCTCGAACAAGCCGATGGCACTGGCTGGATGGTATTTTTCAGCCAGCAGATGCTTAACATAGCAATCGAGCTTGCTCAATACAATTCGTGGTATGAGCGCTTTGCTTTGAAGTTTTTCGAACACACCGTGCTTATTGCGGCTTCTATGGACAAACCTGGTAAGCACAGAGCCGAGCTCTGGGACGAAGAAGATGGATTTTTCTATGACGTTTTGCGTTATCCAGATGGACACGCTACCAGGTTGAAAGTTCGCTCGATAGTGGGTCTTTTACCTATGGCATCTGTAGTAGTATTCGAAAATGATGTCTGGGACAATTTGCCAGGTTTTAAAAATAAAGCATTCCATTTCACTCATCGCCAACAAGAAGCTTGCAAATTCATTCATTTGCCTTTCCATCAAGGATACAAAGGTCGTCGAATGTTATCTGTATGCAATGAGAAAAAACTGCGTCGCATCTTGAGTAAGCTATTCGATGAAAATGAGTTCTTAAGCGATTTTGGCATAAGAAGCCTTTCAAAATATCACAAAGACAATCCTTTCGTTTACAACGTCAACGGGCATGAATACAGAGTCGACTATTTACCAGGCGAATCCAATTCTGGCATGTACGGTGGTAACTCAAACTGGAGAGGACCAATCTGGCTGCCAGTAAACTTTATGCTTATCCGCGCTCTGTTCAATTATTTCGCCTATTTTGGCCCAGATTTTCTAATTGAATATCCAACTGGATCTGGAGTGCAAAAAAATCTTTGCCAGGTAGCAAACGACATCATAGACAGAATAACTAACATCTTTTTGAAAGATAAGAACGGATTTCGCCCGGTTTATGGTGATTTAAATACGTTCCAGTATGACGAAAACTGGAATCAATTCCATCAATTTTTTGAATATTTCAACGGTGACACAGGCTCCGGACTTGGCGCTTCCCACCAGACCGGATGGACCGGACTCGTTTCGATGCTTTTATACATGCGTTATTACATGAACGAAGAGGATTGGTTAGCGCCTTCACCGGCTCAGACTCTAGCCAACATCTCAACTTAGGTATATAATCGTTTAACATAAAAATTAATCTTTTATGGTTTCTATAACTGCTGGCACGCGCATAGTGGAATAAGGCGCATTGTCTTGGATTGATGCATGGCAATTGATAGAAACCCAAATACTGAATCTGATAAGCCTAAACCAGGCTCAACAGCTGACGCCGCTGTCACAGATAGCGCGGACTCTAGCGGACCAGAATCAATCGAGTCTTTTATTAAAAAGATGTCCGATGCAGCAACTCCTGTTGTGGCCACCCCAGAAATTAAGGTTGCATACAACGGAGACGACCTTAGTGGAATGCTGCCAGTCATTGAAGTTCCAAACCTTTTAGAAACTCAGCCGGTCGTTTCAGGCGACCACAAAACCGGTCCTTTAGACTCAATTCCAGTTGATCTGCATCCGGTCGAATTCGTGCAACCGCACCTGAGCCCTGACGCTATAGCGCGAAATGCCGATCTGGTATTCGAAGCACTTACTAGAAAAACTCAGCAATTTCGCACTTCCACACCGAATCCAGACATTGAAACGATAAAAAACATTCTTCAGAATATGGAGGAGGTAGACCGCCAACAGCTCGAACAGTACTTCCAGGAGAGGCGTAAAATCTCTCTGCGCCAGTCTATCAAAGACAATTTAAAGCCAGGAGAAGCTCTGGCTACAATTGAAGCCATTCTCAACAGCAGAAATGGTGAAACAAATCTAGCCGGCAACGCCCAGATTGCTCTGACAGTACTTGAAACAGACCCCGTACGTGGTGTGCGTATGCTGCGTGGTGTGCTTGGAACTCTAAACAGTACTCAAGCTGATGCACTCAAGACGAAATTCCAAAGCGATTATGGGGTCTCGCTTGAATCAGCAATCGCAAATAGCAGTTCGCTCAATCCGGCCCAAAAAGAAGTACTTACTGGATTTTTAGCGGGTGTTGCCGACTTACCGGTTGAAACACTAAGAACGCTTGCTCAAAAAGCTGTTGCAGCAAAAGACCTCGGCTTGCTCTCAAGTGTAATCGGCGACAATGTCGCTTTAAGAGGAATACTCAATTCTGATGCGACATTCCAAAAATCTGTACTTGAAGCATTTGGAACACAAATTAATCGTAGAAGTCAAACACGCATTCCCAATCCAATTGCCAACGACATTCTACGCGAAGGCAGAATTTCGCTTGCCTCAATACTGAATGCAGATACTGGAACACTTCTTCATTTTCTAGATAACCCAGAAAATACAGACTTTGTATTTACGCACGCGACTCCTAAAGACGTGCGCGATTATTATATGGGCCGATCTATTGTAGAAAATAATCGCCAGCCCACAACCCCTGCCGAAATCGAAGCCAAAAGAGTATATGAAGTTCTTGAAGCGGCAATTAAGAGCAGAGCGGAGGGTCCACGTCAAGCCATTTTGAGAGAGCAACTACTCTTTGGTGGAAAATTTTTGGCCTCGGACCTTGCATCAATGGTTGCGCCAAAATATGCATTAGGTTTTCTGGGTGGCGAATACAACGTAAGCGATATGCTCGTTCACATAGAAAAAAATCTGACAGAAGCCCAATTCAATAAGTTCAAAGACCCTACATACAAAGATGAATTTACCAGATCACTTCAGTCTTTCTTAAAGCCAGAAGAACAAGCAAAGGTTCTGGCTTTGATTGATGCCAAACTAAAAGTTCAAAACTTCACTGATTCAAAGGCTATTTTACGCCCATTTGAAACATTTATAACCGACTATAAAGCTTCGGGCTCCACCAATATCCGACAATTCATTGAACGTTTGGAAATGATGACTCCAGACGAAGCTACTCGATATCAAACCGATCCAACATTCAAAAAAACGCTCGATGATTTTGCCGATTTGCTGATATTAGCAGGCGATTCGAAGGCTGAAAACGCGATTCCACTTATAAAAAGCTATTTGAATCAAGTATCTCAGACTGGTAAACCACCAGTACCTGACGAACTGGACAAACTCATTAAAGAATGGGGATTTGTACAAGACGATTTTTTTCAAGGAATGAGCGCTGCTGCAATTCAAGCAAAAAAATACCAGACCATTGCTCAAGTAGAGCAGATTTTACAAAACCCAAAATATATGGCAATGCTCTCGTCCATTTTCACGCGTCAATCAAGAGGTGAGGAAGTAAGCCGACAAGAAGCTGCTCTCACCCGATCTCTTAACAACATTCTATGGCTAAATGGCGCAGGAATCAATACATTTAACTCAGTAATGGTCGAAGGCCAAAACACGGTCGGAATAGCTGGCCACATGCCTTTTGCAGGAGAAACGGTCACCGATAAAGCCTCCACATATAGTGTCATTGCACGCCTACCGAAAGACCAGTTAGACAACTGGCGCACTAGTCTTCTACAAGATTATCAAAAACCCATTCTAGAAAACGTCCTTGCTCAAAATGGCAACCTCACCTTAGCCGACAAATTACGTGTGCTAATTACACAGGGCGGAAAACTAACCGATTTAAGCACTGAACTCGCCAATCTCAATGAAGCCGAATTTACAGCTATTGAAACCGAATATCTTACTAAATACAAAACTGAACTCAAGACCGATTTACGCAATACGATTCCCCAAAGAGAACGAATGACGCCTGAACAGACGGCGATGTTCGAAACGATACTCAAGCAGAATGGAAAAGTATTTCCCATTGATCGCATGAGAATGCTCATCAATGGCAACGGTGGTAAGTTCCTGGATTATCAAAGCTATTTTGCAAATCTATCGGCCGAAGAATGGACTCAAGTACAGTCTGACTACATACAGAAATACGGTGTTCCGCTTAAAGATGCAATTCTTGCGGCAGTCACCCAAAATGAAAATCTGGATCGAAATCATCAAATCCTGATCAAACATATTTTAGATGAAGGAAATGGCAATCCACAGCTTATAGATAGACTGCGAGCTTTCATCTTAGGTGATGGTGGTAAATTCAGCGACTTCAAACAAGCCCTTAAAGAATTATCTATCGAACAAAGACAAAAATTACACGATGAGTATCTGCGAGTCTTCGGAAGTAATTTCGACAACGATTTTCTGAGTAAAGTAGACAAAGCATTCAAAATAGAGTACATGCTTCTTCTAAGCGTTACGCCCAAAGACGGCTTAAACGACTTTTTCTTGCGTATGAGTCAATACGCACCAATTTCGGTGGCGGATGGAACTGACCTTAGCATGCAGCGTATGCTGCAAATTAACGAACAGGTCGTAAGACAATTCAATGCAACTTTTAAAAACATTCCAAAACCCGTACAAGAAGCCCTTGCTGAATACTTTAGCGCTTCGATGCAGAATTCGCTTGAGTCCAATAAAAAATATGCAGAATTCGTCACTAACGTAGTTATGACAGCAGCATCTGTTGCCGCTTTTGTTGCTTTCCTTCCTGCTGGTGTATCGGTATTGCTTACACGTGAACTAGCTATGAAGCTTGTGGTAATGGCGTCTTTGAGCGCAAGCGGAGCTGTTGGACGTCCTGCGATATTAGCGTCAATTGAAGGTGAAAATTTTGATTCGAGCCCGCAAGCTCTATTAATGAATGGATCACTTGGTGCTCTGGAAATGCTTCTCTCCTATCCTTTTGGGATGGGAGCGCTTGCAGCAAAAACTACCGCAGCGCTTACTGCAGAACAAGCCACTGAGCGTGTTGGGAATGTTCTTGGAAAAATCGCCACACTTTCAGGCAACCCAAACGATCCCGCTCTTGCATCAGTTCGCGCTGAAGCATTCGAGGCAATAAAAGCGTTAGGAAATTATTCAGACGAGAAACAGATGACAATCTGGCGCGATCAAATTCTTGGCGCGCTTATCGAAAAACACGATCAAACAGCAAAAGACGTGGTCACCTTAGCTGCTGCATTTACAGCAGCTACAAACGAACAGGTAGCCCGCCAGATCCCGGACTTGCTTACTAAGATAAATGCAATTGCCCCAGAAAACTCCCAAGCGCTGTCTAACGCGCGTATTGAAGCCTGGAATATACTTGGCAGCAAAACTGGTATGTCAGAAGATGTACTCGCGCAAACGCGAAAAAGTGTCCTGCAAGCCCTTGAGGCGAAGAAAGATCCAGTTGCAATTGCCGCAATCAAAGCACTTGAATCAGTCGAGTCGCTGTCTAAAGTGTCAGGTAGCGAATTAGCCGATAGGTTAAAGGAGCGCATTTATCAATCTATTGTGTCTACTGAAACAGGTGCAGCCGAGGCAATTAAACAGGTTCAGCGCCAGGCGGACCAAACACTGGCCAATCTAATTATTCAAAAAATTGATACCCAGGCTCTAACATTGCCTGGCGCAGACTTACAATCATTAAAAGCTCAAGCACTATCCGCTCTCGATTCATTGTCCTCATTGGGTAATTCGTCAGAAATTGCATCACTTAGAAATCAACTAATTGAAGCATTGGCAAAAGCAAAAGATTCAACTGCTCAAGCCGCTTTAGAAGTACGCGCGATTTTAGATACTCAAACAAATAGTTCTCTAGACTTATCAAAGTATGCTGCCTTCAACCAGAAGTATCAGCAAAATCCAGAGCTTCTTGACCAAGCCCTATCACTACTGCAAAAGCAAAAAAGCGAGTTGGAACAGTTACAGGCAAAATTAATTACCGACGCCACCACACTGCCACCAAATCTCACTACTGAAGAAATTTCGACTCGGGTCTTAAGCGCCACCAACCAGTTAAATGCGATATCGCAGCCCAGCCCAGAAGTGCTACAGGCATTGCAAAAACAAGCAACAGATGCAATAGAGGCCCTTAGAGCCCAGGGAGCCGATAACACCAGTCTGGAACTCGAGTTCTATCAAGCTCTGGTAAGACATGACAATTCAGTTGCAGCAAGAGTAGCAAGTCTAGAACAAACAGCTCAACACAATGCCACTCTAAAACAAGTCGAAGACTTGATTGTTTCAGTCCAGAATTCAAGCGAAAATCGAACCGAATTAGCTTTGCTCAGAACGAAAGCAATAGAGACTCTAACTAAACTTGGCGACACACCAGAAGCGCTGGCTATGCGCACTCGTATACTTACAGCATTTGAACAGAGTCAAGACGATGTAGCAAAAATAGCGGTCGAAGCATTCACGTCGATCAAGGGATTGAATAACGAAAAAACTCTTGCACAAGAAGTAATGCTTGCCTTTTCTCGCGGAAGTGAGCGCGAACTGCAGTTAATCAAATTGAAAGCTGTAAAAGAACGAATTTCTTTTACATCAGAAAACATAAATTCGCTCAGGCAACAAGCGCTTGGCATTATCGATAAGCTGCCCGCCGAAGCGAAAGATTTGGAAAGAATGCAGCTCTTTCGCGAACTACAAAACAAAGATAGTTTTTCACAATTTGCTCTTCAAGCATACGAATCCCTGGAAGGACTTGGGTCTGACGTCAGAAACAGACTTATTCAGGAAATACTGACAGAACTCGAAAGAAACTACTCCAACGGTATTATTAAAGTAAGAATTTCAGCATTGACTGAAAAAATACTGAACGCTTCAGAAGATCCATCAGTCTTACTGAACCATGCATTGAGTACATTTTCATCATTAGGAAATGATGCTGCTTTAGCACGAATCGAATTTTTGAAGGCAATCGAAACCAAAGTTCCGTCCGCAAAACCAGCTCGTGAAGCTCTTGAGCGTACGATAGGAACAGAAAACGAAACAGCAACCACGTCCCAAATTTTAAGCGCATTCAGCTCTAACGATTTGGAGGAAATAGCTCGAATCAAAGTGAATACTATCATCGAAGGTATCGCTCGTGGTGGCGGAAATTTAAATGCAGCTAGAAAAGATTTGCTTGAAGCGATCCTCGAATTACCTAATCAAAAACAGCAAGCGCTTAGAGTTCGTGGACTGGAACTCCTTCGTGACAATGGAGATGACATCGCAAGAGTCGCTTTGCAGTTAAATGATGCATTTCGCCAAGCGTCAGCAAATTCTCTAGATCTTGTGTCGTTAGCAAAATTGAAACTTAGTTTACCTGCGGATATTGACAGCGCCCTGGCAGCGTTTGGCAGAAACAAATCCCATTTCGATGCGCTCTTTAGTTCGGTCGAATCAGCATCCTTAGCAAGAATAGAGAATCTTGACGTTCGAACATTGACCGAAAATCTTGCCTCACTCACTGAACAAATCGCCGCATCCGCTGCAGACAAAGAAATAGTGGCAGCCATTCAGGCAGAACTTATCAAGTCTCTGCAAACACTTACACTAAAAATAGGCGATTTAGCACCAGGAAGCTTCGAACTTGCAGCACTAAGAGAGCGTGCTTTTGCCTCAATCGAAAAACTTTCCGGTGCGGCACCAAAAGAAGAGATTGAAGCTCTAAAATCAAGCATATTAGAAGCCCTTGCAACCAAAAATGATTCGGTTGCCACATTTACGCTGAGTATCAAGAACTATTTTGACAATGCATCGACACTAAAAGCTGAAGACATAGCGGCGCTTGAAAATCTTGATCCAAGCCTCAGAAATGAAGCACTTACTATTCTTGGACGCACAAAAGAAGAGCTAGACCAGATTCGTCTCGATTCACTAACTCGGCTTAGAAGTGTACAACCAGATCTTTCAATTGAAGGCGTGGTAGATAACCTTGGCCGTATTTCTGAAAGTTACGCAAACCTTCCACGTGAAGCATCCGATGCACTGCGTGATTCTCTCAAACAGCAAATGGAAGATTCTGTCAACATAATTGCAAATGACATTAGGACTGGCTCTGCTGCCTTATTACCAGAGAAACGTAGACAGGCATTCCTGTTGCTAGAAAACTTTTCCGAGAAAGGATTTACTGAAAGCCAAGAAGCTGAACTGAGAAGCCGAATCTTAGAAGCACTCAAATCGCAAAAGGATCCTGTGGCAACAGCTGCCATAGCAGCTTTAGACGCATTAAGAGGGTTGGAAAAAGTTGTAGCCGAAAAACGGACATCTGAAATTCTTGTTGCGCTGACAGAGAATAATTCTCAAAATCTCCGCCAGCTTCAAATACTTTCTTTACAAGACCAGATAATTGCTGGCTCCATCGATCAGACCATATTGCGTAAACAAGGTCTAGAAGCAATTTTGGCCTTACCATCCGAATTACAGAAAGAGCGACGACTATCATTTTTAGCTTCCATAGCAAATCATGACCGCATCGCAGAGACAGCTCTAGGCCTACAAAGGCATTTTGACAATGCCACAAGTCTTACTGTAGCAGACCTTGTTCTAATAGAAAAACTCGATCCAATATATAGAAACGAAGCACTGTCGGCTTTGAAGCGAACAAAGTTAGAGTTCGACCAAATCATTTCTGATTCATTTGTAAGAATTGGCACAGTCAAACCAGACCTTGCAGCTAATGAATATTTGACCAGCATCAATACAGCAATCGAAAATCTCAATCGTCTTTCTGAAATATCCGAACCATTCAAAGACGCTCTAAGAAAACAAATTTCTTCCTCGCTTGAAGCCATCGTAAGTAATACTCGCAACTCGACTTCTTTTCTTGGCAGCAGTCGAGAAGAGGTTTTCACTTTATTGAATAACCTTTCATCCCAAAGTGTGCATGGAATTGATGCAGCTTCGATTCGCTCCAGACTTTTGGGCACTCTTGCATCAAATAATGACTTAAACGCTCAAGCTACGCTCGATGCATTGAATGCAATTCGCGGATTGCAAAATGAAGACTTGATTGCAAAAGACATTTTTAGCGCCCTTGCTGCCAACAATTCGGACAAAATAAGAGAAATTCAGATTGAAGCACTCAAGAGCAAGATTTTGTCAGGTCAAGGTGATATAAACGCCTTGCGAAACGATGCTCTAGAAGCCGTATCACTATTAACTCATGGGCAAAACGAAGCGAGACTAAATCTATTAAGTGCCATAGCCGAAAAAGATCGAGTTGCAAACACAGCAATAAGCATAACTGAGTTTCTCAAAGACAGTTCTAACATAACTTTAGATACTATAGTTGCCATCCAAAAGCTCGACCCTGAGCTCACTGCAAAAGCACTTGATCTGTTAAAACTAAATCGCCAGCAACTCGATGATTTAATTTCTACTTCATTGTCTCGCTTGAGACAGGTCAATCCCGATGGAACCATAACCCAGACTATAGACGTTCTCAAATCATCCATTAACGATCTGGAGAGATTGACTGATATCTCCCCCATCCTTCAAGAAACACTGAGACAACGTATTTCCGCTTCTATAGAAGTGCTCACTCGAAACATTGAGAATGGCTCTATCCTTACTCAACCTCAGCGTCTTGAAGCGTTTGAACTAATAAGTAAATCATCCAAACAGGGATTCACCGAGCCTGAAATTGCCGCATTTAGAACGAAAATTCTAGATTCACTCGTTGCAGCCAATGATACATCGGCCAAGCTAACAGTTGATGCGCTCGAAGCGTTGAGCGGCTTGAATAATTCTGTAGAACTTACTTCTCAAATTTATTCCGCCTTCGCAAGAAACAGCCAGATTGAACTGAGAAGGATTCAAATAAATGCTTTTGAAGAAAGAATTCTGCAATCGCAAGGCGATGTAAACGCCCTGCGAAAACAAGCGCTTGAGATTTTGGAAGAATTTCCGGCTCAAGATAGACTCAATTTTCTCAGACAAATTGCTGACAAAGATCCTGTTGCAGAAGCAACACTTACATTAGGTAACTATTTCAAAAAACCTTTAGATCTCACTTTAGAAGACGTCACGGCATTGAAAAGCCTTAAGCCTGAAATTGAAAAAGAAGCTCTAGACATTCTAAAACGGTCAAAAGAAGAACTCGATCAAATAGCTGCGCACACGCTACTTCGACTTGGAAAAGTAAAGGAGAACCAGTCTTTTGAAGAAGCGCTCAGAACTATCGATGAAGCGATTCAAACCATCACTCGAATTGATGCCTCTCTCGATCCCCTAAAAGAACCATTCCGAAAACAAGTAATCGCATCGGTCGATGCGATCGTAAGCGAAATTAGAACTGGCGGTGAAGTAATTTCGCAAGAGCATAGAAAACGTGCGTTCCAATTAATAGACAGTCTATCTGAAAATAGTTTTTCGGAGGAACAGGAAGCTATCCTGCGCACACAAATACTCAATGCCCTGGAGGACAAAAAAGATTCTACCGCAATAGCAGCTCTGGGAGCTTTCGAAGCGCTAAAGGGTGCAGACCAGCAAATTATCAAAGGACGCACCCGTGAAATTCTGGCTTTACTATCTCAAGACAACCAGGAAAATCTGGTAAGAACTCAAATTTCAATTTTGCAAGATACAATACTTGCAGGTAGAGGTGATATACATTCTTTACGCAAATCTGCACTGGATGCCATTTCGCAATTGCCTGAAACGATTCAAGAAGAAGTAAGACTCAACTTCCTGCTCAAAATTCAAGATAAAGATCCGGTTGCTAAAGCGGCTCTAGTCATCAACAGTTCTTTCAATGATGCATCTAAATTGTCTATTGATAAAGTAGCGGAACTAGAAAACCTTGATCCAAATTTACGAACAAGCGCTCTTTCAATTATCAAAAGCTCTCAACAACAATTTGATCAGCTAATTTCCAACTCATTTACTCGTCTTGCAGCAATTGAGCCCGATCTGACAATTCCAGAAGCGTTGAACAGACTAATTCTTACTTACGAAGAAATGACTCGTATAGCAGTCAACTCTCCTGGCTTGAGAAATGCATGGAAACAAAGAATTACCTCAACAATAGAATCCATTGTCAAAGAAATCAAAGGCGGGTCCGAGCTAATCGGTGATCAAAGAAGAAGAGCATTTGAATTCATCGAAGATCTTCCCGCTCATGGATTTACACAATCCGAGACAAACGAGCTGAGAAAAAACATAGTTTTAGCCTTAGCTGATAAAGGAGATGAATCCGCTCTGCTTGCAAAATCCGCTCTTACAGCCAGTGAGGGACTGGAAGATAAAACAATAATTTCAAACATTTATGCTGCGCTCATAAAAGACAATATTGAAAGCCTTAGACGGCTTGAGATTTCTGCTATCAAGGCGAAAATACTTGCAGGCACTGGTGATGTTGATGCATTGCGTTCTCAGGCTCTGGAAACCATTTCCAAGATAACTGGCACGACAACTAATGATGAGCGAATAAAATTTCTCTCGTCTATTTCAGCTAAAGATCCCATTGCCAAAATGGCAGTTGATTTAAATGAACTTTTCTTGAAAAAGCCTGATGTCACCTTCGATTTGATTGCATTTGCCAAACTCAGGCTACAACTTAAAGATCAAAATCTTGATGATGCGTTACAAGCAATTGGCCGTAGTAAGACCGAGTTCCATGAACTCTCAGCAAAATTCGCACAAGCCTATAGTGAATCATTGAAACCTTTAGACGTAGCGGAACTTACTCAGAAAATCAAATTACTTACAGATCAAGTAGTTGTTTCAGCCAAAGACAGAGAAATCGCCACCTTACTTCAACAAAAACTGAGTGAAGCAGTTGAGACACTTACAAGAAGAATGTCAGATTTACCAAGCACTGCCTCTAACGTGGCATTGATTAAAGAACAAATTGATACCGCTCTTCAAACTCTGCGCAACCACATTGGTCGTATCGAATATGCCAAATTCGAATCAGTGTTGAAACAGAGTCTGAGCAAATTCGATCAGTCTATTGCTGCAGAATTGGCCGCGGCAAAATCGGCTTCTGCTATTGAACGAATGAATGCTTCAATAACTCAAATCAAAAATTTCAATGGAAAAGACTTCGTTTCGATACGAGAACAGGGTCTGATAGCCCTAAGAGAAATGGAAGGCGTTGTCGATGGACCAACATTAATTAAAGCCCGCAAAGATTTACTTGAAGCATTAGCTCAAAAACAAGATCGATTTGCCGTCAACGTTTTGAAACGAGATGCTTTGAAAGATCGCATATCTAATGGAGATTTCGATGCTCTTGCAGCTCTAGAGCGTGACATGAAAAGGTCGCTTGAAAGTGGTGTCACTAATCAAGAAGCTATTAACTTTTTGAAAGCAGAATCAGACGCAATTGCTGAACTAAAAGTCAGAATAACTCGAATGCAGTCCGCCAATCAAGCATTAGAAACACTGACGGCGACATCAGATCAAGCTTTGATTGCCGCAGCTCGCAAAGAAGCAGCTGAAGCACTTAACGCAATGAAACCACACCTGAATGAATCAACATTTACGAAGCTCCAGACCAAGCTAGAGCAACAATTTGCTCGTTTCGAAAAACCTGTTGTACCAGAAGTTGCTCCTGCAGCCGCAGTCAAAACAGCAGAAGTAAAAGCCCCTGAAGTCAACATTATGTCAGCGCCTCAGCGGTTGAGCGAACTTACAGACAATATCAGAAATTTCAAAGGAAATGCCAAAGAACTAACAGCCTTGCGCACTGAAGCCCTCAAAACATTGGAAGAAGCCGAGAACATAGCGGATGCAGTAACTCTCAATCGAATGCGCAAGGAAGTCTATGAAGCCTTGGCGGCTCAAAATGATGACTTCGCCACAAAAGCAATGAAGCGTATAGCGCTTAGAGAAGAAGCCGAAAAAGGTAAATTGAATCCGCTAGCTCGACTCGAAGACGATATCACAAAAGAAATTTCTCGTGCACAGGCGCTTGTGTTGAGATTGGAAAAACGTAAAGGTGCCGAGCTTGAACTTGCGGCTGAAAGACGAGCATTAGCAGCGCTATTAAAAGAACAAGCAGAGGCAGCTGCTTTGCGCAAAACAATCGAAGCAAATGTCATCCCAATTGCTGTGGCTGCAAGCGTGGGTAGAACAACCGTACGAGAGATTTACGCTCCCAATCCAGAAGAACCAATAAAAGAAGTGCCATTGAATCTGGTGCCAAGCGCCGCCCTTATGGATTTAGCTCGCGTGCGACTGGGTGAGGGTCCGTGGCAATCTGCCGAACGTATACTTGCAAGCGATGGAAAGCCGCACACCGTAGCCGAGGTTCGAGCATTAACTCGGGCAATTCAGGCAACTTATCTTCTGGACAACGGTAGCAGCGATATGAGCGGCTTACCTGTAAATTATTACTTTGTCACTCCCGATAATTTTGGCGCATTGATAAATGCTGTTAAGGATGACAATATCAAATATATACTTTTAGGACTGGCTAATTGATTAATACTCTAAAGATGACTGAACAAAAAAATCCTTGTTTGTATCAGATAAACACGCGTGTTATTCTCAGCGAACTTTCGCAAAAACTGGGACGAAAAGCGACGCTCAAGGATATTTCAGACCAGTATCTGGACCAGCTAAAAGATCAAGGCTTTGCATATTTATATTTTTTGAGTGTCTGGCAAACTGGAAATTTTGGCAAAAACGTCTCACAAACTAAAAGCGACTGGGTGTCTGGTTTTGCAAAAGATCTGAGTGATTTCAAAAGCGACGATATTTGTGGTTCGGGCTTTGCCATAACAGAATACAGCTTGCACAAAGATTTCGGCGAAGAGAAAGAACTAATTGATTTTCAAGAGCGTATCCACCAGAAAGGAATGAAGTTGATACTAGATCTGGTGCCCAATCATACAGCCTGCGACCATCCATGGGTCAAAGAACATCCCGAATTCTATATTCAGGCGGACGAATACAAACTCTCTTTGGAGCCGCAAAATTATATAAAACTTGAAGGAAAAATTTTTGCTTACGGAAGAGACCCTTATTTTGATGGCTGGCCGGACACTCTTCAACTGAATTATGCCAATCCAGACTTGCAAGAAAAAATGCTTGAAGTAATTAAAAAAATAAGCGCATACTGCGACGGCTTGCGATGTGACATGGCGATGCTCATTCTGCCACATGTATTCGAGCGTACCTGGCAATTGAAGATGTCTCCTTTTTGGAAAAAAGCAGTTGAGATGATTCAAGAAAAAAAACCAGAATTTATTTTTATGGCCGAAGTCTATTGGGATCTTGAATGGGAGCTTCAACAAGAAGGATTCAATTACACCTATGACAAAAAGCTCTACGACCGCCTGATAGAAACTAATGCCGGACTAGTCAGAGAACATTTATGGGCAGATATGTCTTACCAGCTGAAGTCTGCCAGATTTCTGGAAAATCATGATGAACCCCGAGCAGCTTCGATATTTTCTTTAGAGAAGCAAAAAGCTGCCGCTATCGTAACTTTTCTGACTCCCGGGCTGCGATTCTTCCACGATGGTCAATTTGAAGGCGCAAAGAAAAGAGTGTCTGTACATGTGCGAAGACGAGAAAAAGAGTCGCTTAATAGCGACTTGAAGCAATTTTATCAAAACTTGCTTGGCATTTTGAAACTCCCCTTAGTCCATGACTCTACCTGGCAATTGAGTGATTGCAGCGTCGCTTGGGCTGAGAACTGGACACACGATTCTTTTATCAGTTTCAAATGGACGGCTGAAAAAGAAGAGCTTAACGACCTTCTAATAGTAGTAAATTACTCCAATCATCACTCGCAAGCGCGCGTGAAATTTCCACTTTCGTCTAGCTTGAGCGCATCTGTGTTGGTTTTCAAAGATTTAATGGGCACAGAAATTTATGAACGAGATAAAGAAGAAATAGAGTCTAGAGGACTTTTTGTCGATTTAAGACCCTGGGGTTATAATGTTTTTGGCATCCAAAACAAATGAGAAACATGAAAACAGCCTGTTTGAAAACTCTGGTTTTAGTTACCCTTCTGGCATCATGCATCCAACCATCGATAGCCAAAAACAAAATTTGGAAAATAGACAAAGAAAAAACACGAATCCAGTTCATTACCAAAAGAGGGCCAAACACTCCTGCGGTGGGAACATTCAAAAATGTAAGAGGTACTATCGCTTACGACGGGAAGAATCCCGAAACTTCTAAGATTAGCGCCACCATTGATACAAGCACAATGAGTACAGGGGTCAATGTTCGCGACGAAGATGTTAAAAGTCCGCGCTACCTGGACTGTATCAAGTTTCCCAGTGCTTCTTTTGTTTCACAGAAAATCAAAAAAGAAAAAAATGGCAAATTCACTTTAACGGGCGAATTCAAGCTGCACGGAGTCAAAAAAATAATCGATTTAAATTTAGAAATGCCAAAGGTCGAGGACAAAACATTGTCAGCTGTTGCGACTACACGATTAGACCAACGCGATTACAAACTGAACTTCAAGGCAATGCATCCAGATGGAGTAATCCGTATCGACGATGTTATTTTGATCAAAGTTCTGCTTTGGGCTCACTGAGTCCATTTACCCAAACTGGAAAATTCCATTCCTGTGAGCCAGTTGTGCTTTGTATGCGAACTGTAATGCAGAATGTATCACCCTCTAAATTAGAAGGCACCTTTAGCGATTGTTCTAGTTTGAACTCACCTTTTGCATTCACCTCTTTATCAACTGAATTTTGATACCAGATTTCACTTTCTACTGGTGCATAAATACTTGATTTATAACTTTGAATACCTATATTGCAAGCCACCAATTGTGTTTCACGGCGAACTTTAATTCGAACTTTTGCTTTATGTTCTCTTTCAACTTCCAGTTTGTCTGATTCGAGCTCTAAGTGTACATCGTCAATAGATGCGGCGCGCTTGCGTGCATCATAAGCCTGTTTCCAAAAATGAGAGCCAAGCAGGATAAAGACACAAACGGCACAAAATTCCAACAATCCATGATTTTTTGATGCATGTATAAAATAGTTGGCAAAGGTGAAAACACTTATGACACTAAATACAATGGCTTGAACAAAGCTGGCTTTTTCAATTGAAATTAAGTCGGCGTTTTGAAAGACCATGTCATACCAACCATTAGCAAGTCTTTTAGGTGACTTGCCAAATGCACCATCTGTCATGATCAAATAGAGCCCAGAAGTAAACACAAGAAGCGAAGCCAGAATAGTGACATAAGGTGGATACGGTATCGACTTTCTCAAAAAAGAATCCCTGGGATCGTATTTATTGTAGAAAGCGACCGTTGGTGTATTCAACGGCAAAGGATCTATTAAGGCAAGCAGATAATCAGAAAACGGAGTGTTGAAATCATTAACAAAAACTTTGTCGCCGATATAAACGTCGCCATTCACGTTGTATCGATATCGTGCCCGAGCAAAAAATTGCCCGTTTATATTTTGATATTGCTCAATACCTTTGTCTAAAATAATAGTGGTCACAGGGACGCTATTCATCAGACGGATTTCGGTTTTATACAAAGTCCAAAAACCAAGGCTCATCCCTGCCAAGGCAAAAGACGAAAATACGATACCCAATGTCTTACGCATCAAGAACTACTTGGCCAGAGCCATTTCAGTCTTGTCGACAACGCCCTCTTTAATTAAGACATTCAAATACATTGTAGTTTTACCCTCGCTATTAAGCATGTCCCAGGTAAAAGTCTGTCCTTCTGCACTTGAGGCGTCGCCTGATGAAGCGCTATCCGGAGAACCCAACATTTCCCGCACTTTGTCCACTGACATACCTTTCAAAGTGAGACTCAAATTGCCACACATCTGATCTCTAATTTTCTTGTCCCCTTTCCACTTTACCGAGTCAAACGGCAGGGAACTTGCCTTACCCATAATTTCGCTCGTTTTCTGAATTTTTTCCAGGTCTGAGCATCCATCCAGAGCCAATACTGTAAACGTAGCCGATACGACAATGATGCCTAATAACTTCGAAATTTTGGCAATATTATGCATTTAAAAGATCTCTTTGAAATTCGACCTAATAACTTTAATCTCTTAAAGATGATAAATCAATCTACAATCATTACCATGAAAACGAATGCGGTCCGTATTCTGGACAATTTGAATATTAAATATGAACTTGTCAATTACGATGTGGACCCCGAAGATTTGACAGCCCAGACTGTTGCCCAAAAAGTTGGTTTACCGGTAGAGCAGGTTTTTAAGACCCTGGCTTTATTAGGTGAAAAAACTGGTGTGATTTTAGCTGTCATCGCTGGTGATGCACAGTTAGATCTAAAGGCTACTGCGAAAATTTCAGGAAATAAAGCAGTCGAAATGGTGCCATTGAAAGACGTTCAAAAACATACTGGTTATATCCGCGGTGGCGTCACGGCTCTCGCTTGCAAAAAAGACTATCCTGTATTCGTTGATGAAGACATGCTCTACCACGACGTAGTGTCGGTCTCAGCTGGAGTGCGTGGAACACAGATTTTTCTCAATCCAGAAGACTACGTGAACGCAACCAAAGCTACAGTAGGAAAAATCGCGCTTTTGAAAAACTAAGGAAAAATTTGTTTCCAGTCGTTTTTCATATCAATCAAAGTCCAACCTTTAGCTTGAGCTTCGTCAAGCGCTTTATCCAGATGACCGACTTTGGAATCACGGTCGTATTGCCACTCTCGCTCGCCATCTGTATGATGAACCAAAACTTTAAGCGTTGGCTTAGAGCCATTTTGCGTCCACTGAAGCATTTCAAGATCGCCATCTGAATTTCCAAATGATGCAATAGGATGTCTGCCTATGCACGCATTTATAGCAAGTGGCTTTCCATTTTTTTCTACGATGGTCTGTATTTCAGGAAGACGCTTTATTATCGGTTTTCCATCCTTGATTTCATAAACACATTTAACAGATGAAGCTATTACTTGTTCTGGAGGAATACCATATGCGGTTTCGGCCCAGGGTCGGATGAAGTCCACTCCGCCACCAGATACGATATAGGTTTTGAAGCCATTGTCTCTCATATACTGAAGCAATTCGAGCATAGGCTTATAAACAAGCTGGGGATAAAGTTTCTGGAAACGAGGGTGCTTTGCTTGCGCCAACCAATCTTTAACCGATTGATTGAATTCATCGCTAGACATGCCTGTATGAGTTTGAACAATCAGCTTGAGTGTCGCCCTTGGTCCCTGAGCCAAAACATTTTCAACCTGACCACTGAGCGCGGATTTAAAAGGTTCTTGCTCCTTTAGTTTCGGATCGGCTTCAGCCTGCTTTTTAACCATGTCTAGAGCAAATTGTAATTGCGGATATATCGGCTTTTCCGCCCACAATGTGCCATCGTTATCGAAAGTAGCAATTCGCTCCTGAGGCGGAACATAGTCTTTACTGTCTTTTTGACTGATTCTCTGGACAAAATCGATGATCGCGGATTTAGTCGCAGTATTTTGCCAAGACGGAAGCGGGTCATTTAAATTAGCAAAGACACCGTTTGAAAAAACAAGTACAAAAATCGCCGTGAAGAGCAGGGACAAAATGCCGCTTAACGTATGCTTGAGATTCATTTTTTCTTTCTAGCTATGACCAGTTTGGGATACATCCCTGGTATCACCCGCAGTTTACCATCATCAATCAGTTTATCGATAGCAAGAATTATGTCATCTGTTTTAAAATGTGCAAATTTACCGTAAGCCTCTACTTGATCAAGTTTTTTCTCTTGAATTTTTTTGGCTTTACTTCCAGATAACACCTGAGCGATTGTTGTCCGGCCTACTTTGCCATTGAGTAAAGTTACCGTATCAACTAAGGCTTGTTCAAGCTCGCTTAACGAACTGGTGGCAATTTCTTTCTCTTGAGGCATCGAAATATATCCAGGTCGTTCCTTTTCAAATGCAGGCGAACAATTGTCGCAGCCATTACATTGAGCCTTATATTCCTGTCCAAAATATTGCAAAATGAGTTTGCGTCGGCACGAAAGTGCATTCGCGTAGTCGACCATTTTGTCAAGTCGATTGCTATCGCGCTCTTTGCGTTCAATAAGCCAGGTCATGTCAATGCTATTACTTGTTCCGGAAACAGCTTTAATACCATCTATAGTGACTTGAATGAGAGAAAGATGACGAAGCAGATCAATTGCGCTGTTGAGTGAAAATTCGTCAATTCTAAGCGCGCTTGCAAGTTCAGCTGTTTTTCTAAAGCGAGAATAGTCTCCTTTCAATAGGCTAAACAAACTGCTCACCTGTCTTGCATCTGGATAATTGCGCTCCATTAGCCAGCGCTGCGTGTAGATATCTTTTGGCTGATACAACAAAGTGCAAGTAGCATTCTTTCCGTCACGTCCTGCACGACCAGCTTCTTGAAAATAATTCTCAAGCGAGCCAGGCATATTGTAGTGAATCACTCTGGCAATATTAGACTTATCGACGCCCATGCCAAAAGCCACAGTTGATACTATTACTTTGTTTTTTTCTTCTTCGAATTGTCTTTGAACTCTATATCGAGTTTCTTTGGGCATCCCGGCATGATATGCAGCGGCTTTCAATCTATTGGCCGAAAGCCTGCGTGAAAGAGCTTCTGTTTCCTTTCTACTGCTTGTATAGACAATGGCTGGAGAATTCTCATTTCTCAATAATTTGAGTACATGATCGTCTTTTTCTTTGGCGTCTGTACAACATTCTACTTCCAGTCGAAGATTAGGGCGATCAAAAGAAGCTGCCACTACATTGATGTTCGGAAGTCCTAGATTCTGTCCAATATCACGCTGAACAACCGGTGTGGCAGTGGCAGTCAAAGCAAGAATAGTTGCGTTTGGCATCAGTTTCAGATGCTCTTTCATATTTCTGTATTGAGGTCGGAAATCATGCCCCCACTGACTGATGCAATGAGCTTCGTCAATCACAAGAAGCGAGATTTTCAATTCTTGCAAAACCTGACGAAACTTTGGTGACTCAAGTCTCTCTGGTGCCACATAAATAAGTTTGAAGCGACCACATTTAATACCAGCTATGGCGTCATAGTATTCGTCTGCATCAAGACTGCTGTTTAAGACAGTTGCATTTGAAACACCGCGCCTGTAAAGACTGCTCAACTGATCTTGCATCAGTGCAATCAGTGGCGAAATTACTATAGTAGCACCAGGTAAAACCTGGCTTGGCACCTGATAGCACAAAGACTTTCCATATCCAGTAGGCAAGAGCGCAAGCGTATGTTTGCCTGCCAAAATAAGATCGATTACTTCTTTTTGCTTGGGACGAAATTCGTTTAGTTGAAATTTCTCTTGCAATACTTTATGCAAGTCGTCGCCAGGGACAAAATTAGTAGCTTGAAAGTTGCCTAAACCGATAAAAGTCATGAATCTAGTCTACGTTGAAAAATAAGACTAGAGCGAATTCTTATAATAAAACAAGTAAAAGTGAACGATCAAAACCAATCTATATACAATAACACCCTCTTAAATATCCAATTCAAGACTGCAAATTAGAGAGCGTCTTGCTGGCACTCGAAGCCACATATATATTTTCATCGCGAATCAGATTATGAAGCAATTGAGCGGGGGTTCTAGAATTAGAAGAGATACCCAACCGAACATCTTCACTTGGATCTTTAGCCAACTTCTCAAGCAACGACATAGGAACATTTGGATTTTCGCTCACACTCAAGCGCACTTCCGGGCTTACATCATTGGCTAATTTATCCAATAAAACAGCTGGAGCATGTTCGTTTTCAGCCACCCGGCATCGAATACGCTCGCAAGGATCGTCTGCCAATCTCATTAAAGCTGTATGTGTTGTATGAGGATTACCGGCTAACACCAGTCTTATATGCATTTCTTCTTTAGAGTGAACGTCGCTAATTTCACCTTCTGAGTTAACAGCGTGAATGGCTTTAATTATTGACGACAGTTTTGCTGAAGTAACCGGCTTTGCGATGTAATAATTCATTTTTAAATGCAAGGCAGCCATAATGTCTTCGTCTTTGTCTGATACAGTAAGTAAGACTACCGGTATCAAAGACAGTGCCGAATCATTTTTGATATCAGCCAAAACTTCATGACCGTTTTTGCGCGGCATGTTTAAGTCGAGCAGAATTACATCGGGAATAGATTTCTCTTTGCCTGATTTTGCCTCATTTAAATATTCCATTGCTTCGACGCCATCGTTCACAATAGCCAAATCGTATTTCAAATCGGAGCGCTTGAGTGCTTCTTCAGTCAGCCGGATATCAGAAGGGCTGTCCTCTACTAGAAGTATTTTGATTCGGTCATTCATTTTTCTGCTCCTGCATTAGTTTTGGCTTTTACTGCCGGAAGTGTGAACAAGAAAATACTGCCTTCACCAGATTTTGATTCTACCCAGATATTGCCACCATGAGAGGTGACTATTCGTTTGCAAATTGCAAGACCCATTCCAGTGCCCGGATACTTAGTTTTGCCGTGCAAACGCGAAAACATATCGAAGATTTTTTCTTTATATTCAGGATCGATTCCAATTCCATTATCTCTCACCGAAAATAACCACATATCACCACTTTCTTCTGCTGAAAAATGAATTGTGGGAGGCTTTTCGCTGCGATACTTAATCGAATTAGATGCTAAATTCTCAAATAACTGCAACATCTGAGAATGTTCAACATTAACAGTCGGAAGCCAGTCTACCTCGAATTGCGTATTAGTATCCTTGATAGAAGCAGCCAGGTCAGCCATTACTTCTTCCACCACCAGATTACAATCTGTAGCATAATTTCCCGAACTGTTTGTGCCTATTTGAGAATGGATCAGTACAGACTTGATCAGCTGCTGCATTCGCATGGTACCGTCCTGAATAAACCCAAGAAATTCCTTTTGATCTTTATCAAAATTCCCGTCAGAAGTTTCTTCTAACAATTGCACAAATCCTTGCACAGCCTTTAACGGTTCTTGCAAATCATGCGATGCAACTTTTGCAAACTGGCGCAATTCCTCGTTTTTTTGAGTAAGACTTCTAGTACGCTCTTGCACCAAACGCTCTAGTTCTTCTTTGTATTCAATACGCTGAGAAATATCACGCAAGAATGCGCAATAACTTGGCTTTGGTTCATCGTCAATTCGAAATACGCCAATTTCAACCGGGAAATCATGCCCATCCTTATGTATTGCCAGAAGCTCGCGAGTGGTCCTTGCATTTGTCGTACTATTATTTAAGAATTGTTGCTCGATGCTGCGCAGCGACTGTTTTTTTAGATGTTTTGGAAAAATGAGTGTAAGACTTTGCCCTACGGCTTCCTTTTGTGTCCATCCAAAAGTTTGCTGTGCTTGTACATTCCAGCCTGTAATTTCCCAATCAGAATTCATCGACAAAAAGGCATCGTAAGAGTTATCCATAATGATACGAAGCCGTTCTTGCCCGCGCCTGAGCTCATTTTCAACCCTATTGCGCTCCACTGAATATTGCAAGCATCGAACCAGTGAATCTGTGCTAAGCATGCCCTTAATCAAATAATCTTGAGCGCCCTGACGCACAGCTTGAAGGGCTAAATCTTTATCGTCTTGTGCACTTAAAACAACTACCGGAATGTCGGTGATAGAATGCACACGTTTAAACGTGTCAATTCCATCGCTATCCGGCAGGCTCAAGTCGAGCAGAATAGCATCGAATATAGGTCGCGAAAGCTTCTTGAGCGCCTTTTCCAACGTCTCGGCAGAGTCAACCTCAAAACCACGGCGCTGCAGAATAGTGCTAGTCAATTTCGACTGGGTCGGATTGTCCTCTACAAGCAAGATGTTCATAATTTAGCTACCGAGACACAGATTCATAGAATTCTGAATACTGGTATTACTTTATTATAGAACATTTGCCGGGATCAGATGCCGGCAATGCTTTAGGCAGACTCTATTGGTTCGGGTGGCGCAGATTCTTTCAATTGACCGGTCTTTTCTTGCTGGAAATGCTTCAGGCAAGCGTGGCACCTGTATCTGGTTACGAATGTCTTAGCTGAATCGGGCGCTTCGAGAACCTCAGTGCCAAGCTTTTCTAGCTTTCGCTTACCACAGGAAGGACATTTGCCCTTCAAAACGAGTGGCAAAAACGGCGTGAACAGGACGGCAAGAATGACAAAAATCATGTAGCTGTCTTTCATGGCATCTCCAGGAAAATTACCCTATCATTTAATCATGGAAAAGGACCTGTTGATATCTCCACTCGCCTATATTTGCGTAAGCTTGGGCGGATTGCTCGTGCTACTGCTTTTCGTCCGCTTCAAACTTCGCCACCTTTGCTCTGCAGGAAAGTTTGAGCAAAACAACAAGAATTCGCTTGCGCCCTGCGAAATTGCTTATCTCTTGCGCGGCGGAGATGTTACCCATGCTTTGGTAGTTCTTGCAGTAGATTTATTGCAACGAAAGTTAAAAAACACAACAGATGACGGCTCGACACTTGCACCTTACGAACAAAACATGTGGAGCATCGTCACTCGCTCGGTAAAAGACTGGGCAGTACAAAAGACCCAAGAAACAGTTTTGAAAGGCGCAAAAACCCCGCTTCAAATTTCGCGACGAGTTTTTTTTCTGTATAACTTTGTTCGCAAATCTCTAAAAAGTGTTATCAGCGATACGATTCAGGATCCAAGAAAACTAAAAAGATATTTCGCGCCAAGCGGTCTCATAAGAATTCTGGCTGACTTTTCCAGCGCCGGCTATAAACATGCTTTTCAAACTGAACTTAGAAAAGATCTTTTAGCTCGCGGTCTTCTGGTGCCGGAAGAAAAACGAGTACAAATAGGCAAATATTTTTTCATTGCTGCCATTTCGGGACTGATACTGTCTCTGATACCAATATTTCTTCTTGGATCATTGCCTCTTGCTCAATCAATCATTTCACTTTTCTCTTCTTTGATTGCAGCTTTTCTAGCACGATTGATTCTAAGCTTTAGAGAATTACTGCCTCTTTATCAAGAGCTGGCGTTAGTAGCAGAAAAAGCACAACGAAGCGGTTGGCGATTCAGAGTATTAAAAACAGTTTTGAATTCAGTCAATGTAATTTTCTGGTTGGCTTTATGCGTGTCTATTTTAGCTTCGATGGCTGTGGGTTTTCTTCTGCTTTTTGTCACCGGACAAAATACAGACGTTCAATCACTATTATTCATTCTTTCTTTGGCTATTACATATTTTGTAATTTTCGATTTTGCCTTTGAAGGCTGGAAACTGCATATTGAAGAGACACCGACAATCGAAGCTCAAAAACAACTTGCTTCGCTTCAAAAAACGTTTGCTCACAAAAGTCCGCTTGAGTCGTTTAAATCTGTATTGAGCTCAGATCAGTACGACCCGATTTTTTCAGAACTGCTGGCCCTTTATGGCATCGAAACTCTACTGGTACTTATTTGATGGGAGATCAGACACTCTTTCCCAGACGTTCTTCGGCTTAGAACCAGGACTTTCATTGATCGGATAATGCGCCATTTCTTTTTTGAGGCGCTTATATAAATCTGGCAACCATTTGGGTTGTTTTCGAAAATCAATGCTGACCGCTTTAGTGGTCAGGTCGCACGGTGCAAATAAAACCGAGATGTTACTATATTTGGTGTCATGCGCTAAAGTGAATAATTCTTCGATTGCTTCGTTGCCCATAGCTAGACAACCCGTCGACCAGTAACTTCCGTGAATCATGATATCGCCACCTAGCGTTTTTCGACGCTCTTTTTTGGCGTGCATTTTATCTTCTACATTTGGATAATTTATATCCAGACCCACGTGAGCAATCACTTTAGGTCGCATTCCACTTATTTTATAGAATCCTTCCGGGATTTGTTTATCCCCTTCCTTCAGCTTGGGTCCCGTGATACCACTTGTGCCAAGAATTGGATAATTCAACACCTGAACAAACTTGCCGTTTTTATTGGGAGCAAAAAGCAAAAGAACTTTCTCTTTTTTGAGAGCAATCCAGGTCATTTTGGAAGGAGGATAAGAAATGCCGTTTGCTTGAAAAGCAGGCTTGAGTGTTTTGCGTGAACGATCGCCAAAAGATTCGATGCGATCTTTTATGCTTGGTGTTTTTACTGGTTCTTTTTCTTTGGCGCTAACTTCCAGCCCGACAAATATTAGAGCCAGGAGAATTGAGAAAAAACGCCTCATTGACAACCGATCCATTGATAAAATAGAAACTCCCAAAAGATGAGTATCTTATTTTATGCACGAAAACGCGCAAGTTCAACAACCCCAGACTGAATTCAAACCATACATAGCTCCTGAAATTCAGATGAAAGAGCTTACTCCAAGAGCTATAATTCTTGGCTGTATCTTTGGGGTACTGTTTGGAGCCGCCACTGTTTATCTTGCTCTAAAAGCAGGTCTGACAGTCTCAGCCTCAATTCCAGTTGCTGTGCTTGCAATGTCTATTGGCAGCAAGTTTTTCAAAACCACTATTCTTGAAAATAATATCGTTCAAACAACCGCCTCGGCTGGTGAATCTATCGCTTCTGGAGTCGTGTTCACTCTGCCTGGTTTTCTCTTTTTGTCAGTGACAAATGGCGAGAGTGTCGGAGCTGGATTTTTCAATTACTGGACTATTTTTACTCTGGCTGCCCTTGGTGGCATGCTGGGTACTTTGATGATGATTCCACTTCGTCGATCGTTGATAGTCAAAGAACACGGCAATCTGCCTTACCCCGAAGGCACCGCATGTGGTTCTGTTCTCATCGCTGGCGAAAAAGGCGGCGACTTTGCAAAGACTGCTTATTTAGGTCTTGCTTTTGCTGTTGTTTATGCTATTTGTCAGCGCATATTACACCTGATTGCTGAAACTCCAAAATTTGTAACCGAGCAAACCAATAAATTTTTTCCATCAGCCACAGTGGCTGGTGAAATTACTCCAGAATATCTTGGTGTTGGATATATCGTAGGATTTAAAATTGCAGGAACCCTTGTAGCTGGAGGTGTCTTAGCCTGGCTAGGGTTGATACCACTCCTTGCTGCTCTTGTGCCACCAGACACGATTGCCGCTCAATTGGTCAAACTTGGCAATCTTGCCAGTCTCGATACTGCGGGCGGACCAGGAGACTGGAATCCAGCTACACACACATTCGCCAATACTGCAGATGCCATTTACCGTGCTTATGTGCGTCAAATTGGTGCGGGCGCAGTGGCATGCGGTGGCTTCATGACGCTGATGAAAACCATTCCGACCATTGTTTCTTCGTTCAAAGACAGCCTTGGTTCGCTCAATGACAAAGCCGCACAAGAATCAATTTCTAGGACAGAAAAAGACTTGTCAGTAAAAGTAGTCTTGTTTGGCTCTCTTGCACTTGTTGTATTGATGATGCTCATGCCGCAGATTCCAGGCGATTCTTTAATTCAAAAATTACTAATAGGTATTCTGGTAGTTATCTTTGGATTCTTCTTTGTTACTGTTTCAAGCCGAATCGTAGGGCTTATAGGCTCCAGCTCAAACCCTGTATCGGGGATGACCATCGCCACACTAATGGCTACCTCGCTTGTTTTCATCGGCTTTGGTATGACCGGACATTTATACGAACCGATGGTGCTTGTAGTAGGTGGGATTGTTTGTATAGCCGCTGCCAATGGTGGCGCCACATCACAAGATTTGAAAACAGGATATATCGTTGGTGCAACTCCACGAGCGCAACAAATTTGCCTTTTCATTGGCGCCGTGGTTTCTTCGCTGGTCATAGGCTTGACCGTCAAAATGCTTGACGTACCTTCACCCGACATGGCAGCCCAGGGCATTCAGCACGCAATCGGTTCTGCCAAATTCTCAGCACCACAAGGAACTTTGATGGCAACGCTGATCAAAGGAATGCTTTCATTCAACCTTGATTGGAATTTCGTTATGGTTGGAATATTTCTTGCTCTTACCATGGAGTTATGCGGTGTTAACGCGCTCAACTTCTCTGTTGGGGCTTATTTGCCTTTGTCTACCACACTGCCAATTTTTGCTGGCGGAGTAGTCAAAAAATTCGTCGATATGCGCGCTCAAGCAAAAGGCGAATCCCCAGAAGATGCCGAACTCGGCAATGGCAGCTTATTTGCCACAGGTCTTGTGGCAGGGGGTGCACTTGCTGGAGTCATAGTTGCACTCTTATGCATTCCAGAATCAATTTATACCTGGCTTCAGACTATCAGCCTCGAACACACTCTTACTGGCACTCTTGGTCCTAAAGGCTACGAATTGCTTGGAGTTGGATTCTTTGTATTCATGGCTTTAGTACTATTCAAAATCGCTACAAAGAAAAGTCCCCAGCTTCCCGAGGCACCAGCTCCGACTGTAGCGGAGTAGCAGTAATAACGCCGTCCAAATAAAGCCAGCGTCCATTCACTTTTTCAAATCGGCTCCTCTCGGTGAAACCAGCCTGTAGTCCCTGTTGTACTAGATTGACCGAAAATGTGACTGTTGCATGATTGCTTTGTTCAGCTTCATCTACAACCAGTATCTTCAGTCCATTGAACTTTGTATTTTTAGAAAAATCTTGCAACTCGCGCCGCCACTTTGCAACATCGCCTTGAATCGATGGGTTCTCAGGATGCGTGGTCTTTACAATATAATCGATTTCGCCTTTGGCAAAAGCACAATAGCGCGATCTCATCAAAATTAACGCAGACTTTGGGTTTTGCCCGCTGTGATATTTCTGACAACAAAGTTTGTACGTATTTGAAGCGCCACAGGGGCAATTTGGCACTTTGCTCATAGTTCTTTCTCGTCTTAAGGTATAATCCCGACATGATTATAGTCACAGAAGTAACAAAAGAATTCGGTACTCGCACTCTTTTCGACAATGTGTCGGTTAAGTTTGCTCCAGGTTATAGATACGGTCTGACCGGTCCAAACGGATCTGGCAAATCCACTTTCATGAAAATACTAACAGGTGAAGTGGAGCCCTCGAACACAGGCACAGTGCAGCGTCCCAAACATGTGGGCGTACTCAAACAAGACCAGTTTGCATACGATAACGAGCGTATTATCGATACCGTTATCATGGGCAACGAAACACTCTGGTCTGCGTTCAAAGAAAAGGATGTATTGTGCGAGTTGCCAGATCTAACCCCAGAGCAAATGGAACGTCTGGGAGAATTAGAATCTATCATTGCTGACGAAAATGGCTATATGGCTGAGTTTGAAGCAGCAGAAATTTTGCGTGGTATCGACATTCCCGAAGAAGACCACGAAAATTTGATGTCAACTCTGGCTACAGATTTTAAATTTAGAGTACTGCTTGCACAAGCACTCTTTGGTGGAGCAGAAGCGCTTCTGCTCGACGAACCTACAAACCACTTGGATCTAGATACCATCCACTGGCTTGAAGAGTTTTTGATGAAGTACGAAGGAACGCTCATCGTAATATCGCACGATAAGCACTTCTTGAACTCTGTATGCACGCATATTGCAGATATAGATTATGACACCGTAATTTTGTATCCAGGAAATTACGATGACATGGTGTCAAATAAAATGCAAAGTCGCCAGACAATCGAGGCTGCAAACAAAGACAAAGCTAAAAAGATCGCTCAGTTGCAAGATTTCGTAGCCCGCTTCCAGGCAGGTTCGCGCTCGAGCCAGGTACAGTCACGTAAAAAAGAAATAGAGCGACTCGCTCCCCAGGAATTGAAACGCTCTAATATTCAAAGACCTTATATCAAATTCGAACAACTCAAACCTTTTGGTCGAGAAGTGCTCAAAGTCAAAGATTTATCGAAGGCTTTTGATAATAAAAAATTATTCGACAAAATTAGTTTCGATATTTACCGCGGTGACAAAGTAGCTATCATCGGTGCAAACGGTGTTGGTAAAACCACATTATTGCGTTGTTTACTTGGCGAAATCGAACCGGATAATGGCACTGTCAAATGGGGCGAAGCTGCTTCATGGAGCTATTTTCCACAAGACTTCCACAAAGAGATCAAACCTGGCACCACTGTTATGGAATGGCTCAATCAATTTAGAGAAGATGAAGACGACCAGGTCATACGTGGTTTGCTTGGACGTATGCTGTTCTCTAAAGATGAAGTGCAAAAAGCTACTGAAAATCTTTCTGGTGGAGAAGAAGCTCGCTTGCTCATGGCTCGGATCATGATGCAGAAAAATCCCATTCTCATTCTGGACGAACCGACAAACCACTTAGATCTCGAAGCAGTCTCTGCCCTTTCGCAAGGTCTATCCGATTTTCCAGGCACCGTATTTGTAGTATCACACGACCGCGATCTAGTATCGAGCGTTGCTACAAGAGTTCTTTCGTTTACACACGATGGTCAATTCATCGACTATCAATACCCATACGAAGAATACTTGCAAAAATACAAATTCAAAGATCTCGCTAAAGCCGGTAAGAAATAAATGCTCGAAGAGCACTTTTTCCAGTGTCCGTACTGCTGGGAAAAGATTTCAATCTTGCTCGATTTGACTGGAGGAAGTCAGTCATATGTTGAAGACTGCGAAGTCTGCTGCCAGCCTATCTCTATTTCTTTTGAAGCCCAAGACGGAGAACTTGAGAACTTTTCAGCAGATGCTGCTCAATAAGATGTAAAGTAATCAACGCGATTCGCCCTGGAAAAATTTCCAGATGATTTCGCTTGTATCAATATCCTGACAGCATTTCTGATTTCTAGACAGAAAAATACAACCAGGCCAGGTATGTCCGCCACCTTCAATAGTGTAGAGAACTACTGCATTACCTCTGCGTCCCCAGACTGATTTTTTTACTTTCATGCCATCTCTTGGATCTTTATCTGGTTCATAGCTTTCAGATGGTGCACCCTGACATTTATTGTGGTTGGTCCAGAAGGAAATAAGATCAGGAACACTATAGAACCCGCCAAATCTTGCTATTTCTAATAAAGCTGGGTCTATTTCGCTTACACCAACTCGTTTGGCATATTTACCAAGTGTTTTTGTTTTTCCGTCCTGCCAGTTAATCAGCGGATCATCAGTACCAAGAAAAAACATACACGGTATAGCACGCTCACCAGTTGATTTTTGCAAAGCTTGCTCCATACCGGTAGCGGATACCACAGCAATTGCAGCAATCTTGCTTGGAAGCGAGCAAGCCAACAACTGACAAAAAAAGCCTCCGTTACTCAAACCAACTGCGTAGACTCTGTGCGTATCGGTATTGCAAATGGTGGCAAGTTTATTCAGTACAGCTTGAACATATGCAACATCGTCATAGGGACGATTCTTCATGCCATCCTGCCATTCACCACCTGCAGGTTCGCCGTAAACTACAATAAAGTTATGACGGTTAGATACGCCATTCATCCCAGTGGCAGCAATCATATCGGTACCTTTCATTTTAAGACCGGCGAACACGAGCATCACAGGAGTAGCGCAAGACTTGTTATAACTCGAAGGCAGATGATATGAAAAACTACGTTTGATACCTTGGACCTCGACGAAGTCGATGAAATCTCTTGAGCTGGCATTTGACGGCAAGACAGGATTCGCTTTTTGCGGCATCGTATTCGATACCATACCAGCTGATGGTGACATTCCGCGTCTGACTGACATGCCACCAGTTTTGGTATAACCCTGTTTTTGATATTCAACGCCGCTTACAGCCTGATTATCAGGAACCCAGATAGCCTGACGACTACCAGGCTTAAACACATATTTAGCCTGCGCCTCAAAAGGATAACCACTCAAAAAAATAATGGTTAAACATAATGCTAACTTAAAAAATTTCACTGGCCGTATTTCTTGAGCAAATCTTTTATGGTGTCATTATCCATTTTGCCTGGGTCGAATCCAGGTGGAATTTTTTTCTTGATTGAGTCAGGAATTTCGCCACCAAACCATTTTTTTCTAAGATTGTCGATCATTTTATCGGTGTTACCGCCACCAGGATCTGATTTGCCAGCGCCACCAGCTTCGGCTGGCGATGGCGAAGACGCGGCAACTGGAGGAGCGGGTCTTTGTAATTTCAACTCTTTACTGCGCTTCAATTGTTCGCTAAGACTGCCTGAAATTGATTCGAGCCGCCCCTTGATTTGCTTTTCTTGAGCGCCTGATTTAACCTGGTCTTCTAAACTCTTAAAAGCGCCCATATAGGCGGTAATGCCGATTTTTTGTTCTTTGGCAGACAGTATCATATCGAGCACTTTCTGTCGCTCCAGAGCCAAAGGACCAGGCGCAACCTGTTCAAGATCGCCCTGCTCAGTTTGGGCAGGAACTTGACTGGCAGGAGCTATTGGTTCTTGACAAAAAGCTTGTAGCGTTGAAAAGCAAAGCGCGAAAGCCAACAAATTAGTTTGGGATTGAATCTTGAATGAACGTGCCATAAGTCACCTCCACCAAATTATTCCCGGCTTTTTGCCCCATCTAAACGGGCACTGATTGGCTGTAAACAAAGCGCCATAAGATAGTCGCTCACCTGGAACCAACTGGCTTGAAAGGGTGTTTCGCTTGGCATAGTGAATGATTTAAACCCGGCTTCTCGCTTGGTCCAGTGTTTTAATTCGTCAAAAGTCTTATTTTGCTGTTCTAACCATTCGATATCTATTCCGCAAGTGAGATTCGAGCCTGGTTTAACCGCCACTGCGCATGCTGCATTGTGTGAATGTGCAATTGATATCAAAGGAGATTGATTGTCTGCAACTTGGCAGTAAGGGACTCCATTTTCCTGGTTGTAAACCTCAATCTGGAGAAGTTCTAATTTCTTGCCATAAAATTTGGAGTAGAGTTCACATACCGCATGTTTGGCTGCCAGTCTTCCAAGCAGCCAGCTTCTTTTGCGATCGTCGTGACGGCAGTTCTTTTCAAAATCAGCAATTTCGCCTTTGCAAAGCCAGCTTGAATCAGCGCTCAATGACAAATCAATGAACTGATCTGTAAATGCCACCACTGCGTGATTTGAGATACTAGGTTCTGTATCGAGAAACACTACAGGTACTCGATTCTGACTCAAGCCCTGTAAATAAGCGTGGATAATTTCCAAATTGGTCTGGTTGAATTCGCTATGCAATTTACTTGTAGCAGCCAGAAATTCACTCACTAACTTATCTGAATTTATAGAATTGACAGACCTGTCTTGATAGTCGCTATAACAGTCAAACTCTATACTTTGGGTTTGGGCCTGCTCAAATACAGATTTTGGATTACGGTCTTCGTATAGATAACTGAGATTAAAATTTGCACCATAACCATGTGCAAACAATTCAGCAAGCAAATAATGGATTTGAGTAATGCCAGATTTGCCAGCTAAATTGGAAGCGATGCCCAGATGTCTTTCGCCTTGCAAAATGTCTTTGACTTGATAGGTCAAAATACCCTGCGGGCCAAGTTCGACAAAAGTAGTGATACCACTCTGGAACATTTTTTTGACTGTATTTCTAAACGATATAGGTCTGCGCAAAAGACCTAGTAGCGCATCTTCGATTGCTCCTGGCTCATTTGGTCCTTTTCCTTCCATCGAGCAAAGCCATGATTCAACTTGCGCTTTTTGAAAATTGGACGACTGAAAGCCCTTTTTCACCTGTTCTTCATTTACTGCCATCGAAACCAAGTCTGTGTGGTAGGGAATTGCAATTGGAGCCACACTAAATCCGATAGATTCCTTTTCTAAGAGCTCCATCAATTTTTCCATTTCGGCATTCTTGCCAGTAATGATGGCATGCTTTTCGGTAAGATCAGCAGTCAAATGAACAGTGATATTTGCATCCTGTGCCATCTTCAAAATGGTATCTCGGCTTGCAAAAACACTGACAGTTTTGAGCGATTCCTTTTCTTTTTTTGGAAAGGAACGATGCACTTCGGTGCTCTGCTCATAAAAAATAGAAGCAGCAACAAGTACATCAACACTGCCATTCATTACATAGACACCGAACTCGCCAGTGCTAAAGCCCATGAAAGCATCACAAGACAATCCAAGTTTGCTGAACAATCGAAATAGCGAATACTCGGCCATGAGGACGGCAAGAACCGCATAATCCGCCGAAATCAAAGACGAAGAATCAGACTTTCCTTTTTGCAATGGAAAGATTCGCATACTTGGAATATCGCTTGCACCAAATTTTTCGGTGACCAGATCTATATAATCGAAGACCTCGCGCACTAGCGGAAAATGCATGGACAGGTCTTTCAACATGTTAGTATAGGCAGAACCAAGACCTGGCAGAGTGAATGCTAATTTGCCTCTAACTGCGGTTTTATCGTTAGCAAGAAAAATTCCCGAATAAGGGTCGCTATAGAATTCTTCGCCAGCTTCTAACTTCAAAATTATAGTTATCAAAGACTCGTTCAATTGCTCTGCATTTTCGCAAACTAACGCTGCGCGCCAGCTTCCTTTGAATGGCGGAAACAGAACGTTTAAGGTATAGGCAAGATCACTCAGTTTCTTTTTGGGATCGCGCTCCAGTAAATCTCGCACAAGGCGCACGTTCTCGAGCAATTCAGCAGCGCTATGAGCTGCAAACAAAAACATTTCGCTTGCAAAAGGCAAAGCAAGAGGAGGCATTGAAAGAGTACTTTCTTTGAGGACTAAACTCAATTCGTTGCTTTTAACCAGCGCCTTTCTGGTTGGTGGATCTTCGGGCTGACGCGGACTGATCCAGGGGCGAGCGTCTGCAATTTCGGTGTTGCGATAAACTGCTGCAGCCGGCATTATTTTGCTGTGCAAAGCTTTTGCAGCACTGCAAATGGTGGCAACTATTTCTTCGTTACTATTACTTTTGCATTCGAATAAAAGACAGTCATCGGCTTTTGAATTTGAGTCTAGTTCTAATATGGCATAAGATGCCAGGTCATGACTCTTTGTCAGGGTGAACCAGCTTTCACCACTTGCAATTGTGACGAATTTATTTTCGCTTACAAGTTTTTCAAGGTCTTTCAAAACCTGCGCGAAAGACTCATATTGCCAGCCTTTACCTATATAAACTACTAATGAATCAATTGGGCTGGGATCGAATTTTTCCAGTCCAATTGATATGAACGCATAGGTTCTCACTTTTTAACACCTTGAGCAGTAGCGAATCGATTGAACGATTTGCTTCCGATGCCTGCAAGACCTTCAATATAGATAGAAAGCTTTCCGTCCGTGTCATAAATAGCGAGGTCACAAACAATCTCGTTATTTTCCATACCGTTTCCTCTAGGAACGATATGAGCAAAAGCGTCATATTTTGGACATGGTCGTAGAAGTGTCATACGTTTGAATCCAGTTGGCAGACATAAAATATCTGCGTAATGGCGAGCCCATACACCACCTAATTGCATTGCACAATCAAACAGTATCGGGTCTACTATCCAGGCGTCCTTTTGTGGATGAAGGAGTGCTTCGCTTGGAAGTGAACCACGAATCTTTCCAGCGACACCTTTAGGACTTATTTTATCCAGTTCTTTAATGCCCTGAAAGAGTGGACCGTGGAACAAATATTGCGAATAAATGAACTCGGGAGTAGGAACACTGCGTTCTGCATCTTCGATACTATCGGGATTGTAAGTATAAGAGATGCCTGAAGGAAGAGCCACCTCTACATATTCGGCGGTTCCACGATGATGCAGACGTTTTGCCTTTCCAGCCGACTCGATAATTATCGAAGAAGTTTTGGAGTCTTTCTCTTTAACCAGTACCTGGAATTTCTTTTCATCGATATCAAATACGACACCAGATGGAATATCGAAATCACTCAAAGCTCTGACCTTTTGATCTGGTCTTGCAAGCTGTGCGCATTCAAACATCACATCTACAGCAACCGCCATTGGAAGCACAGGTAGACTATCTAGCTTGTGGTCTTCAAGATAAATATGCTCGCTGCGCTCAATTGAAAAAGTGGCAGTTTTTAATCCCGGCTCAGTTTGAACTATTACCGAAGGCTTCAAAACAGGACCGACGGCTTCACCCTCTTTGAAATTGTCATCATTATTGGTGCCATCTTTCAAATAGCCAACGAGCATGACTTCAACTTCGCCCTTTGGCGCGTACATCAAATCGCTCATATAAGCCTGGCGACCTTCAACCGGGTCGATCATAGCCCATCCATGGCTTGCAAAAAGGTCTTCAAGTTCGACTTGAGCCATACCGCCTCTCCATGGTCCCCACATCAGCGAGCTGACTTTGGCACTTGTATTGCGATCGATTAGACGCGCTAGTTTATTCAAACCTTCATTTGCTGCAACGTAATCGATTTGACCAGGGTTTCCTGTTCTTCCCACTACTGAGGAGAAGAGATGCAAAAATGAAAGGGTCTGAAAACGAAGCTTTTTAATGAGAGTCAAAACTGGCTTTATTTTAGTATCAACTACTCTTTTGAAAGACTCTTCAGACTTGTTTGCAATAAACGAATCTTCGATCACTCCAGCACCATGAATGACACCATCGATGTTTCCATGGAAATCATAAATAGAACCGATTAATTCGCTGAACTGAGCCTCGTCTCTCACATCAAGACTATGATAACGAACTGAAGCGGCATATTTTTCAAGACTGGCAAGATTATCTCTGATCTCTCGGTCCTTAACAATTTGCTGATACTGTTGCTCAATTTCAGCTATATTGACCGACTTACCTGAGGTTTTTGCAGACTCTATAAGAGCAGCTTTTATTTCTTTGGTAGAAAAGAGTCCTTGAGTCAAAGCCGATTCGGCATTTGGCTTTTGAGCTCTACCGACAAGAACGAGATGACATCCATAACGTTTGGCAAGCTCTATTGCAATTTCGGCTGTGATACCACGAGCACCACCGGTGACCAGAACCATCGAATTAGCATTTAAATCGAGGTCAGAGCTAGCTTCTTCCAGTTCTGCTGGAACCACTTCCAATTTGTAGTGCTTGCCCGCCTTAAATCCGTATTCACCATTTGCTTCGACTGCCTGTGCGGTGCGAGCTATAAAAGTATCGGCTTGCGATTTTCTATCGTCACTGGGGTCGATATCTATATATAAGGAAGCGATTTGCGAACCAAGCTCGCGACCAATTGTATTTGTCATGCCGGCAAGAATGCCTTGTAGAGCAAGGTTCTCAGCGTTCTTAACGACATCAAGACCGGGTTTCTCACCAAAGCGACCATTCATGGCTGTAGCTATGGTTAACACTGGTTTTCTATCGACTTGAATGTCTTTAAGGGCCGATTCAAACCATTTCGCAAGAGACAATAATGCAATTTCGGTTCTATCAGTCTCGGCATTAGAACCAGGCAAGAAGAAAGTCCATTCTGGAAGATAGGTTCCATCTTTCAATCTGTCTATTTGGTCAAGTCTGACTGATTTGACTTTCACACCTTCTGCTTTTAGCTTTTTCTCGAGCACGGCACCAAATTCGGTGTCATCGCACACAAGCAGTGCGCTTTTAGCGTATGTAACTGGAGCTATTGAAAAACTCTTGTCTTCGACTACTCTTACAAGACCACGTCTAATTTCAGACAGGTACTTTGGTCCTGAGGCTGCTTGAGTTTGTGCCGCTTTATGAGCTTGCTCAACTGCGGTCTCAGCGGACTTGACTGGTGCGACTTTGAGATTCGCTATCCAGTTTGAAATTGCTTCAAGCGTTTTCAACCCTGCCAGTTGTTCTAAATTGCCTTCTAGGTCTTGTTGTATTTCTAGCGGCAGCAATTTCCTGAAACTGTTGAAAATCTCGATTCGTTTAATCGAATCGATTCCAAGGTCTGCTTCCAAATCGAGATTTGGCTCTAGCATTTCACTTGGATATCCGGTGCGCTCGCTTATTATCTCAAGCAAGCTTGCAGTCAAACCTTCGGTATCTAGTTCAGATTCTGCTTCGTTATTTGCAGACTCTGCAACAACTACGGTTTCCTGCTTTTCTTCAGTTATTGCCTGAGCCTGAATTTGTGACTGAACTTGAGTTTGATTCAACAATTCAGGTGCCAACTGAACAGGAGCTTGCACATATGTTGGAGTCTGAGTTTGTATTGGAACTCCAGCACCTTTTTGCGAACCGAGATACGCAAGCATAACTTCTTTTTGCGCATCGAGCATGGTCTTAGTCATGTCCATCATATTCTTCTGATATTCAAGAATCATGCGCTCGACGGAACCCTGAACATGATTCTCAAAATTAACAGATGGCAAAGACAGTTGCACTCCTGCAGGGACGGGCTGACTAGCGGCTTTCAGCGCAGTGTTTAGAGCATTTTGATTTTTTGAATTCGTTTGTTGCGACATGGCGATTGTGTTGGGTTGTGATTTGGGTGATACCGATTTTGTTTCAACTTTTGGCATTTCTTGCTTACGTGCACTTTGTGAAATCTTTTGAGCAGCAGACGAATCACTTACTTTAGTGACATTGCAGCTATCTATGCGGTATGGCATTCGCAATTCTTGTGGTTCGAAAACGCTAGCACCAAGTAATTCTTGCCGTCCTTCAAACAAACGCTCGAGCTTGAGCGGGTGTCCCGCTGCCCAAAGTCTTGCAAGTGCGGTCAAAAATGGTGCAATACAGGTGGAATCTTCTTTGCTTTGACCATCGAGTGCCACAGCCAGAATTTTCTTGTTTTTGAAGGTATTTTCTAATAGCGAAGTCAAAACATTTCCAGGTCCGACTTCTATAAAGGTACGAGCTCCAGCATCGTACATAGCTTCTAGTTGGCTTGTGAAAAGAACCGGCTTGACTGTATGTTCAACCAGAAGTTTAGCTATTTCATTGGGTCTTACAGGATAAGCACTAGCAGTGGTATTACTGAAAACAGGAATCGATGGTTCTTTCAAAGAAAGCTTGTCCAAAACCTTTTTGAATTCCTGCGCTTTCTTTTCCATCAAAGGAGAGTGAAAGGCACACGAGACTGGTACTCTCTTAACGTAACAACCTTTATCCGAAGCTAGCTTGCTGAACTCTTCGATTGCTTTGGTCGCACCCGAAACGATACACTGTTCTGGTGCATTTATGTTAGCTATTTGAACGCCACTCACAGACTCAGTCAATTTACGCACTACATCAAGTGGCGCCATTACCGCCACCATCGCTCCGTTATCGCCGTCTTGCTCTTGACCAAGGATGCGTCCACGCTCGTATGAAAGCGCAATCAAATCATCTTCGCTCATAACTTGTGCAGAACACAAAGCCACATATTCGCCATAGCTGTGACCTGCAACCAGATCTGGTGACAGCCCAAGCGAACTTGCAATTTTCTGCATTGCCAGATCTGCAACACCAATAGCTGGTTGAGCAATGCGTGTATCGTTCAGTTCTGTTTCTTGCAAAGATCGTTCTTCTTGACTGAACACAGGTACTGGAAAGACATATGTTTCAAGTGGACGTTTGAGCTTGCCATCCAAAATAGAAGCAGCATTTTTAAACTGTTCTCTTATTTCCGGGAAATAAAGGCTCAGAGTCTTGAGCATATTGACTCTTTGCGAACCCTGACCAGAATATAGAAATGCTGTTTTACCCTGTAGAGCCATGTTTTGAGTAGAGTAATAAACACCGCGGATATCAGTCATCTGGGTGAGTTTATCGCCGCCATCTTTCAACCTTGATTTGATTGAATTGAGCTTTTCATTTAAATCATCAAGCGACGTGGCAACAAGTGCCAGATGAATCTTTTTGCTTTGAGCCGAAGTCTTTTCAAATACTGATCGAGCGAGCTCGAACAAGGCTTTTTTCTGAAAATTAGTATTTTCAGATTCAGTCTTAGCTTTCGCTCTTGCAAGCACCTTTTCTAACTTACGCGTTGTATTTGCAAGTTGCTTTTGCAATTCGTCTGCTGAGTCAGTTGCAAAAACGAACAACTCGGCAGTCCATGAATTAAGGGCAAAATTGTTTTCTGGTGCAAGGGCTGGAACATATTCTTCAAGCACAGCATGAAAATTGGTGCCACCAAATCCAAAAGCACTTAGAGCTGCTCTGCGCGGAGATTTGGCGCTATGAATCCAGGGACGCGCCTGCGAATTTATATAAAAAGGCGAGCTCTCGAATTTGCATGCTGGATTCGGGCGTTCTACACCAATTGTAGGCGGTAAAACTTTGTGATAGAGCGCTTTGGTTATCTTTATAAGCGATGCCAGACCAGCAGTACATTTGGTATGACCGATATTCGATTTGACCGAACCTATAGCGCAATTATTGGTTGTAGCGCCTTGAGCTCTGAATACTTTGCTCAAGGCTTCCACTTCAGCTTTATCACCAGCTACAGTGCCAGTGCCGTGAGCCTCTACAAGACCTACAGAAGATGGGGAAATACCAGCGTCTTTATAAGCACGATTCAAAGCTTGCATCTGTCCTGCTGGACGTGGTGCAGTAAGACTCAAGTCTTTTCCATCGCTTGAGCCACCGATCCCTTTTATAACAGCATAAATTTTGTCGCCATCGCGCTCTGCATCTGCCAGTCTTTTCAAAAGAACTACTCCAATTCCTTCGCCTAAGACTATTCCATCTGCAGTTGAATCGAATGTGCGACATCTACCACGAGGAGACAAAGCGTGTGTTTTGCTGAAGTTTACGTAGTCAATTGGCTGGTTGTGAGTATCAACCGAACCAAGAATGACCATATCACTCTCGCGAGTGCGTAGAGTCGCCATAGCAGAATGCAATGCAGCTAGAGACGATGCACAAGCTGCGTCTATGCTGAAATTGATACCACCAAGATCGAATCTGTTTGAGACTCGTCCTGCAGCAACGTTGCCTAAATATCCTGCAAGAGCGTCTTCCGACCAATCGGGCAACTGACTATATATGTATTGCTTTGTTTCTTCATCAAGAAAACTAAGTTTCCACGATAGCATTGTACGAGTCAGGTAAAGCGAACCCATAGGTCCGTGGCCTGCATTAGCTACAATGACCGATGTTTGTTCGCGACCAAATCGTCGTTTGTCATATCCTGCATCGCTCAAAGCCTGACGGACGCACTCGAGCGTAAGCAGTTGCATTGGATCTATAGATGAAAGACTGTTTGGAGGAATCCCGTAGGCGGCTGCGTCGAAAACGACTTCCCCTAAGAATCCACCCCATTTAGAAACAGCTTTTTCTGGAGCAAATGGATCAGCATCATACAGTTCACGCCACTCGAAGTGAGTTTGAGGAACTTCCTTTATGGTGTCCACTTTATTCAAAATATTGGACCAGAATGTTTCTATGTCATTTGCCTCTGGCAAGAAGCATGACATGCCAACTATTGCAATCGGCTCTGAAGCGGTGTTTTCTGTATGAACTACTTCATCTTTTGGTGCATAAGCATCGGCAAGTATTTCTGCTCCACCAGCAGAAACTTTCTCATGCAATTCTTTAACCGATAATACTTTATCGTGCATAGACGCAACCTGACCGATCATATACATGCCTTCGGTCCACTGTCTGCGCTCATCTACACTGGCTAACTCTGAGCCATCGCGGGTGATGCCTTTGCTTGCGATACGAAGCCTGCCCATATGCATCATCTCTAAGTGTTCTTTCACTTCTTGAGGCGGGCGCTTCTGGTCAACCATGTCTTGTTTGCGTTTTTCGAATTCGTCTTTATATGGCGATTCGATACAGCGAATGGCATGACCTGGACCTGATTGCAATATCACTGTTTTGTTGCAGGCAATCGCTTCTTTTTGAAAACGCTCTACAATTGCACCGCTTTCAACAGCTTCGCGCGTGAATAGATATGCGGTACCAAGCAGAAATCCTACTTTGACACCAAGATTGCTCAGCGGTGCTGCAAGTGCACAAGTCATCGCAGCAGATAACTCGTCGTGAATACCTCCAGCAAAAAGAATCTGATATTCAGATGCGTTGCGCGCACCACTCAAAGTGTTGTGCAGGACATCGATCATTTGTTCCCACAAAACAAAGCTAGAGCGTGGACCAACGTGTCCACCACATTCTCGACCTTCGAATACAAAATGTTTAGCACCACCTTCTAAAAAGGTAGAGAGAATTGCTGGTGATGGCACATGCAAATAGGTGACAATCCCCTGGTCTTCGAATTGTTTTGCCTGATCTGGTCTGCCGCCGGCAATCAAAGCAAATGGAGGTTTGTGTTTGAGAATTGAGGCAACCTGCTCTTCTCTTAATTGAGTTGGAGCAAAACCAAGAATCCCGACTCCCCAGGACAAATCACCACATTTTTTCTTGGTGCTTGCAAGTAAATTTTCAACTTCAGCACCACGCATCAAAGATAAAGCTAGAAAAGGCAAAGCGCCCTCACTTGCTACAGCATAGGCAAAATCAGCATTATCGCTAACGCGAGTCATAGCGCCCTGCACTATAGGATAGGTAGTTTTATGTAGCTTAGCTAAGGGTGAGCCGCTACGCAAAATACTTGCTATGTCTGAGCTTTCATCCGTTAAATTTGCGGCTTGAGCAAGTAATTGAAGGATGCCAGCGACACTGACACCCTCACGTGCAAGCGCTTGAGCAAAAGATGCATCCTGACCAAGCAAAAGTAATTCGCCATTTTTTCCAGGAACACCACGCTGGATTTCGCCCATCGAATCGCAAATCTCTTCGCTTTCAGTTCCATCCATAGTTGCAATAAAACGTTTATGCGATTCGTCTACAAATGAATCGCGAGCCATGTACAACTGATTGTCGAGAACGCAACCGCTAACACCAGCAACGCAGAGTGCTCGCACAGTATGTCTGCCTACACCGCCACGAACCCATACCGGAGTTTTAAGCTGAGACATGGCTTCTTGAATCAGAACAAAACTGGTGGTTTGTGAAACCCGTCCAGGCGATTCGTTGCCCTTAAGAACTATGACGTTTGCACCATATTTTTGCGCCATCAAAGATTCTTCAAGACTCACAGTCTCGACTGCTACCATAGTGGCTTTCGATTGTGCTTTGGCGATCGCATCTTTCAATTCTTTTTTCTGATAACCGTTAGGTCCAGCGCAAAGAATTACCAGATTGAGCTCAAGCTCTGGTGCTAAATTATCGAGATAAAAACCAATCTCGCTGATTCGGCATCGAATACCGAAATCAGCTTTAGGTACGGCTTTTAAACAAAGTGCAAGAGACTCAGAAACATTGTCTTGAGCACTTCCCTCTAGATCGAGCACACCTATGGCACCAGCTTTTGCCGCTGCAATTGCCATACTTGGCTTTTGCACAGAACCAAAAGTTTTAGAGGGTGCCAAAACTACAAAACGCAAAGCCGCCATCGGGGTCTCCCAAAATCTGTAATCCTGCCAAGAGTTTATTATCTTTCTCTCCTTATGCCATTGAAGAGGTTTTATCGAGAGGTTTTAAATATATAATTCAGCACACCAATTATGAACGCTCGAATCAATCAAGCCCTCTATTCGACTTATAGCGCACTAGTAAAGCCTGTGGTCAATTCGCTCGACGAAGCCAGCCGATCACCTCGGCAGGCCCAACTCAGGCGACTTTCAGCTATTTTGAAAAAAAATCAATCTACTCGTTTTGGTCGCGAACATAATTTTGCCCAAATCAAGTCAGAAGCAGATTTCGCCAAAAGTCTACCGATTAGAGATTATGAATCGTTCAGACCCTATGTGGAAGACATGATTGCCGGGTCCGGGAATGTACTGACCGCAGAACAGCCCTTTATGTTCGCTACTACAAGCGGAACCACTGGCCAAGCCAAGTTCATCCCTGTTACCAAGTCTTATATGAAAGAGTACCGAGAGGCCTCTATCGTCTCGGGCTATCACTTATTTAAAAATTATCCAGGCATCGCAGCCGGAAAAGCTTTGTCAATGTTCTCAAATGCTTCAGCTGGGCGCCTTCCTTCGGGAATTCCATATGGTGCGATCTCTGGCGCAATCTATCAAAGTGAATCTGCTGTTGTTAAGAAATACATCTGCGCGACTCCATATGAAGTCGCTCTCATAGACGATTACGAGTCCAGATATTATACATTTCTCAGAATCGGACTGACTTCGCCCATTTCCATTTTTTATACTCCTAACCCCTCAACCATCAATTTGCTTTGCAGAAGGCTCAAAACATTTGCCGCTTCGCTCATCAAAGATATAAAAGATGGCGATATTAATCCGCCAACTCCTCTTCCGGCTTCTATCAAAAAGGCGCTTGCTGACGGTGGTCACCTTCGAAAAGACCCGAATAGAGCACGAGAACTGGATGCTTTGTGGCAAAGAAATTTATTCAAGCCAGAAACCATCTGGAAAGATCTTGCAGTGATTACTTGCTGGACAAAAGGTGCAGCAGGTTTTTATTTAAACGATTTTCCTCAGACTTTAGGCGATGTGCCAGTTTGCGATATAAGTTACTGCGCCAGCGAAGGCAGGGGAACAGCAGTATTATCGGCAGACAAACAGCTTCTGGCTCTGAATTCTCACTTCTTCGAATTCGTTCCCGAATCAGAAATCGAATCTAAAAATCCCACAGTTTTGCTTGCTGACGAACTGGAAGTGAATCAAAATTATTTTGTACTATTCACTACATCTGGTGGCCTCTATCGTTACAACATAAACGATGTCATAAAGGTTACAGGCAAACACAACAATGCACCACTTATCGAATTTCAGCACAAAGGTGGAAATGTTCATTCATTCACTGGCGAAAAACTGACTGAAAGTCATGTCACTCAGGCAATGAAAAAAGTTTGCGAAGAGTTGAATCTTTCAATCCGATTTTTTACTCTCATCCCACAATTCAAGCCCGATCCACACTATCAACTTTGGCTTGAATCAAATTCTCCAGACGCACTGCCAACTGACAAAATAGCCAAATTTCTGGATGTTGCAATGGGAAAACTCAATATGGAATATGAGGAAAAACGCTCCTCAACAAGACTCACACCAGTAAAGTGCCACCAGATTGAATCGGGAACTTACGAACAATTGCGTTTACATCTTTGTGCGCAAGGAACACCAGACATTCAAATAAAAGTCAGTCATTTAAATCCCAAATCTGATATCACCAGTTTTTTGAGTAATGGATTAATGCCTGCTAAAATCCCCGGGTGAAAAGCACTTTCTGCAATTAGGGCTTAATAAAAGTCCGCTCAACTTTATTTGTGTTCGAGAGCATCATATCTGGTGCACTTACAAGCGAACACGTAGATTATAAAAGCCATCAAGCCTGGTTGCGCCACTATATCTGGTGCACTTACCACCCCGATTAAAAAGCTTTAAACCCGCCACTCATCAGCATTTCAGCAGTCCAATTTGTTGCAATACCGTTACCCTTCTTGATGTCAAGCGATACATTTCGTAGTACAATTTACAGTCGTTCACGCTGCGTAACATTGTGTACAAATTGCAACACGAGGTCCCAATGGGCAAGAAGCTGGTCTCTGAATTTTTAGGCACTGCCTTTCTTTTAGCCACTGTTATCGGCTCAGGTTTGCTCGTTAACAATATCGATGCAAGTAATCAGTCTATAAACTTGCTTTGCGTTGCAATTGCAGTAGGCGGCATGCTTTACGCACTCATTATCATGTTTGAAGCGCATTCGAACCACTTCAACCCCATAGTTACTCTTTTAACCGCAACTCAAGGCAATATGAGCTGGAAATGGGTCATGCCTTTTATGGCAGTACAAATACTTGGAGCCGTAGCCGGCGTCGTTTCAGCCAATGTAATGTTTGAGTTAGCGCCCATCTCTGTTGCAACAGCAGCCCGAACCGGTTACGGTCAGTGGATCGCTGAGCTTTTTGCAACTTTTGGTCTGATTGGAATTATCATGACTACAGCCAAACACAAACCGGCCTGTGGTCCGCAAGCTGTCGTTCTATATATAGTAGGGGCAATTTTTGCCACGTCATCCACCTGTTTTGCCAATCCAGCTGTCACGATCGCCCGTATATTCACAGAAAGTGGTGCTGGCATTAGAGCCTGTGACGTGCCAGCATTTGTCGTTTTTCAACTTATAGGCGGATTCGCCGCTATCCTTTTGTTTGGCTGGCTGAACGAAAGCAAAGCAAAAGCAAAATCGGCAAAAGAAGCGGAAATCGTTCCAATACTTCCTTTGCCGACTCAAAGAGAATTGAGTTCAGCGTTAAACTGAGACTTTATTACTATTCAGACGCCGGAGCGCTTTGGCCTTCTTCTTTTTGTTTGCGCTCCATCTCGTTCATCATTTCATCATTCTTCTTTTGCATGACCAAAAGCTCTTCATTCTTGGCTGCTTGCTGTTTCTGAATGACTAATTGCTGTAAACGAAAGCGTTCTTGCTCTTCATCTCGCCTGCGACGTTCAGCTTCTTCTTTTCTTCGACGCTCTGCTCTTTCGCGCTCAGCCCGCTCAATAGCCTGTCGCTCCATTTCCTTGCGTCTTTTCTCGTCTGACATATCAATCGCCTCATATCAGTAATAGTTTTAAGACTGGCTTTAAGTTATATACCCGCAAGACCAAAACAAAAGACTTTTCAAGAGAAAGAAGACGAGCACCCGAAAGTGCCCGCCTGTTTGTCTTTTCGATTTAGACCAGATTAAAACTAAGCTTTTGCTGGAGCTTCAAGCTTAGCGGTCATTGTAATTTTGGTGTTCATCAATTTGGAAATTGGGCAGCCGGTTTTAGCAGCTTCGGCCAATTCGTTGAATTGGGCTTCGGTCACGCCAGGAACACGAGCGTCTACTTCAAGATTGATCGAGGTAACTTCAAAACCACCTTCGAGTTTTTCAAGAGTAACTGTAGCTGTGGTTTTTACACTGTCAGGAGTGTGTCCAGCTTCGGACAATTTGTGCGAAAGAGCCATCGAGAAGCAACCAGCATGCGCTGCTGCGACCAATTCTTCAGGGTTAGTACCTTTGCCTTCTTCAAAGCGGGTGCTAAAGCTGTATTGAGCATTTTCGAGCGTTTTGCTTTCTGTGCTGATTGTGCCTTTGCCTTCTTTCAAGTTCTTTTGCCATTCGGCAGATGCTTTACGTTTCATTGAACAACCTCATTAGAGAGTAAATTGACGACCTAATAGTTGTATCGCATCGAGCACCATATTAAAGGCAGTATTACAGAGGGTTTCGACAAATTTATGTCCGCAAAAATGCAGTCAGCCAAAATGCCCGCACATACCTATATAAGGAATGTGTCAAATGGAACTCGGCAGCGCACCTGCTTTACAAACGAGAAAAAAACTTTTGACATTCTAAAGAAAACATTGATAATTGAGTGATGCAATACAGCGCCCCTATTTCTAATAAACGAAAGATGCAGATGCGAAAGCCCTCGGCGAGAGGGGTCGTTACTGCACACTGTGATTGCTAGGGCTAAATAACCCAAAAATCAAATAGTGAAAGTAGCCGCCTCTCTTGTAACGACAAGAGGGCGTTTTTATTTTCACTACGATTTTTAGAAGGGTTATTTATCATGACTAAACAAATTTCAAATCAAAAACCAGAATACGGTTTCACTACAAGAGCTATCCATGCTGGTCAAGAAGCCTGTCCAAGCACCGGCTCTTTGATTACACCTATTTATCAAACCTCTACTTTTGTTCTTGACGAACTTGGCAAAAACAAAGGCTATCAATATGCTCGCTCACACAACCCCACTCGCTCGGCACTGGAAGAATGCCTTGCATCGCTTGAAGGTGCACGTTATGGACTGGCTGCAGCGTCCGGCTTAGCTGCAGTTTCAATTGTTTGCGACCTGCTTCAGGCAGGCGATCATGTTGTTGTAGGCGAAGACGTTTATGGTGGCGTATACAGATTGTTCGAACGCGTTTTGCGCAAATTCAATTTGAATTTCACCTATGTTGATGCATCAAATCTAGATGCAGTTGAAAATGCAATCACACCTCAAACAAAACTAGTCTGGATTGAATCGCCTACCAATCCGCTATTGAAATTAGCCGATATAAGAGCCATTGCAAACATCTGTCAGCGCCGAAGCACACCCATTAGATTGTGCGTTGATAATACGTTTGCTACCCCGTATTTTCAGCGCCCAATCGAACTGGGAGCAGATATAGTCGTTCACAGCACCACTAAATATTTGAGCGGACACTCCGACATTATTGGTGGTGCTGTCATTTGTGACGACGAAGATTTATATAGCGAATTGAAATTCTTCCAGAATGCAAGTGGAGCCGTGCCAGGTCCTTTCGATTGTTTCCTTGCTTTGCGTGGAGTAAAAACACTCGCTTTGCGTCTGCGCGAGCACGAGCGTAATGCAACATTGATTGCAAAATATCTTGAGAGTCATCCTCAAGTAGAAAAAGTATATTATCCCGGATTGCCGTCACACCCACAATTTGACCTGGCAAAAACGCAGATGGCAGGTTTTGGTGGCGTGGTGGCATTTGTAGTGAAAGGCGGTCTGGAGGCAGCAAAAACTGTAGTAAACAGCACCAGTTTATTTCAGTTGGCTGAATCTCTAGGCGGTGTAAAGTCACTCATCTGCCATCCCGCCACTATGACTCATGCCCCTATTCCAAAAGAGGTTCGCGAACCTCTAGGTATCGTAGATGGATTAATTCGTTTATCCATCGGCATCGAAGAAAGCAAAGATCTACTTAGCGATCTCGAATCAGTTCTAACCCAGATACAAGCGCCCATTGCGGCACAATAACCAAAGGAGACAAAAAGATGCGCGTCATTCGTCAAAACGAAATCAGTGTACTCAAATTCGGAGGCACTTCCGTCAAGACACCTGCAAGAATGAAAAATGTAGCTGAGATTGTAGCTAAATGCGCTTCGGGCTCTAAGGTTATTGTTGTGGTATCAGCCATGGGACATCACACCGACGAACTTGTTAATCTGGCAGCTGAATGCTCGAATAATCCAATTCAAAGAGAAATGGATGTTCTTCTAGCCACAGGCGAACAGCAATCAATTGCGTTGTTGAGCATCATTTTAAATGACCTGGGCGTAAGAACCCGCTCATTTACTGGCGCCCAACTGGGAATAATTACCGAGTCCAATTTCGGTAACGCCGAGATTTTACAAATCAATCGCAAAAGAATTGAATCAGCTCTAGAAGAATATCAAGTAATTGTAGTGGCCGGATTCCAGGGTGTAACCACAGATGGAGACATTACGACACTTGGCAGGGGAGGCTCGGATACATCGGCAGTTGCTTTAGCAGCAGCTATTGGTGCTCAATCCTGCGATATCTACACAGATGTCGATGGCATTTTCACCGCTGACCCGAACAAAGTACCGGGTGCTACTTTGCATGAACAAATTGGTTATGCCGAGTGTCTCGAACTAGCTTTGAACGGAGCTCAGGTTATCCATCCACGCGCTGTAAGACTAGCTCAAAATAACGGTCTTGCACTCAGAGTGCGCAACACTTTCAATCCCGAAAATTTGGGCACACTGATTAATGGCTACCAGAGTCAGACAGAAATTGCAGGAATAACTACAAGTTCTGGATTCGGTACAGTGGAGCTGACCCTAGAAACACCTGTTTCAGACTGGCAAAATCGAGTAAGAGATCTGTGTTTGAGTGGTCAAACCTTTACAGATGGCAATTTGAAAAATCAGTCTAACGAACTTCCTTCATTGAGCCTGGCTTTTGCTGGTGTAAACGAAAACACTCTGAGCGAACTTGCAACTTCGATTGCACGTGCTTTGCCAATTAGAAATCTGAATTGGAGCGAAGTATTGCATCGAGTAACGATAATCTTTTCGTCTGGAACGCATAGCGTAAACCCTTATATGAAAGAGCGAATGCGAAGCATATTGAGCGACGCCAACATAGAGATAAAGTTTATCCAAACTACAAAAACATCTCTTTCGTTCCTTGTGGCATCAAGCAATGCAGAACGCGCACTTAATTTATTGCACCAAGGATTACATGACTTTGCAGTAGAGACAGAAAGACAACAAGTCTCGATCGCTTAGCCTAATAATCTAAAATCAAAAGGAAAATTCTATGACTAAGATAGTAGCTGGTCTTATTGGACTTGGCACCGTCGGCAGTGGCGTGGTCGAGCTCCTCAAAAAACAAGATTTCATTACAATTAAAACAATTGCGGTCAAAGACCCAAATAAACAACGTCCCGAGATAGGAAATAGCCAGATCACATGCAATATCGAAGACATCGTAAACGACCCAGAAATTGAGCTTGTAATCGAAGTTGCTGGAGGAATAGACTCTGTTTTCGAGCACATAAAAAATGCCATTACCAGTGGCAAACATATAATTACAGCCAACAAAAAATTATTGGCGACACATGGGTTTGAGCTATTTGCTCTAGCTAAAGACAATAACGTCAGACTTTTGTTTGAAGCGTCTGTAGCCGGCGGTATTCCTCTTATATCAACTCTTCAAAAAGGACTGCCAGCAAACGAGATACTCTCTGTTTGCGGAATCTTGAATGGCACCACTAATTTCATTTTGTCAAAAATGAGCTTAGATGGCGCTGAATACAGCGAAGCTCTAAAAGAAGCTCAGACTCTGGGATTGGCAGAGACAGATCCAACCGACGATGTTGAAGGTTTCGACGTCGCTTACAAACTTTGCATATTGTCGGCGTTATCTTTTGGTCAATTCATAGATCCTAAAACAATAAGACGCGAGGGTATCACAAGATTGAGCGCAGAAGATGTCGAGACCGCGCGAAGACTGAACTGCTCGCTAAAACTAGTGGCTCTAGGCAGTCGCGATGACATAAATCAGAAAATTGATCTTCGAGTTCATCCGGTTCTGGTTCCCAACAATCATTCACTCTCAGGCGTAAACGGCGCAAATAACGCCATTATTATTGAAGGTTCAGCAGCTGGAAAAATTTGTCTGTCAGGTCCTGGTGCAGGCAAACTCCCTACCGCTTCAGCTGTGGTTGGAGATGTGATAACTTTGTGCCAGAGCAAAGATTTGCCACTTGAGCAAAAGAGTTTGAAGATAAAAAACAAGCAAAATAAGGAAAAGAAATCGGCTTCTTCTTTCAAAAATTATTTACGTCTGGTTATCGGAGATTCTTCCAAGCCAGGCGTTTTAATTAGTTCATTTCATGCAAGCAGAATTGGCATTTTGAACATGGAGCGCGATGAAAGAGATCCGTTCTCATACATTGTTGTGACCGACAGACAACTAGACGAGAAAATCGACAAACTGAATACAGTACTTGAATCAAATGGTATCAAAGTAGTATCACGTCTCAGAATTTTAGAAGACGAAAATATTTCACTTAGCGCTTGATTCTATTCGAAGTCTTGCTCTAGAACTTCTTTCTCGGTAGTGTAAACAACTTCGTTTGCATTACTTGAAGAAAGGGGAATATTGGCTCGAACCTGAGAAGCCTCCAAGAGTTTATCTTGAAGTGCGCCTTTTGGCATTTCTACTTTTGCTGAAAGATCAAAACGCAGATTATTACGCGCTTCAATCTCCTCGTTTTTCTTCGCTAAGAAAGAGTGGCGAACCAATGGAGTACCAAGAAAAAATATTGAATAAATCACCAAAAACAAAATAACAGGAGCAAAAAGAGTTAAATGCAAAGCATTCATTTCAAATGCTAGATAGATAGAGCCTAGCAAAGAAACAAAGCCCAAAGCGACTGCAGGAGCTAGTTTGCTAGCAGGAAAATCGACAAAAGGAATGATTTCTTCCTTAAGATATTTAGGAGCTTCTACTTTTTTGATTTCGTTCGTTTTATGACTAAGTTGTCTTTTTCGAGAATTTTGCAAAAGTGATTGCAATTGCTCCTGGGTAGAAGCACTTTCTACAGATTCGTCCTGAGTTTTAACAGACAACTCAGGAAATGCAACTCGTTCTGGACGAAAACTGGGAAATACATAAATAATATTGCCACTTTCGCTCACTTCGGGATAACCTTCAAATCGCGCCAAAATCGGCAACATCCAGTCTTCGTTTTCTTCATCTTTTCCAGTAAATGGGGCCAACTGTTCCGCAACCACAACACCTTTATTGTTCGCAATAGTAAGGCCAATAGACTTCCAATACTTCTCTTCTAGATTCAAATTGGGGTTAATGCCACCAAAAACAAGTTGATAACAAATAGTAAGAAAATCCACATCAACATCTGGTTCTTCTTCCTTTTTCCGCCATTTATCGAGTTGAGGAGTCGGAATATTTTTGTTTGGATCACTAAAAAATGGATTAACAAAATCCGATTCTCCAAACAATCTCTCGTTTCTGTAACGACCATAACTAGTCGATCCCATAATGTGTCTGTACGGTCCAAGATAATACCGATCCCAGTACCACCAATCAAAAATCCAATCGAAAACAAACCAACGGACCACTCTAAGTACACCCATCACAGCATAACCAATGCCTTCAGCCGCGCCACCAAGATCAGAATCGCTATCACTTGAAGAAAAGGCCCTAAAAACAGCAAGGATAATTAAGGCGATGATAATAACGACGCTCAAAATCAAAATAAGCCCGATTGAAACACGAAAAGCAGTCATCGACAACAGGTGTATCATTCGAGCAATACTCATAAAAATATTGCTGAATATATTCCATATTGCTTGCCCGGTGTTTTTAAACGCGTTTTTGACAAAATCGTCTTCAAAAGAAGGTTTAAAAAGATACTCTATTTTGCCAGTTTCACTTACTCGCAAATTGCCGCCTGTTTCGCTTGCAATCGCGTTTAACTCCTGACTCACCACTGACAGTGGCAGCGATTTAGCCACAGCGATTTCTTCTGGTACTACTTTTAGATTGAGCGAATTTATGGCCTCGATGACCTTGACTCGTTCTTTACTTTGTAGCGGTTTTGCTAAATTGCCAAACATACTCTAAGTATAGTTACCAGAAAACGAAAACGCACTTGGCAGCCGCTAAATAATCTATATCCAAATTAAATATGACAAAATCTCTTTCTGATCAAACCAAATTAAAACCGAATCGAGGTAGCCATGAGCCCTACTATTACCCTGAACAAAGGGATTGAACCCACAACACGTGCCTTTCTAGAGAAAATAAATTCTCAAACCGGTCCCAAACTGACCGAACTCCCATTGGACAAGGCAAGAGAGGTTTTCGCCTCATTGCAAGACGTCCCTGTCAAAAAAGAGAAAGCACAGATCGAAGACATCGTTTTCAAGACCGATACCAGAGGCGATATCAGCATTAGGATAGTACGACCAGAAAACAGCAAAACCAAATTACCGGTCATTTTCTACTGTCATGGTGCCGGTTGGGTATTTGGAGACAAAAACGTATATGACAGACTGACTCGCGACTTAGTGGCAGGAAGCAGGGCCGCTCTTGTGTTCGTTGATTTTTCTCGCTCCCCGGAAGCAAAATTTCCTGTCGCTATCGAAGAGTTTTTTGCAGCAGCAAAATATCTGTCTGACAACGCCTCAAAATACAATCTCGATAAAGACCAAATGATTGTAGCAGGAGACAGTGTCGGCGGTAATATGGCGACTGTTCTGGCAATGCTTGCAAAAGAGCGTGGCGGAGTTGAGTTCAAAGCGCAAGTACTTTTTTATCCTGTCACAAACGCCGAGTTCGACAATCATTCGTACAAAGAATTTGCCGAAGGACATTTCCTGACACGAGAAGCAATGCAATGGTTCTGGGACCAGTATATTACAGACTCAAAATTGCGAATGGATCCCAAAGCTTCGCCATTACAAGCGACTCTAGACCAGCTCAAAGATTTGCCCGAAGCTCTTATAATCAATGGCGAATTTGACGTTTTGCGCGATGAAGGCGAAGCATACGCTCACAAACTCATAGAAGCGGGCGTGAAAGTCACTGCCATGACATTTCGCGGCACTATTCACGACTTTGTGATGCTGAACGCTCTGGCCAAAACACCCGCTGCAGAGGGCGCTATCAAAACAGCCTGTCAATTCATCAAAGAACGAATCGTTGATTGATTAAAACTCAGGACTTTTTCAATTTCGACTTTGCATCCGACTTCGTATCCACGGGGTCGGATTCAAATTCTGAGTCAAAATTTTCGCGGTGTACTTTCCAGATGCCATTTTCTAATCGCATCGCGATGGTACCTTTGATATTCGATTTGTAGACACGTTTCTGGTCTAGTTTCACTGAGCTATCTGAAGACTTTGCAAGACGTTCCAACTCTTCTAGTTTCTCTTTATCAAAAGCAGTCACTTCGTGTGACTCTATTGTGAGTACAGCACTTTCACCCTCTATTTTCTCTGCCACCACTTTCAATTTTTCCGGTAGCATTTTTTGAAAAGAAGCAAGAGCTTCTTGTGCACTTTCTTTGGATAATTTTTTCGCTTCGTATTCTTTGGCAGACTCTGAACTCCAGTATGGCAGTATCTCGGAAATTTCCTTGGCATGCTCGACCACTGAGTGATATTTACCGTAAGCATCTCCTGGAGACATACCTTTTAAGCTATCGACACTTGTGCTGCTTTCATGCATGTCACACGCGCTAGTGACTAAGGGGAAACAACTGATACCCAATGTAATTGCCAGAGCCAGAATCAAGCGCATAGAATATTCTCCCAAACAAAGAAGGACTAAGCAGGTTTAGGATACAATAAGACCTTTATGATTTCATTTAAAATTGCCAACGTGCCGACACTTTTCATCAAAGCATTTTACGCCGAAGATGTTACTGTCATCCTGGACTTTGTTCGTCGTGCAAGAGATATGCGCCACGACTCAAACACTACTGTTTTGTTTATTGATACGCCGATAACTGCAAAAACAGTAGATGCCGTTGAAAAATTGACTTTCGAGGGTTATAGCGTCCATTTCAAAGATCATCATGGATTGGAGGCAAAGCCCACTAGCGATCGAGAAAAACTGGTCGAAGCTTCAACAAAAAAATTGCAAGATTTATTGAATGAAAACTGCACCATCACAGTTCGAAGCAAACATCCAGCCTGCAGCACTCTTGTATCTGCCGGACAATACAAAGACGCGCTTGCCATCATTGCCGACCCTGATGCTGATGGACTGACAGCAGCAATGAAAGCAGCAGGAATATATTATGAAGGTCTTGACGATGATGCCGCAAAACTCGACAGTGAGCCCCGCGAACAGGTTCTTGGTTCGCCTTTGTCTCAGCTTTTGGCAAAGAATCTTGCCGTCTTACCATCTTACGATGTTCAAAATCCGCGCGAGCGCGAACGTACTCAAGAAACCATTTTTAAAAACTGGGTGGCAGCTGTTCAAGGGGATTCTAAGGCTGAATCAAAATTGCAAGAAGGTGTAAAAAAATACGAGCAAGCAGTGGAAGTAGCCCGTCAATTGGCTCAAAATGCCAAAGTGATAGCGCCAGGGACATTTTTAGTGGACGTTTGCGAGTCGCCTTTATTCGACCCTGGAACCCTTATGATTCAGCTTGAAGAAGACCCCGACTGTCAAATAACAGTCATGCGCAAAGATAGAGGACCTATAGCGGCTTTGCACGGCATTCAATACAGCCTTGCTGTAGCACGCATATACAGAGACGAGGTCAATCTTCAAAACCTGGTACCAGCTGATTCGGCTAACAATCCTCAAAAAGGAATAATCAGCAATGTCTCCTTTTTATTGCATGTAAACGAAGACGCCTGGTACGAACATGTTTTACCAGGTTTGAAGACCAGAGTTTAAAACAAAATGGACTCTTTATAGCCCTTGCGCTCGGCTTCTTGAACCAGAGCACCACCATCTTTGCGCAAATTTTCCATACTGAGCGACGTCTTGTAAATCGACAAAGCACAGTCGGCAACCGTCTTGTTATCGCATTGTCCGTCGTCTACACATTTGTGCAGTTTCTTGATCTGACCAAGTGCGCTGTCGATCATGTCACAAAATCTGGCAGAAAGAGTGGATACATCCTCTTTGATTTTGGCAGGAACATAAACCTTTTGCGTTTCTGAATCTTTCAGTAACTGAATCGACGGTTCAAGCGTACTTATGTAAAAATAGATCCAACCTGGCCTAACCGGTGAATAAGTCTTGCTCGAATCAAAATCACTATCAGTGATAGCATCAAAACCAGTTAACTCGAGCGGATCTTCAAGGGTAAGAGGAACTCTTGTTGCTTCTTTGAAGATATATATAGATAAGTCTTTTATTTGTCTTACACTTACGCCAACATCACGCACCATATCTAGTGTCAAGCGATCTTTAGTGCCATCAGTTGTTCTTGCCCTTGAATCTAAATCACCTTTAAAGGCAGCATTTTTATCTGTGCCTTCGGCTGCAGCAATCGGCAATGGGCGCTCGGCGTTAGCAGCAGAACAGCTCAGAAGGAGGACATAAATCAAAGTCGAAATTCGTTTGAATAACACGCTAGTCAATTTTTTTCGCTCCCTCACAAACTAAACAATGCATCGGCTAGCCCAGTGTTCAACTGTGCATTACGCACCACTACCTTGGAAAAGATCTTGCCATCTTTAAACCTGATTATCGATTCAGGAATGCCACTGCTTGAATTGAGTAACACCCTCGTATGCAAAGCATTATCAGAAAATGGAGCTTCGCCTGTTTTCACCTCTAGCACCCAAACATGATGATCTTTGTAGGGGCTAGGCTCTGAAGTGACAATTGCCTGTTGTCCTTTGCTCAGATCTTTAGAAAGTCGCTCCATCTGAGACAGAAAATCAGAATGCAATATATTTGACCCATCGGCAAGATTGAGCAAATCGGAATCTTCGTGCAAATTTACAGTGATACCAAGAAGGGCTGGGCCACCTTTTGCCTTCACTTGACCATCTTCGTTTTTGACCAAAACACTTCCATTTTTGGGACCTTTGGTGATAACCTCAACACGCACGCGTTGCTGTTTTTTGAAAAAGTATTTGCCTGCCTGAATTTTAGGAGCACCTTTGCTTCCCTGCCAGGTAGTAAGTTCGGTATCTACTACATAATCATCTAGACGTCTCAACTTATCGATAATACCTTTGAGAAACGGCTTGGCATTTTGATTAAAATCAAACTGCCCATCGAGTGATTGAGCAGCATCGAATTTCTCGCTTAGAGCCGGCGATGGAGCTGCAGAAGTTGAAAAGGTACAAAACACTTGAGTTGCAGCAGCTGCGCTCAAGCAGAGAATCGCTCTTTTAGTGCGAAGTTTATTGATAAACAACATAGACCAAAAATTAAAACATTCTCCTTGAGAACTTGCATGAATCGGCTCTAAGTTATAATCTCGCTACTTCCTGGGGGATTGCCAATGTTATTGAGATGCCTGGTAGCTGAATTTCTGGGAACAGCATTACTACTTGCAACTGTCGTTGGATCTGGAGCGTTGATGCATTCGCTCGACCACGGAAATATTGCAATAACAGTACTTGGTGTAGCGATTGCCACAGGTTGTGTTCTGTATGCACTAATAAACATGCTCGGCAATATCTCGGCTCATTTCAATCCGATTGTCACCATATCTAGTGCCATCCAAGGAGACACAGATTGGCAAATTGTTTTCCATTATATTTGTGCTCAAATATGGGGTGCAATGGCTGGTGTCATCTTAGCCAATTTGATGTTCGACCATCAGGCAATAATGTGGTCGCAAACTGTTCGCACAGGCACAGGACAATGGCTTGGCGAAATAGTTGCAAGTTTTTGTTTGATCGGTGTAATTATGGGTTGCTCAAGATTCAAACCAGAAGCAGGTCCTGCCTCAGTCAGCATGTATGTGGCTGGCGCAATTCTTTTTACCTCTTCTACTTGCTTTGCAAATCCGGCTGTTACTATTGCTAGAACTCTTACTGCAACCATAACTGGAATTCAATCTGCCGACATTATTTCATTCATCGGCTGCCAGTTGGCTGGTGCCTTTTTCGCCCTGGCATTTTTCGACTGGTTACTTGATGACACCAAGGCTCAAACAGCTTTACCTGAAAAATACAAAATCAAAAAACTAGAATCACAAGACGATCGCGAACTGGTCAAAAACTAATTTCTAATTCTCTAGTTCACCAGTGCCTGGAGCATTTTCCATTTGAGCATTCACTGGTTGTCCACTTGATTGCGGAATTCTATTGTAGCGACCAGTCGACTTTAAAAAATCAGACAAAAGCACTACAAGATTCTGACCATTCAACTCTTGCGTAGGTTTGTAGACTTCTATTTTATGATCTGTCCATTGAGCTCGCCATAAGCCCATCGGCTTGCCAGTTTCCGAATAAGCCTGACAAACTGAAGTCGCACTCAAAGTGTTTTCATTTACTGGTCGAAATGTATCGACCTGATCACCCTGATTCACTCTTAAAATGCGCCCCGTTTTTTCATGCACATGCCAGATAGTCCAGACCATGCGGATAGTAACTTCGTGCTTTGAGATTTTTATTGGCTCTTCTTTGCGAATCAAAAAATAATTGATACTACCAGGAGTGCGGGTAACAACCTTAAAAGGAGTTCGCACCAAATGCCAGATTCCTCCCTTGCCATCAGTTTGAAATCCAAAAATTCTCACTCGCTCGTCTTTTTTAGGACGAGGAGGTTCACCCTGACTAAAAGTAATGCTGCGCTCTCGCTTCCAGGTTCCTGCAAGCCACCAGGGAATGTGAAACCAGTTGGATTGGGTCTGCATTTCACCCAGACTCTGCTCGTTAAACTCGCACCCGGTACGCAGTTGCGGTGAAACAGCAGGAGGATCGTCTGCAAAAGCACAGGTGGCAGAAGCAAATAGCACCGCCTGACTTATCAAAATAGAATAAACCTTGCGCAGAAATTCTCCTCCGATAAACATTATATATCTATTTAGCGGGCATCAAATCAATCACCACAATTTCAGGCAAGCACATAAATCGCATCCGAGGAGCATCGAGGCGTTCCATTCCTATTCCACGCGAAATCATCAAATATTTGTCTGGACCATTCGCTATCTTGGTAAAACATCCTCCAGCCTGAGCGCGCGGCAAAATCGAGCCTGTAATAATTGGTCCAAGCAGCGGTAACTGAACCTGTCCTCCATGAGTATGCCCTGCCAGAAACAAATCGGCATTTGGTTTCATGATGCTATAGTCGGGTGCGTGCCCTGCTACTATGTGAAACTTATTCTTGTCTGGCAAATTTAAGATATTGCGTGAATCGTATAAAGTCAGGCCGGTAAAACAATAATCATCGGTTTCAATTGTTTGCGTACTAGTAAAAACCCGATAGGGCAATCCCGAAAATATATCTTGCCAGTTAGGCTCCCACTCCATGTCACCTTGAATGACATAAACTCCCATAGGTGCACTTAGATTCACGTCTTTAAACAGCTTTCGCAGTTTTGCGCAAAGAAGAGGATCTCGACTGGGTTGTGTTTGTATATAGTCGCCACACAGAACAATTAAATCAGGCTTTTGCGACATAGTCAGAGCAAGAACTTTTTTCTCGTAATCACCAATCACATCTGTTTGTATATCAGCTAAAACAAGCAATCTAATTGCTCGCTTCAATTTGGCCGACTCAAGCTTTTCATGCCTAATCGTAATGCAATAGGGTTCTATTAAAAAAGCATCAATTGACACCACTGGCAATGCCAAACTTATAACAGCAAAAAACACCGATGTTACTTTGTACTTTGGCCACGCACAAAATACACACGCTAGAGAAAGAATCAATCCACCACCAAAAATAGCATAACACCAGGCGGTTGCGACAATAAACCCTTTTCCCAGAAAAAAATATGGCGCTAAGAACGATATGCCACCATATAAAATCACAATAGTCCAGAGCGTCCAATATTGCTTTTTAAATTTAAAGATCAAAAATGCACCGATAAGCGCAAGCATAATCAAGCAAATTACATAAAAAATAAAAATGGGTCGAACCTCCCTATTTAGAGGGTTTCAGATCTATGACCACAATTTCAGGTAAACACATAAATCGAATTTGTGGAGCACCATTTCGCTCGCGACCAATACCGCGAGAAATGACAAGATACTTTTGCGGATTCTCACTCAACAGGGCAAAACAACCTCCTGCCTGTTTGCGTGGAACATTGGTAAAAGTCACGATAGGTCCAATAAAAGGCAATTGCACCTGTCCTCCATGCGTGTGACCAGCTATATATAAATCGCCATTTGGCTTATCGATACTAAAATCGGGTGCATGACCAAATACAATGTGAAACTTGTTTGATTCTGGCGTTTTATATCGGTATCGCGAATCTTTCAAACTGAGTCCAGTAATAGTAAAGTCTGGAGTTTCAATCGTTTTTGTGTCTGGAAACAAAGTACAAGGTATTCCATCAAACATTTGAGTCCAAAGCGTGGTCCATGATTCCATGTCTCCTCCCAGAGCATAAACACCAAGAGGCGCTGCAAGCTTCACTTCTTTAAAAAGTTTGTTCAACTGCTTTCCTTGTTCGAAATATTTTTCGGCAGGATAAGTCTGAATATAATCTCCAGGCATAATGATCATGTCTGGCTTTTCCATCATCGCTTTCTCTAAAACTTCTCTTTCATAATCTCCGACCATATCCGTTTGAATATCGGCTAAAACAACAATTCGCGTGGGCTTAGTAATTTTGGGCGACACAAGAATTTCGTGACGAACAGTAATATGATTGGGCTCGACAAAAAACGCTTCAATTGCCACTGCAACCAATACCAGTGCCAAACCTCCAAAAAACATAGAAGTAGCTCTGAATTTTTTCCAGGAAAAAATAGCACTAGCAAGGGCAAGAACAGGCGCTCCACAAAACAACCCGATGCACCAGGCGGTTGCAACCCAAAAGGTTCCTGGGGTAAAAACGAACGGAGCTGCAATTGCTATGAAAGCACAGGTAAAAAAAGCTTCCCAATAAGCCTGCAATTTATCGCGACTCATATAGAGAATACAAATGGCTACGACAATTGAAATTGTCAAAACAATTATGTATGGGATCAATTCAGTTTATTCTGCCACTCTTTGAATGATATCTATAAGCTCAGACGAGCAAGCTTTTATTTTTGAAATAACTTCTGTTTTCCCCAAAGTAAGCTGTGCTTTCTCGTCGGTGGTTAACTCCCAGGAAGTATGAACCACAAGAGGCAAATTGCTAAAACGAGTATTGCGCAAACGCTCAACAATGCCAAAAGCGTTGAGCTGGGGAACAGAAACATCCAACAACAAAATATCGGGATTGGTTTGCTCAATTAAGTTAAGAGCTTCGAGTCCGTCGCTTGCATGCTGCACAATGAATCCGTTTGATACCAACTCAGTCTTAATAGCTATCGCCAAAAGTTCGTCGTCCTCTACCAGGACAATTTTTAACGCCTTATCTCTCACCAGCCTGTCTCCTAATTCCATTTTAGAGCAAGACGTTGACAACCAAATCCATCAGACTAGTTACCCCTTTCTGCCATCAATTACTTATGCAGTAAAACTTGTGTCGAATAGAAGTGTAAGTATGACAAAAAAAGACCAAGCGAAACCTGGCTCTGGTTGCCATTTCTCTTGGTTTGCGCACATTATCTGGATCACATTAAGCGCAAGCAAAGTCGTCGCGAAAGGAAGCGGACTTAAACGAATTAAAAGTGGCTCTCAATCAGACTCTTGGCAGGGGTGGTTAGTCACAGAATGTTCAAAACCCTTTATTTGCATAGTTTCCGGCAATCAAGACCGGAATCAAATTTCGTTTTAACAATCGGCAAAATAGTAGCGTTTGCCTAATGTCAAAGATTCACAGACCAAAAAACTATACCTTTGGTTACATATTTGGCAATATCTATCCTTTATGATATACCTAAATATAGAACCATTGGTAATAAATCCAAACATCCTCTAAACCCAATGGCGTACAGGAGCATAAAATGATTACGGCAACTAATACCAACATCTATTGCATCGCCAGCGCTCACACATCTCAGGAAATTGACCGACTACTCAAGGAGTTGTCGGGCTGCAATCTGGTTGGCTATTCACCCGACGTTCACACTGCAGCAAGAGAGTTAGCAAATGTCGCGCAACCAATCGTTTTGCTCCAGTTCGAACCGTCCAGGCGCGATGCATCCTCCATCGTTAATGAGTTACGCGCCTTCATACCTGGCGCCAAATTCATTATTTTGCTGAGCGAAGAGACCCATTTCTGGTCAGCACTTTCAGTCAAAGCCGAAGCTTATTTGATATGGCCTACGTCTTGGCTTTCAAACGCAATTGATGTTGTATCTAAAGGTGGTGTTTGGCTGGGTCCTTATATCACCCAATACTTACTGCAAGGCGATGGTTTGAGACTTTTGCAAGCAGTGTCTTCCACGCTTGAACTGCCAAAATCGCTTGAGATTTTGTCCAATCGCGAGCGTGAGGTACTTAAACTTTTAGTCGATGGAATGACAAACAAAGAAATTGCTGATGCATTAAATTTGCGTCTTGGCACTGTAAAAGTGCATGTCAACCATATTTTAAGCAAATTGCAGGTAGAACATCGCAGCCAGGCAATCGCCAAATTGACCAAATTGCGTCTGGTCAACTGAGGTCAACACCCTCATTGTCGCCTGCAATCTCGAGTAAACTCAATTCCTGCTCGATTGGAACAAGCAGATTAGTGTAAGCATCATCGGACAAATGTCCCTGGTTTTTGAGTTGAGACAAAAAATCTTTTCGAAATTCAAGCATATGAATTTGCGCTTGTTGAGTTGAGAATTTCTCCAGCATCTGGTGTTCTACTTCAGTCTTGGTCAGCTCTTCATTTATTTGCTGAATTCGCTTTGAGATATCGAGTTTGATAGCTTCATAGGAGGAGGCTGTGACTCTGTTTTCTTTTTGTAGTCGCTCAAGCTCAGTCAATTCGCTTTTATGAGCAAGCAAAAGACTTTTGTTTTCCTGGAATTCAGTCAAATCAGCTTGTTTGGTTTTCATCCCCAAAATTTTCACGAGAGGACTCATAGTCAAACCAGGAACAAGCAAAGTAAATAACACCACGCCAAAAGTAAGATTGATTATTTGCTGACGATTAGCAAAGTCAAGTGGCAGACTCAATGCCAGCGCCATAACCAGCGCTCCTCTTAAGCCACCCCAGAATAGTAAGTGACGCCAAACAGTCGGAATCGGTCGCGATTTACTGGAAAGAAATGTACACAATCCATAAATCACTATAGCTCGTGACACCATAACGGCAAGGATTCCAAAACCAATCAGCTCAATGTCTTTCAACATCAATGGGATATCAATCTGCAAGCCAATTAACAAGAACAAAATAGAATTGACTAAAAACGCTGCATATTCCCAAAATGAGGTAACCGCCAGACGAGTACTAGCCGACATCGCTTTTTTGCCACCAAAATTTCCCAGGACGACACCCGCAGCTACAACTGCTATAACAGGCGAAACCCCCAAGTGCTCAGCCAATATAAAAGAACCATACGCAGTTATCATAGTCAGTGTCGTTTCAAGCAAATGATCATCAAATGCCTTAGTAATGTAGGAAGCAAGAAAACCAATCAAAATACCAAGAAGCGCACCACCAAGCACGACCATGACAAAACTAGTCATCACATTGGTGAGGCTCCAGTGACCGCCAGCAAGAATGACTGCAAGCACTAATTTAAAAAGAACTACAGCAGTACCATCGTTAAAAAGGCTTTCGCCCTCAAGAATCAGAGTCAGGCGCTTGTCTATTCCCATCTGTCTGAAGAGGGCAATGACAGACACCGGGTCGGTAGCTGAAACCATAGCACCAAAAAGAAGAGCTAGCGACAAGGAGAATCCACCAATGTAATGCAATACGCCTGCAACCGCAAACATGCACAAAACGACTCCAATGGTCGCAAGCACACTTATTGCGCGCCAATCTCGCCTAAGAGCTTTGACTTCAAGGTTCCACGATGCCTCAAACAAAAGAGCAGGCAAAAATATAAGCAGCACCATTTCCGGTGTCATAATGACTGGCTGCATGCCATGCGAAATCCCAATCACCATGCCGGCCAAGACAAGCGCAACGGCATAAGGCATCTTAACCCACTTGACAGCAACACTTGTCGCTGATGCGATTAGTAGAAGTACTAATAGAGTGTCAATTGGTAAGGATGAATTTTCGGGAGACATCAATTCAAAAGGGGTATGAAATTCGAATGCGTACTTTACTTCCTCATGTTTCAGCTGAAAAGCTAACAGAACTCGACCAACGATTGAGAGAAATAAGCAACTTATCGGTCGATTATATAATACTTCTTTGCTCTTCTACCCTCATAGCAAGCCTTGGACTATTCCAAAACAGTCCTGCAGTCATTATCGGAGCAATGATTGTGGCACCTTTAATGCGGCCACTGATGGGACTGTCACTTGCTGTAATTACAGCTGACACCAAGTTGTTATACCAGTCTTTAACAACACTCTTGGTGGGTACCGTCTTTGGACTCTCGATATCCTGGACTATGGGCAAATGCTTGGGGTTTATAGTAATCACTGGCGAAATTTTAAGTAGAACCCATCCCAATCTGCTCGATCTAGGCGTAGCAATCGTAGCGGGTATGGTAGGCGCTTACTGTCAAACAAGTAAAAAGCTAGCAGACAGCCTTGCTGGCGTAGCGATTAGCGTTGCACTTGTTCCCCCATTAAGCGTAGTTGGAATTGGATTAGCATTGAATGAACAACCGCTCTGGACTGGTGCGCTGCTCTTATATGCAACAAATATGATAGGTATCACTTTTGCAGGTGCGCTTGTTTTCTTTTCGCTTGGATATACTCCCTTGAATCAAGCTCGCAAAGGACTCTTTATATCGGCTTTGAGCGTCTTATTACTTATAATTCCGCTTGCATACAGTATGCACGAACTCATTCTCGAAAATCAGCTGAGTTCGAGAATTCAAAACATTCTCAAACGCACTCAAACGTTCAAAGGGCTCTATTTACAAAACGTAGAAGTGAAATTATTTCGAAAGCCCATGAGTGTTGTTGCAACTGTAATTTCATCACAAACCCAAATCAGCTCGAAACAAGTGAAGCTTGTGCAAGATTTTTTAGAAAAGGAAACCAATCGCAGCATAAGTTTCAAATTGAGAATTATAAAAGCAGAAGAGATTTCGGCAGTGGAATTGACGATAGGTGACTCAACACCATTTACTCCACTTCAACCAATCGGGCCGAGAATGAATTTTCCTCTTCTTGATCACTTGCCCTCGTCCCGTTGAGAATTCTCTGGTTCAGCATACGCTTCAATCGTTTGAATGGACTGCCTGTATATAAGGTCGGTGATAGCGACTCTACGCTTATAGTAAAGACTTTCCAGTAAATCTACGGTGTTTGCAATCTCAGATGTTTGAGGGTTATATCTAAAAATGTCTTTTTGGTCTTTTATTGCAAAGCCTTCCGAAACGAACTTAGAAAGCTGAGATGCAACTGCATTATCGGCGATATATAACTCTTTAACTATTTCCCCTATGCCAATACCAAGACTGCCAGCGCGTTTTAGGCATAACAAAGTTTCCAGCTGCCAGACTGAATTTATATATCGGCTTATAAAGCCTTTTACTTCTAAAGGAATACCAGAAATAACTACGACCCTTTTAAAACAATCAAGTGTTAGCACTAACACTGAGGCGCGATGCCAAATTATGTCGGAAAATGGTGTAATTTAACATGACCCTTGGTTTTAATATGCGAAAGAACTAAACAAACAATTAGTGAGTCTGTGTTTGCAATTCATCAATGTTAAGTTTACGCAGTTTGGGGGCTTTGACTGAGGTCAATATAACTACAACTAAAGTCATACATCCGCCGAATATAACAGAGGGTATAAGACCCATTAACTTTGCAGTCAAACCCGATTCGAATTCGCCAATCTCATTTGAAGATCCAATAAATATCGAATTGACCGCAGCTACACGTCCGCGCTTTTCCGGAGGGGTGACAAGCTGAAAAATTGTGCTGCGCAGATAGACGCTTACTCCATCAAGCGCGCCGCTCAAAGCAAGTAAAAACAAAGAAAAATAATAATTGGTAGACAGTCCAAAACCGATCATGCACAGTCCAAAACCACCAACACAAGCCAATAAGATCCTTCCTGCGTTGTGTTTTACTGGGTAGCGCGACAAATAGGTCAAAATCAAAACTGCCCCTACAGGCGGTGCGCCCCGCAACATACCAAGAGCCATTGGTCCCATATTGAAAATCTTATCTGCAAACACAGGCAACATCGCCACCGTGCCACCGAAAAGGACAGCAAACAAATCCAGTGCCATGGCTCCAAGCACTACCTGATTTGAAAATACAAATTTCAGTCCATCTTTGATACTTTCTATTACTCCTTGCTCTGACGCAGCAATACTATGTTTTGTTTTAATCCACAAAAAACAAAACAAAGACAAGGCAAGCAACAATGTAGAAACAGCATAAGTTAAACTTGCCTTGCCAAGCAAGTATAGACCTCCCCCCAGAAGCGGCCCTGCAATAGCAGACCCCATCCAAATGGCGCTATTTATGGCTCCCGCTTTTGCATAGAGTTTGCGTGGCAAAATATCGGCGACCAGTCCAAAGCAAGAAGGAGCATAAAAGCTACGTGCAGCACCTGTGACTGCAATGACAGCAAAAATTGCATAGGTCAGTCCACTCACATTCATATAGGTAATCGTTGTAAGCACCGCAGTTAATACCAACATCGCGGCTACCGAACGAAGCGCAACATCTTTTCTTTGAAAACTGTCCGCTACGTGTCCTGCAAAAAGCGCCATCGCGATATTGGGAAGCGCTTCTGCAAGACCTATGAAACCTAGCATCAACGGGCTTTTAGTAAGCTCGTACATTTGCCAACCCACTGCCAAACTTTGAATTTGAGTGGCCAGTGTAAACAGCAATCGACCAGTTAAAAGATAGCGAAAATCTTTGTACTCGAGCGGGTGCTCAAACTCGCCCAGCGCGTCTTCAAGAGACTCACTGCTCATCTCTTTTTGAAAATCGCCTTCCAGGCAACGTAGTTGTGCCCGTCTGGTGTGAGAAAACTGGTCTTAGCCAACTTATGCACCTCGAACAATTTTTCCACGCTGGAAATAAGTTCAGTAGCCGTTAGCTGGGGTGGACCATGATCGTCACTTTCGCGCTGTTGATCGGCCGAGCCAGCAAGACATAGCCACATGCCACCATCGGTCAGCGAATCATGCACAATCTGAACAAATCGTTCTTTCATGTCTTTAGCCATGACATGAAAAACTCCTCGGTCAAAAACAAAATCTACCGACTTTGGCTCTACTGGAATTTCGTTGCAAATATCGCTGACTTTAAATTCAATACTGACACCGGCTGATTTAGCTTTATTATTTGCCCACTCTATCGCTGTTGGCGAAATATCAGTTGCTACCACTTGCGAGCCCTGCTGGACCATCCATATGGCATTTGTACCGGTTCCGCAACCAAGTTCTAAAACCCTTTTGGGCGACTCTTTCACTCGGCTGAAATACGCGGTCAATTCAGGCGCTGGCGTGCCTGTATCCCATGGCAGCGCTTCGTGGCCCTCTTTGTATCTTTCGTCCCATTCGACAGTTGTCGGGTCCATAGCAACCTCAGCTTACAATCCTAAATTTCCTTAGAATGATAGAAGTTTCCATCCGAAAGTTTATTAAATGGAATATGTCTTGCTTGCAATAGATCTAAACAGAGGCTCTGCTAAGGAAAGCACGCTCTTTGTGCTGAACTAAATAAGCATACAAATGCTCAGTGAATAATCCATGCATGACAAAGCGCTGTGATAAACGAAGCGGTCCTACAAGAAATAACGGAAAATTGTTATACACAAGCGAGTTAAGCTCGGGATCATTGACTATGCGGGCGACTCGAAGAGCCAAAGTTTGATCGTACTGCAGCGAATTAATCGAGCGCTCGTATTCATCCGCCTTTAACATCAAACAAAAAGAAGTCTTGAAGAGCTCATGCGCCGTTTCAAAATCAACGCATTGCGTCCATCTCCGCTCAGTAACGCTTGGATCCATCTCTACATTGGAAATAGATGAGTAATCAACTTGCTCTGGCTCGAGCGGCCAGTGTTCTTTTCTGGTAGAACCCAGGTCGTAGAGCGCATTGAATAAAACAACGTCGTGCTTGATAAAAGACATTTCGAGCAAGTCATCAATCTTTTTTGGATACAAAGTCGATTTTTCTGCGTTTTTATTTTCAGAATTATCAATTACAAAATTGATAATGTCCGACTCAGTCCAGTAATGTCGCAAAATGAGATAATTTGCTTCTGGCAGCACGAACCATTTCATAAACCAGCAAATCATGCCTTGCAAAGTTCTATGCGCACAAAATTGAACGGGAATCAATCGTTTGACGAAATAGGTAGTGCATAATGTCATCGTGGCAAACAAGCGACATACATGCATAACTGTCATTCGAAATGGATGTTTTAATTGGACCACCCAAGCCTGGCGAACCGAATCCTCGATAGGCAAAGTATCGTCCTTTTCTAAAACATCGAATAAGCTCGGATTTTCGCGATTATACATTATGTGTTATCGAACTCCTCTAGCTGGAGCAAATACAAACGTGCCACCACTTTTGCAGTTTTTACAATATCGTCAGCTGCATCATGCGCTATAGATTTATCATCAAGCAAGTCGTAAAGCTTTTGCATATGAGTTTCGTCGTTTTCTCCATGATAAGACAAAAAGGTTGTGCTCTTATCACTAATCGACAAACACTCCTGAATAGCACAAGCCCAACTTGAAGCCATCTTATTTCCAAGTCCTTCGATAATGAACATAGCGCCAAGTAAATTGATTGGATTTGGCTTAGTTGCTTCATTCATCAAATATCCAGCTAAAGCCTCAGTACCAATATTTCGTTTTGCTTTTTGAATCTCTTCGAGATTACCCCCAATCGACAAGAAATCATTTTCAAGCATTGTATAATCGCGATGCTCATCAACAGCGTGTCTCAAGATCATCGAGCGAATGTCCGAATATTCTGCTGTAAAACTAGAAGCAGCACGTGAAATCCAACGAGACCCTTCGATCACTTGTGGTCGCATATTTAAAAGCAACACACGATAATCTTCCGGCGTAAAAGTTCTCTGGTCAAGCCTGCGCAAAATAGGAATCGACTGTAATTTGCGCTCAAAATCCAACCAAACCCTAAGCAAGTGCCTGAGCGTTTCTTGCGCCTTTGGTCCAAGGGTCATTTCTTTCTCAGAAAGCGCCACCATCTCTGCCTCCTACCACAGTGAGTCTCATATACGCGTTTGCGAACCTGCCACTTTCAGGCACTACGCAAAAAACAGTTTGTCCTGGCTTTAAATTACCACTCTTAAATAGCTCATCGAGAGCGATAAAAATTGAAGCACAACCGGTATTGCCCTTAGTGTACAAATTAGTGAACCATTTCTCCTCTGGTATCAAGGCTCCAGCGAGTTTCAATAAATCGAGAATACGTCCCTTAAAATGGTGAGACGAATAATGACAGACAAAATGATCGATTTCAGAAGGATTTATCTTACCGTCATTGATCAATTTCAAAAATCCATCAACACCAACTTTCACCACGTCTTCGAGCAATTTCAAATTTTGCCTGATTAACAAAGCTCCGTTAGCTTCAGCATCGGCATAGCTTGCATAGTCTTGCCAGGAAAAATCAATAGTTCTTTCAGTTTGGTCAAGATCTTTCGACCACAAACTCTGGTCATTAGTGCCACAAGACATACAAAGGTCATAGTGAGAGGCAAAAGAAATTATTTCAATCCAGTCAATAAGCAAGCTGATTCCGCGCCATCTTGGCTTATCCTGCAATAAGAAAGCGCCAGCTCCATCTGATAGCATCCAGCGCAAGAATTCTGACTCCAGATCGATTCGAAGATTACTCACTGCTTCATATCTGGATTTCTTGAGTAATCTGGAGGCCATTTCAGATGCCACCACCAGAGCATTCTTTTTTTCACCCACTCTCAGTTGATTAAAAGCGGATTTAAGCGCCATCATACTTGCCGAACACACACCATGCGTAGTGAGAATTTCGAGCGGTCCAATTGCAAGCTGCGCCTGCACCAAACTGGCAAGCCCCGGCAAAGGCAAATCGCCTTGGGTCGATGCCACTGCTAGCAGGTCAATTGATTTATCATCAACTTCAGAAGTATTCAAACATTCTCTGGCAGCAGCAACTGCCAGATCTCGGTTCTGATGAGTAGAGCGTTGTTTATCGTCCAAAGCATAATGGCGAGTCAAAATTCCGTTGCTAGACAGAATGCGTTTTTTCAGCTTCGATGGCTTACCGTGCACAAAACCAAGCTTCTGCTCGATACTTTCATTATCGACTGGCTGACCCGGCAGAAACGTTCCAGTAGATGTAATGTAAGCCTGACCAAGTTCTGTCATTTTCGTGCCTCGCCTGATTTAGCGTGCTTGTATCGGTAACATCTGATGAATTCTTCGACAAAAGGTATAACATCAAGAAAAATAAGAGTGAAAAAATAACCAAAAACATATTTGCTGTCGAGCGGTCTGTGCTTCCACACTAAATCCATATGGCCCGCCCAGTTTAACGAAATAAAATCGACAAAAGCGGACCAATTAATTACGACAATCAAAGCTACGATAACGAATGGCAGCGTTTCTAGAAAGCTGTGTACGTGCGTTTCTAAAATAGATATTTCACGCTTGTGCAAAGCATACTGAACATCCATATGCGCCACCACTTCATGCGCAATGAGGACCAAAAATATGATGATAAACTGCAAACAGTTTATCTCAAAAACCAACCCAAGGAAAACGGGTAAACCAACTTGCACACCCATTAACGCATGATAGAACGACTCCTTAGCGCCGCTTGTTGCCTCAATTTTCGATTTCTTGTGACAATACCAATCTAAAAAACCGAATATCAACCAAAGTGGCAAACAACCATACAAAACCAAGTTGAACAATAAAGTGCCCGTAGGAATGGCTTTTAGATATTCCACTAATTCTTACTCACTGAAGCACTTTTATTTGGCAAGGGCGACTCTCTGCTCGGCAACCTGGTCAAAAAAGTCTTCGCCTTTGTCGTTTGTAATTATAAAGGCTGGAAATTCTTCCACTTCTATTTTATGCACAGCTTCCATACCAAGCTCTGGAAAATCTATTACTTCTACTTTCTTGATTGAGTCTTGCGCCAGACGGGCCGCCGCACCACCAATAGTACCAAGGTAAAAACCACCATATTTCCCGCAAGCTTCGCGTACATTTTTGCCTCTGTTTCCTTTAGCGAGCATTATCAAACTGCCCCCACGCGACATGAGCAGATCGGCATAACTATCCATACGCCCAGCCGTCGTTGGTCCAAACGAACCAGAAGCATATCCTTCTGGAGTTTTTGCAGGACCAGCGTAATAAATAGGATGTTTCTTGATATATTCAGGCATAGGCGCGCCCGATTCAATTATTTCTTTCCATTTAGCATGAGCAATATCTCGTGCTACAAGCAAGGTCCCGGTTAACATAAGCCTTGTACCAACTGGCTTACCAGCCAACGATTTGCGAATCTCATCCATTGATTTGGATAGATCAACATGAATAATCTCTTTGCTCAAATCGTTAGTTTCGACTTCAGGCAAGAAACGAGCCGGGTCTTGATCCAGCTGCTCTAGCCAGATTCCATCTTTGTCTATTCGACCTAGAAGTTGTCTATCGGCAGAGCACGAAACACCAATGCCAATTGGCAAGCTGGCACCATGACGTGGCAAGCGCACTACGCGAACATCGTGACAGAAGTACTTACCACCGAATTGGGCACCAATACCCAATTGACGTGTAATTTCCAGCACCTCTTTTTCCATTTGCAAATCGCGAAAAGCCCGACCACTCTTATCACCTTCAGTAGGCAGATTATCAAGATAGTGACAACTAGCTAGTTTTACGGTTTTAAGCGTCAGCTCGGCAGACAAACCGCCGATGACAATAGCCAGGTGATAAGGAGGACATGCCGAGGTTCCAAGCGAAGCAATCTTGTCTGACAGCAATTTGCGCAAACCTTCAGGATTGAGTACTGATTTCGTTTCTTGCAACAAAAATGATTTATTGGCTGAACCACCGCCTTTAGCGATGAATAAAAACTCATAAGAATCACCTGGCTCGGAATAAATCTCAATCTGAGCAGGCAGGTTTGAGCCGGTGTTGACCTCTTTGTACATGTCTAAGGGTGCCATCTGACTGTATCTCAGATTGCTTTCTCCATAAGTTTTTTTCACACCTTCGCTTAGTGCGCTAGCGTCATCTGCTCCTGTTACAACACGCTCCCCCTTGTGAGCGACTATTATTGCCGTACCTGTATCCTGACACATCGGCAAAGTTCCACCAGCAGCTATACTTGCATTTTTCAAGAGCTCGAGAGCCACAAAACGGTCGTTGTCAGAAGCTTCTTTGTCATCGAGAATACTTTTCAAGTTCTCCAAATGCGAGGTTCGCAAGAGGTGAGACACGTCGCGGAACGCTTCCTTGGCTATTCTGGTCAAAGCTTCCGGCTCGACCATAAGCATTTTCTTGCCCTGCCATTCGACCTGTGAGACATGGTCGCTGGTTACATGACGATATTTTGTAGTGTCTTTGCCTAACTGAAAAAGACTGGCAGCACTGTGAGACATTTGTTGAAGACCTCAATCTCAGATACCTTATACGCAAACCATATTTTATCGCGAATCAAAACATTAATAGCTAACGTTTCCAGTATTTTTTAACCACGGCATCGTATGCATCCTTGCCGCTTAGACCAGTCGCATTTTTGATTCCTGTTTCAAAATTTTATGCCGCTTTTGAATCCGAGATTATACGAGCGATTCGTCGAACATCACCTGCCAGCAACCTTTCCACCATCAATCGACCAAATGCGTATCCAACTTCCTGATTGACATACAGCATCAGCCATTCCTTCGTTGAGCTATTCAGGAACGTGCTCTAGCAAACTATCACCGTATATAGTATCAAACAGACATGACCATCACTTCGGAAACTCGATGCTAGGGCAAAAGGTAAGCAAATACCAGTATCGTTGGCCATAAGCAGATTTACCATTTCCAGATTTCTCCAGGCGACATCAGTGCTGGACCACGTCCCAGAAGCCAGTTAATTTCGCTAGCGAAAAAAATGTCCATTGCCCAATTATATATTATGCCTATAATAGAATTTCAGATGAAAACGCTTCAGTCTAAATTTAAAAGCGCCTCCTGTGCCATTGCGCTGGTTATCGTCGCATGCTTTCTGTTTGAGCTTCCTTATCTTGAACCGGGAATTCTTTTTCCTGTAAATGGAGACGCGCTTACGAAAATGGGCGCAAACTTTGGACCCCTTACCATTTTGAAAAATGAGTACTGGCGCCTGTTAAGTTTTGGCTTTCTACATTCGAACTTGATTCATCTCTTGCTCAACGTTTGGGCCCTCTTAGAATGTGGTTCACTGGCAGAAGCAACACTCGGCAAGAAAACATACCTATTAATTTATTTTATCAGTGGTATTACAGGTGGTTTAGCAAGTATTTTGTTCGACCCATTGCGAACTTCGGTTGGAGCATCAGCTTCCATCTGCGGAGTGCTTGGTGCTTTTATTTATGTTTCTTGGTTCTCGCATGAAAAAAATGTTGATACCAATAAACTAAAACGCTCCGAACTGTTGTTGCTTTTGATTTTTCTTGCCTATAGCCTCATCCTAGGCTCTCAATCAAACTCTATGGATAATGCAGCTCATATTGGCGGATTTTTTGCAGGTATACTTGCTGCAGCCCTTTTTAAAGTCCACAAAGCGATTGCTTGCCTGACCCTAATAGCTGTTTGCATAGCCTTAACTTTTATCGACGTTAAGCGCCTGGACAAAAATCCAACTGTCGATGAATTTCTTTTACGTCAGGAAGGAGCAAAGTTAGCACAAAACGATCAGTTCTTACCGGCCATCGATAAGTTCAATCTGGCGCTGAAAATAATTGCTGACGAACCGTTTGCCTTACAAGGGCGAGGCGAAGCATTGATGAAACTTGAAAAATATGAAGAAGCAAAAAAAGATTTTGATACCATTCTTTTAAAAGATCCAAAACACAAAGGTGCGTTATTCGATCGCTCGATAGCATTGATGCACCTCGGGCGGTATCAGGAAGGCTTGGTCGATGTAGACAATCTTGTCAGCATAGATGCTGGACACAGCATGGTTTACAACAACCGCGCCTGGTTCAGGTTGAATGACTTCGATAATCCCGAGAGCTTGAAACTAGCCCTAGAAGATGTGCAAAAAGCGACAAAGCTAGATAAACAAAACCTTGCCGCCTATGATACCAGAGGAACAATCTATCTCATAATGGGCGAATATGACAATGCTCAGGCAGATTTTGAAAAGTGCTTGAAATTAAAAGATACAAGTGAGGCAGCCAACTTTCACCTCGCCATTCTAGAACTTGCAAAAGGCAATAAAGAAGCAGCTAAAAAAAGACTCGCAGAATATCGAGCAAGCGACTACAAACCTGACGAGTTTGAATTGAGGTTTTGTCAAGAAAAATTCGGACTCAGCGGACTTAACAAAAAGTCTAAAACACAATGAAACTGCAGTTTTTTTTAGCTTGAACAAGCGCTTGCTTAAGCCAGTCAAGCTGAAGCGGTTCTTTCTTAAAACAAAAGAACTGGCCGCCATCATATGAAAGCCAGGCATCTAAAGGAATACACGACTTGCCACTTGGAATAAGTTTAATCAACTCATTGATATAAATTATACGCTCCCTCGATACAGCAATGTCAGCACCACTCAGTATGCGACAAAAGCCCAGAGAAAAGCCAGGGCGCCAGACAAATGCTCTTCGATCGCGCTCTGGTAATGAAAAGAACAACCGACCGGCCAGTTTTCCTGGACAAAGAATTTTACTAGGTCCAGGAGCGATTTCGTCTTCGCTGGATGCAAGATCCAGCAATTCGAATTTCTCTGTTTTTACAATCCTGGGTGTTTCATAGGTAATATTGTAAGTTTCTTGCGGATGCCACAAATCGTCTTCTTTTCTGGAAACAGCATAAATAAGTTTCTTGCCATTGAGCGATTCTTCGAAAATTTCTCTTTCTTTTGGAAACAAGACAAAATCAAGCCACAACTCAAATTCTTTTCGATTGCGCGCCACCAATTCTGGTGCACGCCAGTGACAACGATCTTCTATCAAAGCACGCGACATAAAATTTCGCGACAGAACAACGTTTTTCAATTCTACCGAAATAGCACTATAAATCGATCCCAAATCAATCTTTAGACCAGCATGGTAATCACGTTTCAATATCTCTTGAAATATTTGTGCACCAGTCATCTCTTTAACTGTGGCTTCTTCGGAAAAATAATCATTGTCCTTGTGAGTCGCAGCATAGGCAAGGTCATAATTCACATAAGGATTATCTCCATAATATGCGACTAAAAATCGAGCGGCTCTTAGTTTTGCGGTATCAACTGGTCCATCAACGCAAAGCACTCGCTCTACTTCGACTGCACCAACAAGCGCTTCTAAATGCTCGAAATAGTCTTTGGAAAGTTCACGAATAGTATCATCTTCTATCCAATCGACCAAAAGACCAGACACATTTTCAGGCAGCATGCTGGCAAGTTCTCTGCCATTCACCTTCTTGTATTTGCCTTTGATTTTCGATTCAGACTGATAGACTGGTAGGAGCTGACCACCTTGTCCTTCGCGGTCTGTTTTCTTGCCGGTCTTTTTGTTCTTGCCAGCGAAAAGTCTTTCGAACTCTCCCTTTTTTACGTTGATTATTTCAAGGTCGCCATCGGGAGCAATCGGTAGATACCATTCATCGTGCTCGACCATGTATCGCAATTTATAGGTGTCGGTATTGTCACCGAACTCACCAGCCATAATGTCGAGCATGCGCTGCTTGTGCTGGCGCTCTTCCTCTTTCTTTTTGGCTAGCTCAGGGCTCATCATTTCAGCGATTTCTTCGTCGGTGAAATAATGTTCTTTCAAATTAAACTTATTCTCTTCCATTGCGCTATTTTAGATTAAACGCTCTACTTTTAAAACGGGTAGAATAGAGGAATGATTTCTATCTTATCGCTGTGTGAGTGATAGCCGTGTCAATTTTGGAATTGACGACGCAACTGTCTAATTCTGTCAGCCCTGCTAGACGCGGGAATTTTATCGAGTAAAGTAAGCGGTCGAGCCTGAAGCGACGCAGGCGGCTCCCAAACCTTTTCCTGACCAAAATTCATATAATTGCGCACATACATGTCGGTGCCATGAGGAGTGAGCTGCATGTTGCCTTTGGCAGATTTCAAAGCGTCACGAATGCCCTGATGACTTTCCTTGTATTCTTCAATTCTTTTATCGAACCGCTCGTTTAGAGCTTGATAGTCTAATTTTTGCCTGGCCGTCAGCTCTTCTAATTTACGGGCAGCCTCCAATTTTATGAGATCCACATCTGTCTTGTAGTCAGAATTTGTATAACGCTTGTTCCCCACATAAATGTATTTAGGAACATTTTCAATATCGAGTGCCATTTGCTTGTCTATCGTGGCAGCTTGCGCATTGAGTCGACTGGCTAAGCCTTTTAGCTCGTTCTTTCTTTGATTTTCTAAATTGGATTGATACTCTTTTGCTTGAATATCCAGTTTGCGCTCAGTATCAAGCTGCAAATCCTGTGCCGAATGCTTTAGCGAAGGCAAACTATTAGTTTTAAGATTCTGCATGCCCAGAGCCTTGAGACAATATTCTTCCATTTTGGTTCCAGGTGCTGCATTTGCACAAAACGAATATTGCTCGACTGCCTTTTGGCGTTGTTTGAGACTTGCGTAGGCATTGCCCAGAAGATAACGCGCCTTGAGGTCAGAAGGGTCTTTCTTGACTACATTTTCTAAAACCAGCGCAGCCTCAGCCATTCTTCCAGACTTGAAAAGACCCACGCCATCTGAATATTCGTCAGCCTTTGCAGGGTTAGAAAGCCCCATTACAAGGGCCGAGAAGGTCAGAAAAGCATGAGCAAATACTTTCATTTCTATTCCGAAAATAAACCCGCAGGTCTTAAAGACGCTCTTGTTCTTACCTTGTTCCCAAGCGCTCCCTTTTTAATATTTTATGCTAGAAGCCCAATAGAATGGGGAAGAGGACTGAAAAATGAAAAAGCAAACTGAGTTATTGAAGCTTGCCGGTTACACTCTAAAAGAGGCAGGAAAATTGCAGTTGACTCTATTCATGCTGTGCTTTGGGCTGGCAGCGTAACCGTCCGGACCGAATTGGAGATAAATCGAGCCAAACCAACTAGTTTATAATATGGACAAGGATGTCTTTTAAGGGGTCTTATCTTTGTCCGAGCTAAAATCTCATGCAAAAAATTTATGTCTTACTGGTCTTTTTTGCCTAAGTTTTTTTGGTGCAAATCCGGTTTTTGCATCCAACTATTCTGAAGCCGTAGATTTATTTGCGAAAAAAGAATATCAAAAGGCGGCTGCTTTATTTCAAAAAGCACAAGCAGCTGGTGAAAATGCGGCAAACGCCACTTACTATGAGGCTTTGTGTTATCACTATGGCAAAGACCTCGAGCGCGCCAAAATCATCTATCAGCAGGTTATTAGAAAATATCCTCAATCCGAAGCTTCACGCAATTCACTGAAAGTCCTGATCAAGATAGATCCAGTAATTGCAAAAAAATATGCAGAAGCAATGGATGGAATTGCAGTTCAACAAGAACAAGACTATTTAAAACTGCCGCAAGAAGCCAGCGTCAAGTTTTTTCGCACAAATATTGCAAAAGGACATTTAGTGGTGCCTACCACCGTCAATGGTGTACCCGCGCAAATGATTTTCGACACTGGAGCTTCCAGCACACACGTAACAGAACGATGGCTAGCGCTGCTTGGAGTAAAGCCCAAATATACCAAATACACTGGCAGGGCAATGGGGGTTGGCGGCGAAGTCAATTACAGAGTTGCATTACTAACAATAAGAGTGGGAGAGCTTGAACGTACGATACCAGTTTCGGTGCAAGAAGGTTCCGGAGCACTTGGAGATGCAAGCAATAATCCTCTAACTGAAATGCCTTTGCTTGGTCAGACTTTCTACAAAGACTTTATTTATGAAATTGATGATAACGGACAAAAAATCAGTTTCAAAAAATTGGCTTCAAGACCAAACGAAAAAACAGACAAGACCCAAGCACGCGCTAAAAGCCGTCAAAGACTGGCTGACAATGAAGTCCCCTTCTATTACGAAGGCAATAGCATCATCGTTACTGCCAAAATAAATGGACGCGAATGCGAAATGATCTTTGACACTGGAGCTGGCTCAGTCGCTTTTGCAGACAGACACCTTGCAGCTTGTGGTATCAATCGTCCTGTAGAATCCTTCCAAGGGCAGGGCGGTGGAGTCGGCGGTAAGCGCGACGCTTATATGTTCACTCTAGATAGCGTCAAACTGGGATCGGTTGAAAAGAAAAACGTAACTTGTCACGTACTTATGAATACACCCTTTCCCAAACCTCTTCTTGGGCAGACCTTTTTAGAGGGTCTGAAATATACAATCGATCCCGGACGCAAAGTTATTATCTTTAACTAGGCGAAGGCTGTAGTGTACTTCTTCAGCCTTCGCCTTGTTCTTGCGAATAGAATTCTTCCACTCTTGAAATTTGGTCTAGTTCTTCTTCGGTCGGAAATCTGTTCAACTCAAACCTTTCTGGATACAAGTTGAGCGGTTTTATCGCATCGCCCATCAGATTTAGAACGTGAAAAAGCGGCGCTGCAGCTAGCATTTCTTCATTATGAGTAAACACAATCACGTTTGCAGCAGGAATCGAGGCTGGAATATCATCTGGTTCGATAACACAAAGTGAATACTCTTTTTTGTTGCTCACAAAATCAAGCAATTTGTGTTTACCTATCACACCTTCAAAGGATGAGTTCAATTGTTCTTTTTGAGCGTAATAAAGCTGTTCCATAAATTCGTTTTCCAGAATACTCGTTTCTTTGAAAAATTGATGTTCGGGATCGAATTCGAATGGATAATACCTACCGTCTTTTAGAAGCATAAAGTGAGGCGCGAGTGCATCGGGCTTTTCATGCAACTCGCCAACTGCATTTATTGTGTGTGACAATCCAAATTCACCCATGGTGCCGGTCACCATTACATAACCTTTGCTTGGCACCACAACAAGCGTATCGCCTTTGACTGGAAGCGACTCCAGTATTCCACTAAAAACGACTCTTGAAGCAGCGTAGTCGTCTGAGACTGTAAAAAAGTGACAAACGTCGTCTTTATCGCTATTGCTTCTTGAAGTATCGAATTCAAACTGTGTGTTCTTACCTAATTCTTCAATGGCATAATCGATTGCATCTTCGAATTTGCAGTCCCATCGACTCAAAATATAATTGTCGCAGTACAAAATAGTTGTCGGTGAATCAATTCCAAGCACGACACAAAGATGTTCGCCAATTTCAATTTGAGGAAAATCTTCTTTTGGATAAAACCACTTGATGCGAACCACCGGTCTTAATTGCGGTTTCGCTTCTTCAAAAGATGCCGGGATATTCACAGCACTTCTTGTATCTACAATTTCGGCCAGCAGATTGTCTTTGTTATCGGGTCTACTTTCATAAAGCCTATAGAATGGTGAGAGTGTCATAGAAGTGAGTACTTCCCCTCTTCCACCCTTTATTTGAATAGTGAAAGAAAGCAAATCGAGATAAATGTTAGATTGTTCGACACCGCTTTTGATCAAAGCCTGAACGGCTTCTAAAGCAAAATCCTGTTTTGAAAGTAATTCGCTCACAAGCCTTTCCTCAAACGGCGAAAAATTAATACTACATCTAGTTGCAGTTTACTTTTTAAGCAACGGTCGAATATTTTCGACTGGTCTTCCAAGAACTGCCCGGTCGCCCTTTTCCACAATGGGACGCTGAATCAAATCGGGATGCTCTACCATGAGCTCAATATATTCCTTGTCGCTCAAATCTTTTTTGGATAACTCAAGTTCTTTATATACGGCTTCAGTTTTGCGCAAGAGTTCTTTTGCGGGCATGTCCATTTTTGCAAGCAGCTCTTTCAACTTTTTGGCTGAAAGTGGCTTTGTGTAATAGTTTATTTTCTCGTAGTCGGCACCTGCTTCTTTCAAAATTTTGTCGACTTCGCGACACTTGGAACAAGTAGGTTTTTCATAAACAGTAATCTTGCTCATTACAGACTGCGACCTCCCGGCTCTAACCGACTCTTTCTTTTGGCGAACACTCAATATACAGCATTCTTGGATTTTAAGATTGAACGGTTTAACGAAGTCATAACTTTTAAGCATGGCACTAGCCAAGCAGCCCCAAATTAAAGTTGTTATGATGCAAATAGACGCATTGCCGGCTAGTGCCTGCAAGCGCTCTAATGGCGTTATTTGGACATTTCAAATAAATACATAACTAAGGCGGGAAAGACTCGCACCATAAATGATAGAAATGCATGTGGATACAGTTGTTTTTGACCGAAAATCAGGCGAAACAGTTGTGGTTTTGAGCGATCAGGATAGAAAAATTGCCCTTCCGGTTTGGGTTGGAATAACCGAGGCAAAAGCAATCAGCCTGGCACTCAATAACACAAGCTCTAAGCGCCCACTGACTCATGACTTACTTCTCAATGCTATTTGCCAGACTGGCTACAAAGTAACTGAAGTAGTTGTAAACGAATTGGATTCAAATATTTTCAAGGCGCAAATAACTTTGACCCCGGTAATACAAAACCAGAGTCAAAATGACTTCAGGGCACCCATTCAGCTAGACTCTCGTCCCTCCGACGCTATAGCTATTGCAGCACTTTTAGGTCTTGGCGTAAAAGTGAATCCGACTGTTTTGGAAAAAGCCAATTTTCTAATTGGCGGATCAAAAGAAAAAGAAGCCCAAAATGAAGATTTCAAATCCTTTGTTCAGTCTGTAAAAGCCTCCGACTTCAAACTCCCTGGCTTTACTGGAGCAATAGAACTACCGCCTGACGAAGGAGATAGCGAAGCCAAGTAGATATTGCATGTGCTAAATCTTAGAGCCAAGATTATTCAAAGCCAGGAGATAGCCGTGACTGTAAAAATACTTTGCTTTGCTGGAAGTCTGCGCAAAGATTCATTCAACAAAAAACTGGTCAAAATAGCCGCCGCGAAAGCAGAAGCGGCAGGAGCCTCAGTTACATATGTTGATTTGAAAGATTACTCAATGCCCATTTACGATGGAGATATAGAAGCTAGCGATGGTATTCCCCAAAACGCAAAAAAATTGAAAACGCTGATGAAGGAACATCAAGGATTCATTTTTTCCTGTCCAGAATATAACTCGTCTATAACACCTGTATTGAAAAACACCATCGATTGGGCTTCTAGACCACTTGAAGGAGAAAAAAATCTAGAGTGTTTTAAAGGCAAAGTGGTTGGCTTATTTGCCACCTCTCCCGGAAAGCTCGGTGGAATGCGCGGTCTTGTAACCGTGAGAGCAATTCTTGAATCAATTGGAGTAATTTGTATTCCGGATCAATTATCAATTCCAATGGCACAAGAAGCATTCGATTCAGATGGCAATTTAAAAGACGCCAAGCAACTGGCAGAGGTAGAGCGTATCTCCAAACGCCTGGTTGAAGTAACGACACTTTTAAACAAACAGTAAGTCACCGTATCTAATACTAGATATTACTAGCCATTACGAATCTTCATTAAGCGCAAAGTTACATGAGCGCCCGGGAATGATAGTTATAGGTATTGGTTGGTTTCGGGCAATGAAAAAAGAAGTGCGTATTGATGCGGCAGTTTTTCCTGTCGTAGATGGAAGTTTGTTCGAAGATTCGATGTCCTTGCAAGAAAGCGAAGGAGCATCGGCAGAAACTGGTGCGCGCGCTTTTGCCGGCGCAGACGATGAAGCCGATATTTTACGCAAGTATCTAAAAGACATTGGACGACACAAACTACTTTCAGCTAAAGAAGAAATAGATCTCGCGCGCAAAATTGTTAGCGGTGATCCAATTGCCAGGCGGCGTTTGATACAGTGCAATCTACGTCTGGTCGTAAGTGTGGCGAAAAAATATCGTGGACGCGGACTCACTTTCTTGGACCTTATCCAGGAAGGAAGTCTAGGTCTCATGCGAGCTGTGGAAAAATTCGACTCTGGTCAGGGATGTCGTTTTTCGACTTATGCTACCTGGTGGATAAGACAAGCAATAATGCGAGCAATCGCAGACAAAGCTCGTATCATCCGCATCCCGGTGCATATTACCGAGACACATAGCAAATTGCGCAAGTCTATAAATCAATTGTGGATTAAGCTTGGGCGCGCACCGAGTCTTGATGAAATTTCGCGTGATACTCTCATTGCTATCGACAAAATCGAACATGCAATGGCAGCAGCGAATGCATCGATGATGTCACTCGACGCGCCAGTTAAAGACAGCCAGGATACGACTATTTCAGATCTGCTTGCCGATCCCTACAGTAAAGATCCGGACACGACTACCGCGCAATCACTACTAATCAGTGATCTCAAACGAGTTTTGAACGAACTAAACGAAAGAGAACAAGAAGTTCTAGTTCGCAGATTTGGTCTGGATGGCAATAAGCCTGCCACTCTTGAAGAGATTGCAAAATCGCTAAAAGTAAGTCGAGAACGAATCAGAAAAATGGAGCTCACCGCAATCAAGAAACTGAAGAAAAACCCTAACGCCCTTGAGCTGAAAAGCTACTTAAACTAAAGATATAGTCAGCGTGACTGATTTATGTGTCATGAGCCTTGCCTAAAACAGCAGCATAGGTTTAAATGGATTTATATTGGGTCATTTCGTAATTGTTTCTATTCAATTCTGGCTAAAACCAGAATCTTTTACTTTGCAAAGAAAATGGGATCGCAAGAGCTCAACATATTACTCATTGAAGATGATGACATGTTCTGCCATGCCATCGGATCTCTTTTGAAGCATAAAGCTTCATTCAAATTCATTTTGTCACGCGCACAAAATGTATCCGAAGGAATAGAGCTGCTTAGCAATAGACCTTTCGATGTGATTTTGTGCGATCTAACTTTGCCTGACAGCTCGGGTATCGAAACTTTTAGACGAATACACCGGATGACACCACTTCATCCCTTAATTATCATGACCGGCAACGATGACGAAAGCATTGCCATTCAGGCGCTGCAAGAGGGTGCACAAGATTATCTGGAAAAGGGTGAACTTGATGGACGCTCGCTCTCACGCGCCATTCGCTATGCAATAGAACGCTCTAGACTAATTCAGCAACGCGACGATTTTATGGCGACACTTGTACACGATGTGAAGAATCCGCTTATTTCAACCGATCGACTTTATCAATATATTTTGGAAAAACATTTTGGCGAAATAGATCCGCGCCTGCAAGAAGTAACCAATATACTTAAGCGTAGTAATGAATCGGTCATGCACTTGCTAATGAACTTGCTTGAAATCTATCGATACGATGTTAACGCTCCCCAATTTCAGTATGAAGATTTAGACTTAGGTAGTCTCGTACAAAAATCCACCCTAGATTTGATACCACTTGCGGCACTAAAGAATCTCGAATTAGAAAGCGCTATTTTAGAAGAAAGCATCAAAGTACGAGGCGATGTACTGGCTATAAAACGAGTGCTCTTCAATATAATTGGTAATTCTATAAAATTCACTCAAGATGGTGGCAAAGTCAAAGTAGGAGTGAAAACTGACGTTGACGGCGCCGCCCTTATTACAGTCGAAGACAACGGCATGGGAATATCAGAGGTGGCACAAAAATATTTATTCCAACGTTTTTATCAAACTGGAAAAGTGAAAGACTTTTCGCTTGGAACAGGGCTTGGCCTATATGTCTGCCGTCAAATAATCGAAGCGCATTCAGGTCGAATTCATTGCGAGAGTCAGTCAGGAAAAGGCACCATTTTCACCATAAAACTGCCGTGCAAATTAGCTCAAGTAAATTAGAAAAGCATTGAAAATAAGGGGCTGCACCCTGAAGCTATGAGGAACTTCTCGAATGCAGCCTTCCTCTCCTGGGAGGGAGAACCTTATGCAATTTTGGTTATATTATGCTGGCTGTCTGACATAGCGGTCGGTGCTATCAGTGGCGACGCCAATTACAAGTGTAATCAAGCCGCCCCAAATTGCAGGCCACCAGCCAGTTACGCTCAAAGCAGCCGGCATTACACTTGAAGTCAAAAGCAGCGTGTAAGCTGGCAATAACCAAAATCCCAATATCCAAAGGGGTATGAGAATCAAAAGTCCCATACCAAGGGTTCCTACAGCAACAACTGCAGTGATAGCAGCGGCCAACCAGGTCACCACTACACCCAGAATACTGAACACAAGCGCAAGACCGATAGAAGTCATGAATCCGCCCCTAACTTCAATTCCACCAATCATCGGCAAAATAAAATGAAAGGCAAGTGCCAGCAAAACTAACCGTATTAGAAATGATGTCATCTTAAAACCTCCCAAAAATATTCTCGATTGCGCTCCACATCATGCAACGTAGCATGGAGCGCCAAAATCGATGCAAAAAGCAATGTCTGATGGGCGCTTTACAGCCGCAAATCAATTAGAATTTCGAGTTTTCTTGACTAAATCGGCTACAATGCAACAACTATGGCGAACCCAAGAATATTAATCATTGGAGGCGGTTTTGCTGGCGTAAAATGCGCCCGTAAACTTCGCAAAGCCTTGCCTCAAAAGCAATACGAGATTGTGCTTTTCAATCAAGAAAATCACATGGTTTTCCATCCGCTTCTAGCAGGGGTAGCAGGCGGAACTCTCCAGCCTAAAGACGTTTCAGCGCCATTGCGCCAAATGTTGAAAGACGTCTGGTGCAGGACTGAGTGTGTACTTTCTATCGACCTGGAAACACGATGCATCGAGTACGAGGCCTACGACGAAACCAGACGCAGAATGAGTTTCGACTATCTGGTCATCGCTGCAGGCAACAAAGTCGACCTTTCTGCCATTCCAGGCATGAACGACCACGCTTTTTCATTTAAAACAGTGGGCGATGCTCTTGCGCTGCAAGCTCATATCATGGAACAAATGGAGAAAGCGGAAGTATGCGATGACCCAGAACAGAAAAAATGGCATCTATCCTTTGTTATTGTTGGTGCAGGTTTTTCAGGAGTCGAAGTCGCTGGAGAAATTAACGACCTCGTACGTCGCAGTCGCAAATTTTTCAGTCATATCGAAGAAGAAGATATTTCAGTCACCATCGTACATTCGCGCGACCAGATTCTTCCCGAGCTAGATACTTCGCTTAGAAAATTTGCACAAGACCGAATGAGCAAAGCCGGGGTTCGTATTTTGTTAAATGCGATGGCAAGCCGAGCAACACCGCTTGGAATTACTCTTAAAGACAAACGTTATGTACATGGTGCCACCATTGTATGTACTATCGGTACAAGTCCTCACCCAATGATTCAAAAACTGAATCTCAAAAAAGAGCGCGGTCGCATTTGCACCAATTCCGATATGTCCATTCCAGGATATGAAAATGTCTGGGCAATTGGTGATTGCGCAGCAATAGTCAATGCACTCGATGGAAAAATTTGTCCCACTGTCGCTCAGTTTGCTGAGCGTCAAGCGACACAAGTAGCGGACAATATCATTGCTACCATTGAAAAGCGCGAAACCAAACCATTCCACTACAAAATGATGGGCTCAATGTGCGCGATAGGAGGTTACGATGCTGTAGCCGACATTATGGGCGTTCGTCTCTCGGGGTTTATTGCCTGGTTTATCTGGCGTGGCGTTTACTTGATGAAACTACCTTCGGTTTTTCAAATTGTAAAAGTGGGGTTAGAGTGGGCATGCGACCTTGTCTTTCCTCGCACATTGGCTCACATGAAAGCAGATAGATCCAAGCGCATCTGGCGCGCATTTTACTCTGCTGGCGACCCGGTAATCGAAGAAGGTGAAGCAGGCACAGAATTTTTTGTAATTGAGCGAGGCGAAGCCGAAGTTGCTCGCAAAAAAATGAATGGTGAAGGTGAAGACTTGATTGCAGTGCTCGGACCGGGAGACTTTTTTGGCGAAGGAGCCCTTCTAGACGACCGTCCACGCTCAGCGACCGTTCGGGCAAGAACAGATCTTGAAGTAACTGTGATGGGCTCTAACGTATTCAATCAAATTTCAACCTCGCTAAGTCCTTTGAAAGAAGCAGTTTTAAAAGCGATGAACCGTCGCACCAATATATGGAAAAGTCTTCATGAAGTGCGTGAGGTTCTAGAACATATTCCTCTACAGACTTTGATTCAACCGCTAAAAGAAGTTCCACTAAATGCAAATCATCACGTGGTTGATGCAATACACAAATTGAACGCAGGAAGACTAGATTTCTTACCGGTAACAGATGACGATGGTCGCTTAATTGGTATGATTACACGCTCAGATTTGTTGCGCTCAATAGAAGTAGCAGCAGCGCTACCTGAAGGTGCCGAAATGAATATCTGTGCCAAAGATATAATGGTACAAAATCCAATTGCTGTCACCGTATCTGATACTGCTGCTCTTGCGATCATGACTATGCGCGAGCATGGCTTTAAAGTGGTACCGGTGGTGGAAGATTTGGAGTCGCGCAAAATGGTCGGTTATATACGCATCGAAAACATGATGGACCATATTGCTCAAAAACTGCTAGTACGCGAAAAGACTGCATCTGGCGAGGTGCGCGTCACTAAAGAAATGGCAAAAATCAAGATTGAGATTTGAGCATTCTTGGTCAAATCAGTTTACTTACCAATTTGTCCAGTAATAGTCGGGTCACTTATATTCTTATCATCCGCAAGCATTATTGCTTTGCTCAGTATGACAGAAAGCCTCATATCGCCTTCAAAAGGTAAAAATACCTGCTCACTTAATTTTTGAGGCTTAGGAACTATGCACAAGTACTGGTCGCCCGGATCCATCAGAATGTTGCCTGAACCAAAATGGATTTTATAAGTGCGCAAACTTCCTTTTACTATCAGATATTTTTCGGTAAAAGTGCACTTATCCGCAATTCTCATTTTTGGAATAATCATTTCAAGCGCTGCTTTTCTAAACTTAGCGCTAACGTTGAGCTCACCAAAGGCATAATCGTTCCAATAATGATTGAAGCGTTGGTTATCGGCGCCACCATCAAGCCAGTCAGGATCGTTTCCGATACTTGTCACTCCAACAAATAAATCAATATCACGCATGACTTCGCTAAAAACGACTGCAGGCACGTCGGCTATCGGGATAACTTCAGCACTAGCATTGTAAAAACGAACTTGGTCTGTTGCCAAATAGCGATATGCACCGTATTCATTTGAATAATCATCAACGCCCTCAACAAAAAATTCCGCTCTTATTGCGTAAGAAGCAATAAACTTGTGGGCCGGCTCACTGCCCTGGTCAACCCCCTGAAGGCGATATATACTTTTCCATTTACGCGCCTCAGTGAGGGCCTTGAACTGATTTTGTTTGAGGATATGAGCTGCAAATCTATTCGAATAAATGTTGGTTATTCGTTCGGCATCCGTAACTAAATAAATTTCTCGATGAGCCTGCTTGAATGGCTGACGAATCTGATTCCCTACAATCAAATCTCTCCATTGACTCACTATCTGCGGTGACTCAAGAACTGGATGCCAAATACTCACAATTGTAGTATCGTCTAACCATAGCAATTCCTTGCCTTCAGAGTCGATTATTTGCCCATTGTGAAAAATGCCTGAATTTTGTTTGTCACCGCTATTAAAATTCCAAATTAAACGCGTTGCTATTGTACCGACGAGTGCGTGCTCTAAATATCTTTCACGCCAAATTTTATAACTCCAGTTCTTATTCTCTAAAAAAAGTTGCTCGATACGAGTAATCTGAGCCGATAACATTGATTCGATATCTTTGACATTGTTTTTGATTGCTTTCAATTCAGCAGCAAAGTCTTGTTTTAAAACTGTCGGAACCGATTTTATTTCTCTGCCGGCTTCATTTTTATAGTGAACAATAGCCTTCAAGCCATTTACCAAGACTTCGATGGTAAATTCACCAAGTTTTGTTTCTAACTTTCCGCGCTCCAGACCAAAGTTAGGAACGGACATTTCTTCAATTTCAGATGGAGAAACGCCCGCCTTCACAGCCGCCAAATTCTGAGCTTTCTCAATACCTTTTAGTATACTCATTCCTCTCAACTTCGAATCAAGAATTGCCAGTTGAGCCACTGCATCATTCGATGCTACTTGACTCAAAGTATAAACTGCAGCGTTTCCGATTTTCATCGAACGCGCGCCAACATTTGGAATTTTACGGTATGCCGAAAGAGCCAGCCTACCAACCGCTTTCACAGTATCTTCATTCATGACATGAATACATAGAAAAACCAGTCCTCTAATGACTCTTGAATTTGTTTCATTAACAATCAGTCTACTGCTGCCAGCCGACTGATCACGCATGGCAAGCAAACTAGAACTGCTGCCCTCCTCAAAAAGTATGAACCAATTCAACACCCTCTGACGAAATTCTTTAACACCAATTGTATCGATTAACCTCTGGCCTTCTTTTAGCCACTTCTTTGTTGGCTTTGAAGTATTGACTTTTCTGCACATCTTAAATATTTGAAGCCAAAGGTCTTTCTCTGATTGTGGCATCTCGAAATATTCTTTTGTTGCCGACTCTGCCCAAACTTCCACAGGAAAAACTTCTTGCCACACTCCTTCTCCCAATAATTCATCCACTTTTTGAATCATTCTCTCTACGGTAGGCAAAGAATGCGACTCATCATAAAGTGTTGAGCGAATCGTTATGAGTACGGATTTCAACTCATCCAAAAGCGGATTACTCAGCAAAGTTGGAAAGAAGAGATCTATAAATTTTTCAGTATGATTGCCGACATAATAGAAATAGCGATGAATCGCGATCCATTCGAAAGTCGGCTTAGCGACGACATTCATATTAACTCCAGCTTTAATTAGCTTGAGCAAGTATTTGGTTGCACACCCGTCCCTGAAAAAATAATCGCCTTCATATCGATCGGTTGAACAGGAGAAAAGCCTTAACTCGTACCACGAAATCCGTTCAAGAAATGCGAGATAGAAATTTGTTCGTTTTGGCTGGTCAGATTCAAGTATCAACAATTCAAAGTCTTTCTTCGATTCCAGCTCCTTACTTATTCCTATCAAATTGCTGACAGCGTGAACAGCACGCGCAAACGCACTAAAATTTTTGATCCCCGCATAATCTATTTCCGGCTTTGCAGCCTTTATCAACTTGCTTACAACCTCGTGTTCATCTTTCAACTCTGATGATTTGAGCAATGCAAAATTATCCAGCCCGATCGTTTCTACTGGACCTAATTTATCCTGCGAAATTCCCTGAGAAAAAGCTTTGAGCTGTTCTAAAGCCAAGCTTCAACCTCCAACTAATTGGGTTAATTTCAAAAATGAAACCACAGAATCATCAGTCAGATCGATTTGCTCATCCAAAGAGTCGACCTGCTTATCATTGAACAAAACTATTATTTGATTTGTTTCAAAAGCTTTGAAAGCAATTTCTACCTGACGATCTAAATCGACTTCCATAGAATCCCGTTTTGGATCTGGATTCACAAGGCTTTGCGATGCTTTCGCAGATTTATTCGCCTTCGCCTGATTGTAATCTTTTACTTCTTGATAAACGCGAGCTCGAATTAGTTCTCTCAGAGTGAGACGATCTTTCAAAATTTTCAATGAAAATTCGTTGCCGATTCCACCACCGACATTTTTGTCTTGAATAGTCAAAGTTAGCGGCATCTCGCGCCCTCCTCTATAGATCAATATTATAGATAAGACTCTCAAACCTGATATTAATTCAGCGCGAAGCAGCGTTCAATCAGCTGCACTTGCACAAGCTCGCAGTCAACTTGCCAATGCGAGCAGTCAGATCTGCGTGTAAAATCTCCAATTCAAGGAAGAATCGGTCACCTTGAGCTAGCCAGTTTTGCGATTTTCTTTAGCGCATTCTTCACAATTTGCCACCAAACGCGAAAAACGCATATGTAGACCATGAGATATATGCGAAATCAGGGCGAAACTGGGGTTACGTCTACCTCGCTCGATTTTACTTATGAAAGCTCGGTCGACTCCAGAGCTTTCTGCAAGCTCTTCTTGCGACATACCCAGTCGTTTCCGGCGCTGAGCCACGGCTTTTCCTAAACACTCAATAATTAGCTTCTGGTGTTGTATTTTTCTTTTGTCTGCCATAGTTAAGACTCCTTGCAGAGCTTGTTTTACATTTAGTTCTATTAGTTTTATTGCGAATCCAGCGAGTTCACGTTGAGTTAATTTATAGCCTTTTAAGCAACAAGTCGTGTCCCGATCAGTAATTGGTCTATTAAATCCGGCATCGATTTGTGTCTGTTTGCTATAAAACGAATGGATAAAAAGATTCAGTTATAAGTTGATTGGAACAGTTTGATTATGGATCCCAAAGATAGACTAAATTCACAACCTATAAGAGAGCTCGAATGGCTAGCGAGCTTTTTTATAAATCATGGCCGAAACGATTTAGCAAAAAAAATTTTCGAAGAAGTAAAAGGATTGCGCTCACGTATGATAGGCGGACAAAACAAGCCTTTCAGTCAGGATGAGTCTAATTCACAAGTTAATCAAAACAATTCAAACGACATGACTTAGTTTGCTCCAGGAATTTTTCCCATTCTATCGGGCAAAGACTCAACAACCATTGCAAGCCGCCACTGCAGGCGTTCCATATCAGTTGGACTGGTAATTATTGTATAGAATTCAGTTTGATTATTTGCCTTAGGCACAAGGATTGTGAATCCTTCAAGCGTAAGTACATTTGCGTTTCCGGGAATGTTTTTTTCAAACATGTAATAACAAACCAACGCATCTGGATACATTCGATCCCAGTTTTCAACTTTTAGTAACTGCATATTTTGCAACGAGGCGCTTGCTTTCAATAAAAGGTCTTTTAGTAAAGCTCGCGTACCTGCAGGGTTAGAGTCTAGTGTGCCCATAAAGACTTGCGAATCAAGCCCCTGACTATCTTTGAAAGTAAAGCTTACTCTGCGAGGATCGGCGTCAGGCGCTGATTGCACCAATTTCCAATCGGTCGGTACCACGACTGGATGTTTGAATGCTTGCACCTGCAACTTTACAGACTGAATACTGGACACCTGATAAATAGCCAGTCCAGAAAGAGCAAGAATAATTACAGTAAGCAAAGTGTAAACCGAGCGCTCAGATAAAAGTGGTTGAGTTTTTGACTTCTGACTTGGCTCCTTGAAAGCTGCCATCTCAGAAATGCAATACGAAACTAACAAAACAAATATTGCAAGCAAAATTACAATGCCAGAATAAATCAGTCCTGACGCGCGCAGCAAGGACTCATGATTTTGATAAAGATAGGAAATAGCAAAATTAAAAGAAGCAGCAATAGCCATCAGACAAATAAAGTAAGGTCGCTTACGCAATCTATCCGACAAAAGTCCAAGCCCCAGAATCAAGGCAGGAAGCCAGAGAGCGAAATAGAAGTAAACTAGCCCGGCACTAAAAAACAAATCTTGTCTGGTTGGACCTATAAAAACATGCCAGTTCATAGGAATGGGCAAATCAACAAATGACCTGGAAAAAGAAGCCATTCCGCTTGCAAATGCTACCAGCGAGAAAACTTTGGCGCTATGACGTGCATTTGGATCTTCATTTTTACGATGAGCTACAAATGCAAGCGCAGTGAGCACACCGACAAACAATATTGCTCGCCCCAAAAGCCACCATTCCGGCAGTTCCATATCGAGATTTATAGAGCCTTTGGCTTGAAATAGTTGATATTGCTCAAGAGCAATCTTTTTCAATCCTTCTATAGATCCGCCTGCTGCAAATTTGTCTAGTACGTTTATAGGAAAAGAGAAAAGTCCTCCCAGACAAAATGCAGTGAACAAACTGCTCAAATGCAGAGGCAATTTGCCAAGACGCGCCAGAGCATATAAGTAAAAGAAATAGGGAAGACCAATATCTATGACACCGCGAAACAAAGCAAGAAATAGTTCGTTTGTGACATTGAAATCCTTAAGAGCTGAGCGCGCGAAAATTTCAAGAAAGCAAAAAGTCATAATGCCGCCATAAATAGGCAAACGGCCAATTGCAGGCCAAAGTGGCGACGATTTGAGACTCATCGACCAGCCTACTGTGTGCATCAACCATAATAGCCAGAGCGAAAAAATTAAGAGTGCAAAAATAGAGTGCTTTGGTGTCCGGGCAAAAGATGCTAGTTGAAAGATATATTCCCAAATGAGTAAAGCCGAAAGACAATTTAAATAAAACAAACGCGCCATCGAATCGTTATTGAGCTTTTTCACGATCAATAAAACGCTTACAACAAGCACGTCGAACAAAAGAACCCACGAAAACCAGTGAACAGCAATAGTCGTAAGCGGGTCGCGCCAGATGTATGGAGCAGTGTTTAAATAAATAGGAAAGAAGACCGGTCCTAAAATATTAGATGCAAGACTTGGTTGTGTGCCAAGTAAGCGCACAACAGGCTCGCTTCCAAGCACCAAACACAGTGCCGTCAATATAACCAGCAAAACTGGCGTGAGCAATTTGGGTCCAATCAAATTCTTGATTGAATTCGATACTACTTTGCTAGAGCCAATTAATTTAAATACAATACCAACGCCCAGAAAGTACCAGACTGGCCACAAGTATCCGTTGAATAGTTTCAACGATGAAAACATTTGAGAGCCTAGCTTGGATAGGTCGCCTCTTAGTGTGGCTGCAGCAAAAAAGGTAGCGATAGAACAAAAATTGATTGTCATCAAATTGCTAAGTTCGATAGGCAATTTCCATTTTTTTGCTGTCAAACATATTGAAAGTCCAATGACTGACCCTAGAACACAACCGATTACAACACCTACTTGCTCGTAAGATATCGAAGGTAAAAGTGGTGCAAGAAGCGCCTTCAAAGGAGTGGTGCAAGTCAGCTGAATTCCTGTAATACAGCCTATAGACAAAGCACAGAAAATACTTACTATCCAGTCCTTTACTCTGTCCCGTTTGACTTGTTTTTCGTTTACGAAATATCCAAAAAATATTGCAACACTCAGTGCCCAGTTCCAGTAAGAGCGCTCACTTGTAACAATACAAATACTCAGCATATAAACAGCACTACAGGCAAGAGCAGCGTATGCAATACGATTTGAAAACGCACTACCTGAAAGAATTGAAGACCACCCGGCTGAAAGTGCCACCATCCAGGTGATTATCGTCCAGACTGCTGCAATTTCGGTCGCACCAGATGTTGCTTCTATTGGGACATATGCACCAAAATGCAATTGCGAAATGGGAACGAGCAAGCACAGCAACACACACAGACGGAAAACAGGCAACATCACAGACAGACTTTCTGGCGGTGCCTCTGACAAATCAAGCCGGTCCTTTGAATAATCGCGCCAATAAAATCGCGAAATTACGTTCCATATAGATTGAACTACTTTGTTTTGAGTTAATTTTTGCCAATGCGGTGACACTGCAGGCAGTGCGACAAAAGCTTTCAAAGGTCTTGTAAGCCAATCGACTACAACTGCAAGTGCAGGAAACAGTCCAGCTAAAAAATTGCCGAATTTACGCAGAGTAGCAATGATCTGAAATGGATTCATTGAGCCTCGCTTCGCCTGTAATATTTAAAAATTGGTATACCAAGAAGCCAAGCCAATAGACCTGCGACCTGGTGCTTCCAGTTTACACAAAAAAAAGCCGAATACCCCCAGATTGCCACAACAAATATTGCAAGACAAATAACCAGCATATTGCCATTTTTTCCGATTTTGAAAGGGCGCAACATCTGAGGATCTGTGTATCTCAAACTGACCACGCAAATACCATAAAATATTGCCACAAATGCATACATAAAGCCAAATGTTTCAATCAAAAAAGTATAGGCATCAGAAATAGCACCAGTTTTCGTAAGCAAATTTGCACCAAGCGCAATAATCAATAAACAGATTAACTGAAAATTGAGGGCAAAACGCGGAACACCGGTTTTTGGGTCGAGCTTTGCAAACTGGGCAGGAAATAATCTAGTCATTGCCATGGAGTAGCTGACCCGGGCTAATCCCATTACAGCTGCAAATCCGCAAGCGAAAATAGAAAGTATTACAAGCCAAACAAATAACTGTCCATACACACTTCCCGCCAAAAAAGAAGTGATACCAGAACAATTGGCTTCAAGATTAGTTCCATTTACAAGCACAGTTGAACCATCTGGCGAAAGGGTCAAAGATGCGCCAGAAGAGATCGCAAGCGCAATAGCGATATAAATTACAGTAACTGTTGCCAATGTCAAAATAAGTGCTCTTGGCACAGCATGACGTGCATCTTTTGTTTCAAAAGAAATGCAGCCGGTTGCCTCTATAAATGAATAACCAGCCAGAGCCAGCATTGATATCGAGCCAAGTTTTTTGGTCAACGATTCCACACTCAGTGACTTGAGGTCTGCGTTCAAAAGAAAATTTTGAACTGGATGCTGAGCTTTTAGAAATACCAAAAGAACAAAACCAATGGCCATCAAGAGTTTGATTATAGTAAAAACATCATTGAGCCTGGTTGCTTTTCCAGCGGGTAATAAATTAAGCACTGTAATTAGACAAAAAAAGCAGATTATCACTATGGGTCCAAACCAAATAGGTGAAAGTTGAGTTCCACCATACAAGAGCAAGGAGCCAAGATTGCAAACTCCATTTGCAATGCAAGCAAGACCAACTGTATTTGAAATCCAAAAAAGCCAGCCGCATAAAAAGCCAACCAGTTCACCTTCATGAGGAATCAAGCGCTTTAGAGCATAGTACTTATAAACGTAAGGTCCACCTGCGCTTGGAAACATCGATGAAAGTTCCATCAATATAAGAGCCAGAGGTAGTGTCACTATGGCTGCAATAATCCAAGCAAGCAGAGTAGCAATTACGCCTCCGCGTGCAAGCATCGCAGGATGGATAAGCCATGCCATCGAACCAATTAAACAACCGACCCCGACCATCCAGGCACTAAAAGGAGTAATCTCCACTTTCAGTTGTTCGGCTTTTGAAAGCGTTTCATTATCTGCTGCGGTCATACGGCAAAGACTACCAGCGGTGATACGCTGGATGACCTGGCTTAACTGCAACAAACAAACCTTCGGCAGTAGCGCAAACTTTGCCCCCGGCAGACAGCTCACCAGATATGGTGGCACGATCTTCTTTGGCGTCGATCACCCTGGCAGACATTTCTACTGTTTCTGAAAACGGTGTGGGACGCAAATATTTGACAGACAAAGATGCAGTGACAGTACAAGGCGGCTGGTCTAGATTGTTCTGATTCTTTAAATGCCAGGCTGCTGTCCAATTGCAATGACAATCAAGCAGACATGCAATCAGTCCACCATACAACATGCCTGGAAAAGCCTGGTATTTAGCTTCGGCATCAAAGCGGCACAAAAGCACACCTTCTTCGCCTTCTTTTGGAAAGCTTTTGATTTGCAGCCCATCTTTATTTGCTGGACCGCAGCCATAACAGATACTGTTAGGCGCAAATTTCTCTTGCAGGCTCAAATGATTCGTCATGACTTTTTATAGTAACATATTGGCATGCTGACAAAGATTTACATTAGTTTGCTTATCGGAATTTTGCTCCTTGGCGGATCTTTTATTGTACTTAAGAAGAAAGTTTTGGCTAAACCTAGAATCACTCATTCAGACGCCATAGAAAAATATAAACCCAAGGTAGAGGCGGCTCTCAAGTCATTCTGTCAAAGAAAGGACATTGCCTACCCTCCCCAACATCTTTATCTGGTCGGTCTGAAAGAAGAGAAAATACTGCGTATTTACGCACAGGAAAGCGCTACATCCAAAGCAAAAGTAATTCACACATACGAAATTATTGCTGCAAGCGGTACAGCTGGTCCAAAACTAAAAGAAGGCGACTGGCAGGTGCCAGAGGGCTTTTACAAATTAGAGTCTTTCAATCCAAACTCGCTTTATCATCTATCGTTGCGAGTAAATTATCCTAATCAAGAAGACAAAGCGCACGCACAAAATGAAAAACGCACCAAACTTGGTGGCGACATAATGATTCATGGAAGCAATGCATCGGTTGGTTGCCTGGCAATGGGCGATGATGCAATCGAAGAAATTTATGTGCTTGTAAGTGATGTAGGCATAGAAAATGTAGACGTCATTCTTGCGCCCTGCAACTTGGCAAAGGACAAACCCAAAATTAAAATGGACGAACAGCCCGAATGGCTAGCCGAATTATATAAAAGATTGACTCAAGCACTCACTGATCTTGGTTAGTGCTTTTTATTCCAGCGATATTCGGTAACCATTCCATCTGAATGGATAATTTCTCCACCGCGTGGATGACTAGGCTCATAGTAATAGTATTCAGCCCAAGGATCTTGATAGGTTGTTCGTCTTTGAGGATATTTTCTTGGTTGTGCTTTGCTTGGTACTTGCGCTTTGACTTTACGTGTTTTTTTCGGTGCCGTCGGGTGCACCACAGCTGGTGCCATGTCTTTTTGCTTGTCTTTGCTTGAATCTAAATTGTTTTTATCCACGGCTGCGCTGCTTGCAGGAAAAGCTTGAATGGGCAATTTATTGAGCTGATTCAAAGCCCAAAAACTCAGAGTAAATCCGCAGGCAAGTGTGACACTGACTGCAATTACAGGCAACATAAATTTAAGTGCGTGATATCCAATAACCTGAGCAGTAATTTTCAATTCCTGCAGGTCAGATCTTGTTTCTTGTTCTTGAAATTCTTCGTCTTCTTCGTGAACTTGAACTTGATTTCTTTGAAGCGTTAAAGGAGCCAAAAGACAACCACCACTAAGTATCCAAGCGAATTATAAGTGAGGATTGGAAGCCCTCCTTATTAAACCGGTCTTATTTTCACATCAAAAGATATGCCTTCTATAGCTCGCCTATAGCTCGGCACATTAATTCAGAGCCCAGCCTATTTCTAGCTCACCTTGTTAATGGCCTGTAACTGACTAATACAAGTAACCGAGTCTATTTTTTAGGTTTATTAAAACTGAATTCAATATATCCATCGCAATGAGGTGGATCAACCACAGTGCGACTATCGCCCGAGGACTCTTCACTCACCCTTGCATCCCAGGAGGTTTGCCCTCTGACCGAAAATCTGACTGGAATACCAGGTTGGGCAACGGTCAGTCTGATTGCGTTATTTTCGGAGCCTTGATTTTTGATATTGCTGTTAGTCCACTGAATATGATTAAGAGATTGCTCCCAGGTATTTTGTTGAGGAACCCAGAAATATTTTTCCGACTTGAGCGAATACTCAACGTCTTTACGCTTGGCTTGCGACTCGGGGTCGACTTCGTTGTAATGGTAGTGCGAGAGATTTTTGGCAATCCATTTGATATCGCCACCACCAAGAGTAGCCATTTTACGCTGGACGTCGTCTTTCGCCACTGCACGCACTTCAAAAACTCCACCGTGGCTTCTAAGCACTTGCTTGGGAACGACAAGCTGATCGTCGTAATAAAAGGCGATATTTCCGCCGACATTTGATACCACAACTGAACTTGAATCTTCTTCCACTTGTATAGTGGGCTCGATGCCATATTTTTTGAGAACGTTATTTACGTCTGTTTCTATCGAAGCAAGCAAGGCTTGAGTATATTTCAAATCAGCTTTGCCCGATGGTGTCTCATTTAAGAGTCTGAACTTAGCTGAGCTCATGGCTGAACTCAATTGGGCACATGTTCCATCAAGATAATTTTTGAACGCACCAGCTCCGGCTTTGTTCAGTTCTATACGAATCGATTTGGTAGAAAGAATAGCTCCGCGCCCGCGCTCGAGAGTGTCTTCGACATCATATCTTTTGGATGTGGGCATTAGAGCGTTCACTTGCTGGGTGCGCATTTCCACTCTTTTTGCGGCTTTGAGCATTCTGTTTTGCAAAGTGTCTTTTTTACCAGACATCGCTTTAAGCTTTGCCGGGCTCCAACTCAAAGCATTTTCGGAATCGAGACTGATTGATAGCTGTCCGCCTTGCTTTATATTCAAGCGAGCAACGTAATCGCGAACCAGTTTGCGTGCGCCTTGTTTAACCTGTTCTTTCAAAGAACGGTCGATTTCGATTTTAAAAGAAGACATCTTATCTTCCATTTCGCGCCGGACACGTTTCAAAACCACAGCGTCAACTGCATTTCGGGCTTCAGTAAATCCTGCAGGCGAAAGTGTGTCGGCAAGTCCTTCAGAACTTAATCTTTCTTCTACACGCGAAGCGGTGAAATCTTTGAGCGAATTTTGCAATTCACCAGCTGCAATTCTTTTTTCTTCGGTACTAAAATCCATTTTGGGCAAATTGAGTGAATCGCCCCAGACAGCCCGTTGGTCCAAAACTTGCTTTATATCTTGTCTGAGCTTGTCGTATTCTTCGTTTTTGGTAAAGCCGGTACTTCTATAACCCGCCACCACATCGGCTTTTTGTTTTACATTTTTAAGCAGCTCTTGCGCACTAGCAACCACTTTTTCTTTTTGAACGGCATTTGCGATTTCTGCATCATCAGCTAATGCGACGTTTGAAGAAAGCGTGGCCTGGGTGCACAAAGCAAAAGTCAAAGCCAGAGTAAACAAAACAGTTTTTGACAACATTTAAAAGACCCATAAAAAACAGGTTACAAGAATGCTGTTTATACCATATTGAAATGGACCAAATTAAAGAATGCGACGACCTAAACTAGCCAGAATCAGGTCTGTAGCAAGCTCAGCTGTTTTATTGCGTATGTCGTTAGCAGGATTTAGTTCGACTATATCTATAGAACGCAGCAATCTCGACTCGGCAAGCAAAGTCAAAGCATGAAGCGACTCTCTATAGTTCAGTCCACCAGGTGCTGCAGTGCTGACCCCTGGAGCCACGTCTGGATCAATTACATCGATATCGAATGACAAGTGCAATCCAGCAATATCGGATCCTAACGAACTCACAGCAAGGTCGGTGACTCGACTCAAGCCGAGGTGGTCGATATCGCGAATAGTGTAAGGAGTAATACCAGACTGGTCAATCATCTCGCGCTCTGGTGGATCGAGATCTCTGATACCGATCAGAACAGATCTGTTTGGTTGCACTTTTGGCGAAAAACCAAGCAAATCAACCATGCGCTTATCGCCATAACCAAGCGAAACAGCAAGCGGCATACCGTGCACATTGCCACTACTTGTAGTGTCAGGAGTATTGATGTCACCATGGGCATCAAACCAGACCAGACCAAAGTTTTCCTGCCTTTTGCGATAATAATTCGATACTCCAGCGATACTGCCTATAGCCAGAGAGTGGTCACCACCTATGGTGACTGGAATAGAGTCGTTAGACATGGCTTCTTCGACAGCTTCAGCTACTTGAAGCGATACTTCAGTAATTTCGGGAACGCATTTTGGAGCTGAGCCATGCTCTGCCCAGCAGATTGAATTAGGAACACTGACTTCGACTTCGTTTTTGACAGAAAAACCAAGACGCTCTATTTTTTCCGCCACTTCAGCCACTTTCATGGCAGCAGGACCCATGCTGACTCCACGATGTGGACCACCAAGATGCAAAGGAACAAAAATGAGTGTCACTTTGTCCAGTTTCTTTTTACCCGTATTGATTCCTTGGGCAGTCTCAGCTTTTGATCCGTGAGACTTCTTTGATTCTGTCTTCATTTTGTTTCCTACAAATTTTCAGTACGTGCTATACAAGCCATGTTGACCAGATGTAACACATCTGCATCATTCATATAAGTCTAGTGTATAATTTTACCTAACTTTTGTCCCTGTTGGCAGCCACGTGTTTGGAGGTTTTCTCTGTGATTCGGCCCCTTATTAAACTCCTGTTTCTAGCGAAAGCGACATTTGAAGTCGGTCGCGAACGCCTGGAAGACTGCGTGGACGCTCTGACAGCAAAAGCCACTGAATACAAATCTTCAGGTACAGACAAGGTTTCAGACGCCAAAGAAAAATTGAAAGAATCAGTTAACGAGTTCTCTCAGAACATCTGGAATCGCTCCGAAATTCTTGAAGGTCAGGTCAAAGAAAAAATTCGTCGTCAAGTAGCCGAATTTTCTTTGGGCGCCCTTGGTGATGCTACCGAAATCAACGAATTGAGAGCCGAGATTGCCACTCTTAGAGCCGAGATTTCTGAACTTAAACAGAACAAAGTATCAGTTTAAGATCACTTTTAGAAAACTCTTTATTATATAGATGTGACTGAAGCTAAGAAACGAAAGTCTAGAGATGGCAGCACGTCTGGAAGTGGGCGCAAACGGCGTTCGCGAACGCTTGCCATCAAAGAACTGGTCGAAAGCACTGTCACAAGAGCCAATGAGCCACGCCCCAAGCGTAACTTGTCCGGGGGAAAACTGGTTTATGACACCCGTATTGCTGATGATTGTATCCATCCAAACGAAGTAGTAAAAGACGAGCGATTCTGGAAAATAGCGCGCACACTGGCAAGCTTTGCGGCTGAATCGTTTTCAGAAACATATGTGCAGAAAAAGGTTATTACTGCGCAGAAACGAGCTGAGCGAAAAGCGTCGCGCATAAGACAAACGCTTGTAGAACTTGGCCCCACCTTTATCAAACTGGGTCAGTTTCTTTCGGTTAGGCGCGACATACTTTCAGAAGAGCTCGCTGAGGAGCTGGTTTTATTGCAAGACCGCGTGCCTCCAGTTCCGATTGAACAAGTAAGAGAGACTATAGAAGCCGACTTAGGCGCGCCTCCTGAAATCATTTTTTCGCGATTTGAAGACACTCCTATAGCTTCAGCAAGCATAGGTCAGGTGCACAGAGCCTGGTTGCAGGACGGACATCCGGTCGTGGTTAAGGTACAAAGGCCAAATCTGGCAACGCGCTTTTATCAGGATCTTGGCTATATGCGCTTTGTCACTCGAATTGGTTCGGTTATACGCCCAACCGGCGATTGGAATGCCTGGCTTGCACTTTCCGATGAGTTTGGCAAAACGTTGTTTGAAGAACTCGATTATTTGCAAGAAGGCAAAAACGCAGACCGCATCAGGCATATGCTCAAAGAACACGTAGATATTCGTATCCCAAGGGTGTTCTGGAAATACACCGGGCGCCGAGTTTTAACCCTGGAGTATATTCCTGGAATTAAAGTCGACCAGATAGAACAACTCAAAGACACTGGTCTTGACCTGGTTCATATCGGCAATAGCTTGATAAACGCTTTCATGGAGCAAGTTTTGCTCCACGGTTTTTTCCACGCAGACCCTCACTCCGGCAATATGGCGGTAGATGAGCGAGGCAATATTGTTCTTTACGACTTTGGCATGATTAGCGAAATATCGGAAGAGCAAAGACGTGCCATTTTTGGCTGTGTCATAGCAGTCATAAAAGAAGACCTTGTCTCTCTGGTCAAACATATGCGAACTATTGGCGTAATCAAAGAAAATGCCAACTCAGACTCAATCAAAAAAACGCTTGAGCCCTTCCTGGCTTACTATAAGGGCAGATCGATTAAAGATCTTGATTTCACTCACCTGGAGACTGAAATCGATGAAATTGCCGAAGCACGAGCAATTTCGCTACCACCTACACTGGCTTACCTGCTTAGGGCGGGTTCTTCGCTTGAAGGAATTGCAAGGACGCTCGATCCCAATTTCTCCTTTGTAGAGGCTGCCAAACCTTCGCTCAAACGCCTCTTGATGAGCAGTCCAGAACAAGCGCAAGAAGCTATGAAACTGGTTCAAGGCGAATATACCAATTTGCTTCGTGGAATGTGGAGTCGCTTTTTTGGACATTTAAGCAAACCCAAATCTGATGATAAAAGTGCAGCAGCCTTGATAGCCCAGTCAAGCATTGCAAAATCTTCACAGACCAATTTGCAGGCTTTAAGTCCCGTACCAACTGGCGAAGTCGAAGCAGAAGCGGTCGCTGAGATTTCTCAGTCTCTTATCGAATCGAGAGAAGAGAAAGAAATAAGGCAGTTGAAAGAGGAACTGACAAGGCTGGAAAACGAAGTCAAGTCCCAAAAGCAAAGTAAAATGGTTTACCTTACCGATTCAATTTGGTTCATCGCTTTTGCAGGTTTTTACTTTACCGCCACTTTGATTCCTGAGACAAAAGAATTTGCTCTTCTTTTTTTGATTGGAAATGTATTTATGGTGGCAAAAGTATTAGTAAACCTCGTAAAATCAACGAGTCGCTAACCTCGCCAATCTAGTAAGATTGACCAAGATGGGAAGCGACGTTGTAAAGCAAGTAAAAAAACGGCGTGCGTGGCAAATTATCAACGAGGGATGTGGGGAGAGAGATAGAATGCTGAAATGGCAAGCAGCGGCCCGAACTGATGCAGGTTGTCAGCGACAACGTAACGAAGACAATTACTGGATGAGCCCGGACCAGCGAGTATTTGCAGTCGCAGACGGTATGGGCGGCGCAGTTGGTGGCTCTAGAGCCAGTAAACTGGCAGTTGAAGCCATCGAAAAACTGTGGCAAGACTCTCCACTTACTACATTTACCGAAGATGAAATCAAGAAATGGCTTGATACAGCAGTAGCTCATGCCAACTCTAGAGTTTGGTCCGAAGCAGAAGAAGATGCATCGGTCCGCGGAATGGGCACTACGGTCGTAGTAGCCTTTCAGTCTGATAATAGTGTGCTCCAGATAGCTCACGTGGGTGATTCACGTGCTTATCTTTGTCGTGAAGGCAAGCACAAACTTTTGACCAACGACCACTCAGTGGTTCAAGAAATGGTACGAGCTGGTCGCTTGACCGAAGAGCAAGCTCGAATCAACCCCTATAAAAACTTGATTACTCGTTGTCTTGGACATGAAGAACGAGTTGAAATCGAGCATACACTGGTTGAACTCAAACCCAAAGACTGGGTGATCCTTTGCTCCGACGGACTTCCGACTGTTCTTCGCGATGAAGAAATCGGCGAAGTTGCTGATGCAGGCAAAGATCCTGACAGTGTTTGCGATGAATTAGTCAAACAAACAATCGACGGCGGCGCCCCGGATAATGTCACGGTCGTAGTCATCAAATACAGTGACGGTTCAAATAACGGCAGTAGCTAATACCGCGAGAGTCTAAAACAATGGACAGTGGCCTTTGCAGTCGTTGCGGTGGAAACCTTACTTCAAACGGAGTTTGTACCGTATGCGGCCAGGACGCATATAATCCCCAGTCTGGCGCACCGATGGGTGGCGGCGCAGGCATGAATATGGGGCAAGGTCAAGCTGCCAATAGACGGGCATTTTTGCTAAATAGAATAACTAATCAAAGATTTTCGCTTGTGCAATCGGTTAGCAAAATTGGTCGAGATCAGACCAATCATATTCCGCTTACAAACGATCATTATATATCGCGCAATCACGCCTGGGTTTTGCAGATGCAAGGCGGCTACTGGATTGAAGACCTCGGCTCGACCAACGGTACAATGTTGAACGGCGAATTGCTGCGTGAACGTCAGCAAATCAACGCTGGCGATTTGCTGACCCTTGGAAAAACCGAACTCGTCTTCATGATGGAATAATTGCGGTTTATATTAGATGGTAGGCAAATACGATAATTTCAAAATTCTCTCTGAGCTAGGGAGAGGCGGCATGGGCATTGTATACAAAGCCCAGGACAAGCGCACTGGAAACATTATCGCGATCAAACAATTATTACTGGAAAATGTAGATCCGCAAAAGCACGACGAATTCAAAGACCGGTTTACCAGAGAGTCTCAAACCGCTCTGCGTCTCAATCACGAAAATATAGTCAAAGTTTTGGAAGTATCGCAAAATCCTGGTGACTATTACTATGTAATGGAATACCTCGACGGTAGAAGCTTGCGAGATGATTTACTCAAGCGCTCCAAACCATACTCGATTGAAAGCTACTGGCCTATTTTGCGCCAGGTGACAGAAGGACTTTCTTTTGCTCATGCTATGAACGTGGTGCATCGCGATGTGAAGCCAGACAATATTTTCTTGCTGCGCGACGGGACGGTAAAAATAACCGATTTTGGTATCGCACGCGCTGCTGATTTTGAAGCTACCCACCTCACCAAAACTGGTGTCATGTTAGGAACGCTTGCATATGTCTCGCCCGAACAGCTTCAAAACGCAAAAAACGTGGATCACCGCGCAGACATTTTTTCTCTTGGGGTTGTCACTTACGAAGCACTTTCTGGCAAGCTACCATTTACTGGTGAAGGCATCGCTCAAACCATCGTCAAAATTATGTCTTCAGAAGAAATCCCGCTGGACAAACTCAATCAATCGATTCCAGAAGAGCTTGCAGCAGTTGTTTCCAAAGCATTGCGAAAAAAACCAAAGGACAGATATCGTACCACCAAAGAATTATTGCGCGATTTTCAGATCTGCGCTGAAAAAATATGCGGCAGTTTAGGCAGCGCATTAGACGCTTTGAACAAATGGGAAGAGCATTCAATTGAAAAGGCTATCAATATAACAGACTTCGATTCGCATGACACAAGACAAAAAGCAATTCAAGCAGAGCGAGCTAAAGCAGAAGCAGTGACATCATGCTCTGACCTTGTAGCAGTTCCAAGTGCCACCACTTCATTTTCATCCAATCCTTCTAATTCTCTAAATTCAGCAAATACGCCAAAAGCACAAGACGCTACAGAAGTAAGTCAAGGCGGCGGTGTGCCGTTTTTCAATTTGCTCGACTACACACCAATAACATGGCTTAAAACAATTTCTTATTTTGGTGATAATCGCAGTCCATTTGAAGAACCAAATGCAGTGGCATACCGATCCGGCCGCCTTGTGATTTCAGATGCGGCAAGGCGCGAAGCTTACGCTTATAACAATGATGGTCGATTCGTTCTAAGTCTCAAAGCAGACCCGAGCAACCAGCAATCAAAGACCAATGGCGGACGTTTGTCTAAGCCAAGCGGGTTACAAATTGACGAGCGTGGTCGCATTTATGTTTGTGATTCAAGCGATCACTTTATTAGAGTCTTCAATGCCCAGGGAAATTTTCTCAAAGATTTCAAAAATATCCAGGGGAAAGAAGGCGGTTTACAGGGTATAGCTCTTGATTCTACGGGTCTTTTATACGCTAGTGATCAGAATAATGGCTGTTTGCAAGTGTTTCAATCAGATATGGGACTCTGGGTCAGAACAATTGGCAGCAAAGGAAGAGACCAGGGACAATTCCAGTTACCAGCGGGTTTAACCTGTGACAAACAAAACAGAATCATCGCTTCAGACTACGGTACAAGCAGAATTTCAATTTTCAATAAGTCTGGAATGTTCATTCGCTCCTTTGGTGAAAAAGGTAAATCATCAGGTATGTTCAACCTGCCCAAAGCAGTTGCAGTCGATAGAATGGATAGAATTTTTGTGTTAGATTCACTCAATCATCGCATTCAGGTGTTTGGCTCGTCAGGTAACTGGCTTTGTACTTTTGGTTCACTTGGTAAAGAAAAAGATCAATTTTGCGGTCCCAGCGACCTTTGTATCGATAATCAGAATAACCTTTTATTTGTAGCCGACAAAGGAAACAAGCGTATTCAGGTTCTGGAGCTAAACTTCAAGTAAATGTCCACCAAAATAATACTAGCCTCTATGTCTCCCAGACGCAAAGAAATCATGCGTAATATGGGTCTTGAATTTATAACAGTCCCAGCCGATATCGACGAAACCTTGCCCGATGATATGCCGGCAGACACTGGTGTTTTGCAACTGGCTGTAGAAAAAGCGCGCACCACACTCGATATCGTAAAAAATAATGACTCGATAGACGATTCGATAAAAAAACTAGTCATTGTTGGCGCAGATACCACAGTTGTTCTCGACGGTCGAATGGTAGGCAAACCCGATGATAGAGCGCACGCAATCGAGATTTTACAAAGTCTCTCGGGACAACCTCACGATGTTTTCACTGGAATCTGTGTGTTGACCTGCAATCTTGAAACTAATGAAATAGAAGAATTCAGCGATCTTGCTAAATCGCGAGTCCACTTTCGCAAATTGAGCCAAAATGAAATCGAATCCTATGTCGATTCAAAAGAGCCAATGGACAAAGCCGGAGCCTACGCTCTTCAAGGGATCGGCTCGGCACTGGTGGAAAAAATAGACGGCTGTTTCACAAATGTAATTGGGCTATCTGCACCACTGGCAGTATCGCTCTTGCGCAAAGCTGGACTTTCCATACTGGGCGAAAGCAATGAAAAACAAAACCATAAAACAAGAGTTTGAAAATTCTAAAGTTTTTACTTTAGCGCGCGAAAAGTTTCCAATCATGGACCTTCTACAAGCTCATCTAATAAAAGAAGGGCATATGGCAGGCAAAACGATTGGCTGGAACTGTCATCTCACCTCCATAACCGCAGTTGCGGCCAACGTGCTTTTGACTGCAGGATGCAAGCTCTATATGAGCGAATGCAATCCCAGCACATCGGAAGAAATGGCATGTGAGTACATGCAAACTCAAGGCGCCACAATATACAGAGACAACGGCGCAAAAGAAGAAGTAATCTCTAAATCCTGCCATGTCATTTCTGATACCGGGCTTGATTTGATTTCGACTTATCTACAAAAAGACTCGTTACACAAATACGCTGAAAATTTAAGCGGCGCTTGCGAGATTACAACAAGTGGTATCACCCGTTTACGCAAAATCAAAAATCTTCCATTTCCAGTGATTAACCTGAACGACGGAATAATAAAATCGCGCATCGAAAATTTTCATGGTGTGGGGGAAGGCATGGTTGAAGCCCTGGATTCGCTAGTGGGCAAAACCTGGCAAAATAAAACAATAGGCGTTGTAGGCTACGGCTATGTAGGCGCGGGCAGTGCAAGATATCTTTCTATGCAAGGCGCCAATGTGGTAGTCGCCGAGATTGACCCGGTCAGAGCATTACTTGCTCACTATGACCGCTTTTCGGTTTCCAATTTGAATGACCTGGCAGCATTATGTCCCATCATTATCACGGCCACTGGTCAAAGCAATTTGCTCGATGAGCATTTCTTCGAACGATGCGTCGATGGCGTCTTAATAGTCAATGCCGGGCACTGGAGTGATGAGATCAATCTAACACTTCTTTCAGGTATGGCAAAAGAAGTAGACGAATCTAAACCGGGAATCAAAACTTTCTTATTGAAGAATTCAGGTAAGAAAATTTCTATTGCGCTGGATGGTAACCCTGCAAACGTGGTTCTATTGACTGGTTCCATCGAACCGACCCTCCTGCACTTGACTTCAGAAATACTATCGATGGCATATTTGATTAATCATTCTGATACTCAAAGACTGGCTTTTGGCGAACTTAAAGTCCCAGACGCGGTAGAATATATAGTCGGCAATCTTGCGCTGGAAGCGCTAGGCCACAGAGTCGACTAACATTCATCGCTTCTAAAAATGAACAAAAAAACTATTCTTCTTTCTCTCATCTCTTGCCTCGCTTTTGGTGGCACATTTTTTCCAGTATGTGCACAAGAAAAAGAGGGTTCTATGGACGAAGTCTGGTCAGACAGCCATGGAAATACTTCCCCAGGTGTCGGAACACCTGGTACCCCTGTTGTCACAGCGCCCGATTCTTTTTCAGTAACTAAACTCAAATCGAGCGAATTTGTGAACCTGGGCAGCTGGCCCCAGATTGGTCCCTTTGAAGATACAGATAACAAAGATGTTTTAAAAGATAGATTCGAAAACAAACTAACTATTGCTGCAAGTGATGATTCAATCACTTCGGCACAGTTAGACTTAAGCAAAAATCCCGGAAAATTCGATGAGAAAATGCGAGTGCAGGTCGCGCTCGATTTTCTGCTCGAATCGCTAGGTGCAAAATCAGGCGATATTGCCACAATCAATAACTCTATCGATAGAGAATTCGAGAAAGTGAATCAAGAAGCCTTAAACATAGGTGCTGGTCCGTACCAAGTCGCTCTGGCAAAAAATGGCGCAGAAACCCAGGGCTTTTCAATGACTGTAACCAAAGCAGTCCAGCCAGCAAATACTGTTGCCACCACAAACGGAGTCAACTCGCAAGAACAGACTGAGCAGACATCGACTTCTTCTTCAACAAGTGAAAGCTGGAATCAAACTGTGTCTAAAACTGAAAGCGGATTAGAAAATACGTCGCCTACGGTATCTGACAATCCACAAACCCAGTATAAGACGACACCAAATGGCACACCATATACAAGAACCCCCAAATCAACTCAAATAGCATCCATAAATCCAGGCTCGAGCAAATTCTCGATTCAAACCACTTCTCCTACTGCTTCATCCACTTCGGTTTCGGTAAAAACGACACAAGAGCGAAACTTGCCACAAGCCAAATCTAAGGAAGAAAAGCTACGACAAGACTTTGAAAACCTTGTTGTTGGGTGGCAAAACATTCGTCGCTCTGTGGTGAAAAGCAGACAAACCCAAAACCTGACCAAAATTCTTGGTGGCAAAGCGCTCGCAAATCAGAGTCAGGCGATAAAGTGGCTTTTAGACCACGATATGTATTATGAATTCGAGCCTCGCTCGCTCAAAATGACAGATTTCAGAGCGCTTGTGCCTGATACCAAATACGAAGTGGATATAAGTATTCAAGAGCGTCAGAAAAAATTCAGCGCAAAAACAATGAAAATACTTACCGACGTCGAAAAAGACTATAAAGCCACCTATACAGTCGAAAAAATTCGTGGTGCCTGGCTTATAACTGATTCTGTTTTACATGCCAATTAGGTAAAATTCCGTTAGGGATTAATTGAGGACTCAAATGAAATCGATTTTAACAAGCTCGCTGGCAGCCCTGACTTTTGTAGGACAAGTTTTGACGGCACAGACACTGCCTGTCTACGCAAAGACGCACAAACTTTCTGCCACCAAAGAAGAGCCGAGAATCCAATTAGCTCGCCTACCTTTCACTAAGTCGAAAGAAGAAAAGGAAGAGAAAGAGTCCGAAAAATCGGAAAAGAAAGACGATAAGAAAGACGAAAAGTCTGAAAAGAAAGTCGAAAAAAAAGCTGAAAAAACAGAAAAGACTGAAAAAGCAGAAAAGGTAGAAAAAAACGAGAAAGTCGAAAAGTCCGAGAAAAAGGGTGGCTTCTTTGGTGGCAAACCAAAAGAAGAAAAGAAAGTCGAGAAGACCGAAACCACAAAAACAGAGACAAAAGTCGAAACTGATGTAGAAGAAAAACCAGTCGCAAAAGCTACAAAAGAAGAAAAACAAAACAAAGAAGATGCGCCTAAATTCACTCCAGACGCAGCTCTTATAAGCATACTAAAAGACATCACCAAGTCTTTGCCTCAAGCTGGTGAAGAAATGGGTCTGACCACATCCGACGAAAAAGCAATTGTAGAGCAAGCTCGCCTTATCCTGGATAAAGCAATTTCTGATGAAAATTTGCCAAACGATCGCATCCTAGCTAAAGGCACTGATAGCAAAAAATCGATGCAAACAGAAGCCTGGGCATCTGGCGAAGTTAAAGTGACAGACAAGCTAACTGGCTCAGTGGCTTGTGTTTGGGGTAAACGGGTCAAAGGATTGTTCACTGTCACTATCGCTGGCGAAAGCGATAAAACGGTAGACAATGGAAACAAAGTTGGAGAATTTATTGTCGTACTCACTGGTAAATCTCCGGTTCAATCAGGATTCGATATCCAAAGCCAATCAGAAGTAAACTTCTGGAAAGGTGAAGTCGCATCGGTCAAAGTTGAATCAGCCTGTCTGCCCAAAGAAGAAGCTTCAGACGGTGAAGAAAAATCCGAATCTAAAGAAGTGGAAAGCAAGGGGGCAGAGCCTGTAAAAAAAAAGCCCCTAGCAATTCTTGATTCGATTAGCACCAAACGAATCAAGCAATATCAAGCAGAACTAGCTTCTTACAATAAGCACGAAGAAGAGCTTGCCGCAATTGAGCAAGCCAAAATTCAGCAGGAACAAAAAGAAGCCGACGCAAAAATTGCTATGGCGAAAGAAGAAGCCGAAAAGAAGTCTAAGTCCCAAGACAAAGAAGACGAAGATAAAGATGTAAAAAAAGAAGGCGAAGTTGCTGAAAACTCAAAAGAAGAAGACTCAAAAGACACTAAAGAATCAGATGTAAGCGAAAAGGTGGCTCAAGCAAAATCTGAGAAATCTGATAAAGCAGAAAAAGTTGAGAAAACAGAAAAAATTGAAAAGACCGAAAAAGCTGAAAAATCAGAAAAATCGGAGCCAACTTCTATTGCAAGCATTAACTTGCCACCAGTGAATTCAGGTCGTGTCTGGGATAATCCTGCAGCAAATTCGATAATCAGACAACCCAGCCTTGAAGCCAATCTAGTATCGCCAGAGCGTGCTATTGCCGGCAAAATGGTAACTGTTTCAGTAGTCGATAAAGACTCAAAACCCGAAGCTGCAGTTGAGTTGAGTTTCAATGGTGCCACAATCACCACTGATTCAAAAGGTCAAGCAAACTTTTTGGTTCCAGAAGATGCTACCCCAGGACGCACTCTGCATATTTCTCTTTCTGCACGACCAGAACTTACTCCAGATGTAGTCGACATTTTACAGCCGCTCATGTCTGCTGTAGACGGTCAGGCTCCAAGCATCGACCGGGTTTCATCGCATGTATCATCAAGCAAACAATTGATCATAAACGGGCACGATTTCGATGGAATGTCTGCGCAAAACAATGTTCTTATCGATAATCAGTTCGAAGCACAAGTAATTGCTGCATCTCCTGTGCAATTGCACATTGTTATCCCTAACAATTTAATTGCTGGGGCTCACACAGTATCTGTGCAAAACTCTGGTCTAAGAAGCAACGCTTCGCGCTTTGAATACATCACATCGAAAGTTTTGTCCGATGAGAAGAAAGGAAATCTGGATAAAGTGACTATTCAAGTCCAGGGAACCATAGATCCCATTCATATTCGAGTAGTCAATCAAACGCCAGACGTTATTAAAATAAACAAAGGCAATAATCTGCTTGTAACCACAAGCGGTGGCAACAACAACTCCTATGTTTTGCAAGCCAAACGTCTGAAAAAAGGCGATTATAAAATAGATACCAAAATAGAGTTATAGTCAAAATGATTCAGGCACCCCTTTCAAGGCAGTATTCGCAAAAAATCGAGAAACTCATTCCAGGTGGTGTTAATAGCCCCTTCAGGTCTTTTCGAGAAGTAGGCGGTCATACACTTTTCTTCTGTCGTGGTACTGGCTCTAAAATATTAGACGTAGATGGCAACACCTACATAGATTATGTTGGTGCATGGGGACCATCAGTGCTTGGACATGCAGCCCCCGAATGCGTAGCTGCTGTATACGAAACAATGAAAAAAGGATTTCTGTTTGGTGCCCCGCACGAATTAGAAATTGAGCTTGCTGAACTCGTACAGCAATGTCTTCCTTCCATTCAGAAAGTGCGATTCGTAAATTCTGGCACCGAAGCTGTGATGTCGAGCATTCGCTTAGCTCGCGGTGTTACCAAACGCGATTTAGTCTTGATGTTCGAAGGTTGTTATCACGGACACAACGACGCGACCCTGGCCAATCATTCTGATGGAATTCCAGAAGAAGTTCGCAATAAAACAATTCATGCCACTTTCAACAATTTAGATACAGTCGAAAAAGCTTTTTTAGAAAACCCAGGCAAAATAGCTTGCGTCATTTTAGAACCGGTGACAGGCTCTATGGGTGTCGTCATTCCCAAAGAAGGCTTTCTGCAAGGGCTGAAAGAGCTTTGTCGCAAATATGGTGCTCTTCTTATATTCGACGAAGTGCTAACCGGATTTAGAATCTCTCTTGGTGGCGCACAAGAATATTACGGTGTTAGACCCGATATCACATGTCTTGGCAAAGCACTTGGTGGTGGCATGCCGATTGGCGCTTACGGTGGATCGGCAGAAATCATGGACCATTTGATGCCAATTGGAAAAGTCTATCAAGCAGGCACTTTTTCGGGCAATCCTGTGTCTATGGCGGGTGGTGTTGCTACGCTCAAGAAGCTGATGCTCACAGGCGTGTATGGCTCAATTGAAGAAAAAGCCAACTGGTTATTTGGTGGGCTCAAAAACGCACTGCAAGATATTCATGCCAAAACCGGCACCACAGCCGGTGTGCAAATTCAAAACGTCGGCTCGATGTTTTCTCTTTCTTTTTGCGAACACCCCATCACCAAATTTGGTGACGCTCGCTCTATAGATGCTGAAGCTTATGCAAAATTCTTCCACGCACTTTTAAGTCGTGGCATTTACTTCCCTCCTTCAAGCACTGATGCTGCCTGCATTTCGCTTGCTCACAGCGCAGGCGATATAGACGATACCATTAAGGCTTGCACTGGTGCCTTTTTGGAAGTGCTTGTGACTTAGTCTAAAAATAATCCAAAATCTCAGTTAAATGCATGGTGCCTTTTTTACATTCCGTCTGTCGTCCAGGCCACAGACGAAAATGTAGATAAAGAAACTGATCTGACGTGAGTTTTTCGCTCAAACGGCTTCAAGATTTTTTAAAAATCATACAATAGCTGTGGTCATAACCATATGCGTAGGTTGGCTCCCAAACAATAATTTCTTCCCCCTGAAAGTCGAGTGCCAGAGAAACTTCACGAGCCAGATCCCAGGCTAGTGTGGTGAGTGTTCCATCTTCGTGTTTTAAATTCGATACTTCGATTACAACATGAGCACCAGGCTTTAAAAGCGTCGCAATCTGCACATAGATCTTCTTCAAATCCTGCAGATAAGCCTGATACCCATCGCCTGTAGTCGTGTAAGCAGTAAAGGGATTTTCAGTGTGATTTTTTCCCATATAAGGCGGAGAAGTGATTGAAAAATCTAGCTGCGGTAAATTGAGTTTATCTATTTCTCTTGAGTCCCCGTGTTGAACCCAACTGGAGTGCGAGTCTTGCAATAACGTTTTTACATAATTGCATCGCTCAAGATCAAATTCAATACCGATCGCCTGACGTTTCATTCTTTCAGCTACCACTAGAGTGGTACCAAATCCCATAAAAGGATCTAAAACTAGATCGCCCTGCTTGGTAAATCTCTTCAAGTACTGTTCGACAAGAGACGACGTGTAGCGAACATCATCTGGAAAATTTTCAGGCAACAAAGTATCGTGCCGCATTTTTAAATGATGCACTGTTTTTGCCATGATTTATTTATAGCAAGACTTAGAAGCCAGAACGCATTCCAACCAAATCTGAGAATGTTTCCCAGATAACAGAGAATTTGCCTCCCGAAGCACCTTGAGTCAAACGAGGCAAGTGTTCGATTGGAATTTCGATTAGTTTGAATCCAGCACGCTCAGCGCGAATGCAAAGTTCAGCATCAACGAAAGGTGAATACGACTGCAGTTTGATGCAATCCATCACGTCTTTTCTGAAGAGCTTGATTGAGTTCACGTCTTTGTTTTTGTTGCCGTAGAAAATACGAAGCATCATGTTATAGATAGCCGACTGCAATTTTCTGCGGGGTGGGTCGTTGCGATTTACGCGCCAGCCAATGACGAAATCATGGTCTTTTAGACCTTGAGCCATTTTCAAAATTTCGCGTGGTGCATATTGATAGTCGCCAGGCAGGGAGAAGATGAACTCTTTGTTTCCAGCCAAATAAAGTTCTCTGATGGTGGCACCAAAACCTTTATTGGTTTTGTGGTCGATAACTGTGATATTCGGATTCTTTTGCGCTTCTTCTTTAATACGCTCAAGAGTGGCGTCTTTACTGCCATCGTTACAGACGATGATTTCGTAGTCGTTTGTTATTTTGGAGAGCAAGTCACCAGAATCGCGAAGCAGACGACCAATCGTGTCCTGGTCGTTGTAGGCGGGAATGATGAGAGAGACAGAGCCGAGCTTGACGAAATTTTCAATCGTCTGTCTGCTAGTCGGACGTACAGGCGTTAACTGTGTCGCAGTTGGCATTACACTTTACTCCCAGTTTGGCTACCAATTTTTACTACGTTGTGTGTTTGACAAAACTCTTTTATCTTGTGGCAGACATATTCGACATCGTCTTCGGTCAAGCCTTGATGCATCGGCAAGCTCAAAATACGATCAGCCATATACTCTGTTTTTGGCAAGAATCCACGCTTATTGCCCAAGTGTTGATATGCCTTTTGCAAGTGGGCAGGAATTGGATAATGTATAAGAGCTTGAATCGAGGCTTCTTTTTCAAGCCACTCTCTTAACTCTTCACGCTTATCGGTTTGAATAACATATAGATGATAGACGTGGAAATTATCTTTGGCTTCGACTGGTGTTTCCACTACATCTTTCAAAAGCTTTGTGTAAAGCGCTGCTAACTTGCGACGCTTATCGTTCCATTCTTTGACATAGGGCAATTGAGCAGAAAGAATAGCAGCTTGCATTTCGTCTAGACGGCTGTTAACGCCAAATTCGTCGTGATAATAACGTTTCGACTGACCGTAGTTGCGAAGCATTTTTAGGCTTTCATACTGCTTTTGCGTTTTGCACGAAACAGCACCACCATCTCCAAAAGCACCAAGATTTTTGCTTGGATAAAAACTAAAGGCACCATAATCACCAATGGTTCCTGCGGCTTTACCTTTATATGTGGCACCAGTAGCCTGGGCGCAATCTTCAAGCACGATCAACTTATGTTTGGTGGCAACTTGCATAACTGCATCCATGTCCACCATCTGACCATATAAATGAACAGGAATAATCACTTTTGTATTTTTAGTGATTTTGGCTTCCAAATCGGACGGGTCCATGACCAGTGTATCTGGACAGACGTCCACAAAGACCGGAGTCGCACCGGTTTTGGCGATAGCGCAAATGGTGGGCACTGCAGTATGAGCCACCACTAATATTTCGTCACCGCTTTTTACACCGGCATCTAGAAGAGCCAGGTAGATAGCGTCTGTTCCAGACGCGCAACCAATCACTCGTTTTTCTGGTAGCCCCATGAAAGCAGCAAACTGGTCTTCGAAAGCATCCAGTTCTTTGCCTAAAATGTAATGACCGGAGGCAAGAACGCGGCTTACTGCGGCGTCTAGCTCTTGCTTATAATCTTGGTAATGCGCTTTTAGATTGCCGAAAGGCACAGATTTTGCAGGTGTTGGGGTAGTTGTCATTGACCTTTGAACCAGAAGAATTATTAGGCAAACAATCATAATAGAAACGGCACTTGTCTACCTAACTTCCAATTAATGAGCAGCCATTTTTCAGACTTACCTACATGTTAAGATTACCTTTTGTATGCGGGAACGGCGACTTCGGTCACCATATTAAGTGCATTTTATGTCAAACAATTATCTATCTCATTTCAAAAACAAATCAGTGCTGGTTACCGGCGGTATGGGCTTTATAGGCTCCAGCCTGGTGCTCAAACTGGTCGAAGCAGGCGCCGATGTCACTGTAATAGACGCCATGATTCCAGACTACGGCGGCAACGAATTCAATCTAAAACCAGTCAAAGATAAGGTCCGTATCAACTTCAGCGATATACGCGACGAAAATGCAATCAATTATTTAGTACGCGGCAAAGACTATGTTTTCCATCTGGCAGGTCAAGTCTGCCATTTGATGAGCCTTTCGAACCCCTTCCCCGACATTCAAATCAACATCACCGGCACAGCAATCCTTATGGAGGCGCTTCGCAAGTACAATCCGAATGCTGTGGTTGTATATACCGGAACTCGTGGTCAATATGGCGAATCGGTCTCGCTTCCAGTTAATGAAGAAGCACCGACCAATCCAAAAGGCATTTACGAAATCTCAAACCTGACTGCCGAAAAGATTATTAAGGTCTATAACGATGTTCACAAAATCAGGTCTGTTTTGTTGCGATTAAGCAATATTTACGGTCCGCGTTCTCAAATGATGCACTCACGTTTTGGTGTCTGCAACTGGTTCGTTCGTCTGGCAATGGACAATGGAACCATTCAAGTATTTGGCGACGGAAGTATTTTGCGCGATTTCTGTTATGTGGACGACACTGTTGAAGCCATTTTGCGCTCAGCCATCACAGAGCGAGCATATGGCGAAATCTTCAACGTCGGCTCTGACATTCCAGTCAGCTTCCTCGAACTTGTAAAAACAATAGTCAAAGTAGCAGGCAGCGGTAACTGGAAATTTGCTGAATTCTCACCCGAGCGCAAAGCGCAAGAACCCGGCGATTTCTATTCAGACATAAATAAGATCGCATCAATTGTTGGCTGGCGTCCGACTACTACGCTTGAAGAAGGCATAGCCAAAACAATCGAATACTACAAAGAAACACGTGACCATTACTGGCAAATTGAAAAACCAGCAGAAAAAGAAGCGAAAGCTGCCACCAAAACTGGTGCTGCTGTTTAGCTTATAGAGTCTGGATCTGCAAGAAACTTGTTTTCTTTGTTGGCCCGGAATGTATCAGCAAAAGTGCGCACACCACCCAAAACTGCGTTGATATTCTCGTGCTTCATTATGCTTGGTCTTAATGGATCAGTTACTTGTCCGTGCCCGATGTTTTTTACGGCTTGCTGAATACACCAGGTTCCATAGTCTTTGATAGACTCAGCAAAATCCATTTCATCATCTGTAATACCAAGCACGTTGAAAATTCCAAAGCCACCAGATGGAAGCATATACCAGGCTTCTGGCGCTTCATCGGCATACCAGACCACTGCATGCTTGAGTTCGGATTGCGAATAAGGGTCTACAGGTCCGTTGAGCGAAACACGCACACCAGGCGACAGTACACCGGCGTGATTAAACACATAAAATGCCATGGTACGAAGCAGCTGAGCCGGCCATTTGGCTTCAATAGGACTTTTTACCATTAGCTCGATGCCAAATCCAGAGACTTCTTGATAGCCGTACTGAAGCCATGGTGTTGATAGACCGGCTGTGACATATGTCCAAAACGGTCTTAGTGGATCTGGTCCGTAAGCAAGAATCGCAAGTTGCTGCTCATCTGATGCGATTATAGGTTCGCTTGTATCAAGCGACATTGTTTTGCTGTTATTTGGTTTGTAATCAGCTGGAAGTTCGCGTGGCGGTGGCGCCCAGTTTGCTGGATCGCTGAATGAAGTGGCACCAAACATTTGATTATAAATTTCGTTTCGTGCTTCCCAGGCGTCAACAATAAGTGTACGCCTAGCCTGTTCATCGCCATGAGTATCTATTTGTGCCGAAATCAAATCGGACAAACTTGGTTTATTCTTTTTTGTGGGCTCTTTGACTGATTCGCCAGATTCACTCGATTTACTGGTGAACTGATCTTGAATACTTTTTTTCTTGCTGGGGTCGTCTTTTTTATGACGTTTTTTAGACATTATTCTTCGTCCAATTTGAGCAATGCCATGAATGCTTCCTGAGGAATTTCAACCTTACCAACAGCCTTCATACGCTTTTTACCTTCTTTTTGTTTTTCAAGAAGTTTGCGTTTGCGCGAAATATCTCCACCATAACATTTGGCAATCACGTTTTTGCGAACAGCAGAAACGTTTGTTCGAGCCACGATTTTGCCACCAATGGCGGCTTGAATAGGGACTTCGAACATCTGGCGTGGAATGAGAGTTTTCAGTTTAGACGCCAACATTCGTCCATAACTTGCTGCTTTATCCTGGTGCACAATAGCCGAAAGCGCATCAACAGGGTCGCCAGCAATCAGAATATCGAGTTTGACAAGACGCGATTCACGATAATCTAGCAGATGATAATCAAGGCTAGCAAAGCCTCTGGAGCGCGATTTCATCTGATCGAAAAAGTCGGTGATAATTTCGGAAAGTGGCATTTCGTAATGCAATAAATTTCTTCGTGCATCGAGATATTTCATATCTATGTAGATGCCACGTCTGCCCTGACATAGTTCCATCAAAGCGCCAACATACTCGGTGGGACAAATGATGTTAGCCGTCACATACGGCTCTTCCATTTTTTCTCTATAGTTTGGCTCGGGCAATTTAGCCGGATTGTCGATCATCACCACTTCGCCATTTGTTTTAGTGACACGATAAATCACAGATGGTGCAGTGGTAATAAGAGTCAGGTTGTATTCACGCTCGAGACGTTCTTGGATGATCTCCATATGGAGCAGTCCAAGAAATCCACATCTATAGCCAAATCCAAGTGCTTCTGAACTTTCTGGTTCAAAGAACAAACTGGAATCGTTCAGCTTCAAACGCTCCAGCGCCTCACGCAACTGAGTATGCTGGTCGTTATCTACAGGATAAACACCAGCAAAAACCATTGGCTTTGCAGGCTGATATCCAGGCAGCGGTTCGGCAGCCGGGTTTTCAACAGTTGTAATAGAATCGCCAACGAGAGTTGCAACGTCTTTGATAGAAGCAGCCAGATAGCCAACTTCGCCAGGTCCTAAACGATTCACTTTGACCTGGTTGGGTTTTAAAATGCCAAGTTCGAGCACTTCAAAATCCTTATTGTTAGCCATAAAGCGTATTTTGTCGCCAACTTTTATCTCACCGTCGATTACGCGAAAATAAACGATGATGCCGCGATAGCTCTCATAAAAGCTATCGAAAACCAATGCCTTCAGCGGTTTTTCTGGATGATTTGGCGGTTTTGGAACATGTTTTACGATCGCTTCAAGCAAATCGATTATGCCAATATTGGCTTTAGCACTTGTTTCAACAGCATTGTCAGTCGGCCAACCAATAATTTCTTCAATCTCAGTGCGAATACGCTCAGGGTCAGCACTGGGCAAATCTATTTTATTGATAACGGGCAAAATTTCTAAGTTATTGTCCACAGCCAGGTGAACATTAGCCAGAGTCTGAGCCTCTACACCCTGGGTAGCATCTACTACAAGGAGAGCACCTTCACAAGCAGCAAGACTGCGTGACACTTCATAGCCAAAGTCTACGTGCCCCGGCGTGTCGATCAAATTGAGGATATAAGTTTTCCCGTCCTGCGCCTTGTATTCCATGCGAGCCGGCTGCGCTTTAATAGTAATGCCGCGCTCACGCTCGATATCCATTGTATCGAGCACCTGCGCCTGCATTTCGCGCTTGGCTATAGTGTTGGTAATTTCAAGAAGTCTATCTGCTAAAGTCGATTTGCCATGGTCAATGTGGGCAATAATCGAAAAATTGCGGATTAGAGAAGGATCTGTTGGCATTTCTGTCCGGGTGTTTACTCAGTTTAAATTATCAAGATCAAAGGATAACAAAGTTATAACTCACTAATTCAAAGTACAAGAATATATAACAATACGTGTATATGACAAACGCATTCATCCAAGCATTAAAACAGAAGCCAATCCTTGCTGATGGCGCAATAGGCACCCTTCTTTATGCACGCGGCGCCTCGCCCGAAACAAGCTTTGAGCAACTTAATTTATCTAATCGAGATTTAGTTCAGCAGGTGCATGTTGATTACCTGAACGCCGGCGCCGAAATAATTACGACCAATTCGTTTTCTGGCAACAGATATAAACTCGAAAATTTTGGACTTGAAAAAGAAGTCTGGAATGTCAACTTGTGGTCAGCCAAAATTGCTCGCACCGCACGCGAAATTGCAGGACACGAAGCGTTTATCGCAGGTTCTGTTGGTCCTACTGGCAAATTATTACCACCAGTTGGTGATACTAAAGTTGATGACCTGGAAACTGCATTTAAGCACCAGATGGAAGGATTGCTTGCAGGCGGCGTAGACTTGTTTTTAATCGAAACAATGTCATCGATCGACGAGTTACTGGCAGCAATAAGAGCCGCGCGCTCACTTTCGAAACTTCCAGTAGTAGCACAGCTCAGTTTCGCACCCGAAGGTCATACTCTGATGGGTAGTGCACCTGAAGACATGGTTAGACTTTTAGACGAATTGGGCGACGACATCCCCGAAGTAGTTGGTATCAATTGCGGTGCCGGTCCGGGTCCTGTGTTTGACTCTTTATTGCGCATGTCTGCCTCGTTTGCCAAACGAAATGCCTTCAACAAAATTGTCGGATATTCTGCAGTGCCAAATGCTGGTCAACCCAGTCTGTCTGGCGGACGCTATATGTTCATGAGCCGTCCCGAATACTGCGCATCTTATGTAGACCCGTTTGTTAGAGCTGGAGCAAGATTAATCGGTGGCTGCTGCGGGACGACCCCAGCACACATCAAGGCAATGCGTAAAGCTCTCGACGAATATGTTATTGCCTCCAAGCGCAAAGCCGCAGACTCGACTTTAAATGATCTTCCTGCTCAAAAAACCAGTATAGAAATTGTGGTGCCAAAGCAAGCCGCACCAGCTTTAAAAGATGCCGCAGCTACTTTTAAAGAAGATCAAAGCGCAAAATTGCCCGAGTCTAATCACCCGACTCTTGCCGAGCGTCTAGCCGCATTGAAAGATGGCTCTAAAAAAGGCTTTTTTGTAAGTGTTGAATTAGATCCACCAAAAGGCGCCATTACTCAAAAACTGGTCAGGGCAGCTCAAGCACTCAAAGAAAGTGGAGCTGATGCTATTAACGTCGGCGACAGCCCGATGGCACGAGTCCGCATGTCATCTCTTGCAACATGCCAGATCATAGGGCAAACAGTGGGTATCGAAACAATAATCCACTTCACCACTCGTGATCGCAATTTGATGGGCATACAAGCCGACCTGCTTGGCTGCCAGGCACTAGGCGTAAATAACATTCTGGCACTTACAGGCGACCCGCCCAACCTCGGCAACTATGCTCATGCTACTGCTGTTTACGATGTTGACTCAATTGGTCTCATTCGAGTCATAAATCAGCTAAACGAAGGCAAAGACATTGGTGACAACACAATTGGCACTCCAACTAAGCTCTCGATTGGTTGTGCATTGAATTTGGTGTATGACGATCAAAAAGACGAAGTCGGTCGCTTTCGCAAAAAAGTAGAAGCTGGTGCGCATTTCGTCATGACCCAGCCTATCTATCAGGTGGAAGACCTGACGAAATTCCTCGACGAGTTTGGTGATGTCCCGCTTCCAATACTTGTTGGAATCATGCCTCTGCATTCTTCCAAACACGCTGAATACTTACATAACGAAGTGCCCGGAATTACAATACCCGAACATATTCGCGAAGCTATGGCAAAAGCAGGAGTAGACGGCAGCAAAGTCGGTCTGGAACTGGCAGAAGAATTACTCGAAAAACTCAGACCTTATTGTCAGGGCACTTATCTGGTTCCATCATTTGGTCGCCATGACGACATGTGTTCGTTGATAGAACGGCTGAAGAAGACTGTTTCAGTTCGCTAGAACCATTATTATTTGCCGCCAATTTTTTTGCAGCGTAAGAACGCGCTGGTTTTTCAATGCAAAAATACCCTACCACACTTGATACCATGCATAGAGTCATAAAAACAAAAAAATCGAAGTCGGAGCGATGCTCTTGAAGCCTCGCTCTGTAAAACAAAAATATCGTAAAGTGGCACATATACAAAGAAAAACTTATTTCACCCAAAAAACGCAAAGGACGTTTCAAAAGAAGTTGTGAAACCAGGCCTTTGCCAAAAGCGCAAAATAAAATCAATAATGAAAAAGGTATCCACACCATAGCGCAGTTAACGAACCAAAATGCCAAAGACTCACTAAAATTCGAAAGCATTGTGCGAATAAATGGTGTTAACGCCACACTTGAAGCTACATAAACCAGCAAGAAAATTTCAATGAAGGAATTTAGCACCACACTCTTATCAAAATAATGACGTGTTTTAAAATATAAAAACGCCACCATCATTCCAAGATTGAAATCTAGAATACGCAGAAGAGGATTGGTGAATATCAAAGATTGCTGACTCAACCCATAACACATTTTTGGCAGATTTTCAGCATGACTAAAACCCACAAACAGCACAATTAACGCTACCGGCACCAAATACGGTATCAACTTCAAAATAAAGTTTTTGCTTTTTAAAAGCATAAGTGCAAACGGAAACATTGCATAGAAAAACAACTCGTTTGATATAGACCAAGCTGGCGGGTTAAAACTGAAGGTTATTTGTGTATTTGGCACAGCGGTCTGAAGGAGAAGGAAATTAAGAGGCAACGCCAACCAGAAATCGCCTTCATGAAGTTTGTAGGGAAATAAGTAGACTATCGGCACCAAAGCAATGGACATTAAAAGCCAGAAAAGATGCAATGGCCAAAGCCTTGCCAGACGCTTTATCCAGAATGCTCTGTTTTGATCCTTACCAATCGAATCTCGATAAACATAAGTTAAAATGAATCCCGATAAGATGAAAAAAAACGTGACTCCCTGCGGAAATTCAACTTCTTTCGGCAAAACTGTCAATATCTCGAATTGCGGTTTTGCGTGGTAAAGAAGAATGGAAAGAGCAGCAAAAAACCTAAGCGAAGTAAGGCTTTCCAGCCGTGCTTCTTGGCGATCGCCTAGATTCATTACCTTGAATTACCTGCCCCGTTGAGAACCGGTGCGATTCTTGGTTACTTTAGGCACATTGATATTAGAATTCATCTTTTTCGAGCCGCCCTGCTCAGTTTCCTTTGCGCCACTCGAATGCTGGTCGCTAACCACTTTGGGTGGCTGTTTTTTGCGTTTACCGATATTTGCCATAAATTCCAACCTTAGAAAAATTATGCTTTAAGTGATGTCAGCAAGAGAATGATAGCATATACTATCCCAACTGAACATAACGAGGTTTCGCCTTGAATAAATCCCGAATTTCGGCATCATTGGCAATCATTCTCGCACCATATATAGTGGCAGTTAGCGCTATTGCATTCGATCCACCCAAGCAGGCCTATAAAGCAGTTTACGACATGCCTTCCGCAAAAGAAGCTAAGGCTCAAATGATAATAGCCTGGAATGGCAAAGACATTGGAGTGACACATGCTCCACGCAACGGGGAAAACCTGCGAATAGTTTCTGACTTCAAAAATCATAGAGCGATACTTTTTATGGATGCGCATAAAATAGCCAGCCCAGTGCCATTAAGTGCTGAATTCACCGAAATTTATGATGTACAAACTTATAAGAACAAAGCTACCAAGACCCTTGGAAGTAAAACAATAAATGGTCAAAAATGTCATGGATACATTTTTGTCGACCACGGTACAACCCGTGAAGTTTGGATTGGAGACGATTGCAAAGTGCTAGTTGTTTCAAAATATCCAGGCGCCGAGAAAAACAATCTCACTCTTAAATCCTTCGACAAATCACCTGCTGATTCAGAGTTCAATGCAACCATTCCCGCGGACTACGAGACTTACATCCCGAAATCAACGAAAACAAATGAAAAAACACCAAATAAATAAAAAAGCGGAAGAGAAAAATCAGGAAAAGGAGATAAAACAGTGAAAAGAGGTTCGACATTGGCTCTGGCAGCGATGCTTTTGGCACCATATACAATGGCTACTGCAGCCCTGGCTTTCGACTATCCTAAAAAAGCTTATGATGCCACCTATGAAATGACTACTCCTCAAGGCAAGTCAGAAATGCGTATGGCATCTGACGGCAAAGGCATGACCTTAACCAAGACCGAGACAGCTGGTCAAAAAACACGGATGATAAGCGATTTTAAAAAGGGAGAAGTAACTACACTTCTCGATACTGCAAAAATGGCCATGAAAGGCAAAATGACTGAAGCTAATGCTCAGTCCTATGAAGACGATTGGTACAAGAAGAAAAAAGCCAAGTCGCTTGGCACCAAAGTCGTAAATGGTCACCCCTCCCACGGATGGGAATACACACAAGACGGCGTAACCAGCCAAACCTGGGTTGGCGACGATTGCAAACTAATGACTCAATCGACTACCGATTCAAAATATGGCAAAACAACGATGAATCTCAAAAAGCTCGGTCCCGCTCCTGCCGCCACCGAGTTCAGTGCAGCTGTTCCTGCAGGCTATAAACTGATGCAACAGTAATAACAAGAGTAGTAAGTGAAAATGCCAAAACATTTGATGAGCCTCGGATTTTCTTTGTTGCTGGCATTTTCGCTTGCATCAAGCGCCAGAGCAGATAAATGGGAAGATCTTGTTTTCGAAGGAGAGAGCGAGTATCGTGCCAAGCATCTGGATCAGGCGCTCACCGCCCTTGAAGCAGCACTTTTAGAAGCAAAAAAAGAGCCAGTCGACAAAAACAAATTGGCTCGAACACTAAACGATCTTGGTGTAGTTGAAGACGAATTAGGTCACTATGACAAAGCCTTGAGTCTACACCAGGAAGTGTTAAAGCTTGTCTCAGACAAACCAGACTCAGCAGAACATGCTACCACCTTGAACAACATGGCCAATGTCTTCAAAGACCAGCACAAATACGAACAAGCTGAGCCCTTATACAAACAAGTAATTGGAATCTATGAGCGCGCAACTGGTGCCGACAGCGAATTTGTAGCGATGGGTCACCATAATCTCGCTTCGCTCTATGCCGAAATGGGCCGGAACAAAGAAGCTGCTGCTCACTTCAAATTGTCGCTGGCAGCAGGAGAAAAAGCACTCGGACAAGACAACAGCCATGTAATAGACACGATTTCCAAACTAGCAAGTATTGAAGACAAACTGGGGAATCGGGATGAAGCCAAGGTTTTATTCAAAAGATATCTACAACATGTCCAGTCTCTGATAGGATTGAAGAATGACGACCCCGATAAAATCAATAAGCTCAAAGAATTAGTAGCTGAATTGAAGAAAGCAGGTCAGTCTGAAAATGCGGTTCTTATTGAGAAGGCTTTAAGTTACGATGAATCTTCCAAGTAAAATCGATTTAGAAGAACATCTCGAACACTACAAATCAGAGCATTCCACCTTAGGCTGCAAAATAACTCACATGATAGGTATTCCGCTTATTGCGGCTTCCTTCTTCGTCCTACCCTTCAGTCGCAAAGCATTCCTTCGAATGCAGGTGGGTGGCTGGCTCTTACAATTCATAGGCCATTTTGTATTCGAGAAGAATAAGCCAGTTTTTATGCGAGAAAATTCCCCTTTGACTATCCGCTCAGCTTTAGTATTCTGTAGTCAGGAATGGAAAAAATTGCTTGGTCGCCAAAAGCTCTGACCCAATTTTCGCGAGACTTGAGTGGATAACTTCTTTCGAGCCTTAATCAAAAATCTAGACCCAGACTCCAGTTCTAAACAACTGGTCATAAGCGAGCTTGGCAGAAGGTCGAAAGATCGCGACGGACGCTATCGCGAAGCCGCCTTACGTGAGCTTATGAGCTGTTATGACGGCACCGAATTGCACTATATTCTTCTTCGTCTAAACGATTGGGTCTTTCAAATTCACGATTTAGCCACGAGCGCCATTGATTCACGACTCAAACTCGATTACGGCATGCACTTTTTGAGCGAACTCGATATTTTGCCTGCACTCTGGCGCTCTACCAGATACGATTTCACCGCCTTACGCCAATGCATCGAAGAGCGCATAATCCAGGTAGAATCAAGCAACGGCTTGCGAATCAAGATCGACTCTGGCAAAAGAGATGTAAGACTATACGCATACGAACTATGGCTTCAAAAAAACAAGCTAGAAGCCTTGGCAGTCTGTGTAAGCGCAAAAGATATTGAAATAAGGACTATGGCAGTCAATGAAGCGCTCCTAGCCCTTAGCGAGAACGAAGTAAGGACCTATTTAGGAAAATGGATTCAAAATAAAGCCTCCGCTGTTCGTCTTGATACTTTAAAGTGGATTCTTGCCAAAAGCAGTTTTGAAGACAAAATGGTTTTCGCCCACAAAGCTCTTTTCGACAAATCACGCGAAGTACGAGCATGTGCACGCTCCGCTTTTACAGAATCGGAATGGAAAAACATATACTTGAAAGAACTTGACCTTGAATCAAATGTTTATTCAAGTCTTAGTGCGTTATCTGAAACTGCCACCAAAATTAGTTTCACTATGTTGGAACCATTTTTGCACAACGAGTGCGGCAAAGTAAGAGCGGCAGCTTATTTACTACTTTTCAAAGAACTTGTAGTGGATTTACCGGCGGATTATACTTTAGAACGTTATGTTGCCTTAGCATTTCTAGATCATAGTGGAAGATGCTCGAAAGAAGCCAACAAAGTCCTGCAGAAAAATCCTCGACTACTCACTTTGGACTATTTGTGGTCAGTGGTAGCAAATCCAACGTCCACGCGAGCGCGCCAAACCGCACTTGCGGTTATTGCCCGCAACTCTAAATGGGCCAGCCTACCTTATTTATTAAAAGCCCTTTCTATAAAAGATCCCCACTTTGAGAAAACTACCCGTGATGCCATAAATCAATGGTATATAGATTCGAACAAGAGTGGTATCAGTGCAACAGCTCAAGAGAAAGAAGCTTGTCTTCAAGCCCTGAAAGAGCACGGGCACCATCTGCGCAACTCTTTAAGAAACGAATTGCTATTTTGTATTGAAAAATCGCAGTATTAGTTTTTCGATTTAATTTGCCAAAATTCGATTTCTTTGCAACATTGGAATAGTAAGTGTTGTGCGATAAGCCTAGATTGGAGCGAACATGAAGACCAGATTTGCCCTATTGAGGGTGGCTGCTGTTCTTGTCCTTTGTATACAAGGTGTTAGTGCAAACGAAATTAAGGAGCTCGAGTACTCAGCCAATCAATTGAGCACAGCAAAGTCAGTGCTCATCAATAGAGAATCACGTTTAAAAATAGAACGCGAAAAATTACAAACCGAACGCGATACTCTCATCGATGCTCTTGCCACTATCAAAGATCGACTCACCGCAATTGATACCAGACTTTGCAAAATCGAAGGGTGCCTTGGTAAGACCAGCTCGAAGATAAAGCGAGTCGAACTTGCGCTGAATAGTTTGAAATAGCCTGATCGTTACTGAAGCATCAGATAAAGTAAGATTTGAGCACTACCCAAGCAAGTTAGTTATAATCCAGGAATGAAAATTCTTGTCACCTTTGCATTGCTCGGACATTACTTAATCACATTGGCGGCAGCTAAAAAGTTCACATCGACAATAATCGATGTTCAGCCTCTTAAATAGCTTTTCTTAGTTTCCCGTAAAAGCTTTGGTTTTAGGACAACTGGAATGCCTAAAGTCAGTGATTTTTGGGTTACCGTTAAGATCTGAATATTGCAAAATCTGTCCCGACGAAATAGGAAATTTTGCTTTTTGTCCGATTGCTTCAAGGCGACAATGAATAAAAATGTCTTTAGAGTTATTAGCTTGAGCCGCAGTTGCATGCTCCTGAATTAGATTGTCACTAATAATCTGACCTTCTTTTACGTCTTGAAGGGCATAAACAATGATCCTTTTAGAAAGTGAAGACTTTGACGAGGTATCGCCGCAAGACATAAGAAATGCTGAGGAAACAACTGTAGTAATTGCAATAGTAAAAACCCTGAATATTGACTTTTTCATAATATCGAACCTATTCGAAACTAGACTATACTCATTATATTGAGGGTTATCTTGAAAAGCTTATTCATCGAATTTTCAAAAAAATTCTGGTGGCTAACTGTGTTAGCCTACCTGGTCTCAATTGCAATGATAACCTTTGTAATTAGCAGCTCCCATTTTGTCGGTAATACGACACAGCAAGAACAAGAACTGGCTGCAAAAAAAGCAGAACTAGAAGAAAAATTGCGCGCACGTATTTTAAAAATTGGAATTCAAGGCGGCAAGGGCAGTTTCAACGAATTAGCCTTAAAAATATTTTTCGAATCAAGTCCTGAACAACCTTATCGAATCAAGTATTTGCATACCACTGAAAATGTTCTTGCAGCCTTAGACAAAGGCGAAATAGACAGAGGTCAATTCGCAATCAAAAACACACTTGGTGGTGAAGTTGCAGAATCTGTCGAAGCAATGAAAAAGCACAAGTTTGATACGATCTGCCAATACGACCTCAAAGTTGCTCACACTCTTATGATGTCACCCCATGCAAGAGTTGAAGAACTTGATACAGTGGTGGCACACCCCCAAGCACTGAAACAGTGCAAAGAGCATTTGAAAAAATATCCCAAACTAAAACAGTTGAGTGGCGAGGGCGATTTAGTCGATCCAAGCACCTGGGCTGAGAATTTGAGCAAAGGAAAAATTGGATTCAATCATGCCATCTTAGGAAACAGAAAATTAGCAGAATTGAACAAACTCACTGTTATTCAAGAAAATATGCAAGACTCAGACAACAATTACACGACATTCCTTCTGGTAAAACGCAAAGACTAATCTCAAACCAAAAAATGGCTATTCTGACTCATCCCCAAGCTGCGTTGTCAAGCCAAAGAACCAGAATATGATTCAGCTTACAGCACGATGTGTCGCAGGTACTTTTGTGGTACAAGAATAGGAAATGCAATTTCCTACTAAAACGCACATGTCAAAAACACAAATAACAAGCACGCACCAACTTATCATCACCACATGTGGTGCTCTAGTACTTAACACGTCGATGTTAAGTGCGTTTTGCCAAACAGCCGGAACCAGTTGGTATCCTCAAAGTATAGCTTTGCCAGCCAATCACAGATATCCATGTACACTTAACCCACTACCCAGGGACCTGACCGGAATTCCGCAATCGGAAAAACTTTATATCGACCATGCATTTTCTCTATTATTGAAAATGCTGCAAGCTAAAATTGTTATGTTCGATACTGTTTCATGGGACAACCAACAGTACCAAAGCGCTTACTCAACATACTATACAAACACCGTTTCAGCCCGCCAAAAATTCTTACAGCTTGCAACACCCAAAGGACTTGAAGGTTTTCGAAACGACGTCGTAAATGGCTTGGACAAGCAAGTTGCTTTCTTTCAAAAAGCTGCAAAAATGCGCACCGAAGGCAAATCTGCACAAGACATAATGGCAATTCCAGAAGGGAAAACAGCATCGAGCCTTTACATTAGCGCTTGGCAGAAAATTTCCGCTCGCTATCCCAACTTGTCTACTCCTGTCAAAGACAGCATGTACCACCATCTTTGCGCGCTGGACATTTTTTAAGCATCGAATTAAGTTTTTAAGTAGTTCACTGTCTGTTCATCTGTCAGGCGCATGATGAAAGTGTACGAACCGAGATTAATCGATGTCTGAAACCACACAAATAGTTCGAACACTGCCAATATTCCCTTTACCGATAGTCATCTTTCCCGGTCATTATGTTCCGCTGCATATTTTTGAATACCAGTACAGGGCAATGATGGCGGACGTGTTGAAAACAGACAAGTGTTTTGGAATTTTACGAATCGACCCCAAAACAGGAAAACTTGCAAAAACCGGGTGCATGATTGAAATCGTAGACGTCGACCCACTTGAAGACGGACGAATGAATATTGAGGGGGTTGGACTTCAACGCTATGAATTGCTGGATGTTGTGCACGACGCTCCATACATCCTGGCTGAAGTTAAGTTACTACCAGAAAGTGAACCAGAGCCCCAGGCGATGCTTTTGGCAGACGAATTAAAAGAGTCACTTTTAGAGGTAATTCGGCTGTCTGGTAAGCTAAAGCCACAAAGTCGCCTTTTCCCACTGCAAGAGCTTCCTGACGACCCAGCGACACTTGCATTTTATATTCCGGCTACTTTGTATGCATCTACCGAAGACCAGCAAAGAATTCTCGAGATGAGCAGCGTAATGGAGCGACTGGAAAGCGAGCTTGAGTTTTGCTCAACAGCTGTAAAATACATGGCAGCGGTAACTGCACTGAAAGATGCTTTTGATAAATGATGCGTTTTGCACTAAAAAAAGTCCGCGAAATTGACTAAAATATAGGCTCGAAAGCCTAGGAGGTCTCTTTTCATGGTCGACTTTTTTCTAAATGACGAACAGCGTCAGATTCAACAACTCGCAAATCAGTTCGCTACAAAAGAGGTCAAGCCTCGCTCCGCGCACCACGATGAAACAGGAGAATTTCCTCGCGAAATTTGCGCGAAAGCTTGGGAATTGGGTCTTATGAATACTCATATTCCAGACGAGTACGGTGGCATGGGACTGGGCTCGTTTGAAGGCTGCCTCATCGCCGAAGAAATCGCCTCCGGATGCACCGGTATTGGTACTGCAATGGAAGCAAATAATCTAGCTGAAGCACCAGTCATTATCGCTGGAACAGACGAGCAAAAGAAAAGATTTTTAGTACCAATGACCGAAGAATTGAAGTTTGCAGCTTATTGCGTAACCGAGCCAGGCGCAGGATCTGATGTAGCAGGTGTCAAAACAACTGCAAAAAAAGTCGGCGACGAATACATTCTGAACGGTCAGAAAATGTGGATTACAAATGCTGGCGTTGCAGACTGGTATTATGTTCTTGCTGCCACCGATGCTAGTGCCGGTCACAGAGGCATGTCCGCATTTCTAGTAGAGCGAAATAGCGAAGGAATCAGCGTCGGCGCCAAAGAAAAGAACATGGGACAGCGCGCCAGTGACACAAGAGGCGTGACTTTCGAAGATGTAAAAGTGCCAGCAAACAATTTGCTTGGCAAAGAAGGAGATGGCTTCAAAATCTCAATGCAAGCATTCGACCATACAAGACCTCTTGTGGCATCAGCCGCAGTGGGACTTGCTCGAAGCGCCATGGAACATGCGCTAAAATATTCGCTTGAAAGACAAGCTTTTGGTCAGCCTATATTCGCCAATCAAGCCATAAGCTTTATGTTAGCTGATATGGCCAAAGACATTGATGCAGCGCGTATGCTTTGCTGGCGCTCAGCCTGGCTCATAGACCAGGGAGTAAGAAATAGCAAAGAAGCTGCAATGGCTAAAGCATTTGCCGCAGATACAGCAATGCGAGTGGCAACCGATGCTGTGCAAATATTTGGTGGCTATGGTTACTCACATGAATATCCAGTGGAGAAACTGATGCGCGACGCCAAGATATTTCAGATTTACGAAGGAACCAGTCAGATTCAGCGCGTAATTATAAGCAAGCAAATAGCAGCCGAATTGAAGACGTCCTAAAGGCTTCTCTAATTTAGATAGGCTTTACAGATTCTGGTCTTTGGGACTTTTATCTTTTTTGGGTTGCTCGACCGAGCAAGAGCGACTCATTCAAGTGCTAATGCCCAGCTTGGGCAGAATCCACAACTGTAGAGCAAAGTATAGAGCCACAAAGCCAATTACTATTAAGAAATCCATGTGAGGTTTTACCACTTGTCCGGAATGCATTTTTACCTCGACCAAGATAAATTGTCGATAGACCTATATTATTTCATAGCACAAGCGAGGGAATAAAGCTTGCAAGTATGAAGCAAGAGTTTTTCCATCCATTTCGCTGGAACTTAAAAGAAAAGCGCGCTCTTAAGGCGATGCTTGAGCATACTGTTTCAAAAAATATTCCTGACGCAAAGATTCCTCGCAGTTTGAATCAGAAAGCATTTGAAAAAGCGCAAAAGCTCGTCAGGCAAGAGCGCGAACAATTAAAACTGCTTATCAACCATCTGGAACATACGCAAAAATTAAACAGAAAATTTCAAGCTCAAATGCTTATGTGTTGCGCACGAATATTAGCACTGGGAGCTGATTGGGACCTTATCTTTCTGGGAAGATCACCTGAATCTATTTTCGACTTTCTCAGTGGAATTTGTATGGAATCACTCGACAAAGATCGATTGAGTCTTTTACAACTTTCAATGCGTATGTATCCAGCTGAAATCAAGAATCGCCGCTCTCACAAAGAATTGAAAAGCTATTTCATTGCAACAAAGTTAGACCCACGCTCTATCTTGGAACGCAAGAGACCTGTTGCCTTTATTGACCTAGTTTATTCAGGAGCAACCTTTTATAGCATCATTCTATTTTTGAAGGACTGGACCGAAGAGTTGGGTCTGGATTGGATTGTAGTCAGAAAGAAAATTAGATTCATCGGAATAGTAGAGCAAAAAAAGACAAGCCCAAAAACAGTAAGATGGCAGCAACAGTCACGCTTCAAAGGACTTTTTCCCGCATCACAAGTAAAGAATGTTTCTATCCAGTGGGGCTTCTGGGATTTTCTGGGAAACAATCAACACAAATCAACCGAATCTTTTACAGATGAATTATGGGGCAATGAAAATGCCTCGTCGCCCACAAGAAATATATCGACTTTAGTCGGACTGCAAAGTGCTTTATTCTGGTTTGAACTGGGCTGCACCAAAGAAAAAAGGCATGAATTCAGTAATTTACTAGTCAAGCAACCAGAAATGAAAAATGAAAGCGTGCGCGGAATTGTTATATCTATTCGAAAATAGATATGCGCGTATAGCAAATCAGTTTAACGATTTCAACATAGACATATCAAACGGTTTCAGCTCGCTGAGTTTGTTTTGCTCTACCAAATCAGCCCAATTAGGATTACTTATGATTGCTCTGCCAACTGCCACCAAGTCAAATTCATTTCGCTCCAATCTTTCTTCGAGATCGTGAAAAGTAATCGTGTTTTCTGGATGAAGCTCGTCTTTACTTCCGAACTCTTTATTCATGGTCACCGAGCCTACTGTAATAGTGGGGATGCCAGTTATCTTTTTGACCCAGCCAGCAAGATTTAAATTGCTTCCTTCAAATTCTGGCTTCCAGAATCTGCGTGTGGAGCAGTGGAACATATCCACACCCGCCTCCGCCAATGGTGTCACCCACTTTTCGAGTTCGTCAGGGTTATTGGCATTGCGAGCCTCGTATGCATTAAGCTTCCACTGCGAGATTCGCAGCACAACAGGAAAATCAAGACCAACTTCATTGCGAACAGCCTTAATTACATCAGCTACAAATCGGGCGCGCTCACCTATAGTTTTGCCACCGTATTTGTCTGTACGCTTATTTGTTTTCTCCCAGAAAAATTGATCTAAGAAATATCCATGCGCACCATGCAATTCAAGCCCGTCAAAACCGAGTTCTTTCACATTCCTGGCTGTTCGCACATAAGCTTCGATCGACTCTTCTAGACGCTTTTGTGTTGGCTCCTCACCAATTTTGGTTCCATCGGTAGATATAGATGACGGTCCACAGGCATCTTCTACTCTAGGATTTACTCCATCAGAATCTGGCTTAATGCCCAAATGCCATAGCTGGGGAAACATTATTCCGCCTGCTTCATGGACTTTGCTTATAACGTTTTTCCACCCATTCAACGCATCTTCGCCATAAAAGTGCGGCACCATCGAATCCCAGATGCAGCCAGAAGCCGGATCGTCGACAAAAGTCCCTTCGCTTATGATTAATCCGGTTTTCCCTAAAGCACGTCTTGCATAATACTCTGCGACATTCTCTCCAGGAACACCGTTTGGCGACTGACGTCTGGTCATAGGCGCCATCACTATTCGATTGGGTAAAGTCAGGTTTTTCAGCTTATAAGGCTCGAAAAGTAATTTATTTAGTGTTGTTTTAGTTTGACTCACTATTTGAAAATTTCCATAAATAAACAATCGAGTAAATATAATGCGCCAATGATAGCAAGTGAATAGAATGAATACAAAATCCCCCACCAACATTAAATCATCTGACAAAAATTGAATGCCAAAAACTTGAACCCAAAGAGGAAAAAGACTCGGAAAGAAAACAAAAATGCTCCCCTTAAATCAAGGGACTTCTATGCAATTAAACGGGTAAATTAAACCCATACAACTCGGATCTTAGCTATGCCCGAAAATTCCAAAGAAAAAAACGATTTCGAAAACGACGGAAAACTGAAAAAGTTTTCCGATCAAGTTACAACGCCCAAAATAGCAAATGACGCCATTATAACTAACACTTCGCAAAAACAAACACTCGACCAGGCACAATTGAAAAACAATCAAGACAGCATTTCAGAACTTCAAATGAAGGCTCTGAGTCCATCCGACACTTCCTACAAAGAATTACAGTCCAACAGATTCGAGATATTTGATTCCGAAGAAGAGACCTTTTCTAACTCAGAATTAGAGTTGAAAGTACTAGAGCGGCAAACCAAAGATCCTGTTTTAGGAGTGATTCAAAAACTAGCAAATTTTATCCGCGGACTTGCCAAAGATTCTCCTCAGCGCGAAGAACTAAACGAGCTTCGCAAAGAGCAACAGACTGGGCGCATAAACCAGCTTGCTTCTTTTGGAACCGTTGCGAAAGAAGAACCTGTAATGCCGCCGCCCGAAATGAGTATCACAAAAGAAGCAGCTGCACTTCAAAAAAATGCTCAAACGTCTCTGCCACCTTCAAAGATTCATATGCAAGTCGGAAACAAAGTTTCTAAGCAGTTTCTTACAAGGGTAGACAATTTTTCAAGACAAATTCCTCAAACTTTTCAATCGGCACTTACTTCAAAAGGAGTAACTATAGTTATTTATTCTGACTCTTCTGAAGTGCCGGCTAGTCTTGCTAATCGCCATGCCGCAGGACATTCAAAAGAACAACTGACCAAAAACTTGCCCATGTTTTTCGAGCCAAGAAGCAAATCTTTAGTTTTCATTGAGAAACCGGCTCTAACTCCTGGAGAACAAAATTGGCAAAAGAAATTAAAAGATGTTCAAACCACCTTCACAAATAAAGGGGTACAAGACTTTAGAATCTCAAATCGAGATGCAAAAACTTTTCGTTACGCACCTCTAGAAAGAAATGGCTGGCATGAATTGGGACATGCTTTAGACCAAGAGGTGCTAAACAAATTCACAAGCAGCCCTGAATTCGATAAAGCTTACATGGCGGATCTTTTAAGCATAGCTCCTGCCGTAAGGACTAAATATGCCTATTTTACAAAACCAGAAAATTCAAATGGAACTCTTGATTTTTCTAGACCCAAAAAAGAACTTTTTGCAGAGTTGGCAGCTGATGCACTATCTCACTCCTATCAGTATGAAAAACTGCACTATTATTTTTCGAAATCCTTTGCGCTTATCAAGACAAAGCTTTCGACAATCAAATAATTTACGGGTCCCCTTAAAAGTCAACCTGCCCTTCTAACGCATGATTTTTCGACTTTGCGGAAAAATAAAAATGCAAGCACCTTTTTCGGTGTTTAAAAGTGTAGATACTAACCGGAGCCTTTTCACGCTGATGATAATAGCTATCTTTACTCCGCTCAGTCCATTTGCCAAATCGCCTAGAAAGGTCAGTAAGCTTCAAGTTGACTGAAGGATTTAGCTTTACGTTCGCGCAAACGATTTCTCCCTTCTGCCCGTATGATGCATGAAAAGAATGAACGGCTCCAGATAGTTTCTCCTCCGAGTCGTAAAAACCTAGCTGCTTAGAGAAAAGTTCGCGACCAAATATATTTTCTAAATTTCTCTTGTTGGGATTTTCCAGCTTCAATAACTTATCAATTAACTGAAAGACTATTTTCTCTTCTTCCTTCTCCGAAGCTTTGCACAGATGCGACTGACTTCCAATTAATTTCGTTTTGGCACCGAATTCGCACAACGCAGTTGACAAGAGAACCGCACTTACTGCGAATATCATAACTGGAACTCGGTTTTTGAAAAGCATTTTGAATTGAAACCATTACACTGAAATATATTCTATCAACTTGCCGGTACGAATGAATGACTTTGAACGGAACCAATTTGATAGCCGAACCAAGTTGCAAAACTCAATCTGTATTCGTTAGTTTCTTACAAGACGATATCCATCAGCATCTTTGCCGCGCATAGCACGCCAGCGGACTTGAAAGGTCAGTCGGTTTATTACAACAATAAAGACTTTACGTAAGCGATCCTCAGGACACAAGAGCGGCTTGACACCGTGCCATGAGTCGTCGGTACGATGAAACATAAAGCTGCTATTGTTCGTAATCTTTGATTGAGCGACATCGATGAAATCATCAAAACTTGGAGCGGAGTGAGGGTTGATGTCTTTCTTGCCTTTCAGCACGACAGTCTGTCCGCCCCAGTTTTCGTCCCATTCGTCGTCCTTGTGAAAATAAAAGATATGCGATCCTAGCTTTCGGCGCGCATCAACGTGAGGAGAAACTGAGCATCCATTTCTCGCATAATGCCAGTGCATTGTCAAAACTACAGGTTCGTTTTCCTTTAAACCGTACATTTGACGAATGAATTGTTTGTATTGATCGCCTTGTAAGACCGAAATGAATTCATGCCAGGCTTGCGAAAGATTCAAGCCCGGTCGATACTGCAGAGATAAACGATCATGGCTTTGTTGACCATAACCACGCGTTTTACCAAATTCATTGTCTAACTGACTTGGGTTTGGCAGAGTGGCGAAAAGCTCATCAAAAGCTTCTTGAGTAAGAAAATCCTGGATATTAGTCCACGGAAACGGCTTTTTATTTTGGAATTCACCGTACGATATATGTTCTAGTGTTTTTGCGTTTAAATAAGTCAATTTACTGAAGCCTCGATACTTTCTTTTGCTACTTTATAAGCGCGCTCGTACTCTTTCATTCGTTGTTCTGAGCGCTGTAATCCACTTTGAATTGTTTGCGACCAGGCTGAGCCGATAGTGCCTGCCGGAGCCTTCTGGGCAAGGCTTATTGCCTTGGAGTAATTCTCTTTGGACTTAGCAGTAAGATCTTTATATAATTCCAGATTCTTCTCTTTTAAGGCTTTGTATGCTTGTCTGTCATAACTCATGGCAATATATGACTGGACATTAACCAAAGACGGTATTACATTTGATGCAGGCTGTTTGGCTAAGATTTTCTGCGCCACTTCACCATATGCGATGGCAGCGAAATCAGTGCCTTGCGCAAAAAGTACATTGTTCAAACGAACCAGATATTTTCCTAACTGTTCGGTCCCGCAACCAGCTTTTATTGCCTGAGCAAGGTTATCGGTTAAAAGCTGAGATGCTTTCTTTGGATCAGAGGCTTTCAATGACTTAGCATCGTCAAAAGCTTTGGTTGGAAATTGAGCAGCCGTATCGAGAGTGCCTTCCAAAAATGGCTTTTCAAAAGAGTCGGTAATAAATTTATAGTTGAGTGAAACCACTTTAGCAACTGCAGCGCTCTTGTTATTTTCAGCAATACTCATTGCAGTGGCGGCACTTCTAAATGAATCGTCGATAGAGTTTAAGCGGTAATCGATAAGCGCAAGATTATTCAAATCAATAGCTGTAACAAGCGCCTCGGGTCCATAAGCTTTCGAGTCAAGTTTAAGTGCACGCTCGGCTACTTCTTTAGCCTTTTTGTAGTCGCCTTGCAAATCGTATGATCTAATTAGATTTCGAAGCTCCGGTGCAAGTTTAGCTGAATCGACACCATATTCTTTTTCAGCTAAAGCAACAACTCTCAAATAAAGCTCTGTAGCCTTTGCATAATCTTTCTTACTCAACTTAGACAAAGCGACGTTTTTCAGGTTGTTAATCAGCCCTGGATTGTTCTTGCCTAAAGCAGCCTCATCTATTGCAAGATTCTTTTCATATAGCGGCCAGGCTTCTTCGAATTTGCCTTGTTTCTTATATATGAAAGCTAAACAGTCATTGCCAGCGGCAAGACGCGAATCTTTGTACCCTTTTCGCTTGGCCTGCTCAACGACAGCCTCCATGATATCTTCGGCTTTAGCATAATCGCCTTTGTTTATTTCTTCATATGCTTGCGACCACTGTTTTTCCCAGTCGGAAGCTTCGGGCAAAAGTGCTTTGGTCTCTGCCTTTCCAGAATATTCTTGTGTCAGCGATGTGGTTATATTCGTCTGCAAAAGAAAAACTATTACTAAAACTATGAAAACGATTAGAACAATTATTTTGCCGCTGTTTGATGCCCGTTTCTCTTCCGTCATTTTCATACCTATGCTGACTGGACACTATAAGCCAAGAGAGTATGATTGCAAACGAGTTGAGAATTTTACTCATCCTTGAGGATGATCCGCCTTTGGCCCTACATCTTGTAGCCTGGTTTTTTGGCCCATTCTTCGGGACTGATTTCTTCAAATGCTACCGAAAAATAGTCGACTCCAATTCAGCAATTTAGAGGCTCCCACTATTTAGCCTCCTTTGTATTTCTTCAACCAATTCCTTAGAATCTTTGAGCCCATATCCGGTTTGGTCTCGAACAAGTTTGATAGCATCTATAAGTCGTTTACGTTGAATTAACTCAATAACCCCCGGATCGATTTTACTAAAATCAAAAGTTTGAATAGCCTGATTAGACTGATTAATTCGATTGGTACTAATCATTCTTTTTTCAAAGACTATTTCTTCACACCCAATCAACTCAATCAATTTCTTTACTTGCAATTTTATGTCTGAATCGACTCTGTGTGAGCTTGAAGAAAAGGGAATTTCATGATTCTCAAGTTTCAAAATATAGCGACCAAATCCATCGTTATTCAAACTAGATTTCTCAAATACAATTGACTTGATTTCAGAAAAAGGGATTGAAGCTTTCAGACTCTGCACAAGCCTTCCTTCGCTAATTGTCACTTCGTGTTTACTAGAGTCAAATGCAATGCGGCTTCTATGACTTACAAGAAAGATTGCAAACACAAACGAAAATATAGCCGCCGCAATTCGCAACCCAAAATGCAACTCACTTGCTTGAAATATGAAAACACCACAAGAAATTACTATTAAGGCAAAAACGATGTGATAAGGAGCAAAACCTGTCTCGAATGCCATTTGATGGTTATCGATTTTTACTATTTTCATGATTCAGTACTCTTTTTTAGACGCTCGACCAAAGCCGTAACCCGTTTTGTAGCTTTCTTATTTCTCACCGCCATCGCAAGAGCATTTGCCTGACCAATTATAACGACCAATTTCCGTCCTCTTGTAACAGCTGTATATACGAGATTGCGCTCTAACATCATATAGTGTTGAGTAGCTAAGGGGATAACCACAGCAGGATACTCGGACCCCTGCGACTTATGAATTGACGCTGCATAAGCAAGCGAAACTTCATCCAATTCATGTGACTCATATTCAACTTTGCGACCGTCGAACTCAATCTGTAGTTGTGATTCTTCCAAATCAATACTACATATAGTACCAATATCCCCATTGAATACTTCTTTATCATAATTATTGACTGTTTGAATCACCTTATCTCCGACACCAAATATGGTGCCATATTTATTTAGCTTTGGTGAATCATTGGTATTGAGCAGTTTCTGCAGTTCTATATTCAAAGAGCGACTTCCCAATCCTCCACGATTCATTGGAGTTAAAACTTGAACATCCCTTACAGGATCTAGTTTAAACCGACTGGGGATACGGTCTTTTATAACATGCATTAGTTTATCGTTTATTTCTTCAGGAGTTTTGGCCTCTATGAAATAAAAATCAGTCAGATCACCGGCAGCATCACTTTTGAGTGGCATTTTCCCTTCGTTTATTCGATGGGCATTGACTATAATTTTAGAACTTGCAGCCTGTCTGAATATCTCGGTTAATCGCACAACAGGTATTTGCTCTGAAGCAATTATATCTGCCAATACAGAACCCGGTCCAACGGAAGGCAACTGATCGACATCGCCAACTAACAGTAACGAACTTTCATCTGGAACTGCACGAAGAAGTTGGTTCATGAGCACAACGTCAATCATAGAGGCTTCATCCACTACAAGCAAATCTGTATCCAGTGGATTGTCTTTGTTCTTTTTGAATTGGAAATCTTTTGGATCAAACTCCAATAATCGGTGAATGGTCTTTGCCTCAAGTCCGGTAGATTCAGAAAGCCTCTTTGCTGCACGACCCGTTGGAGCGCTCAATATTACCCGAGCTTTCTTAGCTCTGACTATCTTCAAAATGCTATTCACAAGCGTGGTTTTTCCTACTCCAGGACCACCTGTAATAACGAGCACTTTGGATATGAGCGCTTTCTTTACCGCTTCTTTTTGCGATAAAGAAAGTTCGATTTGCTCTTTAGTCTCAACCCAAGAAATTGCTTTGAGTGCATCAACTTGCGACCATGGTGCCTCCCCATCTCTCAAACGCAACAGGTGAGTCGCCACGGATGATTCTGCTCTATAAAGAGCTGCAAGATAAACCAAACTCTCTTCGTTTATTTCTTCACAGATAAGATTTCCCAGTTCTATCTCTGCACTAATGGCGGTGCGACAAATATCTTGCTCAATTTCCAAAAGACTTGCCGCCAGCTGAGAGAGTCTTTCTCTTTCACACGCACAATGTCCTTCATCTGACAATTCCTGCAACGCATGTCGAACTCCCGCCTGGGCACGAAGTGGCGAATCCTTTTTTATTCCAAGATTCATTGCAATAACATCAGCAGTTTTAAAACCGATACCTCTTATATCAAGAGCCAATCGGTAAGGATTTTCAGAAACTTTTGCAATGGAATCGTTGCCATAGGTTTTAAAAATACGCACTGCTCGCGAAGTGCCGACTCCATATGATTGAAGAAAAACCATAATCTCTCTTATAACTTTCTGATCAGCCCAGGCACTAACTACGCGCTCCATGCGCTTTCTGCCTATCCCAGGTAATTCAAGCAATTTTTCTGGTGTTTGCTCGATAACATCAAAAACACTCTCTGCAAAAGCTTTGGTAAGCTTTTTTGCAAAGTGAGGGCCGATTCCCTTGATCATGCCAGATCCCAAATACTTTTCAATGCCTTCAAGAGTACCCGGAAGCACCACACTGAGACGCTGAGCCTTAAACTGAAGTCCATAGTTCTTATCGTTGAACCAAGTTCCTTGACAGTCTATGTATTCGCCAGGACTTACAGATGCAGCACTACCAGTCACTGTAATCAAATCTCTTTGACCACGAACTTTTACTTTCAATACGCAAAAGCCGTTCTCTTCGCTGAAATACGTAACTCTCTCAACAGAACCACTAAGTGATTCGAGATCAGATGATTTACTGCTGGGCAAGGTCTTCATGCAAGAATGATAACTGCTTAGCAAACCTCCTAGTCAATATTGTTAACTATTGAAGTATTCTTCTTGAATGCTTTCAAATCAGCCTTAGTCCAAGTTCCTGCCATTTTCGACAAGCCATTATCAAATGAGGAATCATCATTAATTCCGAAGTATTGACCTAACAAATCAAGGATAGTCTGATTCAAAGACGTACCCCGCCTGTTTTTCTCTTCCACCAACGCCCTGGCAATTTCTTGCGGGACACCTTTAATAGTGATTTTCTTCATAAAAGTCCTGCAAAACTGAAGATCTAAAAATCGCGCATCATAACAGGTGTAGTACTTGGCGCTATCGAAATAGAATCAAGCTGCTTTTGATTTTTCCTTCTAAACTCAAAATCCATGCGCATCTTCCCCATATTGTAGCGATAAACAATAGACGGCTCAAGCTTTTCTTCCTTGACACCTCCTGTTTTGTAGGTGCTTTTCCAGTTACCATATTTGCGCATTACATCATTTAAACTCATATCGAGTTTTGGATTGATTGCCAACACCGTACAAATCACCTTGAGCTCACCATCATTAGGTACTAAAAAACATTCAATATCTTTAGACTTGTCTACTTCAGAAGAATACCGTCCAGCAGTTTCGGACCTAACGGGACAGCCTATGACTTTTTCCACATTGCTCTTTGACGGAAATCTCAAGTTTCCTAGTCTATCAGCAAGTCTGAATACTGCATCTTTTCTTTTCTGCAGAGACTTAGATGCTTCAGCACTACAGGTTGAAGGCGCCAATACGACATAAACCAGGAAAAGATTTATAGCACCACATCTGGTGACAGCTAAGAGCGTCCGACGTTTATCTGTAATTATTCTATTAGAGTCGAAGTCTAACATATACCTATTTATATCAAATTATCAGTAAAGATTTGAAATCGCTTAGTGAGCTGGAAATGCCAGCTCCGAAGGTAGCAACTTGCAATGCCACCGCATTTAGTTCCCCGCACAGTCAAATCTGACATTTTTATCAAGGTCGAATCAACATTAAAATACAGTAGGCAAAAAGAGCGCCCCCATTTCTGAGGGCGAAGGTTTACCCCTGAGGGATATCCTGCGAAATTTTTTTCTTGTTGAAAAAAGCAGGGCAGGCATCAGTCAGTTATAATCTTCCAATATCTTATCGATATACCAAGATTATTGCAAGAGGTGCTCCCATGGGCGAAAAGACGATTCTCGGTCTTGACATCGGAACTAATTCAGTTGGATGGGCATTAATAAGTGCCACTGATGATCTTTCACCCAAAAAATTGATTGATTGCGGCGTTCGAATTTTTGAAAAACCAGTCAATGCTAAAGATCAAACACCATTAAACGCTTCAAGAAGGAAGGCTCGACAGCAACGCCGACAATTGGCTCGAAGAAAGGCTCGCAAGCTAGCTACGCAAAAAATACTGCTATCAAAGGACTTACTTCCAACGGTCCCCGAAGTGCTTGAAAAATTGATGTTGGACGACATCAATTTCAATCCCTATGCCTTAAGAGCTAAAGCGCTCGAAACGAAGTTAACTCCATTCGAGCTGGGGCGTATTTTCATGCATCTGGCCCAAAGACGGGGTTTCAAAAGTAATAGAAAAACCCTTCTAACTGCTGCTATCAAAACCTTACCCGAGATAGCGGCAATATTCGAAGAAGAAGAATTAGATGAACAGAGAGAATTTTCCGAACCGAAAGAAAAGTCCAAGCGAAAGCCAAAGAACGATACAGAGGAAGGATTAATAAAAGGTAGCATTTTTCTGGTAAATCAAGGTATTAGAGCGTCAAATTCAGCCACCCTAGGTGTATTTCTCAATAAAATTCGCCTGGGCGAAGTTCCAAGACCGACAGCAGATGGCACTCAGAAAACAATGCGCGGATTGTACCTTGATCGCTCTATGTATGAACACGAATTTGAAGCGATTTGGAGTAGCCAGAAACCCCATCATTCTGAACTTTTGACTGACGATTTAAAGGCCGATCTCTTCAAGGCGATTTTCCACCAGCGACCTCTCAAAATACAGAAGTTTTTGGTAGGAGATTGTATTTTTGAGTATCATCGAAAGAGAGCAGCTAAGGCAACTCTTGAGTTTCAAAAATTCAGAATTCTAGAACAACTTGCAAATATTCGAATCAAAAATCCACTTACGAGGAACACTCGAAGTCTTGACGCATCCGAAAAGACGATTCTTTTTAAAGAACTACAAAACCAGAATGAGATGAGCTGGAAAAAAGTCCGAAAGTTATTAGGCTTACATACTGGAGAGTCAATTAATTTAGAAGAAGGCGGAAAACCAAAGCTCATTGGCAATCGTGTACATACCGCGATGGAAGCAGTTCTAGACAAAAACTGGAGCACTCTAGACCAAGCCTCTAAATCATCTCTGCTTACTGATCTTCAAACCATTCATAAGAAGGAAGATCTTATAAAGAGAGTCATGAACCACTGGCAATTTTCTGCTAAACAGGCATACAACCTTGCCATACTTGAACTAGAGCCAGGATATGGATCATATTCTATGAAAGCGATGAAGAAAATTCTAGGTGAAATGGAAAAAGGCTTTGATGTCCATCAAGCTTGCGAAAATCTAGGTTATTTGGCTCCCGCACGACGCAAGCCATCTGACATTTGCCTACTTCAGTCCGCTCCAAATTTGCGCAATCCAATTGCCAATCGAGCATTGAATCAATGCCGAATTGTAATAAATTCTCTGATAAAAACATACGCAAAACCAGATGTGATTCGAATTGAGCTAGCTCGTGATATGAAACTCACAAAGAAACAAAAAGAGCAAGCAGAAAAACAAAACAAATCTAATAGAACCCTGAATGATGAGGCTCGTCCTTACCTAGCGGCCAGTGGTATCACTCAAGCAAAAAGGGATGACCTAATCAAATATCGTCTATGGAAGGAACTTGGAGGAGTTTGCGCTTACTCAGGAAAAGCTATCCCCATGAGCCTGCTATTCACAAATGAAATTGAAGTAGACCATATCATTCCCTATGCTCGATGCTGGCAAGACTCATACATCAATAAAACTGTTTGTTACGTAGAAGAAAATAGACTCAAGAAAAAACAAACTCCTTTTGAAGCCTTTTCGACAGATGTAGAGAAGTACCGCGAGATGTTACAACGCATCTATGCTCTTGAAGCTTTACCTGTAGCAAAGAAAAAACGTTTTGACTTACAAGAAGTTAAACAGGATGAATTCCTTTCCAGCCAATTAAATGATACTAGATACATCTGCCAGGAGGTGAGAGCCTACTTTCATCAACTCGGGATTCCAGTTCAAGTAACAAAAGGGGAAGCAACCGCGGCATTGCGCAGGAGATGGTATTTGGATGGAATATTGTCGCTTGATTCATCTACAAGAAAAAACCGCGCTGATTATCGCAACCACACCATAGACGCAATTGTGGTAGCACTAACCTCGGTAAGCTTATTTCAAATGCTATCTAAATTATCTGGTTCTTCTGAACTACCTATTTCAAATCGGAATTTTGATCTCCCATATCCCTGGCCAACCTTTAGAGAAGACGTCGAAAAACGCATAAGTTCAATACTTGTTTCACATGCACCAGATAGAAGATTGCGACATGCATTTCATGAGCAAACAGCTTTCGGGGTGACATCAGAGGAGAATGTTTATGTAAAGAGAATTCCGCTCACCTCTCTCAAAGAAAAAGAATTACACCTAATTCCGGATAAATGGATTAAAGAAGCCGTTCAGGAACGCTTCAAAAACGCCATGAGCTCAGATCCTAAAAAAATATTTGAAGAACCTCTTTTTCATGCCGACGGTAAAACACAAATTAGACAACTTAGAATGCCCAAAAGAATCGGCTCAGCAAACATGAGATCGTTTCAGGATCGCAAAGGCAATTTCTATAAAGCATACGAACTAGGCAATAACAGTCATGCTGAGCTGTTTAGACGAGGCGGTAAACTGGACATGCGAGTCATCAACATGATGGAAGCCGCCAATCGCGTTCGTAGACGTAGACAATCTGTTGTCAATCGAGAAGACAATTTTGTAATGTCGTTATTCAAAAATGACATGGTCGAACTTACTCATGAAAATGGTGCTTTCTTATATAAGATCATTGCTTTAGAAAATTCAGTCGACAAACGTCGCCTGATTATGCAACTACATACGGTTGCTAGTTCCTGGAACGAGACCAGTTCACTTCCTCCAGAACTAGCCGAGATAGCCTTTCTTAAGAAAGTTCCGTCATATTATGAGCAGCGAAACATTCGAAAAGTGAGCATCAATCCTCTAGGTAAAAAAGAGTATTGCAAAAATGACTGAACGAATAATACTAATATCGTCACCTGCTCACCTAAGTCTCTTCAAAAGACAGATGAAAATTCGTTTGACCCAAACAGACGAATTCCATCAAATTCCGATTGATGATATGGGGATGCTTCTGATTGACAATCCCGCAGTGACAATGTCTCAGGGTCTGATTTCCACTTGCCTTCAAAGCAAGGTTGGCGTCGTGCTATGCAACGAGAAACACATTCCCGCAGGTTATCTGCAACCTTTAGAAGGGCATACACTGCAAGCGAAGATCCTTCGCTTCCAATTGAACGCTTCTGAACCATTGAAAAAACGACTTTGGCAAAAAATAGTACAAGCAAAAATTTCTGAACAAGCAAAAGTATTACATCACTTTCATAAGCCATCTCCACTACTGGAAAAACTGGCATCAAAAGTGCGAAGCGGCGACCCAGACAATATCGAAGGACAAGCTGCTCGAATTTACTGGAAGCAATTATTTGGTTCTGATTTCACTCGCGACACTACCCAAAATGGGAAAAATGCTTTTCTAAATTATGGCTATGCCATCATGCGAGCTTCTGTTGCAAGAGCTATTGTTTCAGCTGGACTCAATCCTACGTTTTCGATTCACCACAATAATCAATACAATGCTTTAGCGCTAACTGATGACTTAATTGAGCCACTTCGCCCCAGAGTCGATGTTCATATTTACAATATCGTGTCAAAACACTCCACTGCAGAACTGACAACTGAAATCAAGCATCTAATCTTGGAGGTGTTAACTCAAGAAACCCTAATTAATGAGCAAGTTTATTGCCTCTTCGATGGTATCGCCAAATACGCTGTTAGCTTCAAGGACTCACTTGAAAAAAGTGACACAACTCCTCTTGTCATTCCAAAATTATGTCTATAAACGGGTACAGAACCATGTGGGTAATAACAATGTTTGATTTGCCTACCGACACAAAGGCGGCTAGACGAGCTTATACAAAGTTTCGCGAATACTTATTAGAGCAAGGTTTTATGATGCTTCAGTTTTCGGTCTACGCTCGCCCATGTCTCTCAGATGAAATTGCAGAAGCACTAGAAAAACGGGTAAAAGGCTCGCTTCCCGACGACGGAGAGGTTAGAATAGTATCATTCACAGACAAGCAATTCGCCCGAATGAAGGTCTTTCATGGAAAAATTCGAGCAGCAACAGAGAAAATGCCTCAACAACTGTCGATTTTTTAGTGGTAATAACCTCGGTTTAGTCGTCTGGATGGCGCTTCTGGGGCAGAAGATTATAACTGACTGATGCCTGCCCGCTTTTCACAACATTAGCCCGTATTACGGTATTGCCGTAACTATTATAACTGACTGATGCCTGCCCGCTTTTCACAACAGTTTGACTATCTAGTTATTTTAGAAGGCGATTATAACTGACTGATGCCTGCCCGCTTTTCACAACCACGGGCGCTATCCGTGCCCGCGACTCCGATTATAACTGACTGATGCCTGCCCGCTTTTCACAACCAGGTGGTGGCTCTGGTACCGGCGGGCAAGATTATAACTGACTGATGCCTGCCCGCTTTTCACAACAATACGTGCGACATTGTCGACCAACATGAAATTATAACTGACTGATGCCTGCCCGCTTTTCACAACGATAGTCTATATTAGTGTCTAAATCAGGATTATAACTGACTGATGCCTGCCCGCTTTTCACAACAATAGTTTTTCATAATGGTGAAGATATCGAATTATAACTGACTGATGCCTGCCCGCTTTTCACAACGTGGCTCTGCTATATATGCGGATACTTGTGATTATAACTGACTGATGCCTGCCCGCTTTTCACAACTCGCAATACCAATTGCTGACGTGCTGTTGTATTATAACTGACTGATGCCTGCCCGCTTTTCACAACGCCACCAGCTGGCGGCATGTCGCCATATTTATTATAACTGACTGATGCCTGCCCGCTTTTCACAACAAAGCTGCTATATCGCGTTTCTTTTCATAATTATAACTGACTGATGCCTGCCCGCTTTTCACAACTGAGACACTGGGACACTCTAATGTCAAAATATTATAACTGACTGATGCCTGCCCGCTTTTCACAACCGCCAGATGCAAAACCTTTTATGCGCAAAATTATAACTGACTGATGCCTGCCCGCTTTTCACAACTGGCACGGCGAAGAGAAGTTGCCGGGCTGGATTATAACTGACTGATGCCTGCCCGCTTTTCACAACGGATTTCGACGGAAATGAAATTGCAAAAAAATTATAACTGACTGATGCCTGCCCGTTTTTCACAACATAGAAGCATATGGCATCTATCATCTCCTGATTATAACTCTGATGCCTGCCCGCTTTTCACTTTCACGACGAAAATGCGTACCCAGCTAACTTCCTTGATGCTAATAGCTCAGAGTCTTTAGTCTACCGCACACAAATACTTTAGGAGTATGAATCCAGATAGCGGTGCCTTAGATCGGTCATCGACGTACTCAAAGAATTTCCGCGTCAACTTCTAATGAAAAATAAATTGAACCAGCAAGAACCGTCTCACACTCTCCCAGCCATTATGCTAAGCTTTACTTAGCGCCAATTTGAGTTATTCTCAGCTTGCAGGCGCTTTAGAAATTAGCTAAAGCGAGGAACTACTATGGTCATTAAACTATACGGTTATATCCCAGTTTCAAAAGACAAAAAAACTTGGAAGCAGGACTTCAACACTTTTTTTGAAAGGCTAGACGAAATTCTATCTAGTCGAGAGTTGATTTTAAGCGACAGAAAATTATTCTTCACGACACTAAGTTTTGCCTTCTGCTCTTGGCCATACATCCAGGGCAGTGGACCACTGTGCCTTGGTTACTTACTTTCGGGATGGGAAAATGGAATATTCATAGAAAGCTGCCCAGACTGCTCCTGTTCGGCATTAGTTACCGCTTTTGGCGGTTCACCGCTCTCAGGCTCAAATAGCTGGTCAGGTTATTGCAGAAATTGCCATAAGAGAGTAACTGGAAAAGATTCCCAACACAAGCCATTTTTTAAGCGGGTTAAGTATGTGCTTACTCTAAGACAATCCTACCCTGCGACATCAAACAGCTAAGTCACTACTGCGCTTTTGCCCTTGATATTGAAATATTTCGCTTGAGGATGGTGTACAACAATTGCAGATGTACTTTGCTCTGGAACGAGCTGAAACTCTTCGGTCAAATCAACAGCTATACGACCTGGGTCTAGCAGCTCGAAAAGCAATGCCTGGTCTTCAAGACTGGGACAAGCCGGGTATCCAAAACTGTATCTAGTACCACGATAACCTTGCTGGAACAATTTTTCGATATCTTTGGCATCTTCATCGCCAAAACCAAGTTCTTGTCTGATTCGCTTGTGCAGCACTTCTGCAGCACCTTCGGCCGATTCAACCGATAGACCATGGAAATACAAATAATCGGTATACTTGTCGTTCTCGAACAACTCTTTAGAGTATTTCGAGGCTTTGCGTCCAACAGTAGCAATTTGCATTGCCACCACATCTAGTTCTTCGTCACTAAAGAAGTCGGAAATACAAAGCTTTTGTCCATGGTCCTGGCGTGGAAACGTAAAGCGCAGACGCTCAGTCTTCATGTCGTTTTTATAAATTATAAGGTCGTTGCCGTCTGATCGACAGGGGAAGTAACCGTAAACAGCTTTGGGTAAAAGAAGGCCTTCATTCTTGCAACGTTTTTTGAGCTCTTCCAACTCAGGCAGGACTTTCTCTTCGAGCATCAAGTTGTATTCGGCATCAGTCATAGAACCTTGACGCACCCGCCATTGACCGCGAATCAGAACGTTTCTATTTACGTGAGCAAAAACATCATCAAGCGAGATGTCTTCTAATACTTTAGTTCCCCAAAAAGGAGGAGTAGGAATCTGGCTCTTAGGCAGTCGCTTAACCGCTTCAGCCCGTCCATTGTTTTGTAAAAGCAAAACTTCCTGATCAGATTCAGGCGGTCCGTCGGCTAATTTGTCAGCCTCAGAATCAGCTTCAAGACTTAGTTCGAGTCGAGGTTTGTTTTCTGGAGAGGGTTTTATTTCCTGACCTGTAAGTGCGTAGACATCATTTATACTCACGTCCTTTTTGCCTTGCTCACGCAATTTAAATAAGGCTTCCATAATTTTGAGATCGTCAAATGCATCGGCACCATAAAACAAATTGCCTTTATAAACCAAGCGACAATCTTCTTCTACATAGCGACGAGTAAGTGCGGCACCACCAAGTATCACTGGCACACTGACTGAGCGGTCATTCATGACAGACAGATTTTCTTTCATTATTACGGTTGATTTGACAAGCAGACCACTCATACCAATACAGTCTGCATTGTGCTCAACAGCTGCTGCGATGATGTTTTCGATTGGTTGTTTGATACCAAGGTTATGAACTTTGTAGCCATTATTTGAAAGAATGATATCGACCAGATTCTTACCGATATCGTGTACATCGCCTTTGACAGTAGCAAGTACCATTGTGCCGCGCGAGCTTCCTTCTGATTTTTCCATGAAAGGCTCTAAATACCGAACGCAAGCTTTCATGGTTTCTGCTGACTGCAAAACGAAAGGCAATTGCATTTTGCCTGCACCAAATAAATCACCTACGACTTTCATGCCATCAAGCAAAATGTCGTTGATGATATCGAGTGGTTTATATTTAGCGAGTGCAAGATCGAGATCCTTTTCAAGATTCACTCTATTGCCGTTGATAATGCGCTGCTTGAGCACGTCCTCAATACTTTTGCTAGAAGTATCTTCTGCTGTTTTAGTGCTTGTTTTTTCTTTGCTCTTGTAATAATCGAGCAAAGCAAACAAAGGATCGTAATCGGAAGTGCGCTCATCGAAAATCAGTTTGCGGTGGAACTCGCGTTCTTCTTCGCTGATTTTAAACAATGGCAGGATTTTCTGAGCATTTACAATGGCTGAATCTAAGCCATGCTCAACTGCATAGTGAAGAAAGACCGAGTTTAAAATTTTTCGAATTTTAGGGTCAAATCCAAATGAAATATTAGATACACCAAGAATGGTTTTGACACCAGGCAATTTAGCCTTGATCATGCTGATACCATTCAAAGTTTCAAGACCGAGCCTTCGATCGTCGTCATTTCCGGTAGAAAGAGTAAATGTCAGAGCGTCGAAAACAAGATCTTCTGGTCTCAAACCGCCTTCAAGCGCTAGGTCATAAATTCGTTTTGCTACTTCCAGTTTCTTTTCAGCATTCTTAGCCATTCCTGACTCATCGATGGTCAAAGCGATGGTTGCTGCACCATATCTTTTTATAAGAGCAATTTTTTTCTTCATGTGTTCCACGCCGTCTTCTAAATTTATAGAATTGACGAGTGGACGTCCGGTTATGTATTGCAGTGATTCTTCCAGAACGTTGAATTCGGTTGTGTCAATTACCAGTGGCAGTTGAATTTGAGTGTTCAATTTCTCAATGAATACAGTCATATCGCGCACTTCGTCTCGTCCAACATAGGCTGTGCAAACATCAAGCAAATGAGCGCCTTCGTGCTCCTGCTCACGAGCCATGTTTACCATGCCGTCGAGATCGTCTTTTTCAAGCAATTGTTTAAACAAACGGCTTCCGTTTGTATTGGTCCGCTCACCAACAATTAATGGTGGCTGGTCTATTTCAAGCGGAACACTTGTGTAAATGCTTGCTACTGCCGGTGTGTTTATGGGACTGCGTTTTTTGGGCGCGATTTCACCCACAACTTCAACAACGCGTTTCAAATGCGCAGGAGTGGTACCGCAACAACCACCTATAATATTGACCCCGTCTTCAAGGGCAAAACGTTTGAGCGAAGAGGCAAGCTCGTCTGGAGTCAGCTTATAAACCGTCTCTCCGCCAATATTCTCTGGCAGTCCAGCATTTGGCAAAACGGAGACATATTTGGATGTATTGCCACACAAATAACGAACAGGATCCAACATTTCGCTTGGTCCGGTTGCGCAGTTGATACCAATAACATCGACATCAAAGTTTTGCAATGTGGTAAGTGCCGCTGAAATATCAGAACCGACTAGCATTGTCCCCATGGGCGGTGCTTCGATAGTCACCTGGGTAATAATGGGAATCCTTTTGCCCAGCTGTCTCATCGTGTCGAGCATGGCTAAAATAGCAGCTTTTGCCTGGAGCAAGTCTTGTCCAGTTTCAAACTGCAGACAATCAACTCCCCCATCAATTAAGCCGCGTACCTGCTCGGCATAAGCATGACGCATTGCCTTGAAACTGATATGACCAAGCGATGGAAGTTTGGTAGTAGGTCCAATTGAACCTGACACAAATCTGGGCTTGTCTTTGTAGCTCGAAGCAACTTCACGAGCTATTTCAGCTGCTTTTTTATTTAACTCGTAGGCTCTATCTTGCAAATCGAACTCTGCAAGTACAACAGGAGACCCGCCAAATGTATCGGTTTCGACGATATCACAACCGACGTCGAAAAATGATGCATGAATTTGTTTGATAGCATCAGGCTTGCTTTCGACCAGAATTTCAGGACAGTTTTCGAAATTCATATAGTCGTCGAGGGTCAAATTCATCGAATGAATAGACGTCCCCATAGCACCATCGAAAATGATGACCTTTTCTTTTAAGACTTCTAAAAACGATTTGGATGCCATTAAATGTCCTCGGCTCCTGTACTGTCTGGAGGAGCAAAGCCCCGCATTTTAGCCAGGTTTTGACCGCGTTCGCCGGTACAATACGATATAAAATCTATTACTTCTTGTTTGGCGGAAGCATCAAAAAAGAAATAAAGCGGGCGAAGAAGTGGATAGGAAAGTTCTGAAGCAACAGGCTGAAGCCCTTTTGAATTTTTATCTATTTTGATTTTTATAGTTTTGGTTTTACATTCAGAATGAGTGTACGGAAACGCTACAAACCCAATTGCCAACTTATTTTTGGATACTTCATCCACTATAGTTTCGTTCGACGCTAAAAATTGAGAGGACGATGCCGGCTCCACTTCTTTGCCTTCGAGCTTAGCTAAATGCGATAGAAAAAACTTTGTAGACCCTGCGTCGCGTTCACGCAAAACAGGAGCAATATTGCCTTTGTATTTAGTGCTTATTTCTTCCCATTTTTTGGTGCGCCCAGAAAATATCGAAGCCAATTGCTCGAGTGTCAGTTCGTTAACTGGATTTGAAGAGTTTGTCACTACAGCAATAAAGTCTTTTGCAACCATTACCTTTTTCAATTTAGCATTATTGGCTTTGGCACAAGCTTTTTCAGAATCTAACATTTCACGCGAAGCTGCTGCCATGTCGCTATTTCGCTCGATCAATGAATTGATACCAGTTCCAGTACTGACGAGCGTAAGCGAGACAGGGTCTTTAGGTTTTTCTTTCATAAAGTCTTTCGACCAGGCAGAAAGAAGCGTTTCCATAGTGTCTGAGCCGGTGACGCAGACCATGGGCGTTTGAGTACGCGTATCATTGTGATTACTGCACGACGAGCAAAGAAGCTGGCAGCTCAAGACTAGTATTAAAGCTATGAATTGAGCTGCCTTTGCCTTCAAAATAATTTCCTTTGCTGGAGTTTGGATCAGGCTTTGACTGTGCTTATTTTGGCAAGCGCAGTCTTGATGTCCAGAACCAGATCTTCGACATCTTCGATACCGACAGACAAACGAACCAGACCATCAGTGATGCCACGAGCTTCGCGGTCTTCTTTTGGAATCGAGCCATGGGTCATGGTTGAAGGATGGCACATAAGCGACTCGACCCCACCTAAAGACTCAGCCAGGCTAAATAGTTTGGTTCCGGTCATGAAGCGTTGAGCAGCATCCTGTCCACCTTTTACTACAATAGAAAGCATGCCACCAAAGCCACGCATTTGCTTTTTGGCAAGTTCGTGGTGTGGGTGGTCAGAAAGACCAGGATAGATAACCTTTTCGAGTCCTTCGTGACCTTGCAGCAATTTGGCGATTTCCATCGCGTTCTTTTGGTGCTGCTCCATACGCACGGCCAGTGTTTTGACACCACGCATGGTTAGCCAGCAGTCTTGAGGACCTGGCACTCCGCCGCAAGCATTCTGATGGAATTTGAGTTCATCATATAACTCGGTGTTGCTTGTAACAATGGCACCACCGACGACGTCGGAATGTCCACCAATATACTTTGTGGTACTGTGCACAACAATGTCAGCACCTAAATCGAGTGGGTTTTGCAAATAGGGGCTGGCAAAAGTGTTATCGACGACACTGATGAGTCCTTTGCTTCGGCCAATTTTGGTGGCAGCTTGCAAATCGACCAGTTGCAACATTGGGTTGGTCGGTGTTTCAAGCCAGAGCATGCGAGTTTCTTTGGTGATCGCTTTTTCGACATTAGACAGGTCACGCGAATCGACAAAAGAGAACTTCAAACCGTATTTAGTCATCACTCTCTGGAACAATCTGTATGTTCCGCCATAAACGTCTTCACCAACCACTACATGGTCGCCTTGCTTGAGCAAATTCATGATGTTCATTTCAGCCGCAAGACCAGAGGCGAAACAAAGACCATATTTTCCATTTTCAAGCGAAGCCAGGCACTGTTCAAGAGCGGTTCTTGTAGGGTTACCGGTTCGAGCATATTCATAGCCTTTGTGCTTGCCTATGCCTTCCTGAACATATGTCGAAGTTTGATAAATAGGAGTTATTACCGCGCCGGTTGTGGGGTCTGGCTCTTGTCCTACGTGAATTGCTTTGGTAGAGAATTTCATTTTCGTTCCTTATATATAGATTGAAATCAGTTAGGCAGTAACATGAGCCTTTGATTTTTTATTGTCTTTTTCTTGATTGCTAATGGTCTCTTTCAAATGAGCCATGATATCGAAGCGAGTGAGTACGCCTTCTGCTTTGCCGTCTCTTGTGACGACAACCATGGCATTACCAAGACGAAATAGTTTGTACAGTGCATCTACTTCAGAATTGGCTTCAAGCTGCGGAAATGGCTTGCCCATTACGTCTTGAACTTTGACCTTGAGCGGGTCTTTGCGTTCGAATACCACTTGCATACAGACTACATCGTTTATGTGACCAATATTTTGTCCACCAGATGTAACTACCGGAAGTTGATCGATTCCATGTTTTTCCATTAGCTGAATTACGGTTTGAACTGGTTCTTCGGGAGAAACTGTAATCATAGATCCGCCCACTTTGCCGTGCTTTTCTTTGCGCAAAAGTAAATCGCTCAAGAAATAACTATGCTCAGGCGAAGGCAAGAAGCCGCTGTCGCGCATCCATTCTTCTGAATAGATTTTGCTCAAATAGCCTCTACCACCATCGGGCATAAGCACCACGATTACATCTTCTGTACTCATGCCTTCAGCCACTTTGAGCGCTGCGCACATTGCAGTACCAGATGAGCCACCAACAAAGATACCTTCTTCGCGAGCAAGGCGGCGAGCCATGTTAAATGACTCTTTGTCTGAAACACGAATGATTTCGTCAACAATTTTGAGATCGGCATTCTTGGGAATAAAGTCTTCGCCAATACCTTCTACTTTGTAAGAGCCAGCCATGTCGCCTGAATAAATGCTGCCTTCAGGATCGGCTGCCACAATCTTGATGCCAGGGTTTTTCTCGCGTAAAAATCTTGCAGTACCAGATATGGTTCCACCAGTTCCGATACCAGCTACAAAAGCTGAAATCTTGCCTGAAGTCTGCTCCCATATTTCAGGACCGGTCGAGACTGTGTGCGCCATGGGATTATTGGGGTTTGCAAACTGATTGGGCTGAAAAGCGCCAGGTATCTCATTTGTCAGTTTATTTGCTACAGAATAATAGCTCTCGTGCGAACTTGCCGAAACGCTAGTGGGCACTATGACAACTTCAGCACCGTAAGCCCGGAGCAAATTGATTTTTTCAGGTGCCACTTTGTCGGGACATACCAAAATACATCTGTAGCCGCGCACTGCTGAAATTTGAGCAAGTCCTGTGCCTGTATTGCCTGAGGTCGGCTCGATAATCGTTCCGCCTGGTTTGAGCAAGCCTTGTTTTTCAGCTTCCTCTACCATTCTAAGCGCGGGTCGATCTTTGACCGAGCCACCTGGGTTGAAAGTTTCCATCTTGGCAAGAATTAGAGGTTTTAGCCCTTTGGCAATTTTGTTGACTCGAACCAGCGGAGTCGAACCAACAGTTTCCAATATATTTTCGTAATACTTCACGAGGAAACATTCTCCCTTTATATAATATGCGTGCAGGTCGTCATTATACCTAAGAAATGTCCTCAGAAAAAAAACAACCAAATCAACAACAATTTGTTTATCGCAAACAAGACCTGGAGCAGAGACGATGGGACCCTGCTTCTAAACTCGGTTTGCCGGGACATTATCCCTTTACTCGCGGCATCCACCGCTCGATGTATCGCTCCAAGTTATGGACAATGCGGCAATATGCCGGCTTTGGCAACGCCGCTCAAACTAACAAACGATTTAGATATCTTTTAGACAACGGACAAACAGGACTTTCTGTCGCTTTCGACTTGCCCACTCAAATGGGCATAGATTCAGACGACCCGCGCGCGCTTGGTGAAGTCGGTCGTACAGGCGTTGCAATCGACACACTTGCAGACATGGAACTCTTATTTGACCAAATTAACCTGGGCAAAGTCTCAACCTCTATGACCATTAATGCCACCAGCGCCATACTGCTTTGCATGTATCGTGCAGTTGGCAAAAAGCAAGGTGTAGAGCCAGCCTTACTCAAAGGCACTATTCAAAACGACATTCTAAAAGAGTATCAAGCTCGAAACACCTACATTTTTCCGCCGAAAGGCTCGATGCGCCTAATAACCGATATCTTTGATTTCTGCGCTAAAGACATGCCCAACTGGAATTCTATTTCGATTAGCGGCTATCACATTCGCGAAGCTGGCGCTACTGCCGCACAAGAAGTAGCATTTACTCTGGCAAATGCAATTGCTTATGTCGAGGCGGCAATCTCGAAAGGCTTGAACGTAGACGATATCGCTCCACGACTTTCATTTTTCTTTGTGGCACAAATGGATTTCATGGAAGAAATCGCCAAATTCAGAGCGGCACGAAGACTGTGGGCGAAAATAATGAAAGAGCGCTTCAACGCAAAAGACCCTCGCTCGCTCATGTTGCGCTTCCACACTCAAACAGCTGGTTCGAGCTTGACCCTACAACAACCAGACAACAATATCGTGCGAACCACTATCGAAGCTCTGGCAGCGGTTCTTGGCGGAACACAATCTTTGCACACAAACTCAAAAGATGAGGCACTCGGCTTACCAACGGAAGCTTCGGCCCTCACAGCACTGCGCACTCAGCAAATAATCGGTTATGAAACAGGAGTGACCAATATCGTAGATCCTGTTGCTGGCTCGTTTTACATCGAAACACTGACCGACAATTTAGAAAACGAAGTCCAGGACTATTTAGACAAAATAGAAAAAATGGGCGGCGCAGTCAAAGCGATTGAAGCAGGTTATATTCAAAAAGAAATTGAAAATTCTGCCTATCAGTATCACAAAGATGTTGAAGGCAAGCACAAAATCGTAGTTGGCGTAAACGAATACATCGACCGCGACGAAGAACAAATTCCTGTATTGAGAGTAGACCCTGGTCTTGAAGAAGAACAAAAAGCAAGTTTTGCCAAAGTAAAGGCAAGGCGAGATCAAAAAGCTGTCGAAGAATCGCTTAAAGAACTGCTTCAAGCAGCCACAAGCGAAGATACAAATTTACTGCCATATATTTGCACTGCTGTTGAAGCTTATGCATCAGTTGGCGAAATCAGCGAAACACTCAAAAAAGCATTCGGAAAATTCCGCCCATCTTTAAATTTCTAGCAATCAAATTATAACGAGATAGTGATGCCACCTTTAGTTTCAATAGTTATAGTAAATTGGAAAACGCCTGACCTGCTCATGGCGTGCATTGAATCCATCAAGAAAAACGACTCGGGACACAAAAATTTCGAATTCCTGATTGTAGACAACAACTCGCAAGATGGCTCTGTAGAGCTGATTTCCAAAAACCATCCCGACATATATCTACTTGCAAACAACGAGAATCTGGGATTTTCAATTGCCTGTAATCAGGTAATTCCGATGGCCAAAGGCAAATATGTTTTGCTTTTAAATCCAGACACTCTGGTTGAAGACAACGCGATATCAAAACTGGCAGCCTTTCTTGACGAACGCAAAGAATGCGGTGCGGTTGGTCCTAAAGTGTTGAATCCAGACGGTACTCTGCAGCTTGCTTGCAGACGCTCATTTCCGTCACTCGAAGCTGCTTTTTATCGCGTCACTTATTTGAGCCATCTTTTCCCAAACAACAAAACCTTTTCCAAGTACAACCTTACCCACGCCGACCCCGACAAAGAACTCGAAGTAGATGCACTTTCGGGCTCTTGCATGATGGTTCGCAAAGATATCATCGACCGCATTGGACTTCTGGATGAAGACATATTTATGTTCGGCGAAGATATCGACTGGTGCTGGAGAGTGAAAGAAGACGGTTTTAGTGTGATTTATTTTCCGCAAAGCGTGGTGTATCACATTCATGGAGCTTCAAGCCGGTTGAGGCCTATCGGTGCCACGATAAATTTGCACAAAGGCATGGAAGTTTTTTACAGGAAACACTATGCTAAACAATACTGGGCCCCGATTAACTTGCTGGTGTATGCTGCAATTTGGGCGAGAGCCTGTCTTTTTATTGTGGTGAATCAACTTAAGTCGGTCACTGACAGTAAGAAGAAAGAGGCTATTGACAAGCAAATAGCTTTGTCCAGTCCCAAAACGACTAAATCAGACGAAACGAAAAAATCTGAAGAAACAGAAAAATTCGAAACTCCAGTTAAGTAAGACCAACGAGACCCGTTACTTTTAAAGATGGCATCACCAAATACGAGCGGAAATAATTCAGTCCTAGTCACCGGAGCCTCCGGAATGATTGGGCGTCAAGTAGTAGATATTTTGCAACGTGAAAGCTACGGAGTGGTCCGAGCTCAAGTACGCGACAAGATTGCGGCAAAACAGCGAATCAACAATGCCTTTGATGTGGCGATGGCTGATTTCAAGACTGCCGACTTTACTATGATGCTTGAAAAGGACTATCGAGAACTGACTGCCGGATGTCACACAGTCGTTCATACTGCCGGTCTTGTGCACATGCCAGATGCACAATATCAAGAATACGAAGTAATGAATGTGCGCGCCACCCAACAACTGGCTGAGGCTTGCAAAGCAAACAAAGTAAATACGCTTGTATTTTTCAGCTCTTCAGCAGTTTATGGACCTGGTCCTTTTAGCAATATTGACGAGTCCGCTCCCATCAAAGCGACAAGTCCCTATGCTGTTTCTAAATCTACTTCTGAAAACTTTTTGCGCACCCTCGATGGCATTCCAAGAATCATAGTTTTGCGCCCATCGCTTGTTTTTGGCGAAGGCGACCGCGGCAATCTTATTAAGATGATTCGCGAAATCAAAAGCGAAAGATACAAACACATCGGTGGTGGCAAGACAGGTAAATCTGTCATCTATGCTCGCGATTGCGCCAATTCGGTTTTGAATGTTTTGCAAAAAACGCCGCCCGGGTATCACGTTTACAACGTTGCCAACCCGCAGCCAGTGACAGTTTACGAACTGGCAGAAACAATTGGTTCGGCTCTTAATATTAAGGTTGGAACTTATAACGCAGGAATTCTAAAAATGGGAGTCAAATTGCTCGAAACTTTCATGCCTGGAAAAGCGCCTGTCACGACCGAACAACTGGAAAAACTTACCACTGAAACAACTTGTTCAGTAGATAAACTGGTCAGCGAAACCGGTTTTAGACCTAAAACAGATCTCGATAAAGCGGTAAAAGCAGAGATTGCCTGGGCTGACCAGAACAATTTGTTATAAAACCGAATTGATTCCACCTAATTTACCGGGTGCACTGGTTAAACCGATGTAGAAAAAAATCGGTGCCTTTAGCATAATAATAGGTAGTTTGGGAATTCGGACAATGAACAAGTACGCAAAACAATTTATGGGAGCAATAGTCGCTCCGCTTTTATTGGCAAATGCACTGAGCTTGTCATTCAGCCTGTCTTTACCAGTCATCGCAAGCGAAGAAGCCAAACAAAAAGTTCTTGAAGCCGGCACATCTAAGTCTGTAAGACCCATTCGCGACAAGTGGGCAGTGGTCATTGGTGTCGACAATTTCAAAGACAAACGCATTCCACAGCTTCACTTCTCAGCTAAAGACGCTGCAGATTTCGCCAAATTTTTAGTCGACAAAGCAAACTTCGCTCCCGACCACGTTTTGCTCTTGTTAAACGATGATGCAACGCACGAAAACATTACTGCTGCTATTTGCGACGATTGGCTGCCTAAGCGGGTCGACGAAAATGATCTGGTATTGATTTATGCCTCTTCTCACGGTAGCCCCAAAGAGCTCGATCGCGGCGGAGAAAACTTCCTCATTTGTCATGATACCAACGAAGACAAACTTTTCACCTCAGGCATAAATCTTTCAGACCTGTCACCTGTAATCAAACGCCGAACCAAATGCGATCGCGTTGTACTTATTCTTGATGCTTGCAATAGTGGCGCCGCCACCACAGCCAGCAAAGGCTTGTACAGAGCAGTCAATTTCGACCCAGACGCAATTGCTGGAACTGGTCAAATAGTCATTTCTTCAAGCTCTGCAGAACAGCGCTCGTGGGAATCGAAGCGTTATCAAAACGGCGTATTTACTCGCAATTTGATAGACACTCTAAGCGATGGCAAGACCGATATCATAAGCTCGTTCGGCAATTTGAAGGACAAAGTGCAATCAGAAGTGCGCTTTGACAGACAAGCTTTTCAAACACCTTCAATGTCAAGCAAATGGGAAGGCGACCCGCTCATAATTTCAGCCAAACCGTCATCTCCTCAGGCATTGCCTTCTGACGACGACAGTCCTTATACATATAAGTCTTTCGTTTCAGGACGGGTAGTAAAGAAAGCTCCTGTGCCTGAAGTAAGACAAGAGCCAATCCAACCAATTAACCAGACTCAGCAAATTCAACAAGTAAGTCAGCCAAGCGCTCTGCCTGCTCAGCCTGTGGTCAATAATTCGCCTACGGCGCTTCCTGCGCCACAATCGCATACTACTTATAGTTTCAATTACGGCTCACGCGCCCCTGAAGTTCAGAAAAAAGCTGCTCCAGTTGGAAAAGAAGCTGATTACTGGTTCAAATTCGGCAAGTAGACCCACCAATTGCCCAGCACTTGAAAATGCTTGTGTAAAAAGTGAGTTTTCAGGTAGCAATAAGTCGAAGAAATTCCAATTTATTGGTAGTTAAGGTATTTCCTTCCGGGTTAACACCTGCTAAATTTAATGTTCAACGCCAGGCACGAACGCCACGCTTTAGAGCTTTTACGTTTTGTGTAAAGGAAAGACATAATCCTGGCAGTGAGATGAATTTCAGCTACCATATAAAGGTTGCTTACAGACGGGGGATAACAGATATCGTGTCTAGCGGAAACGAGGGCAGCGCCTTAAAAATTCTCATTATTGAGGACGATGTTAACATCGCGAGACTCATTGAGCTCGAACTCGGTTATGAAGGATATCAAGTATCAGTAGCCCATGAAGGCAATCAGGGTCTGGATCTTTTCAAACGTGACCAACCAGATCTGGTGCTTCTAGATGTGATGCTTCCTGGTCTTGACGGTGTGGAAGTTTGCCGCCGCCTGCGTGCGATGTCCAAAGTTCCAGTCATAATGCTTACCGCCAAAGATGGCGTTCAGGACCGTGTAGTTGGTCTTGATTCGGGTGCAGATGACTATCTGACCAAACCATTTGCGACTGAAGAATTGCTTGCTCGTATAAGAGCAGTAATGAGACGAAAACCACAAGAAGGCATTTTGACCTATTCAGATTTGTGGATGGACCAGCTCAACCGAGTGGTCAAGCGTGGCGAACGTCAACTCGATTTGCGTGCAAAAGAATTCGATCTCTTGAGACTCTTTATGCAGTATCCAGAGCAAGTGCTTTCTCGCGAATTTATTTTCGACAAAGTATGGGGCTATGACTTCATCGGCGAGTCGAACGTAATCGAAGTCTATATTCGTTATTTGCGCTCTAAGCTTGAAGATGCAAGTCAAAAGCGTCTTATCCAGACCGTTCGCGGCGAAGGATATGTGCTCAAAGAAGAAGACGGCTCACGCTAATTTTCTTGCAGCTCTATAAGACAACTCTCATGACAACATGATTTTTGGCTAATAGTAAGCTTTTTGGGCTTGCCAATTTAGAAATTGTAACGTTATTATAAGGACGACCGGCACTAAACACGGGTCTAAACTTATGACAAGCGCTTCAATCTCCGTTTCTAAAAATCAGGAAGTCACGCTTGATCTCGATATAGTGAGCGTCGACGACACAGGTACATGGAAAGTTTGTTTTCCCTGCACTGTGCCCCAGAGCATGCAACCTCACAAAATGGAATTAGAACAAATACTGGCAAAAGTATTTTCCAACTGTTCAAATCCATCTTCCAATCTTGCTCTTGCGCGCCAACTGGCAATTAACTGGTGCCAGCAAAAAGGTCGCGAACTGGGAATTGCCATTCGCTTCTCCTAAGATCCGATTCTTCTTTTCAAGTGCGACAAAAATCTCACCCAGTTCTGGTGGTGTCTTTTTTGTGCCTTCTCTGCGGAAAGTAAATATGGGCCACTTTTCTGACATCCAAGTCAGATGAGCATCAAATACTTTTTTACTTTACAAAAAAGGGTGTCATAGACACCCTTTTCTGTTGTTTGATTTTCGCTCTAATGCGAACTATCTATTGTTCAGCCGGCTCGTCACCTGACACAACATCCACCTCTCCGGTGTCTGTGCCGATGTCTTGCGAAGCTGTAGGATCGACGAACGGGCTGACAGATACAACCGAATCATCTGCTCCTAGCTGCTGGATACGTACTCCAGTAGCCATTCTTCCTTGTGAGCTGATTTCAGACACCTGTTGTCTTACCACAATGCCGTTGGCGGTGGCAATCACAACATGGTCTTCAGGTGCGACCACCGTCAAGCAAGCAAGTCTCGAACTGCCAGACTTGAACTTGGTTCCGATGATACCGACACCACCGCGACCTTGTTGTCTGAATTCGTCGAACTTGACTCGTTTGCCGTAGCCATCGTTTGTGACGACCAGAATACTGTGGGTATCTTTGGGTTCAACAGCATCGAATCCGACAATCTTGTCGCCTTCGCGCAGAGTCATGGCTCGTACGCCACGAGCGGCGCGACCCATTGGTCTCAGTTCTTCTTCGCTATAGCGAATACACATACCATTGCTTGTACCGATTAAAACATCGGACTTGCCGGTAGATGTTTTCACCCAACCAAGCTCATCGCCTTCACCAAGCGAAATAGCGATGATGCCACTACGCCTGATACTAGCGAACTCTGACATAGGCACTTTCTTGATATAGGCACCAGCGGTAAGCATGATTAAGTGCGCTGTATCTTTGAATTCAGCAACCGGAATAACGGCTGTGACATTTTCTTCCTGTCCGATTGGTGCCAGGTTAACCAGAGCAAGACCACGAGCTGTTCTTCCGCCTTCTGGCAAGTCCATCACTTCGATTGGATAGACCTGACCTTTGCTTGTGAATACAAGCAAGCGGTCATGCATATTGGCGACGAAGAAGTGTTGGATTTCATCCTCTTCGCGAGTTTTCATACCGGTAACGCCGCGTGTGTTACGACGTTGACGTTTGAAGGTATCGAGCGGAATACGCTTGATATAGTTCTGGTTGGTGATGAATACTGCCATCGCTTCGTTAGGCGTGAGGTCTTTTGCCGATATATCGGTGTCGACTTTGCCTTCGATACGAGTCTTGCGCTCATCGCCATATTTGTCGCGAATTGCGATAGTTTCTTTTTTAATAACGTCGAGAACCAATTGGCGATTGTCGAGCATCGCTTTGTATTCTTTGATTTTGGCTTGAATCTCGTCGTATTCTTTTTGAATCTTGCCAGATTCTAATCCTGTCAGGCGGCGCAATTGCATTTCCAGAATGGCGTTAGCTTGCAGCTCATCCAGCCCGAATTTGGAAATCAAACCTTGTCTGGCTTCTTCTGTCGAATCAGCCTTTCTGATGACTTGAATTACTTCTTCGATATTTTTAAGTGCTTTTAAATAGCCCTCTAAAATATGCGCGCGCTCTTCGGCTTTACGCAATTGATATCTGGTGCGACGTGTCACAACATCGATTCTGTGATCGATGAATTCTTGCAACAAGTCAGACAATTGCAAAGTTGCTGGGCGTCCACGCACAAGAGCAAGAGTGTTTACAGGGAAGGACTGTTGCAATTGAGTGTGCTTATACAAATTGTTCAGCACTACTTCAGGATGCGCATCGCGTTTGAGTTCGATTACTACACGCAATCCATTTCTATCGGTTTCATCGTTAACGTCGCTGATACCAGTCAGACGCTCACCACGAACAAGTTCTGCTACACGTTTGGCGAATGCTTCAGGACCCACCATATAAGGTAGGGAAGTGACAATAATTGCCATACGCGATTGACGACCGTTTCCACCGGGCAATTGCTCGATGGTGGCATCTCCGCGCACCATGATTGAACCGCGTCCAGTCAAGAAAGATTCTTCAATCGCATCTGTGCCCATGATAGTCCCGCCACAGGGGAAATCAGGACCCTTGACCCATTGCATCAAATCTTTGGAAGTAAGTTCTGGATTGTCGATTTTGGCAATGATTCCATCCATAACTTCTTTCAAGTTGTGAGGAGGAATATTGGTTGCCATACCGACCGCAATTCCAGCCGAGCCATTCAATAACAAAGCGGGAACTCGCGAAGGAAGAACAACAGGCTCTTTGCGACTATCGTCAAAGTTCGCGCGCATGTCAACCGTTTCAGCATCGATGTCAGCAAGCATTTCCATTGAGATTGGCGCAAGTCGCGCTTCTGTATATCGCATAGCAGCAGGCGGGTTATCCAGATCGCCGAAATTTCCGTGTCCATCGACGAGCATATATCTTGTGCTCTCTGGCTGCGCGAGCCTGACAAGGGCGTCGTATATAGCCTGGTCGCCGTGAGGGTGATAATTACCCATAACTTCGCCGACAGTTTTAGCGGCTTTACGATATCTCTCGGTTGGTGAAAGTCCCTGCTCGTTCATACCAAAAATGATGCGTCTATGCACAGGCTTTAAACCGTCGCGCACATCTGGAATGGCTCTGGAAATGATGACCGACATAGCATAGTCAATAAATGACTTGCGCATTTCCTCTTTGAGATCGATCGTTATTACTCGACCTGATCCGCCCGCACCAGCTCCGCCGCCGGCATTACCACTTGTTTGGCTCACTATTCAAGAACCCCCTGAAACACCTAAATATAGATTCCATGCCGCTTTGAAGCGGCTGTTACAAAGGTAAATTATAACATGAAAGTATTATGGCGATTTCGCCCGAAACCTTCAGTTTTCTTAGGTTTGACTCAGGTCTTGACCCCTCAATCTGGGTAAATTATTCATTCAAATCTATTAATTGGAGATTCTCACTTGAGTAAGGATTCAGAAAGCTCGCGTCTAAGAGACGAGCGCTTGAAAAAACTGCAAAGTCTTCGCGATCAGGGAATACAGCCATATCCCTATAAATTCGACCGCACTCATCAGAACAAAGACTTGCAAGAAAAATATAAAGACCTTGCTAATGAGACCGAAACACAAGACGTGGTCAAGGTTTGTGGTCGAGTGATGAATGAGCGAAATACCTGGATGTTCGTCGATTTGTACGATGAGTCGGGCAAAATCCAGCTTTTCTGCCACAAGGAAAATCTTGACAAGGACAAGCTGCAAACGCTCAGACTCTTCGATAAAGGAGATATCATCGGCGTAACCGGCACTATACGCCGGACCAAAGCTGGAGAACTGTCTGTAAAAGTGACAGACTTCGAATTGCTTTGCAAATCACTTCAACCACTGCCCGACAGCTGGAGCGGCTTCACGGATGTGGAGGCAAGATATCGTCACCGCTATGTAGATTTGATTATCAATCCCGAAGTCAGAGAAACGCTTCGCAAGCGCAGTTTGGCGATTCGCACCATTCGCAATTTTCTCGATAGTAGAGGATTTCTTGAAATCGAAACACCTACTCTTCAAGTCGAAGCCGGTGGCGCTGATGCAAGACCGTTTATCACTCATCACAACACACTCGATCTTGAACTGTATCTGCGCATCGCTACTGAGCTTCATTTAAAACGGCTCGTTGTAGGCGGTTTCGAGCGCGTATACGAAATCGGTCGCATTTTCCGCAACGAAGGCATCAGCACAAGACACAATCCAGAATTCACCATGCTCGAGATGTATTGTGCTTACGGTGACTACAAAGACCTTATGGACTTTACCGAAGAAATGCTGCTTCAATGCGCTACAGCAGTGTGTGGAACCGCAGACCTCGTATACCAGGGACAGGTGCTCAATTTCAAAGAACCGTTCAAACGCATACGCATGGTCGATGCCATCAAGCAAGTTACCGGCAAAGATGTCGAATCCATGAAGACATTCGACGAAGTGAAAGCTTGTGCCACCGAACTTGGTGTCAAACTCGAAGGCGAGAAAACTCGTGGCGAAGTAATAAACACAATTTTCGAAGACAAAGTAGAGCACACCCTGATTCAACCTACTTTCATCATCGATTATCCTGTTGAAATTTCTCCGCTTACAAAAGCCCACAGAGAAAAACCAGGCGAAGTCGAACGCTTCGAACTTATGGTTGCAGGTCGCGAACTGGCAAACGGTTATAGCGAGCTAACCGACCCACTTGATCAACGCGCAAGACTCGAAGAACAAGCTCGTAAAAAAGCAGCCGGAGACGATGAAGCCATGCCGCTCGATCTAGATTTCATTCTGGCGATGGAATATGGCATGCCACCTACCATGGGAATTGGTATCGGTATAGACCGGCTTGTGATGCTGCTTACAGACTCAGCGTCAATTCGCGACGTTATAGCTTTTCCAACCATGAAGCCGCACAAAGAAGACTAACAAAAGTAAGCTGGTTACAAATAGTGAATGCCTTCTTGCGATATCAAACGCAAGTCGTCTGCGATTTCTTCAAAACTGTCATATCCTGGCGCAAGGTCGAGCTTATCATCGTCGGTAAAATTGAGTCGCACCGCACGTAATAAAATATGCTCAACTATCGCCGGCAGTCCGCCTCGCAATTGAGAGGGCTTTTCAGTCTTTATGATTTGCGAAAAATGGAAATTACCAAGGTTCTCTTCTTTGTGTACAACTTCAAGAAGTTCTTCTGTAACTCGCTTCAAGTCAAAATCGCGAGAATAAGATACACCAGTCAAAAGCGGTTTGCGACAGGCAACCTCCCAGAGTATCAACCCAAAGGCGAGTAAGTCATCGGCTTTCAGGTGTGGATAATATCGAGGAGTAGTAACTATCAAAGACTTTCGATCGTCTTCAGTGTCACCATATTCGGTAGCACCAAAAAATCCGCAATCTACCAAAATCACTCCACTATTAGTGACAACCATATTTTCCGGTTTTACGTCACCGTGATAGCCAAATTCCTGATTGTTATTCAATCTTTGCAGAGTCAGAGCAAGATTTCTTAGCACCGCTACTGGTACCGGACCAGATCGCATATATTGCCTGAAAGTCTTACCAGAGATTAAAGGCATCACCGAAAAAACTCGATCTTTTTCTAACGAATAATCGTCGATGCTCACAAGACCCTGTTCTGATACGGATCTTGTACGAGCAATTTGAATCTTGTGAATACTGTAGGGCGACGCTTCTTGAGGCGAATATCTATCTGGCTTTTTAACGAACACTTGCGTTGGCACAGGTTCATGCGCAGCCATTATTCCAACCGGATGCGAGTCGCGCGTAAACTCGGGATTCGCGGCTTCTTCTTTTGGAACTTTGATAGCACGTTCGGTCTGAGTCAATCGATCCAACGATTTAAATACGAATGAAAACGTACCTTCACCAACCAGTTCTTGAATAGTGTAATTACCTATTCTCGCCCCGATCCAGTCGCTAGGGTGCCGGTTGGACAATTTAAATTTAGACTATTTCTTCTTCCGAAGAAATGGCTTGACGAGCGAGTTCTTCCACATGAGCAACCACTCGATCGAATTCGTCATCTGACTCGATTGTGCGGAAAATCGAATGGTCCTCTTTTTGAATCAAGCGCATGATTACAAGAGACTCATCATCGTCGTCCTCGTCATCCTGGTCTTCTGCAGCTTCGTCTTTGAGCTTGAGCAAAATTCCGTAATCGTTGCCTTCAAATTCGATAATGTCGAGAATCTGGCAATTGTATGAAGTGCCGTCCTCACCCTCTAAAGTGATGATTGCATCGTCATCAGGTCCCGGTGTAGGTTCGTTGTTCATTTTTATCTTCCTGTTTAAGTTCTGCTTGCCAGCTGTCCAAGTTTATCGAAATCTTGCTGAGCACCCAACCCAATTAGCTCATCTCCGACACTAAACGTTAAGTCGGGCGACGGATTAGTTATCAGCTTACCATTTTGATTTACCGCAAGGATCATGACTCCTGAAGTCTGGCGAATATTGGCATCCTTTAATGTTCTTCCGACAAGCGAAGATTTCTCTTTTATAGCGACCTGTTCCATCCTCAACTCATGCCCTGGAGCATGCATTACAACGTCGAGAAATTCCGTTACAAGCGGATGAGTAATAGAAGCTGCCAAGCGCTTGCCGCAAATTACGTACGGCGAAATAACCATGCGCACTCCAGCTCGCTTAAGCTTTGCTTCACTTCCTGGATTTGCGGCTCGCGAAACCACATCTATTCGCTCATTGAGTCCCTTAGCCGTGATTGCAATAAAAGCATTTTGTCTGTCGTCTGGCAAAGCGCAAACAATGCCTTTAGCTCTAGCTAACTGAGATTCGAGCAAAATATCATCATCTGAAGCATCTCCAATTATCACTAGAATGCCTCTCATTTCAGCTTGTTTTGCGCGTTCTGCATCTTGCTCGACCACCACGAAAGGAACGTTATTGGCAAGAAACTGCTCCGCCACCTCTTGTCCGGTTCGACCATAACCGCACACTATCTGGTGATCGCGCAAATTGACAATCTTGTGCTTCATCAACCTTCCTCTATTAGCCTCAATTAATAGCTCAACAATATCACCCAAGATGTAAAGAACGAATCCGATGCCAGCAAGCATGAGTAAGATTGTGAAAATTTTTCCATTGTCGTCTAGCGGATGCGGCTCACCGAACCCTACTGTAGTGATTGTCATCACTGTCATGAAAAGTGCGTCCAGAGGCTCCCAGCCTTCAATTAGCACGTAGCCAAGAGCGCCTGCAGCCACCAGTACGCCGAGCTTGAAAACGTTTGATATCAAACGTTCATTGATGCTTTTCTTCTCGTAATCAATCATTTCTAAACTAGACTCAAAAGGTATTATAAATTTCTGGCACCCAAGGCATATTAAGGACTATCCTTATTATGTTCAAGAGTTCCTGCGTCCAGCCTCGAGCAGTCGGCGCCAAAAGGGGCTCAGTGCCCCACTGCACATATTGCAATAGCTAAATCGGAGAATCATAAACCAAGATGAGCACAGTTCTGGATTCACCCACAAAAACAGAAGGAAAAGTCGTCCAAGTTATCGGCGCCGTTATCGACGTTGAATTCGAAGCTGGCCACTTGCCCGAAATCTATCATGCCATCGAAGTAAAAGGCACCAACCCAGCCGGCGACGAAATGAACGTCGTCTGCGAAGTGCAACAAATGCTTGGTGACAACCGAGTAAGAACAGTTGCCATGAGCACAACCGACGGTATGACCCGCGGAATGAAAGCCATCAACACTGGCAAACCTATATCGGTTCCAGTTGGCGAAGGCACTCTTGGAAGAATTTTGAATGTACTTGGCGAGCCTGTAGACGAAATGGGTCCAGTCAAAGCTGCAGACTACTGGCCGATTCACCGTCCATGCCCAGACCTCACAGACCTCGATACCGACACCGTTATTTTCGAAACTGGTATCAAAGTTGTTGACTTGCTCGAGCCTTACACCAAAGGCGGTAAGGTCGGACTCTTCGGCGGAGCCGGCGTAGGCAAGACCGTTATCATCATGGAACTTATCCACAACATCGCTAAACAGCACGGTGGATACTCGGTATTTGGTGGAGTCGGAGAGCGCACCCGCGAAGGTAACGACCTCTGGCACGAAATGAAAGACTCCAAAGTTATCGACAAAGTATCACTGGTCTATGGTCAGATGAACGAGCCACCAGGTTCGCGTATGCGCGTTGGCCTATCGGCTCTTACAGTTGCTGAATACTTCCGCGATGTATCAAAAACCGACGTGTTGCTCTTCGTAGACAACATCTTCCGTTTCACCCAAGCAGGTTCTGAAGTATCCGCTCTTCTTGGACGTATGCCTTCAGCTGTAGGATATCAGCCAACTCTGGCGACAGAAATGGGCTGGTTGCAAGAGCGCATTACATCCACCAAAAATGGATCAATCACATCTGTACAAGCCGTCTACGTTCCCGCCGACGACTTGACTGACCCAGCTCCTGCTACCACATTTGCTCACCTCGATGCCACCACAGTATTGTCGCGTCAGATTGCCGAGCTTGGAATCTACCCCGCTGTAGATCCGCTGGCTTCAACCTCAACCGCTCTCAAACCAGAAGTTGTAGGCGAAGAGCACTATGCAGTAGCTCGTGGCGTTCAACAGACCCTTCAAAAATACAAAGATTTGCAAGATATCATCGCGATTCTTGGTATGGACGAATTGTCTGAAGAAGACAAAATCACAGTAAACCGCGCAAGAAAAATCCAACGATTCTTGAGTCAGCCATTCCACGTTGCTGAAGTATTCACCGGTATCAGCGGTAAATATGTAACCCTCAAAGAAACAGTTGAATCATTCAAACAGATTCTTGCAGGTGAGTGCGACGACATGCCTGAGCAAGCCTTCTACATGGTAGGCGGTCTTGAAGAAGCAAAAGAAAAAGCGAAAAAACTCGCTGAAGCATAAGAGTAAAATAAAAGCAAATGACAAAAGAGAAAAAGGCGAAAGCTAAAGAAGAACCAGCCCGCGAAGACAGCCGCAATGTGTATGTCTTTGGCAGACTGGAAAACGAAGTGACGGTTCCCGTCATTCGCAGACTCCTTAGACTGGCTGAACTTGATTCACACGCGCCAATTACGCTGTACATCAACTCATCTGGTGGCAATGGCTACAATGCCGACGCTATCATCGCCATAATGAATTCGATCAAACCCAAAGTAAACACAGTTTGCCTTGGTCACGCATTGTCTGGTGCCTGCGAAATTTTAGCCGCGGGCACCGGAGAACGCTCAGCATATGAATATTCCACCATCATGTTTCACCAGACCATCTGGGAAGCTGAAGGCGATATAACTAACCTTGAGATTCAAGCCGCTCAGGGTCAGCGTTTCCGCAATGCTCAAATCGAACTTTTGCACAAATGCACTGGCGCACCAAAAGAAAAATTGCGCAAAGACATCGAGCGTGATTATTATATGTCCGCTCAAGATGCTCTTGAATACGGCATGATTGACAAATTGATCCGCCACAAAGGAAGAGCAGTTGATTCCAAACCCAAATTGACCATTGCCAGTGACTCTACTAAAAAACCTGTTGCAAAACGCGGCTCAGCAAGCCGTGTCAGCACCCGCGCAAAGACGGCTGTTCGCTCAACTAAAGCGACAAAAGCGAGAAAAGCCGCAACTCGCGCTAAAACCACGAAAAGATAACCGGAGTTAAACCCAAATCATGGCTAAGACTTTCAAACTCAAAGTAATTACACCAGAGCGTATCGTGTTCGAAAAAGACGTTGAGAAACTCACAGCCACAGCGCGTGACGGTCAGCTCACCATCCTTCCTAACCACGAACCACTTGTCACCGCTCTTGGTATCGACGTAATGCGAGCAACTGCATCTGGTGAAGAGTATGGTGCGGCTATCATTGGTGGCATTCTAGAAGTAGGCGTAAACGAAGTAACCATTCTCACCGATACTGCCGAAATGGGAATCGAAATCGACGAAGCTCGTGCAAAACAAGCTCAAGCAAGAGCTGAAGCAGAAAAGACCCAGCGCACAGACAAGCTCGAAACACACGCAGCAGAACTAGCTTTGGCAAGAGCCGTTGCTCGTTTAAGAGCCGTCGAAATGGCCAAAACCCGCAAGAAAATGCACCACTAGAGCTAAGACGCTTTCACGTTTTTAGCTTTCGATATACCTTCCTTTTTGCGGCGCAAAAGGTTGGTTACGAATATGTTTTTATATTCGTTTTTCAGAGCTCTCTTTGGGATTATCAAAAGAAGAATTTTTCGAGTTTTCAAAATAAAAAATCGAGTCGTTTCGTGGATTTCAGTTATGTCGTTCCATGAAATACTATCTTTAAGCCCTTTCATTCTGAATAAAACAAGGTCGTTTCCAACCTCGAAATAAGCATTCAATCGCCCACCGTAAATTGCTGGAATCGTGAGAAATCTCTGTAATTTTAAGAACTGAAAGTATCCAAAGCCTCCCAAGGCGACAACAAGCAAAACCAACAGATCTGGAATTCCAAATGCAATATCGCAAATCCACAAACTAAAACGCAAAAGCAAATAAGTTATAAAACAACGAATCATCATGCGGATTATTGCATGCTGTCTGTTTACATAACGCCACTGGAATTCACTCAACTCAGAAGAATAATAAACACAAGAAAGCTTGACCTTTGCCCCCCTGGGACTGGCCAAAGAGGATTCAACCGATTGTACTGAATTGCTTGCCCCATCGCTACCTTCTTGGGCACCAAATATGGTAGCGCTAGAATTTTCGAAAGTATTTTCAAAGAGTACATCAGGACGATTCCCCCTTGCATAAGTAAAATTTGCAATTTTGTCTTTCAACAATTGACGCGTCTTCTTTAATTCCTTACCGTCCTTGAAGTTTCGCTTGGGCAAAACGAAAACCACCGATTTTACAGCAAACGCTAATGAATTAACACAATCATAAGCACGTTCAATATCGCTCCATGGGATGAAAAACGTGTCCCGCTCATCTGCTAATTGAACACCTTTCTCGTTGAAAACATACTGAACAGTAAGTGGCTCTTCGCCTCCAGTAACATCGATATTGCGCTCCAACTTCACGAACCCCACGCTGGACATAATTGGTACGATGAGCGAGGCTAACAACAAATAATTTACCAACGGTCCCGTAATTTGCAATGCCGCACAAAGAGACACGGTGCCATAAAGAGTTTACTTCTTTTACCGTAGGTTCGGCTTGGATAATTATCTGTTCCAATATTATCGATTGGCGTCGAACGCATCAGGATCTTTGTTAATTGGTTCCCTGTTGTTAGGCTGATCTTCCCTAGTCTTGCTCTCACGAATCGCAGCGCTCGGACTCTTACCTTTTACCCGCTCCGATACCGTACTTGGTGACAAAGTCAAACCTCGATCGGTCGACGACGGTATTTCAGACTGATGAATATTCTCAACAGTACCTTCGCTTTCGACAGCGGGCTCAGATGCTTCTTCCTTTGCAGGTTTAGCACCATCGATATGACCAAATCTACTCTTTTGATACTCAGATGAATCAATCGTTGAATTGTTAGCAGAACTTTTCTCTGTCTTATTTGAAGTGTCAGAAGTAGGTTTTTCGGGAACAATAGGCTGTTCGATCGATTTTATATTCAGCCCGGAAGATTCAGGCTTGGTTTCCTCAGCCTTCTCTCGCAACTGCTTGTCTTGAAACACTTTTTCCATTTCTTGAATCGAATTGCTTTTCTCTTTAACAACCGAGCTTGTAGTTTTGATAAACGCTAATGCAACCAGAGCCAAAATTGCTACAACCGCAATAGAAGCCAAAACAACAGTCATTGCGAAATTCTTCGCTTTGATGGTTCTTTCTTGGGGATGCGAAGAGACCGGACGCGCCGTCGCCTGAGGCAGGGCAGCCGGCATCGGTTGACGCGGCGGAGGCGGAGTCTGAAACTCTTTAGCCGATGGCGGTGCACTTTGAACCGAATGAGCCGCAGCTGCTTTTGGCTGCACAATGTTTTCAAAAGAATTGGAATCAGACGCTGGTCTGAAGCTCGAACCACTGTTCTGATCGAAATGCACCCAACCTGTCTGATACAGTTCGGGGCTCATGTTTTGCATCAAATCATATTCGCTACCAGGTCCGTCTTGCCCCTGAGATGCATATGCGCCTGATGCACCAGGATTGGTGGCAGAGGTTGGCATCATAATGCGCTCTAGGTCATCACGCACTTGTTCCATTTGTTGGTATCTATCATCTGGCTTACGCTGCAAACACTTGCGACAAATGTTTTCCAGCTCCAGAGGCAACTGCAAGCGAGGCGCAACATCCTTGAAATAGGGTGGATCTTTGGTGCACTTCGACATAAACGTTTCGTGCAAATTTGGTCCCATATGAGGAAAATGTCCGGTCAGAGCACGGAACATCAACACACCAAAAGCATAAACATCAGCCCTGCCATCGGCAGCTTCGCCCATACACTGTTCTGGAGCCATATAAATTGGACTACCGACAACTTCGCCAACACGTGTAAGACGTTTGGAATCCTGGGCGATACGCGCAATTCCAAAATCAAGAATTTTAACCTGATCTTTTGAGACGATATCAGTCAACATAATATTCTGCGGCTTCAAATCACGGTGGACGATGCCTTTCTGGTGCGCAAATCTGATACCATCCGCAATTTGTTTGAAGATATAAACCGCGCGACCAGGTTTTAATATTCCAACTTTCTCGAGCAATTCATCAAGACTCAGTCCTTCAACATATTCCATGGCAAGGTAGCCTTGCGCTGTGTCTGTCAGACCAAAATCGTAAGTAGCAATAATATTTGGATGGTTTAGCTGAGCAAGAGCCTTCGCCTCGCGCTCAAGCCTCTGCAGATTGACTTCATCTTTGGCAAGCTCGGGTGGCAATAGCTTGAGAGCGATGTCGCGATCCATAACTTTCTGGCGCGCTTTGAATACGATTCCCATGCCACCGGCGTTCAGCACCTCAACAATTTTGTACTTGTCGATCTCTGCGCCTAAAAGCGGATGAGTTTCTTTTTCTAGCGGGTCAAGAGGCATTTTGCTAATCCCTATCCTGGATTCCAGAGATAATCAGTATAGGGGAAATTTGCCTTAAATTGGTGACCTTAAGGCTTAATTTGAAGACTTATGGATCTTCTTGACATGTTATTTTTTCTGTGCGTCCAAAACACAAAGTGTCGATTTGACACGTCTTTCGGGAGATGCACCGTAAATCAGCTGGGCTGGAACTCCCTGCAAGGGCACTAATCCAGCACTACCAACCTCGCTAAAGAAATCTTTGTTTTTTTGATCCAGCTTTTGAAGATTTACCACCATTGCAGCGGAAGTTCCACCATCAAAATTAAGCGCAGACTGACACCCTAAACTCTGAAAAATCTGAGTTAGATCGTCGAGAGTAAGACCTTCCGCAAAATCCTTTTTCTTTCCTCCCTCAGCACATAAAATGATGAGCTTGCCATCAGGTGTGATACCAACTGCGGTGCGGGCAGCTTTTCTTTTAGTTCCGATTGCATCTTGCATTTTGCCTTTGTCATCTTTACGAATGAACGCCTCTTCTTCGGAAGTCATCTTGGGCAAAATTTGAGGACCGCCTTGCAATGCGCTTTCAAGCGTCATTCCTTTTTGAACTGGTGATGAATGTTTCACGATTTCGATAATAGATTCATTCTTTCGACTTTTTAAAAATCGGATTTCAGATCGATCGAAAATCTGGGGTAAAAATGGCTTGAGTTTTGGATTTTCAATTAACGCCTTATTCTCTTTAGGCTCACACATCTGCTTACCATCAATGACCACATAACTTGTACTGTCACCATCACTTAAATTGAAGAAACCACCGTTGACGATGAAAATGGCATCAGAATCAAAAATAGATAGACTCGGCTCCTTAACTTTTTCAGAAAGATAAGGAGTAATTTTGAGTGACTTACTTTTAGTGTCTACGTTCAAGCAGTGAACAGTAGCGCCCTTCCATTGCAATTTGGAGTAGGTGAGACCAGGCTTGATTTTTGATTCTTTGATAGTTGACAAATTGGTTGATTGCACAAGGTCTTGCTGTTTTTCTGCTGCTCGACAATTAATCGGAGAGAGAAGCAAATTAATCATTAAAATTGGAAGAACAAATTTGGGAATTAGCAATCTAAATTTCTCGGTTTGCGATGTGACCTTCATGATAACGCAAAGAAAGCTTTTAGATTAAATTGGACCGATAGGTCGATTTTGGTTCCAAGTGAAATCTGAGAAAAACAGCAAGTTTTTCTCAGATTTTAAATTCGAACTCAAGCCTGGTTTGGGTTTCGCAATTTTTGCTTTTGCGAAACTGAAGCCTCCCGAGTAAACTGAGAGAAAACCAAAAGGTAGCAAATGAAGAACAATCGATTAATTGTTGGAACTGTTGTCGCAGGACTTTTCTTTTTTCCCGTCGCTAACCCAGTCAAAAGTTCAACCGATATCGGTTCGGTTTATGCAGAAGAGAAGTTATCGGCTAGCTCCCCTCCAGCAAAACTAAAAGCTAAGCTTGCCGAGATAGACAATGCCCTGCAGTCTACTCCATCTGCAAAAGCTTATGCAGCAAAAGCCAATGTGTTGGTCTTTATGGAGGATTTTTCGAACGCGCTTGAAAATATCAACAAAGCCATTAAGATGAGCCCCCTTAGCGGAAAATATTATGCCTACCGGGGCTTAATATATTCTGCTCAAGGAAATTCAAATGAGACCATCAAGAATATTGAAAAGGCCAAATCGTTAAATTTTTCCGACCCAGATTACCTCGGAATCCTTGCTTTAGCACAAACCGATAAGAAAGAGTTCGGAAAGGCTTTAAAAAATGCAGAGGCGGCAATTCGAGAAGATCGCAATAATCTTGCGGCACTTCATGCCCGAGCGAGGGTGCAAATCTCGAAAAAAAATTACTCAGCAGCAATTCAAGATTTCACACTAGCTCTACGCTCGAATGCAAATCTTCCGGAAATCTATAAAGAAAGAGCTTCCGCATGGGAAATGATTGGCAATAGGACCAAGGCCGAATCCGATAGAAGTATGGCTAAAAAGCTCAAAGCTGGCAATTAATAAATCCTTGAACTATTTGGGCATGAATGTAGTAAGGGTCCGAACAGTAATTAAGATTAAAGATGGCAAAACGTGGCAACGCTGGCGATTCCAAAAATAACTCTTCGGATAGAAGTTCGAATATTGGATCTCGCGATGATACTAAATTAAGAGCTCGAACAAAGTCCGACCTTTTAGCTGACTTTGATGCTCCAGTGGTTTCTGAAAAAAAATCCAAAACCGCTACCGAATCTAAAGAAGCTCAGAAAGGGTCGCGAGAGGCTGTTGATTCGGTAGCCAAAGTCTCTCAAAAATCTCGAGACAACAGCAAAAGGTACAGAGACACAGCTACCGAGGTTCATCCGGCAGGAAGTTATTGCTCGGCGACAAGACACGAAGCTGGTCCCTCGAAATGCTTGCCAGTCGAACAATTGAAAGCCCTCATGGCACAAGCCCAAGCTAGAGCAAACGAGGGCGCGTCAAAGGTTGAACTTAACAAACAAGATATCCAGCCACCTACAGCCAAATCAATCCACATCGCTCACAACTTGGACTTGAAAAATCTTGAGAAAGGGCAAGAAGCTGGAATTAAATTCCAGGCTTCTAACTTCGAATCTTTCACTCCACAAGCCAAACATTCAGAACATCCAGTCAAAGAGGTCGCTAAATCTGCGCCATCGCAAGCGCCATATCAAACACCCGAGCCACCTAGGGAGTCGCCCTCGGTAACGAAAAGGTCTTCGGAAAACACATCAAGAGAATCAAGAACTGGTCGTTCTTTTAGCGCACCAGAATTTCAAATTCATCAAGAAAGTCTTGAATTCTACCAGGCGCACAAGAAAGCGTTCCAAACAGCAGACGAGCGTTTTCAGAAAATGCCAGCCGAAATTCCGGCAGCAAAAGACAGAAGTGAGCATATTGTCAATCAGACAAGTCCTGTGCAAAAACAGAAGATCGAACGTATAGATCCTTATTATGCTCTCAATTATCAGTTAGCAAAAGACAACTCATTGTTCAATCCACCCCAGGGAGAATACAGAGTTAAGTCAATTGAAAAGGCAGATCCAGTGAAGCATCCCGATGCCCTGGCACTGGACATTCCTGAATCACGAATTTTGAACAACGTTCCAACAGCAGGAATTGATCGGATTATTCAAAATGCAGAACAACAGGCTAGCGGAAAACCTGTGAGGGCTGGCGAGATCCTCGATGCTGTTGAGGCGATGATGGACGACGAGACCCAACATTCTGCAGAGCAAGACCAGCATATTTTGAACGAAAGCGAGCGCCGCTTTATCATGCTACTAGATGGAAAGCATAATGGTTTCTTGTTTCCAGCCAAGCGAACTAGCGAACCACATAAAAATGATGCCACCATTGCTAGTATCACCAAAATTTTCCTGCCAGATGGTAATTTTAAATTCGTCAGAGGTGAAAAATCTGCTGGAAAGGTCCAGTTTCCAAATATCAAAGAGTTTATAGGCAAAATAAAGTCCAAGATAATCGGAAAGACTCAACATTCTGCAGACCAAGCCATAGATCAAGAAAAGACAGTGCGAACAGCTAATGCAGTGTTCCCTCAAACATTGGTTGGACCTGCACAGACCGGCACCATCGTGATAAAGGATTTAAAACCAGGAACACCCGAGCCTGAGCCTTTAGCCTCGCAATTAACCAAGGCACAAAAAACGAAGCAACAAGAAGACGCGAAGAAGCAAGAAAGCAAAGACACTCGCCCAGAGTCTAAGACCGGAAACAAAGATGCGTATCAGGGTAGGCTACCCGAAATCAAAATGTCTTACTCAAAGAGTCAGCCTTCCACAAAGGATTTCACCAAACTCAAGCCTACCGAAAAACACCCGGTCAAAGAAACTGGTGAAGTTAAAGGTATCAATGAAAGTGAGAATGTCACCCGCATTCGCGACATATATGCCAAATTCGACATACAGCTTCCACGTAAGAAGTTGAGACCAGAAATTACTGAATCTGGCACTTATAAAATAATCTCCAATCAGACTTCACAGAAATTGCCAGCAGTGTCTGACAACAAAATTGAAGCACCATATGAAGTGGCAAGCTTCTTTAAAGAAGAGGACAAATTTCCGGAAGGCGACCCTCAAAATCCCGAGAATAAACCATTTCCAAAGATTGCAGCGGCTATGGCTGAAGAACCTCGCAGATCGTATGTGGTCAAACAGGGAGAGACTATCGAATATATCGCGGTCGCGGAGTTACATGAAGCCGCTTTGGCACCGTTAATCAGAGAAATCAATGAGATTTTGCTCGAACAATTTTTCGATCACGAAAAGCAGGAACCAGCATCAAGCATTCCTGCAGGTGTAATGCTGCTTTTACCAAACAAAAAAGACATTATCGCCTATCGACTCAGAGTCGCTAGAAACAGACAATAAACTATTTTACTAGAGCTCGCCGCCAGCAGTGGGCTTGGTCTCTTGGATGCTTGGTCTCAGCTCTTGTTCGGAGGGCCATTGCGGAACGCCGTCCGACGGTGGTTGAACTCGCCCTTGAGGCGCTGCTGGAACAACGTTTTGGGGTACACCTGGAAGAGCTTGACCAGTCTGAATTGGCAGCACAGGTTTTATCGAAACGTTCGGATCCTCCCCAGGCAATGGCAGGGCGCTACCGGTGCGTTGGAGCGTTTCTTCCGTCGTTGCGCTTGGAGCAATTCCGTAATCTGGCGAACTCAAAATAGATTGTGGTGTTTCAGTTTGACGCTTCACGATAGGTGGTGCAGCTTTAGGAGCATTTTGAGTCTGCGTTTGAATAACGTGCACAGGAACTGTCGGCTTTTGCGCCTGCGAATTCAAATGCGGATGCACTGCGGGTGGTGCTTGAACATGAGGCTGTGCAGCATTATCCCCGGTATATTCAGGAGCGTTAGGTTGTTGAATACGAGCGAGGCTTTCGCGAACTTGAGTATTGTACGAACCTTGTGGGTCTACTTCCAGGTATTTTTCAAACGAAGTTACTGCTTCGTGTAACTGATTTTGTGCTTGATAGATTAGTCCAAGGGCATAGTAGGCGTTAGAATATTTCGGGTCTACCTGCAAGGCTTGATGATAAGCTTCCATCGCGCCATTAGCATCGTTTAGCTTGGTCATTACAAGACCTAGATTGTATCGAGGGGACGGATCTTTTGGAGATAACTCCATTGCTTTTTTGTACTCTTGAGCAGCGTCTTGATAATTTTCCATCATCAAATGGATGTTACCCAGATTAATGTGAGCTTGAGCATAGTCAGGCTTTAAGTCAATTGCCTTCTTGAATTGAGACATCGCTCCAGAATAATCTTTGCGGCGTTGCAGAGCTAATCCTAAATCATTGAATGCCTCGTGCGAATTCGGATTGATTTGAACAAGCTTTTGAAAAATCAAAGTTGACTGGTCATATTTACCTTGCAAATCCAGGTTGTCAGCCAGTTTTTCAAGCAAGTCCACATTGTCGGGATTAGCCGCTAGCAGTCTGGTCAATAATGTTTCGGCACGCTCAGGATGACCTTCAGCTTCGTTCAATGTAGCCATTGCAAGCAGCACGCGCCTATCGTTAGGAGCCAGATTGAGAGCAGATTCCAAAGATGAGCGAGCACCAACCAGGTCTTTGAGCTTGAGAAGTGTTTCACCCAATTCCTGATATGCAGAAGCATCTGATGGTTCGATTGTGATACCACGCCTGTAGTTTGCAGCAGCTTCATCGAGATTGCCACTCAATAAATAGTTGCGCCCCAGGTTGATATAAGCCTGTCCATCTTGAGGATTGATTTTAAGCGCTTCTTCAAACTGTTTGGTGGACGCACTCAAATCGCGCTGCTTTTGCTTGATGATACCAAGGTTGTAATACGCGTTTGCGTTTTTGCTATCCAAACGCAAAACATGCTCGAATTGATTGGTTGCTTTATCGAGATCACCGGTCAACTGGAAAATGTATCCCAGACTATAATTGCTATCGACTCGTTGAGGATCGAGTGTAGATGCACGAGAGTACTCGTCTATAGCGCCTTTGTAGTCTTTCATTTTGGTGAGTGCGTCACCCAACTGATCGTGCCATTCAGCTTTGTCTTCTTTTATAGAAATGGCTTTTTTCAGTTCTGAAGCAGCAGCAGGAAAATTACCTTGCGAGCTATATATGCCGGCTACGGCAGCATGTGGCTCGGCAACGGAATCGTCTAAAGCAATTGCGCGCTGAAAAGCTTTTGCTGCATTATTCAAATCGCCTAAATGCAATAGGCAGTTTGCCAGGTTGTATTGCATCGAGAAATTATCGCTTTGAGATTGCAGAATTTTTTGATATTGAACAACGGCATTTTTGTAATCGCCTTTGTCTTGATACGACGCAGCCAGATGAGAACGAGCTTTCAAATGCTCAGGATACGCTGCTAAAACTTGCTGCAACTGACTGATAGCTTCATCGAGCTCGCCTGCGCTCCGCAAAGCTATACCCATGTTTAAACGAAGTAATGGCACGTCGGGTCTCAAGCGGACGGCCTGGTCATATTGCCCAATGGCGGCTTGCAACTCGCCCTGGCTTTGCAACAAGGAGCCCAGACTTTCGCGAGCGAAGGCATCATGTGGACGCAAAGCAATTGCGCGCTTGTATTCTGCCATGGCATCTTCGATATCGCCATGTTGATGAAGGGCAGCAGCCAAACTCAAGTGGGCGAGCGGGTCTCTTGGATAACTCAGTGCGACCTGGCGAAATGCTCTCAAAGCCTTGTCAAGGTCGCCCGCCTTAAAATAGGAAACGCCCTCGTAATATTTGTCCATCATTGGACCGCTGATTAAAGCTTCATCTGCAAGTGCCGGCAGTACTAGCGAGCTACCAACAAATATTGAAAGTGCCGCGTAAATAAGTCTTTGCTTCACTCAGGCCTTCTCCATACATTCGCACTTACAAACAGTTTGAGAGAATTTTCTCACAGTGCAAGACGATTATGGCGATATTTTGCGCTGGATACAGCTCAAATTAGTCAAAATTTTGTTTATCAATCTAAGTCGCCGACTGTTTTTTCTACTGCACTAAGGATGTCTCTTGAATCAAGCAGTGCAATCGCTTTCTCGATATCCTGCCAGACAGGACGGTCTTCTTCCATAAAAGGAATTATTTGTCGGGCACATTTGTAAGCAGCCTCAACCCCAGCACCGGGACACTTTCCACGACTTTCTATGTCGGCTTGCGAATAGGCGACTTCACCACTCTTAGTGTCTATACCAAGGCGCAAATCCAGAGCCTGCAACGCACACAGAAGCTCTATAGCAAGAACAGTCTTGGTGTTTTTAAGAATATCTCTGGCTTTGCGACTGCCTATAGTTCCCATTGATACATGGTCTTCCTGATTGGCAGAAGTAGGAATCGAATCCACAGAAGCAGGATGACAAAGAGTCTTATTTTCCGAAACTAGCGCAGCAGCTGTATATTGAGCAATCATATAACCCGAATTCAAACCACCGGCAATTGTCAAAAATGGTGGCAATCCGCGTGACAGAGTCGGATTGACAAGCCGTTCCAGCCTGCGTTCTGAAATATTGGCAAGTTCAGACATGGCAATGGCAAAATAATCCATAACCAACGCAATTGGCTGTCCGTGGAAGTTTCCTTGCGACACCATATTTCCATCGATTACAAGTGGATTGTCTGTAACTGCGTTAAATTCGATTTCAAGCACTTCTTGTGCGTGATAAACCGCCTGCCGACTGGCTCCGTGCACTTGAGGCATGCAACGAAGCGAATAAGCATCTTGCACTGCGTTGCAATGTATGTGACTTTCCATGATTTCACTATTAGCAAGCAACTTTGTCAAATTAGAGGCACTGTGTATTTGACCTTTATGCGGACGCAATTCATGCACTTGAGACATCATTGGCTTGCGCGAACCAAGCAACGCTTCAAGGGTCATGGCTCCAATAATGTCGGCTATCTTACATAAATAAATTCCTTCATCGACAGCCAGGGCACCTACAGCAGACATAACCTGGGTTCCATTGGTGAGAGCCAACCCCTCTTTGGCTTCGAGCACCACTGGCTTTAGTCCTGCCATCTCTAGGGCTTCGGCACTATCGAGAGTTTCGCCTTTATACCTGGCTTTTCCTTCGCCAATCAAGGTTAGGGAAAGGTGTGCAAGGGGAGCCAGATCACCACTTGCGCCAACCGAACCTTGCTCGGGAACGACGGGATGAACTTGCTTATTTAAAAGATCTAGAAGCAGGTCGACGACTTCGGTTCTAATTCCCGAATAGCCTTTAGCCAGGGCATTCACGCGAAGAAGACTTATCGCTCGCACAGTAGCTTCGTCAAAAGTAGGACCGACCCCAGCGGCATGACTGCGCAAGAAATTCTCCTGCATAGTAAGGATATCTTTTGGATCTATCCTGACGTCCTTGAATTTGCCAAATCCAGTCGTCACACCATAGACAACTTGGTTTTCGGCAAGCATTTTGTCCACTACTGAGCGGCTTTTTTTCATGGCGTCGCGAGACTTGGCAGAAAGCTCGACTATCTTATTGTGTCTTGCAACAGCACAAACTTCGCTTAAAGTCAGGTTATAGCCATCCAGGCTCAGGTTTTGGGTAATTTTGGCAGTCATAGGGTGGGATTCTACCTGAAAACGCCCTAAAAAAGGAGGGGGCAGGGGTGTATAAAATTACATGGAAAAAACCAACCTGACAACTGGAACATTTCGGTCAGAATCAAGTCTTATCCATGCATACTAGGCTTTATCCTGAGCCTTTTCTGCGGTAAAAACCATGGTAAGATTCTCTTATAGTCTAATAGACTATTTAACAGAGTTTCGTGCGTCAGGGTCTAACAGGTATCAAGTGAGCTAAATGAAAAAGCTACCTCGCCCCATTAGTAAAAGAAGAAAGTGGTCATCCTGGTCATCTTCATTAATTGCTGCGTCTCTTGTTTTGAGTATGAGTCTGCAGATTCAAGCACCAAGCTATGCAGCATCTAATTCAAACTCGCAGTTAGAAAGTCTTGAAACTAAATTTTTCTCGCACACCTATCCCAAAGACGGGATGGAAGAAAGACTCGATCGCCTGGAGCAAATGGTATTTGGCGAAGGAAAAGAAGGTCCACACGAACCACGTTTAGCAAAATTGCTCGAAACCGTGCCGCTCGATACAGCACCCCCTCAAAGTCAGGCTCAAAGCCAGCCCAGCCAACCACAAAGTCAGTCCACGGCTCAGTCTACCCGTGACAGCGCCCCAACACAATCAAGACAAGAAGCACCAAATGTAGCATCATCTGAAGATGATGGTTCAGTTGGTAATTATCCTGCGATTACAGCAATCGAAGAGAAAGTCTTCAAAAAGAATTTCTCCAAAGAACCTATCGCCAATCGCTTAAGCAGATTGGAAACCAAGGTGCTTGGCAAAGCCTCAACCTCTAATGACTTGAGCGAGCGCATGGACAAGCTCAAACAAGCATCAGGCGTAGATATCACCGCTGCCGCTCCTCCTGGAAGCGAATGGGCAGATGACGATGATGATATCGATTATCCAAGCCCAAGTTCGCAGCAGCCACAGTATCGCTCACTAAACACACCAACTAGCAGTCCTTACGTTCCTCGCTATGGTGAAGACGGACGCAGTTTTAGCGGACGTGATTTAAGACAAGATATGAATCGTGCTTTTGGTCGCAATACCGCAGGCAGTGCCCCAGCGGCTTCAGGAAACTACGGGATGGGTGGATCGTCCTCTTCTAGCTCTTCTTCAGGCAGTTATGGAATGGGAAGCTCAAGCATTCCTACAACATCGTCTTCTGATCGTGGCGGCAATTTGAATCAATTGGCGTATTCGCCTCGTACTATGCCACCATCTAGCGCACCAAGCTCGATGCCACCACAAGGTATGTCGTCTCTGCCTCCTACAGCTCCACAGCGTGGAGGATTGAACCAACAACTTGACGCACTTGAAAAACAAATTCTTGGCAAAACATATTCCAAAGATGGAATGCCAGCTCGACTGGACAGATTAGAAAAGACTGTATTTCCACAACAAGCAAGCCTAAGCCAGGTAAGCCTTCCCGAACGCGTAAGCCGTTTGTTGTCTGTGGTACCAGCTGCACAACAGCAACAACCGCAGTCACAGCCACAGCAACGCATTGCAAACAAAATGGATGACGATCTCGACGACGACGGCAACGGTATTCCCAATGCACCACCTCGTCGCGGCGGTCTGGGCAAAGTGCTCAATTCACTCGGCAATATGGTTGGTGGATTCGGTGTTGGGTCTTATACAGTTTCAGGCAATTCGATGGTTACAGATCCTTCGACTGGCTATCTTTTCGACCAGGCCACTGGAAATCTAATCGATCCTGCTTCTGGAGCTGTTGTTGGTCGCAAGACAACTGGAATTCCAGTAGCTGTACCTACTGTTCCATCGTATGGATATCGTCCTCTCAACAGTGGTTTCGTTCCATACACCACAGGCTATCCAACAACTTCTCCATATGTCACATCGCCTTACGGCGCAACCGCTGTGGGACCCAATAGCTATGGAATCCCACAAACAACTTTGACCTCGCCATATGCCAATCCATATGGCACCACTTATGGTACAAGCCCTTACACCACCAGTCCATATGGAACCGGCTATACAACCATGCCTTACGCTAATCCCATGTATGGCATAGGCGGAACCGGAATTCGCTTTGGAACCGGATTTGGTGGCATCAATATGGGAGGCCGTTGGCCCTAAGTGTCAACCAAAAAACTTCTTTTGGTTCTGGGTGCTACAGGATTTCTGGGTAGCATCGTAATCAAAAAGCTCTTGGCTGAAAAATATTCGCTCAGAATAGTTACTCGTGGCGAGGGAGACTGGCAAAATAACTCAGCCTCCAAATACAGAAAACTAGGAATAGATGTAATCATCGGAGATCTAGCTACTCCACGAATCGTCGAGCGCGCCCTGGATAACACCGCAGCAATAATCAATTTAGCAGGCGTCTTGCGCGAATCGAAAGCAACATCCTTCGAGGTGCTGCACGTAGAAGTAATTCAACAACTGGTTCAGATGGCTCGGGCAGCCGGCATTGAGCGCTATGTGCATGTAAGTTGCCTTGGCGCAAATATCGACTCTTCTAGCTCTTGCTACGAAACAAAATGGGCAGGCGAAGACATCATTAGGCAAAGCAAATTCTACTGGACAATTTTCAGACCATCATTTTTATTTGGTGAGCGTTTTCCGCTTTTAGAAGAGCTCAAGCCACTTATCACTTGCAAAATGTTTTTGCCATTTGTTGGCTCGGGCGTCAATCGCATTCAGCCTATCTTTGTAAACGATGTTGCAAGCTGCGTTACTCAAAGCATTTATATGCGCGAGTCTGTTGGTCAAACATATGACCTGGTGGGACCAAATCAGTATCCAATCCTGGATTTGCTTGCAGAAGTACGTGCAGAGCTTGGTATACCTGGTGACCCAATGAATATCCCCAGTAATTTTCTGGTAAACAAATTAGCCTCTAACGCAATTAAATTAGCTTCTCAAGCGCTACCAAAAAACTTTCTCAATAACGACATTATCAAAATAGCGGCAGAAAACTCTACCGGTTCCCAAGATGTCATGTTGAAAAACTTTGAAGTCAGAAACGCTACAGTAGAGCAGTATTTCGACAAGATAGTTGATTCACTAAGGCAAAAACCAATCGCGAAGTGATAGAATCCCCTGGTTTTGAGGCGCATTTACAGTTCCAGGGGACTAAAGCATGCTCAGGTTAAGCAAACCAGTTCAGATACTCGAGTGGGGCGAAGGCACCAACACGACTAACCAGGTCTGGACTCCGATGGGAGAAGGCAGAGTCATTAACACCCCAAAGCCTGTTAATGGCGTAACACTCGTTCGAGTAGAAGTGCAGGGAAATCCGACCAAACAAAATACAAAAGACCAGACAGTCAAAATCGCGCAAGCAGGCGAAGGCATGACACCTCAATCTGATATGAAGGGTGAAGTTGCTTTTGGACGCCTTAAAGACATTATTCGCGAAGGCTCAAACTCTATTGTAGAAATTGAAATTCCATTTGCTATCAAAGTAGACAAACGTCGCTAAGCTGCTTTAGACAATAATTGCAAAACACCACTTTCGCCGAGCGCTATCAAATAATCGATCTTCTTGGCAAGGGCGGTATGGGCGAGGTCTATCGGGCGCACGACACAGTGCTCAATATTGATGTTGCAGTCAAAGTACTTCCTGCTTCTCTTGCAGAGCTGGGAGCAGCAAGGTTGCAGCGCGAAGCTATTGCCCTGGCTAAACTCAACCATCCTAATATTGCTCGAGTAATAGATTTTTCGCAAACAAAAGATCATTCACCATATATGGTGATGGAATATTTGAGCGGAGAAAGTCTCGATCAAATTATCAAAAAACAAAAAATTTTAGAACTCAAAACTGCGCTCACAGTATTTGCTCAAATCTGTCGCGGGCTTGAATTTGCTCATTCGATGGGAGTTATACATCGAGACTTGAAGCCGTCCAACATCATGCTTACTAAAGATGAAGAGAACAAAACGCTTTCAGTCAAAATTCTCGATTTTGGTATTGCCAAAGTCACGACCGAAAACCAAAGACTAACATCGACTGGTGCACTTGTTGGAAGTCCGCTCTACATGAGCCCCGAGCATGCCGAAGGAATTGCCGACGACCCACCATCCGATATTTATAGTCTTGGTTGCTTGATGTTCGAATGTCTTACAGGAGCGCCACCAATCAAAGGTGCTAATGCGCTTGAAACTATCACGTTTCACAAGAATCAGGCACCACCATTGATTTCAGATATAGCACCACAACTCAATTATCCTAAGGAACTAATCAATCTTATTGATGAATGTCTGAGAAAGACTCCACAATCTCGACCGCAGACAGCTAAAGAAGTGGAATTACGTTTGAATGAAATCACTCAATTTCTAGAAACAGGTCCTAAGGTTTCAATTCAAACCTCAAAAACAAAGCCAAGGTTTTCAATCACCCAATCGCAATTGTCGTTATTTGCCGTCTCGACTCTGGTTTTAGCTATGCTGGCGGCAGGAACCTATGCTGTTTTCAATCTGCCCAAAACAGATCAACGCACTGTTGATAAAGCAAAACAGGAAATAAAAAAAGAGAAAGAAGAAATCACAAAAAAGTATGGAAAACACTCTCCCTTTGAAGAAAGAGAGATTATCTATCGCACAAAAGAAAACGGCAGTATTGAAGTCAAATTACCCCCGACTATGACGGATGACGATTTTAAAATGGTCAGAAGAGGCAATGAAATTTTCCTTGTTTCTAACGAATCCACAGGACGTGGTTTTTACGACTTAACCAATTTGAAACTGAGCACAATAAGCATCCAATACGGTCAAATTGAAGACCAATACTGCAATGCTTTCACCAAATTCCCATTGCTTGGATATTTGAGAATTCAATCTCCAAAACTGACCGACAAAGGAGTTGAAGCGATAACCAAACACAAGCATTTTAAAGCTCTGCACATTATGTCGGACAAAGTCACCGACCTCGGGGTGTCGTATATAAGTTCGCTCAAGAATCTAGAATCGCTTACATTGTCTTCTACTTCAATCACACCTGCCGCAATCGACTATTTGATCCCGCTCACACAGCTCAAAATGCTCTTCTTGAAAGATATTGAGTTCAATGATGAATTTGCCCAAAAGGTCTCCAGGCTAAAGAATCTGGAAGAATTCACGTTGAATCACGCAAAGATTCCTGATTCAAACAGTTGGAGATTTTTAGCAGATACTAAAATTTCTTCAATCATTCTAGAAAATTTGAGCCTGGACAAAACTCTTTTCGAGCACATACTAAGCTCAAAAAACCTCAAAGCACTTGAAATAAATTATTGCACTTTTAGTAAAGATGCCCTTGAGCCAATCGCGAAGAACAACACTTTGCAAAACTTGAGAATTTTCAACAGTGAGACTATGCACAGTGCAAATTTCGAAGACTTGAGAAAGTCTAAATTAGAGATTCTCAACTTCAAGAATTGTCCAATCGATAACGGTTGGGCATTGCGTTTAGCTTCTATTCCAACACTAAAAATCTTGATCTTAAACATGACTGATGCAGACCCGTCAATCAAAACCGAGCTTGAAATGACTTTCGAAAAAATGCATCATCGCAAGCTAGATCTTAGAATCAATTAGCGGAACCATTTAGTAAACGGACTCAAATAGTTACTGAATCCGGCTTTTCCAAGCACTAACTTGCGTTCGTCTAATTTCATGTCACCGTGCACTTTGCCTAATGGATCAACTATCACACTGGGACCAGTGTTGGCTGCAAAAATCAGATAGCGTCTATTTTCTACCGCACGCATAACCGAAAATGCAATCATCTGGTCGCCCACATTAGACTGATGAAACCAGGCAAGATCAGAAATATTCACCAGAATTTGCCCACCTGCTTTGACACTAGCAGCGGTGAGTTCTGGTGAAATACACTCAAAGCAAATAAGTGGTGCAACGTCACCTGCAGACATTTTGAAAATTACAGGTTTTCGCCCTGCAGCAAGACCTTTTCCAGCCGGGGTATTTGTTAGAGAGCGAGCGAAGGGAAAAATATTCAATATTGGTGGCGCATATTCACCAAAAGGTACAAGATATCTTTTACGATAAGCTTCTTGAGCCATTTCACCGTTTGATTTAAAACCAAAAGCAGCATTGAATTTATCGTCGTCCTTAGCATTGTCAAAACTGTCGATAGCCCCGACAACCATGTCTACATTGCGTTCGCGTGCAAGAGTGCCGAGTCTTCTAATCAGATCAGGATGATTGTTAAGAACCACTGGCAATGAGCTTTCAGTCCAGATTAATAGTCCCGGTTTTGCATCCTTGGTCAAGCCCCAAAAAAGTGACTCCAGTTCTTCTAATGAATAGCGATGCTTTGTTTTCTGCATCGAGATATTGATATTTCCCTGGACTATGCCAACATCATTTGAAATTTTCTTCCAGCATTTAGCACCGTCCAGTTCGCCAAGCACGACGATAAGCGCCACAATTAAAAGCGATACAAAGAGATGAGACAAAGCAGAAGATTTATTTGGAGCGGCAAGCATTTTGAATTGCGACTTGCCATTAAAAGTGGCATAAAGACTTGCCAAATTCAAATTTACAAGTACGAGTAAAAAGCCCAGTCCAACGCCACCAATTATGGAGGCGCCTTGTAAAAACCAAGACTGTTTGTACTGACTGTATTCAATCATTGGCCAGGGAACGCCCATCAAATCCGAGGCGTTACCCAGTTTGTTCATGAATAAGACCCAAAGCAGGGGCAACAAAACAAGAGCTGGCAATTTCCACTTGCCTGAAACTTTGACTGGAAGATAAGTTCCGGCAAGCGGCAACAAGCGAACGCTTGCCGAATACAACATCACAATCAGGGCTTGATGAGTGGCAGCAAAAACCCAAGCAAATCCTGCCATGCCCCATCCTTGAACAGAATTGTAATTGAGCCAATCAAGCGGCTGCAGACCAAGATACCAGCTCAAATAGACAAGGTTATAACCCAGTCCAAAAGCAAGTCCGAATACACCTGCTTCTATAAAACTACGACTGACCGACAACAGCAAAAAGAAAGGCACAAGAGCAAACCATGCCAGATACCATTGGTCGTGAAATGGCGCAGGTCCTGGTGCACACATTCCAAGCAAGGCACCGGCAAAAACAGCGATTGCTGCCGGTTTGAAACCGACAGCAATCTTATTTGCTGCACCGCTTTTAGCGGACTCAGCTTTGTTTTTAGAACTAGCTTTTTTCTTTTCGATTGTCTTATTAATGAGCGTTCTTTTCCTTCAAGGAGGCTTTGACTTTCTCAGTAATTTCTTCAAGCAATTTAGGATTGCTTTCCAGGAAGTTTCTAGCAGCTTCGCGACCTTGACCGATGCGCTCATCCATATAGCTGTACCATGCGCCTGAGCGCTTGACCAGCTGCAACTCGGTTGCTACGTCTAAGATGCAGCCCGTGGAGTTGATACCTTCACCATAAATGATATCGAATTCTGCAATACGAAAAGGAGGTGCAACTTTATTCTTAGCCACTTTGACTTTGACTCTGTTGCCGACTTCTTTTCCGTCGTGCTTAAGTGTTTCGATTCTTCTGATATCAAGTCTGATTGAGGCATAGAACTTGAGCGCGTTACCGCCAGTTGTTGTTTCAGGGTTGCCATACATGACACCAATTTTTTGACGCAACTGGTTGATGAATATAACGGTTGTGCGTGTTTTGGAAACGATACCAGTCAATTTACGCAAAGCCTGACTCATAAGACGGGCTTGCAAACCAGGCAAGCTATCGCCCATTTCGCCTTCGATTTCTGCTTTGGGCACAAGAGCTGCAACCGAGTCTACAATAACCAGGTCGACTGCACCTGAGCGCACCAACTGTTCAGTAATTTCAAGCGCTTGCTCACCAGTATCTGGTTGCGAGATCAAAAGTTCGTCAACATTGACACCAAGTCTTTTGGCATAGTCCGGGTCCATTGCGTGTTCGGCATCAACAATAGCTGCAATACCGCCCAACTTCTGTACTTCGGCTGCGACGTGCTGAGCCAGAGTGGTTTTACCAGAAGATTCTGGACCATATACTTCGATGATTCTTCCGCGAGGCAAACCACCTACTCCAAGTGCCACATCAAGCGACAAAGCGCCAGTTGGTATCACTTCAATTTGTTGATTCTTGGACTCGCCAAGTCTCATGATGGAACCGTCGCCATATGTCTTTTTGATAGCGTCAAGCGCCAGACCCAGCGCTTTGTTGCGCTCGGGTGATAATCCTTTACCATCTTTGTTGTCGGAATTTTGTTCTTTAGCCATTTCGCTTGCCTTATCTTCTTTTTTAGCAGCGGATTTCTCTTTGGTTGCTGTAGCCATAATCTCTCTCCTCAATAGTAACCTCAGGCAGTAGTCTCGTGCACAACACAGACACCCTATCCCTTTTTGTTAAATGGCCTTTTCGCAGCACCCTTCCGTTTTTTTCGCCGCCCCGACAGCGGTTAGACCGGATATATCTGATGAATAGCGCATCGGCTCTTAGTTTCATTCGTTTTTCAACGGCTTTTATTATAGCCGTATTGAAACCTGCTGCAAAACTATTTCTTTGAAAAAAAGGATATCCGGACGCTCGCAAAAAACTATCTGATGGCGGGCTAGCCAGAGATATCGTTATAAAAGCGGGGGCTAGGGTATAAGAATGTTGGTATCTAACAAAATTAAGCCAAGGCTTAATTACTCGGGTTTTCGTCCCTCACATATATAAAGACGACATCTTCGAGCAATAAGTTCAATTTTCCCTCTGATTTAACGTGGAAAAGGTGGGACTGATGAAGGCCGCCCAAAAACTGGTTGCTTTGAAGCAAAGCGAAATTTTCGATTCATTCAACCCGGTTGAACTGGGGCGTCTTTTAGGCATTTTGGAAGAACTCGAACTGCCCAAACATCATTTGCTTTTTAATCCGGGCAGCCCTTCAAACGCAATCTTCTTTATAGAGAAAGGTCGAGTCCGAGTTACTCGTCTCTCCCCAGAGGGCAAAACAGTCATTCTGGCTTTGCTTGGACCAGGAGATCTGATAGGAGAAGCGGCGTGGGAACTTGGTGAGCACGATAGCTACGCTGAGACTCTAGAAGAAAGTCGTATATATCAGATAGATAAAGAAGTTTTTCGCAATTTTATCCGAGAAAATCCAGAATTTGGCTTGCGCTTATTGCAAATAACAGGTGGGCGACTGAAACAAGCCCAAGCACGAATTGAAGATCTCGTGTTTAGACAAGTCCCAAGTCGAGTTGCCCGATTGCTTTTGACCATGGCAGAAAATCACGGCAAAGTAACTCCGTCGGGCATTAGAGTCGAATTCCCTTTGACTCATCAAGAAATCGCAGACCTTGTCGGCTCCTCTCGTGTAACGGTTACTCAGATTTTGAATAGATTCAGATCTAGCCGCTGGATAGAAATAGAATCGAAAAAGGTCACCATTCACAACGTCGATGCGTTAGAAGAAATGGTTCGTCACGCATAACGAAATTGATAAAAAACAAAGGCACCATATTTAGTGACTCTGGAGTTTGAATGAAAAATGTTCTTTTAGGAATTTTCGGATTTCTAATTTTAATTTGCCTGACCTGCATCGAGCCAGCTTTTGCCGATACTACCTGGAAAGAAGACTTGAACAAATCAATGAAGTTCTTCCAAAAGAAAGACGATGCACACGCCTTGCCGCTTCTACAAAATTCGCTGGCAAAAGCCTACAAAGAAAAAAAGCTTACTCAAATCGATTTGGCCATGCTTGAGACAGGAGTGGCTGAATCGACCAATTTTCGATTCTCTCAATTTAAAAACAGATACGGACTTCTCTCAAAGGAAGTACAAAAGGTCAAGCTCAAAGAACTTACGGCAAGCATTCTTCCCGACAATAAACTGCTGCTTGCTATTTTCCAAAAACAACTAGGAGACGTAGAAAAAACACAGACATTGCGTAAGTCAATTCAACGACTGGAGCAAGTCTCGAGCAAAAACGGGTGAGCGCGCGCGATTCAGTCTCTACAAAGCTTTCGGCTTTTATGAAAGGCAATTAAGATCGAACCGATAGAAATAATGTTGGCAACATGGCTATGAAGTGTATACTTTCATCACGGCATTCATATTTCCTTTATATTCCCTGCCAGACTCACTCGAATGAGCCTGTTCAGCCATCATCCTTCCGCTTTTGCAAGGGGGTTATTTCGCCATGCGCTTAGAACTACTGTATGCACCCGGTTGCTCAACTTATAAACAAGCACTTAATGCGCTTGAAATTGTGATTGCCGAAGAACGGCTTCCTTTGCCAGTCGAGTTGGTAGAAGACAAAACCGAAAATAAAGACGCTCCTCAACTTCGTATAGACGGAGAAATTGTTTCAAGCAAACAAAAGCTCTTACAAAGCGTAGAGTTGTTACGTGACCTCATAAGCGAAAAATGGAGCGAAATGGCTGTTCATCAGCTTGTCAAACAAACATAGAAGTTTTATATCCGCCCTCAATTGACCAATTCATCCCTCGAAAGAGCTTGCATTTAAAGCAAGCTCTTTTAGGTTGATATATACTCTGGCATTATTTTTCCAGCGTATTTTTTAGAGGTTCGAGACATGCCTGCAAGCACAGACATCAAACTGAAAACACTTTCTTATGTAATCATCTATGTCCCTGACACAAAAGAAGCTACGGGCTTTTACACCGATAAGCTTGGATTCAAAGTAAAAATGGAAGATCAAGGTTGGGTAGAGCTGGAATCTGGACCGACCACAATTGCTTTACACACTAGCGAACCAGACATGAAACTTGCTTGTGAAAAAACACTTACGCCAGTCTTAGTTTTCAAAGTCGAAAATATCAAAGAAGCTTTTGAAGCTTTGAAAAACAAAGGAATCAAGTTCTCTCAGGAAGCCCCACAAGAAGTTTGTGCCACCACCGATCACATTGGATTCTCTGCTGACTTTACCGATCCTTTTGGGAATAAACTATCGATTTATGGCGAAACAAAAAAATAGATTTTTCTCTGGTGCACTCTTAGCTCTGTCTCTTTGTCTTTGTCTAGACTTTAAAGCTTTTGCTTTGTCGCAAGAGGTGAGTAAATTACAATTGGAAGGCAAAGAAGCCTTGCAGTCAGGTAAATACACACAAGCAATAGACTCTTTGAAAAAAGCTTATTTTCAGTCTGGAAAAGACGACAATTTAGCTAAAGACCTGGCTGAAGCATATTTCGCCCGCGCCAAATCGCATGAAAGCAATTCCGCAGAAGCGCTTGACGACATCTGTCTTGCTACCTTTTACGACAATGATTCACGTCATATCATTTTCTTAAAGGGCAAAACACTCGGTCTCCTGTACGGACCAGATGCCAGCAAGCAAACAAGAGCTGCCAAAGCAGCTTTAGCAAATAACAAGCCCGAAGTAGCAATTATTCTTGCGACCGAATTGATTTACGCTCACGGTGCCTCTGAAGCAGATGCCAAAGAAATCTTGCAAGAGGCATTGAAAAAACTGGACTTAAAAGTTTGGCCAAAAAAATGGCAACGAGACAAAATTGACTACAGCCATTACATGAACACAGTCTCAACCTGGTTGCGTGGTGCCTGGGCGCCGCCATCCTCGGGTGATAGTTCTCGGGTAGAGGTAGCTTTTGATGTCTTCAGCAATGGCGATATGAAAAATCTAAAGGTCAAACAAAGTTCGAACAATCCCATTATTGATAAAGCAGCAATGGACGCAGTAAGGCTTGCAGAGCCTTTTCGTCCATTTGAAAAAGGATGGCCAGCACAAATAATAATTGAATTCAATTTTGATTACAACCAGCTTACAAATGTGCCCGAAGCCGATCGAGAAAAGTTAGTAAAAAAGACTCTTGATGGTATCAAATTAATTGAAGAGGGAAAATTAGCCTCCAAGCGAAAAGACTACGCAACAGCGTCTATAAAATTTGAAGAAGCCATAAAAGTAGCCACTCAAAAGTCGAAGGCTTTTATCGTGGGCAAACTGGTCGATTCTCTTATTAATCAAGGCGAAAAGCTGATTTTAAATAGCCGGTACAACGCTCCTTTAGACAACGTTCTTAACTGCTATATGCGCGCCTATACTCTTGAACCCGATTACTGGCTCTTGAAAGAAAAAATTGATATCGCACTTGCCAAAAGTAAAACCACTCCTATTAATACGATGAAGCAATTTTATTCAAAAGTCTCAAGCAAAACATCAAACACAGACAAGCAAATCGCTGCTGGTGCTAAACGCTGGATAGAGGATCACCAGCAAAAATAAACAGGATCGAAAGGAGTAAGATTTGGCATGGATGGATTTCTTCTATTTCTCATAACAGTTCCTGTCGCAATAGCCGGTTTCTTATACCTGAAATCTAAGGAGATCAAAAAGACTGAAGGTGATTGTGAAGCCAAGACTTTAGCCGAATCGATACGAGAAAAAATTGAAAAGACAGACCCCAAATAATCTGTTTTTCAATCGAGCTGGTCCACCATAACTGTTTTTCCTAACCTAGCAAAATACAGAACCGGGATCACATTTTGTTCAAGAACCAAACCAAGATCAATTGCATATGCTCTAATCTGCTCTTCATGCTGTTTGCGATGCTTTTCTAGATCCGCAAGGTCAAAGCGATCTGTTTTGAAATCGACTACATACCATTTATCATCGCCACCAAGAAAGAGGCAGTCTGCCCGCTTATTGGTAATGGAATCAGATGCGCTCACCATATAGGGGAACTCAGCAAACCGCTTTTTGGCATTTTTAAATAATTCATAAAGTTCACTCTGCAAAAACACAACAAGTAACGCGGAGGAATCTGAGATTACTTGTGCTCTCTTTTGAGGATGAACAATTGAAGTTCCCATCTTCTGATGACTTGCGAGTTCGTCGAAAGTATCATGTGCGAAGTCTTTTGGCTCCGAAGGCAGATACTCCATTAGTAAATGAAAAAAGTCACCAGCTATTGCTGGCAAAGGAACTATTTCTTCCGACTTAGGAGTAATCCGATGACTTCCCCTCTCATTTAATTCTATTCTCTTCGGTGAATCAAGTTTCTCTTCCATCAAACTCAAATCACAATTCAACTTTTCGCTTGTCTGTTCAGCCGTTTGTTTTTGGGGTTCGAAAACGAGCAGATCTTCCACGTTGACACCCGAGACTTGATAATTGATTTGCGAATCGTTCAATCCATTTATTGTTCTAATTTCAGGCATGCTTGCCCCACTTGCTGGTACAGCTGTAAAGTCCAGCCCAAGCGCTTCTGCCATCCAGACGCGAAACGAAACTTTTGTTGTATTAGTCTGTTCAAGAAAAATTCCAAGATAATCTCTGGCTCTAGTCATAGCCACATACAAAAGACGTCTGCGCTCAGCGGCATCCATTTCGCCTTCGATAGTCTGAGCATATCTCCACCAGGGACATTTATCTTCATCATCGTCGCGTACTGTATTTAGAGCAAAGCCGTAGTGCGAACCAAAAAGAAAACGGTCTTTTGGTCTTGCGACAGAGGTCGAAAAATTGGGAAGGCAAATGGCGGGAAACTCAAGTCCTTTTGAAGCATGAATAGTCATTATTTTGACCGAATCGGTGGTGCCGATTGGAGTATCTGATTCGCGCTGCGAAAATTCACGCATGAGACTAAGGCGTTCGGCAAATTCAAGACACGACAATTCTTCTTGCTCTTTGGCAAGCGAAACAAGTTTCCACAAATTGCGCGACTTTTGCAGTCCATTTGCGTTTTTCGAGCTTGCAAGCAAAATAAGGTCGTAACCTGTTTGTCTGATTATGGATGCAAGCAGGTCGCCTATTGGCATGTGAAGCGAATCTTGAATCATCCGGCGAAGCATCCGAACAGCTCGTGGCAAACGTTCGTACTTGTGTCTATTTTCGCTCTGACAGGCTGATTCAATAGCCTGCCATAAGTCGGTCTTACAATCTGGCTTCTGCCCGATTTCGTGAATGATATCATCTGCAATACCAAATAAAGGCGAGCGCAATACGCCTAAAAGCGAATGACTGTCTTTCTGGTTTCCCAAAAATCGAAGCAGATTCTCCAGGTCTAAAATTTCTTGTCTCTTGAAAAACCCTGTACCTGCATAGGTACTGAACGGAATGCCATAACGGGCAAGTCCCCATTCGATGGCAGTGAAATCGCTATTGCGTGAAAGCAGAACAGCAAAATCACCATAACGAAGCGCTCGAATCACTTCGCCCTGGGCATTGAGCAAAGGCGCTTTGGAATTGACTTTCTCCTGTATCCACCGAGCTACCGCTGCAGCTTCTAAATATTTCTTTTCTGGAAAAGGTGAATTTTGATAATCGCAATTGGTATCAACAATCACCAAATTGATATTTGAATGTTCTTCATCTAAAGCCGGCTTGCGAAATGGATCTAACGCATCAAACCTGGCAAGATAGGAGGCTTTGCCTTTGTCGTTTTGACTGACTAGTAGTTTATCGAATACATAGTTGACAAAGCCAACCAAGTTTGGATGACTGCGAAAAGACATCGAAAGCCTTGTCAGCTCATGTGATTCTTTATCTGGGTCTGAATAAAAGGATTTCCATTCATTGAAAGTTGAAACGTCTGAACCTTGAAATTTGTAAATAGACTGCTTCTCATCTCCAATAACGAACATACGTGTACTGGGACCAGCTAAAAGACCGACAAATTGTGATTGAATTTTGTTTGTATCTTGAAACTCATCGACCAAAATTGCATGTGTGGTGGCAGCAAAATACTCTTTGGCGGGAGAATCAGGACTTTGAAGCAAACTGAGTGTTTTTCCAATCAAATCGTCGTAGTCGAGCTTTACCAGATGCTCTTTTTCAGTTTCGTAAAAAATGCGCGCTTGATTATATAAGCTAACAAACCATTCGATCGATTCAAGACCAGGCATCGAGTCTTCGGTGATTTCGCTTGGCAAATCACCGATGCGTAATTTGACCAGCTCACGCATGGTACGAAAACAATCCTTTACTGCTTTTGCGTCATCTTTGTTGCCGCCAATGCGTAGATTCACGTCATTGAATAATTTGAACAAGCTCCAGATTTCAGCCGACTTTTTATGGTCGTGATGCAAATCGTCGCTTTGAAGACCCTGATGAATAGAATCAATCGTTTGTAAATAGCTTAGCCGTTGCTCTTCTAGAGTTGCAACACCAACGCTCGTCTGGCTCAATTCTAAATGAGAGCGAGTCCAGCTAACGTGTCCGACTACCTCGCGCATTATCTGGCACTGCATATAGTGCCGCCAGGTATTTAGATGTTGCAGTAATGCACCACGGTCTTTGTGCTGCATTTTTTCGAGCGCCTGCCTGAACTCCCCTCCAGAAAGCATCGCCTTTTGCAAAAGAGCACGCACTTCTTCGAAGTTCAAGTCTACAAGCAGTTGTGCTTGAGGTAATTGCTTATGACTTGCAATCTGAAAAGATTTGTCGATTGACTCAAGAATGAGATCAGCTCGTTCGACCTCATCAAAGATTTCGAATTGAGGATCTAATTTTGCATCGCTTGCAAAAGTTTTCAAAATCGATTCGCACAAAGAGTGAATTGTACCTATACGGGCTGAATCGATTTCGCCAAGAAACTTAGTCCAGCGAAGCGACTTATCCAAGTCGCCGTTTTCTTTTTCAAATTCTGCCAGTTTTTTGAATTTGAGTTTTAGTCGCGATTTCATCTCAGCTGCAGCCTTTCTGGTAAAAGTTACAGCTATAAGATTATTCAGTCCCAGCTCAGAGTTTTGTTTCAAAATCTCGACGTAGCGCTCGACCAGCACATGCGTTTTGCCAGAGCCAGCACCAGCCGAAACGAGCATATTTTTGTCAATGCTATAAGCAGCATGTGCTTGCTGATCTGTAAGACCTGTGTTTTGGGTCGCACCGTTTATATTAGACATTAGTCGCTGTCCTCGCTATAACTGGAGACAGCGGCTGAAAGTTCTGGAATACGACAAATTCCTGCATGGTCGCAAGACTTGCAGACTTCACTACCGTTGGGACGCACTGAAAAATTTCCTTTACTCATGCCCTTTTTAAAAGAAAGAATTTTTTCCTTAGTGGCATCAAGCAGTTTTGGTGCATCGGGATCTTTTTTCTCTTTGTTGAAATCGAGTTTTCCTATCGATTTACCAGATGTAATGCTCAAATAATTTCCAGTTTTGACAGTTTCGCCCGGAAATAGAACTTGCGAACAGGCAAGCGCATAAACGGGCAATTGAATATTGCGACCGAACTCAGCTTCTTTTTCACTTATCGCGCCCGAACTAGACTTATAATCGACTACTTTAAGCGGTCCATGCATTAGCGATTGTACCGGCAAATGTTGCGGACAATTTGAGCCAACTGCATCTATGCGATCGATTTTGCCTCTCAGCTTTACGCTCGTCGAACTGTCATTCAAGACTAAAGGCTGCTCACCATCCATTCCAAAGCTAGCTTCGCACTTGAGTGGTGTAAATCCATCTTTGTCTTTGCGCATTCTTTCGAGTTCTTTTGAAACAAAACGTTCTATGCGAAAAGTCATTTCACGTCTTTGAAATGGCCAGAACTCCTGCCCTAACGCGTTAGTATTTTCTTCCAGCCACTTCATGCCTATTTCTATAGACTGACTGAGTCGGATTTCTATTTGCGCCGGTTCAGCACAATTCAGGCAGACATTATCATCGATTATGCCTTGATAAAAAACTTCGAGCACTTTGTGATAAGCCTGCCCCAAATCTCTTGTATCGAGCTTGAGCTCCGGCTCTTCTACTGGGCTTATAGAAAGCATATGATTTACCCAGTATCTAAATGGACATTTACCATAGTCATTTAAGCGTGAAGCACTAAAAAATTCGGGCAAACTGACACTCATGGCACCAGCTTGTACGAACTCCTGCAAATAACCGTTGTATCTGCTGTCTTTTTGCCCTTCCTGTCTTGCCAGAAGCATCGAAATAGAATCTTGCAACTCTTGGGCAGCATCAACTAGACTGGGATGATTTATTTGATCACGAACGCCAGCATTGAACAATGAAGCGATTCGGCTTCGAACTGAAATTGGCTTTTCAAGCCCATCAATAAGTGGTGGCAACTCTTTGATTTGAAACTTATCTGGCTCGCTTGCAAGAATAAAAGATGGAAGTTTTTCTTCTCCATCCTGATCCCACATCGGATGACTAACTAAAGTCTTATCTGTGGCACGATCTAAAAGCGACTGGAACAAGCCCATCTCAAAAGACGGGTGCGAACGCAAACTTTCGATTTTCACGCCAAATCGCTCCCAGTTTTTCTCTTCTTCCTGGGTGACAAAACCCTTATTGCGTTTGGGACGAGGAAAGTCACCTTCAACCAGGCCGGCAATGAAGACTTTTTTGTAAAGTCGATTTGGAGCAAAATCGAAAGAACAAATGGTAACTGGCTTGATTGAAGTTTCTACTCTTCTAAAGTTTGCTCGCTCAATTGCATGCAAAAGTTTTTCTTCAAAGTCCGCAAAATCGTATTTGACTATATGCTCAAAGCGAGTAGAATCGTGCAAAATCGAATCTTCAAGTACAAAAGAAGACAAGCAGTTACGCAATTCAAACAATGAACGATCGACAATCCATGCTGCTTGAGGATTGGTTTCTGCTAAAGATTTCAATTGCTCTAAATCAAAGACATGCTCCAAAACATCTTCGCAAAATGCCACCATTTCAGAAAGTGTTTTGTGACCTTGAGGAGGAGTCAAATCGTCAAAAAGCTTTTTGAATTTGGCTTTGTTTCCAGCTTCATATGCCAGATTGAGCCATCCATTCGTATTATTTGAACCTTCTGCACCATCTACAATTTTTCTCGAATAAGATAATTCGATAAACTTTTCTATTTCTTCTTTTGATAAATCATAAGCATGCGATTTGAAATAAACGTTACGCAAGATACTTAGCAAATCTGCTCTTTTGTAATTATCTTTGTGCAGGCGCAATAGTTTGATTACAAATTGCACCACAGGCTGACTTTTCAAATCGACTGTATCGTCTATAAAGTAAGGCAAGCTTGCATCTACGAACGCAGTCTCAAGACTGGCTCTGTATTTGCGCATTGAAGGTACCAGAACCAGAATATCAGAACCAGGAATTTCTTCATTTACCATCGCCTCTTTGACAAGACGCGCTACATGGTCCATTTCAAAGGCACGATCAACGGTTCTAAAACACTCGATTGGCGCTTGGACAATGGCATTTTTTTCAAAAACTCGCTTCTGAGCAGAAGCAAAACCTTCCATCAAATCTTTGTAGTTTGGTCCTTTCCATATATATTGAACATTTTCGGGGTCGCATTCGTCATAATCGAAAACTATTTTTAAATGGTCAGCGTGAGGAGCTAACTCGTTAAAAACACCCATCTGCAACTTGTTGAAGCGGTCAAAACCATCAAAAGCAATAGTGTCTATCTTGAGCTTATTCTCCTGAAGAGCAAGTACTTCTCTACATTTGAAAGCGAGTCTACGACTGTCTATATATCCAAGATTATCTAGTTCATTCCAGTATTCACCATATATACGTGCAAGTTCGACATAACGCGATTCATTAAATGCGGTATCAGTTACCCTGGTCATTACTTCAATAGGACTAAGACCTGCTCTTTGAAATTCGTCTATCAACTCAAGTAGAGCAGCATAGGTTCCCTTGAATTCTGCCACTGGTTCTAGATTCTGCAGTTCGCCACGTTTTTGCAAATTACTCATGGCTCGACCAACTACTGTGGCTCTGAGCGATTCGGGAATGAGTTTGAAAGACACCTGTGACTGGCGCAAAATTTGAGCGCACATGTCGTAGAAAGCGAAAATTCGAAGTCCCGCCACCACTTTGATGCTGGATTCTTTCATGTTTTGAACGACAAGGCTTTTGATGAATTTTTCGTATCGCTTAGACGGAACTACAAGCCAGACTTCAGCGCCAGACTGCAATGCAGGTTTTGTAGCCAGCATAAGTTCGCGCACCAGACATTTTGTTTTGCCTGAACGGTAGGGTCCAATTAATATTTCAGCTTTGGACAACTCTTGCTTAAACTTTAGCTTTGCGAATGAAAATGTGCCCGTCGAGATTCGAACTCGAGGCCTTCGGCTTCGGAGACCGACGCTCTATCCAGCTGAGCTACGGGCACGTACCCGCTTATTTTACCAGATTGACTTCTTGCGAGGTTGGCGCCTTGTCTTGAGAGTCTTCAAGCTTTTGCACTATCTGCGATGCTTCAGGGCCGCTTGCACTCTCGTGCAGCAAGTCAGTGCGAATCCAGTCGAAAATGTGTTTTTCTTCTGCATCGGGATTCAATTCATCTTTGAGCTTAGGAGATAGACCCAACGGACGTTTTGCGTCGATAAAAGTAAGGTGGTCAATATTTCTGAAAGCTCTAGCTCTTTTTACATCGGTTTTTCCGATCAATTTGGCTACATTCTTTTCGTCGACAACATATATCGATCGCATAGTCGTCTCAGGCAAAAACAGCGCGCTTGAAATTGGCGTGATACCGTCATTCAAAGCATAGAAAAATGGAGTTTTAGCGTTATGCTTCAAATCTGGATTAATTTGAACGGCAGCAATATCACGATTGAGCAGACCTAAAACCGGATGTTCACGCGCTAAGTGAGCTGGCATTTTGGTGGTGATAAATGTGAATGGATACATAGCGGTGTTTTCTATATATCTAAGCGCTGTAGGCTCCAAATATGGATTGAGCAAATAGCCACCATATGCGATGACTTTGCTTTTCACGTGTTTGCTTGATTCATTCAATTCTTTTAAGCGAGTGTTAATCGAATTAGCGCTCGACAACTCGCCTTTAGGTCCAAGCAATAATTTGGATTTGAATCTCCCTGCCCAGATTGGAACAGCACCATCAACGTCGTCCCAGGCAAAGTCATGCAATAGATTTTCGTTGCGGTCAAAATAAAGTTTCAATGCAAGACTGTGGTCGAGACGAGTCCACGGCCAGGACAATCTTTTATAGATGCTATATTGCATCCAATCGGAAGAGAACAGTGGAGAGCCATGAAACATGGTGCCCATGGCAAGAAGCACTCTGACTTTATCCGAAATTTCAGGCACTACCATCGCTTCGTAAGAAACGTTTCCACCCATACTCAGCGCAACCATTGTGATTTGTTTTTGACCACAATAGTCGTAGAGCTTAGCCAGTTGCTCGCGAAATGCTGGAACTGTAGTTTTTACACGAGTAAGCGTGGGGTAGCGAGCAAGAAAAACTTTGTATGTGCTATGTATGCCACTATCTTTGGTGATATGGCTTATAACCTGATGCCAACGAAAATATGGCAGAAATTCGCCACGTAGCCCATGGACCATCAAAAGAGGCTTACGATCACCCAAAGGAGTTTCATCATATTGATAAATCTCAACCCCCTTGGCTTCCTTCTTCAAGAACTTTGGATCAAGCGGCGGAAGTGCATATCCAACAGATGTAGGAGTCTCGATATTGCTTGATTTAGAACGATTTTTCGATGCTTCGGCAATGACATTTAATTCCGATTCTTCGGATGTCAAGCGCGAATCTTCAGCAAGCACGGGCATAAAGGCGGAGAGAGACAGCAAAGTGGTTGCAGCCAAAGCATTCACTAACTGTTTTGTATTTTTGGAGAGGGTGCTATTTTTCATGACGCCTTTTAATTTCGTGAATTATAATTGCGAACGGAAAAGTCATATAAATTGTAGAAAAGCTTCTTCTCTGTTTACTTAATCTAACAAATTCTGCATCATTTCTGTAAACAAACTTTAAAGGATTTACCAGCAAATAACTTATGAAGAAGTCAAGAATCTGTTTGTTTTTCTCTGATACCGGCGGCGGACATCGCAGCGCCTGCGAAGCAATCGAAGCGGCTCTGCGCGAATCGATGAATTCGCTCAGTTCAAGCGTCGGCAAACCGGAACTTCTAGTTGAGAATATCGTAGAAAAAAGTCATCCAGTAAATCGCTACTTCGTAGAGTTCTACAATTATCTTCTCAGACACAACCAGGCTGGGATGAAGTACTACTATTGGTTTATTGAGAACACCAAGCCAAATAACTCAGAGCTTGGTTATCGTCTGGCGAAACCATATTTGATTTCACTGCTCAACGAAATCAACGCAGATGTAATTGTTTCAGTCCATCCAATGAGCAATCATTATTTAGCTCGCGCTATTCAAGACACTGGTCGCGCAGGCAAAACCAAGCTAATCACAGTTGTCACTGACCCCAACGGAGACTTCTGGAGTGGCTGGGCTTGCCACGACGCAGATCTGACAATCGTTCCAAACGACCTTGGCAAAGCGACTCTGGTGAAACTCGGTATCGACCAGCATAAAATCAAAGTATTAGGAATGCCAGTACATCCAGAATTCAGCAAACCGGTGCCTTTCACACCAGAAGAATTTCGCACCCGAATGGGGCTTTCTCCTGACCTTCCGACCCTGTGCTTGAACTCAGGATGGGCAGGCGGAGGCAATATATTGTCTGTATACGAAGCCTTGAACTATGTAGACCGACGCATACAAGTCATTTTCTTGTGCGGTCAAAATCAGGAGCTTTACACAAGAGCAACCGAGATGGCTGCTAACTCTAAGCATCCAACAGCCGTCCTACCATTCCACGACCGCATGTCAGACCTCATGACTGCGTGCGATCTGATGGTCACAAAAGCTGGCGGTCTTACTACTTTTGAAGCAGTGGCAAGAAAACTTCCTCTTGCCATAGATATGATCACAAAGCCTATGCCTCAAGAACTAGGTACTGCCAATCTTCTTTGTCAGGAAGGTCTTGCACATTCAATCAAAGCGCCTGAGGACATTATTCCAATTGCGCTCACCATGCGCACACGAAAAGAAATAGGTAATCAGCCGCTTCCTTCTCGCTATCAATTGGACAAAACAAGAGCTGTGCATGATATTGCTGAAGCCATTCTTGCAGAAACTGGCGTCAATGTTTTCGCCAGCCAAGCTCCGATCACCAACACCAATTCGACTATGGTAAATCCTGGGCAAACAGGCTCAATGCCGTCCATGCCTTCGATGCCTCAGTTCTAATACTGAGCCGGAAGAAAAATCAGACTACTTCTGCAGCTTGTTCGAAAGCGTGATAGCTACTGCGGACCAATGGTCCGGAGAACACGTTTTTGAATCCGAGTTCAAGACCGATTTCTTTGAATTCGTCAAACTCTTCGGGAGAAACGAATCTTTCTACCGGCAAGTGATTCAAAGTCGGCTGCATATACTGACCAAGCGTGATTAAATCGACACCTGACTTGCGCCAGGCTTTCATCGTGTCAATCACTTCGTCTTTGGTTTCACCCAAACCGAGCATGATACCAGATTTGGTGACAAAACCTTTATCTTTTGCGATTCTCAAAAGCTCCAGACTGCGAACAAATTTGCCTTGGGGACGAACTCTCAAATAGAGTCTTGGCACTGTTTCAATATTGTGATTCAAAACATCTGGCTTTGCGTCGAGCACTATATTTAACGCATCCCAGTTGCCAACGAAGTCAGGTATGAGCACTTCGATTTTTGTTTTAGGACAGGCAATTCGAGTCTGTCTTATAGTCTCAGCCCAGACGCTGGCACCGCCATCTTTCAATTCATCTCGGTTGACTGAGGTGATAACAGCATATTCGAGATCAAGCTTGGCAATGGCATCAGCCACTCTGCGCGGCTCGTCCAGATCCAACTCGGTTGGTTTACCAGTTATGACATTGCAAAAACCGCAGCTACGGGTGCAAATATTGCCCAAAATCATGAAAGTTGCAGTAGAGTGTGACCAACATTCGCCCCGGTTGGGACATGCAGCCGATTCACAGACAGTATGCAAATCGTTGTCTGTAATCAGTTTTTTGACCTTTGCATAAGCCGGCGAACTTGGCAGCCGCACTTTCAACCAGTCGGGCTTAGATCTTGTGCGACCTTTCGGTTCGGACTCATTTAATTCTGTCAAAGTTTTATTATTCATTTATATTCGTGCTAGTTGGATGTGCCCTGAGCCTCGATCTTAGCCAAATTATAAAGATTCGACTCCCCTAAATATGACATACTTTCATGGTCAAACTCCAGTCGTCAAGTTTGTCTTAAGCAACTTGCAACGAAACAGGACACCAAAGAGCCATGCCAAGAAAACCAATAGAAATAACCGAAAAAATCGAGTATCTCTCCATCCTGGACGAGAATGCCAATGTCGATACCAAGCTTGAACCCAAGCTCGACAACGACACCCTCAAAAAGATGTATCGCTTTATGCTTTTGGGTCGCCGCACAGACGAGCGTATGCTCAAAATGCAACGCACAGGCAGACTCGGAACATTCCCACAGGCTTCGGGTCACGAAGCTGTAAGCATAGGCTCTGTCTCGGCTATCGAAAAAACCGACTGGCATATCCCGGCATACAGAGAACTCGCCGGCATGCTTTATCGTGGTTGGTCGCTCGAGAAAATTATCTTATATTGGAATGGCTATGAAGAAGGCGCGGTTCCCCCCAAAGGCGTGAACGACCTTCCTTACTGCGTTCCTGTTGCAAGTCAACTTTTGCACGCGGCAGGTGTTGGCATGGCGATGAATATCAAGGGTGACAAAAAAGTCGCTCTTACATATTTTGGTGACGGCTCATCATCAGAAGGCGATTTTCATGAAGCACTCAATTTTGCATCGGTGTTTAAAGCGCCTGTAATCTTCGTTTGCCAGAATAACCAGTATGCAATTTCAGTCCCGCTTTCCAAACAAATGAATTGCAAAACACTCGCTCAACGCGCAGTTGCATACGGAATGCCCGGAATCAAAGTAGATGGCAATGACGTTCTTGCCATGTATGTTGCAACCAAAGAAGCCGTAGACCGTGCAAAAGCTGGTGGCGGTCCTACTCTTATCGAAGGTTTGACCTATAGATTCACACCTCACACCACTGCCGACGACCCCAAACGTTATCGCAGTGAAGACGAATCGAAAGAATGGTTTGGCAGAGAACCACTGACCCGTTTTGCTAAATATCTACAAAACAAAGGTGTGATGACCGCTAAGGACCTCGAAGAAATGGAAGCCGAGGTTGATGCCGAAATCAGAGCTGGTATAGAGCGCTCCGAGACTCTTTCTAAATCGGAAGAGTTGATGAATCCGCTTGCGATGTTCGATTACCTTTATGGTGAAGAAACCGAGCATCTAAAGGCGCAGAAAGAAGAACTCAAGCAATATCTTGAGCACAAGAAAAAAGGCAAGAAACAACAAAACCACACCGCCCACGCAGGCAGCGCTAAGTAGGGAGTAATAGAAATGGCAGGCACAAAAGAAATGAATATGGCGAAAGCCATCAACCTAGCCCTCCACGAGGCTCTTGAGCGCGACGAAAACGTAGTGGTCATGGGCGAAGACGTAGGTTATGACGAAGGTGTATTTCGTATTACCGAAGGGCTGGTTCAAAAATACGGTGAGAAGCGTGTAATCGACACACCTCTTGCAGAAGCAGGCATCATGGGTACCGCCATCGGTATGTCCATTTATGGATTGCGTCCAGTTTGCGAAATTCAGTTTTCCGATTTCGCCAATTATGCTTTCAACCAAATGGAATCGCACGCTGCCCGTTTTCGCAACAGAACTCGCGGAGCAGTCAAAACCCCGCTTGTGATGCGCATGCCTTCAGGTGGTGGTATTCGTGCTCTCGAGCACCACTCTGAGTCACGCGAAGCCACCTGGGCACACGTTCCGGGACTTAAAGTGGTTATGCCTTCTGGACCAAGAAGCGCTAGAGCTTTGTTGCACAGCGCTATTCAAGACGATGACGCCGTTGTGTTCTATGAACCAAAATCGCTCTATCGTTTGTTCAAAGAAGAAGTGCCCGACGAAATCGAGACTTTCCCAATTGGCAAAGCTCAAGTAGTCAAAGAAGGAAAAGACCTTACCGTTGTTTCTTTTGGTGCAAGTTTCAGAGTTGCTTTAGACGCTGTCGAAACACTCGAAGAAGACCAGGATGTGAGCATCGAGTTGATTGACTTGCTTTCAATCTCACCTATGGACCATGCCACCATTTGCAAATCGGTCGAAAAAACCGGTCGCCTTGTAGTTGTGCACGAAGGTCCGCGCAATCTGGGTATTGCCGCCGAAATCATCGCTCGTGTAAATGAAAACGCATTTCTTTCATTAGAAGCGCCGATCAAGCGTGTCACTGGATACGATGTACCGATGCCCTATTTCTCAAAAGAACAATTCTTCTTGCCCGACGCCGATAAAGTTGCGCTCGCCTGCATGGAAACAATCAAATTCTAGGAGTAAAAAATGAGTCAAGACTTCCTTCTTCCCGACCTCGGCGAAGGCATTCACGAAGCTGAAATCATCGCCATCAAGGTGAAAGTGGGTCAAAGCGTAAAAGAAGACGACATTCTTTTCGAAGTAGAAACCGATAAAGCGGTCGTCGAAGTACCCTCACCCTTCACTGGTGTGGTTGAAGCAATCCACGTCAAAGAAGGCGAAGTGGCAAAGACTGGCTGCTCAATGATAACCATTGGCACCGGCGCTGGTGCTTCAAGTGCTCCAGCCAAAGAAGAAAAAGCAGCCAAAGTTAGCGATACCAAAACTCAAATACTTACTCCAGTTGGCGGTGCAAGCACAAACGGCGGCAACGGCAAAGCTGCCCCGGCGCCTGTTCAAACCCAGGCAAAGTCGCAAGCTGCTCACCATGCTAATCGCGACATCCCAGTTCCAGCAGCTCCGGCTGTACGCGCTCTTGCTCGCGAATTAAAGGTCGACCTTTATGAAGTTCGCCCCTCTGGTCCTCACGGTCGGGTGATGAAAGAAGACGTTCGAGCATACGCTGCAGGCGCCCTAGAGAGCAAGATGGGAACAGGAGCGGCTGTTGCAACTGGTTCGCGCCCACAACCTGCCATAAGTTTGCACGATAAATATGGTGGCGGCGATGAAAAATCAGAAAAATCTGGTGGTTCATCCAGTTTTTCAACACCGTCTATGCCATCAGTTCCCGGCGAACTGCCTGACTTCACCAAACATGGTCAGGTCGAGCGCGTTCCCCTTCGCTCGATAAGAAAGAAAATTGCCCAAAGCATGATGAAGTCATGGACGACCATTCCTCACGTCACCACTTTCGACGAAGCCGATATCACCGCACTGAACCAAACTCTCAAATCTGTAGAGAAGAGCTTTGCAGAAAAGACTGGTTCGCGCCTGACTCTTACTGCAATAGTAATTAAAGCAGTAGTGAGCGCACTGCAAAAGTATCCGCAATTCAATTCAAGTCTCGACGATGAAAAGTCAGAAATCGTATTCAAAAAATACTACAACATAGGAATTGCGGTAGCCACCGACAAAGGCTTGATCGTACCGGTTATACACAACGCCGACCAAAAATCGCTCACTCAAATTGCAATTGAATTGCAAGACATCGCAAACAAAACACGCGCTGGAAAAGTTGAGCTTGAAAAATTACAAGGCGGTACTTTCACTATCACCAATATTGGTGCCATTGGTGGCACTAATATGTCGCCCATGATTAACCATCCTGAGTGCGCAATCTTAGGTATGGCTCGTGGTGCAGACAAACCAGTCGTGCGCAACGGCAATATCGAGATTGGAACTATCTTGCCTCTAGCATTATCATTCGACCACAGATTGGCTGATGGTGCCGAAGCAGCATATTTCGTTCGTCATATCATCAATCACCTCGAACACCCGCTTAACTTCATTCTGGAGAACTAAAAAATGGTAGTAGGAGAAATGGTCGAACAGGTCGACCTGGTTGTAGTCGGTGGCGGACCCGGCGGCTACACAGCAGCGCTACGCGCAGCCGAGCTTGGTATCAAAACAATCATGGTTGACGAACAACCACGACCAGGCGGTGTATGTTTGAACATGGGCTGCATTCCATCGAAAGCCTTACTGCACGCAGCAGAAGTAATCGAGCTTGCAAGACACGCAAGAAAAATCGGACTTGAATTCAGCGACCCCAAAATAAATGTAAAAGAGCTAGTTGCCTGGAAAGACGACGTAATCGAAAAGCTCTCGCAAGGTATTGTAGGAATGTGCAAATCTGCCAAAGTCGAGCGTCTCATTGGTCGAGCAAACTTTGCAGATTCACGCTCACTTCGCGTTGAGCGAGAAGGCGAATCAGCAGTGCGAGTCAAATTCAAACACGCAATTCTTGCCACCGGTTCGAGCCCAACCAAGCTGCCCATGCTGTTTCCAAACAAAGACGACATGAATAGCGATTTGATTATGGATTCGACTTCTGCTCTTAAGGTTGATGGTGTTCCTAAAAAATTGCTCGTGGTTGGTGGCGGTTACATAGGTCTCGAACTTGGATCTGTATATGCAGCGCTTGGTTCAGAAGTAACCGTAGTCGAAATGACAGATGGTCTTTTGCCTGGCTGCGACCGCGATTTAGTCCGCCCGCTCCAGAACAAGTTAACCACAGCATTCAAGAATATTTTCCTTGATACCAAAGTGAAAAGTCTTGAAGTTAAAGGCAAATCTGTCCAAGCACAATTTGCACCACCTGAAGGCAATAAAGACATTCCAACTTCAATGGACTTCGACAAAGTCTTGATTGCAGTCGGACGCAGACCCAATTCCGAAGGCGTTGGACTGGAAAATACCGAAGTCGAAATCGACAAGCATGGCTTTGTCGTAATCGACGAACAATGCCGCACCGCCGACAAACGTATTCTTGCAATTGGCGATGTTTCTGGACAGCCTATGCTTGCTCACCGCGCAATGCGACAAGCTTTCATCGCAGCTGAAGTCTTAGCTGGAAAGCAATCGCAATTCGATAATCGCGCGATACCTGCAGTAGTTTTCACCGAGCCAGAAATTGCCTGGTGCGGAATAACCGAAACTGAAGCCAAAGAAAAAGGTGTAAAGGTTGCAGCAGCTCGTTTCCCCTGGTCCGCTAACGGACGGGCAATGACAATTGCTGATACTAATGGCAGCACCAAAGTAATCTACGACCCGGAATCGCATCGCGTTTTAGGTGTGGGCATGGTCGGACCTCGCGCCGGTGACTTGATCGCCGAAGCTGTCCTTGCCATGGAAATGGGAGCTTGCCTGGAAGACCTGGGTGCCACCATCCATGCTCACCCGACTCTGTCCGAAACCCTGAACGAAGCTGCTTTGACTGCACTTGCTCGCATAGAGCGCCAGGCAGTAAAAGTTTAGACAAAAATCTAACTCCAGCCTTTGAGGTCTTTTTCTACTTTCGTCTGGCGTCCAGGCCCTGGACATCAGACGAAAATATTTCCTGTAATGTCTCTATTTTGGGTTTAACAAAACCGTGCACAAAAGTTAGGGAAGTACAAAAGTTAGAGAAGTCGCAAATTTAGCTTACCGCTATTTTCCATACGCGTTATGCAATTGACCGCAAGCAGCATTGATGTCGGTACCGCGCTCCAGACGGATAGTGACAGTTTTGCCGGTGCGCCCAGCAAGACTGGCAAAGCGTCTTTGAGCGTCTAAGGTTGGGCGGTCGTAATAAGCTTTGCCTGAATCGTCGTAAGTCGGATTGTAGGGAATGAGATTTATATTGCAATTGATATCGCGAACTAATTCGGCTAATTCGCGCGCTTGTTCGGCACTATCGGTGACACCAGACAAAAGAACATATTCAATTGTGATGCGTCGATTATTAGTTCCCTGATACTCTCTTAGAGCATCCATTAATTCGTCAATTGGATACTGTTTAGTGATTGGTACTACTTCTTCACGAGTCAAAGTATCTGGTGCATGAAGCGACAATGCAAGGGTAACTGGAATTTTTTCTTTTGCCAGCCTACGAATTCCGGGAATTACACCAGATGTCGAAACAGTGATGTGGCGTCCACCTATTCCAACTTGTTCGATTAGTCTGTGGATTGATTCGATTACATTTTCAGTATTTAGAAGAGGTTCACCCTGCCCCATATAAACCACATTGGCTACACGTTTGCCCGATTCTCTTTGAATAGACATGACCTGGTCGACAATTTCTTCGCTTGTCAGATTGCGCTTGAAGCCAAGATAACCTGTGGCACAAAACGAGCATCCAACTGCACAACCCACCTGGCTGGATACACAAGCAGATAGAGAATCGCGGTCTTGAAAAGTCATAAGAACCGATTCGACTAGTTTGTTATCTGGCAAGGCGAAAAGATACTTGCGGGTGCCGTCGCGACTGACTTCTATATGTTTTTGCTCTAAACGAGCAATTTTGGCGCGCTCGGCCAACTTTAAACGTAAATCAGCTCCAAGATCGGTCATTTGCTCGAAAGACTGAGCCCATTTGGAATAAATCCAGGTATGCAGCTGCTTGGCTCTAAATTTGGGCAGACCCAGCTCTTTGACAAACGACTCTAGCTCCGACAGGGAAAGCCCTGACAGTGCTTGCTTTTCAGGTTCGGCTGTTTGAGAAATTTTGTTGCCTTCCATTGCAAAGACCAGCGTTTCTTACCAGATTACCAGGTATCATGTCATAGACGATTTAGCGGTATTATATATTTCCGCAAATATTACCTTTTAAGGGGTTTTTAGATGTCTGACTGGGATGAGAATTTTCGCAACTTTGTCAAAGGAATCTTTGGCGACACCAATGAGCGCAAGGTTCAAAGGTTGCAAAGTTATGTCACCAAAACTAACAGTTTCGAAGAACAAATGTCAAAACTGTCAGACGATGAGCTTCGTGGCAAAACAGCTGAATTTCGCAAAAGAATAGACGACGCTTTAAAGAATGTCCCAGACGTCAAACTGATTCCAGACGACGTTCCAAAAATGCCCGGTCAGCTTCGAACTCAAAAAGACAAAGTTCTTGGCGAAGTGCTCGAGCAGATTTTGCCTGAAGCATTTGCCACAGTCCGCGAAGCAGGCAAACGTGTATTGAACATGCGCCACTTCGACGTTCAAATCTTAGGTGGTGCTGCGCTGCACTTCAACAAAATCGCTGAAATGCGCACAGGTGAAGGTAAGACACTTGTAGCCACACTTCCTGTTTATCTGAACGCCCTTGCTGGACGCGGAGCGCACGTAGTCACAGTCAACGACTATCTGGCAAGACGTGACGCCGAGTGGATGGGTCAACTTTATAAATTTTTGGGTCTAACAGTTGGACTGGTCTACTCACACCAACCAGACTGGGAAAAATCAGATGCTTACAGATGCGACATCACATATGGTACCAACCACGAATATGGTTTCGACTATCTGCGCGACAACATGCGCACAGATATCAACGATCTTGTGCAGCGTCCGTACTTCTTTGGCATCGTTGACGAAGTAGATAACATCCTTATCGACGAAGCCAGAACTCCGCTCATTATCTCGGGCGCACCGGCTGAATCCTTCACCGAAGTATATAAAAAGATGGCTCAAATAGCGCCATTACTTGAGCGTGCCGCTGACAAAGAAGCCGAAGACGCTGATTACTGGGTCGACGAAAAACAAAAATCGGTTCTTATCACTGAGCGCGGAGTAATTAACGCCGAAAAATTGCTTGGCGTCAAAGATTTATTCGACATGCACTTCAACCTGCACCACCATCTGGTCCAGGCGCTGAAAGCAAAAGAATTATTCAAACTCGATTCTGAATATGTCATTCGTCCAAACGAAGATGGCGTTCCAGAAATCACAATCGTAGACGAATTCACCGGTCGTATGATGGTTGGTCGTCGCTGGTCCGAGGGTCTCCACCAGGCTGTAGAAGCCAAAGAAAACGTACCGATTCAAGAAGAGACCATGACCTTTGCGTCAATCACCTATCAAAATCTCTTTCGTCTTTATCCAAAGCTTGCCGGTATGACCGGTACGGCGATGACAGAAGCACCAGAATTCCAAAAGATCTACAACCTTGAAGTTGTGGCAATCCCGACCAACCGCCAGGCTCAGCGTATCGACCACGCTGATATCATCTACAAAACAGAAATACAAAAGTATTACTCGGTGGTCGAAGAAATCATCGATATGCATTTGTCTGGACGTCCGGTTCTTGTAGGCACAGTAAGCATCGAACGCTCTGAGTTACTGAGCGAACTTCTGACCAAACCGCAGCGAATGAATGAATATTTGCTTCGCAAAATCAACAAAATGGCTGAATATGTCAAAAAGCACAATCTAGACAGCCAGCCTATAAAAGACCTCAAAAAAATCATGGAGCGTCCCGGTGCAATTGAAGTCGAGAAATTCGACGAAGTGGTTCGTCACATAGATCGCGAACACGGCAAAAAGCATCCTGAGTTGGTTGAGCGTCTGTTCTCTATCAACACCACGGTAAGAGCCATTGCTGCTATTCGCAAAGGTATTCCTCACAATGTACTCAATGCCAAGCACCACGAGAAAGAAGCTTCTATCGTCGCTCAGGCTGGACGAAAAGGTGCTGTGACTGTAGCTACCAACATGGCTGGTCGAGGTACCGACATTCTACTTGGTGGTAACGCCGAGTTTCTCGCTAAAGAAGAAATAAAAAAAGAGCACGAAAAAGCAAACGGCAAAGATGCTCCTCCAGTCGATTTCGAAGAGCCGGAAGCACACGCCAGGCTCAAAGAATTGACCAAGAAATACAAAGTGACAACAGATAAAGAACATGATGAAGTGGTGCAAATGGGTGGATTGCACATTCTTGGAACAGAACGCCACGAGTCCCGCCGTATCGACAACCAGTTGCGCGGTCGTGCTGGACGACAAGGCGACCCTGGTTCTGCAAGATTTTTCTTGTCGTTAGAAGACCAGCTAATGCGCATTTTTGGTGGCGAAAAAATTGCAGCACTCATGGATATGATGGGCGCAGATGAAGAAATGCCTATCGAACACAAGATGGTTACACGCTCTATTCAAAACGCTCAAAAGAAAGTAGAAGCTCACAACTTCGACATCAGAAAACACGTTTTGCAATACGACGACGTTTTGAACACACAGCGCGAAGTCATTTATCGTGAGCGCCGTCGCGTTTTGGAAAATGAAGACCTCAAGAAAAACATCAAAGATATGATTTCAGAACACGTAGAACTTGTTCTGGAAGCTTATATCGAGCCTGATGCACCATCCGACGTTTGGCTGGAAGAAGGTCTGCCCGAAATGATCAGCGTTCTTGAAGCCGATATACCTCAAATCAACGAGCGTCCGGTGAAAATCACAGCTGAAAATCTGGCAGGTAATTCATATGACGACTTGAGACACAAATTCATCGAAATCGCACATGAAGCCTACGAAATTCGAGAGAAAGAACTAGGTGCCGAAGTCTTGCGCAATATGGAGCGTCAGATTCTGCTTCGCACAATCGACACTAAATGGGTCGATTATTTGCATAACATCGATCTTTTGCGCGACGGCGTAAACCTTCGTAGTTACGGTCAAAAAGACCCTCTGCAAGAATACAAGCGCGAAGCATTCGATATGTTCACCATGCTTTTACGACATATTCAGCACGAAGCCATACAGCTCATTTTCCGTGCGCAACCAGTAGTAGTACCACCAGGCATGAATATCGAAGATATGGAAGGTATGGAAGGCCTCGACCTGCAAAGTCTGACCGAGCACCTGCCGCCAGAACTACGTGAAGCCTTAGCCATTCATGGTATCACTCTGGAAGATACAGAAGAAGCTGAAGATGCAGACAACGACAGTGAAGATTCAGACGAATCAGAAAAAGACGATTCTGACTCTGACAGTTCAGATAGCAATGACGATAAAAAAAAAACTGAGCAGCACGCTGCAATCCTAAGCAAAGATGAAGCTACTCGCATTTGATACAAGCTGTGCGACAGTTTCTCTGGCATTAGCCGAAGATGGTGAAATCAGAGCTCAAAAGCTCATTGCACCTGGCGCTGACAACAGACAAGAATCAGTCACTCTTTTAGTCCCTGGCATCGAAGAGTTGAGCCAATCCATCGACTGGAAACCAGCCGACCTCGATCTGATTGTAACAGGCATTGGTCCTGGAAGCTTTACCGGACTTCGAATCGGCGTGGTTACTGCTCGAACAATGGCTCAAGCACTGGATATTGGTCTTGCAAGCCTGAGCACTTTCGATTGTCTTGCAAACTTAGTCGAGCAACCATCAGGCTTTGTGCTCGATGGAGGTCGCGGACATTACTTTGTATCAACCCCTGATTTCGAGCCATGTGTCATGAGCGAAAATCAGTTAAACGAAATAATGGCCAGTCACAAATTAGCCTGGCATCATTATAAGGCAGGCGATACCAAATCAGATTCAGAAACAAAACCGCTACCTGTACCGCCAAATATGGCAGCAAGCCTTGCTTCAATCGCTTTCAAATCTCTCGAAATCAAAAACAAAACACGCCAGGAATTGAAAAATCAATTTCCTTACGCAAGCGTAAAACCTCTTTATTTACGCGAGGCTTCAGTCACACTAAAAAAGAATCCTGCTCATGCGCGAAAACCCTGACCAAATCTTTATTAGAGAGCTAGACGAAAACGATGCATTTGCAATCATGCAAATCGAGCCGTCGATCTATGGACAGCACCACTGGTCCAAACAAACTTTCGTCAACGAGCTTACAAACGACAAAAGCTTTTATTATGGTGCCTTCGACTCAGACACAAAATCTTTGCTTGGATACACAGGTTTCTGGCTAATTACAGGTGAAGCGCATATCACCACACTTGCAGTGCACCCAAATCACAGACGCAAAAGCATCGGCGAGCGCCTGCTCATAAACACTGTGATCTGTGCGCGCGAACTTGGTGCCCAGTGGCTTACGCTTGAAGTAAGAGAATCTAACGAAGCAGCCAAAGGTCTTTATTTCAAATACTGTTTTTCGGCATTAGGACTGCGAAAACGCTATTACCAGGATAATGGCGAAAATGCTCTTGTCTTGTGGACAGACAAAATCACTGAAGATTCTTTCAAGAATGTTTTTAACGCCCGTGTGGCTGAACTGGGTCTTGAACCTGTCTAGATGCAGCGCTTGTGATTGGTGTCACAGACATCGAAGTTATCGATACTGGTCGCGATCGCGAAGACAGATTAGGTCTTGGTCCGCTTATCACCGGCATTTCGTCTAATTCACGAATAGAATCACGCACTCCACCTTTGCGCGAATTCACTTCTGTAGTCAAAAGTGTCGTATTGAGCCAGCGGAAAGGAAATCCTATTCCGACAAATGCCACAGAGAAAAGCAAATCATATGGCAGGCTGTACCAGGACAAATTGCGAATGTATTCGAATATCCACGGCTGCCATGGCAATAACTCTTTGGAGCCTTCGACCAGATAAATGGCTAGATAAGCACCAAACAAATAACCAATGCCAATCAGGTGCATCACAAAAAGAGACGAAACTATAGCAAGGACCTGCGAAAGCGATGTCCTTCTGTTTGCAGTAATCATACCCGAAAGCCATGCAGCAAGCACAAAGCCCATCAAATATCCAAATCCGGGCTCTTTGTAATAGCCAAGCCCGCCGCCAGCAGAAAGAGGAAAAATTCCAAGATAGGGACCAAGAAAACCTAGGACCAAAAATGAGACTGAGGCTACAAAAGCAATGACCGGTCCACATACATAACCAAGAAAAACAGCTGTAGGAGCCAGAAAAGAATAAGACGAGTAGCGCACCATCCCTGGTTCGCGATCGACCGAAGCCCAGATGTGTTTCACTTCATGCGCCCAGTTCTCTGGCAACATAGAAAATGCCTGACACGAAAGTGACTGTAAATAATTGGCAATATTGTCCTGAGTAGCAGTCGGCAATTCAACCGTTACAAAGGCAGCAAGAAACAAGAGCTGTATCCCGGTTAGAATGAGCACAGCTTGCCCCAGTAGGGACTTTCTCTTCTTGTTTTTGAAAATGTTCTCTGTCACGCGCTAACTTCTTCAACCGCCAGAAGGCTCAGATCTCTTATGATTATGCTTCTTTTTTATAATCAGGAGAATAGCTTGTCAAAAGAATTACTTCTAAATAATTTTTCTGATAGATTTTTCATCTACTAACGATACGCACAAGATATATGGAATCCCAGGACCAAAGCGCACAAGATCCAGCCAAGCTTGAAAGCAAGCTCAAAATCGTGCTGGCTTATCTTGCCTGCGCCCTGATCTGGGGCACTACCTGGTATGCAATTCGTGTCTGCATCGCCGACGGCGGATACAGCATTTATCCAGCCATTGCTCTTCGCTACACCCTTTCGGAAATTATTCTGGCAGTCTGTATCGGCTGGCTCTTCTGGCGCAAGAAAACAAATATGGCGTTGCTCATTAACAAAGAAACGCCCTGGATTCTCCTAACCGGCGCCATTGCTGGTTTTGGCGTAGGTCTTTTATATACAGCCGAGAAAGTGATACCAGGAGGACTTGCAGCTGTAATTTCTTCTACGGCTCCGATAATCGCAGTATTTCTTGCTTCGGGCTCCAGAGTAGAAAATCTTTCTGTCAAAACACTAGCTGGCTCAGTCATTTCGCTCATAGGCATAATTCTTGTTTTTCACGATCGCATGTCTGTTTCGCCAGAACACGCAGGCGCTATTGGTTTGCTTGTAGGCAATTCTTTTTTGAATGCGACCTCTAATGTGCTGATGAAAAAACACATCAGCAAGTCTGACGCTTATTCACGTAATTTCTTTTTCTTTTTGTCTGCGGCAATTCTGGTCTGGAGCATGGCTTATTTTGTCGGTCCCTGCACTATTCCCTCCGAGCCATTCAAAGGCGCAGCTCTTGCCCCTACAATCGCTCTTGTGCATCTGACTATACCGGGCACTCTTGTTGCATTTACGCTTTTCTTTTATTTGCTCAAACACACAAGTTTGTCCAAAGCGATGACTCTGGGCTTCGTCACACCTGTGCTTGCTCTTGTAGTCGATGCATTCTGGGAAAAGCAAGCAATCATGAATCTGAATACTTACGCTGGTCTTGCCTGCGTTTTAATGGGTGTAGGATTGAATATCTTTCTGCCCCAGGTGAAACCGAAATCGATAAACAGGTCTAAGGTCAATCCTGACTCTTGATCAAGTCTATATTGTCGTCACCAACCAAAATGCCATGCACTTTCATTGTGAGTTTGCCAGTTTTCGGGTCTGCGTGCGGCTGCTCAGCTTCTAGATGTTCGACCAGAAATTTCAAATTGGCAGGACGTCCCTGTTTGACGCTAGCCATTGTCTTTTCCCCGAAAGCATTGCTATCAAATTTAGAATAAAGCTCTCTTGGTATCAAAAAACAAATGTCGTTTTCATTTACAAAAATGCTCCATTCATTTTGAGCCGAGTTTCCAGAGCATTGTTTGAGAGTGCCTTCAAGAGTAGTGTAATTGGTGTTGAACTCCTCTTCTTCTTTGGCCGAAAGAGGACGCGAGTGAGGCCATACCAATTTAGGCGGACCAGACTGACTTGATTCAATAGATTGTCCGCTTTGCACACTTTGTCCGTTAGAACACGCACTCAGGTTAAAAGCAATTAGGCAACCTGTAAAAATTGCTAGCGATCTATACATAAACAGTCCAGTCCCTCAAATTACTGGTGTAGTATAACAACCATAATCATGCCTTCACTCAAAAGAATTCTTGGACTATCGCTACTTGGCACCGCCGCAATCGGTGTTGGCAGTTATGTCAAAGCACGCAGAGAAGCGTTTCAATTCAAAAAAGAAATGGTGCCAGTTCATATCAAAACCAATGGCACTGGTGGTGGCAGCAAAGGCAAAACTCTTCGTATCTTGCACCTGTCAGATTTGCACGTAGCTCGCAATGAATCGTCGCGTAAGCTCTCATTTTTGCAAGAAATTACAGATGACGAATACGACCTGGTGTTTCTTACAGGCGATATTTTCGAACACGACGAATCTGTTCTATATTCCCCCTATTTATTGTCGCGCAAACCAAGACTTGGAGCTTATGCCATTCTAGGCAATCACGACTATTATGAATATTCGATGACTCGTCGCATCATGGGTCGCATATTTAAAAACTGGCGCCACCCAGACGACAAAAAAGTACGCGACCTGGACAGGCTCGTTGACAGCCTGGAGGGCTGCGGGTACAAAGTTTTGCGTAACGAAGGCGTGCATCTGAAAGACGACAAAATATCAATTTTTGGTATCGAATTTCCAGGCGTACCCAAGCATGAACTGCTCGAGATTACTGAAAAAACAGACAAAGAACATTTGAAACTTGCACTCTTTCATATTCCTAAAGAGCTGCAATCATTTTCTGATGCTGGTGTGCACATGGCTTTTGGCGGTCATACACATGGTGGTCAGGTTCGTTTTCCGGGAATCGGTGCTGTAATTACAGATTCTGATTTACCGCGTAAAAACGCTTGTGGTCTGGTGAATCAGGGTGACACCATTTTCCACATATCGCGAGGGCTTGGAGCTGACCCTCGCACCAATTTCAGACTTAATTGTCCTCCAACAGCTTATGTCATCGAACTTTCGATTACTTAGTATCTGACAAAGTAGTTGACTCTTTTCGTATGAGTTTACTTTTTCGTCTGGGCCCCAGTCCCTGGACTTCAGACGAAAAATCAAAGTCACTTCTATTTTGCGCAGAATTCCACTTCGTTGTGAGTGTCTTGTTCGATCTGGCACTGATCTAAATACTGTTTATTCTTTTGGTCATTTTTCAAAAACGCATTCCAGAAAGCAAGACTAATTGCTTTAGTGTAATCTGCATGCTCTTCGTTGTCTGGTCCAGCACCCGGAAAGCGCTTACCCACTATACCGCCAAAACCGTGATAGCCACCATTGATAATGGCAAGATATTTCGTCATCGATTCATTCGAATCAGTATCTTTGCTCAGATTGAAAGCATCCTTTCGCCAGACCCAGTCTTGAGTATCCGAGACTATGTCATTTGTCCCGGTGATGCACATCATCGGGCGCTCAAACTCGCTCCAGGCTTCGTCATCAAAAATAGCTACGTCTTCAAATCGTGCACCACGCCCTTGTGGCGACATCAACAAGAAAGCTTTGGCTCTGTCATCGCGAAACTCACGAGTATAGCCAATTTGTTTGTCGCCTACAATCGTTCCGCCAAGCAACTGAGCAGTATGCGCTCCAAAACTGTGACCGCCAATGCCAAGATTCGATTTATCTATAGAAACATCAGGCGCATCTGCAAGTATTTGATCAATAGAATCGAGCACGAATTTCATATCGCGTGGGCGTGTGCGCCATTTCTTGAAAGAAATATCCTGCCAGCGAGCATAGTCATCCTCGAGTTTATCTAGACTCTTGCCAAACTGGCTTTGCGACTCATTTAATGCACCACTCAGACCAAGACGTCGCTCTTTAATAAAGTAACGAAGACTGTCTTCGTGGGTTGGCTGAATACAGACAAAACCATGCGAAACCCAGTGTTTTATGAGTGGTCGGTATCCCTCTTTGGAGCCATAAGCTCCATGCGAAAACAAAATCCAGGGCAAGTTTTTCTCAGTGTTCTGAGGATATGAAATAGCTATCTCTAAATCTTTGTTTCGCGCATAATCATGAAGGACTTGAGACACTGTGTTTACAGCGTACGGTCCTTCGCAAGCCAAAGCTAGTTTTTCTTTATTTTGGCTCATGGCACCAGATCTGGTGTCAGACTGTACAAGTATCTTATAGTGGCGGCGTCCCCTGCAGAGATACTGCCATTGCCATAATAAATGCTCATAAGATCACCAGAGTTTGGACTGTGTCCTTCAATTCCAAGTGCGTGTCCCATTTCGTGCGCGGCTGCAGCTTGCATTTTAGGCAAGACCATCGGATTTCCAGATTTGTCTGCGCAGCGAAGTACAATCACGACCGGTCTGAATGGAATTTTCTTTTTAGCGATGACAGCCTGATACGGAAAACTGCGCTTCGATGTATAACCGCGAATATCGCCTGCAAAAAGACCCATAGCTAAATTGTTAACGAAATGATTGACGAAAAACACATGGATATCCGCTTTGGCCGGGTCTTCGACGAAGTCGAAATTGAATAATCCTTCAGAAGCAAAACGCCTCCAAGAGCCAATTCCTTTTTTTACCGCGTCTTTGTGTGCTGGGTCATAACCATTTGCCACTGGTAATTTTCTCAACTGAGCTGGATTAGAAACTAATTGAGCGACTAAATCGGGCCAGCCTCCGACATTGTCTACGTTTGCAACTGGTGCACCAAGCTTTGGATCCATAATGGCATCAATTGCAAGCCCATTTGAAACCCAGACATGAAGAGGCATTTGTCCAGACAGCCAGCGAATGACACCATGCGAACTTTTAAATTCTGGATACACGCCACCTGGCGACACCGCATGACCAGCGCCTTTTGCCTGTCCATGACCAAACCCCTGAGGATTTACTCTAGTTCCGCTAAAATTTGGATTCACACCCTGACTGCCAAAATTACCGCCAGCCGAACCAGAAGGTCTTTGATAGCTACCAAATCCACCTGTGCCTGAGCCCCTGGCCGCACCGCTATTTTGATACGAACTGAATCCACCGCCGCCTTGTCTTTGTTGATAAGAAGCACCTTGCTGATAAGAACTTCCAGTCGCCGATTTGCCAGTATTTGTTGAAGTCGAATAACTCTTGAACTGAGCCTGAGCTGCAGTTATTTGGGAGTTGCTAAGAATTATCAGCCCTAGAACCGCCTTAACAAGCGCATCTTGATAACCTTTAAATGTTCTCATTTCTCTCTCCCAGTCTTGAGAAGGCGCTATCTAAAACGACAATTGCAGATACCTAGATGATACCCGATCTGCGAGTATCGCTTATGCGCCGGGAACATGCTATATATCCGAACGTCAGAAGCAATACAAATCGTGAGAAAGCACTAAACGAGCGACATTGTTGCAAGTTTGTTGCAAATATTGCGATAATTCTGAACGAAAAGTTAAGCCCGATGGCATTTTGCCAAAATACAGGTTACAAATACATTGTGCTTAGCACTACATCGCAGCAACACCAGTGGTGGGGAATCAGGGATGAATCCCGTTGGGGCGGCACCAACGCTGCGGACAATTTCTAGAAGATGGACGATTAAAGAACTCCTTGGGTAACCGAGGAGTTCTTTTTTTACGATAAAATTGGACTTTCAGTATTGAGGAAAGCCCATGTCTTCTAGTGATTCAATAATTTGTCGAGCAGTCATTCTGGCCGCTGGTCAAGGCAAGCGAATGAAATCGTCACGTCCAAAAGTCCTTCACGACGTACTCGGGCGCCCCATGATTTCAAGGGTAATCGACGCTCTTACGTCCTTGCCCAACGCAAAGATAGAACACCTGCACATAATTGTGGGTCACGCTCGTGACCAGCTTCAGGAATATCTGAACAAAAACATTTCCACTGCACTCACATGTCACACTCAGGACCCGCAGCTTGGTACAGGTCATGCTGTTATGCAAGCCTCGCCCGGATTGAACGAAGCTAATTTCAAAGGCAATCTCATTGTCACAGTAGGCGACGCACCACTGATATCGTCTCAAACGCTACAACATCTGGTCGAAAAACACGTAAACGATAAAGCGGTAGTCACTGTCCTTTCAACCGATGTCGATAATCCGGCAGGCTACGGTCGCATTGTGCGCGACGAAAGAAAAAAAGTAATAGGCATAGTCGAAGACAAAGACGCCATGCCGTCTCAAAAACAAATCAACGAAATAAACACAGGCATTTTCTGTTTGTCATGGCCTCAAGTGGAAAACGGCTTGAAATCTCTCAAAGCAGACAATCAGCAAAAAGAATACTATCTTACCGACCTGGTCGAATGGGCTGTGAATGCAGGTTTGCCAGTGTCTGCAGTAAAAGCTGCAGATTGTCGCTCAGTGATGGGTATAAACTCGCGTCCTGAATTAGCCAAAGCATCGCGTATTTTGTCTGACATCACTATCGAGCGTTTGACCATCCAAGACGGAGTCACTGTAGTCGATCCGGCATCTACCTGGATTGACCCAGATGTAAAAATCGGACCCGATTCGACCATTTTGCCAAACACACATATATTAGCTGGCTCAAGAATCGGCAGCGAATGCGTGATTGGACCAAACACTGTTTTGAAAGGCAAAGTCGAAATAGGCAATAAAGTCCATGTCAATCAATCGCAAATTTCAGATTCAAAAATCGGCGACAATTGCAAAGTCGGTCCATTCGCTCATCTTCGCGATGGAAACGTTGTAAGCGAAAATTGCAAAATTGGAAATTTCGTCGAGCTCAAAAATTCTACAGTTGGAATAAAATCGAACTGCGCACACTTGAGTTATATTGGCGACACCACTATTGGTACCAGAACAAATGTCGGCGCAGGCACAATTACAGCCAATTACGACCACATGACTAAAGTAAAAGCCAAAACAACAATCGGAGACGATGTTGCAATCGGCAGCAATAGCGTGCTTGTAGCTCCAGTCACCATAGGCAACGAAGTGGTAGTAGCTGCTGGATCTGTAATTGTGGAAGACGTGCCAACTTCATCACTTGCAATCGCCCGAGGCAAACAAGTAAATAAAGACGGTTGGGTCGAAAATAAAAAGAAGTCGCTGGTTAAATAACTAAGCAGCTTCGATATCTTTTGGTTCCATGCCAGTTTTCAAAGACTCTTGAAATGCGGCGAAGTCATCATTCAATTCTTTAGCCATTTCAACTCTTCCGTTTGAAAGTAAGAATTCGGTGAGCCATTCCAGATCTTCCATTGCTTTAGACTTGGAATTTTTAACCTGAGGAAACGAAACTACGTTTTTCATATATTTGGCCCCTGATGACTTAACCCTGATAAATCACCAATAGCATGAAATATTTTTTCGACGCCAAAAAGCCAAAATGCAGCTCTCGTAAGTCGAGTGCCGCAAATTGGGTTTAGAGCGGTTAGGCTTTATTGCTGGTTAAGCCAGGAATGCTCCAAATTCTTCTTTAGGAACCATGGTTTTGAGCTTTCTCATGGCAAGGTATGAGATTTTGCCAACCTGGTCGCGGGTCAAGCCAAGCTCGCCCGAAATTTCGTTTAAGCTGCGCTCTTCGTTAGAACCGATACCGAAACGCATTTTGATAACACGTTGCTCTTTTTCGCTCAATTGCGAAAGAATCGAAGCAAGTTTTTCTTTGAGATAGTCAGATTCCAGATTGGAAACTGGCTCTGCAGCGTCTTCATCCACAATGGTGTCGCCAATTGTGAGCTTGTCCTCTTCATCGTTAGATGCTGGTTGATCAAGCGATAAGCAGGGTTTCGAATACTCAAGAGCACCGCGCACTTTATCTGGTTTAACGCCTATTTCAGCCGCTATTTGCTCTACGGTAGGTTGTTTGCCAAGTTTTAGAGTCAATTCTGATTTGACACGACGAATCTTAGTCATGAGTTCATTTAAGTGGACAGGAAGTCTGACAACACGCGATTTGTTGGATATTGAGCGGTTGATAGCTTCACGAATCCACCATGCTGCGTAAGTTGAAAATCTGATTCCACGATTAGGATCGAAATGGTTGATAGCATTCATGAGGCCAATGCAGCCTTCCTGAGTCAAATCTTGTGAAGGAAGACCTTGGTCGTACTTTCTGACCATGGCATTTACAAGCTTCATGTTAGCCATAATGAGTGTGTTGACTGCTTGTTTATCACCGGCTTTAGCTTTTCTTGCTAGTACAGCTTCTTCTTGAGCTGTAAGGGCGACAGCTTTGGCAAGAGGTCTGACATTATTGAAAGCGTTCATTATGAATCTCCTTAGATGGCAAAGGTCTGGCCCAACCGTTTCTCAGTTGGCGCTCATTTGCTAGTTGATTGAATTGTTTTGGTGAACTTCAGGGTGTCACTGTATTCAATATACTACCCACCACCCGATAGATCAACACCGTTTGTAGCCTGTAGAATACAAATTCAAAATTTTTTTTCAACAGGCAAAACAGCCGTATATTCCAATTTTTACTGGACTTTGCGGCTTTTCCGGACAAATATTTTCAACTTGACCACAAAAAAGAAATGTATTCCATACTGTAGCCGGGACAGTGCAGCGTCATTTTTGCCTGCACTCACAATGCAGCTGGAACAGCAAATGTTAGTATGGGTTTTCGGAGATATCGCTTGAAGAATATTGGCTCAAACGCACTAATCACCAAAATACTGGTTTTGCTGGTCCTTATATGGACAGCCTTTACGCCCCTGCCACTCAAAGCCCAGCTCGAGAACTAAGAATATGGCAATTCGCCTACCGAGTTCTGCGATATATATGTAGGCAAAGAAAAAATCTTTTCTGTCACAAACACAAAACTGATTTCAGCCCTCGAACGCGGCGAGCGCATCAACGAGCGACTTGCAGATATCGTCCAGGACAAACACGCTGATTTAAATCAACTCAATATAAAAACAGGCATTGATGGCATACCGGTAATTCGCCTGGACGAAAGCATTATTTGCAGCATACGCCCACTAGATTGCGAAATAAATCAAAAATCCGCCCAGGTTTTAGCAAATGAGTGGATGGAAAAAATCCGAACACATATAAAGGATGCAAAAGAAGAAGCCAAAAAAACCGGTGCGCCAAAGCAGGCTGAGAAGAAAACCAATTCCAACCTGAGTGAGCACGCTGTTCTCCTACTATTTATAGAAATTGCAATTCTTCTTTTTACTTCTCTCGTCTGTGGCGAAATCATGGTCCGTCTTGGACAACCTGCAATCATCGGTCAAATTTTTGCCGGTCTGCTTTTGGGACAAACATTTTTTGGCGCTTTCATGCCAGATCTTTCCAACATGCTTTTTCCAAATGACGGATCGCAATCCAGATTGATTGAAGTCGTGTCATGGATCGGCGTTTCATTCCTGCTCATGATGACCGGAATGGAAACAGATGCCTCTATGCTCAAAAAGCTTGGCAAGCCGCTTCTTTATTTTGGCACTATCGGACTTGCCGGACCGCTTCTTGTAGGTGCGCTTGGTTCCTTGATGATGCCCGACATTTTGATGGGAGACACTCAAAACAAACTTGCCTTTGCTGTATTTGTCGGAACAGTTTTTGCAGCCTCGTCGGTGCCAGTGGTAGCAAAGATCCTGATCGACATGAAAATGCTCAAACTCGATACCGGTCAATTAGTTATTGCGACATCACTTGTGCACGATTTACTTTGTTGTTTATTGCTTGCTGTAATCGTCGTCCTATCAGGCTCTCAAGAAGGCACCGGCGCAAATCCAATCTTGATTGCAATAGTTGGGACCGCATGTTTTCTTGCCCTCATGTATTTTGGCAGACCTTTATTCTTTACCATATTAAGATGGGTCAACGACCACGTATCGAGCAAAGAAGCACTTATAACAGCAATGATAGTCTTGCTTTTGTCATGCGCCGCAGCTACCCAAGCGCTTGGAGTGCACATTGTACTTGGGGCATTTGCAGCAGGAGTGATTCTTTCTCAAGCGCCAGTAATAAATCACAAGGTAGTGAAACCTTTAGAAACAGTGACCATGGGCTTTTTCGCGCCGGTGTTTTTTGCATCATCGGGATTGAGTGTCAACTTAAGCTCGCTTTTAGACCCACTGCTTGGCACCATTACAATCTTGATTTCATTAGCCACCATTTTGTCTAAACTGGCCACCTGCTATATTGCCGGCAAAGTTGCAGGTATCGGTACTTATGAATCATTGTCCGTAGGAGTTGGAGCCAATGCAAAAGGGTCTCTGGGACTCATTCTTGCCATGCTTGGTTATTCGCTCAATATAATTTCGCTCGACATGTATGCAGTAGTAATTTTTGTTTCACTGTTTTCGACTGCCGTCACAGCACCACTGATGAAATTGTGCATGAACAAAGTAAAAATCACAGACAAACAAAAAGAACGTATCAAACAAGAAGAACGCAAATCGCGAACCATTTTGAGCACAATCCGAAGAGTCTTACTTCCCATATCTGACAAGCGCCGAAACCCCTTTGTGTCGCAACTGCTAAATAGCATTGGACAAAATCAGGTAATCGAAACCACGGCACTCTGGGTAAAAGAACCAGACACTAATTCAAGCCAACTTTTTTCCTTTATATCATCGACAATGAACAAAAAACTTGTAAGCCTTTTGCAGAAAACTTCTTCATCATCAAACAAATTAGAAGCTATCACCGAAGAAGCAAACCGAGGCTACGACCTCATTATCATGGCAACCGATGAGCCAGCTGCAGACGCCGACTATGTGTTTGGCGAACTGGTTGATAGCGTCATACTCAATACCACAAATCACACACTTGTAATTTACGATCCAGACCCAACCGGTAATAGAGTGATCAAAAAAGTGCTCGTGCCTGTAAGCGGAAGCGAGTTATCTTTAGCCGCTGCTGAATTTGCCATTTCGCTTGCAAAATCACTCAATGCAAGCGCCACATGCTTATCAATCGCAGAGTCCGAAGTCGACGAACTCTATAGTGAATACACCCAGAGTGGCGCAAAAATTCAGACCCACGTCAATAAAGAAATTGAATCGAGTCTCAAAGAATTATCACTTGCTCTCAATGTCGAATTCAATCCGCTAATGGTCCAGACAAAAGCACTTCCTGCCCAGGCTGTGGTCATGACTTCTGACCAGCACAATATCGATTTGATTGTAATTGGTGCCGAACCCAAACTGGGAAAAAATTTGTTTTTTGGTCACACTATCAATTTTATTTTGCGAAATGCACCATGTGCAGTAGCCGTGCTCAAAATGTAAACAAAATCCTCAACGCGCGCCGTAACGCTCGATATTCTTTAAACTCTTCTCTACTTTCAATGCGTCGGCTTCTTGGCCCATTTTGCGCAATGTTTGAGCTTTGAGTCTATACCATTCGGCGACGTCAGGGTCAGACGCGATAAGCTTATTGATATCCTTGAGCGCAGCATCATACTTTCCATTTTCCGAATTTATTCTTGCGCGCAGAAAAACTGCACCAGCCTCAGAAGGCTTTGCAGCAAGAAGCGAATCTATATATTTCAACGCCAAGGCAACATTACCTGTTTTTCCATACAGATTGCATCTGGCTAGCCATGAGCGCAAGTATATTTGCTGTTGGTAAGAATCGTAGTGAACAATAGAAGCATCATATTTAGTATCACTATGATCGGTGTTGTAAATCTTAATCACGTTGGTGTAATCGCTAATTGCCTTCTTATAGTCTTTCAAGGCAGTATAAGCATCGCCTCTTCGCTCCCATGTGTGGGCAAATGCCTCGTTCATTTTGTCTTTACCTAAAAGCTTAGAAGCTTCTCGAATAACACCGGTATAGTCTTTCATTTCTATAAGAGAATGAATCAAGACCACTCGAGCATCGTCATAATTCGGGTTGATTGCAAGCGCAGCCTTGCAGTCGGCGATTGACTTTGCATACTTTTCATCTACTCTGTAAAAATCCGCTCTGTTGCGCAACGCAAAAATATCCTTGGGACGAACCTTAACCCAGTGGTCGAGAGTAGCAAGTGCCATCTTCGGATTAATGGTCTTTCTATAAAACTGATACGCAATGCTATTAACTTCTGGATCTTTGTCGTTTAGCTTGAGAGCCAGTTCCATTTCGGAGTTGGCAAACTCAATATCGCCTCTGTCAACCGAAATAAGCGCCTGGGCTGCGTGCGCTCTTGCATCATTGGGCATCGCCTTGAGTACACGCACGATCAATTGCTGAGCAATAGCTGTTTTCTTCTTGTAAGCCAAAATAAGCGCATATGTGGTAATGATATGACCGTTACTTGGCTCCAGCCTGGCAGCTGCTCTTGCGTTATCGAAGTGAAATTGATCAATGCTCACAGCGCCACGTCCAAAACCGGACCTTGCATAAAATTCGTGCCAGGTTGCCATGTCTTTTCCGCTCTTCAATTTAGATTCTACAAAGCTGTAGAACTCGGGAGAAAGCGAATACAAAAGTGTATTTGCCTTGTCGATATCGGCCTTAGACGGCTTACAAATCCCTGGCAAGGCTGTAAGCATAACGATCGATAAAGCTATCGTGATTTTGCCCCTCATTACTTTCAGCTTATCATCTACATCTTTTTTTGGACAGCTCAAGAAGGGTAAATAGCCCTAGAAATAGGAATTTTCAACATCATGGTTGAATTTTAGCCAAATAGCGGCTAAAATTCAACCATGATATATCCCCGTAATATCAAAGCTAAAATTCTCGAAGCCGCGATTGATACTCCGGCCATACTCATAAATGGGGCACGCCAGGTGGGCAAAAGCACTCTATTCAAACTGCTTTTTGAACCAGAAAAGTCCCCCAAGCAAATAACCTTTGACAATTATTCAGCCCTATCTGCAGCTAAAGACTCACCAGAGTCCTATGTCGAAGGCTTACCAGACAGAGTTTTACTGGACGAAATACAAAGAGCACCCGAACTACTTATTGCAATCAAAGCTACTATAGATGAATCGAGAAGACCTGGTCGTTTTTTTCTGACTGGTTCTACAAATTTGCTTATGCTACCAAAGCTTTCAGAGTCGCTAGCAGGAAGAATGGAAATTAAAAATCTCTGGCCACTATCTGAAGGAGAAATTCGCGGCTACAAAGAGTCATTTATAGATGACTTATTCAATGAAAAGGATCTACCTGATTGCGACACAATTTCTGAAACAGAATTACTCACCAGACTCGTTCAAGGAGGCTATCCCGAAGCGCTTCATCGCGAAAAGAAAAGCAGAAGATATGAATGGTTTGAAAGTTACATCTCCACAATTTTGCAAAGAGAAGTTAGAGATATCGCAAATATCGAAAAGCTATCAGAAATTCCATTACTGTTAAATTTAATCGCCACAAGAACTGGCGCAACTTTGAATACCTCAGATTTTACAAGAGAAGCAAACATACCAAATACCACATTGAAACGATATCTATCTCTGCTTGAGGCAGTATTTTTAACGGTGACAATTCCCCCCTGGTTTTCGAACAAAGGTAAACGCCTGGTCAAACATCCTAAATTATACATTGGGGACACAGGTCTTCTATCCTACCTATTAGAAGTCGACGAAGAGAACTTGGCAAAAGACAGAAAACTTTTTGGAAAATTTCTAGAAAATTTCGTTCTGTTAGAACTTTGCAAACAGCTCACCTGGTGCGACACACGAGCCAAATTGTTTCATCTCAGATCACTCGACAATTCACTGGAAGTGGATTTTGTTCTGGAAAAAACAAACGGTACTATATGTGGTATTGAAGTCAAATCTAGCTCTTCCGTCCAAGGCTCAGAATTCAAAGGGCTAAAAGAGCTGAAAAGTTCTGCAGGTAAAAAATTTCATCGAGGTATAGTTCTATACACGGGAAAAGAAACTATCCAGTTTGATAAAAGTCTTTTTGCTCTTCCAATAACCGCATTGTGGAATTTTTCAGACGATGAACGCGGTTTCTCTTTTTATGGATTTCGGCTAGGCTTGAGCGAAGACAATTTTCTTCAGCAGCTCGAAGCTCGTCAACTTCCAAAACCAAAACTCGAAAAATCGAATTATCCCAAATATCTCAAAAATTACAGTGTAGGAAAAGTTCCGCTTCTAGATGCAGAAGTTAAATGGGAACCCACCTTCAGATTTCTAGAACTGGACAAAGCTTATAAGCTCTATAAAATTGAAGGCTCGGCCTTCGCATCTTTAGACCTCGTAATCAACAAAATATCTGAGCACTATGGCTCTCCTACATCTACAGGGAAAAGTAAAACGTGGTCTTGGGGAGGCACAGAAATATTGGCAATACCCAAGAACAATGCCGAACAACTCATTTACATTACACACCATAAACTCAATAGAAAAGCTACAGAGCAGATGCCCCGTCCCTAATGTTAAACGACAATACATTCAAGCCGCAAGACGAATTAAAGCAGTCCTGGCAAGCCTTTCGAGACAACTGGTTTGCTCTTTGCATAATCTTTTTTCTACGCGGCTGGTTGACCATGATTTGCGCCTGCTTCACCTTTGCCCTGTTGATAGACTACAAGGGCTGGAACCTTCTTGCAGCAGGCGCTTCTGCAACCATTGCAGCAAGTATTCTACACGTCCCTTATCTCAAATTCTTCAAACCCATATCTCAAGGAAAAAAAGCCGACTGGAGCGTCCTAAAAATAAATCTCAAGCAGGGGCTGAACATGCTTTTGACCCAGTTATTTGTCTTTTTGTCTGTAGCAGCCGGATTGGTTTTGCTCGTTGTTCCAGGGATGATTCTGGCTGCTCGTCTTCTACCCAGCGCATACTTAGTGGCCGATGGCAAAGCGCCTCTTGAATCTATAGATACAAGTTTCAAACTAACAAACGGCTTTGTAATTCCATTAACAGCTATTCTTTTGCTGTCTTTGATACTCGACTACTTCGCAGGATTTTTTGTATTAATAACTGAATTCGTATTCTCAATTTTTTGGTTTCGTTTCTATCTTTCGCGAATGGAGGCGAACAAGCAATTAAATCTATTATTGCGATCATTGGCACCCTAATTGCTTCTCCAATTATTTATCTAGTAATTCTAATCACCATGCGAATATTCATGGAGGCTCGCTACATTCCAAGCACATCAATGTTACCCACCTTCAAGATTGGAGATCGGCTTCTGGTCGAAAAAGTCACGACGCGAAAAAAACAATTCAAAAGAAGTGATGTAATTATCTACTATCCACCACCAATCGAAATGGGTGGATACGACCTTAGTTCTGCACCATTTGCGGTGATGGGGAGATTAACCGGCTTGCCGATGTTTGTCAACGAACCAGCCTTTATCAAGAGAATAATTGGTTTGCCCGGTGATACCATCGAAATAAAAAAGGACGTGGGAGTCTTTGTTAATGGCAAATTACTTGAAGAGAATTATGTTTTGGAAAAAGCAGCATATGACTTAAAAGAGCTTGGAGACATTAGCGGATCCAATACCTATCGCGAATTCATTCAGCCGTATTCTTCTTTGGACGTATGTAGCAAATCTATTACTGTACCCAAAGGCGATTTATTTGTGCTTGGCGATAATCGCAACAACTCGGAAGATAGTCACATCTATGGATTTGTCCCACAAAATAGAGTGATTGGAAAAGTGTTCGTGAGAGTGTGGCCGAAACCCGCAGTGTTAGACTAAGAAACCATGTTGCCTGTTAAAGTAAATCTACTGTTTCAGCGATAACAATTCATTCTCAATGTTTTGAGTAATCGGATGATTCGCCCCGTAACGAGTGGCGGCATGAGTTCGACACTTGTTCAGCCACGATTGCGCCTGATCCATTTTGTTCTCAGCTTCCAGACTTCGCGCATAGCCCAACTCAGTATCAATCAAAGTTATTTCGCCATAACCAATTGCGACCTTCAACATGTCGATAATGCCGTTGTATAACAGATTGGCACGCTCAAAATCTTTGGCTGCACTGCAATGATTTGCAAGTTCCAAATAGCACTGCGCTGTTTGTTGTGTTTTTTCTCCATAAATCTGTCTAGATAACTCCAGATTTTGATTGAGCAATGTCTCGGCCTCATCAAATCGTCTCAGGCGGTTATAAACTTTTGCCAGACATTTTCCAGCTTGCAGCGTATTTGCATTGTGAAGACCACAATCTTGCATATCGACTAGATAAGCTTCTTGCGCAATCGGTAAAGCCTCATCGAAACGATTTAACAAACAAAGAAAATTAGCGTAATCGACAGCCGTATTTATATATTCAAACGAAAGCGGCCCAGTATTTTCTTTGTAAATCGCAAGAGTTTCAAGATACAATTTTTCAGCTTCTGGATATTGTCCTACTCGCTCTAACACTCGTGCATTCCAAAACATAATCCCGCCAAGATCTAAGCTTTCATGTTTGAGTCGCTTACGCGTCAACTTAAGCGCTTTTTGCAGATAACCAAGCGCTTCTATGTCTTGTTGTTCGTTATATAAAGTAACTCCCAAACATCTTGCAGTCTCGATATATTCATCGCTGTCTTGCTTGCACAAATTGATCGCAACGCGAAAATGCGCATCGGCAAGAGGATAAGCAGTTTGATAAAAAGCCTCTAGCCCCTGGTCCATTTCGTCCCGCCACTTGCTGTGCGCTTCAATCGCTTTGTATGAATCAAGCTGGCTCTTTATCACAGTGCCGCTTGCAAATGAACCTGCAATTACCGACACAAAGCATAGCCCAGCCATAAAGGGACGCAACCAGGGTCGTGTAATTTGGGTGCTCATCAAATACAACCTGTTTTGGCTTCAAACAGATTATATCATGACAACCTTTGAGATGCCGGTTCACCAGTGATGAATTGATTACTGAATCCGCGAAGAGTCGACCCATTCATCCCAAATACTCTCAAATCCTTCATAATGAACAAGGTATCGCCCTCTATTAACCTTTAAAACGCAAGCTTTATAGTATTTGTTTCCCCAAAAGACAAGCACACGACTGCCCTTTCTTACACCCAACGAAGAATCGAAAGGAATTTCTCGTATCCTTGAAAGCGGATACCAGCATTCATCTTCCTTTGCGTCCCAACCGATTTGACACCAGCGAATCCGCCCTTCTTCTTTTCTTTTTTTTGAAAGTTTAGCTTTCCACCATTTGTTTTTCCATTTAACTTCGACCAATTTGGGAGCTGAATGAAATTTCTTACGCACAGGCGTCATTACAAAATTCTTTTGTATTTTCTTGGTCGAGTACACCAAAAGATGTTGTTGATCTATTGACCACAATTCGAAACTAGCGTGCTTCACAAGATCTTCGAAATTAATCATTCCATCTTTGTCTGAATCAACGAAACTATATCCCCAAAAGGCATCAAGCAACGATTGGGAGAAGGTCCAATTGCCAGTCGATTCATTTCCTGAAAACGTCGAAGTGAGAACGGCATAGTCAAATTGAAGATTAGTCTTGGCGAGCGCAGAAGCTATAGCGCCCGAAGAACAACAATCAGCAAAAAACATAGCGTTTCGACCACAAAATCTTTTCTTGAGATTGGAGACGATATACTTAGCTCTAAGTGCACCTGCCTTCATTCCATAATCGTAAGCTAAGTAGTAACCATTTCCGTCCGGATCAATTGAGCCATGACCACAGTAATAAAAGAATAACGTGTCACCAGGTCTTGAGATTTCGAGCAAATCGTTGAACTTTTTTTTGATATTTTTCAGGGTTGCGTTTTGATCAGACAAATATGCCACTCTACCATCAGGCACGCCCATAGTTTTGAAATATTCGAATAATTGTTTATCACGGCGATTCAACTTAGGAAAGGACTGAATTTCGATCCATTTCCATTCGAGCACCCCTACAATAAAAACTAATGCTCTTTGAGGTGACCAAGAACACTTAGTTTTCTGTGTCATAAACGTTTAACGAAAAACCTCTAATCAGATTAAATCATCACGAGAGAAGACCCGCAACTTCTCGTTAGTGCACAATACCAAATATTTTTCGTCATAAGAAAAACCAGCTATTGAAAAATCGTCAGGATCGTCTGCCATGACAAATTCGATTTTCTGAATCACCTTTTCGTTTGCACTGTTTATTAAAAGCATGTGTTTTCTGTCGTTTGCGACTTCGATACGCTCGCCTGTGCTCAGATCGCAAAGGGTCACATCACCGCTTTCTGCACCGTGGAAGAACCATTCTTCGTCGTCAAAATTCAGCTTGTCGCTTTGCTCAGTTCCCCACGAATCGCCATTGTCGAGAACTTCTACTTCTTCTACAGACATGACGTTCTCGACTTTTGCTGGGTCTTCTTGCAGCCCTACAGAGAACATGCCATCAGGCGTGCGAACCAACATCCGGTCGTTCTGCGGGAAGGCAAATTCAATAATGTGGCCAAGTTCTGGAATTTCCAGTTCTAACCATTCTTCCATGATTTAACTTCTAGTTGCTGTGGGTGAAAGGACTGTATTTACGAGCTCTTGAGCTTCGCTCTGAATCTTTTTCAAATGATCTTCGCCAAGGAAGCTCTCGGCGTAGATTTTGTAAACGTCTTCAGTTCCAGATGGGCGCGCTGCAAACCAACCATTTTCAGTTGAGACTTTTAGACCACCAATAGCTGAATTGTTTCCAGCTGCTGCTGTTTCGATTTTGGTGATTTTTTCTCCTGCGAAGTCTTTGGCCTTAACGTCGCTTGCAGCCAGTTTTTTCAATTTAGATTTTTGATCTGGTGTTGCAACGGCATCGATGCGCGCATACGATGGCTCACCAAGCTCTTTGACCAATTGTTTGTAATGCTCGCTTGGATTTTTGCCAGTCACTGCTGTGATTTCGGCAGACAACAAAGCAAGGATAATTCCGTCTTTGTCTGTAGTCCAGACGCTTCCGTCTTTGCGCAAGAAAGATGCTCCTGCACTTTCTTCGCCGCCAAAACCAAGTGAACCATCGAGCAGTCCGTCTACGAACCATTTGAAGCCAACTGGCACTTCGATTAATTTGCGACCGATTTTGTTTGCGACACGATCAATCAAACTTGTGCTCACACAAGTTTTACCGATGGCTGCATCTTTCTTCCAGCCTTCGCGGTGAGAAAAGAGATATTCGATTGCTACTGCAAGATAATGATTTGGATTCATCAAGCCGCTTGGCGTCACGATTCCGTGGCGGTCGTGATCTGTATCGTTACCAAAGGCGATATCGTATTTGTTGCGCAGCTCAATCAAGCTTGCCATTGCATATGGTGACGAGCAATCCATCCGTATTTTGCCATCCCAGTCTACATGCATGAAAGAGAAAGTAGGGTCGATTCTTTTGCTTACCATTTCGATAGGCAATTTATATTTTTCGATGAGCGCTTGCCAGAATGCGACTCCAGCGCCACCCAGTGGATCGACACCGGCTTTGATACCAGATTTTTGAATAGCTTGAATATCGATTACCGATTCGAGCTCTTTGACATACATGTCGACATAATTAAAACGATGCGTGGTCGAAGCTTTGAGTGCTTGCCTGAAGTCCATGCGCTTTACGTCCATAAGCCCGTTTGCAAGATATTCGTTTGCTTTTTTCTGCATCCAGTCGGTGATATTGGTATCGGCAGGACCACCAGATGGAGGGTTGTATTTGAAGCCGCCGTCTTGAGGTGGATTGTGCGAAGGGGTTATTACAATCCCGTCAGCCAAGCCGCTTTTTCGTCCTTTGTTATATTGAAGAATCGCAAGTGAAATTGCAGGGGTTGGCGTATAGCCTAAATCTGTATCAATCATTACGTTGACGTCATTTGCCGCAAGCACTTCCATTGCGCTGGCAAATGCTGGCTCAGACAACGCGTGCGTGTCGATGCCAAGATAAAGCGGTCCATCTATTCCGTTCTCTTTTCTGTAAACGCATATTGCCTGAGTAATAGCTAAAATATGATCTTCGTTAAATGCTCTATTGAATGCCGATCCGCGGTGACCAGAGGTTCCGAAAGCCACTTGCTCTGCCGCCACATTGACATCAGGTTTATCGCAATAATAGCTAGTCAATAGTCGCGGTACGTTTACCAAAAGGTCGTCGGGTGCTGGTTTTCCGGCAAGAGGACTGAGCATGGCGAATCTCCAAGTAAAATATGTAGACTGTATATAATAATCGATTGGCAACATTTTCCAGACAGGTACTACTTAAAAGATGGTCCAGACCGATCAAGTGGGTTTGCTCGAAACACATCTAAAGGCCCTTAACCAGTGCGCTATGTGCCCGTTGATGGTTGGACCAGTCGTGGGACCGGGTCCAGTTAACTCATCTATATATTTGATAGGACAGGCACCAGGACCGCATGAAGGCAAGTTTGGCAAACCATTCGCCTGGACAGCAGGCAAGACATTATTCAGATGGTTTGGACGCATTGGTATGGACGAAGAAGAGTTTCGTAGCAAAGTTTATATGGCTGCTGTTTGTCGTTGTTTCCCTGGCAAATCCAAAAGCGGCGGCGACCGTGTCCCCACGCCAATTGAAATTGAAACATGCTCTAGCTGGATGAAAGCAGAGTTGGAAATCCTGAAACCAAAACTTGTAATTCCAGTTGGCAAATTAGCAATCGAACAAGTGCTAGGCAAAGCTCCGCTTGTAGATTTGATCGGCACCAAATTCAGTGGCAATCTTTACGGTCACAAATGCGATGTCATTCCACTTCCCCATCCATCTGGGGCATCGACATGGTTTAAGAAAGAACCTGGTATCAGTCTTTTAGCCAAGGCTCTAGATGAAATCGCCAGTCATCCCGAATGGATGAAAGCACTAAAAAACTAAATTCACAAAAAAGGTAGTCAAAACTTCGAGCTTTGATTGGTAAAATCTCTTCTTTTTTGTGTTCGCAGGACCGGTGTCGCGCACGGTAGGATTCATCCCTGATTCCCCTCTCTGGAGCCCTGCGGCATTACTCTCATTGTGCCACTTTTCAACAAATTTTCAACTGTAATTAACCTGCGTTCAAGCGCTTTAGAGCTGCTTTCGCCTCTTCGTCACTTAGTTCAGCGGCAGTTTTATATAAACCAATAGCCTTCAGGGTGTCTTGTTTAATACCTGTGCCAGTCTCATAGCATTTTGCAAGCCGACTAATATGTTTTGCGCTACCGCTTTTAGAGGCGCCTTCAAAACTTTTAAAAGCCAGATTCAAATCTTTGTTTGCTCCAGTGCCGTTTAGATAACACAATCCCAGTTGATACAAACTGTCCAGGTCCCCGCCATCAGCTGCCATTTTGTAGTATTTAAACCCTTCTTCAGGACTCTTTTCCACAAAGAGACCATTGGCATAAATCAAACCCAAAATACCGAAAGCTTCAGGAACGTCTTTTCCAGTCTCTTTGAAAAGCTTTACAGCCTCAGTAGGGTTAAAACTTGTCCCCACTCCGTTTAGATAACAGCCGGCTAAAGCCATTTTGCCATAAGCACAATTTTGTTCGGCAGATTTTTTAGCCCAGTCAAAACAAGCTGTAGGATCCGATTTTGTAATGATACCGTCCTTATAAATTTGCGAGATGCGTGCTTGTGCCATTGGCTCACCGGCGTTTGCAGCTTTGAGCAACCAGTTGAAACCACCCTCGGGATCGGGCTTGGGGCAGACTTTTTTATCCAGCAAAATCGACCCCAGAAAAAACTGCGCTCCAGGATGACCCTGGTCAGCTGCACGTTGAAACCATTTTTGTGCCATAACTACACTTTTGTCTATGCCTGCACCACTGAATAAGACTCGTCCCATTTCGTATTGCGATTGAATATCACCCGCGGTGGCACGATTGAACAGGTCGTCTGAATAATCTACTTTTACCTTTATCGCATAATACGGCTCAAGACTCTCAGCAAGAGATCCAAGTCCTGGCAAGTAAGCCGGATAGTTTCGCGGACGAGCAGGGGCTTTTAACAGTGCAAGCGATTCACCGGTCCACTGATTGTTCATGACCGGGGTCTGAACTGACTTTCGATCGAACTGCACTTCAGCAAGCACCTTTTCTTTCAAGTCCTCAAAGGCACTGGAAAGGTTTGTACCGTCGCCTTCTTTTTGCAGTGCGTCAATTAAGTTATGAGTAAAAACGCCATTTTTATACCGCTTCGACTCCCATGAGCGCTCGTTGGCACTGCTAGATGTGATGACGACCTGCCCTTTGCCAGCAAGTTCATCTACATTGAATGAATTAACGCGCAAAAGTGCTTTGCCACCTTTTTGTCCATCTGACAAATCTGCTGCAACACCGCTATTGCAAGCGTCGAGCAGAAGTACAATGCGCTCGCATCCAGTGCGATCTTTTATCATTGCAAGAAGGTCTTTAAGCTTGATTGAAGATGAAAACAAACGGTTCAATTTGGTGTCATACGCCACCAAGAAATTCTCTCCACGAATATCCATCTCACGAGGACTGCCATGAGTCGAGGCGTAAATGACAACCAGGTCATCTTTCTGCACTCGGCGAGGCAAGCCATTATCTCCAACAGCGTCTAGAATATTGTCTTCTGTCGCTTGTTCGTTCACCATCAAAATGACGTGGTCACGCGCGAAATGACCTTTCTCCATTAAGAAATCAGCAAAGTCTTTTGCGTCTTTGGCAGAATATTCAAGGGTCGGAATTCCTTTGTCTTGGAATTTGTCTATTCCAATGACCACTGCCCATTTATCGGCTATAGGACGGTCTTTTTGTTCTTGCTTTGCCTCAGATTTTTTGCAGAACGCAGGCTCTACAGCGCTTCTGGAGATAAGCACTGCTACAATAGATAAAGGTAATAAAAGACGCCTGAACAAAAATGCCAACCTAATTTAACAGGGTATTCCAAGCATATTCGTTCCACGGACTGCGCTTATTTTGATTAAGTCTGCGAATCGCGCGCTCGAACAACTCTTTATCTCGCTCATAGGCATGTTGATCCCAACTTTTTCGACCCTGCATATAATTTTCGGCAAACTCATTCCAACTAGTGAATTCTTGCTGAATTCGCTTCGCCTTTGGCATAATCAATTGCCAGGCTTCATCATCACTTAGATAACCTGCAAGATAGCCCCAGCGACAAATGCAAATATAGAGGCTCATGTCCCAGGCAAGATTGGATTTGCTATCTTTGTTGTTTTTGATTTTTTCGTCCATTGCCGAAAGCACCCGCTCGAGATCGGCATGAGAAGAAACATTCATTCGCCCCTGTAATAATTGTCTTTCGTTCTCTACGCTCTGCTCGTTGATCTCAAGCCCCGCAAGAGATTTTGAGCACAATTTGTCTTTAGTAAATTGTATGGCTGTGCATGCCAGTGCCCATCGGTGCGCAGCATTCTTTTCTTTGTGCTCATCGTCGAATTCGCAATCGCGCAGTCGGTGCAGCCAGTAATCGCCGCTACCCTTGGTAAGAGCTGAAGCTTTATGAAAATCTTCGTCTGCGTGCTTGAAATCACCTACATGCATGTAGGCACAACCTCTCCAGATGTAGACGTCGCTTGACTGCAGACCTTCTTTTATAGCTTCGCCACAGTCAGCTATAGCGCCCTCGAATTCGCACGCCTCCACTTCGCTTTTTGCCTTATCCAAAAGAGACTTTGCATGATTACCCACTTCGCCACACAGAGCAAATTGCCCTTGGAGCCAAAAGCTCGAAGCAATTAAGAATGCAAGTTTGAGCGAATCTACACGCATGTCGAAAAACCAAATCAATTGACTAATAAGAATAGAAAATCGAATCGATATATTCTAGTATCTAGTCATGAAATTTGCGTCTCAAAACCAATTTATTTTCTCAATCCTAATACTGTTGAGCTTATCCGGCTGCTCCCAAGGAGAAGTCGAAGTCGAATCGAGTTCGTCTCATCACAAATCGATCACAAAAGAAGACGAAAAATCTTCATCAGCTGAACCAAATACTCAAACAATTGCCAAACCCGGAAAAATAACTTTCGGCGAAGAATCTCTGGTTGATTTTGATATTCCAATTTCAAAAAACATTGAAAATCCTGATGGCTCCAGAACCGTTGAAGCACTTGGTGAAATAAATGGCGGATACGCAGGATTCAAAGCTGACATTTCGGCAAACATCGATCGTGTCAAAATCAGCTCACTAGGCAAAGTTAGCGACAACTTTCTAAATGAGCTGGCAAAAAAATATGAACACAAAAGTGGATCTCTCTCAATGAATAATGAAATTGAGTTTGTTTGCACCAATATGGGAAAAGAAAATGAAGTGCAGTGCATGAAACTTTTTTACGGCACTGAAACTGAAGACGCAAGCAAATATGCCGAGCTTTATCTAAATATCGATTACAAGAAAAATGTGCTCGAGTTTCACGAAAAAGACAGCGAATATCGCGACGCCGTATTGAAAGCCCTCACGAGGATTTAAAATGGACTTAAGTTCGAAACGAAATCTTCTGATTTTTGCCGTTGTAGCTTTATTAATTACTCCGATAGTACTTTTGTTTAATCAAGGCCATCATCGTAATCAAAAAACAATTCATCCTTTTCCTGATATGACAGTTGTTTTGGAGGAGAATGGTGGGAACTGGCTAGTCATCAGTCATGAATATCCAAATTCCATGGATCAGCGGGCGAAAAAATACATAGAAGCAATTCCCGTCGATGACAAAGTTCCAAGCTCTTATGACTATCGAGTCTCTGAGTACGCGCACAATAATATGTACGACGAGGCGATTGCGTGCAAAACAAAAATGATCAAAGTAATGGAGAGTGCCCCCAATCGTCAATCATTCGCCAATGACTTGGTGAAAGCAAAAAAACATTTGGCAGAACTGAAGCTAATCAAACGAGCCAAAGAAAAATAGACTAATACACTTTGATTTGAACTAACTTGCCGTCCTTTGGATATTCGATGACTCTATCATAGCTGATATCGAGAACTCATGCGAGTTTAGAGCTCCGGCATTTTGTAATTTGCAAGAGTATGCAGTTGCTTAGCAATGAGCTTGGACGGCACCATAGGTAGTATCGAATCACGAAGCATGCTTGCGATGCGAGAAGTCGTCATAGACATTGCTTCGGACTTACGAGATTGAAACACGAAATCAGATGTACGTTCTTGCCTCAATTTTTCATAATCACGTAATGCTTTGACCATATTTGGATTTACTTTCATACAGTGTGCAAGCGCAATTGCATCCTCTAAAGATTGGCACCCACCTTGTCCCATGAACGGTGTCATTGGATGTGCCGCATCTCCCAGTATAGTCACTCGACCTTCACCCCATTTTAAGACTGGGTCACGATCGTATAAATTGTGTGTCAAAATTTCGCTATCTTCAGTTGCATCTATAAGTTCGTTTACCGGATCTGTCCAGTCACCAAAGAACTTGAGCACCTCGGCTTTCGAGCGCCTGTCGCGGTGCCCCTTTTCGTCTTTCATCGTGGCGAACCAGTAAACACGGCCTTTACCTATAGGTATAGAACCAAATTGTTTTCCACGTCCAAAAATCAAAAGACTCTGATTCGGCGGATAAGAAACCGGGACTGACGTTACTCCCCTCCAGGCGAAACTACCTGTATACCGTGGTTCGCCATCGTTTATCAAATTTTTTCTGATTTTAGAATGAATACCGTCTGCGCCAATAGCGATATCGGTTTGCACTTGCGTATCATCGGAAAAATGAAGTGTCACACAATCTGGATCTTGTTCCAGGGTCCAGCATTCTTTGCTGAAATGAATTTTTGCCCCGAGTGCAAGTGCCTTGTCGCACAATGTCTTTTGCAAATCATGGCGGTGAACGCTAATCCCTTGCGAACCAGGCTCGAAATTAGCCATATTCATTTCGACAAGCACTTTGCCTTTTGAATTTAAATATTTGCCAAGCGTAGGAAAACTTGCCACTTTGGCAATATCGTCATAAACGTCCATTTGCTTGAGCGCATTGACTGCGTTTGGATATAAAACTATGCCGGCACCAACTTCTTGTAAGCTTGGTGCTTTTTCGTATATATCGACTTCAAAATTGACTTTGCGCAGAGAAATGGCGGCAGCAAGACCACCAAGACCGGCCCCAACGACTATAACTCTAGTATTTACCTCTCCAGCTCCGGCATTGAATCTGCAGTTTCGCTAGAAAATTCCATTTGGGAAGCATAATCTAAACGACGGCGTTCGGCTTCAGCAAAGGACGAAGACTCTATTGTAATAAATTTCACCAGGTTCAAAGGTACCAGATGCTTAGAGTACTCGCGTTTTTGCGGTTTGTCCGCTTCACCGTATGATTCAATTTCGACGTAATCTTGCCCGATTCGAAGCACACGACCTGTAAGTGTGGTTCCATCAGGAAAATGCAGGCGGGCCCAGCTACGTCCGTCACACAGTCTTTCGAGGCGAAGTTTAAGGTTCATTCTCTTTTTTCCTCACTTCTTCCTTTGAATCCATACTACCATTAGTTGCGTATAATGACTTATTTTGCCACTCCATAGCTTTTACAGAGGTGTGCTAGATATAGTTTTTCATCCTCTATATCCGCTCCGTATGCGCTTAGGGTAAAGCATCCATGCGATAGAGACCTCAATTATCTGTCAAAGTTTAGGTTCTCTCAAAGCCCGAAGATGTGGGCGTTATCAAAGTTTGGCGCCTTTCGCCCTGGAAGTCAAGTATTGTCTGATTCATTTGAGAAACTAGACTATTAGTAGTCGAAGTTACATTTTGTTTCTCAGTTAGAACATTTACCAAATCACTAGAAAAGGGCGCGGATGCAAGACCAAATTCTGTCACTGAAACTCAAACAGCGCATTGAAAAATTACAAGGGCAAGAACAAAGTTACTGGGTTGATGAGCTGTACTCCTATGATGCGCTCACAAATCCTATGTATAGAAGCGAATTAGAAAAGTGCTTCAACTTAGATCCGCTGGGACCACTTCCGCCTCGAGTTCCTGGGCAATAAAATTAACCCCTTTCAAGGTCAGTTCTTTATCGAACGCATCGATTGTGCCTGGCTCAAGGTGTTGACCAATATAACGGCTCAAGCCGCCAGTTGCGACTACGATTGTCTTTCCTTGCAACTCTTGCTTGCATTTTCGTGTCCATTTCTCGACTGTACCAAGTTGCGAGTATAAGGCACCAGCAAATATAGAATCGCGAGTCGAGTTAGACAACGGACTGACATTGTCGAATACTCTTTCGCCTGAACCGTCGTAATCGATTACAGGTAGCTGCTCGAGCCGCTTTCCAATAGTTGATAGAGTATCTTGAAAGCCAAGCGTTATCATTCCACCAAGAAATTCGCCTTGAGAATTGACAGCACTTATCGTGGTGGCAGTGCCAAAATCTAAAATGAGCAAATTGTCGCAATCTGAGCCATAGATTTTATATGCTGCATAACAATTCGCTAGACGGTCTGTGCCAAATGTAGGATAAAGCTTGCTTATACCTTTTTGCATGTCGAGCCTGATTTCGCGGGGGTCGAAACCGTGTTCGTGCAATGCTTCGATTAACGCAAGAGACGCTGATGGTACTACTGAGCATACATAGACAATTTGATTTTCTATTGCTTCGCCATTTAGTCCTTCATCAAGGTCAGATGCAATGTCTGGCGCTTGGGAACGCGATTGCGTTGTGGGATTGCTCCAGGATTTTATTAAGTCGTCGCCACTGAAAATAGCCCATGTGGTGCGCGAATTGCCGACATTTACTATGATTCTTTTGGGTCTCATTGCGGCTTACCAAGATATTCGACTATTCCATCGGCTAATGCCTTTGCTGCTTTCTCCTGTACTTCAGGCTGGATTAATTGTGCACATTCGTCTGGATTTATGACAAAACCAATTTCGGCAAGCACCGCTGGCATTTCACTGGGACGAGTAAGTGCCAGGTTTTGGTAGCGCGAGCCGATATCTGGAAAACCAAGATATTGCAGTAGTTTATTTTTTAAAGTCTGAGCAAGCTCGACAGATTGCGGATGATAGAAATAGGTCGATGAGCCGTGCTCTTTTATAGGATTGCGACCATCTGGAAGCGAGTTATTGTGAACCGATAAGAGCATTTGCGCCCCGGCTTTGCGAGCAATTTCACAACGCGCAGCAAGGTCTACATCGACATCTGTAGTACGAGTCATGATAACGGCAGCACCATATTTTTCCAGAATCTCTTTCAATTTGAGTCCAATTTTCAAATTTATTTCTGCTTCGCTTATGCCTGCACAAGACGAAGCTCCTGGCTGCGGTCCACCATGCCCTGGATCGATACAGATTTTAAGTCCAGTCAAACTGCCAGGAGAATCGGTCTTTAACTTTATCGGGTCGCGAACATGAATAACAAGATTTTCGCCTTCGTATTCGGGATAATAGCCCCACTGGCGGTTACCTGCAATGTTTATAGTAAGTTCGTAAACTCCGTCTGCAAGCTGTTTCCAGCTGGTACCATGCACCTGGCCGTTACGAGCAATGTTAGAGTCGCTGCCCTCGAAAGCCGATGAATGTTCTTGCGACGACCAGTCGGTATCGGCTGTGGCACCATAGACTTTAACCACTAATCTATTGGGTTTCAAAAATTGCTCAATCTCAAAAGGCAAACGCTCGGTGAGTGGCAATATGACTTTATCGCCATAAGAATCTTGCTCGATATTGACCGACTTTACTGCCGAGTTTGGATACTGCCCCGATACTGCATGTGGTTCTAAACTAAACCGCAAATCTTTGGCTTCGATAAAAACGTGTTTATTTTCAGCCCATCTTAAACGAATATCTTTGCCTCGATATCCATCTACAACAAGCTTGACTCCAGCTGGAAGCGGAGTGAGTCGCGATTGTCCAGGACCTGCACGAACTATTGTCTGATCGTGAATTGTCTCAGCCAGACGTGGTTGCAGCACCACAGATAGTGCCGCAGCCGATACGCAACTCAATTCTTTGCCGTCTTTTTTTACGACAAATTTTGGTCTTGCGCCCTGAAACTGATCCTGCGCTTGAATTTTGTAATAACCAACATAAATATCGCCTGCAGGAGCCGTTTTTGAAATTATTTTGCCGTAGTCGATTTTCAAATCAGAACTTGCTTTAGCCTGCAACGCAATTACTCTGTTTTCAAGCAATACGCTTACCTGTGAACCTGGTGTAGCCCTGATTTTGAAAGTAACCACATCGCCCACAACAAATCCAAGTGATTCTTTTGGTTCGGCAGATTTCTCATCGATTGTCCAGACTGTCGAGTCAATAGGTTTTCGTGGTTCTGGACGTTTTATCTTTATTTCCTGGACAGCATCACCCGATTTCAAGGTAAAAGAATTTTGACCTGGTTTTAGCTTGATTACCCCTGCAAATAAACCTTGAGCGTTTACCGTTATCGGTTGAGCATTAACCGATACTTGATTGCCAGGCGTGGTGTTGCCAATCACAAAAGTGGAAGGAGCCTCGATACTGGCGCCATCTTTGGGATAGACTATATGCAACTGGCTCTGGCTTTGCGCCATTGCTTCTGGAGCGCAAAATGCCCCAAATAGAGGCAAAGCCGCTATTGTGCTAGATAAAAAGATGGTGAAAGACCTCAACACAGGCAATATTGTGGACGCTTTATGAAAATCTTGCAAATCACCGATACTCATTTATTTGCTCCAAGTGCAAGCGAAGATGACGAATCGATACTTTTCGGCTTTAATACTTTTGAAAGTTTGAAACATGTAATCGAACTGGTCAAAAAGCAAGAAGCTCTATATGACCTTGTCGTACTCACTGGCGATTTATCAGAAGATGAATCAGCAGGCTCATATAGACGCCTTGCAGAACTTCTTAGCTCGCTAAACAAGCCTGTCTACTATCTATTTGGCAATCACGACAATGCCAATATGGCACGCGAAGTATTTGAAGAGTATCCGCTTTTTAAAAACGAGCGTGAATTTGTATTGGGAAATTGGCTAATTGTCTTGCTCAACTCAAAAATTGATGGCAAACAGGAAGGCAACCTATCTCAAGAAGAATTAGATAGACTCAAGTCTTTGCTTAGTTTGCACAGTGAAAAACATGCGCTTATTTGCATGCACCACAATCCAGTGAACATGGACCCTGACCGTTTCGACAAATATATTTTGCAAAATCCAAAAGAATTTTTTGCTGTCGTAGACGCACATGCCAATGTACGCGGTGTTATGTGGGGACACGTGCATCAGCAGTCATATTCACAAAGACGCGATGTCACTTTGATGTCGACGCCGTCTACGTGTGCGCAGTTTACCCCCAATGAAACAGGTATCAAACTGGACTATAAACCGCCTGGTTATCGCAGCCTGAAATTACATAAAAACGGTTATATCGAGACTGAAGTGAAACGTCTGGTTTTCATGCCTTACGAACCGACACGCTCTTAACAACCGAATTAAAATGGCGATTTTTTAACGAGGCTTGCATCCCCGAATGCTTGCCTTGTAAAGTGAAAGCTTTTCTTCCCATAAAGCTTTCATTTAACTCAAACGCAAAAAGGCACTCGATCTTCAAATTCAAATCCTCAAAAACCTCACAAACACACGACTTGAGGGTTTTGAAGAATAAAACAGGCTCCCGAAAATCGAAAGCCTGTCATTTAAATGGTGGAGCGTACCAGGGTCGAACTGGTGACCTCTTCAATGCCATTGAAGCGCGCTACCAACTGCGCTAACGCCCCGCAACCTTGCAAAACATGCAAGACAATCATTTTAGCAAATAATTTCGGCAGTAGGTTTCTGGGGGGCAGAATTTAGTGGATTTGTAGAGATTGCCTTCATAATTTTGTCTTTGTCGCCTGCTAATTTGCGAGTAAGTGACAATCCGGTTTTTTGCTCGACCAGCTGTTTCAATTTCTGATTGCCCCAGCGCCATTTACTTTTCAAGTTGAGCAAAAAATATTTGTCTGGCGGCCACAAGAAAGAAGCTTCAAAATAGCACCAGATCGTGCATCCCTGACAAAAACTCCAGGATCCTTCCTCGCGCTTTCTTTTTTGAACATGACTGCTATGCCAAATTTCATCAAGGTTTGAGCGACCTTCATCATGTTTGATTTTAAGACGCTCATCGTGCATGTGATAGCACGGCAGCAAAAGATGATCGTCTGGTGATACCACGATCGTAGATGAAATGGCTTTACACCTCGGTTTTGCAATGTCATTGCCACCATCAAGAAAGAACTGAGTAAAAGCCCAGTTTACGCAAACATTGTCATAACGCGCCAGGCGGTGAATTTCTTCGATACCTTGAGCTTGCAACAATTCATTGTCGCAAAAGTCGAACACCGGACCAAGAAGGACTACTACTCCCATTTCTTGCGCAAGTCCAATAACGTCTTCCATCCCAGCTAAAGACTGAGGCGTGGCAGTTGCAATTATAGAAGGACGCTCACCAAGCGACTTTGCAATCTTGAGACTTTCGATTACTTTGTGAAAACCTGCGATACCACGTTCCGTTTGGTAAAAATCAGGCTCGATAGTCGAAAGAGAAAATTTGAGGTCATCTATTAAACCGCGCAGAGACTCAGCCTTATTTGGATAAAGCGTTCCTGTATTTGCGACACTTGTAAAGAAACCGAGTCGTTTGGCTTCTTTCAGCACTAAAGGCAAATGCTTGTATAGAAGCGGTTCGCCACCAGTGAAGTCGACCACTTTCACGCCCAATCTTTTTAGAGCGTGCAAGTTTTCGATAATAACTTCTGGCGCCACTTCTTTGATTGGAATATTCTCGGGCTTAACCGGAATATCGCAATAAGTACAGCGTGAATTACACTTGTATGTCAGATAGTAGTTGGCTAAAACTGGAGGCAATTCTTCTACTGGACAAAATACAATTTATTGGGAAGTTTTTCGCCATCAAGAGCGAAGCCGCCTGCCAAATCCGAGTCTTGGTCACCGATATTTACGACTATTTTGTATCCCATAGATTCTATTTTCTTGCGCACCTCTGCTTTGAATTTGCTCGCCGGACGTTTGTCATCGTCGCCGCGCATATACAAACCATCGTAGGCTACTTTGTTCTTAATCAAATTGGCAGTGGTCACGACTCGCATATTTTCCGGACGACCAGTAAGGAAAATTATGGCAAATCCTTGATCACGAGCCCATTTCAAAAACTCAGCTGTGGCAGGCAGGTTTGGCGCCTTAGCTTTGAACACCCATTTTTCAAAATCTGACCAGGTAAAGTCCTTTTTGACGTCTTGAAAGTAAGGACGATTGTCGAGCAAGGTTTCATCGAGGTCCGAGATTATCGCTTTGTTTAGCGAATTGGGATTGGCTTTGGTGTATTCGACACAATGCAGTCTGGCTGACTCAATTGCTTTGTCGAATTCTTTTTTGTATTCGGGAGTCTTACTAAACTCAAGCCCTTCCTTGTGTCCAAATCCGCCTGGGGAACTGACTTTTACTGGTGCTGGAACGCCGGGTTTGGCATTTAAGGTTTTGGCATTAGGTTGACTAGCAGCCGGCTGGACGAGGTCGTTATGACCTTTTGGCTGTTCTGCAAATACACAATTGCTTCCTAAAGTAAACCCAACTGCGACCAAAACTGGCAGAACAGAATTCAATTTTTTATTCAATGACTTAAGCGCCTTTTCTCGATACAGGACGACCACTGTTGTAAGCATTGGCACCGTAAATAGACTTCTGTTTTCCGACCAGAGGAGTAACCTCGACGGTTCCGACAGATGTCTCCGGATCGGCTCCATTGTAGACTCCCCAGGAGCTAGATCCAAGCTTTTTCTTTTTGCCAAGCGGATGGTCAGGAATAAATTTTTCAGGCATCGCAATCATAGTCACAAGGACACCGCATAAAAGCAAAGCTGCCATCACGAATAAAGGGTCCATCTCACTCACCTGCAAGAAATTACTCTACTCTTGCAAATTTAAGATAGACCCTTGACTTTGTCTATGGGGATTGTCCCAGGCGAGCTATTAGTTGCTCATCACCTTGGCTAAATCTGTGTACATTTCAGCTATTTGACTTGTGACTACGGCAGTATTTGGATTGTCTTGCGAAAACTTGACGAACTCGGTGGCTTTGGTTTCGAAAAGTTGTCGAAGACGGTCGTGAAGCGATTCGGCGTGTTTATTCATGGCTCGGCTCTCTCTGGGCAAAAATTCTGGTTCATAGCGGACGCCAGGCAGAAGACGGCTGCCAGACTTGCATTACAGAATTGGGGTAACGGCGAAACTCAAACTGAGAAGTGAATTAATTTTGTCTCAAATGATTGTCATGTTCAAGTCTTTTTTGAAAAAAGATTTGCCAAACGAAGAGAATTAAACTAACTGAACTCCTCATCCTGTCTTGTTTGTAGCAAACAAGTTCTCAAGGTAGACGAGCTTGAAAATAAAATTTTTTCGGACGCCCAATGACACTGGCTTTGATACCAAAAATAGTGTCTTTGCCGACGGAAGAGTACGCCTATTTCAAGCAGCGCTCTTTTGTATAGCAACTACATATCTCGTTCCAGGTTCGTAAGTCTGTAACTTAGTTATCTCAAAACCGGCTTCAGTCAAAAGCGTTTTGAGCTCTTCGTCCGAATAGCAACGCAAGAGCATTCCCTTGCGACCCTTGTCGGTATAGACATGAGTTTCGTCTTCCAGTTTGTAGTACTCTCCCGGACCAGTGCCTACTTTATCAAAGCAACCAATAAAAACGGCATTGGGAGCCATGATTGACTTGAGCTGCTTAAAAATGGTGCGAGTAAGCTCAAAAGGAAAGTGTTCAAAAATCGAATTAGCAACACAAGATCCAAAAGTGTTGGGACGAAAATCTAGCAACGCCATATCTTTGACTTGAAAATCTATATTATGACTTTCTTGCAAAGCCCAATCTTTTGCCAGATTTATAGCCTGTTCTGCAACATCCACACCTGTGACTTCAAAACCATTGCGCGCAAGCAAGATAGAAAGCCAGCCAGAACCGCATCCAAGGTCGAGCACGTTTGCTGGAGCGTGCGATGCAAGCTCGTTTATCATCGGATTGATATAAGGCAAGTCGGGCATCTGAGTATAGGCAGTCTTTACCGGACCCCAGGCCCGATTCCAAAACTCGACATTTTCGGCATAAATCTTACTGCCTAAAATTTGCTCGGCAGTCTGACAGTTTTGAGACTTATTATTGGCACTCATTGCGATTTAATGTTATCACCTGTGCCCGAAAGGCAAAGATTTTCGGTCAAGTATCATTACAAAAGGCTCTAATCGGTTAGATCACTACTTAAAGGGGTATTTGATCTCATTGGTGGTCTTTTTTTGGTACTGAAATAGATCCAGGGCAAGGGGTCAATTTGACGGTAGAACCGAGCAGAATTCAGCTTCAAATGATGCTGGTCCAGCAATCCGGACCTGGCGTTTTACCTTTGAGCGTTTTGCCCCCGGTTGACGGCTTCATTCCTTTTATTAGACAAATGGAGCAGATGGCGATTGAAGGCCGGATGCGCCCAATTTTCGTCTACTGGAGCCGCCAAAACGCGAATCGTCTGCTGCCCACCGGAAAAGCTTATACCGAACTACTTAGAGATGCATTTTGCGTCTCTATTTTTTCAGAAAATCGCTCAGACCCTCCAGACGAATGGGGCTTTCTTATGGAAAGCAACGGACTTTGTCTTGTGGTCTATGGGCAACAAGCTTTCGAATCCAAACCCGGAGAGCGCTATCAGTGCACAGGCTCTTGCGACCCGGCCATTGTAAACGACGCGATTGTCAGACTTTTGCCCAAATGGCAACGTTTAGACATGAATGAGTCCAACAGACTAGAAGAAATGCGCATGGAGCTTGGGCTTAAAGGAAGCGCACCGCCTTATATGGAGCGGGTGCGACAAGCCTGGCCGATTGTAAAAGCGCCAACCCAGCAAGGCATTATTTTGGACCCTCTTCAAAGTCTGGCTTTGCCAGAAGCGGATAATTACAGCCAACCAGCACCAAACACTGCTGTTTCTCCTGTTCAAAGCATTGCTCCACCTTCGCAAGCAGGCTCCGCGCCACCACCCATCGGGGGAGTTCCGCCATCGCCATTTCAAAGTTTGCCAACACCTGGAAAAGTACAGCCAATCGCGGTGGACATGGGGCTGCAAGGCATGCCCAATTACCACCCGGGCGGTGGTGTTGGCGGCACACATGCTAAATCATCAGCCAGTATTTCGTCTTCGCGCCTAACCACACTTGAGCCGGGTGCGGCGACACGCACCAAATCTAGCGACCAGCTTTTAATTCAAGAACTGGACAAAGCTGTAACTGGTTTGAGCCAGGAACTGCCATCTGTTGTTCCACCAGCAGCTCAAGCTATAATTTCAGACATCATTTCAAAACTTCGCCACTCGTCTGACTTGTCGCCCATTTTCCAGTATGCAATCGAAAATCTGGTTAAATCAGCCGGCGCCGACCGCGGTATCATCTGGCGCATCGATGGTGAACATTTGAAAGTTACCCACGAATATTCAACCAATGGTCACAATTGCTTCGTCGATAACAAACTGACATCAGTCGAATCTTCAGCCATCATGCTCGAGTTCGTTTCTAAGTTTCCAGATGAAACCAGCTCTGGTGTTATCAGCATTCCAAATACCGCACTGGATGTGAATCTGCACAAAGTCGCCCCGACTCTTTCTTCGCTCATCGAACTTGGTGGCGTCGAGGCAAGATTGATGTCGCAGCTCAAATCACGCGGAAAAATCTCTGGTTTTCTAGAATTACAACAGTGTAAAGGATCTCGTGAGTGGAGTACTCATGACGCTTTCGTTTTGCAAAAAATTGCCGAGCTACTTTCTGTCGTGCTCCAGCAAGCAGCTGACCAGAGCCGAATCGAGATGGACGCGCAAGAAATGAAACTGATTAACGAGATAGCCATGCTATTTCGTGAGTCTCGCGGTATGACTACACGCGAAGCCCTCGTCAAATCTATCAGACTTGTAGCCGAACACATGGGCTTTACTCATTCTGAAATTTATTTGTTCAATCGCGAAGAAAATATTTTGGAACCACAGACCGAAGATTCCAATCTCAAGTCTGTAAGCATGGAAAGTTCGGATAATCCCTTCGTCGAAGTGTTCAAGTCCGGTCGCGGCAAAATGATCAACGTTGAATACAGCCGCAAACCAGACACATTTTTCAAACACGATATGGCACTTGTGCTTCCGCTGACATCGGAAGGCTCGCGACTTGGTGTTATTGGCTTGTGGCAAAGACAAGCTAATAAAGCCGAATTCAGAACACAGGATAGAGAACTCGGTCTTACAATTGCAGGTCACCTGTCAAACGTTATTCGCGCAGACCAGGCTATTCAGCAGATTCGTGCCGACCAGGCCAGAACTGCGTTAATCAACAGAGTTTCAAGCGAAATCCGAAATGCCTTGAAACGTGCCGACCAGATTATGGAAACTCTGGTTGAAGCCTTGCAAGAGTTTTTCAAGCTCGAACTTTGTGTGTGTGCACTCTATGATTCGCAATCAGATTCTTATAGCAAATCAAAAGTTGCTTCGATGTCCGACCTGAAAAAGGAAGGCAAGAAAAAGAAAGACGAAAATGCAGCAATTGCGGGGCTCGAACAAAACGAAGAAGAGAACTTGAATGTGGGCGACATTCTAATTCGTGCTTTATCGAACGATTTAAAAATTGGTGCCACAGTTTTTCTTGAGCGAACTCAGATAGACGACGTTTTAAAAGAGAGAGGAATCACCTCTCCAATTTCATATACATCAGCTACACTAGTTCCACTCTTTTATGGTGGCGTATACAAAGCAGCACTTTGTCTGATTTCTCCAGACCAGATTCGCCAGTTGCCTGAAAAAGACGAACTCATGGTTCTCGACCTTGCAGATAGAGTCGCCGTCGTGATTTCGCACGCAGAGCTTTTTGCACAAACAGAAACTGCTTCTTTTACCGACCCAATGACCGGTCTATTCAACCGTCGTCATTTTGAAACACAACTTGGAAAAGAAATAGATCGTTATACACGTTTTGGTCACCCATTCTCATTCATTATTGTTGACCTGGATTATTTGAAAAAAATCAACGATACACTTGGTCACCATTATGGTGACGAAGCAATTAAGCACATCGGTAAAGTAGTGCAGAAGAGTGTGCGCGATGTTGATACTGTTGCTAGATTTGGTGGTGAAGAGTTCGTGGTGCTCTTACCTGAAACAGATCTCAAAGCGGCAAAAGTGGTGGCAGATCGTATATGTACTTCTATTCGAGAAAAACAAGTTGAAGGAGTAGGCACCATCACCGCTTCGCTTGGTGTTGCAGTATTTCCGCACGACGCAAACGACAAAGACAGATTGTTTGAGTTAGCTGACAAAGCTCTTTATTTGTCCAAGACCAAAGGACGCAACCAGGTCCGAACAGTTACCGAAGACCTTTTTGCAGACGGCAAAGAATTAGAAATTGATATGTCGGTGAAATTAGACGCAGACCGCTATGCCGATGCGCCCAAAGACAAAAAAGACGACCCACCCAAAGAAACTTCAGCAATTCGTCCCGCTCTTCCTACTTTCGATTTGAATGCAATTGCTGAAAAAGGCATCCTTGGCTTGCTTGCTCAAGTGGTAAAAGCAGTCGAAGAGAAAGACGCTTATGACAGCGATCGTTCGCAACGTGTATATAAATATGCAAATTTAATGGCACAGTCACTACATTTAGCCAAAGAACACGCTGAAATCGTGTCGCTTGCTGCTGTATTGTGCAACCTGGGCAAAATGGTGGTTCCAGAAAAAATCTTGCAAAAGAAAGAGTCTTTAAGCGAAGACGAAATGAAACTGGTCAAGCAGACACCATCAGTAGCAGCCAAGTTTTTAGAACCAGCAAAACTCTTATTTAGAGTCTCTCAAATAATCGAGGCTTGTAGAGAAAACTGGGACGGCACCGGTTATCCAAATCAATTGCGTGGTCCAGATATTTCTGTAGAGTCGCAAATCGTGTCTCTGGTTGACTCTTACACAGCGATGACTTCTGAGCGTCCATATCACAAAGCGATGTCGCATGAAGAGGCTGTGAAGGAAATTCAGGCAGGCTCTGGTAAACGTTGGGACGCGCGCCTTGTCAAGCTCTTTTTATCTATCCTGCAAAAAGACCTGAATGCAGACCCAGCCTCAAATACAGAGAAATCAGCGGACCCTCCGCCCGAACAATCTTAACTTGATTTAATTCGATCATTTAGGACTTGGCAACGCCGTAACATCTTGTTATAGTAAGAACAGATCGTCCGAAACGAAAGGCTCTATACAAGCGGGTTTTCCTTAGATGGTGCCCGAAAAAGTCTCATTAGCTAACGCCTGAGACGGACCGATTAATCTCGGTTGAAATAATTCAAGGAGCAGGCCCCCTGCGTGTCGGTGAGTGAACCGGTGCAGGGGGCTTGATAGTGACTTTTTTGACATCTACAATAACGATCAAATGTCAAAAAACAAAAAACGATATCTGAAAAAAATCAAACACACTCCTCCAGGCACCAGCCCCGGTACTATTGTTTCTCCGCCTGGAGCACAACCGTCACTCATAGATTTAATTGCTTACGGTCCCGATGGGGTCTTTGAAAAGCGCATCGAAAGCTGGACCGAAGTGCAGGACGCACAACAAAAATATCCTGTTGTATGGGTCAATATAGAAGGCTTGGGCAACGCTGAACTTGTAGCCCAAACTGGAGAATTATTTGGAATTCATCGTCTGGCACTTGAAGATGTGATGAATATTCAAGAAAGATCCAAAGTAGAGCAATACGGCGAAAACTGCTTTTTTGTCGTACACATGGCACAGATGAAAGAGTCGCTTGAAACTGAGAAACTGAGCATATATACAAGCAAGAGTTTTGTCATAACTTTTCAGGACGGCCCCATAGACGTGATGCATCCTGTTCGAGACCGAATTCGCAAAGGCAATGGTCTAATTAGAAAAATGGGCAGCGATTATCTCACTTACGCAATTGTAGATGCAGTGATAGACAGCTATTTTCCTGTGCTTGAAGCCTATGGAGACTTACTCGATAAACTAGAAGAAGGAATCATCGAAAAACCCGAGCGAGAAATGGTGGCACAAATACATTCTCTCAAAAAAGAATTTTTCGCTCTTAAAAGAATGGCCTGGTCTCTGCGCGATGCAATTAGCGCTTTTTTACGTGATGCAAGTCCTTTATTCTCGCCTGAAACCAGGATTTATTTTCGCGATTGTTACGATCATACAATTACAGTGCTCGATTTCGTCGAGACCTATAGAGAATTTCTTTCAGACTTAATGGACATTTACTTGTCGAGCTTGAGTAATCGCATGAACGAAATCATGAAAGTACTTGCAATCTTTACGACACTATTTGTTCCACCCACTCTGATTGCTGGCATTTACGGAATGAATTTTCATACCCAGATCTCGCCTTATAACATGCCTGAACTAACTTGGTTCTACGGTTATCCTTATGCTCTAGGTTTAATGCTTATGGTATCGATTTCGATACTAGGCTATTTGTATTGGAAGGGCTGGCTTGGCAGCTTAAAAATCAAATCCAAATAAATCGCTCATCTAGACCTTTGTGTAGTTTAACGGATCCCGTGACACGTGACGCGTGATCAATTAAACTGAGGACACCCAAGGCGTTATCGTTTATATTCTGATTCTTGCACCGACTCTTTGTCATTGCGATAACTGGTGCACAAAATCGCTCTTGGTCGCTCGACCTTGAGGCATAACTCAGGGTCGTTAAAGCGGCAATCCTGACATAAAAACTCTTCTTTGCCCTGCGAAATTGTGACGGCATAACAAGTCCAAGCCACAAGAAAAACGAAGAAGGCAATAAGAGCTATTTCCATTTATAGTCCTTGAAATAATTCTGGAGCAAAACTGCGCACCGTACCTGCTACCACCGCACCACCATAGCTTGGCAGTGGTTTTCCGTTTGCTGATACAGCTCTCTGCGAAACGACTCCAACTACTTTGCCTCGCTGGTTCACTACAGGACCGCCGCTATTTCCAAGCGTAATAGGAGCGTCTATTTCTATAGTACGTCCTGCCACTCGGCTTATTCTGCCCGATTTAAAAGTAGGCGCATAATACTGAAGCGCATCTGAATCAAGTTGATCCGATGCTACTGGATAACCAATTACTTGAATTTCTTGTCCTTCGCTTGGCTCAATAGTGTCGAGTTCCATAGGTGCAATTCCTGGTTCTGGAACACTCAATAAAGCAAGGTCGGCCTGATCGGCTTTAGCCATTTTAAAAATTGTCGCATGCAATGGCTTTTGTGTAACTGGACCTGCTTTGTGCAGAAAATAACCGACCTCAAGAACCATGCCAGTTTTTTGCAAGTAGCGCTCATACAATTTTTTGTCTTTGTCGTGAGCAAGATAAGTCATGTAGCAATCCCAAATAGCATCCACAGTATGCTCATAAATCGCTCGCTCTGAGGTATTCATGCGCCTGCCGCTAGCACCCAGAGTTGAGAGATTTACAATTTCTTCAAGCTGTTTTACCCTTGCCTCCGGACCAATGGCTCCGCATGTTTGTTCTGCAAATAGACGCATCGCCGCATAGAATTTTCGACAGTCATTAACAATGTTATCTGCACTTTGTACCACGTGTCGATTTGTCAAGAAATACGACCGGACGCTTTTGGACGCAATCGTTCGCACTGGAAAAGCAGTACCAAAGCCAACCACACGGTAGCCCATATCCTTGCCCGACGTGCTGAAAACTGGCAACTGATATTTCGGCGAAGCATCAGCAATCTGTGCATAGCGCTCACCTGCACTATCCTTGATTTTGATTTTCATCGCTACGTTCAACTGGTAAACCTGAGTTTTGAAGCGTTTATCCAGCTGCTCCCAGGTTTCAAGCGCCAAAGCGCAAGGAGTGGCAAGCACGAAAACCATTGCAAGCAATATAGCTTTTTCAAGTAACCGGCTGACGGTCTTCAAAACATACCTCCAGCTCGAATACCCTGCGCCAGGGGAAGCTTACTCGCACCGGACCAGGTTCAAATCGCATCGATGTGCTTATACTTTTTACAAGCGGGCTCATTAAGATACCAAGTTTCTCGACTGAAGCTTCAGCATTGAGTTTGGCTCTTACGTTAGATTGATATGCCCAGTCGTCGAGAAAGCGCGTGAATAGACTTTGTTGGAAAAATCTGTATGAGGCAGCTGAATCAGTCTGAGCCTTCTTCGCAAAAATCCTTGCCACTCCCATTGCAAGAGCAGAGCCAATGGTGTTACCGGCAGTGTTCCAACCAGCATATCCAATCAACTTCGAAATAATATGAGGGCGAAGCAAGAGCTCTTGCATCAATAGTGGGTCAGAACCGTTTGCATAAGCCACATCGCACAGGACAACAGGTTTGTTTACTTCTTCCAGGAGTGCAAGCGTTTCTCGCACCTGTACAGTTGTGTCCACATTGCGCATGTCTGGACAATTTGGCAACAAAATATGGTCGCCCTGCATGTTGGCACCATGAACGAGAGTGACAAAATCAATATCGTCCAAACTACTTTCACTGGTGTATAGCGAGTGCGTCACACCAAGTGCCCGAAGCTGACCCTGAACAGTTTCGCCCAGTGTTTGACCCTCATAACGACTCAAACAATTTTGTGCTGTGTCAGGACGAAAAACTACCTGAGTAGAAATTCGCTGTCCGCGCAAATGCAATTGTTCTACGAGCCAGGCACCAATCATAGTGCTCAACACTTCATCAGCACCAGGATAGCAAAACACTCTGTCGTCAGAGCCAGATGTCGCTGCAAGAGTTGCAAGTTTCTCTTTTTCCAGAACATTTAGACCTTCTGGCCCTGAGTCATCGAGGCTAATTACTAGCTTATCGATCACTTTGTCTTTGACCAGCTCGACGATATTTTGATTTATTCTGAAATTGCGAAAACGAGTTTTCAAATAGTCGTCACGCACAGACAAAGGTATTTTAGCTTCGAGCGATTCGAGCGTTCCAGGCGTTATCGCAAGTCCTTTCGACTTTCGATAGAGCAAAGCCGACCATGCAAAAAGTTCGCGTCCAAACCTCGACCAGTAATCTTTTTCTTCGGTATTATCATAATTGTCAGAGATTCGCATGATGCTTGTCTGAGCATAGATTTTCAACTGCGACCCTGCAAGCGATTTCCATTTTTTTAGCTGCGCCAGTCTTTTTTCAAGCACGCGCAAATCGTCTGTGGTTTGGCGCGAAGAAATCAATCCCCCGTAAATGATGCTATCTAATCCAAGAAGTACAACATTGGGTTTTGCTTTCTCGAGAGCTGCTTGAATCCAAGAAGATAGTGAGTCCACCTGGGCTGGATACATCAGCGAACCCATCAGAGTGCGCGGTGGCGTGAGCACATTTATTCCAGCTATTTTAGCCACAGAAGCAGGAAGAATACTGGTAACTGGTCGATCATCTAGTGGTATCAATAACAGTGTCATTATTTTTGTCCTGGTCCTTTAGGGCTGCCCGCTTGCGCCAGCGGTGTTAGAGGCACCGCTCGTGTCTTGATACATCGGAACTCCTGATGTCGCGCCAAATTTGATTCCGTGCTTTTTCTCTTTGGCTTCATCGCCAACCATGACTCCGTTTCCGCTACCGTGCTCTTTATCAAACGCCAGTGTTTGCGCAATCTGGGCGTCGCTCATGTCTGGCTTGCTCCAGACAGCAGCCTCAAAATAAAGATACTGTCCGATCATGTCGCCTTCAATCGGCGCCGTTATATATAGTTCAGCCAGACCATTTTCACCGATTGTGCCAACAGTCATCACTTTGCGGTCCGGTCCCAGTCGTATCGGATTACCAAGCAATGGTTTTGCACCTGAATCACGGTCTGCCATGGCGATTGCAACATAGCTTCCAGGCTTGCCTTTCACTGTAAATTTGGCTGAATGACCGATTGTAATGCGCTCAGGCAAACACATAATGTTCGAACTTGATTTTTTCTTGAACTCGATTGCTACACGCGAAGGCTTGGCTTTGCCCAGGCTTATTGGCTGCAAAAGCGGATCACCCTTTACATTCGAATTAGTTTCTGACTCTTCTTCGATATTAGAGGCCATGCCAAAAGGTGTTTTAAGTGTGCGCAAAAGATTTGGCGGTCCATATTCTTCTGCCTGAATTGCTTGGCTCGAAAATAATGACCAGGCGCAAAAGATAGCTATCGGATATGCGAATGTCAATTGGGGAGACTTTTTCATTGGGAGTATTCTGGACATGTATGCTTCGATTATATGATTTAACCAACAGTATAATTGAACTTATAGAAAAACTGAAAATCCACCTTGATAACCAGAGAAGAAACCTTCGCATTCTTGAAAGACAAAGTCCCCTTAATGGAGGCTTTCTGGGTCGCTTTGAGTGCACACGTTGCCCTCTTGCCAATAATCTGGATAATGGGCTGGGCTTTGCCCTGGCCAAAACCGCCTAAAGTGACGATGGTCATCGAGTACGATTTATCCAACTGGCCCAAAATAAAACCTAAATCGGTCGAGGAAGTAGTAGAGTCACAGCGCTAAATTTTCGAAATGGATGACATTCGATAATTCTAAGGTGAACTATTTACCAAATCCCATCGTATATACAAATAAGCGACAGAATAAAAATTTCAGTTATCCTTTTATAAACAATATAAAGCGGCGCGGTCCTATCATTCGAGGGTCAAGACTTGTCCACAGCGCAACATCAGGTAAAAGAAACCACCTGGGTCTTCAAAGAAGAACTGAAACTTTCTCCTGACCTTCTGGACGCAGTGTCCGGTCATGAAATACTGGCTAAGTTATTAGCCCAGCGCGGTATCACATCTGGTGATGAAGCAAAAACTTTTCTGGACGAAAAAACCTACACACCTACAGGGGCATGGGAACTGCCCGACACAGACAAAGCGGTAGACCGAATTCTTACAGCCATCGAAGCCAAACAGCACATAACTGTTTACGGCGACTACGATGTCGATGGTGTTACCGGCACTTCGGTACTTTATTCGGTATTGAAACAGCTTGGTGCCGATGTCGATTATTACATTCCCAACCGACTGCTAGAAGGTTATGGACTCAACTTAAAGGCAGTAAGCGTAATTGCAAGCAAACGTCGCACCAAATTGATTGTGACCTGTGACCTTGGTGTTTCGAACTTTGCCGAAATAAATTTTGCAAAGTCGCTGGGCGTGGACACAATTGTTTTAGACCACCACACCATGCCAGAGATGCTACCGCCAGCAGTGGCGGTTATTCATCCTAAATTCTTGAATGAAGATCACCCTCTCTACAATCTTCCAGGCGTCGGCGTAGCTTACAAAGTTTGTCAGGCTCTATTTGAAAAAACTGGCAAACCTGAAGCCGCAGAACAATTGCTCGACCTGGTAACCATGGGCATGATTGCCGACATGGTCCCTCTAGTGAAAGAAAACAGATATCTTGTTCGTATTGGCTTGCCTAAACTGGTCGCCACCACTCGTGTGGGTCTTCAAAAATTGCTTGCAATGACTGGGCAAAAAGCAAATACCGACCTTGTTGGATTTGGACTCGCTCCTCGAATCAATGCTGCAGGTCGATTGTCTGACGCAAACAAAGCCGTAGAGTTGATGACGACCCAGAGCGAAGAAGTTGCAGAAACACTATCTCAAGAACTGCAAACAGAAAATACTCGTCGCCAGGAAATTTGCGAGCAAGTATTCATGGAAGTGGAAGCCAAACTCGCTCAAAATCCCCAGCTGCTCGAAAACAAATGTCTTGCCATCTATGATAAAACATGGCATCACGGCGTCATTGGCATTGTTGCATCACGCCTGGTAGAAAAATACCAGCGACCTGTCTTTATAGCTCAGCACGAAGAAGAAGAAAAAGTCATTCGCGGCTCGGCTCGCTCGATAGATGGAGTCGATTTGTATCAAGTGCTCAAACTAAACGAACATTTACTTGCGCGCTGGGGCGGTCACAAAATGGCTGCTGGATTTAGTCTAGAAGAAGATAAGGGACAAGAATTCTGCAAAGCGCTTTTTGCCACATGCAACAAAATGCTTGAAGGCGTAGTTCTTTCAAAACAAATTGAAATCGATTTGACCGTCACTCCAGACACCTGCGATCTCGAACTTGCCACCAAATTAGAGATGCTAGCGCCTTTTGGCATATCAAACAAAAAGCCTGTGCTTTGCATGAAAGAATTGATGTGCCAGAAAGCAATGCCTCTTGGAAAAGACGGCAAGCACGTAAAAATCTACGCACTGGATCCTAAATCTGGCGAAGAATTCGAATGTGTCATGTGGAATGGGCGAGATAAAAAAGGCTTCCCCGAAATTGAAGAATCAATCGATATTGCCTTCATGCCCGACCTCAATCACTATAATGGCAAAACACGTTTGCAATTGATACTAGTCGACTGGCGTCCAAGCAACTGGAAAGAGCGTGCCGAAAAAGCACAAAAAGCGCTTGCCACCAAGGCTAATGAGTCTGCCGTTTTAAGCCAAACACAGGCTTCATCAGCAGCGTCTGCTCCATCAGCGCCTCAAGCATCATCGGCTCCAGCCACTTCAGCGCCTTCGGCATCTGCAACAATTGCAAATTCGATTCCTTCTGATTCAACACGCTTTCTCGCCCGCAAACAAACCTGGCAAGATCTGCGAAACCACCAAAACAAGCTCGACATTCTCGCCAAAGCAACTGAAAAGATCAAAGACGATCTAATTGTTTTTGCCGAATCAGCTGTTGGCGTAGACAATTGTACATTTACAAATAGAAGCGGTATCAAGCAAGCCAAACATCTTCTGGTTTGGCAGTTCCCGCCAACACTTGAATTGTTCCAGGAATTAATTGCCAAAACCGATGCCGAAAAAATCTATCTGATAGGCACGCCTGAAGCCAATTTCGACCAACCAGCCAATTTCCTCAAACGTCTTTATGGACTTGCAAAATTTGCAGTAGCTAAGCGAGACGGTCAAATTGAAGGCGAGCTTCTCACATGTTTGATGGGCACAACAAAACTGGCTGTAGCCCTGGGATTAAAAGTGCTCAAGTCGGTACACAAAATCGACTGGTATGTCGAAGACGGAGTTATTTTCCTCGACTTGCTCGAAGAAGCCTCTACTGCAATGGAAGAGTTGCCAGAATACGTCCAGCTTAAATCTTGCCTTAACCAAATTAGCAATTTTAGAAACTGGTGTGCTGAAAGTTCAATAAAGGATATACAATTGAACCTCCTTAATGGGGTGGCATTGACCAGCCCGGCAAAACATCTGCAAGAAGAGGATAGCCTCAAGGAGAGCAGTGCATATGACATCTCAGACCAGCAACTTGAACCTAGCGAAGCTTGATCTTCCACTTGATGCCGAACAGGATAAGTGGCTCAAAAGCACAATTCGCGACGTTCCCGATTTTCCAAAAGAAGGAATAGTTTTCAAGGACCTGACTACACTTTTGCAAGATGCAACTGCATTGAAATTTGTCATTGAAACTCTTTCGAACCATTCAAAAAAATGTAAGCCCGATGTAATTGTAGGTATAGAAGCCCGCGGTTTCATTCTCGCTCCAGCTGTTGCACTAGCTCTTGGAGTTGGCTTTGTTCCAATTCGCAAACCTAAAAAATTGCCTTGCAAAGTCGAGCGTATCGAATACGCTTTGGAATATGGCACCGATACTCTCGAAGTACACGCAGATGCTTTGAGTCACGGCAAACGCGTCGTCATCATTGATGATTTGCTTGCAACTGGTGGCACTGCCAAAGCGGCTTACGATCTGATCACCAAGATTGGTGGCACAGTTGCAGGAATGGGCTTCATTACTGAACTTGCTTTTCTTGAAGGTCGCAAAATTCTGCAAGATGCAGCAGGTAAAGACACTGACGTCTTTGCTTTGATTCAATTTTAGGACGAAAATCTCACACAGTTTAGTAGATGTATTTTTTCGCCCAATCTTCCCAAAGGTAAACTTGAACCACTTTTCTTATGCGTAAGAAAAGTGGATTAAGTTTACTTGTGACAAAAACAGACGAAAAAAGTTATAGCCAATCTACAGAAAGATTTTTGTAACTTATTTGATTTAGCTGTAGCTTCCATCCAGATTGCGGATGCTCACTTCGCCTGCATAAATGGACTGAACGCTTCCGTCGTTTAAACGCAACAATATTGCGCCTTGCTCGTTGATGTCTATGACGTGGCCTTCAAGCGATTGATTGCCAGACTGACATGACACCTCTTTTCCGATATTGACCGACAAAGAACGCCAGTCATTCAAGACATCGGATTTATGCCCATCTAAGAGCATTTGATAATAAGATTCGAGTTTAGCAATAATAGCAGCAGCCAAAGCATTAGTACTAAATTTAGTATCAGAGCCACGGCGTAACCAGGTCATTTTTTCTTTTAGCTCTTCAGGCACAGTAGCTTCATCGTGCCGGACATTAATGCCGATTCCCACGACCACTGCGGGCTTCTGCATTTCGACCAGAATGCCACCAAGTTTTTTTCGATCTAGAATCAAATCGTTTACCCATTTCAATCCGATTGAAGATCCGCATACAGACTCAATAGCTCTGGCGCAAGCTACGCCGGTAGCAAGAGTAATTAACGGCATGTCTTCCATCGCCAGCTTAGGACGCAGAATAATGCTCATATAAATACCCGAGTCCTGCGGCGAGACCCAACTTCTTCCAAGACGACCACGCCCTGCAGTTTGCTCGCGAGAGATAATGCACGTGCCTTCTCTAGCACCATCTCTCGCCAATTGCAGAGCGTGTTTATTAGTCGAGTCTATCGTATCCCAAACCTGCAAAATAGATTCAGGCTCACGTCCAAACGACTTTGTTTGAAGCAAAGACCGGATAGTATCGACGTTTAGAATCTCGTCTTCAAGCACAAACTGAATTATTCAATCTAGGCTTTAGTCGCAGCTGCTTTAATCGAAGTCTCGATGACATTCTTGCCAGAGATCAATTTGTGTATTGGACATCTGTTAGCAGCAGATTTGAGCTCTTCAATTTGCTCGTCGGTCAATGTGCCTTCGACTGTCAATTCGCGATTGATTTTAGGCATTGTGCGGCTTTCGTTTTCTGGGTCTGCAATTTTTTCTTCCCAGAGCTTGACCGATACGCCTTCCAGAGGAATATTCTTTTTCTTGGCATACATTTGCACAGTGATTGCAGTGCAGCTTCCAAGCGAACCGAACAGGAGTTCATGCGGATCTGGAGCGGTGTCGGTACCACCAAGATCGACTGGAATGTCGCAAGTAAAACTGTGCTTTTCAGTTTTGATTTCTTGTTTGTAGCCTTTGGCTGTGGATTTAACTGTGACAGAACCCATGAGTACCTCCAGAGGTGCCAATCTTCGTATGATGCAAAGAATATTACACGAATTTGTATAATTGAATGCGTGAGCAACTCAATTAATTCACACGTATTTATAGAAAAGGCAGCAGAGCAGCTTAAAAGCGCCCAAAAGGTAGCCATTCTAACTGGCGCAGGCGTTTCCAAAGAAAGTGGCATTCCCACTTTTCGCGATGCACAGACCGGGCTCTGGGCTAATTATCGCCCCGAAGACCTGGCAACGCCCGAGGGATTTTTACACAATCCAGATTTAGTTTGGCAATGGTACGACTCCAGGCGCAAAAAATTGCTTGAAGTCAGTCCGAACCCTGGTCATTTTGCAATGGCTGAGCTAGAGCAATTTGTCCCTGAACTCTTTGTCATCACTCAAAATGTCGATGGTTTGCACCAACAGGCAGGTTCGAGCCAGGTACTTGAATTGCATGGAAGCATCACGACCTTCAGATGCTTTGCCAAGGGTCATCCAGTTAACACTGACAACATTGAGTTTGGACTGTCGTCACCGCCTAAATGTCATTGCGGCTCGCCCTACCGTCCCGGTGTAGTCTGGTTTGGCGAGAGTTTGCCTGGCGACGTTTTGAGCAAGGCGCAGCAATTGGCACAAACGGTGGACGTTTTCGTTGTTGCAGGCACATCTGGCATCGTGCAACCAGCTGCCTCATTACCATTCATAGCGTCTGAGGCTGGTGCTTTTGTCATAGAAATCAACCCCGAGCCAACGCCAATCACCGATACTGCTGACATTTTCCTGCAAGGGCCATCGGGGCAGATATGGCCTAAAATAATAGGTCTTCTAAGGTCCTAACCATTCAGGCATAACAGCCAGAGGAAATTTAGTCCATGGATAAGTATCTGCTCAGCATCGATCAGGGAACCACAAGCTGTCGCGCTATTGTTTTCGATTTAAAGGGAAAAGCCGTGGCAACCGGTCAAAAAGAGTTCGGGCAACATTTTCCAAAGCCAGGCTGGGTCGAACATGACGCAAACGAGATTTTTGATACCCAGGTTGAATGTATCAAAGATGCGGTTAAAAAATCTGGTATCAAACCAGAACAAATTGCTGCAGTGGCTATAACCAATCAGCGCGAAACAACTGTTGTATGGGACAAAGAAACTGGCAAACCAATTCATAACGCCATTGTCTGGCAGTGCCGCCGAACAGCCGAAGTTAGCGAAGCACTCAAAGACCTTCCGATGTTTCGCGAAAGAACAGGTCTTGTGCCTGACGCATATTTTTCTGGACCTAAAATAAAGTGGCTAATAGACAATGTTTCGGGAGCCAAAGAAAAAGCAAGAGCTGGCAAATTGTTATTTGGTACGATCGACTCGTGGTTGATTTACAAATTGACTAAAGAGCAAAATCACCTCACCGAGCCAAGCAACGCAAGCCGAACTCTGGTTTATAACATCCGCACCAATCAGTGGGACGACGAACTGCTACAGCATCTGGATATTCCTAAAGCAATGATGCCAAAAGTAGTACCATCAAATTCTAATTTTGGAACGACCAACAAAGATATCGTTGGATTCGAAGCTCCTATTTATGCCAATCTCGGCGACCAGCAAGCAGCAATGTTTGGCCAGGTTTGCTTCAAACCAGGCGAAGCCAAATGCACCTATGGCACGGGCAGTTTCTTGCTTGCTAATATTGGCAACGAAGTAAAACTAGCTGATGGACTGCTCACCACAGTCGCATGGCAGTTCGAGGGCGAAAAGCCAGTCTACGCATTTGAAGGCGCTATTTTCATCGCCGGTGCTGCCGTCCAGTGGCTTCGCGATGGACTCAAAATCATTGAATCTAGCAGCGAAACAGAAAAAATGGCAAAGTCGCTCGACTCAAACGATGGTGTTTATTTCGTTCCAGCGCTTGTAGGAATGGGCTCACCATGGTGGAACTCAGACGTGCGTGGCACCATTGTCGGGCTTACGCGTGGCTCCAGTCGCGAACACTTCGTTCGAGCAGCACTTGAGTCCATGACTTATCAGGTTGCAGATGTCGCCTCTGAAATGAAAAAGCACGGCATCAACTTGTCTAAGCTTCGCGTAGACGGCGGCGCCACAATGAACGAATTCCTGCTTCAATTCCAGTCTGACGTGCTTGAAATTCCAGTTGAGCGCGCAGCACAAGCTGAAGCTACAGCGTGGGGAGTTGCTCAAATGGCTGGACTCAAAGCTGGCGTTTTCAAAAATTGCGACGAACTAGTAAAACAATGGCAGATTTCAAAAGAAGTCGCACCAAAAACTGACCGCAAGCACGATTACGAAGGCTGGAAACGCGCATTAAATGCAACTTTCGCTTACAACGTATCAGCACCATGCTTGTCAGACAAAAAATCGAAAGATTCAGGCAGTTGCGACAAGACCGACAAGAAGCTGGTCAAGCAAGGTTCGTAATCCAATCGCCATATAATCGAGTTGTGCTTGCTCTGAAAGGAGCTTGCCTTGCAGCAAGTGCTCATTTCCAGCATTTGAATAATTGCGCCGGACCGACTCTGCATACACCGCAGGTAGTGGCACGTGAACAAAGAGTGCGGCAAGAATATTGCCGTGATTTTTCTTGTACTCTAGCGCCTTGAAATAAAGGTCGTTGCAAACAAAAGTGCCCGCATGATTTGAAACATGGCAAGGAAAGCCGTGATCAGTCAAATAGTTTGCATATTTTCGCAATGGCAAATCGCAAAAGAATGCATTTTGTTCTTCTTGCTCTGAAATGCGAACAGCGTCAAACTCATGCTTATTATTGTCAGGCACTCTGTAATCGCGCAGATTGAGCGCCACTCGCTCCAGACTGAATCCGTTGCGACTTTCGGCTACACCTAACATAAACAAAATAGCTTTTTCACCAGCCAACAAGGGCTCAAGTTTATCCCAGGAATCGGTGCAACAAGTTTCTAAGACCGTACTTTCAATTGCGACTTTTCCAAAGGCATTAGACTCGTAATAACCCGAGTTCCCCGCCACCTTCTGACACAAAATCTCAGATGGATTCGTTTGAAGATTGTCAAAGGCGTTGAACCCTGTAACTATGATTTTCACGAGTTTTCAAGACCCTATAGCTAAGTCTTTTTACAAAGTTGAGCTTAAATATAAAGCAAAACTCAGAGACCATGGTATAAAAAAGATGATGTTTTGTGCCGAAGTGGCGAAACTGGTAGACGCAGTTGACTCAAAATCATCCGCCCTTAAAAGCGTGTCGGTTCGAATCCGACCTTCGGCACCAATTTTAAAATGAACATACCTAATTAGCTCGGTCGACTATATCAATAATGTGTCGTGCCGCAAAGATTCGATTTCTCTGTTTACCAGTGACTTCGCTCAATATCCCGTGCTCAATTAATTTGTCTATATTCTGTTGGGCTGCGCGAAAAGTGATGCCTAATTGCTTTTGAATGTGAGAAGTTGAAAAAATTGGCTGAACAAAAAGATGCTCGATCAGCTGATATTGAAGACCCGATGCACGAGCATTTTGCAACTTATCCTTATACGCACCCCACAGATCAATCAGTTGACTCGATCGAACGATTGCATCATTTGATTGTTCTTTTATTCCGCTCAAAAAATAAATCAGCCATCTTTCCCAGTTGGCATGACGCGTTACTTCAAGCAAACCGTTGTAGTAATCATCTCGATATTTTTCAAAGTAAGCACTCAAATAAAGCAATGGTTGAGAAAGAAGCTCCCATTTACAAAGCAAGATTGTAATTATCAAGCGACCTACACGTCCGTTGCCGTCTAAAAAAGGATGGATCGCCTCAAATTGATAATGTATGAAAGCCATTTTCACCAAAGGCGGTATGGGACTATCTGAATTTATGAAACGTTCAAGCGATGTCAAACAGTCATTCAATTCATTAACAGGAGGGGGAACATAAGTGGCAGTAGCAATGGTACTGCCTGTAGTACCTATCCAATTCTGGATTCGGCGCAATTCTCCTGGAGCCTGAACACCTCCTCTGACTCCTTGCATTAAAATATGATGCAACTCTTTGACAAGTCGCAAACTCATCGGAATTTCTTGAATCCTTTCCAAGCCGTATTCTAAAGCTGTGATATAACTTACAACTTCATTAATATCTCCAGGATTACTGGCTTCCTCAACACCTTCGTATCGCATCACATCGGACAGCGATGCTTGCGTGCCCTCGATTCGGCTTGAAAGAACTGCTTCTCGACGGATGAATGACCTCAGCAAGAGGTGGGGATTTGGCAAAGTGCGCGCAATTCCAGAAAGTTGACTCAAGGCTCTATCGGCATCAGATAATGCTGATGCTATCTTCCAATTTGGTTCTATTTCAGGTGGCAAGTCAGGCGGAACAAATGCATAATTGCCCGCCTGAATTTTAATCAGGTGCAGTGCCATATCCCTGCTAAAGACTTTCTTGTCCATTTCCTTATTATACCAAATGCGCGTTTGGTATAATAAGGTTCCTCATAACAGAACGAAAGTATAATAACGGCATGAACGACAAACACAACCACTCGAACGAACGTCCTGACAAAAGCTGTTGCAGCGCTGATTTTCTGCATCAAGGTATCGAGAGTTCTCTCAATCGAATTGACCAGAAAAAGGCTGGTAATTCAAGCGCTTTATATTCGACAGAAGGCTCGTACGAAGACATTCTTGCCGATTATTTGAAAAACAGACAAAAGCGCTTGAGCGATATAAATACTAAGAATGCCAGCTCATGGGCGAAGCTAGAGAAAGCCTTTGCCGCGCTTGAAACAAAAGGTTTTCGCATCGGGCGTTATATGCAAATTCATGACCCAGACATGGCAGAGAATCTTATTTTGATGTCTTCACCTGGCACAAAAGCTTTTGTTGTCTATTCGACCTACGATTTATTCGACGAGCAAAAACGATTCAATTTGCAGCTTTATGCAGCAGAACCTCCAATCGACGCATTTTACAGCGGTTGTAGCAATTTAAGTTCCAAGACGGATGCAGCGCTTTTCGATGAAGTGATGCAAGTTTTAAACGAACACCAATTTAAGGCAGAAATCGGAGACTATCCAGGAATAATCGCTGTGATTGGAGATTGGCCCAAAATAGATTATTCCGAAATAGACAATTCAGACATGGATTTTCATCTTGAAGTTCGTGTGGGTCTAAATCAAGAACCACTCGACGACGAATAGTTTATTTTGCAACTGCCAGGTCAGAACTCTGAGTAAAGGCATCATAAGCTGAAATAGCGCCTTTCAAAACAGTGTCACGCTCCTCGTCGCTAAGCGGAAGAGCGTCAATATCGGCTACAAATTTAGACCAGAGAGCACCAAGTTTGGTATCAAATGGATCGAGATAATGATGATGATATTCTTTGCCCATTTTGTCAGAAAGCATCTTGGACATGTATTTGCCGCCGTGCTTGCTGCCTAAAATGACATACAAAATTCCAAGCAGTTCAAGAGGATCTTCTACACTCTTTCTGCTATCCCCACTGGAATTGCCAATTGCGCCAGAAGATGTTGGTGCACCAAGCTCTTGCAAATCTTTTTCCAAACGATCGATCATAAAATAATCAGGCTCTATTATGCCCTTCAATGGAGCGTCATTGCTGTGTTTCTTCAATGATGCTTCAAAGCCTCGATGAAAATCTAAAAGTCCTTGCAGATAATTTGCATAACGGTCTTTAGAAATGGTTCCATTTGCCAAATCGTTTTGCAGTGGATGCTGCTCGATTTTTGAATGTCGTGACGACATCGACTCGCGCAAAAATTTGCTTAACATGAAGTACTTACCTTAAATCGTTCGATAAAAATCTATTTTGAGCTATAAGTCTACAGTATCGATCCCTTCTGTGTGAATTTCATGACCAAGGCGTCTCGCGAAAAAGTCAGCATCGACAATTGTGCCCAAGAACAAATCCATATACCCGGCTCTATTCAGAGTTTTGGACATTTAATAGCATTTGATGAAACGGTTAAAATCACCAGAACAAGTGAGAATATCGAAGAAATTACGGGTCAAAACGCAGCTAGCTTGGTAGGCAAAGACCTGTCAGAAATATTAAATCCTGAAGACTTAGAACGTCTTGATCAAAATAGTAACGAATTACGCAGACGCAACGCTATTTTGACTCTTAAATCCGGGCACCAGGTAGGTTGTATTCTACATTCGACCGGCAAAGAACACTTTCTGGACTTGGTTTCTAACAAATCTGAAGGAACTCAGATTTTTCTTGCAATAAGTGAATTAAGTGCAAACCTATCGAAAGCGAAATCGCTCGAAGAGCTTGCCAAAACAATGGTTGATACAATCCGAAAAGTATCTAAATTCGACCGCGTCAAACTCTATAAATTTGACAAAGACTGGCATGGAGAGGTAATAGCTGAAGCTCGAGCCTCCGAAATGCCATCTTATAAAGGAATGCATTTTCCAGAATCAGACATCCCAAAACAAGCTCGTGAATTGTACATCCGCAATCGCGTGCGCGTCATCGCTGACGTAGAAGACCCACAGTCGGCAATATATCAGCATAAGGATGCACGACCTCTCGATTTAAGTTTTTCTTTTATACGAAGCGTGTCTCCTATTCACCTTCAATACTTAAAAAATATGGACATAAGGGCATCTATGTCGATTTCGATCTTTGCTAATGGCGAGTTCTGGGGTCTAATCGCCTGCCACCATAGTAAAGCTCGCCAGTTCGATTTGTTCGAAGCAGATTTTTACAAAGTGGCAGGTGAATTATTATCGAATAGATTGAGCGAACTTCTAGATCTGGAATCAAAAAATGCGCAGGCAGAGCGCGTCTTGCTTGCACAAGAAATGCTTTGCAAAATGAATAAGGAAAATTCAATCAATCCTATTATGGAGAGACCGCATTCACTGGATAGTTTAATTAAATGTACTGGTGTTTGTGCGGTCCTGGGCAAAGATATTTTGAAGCGAAATGCAGTGCCAGACGCAGAAAGCCTTGATACTCTCGTTAACTGGCTTGAGCGTGGGTCGCAGACCATTTTCTATTGCGACGACTTGCCATCACGCTATAACCGCGATATAGGCTCTTATGCTTGTGGCATTCTGGCTGTAAAAGTGAAATGTCACAGCGATGACAAACCAAACTGGCTGATTTGGTTTCGCCCCGAAGAAGCTTTAGAGGTGGATTGGGCAGGAGATCCTTTCGCCCCCAAACAAAGCTCACCCTTTGGCGACAGATTATTTCCTCGTACTTCATTTGCATTGTGGAAAGAAATTAAGCGCGGCCACGCAGCTCCCTGGACACCCTTTGAGATTGACACGGCAAAGTACCTGTCAGAGGTTGTGGCGAGCTTTTTAGCATCGCGACAAAAATGATATGATTTACCTCCCTTTTTAAGGATGTGGCGGTGAAATTCGTCGGCAGATTAATATTGAGCATTGTCATTAGCACTGCTGCATTAAGTGGAGCAGTACATACGGAGGCATTGGAAGAATTGTCGCCAAAACAGAACAATGAATCACTCAAACCAACGGCGTCTATGCCCATGTGGTTTTATGAGCAAGAACGTGATTTCAGGTTTCCAATTCCTACCAATTTTGATTTTGCTTATATCGACAAATCTGGCAAAACTGTGATTAGCGGTCCGTTTGGCTATGCTTCAGATTTTGCTGGTGGCATAGCTCTGGTCGATGTAAAATCTCTCGAACTGACAAATGGCGAGTGGACAGTCCCTACTTCTGTGAATTCGCGCAACATTCAAGCTATAGGTATAGACGGAGCTGTGCTGGACAAATATCATCAAGCTCCGGTTCATACTTTTATTGATGATTTCATTCTTGTTCCACTTCCACGAGCTAACGATGCCAATTACGCGCTGGTAGACAAAAACTGGCAAGAAGTTTCTCGAATCAAAGCAGAACAGGTTGGTGTTTATTCCAATGGAATGATCGCAAGTCATGATGAAAAAACTCAGACATGGGGATATATCGACAAAGATGGCAAACAGGTAATTGCACCACAATATAGCGAAGCTAAAAGATTCAGCGAAGACGTAGCAGGTGTGCGCGGACGCAAGCCTCAGTTAGATCATTCGTTTATGCAAAAACTGCAAGAAAAATACGCGCACGTAAAAGATCCAACTTACGAGCAAATGCAAGAAGCGCAAGAAGAAATACGCGCGGCCATGCGCGCGATGAGTGCGCCTGCACAAATCGCTTTTGTGGACAAAAGCGGAAAAGCTGTAATTGAACCACAATTCGATAATGCGCATGAATTTAAAACTGGATTATGCGCAGTGCGAAAAAACAAGAAATGGGGCTTTATCGATAAGAGCGGAGCCACAGTTATTCCGTTTGATTACGATTGGGCGGATGATTTTTATCAAATCACCTCAAGCTCGGGCTCAGGCAAAATTGCTGCCGTTGAAAAAAATGGCAAAGTCGGATTTATCGATAGCAACAATTCAATAGTATTACCTTTTGAATATGCTGATGCCAGGTCGTTTTCCGAAGATTTAGCACCAGCCACAAAAGATGGAAAACTATGGGGCTTTATTGATCTCTCTGGAAAATTTGTCATCGAACCCAAATTTATGCGAGCAAATAAATTCAACAGTGGTCGTGCTTTAGTTTACGCCTCCCCACGCGATGATTATGGCAAGCGTAAAGAGGATGCCCAGTATCTGTTTTTAACTGGTAAACAAGCCTTGAGCGATAGAGAAATGGACAAGGCAATCACCGCATTTAATGCCGCTATTAAACTTGCTCCTGGAACGCCACCAGCAAAAAAATCACGTTATTATCTCGAGTCTGCAACGCCCCAAAAACCAGTATCAACAGACATAGTCAGTATGTTGCGCGAAGTTGAAATGTCTGAAGCAATTGGAAGACACAAAGACGCTCAAGCTTTATTAGATAAGTGTTTTTCGCAAGCGCCACACTCTGAGTGGGTAGCAATGAAAGTATCACATTCCAAAATCAACGAAGGAAAGACTGAAGAAGCAAGAAAAATTTTGGATAAGATGGTTGAAGTAAATAATAAATACGCACCGACATATATTCACCTTGCACGAGTAGCATTCGCTAACGGAGACGAGAAAGAAGCTAAAAGGCTCATTGAAAAAGCACACGAATTGAATCCGTATTCAGAACTCGTAAACGAGTATTATCCTTTTAGTCCCACCAAAATGAAACAGTCTTCGTCTCTTTGAGTTTTCTAGCAAAGTCCTTCATCACTGAGGCTTTTTGCTCGAAGTCATCCGCGTATAAATCTAGTAAATCCGGGCAGAAAAGCCACATTTCGGTGCAAAGATGGCTCAAATCTTCAGGTAGCTTCTCGAACTCGATGCTAAATGAATCATTTTTGGCATCCCGCAATTTCACACCATAGAGCTTATCCCATTTCTGGAGTCTTTCAATGATCATCTCATTGCTTACTGCATAATTGCACCCAGAGGTTCCAGCACTGACAATTGGATTGAATTTTGAGTTAGCGTCTTTTCCTGTTTTACTCAAAACAGCTTGGAACAGAATTGTATGAACCGTAAAAGATTTACTGGTAGTAACTTTCCACTTTCCTTTTGACACTTTTGTAATTGAAGAAAATGGAGCTAGATTGAACTGCTGAAATGGAGCTTGAGGGGCTTGTGGATCAAAATCGTACTCAAATGTAAATGGTGGAGACTCAGTAATTTCACTATAAATCAACTTATTATCGAATGATTTCAGCCAATTCTTTGCTTCGGTCAAGTCATAAAATTGAGCATCCCTTTTAACTGAGTTGCCACCATATACAGTGTAACCAAGCGGATTCAACTTCGAATTCAGTTTGGTGCAGATTTCAGTTGGTGTGCTTCCATAAAATGCTGAAGATGGCATCTGAGCAAATTTACTTTCAGACCCATCTAGCTTTTTTTGCAGAGCTATTTCTTGAGCCACCATGGAAGAATCAAAAGGCAGACTGATTTTCAGTCCAAACTCAGGCTTGAATTTTTCCTCAAGTACTACACCATCAAATTGCTTCTTCAACGTTGCCAGAAGTTCATCATTGTTTTTCAAATGAGGTAAGTCTGCATTCCACATCACAGACGCGCCATGAGGCAATTTATGGCGAATTTTTTCGAATTCTTGACGAATATAAGGTTGATATTCATTCAGAATTTCCAATCGTTTTTTTTGAGACTCAGAAAGCGACTGGCTTCCAATAGGTGTACAAGCTTCTTTTCTTGTGTGCTCTATCAGCGAATCCACGCTTGCACCAAGTTCAGGATACTCATTTTTGATTTGCTCTAGCTTAAGAATCCATTTTTGTTTCAAAGACTCTGAAAGTTGATTCAACACGATCATATTTCCAGAAAGACTGTCCATAGAATTGATATCAATCTTTTCAAATGCTGTTCCAGTCTCTGCCTTGACGATTTCTAGAGCCGAGACATCGAATTTGATATCCAAAGCCAATTTCTTCTCATCTTCGCTCAGGAGCAAACCACCAACCTCCGCCCTTACAACATCGAAAAAACCGCTAGTAATCCAGACAAGCGCTGATGTAATGCAGATTTTCGAAATTAATTTCAAACCGATGTCAAACATCGCCAGATTATATAACTACTTCATTTATAGCACCATATTTAGAACTAACTCTTGACTTTTGCTGCACGACTCCAGTTTCGCAGCTTGCGACAAGCTTGAATGAATCTTGTCGAATCGCCTCCTGATTTCAAGGCAAGCAATGCCTCATCGCTATCAGGCTTGACACCCACTCGTGAAAGAAGCATAGCGCCAGCATCGTTGTAACCCATAAATTTATAATGGGCATAAGCGTCATTGATGAAATCTTTAACCGCAGCCTCTGATGCCAGTTTATCGACTTTGTCTGGAGCTACGAGAATAACTACAGAATCGAACAAAACTGATGGTCCGCCGCCAAATTTGTGATCGGCTGAAACATGCGAACCGTCGCTTGCGGTCACCCCTCCAATTGTAGGAGCGACAATTTCAACCGAAGCGCCCTCTTTTTTAGCAGCTGCTTTGACTGCCGAAAGCAGACCGGCGTTCACGCCTTCACTTACCAGCACTCCTACTTTTCTATCTTTAAAAGACTCAGGCCCGTTCAAAAGAATGCTGAGCTTAGGCGATGCAGGCAAGTCCTTTACTGGACGAGCAGAGTCCATAGCTTGTGGAAGAGTTTTTATACCCAAACCATTTGCTACTTTCATGGACAATTGAGTATCTATGTTTGCAAGATGCGAAACCATACGCTCGCGAATAGCTAATTTCTCTACTTTAGAAAGTTCGAAAACAAGTGCATCAGCAATGTGATCACGCTCCACCGCCGTCTGGCTCTTATAGAATAATCGAGCCTGGCTGTAATGGTCAGCAAATGTTTCAGAGCGCAATCTAGTCTTTTCGCCAGTCATTATGGCTGGAAATGTTTTGAAACCTTTATCGTGATTTTCTCTTGGACCACCAAAAGAGTTTGGCTCGTAATTCACTCGGCCCTTAGGATTAACCATCGCCATGTGCCCGTCCTGCTCAAAATTGAACACCGGACAACGCGGAGCATTTATAGGCAGTTGAGTGAAATTAGGCGAACCCAGACGTTTTAACTGAGTATCAAGATACGAAAAGTTTCGCGCTTGAAGCAGTGGATCGTCTGAAAAATCGATTCCAGGAACTATGTTCTGCGTACAATAAGCGACCTGTTCGGTCTCAGCAAAGAAATTATCGACCGTCCTATCAAGCACGAGTCTACCTATCTTTCTCACAGGAACAATTTCTTCAGGAATTATTTTGGTCGGGTCAAGAACATCGAAATCGAAACTCTTAGCAGTCTCTTCGTCAAAGACTTGCAGTCCTAATTCCCATTCCGGATAGTTACCTTGCTTGATGGCATTCCATAAATCGCGACGATGAAAGTCTGGGTCGGCGCCATTTATTTTTACAGCCTCATTCCAGACAACCGATTGCATGCCTTGTTTTGGCTTCCAATGAAACTTAACGAAAGTGCTCTTGCCGTCGGCGTTTACCATGCGAAAAGTATGAACTCCAAAACCTTCCATAAATCTAAACGACCTTGGAATAGCTCTATCCGACATAATCCACATTACCATGTGCATCGACTCAGGCGAGAGTGATATAAAATCCCAGAAAGTGTCGTGAGCTGTTTGAGCTTGTGGAAATCCTCTGTCTGCCTCGTCTTTTGCAGCATGAATTAAGTCTGGAAACTTCATTCCGTCCTGGATGAAAAAAACAGGAATATTATTTCCAACCAGATCCCAGTTGCCTTCTTTTGTATAAAATTTAGTTGCAAACCCGCGCACGTCGCGGGCCAGATCTACCGAGCCTTTGTTTCCAGCCACGGTAGAGAAGCGCACGAATACTGGGGTCTTCTCGCCTGCTCTTTGGAAAAGATCAGCTTTGGTGATATCGGCGAGCGATTTATAATTTTCAAAATAACCGTGGGCACCAAATCCACGCGCATGCACAACTCGCTCTGGAATACGCTCATGGTCAAAATGGAATATCTTATTTCTAAAAACGAAATCTTCCATCAGCATCCCACCGCGAGGATTGACCTTCAGTGAATTCTGGTCGTCAGATATCGGTGTGCCTTGCTGCGTAGTCATTGTAGGCAACTTGCCTTCGGCAGTCTGATGAGTCTCACCAGCAGCTCCCTTGAGCATTGGTGCATTGCCTACAGCCTGTGTACCTTTATCGCCAGGCACTTGAACTGCCATATTTTGATTGTCTTTGGCACTGACTTGTAGTTGAGTGCAAACGCTTACTGTAGAAGCCAAAAATGACGAAGCCAAACAAATTGATATGGCGCTTTTGAACATGGAAAGCCCTCCCTGATGATACAGATCAAACATAGCAGGAGCGTTGTCACGAGAAGTCGTTTTGGACGTCGTTTTTATCACCAATCACTCGTCGGTGTCATTACTGACTTTGTCGATGATTTTCTTCACTTCATCGGCAGTCAGAATTGGAGCCTTAAGCAAACGTTTCATTTTATCGAGGGCATATTTTGTATCTTGCTTTGTGTTTGCAATAACACAATCAGAGACAATATTCACTTTGTAGTTTCTCATGTAAGCATCGTTTGCGGTGTAATGAACACAAATGTCAGCCGCGATACCACTCAAATAAAGATTTTTGATTTTCAGTCTTTGCAAAAGAATATGCAAGGGCGTGCCATAAAAACCTGAATGCATCGGCTTCAATATAAAGAAATCTTTTGTAGTAGGACGCAGATTTTCAGCCAGTTCTTTTCCATTTACATTTTTACTTGTGCAGTATTCGACAAGTTCGGCAAAATCAGAACGCCAGTTATTAAAATTGTCATTAAGATAAATAACCGGAATGTTTTTCGCTCTAAAAAATTCGGCAAGCGGTTTCAAATTTTTGATCAAATCTGGTACGGCTTGCAGTAAGCCTTCGTTACCCTCAAATTCCAGATCGTTTATAACGTCTATCATCAATAGTGCATTCTGAGCTTTTCTCAATTTCATGACCTATCTTTAGTTCGTGAAGATTCTTTGAGACGAGAGTGCGCTTACGAACTTGCAACAGCGTCCTTTTTGAACTCTCTTCTAGAATCGCCAGTATCCTCTGCCATTCTCTGGGCATTATGCTCACCGCCAAGCATTTTCATAATCTGCACTCTGTATCTGAAGGCAAACAGTGCCACCACAGGTGTTCCCACGCAGATCATGACACCCACAACAAGTACAGCAGTCAAAATCATATTGAGCTGTTCTCTTAACCCTTTAATTGGTCCGGCTAAATCTTGTACAGGTTTTTTCAGTTCGACGATTGGTTGATACATTTTGTCCAGTTGCTTTTCGACGTGACTAAGACGTTTATCGACCGAGCTCATGTTGCCGCTAACCCCATGCAGTTGTCCTTCGACTTCAACCATGTTGCCGCGCACCTCAACCATTGGTTTTTGCAGTCCAGATATGGGTCCTTCAAGCCTAATTATCTGCTTTTCCAGATGCACAACTTTTTCTTGCATATCGGTTACAGGCTTGAAAATCCAGCGCATTGGATTTAAGTCACCTAGCTGAAATCCCTTCTTTTGAGCGCCTACGGCTTCATCGCCATCCACTTGTTCTTTGTTTTTTACATCATTCACACGCTGTGGTTCTTGTGAATCAGTTACTTTGGAAACTTTTATTTCGCTCGACTTAGTCTTTTCATTCTCTGGGTCAGAAACTTCTTTAGCCTCTAAAGAATAAGAAGATAAACCAGCAAGTAACAGCACTCCCACAAGTAACCGAACGATTGCTCCTTCTTTCATAACAAACTTCCCATTAGAATTTAGATAAAGATTGGGTAGCACACATATTTCCAATCAGTTTTAACGTGCTAAATCTTTTCCCTTTTTCATACCAGCCATGGTGCCTCTCACCATATGCAAGTCGGTTCCACATATTGAAGTAGTCTGAATTTTTATGATTGCATCACTTGGATTTTCCAAAATTGGATCGTCTTTTTCTTCAATCTGTACATTTCCTATGCCTTTAAATACTAGAGCCTTCATCCGAACCTCCAAGTCAAATTTCGATTGAGCCAATATTTATTTAGGTAGCAAATATTGAGCGCAAACAAGTGTCCGCGAAAGCGCTATACAGAAAAGCAGACTGTCTCGTGTATTTATGATATTTTAGGGCGGCGCAATTTTTTCAAGGCGCTAGCGTAAGCTTTCTCATAGAGTTCAATCGAAGTGTTTGGAATCGACTCTAGCGAGTCGCCATTTAAATGTCGTTCGAGTGCTTTTCGTTCCAACACATCAAGCGTACTCATTATCATCTCGGCATCGCTTTTGCGTCCCGAGGACAACATTTCTTGCAATTCTTTTGGTGATACCAATTCCAAATCAAATTCATCAAGAAGCATAGACATTCGACGCTCTATTACTTCTTCAATTACAAAAGACAATCGCGCTGGATGGTCAACCACTTCGATTATTGAATTAGCTGCAAAATCGAGGCTTTCAATCAGAGGCTCGATTAAATCTATAAGTGGAATGTTCAAATATGAGTAAGTAAATGCTTTGTTTATGGCTAGAGGAATAAAACCGCGCTTCAAACGTTCTTTGTATTGGGGCGAGTCGGAACCGCCAGCAGTCAATTTTTCATGAATCTCCCACTCGTCATTCATGGTCAAAGGTTTGGTTTCGAGCGCCTTTTGTACGATATCATAGGCGGTATCATCAGACTTGAGCTTATTGAAATTTTCAGCCAGTTTGGCTAATCGCTTCTGGTACGGATCAGTTTGAGCGGACTCAGAGGACACGGAAAATAACCTCATGCAAGCTTCCTGTTATACTAACAAAGAATTACTTACCTTGGCAGCTTTCATGAAAATCCTAATCTCATTGTCTTTGTGTCTTTTTAGTCTTATTGCCTCCACTGGCGCCACAGCTGCCGAACAAGACCTGAAACCCGCCCAGGACTTGATGAAAAACAAAGACTACCCTGGCGCCATCAAATTTCTAGACAATTATATTAAAGCCAATCCAAAGAACGAAGAAGCTTACTTCATACGCTCATCGGCGCTTGCACGCTCGGGACAAAAGGACAAAGCTCAGGCTGATTTACTTAAGATAAAAGAGTTAAATCCCAAGCTCTATGAGGCTTTAGTGGGTTTTTCTCACAAGTTGAAAGAAGCACGCAAATCTATTTATAAAAACCCAGATAAACCGCTCGCCTCAGTCGATCTAAGAAGGACCGCTCAAGCGGCTCTAGATGCCAAAGAATACAAAAAGGCACTTGGACTTTATGACAAAATCATCCCGATGCTGAGCGGGGAACGTGCTTTGTATACAGATAAGGCTTATTCTTATATGGTAGAAGCGCAGTGTTTCGAGAACAGGTCCAAAGTTCTCGAAGCTCTAGGTCAAAAGGCATTGGCACAAAAGGATGCCCTGGAAGCAAAGAAGTTGATGAAAGAGTGTCCCGAATCCAACATTAAAACACTCGCCGGTGCCAAACCCTAAATGGATCCGCTTGAAAATACCCCCCTGTGCTAAATGAACTGTAGATAAACAGTTAACTAGAACAGGTTTATAGATGGAAAAATTTCACCCGGTTAAAAACTGGGTGCGCACCGTGTGTTATTTGGCTCTGATTTTCCGCTGTTTCAACAGTGGCAGGCACTCAAAGAAGTGCGTAAAGCTCTTAGTCCAAGCGAGTTTCAGCAAGTCACATCAATCAATGCAATGAGACTTCTGAAAATGGAATCCGATGTTCTCAGCCAACGTAAAACAGGATGATATCAGGTACCATGCACGAATTAGAGAAAAGAGCCCTTATACAACAACGCAACAAACACGCCTGGAAAGGCGAGTTCAAAGAGTTTTACAACGTCGATCAAAATGGAAATGATCCAAAAGACGAATTCGGTTGGAATTTGAATATTCTCAAACGGACCGAGTTCTTTTCAAGATTTCTTTATGAAGATTGGTTCAAGGCTCAAGCAATCGGTATAGAAAATATTCCAAGCAAGGGTCCGGTGGTGCTTGTAGGCAATCACTCTGGTGTATTGCCTATTGATGCCTTTTTGTTCACCACGGCTGTGCTGAACTATCATCCTCACCCCAGACGCGTGCGTATCTTGGTGCATGATAGTCTGCTTGCACCAAAAGGATTAGGTTCCTTCTTGCGTGGAATCGGTGGCGTGCCTGCAAGATACGAATCGGCCCTAAAATTATTAGGTGATGATGAACTCACATTCTTTTATCCCGAAGGACCAAGAGGCACAGGAAAAAACTATGCTCAACGTTACCGATTGCGCCACTTCGACTCGGGCTTTGTTAAAGCCGCAATTCAAACTCGTGCATGTATTGTTCCTGTTACCACCATAGGTGGTGACGAGATTTATCCGCTTCTTGCAAACATGAAACCCATAGCCAAACTCATGCACATGCCTTATTGGCCGCTAACCCCCACTCACCCTCTTATGCCTTTTACAGTAAGCAGTATTCCTCTACCTGTTCGAATGTTGATTAAGGTAGGTGAACCAATTTGTTTCAACTATCCAGTTGAGTCGGCTGACGACCCTGGTGTGCGTCACGAACTTTGCAACAAAGTACAATACGAGATGCAACGCCAGATGAATAGACTACTTAAAATTCGCAAATCGCCATTTTGCGCGTGGGACCTCGACGCTCTGAAGTGAGCTTGCTAAAATGAACCGATTCCTTAGAAATTGGTGTTTGAATGCGTTTTCATTCAAAAATTGCGGCAATAGCTTTGATTGCCAGCTTGACGGGCTTTTCTGCAACAGTTGCGTTTGCTCAAAGCGCAAATTCAAACCAACAAGCACAAACTCAAAATGATGAGCTTAATCAAAAGCTTGCAGCAGTTGACCAGATGGTCATAGAGCGCATGCAAATGTTGAATATGCCCGGTTATTGTTTAGCCATAATCAAAAACGGCAAAGTAGTTTTTCAAAAACCATATGGATATGCTGATGTAAGCCAGACACGTCCTGTAACTAATCAGACTGTATTTGGTCTAGCTTCTTTGACTAAAACATTCACAGCATTGACACTGCTTTCGCTGGTGGACAAAGGTCTAGTTAATTTAGATGATCCGCTTTCAAAATACGTCCGCGACCTTTCACCTCAGTACCAGAATCTTACAATCAGACAGCTTGCTTCTATGACTGCAGGCGTGCCTAAAGTAGTTCCTCAAGAAGTCGAGTGGCGAAATCAGATTCCTATCCTGGACAAAATGCCGCTTCAATTCGAGCCAGGCTCACAATATCTCTATTCTAATTTTAGTTACAGATTGCTTGGAACTGTCATAACCAATGTGACAAAACGAGATTATCTTGAAGTGGTGCGCGAAACAATTTTGAACCCGCTACAAATGAATAATACGGCAACCACAGTGATTATGAGCAAGTATGGCATTGTTGCAACCGCATATGGCGACAACAATGGCAAAGGACCATTACGCCAGATTGAATACAAGAATCCAGAAGTCAGCTTTTCGGCTGGAATGCTTGCAAGCACGTCTGACGATCTGGTTCGCTATGTATTTGGTTTGATGTCGCGCAAAATAATTTCTCCACAAGCCTATCAAACTATGTGGTACACTCGTCCGCCGCTTACCACCGGTGCGCCCTCGCCATGGGCCTTTGGTTGGAGCGCTGGTAAAAAGGAAAAAATGGGTGGTCAGTATGTGGTCGCGATGAATGGCGGAACACCTGGTGTCGCATCTAGCATAATCATTTTTCCAGAGAGTAACTCAGCAATAATTTCGCTTTCCAATTTACGCAAACCTCCTATTTATCAAATCGCTCAAAAAGCCGCAGCTATAATGTTTGCACCACAAAATGCTTCAGGTCCGGCACCTTCTGCTCAAGAGGATGAACAAGCGACAGAGAGCAGCTCAGATTAATTTTTTGTATTTAGATAGACAATGTATATGCGTTGTTATCTGTCACCGCTTGCTTGCAAAGCTGTAAGCTATAAAATGTCATGAGAAGGAGGATACTCACTCATGAAATTAACAGCCGGAGTGCTTTTGTACAGAGCCAACCAAAGAGACATAAAAGTCTTGTTAGTCAACAACGGCAAAAACTGGAGTATCCCCAAGGGTGGAGTAACACCAAAAGAAGGTCCCAAAAAGACAGCCAAGCGAGAACTCAAAGAAGAAACCAGTTTGCAGGCACCTAAAAAACTACAGAAATTGGGCTGGGTCAAGAAAGAGAAACGCGAACTTTTGCATTGCTACATGGGAGAGCTTGAAGGGCGACATATTCCGCGCGCCAACAACGAAATTAGAAGTGCTCGCTTCTTTTCGATTAAGCAAGCAATGCGACACGTGCAAAAATATCAGATTCCACTCTTAGAAATGCTTTTGGAAATTGTAGTCTAGAAGCTAGACTACAACCTCACGTCCGACTGGAGAAATAATAATTTCTTTTTCGGCAATTTCTTTATCGTCTTCTGTTCCGCAAGAAATCATCCAAATAATCGAAACCAGTTTTCCCGAAAAACTATATGGACCAGCTGGTGCGTTGAGACGAAAATGTCCTTCACCGCGATTGCTACCCATTGTCGAAATAACAGCAGTATCGGCTCTGTAATTGTCTGTGGTGCCTTTTCCCATAGTGGTCCAAACCAGATCTACTGCAATTTCTTTTGACGGTCGGCTCAAATCGTATTTGATTTTGCCTTCGATTACTTCAAAGGGCAGAAAGCGTTTTCTATTATCATTTAAAACTATTTCAAGCATTTCCGCCCTCAATCATCGTCTTTCCTACTATCTTGAATTGCTCGGATCTCATTTTGACCAAGGGGAAAAATTGAGATGGGAAACTCGTCTTGAATATCTGGCCACTTTGGAATCTCGCCCTGAACATGAATCGACCATATTATTTTGTTGTGCTGAGCTTCAAAACTAGGCATGGCGGTTTCTGGAATAGTAATGCTTGCAGAGCCCTTCTTCAATGTAGATTTACTTTTAGTCTCAATGATCGGAATTGTCAAAAAAACATTCTTGTCTGTGTAAGTAGAGGTGCCACGAGTATAAACAGCCTCTTCTCTTCCCTGAAGTGTAATTTTCAAACTTTCTATTCGCTCTGCATTACCTTGAAACGACCACCGAACTGTCACAGTTTGTCCAGGTTTCAGTATATTTGTACTTAAACTCAGGCTGGTGCGTGGATTGAAGAGAGAAAGAAAAGAATGAAATACTCCATAGAGTATCAAAAGACCGATTAGAACAAATGGAGACAGGAAAAGAAGAAGTAACCACTGCTGGTGCCCTGCCATCCAATCTCGGACCAAGAAAAATACAAATGCCCCAACAATTCCATTCCAAAAGATGCAAAAGAATAGCGACAACCCAAGATTTTTAGTAGGAGTGCTTGCTGGCTTCAATTGTTGGTTGCCAGACTTACTTTCATATTCAAGTACGGGCAGTCCAGAAGCATTACTTGGAAGCCCCAATAACATTTTTGGCTTGAAACTCAATACTGCCACAAAAACACCAACAGCTACAAAAGGCAGCAAGAAAAGCATTTTCCAATCCAGAGTGGCAGTTCCCTTAGTAAAAAGAGACACAATTATGATTATTAGAAAAGAGTTCCACATGAGCGCGAACAACCTGATGAACCAGATCGAACCATCATTGGACTGATTAGAATTTCCGCGCCTTGTAGCCATCGCTAAATTTTAGCATCACCTGCAAGCAGAACTCGTTTTTTCTCTTTTCGAAAAAGCCAGGGTGGCTCTGGATGAGGCTGAGACCAGAGCCCTATTTTAGACTGGCGAGCTTCGGCTTCAAGCCGGTTCAAAACCTCGTCGTGAGGCGAATACTGCTTGTACCACCAGGCAAATCCGCTTCTTACAAGCTCGCGATTCAGAACTCGTCCGTCTTCGAGTATGACATCTGCAACCAGTCTTTTATATTTATCCAGCTTCCCCTCTGAAATCGTCACCTCACGACCAAAACAAAGGCTCGAAGCAAATTGTTTTGCCCTCATGCCAAAAGGTTGTCTTTTTTCTGGACAATCAATACCTTTAAGTCTTATAGAAACCACAGAATGGTTATGCAAAACTTTTATTGTGTCTCCATCAGCGATACCAATCACTTTACCGGTAAAGGCCTGTGATTCAAAGGCCGCACAAGGCAGACTGAGAAAAAACAAAAGCAAACACGTGGAGATTGCTTGTATTAAAAGCTTGATGTGGTGCCTGCCAATCTAGATACGACAATTAGATATCAATATCTACTAACACCATCGACAAAACAATAAGCAAATTTATTACAAGCCACTCGCCAAGCTGTTATTTTTTCTTTTCTGGCGCTGGAACGGTCTCACCGTAAAGTACTTTGATGGCGTTAACTCGCTCGTCAATCAAAGCGGCTTCTTCGATTCTGCCCATCTCCTTAAGCATTGCAGAATATTCTTCAAGCACATAAGCAATGCTTATATGTCTTGGATCAAGAGCCTTCTCACGAATAAGAATACTTTTTTTGTACATCTCTTCGGCATCAGCAAACTTTCCTTGCTTTCGGTAGACTTCAGCAAGATTTTTGGTTACTGATGCTATGTTGGGTTGGTTAGAACTCTTAGCTTCGTAAATAGCCATCGAACGCAAATAAAGCGGTTCTGCCTGCTCCAAATTACCTTGCTTCTTAAAAAGTGTTCCAAACTGATTCAGTGCTTTGGCTACATAAAAATCGTTGGGACCAAGCTTATCTTGCAATATAGGAATACCTTTGCGATAAAGGGCAGCCGACTCTTCATAGCTTTTTAGCTCCTCAAGCGCTTCTGCCAGATTGACCATACTTTTTCCGATTTCACTATCACCTGCTGGTAATTTTTTTTGACGGATAGAAAGGCTCTTGCGATAGTATTCTTCCGCTTCTTTATATTTTTCTCGGCGCATCAAAAGGTCAGCATAATTGTCTGTTGCAATAGCAACTTTTATATGGTCCGGACCAAAATCGCGCTCTTGAATAAGCATGGCGCGTTTGTAAACGGGTTCAGCGTTTGAAAACCTGGCCAGCATCTTGTATAAACCCGCAAGATTAGTCAGACCAACATAAAGATTATCGTCTTTACCAGTGGATTTACCGGCTTCCTCTATGGCTTCAAGAAACAAGCGCTCAGCATCTCTATATTTGCCTTTTTTGTAATATTCAATTCCCTGGTTGCTCAGATCATTGAATATTGCCTGAGAAGCACTAGCCTTTTGCAAGGCAAAAGAAGACAAAAATGCCGCAACGATCAAACCACTAATAATTCTTTGTTTCATAACCAGATTATCTCGCAAACCAGCACAATTAAAAACGGAGATGTCATGAAGTCTTAAGATTCATCGCGGTTTGCAATCCATGAATTATGCTCCAAGGATGGGGTGGGCAGCCGGGTATATAAACATCGACTTTCAACAAGGATTCAAGCCCATTTGCTTGAGCATATCCATTTTTATGCAAACCGCCCGAAATAGCACAGGATCCGCATGCAATAACGAGCTTGGGCCCAGGCATTGCTTCGTAAGTTCGCAGTAGCGCCTCCTGCATTCCTTTGGGACAAGGTCCAGTAACCAGTAAAGCGTCGGCAGTGCGCGGCGAAGCGACAAAACTTACACCAAAGCGTGCTGCGTCAAAAATGGGATTAAAAGCTGCCCCAATTTCAAGATCGCAAGCAGAGCAGCCAGTGGAAACTACACGCACCGCGAGCGATTTTTTAAAGATGCCTGCTTGAGTCCGCTCCTGCTCAATTTTTTGTTGAGGCAAAACCAACTGCTCGCGACTTACTCTTGCTGTTTTGGTATTTAGCGAATTTTGAATCAAACCAGAAGAGCATGATTCTATGCATAATCCACAATTGATACACGCACCAAGATCAAGTTTGATGCTGGAGCTATTACTCTCAATTGCATTTGTGGGACAAATATCGATACACTCGTCGCAACCACCTTTACACTCGACTCTATCGTCAAAACTGGGAAATCCTTGAGCATAGGCTGGTAGGTCGGGATACAAGTCATTTTGCGACTTACACCCTGTTTTAAGTATGTGATTTAGCAGTCTAAGCATGACACCTCACAAATCGTGTCCTGAATAAGAAAGGGCAAAACTTTTATTGCAAACAGGAAAGTCCGCCAATAAATTCCCCCTGGCGCAAATAGCCATGCCGGTCCAGTTGTTGAAACTAGGATCTTTAATTGCGTATCGCTCTATTTTTCCGGTCTCATCTGTTTTTATGAAATGAATCAATTCTCCTCGGAAAGCTTCTGTAATACCAAATGCAATACTATTACCAGGCAATTTTCCAGGTAAAAATGATTCGGCACCAGAATCAAAACTAAGTTCGTTTAGCTCCAGAAACACTGTCTTTAGAATATCGAAACTGTTTGCAAGTTCTTTTGCTCTTACTCTCGTTCGCGCAAAACAATCACCAGTTGATTCGATTGCTATTTTGTGCACGTCGCCAGGAAAAAAATTATTTGCAAACTCTTTGCGCACATCACTGGTAATTCCACTGGCTCTTGCAACTACTCCAACAAAACCAAAGTCGAGTGCTAAATTGTGCGAGACTTTTCCCACCTGACTCAAGCGCTCTGAGACTTGAGCGTTATCTAAAAACCAGTTGATTATGTAATGACATTCAGCATCCAAAGACTCAATCGTTTTTTGCAATGCCTGAAAATCTGGTTTCGAGCGTTTTCTCACACCACCTACCTTTACATAGCCTCGAATAAAACGAGAGCCAGTCAATTGTTCAGCCACTCCAAGAGCTGTTCCTCTAAGTCTCGATAAAGTAGCAGCGACTCCATGGCAACCAAGGTCCAGCGCCATTCCTCCAAGGTCAAAGATATGCATAGCTGCTCGCTCGATCTCAAGTGCGACGATTCGACACAAGCTGTCTTGTTTTGAAATCTCTATTTGTAATAAAGACTCTATAGCCAGTGAATGTGCAAGCGCATTAGCACAAGCAGTATCGCTTGAGGCGGCTTCGGCAGCAAAACGCATTTTTTGCCACGGCAATTCTAAAATATTTTTTTCCAATCCTCGATGCAAAAAACCAAATCTCAATTCGAGATTCTGAATATATTCACCAAGACAACTCAACCTGAAATGTCCGGGCTCGATAATGCCCGCATGAACAGGACCGACAGGCACTTCGTAAATTCCATCGCCATATACCTTCATGAATCGAAAATTCCTTTGGGAATTATCTGTGTCTTTGGCAATATCTTTAGCAAGTGGAACTAGAGTAGGATCAAAAGAATTTTGGACAAAATTACTTCGAAGTCTTGGATGATTCATTGGTGTCAAATCGAACATGTCTTTAATTGAACGTTCAAACCAATGTAATTGGGGGATTTGTCCGGCAAGAGAGCTATAACTTTTTTCCTTTAAATTGGAGCACACAAGCTCGCTTCGATTGTTTAGAGGATCAAGCAGCAACAGAACTATTTCTTTGCCAGAAATTGAGGTCATAAGACCAACACGAGTGTTTTCTCTTTCAAGGAAAGACTTCACATAAGACTGAACACGAGAAAAATCTAGTTGTACTAATTCAGGAATCATTTGAGAACTCCCAAAATATCTGGGCGAATCAAAAAGCAAAGTGATATAGAAAGTAAAATCAAAAGACCGGGAATGAGACTGAATTTAATGCTCATGGTATCGCCATTCGTTTCAATTTTTCCTCCTACCAGTGTTCGCCCCACATGGTATGAAATAGCGACGAATGCAATTGTAAGAGCAACTAAAACAAGCACCGCAACAAGGATATAGTGACGCTCAAAACTCAAAGATAAAAGCATCCACTCGCTTATAAAAGTTCCAAACGGTGGCGTTCCAGTGACAGCCATGGCACCAGCCAACAATAATATGGCATCAAGCGGAGAGCGCTTTAATAGACCATTTATATGCGCAATTTCTTTAGTGCCAAATAGCTGAATTATATTACCGGCAGTACAAAAAAGAGACACTTTGACTATGCTGTGATTAAGCGCCTGCAAGAAGAAAATTGGTGCACAGCCAAAGCCAATCGCTACCATCATGAGACCAACATTTTCTATGCTCGAATATGCCCAGAGTCTTTTAAGTCCGTGCTGTTTTACCAGAAACAACGAGGCAGCAATAACAGTTATAACTCCAGCCCACAAACAAACCTCGTGACACGATACTCCGCAAGCAGAGAAGGTCGTAATATCAAGTATTTTATAAATAGCAAAAAGAGCGCAATTCAACAAAGACGCCGATAACATTGCACTAGCTGGTGCAGGTGCCTCTGAGTGTGCATCTGGAAGCCAACTATGCAGAGGAAAAACACCAGCCTTGGTACCATAGCCCACAAGACAAAATAAAAATCCTAGTTTCAAAAGCAACGGTTGCAGTTTGGCAGAAACCATTTTCAGCTGTGAAACGCACAAAGAACCACCTTCAATTGCGCCGTATTGACTGGACGAAAAAATGAAAATGGTTCCAAGAAGTGCAAAGGCGATACCCACACTACAAATAATTAAATATTTCCACGTGGCCTCTACTGCATGTTTAGAGCGCGAAAAATATACAAGCCCTGCCGAAAGTAAAGATGTTGCTTCGACACTTATCCATAAAGCACCAAGATTATCGCAAATAAACACGAACATCATTGCAAGCATGAAAAGCAAAGAAAACGAATAGAACCAGGAAACATGCCTTAAATTAGTATTTTCCTGTTTGAGTTCACCTTCAAAAAACAAATTGGACTGCATCAATGCAAGCGTTACAACAAGACTTGTAAGCAATAAAAATAAAGCTTGCAGTTTTTCGCACATAAAACCAAAAGGTAATTGAATAATCTCTTTGGCATCGATCAAAAAAGGTATCAGTGCAGCACAAAGAAATCCCAAACTCATAAAAGACGCGCTTACGGCTATTTTGCCAACACAGCGATTTCCCGCTAAACAAACACAGAGAATTGCGCCAATAAGCGGAATCGCAAAAGAACTGAAAATTAGTAATTCTTGATTCAAATCAAATCCTCACTCTCAGTCTCGAAGCGAAGTCAAAAGGGTTACATCAATATGTTCGAAACTATGTTTGATTCTGAAAATTATTAAGCCAGCAATCATGACCGCTACAAAAACATCGAGAAATATGCCCATTTCAATAAATAAAGGCATGCCGCTCGATTGAGTCAATGCAAAAAGAAAAATGCCATTCTCCATCGTCAAGAAACCTAAAACCTGGCTGATAGCCAGTCTTCGCGTTAGCATAAAAAGAATCCCGGTCAAAATCAAAGATATTCCAGCGGTTCCACCAATGGCAAGAAATTGCAATTGATTCAAATGCGGCAAATGACTGGAAAGGATTTGTGCAAAAACAAGCAATACTACGCTCAAGTGCATGGCTATGGGCAAAGGCAAGTATAATCCAGGATCTTTGACAGCACCAATTCTTTTGGTGAGCCAAAACAAAAACACAGACAACCCGATTGTTTTAACCAAGAAAATGGCCAGAGCAATAATGTAATGTTTATACTGGTGCTCAATTGAAGCGCAGAAACAAGCAGCTAAAGCTAGACATAAAGTTTGAAAAGAATAAAACATGATGTTGGATCTGATTTGTCCAGTACCCGCCATCAAAATGGCCATGATTGCTGAAGCCAGAATTATTACTTGTAAAATCATGCACGAACTCCCAATGCCGCGATACAGGCAAATAAACCCATAGTCAAAGCGTAAGCAATAAAATCTGGACATTTAGTCCATTTTAGTTTTACAAGAACAGTTTCAAGTAAAGCTAATAAAAGACCTAATGCAAACATACCGACAATACTCAAAGCAAAAATAATCCATTGATTATTTGGAAGCCAAAAGTAAATTCCATGAAGTAAGCATTGACACGCAAGACCAAAAGTTATTGCAAGTTTGAACGCATATGAAATTTCGCTCAATGCTAAATTTCTTCCGGAAGCTTCAATAGTCATGGCTTCGTGAACCATAGTAAGTTCCAGGTGAGTCGTGGGATCATCAATAGGCATGCGCGATAAATCAATCAAAGCAACAATAAATAAGCCGATACCAGAAAATATCCACACAATTGGATTATGAAATTGTGTCTGCGAAACAAAGGAAAAAATTCGTTCCATATTCGAGCTGCCCGCAAGAATACTTAGTGCAAGAAGACAAAGTATCACTGCAGGTTCCACCAAAAAGGATATAGTAGCTTCTCTGCTACCAGCAAATGCACCAAACGGCGAGCCTGTATCTAGAGCACTCAAAATCGAAAAAAATCGAGCAGTTGCAAGCAAATACACAAAGAAAAAGATGTCCACGTTTGTGATGGCAGGTGAAAAGTTCAACCACGGAACAGACAAAATCAGATATGCAAAACAGCAAAAGTTTATGAGAATTCCTGCTCTAAAAAGGCCGCTTGCATCTTCACTTATTATCTGATTTTTGCCAAATAATTTGAAAATGTTGAACACTGGCTGCAATAAAGACGCACCAATTCTATTTTGCAATTGAGCCTTCATCTTCTGCACAAAACCTATGAGCAGAAAAGGAATCAATAAAGCGCTTACTGTGTAGATAGCTATATTCATCTCACCAGCTCCAAAACTATCAAAATTAGCAAAGTCATTAATAAGTAAAACAAATAGATGTGAATACTTCCGGCTTGCAATCGATTTATATGTTTTCCTAGTGCCGCGACAGCTTGCACCAGAGGCGTGTAAATTTTGGATTCTAAAACTGATTGAGTAGTAGATTCTGCTACCACTTTTTCAGGAAAATGTCTTCGGTCTTTGCCGCTTACTTCGGCGTTAATTCGGTATCTCAAAAGCGGGCTAAAAAGTGCTGCAATCGGCTGGCTAAAGCTTCCAGGAGTCAATTGCATACGTTTTGACAGGGGACCAAAACCACATTCCCAGGTGGAATAAATTGAACTTCGTTTTGGCTGCTTCAAAAATGCGATATAAACAATGCCAGTGCATAATGCGCCAAGAATAGTAAATTTGAAAATATCTGGTGAACTGAAATTTACTTGCTTAAGCACTTGTGTAAGATAAGTGCAAATTGGCGCAGAGAATAGTCCAAGCAATATACAAAAACAAGCAAGTACACCTTGACCGACAATCATAGACTCACCGCACTCAGTGGCATGTTGCGCTAGCTTGGTACGCGTCCTTCCAGAAAAAGATACAGATACTACTTTGGCCATAGTGGCAAGAGAAAGCGCTCCGGCAATAATCAAAATACAAATCATGAATATTGCAGAAATCGATATCGCCACATTAGTCGAACTAATCAGTTGAAAGAGTCCTTCGTAAAGAAGCCACTTGCTGCAAAAGCCATTGGATGGTGGAAGCGAACAAAGAGCTAGCGTCCCCAACAAAAATAACAGAAATGTACCAGGCATTCTTTTTGCAAGACCACCCAGGTCATTGAGATTAGTAGAGTGCGCTTTTTGATAAATGGAGCCAGAAGCAAAAAAGAGCAATGATTTAAAAACACCATGGTTAAACGTATGAAATATTGCTGCAATTAAAAACAAAGAAGCCAGACTTGCCATATGCAATTGAAGACTGACTAGATGCGCGCCTAGTGCAAGCATTATCAATCCAACATTTTCGACGCTCGAATAAGCAAGTATTTTTTTCAAATCGTTTTGAACAAGGGCAAATATCATGCCCCAAAGCGTTGATACAGAGCCGAGAAAAAGAAAGAAGGCTGGAATCAAAAAATTGGTTGGTTCTCTCGAACACAACAAATGCACAAGCACAAAAACTGGAATTTTTATCATAATACCGCTCATCAGTCCAGAAACGGGAGCGGGTGCTGCTGGATGAGCATAAGGAAGCCAGATGTGAAAAGGCCAGAGTCCAGCTTTGATAAAACAACCAAACATTATTAACAAAGCCGCAGTCAATGCTTCAGGACGCATTAATTGCCAGTCTGCAAAATTCCAACTATGGAATAAATTGTTTGCACTCAAAAATCCCAAAGCTAATAGCATTGTTGCAACTCTGGTTGCAGACAAATAAATCAAAGAAGCTTTGGCTGTATTTTTGGTAAGAAGTTCGCTTGCAACTAGAGCAGCAGAACTCAAAGACATTATTTCCCAGCAAATCAAAAAGAGAATGGCATTACCCGAAAAAAGTGTTCCGGCCATCGATGCGATGAACAAAATCGAGCCACACCAAAATAAGCGCAGTTCGTGTTTATTTTTGTTAGAAAGATAAGAAGGACTGAAAATCGAAAAGGCTAATGAAAGAGCAAAAAGTAAAATCGCAAAAATGCTGCTAGTTGTATCACTGACAAAACTCACTGGAGCCAAACCAAGATAAATTGGAAAGTTGAGCGAACAATGCACAGGTTCGGCTATTGAATGGATTGAAAATGCAATTCCAAGAATTGATGCAATAAAAAGAATTCCCGAAATTAAAAAACGCCACATTTTTTTGATCACAAATCCATTACACTATTCAACCAATTGCTAAAGTCTGCAATTAGCATTATACGCAATTTGAATTGCACTAGCTATAATCAGGTTAAAACTCAAATGGGTAAACGCGGAGTATATCGAGTGAGAGAAAAACTTCTTCAGTTCAAGGCCGAGTTTTTCAAAGCCCTTGCAAACCCGTTGAGAATAAGAATTCTGGATGAATTACGTGATAACGAACTAACCGTTTCCGAACTCAAAGAACATCTTGAAGTAGAACTTCCACACGTTTCGCAACAACTCAGAATACTTAAATCCAAAAATCTGGTCGTCGCTCGCAAGCAAGGAAATAACATTTTTTATTCATGCAGCGACCATACTATTTTCGAGCTTTTAGACGTAGCCAAGAAGATTTTCAACAACCAGTTAGTAGATATCCAATCAACACTTCAACAACTCTGAAAGCAAATTGCTGGGGTTCACTTATAATTAACAGATATATTTATAGGTTGGAGACCCTCAATGAAAGAATTAATAAAAGGCATTCACCATTTCAAATCAGAGATTTTTGCCTCCAAGAAAGAACTATTCGAAAAACTTTCAAGGGGTCAGGAACCTCAAGCTCTTTTTATCACGTGCTCCGATTCTAGAATCAATCCTAATTTGATCACTCAAACAGAGCCTGGCGAATTATTCATTTTGCGCAACGCAGGAAATATTGTTCCTGCTCATGGTGCCGCTAATGGTGGCGAAGGTGCCACAATAGAATTTGCAGTAGCTGGACTTGGTATAAGCGAAATCATTGTTTGTGGTCATACCGATTGTGGTGCCATGAAAGGACTTTTACACCCAGAAAAAATCAAAGCTATGCCGACTTTGTGCAACTGGCTAAATCATGCCGAAGCAACACGCAGAATAATTTCTGAAAATTATCCTTATGAAGCTGATGCGGACAAATTGAATATTGCTATGCAAGAGAATGTTTTAGTCCAGCTTGAATCGCTCAAAACCCATCCGGCAATTGCAGCCAAAATGGGCAGAGGACAATTGAGTCTACATGGTTGGACTTATAAAATAGAAACTGGTGAAGTTTTTGCCTACAACGAAGAATCCGGTCAATTCGAACTCTTGATGGATGCACCAAAGATGGTGCTAAAACCACAAGCAAAAAAATTGTCTGCTCATTCGATATAATTTGTTGAGAGCGCAATACTAAATAAAAATGTTGTCCGATGCGGCGTCGAAGACTTCATCTTCGATTTGTATCCACGCTCTCAAATCCCAAGCGGTCCAACATGTAGATTACTGGCGGGCTAATCACGATAAATAACAAAATTAGAATAGCCAGTGTGTCCAACATATGGTCTAACCGCCTTATGGTCATAATATACATTTCCATTAAATCTCCTTCTTCATCCTTAAGGATGATTGGGGCAGAATAGAGCTTGCGTAAACGAGTCAGTCTTTTGAACGAGGAATCTAAACACTCAAATCTGTCATATTCACACTAGCAAGAAGGAGTACTAAAAATGGACATGTTTTGCTATCAGTGTGAACAAACGGCGCACCAAACAGGATGCACCACGCTTGGCGTTTGCGGAAAAACTCCGGAAACGGCTGGACTACAAGATGTCATAGTCTTTCTGTGCAAACAAATCGCGACTTATACAAGTAAATGCAGACGTTTAAACGTGACTGACATTTCGCTCGATTCGTTGATCTTAAAAATGCTTTTTGTCACCTTGACCAATGTCAATTTCGACTCTGATGAACATATCGAGTACATCAAGAAATTGAAAGAAGGACTCGATAACGCAAAACGTACTTATGTATCAGCTTGCAAAAGACACGAAATAGAACCCGAGATAAGTACGTTTTTGCCCGAATGGGATGGTTCCACTAAAATCGCTGACCTATATGAGCTTGCAGCCAAACTTAGAATCACCCAAAGAATGACCGAAGAGGATCCGAGCATAGTTGGACTAGAAGAGCTTTTAACTTACGGACTAAAAGGTCTTGCAGCTTATGCTCACCATGCTTATTTGCTTGGTTATTGGGATGAGCGTATCTTTGCCTATATTGACGAAGCACTCGAATATCTCGGTAAAAGTGAACACGATAAAGATACACTTTTCAGCTTTGTAGTACGATGCGGCGAAGCTAATTTTATCGCTATGGAAATACTCGACAAAGCACACACAAGTACATTTGGTCATCCGGAGCCGACAAATGTTCGTATTACTCCTGTTGAAGGAAAATGTCTCCTGGTATCTGGTCACGATCTCGAATCGTTGCGAGAAGTGCTAGTTCAAACCCAAAACCAAGGCATCAATGTTTACACTCATGGTGAGTTGCTTCCAGCAAACAGCTATCCAGGTCTGAAAAAATTCAAACACCTGGTCGGAAATTATGGTGGCGCCTGGCAGAATCAGAATATAGAATTTGCTGAGTTTCCAGGTCCTATTCTGCTCACCACTAATTGTTTAAAACCACCTCTCGATTCGTATAAAGACAGACTCTTCACTATGGATACTGTTGGTTTTTCAGGAGTAAAAAAAATCAAAGATTATGATTTTGCTCCACTTATAAATGCAGCCAAGAAAGAAGAAGGATTCAAAACAACCGAACCTGAAAAAACCATTTTGATTGGATTTGGACGAAACGCAGTGATGTCTGTCGCCGACAAAGTTATCGACGCCATTAAATCTAAAGCTGTACGTCATATCTTTTTGATAGGTGGATGTGACGGTGCTGAATTCAACCGCAACTATTACACTCACCTGGCTGAGGAAGTTCCACAGGATTGCTTGATTCTGACTCTTGGTTGCGGCAAATTCAGATTCAACAAAGAGGAATTCAATCAAATCGGTGGATTACCTCGCATGCTAGACATGGGACAGTGCAATGACGCTTATTCTGCCATCAAAGTAGCATCGGCACTTGCCGAAGTTTTTGAAACCGGCATAAACGATCTGCCACTATCTATGGTGCTATCCTGGTTCGAACAAAAAGCAGTAGCCGTATTACTGACACTGCTTTATCTGGGTGTAGAAAACATCCGCATCGGGCCGAATCTTCCAGCATTTATTGGTCCAGAATTGCTCAATGAATTAGTTGTGAAATTTAAGCTCAAACCAATTGGTACGCCGTCCGAGGACCTGGTGGCAATGTTGGCTTGATTTTTATCGAAGCAGTCCGGCTAAAAGCCCAGAGCCTCCTCGGCAATTGCTAAGTCCTCCTTCGACTGGATAACCAGTATTTTTGCCGAGGAGCGCTTCGACGAAATTTCACAATCTGATTTGTGAGCATTGTTCAGATCTAAATCTAGAACAATGCCTGCAAATGTCAGTTTTCTACAGACTTGCTCACGCACTAAGGCGGAATTTTCACCAATTCCGCCTGTAAAAATTATTGGTGGCACAAAGTCAAAGTAAGTGAACAAAGAAGCAATAGCATTTGCCAGCTTTTCAACATAGATATCAATCGCTAAACCTGCAAGCTTATCACCGTTTGAAGCAAGTTTTTCCACTTCTTGCATATTCGATTCGCCACAAATCCCTTTCAATCCGGAGTTTTCATTTAAAATTTCTTGCAATTGTTCGACCGAAAATTTCTCTTGCTTGAGCAAATACAAAATAATTCCCGGATCAATCGAACCAGCTCGAGTTCCCATCATAATTCCATCTAGTGGAGTAAAGCCCATAGTAGTAAATTCACTCAAGCCGTTTTTTAGCGCGCAAAGAGAAGCTCCATTACCTAAATGGCAAATGATAGCGTTTAATTTTGCCAGCTCAATCTTTTCAATTTCAGACAAACGTTTGGAAACATATTTATAACTCAAACCATGAAAACCAAAGCGATGGATATTTAGTTTTTCAAACCATTCAATTGGCAATGGATATACTTTTGCTGAAAGTTTCATACTTTTATGAAAAGCAGTGTCGAAAACAGCGACCTGTTTCAATTCACCCAATATTTTACTGACACATTCAATTGCTATTATGCTTACCGGCTCGTGTAAAGGTGCAAGCTCGACCAGCTCTTGCAAGTCTTTGATCACATTTTTGTCGATCAAGCATGACTTGTCGTGTTTATTGCCACCATGAACAATACGGTGTGCTACCACATCAACCTTAAAAGGAAGCGAGCTTAAAAGGTCTTGAATTTGTCTTTGACAGTCGTCTAAATCAGATTTTTGCCAATTGACTTTTGTTGACCAGATCAGGTCTTCTTGAGCTATCTGACCGTTTTTATCTGTTTGAAAAATGGATGCTTTGATATTGCTTGAGCCTGCATTCAAAACTAATATGGCCATTTCCAATCTCTTATCTCGGGCATGTCCTGACCATGCTGAGTAATATACTCTTTGTGGTCCACAAGTTTATCACGCAAAAATTGCTTGATCCTCGCAGCTCGGTATTCGAGCCTGGGCACTCGGTCTAGAACATCTTTGGCCAGATTGAATCTATCGAGTTGATTTAAAACCACCATATCAAAAGGAGTAGTGGTGGTGCCTTCCTCTTTATAGCCCCGCACATGAAGATTTTCATGACCTCTGCGCTTATAAGTCAAACGATGAATTAACCATGGATAGCCGTGATAAGCAAAAATAATTGGCTTATCTTTGGTAAAAATTGAGTCGAATTCTTGGTCAGTCAATCCATGAGGATGTTCGGTGGATGGCTGCAAGGTCATCAAGTCCACAACATTGACCACTCTGATTTTCAAATCACTAACTTGCTGTCGCAAAATATCAACAGCAGCCAAGGTCTCGAGTGTTGGAACATCGCCTGCACAAGCCAGCACTACATCGGGTTCACCATCTTCGTCGTTACTAGCCCACTGCCATATACTGATACCAGTAGAACAATGTTTCACAGCCTGGTCCATATCAAGCCATTGTGGTGCCGGCTGTTTGCCAGCCACAATAATGTTTATGAGATTGCGACTCTTCAAACAATGGTCTGTTACAGCAAGCAACGTATTTGCATCTGCAGGCAAATATACTCTAATAACATCTGCTTTTTTGTTCACAGCATGATCAATAAAACCAGGGTCCTGGTGGCTGAACCCATTGTGATCCTGGCGCCAAACATGCGAAGTAAGCAAATAATTCAGCGAAGCTATTGGTCTGCGCCAGGGAATGTCTCGTGTGGTTTTAAGCCATTTTGCATGCTGATTGAACATTGAATCAATGATATGGATAAAGGCTTCATAACAAGAGAAGAATCCATGACGTCCAGTCAATAAATATCCTTCAAGCCAACCCTGACACATATGCTCGCTTAAGACTTCCATTACTCGTCCATCAGGCGAAACGTGGTCGTCCTCTGGCAGGATTTCACCAGTAAAAGCTCTTTGTGTTACATCGAAAACAGCTTGTAATCGGTTTGAAGATGTTTCGTCAGGACCCATGAGACGAAAATTGTCTTTATTCAGTTTCATAACATCGCGAAGCATTTTGCCCATGACAGCGGTCGATTCAGCGATAGTTTCACCTGGTTTGGGAACTTCTACCTGGTAATCTACAAAGTTTGGCCGAATCAGATCTTTAAGTAAAAGTCCCCCGTTTGCATGAGGATTGGCCCCCATACGGTATTGTCCTTCGGGTGCTATTTCAGCAAATTCCTGTCTAAAAGTACCATTAGAGTCGAACAGTTCTTCGGGCTTATAGCTAAGCATCCAGTCTTCCAACATTTTGATGTGTTCTGGCTTTTCAGCAAGCTGAGCCAGTGGAACCTGGTGAGATCTAAACGTTCCTTCTATTTTTTTGCCATCAACAACACTGGGACCTGTCCATCCTTTAGGCGTGCGCAAAATAACCATCGGCCAGATTGGTCTTTTGGAAAATCCGTTATTTCTTGCATCTTCTTTGATGGCAGTTATTTTTTCAAAAATGGTATCAAAAGTGGAAGCCATCAATTGATGCATTTTTTCAGGTTCATGTCCTTCCACAAAGAAAGGTTCATAACCATATCCGCGAAACAAACTTTCTAATTCTTCTTTGGGTAGGCGCGCAAGAAAAGTGGGACCTGCAATCTTGTATCCGTTCAAATTCAAGAGAGGAAGGACAACACCATCGCGCTCTGGGTTCAAAAATTTATTTGAATGCCAGCTTGCAGCAAGAGGTCCTGTTTCAGCCTCACCATCGCCAACCACACAACATGCCACCAGATCAGGATTATCCATGACAGCACCAAAAGCATGGACAAGTGCATAACCTAGCTCACCACCCTCATGAATCGAACCTGGTGTTTCAGGTGCTGCATGACTTGGAATTCCACCAGGAAAGGAAAACTGAGTGAAAAGTTTTTTCATGCCATCTTTATTTTGGCCAATAGCAGGATAAATTTCGGAATATGTGCCTTCCAAGTAAGTATTTGCCACGACAGAAGGTCCGCCATGACCCGGTCCTGCGATAAATATTGCATTAACACCATCGCGTTTGATAATCCGATTCATGTGCGCATAAATAAAATTGAGCGCTGGTGTAGTTCCCCAGTGCCCAAGCAAACGCGGTTTTATATGTTCCAGCTTGAGCGGTTCTTTCAAAAGGGGATTATCCATAAGATAAATCTGTCCCACGCTCAAATAATTAGCGGCTCTAAAATAAGCATCAAGTTTTCTCAACTCTTCTTTATTAAGTACCTGACCAGATAGAGTTGAGTCTTCTTGCTTAGATTGAACCATTAGGTGAATGCTCCTTTTGAAGTGTTATAGCCTGAACAAATTTTTCAACGTCATGAGAATTGGGTTCTATTGTAATTGTTTTCAAATAGCTTGCCGCATACAGTTTTTGCATTTCAAGACAAAGGGCTCTCAAAGCCTGATCTTGTTGGCTTGCCTGGTTGGAATCGTCATACACTACATAAAGCTTCATAGCAAGCCTCCCCTCATTAAGTCTTCTACTTATTAAATAGACTCTCAAAGAGAATTACCTCACCCTCAAAGCTTACTTCGAATCATCCTTTCGAGGTATGCGTGGTAGATTTAGCTTTCAAGCAATCAGCCTGTTGAGCGTAGGTAAAGTGATAGGATTTGCCCATACTTGTATCATGCGGCAGATTTCAAAGAGGTAGCGATGGAAATAACAGCTTTTGGAGCAGCTCTAGATGTAACAGGCTCGTGTTATTTAGTCGACACCGGAACCACTCGGATTTTAATCGACTGCGGTATGTTTCAGGGAAGTAAACGCATAGAGCGAAAAAACTACATACCACGCTCAATAGAACCTCGCAAAATTGATGCAGTTATCCTCACCCACGGTCACCTCGACCATTGCGGTCGCCTGCCTTTGCTTGTAAAAGCGGGATACAAAGGACCTGTCTATATGACTGAGGCTACAGCAGACATAGCTGAGTTAATTTTGAAAGATTCAGCTCACATTCAAGAAGAAGAAACCGCAAAAGAAAATGAGCATCGAGCCCAGTTCAGCATGCCACCTTTAGAGCCTTTGTATACAAGCGAAGATGTATTTAAAACCTGTCAGTCCTTTTATCCTCTGTCGTATAACCACTGGAAAGATATCGCTTCGGGTCTCAAATTTCAATTAGTCGAGGCGGGTCACATACTTGGTTCTGCTTGCGTTGAACTTGTGGTGAATCAATACGGCACCAAAAGACATTTGGTTTTTTCAGGCGATCTCGGTCAGTGGGATGTTCCGATTGTGCGCGACCCAGCTCGCATCACAAGCGCCGATACCATTTTCATGGAGTCAACTTATGGCGACCGAACGCACGAAGCTTACGATTATACAGTCGAGGAGTTTGAGGAGCTGATTAAAAATGCCGCAGAACACAAGCAGAAAGTGTTGATTCCAACCTTTGCTGTCGCCCGCGCACAGCAAATTTTATATCAGCTAGCCCGAATGATTCGTCAGAAGAAAATCAAAGCTCTACCAATATTTCTAGACAGTCCAATGGCTATTGCAGCTACTCAAATCCAGTCTAGACACTTTGGATCAATGGATGAAGAGTCAAAGAATTTAGAGCTTTCAGGTCAACTCAAAACAGATTTGAATTGTTTGAAACTCTGTCAATCTGCTGATGAATCCAAGGCTTTAAACAATGTGAATGGACCTTGCATAATTCTTGCAGGAGCTGGAATGTGCAACGCAGGACGTATAATGCACCACTTACTGAATAATCTAGAAAATCCGGATGTTCTTGTAATCGTAGTGGGATTTCAAGCTCGCGGTTCGGTCGGAAGATTACTTGTTGAAGGAGCCAAAGAAGTAAAGATTTTTGGTCAAACAGTGAGAGTAAAAGCTGAAATCAAGAATTTACAAGGTTTCAGCGCACATGGCGATAGAGATGATCTGTTGCGCTGGCTTGAACCTATGGCAAAAAATAACCCCAGAGTTTTTCTCACTCATGGTGAAACAAACGCAATTAACGAACTGGCATACACAATAGAAAAGAAGTTCGGTCTCAATTGTGAAATACCAAAATATGGTGAAGCGATAGAAATTTAGAGCTTATCTAAAACTACCGATCGAATTTTCTGCTGGCGTGACTCAGTTTAACCACGATATTTTTCGACATTCCTCCTCAAGATATGCTTGGAATTTAGGGTGCGAAATAGCAATCAGAGCCTTAGCTCGCTCTTTCAAATTTTTCCCATGCAATTGAGCGACCCCAAATTCGGTGACTACATAGTGAACATCTGCCCTTGAAGTAACGACACCTCCGCCTTGCGATAAATGCGGCATAATTCGAGAAACCATTCCATCTTTTGCCGTGGACGGAAGAGCAATAATTGGTTTACCACCCTTAGAGCGTGCAGCGCCTCGAATAAAATCTACCTGTCCGCCAAATCCGCTATAAAGTCTTGTACCAAGCGAATCGGCACAAACCTGACCGGTAAGGTCAATTTGCAAAGCAGAATTTATAGCTACTACATTGTCGTTTTGAGCAATAATATAAGGGTCATTTATAAAATCGCTGGTCTGGAATTCGACCGATGGATTATTGTCTACAAAGTCGTATAAACGCTTACTTCCCATCACAAATGATGTTGCTGTTTTTCCAGGCAAAATTTTCTTGAGATCATTTGTAATTGCACCAAGCTCAATAAGCTCCAACACACCATCTGAAAACATTTCAGTATGAATGCCTAAATTGCGTCTATCTTTCAAAAAGCGTAGCACCGCATCTGGTATCGAGCCAATTCCCATTTGCAAAGTCGCGCCATCTTCAACCAGTCCACAGACATTGGCTGCGATTCTATTATCGATTTCGTCTGGTTCGCTTACAGGCAGCTCTGGCAGCGGGCGATTAGTTTCGACAATGTAATCGAATTTAGAAAAATGCACAAAAGAACGTCCAAGCGTTCTTGGCATTTGTTCATTTACTTCGGCAATCACAAGCTTAGCTGCTTTTCTTGCAGCAACAACACAGTCTATACCTACACCAAAGCTACAATATCCATGCGAATCGGGAGGCGAAACCTGGACAAGACAAACATCAAGAGGAATTTGACCTGTTAAAAATAAGGACGGAATTTCGCTTAAGAAAACTGGTATATAATCGCCCCGTCCTTTGTTTACGGCGTCTCTGACGTTTGAACCTATAAACAAAGAATGGACTCTAAAAGAATCTTTGTATTCTGCATTAGCGTAAGGAGCTTCGCCCAGACATAGAAGTTCAAATATTTCCACCCCGGATAACTCTTTAGACCGAGCTGTCATTGCCTGGACCAGAGTCTGAGGATGGGCAGCGTTAGCATGAATAAATACTTTGTCGCCTGATTTGATGTGGGACATGGCTTCTTCAGCAGATACGCATTTTTCTCTATATGAAGGCGGCCTTAGAGAAGGTGATGTAATGCTCGACACCATCTGTGATTTTTCCTTTTTTGAATAACCATCCAATTATGCGCTTTTTCATGTTTTGTTCACTCGACCTAAAGGATGAAAAGCTATAATTGACTGATGGCTAAAAGATGGCGTTTTTACATTAACGGAACAGTTCAGGGGGTTGGATTTCGTCCCTTCATTTTCAATCTGGCAAGAAAGAATGCTCTGACTGGTTTTGTCGAAAATAATTGCGACGGCGTTTGCATAGAGATACAATCCCATTCCAATTACAATCTTGAGCAATTTTGCGAAGAAATGCTGGACAATTTGCCACCACTTGCCCAAATCAGTAAATTCGACAAAATTGAAATTACCCCGTTGACGAGTGAAACCGAGTTTTGCATCCAACATACAAAAAACAAAACAGACAAACAAAGTAATTCATTTCCGAACTTGCCACCATGTGATTCGGCTACATGTAAACAGTGCTTGAGCGAATTTTTTGATTCAAACAATCGCCGTTATCGCTATCCTTTCATTAATTGCACAAGTTGCGGTCCCAGATTCACTATCATAAACGAACTGCCCTACGACCGAGCCTCAACCACTATGAGTCTCTTTAATCAATGCAAAGAGTGTTTAAACGAATACAACGATCCTTTAGACAGACGATTTCACGCACAACCTAACGCTTGTTCGAACTGTGGTCCACAAATCTTTCTCGAGCCTGGAGCTTACAAGCAAGACGCCGCTCTTGCACGTACTGTCGAGCTCTTAAATGCAAGTCAAATTATCGCGCTCAAAGGTCTTGGTGGCTTCCAACTTCTGTGCGACGCTTACGACCAGATCGCTGTAAAGCAGCTGAGAAAAAGAAAAAAACGGCCCCATAAACCTTTTGCAGTCATGTTTTCAGATATGGAACAGATAAAAAAACACTGCCATATAAATGAAGTCGAAAAAACACTTCTTTTGTCAAAAGAAAGTCCGATTGTTTTGTTGACTAAAAGAACTGAGTTTTCTCTTGCCCCTAATATCTGCTTTAATAATCATAAGCTTGGAGCCATGCTTCCGGCAACGCCCCTACACCATGCGTTATTGCGCGACTTCAAAGGTCCAATCGTTGCAACCAGCGGTAATACTACCGAAGAACCAATTGCGTATAAAAATGAAGAAGCGAAAATTTGTCTTGCCAGTATCGCCGACGCTTTCCTTTTAAACGATCGCGACATTATTTCGCGTTATGACGATTCGGTAATTACAGTTCATCAAAATAAGCCGATCATGATTCGCAGAGCCAGAGGATTTGCTCCTTTTACAATTGAATTGCCATTTGAATCGAAAAAACAGATACTCGCCCTGGGTGGACATCTAAAAAGTACCTTTTGTATTGGCAAAAACAAACAAGCGATTTTAAGTCAGCATTTAGGCGATCTAGACGATGCGAAAAGCTTAGACAATTTTGTTTGGGTGCTTGACCATTATCAAAAACTGTTCGATTTCAAGCCCGATTTAATCGCCCGAGACTTTCATCCAGATTATATATCGACTAGACTGTCCACAGAAATATCAAGCCGACTTAACATCTCTTCTATCGCTGTGCAACACCATCATGCACATATTGCGGCTTGTATGGCTGAGCACAAAATCAGCCGACCGGTTTTAGGCGTCGCCATGGACGGACTAGGAATGGGACTGGACGAAACTATTTGGGGTGGCGAATTCTTTTATTGTAATTTTAACGAAAAGAACCAGTTTGAAAGACTGGCTCATTTCAAACCTGTTGCAATGCCTGGTGGTACAGCTGCAATTAAAGAACCGTGGCGCATGATGCTTGGGTTGATAGAATCTTTTTCAGATAAAAGCAAAGAACATTTTTGCCAATTCATAGAAAGAATTACTTCGATAATCACAAAAGAAAAAATTACTGTTATCAAAAAACAAATCGAGCAAGAGTTCAATTCACCATACACATCGAGCTGCGGTCGTCTATTTGATGCGGCCGCTACATTACTCGATGTTTGCTCTTATCAAAGCTTTGAAGGTCAAGCACCGTCTCAATTAGAATCTCTTGCGCAGAGTGCAGTCAATAAAAGTCGAGATTCATTTGAATTCGAAGTTAAAAATAATGGTGATACTCTTTCAATCGATATGGAATCTGTTTTCACAGGTATGGCAAGCGATATTAGCAAAAACATACCGAAAGCAATCATTTCACTCAAATTCCATCAAACCATAACAAACATAGTGGTTCAATTGTGCCGAGATTTGGGCAAAAAATACGATTGCAAAAGCGTTTGTCTTTCGGGGGGCGTGTTTCAAAATCAGCTATTATTGAGCTTGGTCGAGCATGATTTAATAAATGAACATTTCCAAGTGTATTATCCTCAAAAAATACCGACAAACGATGGTGGCTTGTCGCTTGGGCAACTAGTTATTGCAGCAAACTCAATTTAAGATCGAGGTAAAAATGTGCCTTGCTATACCCGGATTAGTCGAAGAAATTTTTCAAGAACAAGAAATGCTTTCTGCTACGGTAAATTTTAACGGAGTCAAAAGACGTGTTTGTCTCAGCTTTACTCCCCAGGCGAAAATCGGCGAATATGTTCTTGTCCATGTCGGATTTGCTTTGAGCATTGTAGATGAGAAGGAAGCTAAAGCGACTCTGGAAGCCCTTTCTTTAATGAAAGATACAGAGGTTTCAACATGAAACATTTGAGCGAATATAGAGACGGCAAAATAGCTTCTTTGATTATTGAAAAAATCAAAAAACTTTGTCACAACAACTGGACTATCATGGAAGTATGCGGTGGACAAACTCATACAATCTGTCAGTACGGTATTCAAGAAATACTTCCAAAAGAAATAAATCTAGTGCATGGTCCTGGATGCCCTGTGTGCGTTACGCCGCTAGAACAAATAGACAAGAGCATCGCAATAGCTAAACTCCCAGATGTTATTTTGTGCAGTTTTGGAGACATGCTTCGTGTTCCAGGCAGTCAGAGCGATTTGCTAGAAGCAAGAGCTGAAGGTTTCGACATAAGAATGGTATATTCGCCACTCGATTGTTTGAAAATATGCAAAGAAAACAAAGACAAAAATGTAGTCTTTTTTGCCGTTGGATTCGAAACGACAGCACCTGCAAATGCAATGGCGCTCTGGCAAGCAAGAGCTCAGCAAATAGACAATTTTTACATGCTCGTTTCGCACGTAACGGTGCCACCAGTATTAGAGGCAGTCTTAGAAAACGAAGATAGCAATATCCAGGCATTTCTGGCTCCTGGTCACGTTTGTGCCGTGATGGGAACCAGTGAATACGAATATTTGAGTGCAAAACACAAAGTTCCTATAGTAGTAACTGGATTTGAACCAATAGACTTGCTTGAAGGAATCTGTATCTGTGTAGAACAGTTAGAAAGCGGACGCTTCGAGCTTTCTAATCAATATAAGCGTATGGTAAAAAATGAAGGTAACCCCACTGCCCTTGAAATTGTTTCAAAAGTATTTAAGCGAAGCGACAGAGTCTGGCGAGGCATCGGCTTGATTCCAGAAAGTGGATATAAACTTACTGATCAATTCCAAGCATATGATGCAGAATCAAAATTCTTAGTCGACCAGATTAAAACGGAAGAATCGCCAATTTGCATTAGTGGTGAAATTTTACTGGGAAGAAAAAAACCAGCTCAATGCCCGGCTTTTGCCACTCTCTGCACACCTCAAAATCCACTGGGCGCAACGATGGTCTCAGACGAAGGAACATGCGCTGCATATTACAAGTACAGGAAAGACTAAAATGACCGACGAAAGTCAATTGCAATTGAACTGTCCACTTCCCAATACCAACACTGGCAAAATCCGGCTGGGACACGGAAGCGGAGGCAAAATGTCTTTGCAACTCATACAAGAAATTTTTATTCCCCAATTCGATTGCGGGTCGCTTTCTCAGTATCAAGATGCTGCTATTGCTCCTTTTGATCAAAAGCAACTAGTGATGAGTACAGATTCGTACGTTGTAAGTCCAATTTTTTTCCCTGGTGGAAATATTGGCTCTCTATCGATTCATGGCACGATAAACGACCTGTGCATGCGAGGCGCAAAGCCTTTATACATAGCTATTTCATTTATAATCGAGGAAGGATTTTCTATTGACCAGTTAAAAGAAATCGTTCAATCTGCTGCTTCTGCAGCTAAAGATGCGGGCGTCCAGATCATTGCTGGTGATACCAAAGTAGTTGAGCGAAAAGCAGCAGACAAACTCTTTATCTCGACCACTGGAGTAGGATGCTTGTATAAAGACTCAACTTTGTGCGGAATCGATAGAGCGCGACATGGAGACGCTGTCATTGTCAGTGGCGATATCGGCTGTCATGGAATGGCAATTATGTGTGCTCGAAATAACTTTGAACTAGAATCACAAATCCAAAGCGACAGTACAAGCTTAAAAGAAATGGTTCAAGAATTGCTTTTAGCCGATCTGGATATCCATGCAATGCACGATATTACAAGAGGTGGACTGGCTACTTGTTTAAACGAAATTGCACAATCATCGAAAACGGCTATAGACATAGAGGAAGAAAAAATACCTATTAGCAATCAAGTCAGAGGCGCATGCGAGATTCTTGGACTCGACCCGCTTTTTGTAGCGTGCGAAGGTCGCTTAATAGCCATTGTTCCCCAGAGCAGCTGCGATAAAGTATTAGATATAATGCACAAATACTCATATAGCAGAGAGGCTTGTGTAATTGGCGAAGTTACAGACCAAAAAGTGCGAGTCAACCTCAAAACCACAATTGGCAGCAGACGCATACTTGATATGCTTTCAGGTGAACAATTACCCCGAATCTGCTAGAACCAATTTTGGTCATTCTTAGGAATGATTGCAATCAGGTCTCAATCATCCTCCTTCATTATGCAATTTGAGCTCAAAAAGAGCACAATTGATTCAGTAATGTTCGGAAAAGAGCCATGACAGAATTTAAAAACAGAAAAGAAGCAGGCGTAGCTCTTGCAGAAAAACTAAAGCAATATATAGAAAAAAACCTGGAAAATACGCATAAGAACGATATCTTAATTGTCGGGCTTCCGCGTGGTGGAGTATCTGTGGCTCTCGAAATAGCAAGAAAATTCGGCTCACAGCTTGATATTCTGGTCTCCAAAAAAATTCCTCATCCCAGTTGTGCCGAATATGCCATTGGTGCGGTTACGTCAGATGGTCAAATAGTTTTGAATCCCGACATTCCCGAATCTACCGATTGGCAGCATTACCTGGAAGAGCAAAGTCAAAAGCTTTTGTGCAAGACAAAAGAGTCGGAAGGCTATTTTTATGACCACGCTGGCTATATTCCGCGCATTTTCGAAAACAAAATTGTAATCATAGTAGACGATGGAATAGCTACGGGAATGACTGCGATTGCAGCCGCAGAAACGGCTCGTCATCGAGGCGCACGTCTTGTTATAGTGGCAGCTCCAGTCATTAGTCTTGAAAGTCATCATCAAATAAGTAAATTCTGCCAGCACGTCATTGGCATTCATGTTACTTCTGATTTTGAGACTGTTGGTCAGTTTTATCTGGATTTTTCTCAGATTTCTGATCAAGAAGTGCTAGATGCAATGAAAGAAAGTCATCGTTTTGCTCCGCCAGGCGATATGAGCTTTATTTTGCAGAATCATTAACGTACATGATTCATTTTAAACAATCACTAAAAGAACAATTTCAGTCTTACTACGAAAATGAAGACTGCAAAGAGCCTGATGAATACGGATTTGACGCACAGTCTCTCTTTCAATGCGAAATCTTTTTCCGATTTTTGTACGACGAATATTTCAAAGTAAAAACAATTGGAATTGAAAATATTCCAGAACATGGAAGAGTCATCTTAATAGGCAATCACTCAGGTGTTCTGCCAATGGATGCGTTTATGCTCTATATCGCAATTTTGAATAAACATCCACACCCTCGTCGAGTACGCTTTCTTGTACATAAATGGTTATTGCAAACACCCGGCGCAGGCGAAGTAATAAGACGTTGCGGAGGAGTACCTGCCACTTACAAAACGGCCCGTAAATTACTTCTCAACGACGAAATCGTATTCTTTTATCCAGAAGGCACTAAAGGAACAGGAAAGCCATTTTCAATGCGATATCGGCTGGATGATTTTGATCCAGGTTTTGTCAAAGCCGCTATCGAAACCAAAACTGCTATCGTGCCTGTGACCACGATTGGTGGAGATGAAATTTTTCCTTTGCTGGGCAACCTAAAATCGATTGCGCGTCTGATGCAGGCTCCCTACTGGCCTGTTACACCTTTTTATCCTTTTTTTCCTTTCTCGGTCAGCTGTATGCCACTACCGGTAAAAATGTTGATTAAAATAGATAAGCCTATTTATCTGGATTATTCTGAAGAAAACCTGCACAATCGTCATTTACGCAAAGATATAGCCAGGAACATTCAGTATGGTGTACAAAAGCAATTAAATGAATTGCTCAAACTGCGTAAATCCCCTTTTTCTGACTGGGATATAAGTTTAATAGAACAAAAGCTTTGTGACTGAGTCAAAGTATCATCCGGCAAGATGATACTTTGACTCAGTCAATTACGCATAAAGACTGATTTGCACAAAACCCGTGACGAATAGAATGGATTTAGCAAGCCTCAAGTTCAAAGGAAACTAATTTTGTGAGAGTACTAGTTGCAATCGACAATTCAAAAAGTTCGCAGGAGGCTGTTGCATGCCTTTCTGAAAGACTTTGGCATGAAGGAACTGAGTTTTTGGTTGTTCATGTACTTGAGCCAGTTTCGCCTGAGTATGCAAGTATGTACATGACCTATTCTTCTACTTATAGTCGAGCGGTAGCAGAACGTTTATGCGATGCAGAAAAACTAGCAAAAAATGCGGCTGACTATATAAAAAAACGGGTTCCTCATACTCAAATTCATAGTTTGGTGCTTGAAGGTCCGGTGAAAGAATGTTTGGTGGAGAAAGCCAAAGATTGGCAGGCCGATTTCATTATCATGGGCTCACAAGGAAGAACAGGATTGAGCAAACTTTTGCTTGGTAGTGTCGCCGAAATGGTGCTCTCAAGCTCACCATGCTCTGTAGAAGTGATTAGAGCCTCAAGGACTGAGTCCGCCGCTCATCCTTAAGAATGATGCGTAATTAGAACCAAAAGACTGATTTCAAGTTGCGAATTATTAAATACAATCAGATCTATCTTACAAAATTTAAGCACAAAGATCTGACTATTAATGGAAGACATGATAAGGGTAGCGCTTCGTTTTCCCAAAGCGCGAATCTACATCAACAATTTGCTACTGGAAGACGGTAAAAATTGCTGCAAAGCTCTTTTTAGCGCCAGCTTAGAATTTGGTATTTTGCCATGGGGAACGAATCTGATTCTTCCCCCTCACATGGAAAAATCTAGCTGTCAGGCACTGAGTGCAGCAGAACTCATACTACAAAAACATCTCGATCACAGAGCAATAAACGACAAAGAAAGACACCTAAACGCTTTTCAAAACAATTACTCACTGTACAAACAATGGCACTCTCAAATGTATAAAAACAATGTAGAATGTTTGCGATATACACCTGTAATATTTGATTTACTCTTGCAACAAGTCGAATGCGCCTAAAATCGATTATTCTACTGACACTCTTTTCGCTCGCGCTTGCACCAGGCGACACGGTAGCCAAGGAGCCGACCGCACGAGGAAAATTTCTACTCGAACGCAACGGCTGCAACACATGCCATTCGATCGACGGAAAAGGAGGATGTTTGGCGCCTCCATATGACGGCATCGCCAAACGTCGAAGCAAAGAATTCATTTTATCTCGAATTACCAATTCAAAAGAAGCGGTGGCACGTTTTGAAAAACTCTATCCAGAGTCTGAATTGATGCCTCACCCAAGGATTTCAGCTTCGGATGCCAAATCGATTGCTGATTATTTGCTCAAATTGCCAGCACCCAAAACAGGTTTCAAAGCGACTCCTCACATTGTCACATCCGATATGACCAATATTGATATGGCTGGAAATGTTCAAAACGGACGCAGACTGTTTTTTGAAAAAGGTTGCAGCGCCTGTCACTCAGTTACAGGGATTGGCGGACAGTTCGCCCCCAAATTAGACGGAGTGGGTCAGCGCGAAGGCAAAGATTATTTGGCAAAAAAAATGACTGCCGCAGAATTGTTAAAACAAGGCTCTGGACTCGAATACGCAGAGCGAGGCACTACAATGCCTCCGTCCAATCTAACCAAAAAAGAAATGGCGGATATTGCTGAATATCTCATGTCTATTCCAGGCAGCAAACAAAAGTAAGCTCAAATATCAATTTTCATCGAAACTTCTATCACCCCAGACGACAAATATTTCTTTGTGATAGGAAGTCCGGCATGGTCAAAGACTTCCATCATCTTAAGATTCTCAGCAAGAACTAAAGCTTTGAACTCGCTTATACCCTGGGATTTTGCAACAGTACAAAGACAGTTGAACAATATAGTTCCGATTCCATGCCCCTGATACTCGTCTTTCACGTCAAAAGCAATTTCAGCTGCAATATCGCTTTTAGAAAATAAGAAGTATCTGCCACATCCAGCATGCACAACCCCTTGCTCTTCTTCGACTAGAGCCAAAAGTCCAACATGAGCATGATAATCAATGTCCGTAAAGTAGACTAATTCTTTGTCAGTCAAATGTCTTTTAGGTGTAAAAAACCTATAGTACATAGACCTGGGGCTCATATGTTCGGTCTCGTCGAAAAGCAGGTCCTTGTCACTCTTTGTAATTGCTCGTACTAAAACGTTTTTGCCATCTAAAGATCTGGCGCTTTGAACAAAATTTTTGGGATCTATCTTGGTTTTCATACAGTAATTCTAGGTGCAAATAAATGTCATTACATCCTTCTTGTGGCTGTATATATGCTCTTTCCACCTTTAGGCCGAGGTAAGAAGCAAACAAGCTTTGACATACTGGGATTAGCCTATTAGGAGTAAGAGCAATGAGCAAGCCATCTTTTTTATTATGTTTGAATGGTAGCAGCCAATCGCAACGCGCAGCCAATCTAGCTTTTGAAATGGCTAGAAAATCAAATGCTCAACTCACTGCCCATCACGTCGTAGACACAAGCACTACCTGGGATTTTTTGCGAAATGACGAACCAGGTTTTATTGGAAGCGGAGTTTATGTCGAAACTTTTGAATTACTCAAAAATGCACAGTGGGGAATAGCCTGCAAACTGCTTGAAAAATATGAAGCAGTGGCTGAAACCCAAAATATAGTCTCGACTTCTCTTATAGATGAAGGCGCTCCAGTAGAGCAAATTTGCAAAAGAGCTAAAGATCATGACCTTGTTATTGTTGGTCACCGACACTTTATGAAAAACGCCAACCCTAAAGAGCGATGGCATTATGTTCATTACACAATCGCCGAAGGACTTGCTAATCAATGTCCAAAACCACTTTTGATTGTGCAAGATTTCGGTCCTGATCTATGGGACGACATGAAAATTCTGGTTTCACTCGAACATCTAAATGTTACTTTCATTCGCGCCTGTCTTAGAACTGCATTCTTTTTTGGACTGTCGCCACAAATAATTTGTTTGATGAATGGATATCACGAAGAATCTGCAAAAGACCTGATTAAGAATCTACACAAAACACATCCAGATCTTGCCGAAATAGATATCACCACTAAAACAGTACGCTCTAAAGACGCTGTTAACCAGGACAAAATTGAATTATGGTCAAGCAATCCAGTCAATATAGAATTCGATTTTAACCAAATGAAAAGGTCATTAGTGATTGTTCCAACCCGAAAAGTGCAGGATAGAAGCTATTCAATTCTTGGAAGTGAAGCAAGCGAACTCGTTTCAAAACTTCCCATAGCAAGCATTTTACTCTGGCCAGAAGAAAGTATCGCCAGTCACACAACATGCGAAAAAAAATGTGAGTGTGAAAGTAAATGCGAAAACAAAAAATTTGAAAAGCTGACTGCACAATAGGAAATTTCAAAAAATGCAAATGAAACGCAAATACTGGTCCGGGCTTCTTATGGGAGCCATCGCATCTGGTATGTTTTTAACTTTGAAAGTAATGGCAGATTCACCTCAAGCAGACGACAAAGTGAAAGCTCCAATGCCTCTTCGCTTACCTACTCACGATTATGTTCCAGAACCAGCAAGCGAACAAAGCAACCAGGGTGAACTGATTTTCAAGCAAGCCAATTGTATCCAGTGTCACTCCATTAAAAATGCCGGCGGAAATCTCGGTCCAATGTTAGATGGAATTGGATATCGTCGTTCGTCTGAATTCTTATTTGCTCATCTGGCAGCAAGCAATGCAGCCGAAAAAGAATATTTCAGATTGACCGGTAGAAATCGCACGATGTATCAACACCCGCGAATAACACCTGCCAACGCAACTGCAATTGTCGCATTCTTGATGACACTTCCAGAGCCCGAAGGTGGTTTCGTACTTACACCGCATGTGATATCACTACCAGCAAGAACTCCCGCCAGCAGTGTCAGTTATGTTCCGTCTAAAAAAAGCAAATCGAGCGAAGAAGGACAAAAATTATTTCGCGACAAAGGCTGTATCGCCTGTCATTCAGTTCAAAACGCAGGTGGATGGCTTGGTCCTAAACTAGACGGTTTAGGCGGACGTCTTGATCGTTCTACAATCATAGAAAATATCAATAACCCAGCTCAAATAAGCAAACGCGAAGCTGGAGATATAGATGTTTTGCCTCAGATGCCAAAACTCAATTTAAAACAAGAAGAAATCGAAAAAATAACGGACTATTTGCTTACTTTGCCTAATTCGCAAAAAGCAGAATAAGTCTTTTTATCTTTCCATTTAAAACCGTCCACCTGAGATGCGCCTGGTTTAATTACCAGAATGTCTTTGTGTGATTGTTCTATCAACTCTCTAGGCGTAGATTGGCTAGCCTCGCCAGTACCTTCGACAGCAAAGTCTTCCATCGAATGTGGACCAATTACAATTAAATCGGCACCCCATTGTTCTGCAGCATTATTAATGGTACTAACCGGATCGCCTTCTAGAATAGTACCTTCGACATGATGATTTTTAAGCTCGGATTTGACAATATTCAATTGTTCTTCAAACCATTCACGTGCCTGAAGTCGAAAATTGTATTTGGTAGACCAGCGTTTCAACATCGAAGAAGAATGTATATTCCTTGCTTCATTCAAGTCTCTAATTTTTTGAGAATCCAGCACCATAACCATTTTGACTTTGATCTCTTCGGGAAGGTCCTGGTTAATCAACCATTCAAGCGCTTCTACAGCATTTTCTGAGCCATCTACTGCCATAAGCAATTTGCTGGGGTAACTCATCTCTGAAGAGTGAGCTAGTCTCAATACCTCGACTGAGCAAGGAAGTTTATCCACAACCTGAGAGCAAATACTTTTGATCCACAGTCTTTGTTTTGATGTTCTATCGTGCGAAACCATGACGACATGGTCAGGCTTCAAAACATTTGCCACCTGTGAAAGACAGTATTCTATGTCACCCGTCAAAACCAGGCTTCTTACATGAGGCAGAGTCTTTTGGTATTTGAGTGCTAACTCGCGCAACCAGATGTGCTGCTTTTGATATTCGCGTTCTTTTTCCTGATTTAGCGCTTCCTGGTGTTTAATCGCCTTCATCGAAGCAGGCGATTTGTATTTTTCTGTTTCAATCACATGAACAATAACGAATTCAGTGTCAGATGGCCATTCTTTCTGCTCAATCGACGTAAAAGCGACATTCGCAAGCTGGTCATTATCCACAGCCACAAGCACTTGCATTTGAATTCTCCTTTAAAAGCGGCCAATAACTGTAATATATAGGTATTCAGGGGTTCAAACACCCCCCTTAAGGCGTATTTCCACAAACACCAGGTATAATTTGGCACATGAAAAAAGAAAGACTCTGCCTTTTGGCGCTAATTGTTTTGACTAGTGTTTTTGTGCCAGCTTTTGCTCAATTAAACAAAACTGACTGGCAGAAAAAGATTCTGCCTCCAACCGGTTATAAAGCAGCAAAACCCTCTTATTCTTCTCGCCAGGGCAAACTTTTATACCAAAAGAAAAACTGTTCTGCATGCCATCAAATCAATGGACAGGGTGGAGAAATGGGACCGATGCTCGATGGAATCGGCGGACATCGCGGTGAAGAATTTTTGATAGATAGGCTACAGAACCCGCTCAAGCAGAGTCTTGAATTCAGCGAACTATTTGGTGGCAAACCCAGTTTAATGCCTCACACTGGCTTGAATAAAAGTCAAGCACGTTTGATAGCGCGTTATTTATTGACTTTACCAGAACCAAAAGACGGTTATGCTATCTGGACTCACGAAAAAAATAAATCAGCTGATACATCTTCTGTCAAAGAAGCAGAAACAGATTCAGAATCGGCAGGTTCTAAATTAGGTTCTCAACTTTTCCTTGAAAATGGTTGCGCCGCTTGTCACACCACTTATGACGAAGAATCTAGATTCGGTCCCACGCTAAAAGGAATTGGCAAACGCAAAACCAGAGAAGAAATAGAAACAGTTTTGAATGGCCATTTAAAAAACAGCTTGATGAAAAAGCAAGCTAAACGCCTGGATACTCAAGAAATAAAATGCATAACCGAATTCTTGATTAAGTTGCCCGCACCGTCTCAGCACCCATAGCACCTTTCTTAGCGCTTCTTTTGCCAATTGGCTTAAAGACGAGTGTAGATACAGCGGCTTTGCGCATCACTTCACTAGTAGTGGAGCCAAGTACATTTTGTTCTTTATTATTGTATCCGTAAGCTCCAATCACAAGTAAACTCTTAGATGATTTAGCTTGTTCGAGCAGTGATTCTGCCACCATGCCCTCTTTTTGAAAGAAAACATTTTCAGACCAGAATTCACGCAAAAACTTTTCTCCGTCTTGAGCAATGATTTTAGCCGAATTGAGATCTGCTCCTGGAGCTACAACTGTTAATGCCTTCAATTTGCAGTTAGTATTTTTGGCAAGATTTTCAGCCATTAAAAGCGCACCGCGAGAAGGTTCACTACCGTCGTAGGCAACCAAGATTTGTTCGATTTCTTTGAGCGGACGAGAAGCAATCAAAACAGATTTTCGCGAATTGACTGAAAGTCTTTCAGCAACCGAACCAAGCACTATATTTAGTGGCATTTCAGAATCTTCACGACTTTTGTGTCCCATCACAAGTAAATCATGTTCTTTCAGACGCGCAAGTATACACTCGACGATATACCCTTCATCAAGACATGTCGAGACTTCGAGTCCGCGCTCATTGGCCTCACGGACAAATAAGTCCAGAATAACTCTTCCTACTTTTTTCAGTGCACTGAAAACCTTTTCAGAAGTATCCACCGAACAGCTAAAACCAAGCTCCTCCGCAAATTCTGGACTAATAAATAAGTCCACCAATCGAGGATCGATTACATGCTGCCCGGTTAGCTGAGAATCCAGGTTGGATGATAACCAGAATGCATATTCAGCTGCATTACGGCTATTGTGCGATCCATCCAGCGCAACCAATATTTTATCGAATAACATTTTTCGCTCCTCGCATTTGTGCTCTATTGCTATTACAACAAAGTGCGAATCAAAGCATAATGCCCCAGAAGGATGAAAACGCGATTGGCAGTGACTAATTAGGGATTCCACCCAAGGGATGATTCAAAGTCGGTCTTTGGATTGATGAAGATATAGGTTCTATGTAATACACTAAAAGCAACAGAAACCCAAGGAGAGAGTCACAAGACAAACTCCACGGGCAGCAGGCACCAAAGCTTATGCTCAGAGCCTGAAGACGCCGGTTTACACCGGCGTCTCTTTTTTATAAACACGAGGAACCTATGGAATTATCTTCAAATACGCCCATCGTTTGCCTGGCATCATTCATTCTCTTTTATTTTTATCATACAGCTGGTATCACGCTTGGTTATCACCGTCTACTTTCACACCGAGCGCTTGTAGTACCTAAATGGCTCGAATATTTTATTGTTTCAGGCGGCTATCTGGCGTTTGAAGGTTCACCAATTTTCTGGGTTAGTACTCACAGATTGCACCATCGCTACTCAGACCAGAAGGGCGATCCGCACAGCCCACTCAATGGACTCTGGCATGCATTCGTCTCCTGGATGTGGGCGCCAAAAGTGATAATCAGCAAAGAAGAAAGCGAAAAACTGGTTCCCGACCTTTACCGTGATCCTATCTATAAAGTTTTGCACTGCCGTCACACACTTTATGATGGATGGCTCTGCTTACTGATTGGAGTCATCTACAGAGTGGCCATTTATCATTTCTTTGGATTCTGGGTTTTGATGGCAAATCTGGTGGCTTCTGCACTAGCTTTCTGCGGACCTTTACTGGTCAATTCGATTGGACATTTACGTCAATTTGGTTATGAAACATATCCATGTGGTGACAACAGCAGAAACGTCTGGTTTGTTGCTGCTCTTTCTATGGGTGAAGGCTGGCATAACAACCACCATGCTTTTCCACAATCAGCACGTCACGGCCTCAAGAATACTGAAATAGATCCAACCTGGATTACGATACAAGTATTGCAAAAGCTCAAAATTGCGCATTCAGTGCGTTTGCCAAAACTTGAATCCAAAGTCACTCCCAAGACGGATGCAGAGCTAGTCACTAAAAGGTAATCTTGCATTACACAAGGACAGCGATTAGAAAGGAGCAAAAATGAAGATCATACTTGCATGTGACCAGGAATCCTTCAATCAAGCTATCGCAGATTTTGTAATTCAACATCCGTGGCCGGCACAAACTAAATTCAGAATAGTGAATGTAATGCCACCTATATATGATTACGCATATGCTGCCTCAGTTCCCGAATTGATGATAGATTTGCGTGATGATGCACGCGACCAAGCACAAATAAGAGTGCGCGATATGGCTCTTAAATTGAGAGATCACTTCCATCTGGATAATATCGAAGAGTTTATTTTAGAAGGTCATCCTGCCGAAAAACTAATTGATACAGCCAAAGAATGGCAAGCCGATTTGATTATTATGGGCTCGCATGGAAGAACAGGTCTGAACAAACTCTTGATGGGAAGTGTTTCTTCAGCAGTACTGGATCACGCTGAATGTTCGGTTGTAGTTGTGCGAGAACATAGTGAAAAGAAACAAAGTAAAGAGCTGTCCAGAACAAAAGTGGAGGCACGAACATAATGAAAGTTTTAATAGCTCTAGATGGGTCTGAATGTTCTAAAAGAGCACTGGAATATGTAGCCTCGATGCCCTGGAGAACAGACACACAATTTTGCCTTTTTACTGCAGTTTATTTATGGGAAGACGATTTCAACATTCTCAAGTCATCTTATGATATGGCAAAAGAGCGTGCCAAGAAAAAAGCACTGGAACTTCTAGAAGAAGAAGCAAAACTATTACAGGCAAAATTACCTCATAACAAAATCGAAGTGGATTACATTTTCGATCGAGCTCGCGAAGCAATTGTAGAAAAAGCATTTGCCTACAAAGCAGACCTCATAATAATGGGCTCACACGGGCGTAGCGGCTTCAAAAAACTGCTGATGGGCAGCGTAGCCGAATATGTCACAAATATTGCACCGTGCTCGGTGCATGTAGTTAAGAGCACGGCACCACAAGAAATAAAGAAACAATCCGCATAAAAGGCGTTTGAATTTATGAAATATATCCTCTGGTACGACCAAATCGGACTGGATCACATTGATCTGGTCGGTGGAAAAAATGCCTCACTTGGTGAAATGGTAAACAAACTCAAAGGCACAAATGTTCTTGTGCCTGATGGTTTTGCCATAACAAGTCAAGCATATACTTGTGTGATTGAGCAAAATAACATCAAGAACAAACTCACAGAACTACTTTCAAATATAAGCAAAGAAAACATTGCCCAGCTTGCTTTTGCGGGTAAACAAGCTCGCAATCTGATTAAACAAGCTGGATTGCCACAAGCTCTAAGCGAAGAGATAGTGATAGCTTATAAGAAACTTTGTACCAAAGAAAAAAGAGAAGTTGAAGTCGCTGTCAGATCCAGCGCCACAGCCGAAGACCTTCCTGGAGCATCATTTGCCGGTCAACAAGAGTCGTTTCTCAATATCCATGGCGAAGCGGCTTTGCTTGAAGCCTGTCTCAACTGTTTTGCATCACTCTTTACTGATCGTGCAATTGCTTACCGCATAGACAAAGGATTTGACCATATGTCTGTGCTCCTTTCTATAGGAGTGCAAAAAATGGTGCGCTCTGACCTGGCTTCATCGGGAGTGATGTTCAGCCTGGATCCTGAAACTGGATTCAAAGACTCTGTTTTAGTAACATCTTCTTATGGACTGGGCGAGAACATTGTAGCGGGACGCATAGATCCAGACGAGTTTCTCGTATTCAAACCAACTCTCAAACAAGGATATCGCTCTATTGTCAGAAGAAAGATAGGAGCGAAACAGTATCGACTTATTTATTCTGGTCATGGCAGTCGTACAACCAAAAATCTAGATACACTGCCTGAAGAGCAGAGAGTCTTGAGCATAAGTGACGACGATGTATTGAGACTGGCTCGTATTGCATGCACCATCGAAGAACACTATTCAAATCAAGCTGGGCACCATATGGCAATGGATATAGAGTGGGCCAAAGATGGTATCGATAACCAACTTTATATAGTCCAGGCAAGACCTGAAACGGTTCACACCCAAGAAAACGTTTCAGAGTTAACTTCATGGAAACTGGATGAAAAAGGCAGCGTAATTTTAGAAGGTCAGGCAATCGGCGAGAAAATCGGAGCGGGTCCTGTTCGAAAAATACGCTCTTGCCAGGAGCTTGATTTATTTCAGAAAGGCGAAGTGCTTGTTGCAGATATGACCGACCCCGATTGGGAACCGGTTATGAAAAAAGCTTCTGCCATTATTACAAACAAAGGCGGTCGCACCTGTCATGCTGCAATAGTGAGTCGTGAATTAGGGGTTCCGTGCGTGGTGGGAACAAATAATGCCACCATGATTTTAAAAGACAAACAAGAAGTAACTGTTTGTTGTGCTCCACAAAACCCCGGAAAAGTCTTTACCGGACGACTTGCATACAGCATGCAAACTCTAAAGCTGGATGAAATTCCTAAAATCGATACCAAAATCATGATGATTCTAGGAAACCCAGCTCAAGCAATGGCTTTCAGCCAGTTGCCTTCTCAAGGCGTGGGACTTGCGCGACTTGAATTTATCATTGCTCACGAAGTGCGCATACATCCTCTTGCTCTAACTCGCTATGACGAGCTAAACGATGAACTGGTAAAAAAACAAATAGACCAGCTAACTCTAAATTACAGCAATAAAGAAGACTATTTTGTGCAAAAGCTAGCAGAAGGAATTGCCACCATTGCCAGTGCGTTCTATCCCAAAGATGTAATTGTGCGTTTATCTGATTTTAAAACAAATGAATATGCAAACTTGCTTGGTGGCAAACAATTCGAGCCTATTGAAGAAAATCCAATGCTTGGATTCAGAGGAGCAAGCAGATATTACAGCGAGCACTACAAAGATGGTTTCGCACTTGAATGTCGTGCTTTGAATATGGTTCGCAAAGAAATGGGGCTTGCAAACGTAAAAGTAATGATTCCTTTTTGCCGCACTGTAGACGAAGGCAAACAAGTGATTGCTGAAATGTCAAAAAATGGATTAGTGCAGCATGAAAACGGTCTTGAGATTTATGTCATGTGCGAAATACCGGCTAATGTCATTTTACTGGATCAATTCGCTCAAATATTCGATGGCTTTTCAATCGGGTCGAATGATTTGACCCAACTTGTGCTTGGCTTAGACAGAGACTCGCAAATAGTGGCAAAATTGTTCGACGAACGAAACGAAGCAGTAAAGCGTTTCATAACCCAAGCTATAAAAGCGGCGAAAAAAGCGAATCGCAAAATAGGAATATGCGGTCAAGCACCAAGCGATTATCCCGAGTTTGCACGATTTTTGTTAGAACAAGAGATAGACAGCATTTCACTCAGTCCCGACTCTCTGGTCAAAACAATAATTCTACTGGCAAAAGAAGAAGCTAAAACAAAGTTAACCGCCAAAGTCTAAACTTTTAAGCTGGTTCGAACCGGTCTTGTGAGCGTGCTTTTTAGATTTGAAAAATCGATGCACCTTATGCTTATTCGATTCAACTTTGTCTATGGTAATTACTGAGTATTCTTCTTCTTCGACAGTTTCTTCCAGCGCCGGCACGGCTAAAAGTGCATAAAATCCTGATCTATGAAAATCTTTCTTGTAATAATTAACCAGAGATAATTTCAAATAAACCAGACCCAAAATTCGTCTTGGCAAAAAATTGTTCTTCTTCAAAATCTGTAATGATTGGATGAGATATTTCTCTGCACGTTTGTAGTCAGACTGTCTTTCAGCAACTGTTTCAAGCGAATCGAGTGTCAAAATAGATTGACAAAAATTGTCTGAACAAGCTTGCCTTGCTTCGTGCAAAATATCTTCTGCCAGAACAAAATTTTGAGCATCTAATTCCTGATTTCCACGACTGTATAACTCGTACCAATTCGAGGGACAGGCAGGAGTTCGCGCTTGCGCGCAAGGCATATAGCCTGCAAGCAATAGAAAAAGAGTGACAAAAACAATAGTAATTCTATTTTTCATATAACGAGTATAAAAAACAAAGGTTCTTGAAACCTCATTCTCAAGTATGACCAGTGCTTTTCTTGGATCACTCGACAGGAGGTTAAACAAGTTATTGATTCTATTTACCATTTGTAGAAAGGATCAAAAAACGTGACTAACAACCAGAATTTGCTTGAATCGCATAAAAGGGGTCTTAGTTCCACCCAGGCTCAAATTCGTTTGAATCGCCACGGATTAAATACAATTTCGGTTGAGACCAAACTATCCATCTGGAAATTAGTCAAAGAAAATTTTGTCCATACTATGGCCATTTTGCTATGGATAGGTGGATTAATTGGATTTCTGGCGGGCATGCCCCAAATTGCAATTGCTATTTGGCTGGTTAATGTCATAAATGGCAGTTTTAGCTTCTTCCAGGAATACAGTGCTTTTCGCGCAACTGCAGCACTAAAGTCATTGCTTCCAGAAATCAGTACGGTTATTAGAGACGGCTTAGAATCGCAAATCGAATCTTTATATGTGGTGCCTCAAGATATCGTGATTCTTGAAGAAGGCGCCAAAATACCAGCAGATTGTCATCTTATTCAATGTGACAGATTAATGGTAGATGAATCTACTTTGACTGGAGAATCTCAAGCAATCTCTAAAGATCTGGACAAAGACAATTCAATATGGGCGGGAACCAATGTCATTTCTGGACATGCAAAAGCGCTGGTCTTTGCCACCGGTCACAATACCAAATTCGGCAAAATTGCCCATTTAACACAGACTATTGCTGATCGTCCAAGCCCATTGCAACTCGAAATGAAAAAGGTGGCCAAAACGGTTAGTACCCTTGCCTGTGCTATTGGTTTTTTGATGTTCATTTTGGCCTATACTTGCACCAAAAGTGCTCCCGAGCAAGCTTTTATATTCGCCATGGGAATGATTGTTGCTTTTGTACCTGAAGGTATGGTGCCTACAGTAACATTGTCTCTGGCACTAGCTGTAAAGAAAATGGCCAAAAGACAGGCTCTTGTAAAACGCTTGTCGTGTGTTGAAGCGCTTGGATGCACAAATGTTATTTGCACAGATAAAACAGGCACACTGACTGAAAATAAAATGAAGGTTGTTGAAGCCTGGACAATCAATACAAGTATTGAAGTCAGTCCAAAACAACTAGATTCTAATTACAAGAACAATCCTGATTTAACGGCACTTTTCTCAGCTGGCATTATCTGCAATAACGCTCACAAAAATAGTGATCATTATGTAGGTGATCCAACTGAAATTGCAATCTTAGAAAGCGCCGAATTCTTTGGCTTGAATTTGAATTCGACTCTTTGCGACTACACAAAGTTGCACGAAGAACCATTTGATTCACATAGAAAAATGATGAGTACGGCTCATCAAAAAAATGGTGGCGCAAACTTAATAGTCAAAGCAAAAGGGTCACCTGAGACTATTCTTGAACGATGCAAATTTTATTTGGACAATGGTCAAATTAAAGAACTTAGCGAAGATATTAGAGCGAAAACACAAAATGCAATTTTAGATTACGCTAAAAATGGCTTGCGTCTTATCGCATTTGCCGAGCGTGTAATCAATGAGTGGGACCAGAATTCATTTAGACCGAGTGCAAAAGAACATTTAGAAAGCAATTTAAACTTAATCGGACTGCTGGCAATGCAAGATCCTCCTCGCAAAGAAATATCCTCTGCAATGAAACGCTGTGATCAAGCCGGTATCCAAGTCGTAATGATTACTGGTGACCATGAGATAACGGCAAAAGCAATAGCCTTAAAAATCGGTATCGTAAAAGAGAACGCCCAGGTAATAACCGGAGCAAAACTCGATGGAATGTCGAGTCAGGAATTACTTGAAGCGGTTTGTCACAAAGACAACATGATTTTTGCCAGGGTCAACCCAGAACATAAACTAAAAATCGTGACTGCTTTTCAAAAGTCCGGAAAAATTGTGGCAGTCACTGGCGACGGCGTAAACGATGGGCCTGCCCTCAAACAAGCAGACATTGGAATTGCAATGGGAAGGGGAGGCACCGATGTTGCACGTGAGGCTTCTGACATTATTTTGCTTGATGACAACTTTGCTTCGATAGTAAATGCTATCGAAGAAGGACGATGTGTCTTTGAAAACATCAAAAAATTTGCAGTATATGTTTTCAACAGCAATATGGCTGAGGCTGTGCCGTTTGCAGTTATGCTTTTTTCTGGTGGTTTCATTCCCATGCCACTAACAGTAATGCAAGTGCTATCCATCGACCTTGGAACTGATATGTTGCCAGCAATTGCACTTGGAGCCGACAATGCCGAACAATCAATCATGCAAGAGCCTCCACGCGAGCGCACTACTCCACTTTTATCAAAAAACCGTTTGTGTAAGGCTCTGCTTTGGTACGGTCTAATAGAATCGATAGCCGCAATGATATGTTATTTTTTCGCCAACTGGTTAAATGGCTGGCCTTCTATACCGCTTGCTGCACAAGGAACTGATGCCTGGAGTCATGCCACCACAATGACACTAACTGGTGTCGTCGCTTGTCAAATTGGTGCAGTTTTTTGCTGCCGCACAAATACTCGCTCAGCATTCGAGGTTGGCTTATTCAGCAATAAAATGATCTGGGCAGGCATCTTCTTTGAAATTACTCTTTTGTGTCTGCTCATGTATGTTCCTGTTTTGCAAAGAGTTTTTAACACAACACCCTTGAGTCTTTTAGAAATTTTGTTTGCCCTGTGTTTCATTCCAATCATAGTGCTGCTGGACGAAATACGAAAATGTGTTTTGAGAAGAACTCATTATTTAGGATGAGCGCAGAAAATAAGATACGCCTTTTTGTCGATCAAAAATATTTTGCGGTGCATTAGCCTTGTTCTGACGACTTAAAGGCATCCCTCATGGACTTATCACACATAATCCCTAGTTATCAACCACTGCCTCTGCCGGCACCTTTGTGGCTCTTAAATATTCTTTTGGTTCTTGGCTTTTATTTGCATGTACTGCCTATGAACATAGTGTTAGGTGGAACATTAACGGCAGCTTGCATGTTCCTGAAAGCAGGTCCAAATCCAAACAGTCACATTTATCGTTCGGCAAAAGAACTGGCACACACTCTTCCCGTTTTTGTGTCATTTACAATTACGCAAGGAATTGTTCCACTTTTGTTCTTGCAACTTTTGTACGGTCCCTTATTTTATACATCATCAATATTGATGGCAGTGCCTTGGATCAGCATAATCGTCATTTTGATAATTGCTTATTATGGCTGCTATTTAGTCATCTACAGATTATTCAAAGAAGACTCTCAAAAAGAAAATGGTGTAGCCATCGCTTGTGCTCTTCTTCTTTCCTTTGTCTGTTTTCTTCTCATAGGCGCAATAATCTCAAGCAATATGATTCTTATGTTGCATCCAGAAAAATGGGCTGAATTATACAAACATTCGGCTAATGGAATGAATTTCTTCCTTGGTGACAAACAACAAATACCGCGTTTCTTGCATTTCTTCTTCTCGAGCATTGCCATGACCGGATTGTTTATTGGTTATCTTGGAACGCGCAAAAAGGAACGTGATCCAGAACAAGCCGATTGGATGATCAAAAAGGGTTCGCTTGTATACGCAATCGTTTCGACACTGCAAATCGCTATCGGATTTCATTTCCTTTTTTCGCTGCCAATTGAAATTCGCGAACAATTCATGAATGCAAGCGGCATTATGTCTTATATATTCCTAGGCTCAGTGGCACTGGCTGTGATATCAATCATTCTTGGATTCAGTGCATCCACTTCAGGCAATGTCAAATTGCTCAAGTCCACAATGCACACAGCATTCTTGGTTGTGCTCACAATGGTCATTAGCCGACACTTCCTCAGAAGTGCAATGGCGGCGCCATATGTGCAGCCAGAAAAAATAGCTGTACAACCGCAATGGGACTTACTTGCAATCTTCGTTGTATCTGCAGTAGGACTGATTGTTTATCTAGTCTGGCTAGTAAAAACGGTGACAAAATCCCCAATTCAAACAGTTAAGGTAGATTGAGCATGTCTGAAGATATCGAAATAATAGACGGCGATAAAAAAATAGGGCGAGCTACTTTCGTTAAAACGGCAGTGGGCGGATTTGCCCTGGTCTGGGGTGGAATGACACTGTATCCGGTGTATCGTTATCTCTGCCCAGGAGAAGAAGAAGACGCATCATCTAAAATTGCAAGTCTAGACATTGGAAAGGTTTCGGACTTCCCAGCAGGCGCTGGTAAAAACTTCAAATTCGGCAGTACGCCGGCTCTAATCATACACACAGCCAATGGAGAATTTCACGCCTTCAAAGCGGTCTGCACCCATCTTGGTTGTACTGTTCAGTATCGCAAAGAAAAAAATAAAATCTGGTGTGCATGTCACGGTGGCGCATACGATCCTGATACAGGAAAAAATGTGGCGGGTCCTCCGCCCAAGCCGCTTGCGGCGCTCAAGGTTGATATCGTGAACGAACGCGTAATCATATCTAACGCTTAGCGCAAAATAAGGAGACCTCTCGTGTTTATAGGTAAGCGCGAAAAACGAAAAGTACTTTACTGGCTGGAGCGCAGATTACATCTTTCAGCTCTAATCGACATTGCACAGCACAAAAGAGTACCCGTACACAAACATTCGGTATGGTACTACTTTGGTGGCATCAGTCTTTTATTCTTGCTGGTGCAGATAGTAACTGGCATATTGCTTATGGTCTACTATGTGCCAGAACTTTCATCCGCTCATGCAAGCATCTTGAAAATCAACTCAGGAGTTGAGTTTGGTTGGTTCATCAGATCTCTACATAGTTGGGGAGCCAATCTGATGATTCTGGCTGTCTTCGTGCATTTCTTCAGCGCTTATTTCATGAAAGCGTACCGAAAACCACGCGAACTCACCTGGCTTACAGGAGTCGCACTGTTAGTTATTTGTCTTGGTTTTGGTTTTACAGGTTATCTCTTGCCCTGGGACGAGGTATCATTTTTCGCTACCAAAATAGGTCTCGATATATCATCTAAAATTCCAATTTTCGGTGAAATTATGGCAACTATGTTGCGCGGTGGAACATCTATCGGTCAGGCAACACTGTCGCGCTTTTTTACAATCCACGTATCTGTTTTGCCAGTGATGTTGATGGGTCTTTTATCCATTCACTTAGCTATAGTGCAAGCACATGGAATGTCTGAACCATCAGATTTTACCGAGAAAAAGGAAGAAGAGAAAAAATACGAGCCATTCTTTCCAGACTTTTTCTTCAAAGATATTCTGGTTTGGATACTTGCCGGCAACCTTTTGTTTGGTCTCACTATGCTTGCACCATGGGGAATAGGACCGGAAGCAGATCCATTTGCTGCAGCGCCAATTGGAATCAAACCTGAATGGTATTTTCTTGCCATGTTCCAATTTTTAAAACTGGTCCCTCCCATGATTGGCCCAATAGAAGGCGAGCTTTTCGGCATTCTGTTAATGACTGTGTACGCTTTAATTCTTGCAGCTGTACCGTTCTGGGATACCGGTGAATCCAAATTTAAATCGAACCTTGCCACCGGGCTTGGAGTTATTACGTTGTTGTTTATGGTTGTATTCAGTGTTTGGGGAGCTATGTCATGAATTATCCTATTTGGATTGTTCCTGGAATTGGAGGACCATGGGTAATAGGGATTATCGCTATTATTCACATCTTTCTTTCACACTTCGCCGTTGGTGGCGGTGCTTTCCTGGCATTAATTGAATGGATAGCATACAAGCGAAACGACGAACGTATTTATACTTATGTCAAATCGCACTCGCGCTTTTTCATTCTTGTCACAACAGTAGCAGGGGCAGCAACTGGAGTTGCCATCTGGTTTTCAATCAGTCTAGTTAGTCCGGATGGAACTGCGTCATTAATTCAGAGCTTCACACTTGCCTGGGCGCTTGAATATCTTTTTTTCGTGGCTGAGCTAGCAACTGCTTTTGCCTATTATTACTCGTGGGACAAAATCAGCAAAGAAAAACATTTACTTTTAGCTAAATGGTATTTCTTTATGTCAGTCATGACACTTGCTGTCATCAACGGCATTCTTACTTTCATGCTTACGCCAGGCAAATGGCTCGATTCACATTACTGGCTACATGGAGTTTTGAACGAAACTTATTTGCCCTCCTTATTCATTCGTCTCTTCATCATGTTTGCCATCGCTGGTATGTATGGTCTGGTCACTGCCACCAGAATTAAAGACGAAGACTTGCGCATCTATCTGGTCAAATTCTGCTCAAAATGGCTTTTGCCCGTATTCTTCCTTGGACCGATAGTTACTCTCTGGTATTTGAGTCAGGTGCCGCAAGTGACTCTAGAAACAGTCTTTACTGGAATACAGTCTTCGGGTGTAGGCAATTTCTCGGTACTAGCACGTGCGTTATATTTGAGTCTGGTGCTATCTGGCACGGTTCTTTTGTTCGCCTTCTTTGGACCATATCTCAATCCAAAAGGGTTCACATTCAAGATTGCTTTGCTCTTCATGGCTTGCGGACTGCTCACTACAGCTACTACTGAGTGGATGAGAGAAATGCTTCGCAAACCGTATGTAGTCTATGGCTATATGTATTCAAACGGAGTGCGAAAGAGTCAGGTCGAAAAACTCAGACAAGATGGATTTCTCACTGACGCAAAATGGGCTAACGTAAATACTGATCCAGCTTCATCCAAACAATGCGGTGAAAAGATATTTCAATATCAGTGCATGGCATGTCACACAGTAGATGGCTATCGAAGCATGAAACGACTGATTGGAGACCGCGATCAGGAGTCTATTGTATCGTTTTTGAAAATGATGGATCCGGCAAACAAAGAAAATCCGTACAAAGGAATCATGCCACCATTTGCAGGCAACGAAGCAGAAACCAAAATGCTTGCTGAGTATCTGGCTACACTGAATCCAAAATCAACTACTCAATAGATTCGAATTCAAAAGAGCCTGGCTGGAAGCGAATATCTTTTCTCGATAGATTTTCTAATCAGCTCGCGACTCTGACAAGGAGAAATTTCTAGATTAGATTCAATTGCCCTTATTTCTAAGGCAAGCTCAGGGTCGTGTATTGAATCTTTTATCCAGGACGAGTAATCACCTCTATGAAAATGATATAGCCAGGTTTCATCATCAAGCCCTTCGCCCACTTGCATAAACAAAAACAGATTTTGACAGCGTACTTTTAGTTTGCCGTCTTTGCCAGTGAAATAGAAACTTCTTTCTCTGCCTAAATTACCCTCGGCATATTTTCTAAGATGACGTCTGTGAAGCATTGGTGCTTCTATCAAATTCATTCTTATCGAATCCTTCTCTGCCTTGCAAAACCAGGCTTCTGCCTGTCCATGACTAAGAGGTTCGAATGCATCTGAGACCGGTTTCAAATCAAGAGCACGAGCAAAGTTATCCATGGTCGAAACAGGATTGTTTCCCACCGATAGAAGTAAATCTACATGTTTTAAAACTGACTTTGAAATTTCTAAAGGATCCACAGTTACAGCAATAAATGAAATAGGATCGAGCCAGACCGGTTCAATAATTGAATTCCAGTACGGATGCAGCATGTGATGAGCTTCGTCAACTACCAGAAAATGGGGTCTGCCATTTTTTCTTTTCAATTCATGCAATGCAGAAAGTATCTGACTGAAAAAGTTAGGGCGCTCGTTAAGCGGCACTCCAAGCAAATTTACTACTACACTGTTCGAGGGATTAAGCAACAATCGCAAAATATCAGAAATCTCAGGTGCATAATGCTCATTGCCAACAATTACACTGTGGGGTGCCTGGTCATATTCACCTTCGGGGTCTATCAAGCAAAATTGATAGTCCTGATTTGAAAGTTGATTCAACAAAGCCATACAAGCACTCGACTTGCCGCTTTGCGAGGGACCGGCTATAAGTATATTGCAGTTATAAGAAGGCACTCTTATTTCTTGACTTGCTTGATCGTAGCCAATTAAGATTCTATGGCGTGTCTCCTCAGCCTCCTCCAGCTGGTCCACTAAAAGAACCTCGTCTAAGAATTCTTCGACCCCATGTCCGTTATCTTTAGACAATGTAAGATCCGCCAATTCTTTAAGCAAAGGAAGTGCATTTGCAACTGCTACCGCATATTCGCATTTATCCAAAAGAACAAAGTCATTTTCACCATCACCCACACCAATGGTGTTGTGCACCGAATGTCCAAGCTGATCGAGTGCGGCTCTAAGACCTGTTGCTTTGTTAACTCCAGCTGGAAGCACCATCACAGCACCTTTATTGAATGAAATATGCAAATCAAGCCCAAACTCATGAATAGCTTCAATGATCAAATTTTCGTTCGGGTGCCAGCTGGCAACTATGACATTGCCGACATCCACTGGATTCACGCCTTTTTGATGCAAACAGCGCACAAAAGCATTAGGAATAGGTTCACACAAAAGTTTTTTGATTCTGGTTGCAGGAGAATATAGCACCGCACCATTTTCAGCCACAATATAATCAAAAATATCAAGCTCTGGAAACACTTGATACAGGTCCTTCAATATCCGACCTGTAATTAGAATCAAATTGCGCCCAGAAGCTTTCACTTTGCCAAGACTACAAAGCAGCGATTCATTCATTTTGCCTTCGATAGCAAGTGTACCGTCATAATCGAAAGCAATACATGTATAGCGCATTTGTAGACCTCTATTTACTGACTACATTTTCACTTTGGGCACCAGTAAAATTCATGATTCTAGCGACTGATTTAATTTACAAGCTTTCATCCTTGCGAGTGGCCAGAATCAGTCTTTCTATAGATGCCCTGGAGACTAGAAAGGGTCACAATAACACAAGTAACGCAAAAGGAAGAATAATGGTTCAAAACGAAACGCAGCCAGCCAAGAGTCCCGACTCAGCTCAAAATGCCGGCTTTGCACTGAATTGGATTCTCATTTTAGCCTTTACTTTCTGGATAACAAGCTTTTTTGCAAGCTATATGATCGACCAGGATCAAATTACACTGCCCTACAGCGTCTTTCTTGAATCTATAGACAAGAACGAAGTCAATGACCTCACTATAAGCAAAGACGAAATCAAAGGTAGCATTGCAAATCACAAGCAAAAGTATTTTCGGGTGGTGCCTATAGAAGACAAAGAGCTGCTGCAGCGATTGCAAAACAAACATATAAAATATCAAGGAAAAATCAGCGATAACCAGCTAGGCAATTTCTTTTTCTGGGGTCTTATAGTCTTTTTTATTTTGAGCATGCTAGGTAGTGCAGCCAGAGTAATGATGTCAAAAGATGGTCTGGGTCCTGGGCTTTTACCAATAGAGCGCAACAAAGCAAAAATTTTTATGGAAGACAAAATAAAAACCACATTTGCAGATGTTGCTGGTGTAGACGAAGCCAAAGAAGAATTGCAAGAAGTGATTGGCTTTTTAAAAGAACCGAAAAAATATGGACGTCTTGGGGGACACTTACCAAAAGGTGTTTTATTAGTTGGACCTCCTGGCACAGGAAAAACTCTTCTTGCTCGGGCAGTAGCAGGAGAAGCTGGTGTACCATTTTTTTCTATCAGCGGCTCCGAATTTGTCGAGCTATATGTTGGAGTTGGTGCAGCGCGTGTTCGCGACCTTTTCGAGCAAGCTCAAAAAAATGCTCCTTGCATTTTATTTGTCGATGAATTGGATGCACTTGGTCGTGCGCGAGGAATCTCAGGCAATATTGGAGGTCATGACGAAAAAGAACAGACTTTGAACCAGTTACTTGTAGAGATGGATGGTTTCGACCCAAGACAAGGCGTGGTGGTCTTAGCAGCGACTAACCGTCCAGAAATTCTAGATGCAGCTTTACTTCGCGCAGGTAGATTCGATCGTCAGGTACTAGTCGATCGACCTGACCGTCTTGCTCGTCTACAAATTTTAAATGTACATTTAAAAGATAAAGTCATTTCCAAAGAAGTAAAACCAGAAGAAATAGCCGCCTCAACTCCCGGTTTCACTGGTGCAGACCTGGCCAATTTAGTGAATGAAGCAGTCTTGCTAGCCACAAGAAGAGAAGCACAATCTGTAGAACCAGATGACTTTACTCAAGCGCTCGAGCGCATTGTCGCAGGTCTTGCCAAGAAAAATAGATTCTTAAATACAAAAGAACGAAATATAGTCGCCCATCACGAAATGGGTCATGCCCTTGTGGCAATGAGCCTTCCAGGCTGTGACGAAGTTCAAAAAGTTTCTATTATCCCTCGTGGAATAGGTGCCCTTGGCTACACTCTGCAACGACCAATCGAAGACCGCTATTTAGTTTCATATGATGATTTATGCAATAAATTAGCAGCACTTCTTGGCGGTAGAGCAGCTGAAATCATCATATTTGGCGATGCATCTTCAGGCTCTTCTGACGACCTAGCCAAAGCAACAGAAATCGCCCGCTCTATGATAACCAAGTTTGGCATGTCTTCTACCCTTGGTCCGGTAAGTTACGAAAGCGAACCGCAAGCAATGCTTGCAAACCCGGGAACATTCATTGATCAAAAAAAATATAGCGAAGAAACGGCCCGCGAAATCGACTGCGCAGTCAAAGAATTGATTACTAAACAGCTCGACAAAGCAATCAGCGTTTTGACCAAAAATAAAAACGTATTGATTGAAGGAGCTCAGAAACTTTTGACCAAAGAGACACTTGAAAAAAATGAGTTAGAGTCGCTTCTGCACTCAAAGATTATGTCTCGAGCTAAACAAGAAGCCTTGACCTAGAGAAACTCCAAGCCCTTTTAGAGCATCGCAGTCTTCGACTGTCTCAATGCCTCCTGCAATAACTTCAGCACCCACAACTCTAGACATTTTGAGTAAACGTTTCACTGCATTTTGTTTTCTTACGTCTCGACTTATACCTGAAATAAAATGTTCGTCCAACTTGATAAAAGTTGGCTCCAGAACAATCAACGCTTCAAGCGAACTGCGCCCGTAACAGACATCATCGAGAGCTATCTGAATTCCTTGATCTTTCAGCTCTTTCACTGGATCAATCAGATATCCAGGCTCGGTATTAATGCGCAGTACACTTAACTCAAGGCAAACCAGGCGAATCTTCATCACTCCACCCAAAATTTCAAACAGTCTATCTGTTGGAACAGACTCTAAAGTAGACGGCAAAATATTTAAGTGAAGTGGAAGATGATCTTTTCTGTCTTCAGCAGCCTTAGCACAAACCTCTGCACAAGCTAGATCCGCTTGTGTCAACATATCCATTTCTTGTGCAGCTTGCAAAATCTCAGCTGGCGAATGCAGTGAATCTTTAGGTCCTCTAATCAGTAATTCAATTCCTTTTGCCATTTTTTCTTCAAGCGAACAAATAATGTCAAAATCAGTATATAAGCCATGCTCCAATACAAAATTGAGTTCAGCAGGTTTATAAGTTCTCACCGATGAGGAAAGGTTATTGGCATTACCCACATAAATGCAATTCTTGCCTTCAACTTTGCTTTTTTTCAGAGCATTTCGAAGCAATGGAAGAATTTCTTCCAGTGTATGCAGTCGCATAGGTAACTGCGCCACACCGCCACTAACTGTAGACTTGATTTCAGGCAAAATCTTGGTATCTGCAACGGCTTTGCGAACGCGCTCGGTAACAAGAGCTGCTTCGTGCAGGTCGGTTGATGGAAACAAAATCATAAACTCATCGCCACCAATCCGAGCAAAATAATCGGTGGAACGCAGGGCACGCATGGAACGCAATGCAACTTCTTTGAGAACAGTGTCTCCAGCTGAATGTCCAAATTTTTCGTTGATAGATTTTAGATTATCGAGATCAAGTAACGTCACAGACATTGCGGTACCATCTCTAGACATACGCTGCGATTCTCTTTTCAAAATCTGTTCGAATCCTCTTCTATTTAGAGCCTCGGTAAGATGATCAATTTCAGAAAGACGGCGCAATTTATTATTGGTGTCAGTAAGCTCATCCAGTGCATGCCTCAATTCAGCCTCTAGTTGCTTTCTTGGGCTCACATCGCGAATGACTGTTGTTAAAAAATTGCCATCCAGAGTAGTTAGAGGAGCAAAAGATACTTCTGCAGTAAAACTTGCGCCATTTTTCTTGAGCAGTTTTAGCGAAGTCAAATTGTTATTTGCGAAATTTTGTAGCTCAGTCAATTCGCTTTTTACAAGCGATTCAAAATTTTTTCCAATAAGTTCTTGGCGAGTATATCCAAATAAATTCAACGCCTTATCATTTGCAAGCTTAACTCGACCTGACTGATCTAATGTCAATATCGGGTCAGGCGCAGTTTCCATAAGTTGGGACAACAGTCCATCAGGATCAACACTGACTGGAACAATGTTCTTTGAGGTTTCCATCATGGCTGTCAGACTCCGATTCCTTAGATTTAGCCTTGCGGCCAATTTCTTTATAGTTCTCGTACAAATTATGCAGCTCCTGATCAGCGTCTTCCTCAACATCTAAAAGTCGATTATCTGCTTCTCTCAAGACTTTGATAATTTCATCAAGTTTGATTTGCACTGTTTCACTGTCACGATTTTGAGTATTCTGAATCAAAAAAACGGTTAAAAACGTAATTATTGTAGTTCCGGTATTTATTACCAATTGCCATGTGTCGCTGTAATTAAAATAGGGTCCACAGCACGCCCATATAAGTAGAATCGTACAAGCCATGGCAAAAGTAGTCGACTTGCCGCACCATTCTGCGCATCTTTTAGCGAAAACAGAAAAGATTGAAATTCCAGGCTTGGGATTAGTGTTCATTTCGAGCGATTAATTCAACAATTGGACGATCCAATGTGATTATTAGCTAAATACTTGGCGTCTGCATCCCCATTTGGCATGAATCAACCCAGATCATTCCAGAGGATGATGGCAGCTTGCGCTGGCAAGAAATATGCTCAAAACAAGGTGGAGAGTAATATGAGTACAAAATACGAAGGTCCAACTAAAGCTCAAGTGATGTCTTTTGTGTTGCCATTCTTAATTGGTGGCACTTTCTACGCTTATGTGGCAGTGAACCACATTACAAAAAACCCTCACCAGACGTTGGATTATTTTTTTGCGGTTCCCTATGCCTACATTACTCTGGGAACCTGTAGTGGAATCTTCTGCCTCACTTTCTGGCTCATGGCAGAAGGTTTCATTACAATGATCACCGACTGGATCATCCCAAAGAATGATGGTCAAACATTAGCCAAAATGCAAAGCTATCAGCCATGAAAACTTACGACGAAAAAGACAACCTTCCTGCCGAATACAAAGAGGCCTTAATCAGTCTTCTTTCTTTTCAAGCCGATTCTGAATTTGCTGGCGGACAACGCGTGCAAGAAAACATGCGTTTTGCCCCGCGTCCAGAAGAAGCTTATAGACTGGCAAAAAAACATTGCGAAGAAATCGGACATGGCTGGTACTGCTGGAATATCCTGGCGCCACTGGGTGTCGATGTCGACGCTCGAGTAAAACACTTGGTAGAAAATCCAGACAATCCAGACCCTAAAAAAGTCAAAGTCATTAATGGATTTCGCAAGGAAAACTGGTCTGCCTTTTTCGAAGAGTGGAGCGATGTGGCAATGTTTTCAGCCGTTGTCACTCCTGCTGCTGTAGCATTCTTAGGTCAGTATCGCTTTTCGTCCTATCTGCCTTGGAGACGAGTGAGTGAGCGCATCTGGCAAGAAGAAAAAGGACATTTAGCCTTTGGTGTCTGGGCAGCAAAACGAGTAATTGAATTTGAAGGAGATGCTGGCAGGGTCAAATTGCAAGCCGCTCTTCCTAAGTTTATGAAAATGGGACTTGGATTTGCTGGACGTCCCGAAGACGAGAGCGAGAACTTCGGTAAATACTTCGAATACGGACTTAAAATTCGCACTGCCGAACAAGTTCAAGACGAATACATGACTATTCTGACCGATAGAATGGCCGAACTCAATTTAGAAGTACCCACAAATATAGTTCCCGATTACGAAATGAAAGTTGGGTATGACCTGACTCCAGCCTAATTTATTGCTATGCTTCAACATGTAATCGACCCACTTGAATGTATTGGATGCTCAGCTTGCGAAATGGCTTGTGCACCAAAAGCGATTTCGAATATCGCTGGTCGTTATTGCATAGACAACGACCTTTGTAATAACTGCCAGAAATGTGTTCGCGATTGTCCGACTGGCGCGTGCAACGTTTACATAGAAACAGAAAATGTATTTAGTCTGGACGATCAGGCAAACTGGACTAGCCTGCCTTCTCTTTTGTAGGCTGCAATTTCTTAGAAATGGTGAACGAAAATACGCTCCCTTCGCCGAGCTTGCTTTCGCACCAGATTTGACCGCCATGCAATTCGACAATTTTGCGGCATAGATAAAGTCCAAGTCCTGTACTTGCGTAATATCTTCCGCTCGAACTTGCAGCTTGCCAGAAACGTTGGAACAATTTCGGCATATCTTCAGCTGCGATTCCACGTCCTGAATCTTTGACCTGAAAAAGCCATTTCTCATCATCACTCGAAACAATCACTTCGATATGGCCACCACTATTGGTGTATTTCAAAGCGTTGTCGACGACATTTTGAAACAATCTTCTGAATTCTTCGATATCACAAAGAATTTTGGTCGATTCAGCATTTTCAGGCAAATGACAGGTCAGTTGAATATTCTTTTGATTAGCAAGCGGTTTCAATTCATCAAGCAATTTGTTTATCATAGAAGAGAGATCACGATGAACAAAATGCAAATTCTTAGCGCCACTATCAAAACGATAAACATCAAGCAAAGTAGTTACAAGCTTGTATAAGGCTTCATTGCTTTCATGAATTGTTTGCAAAATAGTTACCTGGGCCTCGGTAATATCGCCAAAGTCTCCCTCCATCAACAATTTAACGGCCCTGTTTGCAGCTAATATCGGTGTTTTTAAATCGTGGGTCAACGTGGCTACAAAGTCCTCACGCTGCTGCTGGAGCAAAACCCGTTCAGTGGCACTGCCAAACATTGCGATGATGCCTATGATTTCGCTTTTAACATCGCGCACAGGCCAGATAGCAAGATCCCAATATGTAATTGCAGCATTGTGCTCAGTGCGTGTGACATTAAGCGCGCGAGCATCCTGCCTGAACGGTTTTCCCGTATCTAACACTTCTGAAAACGGAGTCGTATCGAGCTTTGGCATTAAGTCGAGTAAACTTCTGCCTGTAACAGCTTCTCGTTTGCTTATATCTAGCATGTCGTAAAACTCATTATTGAATTCAATACAATTTAGTTCTGGACTCAATCGCACAATCGCAACAGGCGAACCTTCAAGAACCGAGCGTGTAACACGTCTTTCAGTTTCTAACTCGGCCATAATGTCGCGATGCATTTTGATGGCATCTTCGCGAGCTTTGTGATAAGCCTCGATTGCTAAGGTTACATCAAAAAAAACTATTTTGATTAACGAAGAAACCGTTTCCACCAGACTGATATTCTGGTTCTGACATGTTTGATACAAACTTGGCAAAAGCAAAGAAATTACTTGACTGTACGCACCCAGATACCATTTTGGATCAAGGTCGATTTTGAAATGAGTCGAACCGACTCTAAGCCTGTCTTCGACATATTCTTTTCCGTAATTGCCTTCGACTAATCGAGCAAAATAACTTTTTTGAGAATGTTTTACTCGCTCAAGAGTTCGCTCATCTGGAAAGAACGAGCGCGGCTCATCCATAGAAAGGAAGTGGTCATAAAGCTCTTCAATAACCTTATCGATGTTTTCTTGCAGTGCGGGCTTGAGGCAAGAGATCTTTTCTTCGTCGCTTTCGTCCAGACAAAGCCAGCGTTTGCGCGACTCAATTTCCTTATCGGAAAGATTGATAATTTTAGAGTCGGTGAACTCTTTCATTTAGACCTCGATGTCAAGCACCGCTTCGGCGCTTTTTGATTTTTCCGAGTTATTATAATTAGAATCCGAACTTAATTACTCTATCCTGAGAATGAAAAATGCCTGACAACATAAATGTCCTTCTGGTAGAAGATCACGTCCTAACAAGAATCGGTCTGAAAGCCTTGCTAGATCGGACTGAAGACATCAAAGTAATAGGCGAGGCGGCAAATGGTCAGGAAGCTGTTGAACTCACTATGAGCCTCAAGCCTCATATCGTTCTCATGGACGTGGGAATGCCTGTCATGGACGGTATTGAAGCGGTCAAAAAAATCAAAGAACAAAAGTGTGAAGCCGGCATAATTATGCTCACGTCGCACGACAATGAGCGTGATATTTTCGCTTCACTCACCGCTGGAGCAGGTGGCTACTGCTTGAAAGATGTCGAACCTGAAAGACTGTATACAGCTATAAGATCGGTCCATGCCGGCGATGCCTGGCTCGATGCAGCCATTGCAGGACAGGTTTTGAAACAATATTCTTCTTTCTTTTCCAACCCGGCAACTGGGGTAGCTAAACCTGAAGTCGCGAAGGAAAAAGATGACAACAAATTAACTTCGCCAGCGCCTGAAGAAAAATACTCAAACATAGTCGACCCGCTTTCGCCAAGAGAACTAGAGGTACTTGCACTAATTGTAGAAGGCTTATCGAATCAAGAAGTATCAGACCGTCTTTTCATATCTCTTGCCACAACCAAAACTCATGTTCGAAATATTTTGAACAAGCTTGCTGTTAACGACCGAACACAAGCTGCGGTTCAAGCTATGAGACGCGGTTTGGTCTAAATAATAAACAGGCACGCACAATCATCCTTTCGACTTGCCCCTTTGTAGCTTTGGGGATGAGGCATGTTTAGCCTTTGAAATGCCAAACTAAATTTGTGAAAGACAAATTGAGTTTGAGGCGAGCATGAAAGTTGTAGTCGCAATTGAGGACGAACATTTCGGCAACATAGTTGTCGATTTCATTTTGAAAAATAAATGGGCCCCAAACACTAAATTCAAGATCCTACATGTAATGGAACCTTTCGAGCTGAATGTCGGACTGGACATTACTTATATGCCTTTTTTGAATGAAACTCTCGACCAGGCACGACTGGGTGCAAAATCACTGGTCGATAATTTAGCGAACAAACTCAAAAACAAGCTCACACCATGCCCCGTGGAATCCGAAGTAATCGAAGGTTATGCCAAAGAAACGTTGCTTGAAGTAGCAGAAAAATGGCATGCCGATTTAATTTGTGTAGGGACGCACGGAAGACGAGGTGTAAGCAAATTTTTGATAGGCAGTGTCTCTCATGCCATCGTAAGTCACGCACCATGTGCGGTGCTGGTGGTAAAGACTGACATTCATACAAAAGAGGCAGAAAAATAATGAAAGTGATAGTTTGTATTGATGATTCTTTATTTACCGAACCGATGATCAAACAGATCATTCAACGACGATGGCATGAAAATACAGAATTCAAACTGCTGACAGTGCTAGAGCCGATTTCAATGAGTCCGGATCCAAGAATGACCGAATTCATCACCTTAAAACGCGAGCGCGAAGCAAACAAGAAACTAAAAGCTTGGCGCCAACTATTGAGCAAAGAAATTCCTCGCTCAATAGTGCATATGGACGTGCGACATGGCGGTCCAGTGCAAGAAATATTGAATGCAGCGCTTGAATGGAACGCAGAAAAAATCATAATGGGCGCCCACAACAAAGGGATGAGCCCGCGTTTGAATTTAGGTAGCGTCTCTGGTAGCGTAGTAAAACAAGCTTTGTGCACAGTAGAAATATTGCGTGAAAGTGAGAACGAAGTTTCTTGCAATTAGATAATTAAAGTCATCAAATATGAGTTCGTCAGATGTCGGTAATAAAGATAAGATTTGCCGTCAACTGGAAACTGACTTCAAGTCTGGACTGAGCAAAATCGAAGCTGAAAGCAGGCTTAAACGTTTTGGTTACAACGAAATTTCAGTAAAAGACAATTTTGCTCTTGTACGAATCTTTTTTCGTCAATTTCAATCAGCCGTGGTATTACTTCTTCTGCTAGCGCAAGGCATTTCTTTTGCCGTTGGTGAAACGCTGCAAGCTTCAGCTATTTTATTTGCCTTAGTAATTAATGCCTTAATAGGTTTTTTTACTGAAATTAAAGCTCGCATATCAATTGACTCTCTTGAAAAATTGATGTTACCTAGTGCGCGTGTAATAAGAGACCAGCGACAAGAAATAATAGAGGCCCGCTTTTTAGTTCCGGGAGACATAGTTTTATTAGAGCCTGGAGATTCAGTTCCAGCAGACATGAAACTTCTTGAAGCAGGTAATTTGAGCCTCGATGAGTCAGCATTGAGCGGCGAGAGTACTTCAGTTTATAAAACTGCCACAGCTCTAAAAAATGATTCCAACGAAGATTCAGACCAGGTTTTTCAAGGAACAACCGTGCAGTCAGGACGAGGCACCGCAGTTGTAACAGCTACCGGTTCAAATACAAAACTTGGACATCTTGGAATACTTCTGTTGCAAACAAGAGATAGCCAGACTCCACTCGAGCGCAATCTGGATGTATTGGGAGCTCAACTGAGCAAGTCAATTATTGTAGCCTGCATTATTTTGTATTTTGTCGGCATTTTTCACCAGGAAAGCGCCTGGACGATGGTTCACGTTTGCATTGCCCTTGCTGTTGCTGCCATTCCAGAAGGCATGCCGGTCATTGCCACGCTAGCGCTTGCTGCAGGTACAAGAAAAATGGCAAAACAGGGAGCCCTTGTGCGAAGACTGCCTGCAGTAGAGACGCTAGGTTGCACGAGCATAATTTGTAGCGATAAAACTGGTACATTGACCGAAAACCAGATGATGGTATCAGATATAGTTACGGCAACCCACAATATAACTCTTGAAGGAAGTGGCTATACTCCAGCTGGAGAACTTATTGAAGACGGACACAAAATTACACTCACTCCTGATTCACTGCACTTGCTCTTGCGAGCAGCAAGCCTGTGCAACGACGCTACGTTGGAAAATCACGACGGAGAGGTCAAATGGCATATTCACGGCGACCCTACAGAAGGTGCGCTGCTTACTGCCGCAGCCAAAAGTGGTCTGAATTTGGCTCAAATAAATGATGACTATAAAAGAATTGCAGAAACTCCATTTTCTTTAGAACGTAAGATGATGAGTACAGTTCATCGAACAACTCAGGGCGAAACTTATCTTTTTGCCAAAGGGTCTCCTGAAGCTATTTTCAAAAAATGCACAGAATGCCTGATGGAAAGTAAAACTGCTCAAATTCTAGATCAAACACTACTCAAAAAATTCAAAGACGAAAATCATCGACTTGCAAAAGCCGGACTGCGTGTTCTTGCATTTGCTCAAAAACAAACTAATGATTCAAATACAGACGAATCTGGTTTGACCCTTCTTGGACTGGCTGCAATGTCAGACCAAATCAGACCACGAGTAAAAGAAGCTATTCAAAATTGTAAACAAGCTGGTATCGAGGTGGTTATGATTACAGGTGATCAAGCAACCACGGCAAAAGCAATAGCAGACAAATTATCTTTAAAAGAAGGAAAAGTACTCGATCAAAAAGAAGTGGATCAAATGAGTGATGCCGAACTCAAACTGGCATTGGTCCACACTCGAGTTCTAGCCCGCACTAGTGCTGAAACCAAAATGAAAATAGTGAAAATGCTCCAGGAAAACGGTGCCGTGGTAGCTATGACTGGCGACGGGGTTAATGATGCACCGGCTCTGCGCCAGGCAGACATTGGCATTGCTATGGGTAAAAATGGTACCCATCTAGCTCGCGAAGCATGTGACTTGATTTTGACCGACGACAATTTTGCCACTATCAGCAATGCCATCAAAGAAGGACGAATCGTTTATCTCAATATCAGAAAGGCGGTAGCTTATTTACTGACGGCAAGCTTTTCAGCAGTCCTGGTTGTAGCTTTCAATGTACTTTTTCATTGCCAGTTTTATTTGAACCCACTTCAATTGTTGTGGCTCAATTTGATCATGCATATTTTTCCTGGACTTTCCTTAGCGCTCGAGCATGCCGACAAAAACATAATGAAAGCACCTCCACGTCCCAAGTTTGAGCCACTTTTGAGCCAGTCTACCTATATGCAAATATGGTTTCGCAGCACAATAACATCAGCTCTTGTTGGACTTCTAACCTTCAATCTTTATCGTCTGGTGCCGGATAAACATCTGTCTATTGGTTTTGCCTTTCTTTCCTTTATACTGCTTGCTCAGGCATGGTCTTTCATTTACTGGCAAGAAAAAAGTTTTACCCTGCCAACCTTTTTACCCAGACGCACTACATTCGTGTATATGAGCATATCTTATCTATTTTTACTTGCTGCCTTATATACTCCAGGTCTCAATAAAGTTTTGAGTCTAGAACCGCTAAGTAGCTACCAGCTTTTATCTATTATTGCTGCAAGCACTCTTGGTGCAGTCTTAATAGATTTATTGATGATATTGTTTTTCAAAATCAAGAATAAGTAATGCTAACCATGTGCGTGGCACAGGTGTTGCAAGGGTCGTAGGCTCGCACAAGTGTTTCGAGATTTTTTTGCAACTGCTCTGAGTGGATATCATTGCTTTGCATTACAGCTTCTTTGATATCCGTTTCGATTCGCCAGGTATTTTGAGCTGATGGTGTCACCATATCTGCAACCAGAATACTGCCATTAGAATCCAATTCATAATGATGATAGAGAGTGCCACGAGGACATTCTACCGTTCCGGTTGCAGCACCGGCTTGCACTACTATTTTGTCCTGGTTTAAAGACCTGGTTTTTGAATATTCAAGCAATATTTTTTTGATCAAAGAAATACATTCGTCTATAGCGTGTACGACTTCGATGCTTTGAGCTAGATTGTTCCAAATACTATTATGATCGCCTTTAGCCATGGGGCTTGATTTATAAACAGAAGAAGCCTCCCCCTCCAGCAAATCACCAAACAAATTGAGCCTTGCCATAGCGCCTACAAATAAAGCAGAACCTTGACCAGTGGAGCGTTTAGCATGACTGTGACTGACTGTTTGTTCTGCTAGATAGTCTTTGTAGTTTTCCACATCCGACTCAAAACCAGAAGACGATCGCACCTTATTTCCAAAATATCCATAGGTTCCATCTTGAGGGATGAGCGCCATGAACAAAGGTGGCGTAGTGCGCTCTACTGGCGGACTGAAAGTCAACAACAGCTCGCAAGTTTTGATTGCCAGAGGTCTTGCAGCTCGAAGGTCAGTAAGCAAAGCTTCCAGTTTGTCTTTGCTTGGAATATGACTCAATCCACCTACATGCAGATTGACCGGATGAAACGGTCGTCCACCGATTACACTTTGAATTGCAGTTCCAAGATTTCGAAGCTGAGTCCAGGTAGCGAACTCGCTTTTAAATTTAGAGCCAAATTCAAGCAAGTCTTTTGCACCCAGAAAATCAGGTAGAGCAAGAGCATATATATGGGTGGAATGCGATTCTATGAACATTCCCAAATGCATGACGCGTCGAAAAACATTGGTCATTTCGTCTACAGAAACAGCAAAGATTTTCTCCATCGCAAAACTTGCTGCAAGCACATGCCCGGTGGAGCAAATAGCACAAACGCGAGATGTAATATGCGGGATCTCGTCGTATTTATGACCCACCACAATTTTTTCAAAAAAGCGCGTACCTTCAAATACATCGAGCATCACATTTTGCACTTGGCCATTTTTGATTTCGACCACAATGGCTGAATGCCCTTCAACACGAGTAATTTCGGGTATTTCTATGATGTGTTTTTTTTGCTTTTCTTTATCGTTTGACATTGAGATTTGAAAGCACTTGCTCAGGAATTCCAAATGTACCAAGTCGTACAAGTATATCTGACAAATTATATCCTTTCTCGCTCAAAACAATAGACATAGCATCGAGCTGAGGGTCTTTGCAGGGTCCAAAACAACCATAGCAAGCAGCTTCGAAACTAGGACATAGAGCCCCACATCCAGCGGCTGTAACAGGTCCAAGACAGGGTAAATTCTTTTCAATAAGAACACACCCATTTTCTCTCATTTTGCATTCAAGACAGACCGGTCTTTCAATGATATAAGGAAGGTGGTCTTTTAAAAGACTTGCAAGCACAGCCAGAAACTGATTTTTATCAATAGGACAACCAGAAAGCTCGACATCAACGTCTACATAACTAGAAAGCGGTTTCGCCGGAAGAGCCTCATTTACAAGAGTTTCAGGGTTGAATTTTGAACATGTAGAACTCTGCACACATCCGCTTACAGCACAATTACCCACAGCTACAAGCCATTTTGAACGCGCGCGAATTTTTTGTATCAAGTCGACATCGTGTTTTTGACTTACACTACCCTCGACAAAAGCTATGTGGATATCATTCAAATCGTTTGTGCTTTGAGCAAAAGGAAAACTCGCCACCTGCACAAAAGGCAAAACGCTGCCCAGATTTTCAAGTATAACGAGCAACTCGCCAGCACATCCAGTGAGCCCATGTACAGCGATTCTAGGTAGTCGTCTTTCAACTTGCATCCGATATTCCTTTGCACTCGACTACTTCTTTCATAAAGTTGAGCGTGGCCAAACTAAAAACCGGGCCTTGCTTGCATGCAAAGTGACCACCTATATAACAGTGACCACACCTGCCAATTCCACACTTCATCTGCCTTTCTAAAGACAGATAAATGTTTTGTTGACTCAATCCTCTTTTCTTCAAAGCATCGACGACGAAACGATACATAATTGGCGGACCACACAATGCCGCAATATAGCTTTGATCAAAATGTGCCAGCTCAAGTAAGTCGGTGACGCGACCCATTTGAAATTCTATCGAAGGAATTGCCGGACCATTGATGTCTTCAGCGGCTACAAATACTTCTATGTCGTGTCGCAAAATCAATTGTCTGAATTCATTTCGAAACAAAATGTCTTCGCTGTGTTTCATTCCATAAATAAGCGAAATATTCTGAAAATCTTTGCGGTGATCTATAAGAAATTGCCAGAGCGATCGCAGAGGAGCGACACCAAGTCCACCTGCCACCATTATGATGTTAGCCCCTTTCATTTGCTCGACTGGAAATCCATTGCCAAAAGGTCCTCTAAGTCCTATCCAGTCACCTTCTGTTAATTGAAACAAGGCGCTTGTAACCCGACCAACTTTTCTCACACAAAATTCGATGCAGTTTTTGCGACTCAAAGCCGAAATTGAAATTGGGGCTTCACCAGCTTGCGGCACATATATTTGAAAGAACTGACCCGGCTTGCATTTTGAAATTGTTTCTTCATCGACCTGCACTTCAAACAATTTATTATCATCAGCCAAATTGGTAATAGAGCGTATAATCGCTTTGTGCACCATATATGGTGTAGTCTCACAATTAGTGGTGATGCAACTCATCGCTCTTGACACTCTATATTCAATTTGGGTCGTCCAGAAAGGATTCGTATCACTTCGGGCAAATCGTCTATTTGCGATGGACAAGAAACAGTGCACCTTCCGCACCCGACACAAGAAGGAATTTCTATTGGATCTTCAAACCCGTGTAATTTATGGCGATACCAGAATTTAAGTCTGTCTACAGGTCCTGGTCTAAAATTTTCTCCGCCAGCAACTACAGCAAATCCGCTAAATTGACAGCTGTCCCAGACCCTTTCGCGCTGAGCATCAATTTTTGCTGTATTGAACATGGCAACATCGGTCATATCGAAACAATAACAAGTCGGGCATACCGGTGTGCAATTTCCACAACTCAAACACCTTTTGCCGAGCTCCTCCCACACAGGATCATTCCAGCCAAGTTCCATTAAATTAGGCAATTGAGCAGAGTCGAAATTATGCTCGAACATAGCATCTCGATCGTACCAGAATTTTTTATAGTTACTCTCGTCGTCTGCTTTTGCCGGGTAGACAAATAGATTGCATGACAAAATAAAATCCAGCGCGTCTTGATTATTAACCTGGACGAAATATTTGTCTTTCAAGTCAGTCAAAAAAAGGTCATAACCTTTACCAGGAGCATCTGTATTCATCGCCTTGCAAAAGCAATGCTTGTCTGGCAAACAAGAAAGACCAATGATAAAGGCGGCTCTTCGTCGTCTATAAAAATGGCTATCGACAGGAACGCTTAAAAAAACCTTGTCTAAAGCGCTAAGCCCTGCAAGGTCGCACGGATGAACCCCAAATACAGTAAAAGGTTCAATTACTTCTACATGTTCTTTTATGTCCTCGCCATCACAATCTAGAATAGTCTCATTACCAGTAAAGAAAAACTTTTTGGGTGGCAAAATTGTTCTCAGAGCCTCAAAAGCAATTTGAGCCTCATTACTAACGGCTTTAAAGGCATAAGACTGTTCTGACACTCTTACAGGTGCGTATACCAATCCCATAGACTTAAGACGCGCCAAAAACTCGCCAAAATCTTTTTTCCAGAAATAGAAGCACTTATCCATAGCATTATTGGACCATGCTTCGGCAATCTGACACATCCCCCGTAAAGGGTTAAAGGATTAGTCCTAAAGAATTATCTGGAGACTGATTTTACGCTGGTCCAAAGCCAGGTGATCAGATCGTCAAATTGATTTGGAGCAAGAGCTTTTTCGTTTCGCGCAGCGACTGAAACCTCAAAAACCTGAGCTTTTGGATTAAGCTCTTTGATAAATGCTTTTGCCCGATCCACCTTAAAATCTACATATGGCAACAGGTCACATTTGGTCAAAATAACTGCATCGCATTTTTGAAAAATTATTGGATATTTAAACGGCTTGTCATCACCTTCGCTTACCGATAGTAAAACGACATTGAAATGCTCGCCCAATGCAAACTCAGCCGGGCAGACCAGGTTACCTACATTTTCTAAAAACAAAATATCGGTGTGTTCAAACGACTCTTCGTGCAATAGTCTGGCTAACATTGATGCATCGAGATGGCAAGCTTTACCGGTCGAAATTTGAAAAGCTTTAATGCCTGCCTGAGCCATTCTTTTTGTATCGAGGTCACCAACCATGTCACCTTCGACAACCGCACAAGACAAATCTTCATGCTTGTCTTTAAGCGCTTTTATCAACTCAATAATGAGTGTTGTTTTGCCCGCCCCAGGCGCACTCATAAAATTTATGGCTACAATTTTCTCTTCGTCAAAATGTTCTCTGTTGTGACGTGCAAGCTGATCGTTATCTTCCATAAGCTTTTCAGTCAAATGAATGTCCAGAATATTATGCATTTCTTCCCTCGCTCAACAGTTGAATTTTACGTATTTCTAGTTCTTGACCCGACTTCAAACTGCCAATCCCGCTCCCACAAATCGGGCAAGCGAAACCACTCCTAAATTCTATTGCATATGCATGTCCATTATTTTCGCACAAAGCAATTGCGTCGATTTCTTCTATCTTCAAAATAGTCTTCTCGAAAAACTTTTTTTCTCCCTTGAGAGCATCAAAAGCAAAGCTCAAACTCTCGCTATCTATGTTTCGAAACTTTCCAACAACCAGTTCGATGCACTTAACCTCTTCTATATTTGAAAATTCGCACAACTTCTTGTCCGCTTTATCTAAAATGAGAGAAGCGATTTTTGCTTCGTGCATTTATACTCCCAGTTTCAAGAAAAGAGATTTCAAAAAGTGTTCCAGACGCAGACGTATTTCGTCTTCTCGCATTAAAAGCGCTTTGCTTAACCCCTCGCCCCAATTGTCGCTCTCTATCTCAATTCCAAAAAAATACATTTTATCTGGCAAAAGACTCTTATCTTGAATCAATAAGAGTTCATCATAAAAAGAAAATCCATGGCAAGAATCGACCGAAAGCTTGGCACCGCGCTCAAACATTTCTTTTAAGTCTATGATTGTGACATCTCCAACTTCTTTGCCGCCACGAACAGCATCAACTATCACAGCAGCTTCGTGATAAGCAACACAATCGAGCACAAATTGACTATAGGACTCTAGATTAAAACGACAAACTTCATCTTTCACGTCTTGCGAGAGCTTATCAAGCAGTTTACAAGCAACACCGTCGTCTGCCCTGAGAACATTGCCAATAGACACAAGCGCAATGCCTGACTTCTGTTGATCCCCCTGGTGAGGGCAGGATGCAATTGCTAATTTACGATGAGCGTTTTCCATCTTTCCATACTATAAGCAACAGCTTTTTATTATATCGGTCGAAAGGCTGAGTTACTTAAATTCCCTAATTCGATACCTCCGGAATCAAACCCATTTGCGCAATTTATCGCATAATTCGTCAAGTGTGTAAGGCTTACTCAGATAATCGTCCATGCCCGATTCAAGACACTTCTCACGATCTCCCTTCATTGCTCCTGCGGTCATTGCGATGATTGGAATTCTTTTGCCCGAAGGATCGATTTTTTCTCTATCTCGAATTACTCTTGCAGCATCAAATCCGGTCATCTTAGGCAAATGACAATCCATCAGTATCAGCGAATACGCTTTGGAAGAAAGTTGCTCTAATCCATCTTCGGCGCTAGAAACGATATCAGTAATAATTTGCAGACTATCAAATTGACGTCTGAGCAAATCTTGCATAGTTGGCTGGTCTTCAACTACCAGAATCTTACAATCTCTATTGATTGCATATGAATCTACATCTTGTAGATTTTGACAGTTATCTTCATTCGATTTTTTGAAAGAAAGAATAAACCAGAATGTTGACCCAACTCCTTTTTTACTTTCACAACCTATAGTGCCGCCGAGCAATTCAACAAGTCTCTTGCTAATAGCAAGACCAAGCCCGGTCCCGCCATATTTTCGTGATATAGTTCCGTCGACTTGAGTAAAAGGAGCAAACAGACGATTCGCCTCTTCTTCACTGATACCAATACCGGTATCAGACACAGCAAATTTTACTTTGACCTGATTTTGGCTATCTTCTAACTCTGAAACTTCTATTTTCACAGAGCCTTTGTCTGTAAATTTAATTGCGTTGTTCAGCAAATTGAGTAGAACTTGTCCAACTCTCTGATCATCACCAATTAAGTTTAATTGCAGTGACGGAGCAACTTGTACCATCAGCTCCAAATCTTTTTTCTTAGCAGCCGTTTGAAGCAGAGCTGCATACGAATGCACCATTTGAGCAGGGCTGAAACTGCGCTCGTCAAAAAGCATTTTGCCTGCTTCGATTTTGGACAAATCTAGAATATCGTTAACCAACGCCAAAAGCGACCTAGCTGATTGCTCTATCAGCGAAGCGACCTCTTTTTGATCCTCTGAAAGCTCATCAGTGGACAGCAGCTCAGACATACCAAGAATCACACCAAGCGGTGTTCGCAGCTCGTGACTCATATTGGCAAGAAATGCCGACTTCAGTTGCGAAGATTCGATTGCCTGATCTCGCATAATCAGAAGTTCTTTATTGAGCTTTATCATTTCGCGATTCTGTTTTTGCATTTCTTGTCCGCGCAAAAATATCTCGCGCTCCATACGCTCTATTTGTTGATGCAATTCTTCGTTAGCGCCGTCTTTGTTCGACTCAGCTTGTTTGATCAAGACAAAATCTGTCACATCCTCCACTCTGTGAACAATGTACAAAAGTTCTCTATCAAACCCAAAAACAGGACAATTGACCGGGCTCCAGTAACGCTCAACAAATTTTGGTCCTTCGTCTCCAGACACGCGGATATCGTATTTCTGAATGGCCATTGTATGGGCTTCTCCAGTCTCAATCACAGTTTGGAGCGACGTTTTTAGATTACGAACACCTGTGGCATGAGGATCATCGGGATTGTCGGGAAAAACATCGAAAATATAGCGCCCAACGATGTCTTCGCGCCTGGTTTGGGTGGCGTGCAAATACTTATTGCTCAACGCCAAAATATTTAGCGCTGGATCGAGGACCATATACAGACTCGGGCCATCCTCGAAAATGGCTTTAAATAGTATGGCGCTATCTTTTGAGCATTCCATATACCCATTAAAGCGCTCAGGTTTTGAAAAAACAATCGCCCGCTACGGTGATTTCCTAAACCTTATATCTATGCTTTAGTGCAAAACAAAGAAATTTCCTGATGAGACGAAACGACCAGATTGGTAAGTTGCTCCTGGTCGATTTTAAAACCACCAGCTGTTACTCTGACTTTTAGCTCATCGACCTTATAAAATGTTGTATAAGTCACCACTTCCGACTCACCATTACTGTGCTTGATGAGCCCGTCTCCCTCACCTTCAAGCATCATCAACAAGAATCTGCCACCAGGCTTGAGCAGTCTGTGAACCTGTTTAAGTACTCGAGGCAAATACTCTTTGTTTGCATACAACATTGATGTAATGCTAAGAACAGCATCAAATGTGGACTCTCCAAGGTCCTCCATCGTGTGCATGTCCATCAGGAACAAACGCTCGGATGGCACGTGTTTTTTCGCCTCTTCGATCATAGTTAGCGAAATATCGATGCCAAAAGCATCAAAACCTTGATTTAAAAGATACGCGACATGTGAACCATTACTGCAACCAATATCCAAAATTTTGCTCTTAGCTTGAACAGTGCACAAGAAATCGTCGATCAATCCTTTGAACTTGGAAAAGTCGTCAGGAAAAGACTTGAGATAGGCAACCTCATAATCGGTGCTAGATTTTTTTTGGGGCGAGGCTTCTTCTGTCTCGGTCATAGCTTTATGTAAGGTGGGCGAATGACATATTGTATATTTAACGCCCAGTTTTAGAGCTTAATGCCGTTTAAAAACAACTCAAAGCACTTCTTCAGCTCGCCAAGCAACACGCCGCGCTTGCGACCTGAGCGCACCCACTTATTTTGCTCGCACAAAATTGCCAAATCAAGCAAACGGGCCACTTGCAAAGTGCTGAAATCGGTGCGAAATGCCTCGGTCTCCTGACCTTTTCGCAAAATAGCATCGATACACATCACCATAGGTTCAACCTTTTCTTCCGGCTTTTCGTCTGGCTTTATAAGCGGCGAAATTCGCTGCTCGCAAAAGACATCGAGCAAACGCCAGTTGCTTTCGGTCCACTCAGCCACGTCTTTTACGAAAGCGTCTATCATTTGCTTTGCGGACAGATTTTTTTTGCGCAAATCTTCAATGTAAGCAACCGACTCTTCCTGGCATTGACGCCTAATTTCCAGAGCGACTTCTTCTTTCGACTTAAAATGATAATAAAAGGTAACCTTGGCCACGTCTGCATGCGCGACAATATCATCGACAGTCGTTCCAGCATAACCTTTCTGTGAAAAGAGCTGTTTTGCCGAATCAACGAGACTTTGACGTCGCAAAGCCTTTTTACGCTCAAGTCGATTTAAAGAGACCTGGTTCATTTGACAAGCATATCACAGTATGAAATCATACTAGAGTATGGTTTGAGCAAATGACCCAAAGAATCACACTTTTGGCGTTTTTAATCATGGGCATCCTGATTGTGCCCCTCCTTTCTTCGTGCTCTCAAGCACCTGCACAAGCACCGATGAAAATGCCACCAACATCGGTCCAAATCCAGACTATTACCACTTCTTCAATCAAAGAACAGTCTGACTATCAAGCGACTCTAAAGTCCAGAAAATCAGTTACCCTGCGTCCAAACGTCGAAGGTTATATAACTGTTATCAGAGTAAAGTCGGGTCAACTCGTCAAACAAGGCGAGCGCATAATACAAATCGACTCACGCATGCAATCAGCTCAAACCAATGCTTCTGAAGAAGGTGCTGATTCAGTCAAATCAGATCTTGCTTCGTCAAAGGCAACTTTAGCTTCGCTTGAAAGTACGCTCAAAAGCAAAAAAGCGAATCTTGATTACACTAAAGCACAATTCGAACGATATGCCAGCTTACAAAAAGAAGGCGCGATTTCTCTTTCTGAGCTAGATGCAAGACGCAATAGTTATATCGCAGCTCAAGCCGACCAGGAGGCGACTATTCAACAAATCCAGGCTCAGCGCATGGTGGTCGAAAAGTACAATCGCTCGCACAAACAAGCGCTAGCCAATCTAAAAGCCGAAAAAGAACACTTGCAATATTACGATGTAAAAGCACCATTCACAGGCATTATTGGCGACATCCCAACTAAGGTTGGCGACCATGTAACCGCTTCAACAGACCTTACAACACTTACCGAAAACCATCCGCTCGAGCTTTATGTAGCTATTCCAGCCGAAATGGCAAGCCAACTCGAGATTGGTGACAAAATCGGACTGATGTCTAGCTCCGGCACCGTATATGGTGATAGCCAGGTTATTTTCATAGCTCCAACTGTAGATTCAGAAAGTCAGACAGTACTCGTCAAAAGTTTGTTTTTGAATACCAAAAGCGAGTTGCGCGCCGATCAACAGGTCACGGCCCGGATTGTTTGGGATGCGCACCCGGGTATTCTAGTGCCGACTAAGGCAGTAAGTCAGGTCGCTGGAAAATCATTTGTCTTCGTTATGCAAGACCAAAATGGACAAAGCGTGGCAAAACAAGCCGAAATTGAGGTCTCAGGTATCGAAGGCAACAACTATCAAGTCAAAAGCGGCTTGAAAGAAGGCGACAAATTAATTACCACAGGCATTCAGCGCTTAGCCGACGGCGCGCCCGTTGTGAGCGAACCCAAAATGAGCGCGTCTTCCAATGTTCGTTAATTTCTTTATTGACCGTCCAATTTTCGCGTCGGTCTGCTCATTGATAATTGTTATAGCCGGGTTGGTTTCTATTCCAAACCTGTCTATTGCTCAATACCCAGCCATTGTTCCGCCCCAAGTAAAAATTACTTCGGCTTACACCGGTGCAGGTGCTGAAGCTGTAGAAGCCAGTGTTACAAACGTGCTCGAGCAACAAATCAACGGCGTCAAAGGTATGAAATACATTACCTCTACAAGTGGTAATGATGGAACCAGCACCATAAATGTAACCTTTGACCTTGAGCGCGATATCGACGCAGCTGCAGTCGACGTGCAAAACAGAGTGGGTGCAGTGCAAGGTCGCCTGCCAGACGAAGTAAAGCGAACAGGCGTTGTGGTAGACAAAGTTTCCACCACAATCATTTTTGCATCGGCACTTTCTTCCGACCGCCATGATGCGCTTTATTTGAGCAACTATGCAGACCTTTATATAAAAGACGCGCTCAAGCGCGTTAGAGGAGTGGGCGACGTCACTATATTTGGTGAACGCAAATACTCCATGCGTATTTGGCTCGACCCCACAAAAATGACTAATCGAAAAATTACCACCTCAGATGTGGTAGATGCTCTTGCCGACCAGAACGTACAGGTCGCAAGCGGCTCGATTGGTAAGGCTCCTTATGTTGACGGACAAGCTTTTGAAACTAATATTCGCGTGCGTGGCAGACTTACACGACCCGAGGAATTCGCCAACGTAATTGTAAAAAGAGGTCCTAACGGGTCTGTTGTTAAAGTCAAAGACGTGGGACGGGTCGAACTTGGCGCCGAAAACTATGGAACATTTTTACGCTATCGTGGACTAAACGCTGTTGGCATCGCAATCTTCCAGGCACCCGGCGCCAACGCGCTTGATGTAGCTCGCGATTGCAAAGTCGAACTGAAACGACTGACCAAAAATCTACCGCCTGGTATGAAAAGCGAAATCGCGTTTGATACAACCCTTGCAGTAGACGAATCTATTCGCGAAGTTATCATTACTCTTGCTCAAGCAATTGGACTTGTAATTCTCGTTATCTTCCTGTTTTTGCAGGGCTGGCGATCGACTTTGATTCCAGCCATAACTATTCCTGTATCGCTTGTTGGAACATTTGCCGCTATGAAAGTGCTTGATTTTTCAATCAACACACTCACTTTGTTTGGTATCACACTGGCAACCGGACTTGTAGTAGATGACGCTATCGTAGTGATAGAAAACATCTCGAGACTCATGGAAGAGCGCGGTCTAAGCCCGCTTGAAGCAGCGCGTGAAGGAATGAAAGAAGTCACGAGCGCAGTCATAGCAACAGCTCTTGTACTTGCAGCAGTGTTCATTCCAGTTGCATTTTTCCCTGGAACAACGGGTCAGTTATACAGACAATTTGCTCTGACATTGGCAATTTCTGTTGGCATCTCAGCTTTCAACGCTCTCACTTTGACACCAGCACTTTCTGCTCGCTTGCTCAAACACGAGCACAAGAAAAACTGGTTCTTCGATCAAATAAACAAATTTCTCGATTGGCTGCGTGATAGCTTTGGGTCGACCCTCAGAATACTGTTGCGTTTCAAAGCTGTTGTGGTGCTAGCGTTTATAGCCACTCTTGGTCTGACTGCATTTTTATACACACGTATGCCAACAGGCTTTTTGCCCGAGGAAGACGTTGGTTATTTCATGATCGTAGTGCAAGGACCAGACGGCGTTTCGCTCGATTACACAAGCAAAGTAGTTGAAAAAGTCGAAGCAACAGTAAAAGATGTCAAAGAAATAAGCGGCATTTTTGCTGTTGGTGGCTTCAGTTTTTCAGGAAACAACTCAAGTAACGCAATTGTTTTTTGTACTCTAAAGCCATGGAACGACCGCAAAGGTCACGGTCAAACTGCCGACGACATAATAAATCGACTGCGCGGACCTTTGATGGGTATTACCGATGCTTTTTGTATTCCATTCAACCCGCCGCCTATTCAGGGCTTAGGCAATTTTGGTGGATTTGCTTTCGAACTTGAAAATACCCAACGCATTCCAATAGAAGAATTTTCCGAGATAGCAAATTCATTTATAAACGAAGCCCGCAAGAGTCCGCGTCTGACCGGCATAAACACTACCTTTAGAGCGAACGCACCTCAAATAATTGTTGACGTAGACCGCGACAAAGCGGAATCGATTGGAGTAAAAACCGGGGACGTATTCAAAACCATACAGGCTTTTATCGGCTCGCTCTACGTGAACGATTTCGACTATCTAGATCGCAGCTACCGTACTTATGTTCAAGCCGAAGCACCGTATCGAAATAACCCCGAAGATATCAAAAGCTTTTATGTTCAAGGCAAAGATTCCACAATGGTGCCGTTGAGCAATCTTGTGAAATTGCGCAACACCACTTCGTCTCCTACAATCTCACACTACAATCTTTTTAAATCGGTCGAAGTCAACGGCTCTCCAGCACCTGGCATAAGCTCCGGACAGGCAATTCAAGAAATGGAAAGCATCGCTTCACGTGTTTTGCCACGCGGAATGAGTTTTGAGTGGACTGGTATTTCGCTTGAAGAAATTGAATCAGGAAATCTTGCAATTCTCATTTTTGCACTTGGACTTTTGTTTGTATTCCTGGTTCTTGCCGCTCAGTACGAAAGCCTGCTTGACCCGCTTGTAATTCTATTTGCGGTGCCGCTTGCGATTCTAGGAGCAATTGGAGCTCAAATGTTGCGCGGGTTACAAAATGACGTTTTCTGCCAAATCGGGCTAGTAATGCTTATTGGTCTTGCATCTAAAAACTCGATTTTAATTGTAGAGTTCGCCAATCAGTTATATGCCCGCGGCTTATCCCACAAAAAAGCAATCATAGATGCTGCTCTTACTCGTCTGCGTCCGATTCTGATGACCTCGCTGGCATTTATTTTCGGTATTCTTCCACTCTCTTTTGCAGAAGGCGCAGGCGCGCATAGCAGGCACTCGTTGGGTACAAGTATCTTGGGAGGAATGGTAGTTTCGACTATTCTCAGTTTATATGTGGTGCCTGTTTTGTATCTGGTAATAAAAGAAATCAAAATGCGTTTTTCAAAACGCGCACCGAATACGACAGCAGAAGTAAAAGTTGAAGACTATCAAACAAAAGACCTGAATCCCTAGATTTGACACAGCACCATATTTAATATCATTTGATGATTAACAAAATAGCTAATTATTTTATGGTGGCACTATTTATTGGTGTCGGGATTTTGCATTTTCTCAAGACCGAAACTTTTGCTCAGGCGATGCCGGCTTATTTGCCCGAGAAAATATTATTAGTCCAAATCACAGGCGTTCTTGAAATTTTGGGCGCGCTTGGATTAGTTCTTAAAAAGACTCGAAGGTCGGCAGGGATTTGCATAGCCATTTTTCTGGTCTGCGTCTTTCCGGTGAATCTTAATATGGCACTGCATCCTGAGCTTTTTCCTAAAATACCAGCTTTCGTTTTGTGGCTTAGATTACCCATTCAGGGACTTTTAATCTGGCTTGCTCTTAAGGCTTCCACTTATGCTCCCAGTTGTCAAAAGCCCGATAAGGCGCAAGACGTTTTGGGAAATCAATAGTTTAATGTAGACTAAGAATATGGCTAAGGAAAGTATTATCGACCAACAACGAACCGCCTCTTTCGCACAGAGGTGTTTGTTTGCAACGATGCTCTGCGTGTCGGAGATAGCCTTCATCGCGCTGCGAAATCTTTCAAACCCCAAGTATTTTGAGGCGTTTTATCACACTCAACTTGGCTCGAATTTCAACAAAATGTTCCTCATCTGGCAGATTCTTGGCATAGCCGTCTTTGTGCTTGTGCCTTTGAGCAGAAAAACATTCGTGCGTTTGCTGCAAAACATGGTTTTAGTTGGATTTTTCTTTGTGCCTCTTATCGCCTGGCTTATCCTGGGACCAGCACTTTTCCACTACAAGTCTCCAGGTGCGGTTTAAGTATTCACTAGCTTCTTTTGCAGTATCAGCGCTTACTTTGAGCGCACAATTGTTTTTGCCTGCACAAGGCTACGAATCACCATACAGTGTAAAACTGACCGAATCACCAGAAAGCCTTTGTCAATGCGAAGCTCAAAGCCCAAGAAACGACTGGCGCCTTGAATCGCAAACCCCTTTTGAAGAGTGGTATTCACAGTCTGTCAAAAAGAAATTTCAAGCCTGGGGTCCAGAGCCAAGACATTATCCAGCGCCTGAAGGTATCGATAGAAAGTCTGCCGAATGGAAAAGACAACGCCTATTAGCAGTTGCAGTCCGCATGATTGGCTTACCTTACCAGCATCATCATATTCCAGACTGGAATCCACCAGCCGATTGGCCATGGAAAGAAGTCAAATACGGCTGCAATTCAAAAGGGCTCGATTGCAGCAATTTCACCGGTTGGCTCTACAATTTCGGGCTTGGTATCAAGCTCAATACAAATGTCGAGAAGCAGGCAGAGAATCATTTAATTGACGCAGACAGGACTGGTGGAGCTCCAATCGAAGCGGATGTAATCACCACTAATGGTACCGACGAAAAAAATTACGAGCTGCTCAAAAACGGCTTAAAAACAGGAGATTTGCTGTATATTCAAAAGCGCGACGAAGACAAAGTGAGTCACGTAATCATGTGGGTAGGTTCCTACGGTAAAGCGCCTAACAATGTTCCACTAATAATCGACTGCACCGGAGAAGGGCATAAAGACTCAAACGGCAACGATATTCCAGTAGGCGTACATCTAAGACCTTTCACCCCGGACAGCTGGTATTTCAAGCGCTTTTCGCACGCTCACCGCATCTTGAAAGATTAAAAACGGTTCCAACTTAGTATACAGTCATTGGCGGCAGTAAATTCCATCGGGCCAATGCTGCAGTATCAATATTCTCTAAATCAAAAAGACGGCGAGCCTTACGTGCCCATGGAGCAGCATAATCGGTAATTCCTAATTCTGAAAGAAGGTTTAAAGCGCCCTCTACAGTCACGGTAATGGTTGGAAGAATAATTTCTTCCTCAAAATCATTTCCGCTAATAATCGCAACTTCTATTTTTTGATTTGAATTAGAATCAAAATCAAACTCAATATGTCCTGAAAATGTCTTTTCAAGTAATAAGTCAGCAATTGCTTGCATGCGCCTTCGAACAATTTTGTCTCTACCAGTGGACCCATGAGCTAACATTCCGGGCATAGCATCCAAAAAATCGTCCTCCTCTAAGAGTTCACGAAAAGAATTTTTTAGAAAACCTCGGACATCCTCCGGCATTAACCAACACTCTCTCCAAAGCTCAACTCGACCACTCAAAATCGCGATTATGTCTTCAATGTCATGACTTCCACGATAATCATTGTTACCTCTGTCTTTAAAAGCGACAATTTTGGTGCAAAGAAAAAGAGATGCATTAATCACTCTGATTTCATTTGAGATGTTGCCACTTTCAAGAACGTGAGTTTCAGACGTTTCAATTGCTCGTCTGAGCCATTCGTTGTGAAATCCCAGGATGTTCTTTTCTGGTATAACATCGACAAAAATAGAATCAATTTTCATTCGGCAAATAGGCCCGACTTCATCGACCACATCCCTAAATCCCTTTTTTCTAAGCCGCTCTTGCAAATTATCATATTGCGATTTTGTAGTTACTTGAACTACAAAATCCACATCATCAGTAGGTCTTACATCACCTGAAGCCGGGTCGGTTAGTAACAACCCACAAATAGATCCACCAATAAAAACTGCGTCATCCTTTAGTTCGCCAAGGCGATTGGCTACATGTAAAAGTAGATCAACATGATTTTTATGTCTATTCATACATTGATTCAACTTCTAAAGTGAAACAGTTCATTAATAAAATTCTTTGCCAAATTTCTTTCTCTGACTTTCCCTTCTCTCAAAACATCAACCAGAGCAAGAAGCTCATAAAAATCCGGATCGCGTTTTGCGGCTTTAGGCGCGCCTGAATGAAGAGGCTTTATAGAATAACCTACAACCTCGCCTTCCGAATCGGGCCAGACTGGAAGATGCGAACCCGGCTCAATAATTAAACGCTCCTTTATGGGAAATGCTGCAAAGGAGGTTAACATCCCTCTCTCCAACTTGCCAGGTATAACAGGAAAAGAGTATTTGACTCCATGTGTTATAAACTCACCAAGAGCCTGCCGAACTACACGTCGTTCGGATGAGTAATAAAGCCTCGACTCTTCAGCCCGCCTGAGACCCAGATGAATCTGGGAAGTACTAATTTCTAAACTTTCGGACAGCGAGCTAAAAGTCCAGCGCTGATTTTGCAGCACTGCGATCTTAAGCAGTATGTATAGGTCTTGTTCGTGAAGCATATTCGATTTTCTAGAATATAGAATATCATACCCTTTGCCTTACAGGCATATGTATTTTATTTTCTAAAAAATAGAATATCGGACGAAGAATATAATAAAACATGCCCAATATCTCGTTTATCGGAGTCATTTTAAATACCACATACGGTGCATCAAGACTTGGGCTTGGCGGCTTGATATTTGGCGTAATCGCTTTCAGCTTCTTGCTCGTGTCCAAGACGTTTGTTAGACATGAACCGCAAGAAATAAGCATTCGCCTTGTCTTTGCGAGGCATTCCATCTATATATTTATCAACAGAGGCAATAGTGCTTTGATACTCTTTGGCACAAAAATATGATTGCGCAACACCTAGCTTGGCGATGACCATTCGTTTGTTGGCTTCAGCTACAGACTCATCGGCTGAGGCTCTTGCATCGATAGCTTTAGTAAAGCCGTCTACAGCTTCGTTATAAGCTTTTTTGATTTCGCTTTCGCTGGATTTGGATTCTTCAAGTATTCTCGCTTTGAACAAATTTTCCTGTGCCCAAAGCAATCGAGCAGCGCTAAAATCGTGACCAAGTTTTATCGCTTGAGCACTGTCTGAAAGTGACAATTCAACTTGTCTCAGAGCTTCTTTCTGATCTTTCTTGCCATTTGCTTCTGCAGCCAAAAAATAATGCAGTAAGGCCCGACTATTGAAGAAATATCCATCATTTGGACTCAACTCGATCGATTTATCATAGTCTTTCAAAGACGAGCCTATATCGCCTTTGAGCAAATAACCGTGAGCACGTCCAAGAAAAGTGCGCGCATCTTTAGGATCCAAACTAACCGATTTATCGAAAGCCTTTATTGCATCATCAAAGCGCTCTAATTTCAAATAACAATCGCCCAGCAAACGGTACGCAACGGCATTTTCAGGCGCTTTAGCCACAAGCGACTGAATCTCTTTCAAAACAAGATCGCCGTCTTCTTCTTTTAAAAGAGCTTCGCATTTTTCAAGCTGACTTTTAATGTCCTCTTCGGCTCTGCCAGGCAAATTCAAGCCAAGCAACAAACTCAATGCAACAAACCCGACGGCAAACTTTCTTGTCATAGTAATCAATTCCATCGCTACCTAAGATATCAGCTTATCCGGTTATAGCGTTCAATTTTCAAACAAGAGCCCCTAGCCAAAAGAATTAATATAGACACTTGAAGTTTTGCCCTTTCTACCCTTATAACCTTATAAATTCCTTTTGGGAGGTTCGGATAATCAGTTTTGCAAAGAGCCTATTAGCCCTCACCCTAACTTTAGCCTTCCTGGGTGGACCGTCACTTGCACCAGCCTGCGCAAAAGCCAAGCCTGAAACTGCTGCACTTTCTGCTAAGCAAAGTAATGAAATTTACGAAAACTGGCACGATCAGAAGCGCAATCGCGACTTACCGGTAAAAATCTATTTGCCAGACTTGGCTCAAAACGCGCCCGTGGTCATTTTTTCACACGGTCTTGGCGGGTCTCGCGAAGCGGCTCTCTACTTAGGTAAATACTGGTCCGAGCATGGATATGTTTGCATTTTCATTCAACATCCAGGCAGCGATGAATCAATCTGGAAGCCCAAAGTTGAGTCGCACGAGATCAAAACTTTCAGAGGCTTTCTAAACGCACTCAAAGACACACTCAAAGACCCTTCACACGCAATAAATAGAGCATGACATTCCATTTATCGTAGACCAGCTCGAGTTGAAATCAAAGCCCGACTCCGGTTCGTGCCTGGCAGGGAAAATAGATACTAACAATATTGCAATAGCCGGTCATTCGTTTGGCTCATGGACGGCGCTTACAGCAAGCGGGCAAAAAATCATTGGACCACGCGGCGACGTCATGACTTTTGCCGATCCTAGACTGAAAGCGGCTATTTATCTCAGTCCTACTTGTCCAAGAAAAACTGTAGACCCACTGGTTGCGTTTGAAGACATCGCTTTGCCAGGCTTGCACATGACCGGCACCAAGGACACGTCTCCCATTGGGGAGACCAAAATCGAGGACCGGCGCGCCGCTTTTGATGCCATTAGCCGAGCCGACCAATATCTGGTCATCATAAAGAAAGCCGATCACATGGTATTTAACGGTCGTCCACGCCAGCGCGACAGCGACAAAATCCAGCAAGAAATCATAGCCCGCGCCTCCACATATTTTTTAGACGCTTATCTCAAGCACAGTCCAGCGGCGTTCAAATGGCTTCATGAAACTGCGTACAAGGATCTCGCTAAAATTGGGACTTACGAGCAGAAAACTGCTAAATTATGACGATGAATCAAACACCTCAGGCTTGGGCCTCAGTAGAAATAATTCTGCCAGAAGAGCAAGAAGACCTTGCCTCCTGGATTTTCATGCAGAATGGCGCCATTGGCTGTGAAATCCATATTCTGCAAGACGGCAATGTAAGCATCAAAGCGTCATTTAACGAAGACGACTTGAACGAAACTGCTATGCGCTCAATCGAAGCTGGGCTCGAAGAACACGGAATGGAGGCAGCGCTCGATTCCTTAAAACTGGTGCAAATTCCGCACGAAGACTGGCTTGCAAAATGGAAAGAAGGTTACGAGCCTTTTCGAGTCGGCACGAAATTCGTTATTTGCCCCGCCTGGATGCAAGACACACTCACAAAAGACATGACGGACGGGCGCGAAGTCCTGCTCATCGAGCCTGGAATGGCTTTCGGCACTGGACTGCATGCCACAACGCAGTATTGCCTGCGCGCACTTGAGTCTTACCCGCCACCTAATACTATTTTGGACGTCGGTACAGGGTCGGGCATACTCGCTATGGCATGTGCCAAGCTCAATCCCAAAGCCAAAATCGTCGGCATCGACACAGATCCAGTGGCGATTGACATTGCTCGCAAAGATTTGCAATTGAACGGCTGCGAGCAGATCGAATTAGTGGTTGGCTCTACCGAAACCGTGATGGGCTCTAAGTTTGACTTACTTTTAAGCAATCTCACCTGTGAAGACATAATTTCGCTGCTTGGCGATTATGTAAAATTGCTCAACAAGAAGGGTCGAGTTATATGCGCCGGCATTTTGAAAGAACGCTTTCCCTTGCTCGACAAGGAAATCAAGAAATACCCCCTAATCATGGAACAGACTGAATTTCTGGGCAATTGGGTCGGCGTGGTGTTACAGAAGCAGAAATAGTTATGCTATTTCGATATAATGTAGTTATCGCACACTGAAAACTGAATTAGCTGAATCAGCCGATTCGCACCTTACTCAAACATGGGGGCGTTCAGATTCGACAGGGTTGTTTTGTCGTAGGCTGCAAGTCGAGGGAACTGTTCCCGCGTTAAAAAACAAGTAAATTCAAAGATGCCAAAAATAATGTCATCACCGGCAATTTCGGCCGCGCTCTCCGCGCCGCCGCCTAACTTAAGTTAGTGTTGTCACTCTGTGCACAGTTCGATTACCGGCTCGCATAGGGTAAACCCAGGTAATTGCTTCTTGGCGAAGTTAGCGGTCAATAGCCAAGACTAAGACATGATCGCGACCCCGGATGGCCGTTCAAGCCTCTACCAGCGGGTTAGCAATAACGACTGGAAGAATTTTGAACTAAACTTGTAGATGCAGACTTCGGGGCTTCTTTGGACGCGAGTGCAATTCTCGCCGCCTCCACCATTTTTTATTTTATATCGCAAAACCGTGACTGGCTCTTATTCTTTGTTTTAAGAATTTGAGTTTGAGCTTTGCTTTGCACTGACATCATCTAAACCAGCGACTAAAAGGTGTCAACATCGAATCATAATAAACCTCATGATTGATCGTACAAGTTTGATTTATGGCAGCCGCCTTTAAAATGCGCCCATGCCAATCTATAAATGCACTGGGTCCGCTACTTGTACCAAAAACGAAATAACGGTGATTCTCAGCCGCTCTCATGGCGCATACAGCAAGAGATTGATCTCCAAGCAGCTTGGTCTGAAACCACATAGTATTGCTGCAATCAACCAGAATACCTCCACCATTTCTTACGCCGCTGCAAGCGAGCTCTGGCGCTATCAGTTCGCAGCAAATCAAAGGAACAATTTTGTTCTTGCTAGATTCGAAGACTGAAGCTTCGTGTCCCACTGAGTAACCCTTGCGCCGTGGAGTCAGGGTGCCGCACAATGCACCCATTGGAGAATTGAGAAGCCAGCTTGGGCTGTGTTCTCCAAATGGTACTAAATATTGTTTGTGATATTTTTCAGGTTGCGCTTTGCTAGATTTTCCCAACAGACATGCCGCATTATAATCATTGCCCGCATTGTCACTGTCTACCGCTCCTACAATCCAGTCTTGATTATTCTTTTTAGCCAACTCATCCATTGCCTGAAAAATGCGCATGTTCTGGCTTATAGAAACAGGGATCGACCATTCAGGCCAAACACAAACACCGGGGGGACTTGAATTGGCAAGTGATAAGTAACAATTCCAATGTTTACTGGGATTTATTTCGTTCAGCCCGAATAGAACATTGCCTTGTAAAATTGAAAAAACTTCTTTATTCTTGTTTTCACTGCATCTGGTGGCAGATTTCAAATGAGCGCTGCCATAAAAGAAACAACTGCAAATCAGAAGCATCACAATTGACGTGGTGGCAATCATAGATACACGACCTCGAAAGGCTAGGTGCTTCAACTCCAATCGCCTAGTAACAGTGGCAATGAGACTTACCACTACTAAGTTTGTCATCACAATCAAAAAAGAGATTCCAATGCCACCAAATATAGATGCACATTGCATCAATTCGCTCTGCCGGTATTGAGAATATTCAATAAGGGTCCATGGCATGGCAAGCGATGACAGATCATTTCCAAACTTGTTAAATATCAATACCCATAGTAGTGGCACCATCAACAGTGCGGACCATCTCCACTTTTCAGAACGTAAGGGCAACCAATTTACGATAAAGCAAAATGTGCCGCAGAGCGCTGCTTGCTGTAGTGAATACAATAGCCAAACCACCGAATTTGCCACAGGAGTAAACGGTTTTAGATTTTCGGGCCAAACTGCAGAACTGAAGCTCAAAATGAACAGTGACCATACTAAATTGTATGCATAGCCAAAAAATACTCCTCGGTAAAAAGCTTGGGGAGGGTTCTTGCTCAAACTGGTAGAAATCAATAACGGTGCCATACCAAACCAAGCCAGATACCACAGATCGAATCCAGGCGCAATCAAACCAAAGAAGCAACCACAAAGAGCAAGAGTCCACCAAATTTTTGTCTCATGCTTGTAATACGATTTATCTCGGACAATAGCGCTTTGAGAATTTATTTCTGCTTGCTCTGGAGGCTTTCGCAATGAGATTTTCACATTTAGATAATTGACTGAAACAAACAAAACAATGAGAGAAAATAGATTCATATAACCCGGAAACTTATGCAAATTGTCCGGATAAGCAAACACACTTGCTGTAGCAATAGTGGCGCCCAAAAGAAAAGAGAAATTCAAAGATAGTCCAGACCATTGGGACATCTTTTGTAACCAGCACCAGTTCCAGAAAATATAAGCAAATGGAATTAGTGCTCCTAACATTGATTCTTTAGGACCAAACGGATAAGTTGTATCCTTTTTATGCAATCTTGCATGCAGCCAAGAAATCAGATAAGTCCAGTAAACATAAGCAATTAGCTGAAAGGAAATAGTTACAGGATTTAAAAATTCAAACTTCTGCAAACAAGCCGAAATAAAAACCAGTAAAACCAATAAATAGCCAACAAAAAATCTGTCGATAGTTATTTTATTCAACTTCGCAGGACCCAAATCGAATAGCTGCCTTCGTCAAACATTTCACGCTATTGGTAGATAACTATGAGCTTATTCGACTCGATATTTTGATTAAAATTTAGCAAGCAAAGCAAAGGAAAGAATTTCTCAAAAGAAATACTAATAAGTGTTGGAGCCGAAATGCTTATTTGATGGATTCATTAGACAAGCGTACAAGTTCCCTAATACGCCGGCCGCCAGCATGTCAAGCGCCGCTAACAAACCAGCCCCGCTGTTATACTAATAGCAATCCTGGGGGTTTTTGAATGAACAATCGCAAACGTCGGGTCGTAAGCCTGATTTTCCCATTACTCTTTATTTGCCTCGTCAGTTTTGCTAACAAGGCATTCGCAGGCAGCAGTACATTAACCGAAGCCCAACGACTTATCTTAATTAATTCGACTTCGACTCCTGCGCCATCAAATAATCAAAGTTCTACTCCTAATCCTCCACCGCCGCCACCTCCACCGCCCTCCAGCGGCTAATCCAAATCTACGCAAAGCAGCTTCTCGACTCGCGATTTGATGTCGTCACGAATCAATCGAACTTGATCGAGCGGTTTGCCTTTGGGATCTTCTAACGGCCAGTCCTGGCGCTCGAGTCCTGGAATAAAAGGACAAGCTTCGCCACAGCCCATAGTGATTAGCAAGTCCGCATTGCTTGCAAGTTCTTTGGTAAGTAATTGCGGCTTGGCATCAGTCAGATCGATATCAATTTCTTTCATTACCGTAATCACTTCAGGATGCACATTACTGCCCGGCTTTGTTCCGGCAGAAATGCCTGCTTGAGACTGGGTTATGGCGTTGTAAAACGCTGCAGCCATTTGTGAACGACCCGCATTGTGCACACAGGCAAAGATTACTTTCTTCATTTTTTTGTTATTTGAACCTGAACAAAATCTGCATCTGGTGCACAACAAGCCGATTTGGAAGACTCGAAATTTGCGTCCTCACCATATGTAGTGGCTACATCTGTTGTATGAAAAGATTCCCAAGCGATACCTTGTGGGTCATGAACCCAAGTTCTATCGGCTTTGGCATAACAACAAGTCGTCTGCTCTTGCTCAAGAATTGGTTGTTGAGCGGCTTTCAATCGCGTAGAGATTACTTTGAGATCGTTTGCATCTTCTACTTGAATGCCTAAGTGATCTAATCCGGGTTCGCGCCCGCGAGTCGATATGGCAAAGTTGATGCGCGGATCTTCTAGCATCCATTTTGCGTAATCTTCTTTTTTCACTGTAGGTGCGGTGTCAAAAAAAGTAGAGTAAAACTGAATAGACTGTTCTAAATCTGCCACCGCGACGTGTACGTGGAACCTTTTCATTGACATTTGCCTCCGTTGTCTGAGCAGCAATTTTCCAGTAAAAAATCTAGAAGGCGCTGCATATGCTCATAATTTGCCGAATATATAATTGATCGGCTTTCTCTTCGAGATGTTATCAATCCCGAGTTAGTCAATTCCTTTAAATGAAACGACATGGTCGCGGGAGGCAAACCGAAATGCTCGCTCAGCTCTCCTGCCGCCATTCCCTGATTGCCTTTGCGGACCAGAAGCCTGAAAACATCCAGGCGTGAGTCCTGCGCTAATGCACCTAAAGCCTTAACTGCGTCATTCGTTTTCATATTTCCAATAGTATCGAAATGTTTAAAATAAGTCAACGGGGTTTTAAGCATTTTTCGCTCGGCTTGTATTTTAGGTATCTACGCTTCGGCTTGAGAGAGATTGTGCGAAAATCTCACTATAGATCGAGGGTGTCTCTTTGCGCACGTTTCTGCCAAAAGTAATTATGGGCTACTTTTCTAACGAACTCTATTGATGACAGAGAATTGGATCAAGCAATTATTCAAAACTCATTCAGATTCGAGGGTTGCGCCGGCTAGAAGTCGTTTCAAAAATTCAGCATAAACGTACACACGATCGCGCGGTTTGCCAGTTGTTTCCTGAACGATGCCCAGATCTTCCAGCTGATTTAGTCCGGCTGTAGTTGTCGGCGTAGACAAACCCAGGCCTTTTACACGAGGTGGAATAGACGCAAAAGGCTTCTTCTTAAAAAATGATGAATTTTAAGAACCGTACCAGTGGCTTGTCCAAGTGACTTTATTTTCTGCCTATCATCATTTCGAGAAGAATTTTCAATTAAATCGTTTCATCACAATTGCAGTAAAGCTGCCGCTTAGAACAACAATCAAAACACAGGGCAGAAGTGCTGCCAGCTCTGGCGAGACTACACCGTTTTCCGCTAAACCACCGCTAATTGATCGCAGAGTAAAATAACCGACCAGTATGACGGCACCATATGTGATGCTATATGCCTTCCTGGTTCCACGTACCACTAACAACAGCGGAAAGCATGCAAGTGTTACCACAAGACAAGCCAGAGGATCGGTGAATCGCCGGCTAAAATCAAGTCGCATCATACTTGAAATTGGCTTGCCCGCCGCCTTTAGCTTTTCGAAATGCTGTATGAGTTGCATTGTATTCAACTCAAAAGAAAAGGGCTCTCTGTTTTCCAATAGTAAAGTGCTTTTGTCGGGAGGGGTAATCTGCATCTTGTCAAAATGCGAGCTCTGATACGCTTGCACTTTATCCTCGGTAATATTGTAGATATTGCCATTAAATAGAGTCCATGCATCACTTTTAAGAAAGCCCTTTTCGGCAACAGTGAGCTGAATATTCTTTTTATCGGTGACATTAATCAACACAGTATTGGAGAGCTCTCCACCTTTTCTTGATGCCACCAGAAATATCTGTAGGACTTTTCCATTCACGTCGCATTTAAAACCTTTGAAATCGTTTATGCCATTGCAAATTGGAATATCACGATTGTTCGCAGCAAGAATAGTCATCTTCATACTTGCTTTCAAACACGCAGGCACAGCCATTTCGTTGATTAAAATCGAAAGACACGCGGCACTGATGGCAATCACTATGAAAGGCTGGAAAATTCTTAGCTTACTTATTCCGCATGTTTGTAATGCAACTATTTCACGATCTGCAACCATTTTGCTCAAAAAAAGCATGGCACCAATTAAAATACCACCGGGCATGCATCGCACCACTATTTCGGGCAATTGCAAAATAGTCATGAACAAAAAAGTATCTATTGGACATCCAAAATCTTTCACATATTGCATCATGCGTCGCGTCTCTTCAGTAAAAAGAAGCAAACCAGCAGGTAATGTGGTACCAGCAGCGGTTAGAGTCAAAAACTCAGCATAACTATATCGATCCAGGATTTTAAAAATGCCCACTATCTAAACCACCTGTTGAGTGGTGTGAGCTTTGAATCAAACAAAACCTCGTGACCGAGAGCGCACGGCTCATTCATAGCCGAGGTCTGCAAAATACGACCGTTCCAATTACTAGCGTTAAATTTAAATGCGACCAGCTTATTCATTTCTTTTGCACCCAAAATGAATAGTTTCCATCGTCGTATACGCTGAGCCACTTACGTGATAGTTTTAATTCACGATAAATAGGAAAAGTGTCTTCGATTCCTAAAGACTGTATTTTCCATTTTTGAAGATAAGCCTGCCAACCGTCTTGCGCTTGAATGCAATTGTTATACTGGCTGCAAAATTGACGTCCATAAAAATCAAAGCGCGTATCTATAAAAACAGGGCCTAGATTTTCTAGAATTTGACTGCACCCCAAAGCAGGACTGCACAGCATTTGCTTGCGCATTTCAGGATGTTGCTTGAGATAATTTATAGCATCAAGATTACTGTTCGAGTGCGTAAACCATACAGGCTGGTTTAGAGGAAAATGCATCACGTAGATTATTGCTGCACTCAAGATCGTCACAACCGGCATAGCAAGTAACAAGTTCTTGCACTTAGAAGAATCTCTAAAAAATGAAAGTTGATTCAGAGCCAGACTCAGGTACGGCCAAGTGAGAAGAATTGCAACAGGAACAAATCTGTAAAACAGCAATGCTAAGCCAGTGGCAAAGCTTCCCAGGGCAAGGCCAGCCAGTGGCACCTTGCTACGTCCCAAGATAATGAAAATCCATGCCAAAATCAAATACAACCAGATAGAAAAATAATTTTGGGGAGACCGCAACAAAGAAGGTTGCAACTCCGAAATTTTGCCGAAATCCGGTTCGGTCAAAAAAGAAAGGTTATAACCAACTATTTCAGCTCCATAAGGATTAACTAAAACAGCCATCAAACAAAGCAGCAAAAGATAGGCGTATCTACGCTGGTTGAGCAACTTTGCAAAATAGAATGCCACCATCATCAAGCCAATGAACCAAAACGAATGGGTATTAACCCAAAGCACCATCAATAGTGGCAATAACCAAATTGTTTTTCGATACCCGTATATTCGATTTTGTTCGAGCAAATAGGTAAAAACAACAATGAGCAAAAACGACACCGATTGGGGACGTGCCCAAAACCACGCGGGAGTGCTGATCAAACTCAAGAAGCCAAAAACATAAACTGGTTTAACTTGCTGAGAAAGCATTTGATTTGAAAGCAGTCCGATACAAGTGATGGCACACAAAATGGCGAAGACAAGCCCCAGGAGCCAGAGCCCTCCCAAATTGAAAATAAATGCAGAAACAACGGTAAAAAGCCATTGATAAACAACTATAGGTTTATTGGGGTTGGTCCAACTAAATGGATCTGTCGACGGAATGCCGTGACGGAGTATATACCTACCAGTTTCAGTAAGCCATGCTGTGTCAGAAGACTGGAAAACGCATTCGATATTTTGATTAAAATTCAGCAAGCAAAATCCGAAAAAAATTATTGCAAAACAAATACCAATGAGGCTTTCAAGCCACACTTCGGATTTGATGGATAAGTCAGATGAAGTCATAAGTTACCTGCTTAACCATGTCGCGCGCCGGATGCCAAGCGCTCGCGCAGTTAATACATTGGTATACTAACAACAATTCTGGGAGACTCTGTAATGAACAATAATAAACGTAGAATATTTAGTTTGGTTCTTCTGGCACTGTTTATTTGCCTCGTAAGCTTCGCTAACAAAGCAGTAGCTGGAGGTGGTAGCCCCATCGAAGAAGCGTTTAACAGAGAGCAGATTCTACGCGCTGTCCTCACTCCTCCTCCTACAAACAACAACCCGAACCAATAAATTCTAGATTTTTTGATTTGGCAGAAAAACGATTTGCTGCATCCCATTTCCGCCTGATTTACCTGCGAAATGGTAGTTTTCCAGTATTGCTTTTAAAATCTTCCCACTCCAGATAAGTCCGCGATTACTTATTGCGTCATGACTGTTTATGATCACTGCACTGTATTTTTTGTCCTTGAGACTCTTCAACATCGGGTCTAGATCCTGTTTATGAAAATTGGACATATTCATTATCGTGGTTGCATCTACAATGGCAGGCGTTACGTTAGCAAAAATAGCCAATGACGGATCTTCGCAGAGCACCAGACGATCTCGCGAAATCTTACGCAACAAACTAATCGTTTGCTTCGTATCCGACTCTCGATCGTAGCGCTTCCATAAATCGCCTCCGAACCAGCGCAACGGCTCCAGGCTTAGTAAGAGCGCAACAATTAAAGGAAAACTGTACGTCTGGGGTAACCTTCCTAGCATAAGCCCGACGAGCCAAAACAAAGTCACTTGCGTGCAAAGTAAGTGATTATGAAAAGCGCCACGCAACCCCATAGTATATAGAGCCAGAGCAAACGAAATAACAAATGAAATAAACGCCAGCTTCTCAAAGGCTCTTTTACTGTCATTCTCCAATTCGCTATTCGGCAATTTGAAAATTGCTGCAACCAGAATAATCATCAGAGAAATAATAGTCTTAGAATCCAAAATAAAAGGTACTAAAAATGTTTCCAGTGTTTCCCATTGCCATGGCAACCCTGCAGCATATGTTAAATGAGCCATATAGCCACCCTGACAGACAGTCTGCAAGATGCATCCCACAAGGAAAATCATCACCGACCAGAGCGATAAATACATAAGTCCCAAGCGTTTTTGATTTTGACAAAATGCGAATATTACAAATGCAGGTAAAAATAGAAAATATTGTTGTTTTGTGTAAATAGCGCACACAGATAGAATTATGGCTCCAAGTGACAATTTCAAAGCTTTACCTTGAAAATATTCAGACCACGTTTTCGCATATCTATCAAGAGAGACGAGTGCTAGTGCAAGCCCCAAAAAATCTACTCGCGCAACAGAAGACCAGTGAATCACCTGCACCGAGCCAGCAAAGAGAGCCACTGTCAAAATCAGGTGAAAGTCACTGAGACGACAACGTTTCAACAACATACCAAACGCTAAAAATGAAATCAGTGCAGAGCCCATGGATAAAATTCGCAAAGGCTCATACGACACACCGAAGATTGCGATTAAAACTGCTCCCACGGCAAAATAAAGCGGATTATAAATAATCACACTCCAGGGTTCGTGGCTCAGCGCAGACAAACTATAGATATTTTCACACTGTGACAGCTTCAAGCAAGCCCATAAGACATGCCCTTCATAGTCGACAGAAAACTGCTGTAAATTAACGAAGGTCCAAGTAAGTGTATAAATGATGGCTATCAGGAAACAGGCAAGTAAAAGAATGGCTACTTGCAATAAATAGAGTTTTGACGGCTTAGCTTCGCTTAACTGATTATCCATGCCACATTATTTTTACCATGCGATGGAAAAGCATGTTTTGGCGCGGTTTAATCTGCAAGCTTACTTGGCTGATCTGGTCTTGATTTGGTTTCGATTTGTTTTTTCACTTCAGCTCTATTCAATTCGGCATTTTTCAGCAAATCTTTTTCCTTGGGCAATTTTTTCAAAGTTTCAATTGCTTTGTCGTACTGTGTCATTGCTTCTTGAAGTCTATCTTTGCCTCGGTAGAAGTTAGCTAAATCCAAAATTCCAGTAGCACCAAGTTTGGTGCTCAGTTTCTTTTTCTTTTCCAAATCTTTTATTTTATCTTTCAAGACCTTCTCAGCATTCATACCTTCTTGCTCAGCCTGGCTTGGAACAGGAGGTGAACCAAGCATTGGTGGCGCTTGCACTTGCTGATTTTTGGTGGGAACGCATGGTTTGCCCCCCAGACGTTGAGGTGCTTGAGCAAGCGCACCCGATATGAACAGCCCAAACATTGCAACGAAACTGCTCGCCACCTTCAAAGCCGGCATGAATCGGTTTCGAAGCGCTCGAAGCGGTCTTGGACAATCATCGGTAATAACCTTGCCTTTGTCGTCGCAAACATAATTGAGACAAACACTACCGTCGTTTCGCACCTGCAAAAATTCTTCCGCTTCATCCCTGGTCATAGACGAAAGGTTATAGACGTTGAGGCAACATTCGCCACAAAAGCGCTCACGCTCATCGCCAACCATTTCGTCCCAGTTTTGGCTGCACGGCTTTGCCAGGCTGACCTTGTCCAGAGCAGTTTCTTTATTATTGTCTGTCATATGCTGTCCTCCGCCTGTTTATGCCCGCCACTCGCCGTTTTGGTGCTTTTCGTACTGCTTTCTTATCCATCTCATTAATGTTATAGCTTTAATTCTACCCGGAAAAATGCCAGTGCCTGTATCGGCGACAGGTACAGGGAATTCGAATAAAACCGGCTCGTTTTCATAATTAAACTCAACTTTGTACCAGAGCTCGCCATCGCGATAACAAGAGAACTCAGCTATCGTACCTTTGACCAGATTTTTAATTGAATAACTCATAGTTGCAACCTCAAAGTATACGCGCAAAGACACGTGCAGCATGACACTACATGCAACACCATAATGCGCTAATGTAAAAAATTCTTTTATATCGCGAGCGCGCTAGAGCTACGCCCGCACAGCGTCATCAACGCCTCTGAAAGGTTGAAAGATAATTATCAAATTATTAGCTGCGTAACGCACGTTTGACTATCCTTCGGGGACACAATAAATTCATCATACCTATATTTCTTTTGCTTAGCAATCAATTTGTACATTTTGTGCATTTGACAAAGTTCCATTCGGTGCTAAAGTGGAGAAACAAAGTCTCTGAAAGCAAGTTTTGACTTGCCCTAAAAATGAAAAAACATTCTCGTGTTCAGGTTGCGCAGGAGGCAGCCAGATTCATGCTCGATGGCGCAGAGAACGAATATCTCCATGCCAAAGAACGAGCAACTCTCAAACTCGGAATTAGCGGCCACAACCTATTTCCTAGCAATAAAAAAATTAAAACAATGATTTCGCTTCTAGCAAAAGTCGAGCTGGGCGAAAATTTAGTCAAATCGCGAGTGCGTCGCATGCGCGAAATAGCTCTAGAGATCATGCTAATCATCGAGGAACATGACCCATTTTTGATTGGCTCTACTCTTAGCGGCAAAATAAGAGCTACCTCAGACATTGATTTGCACGCATATGCCGATAGCCCACTCGAAATTCAAGAAATGCTCGAAACCTGTGGCTACAAAGACATTGAGCTGGAAGAAATAGAAAATTTGAAAGGCTATTTCATGCATTTAAAATGGGAAGAAGAAGGTTTTCCAGTTGAAATTACTGTATATCCCTGGAAAAAGAGAGATGAAAAACCGATATCTTCAGTTACAGGCAAACTAATGAAACGAGCCGATATTACAGCCGTGCGAAAGGTTCTCGCCAACTAACCGAAGAAAGTGGTAAAGTTGTGCAGTATTCACGTGGGATGAGCGTCATGGCAAAAAAAATACTACTTCCTTTAGGCATCATTCTGGTGGTGGCAATCGCTGGAATTCTGGTTATGGCAGCGATGAAACCTGATACGTTTTCATATCAGCGAAGCATGGTAATGAACGCCCCACAAGAAAAAATTTACGATTTACTGATCGACTACCACAACTGGAATCGCTGGTCGCCATACGAGAAAAAAGATCCCAATATGAAACGAACCTTCAGTGGCGCAGAATCAGGTGTCGGAGCAAAATACGCATGGTCGGGAAATGATGAAGTCGGCGAAGGTCATATGGAAATTGTTCGAGCAAAAAAACCAGTTAGCATCAACATCGGACTGCACTTCATCAAGCCGTTCCAGGGCGATAACGATGTAGTTTTTTCAATATTGCCGCACGGAAAAGAAACTGAAGTAACCTGGTCGATGACCGGAGCAAATCCGTTCATGTGCAAACTCATAAGTACTTTTATGGACATGGAAAAAATGTGTGGTGACGATTTCACCAAAGGTCTTACAAACTTGAAAAACGAAGTAGAAAAAGATCAATCCACCCAGCCAGAGATTCAAGAAGCACAGCCTGAGTCAACCTCAAAAGAGTAAGCAATATGCGAAAATCAATATTGTTGATGCTTATTACAGCGGCGACGTTGACAATCGGCACAGCAGTTTTTGCTGATTCGAACAAGGATAATTTGAAACTTCCAGAAGAGATTGGTCGCAAAGAAAACTCAGGCGATATGAATCTCTTGCAGTTACAGCCGACTGTTTTAAACGAGAGACATTACACATCAGGCAAGTCTGAGCGCAAGCAAAGAATGTCACCCACACTTCCGGAAGGGGCACCCATCCCAGACAGAGATCCAACACCAGCAGAAAAAATAGACAAAGCGGTGAAAGACAAAATCGGTTCGATGAAAGATCAAGACGCCGAAATAAAATTGAATGTAAGTTGCACTACATGTTCTGAATCATTCATCAGTTTGCTCAAACAAATAAAAGGGCTGGACATAATAAAAGTGGATAGCGAGTCTAAAACAATCGCACTCAAGTTGCCCGCTAGCTCTGTCGGATTGCTTGCCCAATACACAGGAGTATTCAAAATACGCCTCTACGGAATACCTCAGGCGAGTTAAATCCGAGTTTCAAAGTAATGCGACTGATTCGGGATCCGTTTTGTTCCCGAAATCGCATAATGTTAGTTTAAGCCCACAGGCGCTCATTTTTACCTACAATTTTCGTTGCTGACTGCGAATATTTTTCATCAAAGGGCTGTTTTATGAAATTACGAAAATCACTCGCTACAACTTTTCTGTCCGCAACATTGGCTTTTAGTATAGGGATATCGACCTGGACCACTTCTTCAAAAGCAGGAGCCACGGCTAATTTCTCCTACGGACGTAGCGAGCGTCACGATACCACAACATCTAAAATCAGAGCTAATAGTGGTGCTCTAAACATTGTCGATGAACATGGCAAAATTAAAAATGTCTGCCCACTTCAAAATACAGCTGTACAAGCTGATATCGCAGGATATGTTGCCCGAGTGAATGTCGAGCAAGTCTTTGCTAATCCTACTAATGAAACCATTGAAGCCACTTACGTTTTTCCTCTCTCCGACACCAGTGCAGTTGATGTGATGACGATGAAAATTGGCGATCGCACAATTCGAGGCGAAATTAAAACAAGAGCGCAAGCAGCGCAAATTTACGCAACCGCAAAATCGCAAGGAAAGACGGCAGCTTTGCTCGATCAAGAAAGAGCCAATATTTTTACTCAGTCGGTGGCAAATATTCCTCCTCATGCTACCATTCGTATCAACATAAGATACTCGGAGTATTTACAATATCAAGATGGTGAATACTCCTTCGTATTTCCAATGGTTGTCGGTCCGAGATACATGGGTGGCACTCCAGACCCAGAGCGCATCTCGCCACCTATGGCAGGAGAGAAAACACGTGCTGGTCATGATATTTCTTTAAAAGTAAATATCAATTCTGGCTTCGACATTTCTAATATCAAATCTAAATTACACAAAATTGAAGTACAGCAAACTCCTAAAAACACTTTAGTTAGTTTGACAAAAGACGATTCAATTCCTAATAGAGATTTTGTACTCAACTGGAAAGCAGCCGGAGATAACATCAAATCTGGATTTTTAGCTCACAAAGATGGTGATCTAGGTTTCTTCAGTCTCATGTTCCTGCCTCCACAGGCAGTGCGCCGCGCCGAGGTAGCGCCGCGTGAATTAGTTTTTCTGGTTGACAAATCAGGCTCGCAACACGGATTGCCCATGCAAAAATGTCGCGAAACTATGGTCTATATTCTAGACAGAATGAACCCTCAAGACACTTTTCAGCTGATTGCATTCGATAACATTACGGATAAACTTTTTGCTAAGCCGATGCCAGCGACACAAGAAAATATTTTAGAGGCAAAAAAATGGGTTTCAGCACTGGAAGCGAATGGTGGCACAAACTTGAAAGCTGCGGTCGACGAAGTATGTCACCAAGCGCCTCCACAAAACCGGCTTAGAGTATGCGCACTGCTCTCAGATGGATATATTGGCAATGATCGCGAAGTCATAGGCGACGTCGTTAAATATCGTGGTGTATCTCGCTGGTTTACTTTTGGTCCGGGCGATGCGGTAAACAGATATTTGCTCAACGAAGTCGCAAAAGCTGGCGGCGGAGAATCAGAGTTTGTATTACTTGATACGCCTGGAGACAGAGTTGCAAAAGAATTCTACGAAAAATTGTCGAGCCCGGTTTTGACAGATATCAAAGTAGAGTTCGAAGGAATACAAGTAAAAGATGTTCAACCATCCGTGATAAATGACATCTGGGCAAAACGCCCACTATATTTGACAGGTAAATATCTTAAGGCTGGAGCCGGTTTTGTTCGCATTCGCGGTTTGCGCGGTGGCAAAGCATACGAACAGAAGCTTCCGATTCGACTGCCAGAAAAAGAACTTCAAAATAAAGTATTGAGTTCGGTATGGGCACGCATGAAAGTAGACGAACTCACTCAAGCATTGAATTTGGTATCACGTATTGATTCGAAGAAAGAAATGGAGCAAAGCATTGAGAGTATTGGTCTCGACTATCACATCATGACTCAATTCACCTCATTCGTTGCAGTGGATGAATCGGGTCAAACATACAAGCCATCAGACAAAAAGATTGCAGTGGTTACTGAAACTCCGCAAGGCGTAAGTCTGAAAAAAATCTTTCCAATGCGCCCGCAATCAGATATAGGAAGAGTCGAAGGTCCGCGTGACATGAATATGTTCCAGGTTGAACCTACGGTTCTGGATGAGCGTCATTACACTACAGGTCGCGCAGAAAGGCATCAGAAAACTTCTCCTACATTACCTGCTGGAGCACCGATTCCAGACATCGATAGCAGTCCCAAAGAAAAAATTGATCAAGAAGTCAAAAACGAAATCGCGTCCTTGAAAGATCAAAGAGAATCGCTCAAGTTAAAACTTACTGTTCAAACTTGCTCTAACTCATTTATAAAGCTGCTGAAGCAAATCAAAGGCATGGAAATAATCAAGGTAGATTCAGAAAATAATAGTGTGGTAATCAAGTTGCCCGCAAAAATGATTGATTCACTCTCGCAATACGCAGGAGTTTTAAAAATCAGCCTGGCCAAATCTCCTTAAGCGAATTCGCCCTGTGCCCCGCCGCCGCGGTCGAATACCTTAGCTAGAAGCATTCCAGCAATAAACCCACCAAGGTGTGCCAAAAAAGCGACGCCACCTGTTTCGCTATCTTCGACTCCCAGCGCAGATGAAAACTGTGACACAAGCTGCATAACAAACCAGAGACCAAGAAACACACCGGCAGGCACATGAACTATCCGAGAAAAGCCTCCCATCGGAAGCAACGCTTGCACCGTTGCATGAGGGTAGAAAACGAAATAAGCGCCAAGAACACCCGATATGGCACCACTGGCACCAATCATTGGAACGTTGGATGCTCCACTCAAAAACACCTGAGCCATCGCTGCACAAATACCAGTTATCAAATAAAAGAATAAGAAACCAATGTGACCCATTCGGTCTTCGACATTATCGCCAAATATAAACAAGAACCACATGTTGCCGATGATATGCGCAAAGCCACCATGTAAAAACATCGATGTGAAAACATTGACTATTTGTCCCAAGCCAAAATGGCCAAGAAAGTCCGCTGGTATCAAACCATGTTCGCCAATAAACGAATTCAAAGCCGAGCCCTGACCTAATTCAATCATAAAAGCAAATGCATTCAAGAGAATGATTAGCCAGCTGATTGCCGGTGCAATACTTGATTGAACATCGTCACGTAAGGGAATCATGCAAGCCTTATAGCTTACTTAGGTCGAGCTGGTGCAACTGGCGAACTCCAACTATCTGGTGCTAGTTTTTCTTTGACTGCGGCGGGAAAAGAACGAGGCTTAAACGGTTGTGCCAAAAGCGACACATCAGCACCACTCCATTGATCTTTCATCACTGGCGTTTGACGAGCGGCTTCGTCTTCTTTCACTTCGCGTGCAACCGTGTCTTCCATATGAGCGAATGCTTCTTTAATTTTTCGTTTCTCCAAAAGAGCTTCCATTAAGTGCTTGGTGAACACACCGTTTGCATAACGTTTTGATTCCCAGGAGCGCTCGTCGCTTTTGCTTGAACAAATCACCATTTGTCCGGTTCCTGCAACCTGCTCAGGATCTATGTTGCGCGGATCGTCTCCGTCTTTGGCGTTGGCATCGGCGGCACCAGAGTGACAGGCATCGAGTACGATCAGAATTCGATCTGTGGGAACTCGCTCTTTCATCAACTGAGTCAAATCGTTTACGTTGATACCACTTGCAAATAAACTTGTTTTTGAAGTGTCATAAGCAATCAGATAATTCTTTGGTCTATATCCCTTTTCGACCTGACTGGAATCAGCTTTTGCCGGACTTCCGTGGCTTGAAAAATAGAAAACCACCAGATCATTGGGGTCGGCTACGCGTGGAAGAAACTTATCGCCAAGCTCTTCCAGAATGCGTCGTTGAGTCGCTTGCTCATCCAGTAAAAGGCGCACGTGGTCTCGTTTGAAATTACATTTTGCCACCAAAAACTCAGCAAAATCTCTTGCATCTTTGGCACTATATTTCAATTTACCAATTGTTCCGTCTTGAAATTTACTGATGCCAACTACCAACGCCCACTTGTCGTCGATTGGCTTGTCTGAAGCTTTTGGCCCCTGAGTCATTACAGTAGTCGTCTTATTTGGAGTCTGTGTTGTAGTAGTTGTTGTGGAAACATTTGCACTTGGAACATAAGGCTGTTGTGCCACCATTGTGCCACCACTTTTTTGTTGAGCAACATCTAGCGCGGTAGTACAAATAGCTGTCACCCATTTATAATTGGGAGCAAGATCACAAGCCTGCTTTCCAATCATTTGCACTTCTGCCACTCGCCCTTGCATACCATTCCACAACGCTGTAACAGCAAGCAGCCGCGAGCGAGTCAAATTAGATATAGGAGTGATGGTATTGCCTAGATCAATTAGCTGCTTACATCCGGCAACGTCATTTCTCAATGCCCGTGCAAGTGCACATTCGGACAAGATGGGAGCAGATTCAACCTTTTCGGCTTGCGTGCTTGAATTGAAAATATTCAAAGCTGCAGTTACTTCCGACTCCACTTTATCAAACTCATTATTTCTTCCATATACAACAGCACGCGCGGCGTGATCGTACGCCCGCTCATGATTACTAGTCCTGAGCGAAGCAGCTTTATCCAGATCACTCAATGCTTGAGGATAATTGTTGACCAAACTGTACAAATAAGCTCTCTGAAACCAAAATTTTGCCTCATTTGGCTTGCGACTCAAAGCAGCATTCATATCGATCAGACCCTGATCGTAATTGCCCAGCGCTGCACATGCCATACCACGCGCCATGTAGCAAAGAGCTTCATTTGGATTCAGTGTGCCTGCAGCCTGAAAATCGTTCCCGGCAGCATTTATGTTCCCTAACTGGAAAAAGATCAGCCCACGACTCAAGTAAAAGCTCCAGAACTTCGGGTTATAGGGACTAGTGGAAATAGCGTTGTTATAGTGCTGCAGGGCTTCCTGGTACTGCCCTTGAGCTTCATACGCCGTCCCCTGAGTAAGGACGGCAGTAATTTGTTGATTTGTCTGTGCGCTTGCCGGAATCGGGAGTGCAGCATGGCAAATGAATGACACGATTATCGATAAAGCACAAATTGATTTGGGTAATTTCATTGTCAAGCGTTATTTTTTTACCGGGGTTCCGCTAATGTAAGGCACTATTATAATAAAAATCCATTATATAAGTTGGGGGAATTATTGTGCAAAAGTTACTTCTGAGCGCTGCAGCAGCCAGTTTCTTGGCATTGTCTTGCGGAATTGCCATGGCTGAAACAGCACAGGAGCTCGTTGATAAGAGTCACAAACTTTACGAGCAAAGAGACCTCAAAGCATCCCTTGAAGCAATGAACGAGGCTATCAAGCTCGAATCCAAGAATGCCACCTACTATTTTGAGCGAGCAAGAATCAAGCGCTCATTAGACCAACTCAAATCGGCTATCGACGATTATTCAAAGAGTATCGAATTAGATCCAAAAGTTGTTGAGGTCTGGTACAACCGCGGATTACTCAAATGGGCGACTAACGACAAAGATGGTGCAGTCGCAGACTGGAATAAAGCGATAGAAATCAATCCCAATTATGCAAATGCGTACAACAATCGCGGTGTTTCAAAATGGGAAACAGGCGACAAGGAAGGTGCACTGCAAGATTACAACGAAGCTATAAGACTGGATCCAAAACATCCTGATGCCTACAGCAATCGCGGCGTAGTAAAACGCTCTATGGGCGATATGAAAGGCGCACTTGAAGATTATAAAATGGCTGCCGAAGTAAATCCTACGTCGTTTGTTTTTGGCAATCGCGGCAACATGAAAGTTGCGACCGAAGACTATAAAGGAGCAATCGAAGATTACACAAAGGCAATTGAGCTCAATCCGGACAATCCAGAATATGTTTACAACAGGGCGCTAGCGCGGTTGGATGCTGGAGATTATGATGGCTCGATTGAAGATGCCACCAAAGCAATCGAGATGAATCCAAAAGACGAATCTGCATACGAAACCAGAGCTAAAGCAAAAAGACAAAAAAATGATCTCGAAGGCGCATTGGCAGATTTAAACAAAGCCATCTCTTTAAATTCCAAGCATGCTGCATCATTTGCTGAGCGCGCGCTCGTGTACAAAGACATGGAAAACTACAAAGCGGCGCTTTCAGACCAAAACAAAGTGATTGTTCTTGCTCCAAACGTGAGCGACAACTATTTGGAGCGCGGAGTAACCAAAGAAGATCTTGGCGATTTAGCTGGCGCACGCGACGATTTTTCCGAAGCGATTCGTCTTGAGAAAGACTCTGCTGATGCTTATTTTAATCGCGGCAACATCAAAGACAAATTGAAAGATAAAAAAGGTGCGCTCGAAGATTACAACGAAAGTATTCGACTCGACGGCGCTCAAGCTGATGCTTACAACAATCGTGGACTTATCAAAGAAGACCTGAACGACAGAAAAGGAGCAATCGAAGACTACAATAAAGCGCTTGAGATTGACCCCAAATACGCCACCGCTATGTCTAATAGAGCTGGTGCAAAGCTTGATTTGAAAGACCTCGAAGGCTCGATGAAAGACTACAACGCAGCAATTGAATTGGATCCTGATTTTGCTGATGCCTATCTTGGCAGAGGCATTTTGCAAATCGAACTTGGCGATGGAAACAAAGCCATCGAAGATTTCAAGAAAGTCTTATCACTCGACCCCGAGCGTGCACAAGCGCATTGCCAGATGGGAAGCGCACTTCAAGTGCTTGGTAAAAACGAAGAAGCTATCGAAGAATATAACCAGGCAATTAAGATGGATCCCAGAGATTTCGTTTCTTACGTCGACCGCGGTTTTTCGTATCTTATATTGAACGATTTGAAAAAGTGCATCGAAGATAGCAATCATGCGATCAAGCTTTCAACCGAAGATCCAGCACCATATTTGAACAAAGCGCTCGCTTTGTGTTTGCAAAAAAATTACGGAGCTGCAGCTGAAACTTTCAGGCAAGCATCAAAAGTCGGTAAAGATCAGGATGTTAACCTGCGCGCACACGTACTTGCTGCCCTCAATTTAAAATGTGCAGGACAAGAACAGGAAGCACAGAAAGAACTTGAGAAAGCAAAAGAAATGGCTGGCGAGAAAAATATGATTCACGTTGTTCATTTCATCAACGGAAAAGGCGAGGCTGACAAAATTGTTTCGGCATCAAACGATTCAGTATATTCAACCGTTGCTCGCACTTATCTTGGAATGGAACTGCTTCTTCAAAAGAAAATAGAAGAAGCTAAAAAACAATTGCAATGGGTTGTCGACAACGGCAATAACAAGTGCGATGAATATTATTTGGCCAAAGGCCTTATAAGCCTAGAGACCCTTCCATAGCAGGCTTCGCCGGATCCTGCTGACAACAATTTGGTTCACCGACTGAAATGAGGTACACTATGCCCCATCTGCGGACTCTCATCAGGTTATCCAGGAGGTATTCATGAGATTAACCAGGACAGCCGTCCTTTCGCTAGCAGCACTCGCCACTTTGTCCCAACTGGCTCAAGCTGCAGACACAAACAACGCTAGAAGCTTATTCGTTGAACAAGCCAAAAAGCCGACTAAACCCATTAATATGGGCGTCTCCTATTGGCTCGAACTCGAGCGCGATGGTAAAAAACAAAGAGTCAGCAACAAACACAAATTTTTAAATGGCGATCAGTTGCGCATTCACGTCAAACCAAATGCCGACTCGTATGCATACATCGTCATGATGCAAGGAAGCAAAGGCGATAAAGCCGTTTTGTTCCCTACTGCAGACAAAGAAGATAACAAAATCAAAGCGAACAAAGAAGTTGTTCTTCCTACCGAAGACAAATACATGAAGTTCGACAACACACCAGGCCTTGAAACTCTTCGCGTAATCGTTTCGCGCAGCAAAATCGATCCTGAAAAACAATTGCAAGACAAACCAAAAGAATCAGTGAAAATCACTCACGAAGAAGACACAAAGAGCGACAAAGTTCCAGACGGAACTGTTGTTTGTATCGTAATGAATGGTGCCAAATTCAACGGTGCTCGCAATCTAACTGTCGAAACAGACAAGAAAGAAGCTGAGAACGAAACACTGGTAGTTAACAAAGATCCAAACAAAGCTTTGACTATCGACATCGCTCTCAATCACGTCAAAGGCGATAAAACAGCTAAGAAAGACAAACCAAAAGCTGAAGCGAAAGAAGACAAAGACGACGAATAATCGCCGGACTCAAATCGAACTAAAAAGAGGAGGAAATGATTTTCCTCCTCTTTTGATTCCGCGATTCTTTGTTAGTCGCCCTAACCTTGTGGCTTAGGTAGTTCGGGCATCACTATTGTGTAATCGCCATTAGCGTTTGTATACATGTCCACAAAGCGCTTGAGCATTACCTCAGGGCGCTTCATCAGCTCGACTCGCAAGATAGTGGTGACATTGCATGTATTGTGCATACCCTGGAAAATAAATTCAGGACATGCGGTGTCGAAGAGCATGCACGCAAGCGCTCGGTTGCGCTCGTTTTTGTCGAATCCCTGAGCGTAAATTTTGTCTGCCTCGTTAAACATGCGATTAGCTTCATGGAAAATTGCAGCCTGGCGCTGCTCACTGAGCGGGAAGCGACGCTTGCTTTTATCCAAATTGACATTGGCAGATATCAAATTGATTGCCGCATGAATGTTCACCGCTTCGGTAGGAGAAAGACCTTCTTTTTTGTCCTTCAAATGCGCTTGCAATTCTTTCAACTCCTCCTCCACGCCTTTGATACCGCGCGAGTATTCGCTAACGGTTCCGGTTGGAAGAATAGCCCTGGTTTTAGGAACACTGCTCATTTTTTTGTTTATTTCTTCATCCGACATTATGCCGGGGAAAACGCGAGCATACTGACTCTCTGAGCCGGGCTTCGGCGAATCAGGTGAGAAAGCACGATGAGGAGGAACAGATTGGTCGTGAGCTTTATCGGTAAAATTCATCGCTGATACCAACTGATCAGCGCCGATCCAGCCGTTGCATTTGACTCCCCATTGATTGAGCAGCAAAAATTCGGTAGTGCCATTTTTTTGCCTTTTATCAACAACGTTTACTACGTGTCCGCCTGGTGCGTTCATTCCAAACACAGCAGCGCGCACATCAGCAGCGATAATCATAGGAGCGTTGTTGGCATCGAATACTTGAATGAATTCAGCACCTGATTTCACGTCGTGTATATTTGTCGCCTTGTGTTGCGAGCCAGGCCAAAGCGGTCCCACTGCCAGATTAGAATATCCCGGACTCAGCTTTGTTTCTACAGCGGCAACGTCATCGGCTCTGAACATCGGCGCGGATACTGGCTTGCCATCGCTCATAACCACTGGTCCATCCCAGCCTTGCAATTTGTATCTATCTCCATTGTCTTCTTTGCCATACTGTCCGGGAGGGTCGGCAGCATACAGGCAGTTGTAGAAGTTTTGACTATGAAAATTACAAAGCAAGTGATTCATTCCTTGCACGAATTGATCGCGGGCTCCTACTCCAAAGAGCTTAGGATCCCAGGCAACAACAGCTTCTCTGTCACCTTTTAAGTATCTTGGATGATATGCAATTTTGACACCACGCCCGCCGTCGTTACCTGGCTCAGGTTGCGGCTGTGGTTGCGGTTGCGGCTGTGGTTCAGGCACGACAGCGGTAGGATTTGGCTGTGGCTGTGGTTCAGGCGCAGGAGTCGGTGTCACATTTGGTGCACTGCCATCTCCTGAGTGACTGAGAGCAACTTCAATAACTGTCGGTTCGTTTGCACTCGCACCTTTGAAATAGACTAATCCACTTCCAGATGTTTTTTCGCCAAGCTTATAAAAACCGTCTGCAGATACAACCGAGACATTTCCTATTTGTTCAGGCAACCCGGAAAGTGAATCGCCATCGACTTTGGCACCTCTAAGTGACATAGCTTTGCGCTGCTCAAGCGGTTGGCGAGACAGAATAACGACCATATTTTCGGTGCCGGGGTTATTATCGAAACGAATCAAACCCCTTGGCGGCACAACGTACTCTTTGCCCGGCTCAAGCGAGTTATCTTCACCAGGAGGCGGATACAAAAGGGCTTCTTTACCAGTGCTTCCCTGCATAGCTATATAGCAGTAAGCTTTGGCACTGGTTTTCAGGTGCAAACGCAAGGCGTCGCCGCTTTTGAAAGAAAAACGATTGTTGCAAAGAGTTACCGGCACTCCGTCGCGATGCAGTTCTAGACAATAGGCGGCGGTGATTCCGCCTTCAGAAGCCTGGGTTTCATCTTTCAGTTCTTCGTAAAATAGGTCTTTTGCATTAGAAGGTGCAGACCATGCCGGATTATTGGCGGTTTGGCTAACGGCGAAAATGACCAGTAAAACAATCGCTATCAACTGGTTAAAAGCCCTGAAAGTGCGCATGAACGACTCCCCGTTTGAAGGAATTTTGAGATATAGTAGACTATCACATTTAAGGAACGGCGGGAGTACATTATGAACGTGGTAAGAAAGTCTGGTCTTCTGGCATTAGGTCTACTCCTCTCATCGTTTCTCTTAAGCAAATCTGCCCACGCCGGACAAGCAAAAGACCTTTTCTATCAACAATTGCAAGAAGGTTCAGCTACAAACACCGGCATCAGCTATTGGATTGAATTGCGTCGGGGCAAAACCATGAAGAAAGTGGACAGCCGCTTTGCATTCAAGAGTGGCGACCGCATTAAAATTCACCTAACATCCAATGTAGATGGGCATGCTCACGTGGTCTTGCTCCAGGGCACCACTGGCAGCAAAGCAGTGTTATTTCCAGTTAAGGGAAAAGATGCAAGCAATTTCATCCGCAAAGGTCGTGACATGGCTTTGCCAAGCTCCACTTTTCTTGTTTTCGATGCCAAACCTGGAAAAGAGAAATTGCGTATTGCAATTTCACGCAAAAATTTAAACACAGCATTATTGCTTCAAGACAATCCTGGCACTCAAATTGCAATGGCCAGTATCACTAACAACCCTGCAGTAGATGCCACTCAAGGCAACAATCAATTAGTGGTGGCATTTCCTGAAGAAAACAAAGCGCCGGCAGCGACTGTAGCCAATAACGATACCTCAGCTACTGACGCCATTCCCAACGCAATCCCAAATGAACCCGACGAAGAATTGTCGAAAGATCTTTTCCGCGAAGATTCTAAACCCAAAAAACCAGTGGTACACAAACCATCCACAAATAAACCAAAACCGCATGTTGCACACAAACCCGGTGCTCACAAGCCCGGCGCTCATCGCCCACCTGTAGCTGTTACACCAGCGCCTCAAACGATTGTTGTAAATAACAATCCTTCTGAAGTCTTATTTGCTGAAATAATTTTGGAGCACATGTAAGTGAAGTTAAAATCGCTTGCTCTATCTGCATCATTAACTCTTTTATCTCTTGCGACTCCGCCTTTATGCGTTTCGGCTCAAGGCAATGCCAAAGATTTATTTTACGAAGAAATGAAAGAGCAGACAAATGCTTCATTTGGAGCTGCCTACTGTATCGAGCTTCGAAGATCCGGACAGCCAGCCTTTCTTTGTAATAACCGATACTCATTTCAAAGCGGCGATAGTATACGTTTGCACGTGAAAACAAATGCTAATCGTTATGCTTACATTTTGTTGACTCAAGGTTCAAGCGGAAGGAAAGACGTTTTACTCTATCCTCAAAATCTAAATGAGGACAATCTTGTAGTCGGCGGTAAAGAGTTGGTGATTCCGCCCAAAGGAATGCTTACATTCGACAATACAGTTGGCGCTGAAGAAATCTGTCTAATTTTGACCCCCCAAAAAATTACGGACCAACGCTCACTTGCAGCAAACGGAGTACGCATCAATTCTGATTTATTGTCGGGAACCCCTCAAGATGTCCAGGGCTATAAAGTCTATTCAAACGATGGTGCTTATTCTTATTCTTCGGGCAAAACTGGCGCTCCAGGAAGCGGTCAGGTTTTCGTGGTCAATCCAAGAGGTAGCAGCGAACCCACATCTATAAAAATTGTTCTCAATCACGGCTCTTCGAGCACAAGCCCGCCTCCTATGCCGCAACCGGAACCCAATCCAGCACCTTCGCCCAGTCCAGCAGTAAAGCCTCCATCAACCAATCCATCAACCAATCCAAACAGTGCCGTTACAGATAAATGGGCGTTTATCGTCGGCGTAAACAAGTTTAGAGCTGGAAGCAATTTACAGTTCTGCGTTCCCGACGCCATGATGTTCAAAGAGTTTTTAATCAAAGAATGCGGCTTTGCACCAAATCATGTTTTATGCCTCACAGACGAGAACGCCACCACGCGCAATATCAATCACGTGATGAAAAATCTTTTGCCTCAAGGGGTGCAAAAAGACGATCTGGTTCTTCTCTACTTCTCTTCTCATGGTACGCCCGGCAAGTCTGGTGGCAACTATATAGTTACTCACGACTTTGATGGGGTACAAAACAACGGCATTCATATGCAAACACTTGGCGAAATGATCAAGCAAAATATACCAAGCAAAAGAGTAGTCACCATACTCGATACCTGCTTTTCGGGAAACGCTCGCGACCTTGACGCAACTGCTTACATCGACGAACAGCTTTTAGGTAGCGGACAAATTGTGGTCAGCTCATGCAGCGTTAATGAAAGCTCGCTTGAAGATCCAAAAATTCAACATGGTCTATTCACTTATTATCTGACCAAAGCCTTGCGTGAAAAGAAGGCACTTAAAGCATCCTTCAATGCCTGTCGCGACCTGGTAACAAAAGCAGCAGCTGCAATGAACGGATCGCAAAATCCAATTGTCAAATACGACCGCTGGGAAGGAAACGACGTAGTGCTTTACGCAAAGCCTACAAAACCTCGCTAATTGAAGCAGTATCATTAACGTGCTATAATTATTAGTAAGCGTTGAGGGTCTGACTCATGGGAATGCGTATGCGTTTTTGTACAAACAAAAACACCGTCCTAATACTTTGCACCCTTTTGTGCCAAATTTTCTTGTCCTATTTTTTAAGCTGGCAGGCCGCCACAGGTTTAGAGTGCAAGTCTTTAAGCCGTGATGCTTCGCACGATTGTGGCTTACATATCTCAACTGGTCCTGCGACAATTTTTTTGGAAGGCAAAAAACAAAACTCATCGTCCGGAAAATTGGCTCAACGCGTACTTGAGTTAATTAGTTTTTTCACTAGACATATCAATGAATGCATTGCATTTTCTACAAGCAACAAATCTGCATTGATTCCAGATTGTAGTTTTTGGCTTATCTACTGCTCGATTCGACGTTGAAAACGAATGAATTTCGTGCCCGATCGCAATCTCGACTTGAGGAGTAACTATGCGTTTTCCGTTAAAACAGCTCATGCTTTTGCCGCTTATCATCGGTCTTTCAGCCTGCGAGCAAACAAATTTTGAGCCAAGCGGAAAAATACAGTCACCCGAAGTCTGGCAGTCTCATTTGAAGACAACCAAATTTGCTGATGACTTCAACGCCATAGCTGGTCAAACGATTTATGTCCCGATTTACTCGCACATTTATCACGAAGATCCCTCAAAAATGACTTTGCTTGCAGGAACAATGAGTATCCGCAACACAGATCCTAAAAGTGCTATATATCTGACGTCGATTGCATATCACGGCACCGACGGCAAACTGGTAGATGAGCTTTGCAAACAGCCCATCATCCTGGAACCTATGGCTACTGCAGATATCGTTGTTCCTCGCAGACATACACAAGGCGGTTCGGGTGCGAATTTTTTAGTTAAATGGGTGGCAGACAAAAAAGTTTCGCCCCCTCTCACCGAAGCTGTGATGATAAGTGCCGGTGCTTCGCGTAACCTGTCGTTCGTCAGTCGCGGCATTGTGACTGAGAGCCTCGCCGGAGAAAAATAGAAAAATGGGCGAATACAATTTAATAAAGGACCTGGCTTTGCTTTGGTGTGTGGCTTTAATCGTTGGGCAAATTTGTTTGATGCTTCGCCAACCAGTAATCGCAGGCTATATGCTTGCAGGAATAGCAATCGGCCCGCACGGTCTGAAACTTGTAAGTAATGTTGACCAAATAACTGTAATTGCAGAATTTGGCGTGGCCATGCTCCTTTTCACGCTTGGGGTCGATATTCCACTCAAAAAAGTGCTGTCATCAGCAGGCAAAATTATGACAGCAGGCTTATCGCAAATGATCCTTACTGCCACCTTATTTGGTAGCATAGCATTTATCTACGGTCTTGCTCACAACCTTGCTGAAAGCTTCTTATTTGGCTCAGCTTGCGCAATTTCTAGTAGTGTGATTATCTCGCGCATTTTGTCCGACCGCGGCGAAGTCGATTCGCTCCACGGACGAATCCTTGTACCACTTGCACTGGTACAGGATTTGTGTCTAATTTTCATAATTCCTGCTCTGCCTATTATGCACCAGATCGTTTCTTCAAGCGCTTCCAGCTCTCAATATCTGAGCTTGACTCTTTCGGCGTTAAAATCGGTCTTGATGTTATGCCTGGTAATATTTGGCGCCACAAAAATCATGCCTCATTTACTCGAACGCTCTGCTAAAACTAATTCTCGCGAAATGTTTTTGTTGACTGTAATTGTTATCTGCCTCGGCATCGCCGTTTTATGCCAATGGCTCGGTCTTTCAATCGCGATTGGAGCCTTTCTAGCTGGCATGATGATGAGTGAATCAACTTATGCTCACCAGGCGTTGCACGATATGACTCCTCTCAAAACTGTTTTTTCAATTGTTTTCTTTGTATCAGTTGGAATGTTGCTTAATCCTATTTTCATTGCAAATCACCTCTTTGAAGTATTTGGATTTGTGATACTTCTGGTGGTAGGCAAGGCAATTATCGCCGCCCTTTGCGCACGCATGGTAACAACAAATACAAGAAGCGCTCTGCTTGTGGGTGTAGGTCTAGCTCAAATTGGAGAATTTTCTTTCATCTTGCTATCTCTTGGCTTTGCAAGCAAACTTGTAAGCGAATCGATGTTCAATCTTTTCCTTGCAGCAGCAGTGGTCTCGATGATAGCAAGCCCGTGGCTAATGGACTTGATTCCCAAATTATTGCTACGCAAACTGAGCAACGAAATGAAGGAAGCCACCAATGAAAGCTCAAATGAAACTCGCTCAAGCAAATTACAAAACCATGTCATCATCTGTGGATGTGGACGTGTGGGCAAAAATTTGAGCATGATCTTAGAAACGCATCAGATCCCTTTTGTTGTCATTGAACTCAATGCAAACATCATCGAAGACCTGGCTTTGCGTGGCATTCCACATATTTACGGAGATTCAATGAGCCCTATCGTGCTCAAAAAAGCCAATTTAAAAGATGCATCAATGCTCGTTCTCACCATGCCAGATCCATTGTCAGCAATCTCGGTGGCGGAGTTTGCAAGAAAAATAAATCCCGATATCAAAATGGTGGCACGTGCTAACCGAACAGACGATATACGACTCTTTCAGGAAGCCAGTGTCAATGGTGTCGTTCAGCCAGAATTTGAAGCCAGCGCCGAGATAACCCGTCTTGTATTCTTGAGCATGCGACGTCCAGCGACCGAATTACACAAAGCGCTAGAACAAATAAGAACAAGACGATATGCCATTTTTCAACCAGATGTCGGTGAGCTTGATTTGTCTGAAACATTTCCGCAATTTGGTGAAGATCAAATGGGCATATGGTTTGATATACAAAAAGATGATGTAACCGGAAAAAGTATTCGCGATTTAAACATACGTGAAAAAACAGGCGCTACAGTTACAGCACTCAAGCGCGGCGACCAGACTCAGGCATTTCCTGAACCGACATTAGTTCTTGAAAAAAACGACAAAGTATACGTTGTCGGCACCTACGAGCAAGTCGGCAGAGCAGAAGGAATGCTCGGACCCGAATTCCAAACTGAATCCAACTTTAGCTAACTATTTTTTGACCGGTGCTTTTGGTGCATTATTCAAATTCATCAGTTTGAGCAAATCCGGATTAAGAACCTGCCTTGGACTGGTTGGAAGAGCATTCAAAATCATTTCTTTGCCCTGCCACTGTCCTCCAATTTGTGGGTGTTGTTGCTGATTGAAAGCGTTTTGCACTTCCCAACCCACATCGTCCTTCAACTTATCGAACGAGTTTTTGACATTACCTTTTGTTAGCTTTAGATTCTGAATAAGATATTTTGTAAAAACACCATTTGGCGTGACTTTACTTTCCCAGCTTCGCTCAGAAGGAGAGCTGCTGGTCATCACCAGATGTCCGCTACCTTGAGCAAGCAAATCTGCATCAAAATTTGCTCCAGCATCCACACCGCGAGCGCCAGGCACTCCAGCACCACTGTAACAGGTATCCATCACAATCAAAGCACGCTCGGTTTTGACACCTTCTTTGACGCGACGGTATAGCTCGTCCATATCGACTCCGGTTTCATACAAAGCTTCAGCTTCGGTATCATAAGCTATGATGAAATTTCTCTTTCCGGGATCCTTGCTTGCTGGAGTTCCATGTGTCGAAATGTAGATGGCAACAAGATCTCCTTCGCGACAGACGGCAGGGAGAAACTTATCACCAAACGCCGACATGATATTACGTCTGGTGGCATGCTCATTGAGCAATAACAACACATGGTCTTTTCTGAAATTACCCTCTGTAATAAGATAATTATAAAAGTCTTGAGCGTCTTTGGCTGCGTACTTCAAGTTGTATTCAGGGTTTGCAAACTTGCTTATACCAATTACAAGTGCCCATTTATCTTTCACAACAGAATTGCCATTACCAGTAACCACAGTTTCAACGGTAGATTGATTTGTTCTTTGTGCTTGTTCAGATTGACCGGATTGTGAGGATGAAGACTCAGTAAATAACTTTATATATTTTTGCGCAAGTTCATATCCAGTTGCTCCAGCTTTTATAGACCTAAGAATCGGCAATGCTTCTGCTTGTTTATTCAATGAAATGTAAATTGATGCAAGCATGTATTTTGTATCATCATCGTTAGGATTAATAGCCAAAGCGGTTTTCAGTTCTGCTTCAGCGTCCGAAATTTGGTTCAGGGTAATATAAGCAGAACCCAGCGCTGAATGAACAAACTGATGATTTGGTTCAATCGCAACGACTTGCTTATAAATCTTGATTGCCTCGCCTATATTACCAGCTCGCTGCTCGGTCACTCCTTTGTTATACAAATCGGGTGCGGAAATGGCTTGGTTACTAGCATTAACAGCGGTTGCGAACTCGCCTCTGCCCGCGATTAGATCTTGTGCGCGTGAATAATATTTTGAAACAGGATTTACTTCCGATGCATATCTTTTGGCATCCTGAGTATCTTTTACTTGCCAACACAATGTAGAAAGTGAATATCTCAACTCATCGTCTTCAGGGTCTAGCTGTAGGGCTTGTTTATAAGCTTGAATGGCATCTGGAATTCTGTTTTTATTAAAATAAGCAGTACCCAGTCCAGCATATGCAATTGCGAGTTTTTGATCTATCTGGATAGCCTTGAGAAAACACGCCTCAGCCTTGTCCCAATCTTTATTTCCAGCAGCACGCTCTCCCTCACGAAACTGAGTTACAGCCGGAAAACCTGAAGTCGCCAAGTTTTTTGCATTGGGAAACTTATAATTCAAATACATATAAACCTTTTGCTCTGGGTTCCAGCTCGATGGAGGACGCCCAGGTTTAGCCATTTTGCAGACTTCCAAAGACAATCGATCAACCGCAGCGTTGCGTGAGTTGTATACGGTAAATGGAATCAGATTGCCATTTGAATCTGCAGTCATTCCAACATAAGCTGTAAAAGAAAACTTCCAATGGTTCCCACAATTCTTTATCCAGACAGCAGTAACCTTTTTAATAATGTCCTCGCGATATTCTTTGCTATCTTCGCTTAGTGTTTGAATGGGATCGACAGACTGCTCGGCTAAAACTGCCGATGGGCTGCAGGAACAAAGCAAGACAGCAAGCGCCAACGAAAGAATCACTCGTGACATCAAAATTTTCTCCTTCGATTATCTACTACGTGGATGCCGATTTGGATACCTAGTTTTGATTTTGGGTGTTCATTAATTTCAATAAGTCCGGGTTCAAGATTGGTCTGACTTCGGTGGGCACAGCATTCAAAATCAAATCTTTTCCTTCCCATTCGCCACCTATCTGCGGATGTTGAGGCTGATTAAAAGCATTTTGCACTTCCCAACCAACATCGTGTTTCAACTTTTCAAATGAATTTTTAACGTGCCCTTTCGTAAGTCTCAGGTTTTGAATCAGATACTTTGTAAAAACGCCATTTGGAGTTACTTTACTTTCCCAACTACGTTCCGATGGCGAACTGCTCGTCATCACGAGATGCCCACTACCTTGGGCCAGAATTGCAGCATCGAAATTGGCATGTTCATCCAATCCCCTGGCACCAGGAACACCTGCGCCACTATAACAAGTATCCATCACGATTAAGGCGCGATTGGTTTTGACACCTTCTTTGACGCGTCTGTAGAGTTCATCCATATCGACACCAGTTTCATAAAGAGATTCGGCTTCTGTGTCATACGCAATTATAAAATTGCGCTTGCCAGGATCCTTGTTAGCTGGGGTTCCATGAGTCGAAATATATATGGTAACAAGATCTCCTTGCTGACAAACAGCAGGCAAGAATTTATCTCCAAATGCTGCCATGATATTACGCCTGGTGGCTTTTTCATTTAACAACAAAAGAACATGGTCTTTTTGAAAATTGCCTTCACTCACAAGATAGTTATAAAAATCCTGAGCATCCTTGGCTGCATATTTCAAGTCATACGCTGGGTTAGCAAATTTGCTTATGCCTATTACAAGAGCCCATTTATCTTTAACCGGAGCGTTTTTTGCACTGGTAACAATTGTTTCGGTAGTAGTTTGATTTTGACGATTAGCATTTTCAACTGAAGAAGAAGCAGTCGAAGGCGAAGAGCTGGCTGAGACTATGAGTTTTTGCGCTTCTTCATAAGTACGCGAACTCACTTTTATTCGCTTGAGAAGAGCAAGACCTTCAGCAGTTCTATTCACTCTTAAATAGCTTGCACCAAGCATATAATTGGCATCATCGTCATTACGATTCAGCATTAGACTCTCTTGCAAAGCTTTGATTGCATCTGGAATTCTTTTTAGCGAAATATAAGCTGAGCCCATGTACGTATAGGCGGGTTGAAAGCTTGGATTAACTGTTAAAACCTGCCGGTAGATTTTTATTGCCTCTTCGTTGTTGCCTGCAATACTTTGTTGCACTCCTTTTTGATAAAGAGCGTTTATATCAATTGATGCTTGTGCAGGAGCAGAGCTTTGCGTAGAAGCAGAGCTTTGTTGACCTGATTGTTGAGCCGCGTTTTGATTCGGTGCTTGCGCTTGAGCTGGCGCAGGATGACTTGCAGCTTGAGGAGCTTGCCTAACAGCTTGTTCTTTTGATTGACTTGAATTTGCCGTTTGATTCGACTTGTTTTCGTTTTTTTGATTTGGATCAAACTCTCCACTGCCATCGAGCAGTTCTTGAGCCACTGAGTAATAGCGCGATGTCGGGCTTATTTGTTGGGCAATTTTCTTGGCATTTTTGAAATCGTGAGTTTTCCAATAAACCTTGGCTAAATTTACTCTTGCATCATCGTCTTCGGGATCGAGTCTAATAGTCTCCCTGAATTCGGCAATTCCAGATTCATAACGCATCTGTCGGCACCGCACCGCACCCAAAAGAGCATGAGCCGCAGCTAAATAAGGATCCATTCCAATAGCTTGAGTAAAGCATTGACCTGCTTTTTCATTATTATTCTGGACGTAGTAATTGACCCCTTCTCTATATTTTGCCATCGATGGAAAGCCTGGCATATTTCTTGCCTTTCCATCGGAAAAATAGTGCATCACAACATCTACCGGCTGGTCGGGATTCCAGTCTGCCGGTGGCTTTTTCAATTTTACTTCTCTGCAAGTTTCAAGCACCGCGCGATCAAAATTCAAATTGCGCGAGGACATCAAAATAGTACTTTGAGAATTACCTTCTTCATCGACTTTAATAGAAATAGTCATGGTCAAAGAACATTTATACGTTCCACAATTTTTGACCCAGGCATTACTTGCGACTTTTATCACATAGTCGTTATATTTCTGACTGGCACTAGACATCGCACCTACAGCATCCATGCACTTAGCCGGCAATGCAATATAGAGCGAACTGAGATTTGCAATCAGAGCAAGCGATAAAGCAAGCTTTTTGAGCACTAAACCTGGACCTCTGTCTTTCGACCCTCAACTTCTTGGGCCGCCTTAATAAACACCTCGGCTATGTTATCAAGAAACAGGTATTCTTGTGCACCTATAAACCTAAAAAGGCGCCCGCCGAACTGACTTTTGAACTGTGAGAATCGGCTATAACGATGCTGGGATGAGCGATGCGGAACATAACCATAAAAATCGTAATCTTTACAGCCGACCTCTCCAGCCCTCCTCATGGCAGCCCATTGCAAAGCGTAACCAGCCATCAGATGGCGCTTTGTGTTTGTCACCCCGCCATATAAATAAGTCGCTCGAGTTGCATAGTGAGTTAGTAATAACGCACCTAGCAAATCATCATCGTGTTTGGCAATAAACAAGGTACCAAGCTTTTTCTCGCACAAGTGAGCAATCATGTTATCGAAAAATGACTTTGGCTCAAGAGCAAAACCGTCGCGAACACTGGCTTGGTGAACAGCCTCATAAAATGCATTTGCTGCATCGAAATTGAATTCACTAAAAGATGAAACCAAAACGTTATGTCTTCGAGCAAGACCTATGTTGTATCTACCTTTCGGCTTCATCGCCATCAAAATATCAGCTTCGTCTCTATCGATATCAACATACAAAGTATCGCGTGGTATCAAGTCATATGGAGCACGTCCGAACTCACGCAGAACCGCAGGTATAGGCAATGTTAGCCGCGGCTCAATTCGCATAGATATGATGCCATTTGCGCTCGCGTAGTCCTGAGCGAACTTTGTGATCGCCCTCAGTTGCAATGCGCAATTCTGCTTATTTTGCCAATCAACCAAGGGACCATCGGGTGCCACCATAATTGCAGTGCCACGGCTTTGCGCCTCTTGAGCCAAATAAAAAATGGCACCACCAACCAGTTTTTGATTTTCAAAAAGTCCAATATGAACACTCTTCAATCCCTGAGAGCGTTTCATACAAGCCCAACTCAAGCTCTGCATAATTCCCGAACTAGGATTCTGCTCGACAAGCTGCTCCCAAGCCAACGCATTATTGCAATGGTTATCGAGCAACCCTAGGTTTTCTGCGCGTAGACTCAAGCTTATTAAGCCTCGTCTAGTTTTTCTATGAGTCCGTTAAGCATAGCTATTTTCAAGCTATTTTTGTCTATCAGTCTTTGAGTCAGTCTTATGGCTTCGTCGCGCGAAATGTCGTGCATACCAAAAGAAACTGTTGAATTATCTTGCAAAATGTACTGTCCAAGCTCATCTTTAAGCAAATTCTGATAGCTAACGGCTTCATCGAGATCAGCGGTAAGCATAAAACGAGTTTGCTCTTTATCTTGAGCTTGTGGGGATTGCGGCAAAGAAGCGCTATTATTGCCGTTATTACCGCCACCGTAGTTTCTAATTTCTAACTCCGGCACTCTATCGCGCTTGGGTCCCGAAACGCGGTCTCGTTTTCTTACGTCGTCATAAACCCAGGTACTTGAACCTTCATCCCACCAGGCACCATCGCCACGTCTTCTTCTGCCATCTTTGTCTCGATATTCGCCACGATTGCCTCTGTGGTCGCCAGTGCGAGCGCCACCGTAATTGTCGTCGCCTTTGGCGTAAACCATATCTGGATACAACAAATTTCCAATTACCATGAGCAGTGCAAGCAGTGTTACAACATTGCGTCCCATACGCATCAAAGAAACTTGGTCACCAGTCCAATCGGCGAGCTTAATGGAAAGCAATTTCAACTCAGCCACTAATTGTGGTGGCAACGATCCGGCGCGCTTTAATATGCGCGAGATCAAAGCGGACAAATCAACTGATCTCAAAAACACGCCGGGATCACTTAAAAAATCCGCGAGCATGTCGGGGGTCTGGCTTGGCTCAAGAGATGGCATTAAGCGCAGAACATCCCCTAATACCTGCTTTGGGTCGGCAAGTTCCTCGCTTTCATCTGCTCCGGACTGAAATGCAATGGCATTTGCCAAAGCCATGCTTATTTCTATCGGCAAAACTTCTTTACCGCTATCTGGCTCAGGAACTGTGAGTTCGTTTAAGTCCATCAAAAGCGAATCGCTCACTTTTCCAGTCCAGCTACCAAGTGAACCATGATGGAAATACCGTATCAATATTTCACTTCCAGCAAGTGCTGGTTGCGCTTGTTTCTGCAACTCATAGAGTTCTACCGGCAAGAAAAACAATTCTTTCAAATGTTCAAAAGTTTTGAGAAACTGCTTTTGTTTGATGCTATCAAGATCAAGCGAATAAATCTCGTCCTTAGTGATTTCAGTTTTTGCAGCAATAAAAAATCCCCAGTCGCTGCCATATCCTCGCGAGAAGAAGGAAGGAACAGCTACTCTATAAGGACGGACAGCTAACTGGGCTCTGGTCATTGAATTGAAAATCGACCAGTAAGAAAGTGGCGTTTGATGCGGTGAGACACCGTTTACAGCCATTATGCCGTTTGCACTCAATAACTGATTTAAGTTTTCGTACCAGTCTATGCTATGAAAACGAGCTCCGTCAGAATCAGATGCCACTGTCAGGTCTACAATAATAAGATCGAATTGTTCACCATCGGTGAGAGCTTCTTCGACGAATTCCCAGGCGTCTGTACAGTTAATTGTCAAACGAGGGTCAGCCATACTGCCCTGATTCAACTTGCTGAAATCGCCAAGTGCCATCTGCACAATTTCGGGATCGTAATCGACCAGTGTGACTGAATTTATAGAATCACTTTTTAGAACTTCTCTGGCAGAGAGCCCATCGCCACCACCGACTATTAAGACATCAAGCGCACCATTACAACGCTTTTGCGCAGCCAACAATCCGGGCAGGACCAACCCTTCGTGATATATATGCTCATCGAGCGAATCAAACTGGAGGTCGCCATCTATAAATAGTGCCAGTGAGCCGTCGGGTCTCCGCTCAATCGAGCCGCTCATGCCAATACCTCCTGCATATACATGCAATATCCTGCGTTTCTAGGTTACACAATTTTACTCACACCGGCATGCCACTTACATTAGGCGCGATCTTGCAAACCCAGTAAACTGAAACTTCTAATCTAAATTCTTAGCCCTTGGCTAGTTCATTATCGACTGTAGTTAGTCACAATCTATTTGCTAAGTGGTGGCATAATGACACCATCAAGCACGTGAATAATTCCATTAGAGCAAGGCACATCGACTGTTTGAATCAAAACATCGTCAGCAAACAGGTTATTGCCTCTTTCTGTTACTTTAACTTCGTGACCTTCAAGCGTCTTGATTGCGCCTTTTTCTTTCAAGGTCTTGGCGTCGAATTTACCCTCAATCACATGGTATTCGAGCACCTGACGTAATTTTTTCTTATTAGCAAAAAGAGATTTGACATCATCGCCAGGCATGCGCTTAAAACCATGATCGCAAGCCGCGAACAAAGTAAAGGGTCCTTTGTCTTTCAATTTATCATCCAGATCGAACGCCTGCTCTAATCCATCAAGCAAAGTGACAAATCTAGTTACTTCGTTGTCTTTCAACGTATTGACAATGTCTTTGGGCTTACGCTCGAAACCTTCTTTTTCCTTGTATTTCTCAGTCTTCGTTGCGGCAATCAAAATTCGTTCTTTGGCATCTGCCTGTCCTATCGAGATTCCTGCCGCCAAAGCGACCGCAAGGCTCATTGCAAATAATTTGTTTGCCAATAACATAGTAAGCTTCCTCTTAGTAGAAAACGCAGGTTTGATACTTATACCAAAATTCTTCGGGGAAGGTTGAAAGTTTTTCTTCCCGCAGAACTTTCACATAACTAAGCTATTAAAAAGTCAGTAGAATGATTGCCATCTTTCAATTCAGGAGTTGCTAAATGACACAAATTCAGATGCTTTATTCAAAGCCAGAAGTTGGCGACTCTATAGATACTATTGATACGCCCGCCTTGATAGTCGATCTGGATGTGGTGGACAGAAATATCGAAGCTATGTTTGCCAATTTCAAAAACAAATCTGTGTTTATTCGTCCTCATTTAAAAACGGCTAAATCACCGGTGTTTGCTAAGAAATTGATCGAGATGGGTGCTACAGGTATTTGTGTTGCAAAACTTTCGGAGGCAGAAGTAATGGCACAAAATGGTGTGAGCGACATTTTGATTACTACCGAAATTATCGGCAAAGCAAAATTGGAAAAACTATTCGACTTGCTAAAAGAACATCCCGGTGTTCGACTGGTTGTAGATAGCAAAACAGGCACAGACATGCTTGCAAATGCAGCGAAAGCATTTCAACACAAAGAGCCAATCATGATTCTAATTGAAACCAACGTAGGACAAAATAGAGCAGGGTTGGAAAATCCCAAAGATATAGTCGAGCTGGCGAAATACATTCAAACAAAAGACGCTCTCAAATTCATGGGTATTCAAGGTTACGAAGGACATGTTCAGCTTCTGGCTGACGAAAATGAGCGCAAAAATAAAAGCACGCAAGCAATGGCGCACTTGGGCAAAATAGTTTCAGAACTGAAGTCTTCAGGAATAGAGGTCCCCGTGGTCACAACAGGTGGAACCGGCACTTCGCCATGGTGCGCAGAAAACGATTTTGTCACCGAAGTACAACCAGGAAGTTTCATTTTCATGGATACAGCCTACAGAAAAGCCGGACAAAAATACGAACAAGCATTACATCTGGTGGCAACCGTCATCAGCAAACCCAATTCCGAACGAGCAGTAATCGACTCAGGATACAAGTCTTTATCCACCGATTCTGGTGCTCCTGAAGTTTCTAATATTGCCAGTCTTGCGTATGAGCCAGGTGGCGATGAACATGGTATATTGAAGTCCGCTTCGGGCGGTGATGTCGCTCTTGAGATAGGCGATAGAGTATCAATTACCCCCAGTCACATTGATACCACTATAAATTTGCACGACTATTTTTACTGTCATCGCCAGGGAAAAATTGAAGCGATTGTTCCTATAGCAAATCGAGGCAAAGTGCAATAGCCACTTTTCGGCTATTTTGATTCTTTTGAATTTGATGAATCATTACCGTAATAGCGAATATAAACATTGGTACCAACTGGTTTTAAGTTAACGTCCCCTTTTTTGCCTTTCTGTGAAAGCTGATCTTTTAAATTTTTAGCGCTTTCTGAAAAATGGCGCGAGCGTTCTGATGCTTCATTCAAGGCATTTTCGCTTTGTAATTGTCCATCACTGTTTACAAAATTCGTTCGAGTTCGACCCACATCCACTATTCCATTTTTAATACGACTCGAGCCCGCACTCGACACCGAACTTGCCCCCCTGCCGGTCGAAACTCCACTGCCTCTAGCGCCTCCTCTTCTAGAGCCAAACGGCATTCCGCCAGAAGTCGAATATGTTTGTGCGTCCTGGATCCACTGCTCGGTATCCTGCTGAATCTTATCTATTTCGCGTCCTGCCGCTTGAGCTCTCCAAACAGCACCCTGCCGTCCTTCTTTGTTCACTTTATTTGTATATTCACTAATCTGAGAATCTATAGTGCCCAGAACATTTTGAGGCTTAGCAGGCTTAGCAGGTGCGCTCGGCACTGACCTTCTGCGACTTGGGACCCTTGGGAAAAGTGCCAGCAATTTTGACTTTGCATATTTGCCATTTTCTCCAAACTGATCTTCCTCAAAACAGGCTTTATAGGCTTCTTGAGCGCCTTCGACGTCTCTTAATTCCACCAATACATCGCCTAACTGCCTGAATGCAAGCGAAGAAGTCGGGTTAATCTGAACCGCACTCATCAGGTCATCAGCTGCAACCTGATATTTTCTCAAACTGATATTAGCCTGTGCTCGATTCAACAGGTCGGCAAATTTTTGATCCGAACTTTGTTTGACCTGAGTTGTTGCTGGTCGATATTGAGGGACACGTCTTGGACTTTCTATTTTTGGCGACTGCCCTGCGCCCAGAGCGCGCTCAATTCGGTCGAGCCGATCGTGCATAGAATCGAAAGATGAAGCACCAAATACATTATTTTCCAGCCTGTATAAGCGTTTATAAAGATCTTCTTGATCATAAGAACGTCCGAAGAATTCTATTTCGAGCTTCTTAAGACGACTTACAGCGGAGTTATCTTTCTCAGTCGCAACTGTATTTCCAGAGTCCAAAAGAGAAGCTGAAGAAGCATTGGGAACCTGAGCATACACTTGAGACTGAAAAGATACTGCCAGCAAAAGCATGCTGAACCGGTAAATATTGACCATTTTTATAGACCCGAAAGAGCAAATCCGCAGGATTAATTGGACGTATCAACAAACCTATTGTTCCCTTAAATTTGATTTTGCAGGTCTTGCTTCAATCAAAAAAACGCTCTAGGATGAAAATTCAGTAAACGAAAGGAGCTAATTGTGATCAAAATTCGTGGAAAAACTCATTAGTAACTCGACCAAACCGAGTTTGAAAAGCTTATCCAACCCTTTAAGCGCAAAGCAGGGGATAATAGTGGATATTGGGACCGGAGACGGGCGCTTTGTATACCAGATGTGCCAGAAAAATCCCGAAAAATTCTATATCGGGATAGATCCGGCTCAGGAACCGCTGCAGAAGATCTCCGAAAAGATTTACCGTAACAAAAAACATGGAGGAGTCGATAACGCCCTCTTCATCAAGGCTTCGGTCGAGAACCTTCCAGATGAATTGACAGATATTGCAGATGAAGTGCACGTTCACTTTCCTTGGGGTAGCCTCCTGGGAGCAATGCTGAGTGGTGAAGCTGCTTCACTTGGTCAACTGCGTAAGATTTGTAAGAAAGAAAGCCTTTTAGAGCTAATTACAAGCGTTGATCCTGGTCGCGATTTCACTCAAATGGAAAAACAGAAAATTGCAATTCCAAATGATGAAATAGTATTGAACTTTTTGGTTGAGAATTATCGCAAAAGCGGATTTGAAATTAGAGAATATGGATTTTTCGATTCAGGAAACTGGCCAAATATTTGCTCTTCCTGGGCTGCAAAACTAAAGATATCAGGCAAACGACAACTGTTTTATTTAATTTCTCAAGCTATTTGAGCTCTTTTATCATTGTTCTGACTTGTGCTCATCTAGCCATTTATCAATAAACTTGCCGATGATATTTCCTTCTTCTTCGCCTTTTGGGTTCAGTATAGTCCAATCGAGCATATCTTTTTCATAGACCTTTAGCTGCTGACCTCTTTTATAACCTTCTAGACTTACATCATTCGCTAGCCGACCTGAAACGCAGTCACCTTCCCATGAATCTATACAAACGAATACTTGTTCGTAATGCCCATTTTTGTCTTTGAGTCCGGTAGTTACGCTCATAAAATGATTTTTGGGCAAACCTTGTTTGAATCTTTTTTTCGCATCGGGAAGGGTAGCTCGTGCTTTTTCTATAAGTGGTTTCATAGCTTCAGCAAGTTCTGCATTATACTTTGCCACTCTATCTGGTGGCGGCGAATTGGGAGCACGATAACCATGTTTTTCAGCCAATGACAGGTTTTCATCGGCTTTTTCTCTCTGATTCAAATGATAATACCCTAGGGCTCGCAAATAATAGAGCGCTCCCTTGTCTTTATCTATGGTGGCTAAATCTAGCGCACGGTCAAGAGTTTTAATTCCTTCATCATAAAGACCTACTCTAAGCTGACTGTATCCCAACCCCTTTAAGAAATTCATTCTCATTGGATCAGGTAAGTTTACTTTATCGATTGAAACTTGTTTCCCCGCCTCAACCACACCCTTAAAGTCAGACAGCGCAAGTCGCGAATCGACCATTAAAAAATATGCCATCGCTCGTTGATCGTTATCCGAAAGCGAAATAGCTTTTTCTAAATCTTCAATCGCCTCTTTGTGACGCTTAAGTCCTTGCAAGACACTTCCACGATTAAAATAAAGCCAACTCAAATCGGGACGAGCAGCAATAGCTCTAGCAAAATATTCAGCAACTTCCTCACGGTCCGGATCAGAAATGTGAGCAAAAGCCCTTTGAACAATAATATCTTTGTCGGTTGGATTCAGCTCAAACGCTTTTTCTATGTACTCGAGCGCTTGACTCATATTGTTGATATCGGCAGTAATTCTGCTCAAAAACAGATAGCAGGTAGCTTTCTGTTCCGAACTCGAATTCTTATCATCAATAGTAGCTTTGAGCTCGACGACTTCTTTAGAGAAATCGCGATGAGATGTTTTAGGATCTTTGAGATCACGCTCAAGTTGATCGATTGTAGCTTGAGATATGGCTGCAATAGCAGAATTTGAGGAGGCAATCTGAAAAGCGAATCCTACAGATACAATCTGACAAAGAATTAGACATTTAAAAGCAGTTTTATTTTTCATGTGTATATTCTACACAATAAAACTTCCTAGCCATTGTCATCAAAAGGATAAGTCGCGGAGAGATATTTATCAAGCCCCAAATGCGGATCGTCCAGGTCGGCATGCAATACATTTTTGTAGAGCGACTTTTTGAACGTATCGGGATTGGCACCATTTTGCTTTAAAAGCATCTGGTGAATCTGTCTGCGTCTAAACCATTCGTTATGACTGGTGTCTGAGACCAACTCGACCTTTCCATGACCTTCCACAGAAGTCTGAGGCTCTAAAATTAGATTCTGGCGCGATTTATTTTTAGCCAATTCATCTTTATGATATTTGGCAATCAGTTCGAATTGTCTGTCAGACTGAACCATTATGTTTTTGGAAGCTTCGCTCAATTTTTTGAGTTGGCGCAAATATGCTTGAGGCTCATAGACGCCAGGTATGACATCGATGATAGAACCATCCGCGGTGCAGACATAAGTTGCAATATTGCCGTGCAACGTGCGCGTAACTTTTTGTCCGTTGCCAAAATCAAGGGTGATTGTTGGTACAGGACGCACCGACTCCCAGACTGGCTCGAAGTTTTGATTGATATAAGCTGATATTTCAGGATTTGAGAACAACACGGATCTCGCTAGACGGGCATTCGTTCAGCAAAAACGGTCGTCTAAAAATCCCATTAGATGGAAAACCAAAACTGGTTTGCCAGACAAAAGCGAATTTTTCTTTGCTTCAGCTGTCGTTGGATACCAGATTACTGCGCCAGGCTTGACCTTCTTTTTGGGTTCTTTCTTGGTGTCGTTTTTAGTAATCGATAAAGGCTCGCTCTTCAATTCTTGAGGAGGAACAAGAAGTGTTTTCAACGGCATTTCAATCACCGATTTTCTCATGTCCGGTTTGAATTCACGCTTCACAGGCTCTTGACCGTGGCTTGCTTGTGCAGCAAAAAGTGACGTAATTAGAGCTGACAGCAGAAATCGTTTCATAGAATTGCCCTCACCGGCTTTCACTACCATTCTGCTCAAGGACTTAAAATTGCACCCTGGGGTAAACACTGAAAATCCCCCCGGAAAAATGCTATCGTTGCCTATCTATGAATCTTGAAGTAGTCCAAGTAACAAAAAAAAGCGAGGCGGACTCGCTTGAAATTAAAGAGCGTTCAGCAAAGCTTTTCGGTGCAGATTTTGTCGTCAGTAGAGGAAAGTGTCACAAGCCAGCAGAACTAGCTGGATTTGTAGCGAGACAATATACCGAACTTGTCGGTCTTGCCACTTATGAAATTTCGGGCGATACATGCGAATTAGTTACTATCGATGTATTTTTGCAATGGCAAGGTATTGGCAAAAAACTAATGGAAGCGGTTGAAATGGAAGCCAGGCTGGCATCTTGCAAACAAGTCTGGTTAATTACGACCAACGACAATATAGAAGCGATCCATTTTTACCAGCGCTGCGGCTATGACATGGTCGGACTTTATCATAACGCCCTTGAAGAAAGTCGCAAATTAAAGCCGCAAATCCCACTGGTTGGCAGTTTTGGCATTCCAATCAAGCACGAAATAGAATTTCGCAAAAATTTGTAGAAATTCGAATCTAATAAATACTGTTTGTATAGCTCAATTAAAACGTAAACCGATATCGGAATACGATTTTGGTTGCCACAGGCTCAAGTCTTGCGCGCTTGACAACACCCTTGATGCTAACTCAAAAGCTTAGATTGATTTGTTCTAAAGCAGTATATATCGCCATTTTAGTATCATCATGACTACCCATGGATAAACCGCAAAAGTTCTCACTAATAGATTTCGTGAAGCAAAGCCCGGTGGCGCAAGCTTTTATTCTTGTCGCCATCATTAACGTTTGCTTACTTTATACAAATCCCCTCAAAAAACTAGACCCTCAAGCTATCCAGACAAACAGAACCTGGGCCTGGTGGGCGGTCAAAGATTACCGAGAAAATCCTGCTGACGTAATAATGATGGGGTCTTCTTTCATCATGAATCCGACCTGGCAAGAAGAAGCGGTGTATAGAAATAAGTCGGTGGACCTTGTCGTCGACCATCGCACTACCTATTTAGAGGATGCCATTAAAAGTCGCGCCCCTCTTTCAAACCCTCAAAATCTGCGTTGTTTCAATTTTGGCTTGCCCGGCGCTATGGTTTCTGACCAGGCAATGATTGTTGAAACTATGTGTCAAGGTTCGCAGAAGCCTAAGATGGCAATTTTTTGCGTTGCGCCGCGTGATTTGATGGATTGCAGATTTTTCAACGCAGGCGGCTCGAAGCATTTTCGATATTTGACCAATTTTACCGAAGACAAACAAGCTAAAGAGCTTGCCTTCATGGACATTCCAGGCAAATTTGCCGATTGGTTCTCTAACTCTTTGTTTTTCAAAAACAAGGCAAACGAAATTCAAACACTGCGCGCAAATGCAATAAAATCTGTGATTCAGCCGTATCTGGCTTCACTTCCCCCAAGTCCACTCGATCAAAAATCAGAAGAAGATAGACGGTCTGTTTTCAAACGAGACGAGATTGAAAAAGGAGCATGGTTGGCTCATCCCAATACACCTTACTGGTATGTCAATTCCTCGCCCGATTGTCGTATGCGCTACAAACATTTGAATGAACAAGTCTTTGAAAACCAGAAAATCTGGCTCGACAAAGCTCTCAAAACCTGCAAAGAAAGGGGCGTCAAAGCAATTGTAGTAAATGTTCCATCGTCACCCGAAGCCAGAGATTGCATGTACCCTGGTATTTATGATCGCCACGTCGAAGCAGTGACAACGATAACTAAAGCTAACGATATTCCTTTCTACAACCTCGATCCCGGTTGGAAACACGAGAAAAAAGATTACACCGATTGGGGGCACATGGGACCTCAAGGTGGCAGAAAAATGCTTAGCGCTATTGCTTCGATAGTTGCAAGTAATCAAGAATTAGTGACTGCACTAAATTCACCATCGAATGCAGGTGGCACAGCCAATCGCAAAGTAGCCGAAGCGGAGGGCAAGAAAGATGCTCTTTAATAGCCTGGCTTACATGATATTTTTGCCCGCTGTGTTTTTCATTTATTGGAAAACACCGTTCAAATTCAGAACACCACTTTTACTCATAGCCAGCTACATCTTCTATATGTACTGGAAATGGGAATACGGTCTACTCATTCTTGGCTTGACCGCACTCAACTATTTTCTTGGCTTTTGGGTCGATAGTGCTACAGCAAAGAAAAAACTAGTTTTCGGACTTGGTATCGCCCTTAATGTCATTATTTTAGGCTTTTTCAAGTATGCCTATTTTGTCCACGATGTTATTTCTGACGCAGCAAAAGCTGTAGGTCAGCCACCGCTGCCTAATTTCACAGTCGAAATCATATTGCCACTTGGCATTTCGTTTTTCGTATTCGAATTCATCCACTATCTGTTCGAAATTTATCGCGGCGCAAAACCAGTTAAGTCATTCATGGAATTTGCTCTGTTTCCAAGCTTCTTCCCAACTCAAATTGCAGGACCAATCAAACGCTACGCCGATTTTATTCCGCAATTACATAAAGAGCAAAAACTCACACGCAAAGATTTTGACGAAGGCGTCGAATTAATACTCTTTGGCTTATTCAAAAAAGTGGTAATGGCAGACAACTTTGCCCTCGTGGTCAATCGTTGTTTCGCTCACCCCGATCTTGTGACAAGCGCTGATTTGTGGCTTGCGTTGTATTGCTTCGCCTGGCAAGGTTATTTCGATTTCTCCGGCTACACTGACATCGCTCGCGGATCTGCACAGATTCTTGGATTCAAAGTCCCTCTCAACTTCAATCTGCCTTATCTTGCAGGCTCTATCTCCGAAATCTGGAGACGCTGGCACATATCGCTTTCCACCTGGTTGCGCGACTATCTTTTCATCCCAATGGGCGGAAGCAAAGGCGGCGAGTTGCTCACTTACCGCAACATTATGCTAACCATGATTATTGGTGGGTTCTGGCACGGAGCCGCTCTACACTATGGCTTCTGGGGCGGAACACTTGGACTTTTCATGGTCATTCACCGCGCCTGGCAAAATTTCTATAAGACCAAGCCCTGGCTTGAGAACATAGTGAAAACCAAGTATTATCACGTTTTTGCTGTATTCCTCACAATGCACGCCTGGTGCTTGAGTCTTGTATTCATGCGCTCACCCGATATGAATGTGGCATGGACAGTAATGAAAAAAGTGCTGTTCCTCGATACAGCTCAAAATACGATGGGTTGGTGGCAGCCCAGTATCTTAGCCACCACGGATACAAATATGCTTTATCCCCTCCTTCCATTTATCCTGGTTGGAACCTACGCAATGCAGCTAATAGTTGCAAAATCCAAAGAAATTCCAGGCGTCATGCCCGACTTCAAACTCAATCTATTTGGCAGACAAATACCTGCGTTCAAACCAGCTTATCTTGCCGCACTACTGATAGTGCTCTTCATCTGGTCGCCAGATTTTTCGCCTCAGTTTATTTACTTCCAGTTCTAAATTTTGCGACCGTAAGTGGTCAGCGCCTGGAATCCATGCTCAAACTCACGCGAGATAGATTTTACTGGTCCAATTCCAACCCGTCCAAAATATGATTCGACCAGAATGTTGCAGTCCGGAAAACCAGACAGAATTCCGTAGTGCGAAATCAGCAATCCACCAGGTTTGAGCACTCTTGAACACTGACGAATAACGTCCATAGGAAAATCAAATTTGTCCAGAATATTGGAAACAAAGACCACATCAAACGATTCAACATCATGTGTCAGTGCATTGGGATCTTGTTCTTCCCAGATAACCAGGTGAGAATCGTTCTTTGCCCTGGCAAGCTCGATGAGCTGCTTAGAGCGGTCGGTCGCAACAACAATCATGCCGCCCAGTTGTTGTGCAAAAGGAATAGAAAAATGCCCCGTTCCGCATCCCACTTCAAGCATGGTCATCATGGCCAGATTTCGTCGTACTGACAATCTTTTGATCAGACGAATCAAATGATTTGACCCGCTTTCTTTTACAATATCTTGTTTTAACTCGCCTTGAGCACCGCCTATAGTATCAGGCAAAACTAAAGATTGAATCAAACCAGGGTGAGCCATCGATTGGGCGTGCTGTAGATTTTGCATTTTTATTAACCTGCTTATTGCATTGCCCCAACGCCAGTCAGAGCTTTCAATCATTAGGTTACAAAATACCCAGACTTGTGTATTTAGGGAAAGTACGAAGGACTAAAAGACTTTATGGGGATTTCCCCAGAGCAATTATCAAAGATACTGATTTAAGAGTTCAATAGCCACGCAAGCTGTTGCTGGAAACGAAACAGAATCGAAATCCGCCTTGTAATCTAAAGGGTTGACTCTAATCAATGGTCTACCCATGCGCTGGCACTCATATCTGACTGTAGGTACGGCTTCGCCCGCGCCGAATTCAATCGCCACAATTCGAGCTAGCTCATTTTTGCGCCGCCACTTTTTATATAAGTATTCCTGTTCTACAGTTCGAAGCGGATTAAAAGCCCTGTCTGCGAACATCAAAATATTCGGCCTTGATAGTGCCTGACAATCTCGACATTTAGGCAATTCATCCAGAGCTCTCATAGTTTCTTCGTCTATACGCAAATCAATATCTAAAGCACTCCAGATTTGACGCGAGCATTGAAGGCCTTTGCCACATTGTAAATAATGCGTGTTTCCGTGAATCTCGTAAATTCGCTCCGGATCAAAACCAGTTTTAGCGAAATGACCATCGATATTACTAGTAAACACAAAATAGTTCTCAAAATACTTTTTGGTCCACTCAAGTAGCGTTTCGTAACCTTTGTGCGGTTTGGTGTTTCGATACATAACCATGCAATGACTGAAAAATCCCCAGGCTTGCTCGGGATTTTCGTCGAGCATTGTTGGACTTGTTATCTCAGAATATTTGCGTCCTCGAAATGGCGGATAAGCTTTCCAAAAGCCTTTCTCGCCCCTAAAATCTGGAAGCCCCGAATCTACTCCCATGCCAGCTCCAGCCCCAATCAAAAGTGCATCAGCACGTTTGAGCTGCCTGGCTGCGCGCTCTGCTATCTTATCCAATTCCACAGTTGAGAAGGTCTGCATTAAACGTCCCCCCAAAAGCCCCAGTAATTTCACCTTAACATATTGGAATTGCGATAAAAACGCACAATAACAAAAGCCAGCGTTCCCGCTGGCTCTTATTTGTCCTTTCCCCTGTCGATTCCGCTCCCTGAAAAAATTTTGTTTTATGCAAACGGCTATGGAAGCTGAATCTCTGCGAGGTGTGTAGTGTCGCTTTCGATACTTTTAAGTTAACGGTCGTATGTTACATCATTGTGACACGAGCATACGTGGAAATACGTATTCAAAAGATTCGCCACGAATAGGCTATTTACCACTCATTTCCAGGGCGTCGGCACGTTTGATTACTTCCTTAGCCTCATGTTCACGTCCCAGCTTCTTTAAGATATCGGCTTTGAATTGCATCCACTGAGTAACGTCAGGATCACGCGCTATAAGTAGATTGGCATCTTCTAGAGCTTCAGGATATTTCTTTGCGGCTTCAAACACCTTTGCACGAGCATAATAAACACTCGGACTGTTTGGATATGCAGCAACAATCAGATTCATATCGTCAATTGCTTTCTTATGATTTTGCATCTTTGAATACTGGTAACTGCGCGCAACCCACCATGAGAGTTGATCCTTTTTTTCGGGCTTTGGCATATGACTGACGGCTTTCACCAACCCTTCTTTGGCTATCGAAGGACTTCGCAGGTTTATAGCCTTAGTGTAATCGTCTATCGATTTTTGAGGTTGGTTCAGATTCGCGTAACACTCAGCTCGATCGCAATAAGTAGCAAATGAAGGAAAGCAGATTGTCATAAAGGATGTTATCTGTTCTGCGGCTTCCTTGTAGCGCTTTTGCTTGAATAGAATGTTTTGCCACAACAAACGTGCCAACATAAAATTATTGTTGAGAGCAATTGCTCTTTTGCATTCTAAAATCGCTTCTTCATTGCGTCTCAAGTCTTTGTAATATGCCGCAGCTTTATAATGCGCCAGTGCCGAATTAGGATAATTCTTCAGCCATCTTTTGTAGCATTCTTCTACTTTGTTGCCATCAAGTTCTTCCCAGTAAAATTTTGCTGCAATATAGTTTACGTCTCGACTTTTAGAATCTAAACGCAAGGCTTCCAGCATTTGACCATTTGCCGCAGGAGTGTCTTCGACCTTTTTATAGAGATATGCAGCAATAGCGTGAGCACGCCCGTCTTTTGGATTTAGCTCGATTGCCCGATTGATAATCTTGATGCCTTCTTCGTATTTTTTTAACTCTCCCAAAACAAGTGCATATGTGGCCAAAATGTGTGAATTTTTTGGATTCCGGCGGGCAGCTTCGCGCGCACATGCGAATGCTCTTGAACCCATTTCACTGGCATTATCATAAAATGGAACCATCGAATATAGCTCCAATGCCTCAGGATGTGGGTCCTTAGAATCGAGCATCTTTTCCAATAAATCGCGAGCATCTTTGAATTGGCCAGCATCTATGCACTTATCTGCTTTTGCAACTTCAGGATTAGAATACGACCAGGCCGGTAAAACTAAAAGCGGGATGGATGCCAGAAGCCAAAAATGCCTTATAAGAGATTGTCTCATTTAATGCCGAATTTCTCCAAAGAATTGGACTGGCGCTCAAACTGCTTAGCCTCTGCTGTTCGTCCCATTTTCTTTAGAATATCAACTTTGGTGCGATACCACACTGCAACATCTGGGTCGATTGAGATTAGTGTTTCCACGTCTTTAAGAGCCAATTCGTATTTGCCAGCCTTTTGATATTCGTTTGCTCGCTCGTGCAAACCAGTAGGGTTTTTTGGAAAAACTGCAAGAAGACTGGTACTATCCTTAATGGCACGATCGATCTGCCCACACTTAGTAAACAATTGCGCACGGGCTGTCCATGATTGAATATAATCTTCTTTCGTACTTTTGGTCATATGAATGCAACCCTTACTAAAAATAGCATCGGTCTTTTCTGGACTCATATGCTTTATGGCTAAAGAATAGCGTTCAATCGCTTTCTGATTTTGACCAAGCGCCGCATATGCATGCGCCCACCGAATTTCGCTTGCAGCACCTATATAGCCATTATCACTGTTCTTCTTCAAGGCAGAGAGCCTATTAAAAACCGAGATACATTCTTGCCAGCGCTCAAGATGATGCAACATCCTTCCCTGTAGATACAAAGCTCCTTCGTATTTAGGATTGATGTCGATTGCTTTCTGACAGTCGTCCGCTGCCCTTTTAAAATCTCGTATATCCTTAAAATACCAAGCTCTCTGCGTGTATGCAGTAGCGTCATTCGGGCTAGCTTGAATAATGCGATCCAGAGCTTTTTCGGCAAGATCATCTTCAAGCAGCTTTTGATAGAGACGATAAGCTATGAAATTAATTTCGCGATCTTTTGGTGCTATTTTGACCGCCTTACCCATTATTTCTTTTGCAAGCTCAGACTCAGTGCCCTGATTGCCAACAATGTGGGCTTGAGCAGCAAGCGCTCTTGCATTTTTAGGATCTAATTGCAGCGCTCTTTGCGAAAGCTTTAACGATGCATCCTTTTTGTCAATCAAAGCTAAAACCAGTGCAAAAGTGGCTAATGCCCTTGGATTTTCTGGCTCTGCTCGAGCGAAATTACGAGCAGCTTCAAAATATGAGTCTCCTGCTCGAACGTGCCCTTTAGATATTCCAAGCACTGCCAACGATTCATTCCATTCGTTTACATCTTTACCGAGCTTGATTTTCTCTTTTATAAAATTGACTGCATCTGAATCTCCAAGCGCAGCCAAGCTTTTGAGTTTATTTTGATCGGCAGGCGAAATTTTAGCGAACAAAGCCTGGTTGTTCGTCTGAACAATTAAACTCAAGGCAACCAGAGTGTAAATGCAATACTTATTTAGAACCATATTTTTCGACAGCAAAATGTTCTTTCTGCACTTTCAGAGCCTCTTCATTTTTTCCCATTTTCTTCAGGACATCAATCTTTGCCTTATACCACTGTGACACATCTGGATCCATGATTACAAGCGCATTCAAGTCGCGCAGCGCCTCTGGATACTTTTTAGCCCGAGCATACACTTGCGAACGAGTGTACAGAGCCAGAGAATTATCAGGCAGCACATTCAATAAATCAGAAAGTGAACTTATCCCTTTTTCAAACTGGCCTGCCTTGGCATATTCAGCTGCACGAGTCTGCCACCATATAGTGTAAAAAGAGAGATTATTCTTTTCTATTTTACGAGCAGCCTTGTAAAACTTATTGGGATCACTTTCTGGCACAATTTGGGCAATGGCTGTATTCAAATGTTCGATTGCTTTTTGCGGTTTGTTGAGCTCAGCATAAAACATTCCCAAACGTCCATGTGTATGATAATTTCCAGGTGTATGTTTAAGCAGCTCAGTCAGTAAATCTGCGCCTTTTTGCCACTGTTTGCGCTCATAATAAATACGAGCGAGCACTCGTGCAGGCGCCTCGAAACCGGGATTTATCTCAAGAGCCTTTTGAGCATTAAAGATTGCCTCTTTGTCTTCATGGTTGTCTTTATGAAAATCGGCAAGTCTGTAATAGGCATAAGCAGACTTAGGTCTATACTTGAGCCAGCGTGCAAAAGCAGCGTCGATTTGTTTGTCTTGAGCCGTAATCTGACTAAAAGCATCCACCAAATAATTGACGTCAATATCACCGGGATTCAATTTTATAGCGGTCTTTAGTTCTTCGGACGCTACCGGATCGCCACGGTCAATTAAGATCATAGAATAAGCCAGAACAGCATGATTGCGACCGTCTTTAGGATCCTTTTCAACCGCTTTGCGAGCAAGATCCATCGCCGCTCCATACTTTTGCATAAAACAAAGCGTCATAGCCAAGGTCGAGATAGCATGAGCATTGTTTGGTTGCATCCGGGCAGCCATGCGGGCAGGCATAAATGCTTTGAAAGAATCTTTGTTCAAGTCATCGTGTATTTTGGAAATCGCCAGATACTCGTACCACTTAGGATCTACTTTTCCGCCCTTTTTGATTTGCATCTCTGCAATGGATGCAAGCTGTGAAAACTCTCCCATATCAAGATAGGCATAAACTGACTTATAGTCTTGCGGAAAAGGCAAACTAACTGGTTTTGCCAGGGCTCCTGGTGCACAAAAAAATATGACTACTGCCAATGAAAAAAGAGGTTTCCAATTACTAAATTTCAAACTTGTATCCTAGTCCTTTTACCGTTTTGATGGGTGACTCTTTACCTTGCGACGAAATTTTTTTGCGTAAGCGCAAAACGCGCTGGCGTACAGCTTCGTCTGTAGCTTCTGACTCTGTTTTAAATACTCTTTGCAATAACTCGTCCGAATTATATACTCGTCCCGGATTTTTCATAAACAGCTCAAGCAAAGCAAATTCACTTGGAGTCATTTGTATTTTGTCACCATCTATAGTGACTGTACAGGCATCGAGATCGAGACTGATTCCGCCCGATTCAAGAACACGTTCAATATAACCAGGAGGTCTTCTCAGTAACGCTTTCACTCTTGCTAAAAGCTCATTGTAATTATAAGGCTTACATAAATAATCGTCAGCACCCGCCTCAAGCGCTTTTACTTTGTTAATGACATTGCTTTGACCGGTCAAAAACAAAATAGGCACCTGACCACCGTTTTGACGATAGGTCTGGCAAAGCGAAAGCCCTGACAATCCTGGCAACACCCAATCTAAAATTGCCAAATCATAATGATAATAAGTCAGACGTTCGAGCCCCTCTTCTCCTTCGAAAACGGACTCGACAATATGATGGTTGGTCGAGAGAATCTCAACCACCATTTCCGACATTGCAGGGTCATCTTCGACCAGAAGTATCCGCGCCATGCAGGTTATTATAGCTTAGTAGCCTCTATAAGGACCACCCGCAGCCATAGAGCGCAACCCTGGCACATTGAGAAGACTGCCATAACGTTTGGTGGCATATCTTATACCCGCAATCATATTGTGCAACGGATTCAAAATGTCGTCATAGCCGCGCATTTTATATGCTTCAAAGGTAGGACCGATAGTTTGCATTAGCCCTTTGGACGGAGTTCCTTTTCGAGCGTTCGAGTCCCAGTTATTGACTATATTTGGCTTCCATCCGCTTTCTTTTTCAATAATAGTATTGAGACCTCTTATATTAGCTTCGTTCGGCTCAACGCCAGCAGTTCGCAAGGCAAGAATCATTAAAGCTCTGCGCTCGTTTTGAGGAATGGGAGAGTTTCCATCGCGCCTGCGCACGTCTTCTGGTCTTAGCTCTCCAGTTCTTTGAGGCGAGTCGTTATTAGGTGGAGGCAGATCATTGGGTGGTCTGCTTCTTGGAAAATCTCTATTGTCTCTTTCTCTATCGCGCTCCCACTCACGACGTCTTCTGTGCGGATGTTCATAACGTGGCTCAGGATAATCACGCTGAGGAAAATCCCGTTGTGGATAGTCGTGACGCCAACGTGGCGGACGTTCCATAGGATTGAATTCTCTAGGTTGCCAGCGAGGTATCATGCGCGGATCAAAGTGAGGGCAATGACAATTGTTCTGGTTGTAACGAGCTTGCATCATCATTTCGCGCATTTGCATCTGCTTAAAATAGTTTTGTTGCTGCTGCATAGGATTTATATAAAAGGCGGAAAAATCCGGTATTCCCGATTGCAGCTGACGCATTACCTGCGGTGGCACAAAGTCCATCGCGCGATAGCCATTATTCACAGGCATAAAATTTTGCACTGGCATAAAGGAATTAGGCTGCATTACACGGCTCGAATAAACATCGTTCAGCAATGCCCGATTCGTCGGGTTATCTACGGGACGACAATTATTCGCCTCGTTATTTTCAAATTGATACGAACACATACAGAGATACTCCACTTCAATTCATTCACAATGAAGTAGAAACGTTTAAGAGAAACTTAGTAAACTCTGCACCAACTATGCCACCACTATAAAATACTTTTCAGAAACCCACAAGCACCGATATTCGGCTCTAGTAGGGAAATTACGTAGACATTTCCCTACGATTTTCGATTATCTTCTGCGATTGCGCTCAGCTTCCATTCTTTGACGCTCACGGTCAGCTTCGGCCTGACGCTGTCTTTCAGCATTGGCTCTTTGTCTGTCGGCTTCACGCTGACGCTCAGCTTCTGCTTGCTGTTGTTGTTGTTGTCTCTCGTTATCAGCACGGCGTCTGTCGTTTTCTTGCTGTTGACGATTGTACTGATCTTGATACTGCTCATAGCCACGACGACGCTGATTGTAATAGTTCCAGTAATCAGGCTGTGTACTTTGTGGAGCGGTCTGACGATCTTCATCTTGTGGATTATTTTCTTGAGCTTGTGGATCAAATCCTTGCTCAGGATTGTTGAACTGATCGTACTGACCAGCATAAGGATCTGCGTAAGGATTTTGCTGATAGTCAAATTGCTGATATCCGCGGTATTGCTGTGGATAATAAGGCTGAGCACCAAAGAAGCTCATCATTTCTGGTGGCATATTACGCATCATTCCTGGTGCAATACGATTCATCATATGAGGAATCTGATTCATCAATTGCGGAGGAATACGATCAGCAATTTGAGGAGGCAAGAAGCTCATCATATTAGGCATTTGCTGATAAGGTCTTTGATATGGCATCGGACGCTCATAGGGCATTGGGCGTTGACGAGGCTCAGGCTGCGGGTTGTATTGCGGCTCTTCGTATCTTGGCGGCTGGGCTGGCGGCTGAGGAGCGTTTTGACGATCGCCAACATATCTCAAGAAAATACCTTTGTCGTATTTTTTGTAGCGCTTGTCACCAAATAAACTGACATCTTCGTTGGTATAACGATTGTCGTTTACAGTATTGATTTTGTCGCCTTCTCTCGATTTAACGATACGAATATCGCCTGCTTGACCGGGGCAACGAAGTGCTAGCACATCACCGGGTTGAGCGTCCTGAGAAGGAACTTGAACCCACTCGCCGCTCTTGAGCATGTTTTGTGCCATATTCCAGGCATCGCCAGAACCTACCCATTTTTTCAAATTAGGGTGAGCAGCAGCAAGGTCTCTTTGTACAGCACGTGCGCACCATCCATAGCTGCCAGTATAGTTTCTACCTGCAGTCTCGGCAATCAATCTTTGAATTGGTGAGAGTGGAACATTGTTTTGAGGACCGTCGTTGTATTGAGGTCTTCTGCCTGGACGATTAGGCTGGTCAGAACCTGGTGACCTCAAAATGTAGAAACTTTGATAACGAGGATCTCTTGTGAAACGCTCAGCATCAACACCGATAACCACACCACTGCTGGAATTGTTGCTGTAAATTTTACCATCGGCTCCGACAATGCCCATGTGAGCACCACCGTCAACACCTTTCCACTGCATACCAGGTGCACGACCGCAAACGATTACATCACCAGGTTTAAGACCTGTTAGATTTTTGTCCGTCTGAATAGCACGCCACTGATTTCTCTGCAAAGCATCAAACACGTCGCCTACTCTTCTCAAGTTATCGATGCGCACATTGGCAGCGCGGAGCATCCCAGCGACAGATTGGGCGCAACCAAGGTTAGCACCTGTATCGGTCCACATTCTTCTGCCGTTTGATTGCATTGCAACATTGGCAATTGCATCGACTTCTGCAGAATTATAGGCTGGAGCTTCTGGGCTATATGCCGGAGCGCTAGGAGCGTCAGCTGGGTATTCGTTGCGTCTGCGTGGATCCGGTACCGATGGTTGCACATCGCGCTCAGGGGCGCGCACAGCCCACATACGACGACCATACTGCTCGGGCGGAAATGCTTCTTCCATTCTCATGCGAGACCAGTTGCCGGTGCGGCGATCGCACATATAGACAAAACCGTTTTCGCCTACAATGCCCATAGATGCTGTAGGACCTGATTTGTTCTCCCAACCATCTTGGGTGGCACCATATATAACATCACCGGGTCTGAGATTTTGTAGTGCAGTTGGCTGCCAACCATGGCGAATAAGAGTCTTGGTCAAATCGGCGACGCCCGGTGCATGAGCATACTCATATCCTGCGGCTTTTAGAACTTCGCCAACGCTGGTTGCCGAAGCCAATCTGCCATTTTCGGTTTTGTCAGCCCATTCGGATGTCTGCCAAACTGGTCTTCCAACTGCTCTTCTGGCCAAATCATAGAGTTGAGCCGAGCGTTGCTGACTGCGAGGACCATCAATAATTTCGGGACCTTGGGTTCTGTCATTACCAGGACGATTGAAATCACCGCGCTCGTATTTGGCTTTGTAATATTGCTCCCACTTATTTTTGTAATAAGCGTCATAGAATTCGTAAACATTAACTCCAGGCGGAGGTAATGGTGGGCGCTCGTTTGGCACATCAGATGGCTGTCTTGGGTTCACCCACTGCTGAGGCATTTGCTGCGGGTCGAATCTATATTGATTAGGTTGAACCTCAAATCTACCGTTGGGGTTATAACCAGGAAGGGTATTTGGAGCGTTGAAATCGCGCTGGACGTTTTGTCTGAAAGTCTGGCTGAACTGGTCGAAGCTAATACGGCCAGGCATTTGCGGCATTTCGTACTGCTGATTCGGCATCATAGCGTTGGGGTTGTCCATCGCCTGAGGATTGAAATCATTTACGGGCGGCATGCCTTTGGGAGGACGCAATACCCAGATTTGATCTTTATACTGGTCGGCCGGGAAAAGCTGGTCCATTGTTCCCTGGGTCCAGCGACCACCCTCTCCACCGGTGGAGTAAACAGTACCGTTAGGACCAATAATTCCGGCAACAGCGTTATCGTTGCCTTCGCGCCACTGGGTATTGGTTTTGCCGCCGATGACCACGTCGCCTGGCTTAGCCTGACTTTGACCTACAACTTCCCAGCCATTAGCTATAAGCTTGTTCAAAAGATTGGCGGGTTTAGAAGAATCGGCATAGTTATAGCCCACATCTTGCAAAACGCGCGATACGGCAGCGGCTGAGGCGAAACGACCTTCCGAAACAGAGCGCTCATACTTGGTTCCATGCCACAAAATGGCGCCGTTGTAGAATTTGGATGCGTTGAGAATTTCCTGAATTTCAGGGCGATCCGAGACCTGTTTGTTCAGATTTTCAAGACGAAGCTCGGGACGTACACGCTCTTGCGCAAAAAATGGGAAAACGTCGCTTTCTGAATTCTGGACATTGCCATAAAACCCAGGTGCCTGACGTGGGTCAAAAGTTCTGGGGTCGAATCTCAAATTGCGATTGTTTGAAAGTGGAAGGCTGAAAGAATTGACTGTGCTGTCAGGCTGGATGACGGTTTGCGGCTTAACAGTATCAGGCTTGACGGCAGGATTGTTCTGAGGAACGTCAAAACTGGCGCGAGCAAGGAGCAAATTGTCAGCATTTGTCTGGACAACGGTGTCCGGTTTGAATGCAGGCGATGAGAAAGTATCACCAGCCAATTTGGTAGCTGACGAGGCAGATTCAAGCGAATTGCTCGCCGAGGCTACCTCGGTGACCTTTTCGTTTTTGGCTTGATTTTCGCCTTCGCTCATGCGTGCCGTGCGTCCTTGTCTTTGTTCTTTAATCTTAAAGACGGACCCGCCGCTGCCATATGGTGAAAACCGCAAAGATGGCTGTCAATATCGTAAGATTCCCATGATTCTGGCAAAATTTAATGATGCTCAAATTCACTCATCAATTAGCGCTTTTAATTTTGGTCCCGATGGTGATCCAATTGTGTTTCTTGGGCGTCATCGACCATGTTCTGGGCGAAGTTGAGCGTGACCGCCAGCAAGAGGCCCGGGCGGTCGATTCACTCATCCACGTAAATTTAATCTTGAACGACATTTTTATGGCGACTGGCTCCATGATGATGTTCAAAGCGACCAGCACCGAAAGTTTTGCTTTCGAATTCCACGAACTCTTTGAGAACGTCCAAAGTCACACTAAAGCTCTCAAAGATATCGCCAACTCTTCTCCTGAAAGAGCAAAAGAATTAAAAGCTTTTGTTGGTATCATCGATGATATCACCGAAGCATTAACAATGGCAGAAGGCATGCCTGAAGAATCAGTTGACCTTGCCAGCATCCGAATAGTTGGAAAATTGCAGTCATTCATTCGTCGCGTCAATAGCACCGGCTTGCGATTGGTAGAAAAAGAAACGCAATTACGCAAACGGCGCCAGGAAAAACAAAGCGAAGTTCGTGACCAACTCAAACACACCGTCGAAGGTGCAGCTTTAGTAACAGTTGCGATTGCGGCATTTATCGCAGTAGGCTTTAGTTTGACATTTGCTCGAAGGTTCAACACCATCATGTCGAATACTATGAGCGTTGCTGCAGGAAAACCGCTTGCCGAGCCTATCAAGGGCTCCGATGAGCTGGCAAAACTAGATGGTGTTATACACACACTGAGTCGTGATTTGACCATCACTCGTGAAAAAGAACGAGCGATGATTGATAACACCGCTGAAATAATTTGTTCACTCGATGAAAACTTGCGTATGTCCGAGTTGAACCCAGCAATCACCAAAAGACTTGGCTTTGAACTCGAAGAGCTTCTTGGAAGCAATTTGATTTCGATTATTCACCCCGAAGACAAAGACGAGACTTACCTCAATCTTCAAAAATGCCAGGGAATGGACAACGAAATAATGTTCGAAGCTCGAGTAAGAAGCAAAGATGGCAGATTCTATTTCTACGAGTGGACAGCAAAATATGCGCCCCACAACGATTTGATCTTCTGCGTACTGCACGATATCACCGAGCGGAAAGAAGCTGAAAAACTAAAGCAGGAAGTTATGGCAATGGTGAGCCACGACCTTCGCGCTCCACTCACGTCTTTGAACATGGTACTAGATATGATGCTCGACGGAGTAGTGGGAACACTCAACGAGAAAGGCAATAAAATGGTCGTTCTAGCTCAGCAGTCTGTGTCTTCGCTCATCAGCATGATCAACGATTTGCTGGACGTTGAAAAATACGAATCGGGTGGACTGACTCTCAACTACGAAGATGTCACCATTGCCAAATTGGTCGATAACGCAATAGGCATGATCAAACCACAAGCCGACAAGAAAAATATCAAACTGATACCAAGCTTCGAAGACCGCACAATCGAAGTCGATGCAGACCGTGTAGTGCGCGTAATCGTCAACCTAGTCGGCAACGCTATAAAATTTTCACCCAAAGATTCAAACATAACAGTCGCTGTAAAAACTCAAGAAGTCAAACGTGGCGTGCACGAATTAGAATTTCAAATCATCGACGAAGGTCCAGGTATTCCAGAAGACAAACTAGAAATTGTTTTTGAAAAATTCAAACAAGTAGGCACCGGTAGTGAAGGCGAGAAGAAAGGAACCGGACTTGGTCTAGCAATCTGTAAAGCAATCGTAGAGGCTCACGGTGGCAAAGTTGGTGTTCGCTCAGTGCTTGGAAAAGGCGCCACTTTCTGGTTCCAGATTCCAGACAAGCGTATAGACAAGGTCTAAAATCTATGAACAAGTTTTCTCTACTTGTAGCAATTACTTTACTTGGGACATCAACACTTCCAGCCTACACCGCACCAACAGTAGCTAGCGCGTGGGCCCAATACAACGAAAAAAAATATGTCGAATCTGCCGATTCTTTTGAGTCGGTTCTTCGAACTAGCCCTCCGTCAGCACTACTTTGCTATCAGGCTTCTTTAGCAAATTTTGCCGCAAACAGGCGCGCGCGAGCCAGACAGTTGTGTCAGTACATTGTGCAAAATTTTGGCACCACCCGCGAAGCGCACTTTGCAAAAAAACTTTTTCCAGAATTAGCTGCCATCGCAAAATCAGAACAAAAAGCAGACGATAAAAGCAAGACAACCGCTGCGCAAAAAGAAGAAACAAAACCGCAGACCAGTAAACGGTCAAATACTGACGATGATGACGACGAAGAATCCGCGGCAACACCCAAGTTTACGATAGACAAAAGCGCAAGAAGAGGCGCGCTAGCCTTTACGCCGCAGCAAATAGCCGCAGATGGCGCATCTGGAATAGATCAGGCATTCAATCCCAACTGCTGGTTCGAAGCATCCATGGCTGCCCTTGCTGCACTTCCCAAAGGTCAACGATTGCTTGCCAGCATGATAAAAGTAGGTGACGAAAATACTTACATTGTGCGCTTTCCAGGTGATGGACAAGAATACAAAATTACAGAAAACGATTTGAATGTAGTTGGAGTATCTGACAAATCGCTATGGGCTGCGCTCATTGAATGTGCTCAAGTAAAGAAATTTCCGGACAACGATGGCTCTCGCGATATCTCAATTGGTATGGGCTGCATCACAGGCTGCAAAGCTCAATCACTAGATCCAGAACACGCTAGCCTTCAGGAACTTTCAAGTTTTATTGCAGGAGCAGTTTCATCGAAAAATCCCATAATTTGTGCCACCGAAGCTGGTTACAAAACGGCAAGCCTTCCCGACCTGGTTGTAAATTCTCATGCATACACAATTATAGGATTTGATGCAGCTTCAGGAATGATTACTTTGCGCAATCCGCATGGAAAACATTCCAGAAAATATACCTTAGCTGATGATCCCAATCATCGTAAATTTGAATGGATTGGTAAAGGCGTTTTCAAAATACACATATCACTTTTTCAAAAATACTTTGACGAAGTGTGTCGGTCGTTTATTTAGAAATCAGACTTACTAAACAAGACATCGCTCTAAAAAAAGACTCTCGATTTCAGTATGCATTTTGACCAGAACTGCTTTATCCTCTGAATCAAATCCCTCGAAGCACAGCTTGTTATGAGTGATCATAAGAATTTCCGCGATAAAACGAACGGTCTCTTTATCTACTTCTGATTTGCTTTGCCAGACATCAGCCAACTCTTTTAAGAGCTCGCACAATTCAGTAAACGATTGCTGATCTATGGTCATTTCCAAAATATTCATTGCGAATTGATTTTCAAACAAATCAGCTCTTATTTCATCTTCAGTTCTCATGGTCTTTCATCTCAATCATCGGTTTACTTCAACAAAGCTGCTATGCACTTTTCCGTCTTTTCCATATTGGTTGCAATACTATCACCTTTTATACAAGTGGAGGCATAGCAAGTTTTTGTAGGATGTTTTGTATTAAATTCAGGATGCATGGAATGAGTGCCCCGGCGCTCCATGTCCGGTTAGGGGCATAGAGCGTAGGCATGTCGTAGGCACCAATTTCAGGCTACAAAATCATCTCCCTGTTCCTCATCTTCTTCAGGTCTTTCATATACTTCATCGCCTTCATCCTGAAAATCTCCGTTATCAATCACATCCAGCTCTCCTTCAAAATCGACCCTTTCTTCTTCTTCGACTGCGTTTTTGTCTTCGTTTAAAAAATTGAGTTGAAGCTGCAGAGAGTTATTCTCATTCTCAAAATTGCAGTTAAGCCACCTGATGTTGGAATCGTCTTTGATGTCGCACAATTGGATGAAGGCATTCGAGATTTTATTCATGAATGCTCGATTGCGCGGGATATCATGAACGAGGTAGCGTCCGGTCATATCGTTTGAGACATTGTGATTGACGAGCTTTTTCATGACATAGACCGGTACTTCTAGTTTCTCGGCCATGGTCAAAAAAGTTCGTCTGAGGTCGTGAACGGTGAAGAAGACACCGCTGCGTTTGCGAACGTATTTAATTATGCCTATGCCTTGGCTGATATGATGATATTTAGATTTTGTAGACTCAAAGATCCATTCTGAGCCAGGGTGCATTAAACGCCGCTTGTTAAGCAGATTTACAAGAAAATCGCTCAAAGGCAATTGATGTTCGCGATCGCTTTTTGTTATTTCTCGCGGGACGGTCAGAAGCTTTTCTTTAAAGTCTACATATGACCACTTAAGATTGCGCGATTCGCCAAATCGCATTCCACTAAAAAGTAAAAAGATCAAGAAATCGCGGCTGACAGAGTATCGCAGAGAGCAGCATGCGCGATACCAGTCTTTTAGCTTATCGTCGAGAATAATGCGTTGACGAGGATGTATTCGATGCCAGGCACGATTTCTGGAGAGTCTTGTGACCGGGTTCAACTTTATGAGTGGTTCATCATCAGTGCCGTATCTATCTGATGCAAAATTGATGAGCGCACTTAGTTTTTTGAGAGCGTTGTTAGCTCTTCCATGACTTGAAGTACCAAGACGGTTAGGAGCAGATCGTGATGACGTTCCTCGACCATGTCTTTGGTGATTGATGTAATTGGCAGGTCAAGCCAATCTTTGAAGTGTCTATTTACTGCGTAAAAGTAATTTCGTTTGGTATCAGGTCTTAAGGGTTTCTTTTCGAGGAACCGATCTAAAACTTCAGCAAGGGTGACATCGTTTTTATCATTAATTCGTTTTCCCGTTATTGGGTCGTGCCCCTTCGCTATTTCGCCAATCATGATGCTGGCTTTCTTTCGTGCTTCTTCTAACGTCATCGAGCTACATTTTCCGATTGTGATTCGACGATTGATACCATCGTATCGTTTTTCAAAAATGTAGGATTTAGATTTTTTAGTTACTCGAACTGCAAATCCAGGCAGTTCATCATCACGATAAATGAGATAGCCTTTTGATGGAAATGTGATTTCTGAATCAATAAAATGCTTTGTTAGTTTTGGCATCAAGTTTTTTCCTCATTGTTTGGTGTCGATGGCGGAGCAAACGCCTCTACTGTTAAAGACGACACAGACAAGGAAGTAGTTCAAAAATACCTTGCCAAACGAAGTTTAGAAAAATCTGCTACAAAATTTCTACAAATAGACAAGTAATGCACTGCCTCTGCGCAGAGATAATCACCGTTTCTGAATTTGAATGCAACTGTGCGTAATTCTTCTCAGACATTTATTCCTACATTAGGCTGGAACAGCTGAGTTGAAGCAGCTAGTGATAGTCCGCGTGCCAACACAACAATCCCAAGGCAAATAAGCACTAATCGAATTTTCATTAAACGCTGGAAATTTTCATTCTTCATTGTTAATTCATTTGCAAAGAAAAGCTTTCTGGTTGCTGCGAAGCTTATAAACCAGGTGGTGTCTTCGATCTAGGTAAGAAGTCTGCTAGGTCTATGCGCGGGCTTGTTGAAGATGAATTACGAACCCAGTGCGTTTTCGACCGGGAGATTTTACAACAATGTCGACTTCGCAGCCAAGGCGAGTGAGCATACGCATAATTCGTTCAACCGAAACATCTCGAAATTGACCCTTCAAGAGCCGGGATACATCAGGTTGAGTGATACCCATTGCTTGTGCAGCTTGTGCCTGGGTAAGTTTTTTATCGCACACGATTTCGTCTATGCGGCTTACTAATTGAGCTTTCAGCAGGTGTGTATCTGGGTCGCTATAACCAAGATCTGCAAACACGTTTTTGGTGCCGCGTCGAATTTTGTTTTCATTTTCCTTAGTCATTTTTAGTTCCTGAGCGAGATTTGTAGTCTATTTCAGCTGCTTTAAGTCGCCGTTTAATTAGTTCAATTTCTTCTTGAGGAGTTTTTATTCCTTTTTTTGATTTCTTTTGGAAGGCATGCAGTACATAAACTGCACTATCAAATTTCACTGTGTAGACCGCTCGATATGTGTCGCCTTGATGATCATCAACGACTTCAACGACTCCAGCACCACCGAATCCTTTCAATGGTTTGGCGCTGCCGTGCATACGGCCAATCTGCGCCATATAGAGAGCAAAGCCCATCGAATCTTGGACCAAATCTGGAAAGGAGCGAAAATCCTTATAACTGGATCCGACCCATTCGACGGGTATTATCGATTTTGATGACATATGTTCATTATGGTGGATCCACCATAATTTGTCAAGGCGTAACTAATACTTAAGGGTGTTAATAGCACTAGGCTTGCCTGTAAGTTTTGGATTTAAATGTCGCGTTTGTTCCAATACTCTCACTATCCAGACAATCAAGGGCTTAGCAAGCTTTTGTAGGAAAATTTGTATAGCATCTAGAAGAAACTAATGGCGGCCTAAACGCTCTATGAAAGGTTTTGGGGCATAAAACGTAGGCTGTGTGTAAGCAATATTTTTAGCCTACAAAATCATCTCAATTCTTTTGTTTGTTTTCTTCGCTTCGTCTACAAAATTGATATGGAGCGGCACGGAGTTAGTTTTATTTTTTAAGTTGCGGTTTAGTCATCTAATGCCGGTATCGCATTTGATGGCGCACAACTTGTTTATTGACAGAAAGATCTTCCAACTTTAATTCGACGACTGATGCCATCGCAGCATTTTTCGATAATCACACTGCTACAAAATTTCTACAAATAGACAAGTAATGCACTGCCTCTGCGCAGAGATAATCACCGTTTCTGAATTTGAATGCAACTGTGCGTAATTCTTCTCAGACATTTATTCCTACATTAGCCTGGAACAGCTGAGTTGAAGCAGCTAGTGATAGTCCGCGTGCGATTGAAGATAGGTAGGACTTCAGTAATTCGAATTTTGGCACAATAAAAGCCAGTGGTGGCATTTATCTTGCTTTCTAACGAGCAAAAATTGCCAAATAATTATCAAAAAATTGCCAAATAAAAATCAAAGTCACACGCCAGAAATGAGGAGATCCTCAATCGGTTAAAATAGTCCACTTGGCTTGGATCAAGATTTTGGTTGCACCTCAGAAACATTAGACTAAATAGCGGATGCCTCAAACTTGCCAAATAACTTTCAAAGTTACACAAAAGAGTTCAAATATCGCCACGGAATGAAGGTGACGAGGCTGACAGCTAAGAAAAAGTAACCTGCTGTTTCATCGAGAAACCCAGGAATTAAAACATCAGAAGGAAAGATATCTTTCGACAGTTCAGTAAATTATCTTTGTTCTACGAACGGAAACAAAAGTGATTTCAACGCTTCCAAGAAAGATTTTTAACTGCACGATACATGCCCATTACTAAAAAGAAAAGTCCATACTGAAATAAGCAGCCCAAAAGAAACATTTCAAGCAAAGCCAATTTAGCTTCTGATTTTATAATTAAACTCCATATTCCTAGCGCGCCTACGCCCACTAAAAGGAGCAGATAATGATCGTTGGAAGAAGTTTTGATCGACATTAATCATCCCTCAAGATCAGATTGGCTTTCCCGATCCAATAATCGAACAATAACATATATGGAGCTATGCGGCAAATTTCTTTCCAAATAGTGGTGTGTGCTCAAGATAGAGCACACACCACCGTAAGAATTGAATTTACCTTCGTTCCAATACTCTCACTATCCAAACAATCAAGGGCTTAGCAAGCTTTTGTAGGAAAATTTGTATAGCATCTAGAAGAAACTAATGGCGGCCTAAACGCTCTATGAAAGGTTTTGGGGCATAAAACGTAGGCTGTGTGTAAGCAATATTTTTAGCCTACAAAATCATCTCAATTCTTTTGTTTGTTTTCTTCGCTTCGTCTACAAAATTGATATGGAGCGGCACGGAGTTAGTTTTATTTTTTAAGTTGCGGTTTAGTCATCTAATGCCGGTATCGCATTTGATGGCGCACAACTTGTTTATTGACAGAAAGATCTTCCAACTTTAATTCGACGACTGATGCCATCGCAGCATTTTTCGATAATCACACTGCTACAAAATTTCTACAAATAGACAAGTAATGCACTGCCTCTGCGCAGAGATAATCACCGTTTCTGAATTTGAATGCAACTGTGCGTAATTCTTCTCAGACATTTATTCCTACATTAGCCTGGAACAGCTGAGTTGAAGCAGCTAGTGATAGTCCGTGTGCAAATCTGACTGCTAGACGGTCTCCCCTTAGCGCGCTCCAAAATTGGCATTATTTTTTGGGATAAATCTTGGTCAAACTTGTCTTCCGCAGAGAGGGCTTTCGACAAAGAGCTAGGCACAGCCGAAATCAGTGCCAAAACGAGAATAAGATTTCTGAATGTTCGAAATTTGAAAAACAAAATAGCCTCGCTTATCTGAATTATCAAATGAACTAGGTCTTTGTTCCACAAAAAACTGTTTGTTTATCGAGACAGACTAAAAGATGCTTTTTCTAAATCAAACATCGCTCCGTAAATAAACTCTCTATTTCGGTATGCATTTTAACTAGCGTAGCTCTATCCTCTGACTCAAATCCGTCGAAGCATAGCTTGTTATGCGTAATCATAAGAATCTCGGCGATAAAACGAACAGTTTCTTTATCCACTTCTGATTTGCCTTGCCAGACACCAGCCAACTCTTTTAAAAGATTGCATAGCTCTGCAAAAGACTGCGCATCTATGGTCATTTCCAATATATTCATTGCGAACTGATTTTCGAACAAATCAGCTTTTATTTCATCTTCAGATCTCATATTGTTTCAAACCCAATCATCTATTAACTTCAACAAAGCAGACCTTCACTTTTCTATCTTCATCGTATTGCGCTATTAGACTTGCTGAGCTCTCATGAGAAAATGGAGGTGGAATCAAGTTGTATACGCTCATAGGTCCATTTTCATAAGGTACTCTTACAGTTAAGAACTCAAGCTCGCCCAAGGAAGCATCCACTTCCTTTTTGGTCATACCTATTAAGCATCGACTTTTAACAATTTTGTCTGCTAAAAAATACTGCTCGTATGCTGAAGCTTTTTTCCAACATCTAAGTGCATTCTCTCCTTCTTTCTTTTGAGAGTCGTTTGGATTTGTATTCTGTAGGTACTGAAAATTGATTCCAACTTCTCTACCTTCGAGTCCGTCATGACTAACGACGGTGCATGACGTGAGAAAAAGAAAAGCAACAGAGACTGGAGTGAGATTCATTTTCATTCTAATTCGATTATACTTGCCTCCCTGGGTGCTACATGATAAAAAAATCGAGAAATTTTGCGAAATCTAAACTGATTTGGGTAAACTTCGAGCAAATCAGTTGCGATTGTAGTTAAATGCTTAAAGGACACATGCATCGTAGCGATTTTGCGCCGGTATCATATTTAGTACCATAGTACCTCGACAAGGAAATGCAAGTGTCAAGTCTGCTCAATCGAAAACTCATTTTAATAGGAGCTTCGTTATCGTTGGCTCTTCTTTACAGCAGCCGTATAAATGTAGCTGCAGACACGAACGCGACCGCGGCTGAAAATTGTCCTAAGAAAGCAGAACTCGAAGCAGGAAAGCTGAACGATTTTTCCTTTAAGATGCTAAAAGATTTAATTCAAGAGAAAGACAAAAACGAAAATGTGATTATCTCGCCAATCGGACTCACGTCCTGCATTTCGGTACTCGCTGATGGTGCTAAAGGACAGACTCAGGACCAACTTCTGCGCGCCCTTTTAGTTGATAAAAACTTGCCCACAAAAGGTTGCTCAGAAGTCTATAAATATATAACGAGACCCGTACCGGATGTTGATCTAACTTTCGCCAGCTCTATTTATTCTCCCGGAAATGTGATTTTTGACAATTCATTTAAAGAACGATTTCGCACACAATTTGACGGAACCATGCAGACGGCAAGTTCACCTGATATTTTGGGCACACAAATAGTCGAATGGGTAAAAGAAAAATCAAAAAATATGATAATTCTGAACGCTCAAGACATCAGTCCGTCAGGCATAGGAATTATCAACGTTCTCTATTTCAAAGGCCTCTGGGTTGATCAATTCGAGCCAATCAAGACCAAAATAGAAACTTTCAAGAAGAGCGACAATTCATCGATGGATGTCGACATGATGCATCAAGGCTTTTACTCTACACGTGTGCTGCACGGCGAAACAGCTGACAGTCAGATTCTAGAACTTCCTTACTTAAGCGGAGAGAATCACAGAAGAGCACCATTTTCAATGTTTATAATCTTACCCAAAAGCGAAAATCCTCCCGAAAAAATTCTGAGAGAACTTACAACAACAAAGATTGATCAACGTATCGCAGACATGAAATATAAATGCGGTTCTCTGGCTCTTCCGCGTTTTGCAATAAGTGCTGATTCAACTTTCATACCTTCGCTGCAAAAGCTTGGGGTTCATGATGCATTCACTCCTCAAGCGGATTTCACCGGAATGACTAAAGCGACGCCAGCGTTTGTTAGCGAGATATCCCAAAAGTTGAAGCTATTAGTAAATGAACGCGGTACTGAAGCATCGGCCTTCACACAAGTAGTTATGAGTTTAGGCGGACTCGACGAACCACATCCATTTAATTTTGTTGTAAATAGACCATTTATTGTCATCCTTCGCGACAATGAAAGCAAAGCGATATTGCTCATGGGAATCGTTCGCAATCCCGAAAGAGACTTAGAATCTGCGCAAAAGATCGAACTCGAATTTTCTAAAAAGATTGAAGAAGCAGAAAAGGCATATTCACAAAAACCTGACGAATCCTCCATTTTTCCTTTGCAATACAGTTACACCAACGCGCGCGATTATTATGTTTCACGCACTGACTATAAAAAAGCACGCGAGTATTCAAACAAAATCATAGCTCTGACAAAGAGCTCAGATTCATCTTCTAATGCCAGTTTCCGCTTAGACATGGACCTTTCTAAACACCTGGAAATTGAAGTAAAGTCAGGAAAAGATGAAGCCGCTTTGGAGACTATTAACCAGCTTCTGGATTTGTATTTTGAAGAGCACTCGCAATCAAATCGTAAAAGACGACAAAATGATAATTGGTGGGATTGGCAAGCAATTCTAGAACAATGCGACAAACATCTCATTTCATTAAATCAAGACAGAACGCGAATTTTGGCTGCAAAAGAATCCGTTCTCAAAGAATCGATAAGAGATAGAGCAAGGTCAAAAGAATGGCATTACGGAGCATGGCGCCGCAAGCTCACCACTATCGGCGTTCCAGACAGTTCATCCAAAATTGATTTCAAACAATTCATGAATTGCTACAAGAACAGCCTCAAAATTCTGGTCAAAGATATTGCTGCAATGCAAGCGCTTCAAAAAAACAAGAAAGCATTTCTGCAGTGGCATCCGACACTTCAATGCAGTGACTACGATGATCTCGGAGCTCAACAGTATAAGCTTGCTAAAGTATATCTTGAAATGAAACAGCCTGCAAAAGCTTTACCGTTTCTAGAACTTTCAATACTCAATCTTTTTGAAGATAAAAACAGTGAATCCGTCTCGACAAACGTTGCGACGCTAATTGATGTTTTAAAAACTCTTGGACGCCAAAGTGAAGCAAACGAGCTTTCTGTCACGCTTAACTACTGCAAAAAAACTTCCAATACGTATACTTACTTGCTCCAAAAATGGAATTATTTGCAAAGTGTAGAAAATGAAATCTACCGAACTGAGATCAATCGTCAAGAGCACGAAGATTGGCAGCGAGAAAGCAAAAATGCAAAATAGAAAAGCAGCGTTAGCGCGAACCATTCTTTGCTCCCTGATCTTGGTAGCTTCGACCTCAAATTACTACAATCAGCCTGCTTTTAGCGAGCAGAATTCGCTCCTTCCTAAATCAGTTAAAGATTTTCATAAACTCAATTCGGCCAAGTTAGTGCAGGCTTTTAAAGATGCTAGCAATGAGGATTTGCAAGCTAGCGTGAAAAAATTGGTTAATGACCGCTCAATGTCTTCCGGCGACTGGCAAAAGCTTTTTCTAGTGCTAATGGAGACTATGTGCGAATCGTATCAAGATCAAGATCATCCTTATCATGCGCTATGCGCAGAAGTTCACCAAGCTTGTGATCGACGGTTTGGAAAAAATACTATTGAAAGCGATATGGGAAATTTGTTGTATGCAGAAAGTTTCATTTTAGTTGATGAAGGGCGTAAAAGCTGGGATGAGTACGATAAAGCGGTTCGGTCAGGCAGGATAGCAAATTCCAATCCCGACTTCTTAGTGAAATCGTTAAAGGCACTAGGAGTAACTTTTGGAGAAAACATATACGGTAGCGATGCAATTCATGCATTTCAACTGGCAGATCAATTTATAGCAACGCATAAAGTCAGCTTACCGGTGCAGGCTAACCTTTATAGTGCAGCAACTGAAGCGATTTATTGTCATTCATTTTCCAGTCCAGATTACACCGATTCTCTCTTTATGAAATTCGCCGATAAAGCAATCGCTCTCAATAGAAGGCTAGGTCCGAAAAATGCAGATTTGCTCAACAACGTATTGGGATTCAAAAATGCTCATATTTCAAGGGCAAAAGAGTCCAGTATGAAAACAAAAAGGTTTGAACAAAGACAAAGAGCTTATCAAAGAAGCCTGAGAAAATCTAAAACCAAATAACTACAGCAATCCAAGCACTTTGAAAATTTGCTCTGAAATGTCTTTGGCTTTTCTACCAGTAGCACCACTCTCCGCTTCGTATCTGGTGGCAAAAACATATCCTTTCTTATCGTTTTGAACGAAGCCCACAAACCAGCCCAACACTAGCTTTCCATTTTCCTGACTGGTTCCGGTCTTGCCCGATAGAACACCTTTTTGGGTGGACTCTACTTGCAAGAGTTCTTTTACTGTTTGCTGTGATTTCTTTGAAATCGGTAGCTGCTCTAAATACAACCTGTTGAGAAAATCAACTTGCTGTCTTGCGCTAATTTTAAGCGAACCTTGCTTGTCCAGCCAAAAATCGAATTCTCCACTAGAAGCATCTTGATTGCCATAATTCAAAAGTTTCAAATACTCTTCAATTTTCTTTTTTCCGACTCTTTTTAGTACAACATAAAAATACCAGTTAACCGACTCTGCCATGGCGGTTTTCAAATTGTGGTCTTTATTCCACGCATCGGCAAAAGTCTTATTGCCGTCCCATTTTTCGATGGCGTCAGCGTCTTTGATTGCACCAGTTTCAAGTCCCACTAATGCAACAAAAATTTTAAAAGTAGAGACCGGACTCACCATTTCATCCAGACCCTGCTGGTTATACTCTATGACTTTTGCACCATTAACTTCGCGCATCAAGAAAGTGCCTTTATTTCCTTTGAAACAATCTGCCACGATCTGCGTTTGATCAGTGTCCGCTGTAGCCAAGGAGTTGGCAAGCAGGGGCTCAGACATTGAGACCCACATACTGATCAAAAGAAGCAGAACCCTTCTCATGCTGCTTATTGTTCTCGTCATTTCATCTCCTTGTCAAGGACGGACAACTCTTTGTTAATATGGTCTAAAGCGAATTGAAGGCTTTCCATTTGCTCAAGCAAGTCAGCTTTTTCTTTTTCCATCTCTTTTAGTTCTTGTGCTCGAGCGTGTATTTCTCCGCTTATATCCGATGCAAAGCCAGACTTAACCAGCCTTTGTGCCGCATATAGTTGTTCCAATTCTTCTAGCTTAGACAACCTATCTCTTTCCAGAGACTGAAGTCGAAAGCGCCCCGAATCAAGGCTCTTAGCTAATTCATGTTTTTTGCTAATAAGAGCGATTCTCTGCTCTTGCCCAGATTCTGCAAAGACTGCTTGCGACCCTGAATGTAGAGACAAACAAGCAAAGCAAAAGATAGCAAGTAAATAATTCACTCGTAAAAAATCACATCGGTTCAAGCTTCTCAATGGTATACGAAATGAATTAGGGAGTTGTTTCTTCCTGGTAAAATTAGTCACAGATGAACGAAAAAAACGACAAAGAATCAGTAAATGAAAGCTTGCTTCTTTTAGTAAAGCAAAAATTCCCTGGCGAAGCTCCAGAAGAGATTTTAGATCTTCTTGAGCAATACGGTATTTCGCCTCACGAAAACGAAGCGCTCAGAGTTCGAAAGTGCATTGTCCATTTAAGTAATGGCAAAAAAGAAAATCTTCCAAGCCTTGTAAAGCAAGCTAAAACCGATTATCGTGACATCATTGTGGCTGCCGAGTACGCGCCAATGGCGCCCAACGATGCAGCGACTTCATTAGAAAGTCTGGCGGATATTCTAAATCAATCTGGACAGCAAGAAGAAGCAGCGAAACTCAGAATTAGGGCTGAGAATCTTCGAAAAGAAAGCTAGCTATCAAAAATTCGGCGAGGTAGGATTCGAACCTACGCGCTTTTAACAGTCCTGCTCTACAGGCAGGCGCAATCACCCACTCTGCCACTCGCCGATGTTTCGTAAAATGAGCGAATCAAATCAGCCACCAGATATGGTGACTAGACGTTAAACGCTCACGCACCTTGTAGCAATGTTTTTAAATCAAAAATCTCTGAATAATCACACAAAAACTACAAAGCCAAATGCCTAGCCGCGGTAATAACGGCGCAAATGCGAGCTTTGATATCGTTGTTGATTGGTATTCATATTTCCAAGGTATCATATCGTCGAATCTCGAACAAATTAAATAAACAACGCTGATTATTTTGAAGTTCTCTGCGCCCGATTCTTGGCGAACTGCTCAATCGATTCTACAAGAGCTTGAGCTAGTCCAACCTGAACCAGTCGATCGAAAGATACTGTTCTAACGAAATCAAATCGAGCACCATTTTTAACTAAACCATTATCGAGAAAATCGAGAAATTCACGACCAAACTTTGCTCGTCCTCCAATCTGAAAGAAGACGACAGTGACTTCTTGCGCATCCTTCATGCGCTTGCTTGCATTAAGAAGAGCATTTGCCACCATAATTGGCTCTTGCTGCGGATGAGGGACACCATCGGTGATAACAGCAATCAAAAGAGGTTTAGAACCTGATTTACGATTCGCAAAAAATTCGTTCAGTCTATTGTCCAGAGGTTCGGCAAGTCTTGTGCCACCACGAAAATTTGGGTTATTGAAAAGGTCTGCAATATTGCTTGGAGTTGCATTGCGATAGATAATGTAATTGCTTGCAAAAGCAGTAATTGTAAGTCCGCGTGGCACGTAAGGATTCAGCTGGCGACCGAGGTCTTCGGCTTGAACACCGCACCAGTTCCAGCGCGACAATCCTCCCGGACAATCCATCCGGCGCATAGACTGCGAGCTGTCTACAATCAACTCTACATCGTAGTCGGACAAAAGACGCATATTAGTCTTAGTTCTTCCTTGCAGTATCGCCTGTGGTTGCTGAACTGCACCAAGCGAATTCATTTTGGCGTCTAGTTGAAATGTATTTGAATCGATAGAGCCGTTTTGCGTGTAATCCAGCCGGGGAACTCCAGGCGCCAAAGATGGAACGGTCACTGTTGTTTTTAAACGAAAATCTTGCTCAGGAATAATTTCATTTCGATTGGCGCGCAGAGTGAACGGCTGCCTGCCATTAGACGTTACGGAAGAATCTGGGGCGTTTTGCGCCGCAACCTGAACCGGAAAAAAGAGACCCACAAAAGAAAGAACTGCGGCAAGCTTTGTGCTACCGGCTACTGATTTAAAAATTGGCCAAAAATCAATCATTAAAGTTCCATTTTAGCCCGCATATGTTTTAAGACGTCAAAATCGCCCAAAAGTTCAATTTTTCAATATTAAACTTTGAAAACCCCTAATTTCATCTGAAACGGCTGCAATTTACGCACTTCAGCGAATCAGTCAAAATGTTTTGAACTGACTTTGATTCGGAGGTAAAATATCAATTTCGGCAGTCTCAGATAACTTCAGAGTTTCAACTTGCAGTCAATAGAAAAATTTGGAGCCATTAAATCCATCTGGTTTCCGCAAGGCTGGACAATCTTACCGCAGGAGACAAAGCTGGCAGGAGAAGTAGTCCAGAAGTGTTTTCCTCAAGAGCACCCTGAATTCTCCGCAACAATTCATTTGTTCAATCTTGCACTAGCTGGCAATCAGCGCGAAGCTTTACTTAAAGTGTTTGATTTCAGAAAAGAAGAATTCAGTCAAAAAGACTTATCTGAGCTGGGAGTAGTGGTCGAAGACCTCGGCGAAAAAGCATTATTTGAACTCTTGTCCGCACGAAATGGCTTTCTGAAAGACCGACGCTGCCTTAGGATAGAAGGAATAAATAAGAAAAAACACCAGCCCAAACAGACTTTTTTGTGGTCAGTTGACCCGAATGTAAGTATTTGCCAGACACTGGTCATTCAGGGTCCCAAATATCTCTGGGAACTCTATCTTCCAGAGGTCGCCTTTGCCACCAGTACAATAACCTGGCTGGAATTTCCAATTCCCCAACCGGATGAATGAAAAACCCTATACAAGGGTATAGTAAATTTAGGTATTATTAGTAGCTCTTATTTTAGTTATGGCAAATCCGGAAGAAACCAAGGCGCCGGATCGAGTAGAACCGTGCGCTGTTACCGATACTCCTGAAAAAACACAACTTAGTTGTGAAGCTTTTACACCAGGCGAACAGCAACCTCCACGAAATTTAGAAAGAGAAACTTTAAACCGCTACGTCGCTGAAATAGACAAGACAATAAAAGACAGTAATGGTCTCTTTGGCTATACACCTTCCGATTCAAAGAAGCTGGAACGAATATTGGCTCCACTTTCTGAGAGTGACCGCAGAGAAATCGAACGGCTCTATGATGGACAAAAGGGCATTAGAGGTGCTTTGCGTTATGATCTACAAAAGACTTACGGACACGTCGAAGGTACTAGATTATCCACCATCCTGGATCGACCAGATGGTAGAACTAGTGATGCCGGCGCTTTCACGACAGCGATTGCACGTTTGCACAAGAATCCACAGCAAGGAAACGCTGATCTTGCTTATATTTTAAAATCGATGACCTCAGAGCAAATTAGTCAGATGGATAAAGATCTGAAGGCGCAATTCGGAACCAAAGGGCTAGGAATTAAAGAGCTCTTAGGACGCGAGACAGAGTTATCGCCGGCTTTGCGTGAGGCTATTTTTGGCAAAGATGGAAATGGAGGACTTTTACTCAAAGGAACTGATAACCGCACCGCAAGCGATATCATTGCACTAGCCAAAATAGCGATGCAAAATTCAGACAAAGATCTGTTTCTCAACGTCATTTCAGGCAACCTGTTGCAAACAAGAGCAGCTCGAAACGTTTTACGGCAAGACGGTAAATTCATGGAAAATCTTGCTTCCACTTTTCCAGGATCGATTTTATCGAGGATGAATCCGCTTAATACTAATCCCGAAGACTGGATGGATAGCCGTGTTCGAGATTTCATGAGAGATGGACACACATCACTTGAAACCTTGATAGATCAAAATCATGATCAGGGCTGGGCAAACCAAAATTTTGCAGTGCTGAAGCTATCTTTTCAAAGCGCTACGCAAGAAGAGCGCGACAAGTACGGTCCACAATTCATGGAAAAATTCGGACGATTGGGAAGTCCAGCCGAAGTATCTGAACTAGAAGATTTGTTTTTCAACGGAAGATCCACCATTATCTCTGAGATGGCGAGTACTCACAAAAAAAGTTTAACAGATATTTACGGATGGATCTCTGGAAGCCATACCACACAAGATCTGATGTCCAAGGTCGAAAATATTTCTGAATCCGACTGGCGTCTTTTGAGAGATCCCGTCAAAGGCAAAGAATTCATGGATTTAATCGATCGTTCGCTTTCACGCTATGCCTCTTCATCTGAGCGCTCCGAAATCATGTCATATATCCGACAAATTGCAGGCACAGAGAATTTCAAAGATGTACGAAACATAGGCAGAGACACAAGTGACGCCATTTTGGATAATACCCGCTCTGCTCTGACAAGCCTGCTGTACGGCAAATATGATGTTCCGAATATCATGAAACGCTTCGAAAACATGAATCCCTTAGAAGCCGCCGAGAGAAAAGAATACAGAGAATTTATGAACTTAATAAGAAATTCTCGTCTTGGCGAAAATATTCAACCAGATGAACGAATGCGCGAAATCATCAAAAGACAAAGTTCTGTCGATCAATTTGTCGATTCGCTTGGGGATGTTGAACGCATTTATGCACGACGATTATTGGAAGAAGCTGAAAGAACAGGTGCACCTCCCAAACTTACAGACGCCGATAAAGTGGTTTCAAATTATATTCAAGGAGCTTCTCCAAGAGACTCGCTCAAACAAATTGAACGCACTATGCAAGATCCGTCCGTAAGAGAAAGACTCCAAAATCCACAGAACAGCAGTGATCAAGTTTTGAAATGGATTACCGAGCGTCAGGTGAAAATATCTTCCGAACCTTTCTTTTTGACTACAGATGCAACTCAAGCAAGAACCCGGGACATACTATCCAATCTGTATCGTACAGGACAATTTAGCGTAGCAGACAAAATTCAACTAGGATACAGCCGCAGAGACATTGTTGAAGCCGCTATAAAAGCTCCAGCACAAGAGCGCAATCAAGCAGAGGTTCAATCTTTTTTGCGACCTAAAGAACGCGAAGTTTTGGAAAAAGCAACAACCGACCAAGCAGGAAATGTAAGTTTGGCCGACCGCATGCGTTTGTTCATCGTAACTGGAATTGGTTCGCCCAAAGAATTTGAAAACGAGCTTAAAAGCTTGAGCAACGATGACAAACAAAAACTGCGTGACGATTATACAAAAAAATATAACGGTATCCTGAACGACGATTTTCTGGCTCTAGTAAAAGATAGAGGAAAACTAAATCTATTTACGACTTATTTGACTCCGTCCTTCTCCGATGGCAGACAGGCTGCTTACGATAATCATGAGGCTGCTATTTATGCGCAGAGTTTCATGGGGCAAAAGGGTCCAGAATTAATGCTTACCCGAGCTGCAGAACTGCATGATGCGCTAAAAGAGAAATATCCTGTACTGACCCAACAACAACAAGAAGATATGAACACTCTATTTGGAGCAGCCCACAAAGAGATGCTCGCATCTAAAGAAAAAGTAGCCCAGACTGCAGGAGTATTAATTGCAGCTGCTCTAATATCTACCGGAGTAGCACCAGTTGCAGCGGTTGCAGCAGGTCTGGTTTTTCAAAACATTGCTGAATACTTTTTGAAAGGAGAGCGAGATTACGATACGTCCGAAATTAGCGACAAACTATTCGATGCAGTCGTACAAACAGCAACAGCATTTGCTCTAGGAAAATTTGCCAACCCCGGCAAAACAAAAGGTCCAATGGATCCAGCAAACTGGAAAGCAATGGTGAGTGTTTTTCTAATACAAACTTTCTCTGAAAAATTCAGAGAACGTATACAAGGCAGTGGCGAAGAGAAAATTCCAATGGACCAAATTATTCGCAACGCTCAAGACGATTTAGTCAATTTCTACGACCGACTTCAACTCATTCAGCAAAGACATGCTCAACCGCGCCCTCAATAAATCAAGATTATCAGAATCGTGAACTCCCTCACCTGTTTGCCTTTACAGGCAGGGGAATTCACTTTGATAATTGGGTAGAATAGCCTATAAGAGATGGAAGAGACGTCATGTTAGAGATTCGATTGAGCGGCGGAAAAGGCACGGGCACGGGGACACAAGGAACTCCTGGCACTTCGAGTCAAACCAAAACCAAAGAAAAGGTTAAAAAGCCGCCACTGTACAAAGTTTTGCTGCATAACGACGATTACACCACAATGGAGTTCGTCGTTTTCATCCTGGTCACTGTTTTTCAAAAAACAGAAGAAGACGCAGTAAGAATTATGCTCGATGTGCATCAGCAAGGCATCGGAATCGCGGGCGTATATACTTACGAAATAGCCGAAGCGAAAGTCAAAAAAGTAATTGATACAGCAAGAGAAAACGAATTTCCCCTTATGTGCAGTACGGAACCCGAATAATGTTAACGGCAGAACTAGAAAAGGCGATCAACAACGCAGCGAATGAAGCCATTCGACGCAGGCACGAGTATCTTACGCTCGAACATCTGTTGCTTGCTCTTTTAGATGACAAAGTGGGAAAAGATGTTATCACCAAATGTGGTGGCAAACCCAATGCCATGAAAAAAGAGCTGATTACATTCATGGAAGAGACGTACGAGTCAATGAATGACAGCTCCGAATATGTTTTATCACAGACTGCATCTTACGAACGTGTTTTTCAGCGCGCCGTCATTCAAGCAAGCTCATCCGGGCAAGCCAATATTGACGCGGGAAATATTCTGGCAGCATTTTTCGACGAAAAGCGCTCATATGCCACCTATCTACTTGAGTCGCATGGTATCTCGCGCTTGGATATCCTCAGTTATATTTCTCACGGTATTACCAAAAATAATAACGGTGTTTCAGCTGAATATGGAGGAAGTCCAGTCCACGGTAATGGCGGCGAAGACGGCGTCGAAGAGCAAATCTCTGCCATCGAAGCTTTTTGCACTAATTTAATTGAAAAGGCAGCCAACAAACAAATCGACCATCTTGTCGGTCGTGAAAAAGAAGTCAATCGTGTAATTCAAATTTTGGCAAGACGCAGAAAAAACAATCCCTTACTTGTAGGTGAAGCGGGAGTAGGTAAAACAGCTATCGCTGAGGGTCTTGCCTTAAAAATTCATAAAGGCGAAGTTCCAAAAGCATTGCGAAATGCTGAAGTATACGGACTTGAAATGAGTTCTATTCTTGCCGGTGCTGCTTTTAAAGGCGAAATGGAAAAACGTCTCAAACAAGTAATTGCCGAGTTAAAAGCAAAACCTGGAGCAATTTTGTTTATCGACGAAATTCAAACAATCGTGGGCGCCGGCAGAGAAAACGGCAGCTTCATTGATGCTGCAAGTATTTTAAAGCCAGCGCTGACAACCGGAAGTTTGCGTTGTATTGGTTCGACTACTTTTCATGATTACAAACAGTCAGTCGAAAAAGACAAAGCTCTTGCTCGCCGCTTCGAGAAAGTTGAAATCGTAGAACCAAGTACAGAAGAAACTATCAACATTTTGCGCGGTCTTAAACATTATTACGAAGACCATCATAAAGTGACCTATTCAGACGAAATCATCACCGCAATAGCCGAACTTGCAGCAAAACATATAAACGAAAAGTTCTTGCCCGATAAAGCTATCGACGTCATGGACGAGGTAGGTGCGTCAATAAAATTACGACCTGAAAGCGAAGATCGTACAGTGGAAGTAACTTTGGACGATGTCGAAAGCATTGTTGCATCCATTGCTCGCGTGCCAGTCAAATCGGTCTCAGCCAAAGACAAAGCTCGCCTTCAGAACCTGGAGGCAGAACTGAAAAGTGTAATTTACGGTCAGGACCATGCTATCGAACAAATTGTCAAAATCATCAAGTTATCTCGATCTGGACTTGGCAATTTGACTAAACCTATTGGTTCGTTCTTATTTTCTGGTCCTACTGGCGTTGGTAAAACTGAGCTTGCAAAACAATTAGCCAAGATTCAAGGCATAGAAATGATTCGTTTCGACATGAGCGAATTCAGTGAGAAGCATACAGTTTCGCGCTTGATTGGCGCACCTCCAGGTTATGTAGGTTACGACCAGGGTGGCCAATTAACCGATGCTGTCATTAAGCATCCACATTGTGTGATATTGCTCGATGAAATCGAGAAAGCGCACTTCGATTTGTATAACATTTTGCTGCAGGTAATGGACCATGCCGCACTCACAGACAATTTTGGCAAAAAAGCAGATTTTAGAAATGTCATTTTGATCATGACCACCAATGCTGGTGCCAGGGAAATGACCAGTCTTGGAGTTGGTTTCCAACCCAAAGAATCAGACGATACCATTCTTGGTGCCAAGGAAAATATGACTCCAGGCAAGAGCAAAGGCAAAGAAGCTATCGAAAGAACATTTAGCCCCGAGTTCAGAAACAGGCTTGACGCCTGGATTGTATTCAACCAGTTGAATATTCGCGATATCAAACAAGTCGTTGATAAATTTGTTGGCGAAGTTTCAAAACAACTCGAAGCTAAAAAAGTAAAACTAACTATCACCGATGCCGCAGTCGAATGGTTCACAAAAAATGGGTTTGACAAGCTTTACGGTGCAAGACCTATGGGCCGCTTAATTCAACAGAAGCTGCGCGAGCCTTTGTCGGAAGAATTACTCTTTGGCAAATTACAAAATGGTGGCAGTGTGGAAATCGATGCAAAAGACAACGAAATCGTTATCACTTGCACAGAAGCAGAAGACGAAGAGTAGTCTCTAGTATCCCCAGCGCATCAAGAGTGCGCCTGCAGAAAATCCAGCACCGATAGATGCGAATAAGACCAGGTCGCCTTTCTTGAGACGTCCTTCTTTAAGCGCACTGTCCATGGCTAGCGGCAAAGTCCCAGCAGTGGTGTTTCCAAACTCGCCAATATTCACTATCACTTTTTCCATAGGCATTTTCATGCGATCGGCAGCAGCAGTGATGATCCGAAGATTAGCTTGGTGAGGAATAAATACATCCACGTCATCGCCAGTGTATCCATTGCGCTCCAGAATCTGGACGCATAGCTCAGGCATTTTTCGAGTGGCATACTTAAAGACCACTTTTCCGTCCTGATGGACATAATGTTGCTTAGCTTCGACCGTTTCTTTAGTAGCAGGAAGTTTGCTTCCACCTGCTGGAAGACAAAGCGAATCGCCGCCATTGCCGTCAACTTCGAAAATGAAGTCTATCAGTCCAACGTCTTTGGCGTCATTTTCGTCGCTAGGTTGAAGAAGCACAGCGCCGCCACCATCTCCGAAAATGATACAGGTCTGTCTGTCGGTGAAATCGATAATTGATGACATTACATCTAGACCAATAACCAGCACATTCTTGTGAGCACCGCTCTTGATGAATTCGCCACCGACTTGTAAAGCATAAATAAATCCGCAGCAAGCGATAGACATATCAAAACCCCAGGCTTTGTTACTACCCAGGCGTTTTTGAACCAGACAGGCTGTTGCAGGCAACAACATGTCGGGAGTAATTGTGGCAACAATGATCAAATCGAGGTCTTTGGGATCGAGATTGGCTTGAGCTAAACATTTTTGTGCAGCTTCGACGCAAAGGTCCGAAGTTGTGACACCTTTATCAGCAATGTGACGCTGGTGAATTCCGGTTCGCTCGACGATCCAGTCGTTGGACGTGTCGATCATCTTTTCCAGATCAAAATTGGTCAGGACTTTGGGAGGTACAACTCCCCCAACGCTCACTATTTTGGCTCTTGGCACGACATACTCCGAATAGTAGGATGAAAACTCCACATCATACTAGTATCAGTTTCCCGTTTACAACCAGGCAAAAAGCTTACCAATTAACATTACTTTTGATTGAAGCCAGTTAAGAAAGCCAGTCCTTAAGAGATTCTAAGAATATCATTCTTCGTCCTGAGCAATCGCCTTGACCGATGTGTCATTTGGATTGTTTTTCATATATTCTTCGATTTGTTTACTCAAAATCGGTAATTTGGCTTTCTTTCCGGCTTTTGTGGTGAATCCAAGACGGATACATCCTATTCCGTAGCCGACCGAAATCATGATCTGGATGATCAAAAATAGGATACCGATAATGGCTCCTACAAAAGGAATCTGGTCCACTATAGCGCGAATGGTACCAAGTACGACACCAAAGGCGAGCCAGATGCAAAACATCACCAGGCTCTGAATTGAGTTAAATCGCAGGAAATCGTTGGTTTTTGCTTCGTTTTGAAGCCAAAAATAGGATGCCAGCGGCATGAATGGAAAATAACAGGCTGCTCCAGCTAAATCGTAGCTGAGATTCAATTTCTCGGTTCTACTCTCGTAGTCTTTGAGAAAAGCATCGTCTTTCTTTTTCTTTGCCGGTTTTTTATCGCTGGCTGACATTTGTTTTTCCTAAACTCTTGGCGTTTTTGCCAATTCAAATATAGCATTTTGCTTTATACTCTGTACCAGGAATGCCTGTATCGATTCGGCCTATCTTCAAAGCTTTAAACGGATGCTTGATTGCATCCGCACTTATTTTTATTGGCTGCCCACACGCTCAAGCAGTCTCGTTTGAAGAGGCGACTAAAGAATTCAACAAAGGTCGTTTCCACAAAGCCAGCGAAAGCTTTCAAGCAATTGTAGATGCTGATGCCAACAATTTTAATGCTCGTTGTTATCTAGCCGCGAGCCTTCTTCGCTTAGGACGAAAAAACGAGGCGATGGAGCACTATTGGACCCTGGTCAGAAAATTCCCTGACAATCCTGAAATCAAAAGAATCAAGTCCTACTTATATAAAAACGATACCAATTTTTCGAAGAACGCTGCCCTTAACGCCTCAATGGTTGGCGATAATGCACCCGGAGATATCGAAATTCCTAGAACGAGAATTGGAAATAAGCGCCCAACTGAGCCTAGGGAATTTGCAGAAGCAATGGTGGGTCGAGTAAAACCGCTCAAAGACAGGCCAGAAGTAACCGCTTTGCTTGTCATGGACATCAAAGCTGCGCTAGCCGAATATCCGTTGAGCCTGCTCAATCTGCTTTATTCGAAAGGTTGCAAAATCTTAGTTTCGCCCACTTACATTGACCACGATCCTCAAAGTGCAAACACCAGACCGACGGGATTCGAGTATGGGTCGACATGGAAAGATTGCCCAGGACGTTTTGACGGGCGAAATATAGTGGTGTGCGAATACACCATTGGCAACGACATTTTGGAGAAAGCATCAGATCCAATCGGCATTTTGCGCCATGAAATAGGTCATGCGATCGACCGCTGCTTAGGCGAAATTTCAAATACTGCTGATTTCAAGAAAGCCTACAGTCAAGATGTTCACGGGTTAGACGAGTTTGTAAAACCACGTCTTCGCTATTACATTCAGACCGAAGGTAACGGTCCCGCTGAGACCTTCGCCGAACTGGCTGCCGCTAAATATGGTGGCAAATCACAATCTGGATCAAGGAAGAACAGATCCGCCTCAATAGCAAATCTGGTTTATGACAATTTTCCTAATGCTAACAAAGTGCTGGAAAGCAAGCTGTCCAGTTTCCAGTAGTAATTAATTTGGTAGAATTTGAAGCCGATGGACCTGCCAAGCACAGCAATAATAGACAAAGTAATCAATGACCGCTACGAAGTTCTCGAACAGGTCGGTCACGGTATTTTTGGCGCGGTTTTCAAAGCCTGGCACAGACAGATGGAAAAGGAAATTGCTGTCAAAGTGCTTTTCCAGCAATTAGACCAGGAAGACCGCGGATTTCAGCGATTTCACCGTGAAGCGCAAGCTATAAGTGCACTGATGCATCCGCATATAGTCAAAGTTTACGATTTTGGAGTTTCGACTCAAGGTCGCCCTTACATGGTGATGGACTATGTGGAAGGGCAGAATCTGCGCGACATATTAAAGGCAAAAAATTGGCTTCCCCAGGATAGAGCCATTTTCATTTTCTCTCAAATTGTAGATGCATTGGGGCACATGCATGATTCTGGATTTTTGCATCGCGATATAAAACCAGATAACATCATCGTTCACGACACAACCTATCAAAAAGATTTTGCAACTTTAGTCGATTTTGGTATCGCTAAAAGGCTTAATGAGCCGCGCGAAAAGCGCTTGACCGTTGATGGCACAGTCGTTGGAACTCCTGCCTATATGAGTCCAGAGCAGATTATGGGCAATGAAATCGACAATCGGAGCGACATTTACTCATTTGGCATCTTGATGTACGTAACTCTTACAGGCGTATTACCTGTGCAAGGTAAGAATCCGGTAGAGACAATGACCAAGCATGTCACCGAGGTTCCGCTCGATATGGAGCTTGCCAACCCTGCAGTAAAAATTTCGCCCCAGCTTAAAGCGGTGGTGAAAAAATCCATGGCAAAAGCGCCTGAAGACAGGCAGCAAAGCATGGCTCAGTTACTGAAAGAACTGAACGATTGCGTGAAGAAATAGACCAATAGATGATTAGAAACACCATCATTGTAGTGACACTGATTTTGGTAGCACTTCTGCCCTTCGTCACAAAAAGCCATGATGTCAATCTTGTTTATGGAATTCGAACTAATTTCGACCTCAGTTATTCATCAGAAAAAGACAGGTTTCACACACTCGACCTTTACGTGCCCAAAAAGCGTAGCGGCAGAAAACCAGCTCTAATCGTATGGATTCATGGTGGAGGTTGGAGCGAAGGCGACAAAACAGACACGCCAGCCATGGACATTGCGCGCGAGGGCTTCGCCGTTGCGTCTATCAATTATCGTTTAGTACCGGATGCTTTGTTTCCCGCTCAAATTGACGATTGCATTCAGGCTATCGAGTGGCTTTCTGGACAAGGCGAAAAGTACGGCTTCGACAATTCGCGCATTGGCGTGTGGGGGCTTTCGGCAGGCGGTCATCTGGCGGCCTTGGTGGGTACTTCGACCGGACTTAGTCAGGCTGTTTGTGAATGGTGCGGTCCTAGCGATATGTTTACATTTCGACAGCAGTCAAAGCCCAATGCACTTTTCCGCGACAGCTCCGCAGCCGACATGATTGACAATTTTCTTGGTGGCTCGCCCGAAGAAAAGCATGACCTGGCTGTTGCAGCCAGCCCAATCAGTTTTGCAAGCCCAAATGACCCACCATTTTTAATAATGCATTCAGAAGGCGACCCAATTGTGCCTTTCGAACAAAGCAAAGAGCTCTTTGACGCACTCAAAAAAGCCAAAGCCGAAGTCCAGTTGATTAAAATCCCGGGTCAAGAGCACGTTTTCATGGATGAAACGAATTTTGGCAAAGCGATAGATTTCTTTCAAACCAAACTAAATAAGAATGTAAAATAAGTGGGTGCCACTCCCAGAGGACATATACAGTGTGCGGCATAATCGCAATATCCGGCAGTGATTCGGCAGCGTACGAGGTATTCTTCGGGCTGATGAATTTACAGCACCGCGGGCAAGATGGCGCTGGAATCCTTACTTTAGAAACTAAAAGCGGCGACTTTCACATACACAAAGCAAGCGGACTTGTAGAAAACGTCTTTTCAGAGCGGTCTTTCAAAAATTTGAAAGGCAAGGCTGCTGTTGGTCATACAAGATATGCCACCATTGGCGGCAGCGACCCTAATATGTTGCAACCATTTTTGGACTATGAAAAGGGTATCGGTCTTGCTCATAACGGAAACATAGTCAATTTCTATAACTTGCAAGAAGATTGGCTCTCGCAAAAAAATGCTCGCAATAAACAGTGTGTTTCAGACTCAGAATTGATTTTGCGTTTGCTTTGTGACAATACCGATGGAAAACTTGATGAAATCAAGTTTTTTGATGCACTGGGTCCAATTATGGAAAGCCTGGTGGGTGGATATGCTGTGGCTGGTATCACCAAAGCTGGAGCTATATTCGGGTTTAGAGATCCCCATGGAATAAGACCTCTCGTCTTTGGTCAGAAAAAATTGAACGGCGAAATTGTTTATGCACTATCGAGCGAAAGTGTCGCGCTTGGATTTTTGGATTTTACAGACATTCAGGAAGTCCAGCCTGGAGAGGCTATTTACATAAGTCCCGACCGAAAAGTTTTCCGCAAAGTAATTCAAAAAGACTCTATTTCTCCATGTATGTTTGAGTGGGTTTACTTTGCCCGAGTCGAATCAGAATTCTCTGGACAGTCTGTCTATCGCGCCAGATTTAGACTGGGACTGCTTTTGGCAGAGCAGCTGAAAGAAGCGGGTATCAAAGCAGATATTGTGGTGCCAGTTCCAGAAACAAGTCGTGCGTCGGCAATTGCTCTGGCTGAAGGCCTAGATATTCCATTTCGCGAATTGCTTATTAAAAACAGATACGTAAATCGGACGTTTATTCTCGATGATCAGCAATCAAGACAGGAAGCCATTCGTCGCAAACTGTATCCAATTGCAGAAGAATTCAAAGATAAAAGTGTTCTGGTTGTAGACGACAGTATTGTTCGCGGCAACACAGCCCAACAGATAATGCGTCTAATAAGAAACTCAGGTGCCAAAGAAATTATCCTCGTATCGACATGTCCGCCTATTTCAAGCCCCTGTTATTACGGTATAGATTTTCCAAGCACTCAGGAATTGGTCGCTTTTGGACGCAAAGAAGAAGACGTCGCCCTGGAGCTTGGCGCCGACCGTGTAATTTACCAGAGTATCGAAGGTTTGCAAAAAGCACTCGAATCAAAAAACTTGTGCATGGGATGTCTGACTGGAAATTACCCTACAACAGTTGAAGACGGTCGCGTGTTTGGCGCAGCTAGAGCTAAAGATCGGATATCGCGGGGAGAGACCAATTAGCCAATGAATAAATTGCAGGATCCAGTACAAGCAAATTTAGTCTACGAAGGCTCGGTCAAAAAAATCTGGAAGCCCGAAAAAGAAAACGACAAATTATGGTTTCAATTCACTGACGCTTACTCTGTTTTCGACTGGGGCAGAATGCCTGACGACATTGAAAACAAGGGCAAAAGCCTGGCTTTGATGGGAGACTATTTTTTTCAATATTTTGCAAAGCCCGAAGTCTGGCAAGCGCTCAAGACTCTTGAGCTTGGTCTTGATCAAAAATGGTTGAAAGAACGTTTTGAACACGCCAGCTATAAAAATCTGAGTAAAAATGGCATGCCTAATCATTTTGTCAAACTCATTCAAGACAAGGATCAAGGCGATTATCTAGAAGTCGTCCAAGGAACTGTTCCCAAAGCGAAAGTGCATAACGTATCTGGTATCAATGGCACTTCAATTTTCACATATGACAATTTGCCATCACCCATGAAAGAAGGTTCGGGCGAACGCTATTTAGTACCTCTAGAAGTAGTCTTTCGCTTTGGTTTGCCTCAGGGAAGTTCGCTTATAGATAGATTGAAAGCAAATCCAGACTATGCCACCAAGGCCCTGGGATTGCCTAGCGATACCAAACTTGATGCCGACAGCTTTTTCCCTTATCCAGTTCTTGAGTTTTACACAAAGTTAGAACCGTCAGACCGACTCCTGAGTCTGCAAGAAGCAGTGCTATTGTCAGGATTGACTGGCGAGCAATTCGATACGCTTAGCGAACAAACACTCATGTTAGCAGTAGCGTTGCGTCAATTTTTCAAAGAAAGAAATATCGAATTATGGGATGGTAAATTTGAATTTCTGGTTGAATATTCGAAATCTGGCACACGAATTCTATTGGCAGATAGCATTGGTCCAGACGAGCTTCGTTTAATCTACAAAAATTGCCATCTCTCCAAAGAGATTTTGCGTCAAATCTACAAAGATTCTAACTGGGCAAAAGAATTATCCAGCGCTAAAAAATCGGGCGGAAAAGACTGGAAGAAAAAGGTAAGCAAAGACCCTGAGCCGCTTTCTTCGGAAACAAAAAAAATTGTAGACCAGCTTTATCCAGTTTTAACTAATTGTATTGCTGGCAAAGAACTGTTTGGCGATTGTCCCGATTTGGATCAGTATGTAAAAACATTGGAGAACGTGCTACGAGTATGAAAATTCTGGTAGTAGGAAATGGCGGTCGCGAACACGCATTGTGCTGGAAACTGGCTCAAAGTCAAAATGTGATCGAAATTTTTTGCGCACCAGGCAATGGTGGCACCGCAAACGAAAGTAAGACTAAGAATATAAGTATTGGTGTAAGCGATTTTGACGGACTCGATAAATTTGCAAAAGAAAATGCAATTGACTTAATCGTAATCGGCCCAGACAATCCGCTAGCAGACGGCATAGTAGACCATCTGGAGAATAGTGGACATCGAGTCTTTGGACCAAACAAAGAACAGGCAAAGCTTGAATGGAGCAAAGTTCATGCCAAAGAAACTATGCGCAGATTATCTATTCCGACAGCAGATTTTGAAGTATTCGAAAGCAAAGACAAAGCACTAGAGTATGCAAACCAGCATGAGCTCGCACGAGTCGTTAAAGTCGACGGGCTAGCACTTGGCAAAGGCGTCATGGTCTGCGATACAAAAGACCAGGTGGAAGAAGCACTTACTTCCATTTTTGACCTTAAAGCTTTTGGCGAAGCAGGTCAAAAAATAATTATCGAGCAAAAACTAATCGGTGAAGAATTATCGATTCTTTGTTTGTGCGATGGCAAAACACTCAAGGCTATGCCCGCCTGTCAGGATCACAAACGCAGATTCGATGGCGACAACGGACCAAACACAGGCGGAATGGGAGCTTATACCCCGGTGCCTCTGTACGATAAATATCAAAAACAAATTCAAGAACAGGTTCTTTCTCCTATTAGCAATGCCTTGAGCGAAGGGCGCTTGTCTTTCAATGGTGTGCTTTTTATCGGCATTTTGATTGCAAACGACATTCCGTACGTGCTTGAATTTAACGCCCGTTTTGGTGATCCTGAAACCCAAGCCATTTTACCTAGAATGAAATCAGATCTAGCTAAAGCACTTTTAGCTTGTACAAACCAGACGCTAGACAAAGTTGATTTAGAGTTCGACCAGGGTGCAAGTCTTTGTGTAGTAGCGTGCGCGAAAGATTATCCAAAGTCGTCTTCTAGAGGCGAAACTATCAAAGTAAGCAATTTACCCAATGAAACTGTGCAATTGTTTCACGCTGGCACAAATTCAAGCAACGGCATTGTCACCACTAACGGTGGCAGAGTACTGGGAATTACCGGACTGGGCAAAAATCTCAGCGAAGCTTCAAAGAACGCTTACAAAGCAATCGAATGCGTCTCATTCAACGATATGGATTATCGCAAAGACATTGGCGCTCGAGCCATGAGGAGTGTAGCGAAATGATACACATTGCAGTATTCATCTCCGGTCGCGGTTCTAATTTGAATGCCATTATTCAGGCCATTGCCGACAAACGATTAGATGCCAAAATCGAAACTGTAGTATCCAATGATAAAGACGCGGCTGGACTTTTAATCGCCGAACAGCACGGACTCAACACCTATGCTTTATCGCAGAAAGGCATGACTCGTGCGCAACACGAAGAAAAGATTCTGGAGCACCTGAGCCAGTTCAAATTAGATTATCTCGTTTTAGCTGGTTATATGCGCTTGTTGAGCCCTGATTTTTTGAAACACTTCAAATCAGAGCACGGCCATTACAACGTGATAAATATTCATCCGTCACTATTGCCTGCGTTTCCTGGCACAGAATCGTATAAACAAGCTTTCGACTACGGTGTCAAAGTAGGAGGTGTCACAGTTCACTTAATAGACGAAAGTATGGATCGAGGAATTATCATTGCTCAAGAACCGTTTCCACGCTTTCCAGACGACACTCTTGAAACTTTCACCCAACGCGGATTATCGGTGGAGCATTCGCTTTATCCGGCTGTTCTGCAGCAAATAGCAAAACATGGAATTGAGTCGAAACCAAAACTAAAAGTAAACAAGTAAAACAAATGAATTCATTGAAAAACACTCGAAATCCAGACAACACAGAAGAAACAACAGCGCTCCTACGCTTTGCAGTTATAAATAAAAAGCTCAACTCGAGCACTGATAGTTTTGAGCTTTGCTGGGTTCGCTTTTCTCCTGAGCGTATAGACGAAAAAGCATTACTCAACTGTCTCAACGAAGTTCTTGTAGACGACTGTTATCAAAAGAGCGATTTTTTCATGGGCAGTATGGACTTTGCCTGGAATAATCAGTGGCTTGCCCAGGGATTCAAGTGGTGGGCGGAAAAACAATTTTTACCTGGTGTCACGGATAATCTGGCGCACACAATTAAGGAAGCTATAGTCCTTGTTGGTGGTGAAGAATTCAACGGTGTCGAAATTGCTTCTGGCAAGGGATTTTTGTTCAATAAATCTTTTGCAAGCAAAGACGAGATTATCGAATATTCGCAATACAAACTCTTCCACCCCCTAGTCGAGAAAATGGTGGTGCATGACTTGAATAAGCTTGATACTCCAGGAGAGCTCCTTGGCTATCCAAAAGTAAAATTCAAAGCGGAGACTTCGCAAGAACTAGTCACTATCGATTTGAACTTGAAAGACGATCAACTAGAAGAATTGAGTAAAAACAGATTACTTGCCTTATCTCTGGTAGAAATGCAAGAAATCAAAAAATATTATCAAAACGAAAAAATCAAAAAACTAAGAAACCAAAAAAACTTGCCTGCAATGCCCACAGACGTCGAGCTCGAGGTTTTTGCTCAAACATGGTCGGAGCACTGCAAGCACAAAATTTTTGCAGCTGACATCGAATATGATGGCAAAAAAATCAGCAGTCTTTATAAAACATATATCAAGGGCGCAACCAATAAGATTCGCAAAAAACGTCCTGATCTTCTTTCTGTATTCGACGACAATTCCGGCGTAGTCAAATGGGACGAAGATTATGCAGTCTGCTTCAAAGTAGAAACACATAATTCACCTTCTGCGCTCGAGCCTTATGGCGGTGCCTTAACTGGTATTCTTGGTGTCAACCGAGACATTCTTGGTACTGGACTTTCGGCTAAACCTATTTTCAATACAGATGTCTTTTGCTTTGCATACCCTCACGACAAAAGCTTGCCTGTAAGACCCAAACTATTGCCACCACTTGTGATTGCTCGCGGAGTGCGACTTGGCGTACAAGATGGCGGCAACAAAAGCGGCATACCGACAGTAAATGGCGGCGTGTATTTCCATTCTTCGTACCGAGCAAAGCCGTTAGTTTTCTGTGGTACCGGTGGCTTGTTGCGCATCGAAAAAGACGGTCGGTTGCAATACGCTAAACACACAAAAGCAGGCGACAGAATAGTAGTAGTTGGCGGCAGAGTTGGCAAAGACGGAATCCACGGTGCTACATTTTCGTCCGAAACAATGCACGAAGGTTCACCGGTTTCAGCGGTTCAAATTGGCGATCCTTTTTTGCAAAAACGTGTAATTGACTTTATCCTTGCGGCCAACGAAAAAAATCTAATGACCGGCATCACAGATAATGGCGCTGGCGGTTTATCTTCGTCAATTGGAGAAATGGCAGGCATCACCCATGGTGCAACAATCGACTTAGACCAGGTCCCACTAAAATATCCGGGCTTGAGCGATTGGGAAATAGTAGTATCCGAATCACAAGAACGCATGAGCGTTTCAGTCGATCCAAAAGACCTGGAAGCATTTCTTGCCCTAGCAAAAGATTACAATGTTGAAGCAAGCGACATTGGTCATTTCAACACAGACGGTTATTTTCAAATCAATCGCGGCGAAAAAATAGTCGCTTTGCTAGAACTTGAATTCTTGCATGATGGTGTGCCAAAACTTTCTATGCAAGCTGAAACGTCCACATATAAAAGTTCTGATTCGAGCTATAAGCTGCCTGAATCGGGACAAGACTATAACGATGCCCTGCTTAGATTACTTGCGCATCCTAATATTTCGAGTCGCGAGTCGATTATTCGCCAGTACGACCATGAAGTGCAAGGCGCAAGCGTAATTAAGCCTTTAATGGGTCCCGAGCTTAAAGCACCTTGCGATGCTGCTGTGATAAAACCGATACTTTCACAACAAGCAGGTCTTGTTGTATCAAACGGACTTTGTCCTCAATGGAGCAAATACGACGCCTATCTCATGGCTGCAATGGCTGTAGATGAGGCTGTTCGCAACGCCTGCTGCGTTGGTGCAGATCCCAAAACAATTAGCTTGCTAGATAATTTCTGCTGGGCAGATCCAATCCCGTCTAGCAAAAACAAAGAAGGTGCTAAGCGTCTTGGACAATTAGTTCGCGCCTGTCAGGGTCTTTATGATGCCTGCGTTGCATTTGGTGCACCTTTGATCTCAGGCAAAGACAGCATGAAGAACGACTTTGACGACGGCATCGTAAAACTCGCTATCGAGCCCACCTTACTCATTTCTGCCATGGGCAAAATGCAAAATGCAGACCAGGCGATATCTATGGAATTCAAGCAAATTGGCGACTTGATTTATTTTATTAGCGCTGGCGATGCTTCAATTTCTGGAAGCCACTACAGCGAAATAACAGGCACTCAAGACAATAAACTGCCAAAAGTCGATCTGAAAGCAGCTCCCAAACTTTATGCCAAACTGCACAAAGCAATCGAATCCAATCTCATTAATTCGGGACACGACTGCTCAGAAGGCGGAGCGGCAGTATGCCTTGCTGAGTGCGTCATTGGTTCTGGACTGGGAGCCAAAATAGATATCGAAGGTAATGAGTTTGCTCTTTTTAGCGAAGGTCCTTCGCGCATTATTGTTAGTGTAAGTCCCGACAAACAAACAAGTTTCGAAACTCTCTGGAAAAAAACAGCTGGTGTGCAAGTAATAAAACTTGGCGAAGTTGTCGACTCCAAGCGACTTACAATCGGCAGCACCATCGATTTATCGGCGCAAGATATGTTGTCTGCCTGGCACAATGGCGTAACCGACATCTTTGAGGTGAATTAAGATGGTCTCTCCCCGAGCAATAGTTTTAGCTGGCGATGGAGTCAATTGCGAAAACGAGACTGTTCACGCACTTCGTCTTGGCGGTTTTGAAGCCGAATCTCATCACGTATCGAGATTACTTAGCACAGGCGACTTTTTGACTAACTCAGATTTACTGGTTTTACCAGGCGGATTTTCATTTGGCGATGAAATTCAAAGTGGCAAAGTACTGGCGCTTAAAATCATGTCTCGTCTCAAAGAAGAAATTAACGATTTTGTGGAGCGCGGCAAACTAATCATTGGAATTTGTAATGGTTTCCAGGCGCTCGTCAATATGCGCTTGCTGCCTGGAAATTTGCAGAAAGAACGCAAAACAGTAAGTCTTGTTCACAACGAACAAAAACGTTTTCTGGACACTTGGGTAGACCTCGATATTCCCCCGTCGCAAGAAGGGCATTTCTTTGCTGGTCTTGAAAAAATTCAATTACCTATTCGTCATGGAGAAGGAAGAATTGTCACATCGCTACCAGATGAAGAAACTTTAATTCCTTATTGTCCTCTTTTTTACAGCCAAGATGTAAATGGCAGTCTTGCGCGTATTGCAGCATTGCAAAACGAAGAAGGGACTGTACTTGGGATGATGCCGCATCCAGAAGCTTATGTTAGATGGACACAACACCCTAATTGGACCGGAATGAAAACCAGAGGCGAAGACTTTTCTTGCGACCCTCCTGGCTTATTGATTTTTAGAAACGCATGTCAAATAGCCCGTCATAGTTGAGAGTGAGCATGGAACTGAAGCCTAAAACATACGCAGACTCTGGAGTCGATATAGAAAAAGCAGACCGCTTTGTAGGCAGGCTCAAAAACCTTGCTGGCAGAAAAGGTCACAACGAGCTCTGGGCCGGTGCAGGTGGTTATGCGTCGGTCTATCCGGTAGACGAAAACAAAGGTATCGCTCTTACCACAGATGGTGTTGGAACCAAATTGCTGCTTGCGATCGAACAAAAAAAATATGACACCATAGGAATAGACCTTGTGGCAATGTGCGCAAACGATCTAATTTGCGTAGGCGCACGCCCTCAAGCTTTTCTCGATTATTATGCAATCGGCAAAATTCAGGACAATATTTCAGACGACATAATTAAAGGAATCGTGGAAGGATGCGACCAGGCTGGCATGTTGCTGGTTGGAGGCGAGACCGCAGAAATGCCAGACTTATACAGTCATGATCATTTCGATTTAGCTGGTTTTGCAATGGGAGTCGTAGAAAAACCTGAACTTATTACTGGTGAAAAAATACAGCCCAAAGATGTAATAGTGGGAGTAAGATCCAGTGGAATACACTCCAATGGATTTTCGCTTGCGCGCAAGCTCATCAAAGACGAAATTATGCGAGCTGAGCTTCTGGAGCCAACTTTAATATACTGCAAACCAGTGGTTGAATTACTGGATAAATTCAAGGGACAAATAAACGGCATTGCTCATATCACTGGTGGTGGCTGGACAAATTTATTCAGATTAAACAAAAACGTATCTTTTCAGATAGAAAACAAGCTAGCCATGCCCAAAATAATCGATACACTAGCATCGCAAGTTGCAATCGAAGAAATGTATAAAACTTTCAATATGGGCATAGGCTTATTTTTAACAGTGCCGGCTGCGCTAGCAGACCAGGTAGTAAAAACGTTTGTACAAGCAGGTTTTGAAGCGTCGACAATGGGCGAAGTAAAAGAAACCTCAGGACAGTCTGAATCCACAATTGAAGTTTCGGGTAATCACAAAGTTCTTCTAAGGAGGCACGATTAATATGGCGGCGGTTTTAGTAAGCGTTCTGGACAAAACAGGTCTGGAAGAATTCATCAAAGAACTGGTCAAAATAAAACCCGATTACAAAATCATAGGCACCACGAGTACTGCCAAGCATTTGAGCGATGTGGGAATCGATTGTATTTCAATCGACAAAGTAACAGGTTTTCCTGAGATTCTTGGCGGTCGCGTCAAAACTTTGCACCCCAACGTTTTTGGCGGAATACTATCGCGCGATACCCAGGACGATAGAGCAACATTAAAAGAACACGGCATCGAAGAAATCGACATGGTTATAGTCAATCTTTATGCTTTTGAACAGAAACTCAAAGAGAACTTGCCTGAAGACAAAATGATCGAACACATCGATATCGGCGGCGTTAGCTTGATTAGAGCTGCTGGCAAAAACTTCTCACGCGTCAACATAATATGCGATCCTTCTCAATACAAGGAAGTACTCGCGCAGATCAAAGACAGTGGCAAAACTTCGTACGATTTTCGAAAAAGACTCGCTGCCAAAGCTTTTCAACACACTGCCAATTATGACCGCATAATTTCAGACTATTTTGCTCGAATTTGCTCTGAAGGCAAAACAAATGGCGAAACAGAAAGTTTTCCAAAACAAGTAACCTTAAGCTTGCAGCAAAATCAATCGCTTCGCTATGGCGAAAACCCACATCAAGCGGCCGCCTGGTATGACGCTGGAAGCAAAGGTTCCCCCTTCCAGCAATTGCAAGGCAAAGAACTTTCGTCAAACAATATTCTTGATGTATACAGTCTAGTCACTATTTTGCGCGAATTTTCTTCGCACAAAAAAATTATGTCTTGCATAATCAAACACAACAATCCTTGTGGTGTGGCATTAGGAAAAACAGCAATGGAAGCTTTTGAAAAAGCTTACAATGCAGACCCACTTTCTGCTTTTGGAGGAGTTTATGGCTTCACCTCAGAGGTAGACGGTCCTCTCGCTCAAAAAATCATTGAAGGATTCGTAGAAATAGTTCTTGCTCCATCCTTCAGCAAAGAAGCACTGGAAGCCTTTTCTAAGAAGAAAAACATTCGCGTTCTGGAAGTGAAAAAAGAATTTCTCGAACCACTTCCTTATGACAGTGTAAAAGCGCGCGATCTCCAAGACTTCGGCTGGATACTTGAAAAATCGCAAGAGAAACCAAAACAACTAAGCGAGTTTGAGTGCGTAACCGATGACAAAAATCTGAGCGACGCACAAAAAGAAGATATTGAATTCGCCTGGAAAATTGTTAGACATCTGACTTCTAATGCGATATTTGTAGCAAAAGACGGTGTTTCACTCGGTTTTGGTATAGGTCAAACAAGCCGAGTAGCGAGTGTAAAAATTGCACTCACCCAAGCTGGTGAAAATGCAAAAGGCGCAGTAATGGCTAGTGATGCCTTTTTCCCTGCAACTGACAATATCGACGAAGCTTCCAAAGCTGGAATTTCAATTATTGTGCAGCCAGGTGGAAGCATTAAAGACGCAGATGTAATCGCGGCTTGCAAGAGCAACAAAATCAGCATGCTCTTCACTGGTCAGCGTTGCTTCAAACACTAAAAGGAGAGTGCGGTGAAAAATAACGGATCGCAACCGCTTGTCGCAATCATCATGGGAAGCTCATCAGACTGGGATACCATGAAGAGTGCCGAAGATATTTTGAATGATTTCAAAATACCTTCTGAATGCAAAGTCGTTAGTGCTCACCGCACACCCGACCTCATGTACGAATATGCCAAAAGTGCCAAATCACGCGGAATAAAGATAATTATTGCAGGAGCAGGTGGTGCAGCTCATCTTCCCGGCATGGTTTCAGCACTGACACCGCTTCCGGTCTTAGGTGTTCCGGTGGAATCGAAAACCTTAAAAGGTATGGATAGTCTCTTGTCTATCGTGCAAATGCCAAAAGGCGTTCCGACTGCTACCTTCGCTATAGGCGCTGCTGGAGCTACTAATGCCGCTTTGTTTGCAGTACGTTTTTTAGCATTAGACAACGAAGAGTTAGCGAGCAAACTAGACGAATTTATCAAAGAAAAAGCAAAAGACGCACAAAACAGCAAGTTGAAGAATTAATGCAAACACATACTACAGTTGGAATTTTAGGTGGCGGACAACTTGGACTACTGCTAGCTCGCAGCATCATAAATCTAGGTGGCAAAGTACTTTTTTACGAGCCCGATTCTGCCGCACCCGCTTGTCTTCATTTTAGATCCATCAACGAGCAATATAATGACGTCAAAGCAATGACTGAATTTATAAATTCGGTCGACGTCATTACTTACGAATTCGAAAATGTCGATGCCACCACGCTTCGCTCGCTCAAGCCTAAAACGCCTGTTTATCCAAGTCTCGATGTATTGAACATCACCCAGGATCGAATTGCAGAAAAGACATTCCTCGAAAAAAACAATTTACCGCACGCGAAATTCCAATCATTCAAAAATCTCGACGAACTAAATAAGAATCATCAGTCGCTCGTCTATCCATGTATTTTAAAAACCGCTCGTGGTGGCTACGACGGTCACGGTCAATTCTTCGTCGAAGACAAGCATACGTTAGAGTCGCTACTGAAAGCATTGGAGCAAAAGTATTCGAAAGACACGAGCTTCATTGCAGAAGAAGTGGTTGACATCGCCATAGAATTGAGCTGTATCACAGCTGTCGCCGATGACGGTGAATCAGTTGCTTTTCCAGTTATGGAAAATCGACACCGTGAGCACATTCTGGATACTACTCTGGTCCCAGCACAAATTCCACCCGAGATTGAATCGCGCATTCGTAAAATGGCTCTGGATGCAGCATCGAAGCTCAAAGTGACAGGACTTTTAACTACCGAGTTTTTCTTTTCGAACGACGACGAAATTTTCATCAACGAATTTGCACCCCGTCCGCATAATTCCGGACACGTTACTATGAAATCTTGCTCAATGAGCCAATTCGACGCACTCGCCAGAGTTTTGCTCAAACTACCACTGAGCGAAATCATCCCGGCAAGTTCGGACAGCTATTGCATGATGAATCTGCTTGGCGATGTGTGGCTTGCTCAAAACAAAAATAACGAGCGTGCACCCTTGAATTTAGCTCCGCTTCCAGAACACGAATCGGTCATGGAGATTGTGCTTTATGGCAAAGAGCAAGCCCGCGCACGACGCAAAATGGGACATTTCATCACCCGCTCGCCAAAGCCTGCTAAAGCACTCGAACTCGCGCTCGAGTTCAGAGAAGCACTGAAAAAAATTCGAAATTAAATTATGCCTGCGTGCCTAATAAGGCGGCATCATGGTTGGGCATTCTTTGCATTTTGAAGCAAGCTCGCTATGCAAGGCAGCATAATCGTTTCCAAGACTCTCGGCAGGAATGAGCGCTCGTTGCTGTTCATAAGCGCTTGCAGCGCCGCCTGACCAGGCATCATAAGGAAACTCGGTTGGCGCTACTTTGCGATACCAAACTTCCACACCAACGGGCTTTGCGACCAAAACCACATTAAGAGGCTCGCCATCGTCATGCGCCTTTTGAAAATGCGAGACTGTCGACTTTTGCATCTTGATTGCGACCCCTCCGGGGAAAACCTTTACCTCCCGGTCGGGGAGCATAAAAATAACCTCCGGAATAGCCTTGTGTACAGCAACCAGAGTTGAGTCGCCTTGTTTGCACCAGGCCAAGGTTTTGAGCATATCATTGAAAGCTAATGCGAGTTCGGTGGTCATTTCTTGCCTCTTGCTTTGCCTTTTGCTACGTATGCGAAAGTTTATATGGTCGGGCAAGGACTTTCCTTAAATCACAGCCTTTTTTTGGTCCGATAAGATACTTGAAAAAGCCGATTTGGATACAAAATGGTTTATATTCGCCTCCCCGGGGAACAGATTAGATGTTCGGATTCAGCTAATGGGCAGACGCCGTTTGAGGCATTTACCTGCTTGCTCCTCGACCTCAGTATCTAGATTAAAAGACAAAATGGACAATAAGGACACCGACGCCAAAACACAAGCAAATTCGGCTCCCACAGCCTTTCTTGTAGATTTGGTTTCCAACAGAAAAATCCCCATTACTACCCCTCGTTGTCGAGTAGGACGGGACGATTTAAATGACATCGTCATCACCGGCGACCAGTCGATTTCGCGTTTTCACTTCATAATCAACAAAGAAGAAAACCAGTATTCTGTGCAGGACGCAAAGAGTCGGCACGGCACATTTTTAAATGGTAACCAGATTACCGGTCCTGAACCTATTAATGATGGCGATGTCCTCAAAATAGGTGTTTCTCTTTTCTGGTTTGTAATCGAGTCCCCAGCAACAGCCGAGGGTGATTCACCAAAAGGCGAGCCCGAAAAAGCCAAAATCGTTTTAAATCCAGCCGAAGCGGACGCACCAGCTAGCGGCGCCACTCAAGACATAAATCAACTAGAAATTATCGACAAACTGACTTCTTTGACCGAAGCTGCTGAAGCCAAAGACGAAAAAGAAGACGAGAAAGCCGAAGCCGAAGCAAAAGAAGAAGCTGCAAAGAAAGAAGCTGCTGAGAAAGAAGCCGCCGAAAAAGAAGCCGCCGAAAAAGAAGCTGCCGAAAAAGCTGCTGCTGAAAAAGAAGCCGCCGAGAAAGAAGCTGCCGAGAAAGAAGCTGCCGAGAAAGAAGCCGCCGAGAAAGAAGCCGCCGAGAAAGAAGCCGCCGAAAAAGAAGCCGCCGAGAAAGAAGCCGCCGAAAAAGAAGCCGCTGCAAAAGCTGAAGCTGAAAAAGAAGAAGCAGAAAAAGCTAAAGCCAAAAAAGAACAAGAAGAAACTTCCGCCAAGCCCGATAAGAAGGGCAAAAAAGGCGACAAAGAAGAAGAAAAAGAAGACTCTAGTAAAAATTCTGAAAGCGAAAAATCCGATTCATCTAAAGAGGATGAAAAAGATGACGAAAAATCAGCCGAAGCCGAAAGTAAAAATGGCGAAGAGCCAGAAGTTTCGGTTAAAGATTTGCTTGGTCCACTGCACGATGAAATTGCAGCATCGCGTGAACGCGATAAGGACCTTATTAAGGATGCGCTCGACAAGGCAGATTTCAAGTCCGAGTCTAGTGACGAAATAGCATCACAAAAAGACTCTGAGACCGAGGAAGCTAAAGAATCCGAGAAAGAGCCAGAGAAAGAAGTTGAAAGCGAACCCGAAATCGAGGCCAAGAAAGAAGCTGAATCAGAGCCAATAAAGGCCGAAGATGAAAAATCAGAAGACGAAGCTGTTTTAAGTGAAAAATCGTCGCAAAATGAGACTCTAGACAGATTTGCTGACATAATAGAGAGTTCAGATTCAGGAAAGAATGCCGAAGAAGAATCCAAGAGCAGTCATTCTGACTCGCATGAAGAGCGTACGACGTCCGAAATCAGCGCTCAAGATTCATCCCATACTTCCAGCAGCACGAGAAATGGAGCAGAAGAGATGACAATACAAGGTCCAAGCACAGTCCCGGATTGGTGCAAGCGCTACTTCGCCGATGAACTCAAAGGTCTGAACAAAGAGCTAGACGAGCTCAACGACCAGATTCGTAAATACCAGGACAAAATCAAGGACATTGAAGGGCAAGCCAGCTTGACCAAAGGTCTAAGAAATACCCTGCTCGTTTCTGAAGGTGACGAACTGATTGAAGCATGCAAAAAAGTTCTTTCCTTGATCGGCTGGAAAGTTACCCAATCCGATGAAGACAAGAATGAATTGTTACTCGAAGGCGACGACCAGAAAGTAACTATAGCTCGCGTCATCTGGACAAACACCAATGCCGAGCGTAGTCATCTAGGTCAACTATCCATTTCGCAAACCCGCTACTGGTGCGAAAAGGGCAAAGAACCCAAAGGTGTTTTAATCGTAAGTAAAGTAAGCGACAAAGCTCCAACCTCACTTGCAGAAGAATCTGATGAAGACTTCACCGACTTTGCTTCGAAGAAAAATGTTTGCTTGATGAGCACTCTGCAATTGCTATCACTCTATCGCGAAGCTGCACTCAAAAACACCAAGAATGACGAGTTGCGAGAAGCGATTTACGACAGCAAAGGCTGGCTGAAGGGCTATAAACTCGAACCAGGCGAAACTGCAGCAGAAGAACCTGCCAGTAAGAGCTTGAGCTCACTACTCTCGTCTTAAAAACCGACACCAGATACGGTGAAGCAGAAAGCATCAAGTAGAAAAAAGCGACTGCTTGCAATAGCAGCCATTTCTGTCGCACTCCCATTTGCCGCTGGCTCTTTGTCTTTTGCAGCCAGCTCAGACTGGTCTGGTTTTTATCAGAAAGGATTAGCCGAACAAGACCAGAATCCACAAGCGGCAGTGAAAGATTTTCGTCAGGCACTTTCCCTTGTTAAAAAACAATCGAAAAAATCCGACGATATTACCAACTGCAAACTTAAACTCGCCCATGCACTGACCTTGATTGACCGTGCAGACGAAGCTCGAAAAATTCTGCAGGGCATGAAACGAAATTCGGCTGTTTTAATGGAACTTGGCTCGATTGAAGAATCTGCGGGTAACCATCAAGGTGCCATGACATTTTATAATCAGGCATTAAGTGACAGCGAAAAAAATTACGGTCCTTATTCACCTCAAGCAGCCTATTCGCTACACGGAATAGGTCGAGTCCATAACAAAATGGGTAACACCACAGAAGCCACCACAAATTTCAAACGTGCGATAACGATTTTGTCAAAGTCTCCCAACAAAGAAGCTGATGAACAGCTCAAAGCAATAATGCACAATTATGGTGACTTGATAAAAGGTGAGGACCAATCAGACAAAGATTTGCTCAAAGATTTTCAAAACGATGTTTTAAAAGACTCTTCTCCTAAAGAAAAAAGCCAAACACCAGCAAATGGGTCATGGTGGCAAGCTCAGGTTGATAAACAACTTACTGATTCTCGCAAAGTAGAATCGATTTTGAACGAAAGCGTGGCAGAGCGTGCTATGCGTATGCCGACATCTGACGCTACTCTTGCACCTGCATACAGAGTAGTAAACGAGACTATTTTTGCTCAAAACAGATATGGTCTTGGTGAATCACAATACAAGCGAATGATTGCTACAGACATAGATTCACTTGGTCCTAATCATCCATCTGTTGCTAACGACTTAAATGGACTTGCACAACTCTATATTTCTCAGAAAAAATATAGTGACGCAAAACCGCTTTTAGAGCGCGCCTTGTCTGTTTACAACGGTGCCTATGGTAGCGGCAATGTTCTGACTATAAATACCAAAGCATCACTTGCAAGCATAGAATCGCGCTTGAATAATTATGACACTGCAGCTCGTTTGTATCGCGAAGCACTGTCAAACGCTCAAGAGTCGCTCGGTCCAAATTCTCTTGAGACAGCCAAAATATTGAACGGAATGGGCTATCTCAATTATCAATCTGGTAAGTATGATACTGCGCGCTCTTACTATGAATGGGCGATTGCAAGCACCACTCGTGCCGCTGGTGGCAACTCACCACTACTTGCTGCCTGTATGAAAGATTACGCACAAGTCTTGCGTAAACTAGATAAGCCAAGCGATGCAGATCAAGTAGAGGCAAAAGCAAATCGCATTCTGTCTGGATTAGCCCAAAACTAATTCGAAAATTGGCGTATTTTCATTTGCCCTTATTTAAAAACTTGTTGATAGCATCTACAGCTTCAACAGATTGCTCCTTCGTAAGAGAAGTAAAGCATCGGTAGTCAAATCCATCAGTGGTACTTTCTGTAGCGAAAGTAATGTCCACATGTTCGGCGGATTTAAATATTAGGGTTACCTGCGGTTCATGTACGCTAGAAGTATACGACTCAATTGTCCACTCCCAATTGTCGTCATGATCTAATGCTCCATTTGGTTCGAGCCGAATCACGCGTTTGTTTGTTACTGCATAAAGTTTGCGAATGGCAAACTTTTTCTTTTCATTCGGCCAAAACCACGCAGCAAGGCTTAAAAGCAAGAAAACAATGCCACAAACAACCATCGCCACCTTGAAAAACAACCCGGAGGATGATGCTGACTCTAAGACAGGAGTGCTTAGTCCAGCATTAATAAGCGCGCCACCAAGCAGGACCGACAACAAGGGCATTAGTAAACTGCGTGCGCGCTTAGATTCAATTTCAATATCTGGTTGCCCCTTCCAGACAATTTTCTCATCTTCTTCCAAATTACTATCTAAAAGCTGCAATAAAGCTTCCAATGTCGAAGCTTTTGCGGTGATCTTCAATCGGGGGGTTGGAACTAAATTACTCACAAAACTCCGAAGTGCAAAAAGTTATAATTAGCTTCTTATCTAAGTTCACGAGTATTCTGGACTCTAAACTCCTTATGAAAATAATAATTCCAATTTCATCGATTCTTATTTTGGTGCCAGTTTTAGTTTGTACTCCTGCTTGTGCACAAGAATATAATGCAGGCGCTCCGGCATGGTGCCAAGAGGCTTTGCGAATGCAATTTCCCAGCAAACCGGTTTCGGGTACCCTAGATGGAATTCCATTTGAATTCAAACAAGCCATTTTGACCCCTCTCCCTAGACTCAATAAGTATCAACTAACTATAGAAGGGGCGGTTACAAGCGGAAAATCAGCGCCAAAAATCTGTTTTACCTTTCTATCAAACGAAGTGGAAGGCAAGTCATTCAACATGCCACATCAAAAGAAACACCCAGGTGGAGTTTGGTATTCTGATGAATGTTTCTACAAAGACGGTGAACAGTTCAGTTTATATTCTACTGAATACAGCGCACGTATCGTTTTTCAGAAAAAACGCCCCGATGGCTTGGTGCCAGGTTATATCTCTTTTCGTGCTCAGTCTAAGTTAAAGAAGTGGAAAGATTCTTCACTAATCGGATTCTTTTATGCACGCATAGGCAAAAACTAATTCGAAAACTGCGTCACTTGCTGCTTAACTCAGGCGCCCATTTGTTTATTATTAGCTCTAAGTCTTTCATCAAAGCTGGCTTTTGCAAATAGTCATCCATTCCAGAAGCCAAGCAATCACCTTTTCTCGCGTGTCCGGTCAAAGCGATTATCGGCACACGTTTGCGATTTTCTCTTTCTTCCTTTTCGCGAATCAATCGTGCTGCGTCATCTCCTTGAATGCCTGGCAAGCCCAGGTCCATAAAGACTAGTGCCAATTCATTTTCATCCCACTCGATTGCTGCTTCTCCTGAGCCAACTACATGTACTTCATGGCCCATTCGCTTCAATACAGCTTTCATCGACAGCTGAAGCATTGGATCATCTTCGACGACTAGGATTACACGACCTTGCATAATTCAGTTTCAAATGGCAAAACCACCCAAAATGTCGCACCTTCTCCAAGTGCGCTCACCACCCCAATCTCGCCGCCCATTAACTTAGTCAACGTCCTGCAAATACTTAGGCCCAAACCTGTGCCACCATAAACACGTCTCGTTGATGCATCTGCCTGACTAAAAGGTTCAAAGATTTTCTCTTGCTGATCAAGAGCTATGCCAATTCCAGAGTCTGTCACCTCGAATCGTAAATCGGAGCAGTTATTATCCTCTTTTTCCAAGGTGATGCTCAGCTTGATCTCTCCATCCTCCGTGAACTTTAGTGCGTTAAAGACCAGGTTCTGAAAAATCTGGCGCACCCTCAACTCGTCACCACAAACTAATGGAGGAACATTTTCTGCGACACTCCAAGATAACTTCAGATTCTTTTTCTTAGCTTCAGCATCAGCCAATTGAATCAAATCGCCTATTACTGACTGAATCGAAAACGAGCGTTTCTCTATGACAAAGGCATTCGCTTCCAAACGTGAGGCATCAAGCAAATCGTTCAAAATTTGCAAAAGTCGCTTACAAGCCTCAAGCGCTGTCTGGCTATACGACTTGAACTCCTCGTCTTCAGCCATAGCGTTCATCAATTCGACCAAACCAATCACTGCAGCCATAGGAGTTCTCAACTCATGACTTACCGTTGATAAAAACTGAGTTTTTACGGCAAGAGCCTTTTGCAATTCTTGAGTGCGTTCTTGCACAGCCTTTTCTAACGTTTGAGAAAGTAATCGTTGTTGCAACTGAACAGCAACCCGAGCATAAAGCTCACGGACAGTAAATGGCTTGACTAAATAATCATTCGCTCCAGCTTCTATACCTTCAGCACGAGCTTCGTCACCAGCTCTGGCAGAAAGGAAAATCACCGGAACTTTTTTCAATGATTCAGAAGCACGAATATTGCGCAGAAGCTCAAATCCATCGATATCTGGCATCATGATGTCGGTCACAATAAGATCGGGAACACGATCTTTAAGAGCTTCCAGAGCAGCACGTCCATTAGGAACCGCTTCAGCTGACCATAAAAGATTCAACAGCCTAAGCAGATATGCTCTTACATCGGCATTATCCTCGACAATCATTATGTGCTGTTTCAGTCCGTCGTACTGGTTTATATTGAGATTATTTGAGTATTCACTGAACCATGTTTTCATTTCTTCTAGAAATGACTGTGAATGCTTTAATTCAGCTGCATTTTCTTCTTCTGTTACCTCATCAGGTGGTAAGTGCGCTCTTCCACGAGGAATTTCGACAGTGAATTCGGTCCCGACACCCTCATCACTCGTTACAGAAATTTGACCGCCATGAAGCTGTACAAGCTCCTGAACAAGAGCCAAGCCGATGCCCGTACCTTCAAATGTTCGAGCATTTTGAGCTTTTAAGCGATGGAAGCGCTTGAACAGATTTCCTTGCTCAGAAGTAGCGATACCAGATCCGGTATCAGCCACTATCAACTGAAATTTGTCCTTTGTCTGCAAAACTCGAACTGAAATTTTTCCTTTTTGAGTAAACTTAAAGGCATTCGACACCAGATTCAAAACTACCTTTTCCCACATGTCGCGGTCTATAAATGCACTTTCAGAGCAATCTTCGCAAGCAACATCAAAAGTCAGCCCTTCGTGCTCAATTGCCGAACGAAAGAGGCTACAAATCTCGGTGGTGAAAGCGCACAAATCTGTAGGAACAAATTTAGCGTCATAACGCCCAGCTTCAATACGTGAAAAATCCAGAAGCGCATTAACCAGTTTTAGAAGGCGCAACGCGTTGCGGCGCAAAGTTTCAAGCTCGACACGTTGCTCGCCAACACTTTCGTTGAGCAACGTCTGAATTGGTCCTAGCATCAGCATGAGTGGAGTGCGGAATTCGTGGCTGATGTTGTTGAAAAAAACAGTTTTCGCTCTATCCAACTCAACCAGAGCCTGTGCGCGTTGCTTTTCTTCAGACTCCTTGTCTTTCTGGTCTTGAATATCGGTATTTATTCCAACCCAACGGACAATCTGCCCCTGCTCGTTGAACAAAGGGTTCATGCGAGTAAGAAACCAGCGGAAAACACCATCGTGTCGCCGTAAAGGAAATTCAACTTGGCAGGGTTTTCCTGTTTTGATAGCTTCAGTCCAAGCTTCCATGCATACTGGAAGCCACTTTGGGTCATGAACCGAAGTCCAGCCCCAACCTTTCATATCTTCGTAAGTGCTGCCGGTATAGTCGTACCAGCCTTTGTTGTAATAATCGATCCAGCCGTCTGGTTGAGCAGTCCAGCCTAGTTGGGGCATTAAATCGAAGAGTTGTCGAAATACGACAACATCGTCCGCCGGATTAAAGTGTCCTCTATCATCCCCAGCCATGAGTTTCTCCAGGAAAATAAGAATATCTGATCAGCAAAAGAAAATCTATCAGCGGGCAGGGGCTGTATACTTTGCTACGAAATAATTGGAAAAATAGCGAGTCAGAAAAAATCATGAAGCTTACAAAATTATTTGTTCTCTCTATGTCTTTGCTATCCCTTTGGCAACCGGTTTTCGCAAACGGCGGATTAGATCAAGCCTATGAGCGAGGCCGCAAAAGCATGTCACGTGGAGATCTTGATGGTGCAATCAATGCATTTACAGAAGCCATCGCCACGAATGGTCAAAACGGTATCGCCTGCCTGCGTCGGGGTGAATGTTATTACAAGCAAAATAACTTTCAAGAAGCCCGAAAAGATTTCACCAGAGCACTTGAGATTGCACCAAACAGCGCCAGTGCCTACCTCTGGCGCGGAACGACTAATGGAAGGACCCAAGACGAAAAGGCAGCAATCGAAGACTACAAGAAAGCAATCGAGTTAAACCAGGAGCTTGCATTCAACTATTTCAAAAGTACTGCAAGTGCAAAGGCTGGAGTAAAACAAAACTACGAAGGCTGCGTTCGTTACTACAAGACAGCAATGGATTCACTTTATCCAAACGGATATATCGAGGACCTTTCCACCCTTGGGGATTATAAAGAACCGCTCACTGAGCCAAGTTGGCTTAGCGAAGTCAAAAAGGACAATCAAATAATAGTACAAAGCCAACCCAGCGGTGTTTTTCCTGGAGCCGATGAATATCACGGACCTGATATCAAAGCATCGCTAACCGCTCTAAATGAGCAGATTCGCAGCGACTCGACTAACTCTGCATACTTCTATCAACGCGCAAAAGTATTTCAGAAAATGATGAAAGTTGACAATGCTATTCGCGACTATGACACGGCTATAAGTCTTGAACCGAATCGCGCTCAGTATTATGTTGGCAAAGCATCGCTCTTTTACCAGCTAGGCAAGACTATGAAAGTAGAAGAGCTAATACAAAAAGCTCGCTCAGTCGATCCCACCGTACCACGCAAAATAAAGTTTGCAGTCGAGCCATATCCAGCAAGTTTTAAATGGTCAGGCAATGAGTAAACCAATTATTCGCGAACTAAATGAAGGGGATGCAGATTCATTTTGGAAATTGCGACTTCGCGCACTAAAAGAAGAGCCCGAATCATTTGGAGCTGCTTACGAAGAATCGGTCGATACGCCAATTGCAGATGTCGCTAAGCGTCTTTCGAACTCAAATGATTCGTTTGTAATTGGTGCTTTCAATCCGAATCTGGTTGGCATGATAGGAATGTTTCGCCGACAGGGTCAAAAAATGCGTCACAAAGGAATCATCTGGGGTATGTATGTTGCGCCAGAAGGGCGCGGCCAGGGATTAGGCAAAGCGCTAATGTCGGCTGCGCTCGAACGCGCTTCGACAATACCAGATTTAGAGCACTTGATGTTGAGCGTTGTGACTACTAAAGAAGCAGCGCGCAATCTGTATTTGTCTTTGGGTTTTAAAACTTACGGCGTTGAAAGCGAGGCACTCAAGATTGGTGAGAGCGCTTTAGATGAAGAATTGATGACATTTAAGCTTAAACCAGGCGTTTAAAACTTACTTAGCCGACTTTTCAACTGGAATGACACGAGATTGATTCTCCATCTCTTCGCTTCCTTCCACCGCAACTTTGTCTCCAACTTTCAAATCGCCGAAGACTTCGACCAGATTGTCCATAATCTGTCCTTTCTTGACGTTGACCCAGTCAACACGATCGCCGTCGATCCTGCAAACGAATGTATTTAACGGAGTTGACACCACAGATGATATCGGCACGAACATACTCTCTTGCGGACGTCTCGATGGCCAGTAGACCTTGGTAAACATCCCTGGAACAATTTTAAACTCTGGATTTAGATAATTCAGCTCAACAGGCATGGTCCTTGTCTCTTTGTCCAAACTGTTGCTTATGCGAGCCACTGTACCTTTGAACCTTTTGCCAGGAAAAGTCGAGACGGTAAATTCGACTTGTGAGCCAATGATGACACCTGATACCAGATCTTCTGGAACAGGACAAATTATTCTAAGCAAATCTAATTGCTTGAGTCGACAGATGGGTGGATAGGCGCCAGTTCCGTCTGGTCCGACGAAACTGCCTATGTGTAGTTTGCGCTCGGTTACATAACCATCAAACGGTGCGTAAATTTCAAGATAAGATGCAATATCAGCAAAACTTTCGAATGCTTTCACCATTGCATCGACTTCTTCTTTGCGCATAGAGACTTCATGGTCTTTTGCGTTTACGCGCTTTGTCACTGCGTTTATATCTTGCCTATCCACTTGAACTGTTTGAGCCCATTGCACCACATCGTTATCTGCAATAACTCCTGGCACCAATGACGCGGCATAAACTCTTTGATAAGTAGATTCATCAGCAAGAAGATTTGCTTTCTTTTTTTGCAATTCTGCTTTCAAATCTTGCAATTTAGATTCTTCGGCAGATAGTGCTGCTTTAGCCATAGAAACTTTAGCGACTGCTTCGTGGCGACGAGCAAGAAACTCAGGCGCATACATGCGAACCATAAGGTCGCCTTTCTTGACGATAGAGCCACGGTCGACTTTTATTTCTTTGATAAAGCCAGGTACTTTGGGATAAATAAGCACGTCCTGATAGGCATCAATCTCACCAGGCAGCTGGTCTTCGCGAAAAAGCGTTTTCTTCACCACAGGAACTACTGGAACAGAAATTAGAAAATCGCGCTTAGCAGTGTCTTGCACGAGCGGTTCATTTTTCTTCTGCCACATGTAATAGAAAGCAGCTCCGGCCGCGGCTAAAACGATGATGATAAAAATAATGTTCTTGAAACTGAACATTTCTTTCCATCCCGGCTCTTCGGGTTTGTTGGCTTGACTGGGCATACTATGCGTCATGAGTTGGACCTTGAGGTAAATCATCGGGGTGGACGGAGGGCAATTTGATAGATGCTTTTGCTTGCACCATCGAATAAACGAGCGGCAAAATTGTTAATACAGAAAGCGTAGACATGGTCAAACCGCCTATGACGGCACGTCCAAGAGGAGCGCTCTGTCCGGCGGATAGTGCCATTGGTATCATACCTGCCACCATAGCTATAGAGGTCATGAGAATTGGTCGCATGCGCTGCTGGGCACCATGGACCGCAGCGTCTCGTGAATTCATGCCAGTCATACGACTTTGCTCAGCAAATACAACTAACAGAATTGCGTTTGCAATTCCAACACCAATACACATAATCGCTCCCATAAAGGACTGCACATTGAGTGTAGTTCCAGTAATAGTAAGCATGCTCAAAACACCTAGCAAAATTGCTGGGGCCGTAGACATCACTATTAGCACAACGCGTGCGGTCTGGAAATAAGCAAGAAGCATAAGCGTGATTACTACCACAGCAAGCAAAAGACCAGTGAGCAAGTGGAAAAAAGTATCTTCAAGTAAAGGCACTTGACCTGCCACGTCGACGAACACACCCTGTGGTGGCTTGCCTGCTCTTCGCACAGCAGCTTTGACAGACTCGCCCACGCGTCCCAGATCGTCACCAGACAAATTGGCGGTAAGTGATACCATCCGCATCATATTGTATCTATCGAACTCCCCATCAGTCGTTCCATACTCTACTTTGGCTACGTCAGAAATGAGCGGGTGCTGCGGACGAAGCGTCTTGTGATCAGGATAATAACGATTGGTATCAGGGTCTTCGAGTTTGTCTTTATACTCAGACATTTCGATACTCTTACGACTCTTCATAGTCGGGAATTTTTCGATATCTTCTTTGGAGCGGATCTGATCTTGAGGTACCTGAACTTGAACCTGATAAGAAAATCCGGAATCTTTATCACGCCACAAGCTCAAGTTGACGAAGCGGCTAGAGAAAAATGCAGGCTGCAGTGACATGCCTATGTCTTCTGGAGTTACGCCTAACTGCCCGGCTTTTTCTCTATCGATGTCTATTTGAACCGACGGATAGTCGAGTGGTTGTCCCCACTGCAAATCGCGCAGGTTAGGAATTTTCTTCAGCTCGGCCAATATCTTTTTGGCAAATAACTTGTTTGCCACCATATTTGGCCCCATTACTTGCACTTTTATAGGTGTGGGTGAGCCAAGGTTCATGATCTGACTTACCAGATCACCAGGCTCGAAAGATAAGACAGTATCGGGAACTGCTTTGGCGCAACGCTGGCGCAACTTGTCTTTGAGCCCAGACATATCGACTTTGCAGTCTTCTTTAAGCTGGACATCTAAAACTGCTTGATGCGGTCCTGACGTCCACAAAAAGGCTGAGCTGATGGGGAACATAGGAGGCTGTTGACCGGCGTAGCCAAGCGTTTTCTCGACGTTTGCAGCACCGACTTCTTGCTTTACTTCATCTAGAATTCTCAGAACACGAGCTTCTAAAGCCTCTACACGCATACCTGTTGGAGCCGAGACTCGCACTCTAAACTGTTTGCTTCCATTATTGGGAAACAACTCTTTTGCTATATTGTCGTATAAGAATACTACCCCGGTGACAGCGACCATCAAATACACAGCGACAATTACTGGCGCTATAGGCAAAATGGTTTTGAGTATGCCACCAAGCACGTCTTTGAGAACATCCATGAAATCGCGTTTTGCTTCTTTGTGCTCGGCTTTCAATATCCAGACAGCCATAATTGGCACCACTGTCGAGGCAAGAGTAGTCGATGCCACCATTGCAAAACCCACGGCCAGAGACAGTGGGATAAACAATTCGCGAGTAATTCCGGTCATAAAGAAAGACGGAATAAATACCGCTACAACTGACAGCATGGCAAGTAATCGCGGCACCATTGTTTCGACGCAAGCGTTATAAACAGCGCGAGAAAGCGCTTCTCCAGCAGCCAAGTGGTTATGGATATTCTCAATACAAACAGTTGCTTCGTCTACTAGAATGCCAATAGACAGAGCCAAGCCACTTAATGTTTGCAAGTTGAAAGTCTGACCGGTCAGATTCAAGCCAACGATAGCAGACAAGAGCGACAACGGAATTGTGGTCACGACAATCAGCGTGCTGCGTAAGTCTTTCAAGAACAATAGAATCATGAGACCAGGCAAAATAGTGCCAAGCAAACCTTCGTGAAAAACGTTTTCGATAGCTTCGCGAACATATTTCGATTGGTCGAATTCATAACTGATGTCGACATCTTTTGGTAAAACGCTTTTCATTCGAGAAAGCGATGCTTGTAATGCATCTACAACAGAAACAGTTGACGCATCAGCGCGTTTTACAGCAGGTATATAAACGGTTCGATGCCCCTGAAACAGTGCATAACCGGCAAGAATATCCGAAGAGTCTTCGACCACGCCTATGTCTTTCATAAATATCTGTGGTCCGTGCCCGGTGCGAATGGGCAAATAATCGAGCTGATGAATGTCTGGCAAATCAGAATTGACTGGCGCGATGCGCATATAATCGCCTGTACGCACGTTGCCCGACGGCAAGACTTTATTGCCTGTTTCAAGCGCTTTGATTACTTCATCGCCTGAAATGTTATATCTTCGCAATTTGTCAGCATCTACACTGATTACAATAGACCTGATATTTCCACCAAATGGTGGCGGCGCTTCAGCACCAGGCACAGTTGCCAGCATCGGTCTTATACGTGTATAGGCAAGGTCTTCGAGCTCCTTAACAGTCTTAGTTTTAGACGCTAGCACAAGCTGTCCTACAGGCAAACTTCCTGCGTCGAATCGAAGTACGAACGGGTTATAAGTCCCATGTGGCATAAGACTTGTTGCGCGGTTCGCCATTGCCACAATTGCAGCCATAGCGCTTGCCATGTCGGTATCGGGTTGGAAGAAGACTTTGATGAGAGTCAAATTCTGAATCGACTGTGACTCCATATGCTCGATTCCGGGCACATAAAGAAAGAACATTTCATACGTGGAAGTGATATAGCCTTCCATCTGCTGCGGCGACATTCCACCATAGCCCTGGATCACATAAATCGCTGGGACTTTTAAATCGGGGAAGATATCGCGCTTCATGCTGGTTATAGACATGAATGCAATAAGAACGATGCTAATGACCGCAGCCACAATCGTGATCGGTCGCTTCATCGCCCATGAGACAATCCACATACTTAAACTTCCCTCATTCCTACTCTGTTGCCTGACCTTCGGCAATTTTGACTAGAGAAAAGAAATTTTGCAGGTCGCCCTGCGCGTATCCTAATGCCAGTATCGACCTCCAGACCTCAATCTGGGCAATGGCATTCTCCACTTCAGCCGAAGCGAGATTCTCTTCTGCAATGGCAAGTGATACCACATTGGTCAAGCCAACACTGTATCGCTTCATCAAGTTTATTTCTTTTACTTTGGCAGCCTCTACCAGTTTTGGTGTTTCATCTGCCACTTTGCGTGACTGCTGGAGCAGAATTCTGCTGTTTGCATCTTTCTTTTCAAGCAAAAGCATTGCTTGATCATAATCGGCTTTAGCTGCAAGTTCGTTGCTGCGAGCCATATCTTTCTGGGCCCTGAGAGGGAAATATTCCATAAAAGGAAAACTGACCGAGGCACCAATCATATAGTTGAAAACCTGAGGCATGGCGCCACCAAGCACAGGTCTAATGGGATTGGTGTTGTCTCCAGAACCTCTTCCCCAGACCGATGAGTTGAGCCACATGTGAGGACGATATGCTTTGTCCAACACTAATTGTTTGGCTCGCCATCTGTCTTTTTCAGCAAGCTTGAATCTTGCAAGCGGGTGTGACGACAAATCCATTTGCCGCTCTACATCAACCGTGTCTTCCATTGGCGGGCGAATAATCGGATCAGACACAATATCCAGATCTTGAGTAGTGATGCCCATTTTTTCAGCCAGGTCTACAAGACCCATGCGAAAATCTTTCTCAGCTTTTATAAGAGCAATTTTTGCTTTCGATACTTCGTAATCAAGTTCTGCAGCATCAACACCAGGACGCAAACCTTGCGCTACAAGAGTTTTTACTCGAAGCTGTGCGGCTTCCATCCTGTCGAGCGAAGCTTTGCGTGCGATTATAGCCTGTTTGGCTGCTGCTGCATGGAAGAAAGAATCTGCAGTGGCAAAAGCAACGTCTAGTTTAGTAAGGCTAACATCAGCACGTGCTGTGCGAGCATCGGCGCGGGCAAAATCGTCATTGGCTCTGCGCAGACCAAAGTCAACCATGAGCCAGTTCAAGTTCAAACCTTGCAAATTGTTCACGACGGGTTTGAAAGATTGTCTTTGCACCGATGGCCCCGAATCTACAGGAACAGTATCAAAACCGGATACATTGTTCATAACAACGCTTGCGACACGGTTTGGCGTGACACCCGAATATTGAATGTCGGCGTTTATGTTTGGAAGATATTGCATTTTCGCAAGCGACACATTGGCTTTGGCAGCACGCAATTTGAAAAACTTTTGTTGAATCGATGGAAAATTGCGCAAAGACAACTCGACACTTTCGCGTAGTGTTACAGCTTTGGTTGGTCTGATTGGCTGAAAATTTATTTCAGCTGGTATCACTTCGCGCCCGGCACCATATGCGGGGACAGAACCCAAAATAGAACATACCGAAAACACAGTGATCAAGATCACTCCTGAGAGTCTTCTGGTAAGGCTTGGTAATTTCATTTGTTCAAAAGCTGTGAGAGCTAATTTTACTTAACTCATATAAGCTAAGTATGAAATGCGCTTAAATCCGGTTTAGAATACACAAGCCCACGCTGGATTTTATAAGTGCGACCACAAATTGCCATCGCCACCTCTTTTCTTCTGCTTGCCATCTTGAATTCAGCAGGCGGAGCGTTTGCTCAAATAAACGACGGCAAAGCGGGCTACAAAGACTATCGCAAAATCCAGGAAGTCGAAATGGATAAAGATATCGACAAGCTCTTCAATTTTGCAGACCAGACTGACAAAGCCGAACGAATGAAACTCATGAAAAGAGACGACGATATGGAGGATGCACGTCGCTCCAAACTGCGCTCGCGCTTTCGCGAATTCGATGTCTCACACGATTTCGACAAGAAAGATTTTTCTGACACTTTAGATAATGACATGCGATCAATCGGTCCCAAAGAAGCAGATCGCCAGGACAATTTGGACATTCATGACAAAGAACGCGAAGACCGCCGCAGAGAAAGACGAAAAGAATTTTTAACTGACGAAGAATTGATGAGAGAATTATCTCGATTGCCCGAAGCCGCACCTGACGATTGGGTGCCAGACAAAGCAGATCCTGTTAACAACGGCGGATTTTCGATTGCACCAGACAACGGCTCGCCTGTACCTTACAAGCTGAACGGCTGGATTGACTTCCAACGCAAATATCCCTGGGAGGACGAAAATTGAGCAAAGGTCTCAATTTATTCATTGCTCTATCGATCGCATTAGGTTGCCCGGTCGCGAGTATATCTGCCGATATAAACTGGAAAACAAGCTTGATTCAAGGCGAGGAATATCTCAATCACAAACAACTCGAAAAAGCCGAAGACAGCTTCCGCCAGGCGCTCAAAGAAATCAAGCGGTCTGCGTACACGCACGAAGAAATGGCGCTTTGCCTTGAGAGCCTAGCCAAGACCATTTATCTGGAAGACCAGATTTACGAACCGATCCCGCTCTATAAAAAAGCAGTGAAAGAACTGCAAAAAGCTTATGGCAAAAATGATTTGAGACTAGTGCCTGACCTGCTCATGCTCGGCGATATTTTTGAGAACGAAGGTGACTATAAAAAAGCGCTCAAATTCTACAATCAAGCCCTTGCAATTAGCTCGACCAATGGCGAATGTCACAATCTTACTTGCGCTGACTGCATGCATCGCATTGCGCGAGTATACGTAAAACAAGGCAATTTTAAAGACGCCGATGACATGTTTTTACAAGTCACATCAATAGCGATGGAACAGAAAAGCCTCTCTTCAAGCGAGTTTCTCGAAAACAATTTAATCGACCACATCAGTCTTTTACTCAAAACCGAATATAACGCCTCTATCAGAACTTCAGTCTTAGAAACCGAGTTGCTAAAAGACAAGCAAGGCGTCTTTCATAAAAAAGGTTCGACAAACGAAACCACCTTTAGCACAGGCGTTTCAGCCAGTCTTGCTGATCGTATAGAGCGCGGCGAACGCCCGGACATCCAACACATAACTGGTATCACAGGCAGTGACCATATCGGCTCACAAATTAATTTGCCTAGAATAGAAATTAATCCTATTCCGGGAAAATCTTCTGATTTTGCAGCTCTTCAGGACATTCAGAATCAGCGTATTATTTTCTATGAACGCCTGATTGAAACAGACATAAAATCACTGGGTCCCGACCATCCAAGCGTTGCAAGAGACCTGACCTGGCTAGCCTATATTTTCATCGCTCAGAAAAACTACGACAAAGCACGACCGCTTCTGCTAAAAGCACGTGATATTTACACCAGAATTTATCAATCAGATCCTGGTCACGACAAATTGCAGCACGTAGATCTGCTCTTAGCTTTAATTTCAGAAGAACAAAATCCTCAAGCAACCACTATCGACACACAATATCTAAAGAGCTTGCCCTCGCTACCGCAAGACGCAAAAACACTTGAAGTGGCTCTTCGTCTAAACGATTTAGCCTTTATGCTTTATTGCCAGAACAAGACTGCAAATTCGCTCAAAGTTTATTACTGGGCTCTAGCCAGCCTGGTCGGCGCATGTGGAGACCGTAATCCACTTACTGCATGCTGCATGCTTGACATGAGCAAATTACTTAGATTGTCAGGAAAAGCCGATGAAGCCTTAAAACTGGAAGGTAGTGCACGCGCAATAGCCCGCAAAGAGTTAATTGAAAAACGCAGTCAGGTTTTGCCTTAAATGAGCAAGTCTTTTAAAGTTTTTTTTGCTATCCTCGCCCTGGTCATGTTTGTTGCCTTTGGGGCACTAGCACGAGAAACCAACAGCTGGATACCAACGAACGGAATAGTCAGGTCGAACACAGTATCAAGACGCACTATCCAGTATGCGGTAGGCAACAAACTTTATTCAACAGACAACGAAAATCTGCTCAATTTGCTAGAGCACCGATTACATGTTTCTATTAGCCACAGCCGTCCGGGACAAAGCAAAACAGTCATAAATGGGGTCGATCCCGAAATAGGCAAGCTGGTAGTTGTTTATTATGATCCTAAAGACCATTCGCAAGCAGTAGTTTTGCGTGGGTGGTCGCCACCAGTAGTAATTTTGCTCATATGCACTGGCATTCCATTTTTATTGCAAATAGCTCTGGGATGGAGTCCAAATCGAAACCAATTTCCAGATCGAAGATATCCATAAAGACAATTGCTTTACTCTCCGGGCAGAATCCAACCAAGTCCACCACACTTGCACAAAAATCCATTAGACGGATGGTTGATATTGCCACCGCCCTTGCATACTTGACAAATCATGGCATTCGCTGGACGCGTCGGGCTAAATTCTTTCAGACAAGAATATTTTTGACTTGCTTTAAACCAGGCAATTCGAATCACTCTGGTGTCAGTCTCTTTTTTCCAGCCGCCAAAAGGACCATAGTCGATCCAACCAATCTGTCCAGTCAACAGAATTACGAGCACTCCACTCATATCGTAAATCACTGGCAAGAATTGCTTCTCTCTTGCGACTTCTTTCAAGTCGTATTCAGGATCAAAAACCAGATCAGGTGGACCTGAAAGATACTTGTCTAAAGCCTTCTTTAGCTTGGCGGAAATTTCGATGACGTCGCTTCCTTTAATACTCGTTCTTTACCACATACAGTGGGCGTCCGCGAGAATGATCAAGAACGATTGCCAAATATTCACCGATGATACCAATAGCAAAAAGCTGCAAACTACCGACAAAACTAATTGCTATCACAGATGGTGCCCAGGCTATGATTCGATTTTTATAAATCAATAAAAGTACGATGAATAAAATCCCAACCGCAAACAAAGTCAAAGCCAGATAAATACCAAGCCGGAGCGGCATTCGCGAGAAGCCAAAAATACCGGAAAAACAAAGGTGCAATAGCTTAATTAGTGTATATTGCGGCTCTCCAGCAAAACGTTTTTCGCGATCGTATTCGATAATAGTGGAAGGATATCCAACCCACGCGGCTTGACCGCGCACATACGGCTGCTGCTCACGCATCGACTTCAAAGTCTCAATCACAGGCTTGGAAATCAGCCTGAAATCACCAACATCACGCGGGATATCCACTGTAGATATCGAAGATAGTATTTGATAAAAAAGTTTGGCACGTGCATCGGCAAAAGCTGAAATTCCCTGCCTGGTTTTGCGCCTTGCATGGACGATGTCATACCCTTCGTCGCGCCATTTTTTTACAAGTTCTGGGAAAAGTTCAGGCGGGTCTTGCAGATCGCCATCAATGACAATGAGTGCATCGCCTGTTGCGTGTTCGATTCCCGCGCGTATAGCAAGTTGATGTCCAAAATTGCGACTCAAATCTATAATTCGGACATGCGGATTCTTTTCTTTTGATTCAAGCAGAACTTTCAAAGTTTTATCGCGACTGCCATCATTTACGAATATCAGCTCATATTGGCATCCCATTTCAGAGACTACTTTATCCACCCGGCGCACACATTCAGCGGCGCCAGCTTCTTCGTTGTACATAGGGATGACAACACTGAGTTTGTAATTTGAGTCGATGGACTCAGGCATGATTTCCTTCGCGTTTTAGCTTATTTAAACTAGAATTGAAGTGATGACCGATACTGCAATTTTCTCACGATTTGACCGATTCAAGAGCGTAGCTCTTCGGCTGGTTGCATTTGTCATACTCAGTTTCTCATGCCTTATGATCGCGCACAAGCTAATTGTGCCATTGTCGGACGCTCGCTGGTTCATCGACAAAAAGACTAACAAATATCATGTTATTGACTTCTTTCAATACTATCAAGCAAGCGAACTATCCCGCTCTCATCTCGACAGCTGCAATGTCTATAACCCTGAAAGACAACGCCTCTGGTTCAATAATTTGGTGGCGCCACTTTCTTCAAACGAAGTCTTCTACAATCAACAACCACCAAACTTTTTTCCCTTCCTATATCCAATAAGTCTTTTACCAGCCAATTTCTCCTACGTTCTTTGGTGCGTTTTGCAGACAACTTTTGGATTAGCGTCTTTGTATGCATTGGGTTCATGCGGTTCTTTATCAAAAAGAGATCGCCTGCTTTTCTTGCTTGGAGTGCTTGCTTCTTTTCCTGCTTACAGTTTAATCTGGCATGGCAACACGACATTTTGGCTGCTGGGTTGGCTTTGTGCTTATGTTTTATGTTTTTTGAAAAAACGCGACATTTTTTCTGGCGTATTCATGAGCTTTGCCACTTTCAAACCGCAATATATGTTCTTGATGTTATTGCCAGCCCTGGCTGGCAAGCGAATGAAAATACTTGCCGCATTTGCTGTTACAGAATGTGTTCTGCTTGCAATTGCATCGCTGATAATTGGAGCAGACAACGTAATAAGTTATCCAAGCATCGTCAAAAAAGCTGAATCGTATGCAGGCTTTATCGGTGTAAATCCACAAGTAATGATAAGCTTGCGCGGCATTCTAGCTCAGTTTCTCTCGATTCACGATTCTCTAACTTATACTTCGGCAGCGATGTTTTCGTCGCTTATTGCCATGTTTTTTATCTGGAAAAAATATCAAGGCGATGAAAAAAATCTTGGCTGGCTTTGGGCAGCTACAATAAGTCTGGCTGTTTTGCTCAGCCCCCACTGTCACGTTTTCGATTTCTTGCTTTTATCGATGGCAGCAGTGCTCACGCTCAAGAATTTGTCCATTTTGAAATTATCGAGCGAACCAATGTCATACCGCATATGGTGCACAATCTTTTTACTTACGCCTGTAGCATCATGGATTGCCAATTATGCGCTAGGTCACGAACTGGCTCCCATAGCCTTTTTCTTCCCGCTCATTCTTGCTTTGAGCTTGCTCTCCTTTTACAATTTGAGGAGCGCCAATGCCAAAGCTTAATGCATCGACTGTACTTGCAATTGTCGCAGCGATTTTGATTTCAGCTGGTATAACGACAATGTACCTGTCAGCCGAATCAGGCTTGTACTGGAGCGATTACAACTATTACCAGTTCATTTTAAAAACGGTTCGTGATGTACTTATAGAAAATCCACTTACCGGATTAGCCCTGATTGTCTATTCGACCAAACTCTTATACAACTTTCTTTTTACAATCCCGCTACTGCCTGTTTCACTGATTTTTGGTGACAACCGCTATGCTTTTATAATCAGTCAGGTAGTGCTTTTTCAAATTCCAGCAGCGATTCTTTTAGCCAGCCTGATTAACTACACGCTCAAAACTCAGAGCAATAGAATCTTCTGGATAAGTTTCACTATTTTCATGAGTCAACCAGCGATCTGGGCTTGCAGTCTGCGGGGATATCCCGACTGTATTGCTTTCGCCTTCTTGCTTTTGTCTTTTTACTTTTGTCAGAAAATGCAAGAAAATCCAACACTAAAAAACACATTAGCAACTGGAATTTTTCTTGCTCTGGCTCCGTTTATAAGAAGACATTATGCCTACGGAGCAATTGCCGCCGCAACCAGTTTTTTTGCTGTTTTCTATCAAGACAAAAAAGACTTGCGCTTTACCATATGGCAATTGAGCAAAATTGCTTTCATTTCAGTTGTCTTTCTTTTGACAGTTGGAATTGGTTTTGTAATGAGCATATTTTCCGAGCCATTTTTAAAACTCTATGAAACGGCTTGCGTATTCGACCCCACTGTAATTGCAGGTTACTACATTTGTGGATTCGGTTTAGTCACCTGGCTTTTGACCGTTACTGGAATTGTTCTGGCATTTAAGAGCGACTTATTCGACCATAAGAAATTAAACAGCTTGGTGGCACTGGGCATATTAATGGTGCTTGACTGGATGTTATTTGGAAAACATCTAGCTATTCATTATCTATTGTATGCTGCACCACTAATAGTGACAGGTTGTAGCGCCCTGATTTATGTGCTCATAAACAGCGCGAAAAAACTCGCTGCAGCACTATTAGTCCCGTTTTTCTTGCTCAATTTTGCCTTTGGAATTCTGCCTTATAACAATCTTCCAAAGGGGCTTACGCGCTTTGGAATGCTTACTATGGCGCTTAACGACGGCAGTTTTTCGGGTCGGTTAGTCAGTGCGAATTTTGGCCCGCTTTCAAGAAACGATCAAAAAGAAATGGGACTGTTATTGAAAGAATTACTTGGCATGGGCAGAGCCTTTCAGCCGATATTCATAGTCTCTGGCAATCATATTTTATGTCCCGATATTTTGCGTAACTATCAAAGAATCAACAAACGCAACGATGATTTTCCAAAATACATCGAACCGCCAATTTTAAACAGTCGAGACACAATCCCGCTTGGAGCACTGCTTACATGCAACTCGGTAGTGCTTGCTCATCCATTTATTCCAATGTACAAACCTGAACACTCAACCATTCTAAGTTGCATCCTCGATTGCTTCGACAAGAAATGGCCGATAAGCGAAGACTTTGAAAAGTCTCCATTTACAGTAAGACTCGACGACGGGTCCGATATTGGCATTTATAAAAGAAGGCGAATTACCACTATAAAGACAGCTGTCAAAACTCTTGTTTCTATAAAAAAATCAATCGCACCTGATCCGATTTATGGTCAACCCGCCTGGATATCCAGTACCCAAGCCTATGAACCTACAGGCAAAGAATTGCAATCGACCTTTGATGTCACAGACGGATTTCTACTTTCATTTGATAAATACAAAAACAAAATCAGTATCGATGGCAATGTCGATTCTCTGGGTAAATCGAACAGCACTATCGCTCTGACCTTGTTAGACGAAGATGGAAATATCCTCTATGAAACCAGCCCCGTGCCTTTAGAAAACACATTTTCAATAGCTTTGCCCAAGACAGACAAAGAATACTTTGTGGCAATAAAAATATCTTCGGGTGCAAATAAGACTACATTGAGCAATCTGCGCTTGAATTAGTCTTCGCCTGCTCCAACTGGTATCAAAACTGGAACTGGAACTGGACCTGGAGACGGAGCTGTTTCAATAGACTTGGTATTGCGCATCTGCAACTCAAGGCGATGTGCGAATCCGTCGTTTGCCCACTGAACCAATCCTACTTTTTGCATAGCTCTGATTACAAGCCAGCCGATATCAATTTCGCCTTTTTTCATTGAATTATTGGCGGAACCTGGAACAGCGTGATGATTGTTGTGCAGCCCTTCTCCCAGAGTCAAAACAGTCAACCAGGGAACGTTTGCGCTATCATCTGTGGTGTCATAATTTTTGTAGCCGAACTGAGGCATATGCGATACAACATTAAACCACAGCGTAATCTGCTGCATCACAAGACCTGCAAGCAGCGAGCCTAAAGCTATTTTCCATCCAAACAAGGGCAACATCGCGAATCGAAAAAGAAAGTTCAAGAATCCATTCAACAAGTGACCTTTTTGCACGTCACCATTACAGTCGAGAAAGCGATAAATCGGATCGTTCACTAAATCTGGTGATACCAAATTCTTGTCGAGATATTCAGGATAATGCTTGTCGAAAATCCATCCGTAGACCGCCCGTCTCCAACCATGCAGCATGGCGTGGGGATCTTTTTCCTGATCAGAATATTTGTGGTGGATGCGGTGCATCGACGCCCACCAGATTGGCGACGCTTGTAAGGCTAAATAGCCACAGCCTACAAAAAAATATTCCACTGCCTTATAGCAGCGAAATGAGCGATGGGCCAAAAGTCTGTGGTAGCCGATAGTGGTCCCTAAAATGCAAAATATGAGGGACATTAGAAAGGACAATATAAATTCAAGCATTCATCAACCTTAACACGCCAGCCTACTTGAAACTATCACTGTTTTTACTAGAATAGCACTTTAACAGTCAGGAAGTGCTCTAGCAGTAGGTTCCAGCTTGACATTAATTAGTTGAACAGCTTATTGAAACTTATTCTCAGTTAATTCAAACACCCGAATCCAGCTGTTCCTGAGTTTTAGCTATCCAACTCAGTTCACGCAGAGAATCGTCAGCTGATATTCGGCGAGTGCGACTGTGGTTAAGCACGACCACAGCTCTTTGCAAATCAAGAAATCCTGAGCGCATCAAAAACTGGCATCGACAGGCGCAATTGAGTGTAAACTCGTCAATTAATTCAGCCTGCAAAAGATTGTGACCCATCTCAGCCATTGCAACATCTTCTTTGGTAAAAACACCTGGTCTTGCATCCTGATGTACTGTTCCAGAGGCGGTCAAAAGCTGCCACAGTATTTTGCAATCGTCTTGTGTAGCCGTAGAAAGAGCAAGCTCGGTCAAGGCAGAAGTAGGCGAAAAACCTCGTTTGCTTACTTTATTCAAAATATCAACCGCTTGCGCATCAGTCAAAGTGGCGTTTATAACCATTTCTTGGAGCCTGAGGGCGATTTCTAAATCGGGTTGAGTGACAATTTTCTTCTGGATCAAAGCGCGTCCAATCGGAACCTCGTTCTCGAGTGCAAACTCAAGAGCACTCAATAAATCGGCTTCTTCGACCAGTCCGCTTCGAATGAATAGTTCACCAATTAGAGTGTGTGGTCGAACAGGACCATTATAAAAGCCTAGTTCTCGAAGCGATGTCTCAAGGTCCGAACGTCTGCGCCTGGTTGTTTTAAGCGCTTTAATTGCTTGCTCGCGACTCACTTTGCCGTCACGAACCATAACTTGAGCAGAAAGCGCGGCACTGAGCATTTCTTTGGAAATAGAACCATATAAAAGGATTATGCGACCAAGCGGAAGACCGGAATCCTGACCGTCTTTGAGAAATTTTTCCAGTTCATCGGCAGCAAGAAAACCAGCCTCATAAAGGATTTCGCCTAAACGAAAGGTAGGTTGTTTAGTCTGATTACTGCGCCCACTCTGCTCCATTGCCTGAGGCAGCGTTATATTTTGTCTGTACACCATTGAAAGCAGAGCAATGGCATTTTCAAGATCCACTTGATTGTCACGAACCATCGACTGCAACTGCACAGCCGAATACAAAACATTCTCAGTCACTATTCCGCACATGACGAACATCTTGCCTACCGGCATGCTTGTCTGCTTAGAATATTCAATTGCTTCAAGAAGTTGCTGCGAGGTAAGAACGCCAGCGCGTATCATAAGCTCGCCCAACTTGATTGCTCTTGGATTTTCAGTCATTTATTACACCCCGGGGGTATTAATTATTTACCCCTTGATTTGAGCCTTTCATGAAGTATGAAGATTAGCAAGACAATATTTTTGGAATTACCCTAAAATTAGATGGTTGGCTTTGCCGGGGAACTTTTTTCTTAATGTCAGAAAAGAAAGCGATAATCATTGGAGCCGGTCCAGCCGGACTGACCGCAGCCTTTGAATTATTAGAGCGCACCGATGTCAAACCGGTGATAGTCGAGAAAAGTGACGTAATTGGCGGTCTTTCCAGGACTTACGAATACAAGGGCAATAAACTGGACGTTGGTCCGCACCGATTTTTTTCCAAGTCCGACCGCGTCATGGACTGGTGGACCAGCAAAATTCCGATTGCTGGTGGAGAAGAAGAAACCATCACTTATCACAATAAAACGCGTCAGGTCAAAGGGAAGGATTTAAAGCCCGAAGACAACAAAATGATTTTGCTCAAAAGACGCACCCGAATTTATTATCTGCGTAAATTTTTCGACTACCCAATCAGTTTGAAAGTTGCTACCTTCACCAACCTTGGTCTAGTGAAAACGATGCGCATTGGGTTCAGCTATATAAACTCTGTTTGTTTTCCGATTAAACAAGAAAACAGCCTCGAAGACTTCATAACCAACAGATTCGGCCGCGAACTCTATCTGACCTTTTTCAAAGACTATACAGAAAAGGTCTGGGGTATCGATTGTAACAAAATCAGTGCAGCCTGGGGCGCCCAACGCATAAAAGGGCTCAGCATCACTAAAGCGGTCTGGCATGCACTAAAGAAAATTTTTGCTGGAATCGGTGACGTAAAACAAAAAGGCACTGAAACCTCTCTTGTGGAGCAATTCTTGTACCCTGAGCTTGGAACCGGTTCGATGTGGGAACTGGTCGCTGACAAAGTGAAAGAGCGCGGCGGACAAATCCTGCTCGACAAAGACGTGGAGTCGATCAAAATCGACGAAGCCACTAAACAAGTGACAGCAGTGGAAGTAAAAGACGCAAAGACTGGCGAACTCACGACTTTGAAGGGAGACTACTTCTTTTCTTCGATGCCTGTGCGCGAATTGATAAGCAAATTTGATACCAAAGTTCCTGCCAGTGTCAAAGAAGTTAGCGATGGGCTTGTTTATCGCGACTTCATCGAAGTCGGGCTTCTGGTCAAGAAACTTGCTATTACAGACGAATTATCGAATGGTCGTTTTATCATCGCCGACAACTGGATTTATGTACAAGAAAGCGACGTATTAATTGGTCGTTTGCAAATTTATAATAACTGGGGTCGTCATATGGTGGCAGATCCCGACAATACAGTTTGGCTTGGACTCGAATATTTTTGCAACGAAACAGACGAAATCTGGACATGGTCTGACGATAAATTGAAAGAACTTGGCGCCATGGAACTCGATAAAATCGGCATTATAAACAAAGCCGATGTTCTTGATGCCATGGTCATTCGCATGCCCAAAACTTATCCTGGTTACTTTGGAACTTATGACAGATTCCAGGAAATTCAAGACTATGTAAGCACTTACGACAACCTGTTTTTAGTCGGTCGCAACGGTATGCACAAATACAACAACCAGGACCACTCGATGCTGACGGCGATGGTGTGCGTCGATAACATTGCAAGTGGTATCAAAACAAAAGAAAATATCTGGGACGTCAACACCGAAATGGAATACCACGAAGAAAAGAACTCTTGATTTTGAATAAGATCATTTCAGTTTGCCTTATTCTTGTTTCTTGTTGGTTGATTTGTGTCTATGGTGCCGGTTGGCTATTGGCGTTTCAAGCGCCGCTTGCAATCGAGTACGAAGGACCGTGTCTATGGGCGGCGTACAATCTGTCGCTCGGCAATAATATATATCCGCTCGAAAACTTGACTCAAGAGCCTTTTATAGCTGTCATTTATGCACCGGTCTATTTCATACTCGCCATGCCATTTCAAAAACTTTTTGGAATGAACTTATGGAGTCTGCGCGTAATCAGCATGGCAAGCTTTGTTTTGACAGTTTATTTTCTTTGGAAATTATTTCAAAGAAGTAGCGGGTCAAGATTAGCAGCCAGTCTTGGCGCCCTGAGTTTTGCAAGTTATGTATCGATCTGGAGCTGGTCGTTAAAAGCACGCGTCGACATGACCAGTCTTGCTTTCTCAGCCTGGGCGCTTGATTCTTTTCACGCAAATCTAAGTAAAGAAAGAACCAGTATAAAAGATGCACTGAAAGATTATGCTCCTTCGATAATCGCAGCCGTGCTTGCAACCTTTTCAAAACAGCCGTCGATCATTATTCCCATAGTCCTGACTTTATACCTGTGTGTAAAGCGCAAATTCAATGAAGCCATTGCATATGGTGGCGGATTCATCTTTCTTAGCTCGCTCCTATTTGCAATAATTCAAACCCTTACCCAAGGTGGTTTCAGCGCCCAAATCCAGTTCGCATCGCACTTTCCATTTACTTTTATGGAAATGCTAGAACACCTGAAATGGATTATTTTCGAATGGCCAAAAATGATTTTTGCTCTGGTCATACTCTTACCACTTCTCTGCATAAAAAAACAAAGAAGTGAAGCGATTATTCCATCGGTACTTCTTGTACTCACTGGAGCAATGACTATCTACACTCTGGGCACCATGTATCCCAATGCCAATCATGCGTTCTTATTCTTCGTGTTTGGCTCCTGGCTCACAGCTTTGATTTGCGCTCGCTTCAACTGGCTTGGATTCGTTGTTCTGCCAATTTGCCTTTTGAGCACCTATATCGCAAACACGATGATTCAGCCGCTGCAAAAAACCGTTCTTGCGATGCCTGAAACTACGGCTCTATTAGAAAGTCTCAAACCTTCGTTATCTGGAAAATTGATTTTGACCGAAGATCCGGTTATTGCAATGAAGCTCGATGCCAAGCCATATTTCGTTGATATCGCTACATTTTTCCAGGTCTGGCACAATCCAAGCAATCCAGGCTTGGGAGTAACCGATCTGGTAGTTGGTCCAAATGCGAAAAAATTTGCAGCGATAATTTTAAATAACACCGACGCTATGATGATGGGTAGCGACCCATATTTCTGGCCGCCTTCTGCCATTCGAGCGATTGAGAAACAGTATTATAAACGCGCAGAACTGGTGGCAAATGGCGAAATACACGTTTTATACTTGCCCAAATTTTAAGATCAGCTTGTAAGGATCAAATTGAGCTCGTCGCTAAATGAGGGGTATGAGACTGCAATACAGTCTAGATTGTCTATCTCAACTTCATTATCAAAAAGCAAATTAGCAATTAACCCTGTCATTGCAAGCCTGTGATCGCCGCCTGTTTTCCATAGTGAACCGCCAGGCGCATTCTGGCATCCTTCAATCTCAAAATCGTCGCCTTTCGACTCAATTGATACACCTGCATTTGTGAAATTTTCCACAAGCAGAGCAAGTCTGTCGCTTTCTTTATAACGCAATTCGGAGGCGCCCCGGACAGAAAACTTACCTTTACAAAAGGCACCGGCCAGAGCCAAAATCAAAAGCTCGTCTATACCAGATGCAAGTTCACGTTGACTAATAGAAATTCCAGAAAGCTGATTGTCGTGACGTACATTTACAGTGGCAACCAGCTCTTCACAAATCAACCGTTTATTTGTAATCTCAATTGATGCGCCCATTTTAGTCAACACATCAAGCACGAGAGTTCTTCCCGGATCGACTCCAAGATTGTCGATAGAAATATTCGAGCCGGGTAAAAGTGCGGCTGCCACAATGAAAAATGCAGCTGAAGAAATATCTCCAGGCACCGTGATTTCAAAAGGCGAAATCGGGCTTCTCAAGCCAAATACTCCAAGTTGGAGTGGACTGTTCGAGCACATGGCAATGTCTAAATGCTTCAACATATTGCCAGTATGATTACGCACCTTATTTGGTACCACACAAGATGTTTCGCCATTTGCTTGCAACCCGGCAAGTATTATTGCAGTCTGTACCTGCGCCGAAGCATGCTCAAGCTCAAAAGCTTGCCCTTCGAGCGAGTTTCCATGCACAGTAACTGGTGCGTGATTGTGAATTGTCAAATCGAATTCTGCACCCATTTGTCTGAGTGGTTCGCTAACTCTTTTTAGAGGACGCTTTTTGAGCGATTCATCACCTGTTAAAGTGGCAGAAAATGGACGGCCCGCAAGCAATCCCATCAGAAACCTCAATGTGGTTCCACTATTTCCTGCATCCAGTACTCCAGGAGGCTTTTTGAGTGATTCGATGCCATCTGAAAACAAAATGACATCGCCGTTGTCATCGGCAAATTCAAGCCCAAGTTGGCTGAGACATTTTCTGGTATTGATGCAATCAAGAGCTGGGCTTGGATTAATGATGCGACTTCGCCCCTGGCTGAAAGCACCGAAAAAATAGGCACGGTGAGTTATGGACTTATCGCCCGGAACAATCAAATTTTTACCTTGTAGGCTTGGCATCGCTTCATATTGTAAGATATACAGCGATGTTGCGTTTTTTAACTGCCGGCGAATCCCACGGACCCAGTCTCACAGCGATACTGGAAGGATTTCCAAGCGGACTTAAAATCGATTCGGACCGAATTAACTGCGAATTGAAGGCAAGACAAAGTGGTTACGGAAGAAATTCGCGACAAAAAATCGAGAACGACAAAGTAAGTTTTTCGGGCGGTATCAGAGGCGGTATCACGACTGGCGGACCTATTTGTATACATATTGAGAATAAAGATTTCGATAACTGGCGTGAAGTCATGACTATAGAAGGCGAAACCAACACGCCGAAAGAAAAAATCGTCGATACTTTTCGCCCCGGTCACGCAGATTTAGCTGGAACTTTGAAATATGGGCACAAAGACGTTCGCGAAGTAATTGAACGTGCAAGTGCTCGAGAAACGGCTGCTCGTGTTGCTATTGGTGCATTGTGTCAACAGTTACTCAATCATTTCGAAATAGAATTTGCTGCCCACGTCGTTCAAGTGGGAGAAGTCAAAGCTTCATCAAAAGCCGATTTCGAAGACTTAAATAATCTGAACGAGCTTGCTAGCCAGTCTGAAATTTTGTGCGCCGACAAGTCCGTTTCTGCTGAAATAATCGACTTGATAAAAAGAACATGGAGCGAAGGTGACAGCCTGGGCGGCGTGGTCGAAATTCTGGTCGACAATTTGCCTGTTGGTCTTGGCTCCTATGCCCATTGGGACAGACGCATAGATGGTCAACTGGCGCAGGCTTTGATGTCGATTCATGCAATCAAAGCAATTGAAATTGGCGACGGATTTGAGGCGTGCAGCAAGCCTGGTTCACAAGTTCACGATGCAATTTACGAGTCAACAGAAGACACCAAAGACTCACTTCCGTACTCCCGCAAAACAAATCGCGCTGGCGGAATAGAAGGTGGAATGACTAATGGCTCCAGATTAGTTCTTAGAGCTTATATGAAACCTATCCCGACCCTTGTAAAGGGATTGAACTCTATTTCATTTCCAGAATTAAAATCTAAAAAAGCACGTTATGAGCGCTCGGACGTCTGCGCCATTAGCGCCTGCGCCATCGTAGCCAAGAGCATGACGGCTTTTGTGTTGGCTCGAGCCTTGCTTGAAAAATTTGGGGGCGACTCGGTCGAGCAGATATCCAAAACATATCGCAAGTTCAACTTATCGGACGCTTGAGATTTTTATTTAGCGCAGGATAGAAGCAGGTGGAAGACGGGGAATGATCCTCTCAGTTTAAGCTAGGGAGATAGAAACGATATGCGCCACAAAGCCCGCCACAAAGGTCCGGTCATCACAATGCTCTGGAATACGGCGCTTGAGGTCAAGACTCGCGTTGCCGTAGGAGCCGGAGCCAGAGCGAAGCTTTCCGGGACGCTTGCACAGATTGGCGCGGGCAAACATGTACTTGTGCTTTGTCAGCACTCAGCTGCAGTACATTGGCTGCGCGATGTGCTATCGCAACTGCCTTCTGAAGACTATCAAGTTACGACGCTCGAAGTTCCTGATGGTGACGTTTGTAAATCAACTGACTGGCTTATTCGCATCTGGGACCACTTGCAAGAGCGCGGATTCAGCCGCAACGACTCGATTGTCGCTCTTGGTGGCGGTTCGGTTTCAGACCTGGCGGGTTTTGCTGCAGCAACTTATATGCGCGGATTGAATTTGGTTGTAGTACCGACCTCTCTCCTTGCGCAGGTAGACGCCAGCATCGGCGGCAAAAACGCTATCAACTTGCCTCAAGGTAAGAATCTGGCTGGAACATTTTATTTTCCCAAAGCTGTTTTAGCTGACCAGGAATTACTCGCTACAGTGCCCAAGGCTCAGCTAATGTGCGGCGTTGCCGAGATTTTGAAATATGCTTTGATCGAAGAGACTGTTGCTAAGCACACAGACTATGAAAAAGGACCAAAACCAATTATTGAGATCCTTGAAAATGTAGTAAATGAAGGCTTCGATGTGGATGACCCACAGGTTGCAGGTTTGATCACTAGCTGTATCAAAATGAAACTATTTGTGGTGGCACGCGATCCAAAAGATGCCAATCTGCGAAGAGTCTTGAATCTGGGGCACACACTTGGACACGCACTGGAAACAGTAGGTGAATTCAAAATGAGCCATGGCGAAGCGGTTGGCGTAGGAATCGTTCATGCAGCCAAACTAGCAGTAGCGCAAAAACGCTTGCCCAAAGCAGAGCTCGAGCGCATCAAAGATATTTTGTTCAAAGCAGAACTGCCTATAGAAATCCCAAGTAAAACTTCAAAAGAAAAGCTTGTAGCAAGCATGGAAATGGACAAGAAGCGCCATGGTGACAAAATCAAGCTCATTCTTCCTGACAAAAAACTTGGCACAGTAGACTACGATGTTACGTTAGCAATTTCGGATCTGGGCAAATTGGTCTAACTATTTGAGCGCTGGCAAAGAATATCAAACTATCGTCATTGGACTTGGTGCCATGGGCAGTTCTGCTGCATATCAACTTTCCAAACGAGGGGTCAAGACTTTAGCCATAGACCAGTTTTCTCCACCGCACACTCTTGGCTCTACCCATGGTGACACTAGAATTACACGCAAAGGTATAGGCGAAGGGGTGCAATATACACCGCTTTCTCTGCGGTCTTACGAAATAATCGAGGCAATAGAACAAGAAACAAATTCGGATTCGGAATTATTGCAAAAAACAGGTGGACTAATAATATGCAGCTCGCCTGATAGCCTGGCAAGACACACCGAAGCCTTTTTTCAAAATACTGTAGATGCTGCAAAAAAATACGGTATCAAGCACGATATTTTAAGCGCGCAAGATATAAGGAAACGTTTTCCACAATTCAAAGTTTCACAAGACGAAATTGGTTATTACGAGTATGACGCTGGCATCATGCGCCCTGAGCGCATTGTCGAACAACATTTAAAGCTAGCGCGAGCAAATGGCGCCGAAATACACTCGCAAGAAAAGTTGCTGGATTTTAATGAGACCGCATCTGGTATCACCGTAAAAACAGACAAAGACACATATCATTGCCAAGATCTGGTTTTATCTGTTGGTCCGTGGCTAAATCAAATCGTTTTAAAAAATTCTTTCGATGCAATTTTCAAGGTTTATCGCCAGGTTCTTTACTGGTTCGACATAAAAGACCGATACAAAGAATTTTCTGCGCCTCAATTTCCAATATTCATATGGGAATTGAAATCAGGCAAAAATGGAATATACGGATTTCCCGCTGTAGATGGACCAGATGGAGGTTTCAAACTAGCCTTCGAACAATATGACGAATCCTGCACGACTTCGAGTGTAGATCGCGAAGTGAGCCCAAGTGAGATTGAGTCAATGTTCGAAAATTATGTGGCGCCCCACTTTCCTGGAGCAAAAGACAAATGCGTCAGGTCAGCAATTTGTCTTTATACAGTCACCCCTGATGGTGCTTTTGTAATAGACCGACTACCTGGACACAAAAATGTGCTCCTATGTTCTCCATGCTCGGGGCACGGGTTCAAACATTCTCCAGCTATCGGCGAGTGCATCGCTGACCTTGTGTTGATCGGAAATTCGAAAATAGACTTAACTTCGTTTAAGCTCGACCGGTTTTAGTCGATCTATTTATTGCTGCCTTCATCAGTTGAATCAGCTTTAAATGGCTCGAAATAGGCTTTTCGACCGCCAAAAATAAAGGTAGCTGCCGCAAGCCAGCCCAATACAATGAGTACGAACACTTGCCAAGTAGTGCCTTCAGGTTGCATTTGATTATTTTCTCCGCATCGACTTTCTGTATTGTATATGGACATTATAATCTTTTGAAACAGTCCTTTGCAGCTAGTTAATCCAGGCTATTACCGGCACGCCGGATACATCAAAACGTCAGTCGTAACTTTGGGGTTTTCAAGGTAATGGCTACCTCGAAGGATCTGTTATAAGATCTCTGAATCATCAAGCTGAATACTCACTCCGGTCATAAGGGGAAATTCAATGAAGTCTTTCGGGCGTAATGCAAAAGCTTACTTACCGCTCTCACTAATAATCGCCTTAATAGGTATCCAACCAGCAGCACTTGCAGGGTCTGCTTTGGACCCATATGCTCACATTCAGGCGCCGGAATCACCGGCAAGGAAAAAACAGACCTCTGTTCCAGCAGTAGACAACGTAGTCACACCCTCTACATATGTCACAATGCCGATGGGCGGAGACCCAAGCCTTTTGCCGCAGCAAAAGAAACCTGGCATGTTTAGCGGGCTCAAAAATCCTGTTGCTGCAATACCTAATCCTTTTAAGGGTGGCGGCGATAAAAAACCAAAAGCTCCAAGCTATCAAACAACTGTTGCATCTGACCCAGCTCCAGCTCATAAACCAGCCAATCCAGGGCTGATGAAAAAAAGCGCTTCTATGATTTCAAGCGGATTCAAAGCAACCGGCAAAATGGCAAGCGCATCCACAAGCTTGATTCCAGGCACTGGCAAAGGCAAGAAACAAGCTCCCAAACATGATATTGCCAATGCTCCATCAGGCTCGTTGAACGAAATGTATGTCAACAAAGCCAAATCGAACATGGCCAAGGCAAAAGAAAACGAAAAAGAGCAAAAAGTTGCCAACACCAAACTGCCTTCCAGCAGTAAAGAACTCCTCACGGGTCAAACAGCTGAACCACAAAAGGTCGCTTCTAAGAAGCGCTTGATTCCTTCGGTTTCAGTTCCATTCATGAAAAAGAAACCACAACAAGCAGAAACAAGCGTAGCGGATTCAAGCACTGGCAGCGGCTTCTATCAAGGTGCAATGGACAAGAAATCGGGCAACGATCTCAAACCGAGCCAAGAGTTAGCCACCACCAGCAGTGCCAAAGAAACTCCGGTAGTTGCAAGCTCGCATCCCGCACCAGCAAAGAAAAAGGGACTTATCCCTGGCATGCCTAAATTGAAAGCTCCTCAACTGGCGAGCATTCCTTTTATGGGCGGCAAAAAGAAAGAAGAGCCAAAAGCAGCTCCAGCTCAAATCTCGCAGCAGCACCAGATTCCGGTATCTCCTGCGGCAGTGCCGAAACCAAGCGTAGCGGAAAAAACACCTTACGACCCGACCGATCCGTATCCAGATGTAAAACCCACCTCAATCGCTCAGCACCCCGGTTCTGCGCCAGCAAAAAAAGGTGGCTTGCTCAAAATGCCTTCAGTCAAAATGCCTAAAATCGGTATTCCTGGTTTAGGTGGCAAGAAAGCCCCGCAACAGCAAAAACGCGAAGAAGTACTCTAACTCTTACAAAACAGAGTTTCGATTCTGTCAATCGCAAACCCATAGAAAAAGGAGCGGCATAATCGCCGCTCCTTTTTTCAGTCTATTTTGAAAGCGACCTTACTATGTAACGCAAGCCAACGTATTAGATTTGGTCTTTGCGCTCTTCATCTTGGTCTTGTTCAACTCGCGATTTCTATCCGTCGCCAAAATGGACACGGCTCTTCCCATGCTGCGCGGAAATTCGCGACCACGTTGAAGAACTTGGTGTTCATAGCTTTGGGGTTGGAAGTTATCGCAGAAGAACTTGATAGCAGCATCCACGTCAAAATCCTTGCAAGAGAAAATGTCTAGTGTGACAAATCCCTTTTCTGGAAATGTGTGGATATTGATATGGGATTCCGCAATCAAAACGATTCCGCTTACTCCCCAGTCCTCTGGAACAGCGCCATTATACGTAAAAACGTATGGTGGCATAATTTTGGTCATTTCGAGCTTTGGTGGAAATGCATCCAATACCTGGCTCATTTTGTTCATATCGGCTAACGAGTCTTTTGGACAATCGTAAGCTTCAAGGATTAAGTGTGGTCCGAACATGTTTCTTCCCCCTTTTATTCCGGTTGACCCGGAAGGCAAAAGTGACTCCAAGAAAACAAAACAACGGTCATAAGCCAGATGTTTTGAGGGGTACACGAAACGCTTACTTTACACCAGAGTGTCGGGACGACCTTTAATACTGGGAGTTGGGCGTTGTGTTTGTCGCAGAATTCCTCCTGTTGATAACTAATTAACTTTGAGCAGTTTATTGTACAAAAACTAGTTTTTTTCACAATAAGAGCACACTTTTTTTTGCCCTCCTAGCTTCGTCTAGGTTTACAAAATCGGCTTGCAATCAAAATCTTCGCCCAGCGGAAATAAAAGACACAACTACTTAAGCTATCTTAAAATTTCTGGAACGATCCAGACTGCAACAAGTTTTTAGGGGTGTGAAAATCTTCCTGCAAGAAATGGACTGAGATACTCTTTACGCTGAGCTCTTTGAGCGGCGTTGAGATGGCGGAATCCTTTTATTTCGCCAACACAGTTCTTGCTTTGGCATCGACAAGTAAACGAAAGATCCAAATTTGTCTTTTCGCCTTGCTCGACTAAGTCCCAGTCTGAAGTGTTGTAATCGAAGGTGAGCTCTTCGCCTGCACCAATAGCTTTGAGCACGACCAAGACTGCACTGCCATCTTCAAAGCGCACAACACAATTGGGATCGCAACTATGGTTTATGTAATCGTCAAACTCTCCAACACCGTGGAGAAAAACATCTTCGTCTAATTGAAGACTCATGGCAGTCACATGCTCAATGTCAGTGATATAGCCTGAACAAACACAAATCTGATGCCCGGCGTGCATGTCGCGTCTGGCAAAGACTCCAAATCCCTTTCCGTCGACACTACAAACCTCTAAGCCCTCTGGGCAAACAATAGTCTGCAATTACTTTCTTTCTTCTCCGAATCTATGGGCAGTGATTATTATGCCCGAAATATTCATTTTGAAGATAAAAATTTAATCGCCCTTTGAATGCCTAGAATCTGACAGGACTTGTAAGCACTCTCACAGAATTGTCGAAGCTCTGCTCAAGGTCTTGAATCAGGCGGGGAGAGCTTTGTACCCAGAACTGAGATCCAACAAGGATTACCTGGTTTTTGGTTCCACTCGTAAAGTGGAGCATCACTGGATCTTCGCCACGGTGCGAGATCAAAACATCTTTCAAGCGATGCATGGTCGCGTAGGAGAGCGGATTTTGCTGACCTGGGAAGAAAATATTGACCATCGAAACATCTGATATTCGACGAGCGCTAGCGGCGGAAACGCTGAAGCCTTCGTCGTTCTTACGTATTTTTCCTTTTATGAGCAGGAGCGACTGCGAGGTTAGAATGCCGTCTTCTAGCTCTTCAAGCGGTTTTCCATAAAATACCACCTCACACTTTCCTGTGAGGTCTTCCATTTTGACGATAGCAATCATTTTATTTTGCTTGGTCAATTTTTTCTCTACTGCATTTACAAGTCCGCCAACAATGACGCTTGTTCCATCAGACGCTTCAGGCAGATCTTTGATTGGATGAGTGGTCATGTAACGCAAGCGGTTGGCTATGCGGGTCAGCGGATGGCTTGTGACGTAGAATCCGACCAGCTCATGCTCCATCACTTGCATTTCACTTTCGCTGAACTCGGCAGGGTCTCCGGAAAGTGGCTGATTATCAAAATCCAGATCGGCACCGCCTTTTTCAGCAGCAAAGCTGAATAGACTAATTTGGCCAGAAGCTTCTTGCGCTTGTTTGCGAGTAGCACGCTCGACCAACGCGTCTATATTAGCCAGAGCCTGCTTGCGCGACACGCCAAGATTCACGCAGGCACCGCATTTAATCAAAGCTTCAAGCGCTCTTTTATTTACGACTCTTAAGTCAAGCCGCCCAATAAAGTCTTGTATTGATTTGAATTTGCCACCTTCTGTTCGTTTTTTGACAATTTCAAGAACAGCAGCCTCGCCGACGTTTTTGATCCCAGCCATTCCAAAACGAATCGATCCACCGTCTGCAGTGAAATCAAGACCGGAAATATTCACATCTGGAGCAAGAATAGGTATGTCCATCGCCTGACACTCGGCAATATACCCCTGAACTTTGTCTTGCTCAGAAGCTACTGAAGACAAAAGTGCGGTCATGTACTCGACTGGATAATGCGTTTTCAAATACGCCGTCTGGTAGGTGACCATTGCATAAGCTTGCGAGTGAGACTTGTTAAAGCAATACTCGGCAAACTGAATCATGATATCGAAAAGCTTTTCTGAAATAGCGGCACTGATGCCGTTTTTGGCGCAACCGTCCATGAACCGTCCGCGGTGCGTTTCCATTTCTTCGGGCTTTTTCTTACCCATGGCGCGTCGAAGCAAGTCGGCTTCTCCAAGGCTATAGCCACCAAGCTTTTGAGCGATCTGCATAATCTGCTCTTGATAGACTATCTGCCCATAGGTATCTTTTAGGATCGACTCGAGCATGGGCGTTTCGTATTTGATAGCCATTTTGCCATGCTTACAGTCGATGAATTTTTCGATCATGCCCGAATCGAGCGGACCTGGGCGATACAAAGCAATCAGTGCCGAGATGTCTTCCAAATTGGAAGGCTTCATGTCGCGCGCGACCTGTCGCATACCACCCGATGTTTCTAGCTGGAATATTCCGGCTAAGTCGCCGTTGCTTATAGTGGTGAAGACTTTTTCATCGTCGAGCGGAAGTTTGTCTGGGTCAATCTTTATGCCGCGCGTTTCTTCGATGATTGAAATTGCTTTTGCAATCATGGTCAAGTTGCGCAGACCAAGAAAGTCCATCTTCACAAGACCCGCATAAGCGCAGTCTTCCATATAGAACTGAGTGATGATTGTACCGTCGTTGTTTCGTTGAACGGGAACTATCTCATCGAGTGGGACATCTGAGATGACCACACCAGCTGCGTGCATGCCGAAAGTTCTGTTGGTGCCTTCGAGCTTGATGGCAATGTCTATGACTTGTTTTGCTTCTTCATCGATACTGTAGATTTTCTTGAAATCTGGGTGATCGGTAATCATCTCTTTTAGCGGAGTCGTTTTACCCCGCACCACAGGCACCATTTTTGCAAGCTTGGTTGACTCTGAAAATGGGTATTCAAGAACGCGCGCCACGTCTTTAAGAACGGCTTTAGAAGTCATTCTGTTGAAAGTGATGATTTGAGCGACACGATCGATACCATATTTTTCTTGAACATATTTGATAATTTCATCGCGACGTTCGATGCAAAAGTCTGTATCGATATCGGGCATGGATGAGCGTTCCGGATTCAAGAATCGCTCGAAGAGCAAATTGTATTTAATTGGGTCTATATTGGTGATACCAAGGGCATAAGCAACTAGACTGCCCGCAGCAGAACCACGTCCCGGACCTACCGGAATGCCTTTATCGCGAGCAAACTGGATAAAGTCAGCAACAATCAAAAAGTATGCGCAGAAATTTTTGTCTTCCATCACTTTCAGTTCGGTGATGGCGCGCTGTTCATATTCTTTTGGTACGTCAGGATTTACTTTAGCTTTGATACCATCGAACACCAGTTTGTTCAAATAGCTTTCTACTGTATATCCTGGTGGCACCGGAAAATCGGGCAATCGCGGATCGCCGCCAAGTTTGACGGGCTCCACCTTGTCTGCAATTTCAAGAGTGCTAAGAATTGATTCTTCAATATATTCATCGTCTAAATGGTCGCGAAAAAGCGCTGCCATTTCGTCACCATTTTTGATGTATTCCCAACCGGTAAATTTCATCCGGCTTTCATTGGTAACTACCTTGCCCATTTGAATACAAAGCAAGCAATCATGCGCTGCAGCGTCTGATTTATTGGTAAAGTGCGAGTCGTTGGTGCAAACAAGTTTGATTCCAAGTTCGCGCGAGAGCTGAATGAGCATTTTATTGACCTTGCGGTCTTCTGGCATGCCGTGATCTTGAATTTCTAAATAATAGTGTTCGCCAAATTGCTCTTTGTACCAGGAGGCAACAAGCTTTGCTTCTTCATATCTGTCGGCAAGTAAATGCTGACAGATTTCAGCCCCAAGACACCCCGAGAGAATCATCAGACCCTCTTTGTATTCGGCAAGCATGTCTTTATTGATTCGCGGCTTGTAGTAATAGCCGTCAATGTGCGCGCGCGAGTTGAGCTTGACCAGATTCTTGTAACCTTGCTTGTTTCGCACAAGCATAGTCAAGTGATACAGATTGGTCTTAGTCTTTTTGTCGGTTATGTCGCCATCGATGATGTAAGCTTCACAACCCAGAATAGGTTTGACACCGCCGATTTCATGACAGGTTTTAGATAACTCAACAGCACCATACATGACACCATGATCGGTAATAGCAACAGCCGGCATATTTTCGGCTTTAGCTTTTTTCACCAGATCTTTTATCACCGTAGCCCCGTCAAGGAGACTATATTCGGTGTGCAGGTGCAAAGGTACGTATGGGCGCGGGCTCATGCAAGTCACTACCTTATCTTATGGATAGTCCAGATACATCAATAATAGCGAACTTGAAGCCTTCCTTCACCAAGTCCGCCCATAATTAATTACGAACGTTTGGCTAAAAAAGTTCAATCCAATAGATAAATTCTTGAAGGCCCGCTGCCTAAATCTAAGAGCTAGCTCAGCACCAAATTCTTGGCGTGAGGATTGACCAGGTTTCTGCGTGTACGACGGCGAGAAACAGGGTGGCGATGAGATTCCTTCTTAGTCTGTTCAATTCCCATATCGATAAGACGAGACTGCAAAGCTTCTTCTCTTTCTACAACAGATATGGCCTGTCTAAACCACATTCTCAAACAAGCTCTTTCTTCTGCTGTCAGGCGAATATCGGAATCTTTCATTGACGCCACCCTTTTTATTTTTTTCCAGTATAAAAACGTTTAAAAACGTGTGCCTGAGAGCAAAAAGCTCACACTTCGCAAGCACCCTATATTTCCATTCTAATGACAACAAATCCAAAGGCAATACTTGACAACACCCCTTGCGCATTAGCATTACTTAGTCTTGAGAATTTTGCTCAAAACGACAAAAATTCCAGGCAGCGCCAACAGCGGAAACCAGGTCTGGAAGAGGATCGGCAAGCCTGCGTAAAAAAACATCCAACCCCACTTGATACTACGGACAGTTCGATTCATTATCACTAATATTAGACCAAATAAAGAAAAGGACAGTCCCAGACAGGATGAAGAGCAACTTCCCAGATAAATGACCACTTGAGCCAATTGCATTTTTTGACACAGCAAGCAACACATAAAATAGAGAATCGAATAAATCAATACAGCCAAAATCAAGGGCTGGACTGTTTTTTGAATTTTGAAATTGCGTTTTAAAAGAACGAACTGGAAATATTCTTTTTCAGACGGGATAATTAAACCGTCTTCAGAAACGATTTTCGGCTGAAACCCTTCAAAGCGAAAACCACACGCCATCGCGGTCGCGACCACCATGACATAAAGCGCCACCTCTTTCCACTCGGGAATGGAAAAGTCATGTCGCACACCATATAAAGGAAGACCAATAAAAAGAACTGCCAGCAAGCCGAACAACAAAGCATTTCGTGCTTGCTGCATACTGGTCTATTTGACGCTGGCTTTACCCAGCGCGCGCAATGACAGTTGCACCAGCATTTCGACATCGGGTTCGTCTTTGAATTCGTTATCTTTTTTGACTGAATCTAAAGCCATGTTTATCTCTGTGGCTGTATAACCAAGTCCTTCTAAAATCAAACGAGTTTCATCAAAGACCGCACGCAAATTATCCTTAACCACAGGCTGGCTCGATTTCATAGCATGAGGAGCAAACTCATCCATCTTCGATTTCAGTTCAAGCATGATTCTCTTAGCAAGCTTTGGCCCAACTCCTGGAGCCTGACTCATTACGCGGTCGTCCTGATTGACTATCGAATCAATGCAATGATTGATACCAAGCGTACCAATTATTGAAAGAGCAAGCTTAGGACCCACACCCGTAACGGTTTTCAGAGTTTGAAAAAGCTGACGCTCATCTTGAGTTTCAAAACCAAAGATAGTTAGCTCGGTCTCACGAACAGCAAGAAATGTGTGCACAATCACATCCTCGCCCACCTCGCCAATAGATGCCAGATTGCGCTGCGCCATCCATATTTCAAAACCGACTCCGCTTACATCGAGCAAAAGACGGTCCACCGGCTGGGTGGAGAGTTCTTTATGGGCAATAGTTCCTTTTAAAAACGCGAACATAACTTAAAGAATAAAGCTAATGACAGCTCGTGTCCAATCACTGCTCCGCTGGCATAATGATGCGACGTCTGAGCGCTTCTGACTCACCAGTCTTCAGAAACGTGCTCGCTTGGGACATTGAACTTTTTGTGACCGTTTGAAACCGATAGGCTCAGTGTGGGCATCGAGGATCGATGATGCACCTGCTCTTCGACAATAGACTCTATTTCATCCCACCGCATTGCACTGCCATCGTATTTAATACCATCATTATCGATATAAAGCTTCACTTGCGACCAATCTAGCGGCTGCAAGCTCCATATCTTCCAAAATTTCAAGCTTCCCCTGAGTCCCACCGGTATGACGCCTGGCTATTTCTAGCGCTTTGGCATTATTGTTTTCGCCCACCTTAAATAAAATGACGAGAAAAATGATTACAAAAGGAATCAAAAACAAAATACAGGCACCATAAACATCAAAAGACACAAAATCAAAAGCCCAACTAGAACAGCTGGCTTTTTGGTAATTTCAGCAAGCTCTTTGTCTAGATCTATTCTGATATGTTTCTGTCATTTATAAAAATCGGGACGAGAGGATTCGAACCTCCGGCCTTCCGCACCCGAAACGGACACGCTACCAAGCTGCGCTACGTCCCGATAAAGACGTTTGCGATATCAAATTTTATCACAGGTCTTTGCGGGGCAAAAACGATTGTTACTCTGCCATTAAACTCATGTTTCCGCCCTCGTCTCGGGCCTGATGCATTGCAGCGCGGGCATGGCTTGTAAGTAATTTGCCTTCATCGTCCATATGATTTGCAAACTGACAAATTCCCACTGATACTGTCACTTTTTCTTGAGTATCCCCGGCATCGAATTCTTTTTCTTCAATAGACATGCGCAGACGCTCAGCCACTTCGATTGCTCCAACCTGATTGGTTACAGTCAGAACAACCATATACTCGAAAGGACCTGTGCGTACAACGATATCGGTATCGCGCATTTGATCTTGAATATGCGCAGCCACAGAAGACACAAGCGTATCGGTATTTTTGACACCCAGCTTTTTAGAAACTTCGGCGTTATTATCAATCTCGAGAACGCAAACGCTCACTGGGACTTTATATCTGCGAGCTTGCTTAATTCCTATGCGCAAAAACTCGTTGAGAAAGCGAGTGCTTTTAAGCTCTGTCAGCTGATCGGTTAGCTGTAAATCTTTGATTTGTTGCTCTTTTTGCTTAAGCTCCTCTCTCAGAGACTTTTCGCGAAGAACAGCCTTAATTCTAGCAAGCAATTCATTTGGCTGAACAGGCTTGTACAGGAGGTCTTCAGCAGACATACGCTCGTCCATATCGGTTGGAAGCGGCTCGTCTCTGGAAGCCAGGAAGATAATGGGAATATCTTTGGTCTTTTCTTCTTTGCGAACACGCTGATACACGCCTTTTCCGCCCATCAGTGGCATGTTTAAATCTAAAACGATGCAATCAGGCGTTCGTACCTTGCAAGCAGCTATAGCTTTGAAGCCGTCATTGGCTGTATCCACCGAATAGCCGACTTCTCTAAGAGTTTCCGAGAGCAAAACTGTAACAGCTTGCTCGTCATCTACAACAAGGATTTTGTTTACGGATTTCACGTTTACCGAATCTAGAAAAATTCAATTTGATAATAACCCCTTGTAAGGATTTCAACAATCTTTTGAAGCTTGCATGTCTTTTATGACAGGGAATCGAACGTTTTCAAGAACCAGATTACAGGCATCTGGCCCAGACAGAATTTCTTTCAGCTGGTTTACCTCTTGTAAAACATCACTCAAATCTCTTTGCTGCCAGACAGGGGCGAATTTATCTACTCGTGCACTGCCGCGCTCGAATAATTTGAGTGCACCGGGTTTGTTACCGCGTTTCAGGTGATAGTAACCCACAGCAAGCTGGATAATTCCTTGAATAGCTTCACGGTCGGACTCTTTATAATCTTTCCAGAGCTCTTCCAACGTTTCGTGACAATCAAAATATTCCTGAGCATTGAACTGCAAAATTCCTTTTGCCAGCAATTCTTTTTCGTGCTCAGATTTAATAGCCATAAATTCTAAATTATCTGTCGCTAGCTCAATTTTGCAATTACGACAATTTGAGCCGTCTCGGGAATCATTTCAAGTTCAGCCTGAGCAAAAGAGACAACTTGCGAAGTGTTCAAAAGTCCCATCAAGTTAATAATTTTTCCACCTGCAAGCATCACCGCATCTGGTATCACTTTGCCGGCATCGCCCCATTCAGCATTCTTTTCAAGCAAGCTTTCTACAACAGCCAGAGCGCCCACTCGATTGGTCGCCTCAAATACCGCATTTTTGAACTGCAGCCGGATCTGCCCTTTTTTGTCCATTACCACTATCGATTTAAGCGCACGCCTGAACAAACCAAATACTTGAGCTTCAGTCCGATTGGCAGCATAAATCCTGAAACTATCTCCATCAAGTTCGAGCTTAATTTCGGATTCTTTTACCCGCAGGGTGGTTGCAGCCTGAGACATTTTTTCCTGATCAGTTGCGTCGTGCTTGCCTGTACCATCGTCAACTACAGCCTTGTTTGAACCTACTGCAATTGCACGCACAACGTTGGTGCGTGGGTCGATTTCCACCTGTACTTCGATTGAATCCGGATCTGCACCCATTTGATTGACAGCTTCGATGGCATCGTGTCTTATGCGCAAAATATCTTCATTTGTGGGATTCACTATTTGACGCTCGACCGTTTCTCTAATGAGGGCAAGAGCCACACCAATAGCTGAAATCACATCGGCATTCAAAGCCAATTTAAAATTCAATCCCATCGTTTTTGCCAGATGAGGCACGATTGCAGCTGCACCACCACCGCCACCAACTAAAGTGACAAGCTCGGGGTCGAGCTTGTGATCCTTGATCAGAGCTTTGACTACCGGGATACATTTACGAACTGATATATCAAGCAATTTGGTCGCAGCATCTTCTGGTGTTGTTTGCAAACTGTCGCTAAGAACTCTAAACCCGGCATCAATAGACGATTTTATTCCGCGAGCACAGTCGTTTTCAGGCACTAATCCAAGCAAGTTAGACGCACAAGTAGGCGTAATACAATAATTGGTCTGGCTGTCTTTTGCATCAAGGCTCAAGTAATCATCAGGATCGCCGTCAATCGGCTTGATTAGTTTTACACTCAATTGTTCGGGTTTCAAATCTGGTGCAAAAGACGAATATTTGAGTCCAGCTATGTGCGCGCTGCGTGGTCCGACATCGTGAATCTGACTGTTTTTTATGCGCGGTAAAGAACCACCGGCTATACCGACAGTTCTAACATCAAGAGTGCGCATATAAATCTGATGCCCACCGATTTCAGCCCCCCGAATCTTGGCCATACCGTTTGAAACCGCCGAGATATCAGTGCTCGTGCCTCCGACTTCAAGAAAAACTCCATCCACGATGCGCAAAAACATCGTTGCGGCAGCAACCCCTGCAGCAGGTCCAGACAACAATGTCAGAATCGGGCGCTTGCGCATGGTGTCGATATCCATCACACCGCCATCTGAGCGCATTATCATCACTGGGGCTTTAATTCCAGCCTCTCGCACGCCCCGCTCGGTCATCTCAGCGCTTTCCATCATTTTGGGAAGCATTGCTGCATTTATTGCAGCAGTTCTAGTTCGAACCTTCAACCCATATAACTGGCTAACTTCAGAACCCGCGGTGGCAGGAATGTTCAATTCACGTACGAATTCGATCGCTTTCTTTTCATTGCCTGGATCATCAACTGAAAAAGCCTCGGAAACAACAATTGCCTTCGCACCTTTTGATTTAAGTGTTTCCACCGCAGAAACAATTTGTTCTCTGGTTATTCCTTTTGCAGTATCAATAAAAACAGAATTAGTGACCAGATATTTGTCTGGCGTAAGTTCGATTTTTTTTAGCGTAGTGGAAGCCTTGATAAATGGAGTATTCATGCCGGTTCCAAGCCCGATTATTCCAACCGGAACGACATCGCCTTCAAGCAATGCATTTGTTGCTTGAGTCGTACTGTGTGCGATGAAGCCCACGTTCTCTGGCTCCAATCCAGCCTCTTGCAACAATTTTTGAAGCGATTGAATAATCCCAAGCGCTACACCTTCTTTAGCACTGTGAGTTGTGGGAACTTTCACACGTCCAACGAGCGCGCCTTCGTTTGGGTCAATCGCTACAGCGTGAGTAAAAGTTCCGCCAACGTCTATGCCAACTCTATATTGTCCTTTGTTTTTCATTTCACAAACCCAAAGAAGCAAGACAGAATCAAACCAGCGATAGCACATGCCCAGGCATATGGAATAGTTTTCTTGAGCAAGGTATGAGTGTCGGTGCCAAGATAAGTAGCGATCCAGATGTTATGAGTGTTTGTTGGATCACAGATGCCCTGCACTTGACCCACCGACATGAGCATGCCCATGATTGCCTGCCCGCCAAGCTGGGTTGAATTTTGTATGACTTTGAGCAGACCAGAACCCATTCCCCAAAGACTGAGCGGTCCGCGATACAACGCAAGCGGTGTCATCAATGTAAAACCAATCACATACCAGAGCGGAGTAGTTGGTATCACCTGTGCCACCAGTGGTGCTATAGCTCCAGCCACTTTTGGATGGCTCACAGAGGCAATAAGCATACCGATTCCAATCATCAGAACTATAGCTGGAATAACTGTTTGAGTGCCGTCGATTATGGCTCGGGTCAATTGATTAATAGAATCTTTGCGCCAGGTAGCAAGCACACCAAATGTGATGGCAGTAAGAAAAGCAGGAATAATTTCCCATTTAAATGCAAGAACCAGTATCAAGGGCACAAGGGGAGTAAGCATCGCAATCGCTGGCAAAGCTTTGCCACCTTTGAAATGACGCTTGATTGAATAAGCCGCAAGAATCGCCATCAAAATACAAACTTGGTTAAAAGACTGAGCCAGCTCTAGAGTTTGATCGGCTCCTTGCACTTGAGCAACGGGTCGAAAATTTTCGTGCAAGTAATATAATGCACCAGCCGATAGCAAACTACCACCAATTAAATAAATCAGGTTGCGAGCCTTTTTCAGTTCGACAAACAAAAAGATCAAAACTGCCATACCGATTAGAAATGCAAATGGCACAACAAATTTTATTAGCTCTTCTTGCGCCACCGACAAAACATCTTTGTACAACTGCCAGTTGGCTAGGTTGAACATACCACCAATACTAATGCCGAACAAAAACAAGCCACCTGCTGTAGCCGAAGATATTCCAATCGATAACATTACAGGCAGAACAATCGAGCCGACCATAATCACTGCTCCTAGCCCGCCTAGCGTGGAAAACAACAAAGCAGTGACACCGGTCAAAACCAGTCCCAGCACATATGGATTATCACCTGAGAATTCAGCAACAAAACGAACTAATGCTTTTGCGATGCCATATCTGTTCATTAACTCCGCCAGGACCGCACCAAATATAGTGGTGGTATATGCAGCGTGCAACTTTAGAGAACCTTTAGTAATTACATCGGTCAAAATTTCGCTTTGAGGAATTCCTCCAGCGATAGCAATCAAAATTGCCATCACGGGTAAAGCAAGTAAGGCTGAAATGCGACGCGTGTACATCAGCGCCGTCATTAATAAGAAAAGAAGGATAACTACTATAGGAACTAATTCGATCATTGACTCATGATCTCGCCTTATCGAGGCCAGTGTCAACATTTAATCTTGGACTACGTATTTTTCCCATGGGCTAATTAGCCGCGACTCATTTAAATTGAATACGTCAGCACCTCTTGAAAACTTCCAGGCATGAACAAAATGCAAACAGGCACGCAATCTATAAATATGCAATCTGTCCAACTCGACTTCTGCGACATTGCCGAAGCCGAGGTCAAAGCCCATTTAGACATGACTAACCAGGCCTTCCATGCAGCACAACAGGCAATCAGTCCATATATATTGTCTTTGGAAATCCGCAAAGCCCGCGTCCAGCTTGAACAACTGCAGGCGCTGGGTCCGTCGATGAGCCCGTCTGAAATCGAGGGCTTCGACAATCTAAAAGGAATTATTGCAGAGGCCCAGGTCAAACTGGATGCTCAACGCCCGCAGTACACTCGTTGCCTGAAAAGCCTGCTCATTTTTGTCGGCACGGCTTCGCGCTACGCCAAAGTCGATAAAGATATCGCGCGTCGAGGCGCAATTCTAAAGAACATACTCAAACAAACCAGAGAAAGTCTCAAAATTATAGAAACAGGCTCGGACCGGGCTTTCATCAACGGCAGCCTGGACCAGCACCTTATACAAAAGCGCGGAACTATGCCTCTACTGGAAGAAGAAGAGCTTGAACTAACAAGAATGTTCCTGGAAGCAAGCATTTCTTGTATCGATGCCAAACAAGAAAAAAGACTCGAACTGTTTGCGACCAACCCTGCCATTCAATCTTTGCTGGCAAAACATAACGAAGGGGCAATTGCTGCTCATAGCTCGGCAATTTTATTTCTTGATTCGGGACGACCATTTTTTAGAATCGACGCCTGTTTTATTCCTAAGACTCGCCCAGGTCAATCGGTACAGGGAGCTTTGGAACACGCCGCTCGCACACCTGAATTTATAGACTTAGAAAGACTGGGAATGGGTCTTGGGGCTGACGGCGCTGGACTTTTCAGATTTTCAAATCAAATCGAAAATATCACTGGCTGCGTTGTACTTTCTCCAGAACTTGACGCTTGCGGACAGCCGGTAATCGTGCCAGGAATGAAACATCCAAAACGCCTGGTGGCTGGAATCTTCGGAGAAGTGCCTGAAGATATCAAAATTGGTCTTCCTTATGGAACTATGTTGAACAAATTCAAAGACGTGGCAAATCTACTGCTCGAAGAACGTCTTTTAGCAATCAACAAAAAAAATTCTAGGAAATAGACGAACCAGACAAAACTAGCTGCCCTTCGACTGGTTGACCTTCATGAGCTTCGCCATATCTCTTTTCGCCCGCTTTTGACTGTGAATCCACTTTTTGCAAAGCCGAATACAAAGCCTCCAGGTCTTGATTTATCAAAGCGAGGTCTTCGACTGAAATAGCTTGTTCTGCATCGCTAATAGACTTGGACGGATTATTATGAACCTCTAGCATCAAACCATCGGCACCGCAGGCAATGGCTGCGCGCGACATCGAGCGTACGAGTTTGCGCTGTCCAGTGGCGTGGCTTGGGTCAATAATTACAGGAAGCTTGGTTAATGATTTGAGTATGGGCACAGCGCTCAAATCAAGCGTATTTCTTGTTTTGGTCTCGAAGGTTCGAATACCGCGCTCGCACAAAATAACCTGATTGTTTCCGCCAAGCATTATATATTCAGCAGCATACAAAAACTCGTCGATTGTGGCTGAAAGTGCACGCTTGAGCAAAACAGGCTTTTGAGTGCGGCCCACTTCTTTGAGAAGCTCATAGTTATACATGTTACGAGCGCCAATCTGAAAAATATCCACGTAATCGTGCGCGACTTCAATCTGCTTTTCAGACATCACTTCTGAAACAACAGGTAATCCGGTTTGGTTGCTAGCTTCTTTTAAATAAGCCAGTCCGGCTTCCTGCAGACCACAAAATTCATAAGGACTTGTGCGCGGCTTAAATGCACCGCCTCGTAAAATCAAAGCTCCTGCAGACTTAACGCCGTCTGCAAGCTTGAGCAGTTGGTCAAGACCTTCAACCGAACATGGTCCAGCAATAATGATTGGTTTGGCGCCGCCGCCAATAACAACACGTTCTAGCTTGACGCTCGATTCCTTCTGTTCGAGAACTCTGGGATAGGCATGTCCGATGCGCAAAACTTTAGCTACACCGTCGATTTGGCTGAAAACATGTGTCGGCATAGTTGTGACATCGCTTTCTATAACAACAACTGTATCTGTGTAAAGTCTGCCTAGTTGCGCTTTGACGCCAAGCGCTTCGAGTTTGGATAAAACTTCGCGCTCGCCATATTGGCTCAGACCCTTATCTAAAACGAGAATCAAAACGTTGACCTGTACAGTGATGCCTAATGACTAGATCTTCTCATATTTTGTCAAGAACAAGTTTAGACATAAGTTAAATGGGTGCTAAAGTCTTGCGCCTGCTACTATTGAGGGTCTTATCAGATAGCGTTGAAGATTCTTTACGTTGAGCCAAGAAACTGAAATTTTGCAAAATCCAGCCTGTTCATTCCACTTCACCACCGGAGCAGCCTTTGGTGTGGTCAAAGAGTCCTTCACGCCTGCCTTTTGGAGACCTGTCGCCATTCTTTACTCCAAGAGTAAAATGCATTTCATAAAGCCCGCAGTAATGTTAGCTGCAGGACCTTGCGTGATTATGGCTGGCTTTTATTTTGGCTCGCTTGGAATGGGCGAAGGCGTTCAAGACCTTATTGCCGTGATGCTGAGATATCTGGTTTGCTTCACTATCGGCACTTTGAGTGGAACAGTTTTGATTGTCTGGTCAATAAGCGATTGGATTTTGAAACTAACAGCGTTTTGTCGGTCTTTGCAAAACGAACAAACTCTAGAAGAAAGTCTCGATTTTTTGAAAACACGCAAGGGGTTTCTATTTGTCTCCTGGTTTCTTTATTTGATTTTGTGCTCACCTTTTGTACTGGTCTTGCTTGCTTCAACAATTTTGACCATGATGCAAATGCCGTCCTTACTTCCACAGCCGCTCACACTACCTGATTACATAAAAGGCACAGTCGATGCAATTACTCTCGTGGGAATAATTTTCACCACCATGTTTGCAGTACTTTTAATACCAGTAAGCGGCATGGCACAAGGCAAAGGTAGCTCTGCTTCGATTGCAGCGTTTGTTGGAACCTTTAAGACCTTTGTTCCACTCATTATTTATGCGATTCTGGCAAATATCGTTTATTGCATTACGATGGAATTAGTATTCACAGTAGTTTCGATACGAATGCAAATTCAAACCTGGGTTCCAGGAATGTGGGAGCTGGTCTATATAATTTTCGGATCTAGTATTTTGCGTGGCATTGCCTCATTTTTCATTCTTCCCTTTTTAATCGCAGTACCTGCCGAGATTACCAAACGTGCCATTAACGACTAAAAACAGAGTCGCCATTTTGTCAGATCCATTTTCCAATCTGTCAGATTTACTTTTGCAAATTTCAAAAGCGAAATCACCGATTTTTTGTCTTTTAATAGCTGGCACTAAAACAAGCGATATCGAAGGCATCTCTGCAGCGGGCGCCACCGCCGCCGATAGACGAATGACACCCAAAATAGACGCCGAAATTCTAATAAATGATCGACCAGCTACAGGCGGATCTATTCCAGTATCACCGTCTGGAATAGTATCGCCTGTAGTGATAAGCAAAGCAATTCTGAATTCGCTATCCTGTCCTATAAAAGTAGTTGATTGCGGAAGTTTTTCAGCTCCCCAGTGCGAGCATGAGAGCTTTGGCACGACTCCCTCAGAGTGCTTATCTAGCGGGGCCGCCATGGATCTCGAGCACACTAGAAATCTATTTGAGCGCGGGCGCGAACTTGCATTTGCGCTGCAAAAAAAACACGATTTGATCGTTGTTGCAGAATGCGTACCTGGCGGCACGAGCACTGCTCATGCGGTTTTGTCTGCAATATACAAATCGCTTCCAGAATTTTCATCAAGCAGTCTTCCCATTCCAAATGCAAAATTAAAATCAGATCTGGTTGCACAAGGACTGGAAAAAGCCAGGATTACACCTCAATGCCCTCCTGACCCCTTTAGATTTATGTCTTGCGTAGGCGACCCCATGCAAGCTGTTGCAAGCGGTCTTGCACTCGAGTCAGCTTTCAAAGTTCCAACCATTCTTGGTGGCGGTACCCAAATGCTTGCAGTACATGCACTAGCCCAAATGATAATGATCAAGCCACCAGAAAATTTGATCGTGGCAACAACTGGATGGCTGGCAAGCGACTCTCATGCCAATCTTGCTTTGCTTGCCCAAACATTGAATACACCGATGATCAGCGCCAAATTTGATTTCGCCAATTCAAGACACCTGGGCTTGCAAGAATACGAGAGAGGTCATGTCAAAGAAGGACTGGGCTCTGGTGCGCTTTTATGTCTTGCTGCCTTGATTGCACCAGAATTGCATTCCAAAGAAAAACTCTGCAGCCTGATTGATCAGTGTTACGATGAGCTTGTGCTGAATGCACGTTAAAGTATGGCAGTTCATGCCATGTTCACTTACTAAAATGATAATCTCCTATAATGAATCCTAATAGCGATAGCACCGCGCATGTTCGAGTGCAAAATGTAAGTAAGAAGTACAAAGACCACAATGTACTTGCACTTCAAAGTGTCAGCATAAATATTGAGCGTGGAAAACTCATCGCTTTGATGGGTCCTAGTGGCTGCGGCAAAACCACACTGCTCAATTGTCTTGGCGGACTTGACGTGCCTGATGATGGCACGATTACTATCGGAGAAATCTCGCTTGCCTCAATGAACGAAGCGCAACTCACTCTTTTGCGAAGACAGAAAATAGGATTTGTTTTTCAGTTTTTCAATTTATTGCCTACGCTTTCAGTTGCCGAAAATGTTGCTCTGCCTCTCCAGTTAAATGGTGGCATGTCATTTAAAGAAATTGATTCGCGGGTCGTTCAAGTTTTAGAAAAGCTTGGTATGGCTGAGCGCAAAAGCTTTTACCCTGCCCAGTTATCGGGTGGCGAAATGCAGCGAACAGCAGTGGCAAGAGCAATTGTTCATAAACCACAATTGATCCTGGCTGATGAACCAACTGGAAATCTTGATTCTGCAAATGGTATAGCTGTTCTTGAAATTCTGCAAAGCCTTTGTCGCGATCAAAACGAGACTATCATTATGGCGACTCATAGTCCTGAAGCAGCTGAATATGCAGATCATGTGGTCCATATGAAAGACGGCAAAATCATCGAGCCAGTATCATGAATTTTCTTTCTTTGTTCTTTCAGTTTATCGTCCGCGACTTTGCCGCAAACAAAGCACGAACGGCACTGACCATTCTTGGCATCGCTCTTGGTGTGGGCGTCATGCTATCCATCAGCCTGGCAAACGAAACTGCACTAAAGCGCTTTGAAGACAATTTGCAATTAATCACAGGAAAAGCAGACCTTGTTATTGCTCCAACCACACAAGATAGTTTGAGCGAAGTCTTACTTAGAAAACTAACTTTTTTGTGGGACGAGAACGTAAATTTCACACCTGTAGTCGAACAACTCACAGCCGTGCCTGGAGAAAAGCCTGACGTTGTTCTTGCTCTTGGTATAGATGTTTTTGCTGATCAAGCTTTTCGATCAATCAATATAGACCAGGAAAAAGACACTCCGCTTGAAATTCTAAACAGCAATGCAGTTTTTATAGGAGAGCGCTTTGCCGCAAGGCATCATCTAAAAGAAGGATCGACTTTTAAAATACTTGCAAACGATAAAGAAGTCGAACTAAAAACCGCAGGTATCCTCAAATTTAGTCAAACAGGCATGGCATTTGGTGGAAACGTTCTGGTCATGGACATTGGGGCTGCTCAGCAAATGTTTTCGATGCACGGACGAATCTCGAGAATCGACCTCATGTCTTTGCAAAAAATTAGACCTGAAACCATTTCTGCAATACAAAGAAGTCTCCCGGTAAATGCAAACATCGAGAGTCCAGGCAATCGTAACGCTCAAGTACAAAAGATGTTGCATGCCTTTCAGAACAATTTGATGGCACTAAGTTTAGTTTCAATGCTTGTGGGTGCTTTTGTAATTTACAACACGATGTCTATCATTATTATTCGAAAGCGTGCCGAAATAGGCATTCTTCGAACGCTGGGCTTGACTCGCCCGGCACTTTTTGGATTATTTCTTGGACAGACTTTGCTCTTTGGATTTTTCGGTTCGGCACTTGGGTTGTTTTTTGGGACTGTTTTAGCAAAAGGAACTGTCAAAGCGGTTCAAAAAACTGTTGTGGCTTTATACACACAGCAACCAGAAGCACAGGTAAATCTAGATCCAGCCATGCTTATGGGTGCTTTTTTGATTGGTATCATTTTTACTATTGCAGCATCGCTTGTGCCGATATTTGAAGCAACTCACGTGCAAGCCGCAGAATCGATGCGTCGAGGTTCTTTTGAAGCCAAAGTTGATAGAACCTCTATGAAACTGACTCTTTGCGGGTCGATAATGCTTGCTGGAGCTGCTATCACAAGCACGTTTCCAGCAGTAAACAATTTTCCGGTATGGGGATACTTTTCTGCCATACTCACTGTATTTGGTGTCTCATTTTGTTTACCCAAACTACTGCAATTGTCTCTTGAAAAAATCAAAACATGGCTCAAACTAACTAAACGCGCAGAGCCAGTGCTCGCTTCTGCCAATTTAAGGGGAAGTCTTGGTCGAACTTCTGTTGCGATAGCAAGCTTAATGCTCGGAATCGCTATGATGATAAGTTTGAACATAATGATTGCAAGTTTTAGAGAAACTGTAATCATGTGGGTGAATCAAACGCTGCAAGCCGATCTTTATATAGAATCCACCTCGCGTTCAGAAGCAAGCAAAAGCGCAAAACTGAGCCAAGATCGCGTAGACGCTCTTAGGTATGTAGAAGGCGTAGAAGACATAGACAGCTTTGTTCAGCAACCTTTTGTATATAAAGGCAGACTAACCAATCTTGGTTCGGGCAAACTGGACGTTTTAGAAAAGCACAGTCAACTTAAATTTCTGGATGGCGAAAACTTTGAGGCCGTGCACAATCGAATCAAAGATAACGAAATGTCTTGCATAGTGACTGAAACATTTGCTAATAAAAACAACGTAAAAAAAGGCGATATCTTAGAGATCCCATCTACCAAAGGTGTGCTCGAGGTCAAAGTGCAAAATATTTACTACGACTACGCAAGTGATCTTGGATATGTCATCCTGGCGCGTCAGTTGCAACAAAAATACTTCCCTGCATCTGGTTACTCGAGCTGTGCCATTTATTGCAAGCCTGGTTATGATGCAAATATCGTTCGCAGTAACCTTCTTGCCACCATGGATCCAAGCGCTAGAATAAACGTTCTGACAAATAAAGAACTGCGACAAGAAGTTTTGCGTGTTTTCGATGACACTTTTGCAATTACTCACGCTCTTCATGCCATTTCTGTGCTTGTGGCCATTCTTGGTGTTGCCAATTCACTCTATGCCATGACCATGGAAATGCGACAAGAACTGGCGATTCTTCGATTTGTTGGAGCGTCGATGAATCAACTCAAAAAAATCATTTTGTATCAAGCAGCATTTCTTGGTGGGCTCGGAGCACTGAGCGGCACGGCAGTCGGTGGCGTTTTATCGTTATTGCTCATAAACGTAATAAACAAACAGTCTTTCGGCTGGACCATAAATCTGTCTGTTCCATGGATGGCAATTAGCGAATCTTTTGTTCTGGTTGTATTATTCTCGATACTTTCAGGATTACTACCAGCATTTTCAATCAAAAATTCAATAACACCAGATGCGGTGCGAAATCAATGAAAATAATGGCAATACTTATGATTTTCATCTTCGCCCTGCAAACAAAAGCGCTGGCTGCAGGTCGTAATTTCGAGCTGGCTCGCCCAGGTTATAAATACTCTTTTCCTAAAGACCACGGCAGTCACACAAATTTCAAAACTGAGTGGTGGTACTACACTGGCAATTTGAAAAGCGAAGATGGCAAACAATATGGATACGAACTAACATTCTTCCGCTCTGCACTGGATCTGGAAAAACCTATCGAAAATTCAATCTGGTCAATGCCAGACGTTTACATGGCACACTTCGCTTTGAGCGATGTACAAAACAAAAGATTTTATACAAAGGCAAGAATGCAAAGGCCAGGTCCAGATTTTGCTGGCAGCACAAAAGACAAGCTCAAAGTATGGACTTTGAATTGGTCAGCGACTATGGATACAAACGAAAAGCAAACACTCAAAGCAAAATCGAGCGATTGTAGTTTGGAACTTGAAGTAATTCCCCTCAAGCCGCTTGTGATTCAAGGCGAAAACGGCGTAAGCAGGAAGGCTGCCAAAGGCGACCACGCATCGCATTATTATTCTTATACACGATTGAAAACAGATGGATTCTTGGCTATAAAAGGAAAGCGAATAAAAGTTTCTGGAATAAGCTGGATGGATCACGAATTCGGCTCTAATCAGTTAGATGAAAACCAAGTCGGATGGGATTGGTTTAGTATTCACTTAAACAATAACCAGGAAATAATGCTTTATCTAATGAGGCTCGAAGATGGCAGCTACGACCAGGCATCTTCAGGTAGTTTCATCTCTGAGAATGGCAAATTGACCCACCTCAAACTTTCGGACTACAAAATCAAAACGACTGGTAAGTGGAAAAGTGACAACACAAAAATCGAATATCCAATGGGTTGGGAAATTGAAATTCCCAGTCAAAAAGTTCACTTAAAAGTCAGTCCTAAAATAAATAATCAAGAATTCGCCAGGCAAGAAGGTAACGCGGTAACTTACTGGGAAGGTGCCTGTAGTGTGCTAGGAACTTATGAAAACCAACCATGCAAAGGAGACGCTTATGTTGAAATGACAGGCTATGGAAATGCCTTCAAGTTGAAAATATAAGCAAACAAATATGGACGTTCAAGAAATCGACTTAAACAAATATCTAGGAACCTGGTATGAACAAGCACGTTTCGATAATTATTTCGAGCGCAAGTGCAAAAGCAATGTTTCAGCCCAGTACACTTTACTTAAAGACGGTTCAATAGAAGTTCTAAATAGCTGCATGACTCATTCAGGCAAACTAGCGGAAGTCAAAGGTACTGCTCGCAAAGCTAATGCGCCTGACGTCACATTCAAAGTTACTTTCGCCCCTAAAATATTACGCAAACTACCTTTTGTGTGGGCCAATTATTCGGTTCTTTATGTCGATCCAAACTATAAATTTGCCTTGGTAGGCGAACCCAGTAAAAAATATCTCTGGTTTTTGTCTCGTTCTAAAAAAGCAGATCCAGAATTATTCGCAAGAGTCAAGACTATCGCTCAAGAACACGGCTATAATCTGAGTAAACTGATCTATCCTGAATGAAACATCCAGACACCACCATCTGGGTAACTGGCGACCAGTGCAGTATGAAAAACACTGCGCTCAAGGATTCTGACAAGTCTAAATCTGTCGTTTTGATGATCGAATCAGTTGCGCGAGGCAACCAGATTCAGTATCACAAAAAAAAACTGGTCCTTATTTATTCTATAATGCGTCATTTCAGACTGGAGCTAGAAGAAGCTGGCTGGAAAGTCGATTATTACGAAGAATATCCAGACTTTTCCAAAGCTGTAAGCGAGCATTTTGCTAAACACAAAACATCTAAGCTCATACTGATGGATCAGTCTGAATTTGGCGCAAACCAAAAATTGCAAGAATTGGTGCCAAGCTCAGTAGAAGTAGAATTCACCCCACATTGCAATTTTATTTCTACCAGACAAGAATTCGAAGATTTACACAAGACTCCCGAATCACGAGTAACGATGGAAAACTTCTATCGTTCCATGCGCAGAAAGACTGGGCTTTTGATGGAGGGGGAAGAACCTGTCGGTGGCTCGTGGAACTATGACAAGAATAACAGACTTCCTCCCGACAGGGATTTCAAATGGAAAGAAATTATTCGCTTTGAACCAGACAAAGTAACACGATCTGTGATCAAAATGGTGGACAAACACTTTGTCGACCACCCAGGTAGCACCGACAATTTTATGTATGCAGTTACAAGAGCTGATGCGATTCTTGCTGCCAAAGATTTCTTGGCAAATCGCTTAAATGAGTTTGGTCCACATCAAGACGCAATGCTTGAAGGCAAACCTTTTTTGAATCACTCAATTTTATCGCCATATATAAATACATGCTTGCTTCACCCGTTGGAATTGGCTCGCAAAGCCGAAGAAGAATATCGTGAAGGACGCGCACAACTGTCCTCAACCGAAGGTTTCATTCGTCAACTCATCGGTTGGCGCGAATTCGTCTGGCGCGTATATTGGCGCCTCATGCCTGAATACAAAGAAAGGAACGAACTTGACGCTAATCATGAGTTACCCGACTTTTTCTGGACCGGCAATACTAAAATGCGTTGCATGTCTGATAGCCTCAAAACCACTATCGAAAACGGTTATGCACACCATATCGTTCGCTTGATGCTCCTTGGCAATTTTTCACTAATAGCTGGATTATCACCGCAAGCGACAAACAAATGGTTCACTCAAATGTTTGTCGATGGATACGACTGGGTGATGGTGCCAAATGTTATTGGTATGACTCTGCACGCAGACGGTGGTTATGTAGGCACAAAGCCTTACGCAGCTTCGGCGAACTATATAAACAAAATGTCTGACTACTGCAAAAAATGTTATTACGATCCCAAACAATCAACAGGAGACAAAGCATGTCCGTTTAATACACTGTACTGGGATTTTTTGATTCGAAACGAAAAAAAATTCAAGTCTAACCATCGCATGGCAATGATGATGAAAAATCTGGCGGGTAAGCCGGATCATTGGCGCGCCGAAATATCTGCTCATGCAAAAAAAATAGTGAGGAATCTGGACTCGATATAATTACCACAAAGTGCAAGAGGGCGCTCTCTGCCGTCTTTCGATTAAAGCAAAATTGCACTTGAACCTTGATCAAAAATCTGTGCTACATAGACTACAGATATTCTGGGAGAGGCAATCTTGACTACGCTTGTGTTTTGTAACGAAGAGGCTGGATCGTTTGAATCTTGCTCACAAGAAATGGGCGACATTACAAAATGTTTGAGCGAGCTTACAAGCGAGCCATCGATTTTGACTGACATCAAGAATGTCACTGACGAGCAAATGTCCAACGCCACAAGAGCCATTGCTATGGGCGGCGACGGCACTGTTGGCCGCGTGCTGGCTCGTGTAGCCAAACACAATTTAAGATTTCCAGACAAAAGGGTACCAGTTGGCATAATCGCTGCAGGAACAGGAAATTTGCTGGCAGACACTTTAGGACTGAAAGCAGAGAATCCACAAGATGCCCTTGCTCTGGCACTCAAAGCAATCGAAACAAAACGAACTATCCCGATGGATATGGGACAGGCTAACGGAACGCCGTTTGCACTGGACTTTGCAGTTGGACCTGTGGCAATGGCTGTCACCGAACCAGGCAAAATGGAAAAAGGTTCACATGGCATGTACAGTTATGTAAGACCTCTTATGAAAGCAATGTTCGGTCGACCTTATAGATTCTTGCTTGAAGCCGATGGACAAAAAATTGTATGCGATGCATCAGCTATCTTCATTACCAACCCTCATGAAATGGGCATTGGACAGCGCGCCGACGCAAGTAGTCTGAGCAATGGCAACTTGAATTTACTAATTCTGGATCCTAAAAATCTCGATGAATATGTTGGTATTGCAATGCGCTTTGGCGCATGGTTTTTAGGAGGTGCCGAAACCGACACCACACCATATAAATCGTTCGAAGTAAAGTCTGTAAAAATAGAGGCTTTGAGCGAACTGAGCACACCACAATTGCTATCGAGTGCATTGCCTTTACCACAGGAGCCGGTGGCGAAAGTAATCGAAAAAGACGATCAGCCAGCTACATTAATAGACGGCGACGAGTTTGGAACAACACCGGCAGTAGTATCAGTTTTACCTGGAGCGGTTGATGTCTTTATTCCGCTCAGTACGTCTGTTTAAGATGATTTTTGTAGTATTGATTTAAGACCCACTTGAATGGTCTGATTCGAAATCGATGGAAACCATAATCTTTCATTTCTTTGTATGCGTCTTTGAAAGTCCATCCATCGCGGGCAATTCTGTAGATACCTATAAGTAAACCGGTTCGGTCCGAACCATGATAACAATGGACAAAAACATTTCGATTATCAAGCTGGTCTAATATCTTAAAAAACTCTTCTACGTGCGGAGCTCGAGGAACAGTAGTGTAATTGAGTGGCATCGCATAAAATTTCAAACCAATTTTCTTACACACCTCACGTTCCCAGTCGTGCATAGATTTTCTAAAGCGAAATGAAATTACAGCCCTTATACCGAAATCATATAGCTCCTTGAGTTGGTTTTCATCTGGCTGACCACCCCTGTATAACCAGTCGTTGACCTGATGAAAATTACGCACCGTAGGTAGTGACAATCTAGACTCCACTAGCTTTGACCTTCCTTCATCAAACGAGCGATTCGATCGTCCAAAGGCGGATGCGAAGCGAACAAATTCATTAGAGGCGAGCGCCCTTCCGATATCATAAGCGTTTTAAGATTTGCTGGTACAGCGCGCTCTTCGCTATAGGTTTTGAGTGCTTGTAGAGCATTCACCATGTTTCTCGTACCCGAAAGTCTTGCACCGCCAGCATCTGCTCTGAATTCGCGCAGGCGTGAAAACCATGCAACCACTATTGAGCCAAGCAGCATAAAAACAACTTCAAGCAACATCTGCACTAAATAATAAGCCCCCAGATTAACGCCGCGTTGCTCGCCTTCGCTCTGTCGACCAGCTGTTAATGCATAAGCCAAAATACGAGCAAAGAACATAACAAATGCGTTCACTACGCCTTGAAGCAAAGTCATCGTGACCATATCGCCATTTGCAACGTGCGATATTTCATGACCAAGTACTGCCTCGACTTCATCACGATTCATTCGCTGCAATAAGCCGGTTGAGACAGCTACAAGCGCCATAGATTTGGTAGGACCAGTGGCAAATGCATTCAGTTCTTGCCCCTGATAAACCCCTACCTCAGGCATCTGAGGAAGCCCAACTTCTCTAGATAATCTGTAGACGACCTGGACCAATTCACGTAATTCAGGTTCTGCAGTGGCTGGATCGATTATCTGGACCCCCATAGTCCATTTCGCCATAGCGCGAGAAAATAATAAGGATATAAAGGCTCCACCCATGCCCCAAACAGCACAAAAGACCATAAGACTGCCCTGATCCAGACCATAATCGCGCAAATACGAATTAAGACCAAGGGTAGAGGTAATAATTGATATGGTAAACACTACAAGTGCATTCACCACAAGAAATAAAACTATTCGTTTAGCCAGCGCCACAAAAAAGTCCTCATATAACCCCTTTTCATTTTATATAGCGCAGAATAATTTTGCTTGCCCTACCTTTGCTAATTAATGGCTGTAGCAATCAGGAAAAGTCTTTTCTAAAACCTTTTCTGATTCGTCAATGTCGGCGATAAAAAGGTGTTTGGCGTGTATCTTCCGGAACATCTCATAACAGCTCCAGGCATTGATAAAATCACCCTGTCCAAAAAAATTGTCACCAAGATCTTTGTATGCGCCTGTTATATAAGGGTTTTTGCTCAGGGCCTTGACGAATTCAGGTGTCGCATTCTGCCCCAGCTGGTCTTCAATATCAGCTTTGAAAATTTCAATGAGGTAACCCTTTTCCAGTTTTGCCTGCTCAATTGAGCCAAGCACTTTCAAAGCTTCTTTCGCTTGCTCTTCAGATTCGGGCACAATATTTTGGGCAATTTTGATTACAGTGGGATCCTTTCTCACCGAGTCCATGATGATTCTATTTTCTGCTAGAGCAGGATCGCTTGTAGTAAGACCATATTCCATCATGGTCAAAAATGCATCGGCGGGTCTATTTTCTGAAACCAAATCACTTGCCTTTTTGAAAATTTCGCTTTTAACCGGCAGTGGTGGCAACGGTGTCGTATCTATGATAGTTTTTTGCAATTCATAAATTGGCGAATTCTTATTGAATACCCTTTGGAAATCGGCAGGAATTCTAGGTTCTTCAGCATTTTCATTTTTCGATTTCAATTTTAAAGTTGTTTTGAATTCATTTTCGCCATTCAAATCGTTGATCACAAGTGAAGTGACATATTTTTTGCGAGCAAGTATTTCTTTTCGCACAAACGGGTGCAAGCGGTAAGAAAAAATATAAACCTTTTCAATCATGCGCTCATGCTCGCTTGGAAAGGTTTCGCCAAACTCAACATAAACATAAGATTTTTCGTTGTATTTAAACTCGATTCCCTTCTGGGTTTCAATCACTTTGATACCAGGATTGAAAGGTGTTTTAGGCCGACTCAATCCGGCATACGACGAAGCAGCAAAATCGTCTTCTTTCGCCCCAAGCATCGAAGCCTGCATAGCCACAAGCGAATGAAGAGAATATTGCAAATATTGCTTTTCACCCAATTCAGGACCCATTAAATGAGTTAGCTTTTTGCCTATATCGATTAATGTATTTCTGCCTCTTTTGGAATTGATGATAGCGTCTTTGCCAAGCAATAAAACATTCTCGCAAGTCTCAATCTTGCCTTTAGCCGCAAGTTCCATATCATAACGAAGCTCCAAAGCCGCATGCGCTGGAGATACAGAAACACCAAGCAACACCAGGCTCGCTAAAAGTATCGACGATATCAGTTTAGGATACTTCAAAATTCAGACGCTGCTTGTCTTTTACAAGGGCCAGTTTGGCATCGCGCATAATGGTTTCTGGATTCAAATCATCCATGTTGAAATTTGCACAGCCAATCGAAACAGTCACCTTAGGTGGTATCGTTCCGTTAAATTGAGGAAGAACAATTTCATCGACTGAACGACGAACCTTTTCTCCCAAAATATTGGTCCCGGCAAGGTCAGTATTGGGTAGAACAACTGCGAATTGATCGCCACTATAGCGAGCAGTCAAATCGCTTGCACGAGTAATTGCAGTCAATCGTTCTGCCACTTTTTTTATTACAAAATCACCGGCTTCAAATCCAAATTTCTCATTTATTTTGGATAACTGGTCCACATCTACAATCGCCAGTCCCACAGGCAAACGCTGACGGAAAGAGAACTGTAGTTGTTGCGATAAAAATCCAATGAAGAATTCGAGATTATACAGCCCGGTGAGAGCATCAGTTGATGCCGCCATCACTTGCTGATTGCGCAACTGCTCGTTCTCTACTCGTAAATTCACTATCTGTTCTTGCATAGAAAGAACGTTTAATAGAGGCTGCAATTGAATTTGCATCTGACTCAAAAACTTGCGAGCACTGGTATCTATTGTTTTCTTGGCATAAAAACCAATAATAATAGCGCCGTTATCTCCTGATATCGGAAGAATCTCCATATGCTTCAGCGGATGTCCGCCTTTGTCAATGATATTATTGGCGGTGCTCACGCGCAGGTCATTCACCAGATTCAAACGGCGCTTGACCAGGTCGTTTATACCGTTAAATGCAATCGAAGACAATTCTCCTTTTACTTCGACCAATGACCAAGATGTCTCTCCACTTCCAAAAACAAATCCGAGTACATCTGGCTCAATAAGCACACTTACAAGCTCGAAAAACTTCTGAGCAAACTCTTCTTTATTGTGTACTAATCCTATTAATGTGCGAGTCAAGCGACTGGCAAGACGTTCGATAATCAATACATCGACTACTTTGCCATAGCTTTCGGTGTAATTTTCGGAAGCGAAACTCGCCCCTTGCAACAAAATATTTTTGGCTTTTTCAGATTGCCAGCCAACTTCTTCTGCTTTAGCCAGCACTCGAACAATCAAATGCTCGAGAGCATCGTCTTCTTCAAGCAAGAATTCCATCGGAATCACGTCGTCTGCAAGCGCCACTTTCATCCAGAAAGTCTCGTCGCTTGTCTCTTCGGTTTTAACTATATAGACCGGCATAGACATAGAGCGCACGTTTGATTTAATCAAGCTGCAAAGACGATAACCACTCATATCTGGCAACCACGAAGTAGTGATTATCGCGTCGGCACCACCTGAGGCAAGCTCATCTATTGCCGCAAAGCCGCTGTCACACTGGATAATTGTTATATCCTTATTTTCGAACTCATCGGTTTTAGACCAGGGTGTTGCGTTCGGGTCTGAAACCAGAATTACTTTGACAGCTCCCATAACCTTCCTTAAAAATGTTTTGCACCGCCGTGCTCACGACGGCCATAAGCATTTTACCTGATATTTAAAGGTGATAAAATTATGCCTTCAGAATTTAGGCAAAAGGAAGGTAAATTTGACTTTGGCAGATACTCCAACTTCCACTTGTACCGACACTCCTATGGGGTTTGCGCTGACTGAAGAACAAGCGCTTATCCAGGAAACGGTGCGCGAACTGGCACAAAAGGAATTCGCATCCAAAGCGGCTGAAATCGACCGCAATCATCGTTTTCCTCGTGAAAACTGGGAACTTCTTGGCGCTACAGACCTGACAGGGCTTTATTTCTCAGAGAAATACGGCGGAGCGGGTCTTGACCACGTTTGTTATGCAATCGCGGTCGAAGAGCTTGCCAAGGCATGTCCAACCACTTCGGTCTTGTTCTCTGCGCACGTCTCGCTGACCGCTGCACCAATCGACATTTTTGGCACCGAAGAACAAAAACAAAAATTCCTGGTCCCCATGTGCAAAGGCGAAAAGCTCGGCGCTTTCTGTTTGTCAGAACCAAATTCTGGATCTGACTCTGCTGCGGCTACTTGTATGGCTGAACTAAAGGGCGATCATTTCATTTTAAATGGTTCCAAAAACTGGATCACAAACGGTATCGAAGCCGATGTTTATCTGGTAATCGCCCAAACAGACAAATCTCTTAAACACAAAGGTTTAGTTGCCCTTCTAGTTGAAAAAGGCAGCCCCGGATTTACTTTTGGCAAGTTAGAAGACAAGCTTGGCATCAGAGGTTCATCCACTTGTCAGACTATTTTTGAAGACACACCAGTTCCAGTAGCCAATATGCTTGGCAAAGTCGGTGATGGATTCAAAGTAGCAATGGTAACTTTGGATGGTGGAAGAATCGGCATTGCCGCCCAGGCGGTGGGAATTGCCCAGGGAGCCCTGGACCATGCAATCAAATATGCGCATGAGCGTGTAGCTTTCAACAAAAAGGTGATTGAGTTTCAGGCGATCAAACATATGATTGCCGACATGCAAACTCAAATAGACGCGGCCCGCCTGTTGACCTGGCATGCCTCAGTGGCTCAGGACAAAGGCATTAAATTTAGTCGCGAGGCTGCTCACGCCAAGCTCTACGCCGCAGAAGTCGCAATGTCCTCCACGGTTAAATGCGTGCAGATTTTTGGTGGATATGGGTATGTAACTGATTACCCGGCGGAACGCTATATGCGCGACGCCAAAATCACTGAGATTTACGAAGGAACTTCTGAAATCCAGCGATTAGTAATAGCATCGAGCCTACTAAAGGGGACATAATTAGATGAATTGGACACCACCTCAAGGACCACCTGGCGGCCCCCCCGGAGGGCAACCTGGAGGACAGCCTCCCTTCGGACAAGGTCCAAGACCCGGCGGTCCCCAGCCCATGCCTGGCGGTCCCGCTCCAGGTCAAATGCCCCCGCAGCAACAAGCTGCGCCCAAACCGCAAAACTTTTATCAATTACTCCAAGTAGCACGCGATGCCAACCCGACCATTATTCGATACGCATATAGATTTCTGGCGGCGATGTATCACCCCGACAACACCGAAACTGGTGATGCCGAAAAATTCCGCATTATTACCGAAGCTTGGCGAACACTTTCGGACGAAGGAAAACGTGCCGCATATGACATGACACTTGGAGCAGCTGAAGCCCAAGCAGCGCCTGTGCCCGGTCAGCCACAAGCTCAAGCTCCGCGTGCCGGAATGGCGCAATACAAAGTGCCCAAAGCCGGTATTTCATGGAGTGAAATAGAATTGCGTCTGGCAATATTGAATTTGCTTCTTGAACAGCGTCGCAAAAAACCAAAATCGGGCGGAAGCTCAGCCAAAATGATGATGGACTGTCTCGACATCCACGACATGGCAGAAATCGAATATGCAATCTGGTATTTGCGAGAAAAAGGTCTGATTGAAGCAGGCGAACGAGCTTTCATGATCACAGTTCAGGGAGTCGATTACATTATCGATACTCTTTCCAAGCCAACTTCAATGAGTGCTGGCGCCACTGAAGAAAAAATCGTCAAAAATACCAAACCAGGTCCCGATGGTGGCGTGCCTGCGGTTATTCAATAAACGAAAAACAATTGCTGGATCTTTTCTTGTTTTAGCAAGCTTATTTTTTGCGTGCAAAATCGACGCTAAAGAAGCTGCAAAGCCAGCTGAAAATCCCGAATTCAATTCGGCTGTGACTTTATATGATGCTGGACGAAACTGGGCTGCACTGCCTATCTTGCAACACCAAACGGAAGTAAATCCAAACGACTACCATTCGTGGTTGTACTTAGCTCGCATATATCAAAATATAAATAAGCTCGAAAAAGCAGTCGAAGCTTATGACAAATATTTTGCACTGGCTCCCAAGAGCGAAGAGAAAGACAAATACCTTGCTTTCATGGACTTGCTTAAATCACAACTGAAAGACCAAAAGCCCGCTTTTAGCGCCAAGAACCCAGGCAACTATCTAAGCCAGGTCACACCAAATGGTGTTTTCAAATGGTCCAGTGCAAAAATGCCTATTCCAGTTTATATAGGTCCAGGCGATAAAGTGCCTGGCTATTCCACCGATTTTGACGAAGCCTTTCGCTCTGCGCTCGACGAATGGCAAACGAAATCGCAAGGTCTAGTAAGTTTCAAGATAGTCCAGAGTCCAGACCAGTCTGACCTTGATGTGACGTGGACAGACAATTTGCACAGCAAAGCATTATCTGCAGAAGCTGGCAATACAAGCATCATATGTGGTGGCGATGGCATTTTGAAAGCGCGCATGAATCTACTGACCATAGACCCCTACGAGCGCGGACGAGCTCGCGGCAAGCGTCAATTGCGTAATATTTGTCTGCACGAAATTGGACACGCACTTGGTCTGAACGGACATTCGGGCTATCCCGAGGATATCATGCATTCGCAACTAATCGTCCAGGACGGCGTTTCACCCCGCGATTTAAATACTTTGAAAATGCTTTACGCTGCGCAGTAAAGATTCAAAATACTAATTCCTAGAACCCTTTTATTTTTTTCGTCTGTGGCCTGGACGACAGACGAAAAAGTTTCAGTTTATCAATGATACTCAACGACTTTCTTACGCTTCTTGCTTGAAGCGATATTCAAAGCCTCGACAAAAAGCGAGAAGGTGATGGCAGCATAGATGTAATTCTTATTGATATGGTGGTCGATACTTTCTGCCACCAAAAACACACCAATCAAAAGTAAAAAGCTCAACGCAAGCATTTTAACAGTTGGGTGGTCATGAATAAATTTGCTTACCGCTTCTGCAAAGACCATCATGATTATCACTGCAATAACAATAGCTACAATCATTACCCATAATTGATTGGCCATACCAACTGCGGTGATCACAGAGTCAAGCGAGAAAACGATGTCTAGAAGCATTATTTGAAGGAGAGTGCTTGCCACAGACGGATATTTTCTCTGCGCTGGATCGAGTTCCTCTTCCCCTTCGATACGCTTGTGAATTTCTTTTGTTGCTTTTGCCACAAGAAATAAGCCACCAACAAAGAGTAAAATATCGCGACCAGAAAATTCAGTTCCAATTGTGAATAAAGGCTTGGTCAGACTCATGACCCACGCAAGCGAAGCAAGTAATGCTATGCGCGAAATCATTGCAAGAGCCAGTCCTACAAGGCGCACCATTTTTTGTTTTTCTTCGGGAAGCTGTTCGGCTAGCAGAGCAATAAAAATAATATTGTCTATCCCAAGTACAATTTCCATCGCGGTAAGCGTAAATAACGCCGCCCAAATTTCACCATTTGCCAACCATTCCATTGAGATAAGCCGCCTTCTAGTCTTCCTTCTGGTTATCTGATTCTTCGTCTTGGTCTTGTGCATCCCAGTCGAGATTGAAACTCAGGCGATGCCATTTAGTGGTGCCATGAATTTTAATTGCTTCGCGATGAACTTTTGAGCCATAACCTTTGTTTGAATGCCAGGCGTACGGCTCAAACTGTGCATATTTTTGAGCAAGTTCTTTCATGAATGCGTCGCGATGAACTTTAGCCACCACAGATGCTGCAGCTATTGAAGCAGAACGCGCATCGCCGCCAATAACAGTGTGTTGCTTACCCTTGAACTTTGGAATTTTTTTATTGCCATCAACTAAAACAACAGTGCTCGAAACATGCGGATCAAGCTTTTTAAGAGCCCGAAACATTGCAAGCAGGCTTGCATTCAAAATATTCATGTTATCGATTTCTGCTGGACTGCACTCGCCTAAAGCATATCGGGCGTGTTGCTTGATGTGAGCACAAATCTCTTCGCGAAGCGAAGCTGTAAGTTTTTTCGAGTCATCCAGAGCATGAATTAATTTCCAGATTTCACACTCTTCGCTAAAGTCGGTAAATTCTACAGCACACGCTACCACAGGTCCCGCAAGACATCCGCGTCCAACTTCATCTACACCAATCAAGCGCATAGTATCTAGACGCAACTGACCATCGGCACCATATTTGATATCGCGATCAAAATTAAGCAGGTCGTTAATTTTAGAGACTTTCGTCTTGGGCGACATCTTTTGCTTCCGATTTGTCCTGATTCTCTTCTTGAGCTAACCGGTCGAAAGTTACTCTGCCCAGTTTGCCGTCTCTTAAATTAGCCAGGAATATCTGGGCGCCACGGGCCACATCTGGCTTTCCTCCAGATATTAGCAGATTTCGTGCCAGTGAAAACTCAGGAATTCCCGCTTTGGGGTCTAAAAGATCCTCACTTATTTTTGACAATAAATGCGGGTATATATCGCGCAAAGTTTCGAACGCCTTTTGTGCCACCACTTCATAATCGTACTTTGCTTCTGGAACCAGATTGAACATCGCAAGCCGCTCGTAGGTAAGAGGATGAAAGGCAACAGGAGGCAAGATTCCAGGCGTATCAAGCAGTTCTACTTGAGGATGGACTCGAACCCATTGCGTTCCGCGTGTGATTCCAGGCTGGTTTCCAACACGTGCACTGCGTTTGCCGATGAGCCAATTTATCAAAGACGATTTGCCGACGTTTGGCAGTCCTACAACGCAAACTCTTACTGGGCGCGGACGAAAACCTTTTTGAGCCAACTTTTTTTGCGCCGGCTCGCCCATTTTCAAAAATTCTTTTATTACACGCTGAGGATTATCGCCGCCTTTGAGCGAGACCAGAAGACATTTCTCGTCTTTGAGTGCAGGTGACTGCTCAAAAAGTTGGCGCACACGATCAGCATCGGCTATGTCTTCTTTAGTAGAGATCAGCAAATGCGGCTTATTGCCGAAAAGACTGCGCGATTTGGGATGGCGAGTTGAGACTGGAACGCGCGAGTCGAGCACTTCCACGACAACGTCCACCCACTTGACCAGCTCGATAAGATGCTGGAAAGCAGTGCGAGGAGCACCTTTTTTCATTGAAAGCTAACTAGTTAGCAGCGGCTTCAGCAGGAGCTTTGGCAGCTGTTTCTTCTTTTCTAACGCCAGTTCTTTCTTTGATTCTGGTCTTCTTGCCAGTGAGGTGACGCAAATAGTAGAGCTTGGCTCTGCGAACAGAACCTTTGCGCTGTACTTTGATTTTTTCAATACGAGGTGAGTGGAGCGGGAATACACGCTCGATTCCAATGCCCTGGAATACACGACGGACAGTGATTGTTTCACCAAGACCAGCGCCGCGGTGTTTGATTACCAAGCCTTCGTAGCCCTGGGTGCGCTCTTTGCCGCCTTCGATGATTTTGACGAAGACTTTGACAGTGTCGCCAACTTCCACGTTTGGATGGCTTTTGTTCAATAATGGTTTTTCGATTTCAGCGATGATCTTGCTCATGGTCTCATTCCAAACTTGTTAATGCTGCCCGGGCTCAGTGCGCCGAGCATATTTGCGATATATGCACCGGGTAATTCTAACACGTAGAATATTTGTCCGTCATTTGGCGCCTTTTGGGCATCAATAATGCTTCATATTTCGCAAGCAGCCAAATAGTCTCTTTCAAAGAGACAGCCCCACCAGTCAGGGGACCTAGTCCTGCAAAACCGCCGGATCCACTTGCAAAGAGTTCAACTCTGAAACGAAATCATCTATAGAGCTAAATTTTCTATAAACTGATGCAAATCTAACGTAAGCAACGTCATTCAGTTTTTTCAATCTCTTCAAAGCTAATTCGCCAAGGAAAGCCGCAGGTACTTCGCGTTTGCCTTGAGCTGCAAGTTCTGACTCGAGCGAATCTACAAGATCGTCTATTTCTGCCGCCGAAACGTCTGTTTTGGCGCATGCTCGGCTGACCCCAGACAAAAGCTTCTCACGCTCATAAGGCTCGCGTCCGCCAGAGCGCTTTACCACGAGCATTTGCATAACTTCCACTCGCTCATAAGTGGTGAATCTTTTTTGGCACGCCTCACACTCGCGTCTGCGACGTATAGAATTCTCGCCAGTTAAGCGCGATTCAAGAACTCGGCTGTCTTTTTTGGTGCAGAAAGGGCAAAACATCTATTTGTTGGAAGAAAGCACCAGCTGGGGTCTGGGTAGATTTTGTTCAGTCATGACAGTTTTGGCAAACAGGTCATATGGTTTAGCCTTGATTATACGCACTCGACAAATCTCTCCGATCTCCGGAGTCGGTTCAGATTCGCTCTTGGGTTCCTGAATATAGACTTGATTGTCTACACCTGGAGCGTCCCATTGCGAGCGAGCGATATAGTGCTTGCGCTGCTCGTCAAAGCCTTCGACTAGAACATCGATTTCTTGTCCGACCATTGCTTCGTTGAGCTCGGTCGAGATCTGGTGCTGCAACTTCATCACTTTTGCTCGACGTGCTTTCTTGACTGATTCTTTTATTTGATCAGGCATATTGCCGCTTGGCACTTCGGTTTGTTTGGAATAAGCAAAAACGCCAAGCCTATCGAATCTATGCTCACTTACAAAGTCGACCAGATGCTCGAATTGTTCTTCTGTTTCACCAGGAAAGCCCACAATGAGAGTAGTTCTGATTTTCACATCAGGAACGATTTCGCGAATCTTTTTGACCACACGCTCTGGATTGAGTGGGCGTGCCATCGATTTCAAAACTGAATTATGCGAGTGTTGAAGCGGGATATCGACATATTTGACCACTTTTGGAAGTTTTGCAATTGACTGCAAGATCTCAGTGGTGGCTTCGGTCGGATAAGCGTACATCAAACGAATCCATTCCAAACCTTCAATTTCGTGCAGGCGCTCAAGAAGCTCTGGCAGAGCCAATTTTCCATAAAGATCCAAACCGTAATAAGTAGAATCTTGAGAGACCAGAACTATTTCTTTGACACCAGCTTTTACCAGGATACGAGCCTCTTTTTCAAGACTATCGATTGAGCGCGAGCGAAACTTTCCGCGCAACATCGGAATTATGCAGAAAGAACAGCTATGGTCGCAGCCTTCGCCAATCTTGAGATAGGCCGAAGCTCCCATTCCAGTCATCACCCGTGGTAGCACTTCTTCTGAAGAATAATCTGGCACGTTTGGTGTTTCGCTTACTTGCATCAAACGAAGCGAAGAGTCATCGGCTACTGCTCGAATGACATTAACGATTTGATTTATATCGCCAGTTCCGACTACAGCGCGAGCTTCAGGTATTTCATTCAATAATTCTTCTTTGAAATGTTGAGCCAGACAGCCGGCAATAATAAGTTCTTTGCCTTTGTCTGCAAGCTCGACCAATGTGCGAATGGATTCTTTGCGTGCATCACCAATAAACGAGCAGGTATTGCACAAAACGAACTGCGCTTCGTCTATATCGAATGTGATTTTGAACCCGGCATCTTTGAGAAGACCAAGCATTACCTCGGTGTCGGTCAGATTCTTGGGGCAACCAAGAGTAACCACTCCAATGACTGGATTAAGCATAAACCCGCCTTAATTTTTCAGATTGTCAGTAGCTTTCTGGTTCAGTATAGCGGTAAGGAGCCCCAATTGATCCTCTGCCTTCACCTGGAACGTAACGATCCGGTACATCGCTTGAGCGACGAGCAGATGCTGTGGCTTTTGCTTTACGGGCAGCAGCGGCAGCCCTTGCGGCTTTTGCGGCTTTCACTTGAGCCGGAGTCAAATCGCCTGTAGCTCCAAGCACGCTTCCACCAGTGGTCGTTGCACCTGTCGAGGTAGTCGCAGTAGTAGCTTGTGGGTTAGATGAGGAAAAAACGCGGTCTACAACTTGACCCGACGCACCAAAAGTTTCATTTTTACCGTTGTACACGACATTAAGACTGGCTCCGTTGCCGGCTCTTACTTTCAATCCTTGAGCATCGGAAAACTCGCGACGATCACCAGACTCGAGATATCCAGTGAGAAGTGACTCGCCAGTCCCAACCGATTTCACTTCCACCCATACGTGTTGGCTTGCAGTAAGAGTGATTTGAGCGTCGCCTTTGCCAGGCAAAGAAGTCGGTGTGGTTGTAGTCTGGTTAGACTGACTTGCAGCCTGATTTGCAGTGGACACAGTATTAAACTTAGAAGCAGATTCGCGCAATGCATTTACCGAAGGGTCTTGCTGCATTGCAAATTGCTGTTGCTGGTAATAAAAAAGATAACTAATGAGTCCAGACAACAAAATAATGAGTATGGCTGGATAAAAAACCATATTGGCGAAATTTGGAGCTGGAGGCGCTACCCGCGTGGCTTTGTGAATATGTGCTTGAGGGACCGGCGCTGCCTGTGCAACATTAGACTTATTTGTCTTGATACCAAAAATACCTTTTTTGTTGTTCTCTTCATTGAGAGCTTCAACTTGTTTACGATATTCGTCGACCAAATTCTGACCATTCAGTCCGACACAATCCGCGTATCGCTTTATAAAGCCAACTACGTAAACTTGTTCTGGAAGATCTTCAAAACGACCATTCTCAATTGATTCGAGGTGATTGGTCGGAATTTTGGTGCGGTCGTATATTTGACCAAGCGAAAAGCCCTTACTTTCTCTGGCGTTTCTTAGCTTTTGTCCAATTTGCTCGATCATGATGTTGGAGTCGGGATAATTGCCTGAATTGACTGAGTATGTGCCTACCAAATTCGATTACATCCTTAGCGTTGTCTTTCCAGTATTTACTACTTTACTGTTCCCGCTTTTTAGCGGATTTTTTTTCCTGGAACTGAAAACAGCTTGCAATCTCTTCTTTTGACAAATTTCGCCATTTTCCGGGGACCATTGGTTTCAATTGTAACCTACCAATGGCAACTCTGACCAACCTCGTGACGGGAAATCCTAGCTTGGAACACATCCTTCTGATTTGTCTATTTCGACCCTCACAAATGGCTATATAAAAGGATGAGGCACTTATATTCGACGTAGCATGATTAGTTAGATCGAACACTTTGGCTGGTAAGGTTTTACCTTCACTTAACTCAATTCCAGTCTCAAGTTTTTTTACGTGACTTTCTTTGACCTGACCCTTCACTTCAACATAGTAGGTTTTCCAAATTTTATGCCTGGGGTGAGTGAGACGTTGAGCCAGATCGCCATCATTTGTCAAGATGAGCAACCCTTCTGAATCTTTGTCCAGACGACCGACCGGCTTCAGATGCTTATATTTAGGAGGCAGAATCTCGTTGATGCTTGTTCTGCCCCGCTCATCAGACATCGTAGTTATGACGCCAAGTGGTTTATATATAGCTAAATAAGTGTATTCTTTGCTCGAAAGAACCATGCCGTCGACTTCGAGCACGTCTGAGGAAAGGTCTACTTCAATAGCAAGTTCGGTCACACGTTTGCCATTCAAGCGAACGCGACCATCAAGAATCAGATCCTCAGCCGCTCTTCTAGAGCAATATCCGGTGAGTGCAAGAGCTTTATTGATGCGAGGCATTAGCCGCCACTAACCGCCTGAGGTAGCAGACTCTACGTCGTCTATAAGGACTTTGGTACTTTTGCCAGCCATATCTTGCAAGCGGCTTGCCATCTGGTCCTTGGTGCTTTGAACAGTGTTAGATGCTTTTTTGATTACTTGATCGCTTTGAGCTTTCAGGTCTTCAATTGCATGCTCGGTCTTGCCACGAAAATCGTGAAGCGAGTCACTTGCTTGTTTGTAGAGGTCTTCAGAGTTGTCTGCCAGTTCTTTACGCAACTCAGAGCCAGATTTTGGAGCAGTTAGAATGCCGAAAATGAAACCGAAAAGTCCACCTACGACCAGTCCTTCTAAAAATCTTCCACCATTGCTAGCCATAAAAATGCTCCTTTATTTCTTCGATTTCGCTTCGTCATCATTGTCTGAATGCCCGCTTAGATAGGTTTTCAACCCGGTCATAAGTCCAGTGCTCCAGATAGAACTTTGCGATTTTGCCTGTTCTGTCACTTTTCCAATGCTTCCTGTGACATCTTCAACTTTGGTTCCTACTCCAGAAATACCACGCTCAGCAAGCGCTTTAATTTCCTGCACGCTTACAAGGACGTTGTCTACCTCGCGAAGCGTTGGCCCAAGCTCTTTATCGAGTGTGTTAATTAAGTTTTCGGTAGCACCAAGGGTTCTGGAAGATTGGTCCAGAAGCTTATAGAGCGGCACTGCCATAAAAATAGCAATGACAAAAAAGGTGCCGAAACAAAAAAGTATCGCTTGATTAATGAAAGAGCTCAGTTGGGTTGCGTCCACTATTTAGCCTCTATTTATGCTCTACACTCTGGAAAGGAAGGATATGGGCGTTTTCTCCCATTTCCAGCTCCTCGCGCTTTTTTGCAGCAGCAAGTTTACCGGCAGCAACTGCGCGACGAATTCTATTGGTTTGTTCTTCCATCAGCAGTTGGCAATAGTTCAGAGCTGAAGCATAGAGGTCGAGCGAATCGTCAACGAATTCACCAATCACTTCGGGAACGTCTTTAGTTGTCCGCTTGATTACTCTGCGAATTTCAGTACCCGACTTAGGTGCGGTGAGAAACGCCAATGTTGCGCCACCCACAACGCCAAGCAGAAGACCACAGAACCACGGTGCTACGCCGGGCTCTCTGCCATTGTCCGCATGGTTTCCATTATTGTGTGCCATCTTCAACTCCCAGTTCCTACGTTGCTACAAATAATTCGCTTAGTTTATACGAATTTGAAATTAATACCTTAATTAGGCATCGTCGCCTTCTTCTTTGTCGCGGAAGAGCGAAACGAGAATGTCGCATAGATGCTCAGCTATAGCGCGTTTTGGCATACGTTGCAGATTTTCTCTGCCGCCATCTGCTGACAGGATTATTACGGCATTGTCATCACTACCAAAGCCAATATCTGGCACTGTAATGTCATTCGCCACAATTACATCGAGATTTTTACGCTTCAACTTGTCGGAAGCGTTGTGTAGCAAACCTTCAGATTCTGCAGCAAACCCTATGACTACTTGGTCGTCGCGCTTGACACGACCGAGCAAGTCGAGAATGTCAGGGTTTTTGGTCAATTCAAGAATGATATCTTCGGAATCGGTCTTTTTGATTTTTTGTCTAGAAACTACAATTGGTCTGAAATCGGCTACAGCAGCGGTCATCACCAGTGCATCGCAACGGTCGAATTCAATCTCTACAGCTTCTTGCATGTCTTGAGCAGTTTCGACAACTATCACTGGATATGCGCGGTTGACAGCCACAGTCGAAATGAGAGTGACATCAGCGCCTCTGTTGTAAGCAGCATCAGCCATTGCTATGCCCATTTTGCCCGAGCTTCTGTTTCCGATGAAACGCACTGGGTCGATTGCTTCTCTGGTACCACCAGCAGTTACAAGTACCGACTTTCCATTAAGAGTATTGTGTGCAAGAAGCTTGGCTACAACGGCGGCTGTGACTGTTTCGACTGAAGCCATTTTGCCCTGTCCGGTGTCGCCGCAGGCAACTTCGCCGAAGTCGGGAGGAATAATATCGTAACGATAGCGATTTTCAATAATGTCCAAATTATGCTGAGTTGCCGGATGAGCCAACATAGTTGGATTCATCGCCGGCGCCACCATCACTTTTGCGCTTGAAGCGAGAACCATAGTGGTGAGCAAATCATCGCATATGCCTGTTGCCAGCTTTGCAATCACATCGGCAGTAGCAGGCGCGATCAAAATCAAATCGGCTTTTTTAGCAAGTTCAATATGCTCTGGGCGCCACTCTCCACCGTTTTCGTACTGTTCGCAATGAACCGCATTGCGGGTCAAAGTGGTCAAACTGAGCGGTGTTATGAATTCTTTTGCATTTGGAGTAAGGACTGCATGAACATCTGCTCCAGCCCTTCTCAAGAGCGATGCGAGATCGCATGCTTTATAAGCAGCGATGCCACCACTGACACCAAGCAGAATAGTCCTGTTCTCAAGTGGCAAAAACTTTTCAAACTGGTCGAGAGGTCCAAGACTGGTCTCGTTTTTGATTTTCTTACGCTTGGTTTGCTTCGTTCTGTTGTTCATAGTTGAAAACTTCCTGCCAGCGAGCTTTGTCGCCAAAGTGTGCATTTTCATGTATTATACTCTGCTTACAACCGCACTACAGCCTCATAAACAGAAGAATAACAATTATGCCTAAGTTTTATGTGACGACCGCAATCGATTATGTGAACGCCGTCCCTCATATTGGACACGCTTATGAAAAAATCGCCGCGGATATCGTAGCGCGATACCATCGCATGCGAGGCAAAGACGTATATTTTCAAACTGGTGTCGACGAGCACGGCTCCAAAGTAGAAAAGTCGGCGCACGAAACCGGCATGAGTCCTAAATCTTTCTGCGACATGATGTCCAGAAAATTCAAAGATGCCTGGGACAGCCTCAATCTTTCGTACGACCACTTCATTCGTACTACCGACCCCGAACATGAAAAAGCGATTCAACATATTTTTCAAAAGCTCGTAGAATCGGGCGATATTTACAAAGGCAAATATGTCGGACTTTATTGCGACGGCTGCGAAGACTTCATTCGCGAACGCGATTTAGCCGAAGATGGCACCTGCCCCAACCACAAGAAAAAGCCAAAAGAGCTCGAAGAAGAAAACTATTTCTTCAGACTTTCGTATTACAAAGAGAATCTCAACAAATGGCTCACAGCCTATCCTGATGCCGTCAAGCCAGAAGGACGCAAAAAAGAGATCCTCAATCAGTTGAACGATCCAGAGCTTGGTGATTTCTCTGTAACCCGCGCGAGAAGCGCGCTTACATGGGGCATTCCGGTTCCAGGACACGAAGAACACGTCATTTATGTGTGGATTGATGCACTATCCAATTACATAACGGGTGCAGGATATCCGCACGACATGGACAGATTCAGAAAATATTGGCCGGCAGAATTACATTTGATCGGTAAAGACATTAATAAATTCCACAGCATTTACTGGCCCGCTTTATTGATGGCACTTGGGTTAGAGCCAGCCAAGATGGTCTTTGCACACGGTTTTATTACCGTTCAAGGTCAAAAAATAAGTAAATCGCTAGGCAACGTGATCGATCCCATTGCACTTGCCGAGACTTATGGTGCCGACGCTGTCAGATATTACTTGTTTGCCGCGACACCGTTCGATTCTGATGGTGATTTTTCAAAAGAACAGTTCATCGCAAGAACCAATGCTGAATTAGCAAATAATCTGGGCAATTTACTCAATCGCACTTTGACTCTAATCGAGAAAAATTGTGGCGGTGCAATTCCCGATCAAAACCCGGATCACACACTTCGAATTCAGTCTAATGGTCTCAATCCGATTATCGAGAAACATATGGAAAATCTCGAATTCGGCAAAGCGCTCTCGGCAATTTTTGCAATCGTCGATGAAGCAAATAAGTATATGAATGACGAAGCTCCCTGGAAATTATTCAAAGAAGGCAAACAAAAAGAAGCAGAAGAAGTGCTTTTCACCTGCCTTGAAGTTTTGAAGCGCACAGCTATTTACATGTATCCTTTCACACCCAAACTGGCTGCAGATATCTGGTATCAAATCGGCAACGACGATGATGTCGCCATATTTGGTGACCGACCAGAAGATGGCATACTCGACTTGCTCAAACCTGGCACTAAAGTGCGCAATCAAGGTCCAGTCTTCAAACGCCTGGAAGATGAAGACGCAGAAAAAGTCGAAGAGAAAACCCCAGCAAAATCGGCAAAGTCTACAAAGAAGGGATAAATAAGATGGAAACGAAAATCACCTTTCCTGACCGACTTTCACTAGGTAGCCTTTATTTAGCAGATCGCAATTTTCCCCACACCAGAAAATGGGTGGGTGATGCGATGGGAGAATTCGTATCTAATACACCAGCCAGCAAGATGCTTGGATTGGCAGTTTCTGGACATATACGCGACGACATTTTGACCGAAAAACTCACCGGACTGCAAACCTTCGATAGTCTTGATTTATCGACTGCGCGCTTTTCAGAGCAAATGCTAAAAACTGTGAGTCAACTTAACTCGCTGGTCGAATTGCGTCTCGATTTCGTTCCTTTCACCGATTATCATATCGCTCAGCTAGAACCACTTTCCAACCTGAGTACTCTGTGGCTTTTGCAAACTCAAATCACAAACAAAGGTTTGCGCAATCTACTTGGACTCAAAGCACTCAAGCATTTAGTCTTGAAAAACACTGATATCTCGGATGGTGGCTTGACCAATCTAAAAGATATCTCTACACTGCAAAGCCTTGTTCTTCCAAAAGACATCACAGACAAAGGTCTAGAAGAGCTCAAAGAGTGCAAATCACTTACTTATCTCGATTTGTCTTTCACCAAAATAAGCGATGTAGGAATGCCTCACCTTGGCGCACTGACCGAATTGCAAACACTTTATTTGAGCGATACCGCAATCAGTGACCATGGTGTTGTTCATCTCAAAAATTTGAGCAAGCTGCATACATTATTTTTGAGCGGAACGTCTGTCTCGGATGCATGTTTAGCTACTATCGAACAATTGCCAGCACTTGGGTTCATCGAAATGCGCGACAGTCGAGTTACTGTCAAAGGCGTAAATGCACTCAGAGCAAACAAACCTAATCTTGAAATAATCGGACCGGATTTCTAATGACCACAAAAACAATGTCCGATTTAGCTAAGCGCTCGATCGATTTATTCATCGAAGAAGATCTGGGCAAAGACAAGCGCGATATCACGACTGAATCTGTTATTAGCGAAGACTTGAGCGCGACTGCAAAATTTTTGTTCAAACAAAATTGTGTGGTTGCAGGCCTTGAATTGATGCCTGAAATTTTCAAACGATTTGACTCAGCTGCTCAAATCGATTTTCAAATCAAAGACGGACAAACCATCGATAACGCTCCTATTTCGCTTGCCACAATCAAAGGCAACGCAAGAGCGTTATTGTCTGGAGAGCGGCTTGCACTCAACATTCTGCAACGTCTTTGCGGCGTAGCAACTGTGACAAAAAAATATGTAGAACTTGCATCTCCTTTTGGAATAAAAATTCTGGACACACGCAAAACCACCCCAGGAATGCGCGTCTTTGAAAAAATGGCAGTAGAAATTGCAGGCGGCACCAATCACCGCTTTGGCCTCTATGACCAGGTTTTGATCAAAGACAATCATCTAGTAGTGGCAGGAAGCATCACCAAAGCAGTAGAACAGGCTCGCGCCAAAAATCCAAATGTCATTATCGAAGTCGAGACGACCAACGAGGCACAGGTCCAGGAAGCTTTCCAAACGAGTGCAGATGTAATCATGCTCGACAATATGAAACCAGACATGATCAGGCGCTGTATCGAATTAACCAGCGGCAAAGCCAAATTCGAGCTATCTGGCGGAATCAATTTATCCAATATCAATGATTACTTAATTCAAGGTGTTTATGCTATTTCGGTCGGTGCGCTCACTCACTCGGCGCCGTCGATAGACATCAGCTTAGAATTTCAATTTTCTAGCTAGGTCATGTTCGAAGAACTATCTTTTTTGCATCCGCTGCGCGGATACCAGAAAGAAATAATAGAACTTGCCCATCAAAAGATTGGCGCAGGCGAGCGCGAGTTAAATATAGTTGCACCACCTGGTGCAGGCAAAACAATTATTGGCCTACAACTCATTTGCGATTTAAAAATCAAGACCCTTGTTTTGTGCCCGAACACAACTATTCAAAATCAGTGGATCAAAAAACTGGATCTTTTCCTATCGCCCGAAAGCCAGACGGTTTCTGCATCTAACTTCATAGGCAAGTCGACTACAAAACCTCAACCGATATCGGTTCACACTTACCAGGCACTCTCGACTCCAGAGCGCGAACAAGAATTAATCATTAACTCGGCACTTTCATCATGGCTCGAAGAAATAAAAGGCGATCAAGAACGCATCGATCAAATGCGCGACCATAATCCCAAAGCCTATGCCAAAGAACTTGCAAGACACAAACGCAAAGCCCGTCGCCGCCTCATGGACGATGTTAGCCTTGACCAGATTTTGCATCCCAAGGCAATGAAACTGGTGCAATCACTCAAAGATCAAGATTTCGGTCTTGTAGTTTTAGACGAATGCCACCATCTTACAGATTACTGGGCATCGGTTATCTCAAAAATCATAGACTACTTAGAAAACCCGCTCATCATAGGACTTACAGCCACACCGCCCGAAGGCAAATCCAATCAACAAAAAACGAGATATTTAAAACTGGTTGGTGACATAGATTACGAAGTACCAACTCCAGCCCTCGTAAAGGACGGAAGCCTGGCGCCCTATCAAGATTTGGTCTATTTCACAAGACCAACAAAAGACGAGTCAATTTTCATTGCCGAACATTCAAAACGACTGGATGAATTAATTGAAAAAATAAACAACAGCGAATTATTCAAAGGCTGGCTTTACGGTAAAAGCATAGACCTGAAAAACGGTCTCTTTTTAGAATCAATCCGTAATGATGAAAAACTCACAGTGGCGTTGTGTCGTGCCATCTGGCATAAGAAACTCGAATTACCTGAACTGGTAAATCAGTCGCCTTTTGTTATGCAAGAACCAGATCTCGATGAATGGCTCATTTTGATAGAAGATTTCTGTCTTCGATACTTAAAAATCAGCCCTGATGAATTGCAACATTCTTACTTGTCTGAACTGAAAGTAAGCTTGAGAATGCTTGGTTACAATATCTCAGAAACAGGCATAAGTGCTGGTGCTTCGACAGTCGATAAAACACTGTCATTAAGCTCGAGCAAAGCAGATGCGTGTTGCGAAATCTTGGCTTACGAATACGGCAATTTAGAAGGCAAATTACGAGCTGCAATTGTATGCGATTACGAAGGGGCCGCTCTGGCTGTATTTGAAAAACTCTTGAAAGACAATGTTTCGATGCTAGTTCACCCAGTTCTTGTAACTGGAAGCCGATTGCACATCGACCCGAGCCTGCAAAAGAAAATGCAACGCGAAGCCAAAGATGGTCCAGTCGAATTCAAAATGACTCCTCAATCTGGAATGAGCGTCAAAGGTGTAGAGCACCCGGTCAAGCTCGTTACAGCTCTTTTAGAGATAGGAGCAACTCAGTGCTTGATTGGAACGCGAGGCATACTTGGCGAAGGTTGGGACAGCCCCTCGCTAAATACACTTATAGATTTGACCGCGATAACTACAGCAACCGGTATCAAACAGCTGCGCGGCAGGTCTTTGCGCAAATCTGAAAGCGGGATCGAAAATCTCAATTATCAACTAAAAGTAGCCAATAACTGGGACATCATTTGCATATTTCCCCAGATGGAAAAAGGATTGAATGACTTCAATCGATTCGACAAAAAACACAAAGACTTCTTTGGACTATCCTTTCAAGATAATATCGAATGTGGTATCAAACGTCTCCATCCTGCCTTCAGCGATTTAAAAGCAAATGAGATACTTGCGTCTCAGGACGATTTCAATCAAGAAATGCTCAATCGTGCTCTAGCTCGCGATTCTGTCTATAAGCGCTGGAAGATTGGCGAACCTTACTATAACACGGCCAAAATTTCGCTTGATATTACTTCAGTGCCCAAATTGTCAGTCAGTCCCGCATTTGTATTTCAGCATAAGGGCTACGAAGAACACAGGCTTGAGTTAATTCGCACAAGTAGAGATACTTTGGTGAAATGCTCGCTTGCAAGTTTTACTGCTGCGATTGCAACCTATTCAATAATGACTGCCCAGGGAATTGCAAGCGCAACGACACTGGCTCCAGTGCTTGTTATACTTGGAATCGGTTTCTTAGCTTCAAAAATCTTAGCTCAAAAAACCACAGCGAAATTGAAAAATAGTTTGCTCGTCAAAGAAGACCAAACGGCTATTCTCAATCGCATACTCACTGCCACATTGGAGGCACTCAGCCAATGCGGATTCGCCCCAGAATCAATCGACTCATCGAAAATGGAGCTGATTTCACTTGGTCAAAACGATTATCGAATACAAATGAAAGACATAGATCCTGTTGCTGCAAAAAATATCGCTCGCTCGCTTGAAGAAGTAATGATGCCTGTCATCAATCAACCTTACGTGATACCAAAATATGAATATTCGGCTGGTGATATGGAGCCAGAAGATTATTTCAAACACTACTTAACCGGCGATTTGACCCCATACATTTCGTCTTACCATCCGGTTCCATCGCTGCTAGCCCGCTCCGCCAGAGGTCGTGATGCTTTCGAAAAAGCCTGGAACGAGCATGTAAGCCCAGGCTCAGTCGTCACGCTTGAATCCAATCCAGAAGGGCTGAACAAATACTTTGGCATTGGACCTAGCGTAGCCCAACGCATGTTATGGAGTTAATTTAGAAACTCTGACTAATCAGGCGCTACAGCCAGTGCTCCGGCAGCACTTCATGTATTTGCGATTAAGAAAATGCGATGTGATGATAAGCGCATTTCCAAGCGTAATCACAGGCAACTCAAAAGCTTCTTCTAAGCAGAAAGTTGCAAGCAACACCAGGGTCAAACCACAAAGCATTGGATAAAGCACTCTGTGTTTATGGTGTTGGAAATAACCAGGCAAAATGCCCATAAAACAGAATGTCACAACAAACCCTGCCAGACTCCAGTGCACGGCTTCCTCAGAAACTCCAGTGCCTAGAAACGGCAATGCCGAAATGACGAACGGCATGACCAGACAATGTATGGCACAAAGCCCTGAGGCTCCAATGCCCAATACGTCGGCGGCTTTGATAACTTGGCTTCTTGTTGGCATCGTTCTATTCTAGCTAAGGTCCTGAAAACGATTTCCATTTTAAGGAACTCTTTCGATTCCTATATAGAATCGCAAATCTCAAGAAGCCCCTGGGGTTAATCTAAAGCGATTTTGATGCTTTCTTTATATACCTTTAGCTCTTCTTTAGACCGCGTTTATCTGACCTCGCTATCAATAGTAATGGCGAAGCGGGAAACCAAACGCACAGGAGACGCAAAAGCGAAAAGCGAATGAAAGCAGCACCAGCACAAGCAATAATGTTATTTTTCCTCTTTTTGATTCTGGGAATTTATCTGTTCACGCCTAAACAGACTCAAATTTCCGAAAGTGGAGGCTTGAAGGGACTGCATTCACTTAATATTCAAGACATTGGTCCATGGGTTGTCGCACCATCAGGCGTCCTCATCAAACCAGATACAGAAGTGCTTTCCTTGAATAAAGAGTTATGCGCGCTCACACAGAACCGATTGAAGAGCGAAGCCGTTCAATTTGACGCAAAAGAGAATGCGCCTAAACTCAAGCTTCTACTCAACTATGGCAACGAACAATCAAAACTCGCGCTAAGAGGTACGCGACAACTGAATTCGTTGAAACTTGTGCTCGAAGACGATGTAGACCTCGATCGTCAGCCAGCCAGGGTGGTGCCTTTAGTTTCCTGGTCCGCCTCCATTGATACCGCCGGTGGTTCTGGTAGTATCGCCGAAATTCGCGAACACTATAATCAGTTGTTGAACATTCTCTTGAATGATTTGCGCTTGTCTCGAAGCGAATCGCCAAAATCGCAAGCCGTGGCAGAAAACGGATCACATGCGATGGCCATGCCAGAAATACCAAGAAAGTTGATCAAAGCTTGTTTGTAGCCTAGCCAAAAGTCTTTGAATTGATTTTGGTTCTTGCTCAAGCAAGCCTTGTGTGCAAAGATGGAAGAATGTTCGAAAAGCTTGGACCAGAAGCTAGAGAAATAGTAGTTCTGTCGCAAAAAATCGCTCAGTCCATGGGGCATGGCGAAGTGCGTGGCGAACACTTATTGCTTGCACTTTTCAAACAGTTGAACGAGACTCTTGCAAGTGAATTTGCTGACATTGGAATAACTTACGAGCAAATATTCTCGGCTGTAAAAGCCGATCATCCAGGCAAAGACTCTGTGCTCGAAAGCGATCTCACAGAGCTGAGTCCTGAGGCGCAAATCATTATTGCTCGAAGCGCTCACGAAGCAAAACGACTTAATTCCGAACTCATCTTGCCCAAGCATCTTTCTATTGCATTTGAATGGTATGGAGTGGCTGAGCGCGGAAACTTTTATGCCTGGGAGCTGATGAAAAAATCTGGTCCAGAGCACAAAATCAGAGCACTATTTGGAAATATCGAATTCAGGACGCCTACAAAAGAAAAGCCGAAAATCGTTGCACGACGAAAATACGATTCGCCCAAACCTTCCGAAACTGATGTTGTTAACATAGCTCAAGCCGAGGCACGAAGACTCGGACATGATGAGATAGGACCCGAACATTTTCTGCTTGCATTTACTAAAGACTATTTTGCAAAAGAAGTGTTGACATTAGCTGGAGTAGATCTCGCGATATTGCGTACACTCTTAGAAACGAAATTTCCGCAAAGCAATAATTTCGTTCCCTTAGAGATCCCTTTTTCTGCATTGAGCAAAAAGATTTTGGAGGAAGCGTTTAAATGTGCGCGCGAACTGGGTGACAATTTCATCAGTAACGAACACCTTTTCCAATCGTTTTTTCAAATCGCGAAAGAGACAGACATTCGTGCATGGAGTTTACTCGAACAAAATTGGAATATCGATTCTAACGCTTTGGATTCGATAATTAAAAGAAAAATCTCGGAAAGAAAAATCTCAACGTTTCAAAAATTCCCGGTAAACCCTGAGCCTTCCGAATCTTCGAACAGAAAGCAGGAGCCAATTTTCGATTGGGTTACTGCCGAAAATTTCAAGTTCAAGCATGAACTTTTAGATGCAGCCCAAGATGCCGCATTGAAACACGGACATAATAAAGTGGGTACTTCATATCTACTTTATGGATTATCTCGCACACCAAATACAGTGGCTTCAAAAATCTTAGATCTGATAGGTCTTCATCCAAACGCATTAAACCAATTGCTGCTGGAGAAATATGGACGCGGTCCATTGCAAATCAAAGAACAAATGTTGTATTCCCTGGCGATTCCTCTCATTTTTGATTATGCAAAAGAAATAGCATCGGAAAACAACTCAAAAACAATCGAAAGCGAACACTTTCTTCAAGCGATAGTGAGGATGGGAAAACGTTTCGATGGTTGTGTAGCGTGGGAAATGATATGTTCCACCGGAAAGCAACATCTTGTTGAAACGATGTTGACAGATCCCACTCGCTTGCAAGAACTTTCTCCGCAAAAAAATAGTGAAATCAAGCAACCAGACAAAGATCATGGAAGAACCGATTTCTTCTCTAAAACTACAGTCAGTTTGCTTCATCTGGCGAAAGAGGAATCGCTGTTACTCAAACATAATACAATCGAACCCGAACACTTGTTTCTTGCCATGCAGGCCATGCCGTCACTCGACGTTTTAGACCTAATAAAATCGCTCAATCTAGATGTTGATATATCGCGAAGAGTAGTCGAAAGATTTGCAGGCAAAGGCAAAGGAGTAAAAAACATAGATCTCACACTCGGAGCTGCCACTAAGACTTTGTTGGAGTCAGCATTTTCCGTAGCAAGACAATTGGGCAAATCACAAATTGAACCGCTAGACATTATGCATGCGATCGCCAAAATTAATTCTGCCCAGAATGCAGAAAGTGTTCTTGCTAAAACGCTTCAAGAATTGCAGTTAAAACCGCTTCTTATAGTAGAAGAGATAATGAAAATGCTTCAACAAGAAGTAACTGCCGATATTAAATGCAGCAGACAGCATGTTTCAGACACTAGCGAATACCAACGACCCAAGAACTTTTCGCCCACATCGCTTCGAGTGGTAGAAAATGCTCACCGCGCAGCATCACGATTTGGTTATCCTAAAATTGAGCCCGAACATCTTTTGCTTGGACTGGTAAAAGAAACATCCAATGAGGTTTCAAGCCTCTTCATATTTCGTGGAGTATGCGCCAAAATGCTCGAAGCAGAGTGTTCTAAATTCAAAGATCGCGGTCCGGGTGGAAGTTCAAGACTTCAAGTTAGCGAAATGGTTCAAGAAATTTTCAATCTTGCTAGCAAAGAATGCAGCGATGAAGTAGAGCCGCAAGATCTGCTTGGGTACTTGATTCTATCGATGGACCTAACCACAATAAACGTTTTGCGGAGCCTCGGCTTGGAAGATTTGCTTGAAGGTGCTGCCGACTATGCACCACCGGCGGCACTATTAAATTTTCTCAATAGCACGCACATGGACCATTATTTTTACTCGAACGCACTGAAAATTCTTCTGCGTGCCCAAGAGCTTACAAGACAGTTTGGTCACAGATCTACTGCAGCAGAACATTTACTTCTTGCCTTGCTTGAGTGGAATGAAGATCCTGTCATTAAAGCTCTAATTCAGCACGGACTCAAACTCGACAAACTCAAAACCGATTTGCGGGCGATTGAAGGTGTTGGAAGCACTTTCAATACCAAAGAAATTCCGCTTGCACAAAGTACCATCGATGCCATGCGCAAGGCCACCGACCTGGTAGATGAATTAAAATCAGGCGCTCTTGAACCGGGTCATCTGATGTTAGGCTTATTGACAAATCAGTCTAAAACGACGAAAAGACTCCTGTCTAAATATAATCTACCAGTAGATATCAATGATCAGTTAATAATCGCTCTGGGCGGAAAAGACGAAAAATAAAATTATTGGTTTGGATTGAACTTTTTGGTTTACTCTGACGTCATACAAAGTAAATGCTCGTGGCATCCTTTACTTGGCTTTTTGGAGACTTCTATGACTATCAATATAATTTTTGACGCTAAACGTAAATTGCATACGGCAATTGCGCTCGTCGCAGTGAGCTTGTCCTTAGGCTGCGCAGCATTTGCCCAGCAAAACCCTGATGGCTCGATGCCAACCGATCCTGGCGTCAACGGCAATCAAATGTCTCCTGGAGCACCTGGCGGTCCCTGGGGCGGAGGCGGCGGAGGTCGCAAACGTCATATGCGACAAGGAATGGGTCAGGGACAAGGGGGTCAAGATCCGGCAAAGCGAGAAGCCCGACGTCAAAAAATGTTGAAGAAATTCGATGCCAATGGCGATGGACAACTAGACCAGAATGAAATGGCACAAGCAAAAGCATTTCGCGAACAACGTCGAGCCCAAAGGCAGGCTCAGGGTATGGGTAACGGACAGATGGGCGGTCCTCAAGGAGTGAACCCCATGGGTCAAATGCAAGGAATGCCCGGTATGCCTGGAATGGGCAGAAAGCACAAAGGCGGAATTCGTGGCGGTCATCACAGATGGCAGCAAGACGGACAATCTATGCAAGGGCAGGGTTTGCAAGGTATGCCACAAGGACCTGGACCGGGTCAGATGCCTCCACAAGGATATCCAAATGATCCTAATGCGGGGATGCCAACTAATCCCAACGGTGTAGGTCAAATCCAACCTTTCCAAAACCTCCCTCAACAACAATAACGAAAATGGCACCAGATAAGGTGCCATTTTTCATTTAATCAAACACAAGGAGACCGTCTTTGAACGCTGAAGATTTTCTAGCAAATCTACCAAACAACATGAAAAAAAGCGCTGTTTTGTCATTCGAAGCATCGGGCTCAACGCAAGTAATGCAGCTTCAAATAAAAGCACTGACCGACATTGTTTACTCTTTGTGTCAGGAAGTGGAAACGATGCGCGAGCTCTTAATCAAAAACGAAAAGCTGACAGCCTGCGAATATGACCAGGCGCGCAGAAAGCGAATGCTCGAAGATCATACATCGGTTGGACCTAACCCATGGATTCTTCATTCTTATTACAGATACATGCTAGACGAAGACGATTTTTTAAGGGAAATTCTGAAACTGTCCCCCGAGCAGATTCAAGAGTTCAGACAAAGCGCACAAACGGCAGAACGACTTACTTGAAGTCTCTTTATATTTATGGATATTGAAATAAGTGGCCGGGTAAATTACAGTTACCTCAAAAGGCTTAGGCATGTTCGAGCGCTTTACTCAAGGAGCTATAAAATCTATCCTTTTGGCACAAGAAGAGTGCCGCCGCATGGGACATCATGCGGTCGATTCTGAACATCTTTTTCTTGGCATTATTGGCGAGGAATCGGGGCTTGCAGCCCAATTTCTGGCAGCACGTGGTTTGACACTTACAAATGCTCGGCAGCTGGTCGAGCAAGTCAAGCGACCGGATACAAATCCGCTTACAATCGAGCTGCCATATACGCACGCTTCAGCAAAGGCTTTTGAATTTGCGCGTCAGGAGGCTCAAAGCCTTAATCATAGCTACGTAGGTACCGAGCACATTCTGCTTGGTCTAATTCTCGAGAAGAAAGAAAGCAAGCAACTTAGTGAACTCTGGCGCGTTTTGAAACATCAGGGGCTACTTGATCAGACGTACGACTCTTTGATTTTATACATTCGAACCCAAAACAAAACTCAAACCGATATCGGTTTAGATTTTGAACCACCGCCCAAAGTGCAAGTATTGCCAATTATCGAAGTGTTCAAATCGCTTGGACTTCAAATGGTGGATGTAAGCAAAGAAGCGGCAAGTGAGATCACTAAAAGCAGCAAAAAAAGTCAGAAAAATGGCGACAAGCCCGACTCAATTTTCACCACAGATGCTCGCATGATCTTAGAATCGGCATGGGACATTGCGCACGACAGAGGTAGCACAGTTATTAGTACCGAACATCTAATTTTAGCTCTGGACAAGTGCGCTAATCTATCTCCGGCAGAACTAGCCTGGCTCACGATAAGCGAGCTTGATTCGCGCGACAGTTTTCGTCCACCACAGCCTGAAGTGATCGATTTCAGCCACTTCTCCAAAAAAGCAAAAAAAGTGCTTGATAAATCTCACGAAGAAGCTCGCAGACTGGGTTATGAGTTTATTGGCACCGACCACATATTGCTTGGAATATTGGGAGAAAAGACAAATTTAGCCAATAAAGTAATGAAAAATCTCGGTATTACTCTAAATAGGTTGCGCAAAGAACTTCCCGATTTTGGCAGAAGCGAAATCGATTCGATTTCAAATGAATTGATTTATACACCCCGCACCAAACGTGTCTTCGCTATTGCAAAAGAGGAAGCCACGGAGCTCAAAAGTGAAACGATAGAACCTGAGCACCTTTTACTTGCCATCGAAAAGGAAGGAAAAGCATCAGAAGCCATTTTAAATTCTGGTCTTGCATGGCAAGTGCTAAAGCGCTTGGAAGTAACAGAAAAAATCAGACCGGAGGTTTTGAAATCAATCAAAGCTCCGGTCCAATCAAAAAGACACTAGTTACTCTATGCAGCGGAACGCGAGGGTCCCTGGTTTTGGTCTTTGGAAGATTCCTGACTTTGGCCTTTGACAGTTTCCTCTTTCATAATTTGAGCATCCTTTTTGTTACCCAATTTTTCCATAATGGCGAATCTGTGCCTGTATGCAAACAGTGCAGCAACCGGTGTTCCCACGCAGATTAAAAGTCCTACGCCGACGATGGCAACAAGAATAAGGGTGGTAGTAAGACTTACTACGTCTTTCAATTCCTTCAAATCCTTCTTGAGGGTCGATAGCTGCGACCCTACCCCACCAAGCGGCTGGGCAAGGTCTACGACCGGCTGTTTTAATTCGCTAATCGGCTTGTAAATTTGATTCAATTGACTCTCAACGTGGCTCAATCGTTTGTCTACAGATGACATATTGCCACTTACACCATTTAACTGATTGCGCATGCCTTTGACTTCGCCCGACATGTCAACCATATCAGTTCTAAGACCAAGCATCGGTTTCTGCAAACCGGCAATGGGTCCTTCAAGACGCATCATTTGTTTTTCTAAGTGAATAACACGTTTTTGCATGTCGGTGACTGGCTTGAAAATATATTTCATGGGGTTTAAGTCATGAAGCTGAAAACCCTTGTCTTTAGCCTCTTCGTCCTCAAAAGCATCAGAATTTACTTTTACACCGTCAATCTGGTTAACCGCTTCGATCATCGCCTTGTCAGCTTTCTTTTGCTGGTTTTTAGCGTGTTCTATGTCATTTTTGGTAGGTTCGTGTTTAGCTTTTCCAGCTCCAGGCCTTGTTGCTTCTTGAATGTCTTTAGCCGCTTGCGATGGCTGTTCCGCTTTGCCCACATCTTTAGCGAAAGCTTGCCTATTGGAAATACCACCTAGTAAACAAAGTGATACTGCTAGCGATACCACTGTTATTTTACTTTTCATCATAACTTGACTCCTAAATTCTCTATCCGATTGACTCGGTTCGATTCGGTTAATTAGGAGATAGCACAATACCCATTTCACGGGGTTTTTAGGCTATATTCAGGCATTCCGAACTTGACATTCTTATTTTTTGCTTTCGATTTTTCATTTCTATATAGGTAAAAATGGTAATCTATTGATCAATTGACGTATTTTTTGAGGGAATGCCGATGTTTGACCTTTTCAAGAAGCAATTTATAGAAGTTATCGAGTGGGTCGAAGAGGATAACGACGTCCTGGCTTATCGTTTCCCCACACTGGACCGTGAAATTAAAAACGGCGCTGTGTTAACCGTTCGCGAATCGCAAATGGCGGTTTTCGTAAACGAAGGTAATATCGCCGACGTTTTCACCCCTGGAAAATACACACTTTCCACCCAAACTTTGCCAATTCTGACCACTTTGATGAATTGGGATAAAGCGTTCAAATCGCCCTTCAAGTCGGAAGTTTACTTCTTCTCCACTCGCGAAAAAATCGACCAGCGCTGGGGAACCCAACAGCCAGTTACATTCCGCGACAAAGAGTTTGGCGTTATTAGACTAAGAGCTTTTGGCTCGTATTCGTACAAGATTGAAGAGCCTGGCACCTTTTATCAAAAATTGAGCGGAACACGCGAAACTTATACCGTGGGCGACTGTGACGGACAACTTCGCGCAGTAGTTGCCACCACAATTGCCACCATGCTTGGCGAGGGTAAAACTCCGTTCCTCGATATGGCTGCTAATCAGAAAAAGTTTTCCGAACTGCTCAAAAAAGAACTGGACCAAACTTTCTGGGATTATGGTCTAAGACTGGTTTCTTTCTATGTCCAGAGCATTACTTTGCCGGAAGAACTCCAAGAGTATCTGGACAAACAATCTTCCATGAATTTAGTGGGTGACCTCAAAAAATACGCCCAGTTCCAAGCAGCAGATTCTATTAAAGACGCTGCTGCCAACTCTGGCGGACTTGCCGGAATCGGTGCAGGACTTGGGGCTGGTCAAATGATTAGTCAAGCTTTCAATACGGGCTCTGGTTCGCAAACAAGTGGCGGCGATGACCCATTTGCGACCCTTGAAAAACTTCAAGCTTTACACGAAAAAGGCATCCTGTCTAAAGAAGAATTTGAAGCCAAGAAAGCTGAAGTGCTTAAGAGAATCGGCTAGTGCTGAGTCTTTCTTGCCCTTCGTGTGGCGCGACAGTGCCCTTCAAATCGAAGGCGTCCATTTTTGCTGTCTGCAGTTATTGCCGGTCTACTTTAGTCCGCCAAGACATGGACTTAGAGGCGGTCGGCAAAATGGCAGAATTGCAAGACGATTTGACTCCAATTCAGCTCGGCACAACGGGCAAATTCAAGGGCAAAGCATTTGAAGTCATAGGACGAATGAAAGTTTCGTATGACGATGGCTTCTGGAATGAATGGTATTTGTACTTTGCTGAAGGCAAGCACAAAGAAGGCTGGCTTGCAGAAGCGCAGGGCTTTTATGCTGTTTGTTTTGATATACCTGAAAGCGTCGCTCCTCCTCGCAATGAAGCAAGTACACTAAAACCCGGACGAGTAGTGGAATTCCAGGACCGTGGCTTGTTTGAAATTGAAAACATCCTCGAGGTAAAGTGTCTTGTAAGCGAAGGCGAATTGCCGGTCAACGCAATGAAAGGACGGGAGTCTCTAAGCGTAGACTTAACCGGACCTGACACTCAGATGGCGACTATCGAGTATGCCAAAGACGAGATTCGTGTTTTTGCTGGCAGCTATCAGGATTTCGATGATTTCAAGTTTCACAATCTGAGGGAGATCGAAGGCTGGTAATATGGCTGAAACCCCAGAGCAACCTCAAAAGAGAAAATACACTGCCAAAAATTTTGACTGCACCAGATGTGGTGCACCTATTACAGTCAAGTATCCCGGCGCCTCACTATCTGTAAGCTGTCCTAGCTGTAAAGTCGTCATCGATATAACAGACCAGAATTATAGAATTCTGGCCAAATATTTCGACAAGACTAAAGAATACGACCCAATAATTCCGCTTGGAACACGCGGCAAGTTATTCGACAAAGAGTGGGAAGTAATCGGCTTTGTTGTCCGGCGCGACAAATTGTCTGGTTTCGCCTGGGAAGAATATCTTCTCTTCAACCCTTACTATGGTTACAGATGGCTGACGCGCAACAATGGTCATTGGAGCTTTGTCACCATGATCAAAGACAAGCCGTATTCATCTCAAGCTGCTTTGTCGCGGGTATTTGTAAATCGAGTAGACTTCCAGGATAACAATTACAAGCTGTTCTACAGCGGTCATGCGGTGGTTGCATATGTATTCGGCGAGTTTTACTGGAAAGTAAAAACAGACTCTGAAGTGTGGATGAGCGATTACGTATGTCCGCCTTACATGCTCTCTAATGAGTGGGATAACCGCGAATTAGTCTGGAGCAAGAGTGAATATCTAGATATCGATACTGTCAAAGATGCTTTCAAAATCAAAGGGATGGCAGGCCCACAAGGAGTGGCCCCCAATCAACCCTCGCCTTACTTGAAGACCTGGAGCGTAATGCGTTGGCTGTGGATCTTCTTTATCGTCTTGTTAATTGGTTTGAGCACCGCGCTTAATACTAAAGCCATGAACTACACCGCGTTGCGTCAAATGTACAACTTCACAATGAACGGTAAAACCAATGACACCACAACTCCGGTTTTTGAGTTACTAAAGGACAAAGCCAACGTCGAACTCACATTTAGAGCCGATGTCGACAACAGCTGGTTTTACATATCAGGGGAAATGGTTAACGATGAAACTGGTGATACCTACTATTTCGAGCGCACTTGCGAATATTATCACGGCGTAGACGGCGGCGAATCGTGGTCGGAAGGAAGTAACACTCAAAACATTCTTCTCTCCGGTGTGCCCGGCGGAAAATACTATATAAATTTTGATACCGAATCTGGTGACTTCCACGCACTCGGAGATCGCAATTTCACTCTGCAGGTGCGGCGTGACGTTCCAACCCCGGCTAATTTCATGTGGTCGTTCTTCTGGCTTTGCATATTGCCGGTGATAAGCTGGCTCAATATGCGTCACTTCGAAGTATCACGATGGTCGGAAAGCGACTATTCACCTTATGTATCATCATCGAGTTAAAAGAGGTTGCTTAATAAATGATCCCGCTCTACATAACTACAGCAATCGCCATCCTGTTCTTGTTCTACACCAACGCTCAGGCAGGCACTCAATTTTTCGATTTTGAAGCTGGCGCTCACACTAAGCCAACCGGCGGACCGCAACACAAATAAAGGAGGAACACGTGGAGCAAGTCTTTTCGTTTAAATATCTGGTAGCAGCGATTGTTTATTCGTTGCTTGGATTATTGATTTTGATTTTTTCAACCTGGGTATTCGACAAAATTACACCTGGCGATCTCTGGAAAGAAATTACGGTCGAGAAAAACCTACCGCTAGCTATTGCAACTGGAGCAATGATATTGGCTCTTGGTCAGATAGTGGCTGCTGCAATCCACGGTTAGCATCTATTTATTAAAATGACCTACGCCCTCTTAATAACTGTCTTCGTTATATCTACTTGCGGGTTAGTTTACGAACTAATCGCCGGGACGGTGGCAAGCTATTTATTGGGAGACTCGGTTACTCAGTTCTCAACAGTTATTGGCGTTTATCTTTTCGCAATGGGCATCGGCTCTTTCTTTTCAAAGTATGTCGAAAAAAAGCTGGTATTCACTTTCGTCCAGGTCGAACTTATAGTTGGACTTGTAGGCGGCATTTCTGCGGCTCTTTTATTCTTCCTTTTTGAGCACGTAGAAAATTTTCGCATTCTGCTATACAGCCTGGTGAGCATAATCGGTATTTTGATTGGACTTGAAATTCCGCTGCTTATGCGAATTTTGAAAGACAAACTCGAATTCAAAGACCTTGTATCCAAGATCTTCACTTTCGACTATGTAGGCGCTTTGCTTGCATCCCTTTTATTTCCACTAGTGCTTGTGCCGCATCTAGGGCTGGTCCGCTCATCTATGCTATTTGGTCTGCTCAACGTAGCAGTGGGACTTTGGACCATACATATATTTAGAAATGAACTACCCTGGTTAAATACACTGCGTGCTACGGGTGCCTCTCTGGTTGTAATACTAGTGGGCGGTTTTGCATTCGCCGATAAACTCACCTCTATGGCAGAAGCCTCAAGTTATCAGGATTCCATCATTTATTCCACTTCAACGCCTTATCAAAGGATTGTAATTACTGGTGGTGGCAAGGAAATAAAACTCTTCTTGAATGGCAATTTGCAATTCAGCTCCAAAGATGAATATCGTTATCACGAAGCTCTCGTACACCCAGCCATGGGAAGTTTGAAAAGCCCAGAAAACATTCTTGTTTTAGGCGGCGGAGATGGTATGGCCGTTCGCGAATTGCTCAAATATCCAAGCGTAAAAAATATTACTCTTGTTGATTTAGACGAGCAAATGACTAAAATTTTTCGAGATCAGCCGGCATTTTCGCATTTAAACGATAATTCGCTAAGTAACCCAAAAGTGAAAGTAATCAACGCAGACGCCTTTGTATGGCTGCGTAAAAACAAAGAACAATTCGATTTTGTTTGTGTTGACTTCCCAGACCCGAGCAATTTTTCGCTAGGCAAACTTTATACCGACACTTTTTACGCAGCATTGAAAAAAGCGCTCAAACCAGATGGACTGCTCGTTATTCAAAGCACATCGCCTTATTACGCCAAGAATTCATTCTGGTGCGTGGTTAATACTCTTGAAGCAGTCGGATACAAAACTCTCCCATACCACGCATATGTTCCTTCTTTTGGCGATTGGGGATATGTCCTTGCAGGTAATAAACCAGTAAAACTGGACTTCGATTATCCTGTCGGATTGCGCTATATCAGTGCGGCCACGATGGAGCCAATGCTTTCTTTTCCAAAAGATATGCAACCGACAGTGCATTGCGTTAACAAGTTAAACAATCAGGCTCTCGTCCACCTCTTCGAGAAAGAATGGGGCGAATATGTCGAAACGCATTAGTCGAGCCAATTTTCTTAAAGGCGCTGGCGCACTCTTGTGGTCGCTTTCGTCTGGAAACTGGTTGAGTGGTTGCAGTGGTAAATTTAACTTTCCCGTACGCTGGCTGGGTCCATCGCTAGCGATGGGTCATGCCATGCGCGACAAAACACTTCTTCCATTTGATGGCGAGCCCAAGGAAAAGAAAACCGTATACATTGTAGGTGGTGGCATAGCTGGACTGTCCGCCGGATGGTGGCTCAAAAAAAACGGCTTTACCGACTTTCAAATTATCGAATTAGAGAAAAACGTTGGCGGCAACTCGACTTACGGTTCTAACAACATAAGTAAATATCCATGGGGCGCTCACTATGTTCCAGTGCCAAACGAAGAGTCCAAACATGTTCGTGAGTTTTTTCAAGAAATTGGCGTCATCAAAGGAATTCAGGAAGATGGCAAAGCAATTTATGACGAACTCTATTTATGTCATGACCCTCAAGAACGTCTATTCAAAGATGGTTCATTTCAAGAAGGTCTGGTACCACACAAAGGGCTCCAGAGCGAAGACAAGTTTCAAACTCAAAGCTTCTTCAAGTTAGTCGAAGAGTTGCGTTATGCCAAGGGAGTCGATGGAAAGCCAGCCTTCGCCATTCCAATTGATTTAAGTTCGCAAGATCCTAAATACAAGGACCTCGACAAAATTTCAATGGCGCAATGGCTGACCAAAAACAAATTCGATTCCAAGCCATTGTTGTGGTATGTCCAATACTGCTGCAAGGACGATTACGGTTCCAATCCCGACACCGTTTCAGCCTGGGCGGGACTGCATTACTTCGCAGGACGCAGAGGCAAAGCCGCAAACGGCGAGCACAACACAGTAGTAACGTGGCCTGAAGGCAACGGATTTTTAGTCGAAAAGTTGCGCGAAAAATTAAAAGACCATATCAAAGCTGGCGAAATGGTCACACAAATCTCAAATAGCTCGGGCGGGTTAAAAATCAGCACCCAGAGCGGTGAAAACAAACAAGCTTATAGCTGCGAATATGCAATTTTTTCAAGCCCCAGATTTCTTGCTGGCTACCTGATTAAAGACTATCCTAAAACTTCACCAGGTTCGCCCTCGCGAAAAGAAGCATTATCGTATGCACCATGGATAGTGGCTAATCTGACACTCAGTCGTATTCCGCCTTCGCGCGGTGTTCAGCCAGCCTGGGACAACGTGAGCTATTACAGCCAATCGCTGGGATATGTTAATGCCACACACCAAAACATTTCCACCCGTACATCCAAAACTGTTATTACATACTATTTGCCACTGACTAAATTCGAACCGCAAGTAGGTAGAACAAAATTGCTTTCAGACGGTCCCCAAAAGTGGCTGAAGACCATCATTGCGGATCTGGATAAAATGCATCCCGATATACAAAACTATATTCTCGAAGCAGAACTCTGGCCGTGGGGTCATGGCATGATTCGTCCAACTGTCGGATACATCTGGGGCGTCGATCGCAAAATCATGCAAGAAAATCTAGGCAATATTTATTTTGCGCACTCAGACATGAGCGGCATTTCCAACTTTGAAGAAGCCCAATTTCAAGGCATTAAAGCAGCTGGACATATAATGGAAAAACTTGGACATAAGGTTCCTGTAAAATCTTAAACACATGACTCAGACAATTGCCTCAAACAAAAATGAATCCAAGTCTATCTGGCAAAACCAGGCATGGCTAGCCTCGCCAAAGTGGGATAGCATCTTCATCATTGCCCCTGCATTTATCACATCGGCGCTGGTCATTTGTTTTCGACCATTTTTCGAGAACAGCTCAAACTTGCCTCTCTGGGCATGGGTCGTGCTTGTGATGATGGTTGATGTTGCTCACGTTTACGCAACACTGTTCCGGACTTATTTGGACAAGGATGCAGTCAAAAAAAATAAATCGCTTTTGATTGGCATACCACTTGCCTGCTGGGCGGTGGGTGCGATTTTGTACAGCATTTCTAAAGGAGGCGATGGCAACTTATTCTGGCGCACTCTTGCGTATCTTGCGGTCTTTCATTTCATTCGCCAACAATACGGATTCATGGCGCTCTACTCGCGCAAAGATTCCGATGCTGCGCGAAAATTCAGATTGCTCGATAGCACTTGTCTCTATCTTGCCACCATTTATCCGATTTTATACTGGCACACTCATCTACCAAGAAACTTCAACTGGTTCGTTGCAGGCGATTTTGCAACAACACTGCCAGAAATCGCATCTCATGCGGGATTGTGCATTTATATAGTGGTGGCACTTTCTTATATCGTCAAAGAAATCTGGCTCTTTGCCAAACACAAAGCTTTCAATGTACCGCGAAATTTATTGATGGTAGGAACAGCCCTAAGCTGGTGGGTCGGAATTGTGTCTATGAATTCAGACATGGCATTTACGCTCACAAACGTAGTTAGCCACGGCATTCCCTACATGGCACTCGTCTGGCTCTACCACGGTTCGACTTCTGAGAAAAAAGAAACAGGACAAAAGCCATCGCTGATTGGACAGATTTTTCTTTCGTATGTCCCTGCATTCGTGGTCTTTTTAATACTACTGGCGTTTGTTGAAGAAGGGCTCTGGGACGGTTTCATCTGGCGTGAACATTTAGCATTCTTTGGTCCATTTGGTGCCTTACCTGCAATAAACGACCCAGCAATACTCTCAATCTTGATACCATTTCTGGCACTACCTCAATCTACCCATTATGTTTTAGATGGCTTTATATGGCGGGTGAAAGAGCGCAACAACGTTTGGTCTGCGTGATCATTTCATCCCGCAAAACAAAATCTGTAAAAGTTTTCTTAGCGCGGGTTCTCGATCTTGATCAATAAAATAAACGACTAATGATGGATGATGAAAACTAGTGGTGGCATCTAAAATCTGTTCGGTTATTTCATTAGCCTCGCCACGAATTAGTTTTTGCGCTAGTGCACGCTCGACCAATTCCTTTAATTGAATTCGCATCGTACTGATATGATGCTGCACGAACGGTTTATCCATTTGCGCACAAAAATTGAAAGCGCGATACAGCTCGGGGTCGAATCGGACTTTTTCGCGCTTAGCCTTGTGCAATTCAACACACCAGTTGGAGATGCAATCTAAAGGGTCTTTAGAAAGGTCACACTGAGTCTGAAGCTTATCGTCAAGGTCAAGCAACCACTGTTCGCTGACAGCGTCAAAAAGAGCTGCTTTATCTACAAAATGACTGTATAAGGCCGCGTGGGTAACGCCTAAATCCTTCGCGATATCGCTCAGTCGAACTTTCTCGTACCCAAATTTGCGCATACGCTCGATTGTGCAAGCGATGGCTCTTTGTTTTAATTGGTCGGAAGTAAGTCCGGTTTTGGGCATTTTGGCGGTCTATAGGGCTCCTTTACCTTTATATCTTACAAAACTTGCCATTTGTAAGATACCCATGCTATAGTTACAAATAACATTTTTTGTAAGTTGTAATCACCCCGGGAGGGAGTAATGAAAATCTCAAATAACACCATCCTTATAACAGGCGGAACCAGTGGAATTGGTCGCGGACTTGCCGAAGCCTTGCACAAGAAAAACAACAAAGTCATCATCGCCGGTCGTCGCAAAAACCTTCTTGACGAAATCACTGCCAAAAACCCAGGCATGGAAGGAATTGAAATAGACGTTTCAGACCAGAATCAAATCGAAAAGTTTGCAGCCACAGTTAAAAGCAAATATCCACAGCTCAATGTACTAATCAATAACGCTGGCATCACCACTCTAGAAGATTGGAATAACGACAATGTTGATGTTTCAGCCATACACAAATTGATAGCTACAAATATCTCGGCTGTCATTGGATTAACTGCTGCCCTTCTGCCACAGCTCAAAAAGAACGCAAACTCTGCTGTTATAACAACCACATCCGGACTTGCTTTTATTCCGCTTGCAATAGCCCCGACATATAGCGCAACTAAAGCCTTTTTGCATTCATGGCTACAGTCATTACGTTATCAATTACGCGACACCGGTGTAGAAATTTTAGAACTGGCACCACCTTATGTTGCTACTGAATTTGGTGGCGAACAGCAAGCAAACGATCCGCGCGCAATGCCTCTTAACGACTACGTATCTGAAGTAATGCAGATTCTTGAAAGCGGCAAAATGCCAGACGGAGAGATTCTTGTAGAAAGAGTCAAAGATTTTCGAATCGCAGAGCGAAACGGCTCTTATAGCAACTTTTTTGAACAATTGAATAAGATGTTCAGCAATCACTAGAACAGAATTCCACAGAATTCACTTCTTCTTTCTGAACTGTTTATACACATCGCCGTCATTGCGATTACCTACGACGGCGATATAAACACAGTTATCATCAAAGCGATAGACAATGCGACGCTCTCCGATATCTGAGCGGAAAAAGTTCTCCCCAATGTCGATTGAGTCATTTGGCCTAGGATCTTTCATCAGCGCGACAATTTTATTCCAGACCTGTCGCGCTTGCTTTGCTTCAAGACCCGTTAAATAATCAGCTGAATCTTTCGTTAAATCAAGCTTTCTCATCTAACGCTGTTGACAGCAGCTTCGCAGTTTTTTCGCTGCCAATGTAACCGCTTGCCTCAGCCTCTTTGGCTCGCTCTCTCCAGTAAGCATTTTCCAGAGAAACAAGCCTTTCGTATTCAGCTTGCGAAAGCAACACCGCCACTGGTCGTCCAGTTTTTTCTATTGTGATAGGCTCAGAACGCACCGTCTCAAGATACTCACCAAGCCTGGTTTTACATTCCGTGGAAGATATAATTTTCATTAGATCATCTCCAACATTTGACCAATTTAATCATTTTACCCGTTTTGGTCAAAATGGTCAAATCAACCATCAACACTCCAATAATGGAAATACCCCACTGGTCTGAGTTACGTGAACAGTCGGATCTATGGACCTAAGTTTAAGCTCGGGCTACTCCTTACTCGTAAATTTTGAATGCTCCAAACTTTTTAAAACTCTATCTATCTTAGTCTCCAACGTTTTCAATCTTGTCTCGAGTTTTAATGCACTTTTCTGAGAAGCATAATTAACAGGGTTTTGAGAATCTTTGATCAAGAATTCAGTATCAGGATTTTCACCCTTGTATTGATCAGAAAAAAGATGACAAGCAAGCAAGTAATCAACGACTTCGCCTTGGCTGCAGCCCTTTTCCTTAGCTAGGGCTTTAATAGTATTTTTGGTTCTTACTTGAACATCTACATTCAAAGCGATTCGATTTTTAGCCGGCCTGCCGGGATTATCATATTTCAAAGCTCCCTCAAGATATGCTTCGTAAGCGTCGTCGAGAATATTGCAAAACTCTTTCCACGCCTCCATTTCAGAATCGCCGGCACCAATGACAGAATCAATTAACGGAGAAGACACAATAAAGCAATCGTCTTCATTTGACCATCTAGCAATAGCTGTATTTTTTATTGTTTTCCTATTCATCAGCTAATCAAAATCGGTATTAAGAATTTCGCTTGGCGCGGATCTTTTTCTCGAAAAGTTTCACGTAAGGCTCTTTGACCTTACGTCCTGAAACTGTAGCGAAACCTGAAACCCATTTTCCATCAATATCATCGTATACGGCATATTCTTTCTTAGTCTTTACTATGGAACACTTCCAATTCTTAGTCAGCGTTTCAAAATCTCGCAGCTCGACAAGCTTCGCACTCAAAGCCAGTTCTCCCGCTCCTGCCATTTATTATATTTTTGGCAGAGATTATTGTCAAGTCGCTAAATTGGAGGATTCTCAAAGATTGGAACTAATGAATTGCGCCACAGCGGCGATGTAAAATTGACAGATGTTCGAACTCTTCACTTACGAAGCAATCTACGCCCTGCGCGAAGCGCAAAAAATTGCGCAACAATCAGGCTCGCTATACATCGAGCCTGAGCATATTCTTCTTGGGCTACGAAAAGAAGGAATTGGCTCTGCGGCACGCTTTTTACAAGCCAAAAATATTTCGTTCGATCAATTAGAAAAATATTTCAAACAAACTTCAAACCCAGATGGAAGTTCAAATTTACGTCAAACAGATTTGCCGTTTTCAGCCGTCAGCTACGAGGTTTTGAACTCAATTTATGACGCGGCAAACAAATCTAGCAAATCGCTGATAGGTCAAAAGGAGCTCTTTATCAAGCTTTTCGAAAATAGCAGTTTGGTCAGAGCGTCTCTCGAAGAATTGAACGCAAAACCAGCAAAAAAAGATCTCGATAATCTGGACGATTCGACATATCAGGAAGATTTGAAATTACCCGCAACGAATAGATTGGTCATGCAAAATCTGCAAGCTCTCAATCTGTTTGAGATTTCTTGTTTTCATTCAGCTTTCGTTTACACTGGGGCATTCAGAGAAATTGTTATCGAAAATCTGGACGCGATACCGATGGCAAAACTCTTAGAATACGTCCAACAAAAATATGTTGTTCATGGCGAACTCGTTGTCTGCGAAGGAAACAGGAGCCCAGAACCTATTCATATTATGTTCGAACACGCCGATATGAATGGCTGGAGTTGGGACAAAGACCAAATCGAATTTAGCTTTGTTCCGGAAGAATTTAGAGACACGCGATTAAAAATTGCCGTTCTAGACTTTATGGCCGGAATAGCCAGTTTAATTGATATACCGGTTGGGCTATCAGACGAGGGGCTTGAAAAAGATCCGTGGATAGTTCTTCATCCGGACGGAAATATGAGATTGCTAGACTATGAAGTCGAAGAATTTACTTAAACCTAGTCTTGCGTTTCGTCTTTTTTGACTTTGAAGAATTCTTCGAATTGACGCTGCGAAATCCCTTTGGCTTTCAAGAACCAATGTTTAACGCGAGAGATAATGCCGGTCTGAGGCATTTGATAAATACCAGAGCGAACATTTGCTATACGATTGCGATCAAGTTCGTATTTTACTTTTGCCATGTCAGACTTCAATTCGTCTGTTTTGTATGCCAGACGCATCGCGCGATCCGCTTGTTCTTGCAGGTCGGGAATGAGCTTCAGCTCCATATCTTGAGACGCAATTTTCGCTCTATCTTCAACACGATCTGTTAGAAGTTTGATGATTGTATCTTGAGCTTCAACGAGCGAACGACGAAGATCAGCGATTTCTTGATCTTTATCTTCGATGATGATTCTGATTTCTTCTAATTGCGGGTGACTCAAATCAAGCTTGGTATCAGGCTGTACTTGAGCAGGCAAATCTGCTCCTTCTTTGCGAAGCATTTGAGCAAAGCCTTCAAGGAAGGTGACCAGCTCATTGCGGCTCACTTTGTCTACTTGTTCGCCGTTAATTTGAGCTAATTTGTCGGACGATGCGGTAGATTTATTTTCACTAATCGTTTCGGGATTACAGTCGACCTCTTCTGTTTTTTCAGAAGGAAGAACCGATTTCAGCTCTACCTCGACGCGCTCTTCGGTAGACTGCTCTACTGTTTTTGGGGCTTCAGTAGCTGTTTTTGTTTCGTCAACAAAAAGCTTTTCGATTGATTCTGAAGTTACACCTTTTGGTGCGGAAGGAACATCGGATGTAGTCATAATTGCTCGAAACTCACCGGTTTAAGAGGGACGATTATTGTATTGAATAGACCAAGTTAATTATCTCCACAACCTCAAGAAAAGTCTAGAATGGGCATTTTCATATATGTAGGTATTTCAATACGATAGTGGCATATACGGTGAATATCTAAACCGCATTTAATTGCAGTTTTGATACAAAATCTAATTTAGTGGCGAGGTTTTGCAGCGGGCTTCTTCGGTTTTGCGTCAGTCACGCCCGGAATTGGAGTCTTCTTGATTCCAAAATATTCTTGCAACACCATTTTAGCTAATGGCGCCGCGGCTGTACCACCGTGACCACCGTGCTCGACGAAGGCGCAAACAGCAATTTCTGGCTTTTCTGATGGCGCGTAACAGCAGAACCATCCGTGTGTTTTACTTCCTTTTGGAGGTGCTTCAGCAGAACCGGTTTTCCCTGAAATTGCAACTTCTGGCATATTCACTCGACCGGCAGTACCGCCCTGTACGACGGCTCTCAGCCCATCCGAAATTACTTTCATATATTCCGGCTTTATATGCCAGTTCTCAGCTTTTGGTGCAGGTATCTGACGCTCTCCAATTTTGATTGCAAGATGCGAGAAAGGAACTCTACCTTTCATAGCCAAACCAGAGTAGATACGCGCGCCTTGAACCGGCGTCAACTGAATAAAGGTTTGTCCAATAGACATGTGGAGCGTATTTCCGGGATACCACTTTTCGTGCATCCGTCTTAATTTCCATTCCGAGTCTGGCACAGTTCCAGAACGCTCATTGGGAAGCTCTACACCAGTAGGTCTTCCAGCACCAAGCATATTGCCCCACTTCTTGATCATTTCTGGCGTCATTTTGAGTGCCATGGTGTAAAAGGCGGTGTCTCGAGACCATTGCATACACTTGACCAGGTCGAACAACCCACTTGCACTGGTCCAGTCGTGGAAAGTAAAGCCACCAAGGGAGACACCACCACTCACATGAATCTTGTCGCCGGGTTTGATAACTTTATAGTCGAGAGCCGCAAGCATAGTGATTGGTTTCCAAATCGATCCTGGGGGAAATCCAGACAGTGCGCGGTTATGCAAAGGGTGACTTGGATGACTCAATAGTTTTCTATCTTCTTTGGTCAGACGCCGAGTGAAAACATTAGGGTCATAACTGGGGCGTGATACCAATGCTAGTATCTCGCCCGACTTGGGATCCATCGCTACAATTGCGCCGGACTTCTCACCTAATGCTTGATAAGCGCAGCGTTGTAGATTCAAATCTAGAGAAAGAACAATAGGCTGACCTGGCACTGCTTTCTTTGTAACTATAGGCTTTGCAGTTTCTGGAGATGAAGACTGTCCCATCGCGTTGACTCGAACGCGCTGTTCACCGTCGACTCCGCGCAATTGATCATCGTATATTTTTTCTATTCCTGCCTGTCCAACAACATCTCCCATTTTTCTGTCTGGGCGACGAAGCAACTGAGGTTTGGTAATCTCACCACAATAACCAAGCACATGTGCTGTCATTTCAGCATGCGGATAAGTGCGGCTGATGTCCGGCAAAATATCTATTCCTGGCAAGAACAACTTCTGCTCATAAAACTTGCTTACGTGTTCTAGATTTAAATCGTGCTCAATAACTATAGGGAGCACCGAGCTTGAAGCTTTTGCTTTAACTAAACGATCAAAAACTTCTGCGTATTCGAGGTCCAGTATTTTCGCTATACGCGTTGCCAACCCTTGAATATTATCCAGCTGATTGGGAACTGCAATCATCGATAGCGACTGCTTGTTGGTTGCCAACAAATTGCCATGTCTATCGTACAAACTGCCGCGTGGGGCGCGCAAAAAGGTGACACGAGTAGAATTGTCTTCGGCAGCAGTTTTGTAATACTTATTTTGAATTATTTGCAGCCAGGTTAAACGCAAGAGCAAGAGCACCATAGCGGTGATAATCACAAACGCCAGGACAAAGGCTTTTCCTGCGACTTGATCTGAAAACTTATTATTGGAAGACAAACTTTTCATCGCTGATCAGAAAGCTCCCTGAATCTCAGAAATTCATACCATCCACGCATCGGAAAGAATATAAACGGTGCCAACAACGAATTAAGTGAAGCTTCTATTAGTGACACTCTTACTAGATTTTCGAGCACTCCTGGACGTCCAACTACATATAATTGAGCAGCCATTATTAGCTCTGACATGAATGTGAAAACAAAAACCAACGGGATGCAAAAAATGATTGCACGGTTAAAATTTCGCAAACAAAAATAACCAGCAGTCCAGCCAACAAGCGGATAACAAATAGGATAAATAGGTAGGATTGAATTATACAAAGCAGCAAAAGCAGCACCCAAGAGAGCACCACTGATAGAACCAGATAAAATCTGGCGTAGCATTACTTCTTTCCAGGTGCTCAAACGCAATTCGTCTAAAGTTGGCGCCTTGACTGGAGATCCCCAGGTTACGGACCACACGATGATAAAAGTCAGAGCCAGGTTACATTGAACATCAAATAGTGTTAGACGGCTCAAAATACAAAGCTGCAAAATCCAGATAAATGAAATAATGAGAGCGACAATGCCTATCGCGCCTATTCTTCGTTGTGTGCGAATTGCAAGCATTGCAATCTAACCTCAAATTGGCGGAAGGACCAAAACTTGATCCAGGTCAAAACAATTTTCAGCCAGTTTCACATCTATTTGCATAGAAGCACCATTGGTGTCACGACGAATCGAAGCTACTTCACCAACAGGATGGTTATCGGGAAAAGCACCGCCTTTGCCATAACAGATAATTTTGTCACCTACATCTACATTGGTTCCAATTGGAACATAGTCTATGACGGCTAAGTTAGGACCGTTGCCTGAAATAATTCCGGGAAGACCAATTCGCTTAATTACCACCCCGAGCTTCTGCTCAGGGTCCGTGATTAGTCGAACCACACTGGCATGCTCGCTTGTGCTGAAGACCTGACCCACGACACCATCTGCGGTGATGACAGCAGAACCTTTTACCACGCCTTCAGCCTGACCTTTATCGAGCACAACCTGCTCGTACCAGTTGTCCGGCTCTCTTGCACTAACTTCAGCAGCAACCGCTTTGCGTGACATCTTATCGCGCAATCCGAGCAATTTGCGCAGATTATTGGTATCGCGCGCTTGTCTTTTGAGGGTAGCCAATTCAATTTCAGTTTTAGCGAGTTTAGCTTCAAGCTCTCTGATGCGCTCGGTTGATTCGAAAACTTTATCTGCGAGATCGCGTGTAGATTTGACCTGATAAATACTCTTAGTCAATCCTGAGGAAACCCAAGTGCTTGCAGTCATCAGGAATCCCGATGCAGGACCAGCCAGCATAATTAGGATTATGACCAGAAACACTGCTTCGGCAATGTGTTCTGCCTGATCATTTGAACGTGATAACAATCTCGGCTGCCTTGTTTGCGATTACTTGTGATACTGGCAGAGTTCGAGCACTCGGCTGAAAGTCGGATCGCTCAACATCTTGCCTGTACCTTTAGCCACTGCCGAAAGCGGATCTTCGGCAATGAATACAGGTACCTCTGTCTCGTAAGAGATTAGCTCGTCGAGCCCCTGCAATAGCGCTCCACCACCGACCACGACAATACCGCGATTGTAGATATCGGCGGCAAGCTCGGGAGGAGTTTTTTCCAAAGTGTGTTTAATGGCTCCAATTATGGCGCGTAAAGGTTCAGAAATTGCTTCTCGAATCTCTCCGCGGCTAACTGTAACTGTTGTAGGAAGCCCATTCAATAAGCTCAAGCCCTTGACGTTATACTTGTCGTTATCTTGTGTTTTCCAAGCTGAACCAAGGCGGAACTTCACTTCTTCAGCTGTTTTCTCACCGATTTCAACGCTATGTACTCGCTTGAGATAATTTCTGATTGCTTCACTCAACTCGTCACCGGCAATGCGAATTGACTCGTTGACTACAATACCTGACAAACTCAAAACTGCAACTTCGGTGGTGCCACCGCCGATATCTATGATCATGGACCCGGTAGGCTCGATAACTGGAAGGTCTGCACCAATTGCAGCAGCTAGCGGCTCGTCAGGCATGTAAATTCGCGAAGCTTTAGCATTCTCAGCGACGTTTCGAATGGCGCTTTTCTCAACACTGGTAATGCCAGAAGGTACGGCTATCACAATTTCGGGATTGCGCAGCGCGTTGTCGTGGGATGCCACCCGCTTGATAAACTCGTTGAGCATGATTTTGGCATGGTCAAGATCTGCAATCACACCGTCTTTAAGTGGTCTTGTAGCCCGCACTCCGCGAGGAGTTCTTCCAATCATCGCTCGCGCTTCTTCACCCACCGCAATGGGCAGATTAGTCGCATCGTCAATCGCTATTACCGACGGTTCTCTCAGCACTACACCTTGATTTTCTAGATAAATCAAAGTGTTGGCGGTTCCTAAATCGATACCAACGCCTTTGCTAAACAAGCCTTTGAGCCAGCCTACCAAGTTAATCACCTCAAAGTCTCCGAGCTGTATTTACTTCTTCTAAAGTGTATCATGGCAGCCCGCCGAAAACGCCGAATTCGCGCTTGTCAGGTGGATTTGAAGCGAATAGTTTTACTACCTCTTTACTTTTGCATATGTATCGCATGTCCAAGAGGTACCGAAAGTGAGCCTCGAACCGGCGATAGATTCAAAGGATTGAAAGCCTAAAAACTCGAACAGCTAAATCGGCAATCAATTCAAAAGGCTAAGTTGGCACCATATTCAATACTAATTCATTATGGATTATATTCTTGAACTTGTTCTTGCAAACTCAAATATTGATTGTTTTGCGGATCTAAAGCAACCGCTTCATTAGCAGCTCTCAAAGACTGTTTGTAGTTTGAAGACGTCTTCAGCAACAAGGCGAGCGCATACCATTGTTTAGCATCTTTGGGTGCCAATTTTATGGCTTTAGCTTGACTCTCAAGCGCCAATAGATTCTGACCTTGGCGACTTTGCCAGTATGACAAACCACTCCATCCTCGAGCGTCATTAGGACTGGCTTTAGTAGCTTTGGCATATAACTGCTCCATTTCAAAAGGAGATTTGTCGCTTTGCTGACCCATTTTTTCGAGATCTTCAAATTTAGGAGAAGACAGCGTAGAAAAAACGTAAACACCGCCTGCACCCGCGAGCAGCAACACTGCAGCAGCGGCAGCAATCAGCATCTTATTTTTCGATGAATTCTTTTGAGCAAAATCAATTTCATCGTAAAGAGAATCTGCATTGTCTTCGTCGCTTGAATCATCCGTCGCCTCAGAAGACTTGATTTGAACCTTTTCTTGCAGATAATTTTTTTGTTTCCTAGTAGTCTTTACAGGGGCAATTTCATCCTCTTCCTCCCAGGCAATTGCATCTCTGACTTCTTTGCGATAATTGACTAGATCCTCTTTTCTTACTACTGGAGCATGTCCAGTCGTTAATCCTCGAAGTGGTGAGTTTGCTTCTGGGTCGTCATACTTACTCGATTCGTCTTCAAAATCGCTAGACTGCAAATGTGAATCTTGCGCGGTTGAGACCTTTTGCAAAGGCGGCTGAAAGTGCTCTTTGACTGCAATATCAAATTCACCACTGCTGATATCATCGAATGCACTCTTTTCCAATTCGGTAGTCGCTGGCGATTGCACCGTATCTGGTGGCGTAGACTGCGGCGCTGAAGCAGGGGACTGGGCTGGTGTCGTTACCGTATGTGATGGCGTTGGGACTGGAACCGGTGCTGCTGTCAAAGATGACGATATCGATGATTCAGCTGCCTTTACAACAACTTGAGGAGGGGTTAGTTTTGGTGCCGGGATGGAGGGAAAGGCTGTGGGCGCCGGTAAAAATACCTCCGTTGGCGTCGAGTTAACTATTGGCGCATTCATTTTCAACAATTCAGGCATACTCGGCTCCATCGGCGCAATCGGCGGAAGGGATGATGCTTCCTGCTTTTCGAACAACAATGAGAGCTGTGAATCGTTTAGACTATTTTTTAGATAAGGCTCAAGAATGGGCGCCAGCTTACCGGGAGGAATGCTTTGCTCCATCGAAACATCTTCGGCACCCGGCAATCGTAACTGCTTTAATTGCCAGATAATTTGAAGCAAACGCTGGGCGTCGCCATGATTTCCCTCATTTATAAGAGATTCATATCGTTTGGTTTGCTTTTCAATTAGACGATTTAGTCTCAACTGAATTCCGCTTTTATCGAAATTCAACTCATCGTCACTATTTGATTGCAACGGATCCATAGATCAAGGACCACTTTATTTCATATACAACAATTCGCCATCTACTTATATTTACCCGGTTCGTGGGCAAAACGACCATTTATTGGACTATTTCGCCCTTTTAGAAATTAATGGCAGAAAATGCCTACTGGGCGGTAACTCGAGCGATTTGGCAAGCTCTTAGACTGAATTCTCGTCCTTGCTGCTTACAACTGCTTGTGGTACCACTATCACAAATGAGCCGTGTCTTGAAAATACCAGCAATCTTGTCGGGAGGAGTTTTTTTAATCCTTATCGCCTTTTATTGGCCATTCCTTAGCGGCCAAGGTTCCTTTTTTCTGTCAGATGCCACGTTTTGGCTCGAACCTCAGGCACGTTATTTAAGAGAATCGGTTTGGTCAGGGCGATTTCCCTTTTGGAATCCCTGGAATTATTGCGGGATGCCTCAAATGGCGATTCCTTTTCCCAGCCTACTTTACTTACCAGACTGGCTTTTTGTACTTTTTCCCTTTAGCCAGGCTTTGGCATTAAGCATGATTTTTCATCAACTTCTTGCCCTGGTCGCAATGTATGCGATGCTTCGCAATCTCAATTTCAGCTCGATAGCAAGCGCTGGTGGCGCCACGATTTATAGCCTATCGGGTTATATGTTCGGTCTTTCCAACAATCACAGTCTGGTAGCGGGAGCTGCCTGGTTTCCAGTTTTGTTTCTCACTCTGTCAAAGGTCGTATCAAGTTCAGACGAAAAGACCAGATTTAGGTTTTGCTTGTTCTCAAGCCTATCTTTGATGATGCTTATTGCATCGGGCAGACCCGAAGTGTTTGTGCCAGCAGCGATAATTGCTTCAACTTCAGCCCTTTGGCAGGCTTTAAGCACAATCAAGTCAAAAGACTCAGATAAATCGGCGTTGATTTGGCTTTGCCGAAGCCTTTTTTTAGGGGCGACCCTTTCAATGCCGATTTTATTACCTATGGCAGAATGGCTTGCATCCTCTCGCAGAGCGCTTGGACTTGCTAGTTTTGAGGTTTTTCTTTACAGCGCAGATTGGTTCGACATCCTTTCCGCAATCACCGGTCCAAGCCTTGGAGACTTACGACTGCACGGAAATCCTTTTCGACAGCTCGTGTCCTTCTCGAATTTACCAGCCTATATTGCATGTTCATACATAGGTCCATTGGCAGCTTACTTAGCACTTCTAGGAATAACCGACCGAACTTGGGACATCAAAAAACGCGCAGCCCTATTGAGCGTACTAATTATTTCCATAATTGCCAGTCTTGGCGACACTACTCCAATTGCTAAACTCCTGATAGGAATTTTTCCAACAGCCGGATTTATTCGCTTTCCTGTCAAACTATTGTTTATGCCCATCTGGTGCGTTTCCATGCTTGCAGCCAGAGGCATCGAGAGAATAACGATAGCAAAAATACCAAATATGGTGGCAACCCTTACGATCGGCATTCTGAGCGTATCAGCTGGAGTACTTCTACATTTCGGTAAAAATCACCATGTACTTTATATGTTCAAATACCCAGTGGCTAGCGAACAAATCAGGCTTAAAGCGCAGGAGAGTATAGCTTTTAGCTTATTGATTTCGGCAGTAATAATTCTAATAATTACGCTTTGCATAAATATTTTCAGAAAAGTACCGCAGCGCCTAAGTGTACTTTGCGTGCTGAGTCTAAGCGCAATGTTGCTTACAAATGCATTTCAACTAGAGAGAATTTACGCGCCAGCAGACCATTTTCAAAAACCATCATTTGTTGCACAAAAGATTGGACTCGACTCTAGCAAGAGACCACCAACTACCGCTAAGCGAATACTCAATCTGACTTACGAGCGCTTCACAGTTCCTCAACTATACCAGTCATCGAAGATGCTCGAGCGCACCATTGGAGAGCTTCAATATCATCGACAAATACTTCGGCCAAATACTAATGTTGATGCAAACTTCGCTGAAGTATTCGGATTTGAAGGTTCGATGAATGGAGAATTTTTCAATGTCTTTTATAATTCGTATTTCAAGTCCAATCAGACTATACGTCCTGAAATCAGCCCTACATCAAGTTTGCCATTAGAGCGATTCGCTTCGATAAGCTCGTGCGAATATCTAATCTCTCAAATCTACAGAATCAATCAAAAACTTGAAAATGTCAAAGAACTCGACTGTCCAGGGTTTGAAAAAGTGCTTGAAGACGAGCGTTATAATGTAAGACTCTACAAAAACAATCATCCATTACCTAAATTTTTTGTTTGTCAAAACTGGTATTCACCAAAGTCACATAACGAAGTCCTTGATGCGCTTGTGTCAGTCAAAGATGGTTGGAAGCCTTGGGAACAGTCATTCATAGAAACTTCTGCCAGTCCGAAAGCAAATATCGATGAGCATAATCACTCTATTGTGCTCAAGAGCGAAAGTCCGGAAAAAATTTGTATTGAAGTTGACTCCAATACCGATGCTCACCTGGTTACATCCGACCGAAACTACCCAGGCTGGAAAGCGTACCTAGACGGTGTAGAAACAAAGATTCTCACAGCTAATGCTTTTTTCAAATGCATCGCGATTCCAAAAGGGAGACACCAGGTGATATTCGAATACTTTCCCCAAAGCTTATTTTTGGGATTCGGTTTAGCATCACTAGGAGTGCTTCTCTTGATATATCTTTTTTACAAGACTACTAAAGAATTGACCGGTACTATATCTGATGCCTGACACCATCAAGGTTTTCCAGACTTAAAACGTTTCAAATAAAAATCAACATCCACATCGAGATCCTTAAGCGCAGCAATTGCTTTATTTTGAATACTTTGTGGAGGATGGGCGGCAATCACATTCCCCCACAATTCTATTAACTTCTGTCGAGCCCTTTCTCTCACTCTGTCGTCATTGGCAGAAGAAAAAATATTGCTCCATGTATTTATTTCTTTTATTGTCGAAGGGATTTCTGCTTCTAGTATTGAACTCTGGCGAGATAACCAGTCTGGAGCACCAGGATATTTTGATGCCATCCTGTAATATTTTGCAGCCAATTTTTCATTGTGGGCATACAAATACTGATTTACTCCTGCAATAAAAGGCAAATACCAATTATCCTGATTGGCTCGAATTCCTCGATCAATTAGTTCTGCTGCTCGTTGCGGCTGCTTCATTTCAGATCCAATGATAAATGATGCAAACCAATAAGCATTAACCATATATGGATCCAGTCCAGTCACTAAATCTAAGTATCGATCTGCAAGTACGTATCTGTCTTTATTTCGATTAGCAGAATCACCTACATAACCAACGAAAGACAACCAATAGCAATCTGCAAATAATTGGTCAAAGCCCAAAGAAATGAATTTAATTGCGTGCGGCGCTGGCACCAAAGTTTCCGGTGGCAAATCATGTTGTTTTATAGATAGATCACGAACTCTGATATGAAAGAAAATGGACAGCGCAAAGAAAAAGACGGCCATACTCAATTTAAGTAAAGCCATCTTTTTGAATTTCGCTGATATCAATTTATTGGTTCGATAGAACTAAAGCAGATCCTTGCGTCAAACCTACAAGAGATTTTCCACTTTTGCCACCACCCGTTACTGCATAAATTGTCTCTTTTCCATTAGCATCTGTAATTGAGTTATAAGCGACTTGCCCTGCAGTACCAACTGTTGTTGGTGTTTTTCTGGCTATCTCTATATCAGTTACAGTTCCAAGGATGGGAAATTCGTTGGCACCAGTAAATGGATTTACTGGACCTTTTGTTGCTGGTGTGGTGCCCATATCCGAACCACCGCCAGGAAAATAACTTAAATATCCTGCATCGGTATTATTCTTTGGATAGGTTCCAGCCGCATCAGTAGCATATGATTCTGCTGCAATTTGAGCAGTTCTCATATTTGCTTTGACGCTAGCTTCACGAGCTTTGTCCTGAGCGCCGATAAAGTTCGGCAATGCAATTGCAGCAAGAATACCAATAATGATTACGACTACTAGCAGCTCAATAAGCGTGAAGCCGCCCTGTCCTCTAATTTGTTTTTTGCGCCGTGCCATGATCACTTTCCTCTCAACAAAAACAGCGGGATACCAATCAATTTATCCGCTCGAACCTAATTAAACGGGCCAGAAATTTTCAAAAAAATACCGAGGTTCTAGTAAGTATGAAAGCCCGAATGGATATTAATAGATTGCCCAATAGCATAAAGCAAATAACGGTTGTCAAAGATTAAAGCCACCCGAGGCAGGACCGAGTGGCTTCATGCAATTAAGAAACGTTAAGAAACTGGATGCCGGAATTATTAGACCAACACTGCTTCTTTTTGGTGTTTGCCGTGACGCTCATGGGCTACTTTGCGTGGACGTCGAAGGTGGTCCATGAAGCGGCGGTGAGCCAGTGTGTCAATTTGAGCTTGTGATGTTTTTTCAGGAACGGAAAGAACGAACTCGTCGTTGCTAACTTTAGGAGCATTGTTATGCTTGCCGACCAAATACAGGTATCCACCTCTGGTTGCATATACGTAATGAATCATGTTGCCTGCCCTCTTTTGTTCAATGTAAATAGACGATTTTCAATTAGACCGAGCTAACGTGTTTAGAGCCAGTGTGTCGCGTCCCTCAACTCTAACCTACGCAATCGTATGCGAATAGAGTTGTTTCAAAGTGAAACTTCATTATCTCTAAACAATTGTGGTTAGCAATTGTTCATGCCATCCCTCTAAACGCAGATGACATAAGGTTATTAACAATATCTACGCATAAATACAATCAAAAAGCTTGCTGCGTAAGTTGTTTGTTAATTCACCTAGAAGTTTTGTACCCAACCAAATTGTATATACACCGCATGGCAACTGGCTATTCGCGCCATCTGATAATTATTTCGCCTCTTTACTTCTGGTCTTTATTTGACTTAACACTTTCGGGATCTAGCTCCTTATCAAGGAATTCGCCGATATCAGCTCCGGCCACTACTGTCACATCACTATCGATGTCGCCAATGGAAGCGTTGATTATTTCACCAGTGTCACCCAAATCTTCTCTAATTAACTCGGCTTCTTCTGGATTACCACGTTGAGCAATAATGCTTGAATCTGGCTCAGCATCAGACACTATGCCGTCGCTGCCAGCTGCAGCACGAGCTGAAAGTGCTTTTTTATTCAACACTTTTACGTAGCCATAGCCTTTCTTTTTGAGGTATTTGAAGAGTTTACGACCCAGCTCCTTATCGCCACTGACATTACTGACGGTGATTTTAAGTGAGCCTTTATCGCCGCTCACAAACTGCGAACCCATAAGTCTGGCGGTGATTTTTCGAAGCTCTTCGCGGTCTACAGCCCAATCACCGGTGCCTGCAAAACTACCAGGAAGCATTATAAGTTTCTGATTTTTCTTGGGAACGCATCGAGCGAAATTGGCTATTTGAGTGATTTTTTCCATGGTCATATCAGTGGAAATATACTCTTTGGCAATATCTAAAAGCTTAGGCAAATGAGCCCACGTGGCAGGATTCACAGATGCTTGAATGACCGCTTGCACAAACATCTCCTGACGCTGAACACGACCAATATCGCCCAGTTCATCATGCCTGAAGCGAACAAAACCCATTGTCTGATACCCAGAAAGTTTCTGCTTGCCAGGCTGCAAGTCTATGTAAAGATGCTGCGAATCATCTTTGTATTTCATCCGTTTTGGAATCTCTACCTCAAGACCGCCAATCTCATCGATGCACTTCACAAGTCCTTGCAAATTCAAAACTATATAGTGGTCAATCGGCACATGCAGAAGGCGATTTACTGTGGCACTTGCCAGTGTAGGTCCGCCTAAAGCGTTTGCAGCATTGATTTTAGAGCGACCATGCCCAGGTATCAAAACATTAGAGTCACGCGGAATTGAAAGACAGGTAAGCGAATTGGCGAAGGGGTCGAAGCGCACAAGCATCATGGTGTCTGAACGACCGGTGAATAGAGTGTCATCACCCTTTTTACGCTTGCCCTTGCCTGAGTAAACAACGTCTGTACCCATGAAGAGCACATTTACTGGCTCTACGAGCGAACCCAGGCGCAAGACCGGCGGCAATAGACTGGGGCTTTCGATCAGGGTGAAAACATATCCAGTTGCTACACCAACTAAGGCGCAAACTAAAAAAACTAAATACCAGTTCCGGGGACTCAAATTTATTGCTAACCGGGAGAAAAGCCTGGGATATTATATGGTGTATGCGTGAGCAAGCAATTAATTACACTACCAAAAGGTTAGATCCAAGTAAGCCCGGACGCCTACTTGCCATCAATTTCGGGGGCATCGGCGATGAGATTCTCTTCTTTCCAACCCTGGACACAATTCGCAAAACGCTGCCCAGCTGGCACATTAGCCTTTTAGTCGAGCCACGTTCTAAATCGGCCAAAGAATTAACAGAATCGGTTGACGAGATTCTTTTATTCGACATAAAAAAACGTCCTTTACTGATTTCTGATTTGATGGATTTGCTATTCCTTATAAAGAAAGGAAGGTTTGACGCTGTCGTATCTTCTGGCGGTTCGCCTATGGTGGCGGCGCTTTTATTTTTGTCAGGTATCGAACATCGCGTGGGTTATGACTCAAATCTGGCAGCACGCTTGCTTTTGAGCGAGCCTGTTTCACTCGATCGCAATGCTTATGCAGCAAGAATGTATCAAGAACTGGCTTTGGGTCTTGCACGATTAGCTAATAGCTCGACTAACGGTACAAACTCGTTGCCATTAATCAAAGTCAGCGCCCAGGCTGAGACTCGAATGTCCGATTTGATGGAAGAACTCGCCATTCCAAAAGAGGCGACCAAAATCATGATTCACCCTGGCACAAGCAGACTAGCCACCCAGAAAGGGATTTTGAAATCATGGGCTGTGGATTCTTGGCTTTCTTTGATAAACAAACTAGGCAATCTGCAAGATACTTATATATTGCTTGCTGGCGGTCCAGATGACCAGGAAGTCATTAGCGAATTGCGAGCGAAAATATCAGCACCACATCTAGTATCGACTTTTGGACGCACTAAAAACCTTTCTGATCTCGCTGCACTAATGGACCTTTGCGATTTAATTTGTTGCGTAGACTCAGCGCCCATGCACGTTGCTGTCGGTTTGAATCGACCTCTGGTCGCATTATTTGGCCCTACGGATCCGTCAAAACTGCTACCCGACAAGCCGCATTTCAAAGCCATCTGGGATAAGCAAAACGGCAACAGGTCCATGTTTGATCGCAAAGGCGTAAACATAGATGTCGATACCGTATACGATGCCATCGTCGAACAAGTAAAACACCTTAAATAGGCTCGACGAGAGGAAACACTTATGTTATATTGGCGGATCTATGAAACCACTAATCGGCGTTAACGTGGACATCAAACCTGGCTCGGCTGAAAAGCCGCCAGAGTGCAGCTTGCAGGCACCGTATATCGAAGCCATTCAAAAGAGTGGCGGTATACCGGTCTTAATTCCTCCCATGCCCGATTCGGACCTGGCCTTAATTGTGGAGCGCCTGAGCGGGGTAGTTTTTGTGGGCGGACCGGATTATCATCCAGCCCATTACGGCGAAGAAGTCGAAGAACACACCAAAATGGTGGACATGATGCGCGACGAATTCGATTTTAGATTTTTCAATCGCGTACTTGAGCATACAAACATGCCAACTCTGGGCATTTGTCTTGGCTCGCAATTATTCAACATTGCCCTTGGCGGTTCGCTCATCCAACACATTCCGCACCAGTTTCCCGAATCCACAGTTGAACATTCTTCTGAGGATGGATGGAAAAATGGCTTCAACAAGCACCTGGTGACCCTTGAAGAGGGCAGCAGACTTTTTGAAATTTATAAAAAAAGTGAATTGAACGTCACAACATCTCACCATCAAGCGGTTAAAGACGTTGGCGATAAATTAAAAGTAGTAGCAAGAGCCCAGGACGGCGTGGTTGAAGCAGTCGAACTTGATGATTCTCGTTTTCTCATCGGTGTACAATGGCACCCAGAGCGCGAGTACGAGCAAAGCAAATGCCTTTTCGACGAATTTGTGCGCGCCTGCGCTTCGCATAACGTTTAAGTTTCTAACCACAGATTTGCAATTCCTTAAGAACAACGTTGTCAATAATAGGTATTACCGCCCAGGCGCCACGCTGTTGACAACCGAGCGCTTTAGACAGGGCCAAAACTTTGTCAGATTTCCAATCGTTTATTAAGCTTGACACAAAAGATTTATTCTCAGCATAATCATGAACTGATAGACTGAATTAGTTGCGTCACGGTAGCTCAGTTGGTTAGAGCGGGCGACTCATAACCGCCAGGTCGGCAGTTCAACTCTGCCTCGTGACAAATTTTATTGACCCGGAACACTATAGCGCTCGACGTCTCCGAACTTGAAGTATTGTCGTTGCCCAGATTCTGCTGTCTTGATCCCGGCATCCTGAAAGACTCGAGCCCTTTGCGATCTTGATGGAAATTTGAGAATAGAAGTCTGGTCTAGCATCATCACCGCATTTAATACCGCGCGGTCATAGCCTGGAAACCCAGAGGGCTGCGTGATTTTGGCATCTATAATGCGGCGATCTTTTGTAACAGTGCAGCTAAACCAGGCTACAGTGCCCATTGGAAATTTCATCAGATATTGACCGGTACGTGGATCAAAACGCATTGCCGGGTCTTCGTGACTGTTGAGCATTTGCTGAACGCCCGATTGAACCGACCACAAGAATCTGTTGCGCCATTTATCCCATTCAACTTGCAGCTCCTGATCTGCCATGTCTGGGTCCTGACTTTGCAAACCAGAGTCCAGTTGCTGAGCTTGACCGTCAAGCAATTTGTTGTATCGGTCCATTTGACCTCGCCCCGGACTGAGGTCCCCGCCATTACCATCGGCATCGCCTTGTAAATCGGTATGTTTAATGGTCGCCTGCAGAGGCGCTTTAGACCCTTCAGCGCTTACAGAACCCTTGTAGAAATTCCCCCCTTCGTCGTCCTGCGAAGGTGCAGCATCTTGAGCGGGAACGCTCGGCTTTGCCGGGACAGGATCCATATATTGAATAGGGTCAAAAGCCCGTCCGCCATCTTGAGCAACCGCTAAGCTGCTATTCGACACAGCGAGCGAAAAGGCAAAAGCGATACCTAAAGTTACCGCTCTGGGTGCAAAGCGCTTGTTACAAAACAGATTATTAAATGACGTATTGACCATAATGGTATTAACTGATTTCGTGGGGAATTTAGCAGTTATTGCTACATTTCTAAAATAACTCAATTTAGTACGAATGTCCTGAAACAAATTGATTATGCCGACTTTTTTAGACGAAGTTGCCGATACACTTGCCAAAGAGCTAGACACCCAGACGCGTGACAAAGATGTCATCAACCCTCTGGTTGTCGCCTTTTCAGGTGGTCCAGATTCGACAGCCCTGCTTTTAGCTTTACACAAAATCAGCGAGCGCGCAGGCATAAAAGTTTATGCCTGCCATATTAATCACAATTTGCGCGGTGACGAGTCGAATGCAGACGAAGAGTTTTGTCAGAAACTTTGTGCAAAATTGCAAATACCGCTTCAAAAAATCAGTCTGCCGTTAGAATCTGGCAGCGCCCCCTCAGAAGACTTGATGCGCCAGTTCAGGTATCAAGCCCTGCTTGATTTTTCAAGACAGTGTCAGGCAAGTTTTATTGCAACGGGTCATACACTAGACGATCAAGCAGAGACTATGCTTTTCAGATTATTTAGAGGCACATCGCCGGCTGGCTTAAAAGCGATGTCTAATACTCGAATGCTGGCTGATAATCCGCCTGTGTATGTGATTCGCCCCATGCTTGCTTTGAGCAAAGCAGATTGCTTAAGGTTCTTAGCCGACGAAGGCATTGCAGCGCGTGTTGACAGCTCGAACCGAAATGAACAGTATTTGCGCAACTATATAAGGTGGCAAATGGTTCCGGTAATTGAATCACGGTTTCCTGAATGGAAAGAGCATTTGGGCAACTTGCACCAGATGCTTTCAGACGATGACGATTATTTTGAAAACATAGTTCGTGATTTAGAAAAAGAGGTGCAACTCGACTTAAACTTGTGGTCGTCTTCAAAAGTCCTGGCGTTGCCGTCTTCGTTGCAATCGCGCTTGATTGTGTTTGAATTAACCAGGCGCAACATTCAACCAAGTTATGAGCGAGTGAAAGCAATTCGTTCCTTTATAGAAGGAAAAGAAAAGCATAATGCCCTGACCTTGTCTTCTGAATGCGTATTGAAGAGAGTTAAAGAAAAAGGCTTAACCACAGGCATTTTGTGGGTCGAAACTTCCAGATTCGCTCAAGAAGAGAGTGAATTTTATGACACATTTTTCGGCAACCAATGCTCTGTGATCCGCATGCCTAAACAGCCCGGCTCGTCCACAAGCAATGTAATCACCTGGCTCAACAAGGCATTGAAAGTAGATTTTTGCCAGTCGCACAAATCGGACTATCCACCTCCAAACGAATGGCAAGCGCTTGTCGACTTGAGTCGTGTAACTCAACCTCTTTACGTTCGTACACGAAAACCAGGAGATTTAATTCAACCCTTTGGAATGCAGGAGACAGTGCGACTGAAGAAGTACCTGCAGACTCACAAGTCAGTAAATTTGCCGACTTTAGGCACTAGAAAATCAATGGTTGTGGTTGCCAATGATGAAGAAGTTATATGGGTTCCAGGGGTAGGATTAAGCGAAAAATTGCGGGTGCAAAAAGGTTCGCAAGAAGTCCACAAGCTCGTATTCAACGAACTGGCGCCAGGTAACAACACTTGGGCTTGAATTCATATTTCAAATGGAAACTAATTTGAAAAAGGTGCGTCTGCAACTGCACTTGGACCAAAAGTCCAAAACATATAGCACAATGATATAATGAAGAGTTATTTCATCTAAAGAGTAATCTTAGAGCGAGAGGTTATGCGCAAATACGGTACAACTTGGGCGGTTTTCGTTTTATTACTGGTTCTTGTCGTGTTCATATTTTCACTGACAAGCATCAATAAACGCGAAGAACCAATTACATACTCGGGTCTATTGAAGATGGTGCAAAATCAGCCGTCTGATATTACCGAAGTGACGATGATCAATAACGAGCCTATCATCATGGTGAAGCTGAAAGGCGATCCCAAAGATAAGCAAGTGATTGTTCCGACCGAAGCAAAGGCGGATTTGATCAAAGAAATAAACAAGGTTGGCATTTCGCTCAAGACCTCCCCCCCCGACAAATCGGCGTTCTGGTTTGGCGTTATGAGCTCGCTATTATTGCCGGTCATCATTCTAGTTGGTTTATTGCTAGTGTTCAGAAGCGCACAGTCTGGTGGAAATCAGGCAATGAGCTTTGGTCGCGCTCGCGCCAAGCTGATGATGGACAACAAAGTCAAAGTTAGCTTTGCAGACGTTGCCGGTATCGATGAGTCTAAGTACGAATTGCAAGAAATTGTAGATTTCTTGAAAAATCCAGAAAAATTCCAGGCGCTTGGAGCCCGCATTCCACGCGGCGTTCTGTTGGTTGGAGCTCCTGGTACAGGTAAGACACTTCTAGCCAAAGCTGTTGCAGGTGAAGCTGGTGTGCCGTTTTTCAGTATTTCAGGTTCTGATTTCGTTGAAATGTTTGTCGGCGTAGGCGCATCGCGCGTGCGCGATTTGTTCGACCAGGCCAAAAAACATGCTCCCTGTATCGTATTCGTAGACGAAATCGATGCTGTGGGCAGACAGCGTGGAGCAGGCTTGGGCGGCGGTCACGACGAGCGCGAACAAACACTCAACCAGTTGCTTGTTGAAATGGACGGTTTTGAAGGCACCACAGGAATTATCGTTGTGGCTGCTACGAACAGACCAGATATCCTAGACTCAGCTTTGTTGCGTCCAGGACGTTTTGACAGACAGGTAGTTCTCGACCCGCCAGACGTGCTTGGTCGTGAAAAGATTTTGGAAGTTCATGCCAAAGGCAAACCAATTTCCAAAGAAGTTAATATCAAAACAATTGCCAAACGTACTCCTGGTTTTACCGGAGCCGATTTATCCAACCTCTTGAACGAAGCAGCGCTACAAGCTGCTCGTAAAGACAAGGTGGAAATCGAAATGTCTGATATCGACCTGGCTGTCGATAAAGTCAGCTTGGGACCAGAGAAAAAATCGCGCATTATTCCTCCCAAAGAAAAGGAAATCACCGCGTTTCACGAAGTTGGTCACGCACTGATGTGCATATTGCTGCCTAATGCGCACCCGCTTCACAAGCTCACTATCATTCCTCGTGGATTTGCACTGGGTGTTACCTGGTATATTCCAGACGAGGATGTATTGAGTGTCACTAAGTCTGCAATCCTTGACCAGATTGGCGTTTGCCTGGGTGGTCGCATTGCTGAAGAAATCGTATATGGTGACATCACAACTGGTGCCCAGAACGATTTGGAGAAATCTACTCGTCTTGCACGCCGCATGGTCACCGAATTCGGTATGAGCGATAAGCTTGGACCGATGACTTTCGGCAAACGCAATGAGCATGTTTTCCTTGGTCGTGACTTTGGTCACGAGCGTGACTACAGTGAAAATGTCGCCCAAGCAATTGACGAGGAAGTAACATCTATCATTAACGATAAATACGTTATCGTTAAGGACTTACTGCTCAAATACAGACCTCACATGAATGCTATCGTCAAAGTTTTGCTTGAGAAAGAAACACTCGAGCGCTCTGAAGTCGATGCAATCATGGCAGAAGTCGACAGAAGATTGGCTGCTGGAGAAGACCCAACCCTTCCAGATAACTTCACACCTCCCACTGCACCACCCACAGCAGAAGAGCCTGAAGCGAAAATCACAGTCAAGCCAGAAGAGAACGAAAATCCAGGCGACGAGCCAAAACCAGATTGGAAGCCAAGCTTCGCTTAATCAGTGGATAGTCACGACGACTTCGCTAGATCTAGAGTAGAAGCTGGAAGCACCCGACCTTGGTGGTACTTGCTCATAATTGAAACGGGAGTGCTAATCAGCATTCCCCTTTTCGTTATAGGGGGCGAACTTGGTAAAGGACTCAGCTTCAAAGATTTATTGTGGTCAACCATATCTGGTGGCGCCATACTTGGTGTCATCGGTTTGCTTACAGCACGCCTTGGTGCCAACTCTCGTTGCACCACTGCACTCATTGCCAAATCGACTTTTGGCACACGCGGTGCGGCTATGGTCGGTTTTATCCTTGCTTTAGGAATGACCGGATGGTGGGCAGTACAAACTGAAATGTTCACCAAAGCAGTAATCGAGCTGGTCTTGCGATTGTCTGGTTTTGCCCTGAGCCGCGAGTTTACAATTGCTCTTGCAGGTGCTGCGATGATCACAACTGCTGCGCTCGGCATAAAAGCTATCGGCAAACTGGCTTATATAGCCGTTCCACTTTTATTGCTTGGAATAAGCTATGCCATGACCACCCTTTTTTCTAGCGACGATTACACAAAAATTTTCACTTACGTTCCAACCAAACCAATACCCATTGGTGCGGCTATTGGAACTGTAGTTGGCGGTTGGATTGTAGGAGCATCCATGAATGCTGATTACGCTCGCTTTGCGCACAACTCCAGACATGCAATTGCATATGCACTGGCGCATTATTCATTCAACTATCCACTCTTACTCATTGTTTGCGGCGTTATGGCTATTGGATTTAGCACAAACGATATTGTTAGTCACCTGGTTCCTTTGCACCTTTCGTGGCTTCTTCTGGTTTTGATGATGCTTGCCACCTGGGCTGCAAATGACTGTAATTTATATTCTTCCTCTTTGAGCCTGACTGTACTGACCGGGGCAAGCAGAGCCAAACTAGCCATCGCAGCTGGTATCGTGGGAATTCTGCTTGCTGAATTCAAACTGGCACAAAATATGGTTTCTTTCCTTGTTCTGTTAGGCGTTTTCATCGCTCCTATCGGAGGAGTTTTCATTGCCAGCAAAAGCGATGTTGAATTGAATAAAACTCGGCCATTCAAGTGGCTTGCAATTGCCGCATGGCTTTCTGGTTCTTTAGTTGGAATACTGACCACACCAAAAGAAGCGATGGGACTTGGTTTATTCTCGATCACCAGTATTTCTACATTGGATGCGGTTCTGGTTGCCGCTATGCTTACAGCTATTTTCAAATCAAAATTATTCAGTAAGTCTTGACAACCAAAACTAATGTCAGCTTTCACCCGGACTGCTGGACTCAATGTTTAAAGCTTTAGAAGATTCCTAAAGAAACTTCACACACCATGATATTTTTTAAGAGCTTATCGATACCTACAATATATAGGTCGGCGAGCAAGCAGGCGCTAAAGTCTGCTCAGGAGTAATAACTCAGGCCTTTGGAGGGTCTTAATAGTGACTATCGTGAAAGAAAGAGAAGCAGAAAACAAAGGGCTATGCAAAGAATGGCTCTCAAGCACTAAGAAACTTTTGATCGACGGCAAATGGGTAGAACCCAAATCCGGCAAGTATTTTAAGACCTATAATCCAGCAACAGAAGAAGCAATCTGCGACGTTGCAGAAGGCGGAAAAGAAGATGTAGACCTGGCAGTCAAAGCTGCTCGTCGCGCTTTCGAAGAAGGCGTCTGGCACAAAAAAATGTCTGCGGCTCAACGCGGTCACATCATGTATAAACTCGCTGACTTGATCGAAAAACACGCTCAAGAATTGGCAGAACTCGAAACAATCGACAATGGCAAGCCTATAAACGAATCGCGTTATGTCGACGTTGCTGCCACAGTTGAAACATACAGATATTATGCTGGCTGGTGCACAAAACTCGAAGGCGAGACTATCACCACCAACCCTGGTTTCTTCACCTACACTCTGCGCGAGCCAGTTGGCGTAGTTGGACAAATCATTCCATGGAATTTCCCAATGCTTATGCAAGCATGGAAATGGGGTCCAGCTCTGGCTTGCGGCAACTCTGTCGTATTGAAGCCAGCTGAGCAAACTCCCCTTTCCGCTCTTCGCATCGCCGAACTGGCTATGGAAGCCGGAATTCCTGCAGGTGTCATCAACGTTGTGACCGGTCTTGGCGAAAACTCCGCAGGAGAATTCATTGCCAACCATATGGACATCGACAAAATTGCTTTCACTGGCGAAGACAAAACCGGTCAAATCATCGTCAAAGCCTCAGCCGGCAACTTGAAGCGCGTATCGCTGGAACTTGGCGGTAAAGCTCCAAACATCGTTTTTGCTGATGCCGACATCGACGCTGCTGTCAAAGGCGCAATCACCGGTATCTTCTTCAACCAGGGTCAGGTTTGCTGCGCAGGCTCCAGACTCTTCATCGAGAAAAAAGCACAAGACGAGTTCATGACCAAATTGATTGAGCGCGTTGGCAGAATGCGTCAAGGCAACGGTTTGGACGAGAAGACCCAAATTGGTCCTCAAGTTTCCAAAGAACAACAAGAACGCGTTTTGAACTATGTTGAAATCGCCAAAAAAGAAGGCGCCAAATTAGCTTGCGGCGGTGAATTCCCTGCCGAACTCAAGAAAGGCTATTTCGTTAAACCAACCGTGTTCACCGATGTTAAAAACGATATGCGTATTGCTCAAGAAGAAGTCTTTGGACCCCTTCTTGCAGTTCTTCCTTTCGACAACATGGAGACAGTTGCCGAAGAAGCTAACAAAACACGATTTGGTCTTTCGGGTGCTGTATGGACATCCGACGTGAAAAAAGCACACAAGTTCGCTTCGCACATCAAAGCTGGAACCATCTGGGTCAATTGCTACAACGTATTCGATCCTGCAGTTCCATTTGGTGGATACAAGCAATCCGGCTACGGACGCGAGCTAGGCAAACACTCAATCGAGCTCTATAGCAATATCAAGAGTGTTTGGATGAACTTGAACTAGTTTCAAAAAAAACTAGATTCAGTCGTAAGCGTAACGACCAACAACAAAATAACCGTCGTATCAAACGAGATGCGGCGGTTATTTTTTGGTGTTTAGTTTTCAACAGGAGTAAAATCATGCTGTTCACTGGCAGTTCATTCGTTTTCTAAATAATCGGAAAAAAGGTTTATGACAGGCGGAAAAAACAAGTTGAAAGTAGCGCTCACCGGATCCCGAGGATTAATCGGAACAGCCCTTGCTGAAAGAATGATAGCCTCGGGTTTTGAAGTTATTCGTGTATCTCGCGATAAAACCGACAAAAAAAATCCTGTATGGAATCCTGAATCTGGCTCGATGGACGAAAAGAGCCGAGAGAAGCTTGAAGGCTTGCATGCATTCATTCATCTTGCTGGAGAAAATATTGCTTCAGGTCGCTGGACTAAAGACAAAAAAATCGAAATAGAGCAAAGTCGCGTACAGGCAACGAGTAATCTGGTAGAAGCACTTGGCTCTTTAAATACACCCCCTGCCCATTTTCTTTGTGCTTCAGCCATTGGTTATTACGGCAATAGAGGCGAAGAAACTCTTACTGAGCGCAGCAACGTTGCTAAGCTCGATTTTTTAAGTGGTGTTTGCAAGGAATGGGAAAAGAGTGCTAATTCCATCAGAGAAATTCTGCCAGAAATACGCGTAATCAATCTGCGTTTTGGTGTAGTCCTTTCTAAAAAGGGTGGTGCGCTCAACAAAATGCTTCCTCCATTTCAAATGGGTCTTGGCGGACCGATTGGAAATGGCCGTCAGTTTATGAGCTGGATCGATATCGAAGACACGGCTGGAGCAATCATTCATTGCCTTAATCACACCGAATTGAATGGTCCTGTAAATATAGTGTCACCAAATCCGGTGACAAATGCCGAGTTTACCAAAGTACTCTCAGACGTAATAAAAAAACCGGCATTTTTACCTATGCCCGATTTTGCAGCCAAAATGGTTTTTGGCCAAATGGCTGAAGAACTGCTTCTAGCTAGCACAAAAGTGCGCCCAGCGAAACTCGAAGAAACCGGATTTCGATTCGAATTTCCGACTCTGCACAATTCGCTGATGCACCTACTGGTTTAAAAGCAAAGTGTACCCCACTCAAAATGACAGGCTCACTCTGTTGCGTGCTGTTGAATCAGCTCGAAACGGCATAGTGCTCACCGATCCCAATATTCCAGACAATCCTATTATCTACGCAAATCCAGCCTTCATCGAACTCACAGGCTATGACATGGACGAAATTCTAGGAAAAAACTGCCGTTTTTTGCAAGGCGAAGATATCGGTCAAGAAAATATTGCCAATATCAAGACTGCCATCAAAAACGGAGAACCTATTACCACTATTATTCGTAACTACAAAAAAAGTGGTGCTCTCTTTTATAACGAACTTACGATCTCGCCTGTTTACGATGATGCGGGCAATCTGGTTAACTTCATCGGTGTGCAGAACGATGTTACAGCACGAATGGAGCTAGAAAAAAGAATTTCGGATTTCTATTCGATGATTTCGCACGAGTTGCGCACACCTGTGTCTTCGATTAACGCTTCATTGCATGCACTTGCTGATGGCTCGGTTACAAAATTAAGTAATCCTGGCGCCAAGCTCGTCAAAATTGCAATCTCTAATTGCAAACGATTAATCGGACTGATCAATAACATCTTAGACTGGAAAAAACTGCAAGCAGGCAAATTCAAGTTGCAATTACAACCCTGGCCTGCCGAAGAAATCATTGATACTGTCATCCAAGAAATAACACCTGTCTGCACATTGCGCAAAATAAAACTGGAGAAGTCTGTAGAAAGCAGCACTCAAATAGTAATGGATCCTGAGCGTATAACAGAGGTGCTGGTCAATCTTGTTTCTAATGCCATCAAATTTTCACCCGATGACACCACTATCAGTATCAATCTAAAATGCAGTAACGATAAAAACGCCCGCGCAAAATATTCTGTGATAGACAAAGGTTGCGGCATAGCTCCCGAAAATCTAGACAAACTATTTTTGCAATTCCAGCAAATAGATTCTTCCGAAAAGCGCTCCAAGGGCGGAACTGGACTTGGACTTGCTATAAGCAAAGCAATTATTGATTTGCATCATGGCAAGATTGGTGTAAACAGCAAACCAAACGAAGGCAGTACATTCTGGTTCACCCTACCTGAACTTGATTACGCTGATATTATTCTTCCCCATCAGGATTGAAGCGATATCCAAGATTGCGATGGCTTTCGAGCATCGAACTACTTTTAGTAAATCCAACCGACTTACGTAAAAGTTTTATATGTGTACGCAAAGTTTCAACTGTCGCAGCGCTATCGTCTGCCCAGACTCGGTCAATGATTTGTTGCGGTTCAAACATCTGGCGAGGATGGCGCATAAAAAACTCGAGCAAACTGTAGACTTTTGGTCGAACATTCAAAAGTTCGCCATTTTTTTTGATTTGACATTGAATAGGGTCTAATTCAAGACTTCCCGCCTTGAGTACAGTCGGACACAAAGACTGGGGACGGCGTAAAAGCGCTCTCACTCTTGCAAGCAATTCGCGATTGTCAAAAGGCTTGGTCAAATAGTCATCAGAACCGGCATCCAATCCCAATTCTTTATCGTCAAGAGAAGACTTGGCTGTTAGCATCAATACAGGAGTCTTACCGCGCAAATCAGTTCTAAACTGGCGTAAGACCTCAACTCCTGTCATCTGAGGCATCATCCAATCTAAAATAATCAGATCATATTGATAGACTCTCAGATAGTGCAAAGCATCGTTGCCATTTGACGCACACTGAACAGTATGCCCTTTGGCTTCAAGGGTAATCTTAAGCACATCTAGTAGGTCTGTTTCGTCGTCTACAAGCAGAATTTTTGACAAGGTCATGCCCAGTTCATTTGAAATCAGCACAATTATATCAATATGGAAAAGCGTGCATTTATCATCTTTGGCGGTTATGGCAATTTAGGCAGTATGCTTGCAAAAAGTTTGCGAGAAGCCGAACATGACGTACTTCTGATTGGGCGCGAGACTCAAAAACTTGCCTTGGTGGCGGAAAGCGTAGGTGCGCATTTTTTTTGTGCCGATTGTACAGATTTCAACCAGGTAGCGGACGCAGTTGAAATAGGGCTCGAACATTTTGGCAAACTTGATGGCGTGGTCCACTGTGTCAGCTCCAATCTGCTCAAGCCTGCGCACTTGACTATAGAACGCGAATGGTTCCAAATTTTGAATACTAATCTCACTTCAGCTTTTGCTTGCCTAAAATACGCGGTCAAAGCAATGCACGAAAGAGGTGGTTCGATAGTTCTCACCACCTCTTCTGCTGCAAGCACTTCACAGCCCAATCATGAAGCTTTGAGCGCTGCAAAATCAGGTGTTATTGGTTTGACCAAGAGTGCTGCAGCAACATATGCTCGCAATCGCATCAAGGTAAATGCAGTGACACCCGGCGCTTTGGACTCGAACTCGACCGCAGGTCAAGCCACACAAACTATTGTAGAGTTGCTAACCGACCATTGTTGCTGGATTTCAGGTCATGTCTTTGAGACGGGCACTGAAGAACCGCTAGTAGAAGTACCCAAGAAGAGACTTTTCAAGTCTTAGTAACGACCCTATTTCACACCGTTTTAGAGCTTTAAAAAAGCCTCAGCCTCTTTTGGTTGACTGAATATTAGAAGCCTTCTAACATTGCACAAATTCCAAGGTGCCATATTGGCTCGTCTTTGAGAATTTCTCCTGGGGTTTTGGTCTGCATATATAAGGATTCCTTTTGATCATGAAAAAAAGAGTGGCTAAAGTAGCAATAGTTCAGGCAGCGTTGATTTCACTCGTTGCGCAGTCGATTCCTGCGACTGCAGAAGGGACACCAAAGCCAAATCAATTCTGGTGGCCAAAACAAGTCGACCTGACACCTCTTCGGGTTCAATCACCTCAGTCGAATCCTTATGGTTCAAGCTTCAACTACAAAAAAGAATTTCAAACACTAGATCTTGCAGCTGTCAAAAAAGACATCAAAGACGTGCTCACACAGTCACAAGACTGGTGGCCAGCAGATTACGGTCACTACGGTCCTTTCTTCATTCGTATGGCATGGCATGGAGCGGGAACTTACAGAGTGTTCGATGGTCGTGGTGGCGCAGGTGGTGCACAGCAAAGATTCGAACCACTAAACAGTTGGCCAGACAACGCAAGCCTGGACAAAGCCCGCCGTCTATTGTGGCCAGTAAAGAAAAAGTATGGCAGAAAATTGTCCTGGGGCGATTTAATGGTGCTGACTGGCAATGTCTCTCTTGAATCGATGGGATTCAAAACATTTGGTTTTGCAGGTGGTCGCAGCGACGACTGGGAAGCCGACTTGATTTACTGGGGACCTGGCGACGAATTCTTGTCGAACAATCGCGACAAAGCTAACAAGCTGGAAAATCCGCTTGCTGCAACGCAAATGGGATTGATTTATGTAAACCCGGAAGGTCCTAATGGCAATCCAGATCCACTGGCTGCCGCAAAAGACATCAAAGAAGCTTTTGGTCGCATGGCAATGGACGACGAAGAAACCGTTGCTTTGATAGCAGGCGGACATACATTCGGAAAAGCACACGGCGCAGCGCCATCATCTAATCTAGGTCCAGCACCCGCTGGTGAGAGTGTAGACAAGCAAGGCTTTGGCTGGTGCAGTAAATTCGGTGCCGGATGTGGCAAAGATGCCATCACAAGCGGACTTGAAGGTGCCTGGTCGCAAGATCCAATTGGATTCACCACACAATATTTCGACAACCTGTTTGCATTCGATTGGGTCCAAACCAAAAGCCCAGCAGGTGCTACACAGTGGAAACCAAAAGACGCTGTAGCTCAAGAGCTTGTCCCTGACGCATTCGACAAAAGTAAAAAACATCCGCCAATGATGTTCACCACCGACTTGTCGCTCAAAATGGATCCTGTTTACAGCAAAATCTCAAAACGTTTCCAAGAAAATCCAGAAGCATTCAAACTCGCTTTTGCTAAAGCATGGTTCAAGCTGACTCACAGAGACATGGGTCCTCGCTCGCGCTACTTAGGTTCAGAAGTTCCAAAAGAAGCTCTGCTCTGGCAAGACCCATTGCCTGAAGCGAGCTATAAATCTATAGACCAAGACGACGTAGCAAAGCTCAAAGCCAGTGTACTTGCCTCCGGACTCTCCACCTCCCAACTTGTAAAAACTGCCTGGAGTTCTGCCGCTTCTTATCGCAATACAGACAAGCGTGGTGGCGCAAATGGTGCCAGAATTCGATTGAACCCAGCAATGAACTGGGCAGTAAACGATCCTCAGGAACTTTCCAAAGTACTCAAAGCACTCGAAAAAATTCAAAGCGACTTCAATGCTAAAAGTGGTGACAAAAAAGTCTCACTGGCAGACTTGATTGTGCTGGCTGGCGGTGCAGCAATCGAGGAAGCAGGAAAAAAATCCGGCTACAGTTTAACTGTTCCATTTTCTCCCGGACGCACCGATGCTACTCAAGATAAAACAGACATTGAGTCTTACAATTTGCTTGAGCCTACTGCCGATGGTTTTAGAAACTATTACGCCAAAAGCAATCAAAAATCACCTTCTCAGGCTCTAGTGGAGCGCGCAAGCTTCCTTGGGTTAACTGTTCCTGAAATGACCGTTTTAATCGGTGGGCTGCGTTCGCTTGACGCTAATGTTGGACATAGCAAAATGGGAGTCTTCACAGACCGCCCTGGCACTTTGAGCAACGACTTTTTTGTCAATTTGCTCGATATGTCTACGGTCTGGTCCAAATCGGCTACCGAAAATAATCTATTCGAAGGCAAAGATCGCAAATCGGGCGCCCTAAAATGGACGGCAAGCGAAGTAGATCTGGTATTCGGCTCCAACTCAGAATTGCGTGCCGTTGCTGAAGTCTACGCCAGTGACGACTCCAAGGACAAATTTGCTCAAGACTTTGTTATGGCATGGACAAAAGTTATGAATAATGACCGATTTGACCTGAGGTAAGAATGACTAAAGACGCTGCAGCAGAAGAAAAATTTCTTCTCTGGCTTTTCGAAAATCAAAACACCATCAAAGATGGTGGCGCAGTATATGAAGGCGAGCGAGTGACAATGAAGTCACTCGCCGTTCGCTATGAGACATGTTGTTCTATTATCTTTATGACAATGCGCAAAAAGACTCCGATGTTTCTTAAAGACTCATCTCGTGCGCGCAAAAGCCAGATTACAGCTTCTATTGTCAGTTACATATTTGGATGGTGGGGAATTCCGTTTGGATTGATTTTCACTCCAGTAGTGGTAATGAACAATATTAGAAATGCCGGAGCAATTCCGGTAGAAGAACTGTTTAAGCAGTTCGCCGATGCCAACTACAAACCACCAGACGAAAACATTTTTGTCAAACTCGGTTTTTACGCTCTATCCTACGTTGGTGCTTTTGCTAGTCTTTTTGCGATTACCTCAGTTGCATCTATGTTCAAATAAAATGCTGACATCAAAATTTTTTGTAAAAACCCTCTGCGCACTTACACTTTTGTCTGGTTTGTTTCATCCGCTTCAAGCAACAGCTGCTTCCACTCTATTATTCGATGGTCGCTTGGATAACAAGCTCAGAGATATCAGTGATGCTGAATCTAAATCTGTAGAAGCAGCTGTTTCGCCTGCAGCCAGTTGCAAGTGGAAAGACGCATGCGACTCTGCTTTTGAGATCAAAAGCGTATGCGATGGTGCATTTACCAAAGCTGGTATCAAACAAAGTGCCTTTCTCTATTCGTGGTGCGAAACTGGTCACGCCCTTGGAATGGGCGGCATAGCAATTATGGAAAAGGGAAAACTGGTATTGCACATTGGATATGACGCCGGTGGCGAATATGATATCGCGCGTCTGCCCGACCTGGATGGCGACAAGAAGGACGACATTGCAATTGTTGGTGGTAGCACTAATCAAGGCTATACAATTTCTAGTATTGCTCTAATAGGAATTAATGGAGGCGCCGTTAAAAAATTCGGTCGCTTCGAAGTTTATAATGACGATTCGGGTGCAGTAGAAAAAAATTCGCACACATTTGCATGGGCGATAAGCGCAGATATTCCCTCCAAATCACTGTTTTTTTCAAAACAAAAATTCAAGCAAAATGGCAAGAATTGGACCAATTCCGGCAAAGCAATCAAATGCTCACCAGAAAAAGACGAAGTAGACTATTTAGTTATGCCTCTTAAATAATCAGCAGATTTTCGCCTTAATAAGTTCTGCGACTTTTCGCCCAGACATCATTGCTCCGTTAATAGAGCCATTCTCTACATAATCTCCACAGAAAAAGGTTTGGTCATCTATCATATAAGACCTGTCGACTTTAGCTTTGGCTTCTGGCGTTTGATCGGGCAATGAGTGTTTTACTCGATATGTGCGTAAGTGCTTCCAGGTTGCGACCTGATTACCAAACCAGGTGGTCATCTGCTTTCGCACCGCCATTTCCAACTCGTCATCACTCATATCGGGCTCGCCAGTTATGACCGCATTCATGAGCGACTGACCCGGAGGCGCATAAGTAGAGGCGACATTACTTGGCACCACAAAATTGTTTACCGGACCAGCCCCCTCGCCGTCAAGCACCAAAATTGGGTCTTCAAAAGGTGCTTCTTGAGCGCTAAAGTAGATGCAAGTCTGACTTCTAGAATTGACTTTTACTTCTTTACCAAGAAGATGTTTGCACATAGGCTCTTCTGTAGCAATTACTACCGCTTTTCCAGAGAGTGTTTCTCCCGTGGAAAGCTTGACCGAGCCATTATTTACATGAGTTACCTTATGAAGGAAATGAATACTTTCGCTTGGCAAATGCTCTGCAATCTGAGTGGGGATCGACTGCATTCCCATTGAAGGCAGCGTGTTATCGCCTTTTACAAGCATTTTGAATACAAACTCAAACATAGTACTTGAAGTCTGTAGGTCAGGCTCCAGATAAATGCCAGAAAAGAAAGGCTTGAAAAACTTCTCGGTAATGTTTGATGAAAAACCGATTTCTGCAAGACGTGAAAGTGTCGTAGTTTCTTCACGCATAGTGTCAGGTAAGGTCGCCACACTGGAGCGCCCCGAACTGATGACAGATTCTTGCAAACTTGCCATTTTTAGCTTGTCGCCAAAGCTTCCTATTGGGTTAAAAATACCAGCTGCAGCATCAATCGGTCGCCTAAAAGGGTCAGCCACTTTATGCATCGAACCATTTAACCAAATAAGAGCACCTGGATAAAAAGGCTGGAGCTCTAGACTGTCATAGTCGAGAATTTCTTTGGCCTCAGGATATGCTGACAAGAATATTTGAAAACCCCGATCCAACAAAAATCCGTTGACCATGTCAGTGCGGACTCTTCCGCCCACGGCGTCTGAACCTTCAAGCAATACAAACGGTATTTGCATTTTCTGCAAATAAAATGCACAGGTAAGCCCCGCTAAACCGCCACCAATGATAATTACCTTATCTTTTAAATCCATAAACTTCGCCGAGTAAGAAATCCCTATGGTGATCTTAAGCCCATGAAATGAACGATACGTGAACGGTCATTTTTAAGTCATTTGACTATGACAAACTGTCTTCATGGAATTTGCTTCTGATTGCCCGATTTTGGATCAAGTCGACCACATCGCCATACAGGTGGACGATATCGGTCAAGCTGTAGATTGGTACAAAAAAACCTTCAATTGCAATGTGGAATACCAGGACGAGACCTGGGCAATGCTCAACTTTTCCAACATTAAGATTGCCCTGGTCATTTCAGCCCAGCACCCACCACATATTGGCATCATTCGCGATGACGCAAGTGAATTTGGAAAGTTAAAAACGCATCGAGATGGAACAGAATCTTGCTATGTAAGTGACCCTTCTAAAAACATCTTAGAAGTGCTGAAGCCGCTATAGGGCAAACCCCATTTTATTTTTGTTTCGAGCATTTAAAATGAAAGAATGAAAAAACTCGTTTTGAGCGCCATGCTCACCGTTTTCATTCTCGGTTCAGCACAGAGTATAATTGCTCGTGATGCAGATCTTTTGGAAGCACAGAAAGCTCAGATAGACAAAATTGCTTTTCGATTAATCGAATACGAAAGCCGATTTCCCCGAAAAATCTGCGGGACGGGTTATCAGGGTCCCACAGAAGAAGAGCGCAAGTCTACGCAAGAGATACTTGAATTCAAAGCTGAATCCAAACAAGTTTTGAAAAAAATGGGACCGCAAGCCATCCCTTTGCTTATTGAGGGGTTGCAAGGCAATTTCAGAATTTTAGACGAGACCATTATCGACACATTAAGCGAAATGGGGACACCGGTTTTTAGCGAAATAGAAAAATGTCTCAATGACGGACGGATTTCGGACTGTCGAAATACTGGAAGCGATTTTCCAGTATTTTTCGAAATTTTGAAGAAATCAAAAACAGACTATACAAATTTGATTTCGAATACTCTAAAAAGCAAAAATCCGAACTGTAGGCTATTTGCATTAAAAGCAATGAGCAAGCTTCAAAAACCTATTTCGGCTCTAAATGTTCTAGTCGAAAAGTCTGCCTCTGATTCCAACGAAAATATTCGCAGAGCAGCAATCGAACTACTTGCTTGCGATGCTAACGATAATAAATCGCATTTCGATATGGTCTTAGAGGCGCTCCAAAACGATGAAACATCACTCGTACGCTCGAACGCAATAAACGCAATCTGTTTGCAGTCAGACAAGCTCAGCAAAGAAAATAAAAACAAGCTTGATGCGGTTCTTCTTAAGGTTATGAAGACAGACAATATGAAGCTGGTCCGCGATTATGCTTCGTACCATTTCAACCCCAACGAAAGAAGACGAATCAATGCCGAATTTCCGGCACCTACATTCAGTCTTTCCACAAAAGATTCTATTTATAGCCGTGCTTTGCCAAAAACAATTCAGTTAGACAAAAATCGAGAAGCCGCTCTTGATGCAAGCGTTGCATCTATTCTGGAGCAAGTTATCCACGAAAGTGCGAACATTCGAGCTGGGAACAAATCTCAAAGATATTCATCGCAGAATTATAGAGCTCAATCAGCCTACAATTATTATAAGTACGAACGCTTTATTCGCACTAAAGAAAAGGAATTGCGAAGTCTTGGTACAGACGGGTTAAAATCACTGATAAAGCAGTCTCAACAAGGTAATGTGGATGTTTCAACAGCATGTACGAATACCATTCTCTGGTTCGGTTACGACTCGCTTCCGTATTTCGTAAATGCTCTTGAAGGAAACGAAAGCTCACAATCACTTTCTTCTGCAATTTGCGGACTCGGGGCAAGGTCTAATGCTGTATTCGAGCAAGTCTTAAGCGAAGGCAGTGACAACGCCAAAGTGAATGTGCTTGAGATTTTGAGTTATGAATTGCCCAGATTGAATCATCACAAATCGATTCCTCATCCAATTGAAGTAACGCCAAAATTGATTAGAATTATCGAAAAGTGCATGAATAGCCCAAATAACAAGATACAAGAATTAGCAAAAACAGTCAGAGAGCAAATAGATTATTCGAATTGGGTTTTACTTGTAAGCCACCATAGTTAATGCTATCCAGCTGATTTTTCGACTTTTAGCTGAACCTCGGGTATTTCTTTATTTAGCTCAACGGTAAAAGTCGTTCCTTTATTAACTCGACTGGAACAAAGTATTCGCCCATCGTGAGCCTCAATAATCTGCCTGCAAAGATAAAGACCCAACCCACTTCCAAGCGCGTATGTCTTGCCTGCTCTTCCTTGCCAGAATTTGTGAAAGAGATTCAATTGCTCTTCCTCAGGAATTCCAGCTCCCTGGTCGGTAATATTCAAGATCAGCTTATTTGAATGTTCGTTCAATTCTACTTTTACAGTAGTAAATTCAGGTGAAAACTTAAGCGCATTATCCAACAAATTCGTCACAACCCTCCGCAGAGGACCATGTTCACCTACTGTGTACAAATTAGGTTTGATTGATAAATTGAACTGCACGTTTTTTGCCATTGCAGCTGGCTCCAGCAGTTCAACTGCACTTCCAACCAGAGCAGCATAGTCGACTAACTCACGCTCTGAATAACTGGTTTGACGTTGGAATCGAAAAACACTAAGCAAATCATTGATAATTTGCAAAACCTCAGTATGACTTGCAAGCATTTTCACAAAAAGCTCTGGTTGCTTTGCTGAATCTACCTTACCTTCTACTATCAAACCAAGAATTCGATGACATCCAATAATTGGATTTTTCAAATCATGAGTAAGAGCTGCCACAAAATCTTCTCTCTGCTCATGCAATTGTATTTGTTGTTCCATTATCCTTGCGGCTTTTGAATCTGAAATATCTCTGGCTATATAAGAAACTCCGACAATCTCGCCGCGACTCTTGACAGGGGAAACACTTACAGAAACAACAATCTCTTTCCCATCACTTATGAGCGTAGTCTCGTAGTGATCTATATCTGCTCCCTTCAATGCAATATTCAACATAGACTCGAAATCTTCGTCCTGAAAATGACGTTCTAACAGTTTAATGTTATTGCCTAACATCTGGGAGGCACTCAAACCGAAAATTCTCTCAGCGCCTCTATTCCAAGTCAAAATAGTGCCATCAGGCTTTATACCAAGAATGCAATCCTGGCACGACTCAATAATAGACGCTAAAAAGCGCTCTGAATCCATCTATTAAACTCATGATTAGAAACGATTGTGCAAACAATGGCACGAAAACTGTCGGACGGAACTACATGATTTCATCGTAGCAGATAAGCCAAAAGGTCGATAGTCCTCGAAGCATAATAAAATCAGAACCTTCTAGACTTCGATACCACATACAGTGGCTATGAATTCAAATTGAATCTATAGCCCATGTTGCGAATATTCTCTAGTCTAGACTCTTCAGCTTCATCTTCAATAGCGCGACGAAGCAGTTTTATGTGAGTCCTGAGCGTCTCATACGACGCGGAACTATCGTCTGGCCATACTCTATCTAGAATTGTCTGCGGCTCGAAAATTTGATTGGGATGTCGCATGAAAAACTCTAATAACGAATAGACTTTAGGTCTTACTCGAAGCGTTTCACCATCTTTCTTGATAAGACAAAGGGCTGGGTCGAGTTCGAGCGAACCGGCTGTTAGCACTGTATGTGACAGTGAATGAGGACGTCTTAAAAGAGCACGAACACGAGCAAGTAATTCTCGAGCATCGAAAGGCTTGGTCAAATAATCGTCGGCACCTGTATCTAATCCTGCTTCTATCTCATCAATAGAGGATTTCGCGGTGAGCAAAAGTACAGGAGTTTTGCCATGCATGTCCGATCTGAAACATCTCAGTACATCGATACCAGTCATCTCGGGCATCATCCAGTCCATTACGACAAGATCGTACTGATAAACACGCAAGTGCTCCAGAGCTTGCCTTCCACTGCGCACGCATTGTGCTACATGACCTTTAGATTCAAGCGTCGCACGCAGCATGTCTAATATGTAGCGTTCGTCATCTACAAGAAGAATTTTCGCCATGGTCACACACGATTCACAAACGGACGCAATGATAAATTCAGGCGATTATTATATCAAGGCGGTAGGACATGAATAGCAAAACGATTGTTATTTTTGGAGGCTATGGAACCATAGGTTGCGAACTGGCGAAAAGACTTGCTGCAAAAGGGTTTTCCCTGATTCTATGTGCACGCAACGAATACAAATTGAGTCTAGTTGCTGATAGTTTAGATGCAAGCTACTGTTGTGTCGATGCTTCAGACCCAGAGCAGGTCTTAGCCTGTTTCGAAGGGGTTCGCGAGCGTTTCAACAAAATTGATGGTGTTGCTTTTTGTGTAGGTTCAGCACTTCGAAACGCTTCTCGCTTAGCTATTAAGCGAACGCTGAACTGTATCAGACATTCTGCAAATGCCATGGAAGACAATGGTGGTCTCATTACATTTAGTATGTGCGAATCACCAGACGAAGACATGAAAATGTTGATTCAAAGCGCTACAACGTTATACGAAAAACGCAAAATACTAGTAAAAGCAATTGCTCCAGGTCCCGCACACGAAGTGATAGATCAAATGGAAGATTTCTTGCTAAACGGTTCGAAATCTTCTTCTACACAATCACCTTGTCCGGATCAAGGTTTTAAGACTTCATTTTGTGAGAATTAGCTTTGGTCTCGAAATTGACTTGAGTGCCAAAATAATATCCTAGAGAAACAGCAAACAAGATCGACAGAATGATCATGAATCCGGCATCTGACTTTTTTACTTTTAAAAATTCAGAGTCTTTCATTTTTCTTTGTCCTTCATGCTACTTTGAGCTGAAACACCATACAGCTTAACCAAGATGTTGACTGCCTCCGCGCGCGTCATCCGCTTTTGCGGATGCAAATAACGCTTTGGATCCTCGTTATTGTTAGGCGCACAATCAAAAGCCTGGTCAATTACACCTGTCTGCTGAGCAATAGCGACCCATTTACGTGCCCAATCATCGATTTCACCCTCATCGCGATAAGCGGCAGGACAAATACTCGACGTCTTGGAGTCGTAACGCAAATAATCTTTGATATCAGTCTCAGAAAGCTTTTCAGCACGACTGCGTTTGCCAGAAAATGTTCCGTACATAACTGCGAACTCTTCGCGAGTGATGAAATTATCTGGTTTGAAGTCTTTCTCTGTTGAGCCTTTGCGCGGATACCCCTGGACCATTTGAGATGCAGTGGCGGTTTCTATATCGTCGAAGTATTTGTTGTCTTTAGCGACATCTGCATAACTTTGTGCTTCAGCAGGTGCTTTTGGAATTTGCTTAGTCCGCACCATCCATCGAGTAAAATCTGCACGCGTAACCGGGTCGTTTGGATGAAAGAGATTATCTGCACTTACATCGAGAACTCCAGCATTAGCAGCGGCAATCAGACTTGGAACCAAACGTCTATCTGTTTTTTCTATGTCAGAAAATTTTTCTGCAGTAGTTGCAATTCCAGACGAAGTACCCGGCACCGAACTCGTTGTATTGGTTGTAGAAGTAGTATTGCCTGTGATACTGGTCGAAATCTGCCCGGATGGACTTGCCGACTGACCTTTGGTGTGGTCTGCATCTCCAGTCTCTGTCCTTGTTACATGCGTCGCGGCAATGCCTTCTGGTTTGCCCGGATCAAGACGTATGGCACGAACATTTATTCCAGCAGCATAGCCACCAAAGAAACAAGTACCGATTAAAAGACCGGCATTTGCTAGCACTACTAATCGAGGGAAACTACTCATTTACCGTAGTCCAGTCCATTTTATCGTCGAAGTCACCTTTGTCATTTGCGGTTCGCTCATATTTTACAAGCGGCTGACCATCGGTGAATCCACCATCTGTAGTTCCTCGACCGCTATACAAACCAATATCGATGTATGCGCCGGTCGCCCCGAACATTCCGTCGGGTAGACGTTTAGCCTCAAAGCGAATCTTATTGCGATCTTTTACTACATATTGTGTGACTTCCATCACTTTGTCTGTCGACATAGTCCCAACATTGTGACCATTCAAGTTGACCGTCACGTTGTATGGAGAGCGGTCTCCAACGCGCGATTTAATAAAGTATTGATGCTTGAGTCCACCACCCAAGAAACCGGCGGCGCCACCTTCAACTGGTACAAAAGTCTGCATATAGCCGTAGCCAAAGCCGGCTCCACCAGCTAATAGCGCAAGTACGGCAACTATCATAGGAAAGCTCGATCCACCCGATTTTTTGACTCCGGTCTTAAGATTAGGATTAGGGCTTGGAGCCCCGCCCGAAGCGGTTCCCCCTGTGCTGTCTGTCATCTTGTGCTATCCCGATTAAATGCTGTAAATAAGCGCCTATATTACCAGCTCTATGCACCCCAAAGCACTTTAAAACCAGTTGCAATGATACAGATTTGAAAATGTCTGCAAAAAGCTCACAACCTTTTTATACGCTCTGACCTTGTCGTCCGTGGCCCGGGCCCCGGACGACAGACATAAAATCAAAAATAGCCTGTCCTATTTACTGTTTATTTTTCATACGCCAGTATCATTGACTGTGTTCCCGATTTTTCCAGGTCTGCACCAGCCTTGATACCGTCGTCGAATTTAGAAAGCGATAAATCCACTCCAGGCAAAGACAAATTTTCAGACGCATTTTTGACCAGGTTGAGGTCTTTGAGCATGTGACCCAATCTAAATCCAGGTGCCAGGTCTCCCTTTGCAATACGAGGTCCTAGTGTACTCAAAGCCCATGATGCAGCAGCTCCTGCACCACAAATATCAACAATCATTTGTCTGTCGATTTGCATTTCGTCAGCAAGTGAAAAGGCTTCGCAAACACCCACAAGATTTACCGCACAAAGAATTTGATTGCAAAGTTTTACTGCCTGTCCTGCACCATGAGGTCCGCAGTGCGTAACAGTCTTACCCATGCATTGAAAATAGGGCAGAACTTTGTCAAAAGCTTCTTTTTCGCCGCCGACCATTATTGTAAGTGTGCCTTCGCGCGCGCCAATATCACCGCCCGAAACAGGAGCATCGAGAAAACGCAGTCCTTTTGATGCCAAACTCGCAGCAATTCGCTTTGAACAAGCGGGACCAGTGGTTGCCATGTCGATAATTATGGCACCTTTCTTTGCATGCTCTGCAATTCCATCTGCACCCAAAATTATTTGATCCAGATCTTTTTCTTCAGACAAGCAGGTGAAAATAATATCTGCGTCGCTTACAGCATCTTTGATCGAACTGGCATTTGTACATCCAGCCTCGATTGCCATCTGCAAATTGCGGCTATTCTGGCTCCTGTTCCATACTTTGCATTCGTTGCCTTTTCTGGCGAGGTTGGCAGCCATGCCACCGCCCATAATGCCTATTCCGATGTATGCGAGTTTATTCACTTCCTACCTATTCTCATCAATGTAATTTTGGCGCTTAACCTGAGCGCATTGCTTCCATTTCGCCGGGGTCGATGCGACGATTCAAAATTGGCTTGAGTTGCTTGTATTCATCCGAGTCAAGTTCGGGATCGTCTTTGATTATCGAAATGGCAGTGTTGCGTGCAAGTTCTAGAATTTCAGTATCTTGAACGAGGTCTGCAAGTATCAAATCGGGCAAGCCGCTCTGTCTGAATCCAAGGAATTCGCCAGGTCCTCTTATTTCGAGATCTTTTTCCGCCACCACAAAACCGTCGTTTGTTTTAGTCAAAATTTCTAGTCTGTCGCGCGTCTGCTGCGACTTTTGCTCCGAGACAAGAAAACAAAACGATTGCTCTGAGTTTCGTCCAACTCGACCGCGCAACTGGTGCAACTGTGCCAGACCGAATCTGTCTGCGTTCTCGATTATCATTACAGTCGCGTTGGGAACATCGACACCTACTTCGACCACAGTAGTGGTTACTAAAATTTGAAACTCACCATTGCGAAAACGTTCCATTACATCATCTTTTTCTTGTGGCAACAATTTGCCGTGCATCAAGTCAAATGTAATTTTGGGCTTGCCTTTATGCGTGCCATCGAATTCTTGTTTCAATTTTTCGAATTCTTTAGTTGCAGCTTTAGCAGACAAAGTCTCTGACTCGTCAATCAACGGGAACACAATATAGGCTTGCCTACCGCGCGCAATTTCACTTAAGACCACATCCCAGAATTCTTTTCTTTGAGACGGTCTGAAAAGTCTTGTATCGATTGGTTTTCTACCAGGCGGCAACTCATCGATCTCAGAAACATCGAGGTCGCCATGAATTGTCATTGCTAGAGTTCGCGGAATGGGGGTTGCTGTCATAGTTAAAAGTTCTGGACTCTTGCTCTTAACTTTCAGTCGTGCTCTTTGTTTGACTCCAAATCTATGTTGTTCGTCGATTACTATAAGTCCAAGATTTTGAAATTCAACAGCGTCTTCAAGCAATGCGTGCGTTCCAACTGCAATGTGAGCTTGTCCATTAAGCAAAGCCTGGTGAATCTCGCGACGTTGCTTTGCACCTTGTTTTCCAATTACAAGTACTGTGTTCAAACCAAGCGGCGTGAGGAAATTTTGGAACTGTCTGTAGTGTTGCTCAGCCAAAATTTCAGTCGGCGCCATAACTGCAACTTGAAAGCCATTTTCAATTGCGACAAGACATGCAAGTATCGCTACGATTGTTTTTCCAGAACCAACATCCCCCTGCACCAATCTGTGCATCGGCTTGTTGTCGGCTAAATCTCGTGCAATTTCGCCAAATACTCGCTCTTGAGCCCCAGTCAAAGTGTAGGGCAGCGAGGCACGCAAGCGACTGATCATGCCTTCTGGTTTTTCGGTATAAGTTAGCTCTAGGGCGTTTTGCTGGAGCGAATATTTATAACGTCTGTGCGCCATCTGCAATTGAATAGTGAATAACTCATCAAAAACCAGACGCTGTCTGGCTTCGTCTTTTGATTGCTCGTCATCAGGAAAGTGAATTCCCTTATAAGCTTCGCGCAGAGTCACCATATTTAGTGGCTCGAGTACTGCCGGCGGTAAAAAGTCTTTTACTAAACTACCGTATTTTTCAAGAGCGTTATAAACGATACTGCGAAAATGTCTGAGCGAAAGTCCTTCGGTCAAAGGATAGACTGGAACCAGCCTTCCAGCGTGCAAGCTCAATTGTGCTTCTTCGTCGCTTGAACCCAAATCGCCACCGGCAAATCCTAAGATTTCAATTTCGGCATTTTTTAATTGCAGTTTGCCTGCAAAGCTGTCGCGCTCGACGACTCCAGAGGCAAGTATTTGTGCGCCCTTGGGAAACTGGTCTTTGTATCTGTCGAGTAGAAACTTATTCGACTTTCCACCGATAAATCTTGTAATTGCAATACTTCCCGTTCCGTCTGAGACAAGTACTGTCAAAATAGAAACGTTTCTTTTCTTAGATTGATATGCACTGACCGAACGAATCATGCCAATGATGCTTGCTTCCTGTCCATGTTCAAGTGACTTGACAGGAAGTCTGTTTTTAAAATCGAGGTGGCGTCGAGGATAGTGCTTTAGCAATTCGTCGACATTTGAGATTCCAAGCTTCGCCAGAATTTGGACCATTTTGGGACCGACGCCCTTGACGAATTGCACCGAAATTTCTTTGAGCGAACTTGGATCGATAGGCTCTTTTGCTTCGGCTGTATTAATCGTCGGCTGGGGCTTTCGCCCACTCGAACTATCGGGTTTTGAAACCTTATCCGTTATCGGTTTAGGTTTTTCAGGGGCACTTGGTGCTTGACGATTTGTCTCGCTTGAGCCTTTAGTCTTTAAAGATGTATTTGGCGATTCAGCCTCAGAAACTTCAACCGTTATCGGTTCAGTTTTTGAACTCCCCTCTTCTTCAAGCGCAAAAAAATGAGGAGCCAAAAGTTCTTCAGCTCTTCTGACTACCGAAATGCGAGTAGACACATCAAGGTTAACGTAAGCTCTAAAAAGTCCGCGAATTGTTATCCAGGTAGATTCAAGCGGATAACGTTTTGACAAACGTGCTGCGGTTTGACGCATAAAAACTGAAAAGGTTGTACGCTTGCCTTGAAAGTCAGCGTAACGAGTCTTGCGCTCAAGCTCAATGGCTTTGCGTACTGCTCTTAAGAGGGCATCCTTATTGAGATTTTCTTGCACCAGTGGAGACACGCACTAGACTCGATATGGGGAAAAACTTGACCCTGTCCCAAATAGAGTAAATTATTCAGACGTCAATTACCATACAAAAAGACGCTATTTTAGCCCAATAACCCGCATTTTATGTGCGAATGCATATGCAAGAAATAGAAAAAACGCTAAGCCAAAGCCTGACGAATTTTATTGCAAGCGGTTCAAAATTAGCTTGGAGATAGCTTTCAACGTTGCAAACACCCCAAGTCCTTCAGAAGCCACAGCCTCGAATGATGGAACCTGACGGGTGTTCATTTCGCGTTCCATACGCTCGATAGGCATTGCGTTGGCAAGGTCGCGTTTGTTGTACTGGAGCACCCAGGGAATACTATCGAGAGTCAAACTGTACTCTGCAAGGTTTTCAACCATGTTTTGTAACGACTCAATATTGTCTTTTGAGCGCATCGCATCTGAATCGGCAACGAAGATGACTCCGTCGACGCCATTCAAAATCAGTTTACGGCTGGCGTTATATTCAACCTGACCGGGAACCGTATAAAGCGAAAATCTCGTCTTGAAACCTTGCACCGAACCTAAGTCCAGAGGCAAGAAGTCGAAGAAGAGAGTACGTTCGGTTTCTGTAGCCAAGCTGATTAATTCGCCGCGCGTTGTGGGCGCCAGCTGGCTGTGTATATACTTCAAGTTCGTGGTTTTGCCACCAAGACCGGTGCCATAGTAAACGATTTTGCAGTTAATTTCTCGCGCCGCGTAGTTAACGAGTGCCATTACTTATTTTGAGCTTCCCTAACCAACAAGCTACCCAGAGATACGGACGACAGGCTCACTTTTCAGGTTGGCACCTTGACATCGCTAAGCCAGTGCTGTCATATGACATTGATACCACGATCACGAACACATTAGAAGCCTTGATAAATCAAGTCAATTAACATGACATCTTCTCTATTCCTAAAAAGGGGCTTAAAACCCCCTCGCGTGAACTTTTATGACTGAAAAAGGAATTTTCCAATAATATTTGAATATATTGACCGACCCGATGCGTGACAGGTGCTAAAATTTCATCTTTGCTCACTGTCGTTGAATAAGTGAGGCGCCCGGAATAATTACCCGGTAGTTATCGGACGTTTCTCGTCGTGAGCAGAAGTATCAGGATAGAAAAGGCAAGAATTATGGCAAAGCGTTGTGATGTTTGCGAGAAGGGACCGACTACCGGTTACAACTATTCATTCCTTCGTTCGCACTATAACCCCCAGAACAAAAGACGTTGGATTCCCAATCTTCAGTCTGTGAGAGCTCGTGTCGGTCAAAGCGTGAAGCGCATGAAAGTTTGCACTTCCTGCCTCAAAGCCGGCAAAGTGTCCCGCGCTGTTTAAGAATTTCAGATAGCTCCGCCCGCAAGGTCGAGCAATCTATCTTTTCCAATGTGATAGTACTCGTTGCAATAATGGCAGCGCCCTTCGGCCTGTCCGTCTTCTTCTGCCATAGACAAAATTTCGGATTTCGGAAAAATCTTCAAAGCCTCAGTAAATCGCTCTTTTGAGCATTTACAGGCGAAGCTCACGGGCTTTTCTTCAGTAAGCATGAGAACGTCCGAACCTGTCAAGATTCGCTTCAAAATACCTTCAAGCCCCATACCGCGGCGCATTAAAAACGTGAAGCTGCCAAACGTGGTTATGTTATTTTCAATCTGACAAATAGTTTCTTCGTCATGGTCAGGCAACAGTCGGACAATTAAACCGCCGGCTGCCTCCACTCCATTTTTGGATAAATGAGCGCCAACGACCACAATCGAGCCAGCCTGGTCTGAGTAGACCAAATAGCGATTGACGTCTTCACCCACCTCCCCCGATACAAGCTCAACAGTGGACACGTAGCAGCGTCCTGAGCCGTTATCTAGAGTAACTTGCAATGTGCCGTCGGGACCAATAGCACCCCCAACATCAAAATTCCCCAGGGAGTTAAGCGGTAACTCGACCTGGGGATTTTCTACATAACCTCTGACAGTGCCTTTTGGTGAAGCATCAACGAATACTTTTCCCAGGGGACCGTTGCCATCGAACCTGAGTGCAACCTGTCCCTCTCGGCATAGCACCGGGGCAAGCAGAACTCCGGCTGTTAGCGCCCTGCCCAGAGCCGCTGTTGCTGTGTAGCTAAGTCCATGTCTTTTTCTAGCGTCTTCAACCAGATGGGTGGTGGTCGCTATTACGACCAGGATCTTCCCGTCGGAAGTCATTGCCTTGAGAATTCCATCTTTCATGTAGATGCCTCGCAATAAGCCTTCTTTAATAATTTTAACAGTTGTTAAGGTTTTGACAACAGCTCGAAGTCAGCTTTTAACCTGATCTCTAGCAGATTTAGCGCAAAACACTCTTGGCAGTCCATTCAGATCCTTTTCGATATAACCTTCAACCCATCCGGATTGAGCAAAGATATTCGGCACGCTATTTTCTTGATAATCACCGATTTCAAGCGCGACGAACCTGGTTAAATCCGCCCCCAGTGCGGCTATCTCTTCATAAAACGACAAACCTTCTTCGCCCCCACCAAACAAAGCTTCGTGAGGTTCGAATTTGATTATTTCTGGCGCCAGTTCAGATTTATGAGTCATTGGAATATATGGCGGGTTGGAAATTATCAGGTCATAACCGACTTTGCCAGGCAAATCCCACCATGTAGAAGAACGTTTGAGGTCGAGTCGGTCCTGAACTTTTAACAGGGCTGCATTTTTTGCTGCGCACTCTAATGCTCGGTCAGAAACATCGGTTGCAGTTGCTTTTAACCTGGGAAATTCAGCAAGCAGACTGGTGGCGATTGCACCGGTTCCGATACCAATTTCTAAAATCGAACCAGATTCAAGCTTGTTTTTTAAAATCAGGTCTTTTGCCTCGACCACGAGAGTTTCGGTATCGACACGCGGGATGAAAACACCGGGCAATACAAATAATTTGCGACCCATAAAATGCGCACTACCAAGACAATATTGGATAGGCTCACGTTTTTCGCGACGCAAAATTATGCCGATTATTTTTTCGGACATGTCGTCGTCTACTTCAAAATCGAAGGTATGAAGCTGCTTCAAAGGAATGCCGCAAACATGTTCGATGATCAAGGCTGCTTCGATTTTCGCTTCGGAATTCTCTATTCCAAATGAAACAAGTCGCTCGACTATTTCTCTAAAAGCGCCACTTGCGCTTGCATTTTTAGCCACTAGTTCGCGAATTCGAAAGATTCTTTCAAACGTCTTTGCTGCTCATCGAGAATGTTAGCCTCGATAACCTTTTCCAGATCGCCTTCAAGAATCTGCTGCAGTGAGAAGTTCTCGTTCAATCGATGATCGGTTACTCGATTGTCTTTGTAGTTATAGGTGCGAATTTTTTCAGAGCGATCTCCAGTTCCCACCTGCGATTTACGTTGATCGTATATAGCTTTTTGTTGTTCTTCCAACTGAATTTTATAAAGCTTGTTGCGCAAAATCTGTTTGGCGCGCTCTTTATTTTGAAGCTGACTTCGCTCTTCAGAGCAAGCAACCTGAATGCCGGTTGGTTTATGCACAATACGAACGGCAGTCTCTACTTTGTTTACGTTCTGACCACCAGCACCACCCGAGCGCATAGTGCTGATTTCAAGATCGGTTTCGAGCAACTCGACTTCGACTTCTTCTGCCTCTGGCATTACTGCAACTGTGGCAGTAGATGTATGAACGCGTCCTTGTGCTTCAGTTTGCGGAACACGCTGAACACGGTGAACGCCTGATTCGAACTTGAACTGACGATAAGCACCGTCTGCTTTCACACTGAAAATAACTTCTTTGTAGCCGCCTAATTCGCCTTCGTGGAAGCTTTCAATTTCATACTTCCAACCGAGTCTATCGGCATAACGCGAATACATGCGCAATAAATCACCTGCAAAAATCGAAGCTTCATCGCCGCCCGCGCCTGCTCGAATTTCAACCATGATATTTTTTTCGTCGTTTGGATCGACCGGCAAGAGCAAGACTTTAAGCCGTTCCATGAGCTCAGTTTCGTTTTTGCGCAATTCTTCTACTTGCTTTTCGATTTCAAGACGCTCGTCTTTGTCCTGGGTCTCGCGCAGCATGGTCTGCCACTCTTCCAGGTCTTTGATAAGCTGCCTGTAGTCGTCGTATGCTTTGATTGTCGGCTCCAGCTGTCGTCTTGTTCGAGCCAGAACTTTTAGTTTGTTCTGATCCGAAACGACATTGGGGTCAGCCAATTGTGCATCGATCTCCTTAAAGGTAGTCTCGATTTCATCAAGTTTATCGATTAGGTGATCCATAACTGGCGCCGCATTTATTCAACAAATAAAAACTCGGAGAGGGAGGGATTCGAACCCTCGCTGCCTTTCGACAGACAGTCTTTCCAGGACTGCACGATAGACCACTCTGACACCTCTCCAAGTGTCAAATGGAATTATAACAGTCCCGGACTTACTTCAAAGTTCTTTCGATTAGACAGTCTGCGGAGTGCGGGCTACACGCTTGGCTCCAGCTTCGATTATGGCTGTGAAATCGCCAGCTTTTAAGCTCGCGCCGCCTACCAAGCTGCCATCGATGTTTGGCTTGGCAAGTTGCTCGTCGCAATTTGCAGGGGTAACGCTGCCGCCGTAAAGCACAGGCACTTTATCTCCGGGCTTTGATGCAGACTTGTAATATTCGTTTATGGTCGTTCTGATAAGACCGCAAACACGATTTGCTTCTTCTGCATCGCAAGACTTGCCAGTTCCAATTGCCCAAACTGGTTCATAAGCAATAATTAACGACTCTAGCTCTGATTCGAGGATGTCTTGCAAAGCGCCAGCGACCTGTTTGGCAACCACTTTGTCTGTGAGATTTCCTTCGCGCTCGTCGAGCGACTCGCCCACACATACAATAGGAATAAGTTTGTGCTTTAGCGCCGCTTTCAATTTCTGGTTAACGCTTAGGTCGGTTTCGCCAAAGAATTGACGACGCTCTGAGTGTCCAATGAGTACGTACTGAGCACCAAGATCGAGCAGCATAGGGGCTGAAATCTCACCGGTGAAAGCTCCGCTGTCGCGATAGTCCATATTTTGAGCACCAGTCGCGAATTTTTTGTTGCCAGTCAAAGTAGTGGTGACTGCAGGCAGAGAAGTAAAGGTGGGGCACAAAACGATGTGGGGCAGCTCTTTCTGGGAAAGTTTATCCACAGCGGCAATAAGCTCCCGAGCCAACTCGCGGGCTTCGGTCGCTGTCTTGTTCATTTTCCAGTTTCCTGCAATTATCGTTTTTCGGCTCATGACTTTATCCTGTTAAATTGTTGGTGCGCATCAGATATACACTGCGCCAATAATAGAACGAAAAGATAGTAAATTAGTTATTCAATGACCGAAAGTTATCAATCGCGAATAGAAAAAGCAGGTGCCTTGCTCGATGACGGCAAGTTCGACCTGTGCCTTTCCACGATGAAAAGTATCTGGCTAAACGCTGGAGAAAATGCAGAATTAATTAGTTTGTTTTCACGCTATACCAAAACTTTGAATCAACAAGATTTGTCAGCGGCACTCGAGCGCCTGTCTGAAAAAGTCAAAACATCTAAAGCTGCAATAGACGAAAATCCTCAAGAAGTTTTTGAAGCCGCTTATCACCTCATAGGAGAGCGTTACTTTGACATTGGGCGCAATTTGCTCCAAAAATGTCTGGATAAATTTCCTGCCAATAACACTGTGCGATACGAATTGGCTTTTGCTCAAATGTCACTGGGACAGTTCAAAGAAGCAATCGGCAATTTCGAACAAGTTTTAAAACTGGAGGAAGATTTCGATACAGTCCTCAATTTATGCGCTTGTTATGCCCTTGTGCGCGATTTGAAAAATGTCGAACACTCGATAAGGCGATTAGAAAAACTTGCCCACACCGACGAAGAAAAAAACGAAATCAAGCACCGCAAAATGGTTCTAAAACGCTTGCATTTTATGGCAAGCAAAAAAGAATTCAATAAACAGGACTGGTTTTTCATTTTGTACGGCACAATTTTGCTTGGCTATAAAGCGCCAGCGCAGGCGAATGTAAAAGTCGATCCATTGGTTGATGCTTTTGATGTTCTAGTGCCAAACCACAATCTAAAGGCAATCGCAGGAACTCTAGCCGTGTTGAAAGGCGTGTTGCGCGGGCTCGAAATGGAACCTGAAGCAGTAGAGTATTACAACATTTATGCAAAGCCTCTCGCCCAGGTGGAAGCGCGCTTATTCGACATAACTGTAGATAATTACACTGGTCCAGACCGTCCCGATTACGCAGTCATGGTCATGAATAAAGCAGACGAGATTGTCGGTCCCCATGACGCCTTTATCGAAAATTGCGACAACCGAGCAACTTTTGCTTATTCGCTCAATCCGGACATTCCTCTTCCCGTAACTCCAGACATCATTGGGCACTTGGGACAAATTCAACTGCCCTGGGACAACGATATAAAAATGTCAGAAGATTCAGACCACTCCAACAAAGTCTTAGCCGAAGCGATGCCTAAGATTCTAGAAATCGCATCGCATATGGAAAATGACGCAGATGTCATTGGTACCATAACTGATACCGTTTTGTATTACAATCCCAAACGTGAAATGCTTGCCATTCAAAACAGCGAGATTATAAAACGCCGCCCTGAATTCACCGCCGAAATCCATGATTCTAGGTAAGCTTCTAGCAACACTAAGTTATGTCACCTCGCTGCCCGTGGGCAAAGACTCAAGCTCAGAAGATTTGATTTCGGGACTGGGAAAATATCTACCGATAGCTGGTATCGTCATTGGTGGGCTAAGCTGCGCAGCTTACGTTCCGCTCGTTTTGATTCAAGCACCAGATTTTGTTGGCGCGGCAATACTCACTACTGTCTTAATTGTTTTGACTGGCGGTCTACACTTAGATGGACTGATGGACACAGCCGACGGCATTTGCTCGCACAAAGAACGCGACATCATGCTTGAAATAATGAAAGATTCTCGCGTGGGCAACTTTGGTGCAATAACCGGAGTTTTGACAATTTTGCTCAAATCCTGCGCTCTTGCAGCGCTCTTTTCTTTGCCAGTCAAAGCGATGGCTGCCTTGATTTTGATTCCGTGCTGGGCAAGGTGGACAGAGCTTTACGCCATCGCCAATTTTTCTTATGCACGCGAATTTGGCAGCGGAAAGATCTGGCACGAAACGACTAAAAAATCCGATTTGATTATCGGCGCTCTGATACCTCTCACAGTATCTGTACTTTTAACTACTTACGATGCTTTTTATGTAGCCGCGCTGATTCCTGCAACGATTATTCCTGGCGTCATTGCCGCGCACTGGCTTAACAAAAAACTACAGGGACAGACTGGCGATACTTACGGTGCAGTGGTCGAAGTATCCGAAACTATAGGTCTCGTATGCGCAAGTTGTATTGCGATTTACTGTTAATTTGAAATTGCAGCAAAAATCCAAGATCAAACGAAGTAAGCCTTTTTGCTCTTCGAATTTTAGTTCCAAATTCTTTAAGTTTTGGCATAATTTCTTGAGCGTAGAATTCGACCTTTATTTATACGATGAGCAAACAAACGATCTCTGACTCTGAAACGGAAACTATCGAAGAGACGCAAAAGTCTGTTCGTTGCAAAACTTGCAACTTCGATATCACCGACCCGTCTTTTGCTATCGAGCCGCATGAACACACGTTTCGCAATCCAGCCGGATATTCATTTCATCTGGTCTGTTATGCATCAGCCCCTGGTGCAGCCGAAGCTGGCGAACCTACTAAAGAAGCCACATGGTTTGCTGGATATGCCTGGACATTTGCAATATGTTCGAACTGCCACACGCACTTGGGCTGGTTTTATCGCGGCGACAAAAGTTTTGCTGGTTTGATCGCGACGCGCCTTTTGCGTTAGTGAAAAGTCGTCGCAGGATAGCGCAACTTTTCATAATAAGTCGAATGCGGGAGTGTCGAATCAACCTCTCCAGTGTTGGCGATGTCTATATTATTTGCATGAACTTTCAATTTCTCAGCGTCTTCTTTTTTTCCAACTGCCATCAAGAAATCGATATAATCGCGTAAACACTTGGTTAGTCGATGACAACGACCTATACGCTTACAGAACGTGGCAATAGCTTCTCTGTAAGCCTGGTCTGCTTCAAAAAACTTTTCTTGCATCTGCAAAGCCTTAGCTTTCAAGTAAATGAATTCTTCTACGGGACCTATCGTTGTCGGCTCTAGAAGCTTAATCCCTTTATCTATAAGTTTGTGAGCTTCATCAAAATTACCTAAATAAACTTCGATAATCGCGCAGCAACGCAGGCTTTCAATCGTATCTGCATTTGTTTGCAATTTGCATTTCTCTTTAATAGACAAAGACTTCTGACAGACAGCATGCGCTGCTTCGAAATTGCCCTGACTTAAATATAACTCCGTCATGTGGTCGAGCACTGGGGTCAATTTGGAATGATCAGAGTAATATTCGGCACTTAGCAGTTCGAGCGCTTTTCGGTAATTGGTATCGGCTTCGTCGTTGTCGTGTCGACAGAAATAGGTGTTACCAAGCTCGTCGTAAAGCAGAGCTTCGCGTTCAGAATCTACTTTATGGGGACTAGCGTAATTGACTTTCAAGTCTTCAAGCACAAGCTGTGCCAGGGCATAATCTCCAATCTCACGTCTGCACTGCCCGTATTTGAGCATACGGTCAAAATAATGATTATCCTCAACTTGCTGCATGATTTTCCTAGCCTCTTCAATAATTCAAAGGGGTGACGAAAATTTTTCATTCTGGTTCCCAAAATGCAATAATTATGGAAAGCTTCGTAGAATAATATTTGCGCCGTCGAAATGGGACATTCAATAGTGAAATATTTAAAGTGTTTTGCCTTTGCCTTCCTCATAGTAGGTGCAGTGATTCTATGGCAAGCTCCGCGCATAATGTCTCATATAGCCGGTGGCACAATTGGTGTCACGTCTTATCAACTTGGCGATCAAAGTAAAGCAAATCGAATTTTGATCCTGGGGAACAGCCTTACTTTCTATAATGATTCACCTGCACTTTTAGCCGATATGCTGAAACAAGCCGACCCAGACGGTAATTACTTCATTACCTCTGCAGCCTGGCCCGGTTTTACGTTAGAAAATCATTTAGCGAAAAAAGAAGTGCAGGACTTGCTTGCACAAAAGTGGAACACAATCATTTTACAAGGGCATAGTGGCGCAGCGTTTGAACCCAAAGGATATTTGTTTGCTTCTATCCAACAAATGCTTCCATTGGTCGAAAAATCGCACGCAAAGCCAATCATCATAATGACTTATGCAGACAAATTCTATTTCAACAATCAATCCGTAATAAGCCAGTCATATAGAGAAGCGAGCGATAACCTAAAAGTTCCCACAATTGCCACAGGCGATATGTTTTTTTATATTCAAGAAACTTGTCCTGATATTGAGTTGTACAGCAAAGACCTCCATCATCCCGGTCCAAACGGTACCTTTATATATTGTCTTTCGTTATTCAAGCAATTATTCGGAGATGATAAATTCGCCAAGCTGGCTGATTTCGCTCCAGGAAATTACGATCCCATTATTTGCAAGAAGCTCTACGAGTGCGTGCGTGACTGGAATTCCATTGCAAACTCACATCCGGAATATTCGGCACGATTACCCGACATGCGCATGGATATTGCCGAACAGTGGCTAAGTGAAAACAAGCACGACGACGGCGAAAAATTACTGACGCGACGCTTAACAGCTATTGATGAGGCTTTTCCTTCCGAGCTAAAGAATCTTCCCAAAGGTCAAACCTTGGTGCTTCTTGCACAATCGCAACTGGCGCAGGATACGCCAGATAAGACCAAGCTCGCACATGACAATTTAGTGCGGGCTGAACAGATCTTTTTAAAAGTCGAAGGTGTTAATGGTGATACCGTGCGACGAATAAAAACTGTTTTGAATAATCAGTAGAAAAATAGTAAAACTCGCCAAAAACAAATCGCACAGCGCCTTGGAAGTGGAAGAGCATTAGCGCTGTGCGATCCTATTCTTGACTTAGCACACAACCAATTTGTGTCTATTAGAGAAAGTTGGGCATTGATTTTGTTTCACTCGGCTATAGGTTTAGTAGGAAGTGGAACAGAAATCGAAGAAGCGCCGGACGAGACTTGATCATCGATCTCACCTGGTTACTTCCGAATTTTCGATTGCTTAGTGGCAGGCAAGTTAATAAGGAGGAGAGACATGACAAGCAAGCCAATTAAAACTCGTATTCTTCTTGCTATGACCGCTCTGTTGGCATTAGGTTTCGCAGTAAAACCTGTAATCGCTGATGAAGTCATAGTGACAGAGAAAAGAACAATTCACCTTTGTGGTGACTTATTCGAACTTGAAGCAAACGCAGACAAACTGACAGCTTCAGAAAGAGCGATTATCGTTCAAAAAAATCTCGATAACGCAATTATAAAAGCAAAGAACAAAGGACCATCAGCCGTAACGGTAGAAATTGAAAACCGTCACCCTGTAGTGAAGCTTGATGGATTCCATATTATCACTGCTGACGCAAACAGCGCCAAACGCAGAGATATGACAATGATGGCATTAGCTGAGTATTGGGCAAGCAAAATCAAAGATTGTTTGTCTGATGAAAATGCAATCAAGACCTATGTAAGCAGATTAACCAGCACAACACCAGTAGCATCGGCAGTAGTGTCAACCGATAAACATATCGTTGTACTCAAACCTGAAATGAGACTTCCAATCCAGATAGTATCAGGCTTTTACAACGATGGCGCTACCATTGGTGACAACGTCACAGCCGTAATCAGCCGTGATATTCCGCTGGAAACCGACTACAAAACTTATTTGCCAAAAGGTACTCTAGTACACGGCAAAGTAGTTAGTGCCGATATCTACAAATACAATGGATATCCCAACAAAGATGCAGTGACAATCGACTTTTTCGCCATGGAAACCCCAGACGGTCAAGAAATTCCGATTAACGCTCACATCATGGGAGACCACAACCAGTTTGTTATAGCTGACGCTAAGCCAATAAACAGCTTTATTCCAATCGATCAATACACTAATCGAATGGACAAAGACAACTGGGTAGTTGAAGAACCTGAAGCAGCAGCCCAGGGCATGGTTGATTTGTCCAAGGGTGGAAAAGTTGCTGCTAAAGGCTTCATTACAGGTTCCTGGATAGGCGAACCCTATTCCAAAGAACAGCAACATTTATACACTTCGCGTCTCTTAATGGATAAAGGTTCTACCTTTATTATTCCGGCAGAGTCCGAGTTGTTGATGGAAACACACGCCACTACTAGCATCGCAGTGGCTGCCCCAGTCAACGTAATGTAGAAGGAGGTAAAGTCATGACAGTAAATATCAGAAAGAAAATGTCAATGTTTTTGACAATCGCAGCTGTAGCAGGCTTGGTCTCCGCTGGACCTGCATTTGCTGGATTCAATCAGGGCGAATCGGTAACTTTTAGAGGCGAACCTATGTTCTCTATTACCGGTGACGCTGGCGGCTTCACTGCACAAAAACGTGCATGGCAAGCTCAAGATAATTTCGACAATGCTCTAGTTCGAAGCGCAGACAGGACACCAGGTGCGGTGTCGGTCGAACGTGAAAACGGTGCTATCGTTGTAAAACTCGGTGGATATTATATCACCACCGCGGATGCACAAAGTGCAGCCGAAAAGGGCATGTCAGCTGAAGCTTTAGCTAACAGCTGGGCGAACTCAATAAAAGCTTGCTTATCGCGTGAAACCGATGTAGCAGCCTATGTGGATTCGCTGAAGCAAAATCACCCACTCAAAGCCGGAGTAGAGGTGGTCGAGAAAGATATTATGGTAGCCGACTATAATGCGCTCCCGTTCAGGCTTGCAGAAGGAACATTAGCTGTCAACAAAAGCGATCCATTCCAAGTGGTCGCCGTTCTTGACCGTGATGTAATGCTGGAAGGATATTCGCTTCCCGCGCGGACCACAATGGAAGGCACAATTCGCAACTTCAGAAACAACAAAGATCGTTTCATCAGTTTCGAAAAAGCATATCTGCCAGACGGTGGGGTGCTAGTGCTCAAAGATGTGGTGGCAGCCACTTGCATCGCTACGGAAGCACCAAAATTGGTTCTTTCAGAATGTATACCGGCAGATCCAAAATCCGAATCGCGTGAGCCAGCCAATATTGGTATCGGCGCTCGCAAAGCGGAAGTTGCCGTGTTGCAAGCCCGACCCGACCTGGTAGCAGCGTACAGAGTAGACTTAGAAATGTAATTTCGAAGTCCGAATTCTAAAAAGATCGCTGTAGCCGATCGAGCCAGAATGGACCTGACCACCTCGCGGTCGGGTCCATTCATTTTGAAAAGATCAGATTGGCACAGGTCTTTTTTGACGAAGTTTTAGAAGTAAGGTGTTTTGTCCATACATCTTACTTTTGACTCCGGAACATTTTGCGCCCATCTCATCTCTGATAGAAAATAGCCCAATTTGTTTGCTTATTCGTTTTAGATCTGTCGTTTCCGATCGCAACTAATTTTTCGGTAACAGGATGGCGGTACCACCCCTCATCCCAAGCGCCCATGTCGGTATAAAGCGCATCCTGCACACCAAGTGCTACCAGATCGTTATTGAAAGTTTTGAAGTCTATCGCCTTAAAGCTTTCCACCACGCCTTCTCGACCATCAGTAAATTTGACGATTGCACGCATTTGAAATTTCTTCTTGTCTTTGAATGAAGCTGCGGTTTTATTCTGTACTAGCTGATACTGTTGAAACAAAGACGCTCTGCGGTCTCTTAAAGACGCAATAAATTCAGAGGTGAATTTCGCACCTTTCTCATTGGGAAAAATATCGAACTTGCCACCTTCAATCAATATAGTGCCGCCAATTGATTTAGAAATTGCACGTGCGTTATAGACATTACCTTTGTACGAATATATTCCGACAATGGTATCAGTAGTGGTGGTGAAGGCTGCAGGAATACAAAACTTGATTTTGGTATCTGTCTTACTTGGACGCTTTGTTTCCCAGCCAAAGGCCAAGTCACCCTTATCGTAAAAATGATACTGAACCCCGGTTGGACCCTTAATTGAATCAATTTTCAAGTCAGCCGCAAAAACAAGTGATGGAACGAGCGAGAAAATAATTGGTGCCAGGATTCTTAGAGCTTGAAACATTCGTAAATTATATCTACCGGCGCATGAATCTGATTACTTTCTTTTCGTTATCGATCACATAACGTTTATCGCTGAAAAAAGTTTGTCCGATGACAGTGGTCCCACCAACGAAAACGAGTATTTTACTCTTTCTGATGGGTCCCAGGTCAACCGTATCTACCACACAGTACAACGCTACAGACTGTTTTCCATCAAATCCCTGTATCTTTGTTCGTCCAACGTCTTTGTTTTCCAGTAAACCGTACTCTTTGGCTTTATCGTAAGCAAGCATGATGCAAGGCGCGCCAGTGTCGAAGTTTGCCTCCAGGGGCTTACCTTCAACTTTTATATCGACCATCATATTCCCATCTTTCATATGAAAAGGAATTTCAATGGTATCTAATGCCAGCTGCCTTTTAGCCTTCTCACTGTTGTTGTGAAAAATTAGCAAGCCTCTAGAATTGTCCATGTGATAAACCAGATTGCGCAAAAATGGCTGACCTAAACAAACAAAGTCGTCATTTTCAGAAACATGTACTTTTAGCTTGCGCTTGATTTTGCCCACTGAAATTTCAAGCGGCATTGTCCAATGATAAAACTTCCCTCCCGCACCATAGGAATAGCTTTTAGGCGCATCGCTTGGGACCTTTATGTTCAGTGACGAAAGAGCCCGTTTCCCCACTACAACTCGGTAAGCACCTGTATCTATGACGAGATTGTAAGGTTTACCGTTAATAAATCCTTTCACGACCGGCTTTTGACCTAGATCTTTTGTGTAAAAAACATGTTCTTCTTCCGGCAATACGTCGTCCAGGTCGTTGGGATCGTCGGGCTTGGTAGCAGTATCATCAGGTCTTTCTTCCACTAAGCCTTTTGCCTTCTTGGGTTGAACTTTTGGAATCTCTGCAATTCCTTCGGTCGGATTCACATTCTTGTGTTGGTTGTAGGGATCGAGACGCTTTATACATTGTAAGGCGGCCTTTTCTGGCGGAAGGCCTTTGAAAACAGTTGCCGTATCCTGATATTTTTTAATCGCCTTACCCTTTTCGCCACAACCTGCAAGCGAATGAGCCCAATAGAGATAGACTTCTGGCGAACCGTTTCCTTTTTCAAATGCCTCTTGAAACTTGTTTGCTGCAGTTTTATATCTACGCTCTTTGTAGGCTTTGATGCCATCAGCAAATGCTTTATCATCACTTGCAAAAGCAACGAAATTCGAACTCAGACACAAAGTCAAAGCAAGAATACAGCTCCTCATTAAAGTGATGTTCCTGTTTCATTAAAAGCGTACATTACTTCTAATGTCTCACTATTGCCCCAATAAGTAGGAGAGGTTGGAATAAATGTCTTACAGCAGAGATCCATTACAAACTCATCGTACTTAGCATTGCCCGACTCGAAAATAGAACATTTGGCATTACCCAAGCTATCAACTTGCAAACCGCCCGGCAAATCTTGTTTTGCATAACTTACATAAGGAAAAACCAAAGAACTTGATGGCAGAAAAGAGACAGCCAGCAGAGTCTTTTTAATATTCATGTTTATTCCTATCGACGGGCAAGGTGGAGATTTAGGCGGTAGAATTCTTTAAGATGAGCAAGTATAACCACTTTTTGATGACCGATCGAGCCATAAACGATGGTCACTTATCCAATGCAGGCAACTCGTTTGGGCCAATGCGTTTTGGCGTAATGCCTGCTCCAAGCGACATTACAGCTTTGTGGGGTCAAGACTTCAACTGCACCTATAAAACCTGCTTATCGTCTCCTAGAAGGGATTTAGGGGGTTACGCTCGCCTTTTTCGCGAATTGCATGACGCAACAGCCACAAGTGGCAAAGAAATTCTATTTTTTGTCCACGGATATAAGCACTCTTTTGAACAACTCAAGAAAACGGTCGAAGTTCTAGAACGAAATTACGTCTTAAAGTCAGGCTCAAATATTGGACACATCGTCGCCTTCTCCTGGGCAACTTCGCCGAAAACTCAAGATTATGATTTAGACCTCCTTGCAGCCAATACGGCTGGCAAAGACTTATGTGCATTTTTGCTTGAACTAAAAGCTTTTTTGAGCGAAGCATTTGAATGCGAAGAAGACGCTCGGTCTTTTGCGAATAAACTAAATCTGGTGACAATATCGATGGGCAGCAGGGTGCTTGAAAAAGCGGTCGAGTGCTTTTTCAGTCAGTCAGACCATGAGCCTTTTCAAGCATTCAACGAAGTAATCTTAGCTGCACCCGATCTGGACTTTACAGTCTTCGACGGTGAAATGATGCCACGCATCGCAGAACTGGCTCGGCGTACACATTGTCATTTCAACAAAGTCGATATGATTTTGTATGTGTCACAGTGGAAGAACCGTAAGCAACGCCTTGGACGTTCAGGTCCGCCTCGCCACGATATTCATCCATCCATCATTTTTGTTGACACCACTAAAGTGGTGCCTTTTGCATCTTTCGAATACGAGTTTTCTTTCGAAATGAATTACCCAGTCACGCACAATTATTTCTTGCGCCACAAGAATGTAATCGAAGATGCAAATTCTATTTTCAGGCACGAAGAGGCGCATGTAATCCCAGGTCGCCATTTCGCAAGCGAGCAGGTGTATAAACTGCTTAAGTAACTACATCAAAATATCTTCGATTGGTTTGATTTTTTCTGGAAGATTCGTCTCGCCGATCATTTCTAACAATTCTATTTCTATATTACGACAAATCGCAGTTAGAGGCACGTCGTTGATACCGTTCTCAAAAGGGTCTTCGCTGGTATCACCAACTTGCTCCATGGTGAGAAAAATCCATGAGATAAGCGTGCTGCATGGTATCACCAACCAGGTTAGTTCATGGCTGTTTTTACCAAGTTCGTGAATCAAACTGAACGGCAGTAAGCAAACAAAAATCCAGACAAATACCGAACTAAAATGCGCATATTGCCTGGGAAATGGAAAGTTTTTGATTCGCTCTGAAGCGCCCTGCATATCTACACAACTGATCAATATTTTTTGTAATCGGTCGCATTCAAATTCAGGCAAAGTCTCGCTTTCTTCAAGAGCTGTGATATCACGAACCTGCAAGCGCATGATTTCGCTTGCTAAATTGCTTTTACCTTTTACTGATTCGCGATCCGCCTCATTCAAAAGACGCTCTGTATAGAACTCGACACTTTCTGTCCCTGCAGCTGGGAGTCCATTTTTCTTCATAACCAGCTCGACTTCGCGCGGAACCCAACCAGGGCTCCATCTATTAGATACACTGCGAAGTTGAAGACGAAGAACGTTGCACCATGCTATTTGCCGTTCGAGCAGCGATCTGATCATATCCTTTTCGATCAGACTCGTAGCTGAAACTAACATTCCAAACGAACGACAATTGTTAGTTATCGAACCCCAGATTTTACGAGCTTCCCAGAGACGCTCGTACGAACTGTTATTTTTAAAACCAACATAAAAGGCAACTGCAGTACCAATCGTCCCAACCGGCAAGAACGGAATGCCGACCCACTTCCAATCAAGCATTTGATACATAAAAAACACAATGCTGCTAAGCAGAATAAAGAATGCAAGATGTTTTGCGCAAAACCACAGAATTACAGAGGCAGGTAAATTACGACGAATATACATAAATAAAGGCCTTAGTGCTTATGCGAGCCCATAGCCAAAAGTTTGTCGACTAGCTTGCGCTCGACTTCTTCCAAACTTTCGCCTTTCTTTTCGTCACCGGCTTCTACTGCCGCCCAGCGCTCAAAGAATACTCTCTCGAGTTCATCTAGTATAGGCGCACAATCACCGTTTAAAGTCTTTCTCAGAACGAACTTGAGAACGTCATTAAAGAGTTTGTTTTTGTTGACCTGTAGCGTAAAATCGTCTTGATTATCTGAGCGTTGAGACATCTTATGCGACCTCGGGAAACTGCCGCATAATAACATATTTTAGGCGCAGGGCCAGGGATTCAAATAGATTTTCATCCGTTTCAATGTCTTCTCAACAGACTTCCAGGCGTCTTGCCTGTATTTCTTAGCGCTTTGCGCTGCACTACAAACTCCACAATATGTAACTCCCACCGCTCTTCCATATGGCCAGGCACTTGCTGGTATTTGACTCAAAACATGCCCCAGCTCAGCAGGTTGGACCTCTTTGGACTTTTTGCCTTTATTCCAACTTACAACAATGTATGCATCGTAAATGGTAATGAAAGGATTGTCTTTGCTCTCATTGAGCTTTGGCAAATTCTTCTGGTCGAATGACAAAATCTCACTACGAAGAGCGGGCTCATCCGAAGATTTTGAAGCAAACACACGGGTCGGCACCAGCACCATATACAATATCAACAGCACGAAAGTGAGAATGCTTTTCTTATACATGTTCTTGACCTGTGATTTTGAAACTTTTTTGACTAGTGCTTTTCATTGTATAATTTTTTCAAAGAATGATTCGGATCAAAACAAAATTTTCTCTCCTCGCGTGCCTGCTTCTTTTATCCGGAAGCAGCAAAAATAGCGACCTTGGCATTTATCCCTGCGGACTGGGCGATCAAGAAAGTATTGCGCAGATTCTAATACGCTCAAAGCGCGACTTAAAAACCAACCCCAAAAATACCGATGCTCTTTTCGAGCGAAGCTATGCTCTATTTATCAACGGTCAAATAAATGAAGGACTCGTTCTTTGTCAGAAATTGTTAACTCTGGAAAATTCTTTTCGCAGTCGTGATTTGCACTACCGCATTTTAAAACGATTAGGAGATTTCGAAGGCTCATTAAAAGACGCGTCGACGCTCCTTTCAACAGAAAAAGAAGAGCCCTTTCTTCATACCTGTCAATTTTTAAAAGCGACTTTTCTATTTCGGCTAAACCGAGTACAAGAGGCGCTTGAGGTCTGCGAAAAAGTCGAAAAAAACCTTAGTTCTGACCCCGAAGTTTTTTATTTAAAAGCACTTTGCTATAAGCAATTAAACAAAAAAGATAAAGAACTAGAGTCTTTAGAAAAAGCAATTTTGCTTGGCTCGTCCATAGGACAATATCGCCTGAGCCGCGCAGCTCTGCTTGGTCCAGACAAAGAACAGAATCTGCGCGATCTAAATGCGTTTTGCGAAATAAACACCAAAAATTCAAACGCTCAAAATATTCGCCCAGAATATTTATTCTCTTTTTCCAAAGCAGCACAATTATTTTTGGAAATGAACGAGCCGCAGAGAGCACTTCAGTTGTGCCGCATGGGATTGGCACAAGGAGAAGAAAAATATGAAATATGGAAGACTCAAGCACAAGCACTAATTAAACTTAGAAAAATTCCAGAAGCCGAAGCAGTAATCGAACAGGCTGAAACATGGCTCGACGAGCAAGATTCAAGAATAAAACTTGCAAGGCAGGCGGAACCATGAATAAGCTCAAACTTACTCTCATTCTTCTCTCATTGCCTTTGGTCTTGAATCTTTCAAGCTGCAAAACAAATCAAGTTAGCGAGGCGCCAGAAGCAAACTTGAGTGAAACATCACAAAGCGCTGCACTCAATGACAAAGCATCTAGTTATAAACTTCAAGGCGACCTTGAAAAAGCACTGAGCGAATACAAAACAATCTCCAAAAACACCGAATCCAACTCGGCTCTCATAGCGGAAGGCAACACTCTGATGACCTTGGGAAGGTTTGAAGAAGCGCAACTTCCATTGAAACAAGCCTGCGAGCAAAATTTCTATAGTACGAAATCACCTGCTTTATTCGATTATATTTTGTGCTTGACTGCGCTAAAAAGATTCGAAGAATGCGCCCAAACTATTGAGCGGTGCAATGGTGAATTCGACCGCCAAAGCGATTTTGTAGCTGCAAGGGCAATCACACTGATGGAGCAAAACAGCAGCGAAGAAGCTCTACTCAGACTAGAGCAATATTGCAGACAGGCTGAACCGGAAGCACGGATTTATTATTTGCGCGCATTGATTTTGAAAAAACTAAAACGAGAGGACGAAGCCAAGCGCATCTTGAACATCGCCACCTTAATCTATCCCGATCCTATAATCATGAAATCGGGAAAACGAATGTCACCACTTACGACACCACTTTATGCTGATTGTGCAGATTTATTCATTAAACTAGACAGACCAGACCGCGCGGCTCAAACAGTTGCACTGGCTGACGTACTTGGCGAAAGAAGCGTGAGAATGACTGTATTAGAAGCAGAAGCTCGATCAAAAATGAATAGCACCCAGAGTCTTTCAAAAGCAGAAAAACTGATTGCCACAGAAAAACAATTTTGGAAAGATTTAAAATCGTCTATTCACTAGTTTTGCTTTCTGAGCTGCTTTCTGGACCGCTTTCTTTAAGTAAACGCTGAGCGTATTTTGCATAGATATAAGATGCTCCAAGCAAAATAACGCCAGCTATTATAAATGAAAGAATCCGTGCGTCTGTGCGTGCGGTTGACAAATCTATGAACAACAACTTGAATGCAAGCATGGCAAAAACAATCAAGCCAGATACTCGAAATGCCTTGTCCGGCACCATAAAACCAGCTGACAAAAGCACTATTCCTTCAAGGGCGAATGCAAGAGTCAGCCACTCGCCAGGAACAAGCGCCCAGATAGCGAATGTCGCTACAGTGGTCCCCATAGCATCGTAGTAATGAGCAATTCTGCGCTCATTGCCAATTTGGTGTTCGACTGGGACTTTTCTGTAAGCAAATGCCATCAAATAAAGAATTATGGTAATCATCGCATCTTCGATGGCATTCCATTTTCCAAGCTGTAGCATCATCACAAAGAACGTGTTTAAAAACCAGAGCGCTCCAAGAATACGCGTATATCTGTCGCGCAACAAATGCCCGACACCCACAAGCACCGCAGCCTCTCCAGCCCATCTGAGCGCAAGAAACTCCATGCCACTTCCAGCAATGTTCAATGTGTGCAACCAGGTAAAGATGGCACCAGTAGTGATGTAATACTTATATGCAGAACGCGCTTCGTCTTTGTTAGTGACATTCTGCCTATGCGAGTAGATTGCCGCACCTAAGAAACCGAGCGATAACAATACCTGGGCAAATGTGTATGGAGCCTCAACCATGAACGAAACAAAGCCCATGCACATAAAACCAGCTCCAGCAGCCATACGCAATACTCGTTCATTTAGTTTGTGTCCAAGCCAGACAAAAGTCGAATATTCGACCAACCAGACCACTAGCAAAGTTGCGAGTTGTTGTGCCTTGGAATTCTCAAACAACATTGTCGTGCCGATTATCGGCGAAGCCCACGAAAAGAAAAGAAATCCCAAAGCATAAAGGGTCTGACCGGATGGATGCACTTTACCTTTATACTGACGATACATCTGAGCACAGGCACCATACACAGTAGCAGCAACTAAAGCGTGCAGGAACGGCTCGGAATACTGGAATGTCAGAAACTGTTTTTTGTCTGTAACACAAATCACACCGCAAGTACTTACAAAGCAGACAAGCGAAAGTAATGCAGCAAACCAGCGAATTGAAGGATTGTTGTATTTAAGGCCAACATAGACCAGTATCGCAAGTTCGACCAGCCAGAACATATTGAAAATTTCTTTGGCATGGCAAATCATCGGCACAGATATCGTCAACAAAGACAAGCCTAGAATCAAATGCATGTTTGCAATTGAAACCAACTTACGCTTTTGTGCAAACTGATAGGACGCAGTGTACAGCGCACCTGTAACAAGTGGCATCAAGTAGTTAAACTCGACATTGGCTTGAAGATAAGTCAAAATCTGCGTTCCCACGAATGCATAACTCATGCCATTGAATCCGGTGGCAACGACAAGACGTCCTTTTGTATCATCATTCTCTTCTTTCATCGCAAGAAGTCCAGCGTTACAAACTATCCAAAAAAGTGTAAGCGCGCCAAGCGTCTGGACTGCCCAGGGATTGCCCAGACCGGTTGCCGGCATTTTAGGAGAGATAATCAAGAAATAGGTTGCCCATCCGCAGATAGTGGTCCACATCAACAATTTAGACCACTGCTTGAATACAGATAGAACATAAGCGCCGCAAGCCAGCACCAGAAGCCAACAAATACTTGCAGCACTTATTTGTGAAAATGCAATAGTGACAAATGAAAGCGACACTGCAAAAGTTGCAACTGTTTGCGATTTTCTTTCACACGCATGCCATACAGCTCCCGCACAAAGTCCTGTCAAAATCAGCTCTTCGATAAATAAATTCGAAAGCATTTTGACGTCAGGAATATGATACGCAGCAAACGCAGTAAAATACAGGATCGACCAGCCACCACCAATTAAGCCAAGTCCCCAGTATTTGATCCGGTCAACAGCTTCAGAAGTGTCTTGATCGCGCTTACGCTCGAACCACTCACCACCCACAATCAAGGCGCCACCGGCAAGGATACCCATAGCAATTTTTACTGCAGCACCCCAGGTCTGAAATGAATAAACGATAAAGAGCGCTACTCCAATTACTAAGCTTGCGATTCCTAGGCGATTAAGCCAGTACAAACCTATTCGAGACTCAAGCGAATCCGGCTTTTCTGAATCGTCCTTCTTGGAATCAGTAACGACAGTCCGATCTGCGATAGGTTCTTCAGTTACTTTTTCAAATGAAAGCTCTGTGGGCGCTTCTGCTTTCACATCGAGCTGCTCATCCACAGGCATCTCTATAACAGGCACGCCGACTGGCTCGGGAACAACAGTGCGCGACATTTTCCGCGGTACAGCAGCTTCGGCTTCGGACTCCCAGCCAGAACCAATTTCTAAGCGTTCTTCAAGCACCTGCTCAAGGTCGCTTACACGCTTTGTAAGCGCCATTATCTGACGCTTCAATTCTTCGATCTCGTTTGGTTTAGGGCGAGTCATATCAACCACTTGCCCGCAGAACTTTAAGCTGAAGCAATTGAACTTTTTATTGCCACACGACGTCTAATAAATTAGAGCCGCCGAATGCTTTTCTGGGGAGACAAGCATCGATGGCGCCGGCTTTTGCCGGTTAGAAACCTGATGCCGGGGCCATGCGCGTGATGTCGCCATCATCTCCTACTTCTTGATTCATGCTTTGGTCCTGGCGCCAGCGTTCCATTTTCTCTTTGTAATCCGCACTTTGACGATTGTAATTTTCGATGAGCTTCAACTTCTTGGCTCTGAAAGCACAAACATCAAAAATGTCTTTCTGCCTGTGTCTGCGAGCAGCTTCATAAACTTCGTGCAAATCGTCGATATTCTTGCAATTATCAAGCGACTTCTTCAGCAAATATCTGGTGAGGTCTGCCATTTTGAAAGGCTCTATATTTCGCAAAATGGTCATTAGTTGATGAACATCATTTTCATCGTCTATGAGCTCTTTGCAGGTTTTGCGAACAAGGTCTTGCATCCCCAACGCTGAGGCTTGCCTTGCAAAATCAATTGCTTCGGGGACTGTCTGCACCAAAGAATACTGCTTTTCCATGGCAAGGTGAGACAAATCGGAAAGCGAAACTTCCTGCGCTTTAAGGGCAAGGTCTTTCAAATCTTCACGAGAATGAGCCGCTGCAATCATTGCTTGCATGGCATCACGTGTGGCTTCAAAACACTCGAACTTACGCCCTTTGAGCGCTACCAAAATTAAGTCGTCGCGATTTTTACTTAACCGAAAAGCCTTTTCAACTGCAGCATGCCTTATATCTGTGCAGAAACTGCCATATTGCTCGGTAATATCGGCAAGAGCAAAACATTTTTGCACATCGTTGCATTCAGCAAGAGCCGCCTCAAACAAGGGTCTTGCTTTCTCAGACTTCTTGGCTTTGGCGTATTTAACCGCCTTTTCAACATTTTTACGCGTATCATCAGATAGTGGCGAGTAATACACCGTCTGGTCCTTACAGTACGCAGGCTGAACGCTCAAGCTTTGAACGCTTGCCACTGAACAGAGTAAAACTAAGGCTAATAGACTGTTTTTGATCATCAATCATTGTGTACCACAAATACGCTTGCTTTGCTCACAGAAGATTAAAATCGCGATCACTGCGCAACTCGCTTCCTTCCTAATTTCGTCTGACGTCCAGGCCCTGGACGACAGACGAAATCAAAAAGTCATTAACGCAACTGGTAAGCCTTCTGGAAAAGAAATCCTCAATTCACCTTGACAAGAAAAACCACAAGTGACATTATTTTTCCCATTCACTTTCTATCGAGGATTGTCTATGCGATTGGCAATTGCGGGTATTCTTGCACTTACAGCAATAGTAGGTTCAAGCGCTATTTTTTCTAGCGCTCAAACCAAAACTCCGCATCAAGGTGCTTTCGTTTATAACTTCGACAACAAACTCGCTCACTGGAATTGCGCAAGTCACACATTTAAAGAAAATGGCTTCAAGGCCGGTATCGAGGCCTTAGCTGGTGTAGACGGCAAACCTGCAGCATTTATAAAATCGATTCGTCCAGACCAGGATGAAAACTCGTTTTACGTAAAATATTGGCAGAGCTTCAAACCAGACAAATTCAAAGGAAAAAAAATTGAATTTTCAGGTTTTGTTAAAACCAAAGATCTGCAAGGCTCGGGCGGACTTTGGATGATGATAAATGAAGAAGCGATGGTAAAGGCGTTCGATAATCTTTCTGCTCGACCACTTGCTAAAAACGCTGATTGGCAGAAAGTTTCTATTGTGCTCGACGTGCCAGACAAAGCATCGAGTATCACGCTTGGACTTTATCTGCGCGGCAGCGGTGAAGTCTGGATAAGTAAATTAAACATAGCTGAAGCTGCACCTGGAGCCAAGAGCACTGGTGTTGCATGGAACCCAAAACAATATTCAATCTTTAAAAACGAATTGAAAACAAGACCAGTCAATCTGGATTTTTCCGCACTTGCAGTTGAGCGAGGACCGCTTCAAATCTTGCAATGGGCTTGCCATACACCAGGCGATTCATACAAAGTTTATGTAGATCGTGACACTAAAATCAACGATAAAGTAAGTGCTTGTATAGAAGCTATTAAAGATGATGCACCAAGCTTCGCGTCTTTATACCAGGATTTTAGCTCGCAAGACTACAAAGGTAAGAAGGTCAAATTTTCTGGATTTGTAAAAACAAAAGATGTAAGTGACTGGTCCGGTATCTGGATGCGCATAGATGATTCCACACAGGTTCTGGCATTCGACAACATGGAAGACCGACCCATTTTAGGCACAAACGATTGGAAAAACTACGCGGTAGTTCTAGAAGTCCCCCAAGAAAGTAAGAAAATCAAAGTCGGTGTTATGCAAGCTGGCAAAGGGACCTCCTGGTTTAACGATTGCAAATTCGAGCCAGTTGATGATGGTGTTGCAACTACAGGAAAAAAAATAGCAGTGCATGAACCTGTCAATGATCAGCTACCCGAAATTCCAATGCTGGAGTTAAAAAGCCGATGAAAAGTAATCGTCGAATACATCCATTCTTGTTTTTCTCAACAACTAGCGCTTTTCTATTCGTGCTTGGTGCATCAAGCGACTCTAACGATGATGCACGCTATCGCCAGCGTTACGAATTGATGGACGCTGAAAAAACACTGCTTGCACAGGAAGAAGACACGTCTCGTCAAATATATCAACTAACTACTGAGATAAACGATAAACAAAAAGTTCTTCAATACGCCTATCAAAAGCTGAAAGACATAAAACGACAAATCATTTCAATCCAGATGAAATTGCTTCCCTGAGTCTTAATGATAGTGTTCCAGATTGAATGATTCTTTGGCAGAAAAAGATTCGCTGCCTTCTCTAACAATTAAAGCATATTTGGCGTGTCCGGATTTACAACCACTTCGGGTTTGAATACTGGTAATGCCAATTGAATCAAACGCGTTTTCTTCTTGGGTGGTGCCGGTTCAGGGACAGAAAAATCGAGTTCTTGCTGAACTGATTTGCGCAAAGTGTCTCTAAAATCGCTTGCATTATTCTGTACTTTGACCATTTGAGTCATAAAAAGTGCAAGTGCTGGCTCAAGTGCAATTTCTTCCCTTTTTATAACAGGCTCATAAGCTTCGTTCAAAAACTCGAAACCAGGAAGCAAGGGCAACGCAAAACAATCGTCTTCTTTTAGAATGCGAATTTTGTTGGTATCAAATCCTGATTGTTGCAAAAACATATGCAGACCGTCAGCGACTTCGTTCACTTTGATTTTTGAATCGAAATAAAGATAGACCTGCAGAACGTTGCTGCATCCTGCACGAAAAGCTCTAGCTTTGACATTCAGCTTTTGCAAATGTCCCATGAGACTTGGGACGATCAGAGGATCTAAATCAACGTCTTCCTGCAAAATTTCAATTACATAAAAACGCTCTTTGATACCAAGGGCGAAGGCTCGGTACATTCCATCTTTGGTTGACGAAATCGAGCTAATGACTTCTTCGTCAGTTACTTGGTAGTAAGGACTCATCGGACGCCAGTTTCCGTTCTCACGTTTTATCAACCCTGCTTGCCTGTAAGAAAACAGTTTCAGGAAGAAATTGAGCGGGGGCTCGATAAACTCTCCGGTCATGCTGACTGCGCCGGCGATATCATTGCTATTCGATGTATATAAATCGTCTATGTCTTTAGCCTCGTGGCACCAAATCTGGTGATGATTTGATGCCATCATAAGACTAATCGCTTGAGGTTTCAAGCTTTTATCAGGTCTTCAGACTGGTTGATCGACTTGTTAGACTAGCTGCTGGCACTTGGTGCTTTGAGAAATTTTGACACCAAAATAATCGGCGACGTCTTTCCAATCTTTCATACGCGGATTGTAATCAACGAAACGATTGTGCGGAGCGTCAAATAATAAACCTTTGCCAACAAAGCGTTTGAAATGACGCACATTGTCGTCGATCAAATAGTCTGCGTTGACGATCGATTTGTCACCGCAAAAAACGAAATTCATCGTGTCTATAAAAGGAACATGTTTCAAAAGCCATTTATATTTTCCGTTAAATGAATTGGGAACTTCCATTGCAGCAGTGGTGATGAACAGTTCGTGCTCCTTAGACAATGCCTCAAGGGTTTCGATAGCACCTGGAAATACTTCTAGGTCGTCGAAAAATGTCTCGTGCTGAACGATTTCAATTACTTTCAGCTTTTCTTCAGGCGCGACGTACTGAGGCAGAGACATGCCTACGAGATCTTCGACATTTGTCTTCTTATTGAAGTGTTGGTCGTAAAGATTAACGTGTTTGGAAAGGGCGTCTGTAATGACTTCGTCCATGTCTATAGCAATTCTGCTCATAAATGCCTCCGATATCTGCGCATTTGTTGTATAATCATGCACAATCCGGCACAAAAACGCAAGCGGTTGTAAAGGCAAAACAGATTAAATGTTCACAGAAGAGCGCAGACAGCGCATTTTGAACCATCTTCACACCAAGCGCAAAGCATCCTCGGCTGAACTTGCCCACGAGTTAAGAGTATCCGAGGACACTATTCGGCGAGACCTCAAAGATCTCGCTGAAAACGGCTTACTCAAAAAGGTCCATGGCGGGGCAATGGCCATAAGTCCCGTCCCTTATGAATATTCCGCACGCGTAGACCTAAATTTAGACGGTAAACGCCGGATTGCATCCGAGGCAGCCAAATTAATCAAAGATGGAATGCTTGTCTTTGTGGACGGAGGCACAACAGTTGGGCTCATTGGTGAATATTTGCCATCTGGCTTGCAAGCTACTTTTGTCACTCACAGTGCTGCAAACGCAATAGCCTTCTCTAATTGCCGTAGCTCCAAAACAATTTTGCTTGGCGGCATTATGGTCCCCGAATTACTTATAAATGAAGGGGCTGAGGTGCTCGAAGCAATTAAGCGTTTTCATGCTGATTTGACTCTGATTAGCGTGCAGGGACTGGACAAAGAAAATGGCGCGACGGTTGGACATTATCAGGATGGACTGGTTAAAAAAGCTTTTGTCGAACGTTCGTCTGAGCTTGCGGTTCTGGCAGGAAAAGAAAAGCTTGGCTTTTCTCTGCATTTTAACGTTTGCGATGTAAGTGAATTAGATTATTTGATTACAGACGAAGACGAACGTAATTTGAAAAAACTGACTAATTGCGGTTTTCAAATAATAAATGTCTAGATTTTAGAATTCGACTGAAATTTCAGTGCCTTGATACTCGGGCGGTCCAGACTTGATTTTTACCTGTGCGTTATGAGCATTAGCCACTTCTTTGACAATAGCAAGACCCAGACCACTGCCATTGCCGTTGGTGCCTAGAATTCTATAAAAGCGCTCAAACACTTTGTCTTGCTCGCAATGCGGAATTCCCACCCCGGTATCTGAAACAGACAATACTGTTTTTTCGCCCTGTTTGACCCTGACTGTAATTGAGCCCCCCTCAGGGGTGTAAAAAATTGCATTTTCTATCAGATTAGAAACCAGGTGCCTAAGCCCGGCCTGTTCGCCATTAATCAATGCAGGCGAATCAGATCCTTCATAAGTCAGTTTCAATCCACGACGTATTGCTTGGTCTACAAGCTCCGATACTACATCTGATACCAAAAAATTCAAGTCTAGTTGCGTTGCTGAGGCCAGTTTGTTGCGATCACCAACATCTGTTCGAGCAAGAGCCAATAACTGATTGACCATTCGAGAAGCTCTGTCTATCCCCTGGTCGAGTTCATAAACGACGTGTTTCAATTCACCGGGTTCGGTCATTTCACTACCGATGCTCGAATAGGTTTTTAGTCCTGCCAACGGCGTGCGTAACTGATGCGCTGCACTTGCGACAAATCGCTGCTGTGCTTTCAATTCTTCACTTGAGCGCTCAAACAAAGAGTTTATAGCTATGACCAACGGATATACTTCCTCGGGCGCACTTTCAGCTGCAAGCGGACTCAAGTCAGCTCGAGAGCGCTTGGCCAACTGTCCTTGCAAATCTTTTAAAGGATTCAAAATTTTAACCACACCGTACCAGACAGCAGACAATCCGAGAATCATTGCTATTAGCTGCGGCACAGCTACACTCAAGAACATTTTCTTTTGAAATTCACGTCTTGAATTCATGGTTTCAGCAACTTGAACGATTACTGATTTTCGAAATTCGCTCGAAGCTTCACTTGGAACTGGAACCTTCAGATCGACAATTCGCACGGTTTCACCCGCAATGGTGCCGGTGCTTATTTGCGGCTTATCCTCTTCCAAGTGCGCTGCAGGCGGCGGCAAGTTTTTGTCACCAGAAATAACTCCACGAGATTCGTCAATAACGCTGAAATAAAATTTGTCGCTTTCATCCTTTTTCAAGATTGCTTGCGCAGAGGCGGGCAAATCTATTACCACTTTTTCGCCCTGAGCCCGCATACGTCCAACCACAGAATCAGCAGAGTTGACTAAATCCCAATCAAAATACTGTTCTGAAAAGTTTTGAACCAAATAAAAACTGATTACAGTACTAGCAATCGCCACACACCCAAGAAGAGGCACGAATAAAAACAAAAGTTGTTTTCTGATTGCCTTTTTTTTCACTATTGTCTTGGTTCCAAAATATAGCCAAAGCCTCGCACTGTGTTAATGTTCACGTCAGAAGCCTCGAGCTTTCTGCGTAATCGGTGAACAACAATTTCTACAGCATTCTCGCTTGATTCCAAAAGCCAATCGGGAATTTGATCCATCAGTTGTCTTTTGCTGACCACTTTCCCTGCTCTGGTCATAAGGGTCTTCAAAACAACGACTTCTTTTGGAGTAAGCTCCATAGATTCAGCTGGTAGCTGCAACTGTCCATTGTTAGTATCTAAAGACAAAGAAGCAAATTTTATTTGAGTACTGTTCGTAAAATTACTTTTGCGCAAAGCAGCTCTAAGTCTGGCCTCCAGCTCACCAAAATCAAAAGGCTTGACCAGATAATCGCTTGCGCCTTTATCTAATCCTTTAATTTTGTCTTCAACGCGGTCGCGTGCAGTAATGATTATCACTGGTAGTTCTTCATTTTGCTTTCGAAGCTCGTCGAGTATCTCGATTCCATCAACTACTGGCAACCCGAGGTCGAGTAAAACTGCGTCATAACGTTCACTAAGGAGCGATTGCAAGGCTTGCGAACCTGTTTTGGCCAAATCCACAAGATACCGCTTGCGCTCCAAAGCCAGAACAAGCGCCGAAGCAAGATAATCGTCGTCCTCTACGAGCAATATTCGAGTCATAAAAAAATTATATCCGCCTTCTAGAATCCAAGTGCCCAATGAAAGCAAACTGCAAGATTCTCAAATAAGAATAAATCAGGCGACCCTAACTGTATCGACTCTCCTACTAGTACAGTCAAAGCTCACATGAAACACGCTATAGGGTTGCCATTACTACATTTCAGGGGGACACATGCTCAAATTACTGGTCGTTTTCATTTTCATTGTTGGGTTTGTTGGCGCATGTTCTGGCGCTAAAACAGAAGAATCTTCAAGCTCTACCACACAAGAAACAGTAGAAAAACAAACAAGTTCTGAAGAAACGGCTCCCGTTGCTGAAGAAGCTGAAGAGACAGAAGAAGTGAAAGAAGTCAAAACTGAGACCAAAAAAGAAACAAAATCTAGCAAAGACAAGAAAACGAAATCTTCCAAGTCTGAATCGAAAAAGAAATAGGAATTCTCACCGTATTCGATACCGAAAACACGCACCTCGAACTATTGTCAACCACAAAAAACATCACCATTAGCCTAATTCGATAGGAGTAGGTCGCTAGATGTAAGACCAATTCCGTACAGACCAATTCCGTGATATTGCCTATATTGGGATTGTAGGCACTTTTCATAGGAGGCTATCGAAGGCTCTGTGAACAAACAATTCCTACCGCGACGAAGAACTCGCAAGGGTTCTTTTCTCGGTGCCAAGGGCATCACGGCAATTGAATTAGCAGCAGTGGTATCAATTCTCATTGTTATCTGCGCGCTGACATTCAATATATGTATCCTCATTTTCTCTGCCGACATGTGCGATCGCGCTTGCCGCGATTGTGCTCGATCTGCAGGTATGATGTCGACACCTACCGATGCCAGAAATGCGATGAATGCTTCGTTGATACACCATCAGACTAATGCTCCTGGTTGGGTAATAACGTCGTTCACCGCTGAATTGCTTGTTTTCGAAGACTTTATTCGACACAATCCAGCTCTACCAATGCCGTCAGGTGTTCAAACAACCACAACGACAGGTAGCTCAGGCTCTGGAACTGGAGGCGTTCCGCTTGCAAACACTGGTTCTCCAGGTCCGTTTGTAATGGTCAGGACGAATCTCACGTCGCGCATTCCTGCGCCGATCTTTTTCTTTGGAGCTCATTTCCAAGGAAACAACGGCAATTTGATGAACTTCCAGAGCATGTATACGTTCCCTATTACTAACACTCTGGGACCGGTAGTGGTGGCTAATACCACTGGCGATCCAATTCTAGGAAATGTAAATACTGTGACTGGTCCACTTGGTCCAGCCGGTCCACTTGGTCCAGGCGGTCCTAGCGGTCCGGGTGGTCCTAGCGGTCCTGGTGGTCCTGGTGGTCCTGGTGGTCCTAGCGGTCCTGGTGGTCCACTTGGTCCGGGTGGTCCTGGTGGTCCGGGTGGTCCTAAAGGTCCCGGTGGTCCTGGTGGTCCTAAAGGTCCTGGCGGTCCTGGTGGTCCGGCTGGTCCTGGTGGTCCTAAAGGTCCTGGTGGTCCTGCTGGTCCTGGTGGTCCGGGCGGTCCTGGTGGACCAAAAGGTCCTGGCGGTCCTGGTGGTCCTGCTGGTCCTGGTGGTCCTGCCGGTCCTGGTGGTCCTGCTGGTCCGGGTGGTCCTGCTGGTCCTGGCGGTCCTGCTGGTCCGGGTGGTCCTGCTGGTCCTGGTGGTCCAAAAGGTCCTGCTGGTCCGGGCGGTCCTGCTGGCCCTAAAGGTCCTGGTGGTCCTAAGGGTCCCGGTGGTCCTGGTGGTCCAAAAGGCCCTGGTGGTCCAAAAGGTCCTGCTGGTCCTGGAGGTCCTGCTGGTCCGGGTGGTCCTGCGGGTCCTGGCGGTCCTGCTGGTCCTGGCGGTCCTGCCGGTCCTGGCGGTCCTGCTGGTCCTGGTGGTCCTAAAGGTCCTGCCGGTCCTGGTGGTCCTGCCGGTCCTGGTGGTCCTAAAGGTCCTGGCGGTCCTGCTGGTCCTGGTGGTCCTGCGGGTCCTGGCGGTCCTGTCGGTCCTGCTGGTCCGGGTGGTCCTGCTGGTCCAGGCGGTCCAAAAGGTCCTGGTGGTCCTGCGGGTCCTGGCGGTCCTAGCGGTCCTGGTGGTCCCAGCGGTCCAAAAGGTCCTGGTGGTCCCGGGGGTCCTAAGGGCCCTGGTGGTCCAAAAGGTCCTGGAGGTCCCGGGGGTCCTAAAGGTCCTGGTGGTCCTGCCGGTCCTGGTGGTCCTGCCGGTCCTGGCGGTCCTGTAGGTCCTGCTGGTCCGGGTGGTCCTAGCGGTCCTGGCGGTCCCAAAGGTCCTGGTGGTCCTGCTGGACCTGGTGGTCCTGCTGGTCCCAAAGGTCCGGGTGGTCCGGGTGGTCCCAAAGGTCCTAGCGGTCCTGGTGGTCCTGCAGGTCCGGGTGGTCCGAGCGGTCCAGGCGGTCCTAGCGGTCCCAAAGGTCCGGGTGGTCCTGGTGGTCCAAAAGGCCCCGGTGGTCCTGCCGGTCCCAGCGGTCCTGGCGGTCCCAGCGGTCCTGCTGGTCCTAGCGGTCCGGGTGGTCCCAGTGGTCCTCTTGGTCCAGGCGGCCCCTTAGGTCCTGGAGGACCGGGTGGTCCTGGTGGTCCGGGTGGTCCTGCGGGTCCAGGTGGTCCTGCGGGTCCGGGTGGTCCTGCCTCACCAGAAGGTTGATCGAAAAAAGTTCAAGACAAATCGAAAACTTGAGCAAAAAAATAAGCTCCCCGGCTTGTTCCAAAAGGAAACCGGGGAGACTTTTTTTAGATTCAATATTTAGTTAGGTCTCCGCAGGAAGAAGGGGAGGCGGTGGATCTTGTTTTGGCGGATTATAATTCTCGTTCAGCTGTTGAAACGCTCTTGCTCCCTCGGCATCACTTTAAGAGGCTTGAATAATGCCGCCACCACCAGCGATGGCAGCAGTTTGAAGTGTCACGGCGGACATAAGGGTCGATAACGAAATGGTAAATATTTTTCTGCCGAATTTCATTTATACAATCTCGAGAGTAGTTCAATGAACTGGACTCATTCTGCGCTATCAAGCTTTAGCAGTTCTCATCATGAGATCAAAGCATTGTTACCTATTCCTGCCAGATTCTCGATGTTACACATTAGATTTACATCTGGTTGACAACCTTATTGTTTAGCTCATAATTAGAAACTATGAAATCCAAGCGACCTCAATTCCCGCCACCAAATTTTGTCGACTCAATTTTCGAGCCGAGCACGCGCTGGATTTGAGTGAGCAATTCCTCTTGTAGCCGAATCGCTTCACTTCAGATTTTTGTCAGCCACCTCGAGCCGAAGTGGCTTGTTTTATTTTTTTAAAACCAAAGGAATTCAAAATGCGTTGGTCCCAATTATTTATCCCGACACTCAAAGAAGCACCAGCACAAGTAGAAGCTGCCAGTCATAAATACTTACTGCGTGCCGGGTTCATTCGTCAGCTCACTTCAGGTGTTTATAGTCTCTTGCCGCTTGGGCAATTGGTTCGACTCAAGATTATCGATATTATTCGCCAGGAAATGAATAAAATCGGTGGTCAGGAATTTGTGCTTTCGGCGTTGCAGCCACTCGATTTATGGATAGAATCCGGTCGACTAGAAGCAGTTTCTGAAATAATGTTCCGAGTCAAGGACAGAAAAAAAGCCGATTTAGCGCTTGGACTGACTCACGAAGAAGTTTTTACGTCAATCGCCAGAGCCGGTCTTTCTTCGTACAAGCAACTGCCCCAAATATGGTATCAAATTCAAACCAAATTCCGAGACGAAGCAAGACCTAAGGGCGGACTTTTGCGCGTGCGCGAATTTACGATGAAGGACTCTTATTCTTTCGATTTCGATCAAGCCGGTCTTGATCTTTCTTTTGATAAACACCATGACGCCTATGTATCTATTTTCAAAAAATGCGGCCTTGATTTTAGAGCGGTCGAAGCAAGCTCAGGAGCAATGGGTGGCAGCGCATCCATAGAATTTATGGTTCTTACAAATTCGGGCGAAGACAACTTAGTTCTATGCACGTCTTGTGATTATGCAGCAAATGTAGAGCGCGGCACATCAAAGTTTCAATCAAGATCAAATGAAAATGACCCGAACAAAAAAGAGCTTGAAAAATTTGCCACTCCCCAGATTCGCACCATTAAAGCATTGGAGGAGATGGAGGGCGGAGCCAGTGCAGATAATCAAATCAAGACACTGGTCTACATAGCAGATTCTAAAATTGTTTTGGCTCTAGTGCAGGGCGACCAGGAAATGAATGAATCAAAACTGCAATCAGCAATTGGCGCAAGCACTATTCGCCCTGCAACTGACGATGAAATTTTCGCTGCACTCAATGCCCACCCAGGTTCGCTTGGCGCTTGTGGCGTAAAATTGAATGACACAATAAGAAATATAGTTGCTGATCCTCGCTTGAAAGGACGCAGCGGTCTGACCACCGGTGCAAACATTGATGATTGGCATTATAGAAATGTGTGTGTCGAAAGAGATATCAGTGTAAATATTTGGACCGATCTTCATACCGTAAGAGCTGGTGAAGAATGCATCAAATGTGGTGGCAAACTAGACCTTCAAAAAGGGCTTGAAATTGGGCACATATTCAAGCTTGGAACCAGATACTCTAAAACAATGAATGCACACGTCCTTGGAGCCGACGGCGCGAAGAACGAAATTGTTATGGGTTCATATGGTATAGGAGTCGAACGATTAATGGCTGCGGTCGTTGAAACGAGTCATGACGATAAAGGCATCGTTTGGCCTCAAAGTATCGCACCCTATGATGTAGTAATCGTGCCGGTGAATAGCGGCGACGAAAAACTTAAATCTTTAAGCGAAAAACTAGAGGAAGAACTCAGCGACTGTGGAATTTCGTGCCTTTTGGACGACCGTGACGAGCGAGCCGGAGTCAAATTTAATGATGCAGAACTGATTGGGATACCCTGGCGCATTACGGCTGGAAAGAAAGTGTCAGAAGGAATAGTCGAATTATTCGATCGAAAAAATAAAACGAGCACAGATATTGCTATAGAAAAAGTAAGAGAAGTACTTGAAGAAAAACTTTCTGCTAAGCGATAGGTTAGAATAAAGCGATAAACACACTAGAGGTGAACTTGAGCAAAACGAGTCCCGCTTCAAAAGGTCCGCTGGTTTTAGGAATTCAGGGCGGGCGTGGCAGCTTTAACGAAGAAGCTGCGCGCCAGCGAATGAAACGCACCCCGGAGCGTGAGTTCACCCTAACTTATTTGCATACCACTGAAAATGTGCTAAAGGCTCTTCATGATGGCAGTATCGACCGCGGACAGTTTGCCATCCGCAATTCACTTGGCGGTGTAGTTGAGGAAACTGTGGAGGCCTCCAAAAATTACGCCTACGACAAAGTGGACGAGTTTGCCATCAAAATAACTCATGCACTCATGATCTCGCCCGATTCACAAATTGAAGACATAGATACAATCATGGCTCACCCTCAGGTTTTGAGCCAGTGCAAATATACTTTGCAAAGAAAATACAGTCATCTCAAATTAATAAGTGGCGAAGGCGATTTGATTGATCCAGCCAAAGTGGCTGAAATGCTCGGACAAGGCAAACTCGAAAAAAATATTGCTGCGCTTGGCAGCAAGGGATTAGCTGAAATATACGGACTAAAAATCGCTGCAAATAATTTGCAAGATTCAGGGTCTAATTTCACTACTTTTGTCTGGGTGCAACGCCCCAAGAGCTAGCTTAATTTCTTTGCCCAGCTTGAAAGCTGTTTTTTCTCAACTACAAAATCAGTTTGGATTTTGCTTAGTTCTTTGAGCTTCGCTTCTACTCGGGACAGCGAATCTGCAATCTCGTCGCTAATTTTTTCGGCTTCGTGCTTTTTTATATCGCTTCTGTTGCACAATTCTTTGGTGCCCAGACGTAATTTGTCATTCAGTCGGCCTAAGCGTTCAACTGCTCTTATGAGTTCGTCGCACTGGTCTACAAGCCCAATATTCAAGTGATCGATCGTCCGTGCGCTTTCGCGTTGAGATGCGGCTTTAAGCGCATCTTGTTTCAGTTCAGACATATCGATACCTAGCGATTTAAGCACCAAAATCGCATTACCATCCGAACAATCTAATAAGGCCAAAAGCAAATGCTCAGTTGCAGTTCTTTCCAGATTGAGTTTTTTCGCTTCTTTATGAGCATCTTCAATAACGCGCTCAGCCTTTTGAGTAAGCGGAATTTCGACAGATACAAAACCAGAACCTCGTTGAATCAATTTCTCAACTGCTACGCGAGTATCATTTAGAGTCACTCCTCTGGCACTCAGAACTCTGGCAGCAGAGCCAGTTCCTTCAGCGATTAATCCTAAAAGCAATTGTTCTGTGCATACAAAATTGTGTCCAAGTCGTCTAGCTTCGTCTTGAGCCATCTCTATGGCATTTGATGCTTTCTGGGTGAACTCTTCTTGCATTTGCACTCCCTGAGTCATTTTTTTAGCCCTGCGATTTTAGATTGAGTCTAAACGTTTTCAATTCTTGAGCACGAAAATCAACTTCATATACACCAGGTTTGGTGGCGTTGATTAATCCAAAACGATAACCGTCGAGATCGACTTCTTCTAGATAACGGTGCGTGATGCCCACGTTGAGGTTAGCAGTCAAAGCCTTGTTGCTAGCATTTAAAAGACGCAAATTATAGCCTTGTGCATCTTCGAACATTGCCATCAAAACTAGATTTTCATTATCAATCTGACAGAAAGACCACGATGCCTGTTTTGATGGTGGCAGCTTCGGCTTCCATCCCTTTTGACAGACCGGTGAGGCCCAAAGAGGATTTTCGAATAACGTAGCAAGATGATAAGCCTCTCTAGGCTCCTCGCTTGAAAGTGGCGCCCAACCATAAATGGCAGTTTGCTCAGACAAGCAATTGCCTTCTGGCGTGTCCAGATGAGGACCTGCACCACCCCCGCGACTCCAGAGCCCGCCTCTAGATAGTTTGGAAAATGCACGCAACAAGGTGATGCTGACTGAATTTTCGCAGGCGCCGTATTCTGGCAGTCCGTTATTCAAGAAGAGTTGGTCGCGAGCAATAAAGAAACGCTGACAGGCAAATCTATCAAGCGATGCTTCTTGATATTTTCCTACAGGCAATCGAGCTGATTCTTTAGTTACTGGGCGCTTAACTAATGAAAAATGATTTTCTGAAAAGGTTTCATCTAGCTTTAGACCAGTATTGAATTCGACTGAAAGTCGGTGATCACGCGACTGATTTTGCCAGGTGGTCTGGAAAAATAAAATTGGAATTCCAGCCTTGAGCGAAATAGTAGTGTTCAGCTTGTGCTTGACAGTTTCCTTCGTACGCTCGAAAACTTTCACAATGTCCTTAGTTTCGGCGCCATCAAGTGCGCTCTGGTCCTTGCTTTCTAAAAGACCTTCTGGAATATCGATTTCGTGCACAAGCTCTATTGAGCAGACCAGAGCACCTTTTGATTTGACACTTGCTTTGACAAATTTCGCTTCGATTGGTTTGTCTTTATATACCGGGTCGAAGTTATAGCTGTCGCCACCGTCTCCAACGTCTCTGAAAGACATGGTCAGATCAAATTTCTTCTTACCCGCCTCTACTCTTAGATTGCCCTTAGAGTCAAAATGCAAAGACATGAACTCATTTGCAATAGAGCTATCGGTTGCTGGAGTTACTGCCTTAGCCGGTGTTGCGACCTCAGAAAAGTTTGCACAACCAAGTGCTGGAACGTTGGCGTTGAGCCAACCAGAAACCCTTGTGATATCTCGATAGGTTGGAACACCACCGCTCCAGGCAAACAGCTCTGTGCAAGATTTTATTTCGTCGAGTTGGACCGATCTGGATTTATCTTCGCCAAGCGCACCCAGAACCGCTTTAAATGCGTCTTCAGACGACATCGATTTATTTTCGAACGCCATCTGAAATGCCACCGGTCCCGATACCGGACGGCTGGAAAAATTGAATAACAAAAAGTCTTTGACCTGAGCTAGGGGATCAGCCATTTGAAAATGCGCTCGCGATAGACCCTGAGCAAAAGACGATTTGGAGATTTGTGAGCAGGACAACAAATCTTCGCGCACCCGCGTTTCAAGATTATCGAGTATCGAACTTATCGCCTGATAACGAGTCAACATCTCTTGATGAACCTGATCTATACTGCAACCGCAAATGCTGTCGTGAGGCTGGTTACGCAATAGTTGTTTGAGTGCATACATCAATTCATCAAACGGATATTTCGATAAATTCAAAGCACTACAAAAAGTGGAGAGTGGCTCAAGCTGCTTAAACAGGCGATGTTCAGCTTCTCTGTTCAAACGTTTCAAAGTAAGACGACTGGAAAGAACTCCCGGCAATAGATAAGCTGCAGTGAGATTTTTCGCGTCGTCGTTGTGTCTTAATTCGCCTTCCCAAATGGGAATCTGCTGTTTGTGATTTTCTTGCAGATTTTGCAGTCTGGTTAGATAAGACGAAAGTGTCACCACTTCAAGAGTCGGTTGATTGCCGCTATCTTTAAATGCGTCGTTCAGTAATTGCAACTGATGATTGAAGGAAGGAGGTGCTCCAACGTGGTCTCCACCAACCGGAATAAGTGCAGAGTTATTTATTTTGGATAGTGGCCATTTCTCTAGCGTTTTGGTAATTGGATTATTGGGGTCTTTTGCTTCGTGGAAAAAGGTCTGAAAATAACCACGCGACAAAATATGACAAAATACAGCGCTGCCATCTGGGCTCTCCCAGATAAACTCGGTGCCTTCGCGTGCTATGCTCTGCGGCACTCCGCGCCAGGCGACCGCTTTGTCTATACTGAATCCACGCAGTATACGCGGAATATCTTGGCTATGTCCAAAAGTATCCGGGCTATAGCCAATCATCATTGGCTTGCCAAATTCTCGTGCTAAATTCAGTCCGGTTTTTAAGTTACGAATTAGACTTTCGCCGCTCACGAGCATATGGTCACAAAGAACATACCAGGGACCAACTACTATTTTACCGGCTTTGACCAGGCTTTCTATTTTGGATTTTAGACGCGGCTGGACTTCGAGCAAATCTTCAAGCAAAACCGTCTGACCATCCATCTGAAAGCTTGGCAGACCACCAGACTCAATTTGTTTTATGATACCGCCAATAACACCAGGCAGTTGCATTCTGTATTGCTCGAACGTGTTGTACCATTCGCGGTCCCAGTGAGTATGCAAATAGAAGGAATAATTTGTGGCCATAAGCCTCTCAGAGTTTTATCAGGGGTGCTATTTTGGCGATACATTGATCCAGAGCTTCTTCCATTTGTGCCTGATCTCCATGAATAAATTCATCATCAAAGCGCAGAGAAAAGGTTCCTTTGTATTCATATAGCTTGAGTAGCTCAATCAATTGCGCCCAATCAACTTTGCCTTTGCCGACCAGTCGATACCGCCACCAGAGAGGTCCGTACATTCCACTATCCTTGAGCATTTCACGATCGATTTCGACATCAGCGCCTTCGATATTTTCTATAGCTGAAGCAAAGTGAGACAATATGGCTAAATAATCAATTCCAAGCCATAAACAGTCGCCCGGAGAGAAACTAAGCGACAATCCCTGACAGCTCGAAAGTAAATCGCGCCAATCTTGAGGTTCCATTGCTCGCCACTTTTTAAGCGAAGTGCCGCGCCTTGATTCTGGAGCCGACAGCCTGAGCACCGGCTTAATTTTGTGCGGCTCCATCAATGCCATCATTTCTTTGTATTCTTGCTCGAATGCAATTTTCCATTCTTCATCCAAACCAGGCTCAATATGAAAACCTATGCGTTTGCAGCCAAGAAAATTAGCGACTTTCACCAGCTTAGAAAGCATTGGTAAAAATTTTTGAGTCGACTTTTTTACGCCTGGTTGGTGCTCGAACTCAAGATTGATAGATGCAATTTCAACCTGACGTTCAGCACAAAGGTCTTTCAGTCCAGTCAAATATGACTGCTCTTTTTTATTTACTTCAAGCGCGTTTTTGCTCGATACACTGAATGGTAAAAAAGAAAATTCAAGCGAAGGAATGCCTTTTCGATGGGCAAGCTCGACAGATTCTTTTAAACCGGCACCAAATTTAGTGGCATCAAAGCAAAGTTTCATCAAAGGACATTACCCTGAGGAGTCCAGACCCCGTACAGGATAGCAGATTTCTAAGAGCGTCCAATATAAAACTAGTAATCGCTCAAATAAGCCTGACGAATACGTGGATCCTTAATGTCATTAAAATCCATCCTTGTCAGGGTCTTGGCGCGAAATTCGTTACCATGACGCAAAGACAAAGTCACTGGCGTGTTTGGCGTTCCCACGATCAAATCGTAGCATTCCTCGCGATTCAAACCAGCGGTCGGAACCCCATCCACTGCCACGATCACATCTTCAGGAACAATACCGGCTGTAAATGCCGGAGTGCCCGGAAACACATTATTGACTACAGGCGAATAGCCTTGCTGACAGAGAAATTTGACCCCGATAATTCCGATATTTGACTGAATGCTACTGTCAAAAAAGCCCTGATTGGCATTGCTTTGCAAGCGTCCATTCTGGGTTTGCATATCCAGGCGGCTTTTTTCTTGCGACAGCTTGAATTTCTTATTTTTCTTCTCTTTTGAAAGCTTCTCGTGGTGCTGCACACCAGCCTTGAGCGGCTCGGTCTTTTTGTGGATACTCTCTTGCGGCGCGGGTGCCGAATTATCGAGCTTGGGCTCTGCCATTTGCAACTGAATTGTAGATTGCCCAGCCCCTGGACTTGGCGCTGTTTGAGCATTGACTAGCGAAAACGAACTCAGGAGCGAGACTCCTATCAACAAATTAAATACTCGGGGAAGTTGCGTTTTCATAGTAAGGCTTTAGACAGTCGCTCGACCAAATTGGTTCCTCTTCAATCCTTGATTCTTCCCAAAATTCTGAGAAATCTCTGCCAGGTTATCAAATGGCTCACAATCCTCATATTACTATAATGCTTAAACCAAAGCTAAAAGAAGCAAAAGCGCCGCAAGAGCGTGCTAGTCTGGTGCTCTTGAATCTACTCTCGTACTTTTTGTACTTCGCGGAGGTTGTCAAAGTGAGTAAGGTCACAGTAGTTGGAGCTGGAAACGTTGGAGCCACTTGCGCTCAATACGTCGCTGAAAAAAATATTGCCGATGTGGTGTTGGTTGATGTAGTAGAAGGTTTGCCCCAAGGGAAATCGCTAGACCTCATGCAGGCCGCCCCCATCAACTATCATGACCGCAAAATCACAGGCACCAATGACTACGCTCTGACCAAAGACTCAGACGTTATAGTTATTACCGCAGGTATTGCTCGTAAACCTGGCATGTCACGCGATGACCTTTTGAAAACCAATGCCAGCATCGTTCAAAGCGTTGTTGAGCAAACAATCAAATTGAGCCCTAACGCCATCTATATATGTGTAACCAACCCGCTAGACGTCATGACCTATCTGGTCTGGAAAACAAGCAAATTGCCCAAAAATCGCGTCGTTGGCATGGCTGGAGTTCTCGATAGCGCTCGTTTCCAAACATTTATCGGCATGGAAACCGGCTGCTCGGTAGAAGATGTTCGCGCCATGGTACTTGGCGGTCACGGTGATTTGATGGTTCCTTTGACCCGCATGGCTACTGTAAACGGCATTCCAATTTCGGAACTTTTGCCACAATCCAAGATTGACGAAATGGTGACAAGAACCCAAAACGGCGGTATTGAAATCGTCAATTTCATGAAGACCAGTGCATTCTATGCACCCGGCGCTTCAGCTGCACAAATGGTTGAAGCCGTATTGTTCGACAAAAAACGTTTACTTCCTTGCTGTGTACTTGCCGAAGGCGAATACGGCTTGAAAGACGTTTATGTCGGTTTGCCTTGCGTACTTGGCAAAAACGGCGTGGAAAAAATCGTCGAACTCAAATTAGAGAAAGACGAGAGCGCTGCACTCAAAAAATCGGCTGATGCTATTCGCGAAAACATCGACATCTTGAACAAGTTGATGGTTCCAGCCTAGTCAGAACAAAGACAGGAAACAAATGACCAGAAAACTGGCTTCAATTACTTCTCTTGTCCTGGCGGCTAGCGCTTGCCTGGCTATTAGTTCAATAAATGCAGGGCCGTGTTATGCGGCCCTGTCTTCTCTAGAACCGCCGAAGGCCACAGAAGAAGAAAAATCGGTCGAACATCATTTGCAAATTCTCGAGCGCAAATGGAACGAGCACGATCTCGATGGAGTCATGCGTCATTACGCCGACGACTATGTCAACAATGACGGTCTCGATAAAAAATCTGTTTTGGAATTAACCAAAGATCTCTGGAAAAACTATCCAGACGCCAAATCGACCTCTAAAATGGGCAAGATTCGAATCGAAGGTAAATTTGCAACTGTCGATTCGCATGATACCGCCACTGGTTACACAGCCAAAGAATTGCCAGCCATAGGAGGCAAAGGCGAATTATCGTCTGTGTCTGAAGGGCAGCTCTTTTTAAAGAAAATCGGCGACGAGTGGAAAATCATAGGTGACCGCATAGACTATGAGCGCGTACGTGTTGCTTTTGGCATAGCGCGCAACTTAAAAGCGACTTTCACCGCCCCAGAACAAGTGAAAGCTGGACAAGAATTTTCAGCAAAACTACTTGTGCAAGTACCACCCGAACTTCTGGCAGTGGGCTCGATTACTTCAGAACCTTTGCAATACCCCCAGGTCACACACACAGAAGTCTGGCGACAAATAGACGAAGAGTCTCAAACTATCGAGCGTGTTATTCGAGCCAATTCCTCCAACCACAACGAATTGTTGATGGCAACAATTGGTATAACTGGCACCGGCGAAACTGAGCGTATGAAGCTGAAAGGCTTGACTTATATTACGCGCAGATTGAATGTGGTGCCATTCAACACTCCAATAGTAAAACCTTCAACTAAGACTACTGAAGCCGACTCTAAAAAAGCACCGGCACCGACTCCCGATCCAAACGACGAAACTCTTGAATAAGAATTCGAAAATAACCACTTTTGTTTTCCTGTTCATAAGCTTAGGCGCAGATATTTTAAGTAAAATCTGGGCTAAATCAAATTTAGTGCCAGGAACAGAAATCAAAGCAATTCCTGGATTTATAAACTTTACCCTTACCACCAATACTGGTGGCGCATTTTCTTTTGGTCACAACAATTTCTGGATGGTAACTGGGGCTGCAAGTATTCTGACTCTTGCAATTGTGGGCTGGTGGATAAAAAGAGAACTGAAAGGTCCACTGTTAAACTGCACCGAACGAGCAGCAATCGGTTTTCTTTTGGGCGGCGCAATAGGAAATCTTATAGACCGATTCAATTACGGAAAAGTGACAGACTTCCTGGATTTTGCTTTCATCAATTTTCCCATTTTCAATGTGGCAGACATCTGTATCGACATTGGCATCGGACTCTTATACATAGCCTTGTGGCAAAAACACAAACAAGAAAAAGCGCAAAATGAGTGAAGAAGAACTGGAAATAATTTTCGAGCAAGCAGCGGAACTTCCCTCCAATCCGCGTCTTGACCAGTTTCTTGCTTACGAACTACCTGAACACAGCCGGGCCTATTTACAAAAACTAATCGATCAAGAATTTGTTCAAGTCAACGGTAAAACAGGCAAAGCCTCGCTCAAGTTGAAAGCTGGCGATACTATTACACTAAATGTGCCCGAACCAGTGCCACTATCTGTAGAGCCAGAAAATATCCCGCTCGACATTGTATTTGAAGACAAAAACATGCTTGTAATCAATAAACCCGCCGGCATGATTACTCATCCTGGTGCTGGAGTGTCGTCGGGAACACTCGTCAACGCAGTGATGTTCCACTGCGGATCAGATTTATCTGGGATTTCTGGCACTATGCGCCCTGGCATTGTGCATCGCCTGGACAAAGATACAAGCGGTTTGATTATGGTGGCAAAAAACGATACCGCTCACCAGTCACTTGCTGCTCAGATCGCAGCAAAGACTGCAAGACGCGCTTATTTAGCTATTCTTGAAGGACACCTCAAAACAAAAGAAGGTGTAGTAGACAAACCGATTGGTCGCAATCCCAAAGATAGAAAAGCTATGGCTATTACCCAAACAGGACGACGCGCAGTAACCAAATACAAAGTATTGCAAGAATTCGCCAAATATTCGCTGGTAGAATGCGACCTTGAAACAGGCAGAACCCACCAAATACGTGTGCACATGGCACACTTTCAAGCCCCTGTAGTAGGCGATCTTGTTTACAATAACAAAACAACAGGAAATCTTGTAAAACGGGCGAAGCTAGGGCTTGTCGGTCACGCCCTCCACGCTTATAAACTGGCTTTTACTCATCCAGTTACACAAGAATTGATAGAATTACAAGCTGATCCACCCGAGGATTTCGCCAATCTGCTGACTAAACTTGGTAAAGCGTTATGAGCAATGCAATAGTTCCAATCATAATATGTGTTTTGTCCAGCGTTATAACTCTGGCAATAGCCCTTTCAAACACCACACCAGTAAAAATATCGATTTTTGGATCTGGTCTCGACCTTGCTCCGGGCTTTCTAGCACTTGGCACTTTTGCCCTGGGTGTGGTTTCCGTTCTGTCTTTTGCCCTTGTTCGTCAAGGTAAAAAAATGGCATCGAACAAAATAGTTGGCGAATGGGAAAAGCAAGACCAGAAGCTGCAAAACGAGGTCCAATCAGACAAAGTAAGATTGCTCGAAGCCAAGATCGAAACGCTAGAAACGGCGCTCAAATCAGCTCTTTCGCGAAACAAATAACCACGTCGCTTTTTGCGACCATTTACATGCCAGGTTCGCCCAGAGATTTGAAATCAGACGCGTTCAAGCCGTCTACAAACTTTTTGAATTCTTGAGCTTCTGCTTCGTCTTTTTCGTAATCGGCAGGAACAGTGGCTTCGTGCACTACTTGCGGCGACACGAAAATAGGAGCTTTAGCTCTAAGAGCCAGCGCTATTGCATCCGAGGGTCTTGCATCGATTGCTTTTGTAGTATCCAGGCGCGAATCGCTTATTACTAACCTGATTGTTGCATAGTAAGTGCTCGAAGAAAGTTCGTTTATCTCGATTCGGTCGACTTTGAAACCCAGCTGAGTGATCATATTGAGCAACAAGTCGTGAGTCATTGGGCGTTCGGGTTTCTCGCCATCAAGCGCACTGCTGATTGCCCTAGCTTCGAACATCCCAATCCAGATGGGTAAAGCCCGTCTTTTAGTACTGTCGTTGAGGAGAACGATCGGATGCCCATTTCGAGCATCAAGAGCGATAACGGCTACATGCATCTCAATCATTCTGCTTACTAAGACCTGGCTCCCTTTTCTAAATTTTACGTTAGATAGCCCATTCTAGCCACATTTCTCCTTATTCCCTTATATAGCCTGAATTTTGCGGTTTTAAGTTAAATTTTTACGCTAGAGCCAGTCTAAACCCCGATGGCTACCTGCAAATCGCACGATGCAAAGAGAAAATAACACCTCTTCATGCTGAGTTCTAAATTAGACCTTTTATGGCATAATGCTATCCATGCCCTCTGATCGCCCAGGCGATCGTATGCTAGTCCGGGTGGCGGAATTGGTAGACGCGCACGTTTGAGGGGCGTGTGGGCTTCCCATGAGGGTTCAAGTCCCTCCCCGGACAGATTTTTATACACCCCATAACCATAACAGTCGGTGAAACCATGCTTCTTCAGCGCGCACAATGGCCTCATACACCCGGCGATATTGTCAAAGCTCTAGACGGTGTCTGGGGCGTAGTCGGCGCGGTGGGCGAAAATGGCAACCTCTTTCGACTAGAACGTAGTCTCAAAGCACCTACAACATATACATTCATCGAGTACAAAGGTCAGGACGAAACAAATGTTTTGAGCCAGGAAACTTTTGCCCAAGAACATCGCATCGAACTGTTGAAAAGATTTGCTAAAGAACTAGGCTTCAATCCAGAAGCTGTTACAGCCTTTGCGGAATAGCGCTCCATGCGCAAAGATCATCTAGGAATAATCACACAGGGGTCTCTTTCAAGCGGGCTTGAAATGCGCCTTCAACCTAACTATTGCGTCGAGGATTTGCGGGTCGGACGTTTTGTAGTTATAGAAGGGCGATCCACGCGCTTTTTTAGCATGTTGACCGATGTCACACTTAGTGCGGCTAATCCATCTATTTTGCTCAATCCGCCCCCTCAGGACGATTTTTTATTGAGCGTGCTTTCTGAAAGTTGCACTTTTGGCACAGTAAAAGTTCAGCCAATGCTCATGCTCGAACAGAGCGAAGAAGGCGATGCAAACAAAGCCGAGCTTCGTCCGGTTAAAACAATTCCAAGTCACTTTTCTCCGGTATATGAAGCAACCGCTAAAGATTTTGCACTTGTATTTGGCGAAGAAAATGAAGCAGACCCACAGAACAATTTCTTTTATGTAGGCAAACCACTCAATATGGAAACGCCTGTATGCGTGGATCTGAGCCGTTTTATCGAGCGTTCCAATGGAATTTTTGGTAAGTCTGGCACAGGCAAATCATTTCTTACTCGTATCTTTTTGAGTGGTATCATTCAAAAAGATGTCGCATCAGCTCTCATTTTCGACATGCACAACGAATACGGCTGGCAGTCTATGTCCGAGAGCAAATCGGCACCACGTGTCAAAGGTTTGAAACAACTTTTTGGACACAAAGTAGTGGTTTTCAGCCTCGATGCAGATTCATCAAGAGCGCGCGGAATCCCTGACGCCCGCGAACTATACATTGGATATAACCAGATAGAAATTGAAGACCTCGACCTACTCAAAGTAGAACTTGCACTTTCAGAAGCAACGCTCGAAAACGCTTACATTGTAAAAGAAAAGCTCGGTGCAGACTGGATCGCCGCACTGCTAGATATGTCGGGTGAAGAAATCGAAGAGTTCACTCAAATGCACAAAGGACATCCAACTGCAATCAAAACGTTGCAACGACGCTTGAACACTATTGTGCAAAAAACGGCATATCTAAAGCCCCGAGTAAATCACAACTATATCGAAGAAATCATTCAGAACATTCAAGCTGGCAAACATATCGTGCTTGAGTTCGGTCGCCAAAACAATCTACTTTCGTACATGCTTGCAACAAATATCATCACTCGTCGCTTGCACTCCGAATATGTCAAACGCACCGAGGTTTATACGGCAAATCCAGACAAAGTGATGCCGCCGCGCAAACTTATGATTGTCATTGAAGAAGCGCATAAATTTCTTTCTCCTCAAACAGCTAAGCAAACTATATTTGGTATCATCGCGCGCGAAATGCGCAAATACTTCGTCACCCTTTTAGTAGTAGACCAGCGACCTTCAGGCATAGATCCCGAAGTGCTGAGCCAGATAGGAACTCGAGTAACAGCGCTTTTGAACGACGACAAAGATATAGACGCAGTTTTCACCGGAGTATCCGGCAGCCAGACACTAAGGACTGTTCTTTCACAAATGGATCCCAAACAACAAGCCCTTATTCTTGGTTATGCAGTGCCAATGCCTGTTGTGGTGCGCACAAGACCGTTCGACACCGACTTTTATAAACAGGTCTCAACCAATTCACTTGGCGCTGGAACTCATAGCGATTCTGCCACTGTAAAAGACCGCGCCGATAAAGCCCATGAAGAGCTGTTCGGTTCGTTCTAGTAATTTGTTACTGCCTTCTTTGTGTTACTCTTTGAAATACTATGAACGATTCAAAGCCGGATCCAAAAAGTTCAAAAACTAGAATAGGCGCATTAGGAAGTGCGTCAGATCCCGAAACTCAAGATAATTTCGTCGAAGCAAAAGAACCTTCCGAACTAATTTTCTGCCTTCTACTCGCCTCAGCTTATCTTGGTCTGGCAAAATTTTGCTGGTCGCCACTATTTTTAACTCATAACTGGAAGCTGCTTCTAAACGTCGAAGGCTTTTTCGTCACAGTAGCAATAATTGCCTTTCTAATAGGTCTGCGCCCCTACACCGCGCCCTCGCGATTACAGTTGAGCAATCGTGGTATCAAATATCGCGGTCCATATTGGACACAGCGCAAAACAGTTAACTGGGAACAGGTCGCAAATGTGTATCTTAGTCCTGAACTCATTCTTGTTTTGTATCGTCCAAATCTAGAAAGCAAACGCATATGGCCGCTAGCTATACTTTCAATATATTTAGCCGAGCGCGAACAAGTCATCAAGTCGTTTTTGAAGTACTGTCCGGTTCAGCCAATTATGATGAAAAGCCCGGCACTGGTATCGTGGATAATGCTCGGTCTCATTCTATTTATAGTAGTGGTCTGGTTCTTTTACTTGCTCACGCCGTAGTTATCTGCGACGTGCCTTGCGTGCCTGCTTTTTAGCTTCAGCCTCTTCCGCCCGTTTTTTAGCTCTTTCGGCAGCTTTGCGCTCTTCTTCGGCAAGCTCCTCCTTCACTCGGGGAGCCAGCTCGCGCAAATAAATAACGAGACTGTTCAATTCTCGGTCGTTCAACACTTCAGGTGGTTGTGGCGGCATCATGCCTACACCCTGACGAATGAAAGACTTCAGTCTTTCGTCGGAGGGAAAATGTTCGTTTATCTCTGTCAGAGCAGGTCCCATTCCTTTGCGACCGCCTACGTGACAGGTGTTACAGGTCCTGATAAAAATCTGTTCGCCAGATAAATTGCTGCTTTGTCCTTCTGCCTTGCGCGCTTTTTCAGCTTCAACCGCCTGAATTCGACGCATCTCCTCGGTCATGGCACAGGAATTCAAGAGGAGAATTCCAAGCAGCGAAATGCCGCAATATATCGAAAATGAGACCTTCTTGATATCCTTCCCTTTACGACCTTTTAACATGAATCCCAAATTCCACCTTTTCAAAATACAAACACCCGCCAACCATGCGTCATTTCAGAGATATAAAGATGCAAGTAAACATAGATTTGATTTTAAATACCATAGGTTTCCTTTAACAAAGGGTTTACTTGATGATTGTAAACTAAGTAGTGTAGCTTATTTCCAGGGACCCTCTCTTTTGCTGAGCCGGGCAAACCCTAAAAAAAGCGCATTACATATCCAGAAATTATCCGAGCCTTCCTAAAAGCACAGGTTTCGCGAGTCCATCCACTTACCTTATTACTAGAACCGGCGGTCAGCAAATGCAATCCCAGACAAATATGTCAGAAGTAAACCCAACCAATATCGAAGATTTGAACGAAGCGAATGGAGCAAATCCGCCAGTCGAAGAACCTCGCATAATTATCCGCGGCGGCAAACCACTCAATGGCGAAGTTCGCATCCATGGCGCCAAGAATGCTGTATTGAAAATGATGGCTGGAGCGTTGATAGCCAAAGACGTAACAGTTTTGAAAAATGTCCCCAACCTCACCGACTTGCACACAATGGCAGCGCTGCTCCGCCACCTTGGTGCCAAAGTTGAGATTGGAGATGGAGAAGTCACCATAGACGCCACCAACATTACTGACACAGAAGCACCATACGAACTAGTGACAAGACTTAGAGCTTCATTCTGCGTACTTGGTCCATTACTTGCCCGCTGCTTAGAAGCCAAAGTTTCACTTCCCGGCGGATGTGCCATTGGTGAGCGCAAAATAGACTTGCACGAGCGCGGTTTAAAACAACTTGGCGCTGAAATCAAAGTTGAGCACGGGTATGTTACCGCCACAGCTAAAAAACTCACCGGCACTCGTATCTATCTCGACCGCCCATCTAACGGCGCGACAGAAAATATCATGCTTGCTGCAGTAACGGCAGAAGGCACCACTATCATTGAAAACGCGGCGCAAGATCCTGAAATTCAAAACATCGCTCAACTGGTAAATGCCATGGGCGGAAAAATCGAAGGCGCTGGGACCTACCAGATTACAATCGAAGGGGTTCGCCAGGAAGACCTTCACGGTGCAGTAGTTGACACTATTCCAGATCGCGTAGAAGCCGGTACTTTCTTGATGGCTTGTATGGCTACCAAAGGCGAAGTGATGATGCACGGTGTTAATGCACAGCATCTCTACTCTGTAATTAGCAAATGCAACGAAATGGGCGCTGAAATTTCTATCTTCGCTCCAGATTCAATTCGAGTTCGCATGCACGACAGACTAAAAGCAGTTGATGCAACAACTCTTCCTTATCCTGGTTTTCCAACCGACTTGCAAGCTCCAATCATGCCCTTGATGTGTATTGCAGAAGGCACATCGATTCTGACCGAGACTATATACGAGAATCGATTCATGCACGCAGCAGAACTCAGACGCATGGGCGCAGACATTGTTATCAAAGGCAATGCCGCTGTAGTCAAAGGCGTTCCACGTTTATCTGGTGCTGAAGTCAAATCGAGCGACTTGCGTGCAGCTGCAGCATTAATTATCGCTGGTCTGTGTGCTGAAGGCGTAACCGAAGTAACCGAACTCAAACACCTTGATCGTGGTTACGAAAATCTCGAAGCCAAATTCAGAGGACTGGGCGCCGACATTTATCGTCGCTAAACCCAGAACCACTGCATAGTTGGTGGCATATACAAATTCATGCGAGCAAGAGTACTCTCGAGTGCCTCGTCGTGTAATCGAGCTTCGCCAAGAATCTTAATTGCCAGGGTAACCGTCAGGCATTTGTATTTAATTAGCGATTGTAATCTCAAGGCATTGAATAATGCCTTTTCACTAACTGAATTCATCTGTAATAAAATGCGCCCAAGCTTAATGCCATCATCGGCTACTTGTTTTGAAAGCGCCATTTTCAAATCATCACGGCTCAAGCATTCCGAAGCAACTAGCAACTCACCTATCTTGGTTTGATCTTTAGAAGTTGTCGCCGCAATATTCTTTTCGATTTCCTTTAAATCAGAAACCGCCTGAAAAATATTGACCCCTTGCTTTAGTGTCCGGCGCAATATACTCACTGCCATAAAAGGCTTGATGTCCTGATTCGAAATCATCCCCTGCACTTGGACGATAATTTCCATATGTTCTCTTGAAACAAGGCCTTGCTCGAGCAATACCTGGGATAAATCTTTTTCTTTTGCTATCTCGAGTTCGTGACACTCGAGCAGATCAATCTCAGTGATTATGCCGGACATCGCAAGCAAATCACCAAGCGATACTGCATATGCACGTGGCTGCTTGAACAAACCTCGCTCAAAAAGCGCTTGCTCAAAACAAAGCGAGCGCTTAGACGCAAGCTTTAGCGCTTCGACAGCTTCTTTGAACTCAATCTCTTTGTTTTTAAGCATCAAACAAGCACAAATTGCTGCGGACAAAGTTTTGATATTGATATCTTTGTTGAGCAAAAGCATCCGCCCGATCATTATGCCAGTCTGGGTAGAAGTAGCAACTGCTCGAGTAAACTGTGCATCGTTAATCAAATCCGCCGACAAAAGCAGCCTGGTCAAAGTGTTGCCCAGAGTGTTCACCGCAGTCGTTGTTTTGTGCAAATCTTTGAGAATAGACAGTGCTTCTTCGACTTCGATATTCTCGCGACTGGCAAGCCGTAAGGCACGCGAGGCTGCGTTGACGCTGACTTTGTTTGACTCCACCATGTTTAAGGTTCGCAAAACCATATTAAGAGCAGCTTCTGGAATTTGGCCAGAAAGTTGCAAAGCTCGGTCTATTGATATATGCAGACGTTCGGAATCGATTGCGACTTGCTCCAGAACATAGGGTTCAATCAGTCCTGACCCCTTCAGAAGTTCTTTCAGCAATGCCCCGTTTTTCTCCGCCATGGCAAAATAATGCCCTATAACTGATGGACTAAAACCGCCCGTTTGGATGATTAAAATTCCAATTTAACAACCCGATATCCCAGCGCTTCGTTGAGGTCCTCCTTTTCGATATTTTCATGACCATTCAGGTCGGCGAATGTACGAGACATCCGAAGCACTCTATCGTAAGCCCTTACAGAAAATCCAAACCTATGCGCCGCGCTGACGAGCTCACTCTTCAAATCCGCATTTAAGTGACAGACTTTTTCAATCTGCCTATGTTTCAAATTGGCGTTATAAACAAATTTTCCGTCGAAAATATTTCGCGCCTTTTGACGTGCAACTGCAGCTAAGACTTGTTGTCTCATCCATTTTGTCCGCTCATGAGGCGGGGGCTGAATTAAAAGATCGTTTTGAGACAATCTGCGAACTTCTACACGCATATCGATTCGATCCATAATCGGACCCGATACTTTACCCCAATAACGCATTGCTTGCCCTGAGGTACAAACGCAGCTTTGAACTGTGTCATTCTTGTAACCGCATGGACAGGGATTGCATGCGGCTATCAGCACAAATGATGCAGGAAAAGTAAGGGTCTGCATCGCACGCGAAATAGTTACCCGGTTGGTCTCTAAAGGCTGGCGCAGACTGTCGATATGAGTGCGGGGAAACTCCGTAAACTCGTCCATGAACAAAATGCCGTAATGACTTAAAGAGATTTCTCCAGGTCTTGGAACCGAACCTCCTCCTACTAAGCCATGTATCGATGCACTGTGATGAGGCGCCCTGAATGGACGACTGATTACCAGCCCATTTTTCTTATCTATCTCTTTTGCGACGCTATAAAGCTTTGTCAACTCGACTGCTTCTTCGTACTCTAATGGTGGCATAATTCCAGGCAATCTTTCTGCAAGCATCGACTTGCCAGAACCTGGCGGACCGACCATTAAAACATTATGTCTTCCAGCAGCAGCCAGCATTAGTGCGGTTTTTGCTCTGGTCTGGCCTTTCACATCGCCGTAGTCGAGATCCGTCACCGCATTTGATGCCATAGACTGGTAGCGATGTTTTGTTGTGCCATAAAAGACTTTTCCATTTTCCGGTCGCACCAAAATATTCAGTGCTTCTTGCAAGTGCGAAACGGGAAAGACCTTGATGCCCTCCACAAGCGCTGCTTCAGGTCCATTGTCTTCAGGTACGATGATTCCTTCGGCTCCCATTTCACGGGCGCATATCGTCATTGAGAGTACTCCCGAAACTGGTCGAACAGAGCCGTTCAAACTGAGCTCACCGACCATCCAGATATTGGCTAGATTTCCTGCCGGGATATAACCGACTGATGCAAGCAGTCCAGCCGCAATCGGCATATCGTAGAGAGGACCATCTTTTCGAGTGTCGGCAGGGGCAAGATTTACGACCCATTTTTTGGCTGGTGGCAACAAATAATCGCAAGATTTAATAGCAGACCTTACTCGCTCTTGCGATTCTTTTACAGCAGCTCCGGGAAGCCCGACAATATTTATTTGTCCAATGCCACCACAGCAATCAACTTCGACTTCGACCCGATAAGCATCAACGCCAGCAAGGGCGCCAGAATAAACACGTGCAAACATTACTCGTTGCCTCCGTTCTTTCGCTCGACTCAAGAGATAATACGTCTGAACGGAACAAAAAGTTCAATCAGGCCTTGTCAGTTTGTTCTCTACAATGCAGCTTCTATCGGTTAGATTGCAGCTCGTTTACCAGCATCAGAATCGTTTTTTCTAACTCTGCAATTCGTTGTTCCATCGAGCGAGCCCAAGGCGGAGAAGTTATTCTTTTCCCTTCTTCCTTTTCGAGACGATCCAAAACCCACTCTCGAACCATCGATGATACAGGTCGTTTGCACTTCTTCGCAAAAGCATAAAGCCTTTTTATGTCGTTTCCGTCAAGCCTGAAATTGAACTGACCACGCGATGCTATTGAGTCCAATGCAGCCTGGCGAACTCGAATACGTCTTTTTTCGGCTTCCTCTTCTTTAGTTCGAGGCATCGAACTCCTCCTTGTGCTTTAGTCTCCAATTAAAACTTGCTTTTGCAGCATGAAAAATAAAGATAGTCTCCTCGACATAGGTCAAACCAATCTCTAACAACATCCCGTTATTGTCATAGCCAACAACCATATCCTGCACCCGCCCTAATGTATCTGGATGAATTTCAATCCACAAGGTCGGACCATACTCGTCTGATAGAACCTGCTCGATTCTTTCTCTACTGATGCCGTGCTTAAAGGCACTCTTTCGAAACTTTAGCATAAAAGCTCCGTACAACAATTGTACAACAAATTGAAAAACCCCACTATGGATTAAGACGTTTCCGAAAATGAAAAAGTTCAATTTCACTTGTCAGCTTGAAACGTGGTATCCCTGCAGTTCTCAAACCTTGCTAAAATGTCCATATGAAAGGCAAGTTTCCCGATCAGCTCGTCATCTATCGCTAATTCAGCAACTCTTCCAACATCGACACAGGAAGCGGACCTTGGTCCAGTGCTTTGTTATGAAATTGCATAGCGTCAAAATCTTTGCCTTTCAGCTTCTCTTGTTTGGCGCGCAGATTTTGCCATTCGCGCATTCCGACATAATACGAAGGCAAATGACACGAACTGAGTTTGACTCGTTTCAATTTGTTTTGTGCTTCTGCCAAATTCTGAAACGCGCCTTTCATCAGAAGTTCAATCGCTTCTTGATCGGTCATTTTGGTAGTGTGCATTTTGATATCGAGCATGGTGTTTGTAATCAAACGCAACCGAATCTTGTGCATACACAACTTATACTTTGGCTCATCTTGCATGAATCCGGCATTCATCATTTCTTGAGCGATGTATTCTGCCCAACCCTCGACATATGCTTCGTTGCGGAACGTTGCTCTAAGCAGGCGTCTGTGCACTGGCTGCAACGCATTGAGACGCTCGGACTGAATATAATGCCCTGGCAAGGCTTCGTGAATAACCAGCCATTTGAGGGTGTAATTATTGTATTCGCGCAGAAGCGATTCTGCTTTGTCATCAGGCATCGAAGCTGAAATTGGCATTACCCAAAAATCAGCAGCGACCTGTGGCTCCAGTGGAGGAGCGCTATTCAGACCAGCAAAAGTATGCCAGCTATAAAAATCGCTCGCAGGCACCACGCGCAGATTCATGCGTTTATTTAAACTCACGAGTTTTGATTTAGCGACGAACTTTTTCACTTCGTCCAGATCTGCCTTGATTGTATCCATAACCTGATTACGCTCAGGATGCTCAGTCGAAACTTGCTCGAGCACGGCGCCAATTATTCTATTCTGCCTATCCTCTTCGCTTTCGTCAGGCTTGTTTAGTGGTGCGGAAAACATTTTTGCATACATGGGCTCTGCAAGTGTCAGCATCAAAGCGCGAACTTTTTTAAATTGAGATTCGCAATCCAAAAGCACTTGGTCAGGCGTGGTACCACTGTCAAAGAAGAGCGCAAATTTCTTATCGTATAAGTCTTTACCCAAGCGCCAGTCGTCGTCTATGTCACCGACGGGTAAACTGTCTCTTTGGGCTTTCAGCCAGTCGCCATAGCCTCGAAGCTCATCGGCAGCTACTCTAGCTGCACTCGCAAATGCAGGTTGATTCACTGTACCTGCAGGAAAATAATTTGGCAGTGTTTTTTCAATTACGCCAAGAACATTTTCTGTCGCTCCAAGACCGCTTTCAATCATGTAAGGTGATGAAACATGAAGAACGTCTTTAGCCTGTTTTACTGCGCGTCCCACTTCTTTCAAACGCAAAATTACATAGCGCTGCTTCTGGTCTAGTGTGAAGTCAGGGGCACGAAGTGGCTGAATCACAGCAGTTGAAATAATCATTGGAAGCTGCGCCGGGTCTTTGGCGTATGACTTGATGCTTTGGTACTCAAGCAGATTCTGAGAAATCTGATTGTCAATCAGTTTCCAGTCAGCAAGCTCTTCTTTATCGAGTGTTTTTAAATCGATCTCGCGCTTAAACTTTTCTCGCCAGTCTGTATAAAACTTGACCTGGTCTTGCATCTGCTCGGCACTGAAATTATCTAGCTCACCATCGAGTTCGATAATGATTCGGGATTTCTTATGGACATGGCGGTGGTATCCTGCACACGATGCAAGATTAGGTCTGCGTGCAAGCGACTCATACATAAAGTCTTGACTGAGTTCAGTAAATTTCTTATTTTCAGCCAAAGCAGAAATTGGCATCGATAGTGCAATTGCAACTGCCAAAACTGTGGCTTGGATTTTCAAAACGAGCCTCGACTAATTTACAAGCTTTTCAACAACCGGCACCGGAAGGGGACCCTGGTCAAGGACCAAATCGTGGAATTTGAGCAAGTTGAAATCTTTATGCGTGTCCTGGTAGTTTTTGCGAAATGCTAGCCACTCGCGAAGACCGGCATAATAAGTAGGTAACTGACACGAACTCAACTTAGCACGACGCAATTTCCCTTCAGCTTCTGCCTGAGTTTGAAAGCCATCGCGAATCATCAAGTCTAGAGCGTCTTTGTCGGACATTTTCATGGTATGCATTTTGATGTCGAGAATAGTGTTTGCAAGCAGACGCAATCTGATTTTGCGCATAATCAAACGAAACTTTGGATTATCTTTCATATAGCCTGCATCGAGCATTACTTGAGCTATATACTCAGCCCAGCCCTCAATGTATGCACCATTTCCATAAAGCGAGCGCAACAAGCGACGTTGCATTGGCTTGATATTATTCACGTGTTCAAACTGTATATAGTGCCCCGGAAGTGCCTCATGAATGGTAAGCCATTTGAGTGTGTAGTTGTTATACTCGCGCAATTTGGAATCGGCTTTTTCATTTGAATCTTTAGGATCTATCGGTGTGACCCAATACTCGGCGCGAGCTTCTGGCTCAAGTGGAGGGGCGCTGTGGAAGCCAGCCACAGAATAAATGCCGCGCAAATAAGGTGGCGTGGGAATAACTTTCAAGTTATTGCGTGGACTCAAAGTTACAATCTTTTTGTCGGCAATAAATTTCTTTATTCCCGCAAGATCCGCCTCGACTGCCTTAATTAGCTGGTCGCGCTTTGGATGCTCGTCGGAAATTTTCTTTAGTACTTCGCCAATTATTCTATTTTCTCGCGCTATGTCATCAGCGTCCTGAACTTCTTTTTTGCCGAACCATTTTTCGTGCAATGGCTTTGCTATTGCCAACATTTCGGCGCGAACATCTTTGAATTCACGTTCAGCACCCTCCAACAATTCAGTGGGAGTGACGCTTGTTTCCATTACATATTTGAATTTCTGGTCGTAATTCTGACCGCCTAGTCTCCAGGCGTCTTCGCTACCTGCAAGCTTTTTGTTGGATTTCAACCAGGTATTGAAATCTCTGAGCGCCTTTATAGCTTTTGGTGCGGCTTGTTTGTATCGCTTATGCAAAGCCGTTCCAGGCTTGATGTCTTTCAACACAGTTTTTTGAATAAGCTCGATATTGCCTTCATTCTCGCCGATTGCAGTATTGATAAAAATTGGAGCCGCGTCATTCAAATATTTTTTGCACTGCTCAAGAACTCTGGGAACTTGCTCAATACGCGAAACTACATGAGCCACTCGCTTTTCTTTGCAAGCATAATTACCTGCCAGCGGTTGAAAAACCGCACTTCCGATCATTTCTACAACAACAGTAGGATTATGTTGATAGTTTTTGATTGAATCAAGCTCCAGCAGCGCAAGCGCAATCTGATCATCTACCAGTTGAAAATCGGCAGCATCCTGCTTGTCTAAAGAGGCAACTGGGGCTTCAGTAGCGAAGCGTTTGCGCCAGGTCTCGTAAAAAACTTTCTGACTTTGCATAAACTCAATACTCATATCATCAAGCATTGAATCAAGCTCAAGCACACGTCCGGTCTTCGTATCTTTATGTTTGTGATAGCCCATTTGCGATGCTGTGCTAGGCGATCGTGAAAGCGACTCTTTCATGAATTGATCGCTCAAGTCTGCAAACTTTTTGTTTGCAGCATGTCCTGGAAGCGCCAGAAGCAAAAGTGCTGATGCCAGTAGGATGGTGGTTTTTCGAGTTTTCATGCCGCAAAGTATACAGCCCTTTTTAGCCGAATTGTTGAACATAAGGTGTACGGGAAGAAAACCCTCTTATTGACAACGCGTATTCGTCCCCCCTAATCAACGTCGTTCAAAAAATTCAATCGTTTAGTGTGCGCATCGGCGGCAGCAAAGTTTTTACGATAAAGCTCAATCGTAACCAACTGTTCAAGTGCAGCGGCTTGGTCTTGCCAGTTCTCGTAAGTCAAAAGTTTTTTGCTTAGTTTTCTTACGTGATACCCCATTAGTGCACGCTCGAATAAAGCGTTTGCAAAAATGGAAGGCACAAAGAAACTCAACTGCGAGACAAGAAGTACGATGACTTTGATCGGCGCCAAATATTGCAAAGATACATGCGCCCAAAACATCAATAAAGACAATATCAATCCCAAAGCCGGCATCAGACCCAAAAAACCGAAGATAGGAAAAGCGCTGATCAAAAATCCTTCGAAAACTAAAATGCCTCCGCACAAGGAAGCGAGCTTACGAAACCATTTAGCGTGCGGATAATTGGATCGAATAAGTCGCTTCGCATTCATTGCAATCAAATTGTTCGACCGCTTGCGTTCAAAATTCAAATATAGGAGAAGACCTCCGTTTATCACTCCCCAAAAGAGCATTACGCTACAAGCAATCGAAAGCGGCGCAGCAAAATACAAGCAGCAAAAACCTAATAACAAATAATTAGCAACGACGAATATTTCGGCAATGCATTTTCGCATATGGCATTCTCCGCGTTGGATTGGTATGAAAGCTGAAAATAGTAACTGACTGAAGCTTAAGTCAAAAGCAAGACGGCCGCATCAGTAAGGTCCCCACTGCAACTGAAAGATTTAATGCAAGCTGTCTATCCACAAAAGTGCTGCAGCAATCACTGGATCGTTTGGAGCCCCGCAAGGAATTTTACCCTGCTCAATAGTCATGTCAGGTTCTACAAAACTAGGATAAACAGTTTTATTACGGTCTGCCTCATAGCTTGAAGTCACCATAATTGTGGCACCATCGCTCAAAGTGATTGTTTTGTTGGCAGTGGATAAGCCACCAGTTCGCTCACCAAAAAAACGAGTATTAGCGCGATTTTTAAATGCGATTGCCACTGCCTCGCCTGAACTCAGTGTGTTTCGATCGATTAGTACCGCAATTGGTGCTTGCTCGTGATAGTCGCTGAGTCCGTCGACAATAGAAAAATTGGCATTCGCACCGCCAGGTCCTATCACTCCAGCCGCACCCTGCCTGTAATACCACGGCATAAAATGATTTTTGAAGTTGAAATAACCAATAGTCCCAGCGCCAAGCACAGGTCCGATTCCAACAAGCATCGGCCACATGTTGCCTCCGCTGTTTCCACGCAAATCAATGACCCAACCTTTGACGCCATATGTCCTACAACGAGCGACTTGGGCTCTAAGCTTTTTGCAATAGTCTTTTAGTTGCATCTCGTCGCCCGAAATAGCGCCAATCACAACATGTGCTATACGTCCCTTGCGCGATTGCAAAAATCCTCCAGTATCCTGACGCTGTGTCGCTCTTTGGGGACGATTGTCTGCCATTCTTTTTGTTCCGGGAGGAAACGCAACTGGTCTTTTGTCAGGAGTCATCATAAAACTATGATTGTCGTTCAATTGACTCAATGCATAAGTAATCGCAGGATAAGTGTCGGATGGTTTTGAAGCATTTATCGCCATCGATTGAGCACGACGACACACATCATTCCAACTGATTTTGTCGCGATTGATCGTGCATGATTCTATTTGATTGAGCGCATTATTTAAATATTCTTGCGCTTCTTGAGCAAATGCAGAACTTTGTGCACAAAACAAATAACACAATGCAAGCGCGATTCTTCTAGCTATTTTCCGCGTACAACAATCACGCTGCATGGTGCATACCTGATAAGTTTTTCTACTTGATTGCCAAGCAAAGCATCAATAAGACTGGAATGTCCTCTGTGACCCATCACAAGAAAATCAACTTGATTTTCCTTCAAATAGTTGACTATGCTCTCGATTGGATTCCCCTTCAAAATTACCGTATTTACACTGACTTCTTGAGCTTTGGCTAGTTCTTTGGCCTTATTCTGAATTTTTTGCAAGTTATCCACAGCGTCATGATCCGCGTGAATCAGTTCAGAAGCACTATAGGAGGGCTCCAAACCTTCGCGAACTGAAACAATATGCAGTACAGCATTCATGGCTACAGCTAAGGACAATGATTGCTCAAAAGCGTCCCAAGAGCTTTTCGAACCATCTAAGCCAATTGCTATATTCTTAGCCATGTTGTTGACCTCCGTTGTCGTATTCTACATCGCCTGACAACCAGAGCGGAATTTGCAATCAAAAAGCAAGAAAAAAACGATATAACTTGATGATGCCCAAAAGATTCTATGTTGGAGATTTTTCTGGCGGTTTGATGGCCGCAATCGTAGCCTTACCCCTTTGTCTAGCATTTGGCGTGGCATCAGGTCTTGGCGCTACAGCCGGGCTATACGGAGCAATTGCAATTGGAATAATTGCAGCTTTTTTCGGTGGAACTCCGGGTCAATGTTCTGGTCCGACCGGTCCCATGACAGTTGTCGCTGCAGCCATACTGAGCACCAACTCAGACAGACCGGAATTGGTTTTTGCCTCCGTAATTGCAGCAGGATTTTTTCAAATAATCCTAGGTATCGTCAAAGCCGGCGGACTTATTAGTTATGTTCCTTACCCAGTGATATCGGGCTTCATGAGCGGAATAGGAGCAATCATTATTTCAATTGAGCTTGGACCTCTTTTCGGTCTGCCTGCAGCTGGAAATGTTTTAGCAGCGGTTAATAGCTGGCTTACTCTCCATCAAGCTTTCAATACGGACGCAATCTTAATAAGCTTATTATCGCTTCTAATCATTTACTTCCTACCTCGCCTATCCAAGCGCATTCCGGCAGGTTTGGTTGCAATTATCGCGGCGACATGGATTTCTACCGCCCTTAATCTCGATCTACCTAGAATAGGCTCGATTCCTACTTCTTTCCCAATTGCAAAACTACCCATAATCAATCTTACCGACCTTCACACGGTAATTCAAAATGGTTTGACTCTGGCAATACTTGGAGCGATCGATTCATTATTAACGTCTCTTGTAATGGATAAAGTCACAGGCAACAGACACGATAGCAACAAAGAACTCTTAGGGCAGGGGCTGGGCAACATTGCGGCAGGACTATTTTCTGGACTGCCCGGAGCAGGCGCCACAATGAGATCAATGGTGAATGTGAAATCTGGCGGCAGAACAAAGTTTTCTGGAGCTCTTCACGGCATTCTGCTTTTAGGAATTCTTTTGTGTTTCGGCCAAATAACATCATTAATTCCACTAGCGTCACTTGCAGCAATTCTGCTTAGTGTCGGACTCAGTATCATGGACTGGAGAGTCCTGAAATCTCTTACCAAAACTCCAAGAACAGACGTAATCGTGATGACAGTGGTGCTTCTACTCACCATTTTTGTTGATTTAATCATCGCAGTGTTGGTAGGAGTTGCTTTAGCATCGGTGTTATTCGTAAAACAACTTGCCGATGCAAAAACATCATCAATTGCTAATCTCGATACACTAGATGAGCTTTGTCATCTCACAGAACATGTGCCCGAAAATATTCGGAAAAGCACATATTCCTATGTTTTGAATGGACCTATATTTTTTGGGGAAGCAAAAAACATAGCAGACGCTGTAGATAAATTAAGCGATGCCAAATACATAATTTTTCGTTTTGCAAACGTACCATTGATAGACCAGACCGGAGCATTCGCACTTGAAACCGCAATCGAAAAATGGGAACAAAAAGGCGTCAAAGTGCTTTTTGTCGGAATGCAACCACATATCAAAAAAATACTTGAAGACACTGGTGCTCGAATAAATTTTGAAAATTCTTTCGAACGCTTCGAAAGGGCTATTAAGTCGATTGATTTAGTTGAATCAGGCGTCTGAAAAGTAAGCGATTTCTAAATTCTTCTAGCGTATTACTCCTAGCTTTCTAAGTGTTAATTCGGCTCTCCATCTGACATTTGGATTCTCGTCATTTTTCAAAAGCCACAAAAGAGGAACCGGAACATATGATGACGCAGCAGTAAAGTATCTGACATCGGGATCAGAATCGGTGCTTAGTTTTATCAACAGTTTCTTGTCGGTATGCGGATTTAACGCTACCGACATTCGCATCATAGGATTTTCGCTCTCAGCCATTTCTGCCAGAAACTGCTTTGGACATTTTCTAACTTCTGCCGCAACAAGGCTCACATCCTGCATTTCCATAAGACCAAACTCCAAAAAAAAACTTTGCCTATAGTAGTAATTTACCGAATCGATCTTTCATTTTTCTTTCATGGCTTTTTTCGTGGTAACAATAAAAGTAAGGGCACAAGCCATTCCACGAAATACACAAAGGAGGTGCCTTATGTCACCAAATTTAGCAAAAAATATTATCTATTGCTGCGGCATGTGTGACAAGATTGTTGAAACGCCTGATCAAGCCTATAGATGCAATAGTTGCGGTCGTTCTGAAGATCTTTTTGTTATCTATCAAGAAGAAGATCCGCCTTCTATTACAATTATGTTTACAAGTGTAGATTGGCACGGCGGATAATCGCCACCTCGAACTTTTACTCCCGGTATCCTACAAAGCCCCGCTTGCGCGGGGCTTTTTGATTCAGTTGAACCAAACAGCAAATCCAGGAAAATTACTGCCAAAATCGCGTTGCAAATCACGCCAAACCTGCCCATCAACTTTTTCGCCATGCTCAAGATAAGGTGCTGCTGCCGGACCCTGTACCCAAAGAACCAGATCCATTTTTCTAGGCTGCACAAAGACTTTTCGCAGATTAATCCCACGATCATCATCGCCCCGCCAAAATGGTATCAACAACTTACCAGCAAGAATTTTATCTATCTTGCCCATGAGTGTAGTCCACGACACAGCCATTTCTTCAGTTACGCGAATATTTGGAATCACGCCAGTTTGCTTAGGATTTGGTATCCACTCATGGTCATCGTCGGTCTCCGCCATGAGATATTTCCACATATCTTTGTTTTGTGCCACCATTGCTTCAAAGTGATTTAGAGCAGATTCCATACGTGCAGGCTCAGCTACTTCCCAACGCATGAGATGAATGAAAGAAATCAGATCCGTAAAATCCATTTCCCCTCTGCTCAAGCGCCCAATATGTTTTCCGCCGGTCAGAAACTTATAGGGTGAGTTTGTTTTGGCGAAAAACAAATGTCCAGTGCAATCAAAAGTTTCTCTGGTATCGTGCGCCAGGTACAACTGGCTGACTGCCATCAAAAGATTGCAATAACCTCGCAGCCAGTGAACGTCTGCACGATCGAATTTTATATAAAACTCTTTCGCTTGCTCGTCTGTAACTTGCGCAGATCTGTTCATGCGCGAATAAAGCTTGTGAAGAGTCTCGCCATCACTCACTTTTCCATCACCATCCAAATCGAGCTTTATTAACCCAAAGTGCACAGCCAGCTTCACGTCAGGATCGCTAATAGACGCCATGGTGTCATTTGCCTTGCTAAGTCCATCATAAAAATTCTGCACCATAGCATGCAGTTTCTCATAGGTTACAGTCTCAGGGTGCGGATTCAATTTAATATCCAAATCGCGCACAGGTCGAAAACCAAGATGGGTGTTGTCGTTTAAACCGTACTTGTACAAGTCTTGGCAAAGACGCTCAATCGCTTTCAAAAACTGCAACATACCAAGCCCAAAGCGCGCCTCATCGTTCTTGACCCCGCGTCCAAGATAGAGACTGAGCGCCCGCTCTCCTTGACTCAGCTTGCCCGAAATCAAATATTCTTCCGCCGACGGCGCTGCTGCTGCCGCACTCGAACTACTAATCTGCCCCATACCAGCCCCCGTGATGATAGCTGCTGCTACAAGCGCCGCCGTACATTTTTTAAGCCACATATAAATTTGCTCTTTCTCCCTAGAAGTTTCTTTGCTCGCTAAACCTGCTCTCATAATAAAACCGCAAGCGCTGGACAATTAGGAATTCCGACACTTTCAAAAGTGTTTGTCTAAAATTACCGGGCGCTGTAAAGTTAAAACATGAGTCAATCTGCCAATTACACTATTGATCAGCCCCCGAATGCTTCTGCATGCGAACTCGCCCAATCTATAATATGCGTTTGCGTGTATGCGAAAAAGTCTATTTCGCGAGTCAGCGCTTTTTAAAGACTCAGTAAAGGTAACAAGACCCCTAAATGCCCAAGTGTAAGTTGAAAGCTTTTCTTCCCACAAAGCTTTCATCAAACTTTTTTGTTTAAAACCTACTTCAGAGCCTACTTGTTGCTATTTTGCAAAAGCTCTTTCAGTTCTTCATTTTCTGGATGATGTTCTTGCAAAGAATTAAGTTCTTTGAGAGCATCGTCGTTTTTTCCGAGCTTCATCAATGCTTTAATGAGTCCAAGACGGGCTTCGTAACTGCCTGCACTGATAGACAAAGCCTTGCGTTCTTCTTCCACCTGCCCTTCAAAATCACCCAGATTTCCAAGCGCCACTGCTAGCAAGTGATGCGTAGCATCATTTGAATCATCAATTGCAAGCGCCTCACGTAGCGCACTAGCAGCGGTATCATTATCGCTTTGAGCCAAAGCCACTTCGCCTAACGTTTTCCAGGCAATCGGATCAGTTTTATCCAGTTCAACTGCAAGTTTGGCTTCGTCCATTGCTTTGGGCAAATCTTTTTTCATGAGATAAGCTTTGGCGATAACATAATGCGCAATAGGATTTTTAGGATCTGTCTTGAGCGCCGTCGACAAAACATCAATCGACTCATCGTATCGACCAAGCTCATTTAAAATCACACCCAGATTATTTTGAGCTGTCGGATTATTAGGACTTTTTTCAAGCGCCTTGCGATATGAAATCTCAGCATTCTTGTAATCGCGCTTTTTGAAGAAATTATTACCTTCAATCAGATATTCGGTAGATGTCTTCACTTCCACATTGCAAGCAGAAAGCAAAATCGAAGCCGCAAACAAAACACCCAGTTTCTTCCACTGAGCCTGCTTGTTTCCGGTTTTCTTATTCATCACCATCTTCCTGGCATTTTAACACGGCAAAAGCTTGCCGTGGATGGTAAAAGCCCTAGTTTTTGGCACTCTTACGAGCTTGGACACCAAATCAGGACCTGACCTTTTCCTTTTCTTTTTGGGTCAAGTGCAATTCTTTCAACTGCTCAGCTGGCACCGCGGACGGTGCTTCGGTCATGGGGCAACCGCCGGATTGCGTCTTTGGAAATGCGATGACATCACGAATCGACTTAGATCCTGTGAGCAACATTGCAATTCTATCTAGTCCCAGTGCAATTCCACCATGGGGCGGAGCGCCCGACTCAAGCGCTTTGAGCAAGAATCCAAACTTTTCCTGAGCGTGAGGCAAATCGAGTCCGATAGACTCGAATACCTGCTCTTGCACAGCTCTATCGTGGATACGAATAGAACCGCCGCCGATTTCAACGCCATTATAAACAACGTCGTAAGCGCGAGCACGCGCGGACTGAGGATCTGATTTGATTTTCTCTAAATCATCAAGCCTGGGGCTTGTAAATGGATGGTGGACAGCGACCAGACGCTGTTCTTCATCGTCATATTCGAAGAGCGGAAAGTCGACCACCCAGAGCAATACATGTTTGCTTTCGTCTATCAATCCAAGTTCTTCGGCGATTTTCAAACGCAGGCGCCCCATAACGTTTGCTGCCACTTTGTCGCCAGACGCAATCAATAAGAGGTAATCGCCTTGTTTTGCACCAGCAAGCTCTTTCATTCTATCGAGTTCTTCGGGAGTCAAATGCTTGTCGATACCCGATGAACGCACGCCACCTTCATTGAATTCAAGGAAAGCCAGTCCTTTGGCACCGAAATCTTTGGCGAATTCCTGGTAGCCATCAAAATCTTTGCGTGATTTTTTACCAGCTTGTCCTTCAAGACAGAGTGCTTTCAAAACACCGCCGCCTTCAACAACGTCTTTGAATACTTTGAAGCCGCAATTTTTGGCAACAGAAGACAAGTCTTTGATTTCCATACCAAATCGCAGGTCGGGCTTATCTGAGCCGTATTTGCCCATGGCTTCGCTATAGGTCATACGCTGGAAAGGAATTTCAATCTCAAACCCGGCGGCGGCAAAGGCATCCTTTAAAAGTCCTTCGGTCATATTAAAAATATCGTTTTCATCGATAAATGACATTTCCATATCGACCTGGGTGAACTCTGGTTGGCGATCGGCGCGCAGGTCTTCATCACGGAAGCAACGAGCAATCTGATAATACTTGTCTATACCGCTCATCATCAGTGTTTGCTTGAAAAGCTGAGGAGATTGCGGCAAGGCATACCAAGAACCTGGATTCAGTCTGCTGGGCACGAGAAAATCGCGTGCGCCCTCGGGAGTTGCCTTGGTCAGAATTGGAGTTTCAACTTCGATGAACTCTTGCTTATCGAGATACATTCGAATTGCATTGGCTATTTTGTGACGGATGCGCAAGTTGTACTGCATTTCTGGACGGCGCAAATCTAAAAAGCGATATTTAAGCCTCAAGCCTTCATCGACAGAAGATGCCTGATCCAGCTGAAAAGCAAGCGGGGCGGCAGTATTGAGCAATGCTACTTCACTTGGGTATAGCTCCACAGTTCCAGATGTCTGGTCGGCTTTTTGGGTCCCTTCTGGACGTTTGGTCAGTTTGCCCCTGGCAATAATCACATATTCGCTTCTCAAACCAGAAAAAATCTGGTGGGCGTCTTTGTTGATATTGGGATCAGCTACCAACTGCAATTTGCCTGTCGGGTCACGAAGCTCAACGAATATCAGACCTCCAAGGTCGCGCCTGACATTTACCCAGCCGGCTACACAAACTTCTTGACCGATTTTTGCTTCGCTGCAATCTGAGCATTTAGTGTCGCGTTTCATGGTTTTATGGACTTCCATAGGTTTCCTCTGGAGGTGAATTTAGGTAGCTTATCTATATAAGTCTGGCTATTTTACTTAATTACTCCTGGCAAGCAGGCAAAGACGTGCTGATCTGGTGAAGAAGTTGTAAACTAAATTACTAACAGTGCTAATAAGCAGCGGTGATTTTTCGGGAAGCGAGTTGTCAAAATGCATTATTTTCTAAGTGGTCTACCTCAGCCTGCAATTTGGGCAATCGGTGCATTGGTCTTAGCTTTGGGTTGTTCCTATCTATATAAAGGTTGGAACGCCTTGATTTTGGGACGCTGCCATTACTGGTCAGGGTTTCTGCCATTCACAGTCATTTCACCCTGGCTCCTGCACCTGCCTCCAAAACAAGGATCCCTTGTCAAACTGAGAGAAGGCATGCTCTGCCACATGGTGATTGGACCGCTTTTCTTTATTACATCTTTCTTCTTTTTAATCCCGGGCTTAGACATGCTTGCTGGTGGAGCCGGAACCAAAATGGCAAACATGATTTTGAACGCAGCCGACAGCTCAAAACCGACCGCCATTATTTATGCTCCGCCCCTCAACTATAAATTTCCAATTTTGGCTCGTGCGGGCAAAACCTGGGGCAAACTTTTCAATACTCAGATATACGAAGATCCATCCAAGAGCTTGTTGCCCGGACAGCAAACCAAATCTTTGGACCAAGCTCAAAGCGAAGCTGCCAAAGGTCATAACTAACCATCACCAAATCTGGTGCCTCAACCCGCTGGTTGAATATGGATAAAAAAACCGAAATCATACACCTGTTTGCTCTTTCAATCGGACTTGTTGCGGGCTCACTTCATTGCGCTTACGGACAAAGTTACTCACCGCAAACAGTGGCAGGTAAAAGTCAATTTCAAAAACTGCTCAGCGATACTGACAAATTCTTGAAACAGTACGAAATCGAACGCAAAGAACGCAAGCAAAACACAGATAAAAGCTATAAACTCTGCAGCGATAGTATTTCAAGGCTAAAAGATCTGGCAGCTAAACTGGGTGGGCATGACCCAGAAAAAAATATCTGGCTTGCAGATGTATTGATGATTGAAACAAAATTTCTCGAACTAAATGGAAATATAAGCACCGAGGAATGCAAGCAGGCTTTAGACATTTTCAAACTTACACTGCCTGCAAATAGTCCCAAAATTGCCGAAGCCCAAAACAAACTTGCCTACATTTATTCGCGTTCGGGCAAAACTTCAGAAGCGGCCGACTTACTAAACAGTTCAATCGATATTATGGAGTCAAACAAGGGTGCAGGAGCAACTGCACTTGCAGACGCTATAAACAAGTGCATGAGAACTGGATTCAGCAGAGCGGTTGAAGCACGCCGAATAACTCAAAGGACTGTGCGCTCAATAAAGAAATATGCTGGCAGCAATTCCGAAGCTTTAGCCACCGCACTTCATGCAGTATCACTTTGTCCTGGTGCAGATGAGATCGCACGCTTATTTCCAAATAAAAAAACCGAGCAAACGCCTCAAGAGAAGGCTCTTGAACAGGCTCTGTCGCTGCAAGAGAAAAAGGGTTTGATCAGTTTAAAACTAGCTGAATTTTTAGAGACACAAGCAAAAACTCAGAATTCACAAGCAAAATTCGATGACTCTGTGAAAACTTATTCAAAAGTAGTATCAATGCGAGAAAAACTCGCGCCAAATGACATTAACCTTATGAGCCGCACTTACAACACCTATGCAGAGTTTCTGGTCAATGCCAAAGACCTTGCGCAGGCAGAAGCAGCGAAAAAAAAGAATCTGGCTTTGTTTGAAAAAAATCCCGGTCAGGAACAGTATTCGCTATGTAATGCAGTATCGAGCATGGGAAGTTTTTATTTGAATTGCAAAAAACTCAAAGAAGCCGCAGCTTGTTTTGAGCGTCTTAGAGCGATTCAGAGCAAACAAAAAAATCAAAGACCAGAAACCTATGATCAACTGGTTTCGATCTATTTACAGCAGAGCGATTATCAAAGTGCCAATCGAATTTTAGAATCCAAAGTAGAATTATTTTACAAAGACAATGGCACAAAGCCTCTGGATCAAGATTACAGTTTGCGCAACGACATTCAGACATTGGCAATGATCAAATTGAAACTAAATAAATTAGACTTGGCAGGTAAGTGCTTAAACCGAGTCAAAGAGGGTTATGACAAAGCTTATAACAAAAGTAAGTTTCTTTATTTCGGAGATCGTTATCCCAAAGATTTTCTCAATCTGTATAGAGACTACTTAGATAAATCGGGCAATGCAAGCGAAGCAAAAGTCATGAAAGACAGACTCAACGCAGCAGTCAATGCTGAAATGAAAGTATGTCCAGGTTGCGGTAGAGGATAATTAAACTTTGAAACGCAGATTTTCAGCTGGCTCACTTGTCATTGCTCTTACCACCACCATTAGTATCGGCACTGCTTCATCATTTGCATACAACGACAAAGCATATCAATTGCAAGAGCAAGCTCGTAGCGAGGTCGAGAAGAAGAACTTCGCTAAAGCAGAAACTCTCTTTTTCCAAGCCCTAGCAGAAGGTGAAAAAAACGGCTTTCAATATAGCGAAAATGCTGCAGAAGAGTTAGCCAAGCTGTATTTTAAAAATAAAGAATATGCAAAAGCAGAAAAAATGTTTTTGAAAGCACTTTCTATTGGAGAAAAAGAATGGGCGGGCTCTAGATCATTCGACTACGAATACGAAAACTGTACAAATTTATCCAGACTATATCGCACTCAAAATAACTATCCTAAAGCGCTAGCAATTATTAATAGAGGTCTTCTGCATCTAAACATTCAAGATATTAGAAACGACGACCGTTTTGATTTGTGCGTTGAGTTGATTGAATTGTCGCGATGGTCAGCGGACAACCATAAAGACAAAGAAGCTGAAGCATTGAGTCGCCAGGCACTAAATATTTTAAACAGCGGCGAAGACGTCAAATTCCATCAGGAAGCCATAAGCTATTGCCGACATCAACTGGCTAAATGCTTGATTGCGACAAAAAAATATCAGGAAGCTGACTCTCTCCTTTCCCAGGTTATAGCGCAAAGAAAAACTAATTTCAGTATTTTAGATTGGGAAATTGCCGGACCTTCATTCGACAAATTAACCACACTGAAGAATTTAGGCAAAAGCCTGGAAGCAAAAACTCTTGAATTGAAAATAAGCAAATACTGGCCATCAAGTGCATTTGCGCCATGCTCAAAAAAAGACAAACAGCTCTGGGAAGACACCATAATTGGTGCAGACAGTCTCAAGCAAATGTATCAAAAAGATGACTCCTCAGCACCAAAGGCACTTGAAATAGCAAAACGATTTGGGGAAGGAGACATCAGATTCGCGATAAGCAACGCGCGACTTGCCAGACTTAAATTGAGCAAAGACTATCATCAAGTCGAGCCTGTATCCGTAGTCGCAGCAAAGAGCGTCAAAAAAGCGCTCAAAGAAAAGAGTAGTTCTGCTGCATCCTTTCTTGAGCATTGGGGCAAAGCGCTCGAAAATACCAATACCATGACAAGCGCCCCTTTCACCATGTATCAGGAAGCATTAAAAATAAGACTAGCTACGGCTAAGCTTGGGGATATGGACGCCTTCAAAGGTGCCTGGCAAATTGGTAATTACTGCAAGACTCTATTTGCCAGAAGTTCTGCTGAAGACGTCATTTCTATGTATGGAGATGCTTGCAAAGTTCTCGTACAAGCAGGCGGAATGAAAAACGCAAAAACATTAGATGCCTTAAGCGATCAGATTGCCATGCTAGAAATCAAAAACAAATACACCATAAAACCAAAGGATAAGTCTCAAATCGAAACTCTTTACAAGGGTTTAATGGATGCACAATCAAAGTTATACGGCGCCTCTAGCGATGAGCTTTCCCAGACGAAATCCAATTACTCGGTATTTTTACAGTCTCATTCATTGCACTAAGGTTAAGCAGAGCGTGAAGAAACGCGCCTATTTGCTTGTTGACCCCGTAAATGGATGCTAATATGGCAAACGTTATAGCTTTTCATATCTGGATAGCTATCCGGTGATATCCGGTGCCAGATATTCATTTGACGACCTGAGGGGTGAATAAGCATTGTCAGAGGTTAGAGTAGCGGAAGGGGAAAGTATCGAGCAGGCCCTCAAGCGCTTCAAGAAAAAAATCCAGAAAGCTGGAATTTTGTCAGAAATCAAGCGTCGCGAAAGATACGAAAAACCCAGCGTTAAAAGAAAACGCAAAGCCGAAGCCGCCCGCAAGCGTCGCGCCTAAGGTCACAGCAGCTTATGGCTGCCGGGTCTTCACATTTAATCACTTGACTACCGGCTTTGTGTGCTGTTTTCAGCCCGAGTGGGAATATTAGATTCAGCTATATTCCGACTTCCTTAGCTGGGGGCTTTTGTCATGGTGACCAAACAAAGAGCAGCACAGACTGGTATTGTGACCAACGAAACAGAGTTGGTCAAAGTAGACCTTGCAACTTTGCAGAATAATTTGAACAAATTATTTGCAAGCAAAAATCGTCGCCAACTGAGCAGAATCTATCAGGATGACTTCGATTATCTTTGGGATCTTAAAGAATTAGCCCTTTTGGAAAAGAAACAACTTGTCGAAGTGCCAGGCACCTGGCTGTCCGAAATGGATCTAGCCTTGCGCGACCTGAATGAGAGATCACACACACACTAAATCCTCCGCTTCAACAGCAAGAACAGGCTGTTTGCTGTCAGCCTGTTTTTTTGCATTTTGCACTACCTTTATTTTTGTGTCTTTACCCGCTCAGGCACAAAAATCCGAGATCATCCAACAAACCTATCAGCGCCTGCAACTTATCGCTCAAGCAAGTCTAAAAGCTGACAAGAAGCTTATTGAACAACTCGAATCGACAAAAAAACGTCTCATTCAATTGATGGCTAATAGCACTTTTCCAAGCCTTCAAAACGAAATCGACACTCTTCAGACCAAGCTCAGTTCAAATCTCGAAGAGAATCCATATATAAGTAAGCAATTCGAAATCGAAAGCGGCGTAAAAGCACTTGAATTGCCTGTAAATCGCAACAAGGATCGCGTGGTTGTGTCATTGGATCCGTCTATTGCAGAAGGCTTGGTCGAGAAGTGGAGTGAAAATCCTCCAAAATCGCTCAACAGACCTGCTGGCACTATTTGTGTTTTGACCAACGGATTCGACCTCGCCCTTCTTTATGTAAGCTCGCTTGAAGGTCCGCCCTGCAAAGATGAAAAAACGGGCAAGGCGCTGATTTTGAGCGCTCGCGTGTCCCCTCACCCTGAAAGGGAATCAGGTAAGTCACCGTAACCAGACTAGTCTAAACCCTATGTCTAAAAACTCGTTTGGATTCTAGTCTGGAGGTATAGGCACACGAAACGCGCCACGCGTTTTGCGGCTCATGGCGGCCATTTTTTACCTACCGGAGTGGAAAAACATATGTTCACAAACACACGACAGATAGCGTTTTTGACACTCGCTGTCCAAGCATGTCTTTCGCTAAGTTCGACGCTGCCTCTTGAAGCACGTTATGGCAGCTCGACTCAATCAAAACCTTCGGGAACCCCTCAGGCACAATCAAAAACACAAAAGAAATCCGGTTTCAACCAGGAAGGATCAGGCATGCTTCTTGCCATGTCACCCACTGGAAAACGCGTTGGACAGTGTCCTTTAAAACATACAGACGTAAAAGCAAAAATATCAGGTTATGTTAGTCATGTCACAGTCAAACAGGTTTTTCATAATCCCTATGATCACAAGATTGAGGCAGTCTACACATTCCCGCTTTCCGAAACGGCAGCAGTGGATAACATGGTAATGAAAGTAGGATCACGCACTATACGCGGTACCATCAAAAAGAAAGAAGAAGCAAAAGAAATATACGATAGAGCCAAAGAAGCCGGTCAGGTTGCTTCACTCTTAGATCAAGAACGCCCCAATATTTTTACTCAGTCGGTGGCAAATATCGAACCTGGCAAAGAAGTCGAGATCACCATTCAATACATCGACCTCCTTCCTTATGACGACGGTAAATACACTTTCAATTTTCCTACAGTAGTGGGACCTCGCTTTATTCCTGGCAATTCTAGTGGTACAAAGACCGGAACCGGACGTATTCAAGACACAGACAGAGTGGGTGATGCATCAAAAATCACACCTCCGGTTGCAGCTAAAGGTACACGAGCTGGACATGACATTTCAATTTATGTTGATATCGATGCTGGTGTTGCACTGAGCAATCTCAAGTCTGAATTGCATGAAGTCAGTGTAAATCAGCCAAACTCAAGTCATGCATCAATATCGCTGATGAACAAAAGCACTATTCCAAATAAAGATTTCGTTCTTTCCTGGGACGTTGCAGGTGACAAGCTCAAGAGTGGCTATCTTACTTATAGAGAGCCCAAACTGCATGACGGCTCAGGATACTTTACTTTGATGTTATTGCCACCCAAAAGAGTGACTCCAGATACAGTGGCGCCAAAAGAAATGGTTTTTCTGATTGATTGCTCAGGCTCGCAGAGTGGTGCACCGCTCGAGAAGGCGAAAGAAACTTTGAGTTATATAGTCGATCATATGAATTCTAACGATACTTTCCAGATAATCGCGTTCAGTGATACTCAAAGATTATTGTTTAACGAACCGCAGCCCTCATCAGAAGAAATGCGTGCAAAAGCAAAAGAATTCATCCATTCACTTCAGGCAAATGGTGGCACCTGGATGGCTGAAGCAATTACAAAAATGCTCACTATTCCTGCCGATGACCACAGATTGCGCATAGTCACATTCATGACCGACGGTTATGTTGGAAACGATATGGAAATTCTGGGACTCATTAATAAATCACGTGACAAATCACGCTGGTTTTCGTTTGGCACCGGTAATAGTGTCAATAGATTTCTCATAGACGGCATGGCCAAAGAAGGCGGCGGTGAAGCAGAATATGTCTTGCTGAATTCCAAAGGCGATGAAGTAGGTAAAAAATTCTATCAACGAATAGCTTCGCCCGTATTGACCGATGTAAAAGTCGCATTCGATGGTGTAGAAATCAAAGAAGTCTTTCCTAAAAATGTAAACGATGTATGGGCGCAAAAGCCCCTTTACATAAAAGGCCGCTATCTCAAGCCAGGCGCTGGAACCGTGACCCTGACCGGATATCAGGCTGGCAAGCCCTATAAACAGACTATTAATGTAAACTTCCCTGAGGATGCGTCCAGTAATAAAGGTGTAGCCTCTATCTGGGCGCGCGCCAAAGTTGATCGATTAATGTCAGAAGACTGGATGGGCGCACAAAGCGGAAATCCAAAGAAAGAAATCAAAGATGAAATTATCCGCACGGCTCTTGATCATCACATAATGACCAATTACACCTCATTTGTAGCGGTCGAAGAAAAATCTGTGACTAAAAATGGCAAACTTCAAACAGTAGCCGTTCCAGTTGAAATGCCAGACGGTGTGAGCTATGACGCAACAATCGAATGCGACAGGTTAAGTGGTGCAACAAACGGCGTCATATTTGGCGGCGGTGGCGGAGCTGGTGGCGCTAGAGGCGCAGTTGGCATGGGATACTTTGCAAAACGAAAAGCCACTGTCAATCAGATAGCTGGCAACTATCCAGCCCCTTGTGCATTGCCGCCTCCGCCTCTTCCAGGTGCTGAAAGCGCTCAATATGCCGCTTCATCACCTTCAAAACAAAGACCAATTAGCGCTCTAAAAGAGGAAAGAAAAGCAGACGACCTGGCTTCTGTATCTGAGCCCAAACCCAAAACAGAAGTTAAGACCAAGGACAAAGAAGAACTAGCAAACAAAAACTCAAAACTCGAATCAAAACTTGATTCCAAGCTGCTCTCAATGCTCAAATCTGCGCCTCAAACAGAAAAACTAGAGGTTAGAGTGACACTTAACTTGACCAAACCAGTCTCTTCAAATCTTATGAAAATGCTCAAAGAAGCTGGATTGACTGACATTGTACAAATTGCAACAACTGGTCAAACCAAAGTAACTGGAAAAATAACAGCAGCCAGTCTGCGCAAACTAATTGCTCTTACGCAGGTGCTAAAAGTGGAATCCATCAACTAAACAGTTTTCCTTGGACCCTCCGGTGCAAAGAAGAAAGGACATGGTTTGGTAAGTGCCATGTCCTTTTACTTTTGATTTGATTTGAAGACAAAGCAAAAACTGTTAAGCTTATTACGCCATGGCGACTTCAACCAAATTCAGATATTTACTACTTACTCCTGACTCGGTTTTTCTTCCTTATCCCGAGCGTTTCAAGGAGGGTATCGAAATACTGGTCGACACAAATACCGGGTTTGTAACGCACATATTTTCTGCTTTGGAAAGAAAATCAACTCTGGATGCAATTCCAATAGACATGAGCGATATAGCTACTATTAAAGGTGGCGTTCTTTTGCCGGGGCTGACAGATGCGCACATGCATCCACTTTTCTATTCGATGCTAAAAGCACTCGAACCAATAAGTCTAGCAGGGCTCGATCAAAAGCAAGTAATCGAGACTTTCAAAACAGCCGCTAAAAGTGCGAGTTCTATCGATGCAATACTTTTTATCGATCTGGATTCATCGGCAGTGAAAGGCGTTGACGCTGGCTTACTCGATGATATTTTTGGAGAGCGAAACATCTGCGTTTATGATGCATCGTTTCATAGTGGCATAGTTACAAGCTCAATCATAAATCGTATTCGCAAGGCATTAAAAGATCGTTCTATTCCTGGATTTCTAAAAGACGATGGCAATTTTGCCGAAGCATACGGATTTGAGGTACTGTCTATTCTGATTGGAAAAAATCAGCACAAGTTGAAAGATGCAATCGAAAAATCTCTCTGGCACAGCTTTTCAACAGGCGCTACAACTTTGCATGATTTACTTGCTTTCGATATTGAAAGTTTCAAAACATTCTTGCAAGTGCGAAAGAGCTGGAAAGAAAAATATAATTTCGACTTTCCAGTAACACAATTCTATTTGCGTCACAGCGTAGCGAAAGAATTGGTAGAAGTATACAAAGATTGGCTCGATCAAGGGCTTTTATCGAAAGAAGACTGGAATTCTTTTGGGTTGAAACTTTTTGCCGATGGAAGCTTTGGCTCGCGAACAGCTCATGTTAGCAAAGAGTATGCAGACTGCCCCACTTGTGGACTTGTTTTTGATACAGACACTGACATCGAAGATGCGATTTTCTTTGCTGATACCGATTTTGAATCTTACTCAATTGCTTTACATGCAATTGGAGATGCTGGTATCAAGCGCATTTTAAATATTATTCAAAACAAAAAAGAAGATTTAGATCACAGCACCAGATTGAAATATCGAATTGAACACTTCGAGCTTCCATCTAAAGAAATGATTGACCTGGCAAAAAAACTGGATGTTCACGCTATTCCTCAACCAAATTTCCTGCTCGATTTAAAATATAAAGACCGACTCGAAAAGCGAGTAGACGAGATATGTCCATTAAGCGACATTGCCGACGCCAGAGTCCAAATGTTATTTGGAACAGATGGGATGCCAGAAAGTATGCTTTATGCAATTTATTTGTCTACGCATGCTCGCGAGTCTAGTCAAAGACTCGCTCTGGAGCAAGCCCTGCACTATTCTTGCGAGACTGCAGCGGCTTTTGAAGGCAATCGCAAAGGAACTATTGAGGTCGGACAAAAAGCCGATTTGATTCTTGCTGACATTACTCTTATCGACGAACTGAAGCCAGGCGAACCTGATATAGCCCTCGAATCGAAGGCTGTGCAGAACAAAGTAGAGCAATTGCATGCAAAAATCCAATTAGTATTTAAATCTGGCGTAAAAGTGTACGAGCGCAAAAACACAAACTAACTATTTTGATTTCTTTTTAACTGCTGTTTTTTGAACGGTAGATTTTTTTGCCGCGGTCTTTTTCTTCGCTCTAGAGCCACCACCAGAAGAGTGAGGCATAGGTTCATCGTCTTCCCAGGTTTCAATCGAACCGTCGGGATTGCGTTTGAAGTGTATGCCATCAGAAGTCTTTTTGCTGTACGAATGAACCGGGCGGATGCTCTGACTTTGTCCTCCGCCAGATGACGTTGGAGCATCCTGGCTGTCGTAAGTTTCAATAGTCCCATCAGGATTGCGTTTTATCGTCACGTCGCCATCTTGCTCGCCATATGCAGCAGGGCTCAAGACTGCCAAAAGCGCCAACAGCGCCAAAATCTTTCGCTTCAAAACAAACCTCCTGGATGGCAGAAACTTACGGCTAATGCATTTGTTATACCCTCTGTTACACCAAGTTTTTAATGTTATCTATCATGGTATGTAATTTGAGGAAGCTCAAAACCGCCATCTAGTTGGGGAAATTATGGTTTTCTGGGCTAAGAAGAGCCTTCGTGACAAAATCAGGCATCATTTTGGAGTGGATCCGACAGATCTGCCTATTTTGACTCAGGAATTTGCGTCATATAATCACGTCAACGTCCAACTTGCGCTCGACGCGTATTTTGCCGAAAAGAAAGGCTGGCAAGAAATGCTTGGCTGGCAGGGCGGAATAAGCGTTTTCTCTTTTAAAAACTCAACTTTGTCAGAGCTTGTAGCCACTCGTTCGATTGCAAGTTTCTTTGGTTTTAGTGGTGCCAAAATTGCCCCTGTAAGATACATGACTTTCACACTTGAAAATGGCAAGGTTATTTCTTGCGTTGAAAAAGCCTTGTATTTCCATAAATCTGACGACGAAAAGTTAATCACAGTGCTGCGTGCCGACGAAGCAAGCTTTGGACTGGGCGACAACAAAGTGATACTGGAAGTGATGGCAGAAACGAAAGAAAAGGCCGAAGCTTTCATGGAAGATATTCGCTCCAAACTGACTATTCATAATGTTTATCGCGGAAAAATTCTTTCGCTTGACGGAAAAGACGGTGGAAACAAAATAAACTTTCAAAGTTTGCCCGATGTTCCCCGTGAAAAAATAATTTTGCCAAACGGTCTTTTACAGCGGATCGAGCGCCAAACAATAGAAGTGAGCAAGTACAGCAAAGCAATGCTGGAAGCCGGGCGTAAACTGAAACGTGGTGTACTTTTCCATGGACCACCTGGTACCGGCAAAACGATGACAGCAATGTATCTTGCCAAAGCTATGAAAGAACGTACAGTCATTTTGCTTACTGGTCAAGGACTGGGATTGATAGAGCGAGCAAGCGAGATTGCACGCTGGCTTCAACCAGCCATGATAATTATCGAAGACATCGACCTCATTGCCGAGGACCGCAGTCACAATGCTGTTGCCACACCGCTTTTGTTTGAGCTTCTCAATCAGATGGACGGCTTGAGCGACGATAGCGACGTTTTATTTCTTCTTACAACAAACAGACCAGACATACTCGAGCCGGCACTAGCTTCGCGACCAGGACGCATCGACCAGGCATACGAAATTGGTCTACCCGATACTGAATGTCGCCGACGATTATTCGAATTGTACAGCGAAGGACTTATCGTCAAAATAGACGACATGGAAAAATATGTGCGTCAAACCAAAGGCGCAAGCGGTGCTTTTATCAACGAATTATTGAGAAAAGCGGCATTGTTTGCAGCGCCTGAAGGCAGTCCTATTGCTATTGAAGAGCGGCACCTTGATGAAGCGATGCACGAATTGATTTTCGTTGGTGGCTTGATGACCAAAAAACTCCTGGGTTTCACGCTTTCTGATCCGGTGGAAAGCAGCAGATGAAAAAGCGAGTAAAACCAGATTTCGAGCTGCGCCCTACTCGATACCTGCCAGAAATAAGACTGTTACTTTTGTCCACGCCAGTCTGGTTGATACCAAATATAATACCGGCGCTGGGAGGGTTATTTTTTGCTCTTGGTTTCGGAATAGTCGCGCTGCCATTCATGTTAGCCAAGCTAGCCTGGCACGGATTAATTATGTTAGTTCCGCTTACTGCACTTATTATACTTTTGACCGATACATATAGAATAAGTGGGCGTCAGATTCTTCGCGGAAGAATGAAAAAACCGATAGATGTCGATTTAATCGAAGAAATTGGTGCTATAGAAGCAAATAAATTCAACGACTTCAAAGAAGAAATTTTCATTGCCACTTCGGACCGTAAATGTAGTTATCTTCCGGTAGAAGATTTCAAAGAAGACGAATTACGTTTGTTCCTTGCCAGGCTCAAAAATCTAAAGCCAGATTGCAAAATTACTTACTCCGATGTAATTCCGCTTGAAGCGCGAGGTTTGCTCAAATTTTTGCTTGAAGCACAAGACGAAGACGTTGTAAATTGCGAGTTAAAACACACACAGTTCGAAGATTCGGTGATAAATCTAATCAAGTCGAACGAACGATTCTTCTGGATCGTCTACATAATTGCCTGGGCAGTAATTTTGTTTATGGCCTGGCTTAATACCACAGTTTTTCAGGATATAGCGCCAATGAGGCCTGAACAAATGATTTCAGTACCTGTAGCTTCAGGTGCGGTAAATCCTTATATGCTAATGCTTTATACCGCATTCGGTATTCTTAAAGATCTGGCAGTACCTATCCTCACCATCATCTGGACCGCCTTGATAATGATTTTTGGAATACTCGTTCCAGGCATCAGAATCTTTTCGCACACTTATGTCTTTATTGGAACCAAATCTGTGGGCGTGGGAATGAACTTCATTCCCTGGGAAGAAATAACCGAAGTTCGCTTGAGAAAAAACGATGAAACACAAGACCCTTTAGAAGGCGACATTGTTCTTGTGCGCGATAAGACCAACACATTGCCAGTTGATGAACAAGTCAAAATTGAACTCAGTCGAATTCCTGATTTGCCAACCAGACAAAAGGCTCTGCGTCTTGTAGAGCGCTATGCCACCAATGCCAATTTCGACAAAGAATTCTTGCGAACCACAACCAGTATCACCGATATTCAATTCACCGAATTATGGCTTAAGGAAAGTCAGCAGCACAAAGAAGCAGTGACAGAAGAACAAACGTCAATTTGCGATGGTGCTCAAAGTGTGGCAAATGGCAAATACAAAGTATTACGTGTGCTTGGCTATGGCGGTCAGGGAACAACTTATCTTGTAAGCGAAGAAGGGCGAGAAGAACCCAAAGTAATCAAAGAACTTATTCTTCCGCAATATGCAGACGTTCGCATTGTGCAGGAAGCGACCAGAAGATTCGAGCGCGCGTCTGAAATTTTGTCGTCGCTCGACCACACTCGAATTGTCAAACTCCACGAATCTTTCATTGAAAATGGCAGAGCCTATCTAGTTCTTGAATATATCTCAGGCAAAACTCTAAGAGACCTGGTTACACCTGAAAAAACACTTACAATAGACCGTATTTGCGAGTTAGGTTTGCAGATGTGCGAAATTCTAGAATACTTGCACACAAGAGAACCTGCCGTACTGCACTGCGATTTCGCTCCAGACAATTTAATCTTGAGTTTTGATAGCAAAATAAAATTAGTTGATTTCGATGTCGCTCGAGTAGCAAATTCCGCTGCATTTTCAAGTGTGGCAGGAAGACCATCGTATACCCCGCCTGAACAATTTAGAGGCGAACCAAATACCAGATCTGACCTTTATGCAATGGGCGCTATTTTGAAATTCTTATTGACTGGACAAGACCCCACTCCACTCAGCGGTGGTGAAATAATCATAACTGGAGCCGATCCTGAATCGCAATTGAAAGAGCTTATAAACAGAATGCTTGCATTTGACGCAGAGCAAAGACCCGCAACAGCACAAGATGTGAAAGAGCAGCTAAAAATGATAATGTCACAAGAAACAATCGACATTCGCATGCGCGATTTAGCTTGATACCAGAGGTAGTACTATGACGGACAAATTGTCCACTCGTAATACAGTAATTAAATACGAAAGCGAAATGTCGCATAGAAGTAGACGCAGAGCAGTTCTTGGCATTGCCGTAACCATGGCAGTGGCACCTTTGCCAATAATTTTTCCATTATTGACTCATGGCGGGGTGTCGCCAATCGTCAGTTTTTTGATTTTACTTGCAGCTTTTACTTTTCTTATCGGCTTTTATATTTCGTTTGAGCGATATTTAAAACACAAAGAGACCAAGCTCATTTTGACTGACTCTGGCTTGATGCTACCGGATAAATCGAACAATAATAGCCAGACAATTTTCTGGAGTCAGGTTGAAAACATAACTGTTGTGAACAACACAATGCAATTTGATTTTAAAGACAAAAGACCCTTTAAACTGAATCTCGATCTGCTTTCTTACGAAAACAAAGACAAACTGGTTTCTGCCATTTCGCTCTGGGCTAACAAATGGACAAAAGACGAGAGTTTTCTGGCTCTGGCAGAAAAAATCACTGGTGCAAGACACGAGATGAAAGACTCCGAAACAAGCTTCACCTCTCTATGGCTCGAAGAAGCTCACAGAAGATTGTCGACTACACCATTTACTCCACTAACCCCAGGCACTCAATTACAAGATGGCAGAGTGACAGTCATTCAACCTTTGACTGCAGGAGGCTGGTCGGCAATTTATTTATGTCAATGGCAGGGTAAAACACCTGCAATCCTGAAAGAAGCTGTAGTTCCACCATCGTCAAAAGAAAATGTGCGCGAAAAAGCATACGAGTTATTTCAACGCGAAGCCCTGATTTTAGCGGGTTTGAATCACCCCCAAATCACAAAAGTAATAGATTATTTCGTTGAAAATAATCGTCAGTATATGGTTCTTGCTCGAGTGAACGGCGTCAATCTGCGCAACTACATAAACGACAAAGGCGCAGTTTCAGAAAAACAAACGCTCACATGGATCAAACAATTAGCCGAAGTAGTCGACTACCTGCACTCGCAAGATCCACCCGTTATACACCGTGACCTCACCCCTGAAAATCTTGTCCTGGATATTCGAGGAAGTCTTGTTTTGATTGACTTTGGGTCCGCCAACGAATTTTTGGGTACCGTGACAGGAACTTTAGTTGGAAAACCATCTTATATTTCGCCTGAGCAATTCTCTGGCAAAGCCAATAAGCAAAGCGACTTATACTCAGTTGGAGCAGTAATGTCTTTTCTTTTAACCGGAAAAGATCCAACACCACTGGCAGTGGCACAAATAAAAGACACTTTGCCTACAGTTGATACAAAACTAAGCGAATTGGTCTCTGATTTGATGAATCTCGACAGCAAACACCGCTTGCAATCAGCCAAAGAGTTGCTCGCTCGACTGGAGCAGTGTTCCAGAGTAGAAGAACCACAGGCGAGCTGATTTTGTATTATGTTCCGACCAATTTATCAAGGATTTCAAGCACACGACCATCATCTGGATCGAGCTTGAGTGCCTCACCCAGAACAGAGCCGGCCTCAGCTTTTTTGCCCTGTTCATAAAGAATTCGTCCCAGATTATAAAAAGCGTTTTCATAATCTGGTTTCAACTTAATCGCGTAATTGTATTCATTTGCGGCTTTATCAAAGTCCTTTTTGGCAGCATATGCATTACCCAGGACGACATGATAAATGGCCTGTTTTTCGTCTATGGCACAAGCACGACGCCCCTCTTTGATAGCTTCGTCGGTCCGGCCTGTGTCGAGCAGCACTACAGACAGATTTGAGTGACCATAAGCGATAGTGTCATCCAGTTCGAGCGCTTTGCGCAACTCATTTTCGGCTTCTTTCAGCTTACCGTTCTGGCGTAAAGCCCATCCCAGGTCGTTGTGAGCATCAGCGCTGTTTGGTTTTTCTTTTACCAGTTTGCGAGCCTTCTCAAGATTGGGCGCACCCTGAGCACCTTTTTTCCAATTGCCTGCACGCCCATCGCTTTCTTTAGCCAAAAGTGGCGCACTGCTCAAACCTAGTGAAATGGCTGTCACTGCAATAACGGCCAGGGCAATGGTTCGCATTTTCAATCTCCTGTGTGTCTAACCTGGAGGTCCGATTATAGACCACAAACACAAAAGAAATCCCAGTATGACGATTCCCATAGAAAAAATTAGTGATTCAAGAACATTTTTGGCATCTTCAAATGATTGCTTAGCTAGTATGCCACCACCACCGATGCACACAAGTCCAATAACGAACATCAATATACTTTCAAGCCACATTTAATTGGTCTTAGCCTTGAGCTTGTCGTTATCCTGAGGTGGAAGACTCACGAACAAGATTGTGGCGATAATCGAAAACATGATGGCCACGCCAAGCAAAAATTTGTGGATAAGATTTTTTTCGTGCTCGACTTGACGTTCAAAAACCATGTCGCGAACAGAAATAACGCTGGATTTATTATTTTCTGGCTCTACTTTGAAAGGTTGGCGCGATTTATCTTTGAGCTTGTCGATAATCGTCAATTTAGCATCTGGTGAAGCACCTGGATCTGGAGCATCCTCTTGAGCCAGAACGCAAACAGGCGATAACACAAAACCAATTGTCAGCGCATACGCGGTTAGGACTTTTTTGTCTAATTGCAAGTGGCTGCACCCCTTTTCATTTAGAACTATCTTAAGTCAAAGGTTCATGTGCTGGCAAGAAAAGCTATTTATCAAAAAGTATTGGCAACCGCTTACGACCCCAATTGCCTTTTTTGTCGTCGAATACACCGCTAATTTTGGCACCACATTTATTGCAACAGCCATTCTTTATGTTGTATTTGCCAAGCTCGAACCAGTCGCGTTCTATTAGTAGATGTTGGCATTTTGGACAATATGTACTCTGACGTTTTTTATCGTTTACATTACCCGTATAGGCATATTTAATTCCAGCGGCAATAGCTATTTCACGAGCTTCTATGAGTGTTGTAGCTGGTGTAGGTTGATGTTCAATCAATTTGAAATCCGGGTGAAAAGCCGTAAAGTGCACCGGCACCTCTTCGCCGAGATTGCTTACAATCCAATCGCACATCGCTTTCAATTCGTCATGAGAATCGTTTTCTTGCGGAATTATCAAATTGGTAATTTCAAACCAGACATTGCTTTCGTGCCTCAGCCATTTTAGCGTTTCAAGCACGGGGGCCAGTTCCGAAAGCGTGAGCTGTTTATAAAATCGCTCGCTAAAGGCTTTCAAGTCTACATTGGCTGCATCTATTAGAGAATAAAATTCAGGTCTTGCCTCAGCCGTAATATAGCCAGCTGTAACAGCAACTGTTTTAATTCCGACTTCATGACAGGCACGAGCCGTATCTAAAGCGTACTCAAACCAGATTACCGGATCATTATAAGTAAAGGCTACACTACGGCACCCAAGACGCAAAGCCGCTTGAGCAATATCTTCGGGATAAGCACGCTCACTCAATCTTTCGATTTCGCGCGATTTGCTAATGTCCCAATTTTGACAAAATCGACACCCCAGATTGCAACCAGCTGTGCCAAAAGACAAAATGCTCGTTCCTGGCAAAAAATGATTCAACGGTTTCTTTTCTATTGGGTCGACACAAAAACCAGTGCTTAGTCCATAACTGGTCAAATACATCTCTCCGCCCAGATTCTGGCGAATAAAACAAAACCCGCGGTCGCCTTCTTTAAGCACACAGGCTCGCGGACAAAGGTCACAATGAATCTGCCCCTCTATTTCAGTGGTATGCCAATATTTGCCCTTGCGGGTGAAATCGTTTTTTAACTCCATAACTTAAGTATATCTTCGAAAAAGAATCGATTTTGGAAAAACTGGGCAGTAAGTTATTAGGCTTATAGCAATAAATATTTTGGGATAACTCACGGGAAATTACTCATGTTCGGCTCAAAAGGTCCTAAACCAGCTGCTCCCAGAACCGGGGGCAAATCACCCGGAATTACGCGCCTTCCACAGGTTTGGGGAATTCCCGAACTCGACGTAGTAAATGGAATGTTGCAGCTGGCCAAAAAAGACCAGGGAAAAGTTATTGAACAAACCTGGTCGGTCGAAGGTATAGACAAATTATTTATTTTGACTGTCACTTCAGACGAATCTGGCGACCCTGAGTGGGTAATGTCTGAAAGTCAAATTACCAAAAACAAGATCATGTGGGCTCATCGCACCATCGATACGGGATTAATACACAGTATTATCATGGCTGAATCGACCGGTGTAGTAGCAGGCAGCGAAGGCGGTAACGATAGTTTGTCCAGCATCAATCTAGGCGGATTCACAGGCGAACACCCTGTTCCTGAACCTAAAGCCAAAGAAGTTCGCTCAACCTTGGGCTCAGCGCCGCCTCCACCCCCATTGCCGGTGGCTCCAGGGGCAACACAAGCTCAACAACAAACTCAGAGCGCTCCAGTTAATTCAGGCAAGCTAGAAGGAAGTATTGCCGATTTGCCCTTGCACAAAGTGCTGGAAAAAATCATGCAAGAAAAGCTCACCGGTCGCTTAGCCGTGCGAGGAACTGAGGGAAGCGGAGATATCTATACTCAAAATGGCGAGCCTATACATGCCACCAATGGTAGTGGAAATGGCGACAAAGTTCTTGTAGACCTCGTCACCGTGCGCAATGGAAAGTTTCGCTTTGTCAAAGACGAAAAGAGCCCCAGCCCTACCAATACAACTACAAGACGAATTGAAAGTCTGGTTGTAGAAGTATCAGCCATAAATGACCAGATTCATTACTTGGAAGCTCGAGGGCTGTCTGAAACGGCATTTTTGTTATCGCCCAATTCACGCATATCTGATAGCGATTTTCATGCCCATCCCGATCTTTCAAGCGGTGTGCCTATTGACCCCAACCTGCAACTGGCTGTATTTCGCGCCATCGGTCCCGGTAAAAGTCTGGCTGAATTACTCAAAGCAAAACCATTTAGACGCGCGGAATGGATTCCAATTATTTTCAACCTTGTATCTTCTAATTTATTGCAAATAACTTCCCAGCCAATGAAATCGGAGAAATCCGAAGCACCTCAACCGGTCGATACAGGGCTCGACTTCAACTCCATGAAAGGCTGCATGCAGCCAGTTCTAGACCAGAATTTGGGAATTTACGACGGTCAAGTTTTTATTTATTTCATTGCACTCGAGTTTTATCGTTTCAACCAATTCCATACGCCCTTTTCTATTGCATGCTTCTGCCTGAAAGCAGTGACAGAACCACAACAGCTAAGCCCAGACGAATTGAGGCGTGCATTGTCAATAGTCCAATCCAAATTGCGACCAGTTGACATGATCGGTTTAGTAAATAATAAAACTTTCGGATTACTATTGCCCAATTCAGATACAAATGAGGCAAATGCCCTGTTAAAAGAAATACAGGCGGCGCTTGGCAATAGCATGTATGAACATTTCGGATTAATCTCTACTCCCGACAGTCCTGGCTCCATAACTATGCAAGAATTGCTCAATGGCGCCATGCAGTGCCACAAAAGGGCAGAAATGTCATACTCCAATCTGGTTTGCCATGAAAATGCCAATAAAACATAGCTCCATGCTTGTAATTGAGCCTTGAGCCGATAAAATATAGATCGCTATTTAAGCCGCTAGGAAACCGATGCCCTTAATTAATTACGCAAAACGAGAAGTCACATACAAGCTGGTCTATTACGGCACCGGTCTTGGTGGCAAAACAACCAACCTCAAATACATTCACTCGCAGACCAATCCTAGTTGTCGCGGGGAGATGATCTCGCTTGCTACTGAAACAGAACGTACTTTATTTTTTGATTTCATGCCGCTCGACCTTACTTTGACTAATGGCTACAAAGCACGCGTAGTGCTCTATACCGTGCCTGGTCAGGAAGAATATGATTTGAGTCGCAAACAAATCCTTCGTGGCGTAGACGGTCTCATTTTCGTGGCTGATTCTAGCCAAACACGCTTGTCTGCCAACGTAGACTCGCTCAAAAACATGTTCGACAACTTGAAATACAACCGCATCAAAATCGAAGACATCCCCTGGATTTTGCAATATAACAAGCGCGACCTGGGAGATGCAGCCTCAATCGATAGATTGGAAAATGATCTCAATCATACTGGCGTGCCATATTTCGAAGCCGTCGCAATGGAAGGGTTGGGTGTTTTCGCAACCCTTAAGGCTGCAATCAAATTGATGGTCAATAATACTCGCGCAGCAAGCTCTTAGCGCGGCTTTTTAACTAACTGATATTTGTTCAATACTTCTTCCCAGTAGCCCTGGGTCTTGAGTATAAGCTCACACACTTCACGCACCGCACCAGCACCCCCTGGCGAGCGCGTGACATAATCAGCCACCGATTTCAATTCTTCTGCCGCATTGCCCACTGCCACTCCAAGCCCGCTCTGGACCACAAGAGGTCCATCGTGAAAATCATCGCCTACAAATGCAACTTCGCTTGGATCAAGCTTTTCTTCAGCCAAAATCTTTTCAAAAGCTTCCTGTTTGTCCATGTGACCCTGGTACACATGCTTGAATTTTAAAATTCGCGCCCGTTCCTCCACAGACTGTGAAACTCTACCGCTGATTACTCCGGTGCTAATGCCGTATTGATTGAGCAAGTAAAGACCAAGTCCGTCTTTAGAGTTGAAAGCCTTGCACTCGACTGGTTTGCCATTGTCGACAATATACAAAATAGAGGAGTCGGTCAAAACGCCGTCGACATCCATCAAAAGCAATTTCACCTTAGACGCTTTAGAAAAAACGTGAGCCGGTAGCATCTGCAAATCTCGGGTTAGCATATACAACTCCAATTCGAACTCTATAAGACGCCAATAAGGACACAAGCTTACATCATATAAGCACAAAGAGTGTATATTTAAGCAATGATTTCATTTCAAGTTTTGGACGCTCAAGAACTTCAAATAAAAAACATCCCGGCAAAGCCACCGGTCAACACTATAGATTGCGATGTCTTGATTCTCGGCGGCAGTATGGGAGGAGTGGCAGCTGCTCTAGCAGCACTCAAGCCAGATCTAAATGGCAAGCGCTTAAAAGTATGTTTGATTGAAGAAACCAAATGGCTTGGTGGACAGATGACCAGCCAGGGCGTGTCTGCATTGGACGAAAATTGGCTTGTGGAAACCACGGGTGCAGCACTAGATTACATTAACTTGCGTCTGGACATTCGCAATCACTATCTAAAAATTGCAAGTGAAGAAGGCAAAAAACAAAAATATTTCCACCCGGGCAATTCATGGGTTACCAGACTATCATTCGAACCCCAGGCGGCCTTGGACGTCTTAGATAGTCGCTTGAAGCCCAGTATTGCAGATGGTGCACTGTCTATTTTTCTACGACACAAGTGCATCCAGGTAGCCACAAAGAGCACTGACGCTTCGGACGAAAAGAAAATCAAAGTAGAAGAAGTCCTCTGTCTCAACTTAGACACTAACGAATTTATTCAATTTATTCCCCGAATCGTTTTGGATGCCACTGAATGTGGTGACTTACTTCCTCTCGCAAATTTAAAATACACATTTGGACAAGAAAGCAAAGAAGTTACCGGTGAGCCACATGCCCCCGCTCAAGCCAATAAAGAGAATGTTCAAGATTTTGTCTATCCATTCATTTTGGAAATACGCGAAGGCGAAAATCATACGATCGAAAAACCAAAGGACTACGAAATCTTGCGCGACTACCGCAAGTTCAGTCTGCTTGGTTTCAAAATGTTCGAACTGGCCCAAAGAAAAAATGCCGATGGCACGACCTCAGAGCTTCTGCCATTCTGGACTTACAGACGGCTTATAGACAAAAATAATTTCCAGAAAGAATTCTATCCGCGCGATATTTCGATGATCAACTGGGAATCAAATGACACGCGTGATATGAACTTTCTCGATAAGAATGAAGAAGAAACGCTTTTATTGCTGAGAAAGGCCAAGGATATAAGTCTCAGTTTCTTATACTGGCTACAAACCGAAGCACCGCACGACAGCGGTGAGGGCAAAGGATTTCCACAGTTCATGATGCGCAAAGATCTGCTTGGCTCAAGCGATGGATTATCTCTTTATCCCTATATTAGAGAATCGCGTCGCATAAAGGCACTCACTACAATTACCGAAAAAGATATTGGAGCACAGTATTTCACGGGTGCGCGCTCCCGCCACTTCACAGACTCTGTAGGTATAGGACTTTATCCCATCGATATACACGGAAGACAAGAAGCTGGCGCTGCACAAGCAACCAAACCATTTCAAATTCCATATGGCGCACTTGTGCCATTCGATGGCGACAACGTAATGGCTGCGTGCAAGAATATAGGAACCACCCATATTACAAACGGGGCTTACCGCCTTCATCCAATCGAATGGGCAATTGGCACCGCATGTGGTGCAGCTGCTAGACTCTGCGTTCAGGACAACTTCCTTCCCTGGCAAATCCACACAAACGAAGGACGACTCAAAAAGCTGCAAACAGACCTATTGCAAGATGGAAATCCTATCTTCTGGTTTGAAGACTTGGAGCCGAAGAATGAAGATTTCGTCCAATTGCAACTTCTTGCAACTTGGAATGAAATAGAAATAGATGTGAATTCTTTGACTAGCGCAGTTGTTCACCAGAAACGCTAAATGTTTGTCCACTATATTTAAACGTGATTCTAGCACCAGTCAAATTGATTGGTGGTGGAGCTGGTGGCGTATATCTACTAAAACTGCCGTTTTCAATCTCGATTTCAGCAATAATCGCGGTTTGATTCGGATTTGCCACATCTTCAAGTCGAACGACAAACATGTCTCGACGAGAAATCTCATTCACTGTCTGTTCTGCGACAATTTTAAAAACTCCTTCACTGGTTTCGACAAACACCTCCACGTTATTTTGAGCAAGATCGATAGCAGCCTGTGCTCTTCGAAGCATATCGTTAGAAAAAAGTGATGACAAATTTGGCTGAATAGAAGTGGCATACTCATTTACATATTCTTGTTGATTTTCGCGCGGAATCTCCCGATCCTGATTCTGAAATTCTTGTTCGGGGTCATAACCTCGTTCAGAGTCGTATTCTTGCTCTGACTCTGGAATATATTGTCCCGCAGGCAAATAATTCTGCTCGATGGCAGGCGGCTCAATTTTCATATAGTCGTAGGGATTGAAGTTGGGATCGTCTTCCTGTCCCGGCTCTGTATACATATTCTGGTCTTCTGACTCGCCTGGCTGGGTTCCCGAATTATCAAATGTGGAAGAAACAGTAAGCATATTACCGAACTTGTCTACTATTTGAAGAGGCAAACCGCTGTAATCTAAAGTTTGAAAAGCCAAAGAAAATTCTTGCATTCGCTCGCTTTCTTGATTGTCAGCATCATACGCTCCGTAAGAAAACATCTCAACTGAAATCGGTGGTTGGTCCGGCTCTAGGGAAGGCATAAAAATCTGGACACTGTTTTTGGTACCAGACTTATCCAACGCTAAACCAATTTCTCCTCCAGCTAAAGACAAACCTGTTATATTATTTAGGCGCAAATCTTCTGCTGCAAGAATACGCTCATTTCGATCTTCTGAAACCAGATGCATCAAATCGTTGCGTATGCGCTCTGATGCAATTGCATCGGTGACAATCTGCTCTGAATTAGAAGTCTCGAATGCCCGAGATTTAAGAGTATCTATATCGCTTTGCAATACGCCATTTTGCAACAGCTTTTGTTCTAGTGCTGCCATTTTGAATGGATCGTTCAGCGCTGTAACAAGAGCAGTCTTGATCTGTTCTATCTGGCTTGCGCTGAGCGAACCTGATGGTGCATCCTCCATTACTGCTGTCGCTAATGGTTTCAATTCGCTGCTTTGCGTGCCAGCGGCCTCTGAAATGGTATTTAATACAATAGAATCCGCTTCGGCAGTCACTACCAAATTGCTGCCCGAAAGTGCGAAATTCAACTCATCTTTGACTAATTGAGCGAGTTCACGCCCATTCAGATTCGAGCCTTTGGACATTGCCATGATGACTTGGCGAAAGGCAAGAGCTGTATTCATCGAGTTACCTGAATTGCGGACAAATTCGGCAAAACGGCTTGCCATGCTCATTTCGGTATTAGTATTAAGATCAAGAATGAATTTGTCCAGTTTTTGTAACTCTACTCTGGAGTTCTGAATTTCGGACTCAGAAACGACTGCAGGCGCAACCGCTGCAATTTCAGGACGTTCTTGTACCACTAACGGATTTGGAACCAGAGCTAAGACTCGTTCATTAGCCCGGGGTTGAATTTCGATTACAAACTTACTTGCTTGCGTGATACCAAGTTCGGTGCTCAAATGGTCTCTTATCTGTTCAAGACTTGCATCTTTATTTTTATAAACCTCCGCCTGAACTGCCTGCTTGAATGGCATTTCAATCCTTGCATTTTCCTCTGGAGTCCAGTTATCAACAAGAGTTTTAACTGTTTGAATAGGCTCTTTCAATTCAGGGGAAAATTTATACGAGGATACTAGCTCGACTGCATCAATCGCCCGTTCTGGTTTTACACTAGATTGAAAATCTGCCTGCACAAAAGTCATATTTGCAGTAGTCAAATCTGGTTGCACATCGCTCATCTGAGCAGCAGTCAAAGATCTTGGCTCTACAAAGAGTGGCTGTGTATAAACTAAATTAGTATCAAGGGAAGCCAGCTGAATAGATTCTGATTTTGCAACGTCCCGATTCGACTCAACAGATGCAAGTGTTGGTTGAATTTTAGTCAACTCCTGCAGAATCATGGAATTTTCGACTCTGGCAGGTTCTGCAACGGCCATTTGCACAACTTGATCAAGCAGTATTTTATTTTCCGGTGAGCTCAAAACTTGAGCAAGCTGAACAGCTTTCAGATTTTGCTTTGAAATTTCATCGAAAGGACCTGACTGAGCTATTTCTACCTGCTGAACGAGCTCTGTTGCAAGCTTGCTGGCAAACGCTGGATTGTCTTTTGCTAAGGTCAGTACAGCTTTATTAGCTAATTCTTGATCGGGCTTTTCGGTATTCTTATCGAGCAAAATGCTTGCAAACACTTCGGCAAATCCTTGACCTTGAGGACTTTCTGCAATAGAAGCAAGTTTTAAAACGGCGTCAGGATTTGATTTCAGCAATGCTATCATTGCTTTGGCTTTTTTAGAAACCTCTGCTGTTTTGAGCTGTTGGTCTTTTGCCCGCTCAGCCTGCTCGCGCTCAGAATTTTTCTCAGCTAATCTATCGGTTTGATTTGGACGGCGAGCACTTTCGGTTGATTCTCGAATCGTTTTAAGCGCCCGAGTCAATTGTCTTGTCAAAGAAACTCTGTCCGAAAAATGAGATAAAGCTAGCGAGTCTCGAAAAAATGTCGGACCAGTAGACACACGATATCGTGAAAAATCAGTCTTTTGAGCACGCGTATCGCCAACGATCGAATTCAGATTCCATTTAGGGTCAGCAATACTCTGGTCGGCAGTTTGTTCTGAAAGCGCCAGCTCTCTTCGCTTTGGTCTAAAATCTTCAGGACCGGTGGACATTACAGAAACTCGACTAGACTATATCTTTAAATATACCTCGCGCCTGAAAGTTCCATAAATGGGGAATCCACGAATCAAAACCCAAATCCTAGTGCTCTGGAGCTTACTTCCAGTGGTTGCAATGCTTTTGGGACTTTACTTGCTCAACAGTGCTGTTTGGGCTTACGCAATTTATCACTACGTATGTCTATTACCAGCACTAATAATTGGTCGCAAACTATGGCAAACAGAACTCAAGCGGACAACCAGGCAGTACTTTTGGAAAATTACAATCATCGCAATTGCTTTTAGCGGAATAACAGTTCTTGCCTACGAGACTTTAGGAAAATTCGTTATCTCAGATCAAAAAACTGTAGAGTTGATGGTAAGAATGGGATGGAGCAAAGAATGGCTCTGGATACTGAACATCTACTGTTTTACAGTCAATCCTTTTATCGAAGAAATCTACTGGCGCGGTATAGTCTTCAAAGAACTGGAAAAAATTGAAAAGCCACCATTCAAGCACTTTGGCATCATAGTTTCGTCCTTTCTGTATGCTTTCTACCATTATTTCATTTTTCGACTGATACTATATCCAGTGGCAGCCGAATTGCTTTCAATTGCACTGGCATTTTACGGAGCGGGACTGGCGGTTATGTATAAACGAACAGGCACTCTCTGGTCGGCAATTCTAGCTCACGGACTTTTGACCGACCTTGCGGTCGTGGCACTGATTCTTGATTTGATGAACAAATTCCCCGGAGCGTTATAGCTTATTCAGTGTTGCAACCCAAACAATACCGCATTCAAAAACAAACAAAAGATCGGAAATCAAAAACTGAAAGTGGATTTAGTGGCATTAAGAACAGCAATTAAAGACAGATCGCTAATTGGCACTGAACTTATTGAACATCTAGAATTGTTGACCTTAATAGACAATTCACGCTTTGACCCCCACTTCAAGAAAATGGCAAAATTAATCCCTTTGTTGCCCCCCTTACCCCGATTCAGATCTTTGGGGTTGGACAATAGAATTGGATGATGGGACTTTGCGCGAGGTCATTGGCTGCCCAGCAATTTCAAATAACGGAACGGATATCGCATGGAGATGGGGCAAACAAATTAACAAAGCATCCGAACTAACACAAGAACAAAAAGAAAACCTAGAACGAGAAGAGAAATTCTAAGTCTTCTCTAGTCAGTTCTTTGGCGACACTTTCATCCCCACCAACCACAAGTTCTGCGAGCTCTTTCTTTTTCTTTTGTAATCCAAGAATTTTTTCTTCTACTGTTCCACGTGTAATTAGTTTGTAGTTGAAAACGTGCTTGGTCTGCCCGATACGGTGAGCCCGGTCGGTAGCTTGATTTTCGACAGCAGGGTTCCACCACGGGTCATAGTGAATTACGTAGTCGGCACCAGTCAAGTTTAAACCTGTGCCACCAGCTTTCAAACTGATTAGGAATACTGGAATATTTGGATCAGCATTGAATCGGTTAACCTTTTCCAGACGTTCTTTTGCTGGAGTTTGTCCATCCAGATACTCATAAACCAGCCCAGTTTTTTCGAACTCTCTTCTTATGAGAGTGAGCATCTCTACAAACTGAGAAAATATGAGAATTTTGTGTTTCTCGTCGATAAGCTCGTTGACCATATGCACAAGTGTTTCCAACTTGGCTGAGCCAGCAGAATCTGGCACTTCGCGATTCTTGAGCAAACGAGGATCGCAGCAGACCTGTCTCAAACGCAAAAGGGCTGCAAGAACTGAAGACACATAAGATCGCCCCACACCGCGTGATGCTATGTCGGCAAAAACCTTTTCACGACACTCGTCTAGAACATCAAGGTAAATAGAGCGTTGTTCATCATCTAATTCACACAGATGGACAATGTCTGTACGCTCGGGCAGATCTTTTTCAACTTGATTCTTGAGTCGGCGCAACATGAATGGGTGAACGATTTTTCTTAATTTAAGACCAGCTCCTTCGAGTCCAGCTTCAATAGGACGCTCGAAAGTCTCGTTGAAGTCTTTGTAATTACCCAGAAAGTCGGGCATCAAGAAATCGTAGAGCGACCACAATTCTTTCAATCTGTTTTCGATCGGAGTACCGGACAAAGCCAATCTATGGAAAGATTTCAAACTCTTAGAAGCAACGGCTCCAACAGACTCCGGGTTCTTGATGTTTTGTGCTTCATCGAGAATTACATACTCGAATTGAATTTTCTTCAACTCTTCATAATCGCGACGGATGATACCATATGTAGTGAAGACGACATCAGGCGTTTTGCCCTTGTCTTTCAAAAGCCTCACTAAAAGCTCGGTTCTATCACGCCCCATAAACAACTCACAGTTGAGATCGGGCGTGAATTTTCTGCTTTCACTCAACCAGTTGTAAATAACCGAGGTCGGTGCCACCACAAGAGAAGGCGCTTTATTTGTGCCTTTCGATTTATTTGCATAATGATTAGAAAGCAAAGCCAGAGTCTGAATGGTTTTTCCAAGACCCATGTCGTCAGCAAGCACGCCTGCCAACCCGTATTCGCGCATAAAGCCAAGCCAATTGCACCCGTCCTTTTGGTATTCGCGCAATTGCCCCTGGAAGTTGGCTGGTATTTCCATTTTTTCAAGGTCATGGAAGTTATGAATCTTGGTGACAAACTCCTGGAAGCCTTTGTCCGCCTCATAAGGAATTTCATGTGTCTCAAGGGCATGCAAAACAGACAAAGCCTGGTAAAGAGGTCTCAGTCCGCCTTCTTGTCCTTGCCCGATAGTTTTGAGCAGACCAAGCAAAGTCTGGATAGGAAGTCTAACATGCTCTCCTGACGGAGCTTTGATAAATGCTTTGTTCTTGAACAGTGCAGCAAAAACCACATCTTGAGGCAACTCTACTATATTGCCTTCGTCCTCGACGAGAAAGAGAAGGTCACATCCGAATTTGAAAGAATCTTTTTTGAGCGAAAGCTTGGCTTTGACTGTAAGAGGTTTTGGTTTGACCCTATAGCGCGACAGATTTTCCCATCCAGTTATGTTCCAACCAATCGACTGTTCGTCTGACAAATAAAAGACCGTCTCAAGAGCTGGTTCAGCTTCAAAAAAGAATCTGTCAGCCACAAGTTTCTCGGGATGCAAATTGTTCAAGAAAAGTCTGATTTGACTTTCTTGATCCCACAAACGGCGCACCCAAACGCTTGCGCCATTGTCTGAAATGGTTCTTGTATAAGTTTCTTCCTCAACAGCACTGGTCTCGTCTCGCGAAGACAAAACAAGGTCACCATACTGAAATCCAAGCGTTACTTCTAAGGCAACTTCGTTTTCACTATTTGTGACAGCCGCACCACGCCTTTCATTTAACTGAATGACGACTTTAGGTGGTTCTGAAATTACAGTAGGAAAAGGTGCTGTACTTTCGTCTAAAACTACTGCCATTTTTTTCTTGAGCACCGGAAGCTCGCCCAAGAACTTGGTGACTAAATCGAGTTTGACAGTCATTTGTCCATAACTGTCAAAAAACGGAAATAGCTTGTGCAGGGAGTTTATATTAATTGGATAAAGTACATGGTCCGCCATGACCCAGCTCGATTGTCCCATGAAGAAGACTGGTTCGTTGACTGTCGTTCCGTCTTCTTTCACCCCTTCCAAACGAAAGAGAATTTCACCATTCTCAGTTTCTGAAAGCACCGCTCGTGGTAGCAAAGGTTTTTTACTGAAAGTAATTTCTTTTGAATCGGCTGTATTTATTAGCTTGGCGCAAAGACTCAAATGTCCAAGCACAAGGCCTTCATCACCGCGTGGAATACGATGTCCGCCCGCTTGCCCCTTTGTTGTCTGGGGGAGATCGGTCAGATAACGAGCCAACTTATGTAAACGTGAACCTTCTTCAAGCGTTCCCACTACTTCTGGGGGAACTTTCAAAATATTGACTTTGCCTTCCACTTTTTCAGGAATAATTCCAACAATTAGAGCAAGTGGTTTTTCCAACACAAGAAGCCCAAGTTCAAAGTTTGGCTCTTCCATGTTGCCGTTACTTTCGGCTGGATCTTTTACTGCGTCTTTGGCGTAAGGGTCTTCTAAATAGTCTTTGGCTTTAGGTGCTTTTTCTTTCTCAGGCTGTCCATTTCGTCTTTCGCCTTCGTGCACGTCGAAGCGAATTCCAGGCTTTACCTTGGCGATATGAGTGAGCAATACTGCCACAGAATGTTTGCAGACAGGCTCGAAATATGGACACGAACATTCAGCAGTAAAAGTGTTTTCGTCAACAATATTGACTTCAACTCGATAAGGTTGTGGTTCCGAGCCGATTACCAATGCAACGATTTGACCTTTATCGTCGCTTTCTTCGTATTTCAAGACCTTTTTGCGACGATAGTATTGCACGCCACGTTTATAAACCGGCTCGCTGCTAGCATCTTGAACGGCTGAAAGAGATAAATGCTTTCTGTTATTGGAAACAGGATTCATTAAAGCTTGGTATTTAACCCATGATCGAGTGAATTCCATTCTCCTAAGAGAATGGCGGGGCATGCAGTATTTTACCCCACATAGGGAGAATCTACCCCAGTCGGTATTTTATCACACCCAAACGAGCTCAGAGCTAGGACGGCCTCATGTCTATGGATTCAGCACCAGGCATCGCAGGAGGGACCATAGCGTGCGGGTCGGGTTCGACAAAATTGCCAAGGGACGCATTAAAGGCGTTGTCAACGATTCTTTGCATCTCGTGTTGTCTGTGTTCGAGCGTCGCGCAATAGTCGTGCAATACACTTGCTTGCTGTTTAAGCGCACTTGCATTTTCACTCAAACCAGGAAGAATCGAGTCAATTTCATCGAGTATTCCACTTGAAGGATGAGCTGGCGGGCGTACCTTAATTCCCTCATTAGTCGAATCGGGACCACGCATTTGCACCATCACGTTTTGCTGGGTACCAGCGACTGCCGATGTAACGGACAAAGACTCTTTGAGCTTCTCAAGCGAATTGCGCAACCCTAGTGCACGCTTGTACGCGCGGTCTGCTTCTTTTTCAAGCCATGCCTTGCGCGTTTTTTGAGCATTTAGCTCGCCTGTGAGCTGTTCCAACACTTTCTTGCGAGCGTTTAGCTCAGAGCGCACCAGTTCGATTTCCTTTTGTTTGAGCATCAATCCGCGCTTTCTCAGCCAAAAAATAAGCAAAAGAACCGCCGACAATGTCAGTGAATTGACTGAGATATATAGATATCCACGTCTAGAAGACGACATTTCAAAGGGATTACAAAGAAAAGCACCAATGTCTTTGAGGAAGGAAGGCGGCACTGTTCTGAAATAATAGAGACGTCCCAAAATCTGTCCGCTATTTTGACTTTTATTGACATATGTGGGCAGCCTGACTGCTTTGCGAGAACGTGGCGATTCGTAGCCATAAGTAGGCTCCATCGGGGCACCTTCCAGCAACAGGTCGTAAGGCTCATCGCACTTGCTTAAAAGTTCTTCGTGAGCATTGGCTTGCCAGGATTCGCGGTGATAAACCTTGTCTGTTTTATAAAGAATATTGCTGCCTGTCGCATCTGTGACAACAAGACCCAAAAGCCCATAGGTCGAATTGAGTGTGTCTTGAATCAGATCATCGCGCCCTTCGATAATCATGCGCGACAAAAGAGGTGGCAGAGTGCGGTGCAAAAGATTGAAATCTGTGGTCTGGACACGAAAAATTGTACCGTGCCAGTAACTCATATAATGTGCGTAGCAAATTCCCAACCAACCGCATAAGACCACAAGCAATACGCCAGGTACAAGAATGCGTTTTTTGGCTGAAAGGATGAACTTGTCCATCATTCACACATCTTCTTTGTAATAGACACCCAGTATTACAGGAAATAAAGCTTTTGACCATATGGTAACTACGAAAAAGTGTTCCCTCACATACAGTTTTTTGGCGAAACTGTTGTGCAGGCAACCCTTTTCGGCGCTTGGTCTGGGTATATAACCAGAGTTGGTTCCGAATCACACCGGAGGATTGCCAACTTAAACCTAAATCCACTTACAAATTAAACCCACATCGAGGGTTGTTCCGCATTTAGTCGGATCATTGTTCTAAAACATCGTGGATAAAGATTTCTGACCGGGGGTAATACCTCGGTCAGTTTTTTATGTCTTTTGAAAGTCTTTGCGATAATATTGGGTAGGATCCAAGAATTAGATATCAGGGGCTGGAATGTCAGAAAACGCGTCGCAGGTCAAGTTAGGGGATTTACTCACCCGTGCTGGATTATTGACCGTTGATCAGCTCAAGGAAGGAATGCTGATTGCAAAGCAGCAGTCTATTCCAGTTGGTCGTGTTTTGATTATGGCTGGTTTTATCACCGAGCCAAACTTGCAAGCAGCTGTGCAAGCTCAGTCGATGGTCAAAGATAGTCTTATCGACCTTGAAACTGTTTTGAAAGGGCTTTCACTGGCAAATCAAAAGGGCATTACACTTGACGAAGCCCTGGCTCAGACCGGGTGGAAAGAACAAGCTGGTGGTCTGACCAATAAACTTGGCGAACTTTTAATTGATGCTCAACTTCTTACTAAAGAAAATCTAGAATCAGGACTGGCCCAATCCAAATTGGCGGGATTGCCACTTGGACGTGTGCTTGTAACTTACGGCATCATCACTGAACAAATTTTGGCTGCAGCACTCAATGCTCAAATTTTAATTCGTGATTCGAAAATCTCGCGCGAGCAAGCGTTGGCTGGACTTAAAGCCTGTCGCGAACGCCAGATTTCGCTTGAAGATTCGCTTAAAGAAAGCGGATTGAATATTCCGACGCAGGAAAATATTCGACTTGGCGAATTGCTTGTCATGGCAGGTATTCTCACCGAAAACAACATGATGAGCGTGGTCGAAGTAGGACTTCTCGAAGAAAAACCAATTGGTAAAGTCCTAATTGAAAAGAACTATTTGACCGACCCTTTACTGCAATCGGCTCTGGCAATTCAAAAACATGTTGCTGAACGCAGACTTCCCAAAGCAGATGCCGGCACAGTTTTGACCTATGTGGCCAAGCAAGGTATGAGCGTAGATGAAGCTCTGGCTCAGCTCAAACCTGCACCTCAAGCCATTCCCCAAAATTTGCCACTCTATCAATTCTTGCAGCTAGGCGGCGTTATCACTGCCAAAGATATTGAAGAAGCATTGAAACAGGGCTCGAAAGACACAGAATTAATGGGCAGAATGCTTTTGCTCATAAACGCAGTGGACACTACTTTGCTCGACAGTGCTGTCTATCTCAACAATATGATTGCCGAAGGAATTTTAAAAGTCGAACAAGCAATGCTCGCACTGGGTATTTGTCATGTTCGCAAATGCGGATGCGATGTGGCTTTTCAGGTGCTCGGCTGGAACATGAGTCCAGACAACAAACCGATGCCTCCAGATAGTTTTGCTCAAACTTTCAATCAACCACAGATGCAACCTCAAGCACAGCCACAAATGCAGCCACAAGCTGCACCACCAGTACCGGCACCGACTCCCGAACCAGTCCCGATGCCAATTGCTCAACCGGAGCAATTACCGCCTTCGCAACCTGATTTTGGTGCACCACCTCCCGAAGAAGCTGCGCCACCAAAGACTCGCAAACGCCTTACCGACCTCATTCCATAATTTCAGGTATCACCGCATGTGATACCAGTCCGCTTGGATTCTCGCTTGCGAATTAATCTTTCCTTGTGATTTGGTAGGGCTTTCACAGAGCCCCTTGAGAAGCTTTTTATGCTATCACTATAGGTCGTTGTGAGGAGACTCGTACTTACTTGCTGTCCAAGCAAGGCGAGCACTCCGAAGACTTGCATAGGAGCTAGAGATGCTACAACACAAAATTTCTTACAACGCTTACAAAGCGCAGGACTTTTCTCACTTGAAAGACCTGAACGGTATTTCCAACGAGACATTGGAAATCCACTTCAAACTGTACGAAGGTTATGTCACCAACACAAATACACTCAATCAAAAAGTGATTGAATTGACCGAAGGCGGAAAGAGCGGTACTCCAGAGTATGCCGAACTGAAACGTCGTTATGGCTTTGAATACAATGGTATGCGTTTGCACGAATACTATTTCGAAAACATGAAGTCGGGTGGCAGCGAACTCAAAGAGTCGAGCGCTCTGGGTAAATTGATTACCGAAACTTATTCTTCAATTGATGTTTGGAAAAACGATTTCTTCAAAGTCGGCGCCATGCGCGGTGTTGGCTGGGCAATTCTTTTCCAAGACCCAGTAACCAAAACACTTTCAAACCACTGGATCAACATGCACGAAGATGGCGTAGTTGCCGGCTTCGTACCGATTCTGGTGATGGACGTGTGGGAACATGCCTGGTTCCGTGACTACAAACCAGTCGATCGTCCCAAATACATTGAAGCTTTCCACAGCAATATCGACTGGGCGAAAGCTGAGTCACGCTTAATTAAGTAAAAATTTGCACAGAAATTAAGCTTCAACAGAAGGTGGCAAGGTGTCAAAACCCTGTCACCTTCTTACTTTTGGGAGTCACAACCGATTTTGAGGCAAGACTTGCCAAGAAGTGTGGCAAACATGTAATTTGTCTTCTCTATAAATTGATCCGACAATTGATTCAGCATAAAAGAAAACGACGCTTTGGGTGGAGATGCAAGCGAAATGAGTCAGTCAGTAGATATTCCAAATCCTACACAAACGCCGCAAACAGCGCAGCAAGCCAATTTCGACACAGTAGTCGACGTTGAAGAATCGGCAAATCCCGGACATGATTTTTCACCTTCTACTACTTACGAAGACCAGGATTGTATAGACAATCACGATGAAGACTCCGAATGCGCTGAAGAAGAAATCATCTATTCATACGATGTTCCGCGTCCAGCTCTGACAATCGAAGAAGCAGCAGGAATTCTCGGTAAATCTGTACCAGCTATCGAGCGCAGTATTGCCGGCAAATGGGGCAACAAATTACCTGAGGGCTGGAAAGCTCGCAAAATGAAATTGGACGGCGAAGTCGAATGGCGCATTCTTCCTCCACCTGGATTCCGCATCAGACGTAGCACAAGCAACATAGCAAAACCAAAATTGGAAAATCAGAGCAACGATTCAGAAAGTGCGAATTCAACTAGTGCGAATTCAATAAACCTGGGCGAGACTTCTACAAGCCCAACCAAAGGACCTGAACCATCGACTAGAAGCACACTAGATTTTGGCTTTTCTCTTGAAAAACTTTTGTCAGTCGGCAAGAAAGCTGGCAACGAATTAGTCAAAGTCGCAGAAAACGCGATGGAAAATGGATTCGAACAACATCCAACAATTGTTATCGACCGCGCCTCAGACGTGGAAAAATTATTGCGCGAACTGGCAGACACTCAAAAAGAGCTCGCCACCGAACGTTTGATGCATCTTGAAGATCTCAGACATATGCAAGAAATGGCTAACTCAATGCGTTTGCTAGAAATGCGCGGAACTCAAACACAAATTCTCAAAGAAGAACTTGAAGAAGCCCGCAACGCACTTCGCGCACACAAAGAACGCTATGAAGCATACGTCGCGCTTCCCTGGTGGAAAAAGCTTTTCGTCTCGACTCCATAATGAAAATAGCAATCGACGGTCCAGCCGGTGCAGGCAAATCGACCGTAGCAAAAATGGTGGCACAAAAACTCGGTTATCTTTATATAGATACCGGAGCGATGTATCGTGCAATCGCCTGGCTATCTCGCGCCCAAGGCGTCTTGCCGCATGACGGACCAGCTCTTGCCAATCTTGCCAGAAACTGTAATCTGACCCTAAAACCAGGCGCAACTACCGGAGTCTTTGTTGAAGGCAAAGATATTTCTAGCGATATAAGACTGCCTGAAATTTCTGAATTGGTTGGTCCAGTTTCAGCTCAAAAAGAATTGCGCGAAGAATTAGTCAAACAACAACAAGCTATGGCTCAAGCTGGCAACGCAGTGCTTGACGGCAGAGACATAGGCACGGTTGTTTTGCCCGATGCCGAAGTAAAAATATTTCTTACTGCAAGCCCTGAGGTTCGCGCCAAGCGCCGTCTCAAAGATATTCAGAAGATGGGCTTACCCGATACACTGGAAGAAATTCTTCAAGCCATTATAGAGCGCGACCATAAAGACACTACCCGCGCTGAATCGCCTCTTCGTCAGGCAGACGACGCTACTAATGTAGACACGGATAATTTGTCTATAGAAGAAGTGGTCGAAACTATACTTTCGCTTTGTGCCAAATGCGAGAAAACGATTAAAATATAGGGCATGGAATCTGCCATCTTTATTATTGTCGTCTGGATCATGTCAGTGTGCTTACATGAATTTGGGCATGCCATAACCGCTTACGCTGGCGGTGATACCACAGTCAAAGAACGTGGTTATCTCACACTCAATCCCATAGTCTATTTCAATTCGTCGACCACTCTAGTATTACCACTTTTCTTCTTACTGATTGGCGGCATCCCGCTTCCAGGCGCTGCAGTATACATCAAACATTCTCTGCTTCGCTCTAAAATGTGGATTTCTGCAGTCTCATTTGCTGGACCATTTTTTTCTTTTCTTTGTCTGGTTGCTTTTATCATCATTTTCAAAGCTTTCCCTACAAACGAGCTTTTACACTCAAGTCTTGCACTTCTCATCTTCTTGCAGACTTATATGTTGATACTAAATTTGATACCGCTGCCACCACTTGACGGCTGGGGAATTATCGAGCCCTGGATGCCTGAAAATATCAGAATTGCCGCCATTCGCAATGGCAATCTTGGATTCATTGTAATCATGGGTCTTATGTGGCTCACGCCTGCTGGCGATTATATGAGCCTTTTAGTCTTTACTCTCATGCGTTACCTGGACGTCGAAGGCTATCTCATCGCCAGAACTTTTGAAAACTTCCGCGAATACTCTATGCCAATAGCGGCTCTAATCATTGTTACTTTCATCGTCAGAAATATAAAATCTCCAGCTCAAAAAGCAGCCGAAGCCGAGAAGTCTAAGGCAATTGCCGTCCAACATTATGAAAGGCTCAAATTAAAAGGCATTGCCAATCGAATTCTCACTAAAAAATTGAAGCGCAGTTTTTTTTCAACCAGAAATTAGATGCAAATGTGACACATTTCTCAGCGAGAACATCGGGTCTCTTTTTTCTTTGATACCTGCCGCAAGTAAAAACGCGTCACTTTTCTTACATAACTTTTTAATTCAGGATGCTCAAGCTGTAACAAAGACAAAGACAAGACAAGACAAGACAAGACAAGACAAGACTCAAAAGAAGAATACTGGTCCAGGCTCTCACTTCGACTAAGCCACACTCGTAAGAAAAGTGATTCAAATTTACTTTTGGCAGAACACTAGCTTAAAAGACACCCTTCAACAATAGAAAGATTCTCGTCACTTTCGAAAGTGACAAGATCAAATTGAACTGTCCAGAAAATTGTGTCGTCTAACTAAACGAAGACACGTCACTTTGGAGGAAAAGACAATGCGAGGATCTATATCATCATGCGTTACGGCTCACATTTACCGTCTCGATTTCAATCAACTATTTACGACCCAAGAACTACTAAAATATGGAAATAGAGCCGCAGTGGACCAGCGACTTTATCATCTTGCACGCATTGGATACATCAAGAGAATTGGTAGCGGCATTTACTTAAAATGCGATGCAAAAGGGAGATTTAGAGAAGTAGCAACCTACGAGGCAGTAAAACTAAGAGCAGAAGCCGATGGAATGATTGTGGTAGCACAACAAACTAAAGATGGAATTGTGTTCCTTATCAATGGAAGGACTCGCACCATATTGATCAATGGCGAAAAAATCAAGTTAAAACAAGCCTCTATGCGCAAACTAAGCCTAGGAGAATCAAAGGCGGCTTCGTTGCTTAGGAGCTTTTGGGATGAAGGAAAAAACCAGGCTTGTACTATCAATACAGACCCAGAAAAATATGGCTTGTTCAGATCTTTAAGCGTTTCAGACAAAGAAGAGTTGAGACTTGCTGCGGGGCGCATTCCCGACTGGTTGAATAAAGCAGTCAATAGTGTACGATTTGGACATTGGCTCAGAAATAAGAATTAAACGTCTTCCAGCACTTCGTCGCGATTGATGGCTCGCTCTACATCTTCAAGACGAGCAGTGAGTTCAGGGCGCAAACCTTTGACACGTGCAAACTGGCGAGCAAGATCAAGAGTCCGACGAATAGCACGAACAATGTCGCCATCATCAAATGGGCTAGCCAACTGAATCTGCTTCCAGGTAGCGCCATTTGCCCACATTTCTATGAAAGGAGCAAAGTGTCTTGCAAAATGTACAGGAATATCTATATCGTAATCGCGTTGAGTCTTAATTAATCGCTTTGCGATTATGGTGACTTCGTTCAGCACCATCTCCACCGTGCCGCTAATACGAGCACGCTTATTCATTTCCTGGTTGCCACGTCCTTCTTCCTGCACAAGAACGTTTATTACAGTTGCAAGCTCAGTTACATCAAGATTGTCCAGTAACCCAGACAATAATACTTCGACCAAAAACAATTCGTTGCTTCCACGAATTGCAGCAGTCATGCGACCTTTATGAGTGGGCTTGTGTGAGTCTGGATCCAGATATCCTTTGGCTGTAAGAATTTTCGACAACGAACTAAAAGTACGCCAGTATTTTGCCGTTTCGCGAGCCACGCGTCGGTCTATATCTTTGATACGTTTTTCTAGATTTTCGATGCGGTGCCCTTTTTTACTACATGGATCTTGCACCGGACAACCATGACACGGCATTGAATTTGCTATAGCCAAATCTTCTTTGATTCGAGAATTGATGCCTTCTATAGCTTGCTCTAAATCAGGCACTTTGTTAGAGGGAATTTTATGCATCTGCCTGATTTGCTTGTGACCGGCACGCGCACTGGCAAGTTTTTTCTGATACAGATCGAGATCGCCTATCTCGCCGGGACACAAAGGATTAGCCAGACGTCCAAGTTCCTTTTCACAGGCTATTTTGTGAAACTGAAGAGGCTCCAGTTGTTTATTAACTATGAACTGACCAAAACTTCGTTCAATTAATTCTTGGCACTCATCCATGCTGTGTCGCTCAAGCAAATTGAGCACCATTCCATAAGACGGCGTGAATCGGCTAGACAATGGATCCGATTTTGCAGTCGCAAGTTTTGCAGCATCATCTGCAATTTCAAACATGCTGTGCAAAACGATGACGTGACCAACATCATCCATGCCGCGTCTTCCTGCCCGTCCAGACATCTGAAGAAATTCAGATGCAGTAAGGCTTCGGCGACCTTCATCGGCGCGCTTGGTGAGCGAACTTATGACACACGAGCGTGCTGGCATATTAATACCTGCTGCAAGCGTTTCAGTAGCAAATACAACTTTCAAAAGTCCTTTTTGAAAAAGTTTCTCTACCACGCCTTTCCAGCTTGGAAGCATGCCTGCGTGATGCACAGCCATTCCTTCAAGCAGATATGGCATGTGCGGATGATTCTTTAAATTAGGATTGCCTGCAGTAAGCTCATCGACACATACTCTCAATTCTGCCATTTCGGCTTTGGACAACAGTGGAATGCCTTTCGACTGCTTCATCTGCTCTTCGCAGCCGCGACGCGAGAACAAAAAGAAGATAGACGGAAGCATATCTTTAGCTGAAAGAGTGGCAAGAACATCACCAGGATGATTGAACGCTTTACCCTGTCTGTTTCTTGCATCCCGCATCTCTTTTTGAGAGTAGCGCCTGGACTTGCCAAAACGCTCTTTGACTGTTTTGTTTATGCCGCCGCCAGGACTCAATAATGGAAAAATTTGTCGGTCGCCAAAATAATAAAATCGCAGTGGTACCGGCCTAAAATCGGACGATACCAGTTCTGTAGCGCCATGAGTTTCGTCTATCCAGGTTGTAAGATCATCGGCGTTTGCAACAGTGGCAGACAGTGCCACCAGCTGAATATCTTCTGGCGCATAGATTATAGACTCTTCCCACACTGTCCCGCGTTCAGCGTCGTTCATATAGTGACATTCGTCTAGAATAACTGATGCTACATCGCGCAGGTTATCGCGCACGTCACCAAATACAGTACCGTAAAGCATGTTGCGGAAAACTTCTGTAGTCATCACTACGATTTGCGCTTCGCGATTAAAAGAGACATCGCCTGTTAAAAGTCCAACGCGATCGTCGCCGAATTTTTTGCGCAAGTCATAGAGTTTCTGGTTGGAGAGCGCTTTTAGAGGGGTTGTATAAAAACACCGCTTGTTCGACAAAAGCGCAATTTCAACTGCATATTCCGCCACGACAGTTTTGCCTGATCCCGTAGGCGCGCAGACCACGACACTCTTGCCATCTTCAAGGTGCTTTATAGCATCGAGTTGAAATTCATCAAGCGGAAAGGAGAAGAATGATTGCGGGTCTAAATTCACTAGGTCGCCAAAAATAAAGGTTCAAAGACAAATGTAATATAATGGACAGAGCACCTCAATATAATACTGCTTATCGGGACGTGGCGCAGGGGTAGCGCGCACCTTTGGGGTGGGTGAGGCCGGAGGTTCAATTCCTCTCGTCCCGACCAAACAGGAAGCCAACAGGAGAAGCCTACGGGATCTCCTGTTTTTTATTCATTTATATATAGAATCTAGCGACAGTTTCCCTGGCGATTGCGCAAGTTTCTGGCGCGCTTCTTATGGGGACAGGTGCCGACCGAAAGCGGTAAATGCGAGTACCTGTTAGGCACTGTGGTTTCAGAGACTTCCATGGTCAGTATACGCCTGTAATTGCGTACATCTATAGGATAGGCATTCATATCGAGCGCGGGTGCAGTGTTGAAACAAGGATTCAAATGAATGAATTCTCTTAGTTTGAATCGAATAATCGTCTTTAAATATCCATCCAACTGGGTCAGCGGCACTGCTGCTGCGGATCTTTCCTCATTGGAAAGTAAAACTCTGTCCATCACGCCTTTGCCTCACGATTAGGGTCTGCTCTGAGGTTCCAGTAGAAAAGGTCTACAAAGCGTCATATGTTAGCAGGCTCTAAACAATTTTCAAGGGCTTAGAAGCGCATAATCTTCGATTTAATCTTAAATGTCAGGAAGTGATTATTTGGACTTTTGCACTTTTTTGTCCGTTTCGACAGAGTCAATTGTCTCTTTCAATTTCTGCAAAGCCGACTTAATCGCCCGAGACACTCCCATTTCGGACAAACCAAGCACACAGGCGGTTTCCTTTTGGGAAAGGTCGTAAAAGAAAACAAACTCCACTATTTGACGAGTTTTTTCACCTAGCGACTTAAGTGCTTGCGAAATGACTTCTTTGTCTTCCGACATATTGAGCAAATCTTGATAGCGCTTATCGGCAACTATGTCGCTCAAACCTCTTCGATCTTCACGCTCATCATCTTCAGGTGAGCCATCTAGAGATTCGTAATGTAAACGAGCATCCCACGATTTCTGCGCTTCTAGAATCTCATGCACCGAATATCCCGAAAAGGTCGACAGTTCCTGCACAGTGGGCGATCGCTCCAGTGAGCGAGCAAGCTTTTCTTCGAGCTGACAGATCTGGAGATTGATTTCAGAAAGACGGCGCGGGATTTGAACCAGAGTCAAATGGTCGCGCAGATAGTGTCTGATTTCGCCCCGAATGTAACAAGCGGCAAGTGTTTTAAAACTAGCCGCATTAGCGCGATTCGGGTCGTAATAGCAAATTGCTTTGAGCAAACCAATACAACCGACTTGAACCAGATCGTCGTTGCTGTCAGGATATGCCTGGCTATACCGCTTGGCGATTTGCCTTACGAGATACATGTGTTCCTGGACCAAATCAAGCACTTCGCCCTCGTTAAAGTTCGATGCCTTGAACTGCCACCATTTGCCGTTTTCTGCTCTGGTACTCATTGATGTTATCGATTCAAGATTTAAAGTACAATCTGTCTAAAATCTTCCCTTGACAGCCCGTCGCTAAACCTATAAGAATGGCCTTAAAGAATTGATTTTATGGATATCAAAGTAAATCTAATCAAGCTCATAGCCAAATCACGCTTTCACTGGGGACGAATTTCTATCCAGAAACAGCTCGTCATCCTTGGTTTGCTTTGCATTTCTGGGGTTGTCACTTTCACTGCCTGGGTCTGGGTCCAGCGAGCACAGCAACAAATTAACGATTCAATTAATCAATTCGGTCTGGCTCTAGCTCACGCACTTGCTCGAGGCGGCGCGGAAGCTTTGACCAATTCTGGCAATCTAGAAGGGCTCAGATATTACATTTTGACCGAAAAGGGTCATACACCCGCTCTTGTGTATGTAGTGTATTGCGACCAGAACGGAAATGTACTGCTCGACCCCAATTCAAAAGAAGACTTAAAAAACGTTTTTCCCATTTACACGCAACCGCTAGATAAATACAGCGTTCCAGGCGTTCACAAAAGCCCCAAAGGTTATCGCAGTATCACAAACTTCGCTGTATTGATGCGACGAAACAACAAAGACCTGGGCGTTTGCTGGGTCGGTCTCGATAATGATACTTTCACTTTGCTTGGCACACCCAAAGAAACCAACTATTTTCTCTTCACCATATTTGGACTGGTCGGCATCCTGGGCGCACTTGGTGTGTGGGTCAACTATGCAATCATCAACAAGCCACTTCGCACTCTGGCTCAAGGCGCAAGCGAAATTGCAGCCGGTCGCTTCGGTCACCAGATAACTGGAACTAAAGCAGGCAAAGAGATTGACGAGCTCATCACCGCGTTCAACTATATGTCTAGCAGATTGAAATTGTACGACCAGCACAATGTAGACTCGCTCATGGCCGAGCGCAACAAATTCAACTCTGAGCGCAACAAGTTAGAACTGGTTTTGATGTCTATTGCAGATGGCGTAGTAGTGCTGGACAAAGACAATAAAGTGCAAATCGTAAACCAGGCAGCGCTTTTGCTTTTCGATAAACAAGCGCAAGAAATGCTCGGCAAACCACTGGTCTTTTGTAGCGAAGGTCCAGACGCACCAATGATATGCCAGATAGTGCAAGCATTTACCGATTCTGTCACTCCAGGCTCTTTAGAAAAAGCGGGAGAAATTTCAGAATCGGCCATTGCTGTAACCGAACCTATAATTCAATCCATTCAGCTTGGTGAGCGCATCGTACGCTTACACAGCTCGCCTATTTTTCTCAAAAAAGAATTCATTGGCTCAGTAATGATCATGCAAGACATTACCAAGCAAATAGAACTCGAGCGTATGAAGAATGAGTTCATGTCTAATGTTTCGCACGAGTTGCGCACCCCAATCACTTCAATCAAATCTTATGTAGACACTCTCTGCAACCACGGCGATAAGCTCGAAGCAGACGTATATCGCGAATTCTTGCAAATCATCGACAACGAAGCCGACCGACTCATGCATTTAGTCAATGACGTTTTGCAATTGTCCAGACTTGAAGAAGCGGACCAAGAGCTCGAAATGGCGCGGATGGATGTGCGTCGAGCCATTGAAGCGGCAGCGCGTGCGGTCAATATGATGGCAAAAGAGCGCGACATAGACCTTGTTTATCCGCACAGCTCCGACCCTGGCGAAGTGCCAATGGTAAACATAAACCAAGAGTCAATGGAGCGAGTAATCATCAATTTATTGACCAATGCAATCAAGTACACGCCTTCAGGTGGCAATATCGATGTCACAATTACCATCGATCCATATAAAGACAAAGAAGGCGAAGAGCTTGGAGTGCACGTCAAAGACACAGGCATCGGTATTCCAGATGATGCGCTAGCGAGTATTTTCGATCGCTTCTTCAGGGTAGAAAAGAAAGTCCACACGATTAAGGGAACTGGACTTGGCTTGACCATCGTCAAAAAAATTGTAGAAAAGCATTATGGTCGTGTCGCTGCTACATCAGCCATTGGACAGGGCTCGACTTTCAGTTTCTATCTTCCCCTGGCTAAGCCTCTGGATGAAGAAGGCGAAGATGGGGAAGAAAATTCTGACGTTCAAATCTTTGATATCAAATCTGGTGCAGGCTCCACACCATAGATTGGTTCGCTAACTAAACTATATGAGTTTGGTTACCGAACTAATAAAAACCGCTGAAAAAAGTTCTTTCAATCCGTCATTAGATTTTTGATTCGAATTCAAAGTCGAGAATTACCCGCGCCACGCAGAATTAAAAATCTATAATTAAAGCCGATTCTATATCGCCCAAATATCGAGAAAATTACAAACTTATCCACTTTACATTTTGAGGTTTCAAGTATGTAGCGTGATATCATTTTGCAAATGGAAAATCGCCATTAAAATGGATGAAGATTCTAATGGTAGCTAGGTTCAAGGTGAGACGAGGAGGTACTTAATTGGCTCGAGCCATTTATCCAGGATCTTTTGATCCAATGACTCTCGGGCATCTCGATATAGTGAAAAGAGCCAGCCAACTCTTTGATGAAGTAATGATGGCAGTTGTTGCCAATCCCGGTAAAGCACCGCTATTGCCAATGGAAGTCAGAGTTAACCTCATCGAAGAAGCAGTAAGGGATATCCCCAATGTTAAAGTGGGCTCATTTCAAGGTCTTCTAGTTGATTTCGCAAAACAAAACAACGTATCTTGCGTGATTCGGGGACTTAGAGCTATATCCGATTTCGAAGCAGAGTTAGGGATGGCGCAAACCAATAAAACTCTTTTACCTGAACTAGAAACTATATTTCTGATGACCAAAGCCGAGTATTCTTTTATCAGCTCGTCAACAGTCAAAGAAATTGTCCGCTTAGGCGGAGACGTTACGAAGTTTGTTCCGTCCGTAGTTAATGACCATTTGAAGAGGCAATTTAGCAGAGGCATATCGTAAGACAATGACGACACTAATTACTCCCACTGCCAACAACCAACAACAAGTTGCGCAGCAAGGAAACCAAACCCAGATGTACAAGCAAACAACCGTGTATAAACACATGGACTTGCTTGAGCACCTCATCGAAGATGCTGCAGGGTTCTACAAATATAAATTGATCAATGCCGATGACTTTCTCGATGTTCTCGACAAAGCTCGCGCAAGATTGCCCGAAGAATTGACCGACGCTGCCGATGTATTGGCACAACGCGATAACTTGATGGCTGAAGCACAACGCCGTGCTGAACAAATCATTGGTCAGTCCAAAAGACAAGCTGAAGCCATGCTTCAAGAATCCGAACTTCTTAAAGCTGTCCAAGCTGAAGTAGAGCGAATTCGCAAACAAGTGGTCACCGAAATTGACCAGATGCGTCGCGAAGCACTTTCTGAAGCAGAGCGTATCCGTATGGAAGCCGACGAAGATGCTCAGCGCATCAAAGAAGGCGCCGATCACTACGCTGAAGCCGTTCTCACCCGAATTGAAAGCGATATCGCTGTCATCACCCAACACATTCAAGAGTCTCACGGTATCGTCAAAAACGGCCAACGTCTCTTGGGTCAAGCCAAAAGAACTTCAAACCTTGGCTTGAACGTGCCGATGCCAATGAATCCTTCAAGCTCGATGCAAGGACTGCAAGCAATGCAACCTATGCAATCGATGCAGCCTATGCCCGGAGTATTTCCGCCAGCGCAATTCAGCCCTGGGCCAGGCAATACACCATAATACATAGTCAATAAAGAAATAAAAAAACGCGGTGGTAACATCGCGTTTTTTGTTTGTATTTACTTACTGGCAGAGCTTAGAAATTAAGCGTATCTGCGTTTTTTCTTCTTGCTCTTCGATGCAATCAGTTTGTGTATAACTTTGTGCTTAGAGCGAGCAATGTGGTGCCGTGGGTGGTGCTTCGACACACGCACTTTTGGAGCAAAAGCAGATTCGGGAATAGACATGGTGTCATTTTCGAACTGATTATAAGTAATCGCAGCCATTCGGCGAATGAGACAGCTTGCCGACGAATCGTTGCGACGACGCTGCACCTGTATCGCAATTCCCAAGCGCTTGCCGCTTGGAGTCGTCACAATTCCGGCGTCACCAACCATGATACCGATAGTACCGGTTTTATGAATAATGTCGGCAGCAGGATCTACTGCTCCGATACCTTGCGGTAACATGGAGCGATTTTTGCAATGCCCCATGAGCGCGTACATAAAGGCTTTGCTTTCTTCATTGAGCACATCGCCTTTATCGATGCGCGCCATCAAGAAGACCTGATCATATGGACAGGTCACATTGGTGCCTTCGATATCAACCAGATAGTTGTTTATCTTGGTCTCTCTCATGCCCCATTTTTTGAATTCACGGTTGAGTTTCGATTTGCCACCAAGATAATCAATAAGCATATTGGTAGCAGTATTATCCGAAATGGTCATCATCAGCTGAGCTGCCTGGCGCGCTGAAATTTTGGTACCAAGCTTGCGCCACTGCAAATAGCCAGAGCCGCTTGTCACCACTTCTTTTTTGATTTCGAGCATATCGTCAAGACTGGCTTCCCCACGCTCGCACGCAGTGAGCAGGCTGACGAGTATAGGTACTTTGATAATACTTGCAGCAGAGAATGGCTTGTTACCATTCACATCAACATATTCACCAGTTTCCAAATCAACTGCATATATGCCGGCTATACTGGTCTTAGATTTATTCATTTTGACCAGTTCTTCGCTTAACTGAGTGAGCTCGTTTCCGGGCTCGAATGGAGCCTCGATTGGAGCTTCTGGCTCGATGGTAGGATCGGCCTGAATGCCTTGCTGACTGACCCAAATCTGGGTGAAGGCAATAGAGCCTGCAAACACCATGTATTTAATCAATCTCTGCCCTGGAGGCAGAGGTCGTTTTTTGCGAGCTTTATTGGGAGTGTTCTTTTTACTAAATTTCTTCAGGATGCCAATCATTACCAAGACCGCTACTAAGAAAACTACAAAAATAAAACGAGGATTTTACTATTCTAGTTCAAGAATCAAGATAATGCTTCACTTTCTGATGAAATTTTAGGTTCGCCTCTAGGTACAAACAGATATGCAGCAAGAGCCACAGCAGTAGCCAAACTCACTAAAATCTTCGCATTAACCGCTAAATCGGTCCGTGGTGATACGAAGCCTTCGATCGAGCCTGCCACCAGTAACATAGGGACAGTACCTGCAAAAATACCAAAGGCTTTACGGGCGCCAATTTTTAATGAATCTGCCCACCTCAATTTTCCAGGAAAAAGCATGTGCTTGCCCAAAAGAAGGCCAGCCCCGCCGCTTATGAAGATTGCGCTTAATTCGAGCACTCCGTGTCCTGCTACAAATGCCATCAAAGGTAATGCCATTCCGTGCAAATGACAGACACCAAATGTACTACCAATGGACATCCCGTTAACAATCAAAATATAGATGGTGCCAAAACCAAATGTAATTCCCAGGACGAACGCTAAAATGGAAACACGGATATTGTTAGTTGCAATCATTCCAAATGCGGTAGGACTTTGATCTTGCGCAGCATCAGTCCACATGTGCTTCTTCTCAATCATATTCCACAAGTCCTCACTTACTAGAGGCTCGCCTTTTTTGATTTCTAACTGGGCAAAAGTCGGGTCGGCTTGCACCATACAATACGATCCAACACAAGGAATTGTGAAAAGACAAAAACCAAGCACCACATAAAAAATGTTTTGGCGGATCAAATAAGGAAATCCAATCCACAAAAAGTGGAATAAGTCCTTCCACCGGTTTTTGTCCCTCTGATAAACTTGATTGTGCGCGCGCACAACCAAATTGTTCAAATAACCCTCAACCTCAGCCCCTAACCGAAGCGCTCGTGCCCTCGACAAATCCGCCGAAGTAACTCTGTAAAGTCGTCCAAGGTCTTTCAATTGCGCATTGTCAAGCTTACCAATCCCGGAGCGGTCGAGGATTTTCAAAAGGTCCTCGAGCATTGTCCATTCAGGTTTTCGTTGACTAATCCAGCGCTCTAAATTCATTCAAAAATATGATCCAGCCCGACTATTCGATTTCTACCCCTGAAAATGTTGACCTACACCTCGAACTTGCAGGATTAGGAAATCGCATACTTGCAGCACTGATTGACCAGATAATTTCAGGTCTCACTATCCTTGCTTTTGTAATAATCATGCTTTTGATTTGCATGGGCATCGACAAAATGGGTCTGCCCACTGAGCTTAAAAGCAAAGTGTTCGTATATATTGGCATGTTTGCCATTTTCGTCATTTTTGTCATAAATACCGGATATAACATCCTTTTCGAAGGACTCTGGCAAGGGCAAACCCCCGGCAAAAGGCTCACCCACATTAGAGTCGTGGAAGCAAACGGGCAACCGATAGGCTGGCCGTCGGTGTTTATTCGCAATCTTATTCGCATAATCGACAGCGGACTGGCCTTTATTGGTCTTCTTGTAATGCTAATCGACAAGCACGAGCGGCGCCTGGGCGACATGGCAGCAGGCACAATAGTCATTCGCGAGCGAACCCAGGATCTTTCACTCGACAAAATCAACCTGGAAACAAGTCCCAAGCCAGATCAATTGCTGGACATTGGACGTTTGAGTCCTCAAGATTACGAGCTCTTACTGCAATTTTTGCGCCGCCGCAAGAAACTGGCGGTCGAATACAGACCAAAACTCGCAACTCAGCTTGAAACGTATCTTCGCGACAAATTAGACCGCAAGATGCAAAGCGATGAAACTGCCAACGCCAAGCCCGAAGAATTTCTCGAAATCGTTTACGCTTCCTATCAAGAGCGCGCAAACACCTAAGTCATAAGTTCGAATCTTATCTTTCGTCGATCGGAACGTATTTGAGATCCATCGGTCCGATGTAGTCAGCGTCTGGTCTGATCAGCTTGTTGTTTGCGTATTGCTCAAGAATGTGAGCTGTCCAACCCGAAATTCTGGCGATTGCAAAAATGGGAGTGAACAAATCATCGGCAATACCCAACTGGTAGTAGACCGAGGCTGAGTAGAAGTCGACGTTAGCATTCAAACCTTTGTCTTTTTTGACCAGGTCTTGAATTTTGACTGACATATCATAAAACTTGGTGTCACCTTTCATTTTGCCGAGTTCTTCGGACATTTTTTTGAGATGAACCGCTCGAGGATCCAGTGTGTGATACACACGATGTCCAAAGCCCATGACCTTTTTCTTGTCTTCGAGCATTTTGGCGATATAAGACTCGACTTTGTCGACTGAACCAATATCGAGAAGCATTCTAATAACTTCTTGGTTCGCTCCACCATGGAGTGGTCCTTTGAGAGCGCCGATTGCGGCTACAACAGCAGAGTGCATGTCGGTCAATGTACCAGCAGCTACACGTCCTGCAAAAGTTGAAGCGTTGAAGCTGTGCTCGGCATGAAGAACGAGAGCTACGTCAAGCGACTTGACGGCAACTGGATCTGGCTCTTTGCCTGCGTGGAGCAAGTGGAGGAAACTGGCAGCAGTGCTGTGCTCAGCTTTAGGCTTGACGCACTCGCGACCGTTTCTGATACAGTCCCAATAGGCTACGATTGTGGGGAACTGCGCAGTGAGCTTAATGGCTTTGCGCATATTCGCTTTGCTGTCCATGTCTTCCGAATCAGGATCGTACATAGAAAGCATTGAAACAGCTGTTCTGAGAACTTCCATCGGAACAGCGTCCTTAGGAAAAGTCTTCATCATACTGGTCACTTCGTCCGGGATGGCTCTGTTAGCGCCAAGCTCTTCTTGCAAAGTCTCAAGCTCTTTTTTGCGGGGCAAGCGACCATTCCACAAAAGGTAGACAACTTCTTCGTAATTGGATTTTTCAGCCAATTCGTTAATGTCGTAACCCTGGTAAATCAGCTTTCCTTCATCGCCCAGAATTTCACAAATTCGCGATGATGCGGCTACTACATGCTCCAGACCTGCGTTGACCATAGTTGTTTCCAAGCTCCTCTCGGCTCCTTCCAATCTACTTAGGAGATTAATACTGGATTTTATACACCAAATGACAACATTTAGCGGACAATCATAGTGATATCTTCATTGTGTTGGCGTCAAATCAGCGTTTTCTCGGATAAGAAATGGCTAAACATAGGGACCTATTGGACATTTCGCAAATAAACCGCCTGAAAGACCTGGACGCTGCCAAAGCCTTTATTGACATCCTTTCAAAACATGGTATTCATTCGCTAAATAATTGTATTTGGCTTGCAGCCTGTTACAGCCTTGCCGCACGCAAAATTCACCCCGACAATTTGGATTCGATCAGCCTTTCAACAATAAAGTCTTTAGCTTCAGACTCGATTCCAGACGAAAGCCCGCTTGCTTTGTCTATTGGTCATTATTTAAATGAACTGCAAGCACAAAGCGAGCAAACAACGCTCCTCGATTTCAAAATTGCTCTGAGCCGAGATTTTTTCCATTGCTCACTTGCTGCCTGGGTTTTTCAAATACTCACTCAAAGTGGAAACAAAGCAACCTACACACAGGCAAGACAATCGAGGTCTTTTGACGAATTGCCAAGGCTGACTCAATGGTTCACACCTTCATGGGTGTCGTCCTTTCTAGCAGACCAAGTAGTATCAAAAGAAACGCGAACTTTTCTTGACCCTGCATGCGGTGGCGGACACATCCTGGTCGAGGTTTTAAAATCATTTTGCGCTAAAGCGAAACTTAGCGCAAGCAAAGCTCTGGAGCGAATCTGGGGACTCGACGTTGAGCCCGGTTTAATTAAGCTTTCCGCCCTGTCACTATATTTGTGCGCACTGGACATAAACAATTCAAAACCAGATCCAGATCTTCCAGTAGCCCATTTGTATTACCTCGACTCTCTGGATCAAGAGCTTGGAAGCTTGCTTTTGGGAGTTAAAGGGCAAGACTTTTCTTTGATTGGATACGACAACACCAGATTCGATTCAACAAAATTACCTTTGAATTTCGATGCGATCGCTGCAAATCCTCCTTATTTAGGGTATAGATTATTGCCCAAAAAAATGGTGGCATTTTTGCGCTCCAAATATAAAGACGCGCATTACGACCTGTATTCTGCTTTCTTAGATCTGGCTACAAGACTAATTGAACCTGATGGCAAAATCAGTTTCATTTGTCAACAGAGTTTTTTAAATATCACCAGATACGAAGCGCTTAGAAAAAGACTACTTGCCCAGTTTAATTTCACTTCTATTGTGAGCCTGGGCTCGGGAGCCTTTCAGTCCAGAAGCGGCGAAAAAGTTAGCAGCGTAATCGTCACTCTTGAACACTCGAAAAGAGAATACCAGGTTTCACATATCGACTTACGTGAATCCGCAACCAAGCGCAAAGCAATCAAAAACAGCCTGGGCTCTATCTCCGCCCAGAGCATTCAGGGCAAAGAAATGGAAGCAATCAGCCAGTTGATTACCGGCACGCCGATACTTCCAGACTGTCCACTCGATATAGCAAAACTTTTTTCGAACTTGCCAAAACTGGACGATAACACGCATGGCATCACGGTCACAAACGGACTTTTCACCTGCGATAATAAGCGTTTCGTCAAGCACGTAAATGAAATACAAAATTTTGAAATAGACGATTATGTCCCGTACGATAAAGGCGGCGGTCAAAAATGGTTTGCCTCTACACCCTACAGACTCTGGTGGAAAGACCAGGGAGAATCTATTCGGAAGCTGCGTGTAAAGCGTGGTCAGTCCAAGACCTTGCCGGGGGAAGACTTTTATTTTCAAACCGGTATTACTTATTCTTATATTGGAACACGCGGATTCAAAGCTCGCCTGCTTAGTCCACATAGCGTTTTTGATATTGCCAGTTCTTCTCTTTTTTGCAAAGACGAGTCCGAACTAAATTATTTGCTTGGGTTTCTCAATTCATCACTTGTAATTTTTATACTTGGGCAATTGAATCCAACAGTCAATTTTCAAATAGGCGACATCAGAAGAATTCCATACAAAAAACCAAGTCGCGAACTAAAAGCAAAAGTGACCGCACTTGTAGAAGCGTCAATTGATCTGGCAAAAAGGTTTGAACGTCTTGAGCAAGAAATCGGCCCCGAGCAAACATTCGAACGAATTCAGACCTTTGTAGACGAATTAAATTCCAAAGAAAAACTCTTACAAGAACAAATAGACCAGATTATTTTCACACTATATTCGATACCAAAAGTAACTCAAAAACAAATAATGGAAAATTATTGGGTAAAAAATTCAAGAGTTTTTCTTGCTCCACCAAAACTTACTTTTAAAACAGCTCTCAGTTCGGCAAAATTGAGCCTGGTTTAGTTCGAAAAACGGGCATAAATAATATGTCAGAACTGAGTTCAGGATAATGACAAAATTAAAAATCAAACCGCTCATTGTCACTCTTGGATTACTAGCAAGCACTTGCTGTGCGGCTAATGCGACAGAAACAATCAAGACATTTGCGGTCAGAGCCATTCTTCAAAGAGACTCTACACTAGATGTGCGCGAATCTATTGCTATGGACTTCGCAAAAAATCCCCGCCACGGCATAGAGCGAATCTATGGACAGCATCGCGATATTTCAATTCAAGCAGTTTCGAATCAAAATGGCTCAAATGTTCCTTACACAGTTTCAATAGTTGCAGATCGTTACCACTTAAAAATTGGCTCGCCTCAAAAAACTGTTAAAGGACTGAATACCTACAATATCCATTATCAGCTAAAAGGAGCTGTACAAAGCAGCGGCAGACTTGATTGGTCGCCAACTGGACATCGATGGCAACAACCAATAAACACTTTCACAATGGTGTTCACTTCGCAAAATGGTCCAATCAAAACCATCCCGGCTGCTTGCATAATCGGAGGAAATACAAGACCAAAAACAGTCATTGAAAATGGCTCAGTTCAAATTAGTGCTGAAAAAATTAAGCCTGGAAGCGGAATCGACCTATCTTTTGAAGATTTAAATGGACTTTCTGCAAATATTCTTCAATCGTTGAGCATCGGTCAATCTGCAAATTACATTCCGCTTGTGTTGATTTGTGTTGTCGTACTTGTTTTGATGTTCACCTTACAGAATCAAACTCTTTCGGCTCGCTCTAATTGCGGATGTCGGTGCGGAAATACTTGTATTTGTTGCTGTTCTTGTAGCTCAAACTGCTATTGCATCGAATCGAATCGTGTGTATTATCGCTCCTCGCCAGGATATACAAGTTACGGCTATAACAGTTATTACAACGAGCCCTCTTACAATTGGGATTCTGGCTATACCGGTTCGAGCGCTTCAAGCGACTATTCAGGTAGCGACTCTTCGTCAGGAAATAACGACGACGGCGGAGGTGGCTCCTGGTGAAGAAGAGCAGAATATGAACAATTTCGGAAAACTATTCTTATTCCTATTATTTTGTACTGGTATCGGTTTTTTCATGCATCGAGACACCGGCGTTAGATCTCTCATTCGCAGCTCAGACCTCATTGCTCTGGTTGAAATAAGGCAGATTTGCCCAATTCAAACAAACTTGAATTGCTCAAATGGAGCTCCGAAATATCATTTTCGGGCTGATGCAGTCACACTATTGACCATCGCAGGACAGCCCTGCAAATTTCTTAGTTTCTACTCGAAAGGATTTGGGTGAGGAATTCCCCAATCAGGGTTTAGCTCCGGGAGAGCAATAATATTTTTAAAAAAGGACAAAGATGGAAATTTCAGTCCGACCTGGAAAAATCAGCCAACTTATCCAGTAACCGACAATAGCTTACTCTGGTACTCTAAAGGCGACAAGTCGAATATGACAAGAATGTCAGTATCAGATTCGGTATCAGATATTAAGCAGCAGCGCAGTCGCAGTGCTTGGTTTTAGCGCGCTTATCAGCTCAAAAGTTCTAGAAATTCAGAAAACGACTTTGCGATCGGTCTAGTAAATTTTTTGTAGTCTGGTTCCTCAATTTCACCCTCATCAAAACGTATAAAATCAGAATTAGCCTTCTCGGACATCCACAAAACTACAGATGGGGCAATTCCACCCTTTTTATAATCGAAACAAAGAAAATCGACATAATACCTATCGAGGCACATTTCATCTGGATGATGCTTTCCTACATACAAAGCAGCAAACGGAATTAAGCGCTCACCATAATGCATGGCTCGACTGGTAGCGCTCTCAAATCCAATAATTGCGGAAATACTTCTCATTACACGCTCATCTACTGAAGAGTCCTCAAAATGGGGCAAAAACGGCCCGGGTAATTTTGATTTCGCATCTATCAAATTCAAAAATCTGCCTATGCGAAGCTTAGTCCCACCCACATTACCGTTTTTTGGAATTCCTCCATGGTGCTTTTTGGAAAAGGACAAGAAATCTGCTGGCAAAGGATGTTTCTTATTTAGAGCTTTCACAACCCTTGGATCGGGAGACCCAACAGCTTTTTCACCTTCATCGACAAATTCCCCTATTGGCATACTTCACGCTCTTGACTTACTCTTCAAGTACTACACTCTTTCCCGATGTGGAAATCTCCAAAACACAGTCACGGTGCCATAGCAATTTGAAATATTTATGGAACTGGGTTGTTCCTTCTGAAGTAATAAAAGGACAATTTTTCAATCTGAGATTAACAAGACTACTCAATTTAGTTAATTTCAATAATTGTTTATCGTTGATTTTAGTATCACTCAAATCAAGATATTGAAGCTTCATAGTCGATAAGGTGTCGAATAAACTGTCATCAACAATTGGACTGGCATGTAGATCCAGATATTTTAAGTTCTGAAGTGCAGTCAATGCTTTAATATCAATTGGCGCAGATTGGCTATTGGTTGCATCAAGACGAAAAAGCTCTTTTAGATTTTTCATCGCACTCCATTCGTCTTTTGTTAGAGCAACGCCGCTTAGATTCAGTTGTTTGATACCGGCTTTTGCAAGCGCATTTAAACTTCTTTCAGAGATAGCAGAATTACCTTCAAGACTAATTGATTTGGCACGTGGTAGTCGAGCCAGCTTGCATCCGATATCTTCACTACACGAGGTATTATTGAGCGAAATACCTTGCAGCAGCCTGATCTTTGCTAAATCGTGCGCACAATTGTCATCTATTTTCTTAGACTTGAGCTCAAGAAATCGAAGACCAGGCAAACCGGTCAACAAACTGACCGAGCTATTGCTGATATTTTCTGAAGCCAAAGACAAAATCTCTAAAGACTTGATTTTAGCTATCTGCTCAACTCCCCTGTCGCTTAAATTGTCAGATGATAATCTTAACGTCGACAATCTTTTAAGTGGTATCAGAAATTTCAAACTCTGATCGTCAACTTGAGTATCATCGAGATCAAGAGCCTCTAGAGGAAGATTGCTCAAATATTTGAGTCCTGTTCCTTTAACCAAACGGCAGCCTTTAAGTTCGATTACTTGAACTGGTTTGCTTTCTATTTCTTTTAAATCGTCATCCACTGCAGTTGAACTAAATGTGCATGTCAACTGATTTCCCGGCGAAGTCTTCAAAACGAATTTTGGACCTTTACCTAACAGCTTAGTTGTCTCCACCACTGGTGCCAACGATTTCAAAGTGGCAGGCTTTTTGCTTGACTGATCTAACAGCTTATTTTTACTTGTTTCTTTTCGGCTTTGAAATTCAAAATATTGATACATGGCAAAAGCAGCAACAGAAAATATTGCAATTACGCTGAAAATAGTGATAGCAAATTTGCGTGAAGAAGTCTTAGCCTGGAAATTTTCAATTTGCTCGGGTTCAGGAGTGCTAAACTGGGCCCTCAAAACTTCGTGTCCGATAGAGTCAAGCTCTAGAGCCAACTCCTTTGCCGTTTGAGGCCTGTCTGCTGGTGATTTGGCTAAACACTTGTCCACAAGATTGACTAAACTCAAAGGGAAATCGGCATCATGTTTTTTATCGCTAATGAGCGGAGGTGCCAGATCTCGTTGCATAGTCATTGTCTCGATTGGCGTGTTGCCCTTTAATGGCAAAACACCAGTCAATGTTTCAAAAAGAATACAGCCCAGACCATAGATATCAGAGCGTGAATCGACTTCAAGGGCGCAGACTTGTTCTGGGCTCATATAAGGCGGACTTCCAACCGTGGTATTAAATGCGGTGAGTTTCTGTTCGACATTTTCAAGCTGAGCCAGTCCAAAATCGAGAATTTTGACTACTAGCTTTCCAGAAACGTCCTTGGTGACAATTATATTTGAGGGCTTCAGGTCGCGGTGGACAATGCCATTTCTATGAGCATGTTCCAACCCGCTGCAAATTTGCAAAAATATTTCTATCGTTTCTTTTACTGACAAAAAGCCTCTTTCACTCAGTATTTCCGAAAGGATTTCGCCTTCCAAAAATTCCATTACCATGTAAGGCACATTGTTTGATGTAAGACCAAAATCAAACACTCTGGTAATATTTACATGCTGAAGCCTGCCTGCAGCAATTGCTTCACGCTGCAAGCGGATTGCGATTATGTCTGAATCTAAATTGTGCAGAATTTTTATTGCAACATCAATATTGAGTTTAGGATCAAACGCTTTGAGAATCTGGCCCATGCCACCAGAGCCAATAATTTCTTTGATCTGATAACGTTCAGTTATTTCATCTGGAAAGGCGCTCTGGCTCATGGAGAGTGGATTGTGCCCCTCAAAGATTTTCTAGAATTTGGCTGACATTGGCTCTGATCATGACCCAATCTTCGATTTCATTGAAACCCAATTTTTTGTACCATTTTAGCGGAAAGTCTTGACCGCGAAACGTATAAGTTTCCCACAATACTGGTGAATATTTTTCATTTGCAGTCAGAAGGGTCTGCTTTATGAGCTTGCTTGCAAGCCCCTGCCCCTGGTGCTCTGGATCAATAAATAGCTCGCCGTCTACCAGATGGTTACCGTCCCACCAAGGACGAACACCTACGATAAATCCGCCAACAGTTTTATGGTCAAATTCGACTACAAACGCTAAATCGGGTTGGCGTTTATACCAGTCCAGAAGTAGCGCTTCAGCCGCAGCTGCGGTCCAGGCTTCTTTCAGTTCTGGATCATCAAATGCACGCACATAAACAGAACTGAGTTCGCCCAAATCATCATTCTGCATCTGTCTAATTCGATAAGACAAATCCATTTTTATTCAGCCCTTAAATTGGCACAAATCTCATGCACAGACTCCTCATCACAAGCAGGCACTAGCGGATAAGACATAATCCCACGTCCTTTGTACTGAGGATTAAAGTCTTTTGCTCGAGGAATCACATGCACATGAAAATGCGGAACAGCCTCTGCCAGACTGAAAGTATAAACACGTTCGCAACCAGTTATTTTGCGAATACGATCCATTGCCAAACTCAAAACGCCACCATATGTAGTGTATTCTTCTTTTGTAGCTTCGGACAAATCCAGAAAATGTCTTTTCGATTGAAGAACAAGATAACCTAGAATATCTGTTTCGGCACTATGACGCAGAATCCAGTTGGAATCGCTGAAGATGACACGCTCCAATGGATAACTCAAAGCTTCAGTGCAAAGTTGACAGGTCATTATCTGGTGAGGCTCACTGGGGCATCTACAGTTTGACGACGGAACTCGGTGCCGCCTTGCTCATAAGGGTTTGCGCGCCACTGTCTGCGTGGATTTTGTCTGCGACGCGGGTTATTTGGATTATCTGGATGATTTGGATCATTGATATCCATTTCTGGTCTTGGTTGCATTTGAGGGTTTTGTGGGTCGTATGTACGCGATGGAGGCTGCATCTCTGGATTATATTCATAAGGCATGTCTTCGGTTTCAGGTGAAGCGTGATATGGTCTCATGCCCTGATCTTGAGGATTGCGTCTGTAAACAGCATCATTCATTTGAGGTTGTGGATTTTGAGCCTCATACATGGCTCTTGCACGATTCATCATATAGTCGGGAGGTAGAACGTTTGCAGGGAAACGGACTGGACCATGCGAAATTGGTGGAGGAGGCGCTTTCAATTGATAGAGTGGGGTGTATTGATCACCAGCGCCAGTGCCGACTACTTCGCTGCCGTCTGCCTGGAAAGTTCTATTAACAGCGACTTTTTGACCGTCAATCATTTTATATCCTGAAACAGATACGTTACCTTTGTCGTCTCTTTGTACACTCAACTCTCTTTCTTCACCAGTCTCTTGAACCTTCCACATATTGCCCGAAGAACGAACATAATTGCTTTCTTTCCATCCTGAAATTTGATTTCCATCCACAATTGGTTGTTTAATTTTGAAAGCAGAGATATTGCCCGCTGTATCATAAGTAAATTCGATTTGCTGTGCATTGTAACGCGAACCAAAACGCTCCATATTTGGTTTTTGCGCATTAGATACATTCATGACTACTTGCTTGTCGCCTGGTACATCGCGGCTAGCGTCCCATGCCACAGTTTGAAGTTTGTTGCCATCAAGGTAGCTTGTGTTGCCAGTTTGATAATCATAATAGAACTTGCGACCATCAGCTGCAGTAGAGACGACGCCGTCTTGACCGAATTTATGTTCAGCACCATTTTCATCAAATACACGATAATCGCGATTGGCATATACATGAATTTGTTTGCCTGTATTTTGATCAAATCGAACACCAAAAGAAACTTCGCTCTCGCTCTTGGGCAAAAACTCGCGCATTGCAGTCATAGAGCGCAAAGTGGCAAGATTAGAGGCGGTTTGTTGAGCATCACCAGGTACGAGCAAAGCCGAGATTTGAGCGATTTTTTGAACTTCTTCATTAGTGAATGCTGTTTTTCCAGCTACTCTGTTAGCACGAAATTCGAGCCATTGTGGTGGCTGACCAGGAACTTCAGGCATGCGAACGCCAATTTCTTCGACCTGACCTTGGGCGTTGCGACGAGCGTAACCGAATACAGCATCAGATGAATTCTGCCCTGGTGCCATGCCATTAATTTTGGCACTAGTCTCGGACAAATACATAATTTCGGTCGATCTGCCGTTTGGATAAACAATAGATTTAAGCGGCTGAATTTTTTGAGCGATCATTTGACCGTCTGGAGTTTCGACCAGAGTATCTATTAGACGGCTATCACGTTTAATTTTGACACCATTAGCTTCTTGCCTGAAACCATTTGCATCAAGATATTGAATCGAACCAGTTGGACTCAAAGCAACATCACCGACCAACTGATTAACTGTTTCAGCTTGACCGGTGGTGGTATTCAATTTGGTTATGCGCAAGCCATTAGCTTCGCGGGTGCCTTGTTCGACGACTTGAGCTTGATTGTTCGGACCAATTTTGCCAACTACATAGTTTTGTACTCTGCCTTGTGCGTCGTAGTTAGCCTGGAAGAATTTGCCATCTTCACTGCGAACCATGGTTGGTTTGCCATTTTGATATTCATAGTAGACACCGTTTTTAAGAGCTTTGACCGGTTTGCCAGCTTGATCGAATTCTTCAAAAGATTTGCCATCACCATAATCGGTACGAACGAGACGTCCTTGAGACAAAGTGTCTCTGCGACCATCTGGATAAGTAACTTGAGCGGGCTGTCCGTTTTCTAATTTAATCTTGCGTCCATCGGCTTCGATTGACTCGAACATGGTGTAACCAGCTGGGGTGAGAGCAAAGCGAGCAATCGAACCAGACTGTACGTCGATACGAAGACGCTCATTACCCAAAGGAATGTCTACGATTGCTTGTTGGACACTTTGTGGTTGTTGACCAGCAACCACCATGTCGACGCCTGCGCCCTTGCGCACACGGAACATAGCATTGCCCAACTGGATAGTAACTTGATTGCCATCGCCTTGCATAACTTTGGCTTCTGGGAATTGATTACCGATAACGGTTGGTGAATTGCCGAAAAGCTGCCATTCTTGCATGCCTTGATTTTGAATTCTCACTTCAGGGCGTACAGTGGCGGCAGCAGGATTAAAAACACCCTGGCTCAAACCGGGGTTTGCTGGATTAAAAGCTGGAGCAACTTGAAGGTCGGCTTTCCACTGAGAAGCAGGACGATTTTGAAGAAGATTAGGAAGAGCCGAAGCAGGGTTGAATGCTGGGGCGACTTGATTTAAATCGGCTTTCCAGGGAAAAGCGCGGTTTGCATCATTGCCAATCTGGTTGACGGTCTTGCCTTGATTTTCTTGGAAAAGAGTGTTTGGCACAAAGTTCATTGAAGCCAACTGAACAGGCGGGCTGGTCAAGCCACTGTCTGCCAAAAGCTTTTCGTGAACCGAAGTCGAATCGTTTGCGGTCACGCTCGAAGCTGCAACGTTGTCGTTGACTTTTGCTTCGGGGTTTTGACCGTCTGACATTGGAGTTGCGCCTCGAGAAGTATTCGTTTCGGGGTTTGGTTGCGGTCATCGCCTGGGGACGGCGTTCGCTTCCATGCCTTTACTCTATACAAACGGGGCACACTAGACACTGGGGAAAACCGTGCCCCCCATCTAGAAAGCATGGGAGAAACCGTGCCCCCGACACAGATTTAATATATATCGAACGAAAAAAGCCTCAGAGCTTTAGCAAACAGCCCCTTCAGGAATAACTGGAGCTCCACAGGATCTGAGCAAGCAATCTATTCTGGCCACTTTAAAGACTTTATAGATACTAGGAGCCATATTTTCAAAACGACAATGTTTACCACTTGCCTCTACACAAGAAACAAATTCTTCCAACCATTCCAGTCCATCTACTGTGATGAATGTGCACTCGGCAAAATTAATCAAAACAGGGCTTTGAGATTCGTCGGCAAATTTTTTGGCGCCATTAATTTCGCCATTAAAATAAGCTGGCACTGTTATGGTGTTAATTACAATTTCGTGTGGTTTTAATTTAGTCATATCTATTTAGGCGGTTGGCGTTCGGGGTAGGCGCTGACAAAAAGCTGAACCATTTCTTCGATCATAGGAAAACGAGGATTAGTTTTAATACTCAGATCTTCAAATGCAGCTTTAACTAATATAGGCAATTTATTCTGGAATTCTTCCGGGCTGATTCCAAGCTCCGAAATTGCTAGCGGTTGTTTGCAGAGGCGACCGATGTCATAAATACGCTGCTTGAGGGCTTTGATGCCTTTACGCACTTCCTCGTCGGTATCGGCTTTGCCTTCTTCTGGTTTGTAGAGACCGAGAAATTCGGCAGCCCGAGCATATTTTTTGTCGGCGACCCAGGTGTGATAGTTCGAAATTGAAACGAATTTGCCTGGCACATTTTCGTTATAGTCGAGGGTCGAAAGCAAGAAAACTCCATTTGCCCGACCGTGCGAAACGTCGAAAGTAGCACCAAGACTGTGCGCCAGAGCGTGATTTACACCCACTGAAACATTTCCGATCGCCATGCCTGCAAGGCATGATGCGTGATGCAATTTGTGGCGATAAACGATGTCTTCTGGATTTTCAAGAATCATCGGCAGTGCTTCAAAAATCAATCGCATTGATTCCAGAGCCAGACCATCGGTGTAATCGAAGGCCACAGCCGACACCAGCGCCTCCAGCGCATGAGTCAGCGCATCAAATGCGGTATCACACGTAATGGTCAGCGGAAGTGTTTTTGTCAAATTGGCATCGACGATCGCAATGTCGGGCAGCAATGTTTGATCAACAAAGGAAATTTTTCTTTGCTTTTCGTTATCGCGCATCACCGCGAATGGTGTCACCTCAGAACCGGTACCAGATGTGGTGGGAATAGCTATTAACTTTGTCTTGTTGGATTTGGGGAACTGAGCGATTCTATGCCTAAAATCGAGAAACGCTACCGACAGATGGTTGATATCCATATCGGGGTAATCATAGAACAAACGAATTAATTTTGCCGCATCCAAGACCGAACCACCGCCAAGCGCCACTATAGTATCGGGTTTGGTGGCTCTCAGAAAATCAACTGCGGCTTTGATCGCGCTGAAATCTGGCTCGACACCAATGTTATCGTATACTTTGGTTTTGCAATCCTCAGGCATTTTCTCAAGTACAGCAGCTAGATGTCCGCGCTTGTCGGCCGACTTGGTGGTGAGAATCACTGCAGACTTTGTTTTTTGATGACTCAAAACATCGATGCTGCCAGGGTTTACATGAAGACTGTTTGTGGTCTGGAATACTACATCGTAAACAGTGCGGCGTGGAACTTTCTTGTAGTTAATCAAATTCTTGATGCCAACATTGTCCGAAGTGATGTTACCACCGCCGGTACCACAACCAAAACTCAATGTGGTATTGAGATTGTTATAAACTCCACCAAGACCGCCAATCGAGGTCGGACAATTGACAATGATTCTTCCTGCGTTTATTGAATCGGCAAAGAGCGCAATGACTTCTTCGTCACGAGCAAAGACACCGGCAGTGTGACCAGTTCCGCCACCGTAGTTAATATCAAGCGAGCGGTTGATGCCTTCGTATACCGAGTCTACAAAAACATATCCAAGAACCGGCATCAATTTTTCAACAGCCAGTCTATGATGACGAAGCTCGCCTTCCAGCGGACACAAAATTATTTTGCAATCGAGCGGAACATCAAGTCCGGCTTCTTGAGCGATTTTATAAGCAGGTTGACCTACCAATCTGTAATTCATTCCACCAGTTTTAGGTTCGATTACAGCATCTGCTACTTGTTCTACTTCTTCTGGCTTGCAAACATAGCAACCAAGACGCTCGAACTCGCGCAAGACCTGCTCGCCCACTTCTCTGTCTATGACAAGAGTTTGCTCACTTGGACATTCAGTTCCATTGTCAAAAGTTTTCGACGTGATAATGTCTTTTACCGAAGAGTGAATATCGGCAGATTTATGCAAATAACAGGGCGTATTACCAGAACCCACACCAAGGGCTGGTTTACCCGAACTATAAGCAGTTCGAACCATTTGGGTTCCACCAGTTGCAAAAATCAAATCAACCTGAGGATGGCTCATCATGCGCTCAGTTTCTTTTCTAAGCTTAGACGACTTTTCTACCCAGGTGATGAAATGTTTGGGTGCGCCAGCCTTAATCCCGGCTTCATACACGATTTGAGCTGCATTGTTAGAACAATTCGCAGCCATCAAGTGAGGCGAAAAAACAATGGCGTTGCGAGTTTTAGCGCAAGCTATGCTTTTGAAAATAACAGTCGAGGTCGGATTGGTTACGGGCGACAAAGCGAGAATAACACCGATGGGTTCTGCGTACTCGACCATGTCTTCTTCAGGATATTCTTTGACGATGCCGCATGTGCGGGTGTTCTTGATTTGGTTATATTGAAATTCTGAGGCAACAAAGTTTTTCAAAACTTTGTCCTCGGTCAGACCCATGCGGGTCTCTTCATGGGCTTGTTGAGCAAGCGCTGGAGCAGCCTCGATAGCTGCAATAGTCATGGCTTTGACGATTTTATCAACTTGTTCTTGCGAATATTGGGTAAAAACAGCCGCTGCCAGACGCGCTCTGCGCAACATCTGCTCGGTTTTTTCCTCAACTTCGCCCAGCTTGGCAGCATTTGCTTTGCTATCCGAACCCTGAACAGTGGTTGTCATCGCGTCGTTACGTCCTTCCTGCCTGGTACAGGATCGCCATATAGCCTCAGTGTAATAGTCTACGTGTAAACGGGGCCTCTTATATCTCTATTATTTAATTGTTTTACACTTATACGTAATTTCCCCCTTCCAACGCGTCCGGTTTGGCCCTAGAATCTTGTCATTGCGAGGCAATGTTCTGGTTTTTATGACAAAAGCGCCAAAAATTTTGCTGTCCCTGAGTTGCCTGCTGGCAGCTTCAACCCCGCTTTGCCTTGCCGCCGATAAAGCAGTACCAGCAAAACAAATTTATGTCCCGGCGTCCCAAATTCCGCGCCGGTACGATAGCGAAATGTTCTACGGTACAGAAGCTGTTCCGACCACCAATAAGACTTCTACACTTTACAAAGCTCCAAGCACCTATGGCAAAACGCCGTCCAAAACGTCTTCTTCAGCTTCGGCACTGAGCTCTGCAAGCAAACCTCTGCCAGTCAAAAAAGTCTCAAAACCCACCGTTTACAAGAAAACAACAGATCCATTCGTGCAACAGACCGGTTCGCAATTTCAAGCCGAACTGGCAATTAAGCACGCAGACGCGCTCATTGCCCAGGGTAAATTAAAAGATGCCCAGGCTGTATTGATGAAAGTGCACAGAAACTTTCCTCAAGAGTCCAAACTCAAAGACAAAATTGCTCACGTCAGTGTATTGCGCTCGCATCATTATCTAAAATCGGGCGACCATTCCGAAGCAGCATCACAATCGCGTATGGCGCTTGCTTTCGACTCAAACAACGAGAAAGCAAAAGACAGTCTTAATCAGGCACTAAAAGGAATGAATGTAGATCCTGCAAGTTCTGCGGCAAGACTCAAGCAAGGACATACACTTTTTTCGCAAGGCAAAACGCTTGAAGCAGCAATCGAGTACAGAGCAGCATTGCATAATCCCCTTCAAATGGACTCACACGCGGAAGCTCTGGTTGGTCTGGGAAATATTGCCGCACATCACAAAGATTTGACCAATGCCAAAGCCAACTATGAAGCCGCTCTGCATCAAAATCCCAATTCGAGCACGGCTCTGCGACAATACGGAATTTTTCAATTCAAACAAAATGAACTTATTAATGCAAATCGCAATTTGTCCAAAGCTCTGATAGTCAATCCGGCTGATGCAGCAGCAAAAGAAAAGCTAATTGAACTCTGGCAACAACAAATAGCAGTAAGACCAGACGATGCTGTAACACACCTGGGCATGGCTCGTGCCTATCAACTGGCTGGAGATTTAAAGTCTGCTCAAGCCGAATACAAAACAGTCGTAAAAATCGACCCTAACCATCCAAATCTTCCTCAAGCGCGCGAAAGTTTCAAAATTGCGCTCATCGAGCAAGAAGCACGCAGACATCTAGAAGCAGCCCACACACTTGAAAATCATAATGCTTTGCACGAAGCTCTTGCCAAAGCAAGCGAAGCTGCACGTATAACACCAAATAACGTCCAAACCAAGCTTTATCAAGCTCATTTGGCAGAGCGCATAGGCAATTACAAAGATGCAAAAGCGTTCTATTTAAGTGCACTGACTTTGGATCCAAATAATGCCACTGCGTCTGTAGGTGTTCGCAAATATGCAAATATACTTGCCACTGGCGAGCACCCAATCGAACTCAAAGCCCAGGCGGGAGATATGAATGGCGGCGCATCCGATAGCTTTGACAGCTTCAATGCTCCAAGACGCATAGAAGGACCGCGAAACTGGTCCTTTGGCGTGCCACCAAACGCACCCCCTCGATTTACCGGCACCGAAGAACCGCCAAGTGCGACTCTGCCAGCTTTTCCAATGACTATGCAAGGTGCACCAGCCACCGGAGCATCGCCAGCTCAATACGGCGTTGTGCCGGGTTCACTATATCAAGTTCCATCTGGCGACCCATTGACTAACATGGCTGGATTTATGGGTCAGCTGCGCGGTCACATGATGAGTGAAAAACAAAAATGGAAAGAATGGGAAGACCAGGTACACGATAATATGAAGCCGCAAGCTGCTTCTGCTTCAGCTCCAGCCGCTGCATCTTCATCACCAAGCTCGATTGCATCATTATTAGGATCAAGTCCAAGTGCAAGTCCAAGCACTGCAGCTCCTGCGGCTGTAAGCACAGCAGCAACATCACCCACTGGAAGCAAATTAATAACATCAGGCGATGTAGCAGCACTTTTGCAATCGCTCAAAAAAGGCAAAACACCCACAGCCCCCGTAGTAGCAACGGCTGCAGCACCGACACTGACACAAAGTGCAGACAAGGTGGCTCTGCCCCCGCCAGTATCTCAGGTTGCTTCACAAGCTGCAGCTGCAACAAGCACACCACCTGTAGCACCACCAATTCAATCGCAATCCAAACTCACAAGTGTTGTAAACGCTCTTTCCAACGCCGCTGCCGGACGTCCGCTTTTGTCGCAACCGTATAACTATAACGGTTATCCCACTGCTTATGGCAATCCATTTGTCAATCAGATTCCTTATGTAAATCCATACGCACCTTACAACCCGCAGAGTATTCCTGCAGCAACAAATCAAATAACGGTGCAAGGTCCACCTCAAATAGACCCCACCACTGGCAAAGCCTTGCCGACCAATCTGACTCAGCCGCAAGTAGCGTCCACAGTCAATAACACAACTAACTGGGCAGCACTTGCAGCCACTGCAGGACAGGTGGCATACCAGAACAGAGGAGCCATCAAAGCGGCTGCAATGAACGCTGCACAAAAAATGCAGCCCATCGTTGAAAACGTCAAACAAAGCCTGACTCAGGCTAATACATCAACTGTCAGCGAAACCACTAAAGCCAAATTGCTTCCGACCACCACCAACGAAACCGCCACCGCATCCAGTACCACCACTACGTCTACTCAGACAGTCTCGACTATGGATGCGCTGAATCAAGCTGCGGTTCCAGCCGAAATCACGCCTACAATTACAAAAACTTCAGACGAAAATGCAATAGCTTTAGCCGCGCCTGACTCTCTCACATCTGAATCGTCATCAGGCTTACAAGCTAATAACCTGACCAAACAAACACCCAAATATGCCACTGCCGATGCTGGAAGCGACAAGATTGCAGCCCTCGAAAATCAAAATTCAGAATTGCGCCAGCAACTAGAAAAAGCACAAGCTCAACTAAAAAACCGAGCTTACAAATCACCTTTCAATCAAGGCGGGGTGCGTCTTGAATTGCTTGGCGTTAGTTCGACCGAAAAGATTACAACCTTGAATGTATTGCTCAAAAACGACCAGGATTCGCAGATGAAACTGCCATCATCAATGCGAGCAGTGGTTCGATTGATTGGAACTCCAGATCAAGTAGCCAAAGTAAAATTCGACAAAAAATCTTTGAATGCAAATGAAACAGTCAAAGGTACAATCACTGTCCACGCTCCAAAATTAAGCCCTGCAGCCGACGTTCTCATACCTGATTTGCTTGGCACAAGTGATGGTTCCAAACAAGACCTTCATCTTACTGTTCCAATTTCTTCCAATTTCCCAGTGAACAAATGAAAGTTATTTTTTGGCTCGCCTGGCTTTGAGCGATTTTTTCAAAGCTTGAGCCTGAGCGCTTTTTAGTGATTGAATGGAAAGGCTCATTAGATAATCTGGATTATCTAATGCAGATTCTGGAACTCGAAAATAATAGAGACGACCAATTCCGTTTTTTGTCTCGTACTGAAAATATTCTTTGACGAAATCAGATTCTTCATCATCGGCACTTTCAACTGGTTTTCCGGAATCATCGAGCGTTTCTTTCAAATATAGAACTTCATCAATGATAATGGCAAACATGAGTCCATCGACAAATAAACCGATGCCGCCGAACATTCGCCTAGCAAGCACGGGTCGCCAGGAGCGCAACAGATCTTGAACGTGCAGCGTCAAACCATCTATTTTCTTCATGCATTGCTTCCTGGCACCAGATACGGTGATAAACAAAACCGATAACCTCAAAAGAGATTATCGGCTTCGCTAAAGTCTTTTGAGTTACCGAACTATTCTTTCTTTTCGCCGGCTTCGTCTTTCTTCTCTTCAGTTTTTTCTTCAGACTTAACTTCTTCAGTTTTGGTCTCTTCGGTTTTGGTCTCGGTGCCTTCAGCAGATTCGGTAGTTTTCTCGGTGGATTTTTCTTCTACTTTAGTGCTGCTATCGCCCGCAGGTGTGGTGGTCTCAGTGGTGGTTGTAGTTGTAGATGTGGTGGCATTTTCATCTTTAGCTCCACCGCATCCAGCTAGTAAACCGACAACTGCTACAGCTGTTAACAAGGCCATAGCGCTGTTTTTTGTTGTTTTCGCTTCCATCTAAACTCTCTCCGTTAAATTGGCAAGCCAATTATTTGTACTAGTACCAGACAATTACAACCGACCAGGCGGCTCTGGCGCAAGGAATGTTACTTTATCTGTCATCACCTGACAACAGAACTTACATGACGTACTGTGGTTTTGTTTTATAGAGCAAGCGAAAGGTCGCTTTGTCCCCAGCCGAAAGCCCAGTAACGATTCGATCTACATACATGAGATCATCGCGATATGGGCTGTGCTCCTTGATTCCCAGCGCATGACCAAACTCATGAGCAGATGCTCCCATCATTCGCTCAGGGGTATGATTGATCATTGTCGACAGCTCAATGACAACCGGTTTTTGTCTGTAATTAGGCAGTTGCGTTTGAGCAGGTGTGAAAAGTTGAGCACACGTATTTCCAGCCACGTTCAAGCCGCCTGGTCCGCCCGAATCGGGAAATGAATCAGTAAAAAATACCAGTACCTGGGCTTCTCTAGGATCCTGGGTAAATCCAAACTTTATCAGACCTTCGTGTTCGAACTGGCGCCACTGCTCAATACCAGCAGCCACTTGATAATTAGTCTGCTCTTCCCATCCCTTGGCAATAGTGCAATCGCCAAACGGGTCTTCGGACTGTAAACGCTGAAAAACCTCATCTACTCGCTGTTGCTGCAATTGGGCAAAAGGAAGTTTTGGCAATTCGATGCCCGGACTAATCCAGATACGCAAAGGCATTTTTTCTGCCGTCCAGCGCACTAATGCCATGCGCAAAGAAGGCTCACCTGGGTTATATGGCTTTGCCAGCGTAGCTTTTGTGCGATTCTCGCCACCAGTCAAGTGCAGACCCGGAGTCGTAATCTGTGAGCCATAATTGGCTGAACCCTGTTTAGCATCAGGCAAATAGCGCGGCGACCGGGTCTGAAAGGTAGCTTTGGGCAAAACTGGTCCGCGTTTTGGCCTGTTCTGTGCCATTACATCAAGCGTACTTGCCCATGGCGCTAAACTCAGGCAACACAATATAAACAAGCAATACGAGCGTTTAGTCATATTAAAGAAACCCGAATCTACTTCTTATATTATGCCAACAGATTTGAATTTGCTCTCATGAACCATCAACTCCAAAAGTTTCAATCATTTTGCCAGACGAAAGAAGAAGCCAGCCGCCAGGTTGCGCACCAAATCGCTTTGTTGATTGAAAATCAAGATCAAGACGAAGACTATGTTTGCCTGGGGCTTCCGACCGGTAGAACGCCTTATCTTATATATGAAGAGCTGGTTCGTCTTTCAAACGAACGTAATTTCAAATGGCAAAAGGTCAAATGCTTTGCCCTGGACGAATATATCGACTCTCAAGCAGAAGATACTTTTCACGCCTATCTCGACAAGAATTTATACAGCAAAGTTTCAATTCCCAAAAGCAATTGCTTCAACCCGGCCGAATGCGACGATTACGACGGCTTGATAGCTTCACACGGAGGTCTGGACCTTACCATTCTTGGGGTGGGAGGCAACGGACACATAGCTTTCAACGAACCTGGAACAAGCGAAAATAGCTGGACCCATTGCGTGTGGCTTACAGATGAAACTCTGCAAGCAAACAAATCGCTTTTCAAAGACCCAAACAAAATGCCAAGCAAAGCAGTGACCATGGGTGTTGCCACAATATTTGCCAGTCGCAAAATCAAGCTTGTTGCTTTTGGCGAAAATAAAAAAGACGTTTTGAAAAATGCGCTCAAAGAAAAAATTACAAGCGATTTGCCCGTTTCTTATTTACAGAAACATAGTAATCTAGAGGTGTATACAGATTTCAGCCTGGACTAACTGAGACTTGAGACAACACTTTAGACGCCTTATTGCTTTATCGCTTTTACTGACTGGTCTTTGTTGCTTCGAACAAGTTCAAGCTCAGAGTCGTCTTTCTGACGACATGATTCCGCCCGATGTCACGCTTACAGACAAAGTGACGACACCAACAAGTGCTGCCGGTTCGCAAGCCAGCGCAGGGTCTGCCAACGCGCCTGGAATGGTTGGCGGCGCCGCGAACAATGCTGAAATTCCAGCTTTTACAGGCAATAAAGCAGGCACGAACAGTCCATTTGCTCAAGGGTCGCAGTTCAATAATCAATTTGCTGCGCAGATGGAGCAAATCATGCGACAGGGCGGTAAAAATGTAGACGTCCAGAAATTAAAAGAGCTGCAAGAACAAATGATGAAACAGGGCATGCAGCCGCCGACTCCAGCTGGACAACCAAAAAATCCTACCCAGTTTTCGATGAATCAAAATCAACAAAGCCCAAAGCCACCACCTACCGGTCACGGTTTTAATCCAAACGCGCCAACGATTGGTCAGGGCTCACAGTCTGGCGATCCAGTAGCTGTGATTGAAACGAGCAAAGGAACAATTGTTATTCGTTTGTTTCGTCAGTTAGCTCCGCGCACCACACAAGCATTTACTCAAATGTGTAGCGAAGGTTTTTATAACGGACTCAATTTTCACCGCTACGAGCCTGGATTCGTAATTCAAGGCGGGTGTCCAAACGGCAATGGCACCGGAAATTATATCGACCGCAATACTGGTCGTCCGCGTTACCTGCCACTTGAAGTAACACCTGCACTCAGACACAACGCACCAGGTGTGGTGGCAATGGCTCGTGCACCAGGCGATTTAAATTCGGCTAGTTGCCAGTTTTATATTACTCTTGGACCTAAATCGCAACTCGATCAGCAGTACACCATATTTGGTGGCGTTGTGCGCGGCATGGACGTGGTCAACAACATCCGAGTGGGCGACAAAATAATCAATATCCAGGTGCAAGAACAGTAATTTAGCACCGGCTAAATACTGTTGGGGTCTATGTATGGCGGAATCGTTCCAGAACCTTGCTCGGGCTCTACAACTTTTGGCAAGCTCAAACCTCGTCCTTCTCTACTTTTTGGAAGAGTTTGCATCTCACCATCGGGAGAAGTGGAAAAAGGAAACGATTGCATAAAACCAGGCGGTAACTCAGAAGGCATACCCGATCCCATGCCTGGAAGCATTTCCATCATTTTCTGCATCTGATCAAAAATCTTGCGAAAACGCATTGTGCTTTCAGCAAGGTCTTTAAACTCTGGTCCGGGCATTGCATTTGGAAGCTGGCCAGGAAACTGTTCAATGACAATACTGCGTCCGTCCATTGGCATTCTGCGCAAATCGAAAGGTAACTGATTTTCGGCACGAGGCAGAGGTCCGACTGTTTTTGGTTGATTTGCACTGCCAGAATTATTAACCTGAATCTGCTCGATACCAATTACCTTTTTCAATCTATCGACACGGTCGGCATACGACATAGAACTAGCCGGTACACCAAACAAACTGGTTTCAAGCCGCTCAAGACGCTTGTCTAATGATTCGCCTTTATAGGTTTTTTTGAGTGCACGCCACTCGAGCGTGTTTAAAACAGGATACTGAGAATCGGCTATCGACGCACCCGCATCGGCTCTATGGTCTTTAGATTCTTTCAATTCTTTGGTTCGAGCCTGCAAATCTTTTGCTGCCTGAGCATCTCTTTGCTGCACCATCGCTTTTAATTTATCCAGGCGCAGCTTGTTATTGCCACCTTGCACGCCACCCAAGATCAAGAGTTCGAGCCGCTCGAGACGCTTTTCGATAGGATCGTGATTATAGTCGTGAAAGAAATATCGATTCTCTAAAATCTTCAGATTCTTTTCGCTGTCCAATCCAAATTCGCTTTGCACAGCCGAATTTCCAGCAAGAGACTTAGCCGGACTTGCAGCCTGGGCGTTTGGTGCCAGACTGAATAAACAAATGGCAATCAACAAATTTTTCTTGAGCATATTATTTATCCTTACTAATCAGCATAACAAATAAAATCAAGAGATCAATCAAAAACCCTGTCCTCAAGCTAAAAAGACAGGGTTTCTTACTGATTTTAAGCTGACGAATTACTTACAAAGCTTATTCGTCTGTAGAGCGATACTCGGCATCTACAACTTCGTCGCCCGAAGAGGTGTAACCCGAGAGGTCTTCTTCGCCGTAATCGGTTCCGTAAGAGTACTCTTGTTGTTGACCGCTTTGAGCTTGCTGGTCGTATCCACCCTGACCCTGGTCGTAACCACCGCCCTGGTCGTAACCGCCTTCGCCCTCTTCGTAGCCTTCTTCTCCGGTGAAACCAGCTGCTTCTTTGGAGCGAGCAGCTTGTTGCAAGAGAACGAGAGCACCTCTAAGTTCGTTCATTATAGATTTGAGCGTATCTAAGTCGGCACCGTCTTTCAGCTTTTGACGAAGGTCACCGATGAGCATTTCAGAACGCGATTTTTCACCAGCCGTTACTTTATTGCCCAACTCGCGAATCTGACGTTCGACCGAGTAGCAGATGGAATCTGCTTCGTTGCGAACATCGGCTTCTTCTTTGCGTGTGCGGTCGTCGGATGCATGCGATTCGGCTTCGCGCACAGCACGAGCGATATCGTCTTTGGTCATGTTCGTACTTGCGGTAATCGTAATCTTTTGCTCTTTGCCAGTGGACTGGTCGCGAGCCGTTACGTTTAAGATACCGTTGGCGTCGATGTCGAAAGTAACTTCGATCTTCGGAATACCACGGTTAGCAGGGTTGATACCGTCTAAACGGAAGTTTCCGAGCAATTTGTTGTCGCGAGCCATCGGACGTTCGCCCTGGAATACATAAATATCAACTGCGGTCTGGTTGTCTTCAGCAGTCGAGAATACTTCAGTTTTTCTGGTTGGAATTGTGGTGTTGCGCTCGACCAGTTTGGTCATAACGCCACCCATTGTCTCAATACCTAGTGAAAGCGGTGTAACGTCGAGGAGCACGACCCCTTTGACTTCACCACCAAGTACACCAGCTTGAATAGCTGCACCAACTGCTACTACTTCGTCTGGGTTAACGGTCTGGTTTGGCTCTTTGCCACCGGTCAAACTGGCAACCAGTTCTTTGACCGCTGGAATACGAGTCGAACCGCCTACCAAAACTACTTCGTCAAGGTTCGAATAATCGAGCTTGGCGTCTTTGAGTGCTTGCTCCATAGGCTGGCGGCAGCGCTCGACAAGGCTTCTTGTCAGTTCGTTGAAACGAGCACGGGTCAATGTCATCTCAAGGTGCTTAGGACCCGAAGCATCAGCAGTAATAAATGGAAGCGAAATATTGGTTTCGGTTACCGAAGACAATTCGATTTTTGCTTTTTCAGCCGCTTCAGTCAGACGCTGAAGTGCTTGACGGTCTTTTCTTAAATCGATTCCTTCAAGTGTATTGAATTCGTCTGCTACCCAGGAAACGATAGCAGCGTCAAAGTCATCACCGCCGAGGTGCGTATCGCCCGATGTGGACTTAACTTCAAATACGCCATCACCCACTTCAAGAATGGAAACGTCGAAAGTACCGCCGCCCAGGTCGAAGACCAGGATCATTTCGTTGTCTTTCTTGTCCATACCATAAGCAAGCGCTGCAGCTGTCGGCTCGTTGATGATACGAAGCACTTCCAACCCAGCAATTGTGCCAGCGTTTTTGGTGGATTGACGTTGCGAGTCGTTGAAATATGCAGGAACTGTAATTACTGCACTGGTGACCTTTTCACCCAAATATTTTTCGGCGTCTTCTTTCAATTTGCGCAAAGTCATGGCTGAAATTTCTTCAGGAGAATAGTCCTTGCCCTGGATACTGACCTTACAACCGCCGTCTACGCCTTCTTTAACGACATATGAAACCATTTTCTTTTCATTGTCTACTTCAGAGAAGCGGCGCCCCATGAAGCGCTTGATTGAATAAACTGTGTTCTCGGGGTTTAAAACTGCTTGGCGGCGAGCCAACTGTCCGACAAGTCTTTCGCCCGATTTGGTGAATGCGACGACCGAAGGAGTTGTTCTGCCTCCTTCAGCATTTGAGACCACGGTGGGTTGACCCCCTTCCATGACTGCTACCACGGAGTTAGTAGTTCCCAAATCTATGCCGACTGATTTACCCATTATCTTTGAAACTCCCTATGCTTCAATTCTGGCGGAGACACCAAATTATACTTATAGTAAGCGATTTACAACGTTGATTTGTCGCTTTATTGATTCGTGCCCGTATAGTCGATAAATACTACTAAAGATCCATTACAGTTTGATCAATAAAGCGGCTCTTTGCAGACAAAAATCTGCAAGATTTCCCACATTGTGCCCACTAAAACGATCCTTGCTCACCTTTTCAACCGATAAACAAAATAATTTATCCACCACTTCTTTTGTTTACAGAATTATTGAAGTTCTACTTTCTGTCCAATGGCAAGGGGCAATATTTCCACCTTGGAATCAGTATCTTTAGCAAGCTTCATTAAATGAGACGGTTGGTACCGATAAAAAACTTGTTCGGCAAGCGGTTGCCAGTGCATAGGAACAAGACGCTTAGCCTCGAGTTCCTCTGCAATCTGCAGAGCCTCTTTGGGTGCAGCAGTGGCGTATTTTCCACCAATTGGCAAAAATGCGGTATGAACTGAATGTCCTTTCAAAGCCTTTGCAATTTCGGCGCTATAGATAGTGGCGCCCGCATGATAATAACCTTCAAAGTAATAGCCGTTCACAGGTTTACCAGGCGCTCTGCTTCGAGCAAACATGGCGATAATCGTTTTTCCAAGCCGGTTTAGCGGATGCAAGGCGGGCACAGCTAAAATTTTGGTATCACCATAGTAAAGTGATTCACCCACATCAAGAGGCAGAAACGCCTCCGCTGGAACTTTCTTTTTGTACTTGCGACGCAACCAGTTCACAAGTGCTTTTGGCGCGACAAACTGACATTTCCACATTTCGTAGAGCTTTGGCGTAAGCAAAACTCCATGGTCGAAATGTCCATGACTAAACAAAACAAGATGCCCAGGTTGCAAGTTAGCTAGCTCGCTTGGGCTCGTAAAATAAGGGTCAATATAAATTCGGAGATTGGCCTGCTCTACTTGTACAGCGCTATAACCGAAATAGGTCAGGCTCGACATTAGTTAGTAAATTTGCTCGTATTGGACCAACAACACGGCATCGTAACACTTTTATCTGAGGAATGAACGAATACTAGTAAAATCATAGGTTTTGTAGGAACGGCAAGCCCTTGACAGGCGGAAAATAATGAACACCCCAAAACAATCGACTACTCAAAAAAGCAAATTACTCTCGACCGGACTGGTCGGTTTGCTTTTGGCAACCCTTTCCTTCTCCTATCCTTTGAGCTCATTTGCCCTGTCCGACTCAGATTCAGACAAAGACGACGCCCCGGCGAAAGACGCTGCACAAGCAGATAAGAAAGATTCTGGCAAAGATGATGGACTCAAAAAAAACAAAGCAAAAGAATTCATCAAATATTTCAACCCCATTCCAGAAAAGAATTACACCAACGAATCGCAAGATCGTGTTATCAAGAAAAAGAAATTCAAACCAATAGCATACCCAGGCGCCAAGCCAGTTTTAAATCCCGAGCTGGGACTCTTCGCCATCGTTCCAAATGAAAAATTGAACGATCTTGCTTTCATGGACGAGCTTGCTGCCCGCCCCGACGTAAACGGTTTATCAATCATGCTACCCTGGCAAAGCATCGAAAAAACCGAAGGCGAGTGCGATTTCAGCACAATAGACAAAGTGCTTGAAATAGTCAAAAAAAATAACAAGACTTTGATTTTGCGAGTGACAACTTGCGGATTGAACGATGGTGTCAAATCAGACACCCCCGACTGGGTTTTCGACGCAGGCGTAAAATCAATAACTTATAAAGACAGCGAAGGAAAAGAGCATCAAGCGCCAGTCTTCTGGGACACCACTTATATGGCTAAATGGAGTAACTTCATTTCTAGCCTCGGCGAAAAATATGACGACAACAAAAACATTCACAGCATCGGCATCACCGGCGGTGGCGTATTAGGCTCCACTTTAGTGGTACCAGATTTTGCCGTCTTCGAAGATCAAGATTCAGAAGCACTGGCTCAAGAGGGCGCAGCTGGAGCCACATCACCAAAATCGGCCTATGGCGAACTCTGCAGCATTCTGCGCAAAGAACACAAAATGAGCGAACGCCAATTAGTCGAACACTGGAAATATGTAGGCGATATTTTCCCTAAAGCTTTCAAAAAGGTTCCACTCAACTTCGACATCAATCCGCCTTTGCTTGGACGCAAAGGACAGGACGCGCTCGATGAAATTACCGACTACCTTGTATACCGTTATGGACAGCGAGTCTATCTCACCCGTCAAAACATCAAAAACGGCAAACACGGATTCGACCAGTATCGAGTCTTTTTGAAATTCCATCCAGACACACTAACCGGTTACAGACTGCGTCCCGACTTCGATTTGACCGAAACATCAAAACTGGCGCATATGGCTGGAGAAGATGGAATCAGTTTTTGCGAAGTGCCACCAGAAGTTTTGAAGAGCGAAGATGCTTCAGTCAAGACTGCTCTAAACGACATTCAGTCACATCTTGGATATCAAATAATTTCAAAAGAAGTAAAAATTCCAAACAATGCAAAAGTTGGCGAGCCATTAAATGCCTCTTTCACTTTTTTGAACCTGGGCGCTACTGGTGCAATGGTGCCATCTCGTCATAACGACAAAGATGTTCCAGCAAGCTACAAAATCCAGCTAGAGTTGCGAAACGAAGCTGGAAAAGTCGTTTTCCGCTCGCATCATACTCCTCTGGTTCCCACTTACGACTGGGTCTCAGACAAACCAATCACCTGGGAAAAACAGCTCAAAATGCCAGAGCACATGAAGCCTGGCAAATATTCTGTTTATCTTTCGCTCTTAGAGCCAGAATCTAAAAAACATATTCGATTCCTAAATGCAATTGCTCAAGGCGAACCTAAAACTGAAATGGAAGCAGCACTTGGTTCAATTGAAATAACCAATTAGAAAGCAAACAAAACAATCTATTTAGGTCTAACAGGCGGCAAACCAAGCGGAATGTTGCAATCGCTAAGTAGTTTCTTGATTGCAGGAAGCGCTTGTCTTGCGGCTTCTTCCCCAGCCTTGACACCACGCTTAGCGTCTTTGCGTTTGGTTGAAATCAGCGATATACCACTTGTATCGGGATGAATTGTGATATCTGCATATTTAGCTTGAGGTCCATCAAGGTCATTTAGATCCCAGGCAATCATGCGCTTTGCCATACTTCCAAACTTGGTTAGCTGTCCTTTCGGCAATGGAACAAACGGTTCGTCTATGTTGACTGCAATAACAACATCCGCACCCATTTCGCGACATTGCTTGACCGGCAAATTACAAATAAGTCCGCCGTCGCAAAAAAGATAATCGCCAATTTCAACTGGCTTTCTCAAAGTGGGCACAGCGCAACTTGCCTGCATAGCCCAGCCCATATTCCCCTTGCGAATCATATAGGGCTTTCCATCCATAACATTTAGAGCAACAGCTGCAAATGGAATAGGCAAATTCTCGATCATTTGATCGTGAGCTGTTAGTTTGCCCATCAAATATGTCCGAAAACGATTGCCCGCATAAAGCCCGTCATAATCTTTCTCTTTGAAAACATTGACGATTTTAATCACAGGCGAAATAGCGACACGAAACCAGAGTGGAACAGTCATAAAATGTTCCATCACATTTCCATTTTCGAATTCTTTCTGCATCTCAGCCGGAGAAGCACCAAGCGAATAAAAGCCGCCAACAACCGCACCAATACTGGTGCCACAAATATAATCGAATTTTATCCCGGCTTCATCCAGGACTTTTAAAACACCAACTTCGGCGGCACCACGAGCGCCACCACCCCCAAGTGCCAGTCCAAGTTTCAACCGGTCCGTTTTGTTAGCCCTCTTATAATTGGAGGCTTCCCATCTGTCGCAGGATGACGTTTCTATAAAAGAATCATCTGCGCGCACCGCATTTAATGGCAACAACAATAAAAGCGAAAGAGATATTACGATTCTGGAAACTTTAGTGTACATTATAATCAAGGTCAAACTCTATATCTACGTTTTGAGGGGCATATTTTGGCAACGGCGGAAAAGGGCTCGACTTCTCAACTGCTGCAATTGCAGCCGAATTACTTTCGCCATGTCCACCACTTTCTAAAACTTTGAGACGACTAACAGAACCATCGCTAAATATTTTAAAACTCAGCTTTACATGCTGGCTTTCCTGCGCTTTTGGCGGGTTCCAATTGGCACGAATTGTTTTTTGAATCGATGACATATAGGTCTTGAAATTAACTCTTTCCTGCTGCCTCAAAATGGACTCACAGACAGAAAGCGTCTCGTGCATGGCTTCTTTCTTATGACCTTCGCTCCAGAGCCTGGCACTTTTTTCTTTTCCTTCCTTGGCTCTAGGCAGATTATCGGGACCGCTTTCTTTGAGCGCAATTTTAAGTGCATCGTTGTTAGCCGACTCAGCTTCAGCTTCTTTTCCAGCTTCAAGATTAATCAAGGCAATATTAGCAAGAAAACGAGCCTCTTCGCTTGCATAATCTTCTTTCTTTTCGTCAAGACGACTTGAATAAAGACTCAAAGCCTCTGCAAACAATTTCTTTTTCAAAAACACACTTGCCAGGTCGTCGAGTTTGTCTCTAAACTTCTGCCTGTATTCGATGCTCAAGTCGTCGGATCGTTTTTGACTAATAGAATTGAAAGTCTGCTCGGCACCCTTAAAATTCTCTTCGCAAGCCATATCTTTGGCTTTTGAAATTGTAGTAAAAATGTCGCTACTTTCTTCATCCGCCAGAGCAGCGCCCACAGAAATTCCCATGGCTAGACTGAGAGCAAAACTCAAAAGTCGCCACGAAATCGAATTGTGCACCATATTTAGTATTACTCCCCAGGCAATGACTTTGGGCTCAAAGTAGATACATTTAAAACTTCTTGGTAAATATCCTGCAAGAGGGACTGGTTAAACTTTCCTCTTTATGAAATTATGGGGACATCATGATAGTCAAGCGTCCGGCATTAACACGCGCGTTAGCCTTACTGGCTCTTTTTTCTGTTGCGCTTACATCGACAGTCTCGCTTGCCCTTGAGTGCCAGGCAACCGCTGGATCAACTAAAAAGTCAAAGCGCAAACACAGACATTCGCACACAAATATGAGCCTGGTTCCTCCTCCGCCTCCCACCATCGCCATTCCCGAGGGAATGTTGCTTGCCGTGCCGCCTCCACCAATACTTTCGGCAGGCTTTAGCCCTACCCAAGCGGCTTTCACCCCTTATCAAAGCGCAATGCCAGGGCAACAATCGGCTCACAGATGCGGTCATTGCGGATTTAGCGACTCGACCTATCTAGCGCCCACAATGCCTAATTCATCACCTTTTTACCGTCCGTTTCCGCGCCGTACTTTCTACAACGCAGACTCCATGACCACTATGAGTGTTTCGCGATCGCGCAAAACCCGCAGCGAGCGCCTCACTAAGCGTTTCAAGAAACGCAAATGTATTTTCGCCAATAGATAATCTGCATTAATGGGTATAACTTTTTTATAGACCCAGGTCGGTTAGCGCCAGGTCTCTATTTATGGCATTAAAGGCGTCCCCATGTCAGCTGAACAACCCGCTCCAAAAGAAGTCCAGCCGTCTGGAGACGATCCCGGTCTCAATCAAACCGAACCACAAAATCCATTCAGCCTGCAACTCGCCAGCGCTGCCAAAGACTACTTAAGCCAAGATGTCCCTCGTCCTGCCAGCACGACTGCAACAGGCCCTGATGGATTTGCCATTGTCAATGCGACTCAAGCTGCCGAAGGTAAAACAAACCTTGAACCCTGGGCTCCGACAGTCCCGAAGACCGATCGCATTCGAGACCAGAATGCAATTGATGAGATTGCGGCACTCATTAAGAAAAATCCAGACCTGCTGCCCGACTTTACCTTCAGTGCAGATGGCAGCGCCACCTACAAAGTCCAAGAAGGCATGACCTGGTCTCGCCTTGCAATTCGCGCACTTCGCTTTCAGGCAGGTCCTGGAAGGGAAGAAAATTTCACCCCGGCACAACGAGAAGCTGCTCAAAAAGCCATTCTTGATTACAACGGCTTGACTGGAGATACTTTGCGCATTGGGCAGGTGTTAAAAATTCCGCCTGAGTTTATCGCGCGCTCTACACCTTCTCAACTTCGCGAAGTTGCTTTCAAGGGCGATAAAAGCGTAATCGTACAATCAGCAAATGCATCGGCCGATTTCACTCAAAATATTGCCGAACTTTATTCAAAGCTTCCACCCGCCATGCGCAATTTGCTCCAAGGTCAAACGCGCATCGTTGTGGCTGGCGACATACGCGATTATGACCCAGCAATGTTTACCGAGCGCCCCTTAGCCCACCCGCCAAATATGACTTTCGCCAATGTCTATGGTATTCACATTGCCCGGCCGGATTCATTTCGTTCAGACGTTCTCATTCCAGAGTGGTATCGAAATCCAGAGGGCAAAGTCGAGAAGAACCAATACTACAAATACGCATTCAACCACGAAATCGGTCACGCTCTCGATAGGGTTCTTGCGCCAGGAAACTTTTCAAAAACAGAGCAGTTCATTAATGCTTATCAAGCCGATTTCAACCGCATGACGCCAGAACAACGTAAACAATACCCTTATTTTACCGAAGGTTATGACCCAAAGGCTTCACGTTCGCTAATAGGCTATATGAATCAGGCCCGCCCCGCTGAATTGTTTGCCGAACTCAACGCAGAAATACTTAATACCAGTTTGCTAAACAACCTCCCTGAACGCCAACAATTTATCAACTCTTTTAGAAGCAGTTTCGAGCATATGGTTAAAATTCAAGCCGGTCGAAACATGATTTCAGACAATCAATTTTTGACTATGGCCCAAAATGGTTTCATGACTCCTCGTTTAATTGCAGAGTTGCAAATCATAACCGGAAAAAAAGCTATCGCCGACCAAATGCGAGTTGCCGCTGGTATCAAATAAATCAGTTTTCGCCAGTTGGTGGCATGTCGGTAAACTCTTCAACCAAAATCAACTTGTCGCCTTTGATTGCAACACCAACACCCACACTTGTATGCGCAGGATACAAAATGTTGTAGCGATGATTCCTAGGTCCCTCAGGCTCGGACATAAAGTCTTTTTCTAAGTTGATGACTTTCTGCGCATCTTCGATATCGCCCTGCTGATACGCGATATTCTCGTATACACCAATTCCGATATTCATTTTGGCAGCGCGTGCTTGAGCGTCTAGACCGTCTTTGTTTGTGTGCGAGAAAAAGTTTCTCTTCATCATGTCTTTAGCATGAGCCTTTGCCATCGCGCTAAGACGCGGACTGAATTTAAGTGGCGGTTGATTGAATTTGGCACGATCGTTGTTAACCAGCTCAAATAGCTGCTTTTCTGCGGCTTGCTCACGCTCATTAATTGCCGGGTCCGAAGCGTCATCGGTATTTTTGTTTTTGGATTTCTTGTTGCGCGGCTCGATTCGAGATTGTGCTTCTGGAGATGGAACTGGGGCAAAAGTTGACTCGGACTCATCGAATGGACCTTCGTCCTGCGAAAAACAAACACGGGGAACGCTAGCTAAACCGAACGCTAAAAACGCCACCATTAAAATTCTTACTTTAGTCTGCATCATCTAAGTTAATACCAAATGAAGTTTGATTCCAAACGATTGACGATGATACAGCAAGAAAGTTGCTTAGTCTTGGTAGTTTTGAGTTTTCGTCTGTCGTCCGGGCCCTGGGGCCTGGACGGCAGACGAAAAGGGTACAAGAGCATCCATTTTATAGAAAGATTTTCGTTGGTTTATTCTGAAATGGTGGCATAACTTATCTTTATCTTCAACCCCTCAATTGTGTAAAGAGTCACCCTTTTCGCTCGCCTTCTCTAAAATCACCCCTTAGAGCACTTAAATCAGACATCTTATCTAGAGATAGACTCAGTCCGAAGTGCATTTCTTAGCGGTATTCTTACATCTTGCAAAATCATCTTCCTGTCTAGCTCATTTGCCTTATTAGTTTACTCCTGAGTACGAACAAATATATCTTCACCTGGCCGAGCTACGGTGTAACCACCCGTAGTACCGATGGAAAATCTAGTTCCGTCCTTCAACTTGAAAATCATGGCACCATCTTCAGCATGCCCTCTAGTCACTTCTATTCCAGCCTTCTTCATTACGTCGATAAAACCTTTGTAAACAGGACTGTTCGGATCCATACCATAGAGTTCTTTAGACAAAGTAAATGGATCTTGCATAGGATTACCCAGCTTGCCCATCAAACTATCAATGCCGCTTCGTGTTTGCGGATCGAGTCTCATCTGGTCTAATAACCTATTCAGACCACTGCTAGCTAACTGGTCTCCCATTGGATCGCTCTTGGGCACAATGCCTTTGCCATCAGCTCCAGGACTGGTCAGTTGACTGACGTCTATAGACTGATCAGCACCAGAAAAAGGTGCTTGTGCAACTTCATAACCACTTTCAAAGCCTGCCATAATCTTATCCTCCCTCGGAAATTTGTCATTCACGCCCAGCTCCAATATAGCGGACGTGAGACATTACCTGAAAGCGAAAAACACCACTGCAGTCCATAGAGACGGGTGGGGTTATTCCCAATCAAACTAAATTGACCAGGTTAAATAAACTACTCAAGCACCCTATGTTCTAGGCAGTTACTTCGACAGCATCAGATGCCCAGGTAATGAGCGGCACTTCAAACGAAGATACCAGGTCTTCGTGCTGAGGCAGTACTCTTACTGAGAATCCGTGGCGTCCGCTCTTGAAGTAGCGAATGGTGCCAGAGTAAGTAACAGGATCCTTGTCACCGCTTGCAGGTAACATTGGAATCGCTTCGCCTTCGCGAATGATACCGTACTGGTCGACTGGACCGTGATAGATCTGGACGGAGACTTCGTCTGAGTGGAGTCCACCAAGACGAATGGTCGCTTTGATCTTCATGTCTTCGCCAACTTTGATGGTATCGCGATTGGTGCTTTCTACATTTAGGATTTGCACGCCGTTCCATTTGCGAGCGATTTTATCTTTCCACTCGGCCATTTCCTTTGCTTTTTTGGCACCGTCTGCAATGAACAAGCCATAGCGCTCCATCGCAGGCAAATACATGCGCAGAGTGTAGTCTTTGAGCATGCGGTTGACTGAAAATTCGGGGCAGAGCTTGATCATTGAATGCTTCATGCTATCGAGCCATTTGCGTGGCATGCCGAAGCGATCGCGATCGTAAAACGCGGGAACAATTTCTTTTTCCAACAATTCATACAATTCGTTCGATTCAATGCTGTCTTGATAGTCGAGGTCGGCGTACTCTTCGCCTTTACCAATCGACCAACCAACGTTTGGCTCGAACGCTTCGTCCCACCATCCATCGAGAATACTGCAGTTGAGTACACCGTTGAAGATTGCCTTCATACCTGAAGTTCCGCAAGCTTCAAGCGGACGGCGAGGGGTGTTCAACCAGACGTCAGCGCCTGATACCATCATGCGACCGACGTTGATTTCATAGTCTTCGATGAAGACGAAACGACGACGAATTTCTTCATCGCGTCTGGAGAATTGGATCAATTGCTTGATCAGTTCTTTCGCTGGTTTGTCCTCAGGGTGAGCTTTGCCAGCCATGATGATTTGCACTGGACGCTCTTTGTTGCACAAAATGCGAGCGAAGCGCTCGGGATCTTCGAGCAATAAAGTACCGCGTTTGTATGTTGCAAAACGTCTGGCGAAGCCGAGAGTCAGGATACGCGGATCCAAAATCTGGTTTGCTTGCTCGATGTCAGAGAAGGTGGCACCCTTCTGTTCGAGCTGTTTGATAACGCGTTTGCGGCAGAAGTTGACCAACCTTTGACGACGGCGCTCATGCACACGCCACAGCTCTTCATCTGGGATTTGAGCAATTCGGCTCCAGATATCGGACGATGAAATTTCGTCTGTCCAGCCGGGTCCAAGGTATCTATTATAAAGTTCGGACATTTCTTCTGAAATCCACGACGCAGCGTGGATGCCGTTTGTCACGTGGCTGATAGGCACTTCGTGCTCTGGAACATTTGGATAAATGTCGGTGAACAACTTACGGCTCACTACACCGTGCAATTTGCTCACAGCGTTGATTCGCGATGAAAGCTTGATTGCAAGTGTCGCCATTGAGAACAATTCGGTATTGTCTTGAGGATTGGAGCGACCAAGACCCATAAAGTCTTCGCGCGAGATGCCCACAGATTCCCAGTATGAGCGGAAATATTTTTCGACCAGTTGTGGGTCGAATTTGTCGATTCCGGCAGGTACTGGAGTGTGAGTGGTGAAAATTTGTCCAGCTTTTGCTGCTTCAAGCGCTTCCCAGAAAGTTAGCTTCTTCTCTTGCATCATCATGCGAATGCGCTCAAGACCAAGAAACGCTGAGTGACCTTCGTTCAAATGGCAAACGGTAGGCTCGATTCCAACAGCTTTGAGAGCGCGCAAACCGCCAACACCAAGGAAGATTTCTTGCTTGATTCTGATATCGCGATCGGCATGATACAAGGCATCTGTGATATCCTGGTCTTCTTGAGCGTTTGGAGGAGTGTTGGTGTCGAGCAGATAAAGCGCAACACGACCAACCTGTGCCTTCCAGATACGAGCATAAACATCGCGACCAGGCAACTCAACCGAGATGGTGACAGGGTTTCCGTCCTTATCGCGCACCGGCAAAATAGACAGGTTATAGAAATCGTTTATAGGATAACGCTCTTGCTGCCAGCCATCTGGAGTCAGATACTGTCTGAAATATCCTTGCTGATACACAAGACCGACGCCCACAAGATTGACACCAAGCTCGGAAGCAGACTTAACGTGGTCACCAGACAAAATTCCAAGACCGCCCGAATAAATCGGAAGCGCTTCGCTCAAGCCAAATTCGGCAGAAAAATAAGCCACTGTGCCTGGATTTGTTTTTCCAGCCTCTTTGAGCGCTTTCTTGTACCAGTGATTCTGGTCAAGCATATAACTTTGATAGTTCTCACAAATTCTATTGAGGTGAGCGAGGAAACTATCGTCGGAAGCAGCCTCAGCCAATTTTTCCTGGCTTATCATGCCGAGCATCAAAACTGGATTGTGTCCTGCCTTTTCCCATAAATCCTTATCGAGCCTTTGGAACAGGCTGACCGTCTCGTGGTCCCAGCTCCAACGCAGGTTGTATGCCAACTCTTTCAAACACTCAAGCTCAGGCGGAAGAAAGGGGATGACTTCAATAGTTTTAATTGGTTTCAATTTGCAAGCTTCCTTTAGAATGTCAACAAACCACCCGCGCCGCCTTATCAAGAAGATAGACTAGCTCAGGAGGTAATCCACTTATGGTAGCACTAATAGCTGGAACCAAAGCACCCGATTTTTCACTGCTAGCCTTGAACGGCGACAGAATAAGCTTGTCGGGAAGCTTAAAACTTGGATTGCCCGTAGTACTTGCCTTTTTTAAGGTTAGCTGCCCGGTCTGCCAGTTTACGTTTCCATATCTTGAGCGATTGCGTCGCGCCAACTCGAATATGCCTATTTTTGGCATTTCTCAAGATGATGTCGACGCCACAAAGGCATTTTGCAAAATGTACGGCGTGACGTTTCCCGTCCTGTTAGACCAGGCCTTGCGCGCCACTGTTGACTACGATTTGACCAATGTTCCAACCACTTTCTTAATTGGACGCAAGAAAGACGAAGCGTATATAGAACAGACAATTGTTGGCTTCGACAAAGCTGGTTTTGAAGAATTGAATTCATCGCTGCAGCTGTTTACAAGCAGTCCGCGTCTGAAACAAACATTATTCACAATTGCCGATGAAGTGCCCGAACTTCGCCCCGGCTGAGGTAGCAAACGACCACACGCTTAGGTTAAGCGAAAAGGAAAAATAAATGAGCAATCAAGCGATATCGAACATTAATAACGGTGCGCGCCTTATCGCACTTTCCCTGCTTTCTGGGGGCGCGGCGATGGTTACATTCGTCGCTATCACTCTGGTCAAAGCCGCAAAGGCAGAAGGTGTAGCTGTTGCCGAAGCTGCTTTTCGAAACGGTCCAGCCTTCATCAATTTTTCTTATATCGCGCTTGGTGCGGCAGCAGTTTTGCTCATTACCGAAGTTATTGATTACATGTCGCACAGCAAGGAGGCTTCCAAGGGATTTTTAAAGAAGTCGCTTTTAGTACGTTATATCTCTAGCCTGGTTTGCGCTGCTCTGATGATTGTTTTTGCGACTGTATTTGCAATGCCCATGGGTAAACTGATGCCCGAGATTCGCACCAATGAAGCGGCACACGAACAGTTTGATAAACTGCACGAAGGATCGCGCATCGTATTTGGTATCGGAATCTTGTTTGGATTTATTTCTCTTGTGATACCAAATTCGATGCCAGCACGAAAATCTGACGATTAGCACACGAAAGTAAACTAGTAAAAATTTCTTATTTCATGCAGACCGGAAAAAGTTATTTCAATTCCGTCCTTCGATGCAGTGTATCTATTCTGAACCATTGGCGATACCACAAAATTTCGACCTCGGCTATAATTCTCTCGAAATGCCTTCAAATTTCTTGTCTCAAAATTTTTGATATTCCACTTACACTCAATCGCATCCACTCCCTGACGACCTTGAGGAATAACGAAGTCTATTTCTCTCTGCTGCTTGTCGCGCCAAAATTGTATTTTCAAAATTTTGGAAATACTTAGTAGCGTATCTAGAACTAGGTGTTCCCAGAGATTTCCGCAATCCTCTGCTCTCAAGTCACTCCAGCCCCTAGCGAAAGCAACAAAACCCGTATCAAATCCATAGATTTTTGGCTGCGATAATATTTCCCTTCTTCCTCCAGCGGCATAAGGACGGAGAATGTGTATAGCTTGCGAAATCTCAAGCACGTTTATGTAATTCATAACGGTAGGACGACTGAGAGCAGTATGTTTGCTTAACGTGCTAATTTCTACAAGTCCGCCACTATTTCTTAAAAGCGTCTCGAACAATTTTAAGAATGCTGACCGTTTCTCAACCTTGAATAATTCTTGAACATCTCGTGAATAAAACGAATCCAACCATTCAGCATAGAATTCTAAATCATGCTCGGGAGCCAGTAAAATTGAAGGCAATCCGCCTCTGAGCAATCTACTTTGAAGATCTTCTGTTCCAAATATAGTCAACTCTTCGAACAGAACCGGAGTTAATCGAATCAATCTCTTTCTTCCAGTCAAACTATCTTTGAATTTTTCCGTAGCAGCTAATGTTGAAGAGCCTGTAGCTAGAACTTTCAAACTTCTGAATTCATCTGCAGCAATTTTCAGAACTTGACTCGGGTCAGATAAGCGATGAATTTCATCGAATATTACTGTGTCTGCTTTCAGATTCGAATAAAAACTCTCAGGCTCTTCCAAGAGGCGAACGGAACTTGGAAGGTCGCAATTGATGTACACTGCGCCGTCAAATTCACGGGATAAAGTAGTCTTTCCAACCCGTCTAACACCTGCAAGCCAACAAATTGGGACTTTTTCCCAGGTGTTTTCAATTTTTCGCTTCCACAACTGACGACTAATCATAAAGTCTATTTTACATTTAGACGTCCAAATGTCAAATGAACTTTACAGTTGGTCAAGAAATCAATATCAGTTAAACAGCTAACTCATGCTAAACTATTCTCGAAATCGAGACAGGAGCACGCTATGACCACGATTACTGCCCGAGAAGAAATCTTGAAATTAGAAGAGCGTCTTCGCAAAGCGGAGTTGGGACCTGATCCTAGCTTCTTTCAAGAATATCTCGATGATAAGGCAGTTATGGTTTCTGGTGGCGAAGCGACATTCACTAAAAATAAAGTCGTCGAGGCGCACCAACCAGGCGCGGCTCCAAAGTTTCTCAACGTGACTATGTCTGACATGCAAATAATTGACCACGAATACGGCGCGGTAGTAACCTGCAAAGGCTCATACGAAACAGCGATGGGTACTCACAATTTGAAGTTCATGCGAGTGTGGGTAAGAAAGCCAGAAGGCTGGAGAATTGTTGCCGGAACAGTGTCTTAGTTCTGGGATTTACCTTCGACTTTTTCAATATCGTTGTATTCGGTACCGTGAAAAGTTCCGTTCTTTTTTATCACCAGACGAGAGCGCAGAGTAACGGATTTACGCTCTGTGCCGGAAGGGAAATCTAAAAGCGATTTACCATCTAGCGATTCTACCGACTTTATCACAAGGTTATCGAACTCTGCATTTCCTGATGAAGACTCGATCTTCACGTCTTTGATTTTACGACCATCTTCAACACTAAAACTAAAAGTCGCACCCATGCTTTTGGGAAACTCTATATTCTTTTTGAAATTGGTCTTGAGAAAAAGTTGCCCGATCCTTACTGCTCCGCCACCTTTGAGGTTTATGCAAAACCTTGACCAGACTTCTTTTATGACCTTATTGCGCCAGCGATCCCAGATAATTGAATAATTGCCAAAGCCTTCTTTGACTCCAACTGCCTGCTCGATACTCCCCTTGAGGTCGGGGACCGGGACTTCTTCTACGTCCGCAGCATGCGCGCTTATCGCAGACGAAAGAATAACAGCCATAGCCATCGAAATTTTCCAGTTTTTCAAATCAATATCCTCACGAAGGCTATCACTCATAAATTCAAATTATACGAGGTGCTTCGTCCCCCGCCCTGTTCTTTCTTGAGAACGCGAATAGCTATTAGTTCGAGAATATCTCTATGTGCGGTGTCCTGCGAACATTTAGCTATCTTTGCCCACTTAGAGCTGGTTAGATTACCCTCAAAACCATCAAGCATTCTATTAAGTACTTTTTTTTGTCGCTCGTTCAAGTTGAGCATGTTCGCTTTCTCCCAGAACCTCGCCTTTCTTAGCAGGCTTGCCTGTAGCGCTTCGGCAGCATCTATGGCACGCTCAAGACAGCCCATATACCAGATCAACCATTTGGTAATGTCGAGCGAATTTTTCTGAGTCTTCTCAAGAATTTCATAGTAATACTTTCTCTCAGCACTTATCTGCGCCGACATACTATAAAAGCGCTGTGAGTTTTTATCGGAGCGTGCAAGTAACATATCAGCAAGTGATCGAGCGATACGCCCATTGCCATCTTCAAAAGGATGTATGGTCAAAAACCACAAGTGTGCAACTCCAGACTTGAGGATTAAATTCTCATTCGATTTTTCGAACCATAGCAGAAATTTTCGCATTTCCGATGGGACCGCTTTTGCAGGAGGCGCTTCGAAATGAATTCGCTGCCTACCACCACCAAGAGGTCCAGAAACAACTTGCATTGGATCTAGTTCTGCCTTTCGCCAATTACCGACTGTAATAGCGAAAGCGCCATCAATAGACTCTGCAAATAAAGCAGTATGCCAAGAGAAAAGCCGTTCTCGGGTCAATTTTTTCGCATAGTTTTTAGTAGCATCTAAAGTCATCTCGACAATGCCATCGACCTTTTGACTCGAACCTCGGAGTCCTGGGATTCTCATTTGCAAACGACGAGCTAGCGAGGATCGCACTTGCTCAGGGTCAAGCAAATCACCTTCTATCTCGCTAGTTTTTAAAACATCTCTAGTACGAACGCCCAGGTTTGCCTCTTCTTGTATTTTGAAGCCTAGAGACTCCATTTTTCCAAGCAATCGTCCCTGTTTGTACTGAACCTGGGCGAGCAGATCCGCCAGAACTGCTTTATCCCAGCTAAAACCAGGCCACTCCGGGAGCTCGTGAATATACAACTATCTAATCTCCGCACATTATGCGGAGATTATACTATTTAATCTCCGCAAACGCAAAATAATCTCCGCAGTTTTTGCGGAGATTGAATTATCCAAAGCCCAAGCTTAGATTACTTAGAAGCAGCCAGCTCCAACTCTTTTATCTCTAGCTTCTTCATTGTAAGAACAGCTTCCATAGCCTTTTCTCCCCGAGCTGGATCTTTCATGATTTCGTCCATCATGTTGGGAACAATTTGCCATGCAACACCGAACTTATCTTTCAGCCAGCCACATTGTTGAATCTCGCCGTCTTTTGAAAGAGCATTCCAGAGCTTGTCTATTTCAGCCTGATTGCTGCAACACGCAGCAAGCGAAAGCCCTTCACCGAAAGTAAATTGGTGAGGACCAGCACTATCCATGGCAACAAAACCCTGGTCATTCAGCTTGAAAGCAGAGTGCATCACTTGCCCTTTTTGCTCGCCCTCTTCATAGCGGTGCATGAATTCGATTTGCGAGTCATCGAAAATCGAAGTATAAAGCCTTAGCGCTTCTTCGCATCTTCCAACCTGCTCACCGCAGAACATCAAACAAGGTCTAATCGGCTTGGCTTCATCATGACTGAACAATTGCCACGATACTCCATACTTATCTTGCACCCAGGCATATTTTTCAGCAAAGAAATATTTGTCCAACGGCATAAGTTCAGAGCCACCATCCATCAGCTTCTTATGTAGTGCCACCACTTTTTCAGGATCATCTAGTGTGACAAAAAGAGAAATGCTCGGATTGATTTTAAAGTGCGGTCCGCCATTGAGACCCATGATTTCGACTCCGTCGAGCTCAAATAACACGGTCATGACCGAGTCTTTTGGACGACCTGAGGCTTTGGAGCTGTGCTCTCCATAGTGAGCGATGGTGCCGATTTTAGAATTGGGAAAAATGGAGCAATAAAAACTTGCAGCTTCTTCAGCCTGATTATCGAACCACAAGCACGGCCTGATCTTATCCATTTTCAACTCCTTGAGATAGACTTTGAAAAATTTTAGACCAGTCTAGCACTCTTTACTGGCGCAAAGTGTCCGGAGAGGAGGCTTCATCGTCTACAATTCCGTCGTCGATAATACGGACAGGATCGTCTTTCAGTAGAAATCTCCAGCGAATTTCAAATGGGTGTTCGACGAGCAATTGCTCTTCTGCTTTGGTTTTATGCACTTCAGACCACCATCCCATGTCGCCATGTCGTTGAGATCCAGCTTTGACCCATTCGGTCCATTGCTCTGGCTCTGCATCTTTTAGCGGGGGATAGTGAAATATTTCAAGCGGGCTTGTATGATTTTTTTCGCCTGGAAATTCGACTTCTATACCAAATGATTTAAGGCCTTTGATATCATCGACATCAACAGGATTAGTAAACTGCCACATCCTGTAGCCGTCTCGCTCAGTGAAGCGCGACGGAACCAAACTGCCCGAGCTGCAACCTTCTGGAAAGAAGTCCGTGGTGTGCAATAAATCGCCATGATGCTGGTCGGTCAGTGGATGCGGCAATTTACGCTGATGCGAAACCCTCACCTGTACCTGGCGCTGAGGCCATTTCTTTGAAGGAGTATGGAGCACGTAATCCTTGTAGCTGCCTGTTTTTACAGGAATATACTTGGGCTGTTCTTTGGGGTGATCGGATGCATAGCTTGCAAATCCAGCTAATTCAAAAAGAGAAGAGAAAGCGACAATCAGAGCCATTGCCTTAAATTTTCGGTTCATTTTGATCCAACTCAGCCTGCTAGGAATTTGCTTCTTGTTCGTGCACAATTCCATATTAAATCAATTTTTGGCTCATCTTCACGCTCATTTTCAAAAACATTGTCCATTAATACTTCACGCCAGATGACATCTTCGTCTGTAAAAACTTTAGCTTTGATTTTACCGCGCACATAACCGTCGTGGTCCATAAGCATGTAAGCATCGGCGCTCAAATCACCGCCTACACGCAGAACGCCATCGTTATAGTGCCCTAGAACAATCAACTCAGCTTCGACATTACCTAGCACCAATACTGGTGCCCCTGCTTTGACCAGGTTGTTTAATTTCAGATTGCCTTTGACGAATAAAAGTGGACCAAAAGACAAAGTCTCATTAAAAATGTCGCCATCCACGGTTAAATCACCCAGACAGACGAGCCCCGAGAGGCGATTTGCAGCCACCCAGGGCGCGTCGAAGTCCAGCTTTAGATCTCCTTTCAAGTGAGCTCCATGGGGCAAAACTAGAATTTTGTGCGCCCCGTAACGCAGAGCATGGGGGCGCACGAATTCGGCAAAGAATTCTGGATAAGACGATGATTCGGGGTCAAGAGGGATAGCGTCCTTAATGAATGTCTCTAAATCGGCAGAGATATCGCGCGTTAATACCAGTTCCCCAAGGGGGGTGGGGTCTGTTTGTTGAATCGGGCTTACTAACATCTCTGACTTGTCCTTCCGTAACTCTCGATTTCTAAAACAGGAAATACAAAGGAAATTAGGACGACTTTCAAAGATAAAAACGCGCTAACTTGAAATTTTCTGCCTAGACATTCTTGAAAACCATTTTTTATGATCCTATTTATGACAAACGGAGCGACTACGACTCTGTCGCCTGCGCCTCAAAATACAAAATCAGTTGAGCGCGGCAGCAAGAAACCGGAAAAAACTAAAAAGCTCGTCTTGAGCTCTGGCATTGCTGCGACCATTTTTCTTGCACTAAATGTGATACCACAAGTTTTACCACCCAAAGAATCGCCTTTCAATAAATTCGATCACCCTTGCAAGGGCAGCGTCTGGTACCTTGTCGACGACATGCGCAAAACAGCCAATCAAAAGGCCGACTATGCGCTATTGGGCTCCTCGCTTATGGTGGCAGCGATCACCAACGCCGATTCAACCGGAGATAAGAAACAGGTAGACCTCACCACCTATCACAAGGCGACTTATTTAGACAAACAGCTGAATAAAGGTACAAATTCGGTAAATCTTGCCGTTGCAGGAGAAATGCCTTCAGACGCATTGCTGATTTTGAAGGCAAGCATAAACAAGCTGAAACCAGGTTCCACCCTGATTTATGGACTGGCCCCTCGTGATTTTATCGACCACGATTTTAAAAGTCCGACCGACTCTGAGGCGTATCAACTCTTACATCGTGTCGTACCGATGGAGCGCGAACTAAGCGACAAGTACAATGTTTCAATCTGGGAGAAAATGAATTTCTGGATTGAAAAATCTTTGTTTTTGAGTGATAACGCAATTGACATTCAAATGAAAATGTCCAAATGGGGCGACACCGCAATTGATACCATGTTTGGCAAACTAGATGATTCGCAATTCATGGTTGGCACTAGATTTTGGAACCGACAAAAACTGATTCCATCCTACAAAATGGTTGAACGAATTCCAAACGCCTTTATTCTAGAGCCCGAAGATTTTACAAAACCGCCAGTCTATGTCGATAACACTATGGAATATGTGATGCGTTATCGTCGGCCTGACATGAAAGCTTTTGCAAACCAAATGTATTTTGTACAAAAGATCAGTGACCTCTGCAAAGAACGCGGACTCAAGCTGGTTTTTGTCAATATGCCAATAACAGAGACTAATCAAAAAATATTGCCAGCAGCCACCTATCAAACCTATCTGACCAGACTAAACGAGTTAGCCACTGCAAATGGTGCCAGGTTTGTCGATTTCAACGATCACTCGGTCTACAAACAGTCCGATTTCAATGATGGCGTACACATGAACGCAAGAGGCGCTCTCAAATTTGTTCAAAGGCTTGCTGAATTTTTGAAGGAAGACGCCAGCTCCATTCAACACTAGCTATGGGACCGGCGGGAAATTGTTTTTGCACCGCCCCACCACTCCTTTTGATCCACCAGCTAAATTCACCTTCAAAATCATATCGGTCAATTTCTGGTGAGATCCTATCTCCAATAAAATTGAACCAGCCTTCCCAGTGTTCTCCAAGATCTCCATAGTTTATGACCTCAGCTTCTTTTGTATAGTCAATTCCCAGTTGAGCTAAGAGATTGATGAATTCGGGTGGATAGATTTTTTCTCGCAGCCTTATGAACTCAATGCAGTTTTTGCATTTACAACTCTCTACGAAGCCAGCTTCGATTTGCTCATAGACTCGTTTATTTTCTTCTGTATCAACGCAGATCTGAAGATGACGAAAACCGATTAATTCAAGCACCATTGTTTTTCCAGTCAAAATATTGAGACTATAATACCGGCAGTCAAACTATTTCGCGCGCCAGAGACGAATGATAGCGGAAATTATTTCGGTCACTAAGAATCAGTAATTGACGGATTAAATCAACTCGCCTTTATCCTTGATTTTATACTATAATTCTTTGAAAGGCGCTCCCAGAGCCGATATCCAAAGAATACAGGATCTATATTCAATGAATAACCGCCAGATGTTTTCAATAAAAGAAGCAGCCCACGAGATGGGTCTGGACAAAAAAACTTTGCGCGAAAAAATTAAAAACGGCGAGATAAAAGTCGAAAAACGCATTGAGGGCACCAAAGAAAAATTTTTTGTCACTCGCCAGGAAGTAGAGAAATACCTGGCAGACAATGCAGGCAAAATTACTACCAGTCAAAAATTACAGACCATTTTCGATAATAGCGAAAGCATGTATTTCGGAGTCGAAAATCTTGAGCCAATCAAGCTTCAACCAAAAAGAAGGCGCACCGTTAAAGCCGCAGGAACACCAGAAGCAACACCCGAAGCAACTAAAGAAATCAAAATAGACGCCCGACCATTCGACGCAAGCGAACTGCTCGACTTCGAACCGCCTATAGCACCAGGCATAGTGCCAGATGCACCACCCGCTTTTGTTTGGGATTTGGGACCTGACAATGTTTATGACTTCGAACCCACAAGAACGCTCGATGAAGGCAATAACGACTTATTCAATTCAAGACCTTACGAGGCACCAAATTTTTCGCGCAGCCAAGCAACCCAAGAATCGACAGCTGAAATTGAAAGCGTCCTCAGAACAATTTCGCAAGAATACAAGCGTCGCCTGGAAGAACAAAAGCAAATAAACCAGTTTTTGCAGCTCGAATTAGCGCATGCCAAACGTCAATTGTTGATGCTTCCCGATTTGCAAAAACAAGCAGACTCGCTCTATCTCAAAGAGTTTGAATTGGCTGCGTTGCGCAAACAAGTTTTCTATTTGAAAGAAGCTTATCTACAAGCGACTCAAAATGTCACTATCCAAGCCGAATACGCCTATGTATACGAGGAAGACGACGAAGTCGAAAATGAAATAGAAGCAGGAACATCTGAGCAAGACCACGAAAAAATCTCGCTTCTCGACGATAGTGTTTTGCCAGAAATGGACAGACAGATTCAAAAAATCAAACGTGTACAAGAAGCTGAGCAGTCGTTGATCTTGGACAGGCTGAAGCTCGATGCTACCAAGCGCCAGGACCAGAATCAAAATCTCGCTTCGATGAAATCAAAGATTGACGAACTTGAGAATGTCATTGCAACAATGGCAGAGCAAGTCCAGGAGCAAAAACAAGCCCAAGCACAGATTCAAATTCAAGAAGAGACAAAAGCTCAAGAAGTGGAGCAAGCACCAGCAAAAAAGCCTTGGTGGAAGGTAATCCTGGGTCTTTAGACCTCGGGGACCTCGCTTGAGACGAGTAAATGGTCACAATAGTTTGAGATGTCCAGCCCTTCGCGTCTGAATTTGAGGTCGCGATAATAAAGGGCTGAGCCTACAAGAATTATGCCGGTTGAAAGAATACTCAAGACTGTTCCTACAGCTGTTTCGATTGCTGCCAGGTGCAACGGCATCTCGCCGTGCGCCTGTCCGCCATGAGTGAAACTCTCGAACATTTCCATGGCGATTAAAGGCAAATAAAAGGATAGACAGACAGCAAAAGCCGAAATGCAAAGTAAACAAATAAATGACCCGCTGCGCCACCAGTAGGGACTTACAAGCTCATATCCACGATGCAATATCTTGACAATACCGACGTCTTCAAGTGATACAAGTACAAACCAGACCGCCGTCAAAACAAGCGACATGGCCCCCAAAACCGTGCCCCCGGCAATAATTGAGAAAAAGCCTGTGATGGCTATGATATTCAAGAGTTTTTTTCCAAAAACAAGTAAAAGGCCGGCGCTAAGCGTGGTAACCATAACAATGATGGTAGGCAAGACCACGCCAGCTGTGTAGACGGTCATAATCCGCCACTGGCGCGAGCGGGCGAATTTATAAGCGGTTTCGAACTTGGAATCAGCTAAAAAAGTGTCGCGAAGCAAGGCTACACAACGCAAAGCGAGCTCCCACTGAGCAAGTATAACGACGATCGCAAAGCCCAAAAGTATCATCAGGTGGAGTGCAAAGCCTTGCATCTGCCCACCGGCTTTAATGAAGAAAAGCCAACTCCACTCCATACCGGTTATGGCGACACTAGCAAAGAGCGAAGGCCAGAAGAGCTTACCTACGTAATGGCGCCAGTTTCCGCGAAAGATACGAAAAGCAACGCCAACCAAATCTCCCAATGTTGCGGGTTTTTGGGGTATAAACTGTTCTACTTTCAAGTCAGTTGGCGGCATAATCTGTATAATAAGTACTCCTTTTCATATTCCCCTTTGCCATATCGCTACGCAAACGCAAAATGAGGCGCATCGAAAAACGTACTTACCTGGACCCTATACACCAGGATATAACCCTTAACCGAAAGGTGCCAGCTGAGCGTCTGATTATGGACCTCATCGACACCGAGGAATTTCAGCGTCTGCGTCGAGTCCAGCAATTAGGACTGTCGCATTTCACTTTTCACGGCGCTGAGTGCTCGCGTTTTGCCCACTCGATTGGCGTGATGCACATTGCATCACAGTTGTATCACCATCTGGTCCAGTTTGAAGAGAACGAAAGTCTCAAAGACAAATACCCTTTGATTTTGGCTTCTGCTTTATTGCACGACATTGGACATGGACCCTTCTCGCATGTAACCGAAAAGATTTTGCATTACGATCACGAAGAGTGGTCGTGCCGCATCATTAGCGGCAACACCCAGGTTAATCGCGTACTCGAGTCTTTCACCGAGTTTCCAAATTTAGCAAAAGAAATCGTGAAAGTGCTCAAAAAAGAGTACAAACCAAAATATATTTCGCACATGGTATCGAGCCAGCTTGACTGCGATCGCTTCGATTATTTGCTTCGCGATAGCTATACCACTGGCACCAAATATGGTTTGTACGCATTGCAACGCATTATCCGCTCAATGGAAGTAGACGAAGAAAACGACCGTATGATCGTCGTCGGCGAGAAGGGACAAATCGCTGTTGAAGACTATCTCTTCGCTCGTTACTCTATGTACGCTCAAGTTTATTATCATCGCAAAAATCTGGCAGCTCGTTGCTTGTTGTCCAAGTTGATCAAGCGTGCAAGACACGTGATGGAACACAGAGAAAAACCGATAGTCTTCATTGACGAACCCACTGAAAAATGGCTCAAGGGGCAGCCTTTGACTGAAGCCGATTATTTGAAGTTAGACGACTATCAAATGAATTATCACATCAAACGCTGGACAGAAGATAGCGATCCAATTTTGTCTGATTTATCCAAACGCTTTTTACATCGCCGCTTGTTCAAAGCGATAAGAATAAACACCAAAGATGCAGAGCGCATGAAAGCAATTGAGCGCGAAGCCGCGCGGCTGATCAAAGACATGGCGCTTGATCCCGAGTATTACATTGGTATCGAGTCAACCGGCTTCCGCCCTTATGATTATTACAGACCAGACGATGCTCACCCGCAAACTAATATAGTAGTGAAAGTCGAAGGTCACAACACTGTTGAATTGTCCAAGATTTCACCTGCGGTAGAAGCGCTGGTCAACGGCAATTACGAGTCTTACTGGTTGGTTTATCCCGAAGAAATTGCCGACCGTATCGAAGTTGTAAAAGAACACATACCGGTTTTATAAATTGGAGCAAAAGAGGCACTAGCACATGTTCGACACGCTAACAGACAAATTACACTCGACCTTCAAGAATCTCACAGGCGATTCCAAACTAAGTGCGGAAAACATTGAAGACGCTATTCGCGAAGTGCGCAAGTCGCTGCTTGAAGCCGACGTAAGCTTGAAAGTGGTCAAACTCTTTATTAGCAATGTCAGACAAAAGGCATTGGGAGCCGAGGTGCTAGAGTCGGTCACCCCTACCCAACAGTTCATAAAAATAGTCTATGACGAACTGGTAGTTATTTTCGGTGGCGAAAACGTTCCGCTTAATACCGAAGGAAACCCAGGAATAATAATGCTCCTGGGGCTGCAAGGTGCAGGTAAGACCACAGCCACAGCAAAGCTTGCCAACAAACTGAAGCGCGAAGGTATGAAACCACTCATGGTGGCATGCGACGTTCAGCGCCCAGCAGCTATCAAACAGCTTCAGACTCTGGGCGAGCAGGTTGGTGTACCAGTCTTCACCATTCCTGACAGTAAAGATGTTCAGGACATTGCTTGGCAAGCAATCAAAAAAGCAAAAGAAGAAAAACTTAGCCCCGTTCTGCTTGATACCGCTGGTCGTTTGCAAGTAGATACCGAGCTCATGGCAGAGCTGCTCTTGCTCGACCGAGCGCTCGAGCCAGCAGAAAAGATACTTGTAGTCGATGCCATGACCGGTCAGGAAGCTGTAAACGTAGCTGAGACTTTCAACACCCAGCTCGATATTACTGGTGTTTTGCTTGCCAAATCAGACGGTGACGCAAGAGGCGGTGCAGCACTTTCGGTCCGCGAGTCTGTAGGCAAACCAATCAAACTGATATCTACCGGCGAAAAGATGGAAGACCTCGAAGCCTTCTATCCCGACCGCATGGCAAGCCGCATTCTGGACATGGGCGATGTTTTGTCACTCATGGAAAAAGCGCAGAAAAATATTGATGAAAAAGAAGCCGAGCGCCTCGCCAAAGAAATGATGGGCGGCGAATTCAGCCTTGAAACATTCATGCAGATGCAAAAGATGATGAAAAAAATGGGACCCATGGGCGACATCATGAAAATGATGGGGATGGGAAACATGTTTGGCATAAATTCATCCCAACAAAAAATGCTTGCCGATGAAGGCGAAGTGATGATGAAGCTTTACGAGACTGCAATCAATTCAATGACTAAAGCCGAGCGCAAGAATCCCGATATCATCGACTTCAAACGCCGACGCAGAATCTCAAAAGGTTCGGGGCTGCAAGACAATCAATTGGGTCAAATGCTCAATCAGTTCCAGATGATGAGACAGATGTTCAATTACATGCGTCCATTCATGGGCGGCGCGATGGGCGGCGGCATGCCCGGAATGGGCGGAATGCAAATGCCCGACCTGGGAAGTCTTTTAAGCGGCGGCGGCTTGCCCAAAATGCCTAAAATGCCACCGATGCCACCTGGAATGCGCCCAGGTCAAATGCCGCCAGGTTTTCCTCCCATGCAAGGTACCGGAATGCCCGCGGGTCCAGGTTCGGGTAAAAAATTCAAAAAACGCCGTCGTTAAGATGTAACTAATCTCATACTGTTAAGCAGCCCTTAAAAGCTCAGCTAATTCAGTATATTTAGGATATTCATCTGTTAAAATAATCCCCTTGCCAGATATAGAAACCAAGAGGAAATTGCAGTGGTTAAGTTAAGGCTGAAGCGCACTGGCGCTAAGAAAGCCCCTCATTATCGAATCGTCGCCGTAGACATGCGTGCTCGTCGCGATGGACATCCTATTGAAGAGATTGGTTATTACAATCCACGTTCCAAAGAACTCAAACTCGATAAAGAAGCAGTACAAAAATGGATAAAAAACGGCGCCCAGCCCAGCGAAACGGTGGCTACTTTAATAAAAAGGGCAGAGGCTCAGGCCGCTTCCCAAGCAAGCTAACCGAATCTAACGCGCCGGAAGATTTAGCCGAATATATTCTCCAGGTTCTGGCACGAGACCCTGATACATTGCAATTCGAGCGAAAAAGCTTCGGACCGCGTCGTTCACGCTTAGCTGTGACTTGCGACCCGGTCGTCACTGGACGACTAATCGGAAAAGACGGCAGAACTATTACAGCTCTTCGTTCTCTAATTAAGGCAGCCTCAGGTCGTTACGGAAAACGAGTCGACATCATAGTCTCTTGAGCGAAAACACCCCGGACCCTACCAAAGATCTTTTAGACCTTCTGGTTGAAAATAAGGTCATTTCTCTGGCTCAAGCTTCTCTGGTGCGCACCGACCACGAAGCTACCGGCATGACTTTTGAAGAAATTCTACTTGCTCGCTCATGGGTGAGCGAAGCGAAGCTTTCAGAATTGCTTCCCAAGCACTCAGAAACTCAAGATATTTCTGGTTCTGATCCTGCATTGCGCAAGCCTCAAACTTATCAAGAAAATCTGAAGCGTTACCGCCAGATAATGGCGGAAATACTTGGAGAGTCTTCGGAATAAACAAATACAGGTCACACAGCCTCTACATCATGGTATCAAAACTGGTGCGCATACAGCCTCCTGGACCTGGTAGATTAGTGTAGTTCACTTAAATATGGCGTGATATCCAGCTTCAAAACGTGGTGCTCACCATATTCGAAGGGTAATATTTTAGTATCTGCAAGCGTAATTGTTATCTTAGATGCTCTTTTTATCCAGTATGCAGGCAAAATTAATTGTTGATTCCAGACATCAAATTTTTGGACTGTCTGATTTTTTTGACCAAGAACTGCAGAAATGGTGTTTACTTGTCCGCTTTGGTCGGTAATCTTTACCAGCATGTACTCGCCCAAGGATTGAGATTCAAGAGCCTGCCATTTGAGATCGACTTTATAGTCCTGACCATGAAAAGAAGAAAGAATTGAACAGAGCTTCAATTTGGTTGGAACTCTAGCTATTTGCTCCTTCAATTCAAACTGACTACCGACCAATTTTGGTACTCTATAGTTGTAAGTCCAAAGCGAGCCAATGACGACGATCGAAATGAGGCTGACAAGTATATCTACTTTAGAAATTCTTGCAAAAGCAATTTTAGAAAACGACTCCCCACTTACTATTTTATGAGCAAAAGCGCGACCGGGAAGTTCGACGAATTTATACAAAAGAAAACTGCCCAAAAACAATATCACCGACAAAACCGCAAAATCCAGTACAGACCTGTGATTTGGCCAGTAGAAAAAATAGCTTTTCACCAGAACAAAATGAAGCAAATAAATCGAAAAGCTCAAATTCCCCAAAAAAACCAAAATGCGTGACTGCAAAACTTTAGACAAAACACCTGTTTCAAAAGCAAAAACAAAAATCATCAACGCAAAAGGAAGTGCGACCATTCCTATTTCGCGCAGCCAAAAACTACCTGCAGAGCCAAGCAACGGGAACATATCGCCAATTTGATTGACGTAACCGCTCGTATTCAAAACAATTACTGTTAGAACTAAAACTACTAAAATTTCAAAAATTGAAAACAAAAAGATATTTTGCTTCTTTTTGCACTTAGAAAACAACAACGCCAAGCAAGATCCCAGGCTGAATTCAAAAAGACGCGTCAATGGATTAGCCATTAGCAATCCAGCAAGACTAAATCCATTTGCATTTGATTCCGGCAAAGCAAGTTTGTTTCCTAGAAAAACAAAAAACATAGCAAGCACAAAACTGAGCAGGCACAAAACACCTCGACGCAGTCCGGTATGAGACTTTTGGGGCGGACTCAACAAGAACATCAAAGGCAAATAAAAATAGAAAAACCATTCGGTTGAAATAGACCACGATGGTGCATTGAAAGAAAAAAAGTATTTCTCTTGCAGAGTCCAGGAGTGAACCATCAGTATATTTGTTATTAAATCTGGCATCATACGAGTAGAAGGATGGCTTGGCACAATCACTGCACCAGCAGACAAAACAGCAACTGTGACAATCAAAGTAGCGATATGCAGAGGCCAGATTCGTGCAAATCGTTTAAATAAAAAGAGGTCGACTTGTTTGAGCGAATGAAAGTATTGATAGGCGTAGGTTAAGACAAAGCCTGAGAGAATGAAGAAAAACGCCACTGCCTGTGAAAAATTTCCATGCAGAAATAGCTCGGTCAAAAAATTGAATTGAAATTGACAGTGAAATAAGACTATGGCAAAAGCGGCAAAAAATCGCAAAGACGTTAGGGTATCCAGCCTGTGCGTGTTCTCTTTTTTCAGCGTTTCAGGCTCGGGCGGCACTAACGGCACTCAAATAAAAATAGGCTCGCTCATCTTAGCAGCTGCACTAATATTATTTCTGTCGTGTAAACTCTATTTTTTTTCGCACGTAATTACTATATTCAGCTGCAAGACGTAAACCCAAGGCGCCATCCATGAATCCACCGCGAAAAACGAATCTGTATATAAAGGTCCAGGAAGGTCTGAACCAACACACTAACGGATTTTGATATTTGTTTTTGTGCTCGCCAAGACCACTTGAAGCCTGCATTTTATATTCTTCAGCAGAAAGTCGCGCAAATTTTTCCATAGCCTGGCTAAATTCTTCGACTGAGTTATAACTGTAGTGCAGCATATGATGGTGTAATGTTCGCACTGGTCCTTGAATTTTGATTGCTTCATGAACCATTCTATTGTTGAACTGGCCGCTGCCTTTTTTGATCAGTCTAAGCTGTGCGTCCGGGTAAAATCCGCCAAAACGGACTTTGGTGTCGCCAATTAGCAAAATGCGTGGAAGCTTGTAGCCATCGAATTTGCTTAGTTCGCCACTTCTTTTAAGTTCGAGAATCTCATTTTGCAATTCAGGTGTCAAAACTTCATCGGCGTCAAGACTCAAGATCCAATCATTGGTGGCAAGTCCAATGGCAAAATTTTTCTGAGCCGCATATCCAAGCCATTCTTGAAATACCGTGCGCGCCCCTCGACTTTCTGCAATTTTAACTGTCTGATCGGTCGAGCCAGAATCAACAACAATTATTTCATCGGCAATTGACTGCACCGCATCAAGTACCATGCCGATTTTTTTCTCTTCGTTCTTAGCAACGATTACGACCGAGATCGGCATGATTGGCAATTATCGCCTGAACTTAATGACGTTGTTAGTACTGTCTATGGTGTAGCGCCAGTCGTGGAAAAGGCTCTGCCCGACGAGACCTCTTTTTAGTCCCGGTTCATCGACTACTCTGATATCGAAATTAGTCTTTTCAATAGGTCCTAGCTTAATGGAACGAATTGGAAAAATCAAAGCCCTCGCCTGACCTCCACTTGTGCCCATATCCACGCTCTCTTGAGCATCGCCCGGAATCGAAATATTCATCGATTTTGCCAAATGTCTTGGGATGCTTACTCCCGCAGCACCAGTATCGAAGTACATGGGAACCGCTTTGCCATCAATTTGCACTGTAACTAGCATTTCCTTACCTTCTCTGGTGTATGGGACTTCAGAGTGAGTATCGCGTTGCTGGTAAATCGATCCAGAGTTCCGCCCTGAGCTTCTGGTAAAACGAATCGAACCTGTTGAGGGGTCCGAATCAGATTCAACAGTATAGTGAAAAGCTTTCAGAAAACTTTGACCAATCAGTGCATCAAACTCGTTTCCTTGCTTGATCATTATTGGAAAGTTCTTGCGCTCGATATTGCCAACGCGAATAGTCGTTAAGACTCTCCACGCCTTTTTGGGAGTCTTAGTCCCCATCCCCATCATTTCTCCAAAAGGTTTGCCAGTCGGAGTCGCAAGACCAAGCTGAGATAAATGGTTAAAACCTATTGAACACTCTTCAGCTCCAGTATCGAACATCATCGTTATAGGTCGATTATTTATATGAGCATCAACATATAAGTGGTCTCCTCCAGATTCTACTTTGCGATGAAAGCGAACCCTACTATCAGAGGGTAAGCGACTGAGGTCTTCTGCCGGTTCGCTACTCTCTTGACCTGAGCCCATCCTGCCGGCACCACTAGCAGTGGCGGTACTGATACTGGTATTATTGTGTGAACTGTAACTGGTTGTTCTTACCGCACCAGCACTGCCCTGGCGAGCCGGCTGACTTAAAGATTTGAGCGCTGTCATCGCAGCTTTGCCAGTCGCAGAATTTGGATTGGCTTTTACGGCACTTTCATAGTATGACTTTGCATTGGCTAGATTTTTCATTTCATAGTAGCAAGTGCCAAGGCAATACAAAGCACTTTGATTACTTGGATTCACTCGCAATGCTTGCTCAAATGAAGCTACAGCACGGGGATAATTCTTTTGTTGCATTAATTGCAACCCATCCTGCACGTTTGCATCAGCTCGTGCTTGTGGCACCATTGGCGCTACCACCCCAAAACAAACACTGCTACTGAGCAGCAGGGCGCCAAGAAATCTTTTTGCTCTCATCTAAGCTTAAGCTCCAACTTGCGAAGCGACGATGTTCTTTTGAATTTCCGAAGTTCCTTCCAGAACTTCAATCACTTTGGCATCACGATAGAGCTTTTCCATAGGCTCTTCTTCGCTTATACCAAGTGTTCCATAAATTTGCGCGGCTTCACCTGAATAAAGTCTTGCTACGCGTGCTGCAAACAGCTTGCACATAGCAGCAAACTTCAAAAACTCATCAGGTGCTTCGTCTTTGCTCCAGGCGGCTCTATAAGTCAGAAGTTTTGCAGCACTTGTTTCGGTCGACATATCTGCAAGTTTCCACTGGATTGCCTGAAATTTGCCAATTGCCTGGCCAAATTGTTCTCTCTGATTGGCTCTCGATACCGAATATTGAATTGCTTGCTGGCAAATACCAAGCGCACCAGCGGCAAGCAGAACTTTACTCAAAGATAGAGCATACTCGATTGCTTCTCCGACCGAGTCTTGCGACTCACAAAGAGCGGCTTTTTCGTCCAGAGCATAATTCGAAAACTCGATATCTGTTGTACTTGCAGATTTCAATCCGAGTTTTTGTCTGTCTTTAACCACGCTCACGCCTTTCTTGGATGTAAGGTCAGTGATCCAGATTTGATTTTGTTCATTAGTGCGGGTCAAAACTAAAGCCACATGAGCCATGTCGCCATTTACAACCCAGGCTTTCTTGCCATTCAATTTATTTGATTCAACAGTTGATTTAATCATTGAGAAGTCGCTGCCGGCTTGCTCTTCACCAAAAGCAATCGTGGCATAAGATTCGCCACGGCTCAAAAGTGGCAAATAACGCGATTTTTGCTCGTCTGTTCCATAGCGCCAGATTAGATGGCAAGCGCTCAGGTGATTTGCCAACGCGAGCGAAAGCCCGGCATCGTGCATGCCAAGCTCTTCAGCCAGGATTGCAGCATGAATAAAGGTCTTTCCTTGTCCGCCATACTCGTGAGGCAAACTGGCGCCTATAAGTCCTGACTGGGCAATAAGAGATAAAGCCTCTTTTTGCCTTTCTTTGTTCGTTTCCAAGTCGTTTAATATCCCAGACTGGCACAGCTTTTCTTGAACGAATGCCTGACAGGAAGATTGATATTGGGATTGCTCCGAACTTAAAAAGGTATTCACTAATCACTCCAAAACTTTCAACTAAGAACAAATAACTAAGCTTTCGATACTTAAGCCACTCATTTTACCAATAAGGAAGCGGTGTTTGCTAACCTATTGTAATGGCAATCAAATTTCTGCAAAAGTTCATAAAGGGCATGTCCAAGGCTTTCGAAGAGAAGCCGCAAATCGAAGCTGACGATTTCGAGTTGGAACATTTTCTTTTTTATCACGGTCTAGCTGGCACAACGCCCCTGAATCAACGTAAGTTCAAGGATGTCAAAGCCGATATCAATCTGGCGTTTAACAATCAAAGCAGCGTGCAATTGGCTGTCGCACTCAAAATTCCTCCACTTTGGTGGGAAGAAAAATTGCGGGTGATTTTTCAAGAACAATCGCCTGAAACTACAGTAAGTTTGATTTATCCAGATTTGTTAATGCACGAGAACTGGCAAGTACGTGCCAATAGCTCAAACATGCTTGCCTTTATAAAAGCTACCGAACAAATCGATTCGCTTATTGAATCTATCGACGATACCGCATCTAATACCAAAGCAGCATTCGTACATCAGATCGTAGCACTTGCCAAACTCGCACAAGGCAGCCAGAGCGCGCCAGTAGAACAAACCCTTTTCAAATATCTAAACAGTGCGGATCCCTGGTTTAGAGTCGATGCCACTTCTGCCGCCTGTCACTATGGACAAGAAAACGCATCGAGCCTCGAGCCGCTTTTAGAGTCACTTTGCCAGCAACATCTTTTGAGCGATTATTGCGCTGTCGTAGCTTCGCGGACAATAAGACCGTTAAGTCTTCTTGAAAGTGTTTCAAATGATACTTCTGCAGCCGCTGGAGCCTCAATGATTTCAGGGCTGTTGCATGCTGCGCGCGGAACTTTTGGCAATGATTGCCTGAAAGATTTAGAGCTTGGCAAATGTCTCGATTCAATGATCCAAATTGCATCAAAACCAGACTTTAAGAGTAAGCCTTATTACGCAACTATGCTTATTGCAATTCACCAGTTGAGCCATTATCTCAACGCCGATTGCAAAATTGATTTTGCCGATAGCAAGTTGCGATCTGAGATAATTCGAAAAATTGCAGACAGCTCAAACAAACACGAACAGTGCAATGCAATTATTCTTGCTGGCGAAATGAAAATTAAAGAAGCTGTTGACGGCTTACTTTCACTTTTGCAAAAAGAGTTTGAATTTTTGGATGAAACAATTGATGCGCTTGGAAAAATTGGTGACGCTCGTGCCGCCAAGCCCCTTTTGACATTAGCGGCTCAGCTGGTAGATCTCGAGGATCGCATAAACAAAGGAATTTCCGCCCAACCACTTTTACAAGACCATCAAAATGAAATTAAGAGTTACTGGCGCATTTTGCAGAACCTTGAAAATTTGCCAAGCAAAGAAGTGCTTGATTTTCTGGTAAAACAAAGTGCCGATGTAGCTCCAGATAAACGCTTAGCGGCGTTAAACTCGATGATAGAGGTGAAAAGCGCGCTAAAAGATTCCGCGCTCGCACCAGTTTGCCAACGACTGGGCATCATGCTCACAGACCCTTCGCTTGAGGTTCGCACCAAAGTAGTTGCTGGAATTGGCAAGTTGAAAGTAAAAGAGGAAATTCCGCGTTTAGTTCAACTAACAAGCTCAAAAGAAGTCTCGTTCGCACGACAGGTTTTTGAAACATTATCAGAACTTTCCCGGGAAGGGAACAAAGTTGAAGTAGAGACCGCACTGCGACAGAAGCAAAAATCGGTTATGGACCCGCATTTGAGTCGCAAACTGTCCGATCTCATAGATAGCCTGACTAACACTTAGATTGAAAGCGTGATAAATTGAGAACAGCGGAATCTAGTGGGAAGTAGGGGAGATATCCGTGGACCAAGACCCCAAAGATGCTGGACCTGAAGAGAAAGAGAAAGCTGGAGCCACCAAATCCGGTTCTCAAACTCAGCATCACAACTATCGCATCCTGCAAGACGCAATAGGCGATAACATTCCGGCGTCGCCCAAGTTCAAGCAACCTATGATTTTCGACTTGTTGCTAGCAGTAGGTCTTTTGGTTGCTGTAGGGGGATTTACAAGCGGGCTGATACGAATTTACGTGACACATGTCGCTAAAGACAATATAAACCAGCACAATTACAAAGCCGCGATTAACATTTTAAAGCGCAATCCAGTGCCTGACTTCTTTTCGGGCTTTGGATCAGATCCAAATGAATTACTCAATCAAGCTCTGTACCTGGATGCAATTGAAAAACTGGAAGAAGATCCAAATAATCAGACTGCAATTAATCAGCTCAACAAAATCAACGCAGGTTCGCGTTTTTTCAGTCACGCACAGCAAATAATCAACGAGAAAACTGTGCCTTCAAATGTCCAGCTCGAACAGTCGGTTACCAAAGAAGGCGAAGCAGTTGAGCCAAAAGACGAAGACAAGCTCAAACAGATGCTCGATGAGCCCGAAGATTAAGCCAGCTTCAAGAATTCCTAGCCGATGATGTTTTTGTAATCGTCGCTCGACATTGTGTGTTCGAGATCCTTAGCATCAGCCATTTTGACCTTGATCATCCAGCCTTTGCCATAACAATCTAGGTTAACCAGTTCGGGCTGAGAAGCCAATTCGTCGTTTATGGCAACTACTTCTCCCGAAACGGGGCAAAAGAGGTCGGATACAGACTTTACAGACTCAATAACGCCGAATTTGTCGTCTAGTTTGAGTTTGGTTCCAACACTTGGAAGCTCTACATAAGTAACATCGCCGAGCTGGTCCGCAGCGAATGCAGTGATGCCCACAATGGCAGTATCACCTTCGACTTTCACATATTCGTGGCTTTTTACATATTTGAGTTCTTTTGGATAAGCCAGCATTGAGTCGCCCATGAATTGAAAACCTCCAGCCTTATGGCGGGTTGAGGAACCGATACGTAGATTTTAGCTAAAAATCTTCAGCCATTTACGCTTGACATCCAGCTATTTTATCGCGGGCACATGTTCAAGGTTTACACGTCTATATATGCAATGCCTAGAAAGGACATATCATGACCAAGAGACAACGAAAACTGAACCGCCTGATGGACCTTTTGGCTCTCACCAGTGTTCTTGTATCAACAGTTTGGCTGATTGAAGTGTGTTTATAATAGTAGGGTAAAAATCGCCTGCCGCTTAAGCGGCAAAGGTGCCTGCTAAATGGACGACCTGACAGGAATATTGGCTGTAGGGGGCTTCTGGCTCGTCATACTGATTGCCATCCTGAAAGGTCCTATTACTAAATACCTAGAGACCCGCGCGCCTGGCGATAATGCCGAAGTAAAAGCATTGAATGAGCGCATAGCTCATCTGGAAGCGATGGTAGCTTCCATGAGCAAAGAAATGCTCGAACTTAAAGACACAACCGAATTTGCTCAAAAATTACTGACCGATTCCTCGCGAGAAGTTTCAAATTTAAATAAAAGCCTGGCGGAGGGCGGGCTTCTCGAGGGAAAGCCCGAAAGCGATCCGAATAAAGTAAAACTTGTCACCACATTCGGTGGCAAAGAAGCTCCCGATCATTGCGGTGAAATTTTAAACGAACATACAGTTCGTTTCGAACGACTTCTACCTGCGACACCAGACAAAGTATGGAAATATCTTACTGAGCCAGGCTTCATTTCCCAGTGGCTGGCCCAGGCTTCGCTTGAACCTCGAATCGGCGGCAAAATAAATCTCAATTTCGATCTCGATGAGATGCCCGAGCGCGCACAAAAAGGACATGCGATCGAGGGCGTCATCGGCTGGTACGAGGAAGAGCGCGGAATCAGCTATTCCTGGGTTGATAAAGCCAACGACATAGAATCAATTGTTGCTTTTGAACTTACACCGCATGGAAATCAGACCAAGCTAACAATCAAGCACAGTCGCTTGCCACGCAATCGCATGCAAGATTTCATGGCTGGTTGGCACGCTCATCTGGATGTGTTGGTAGCTCGACTATCCAAAATTGCACCGCCAGATTTTCGCAAGCGCTTCATGCAGCTCTTGCCTTTTTACACTGCAATGGTACTTGCTCTTGTCGCTCCTCTTGCAGCTCAAGCGTCAGGCGACAACGGGACATATCAGGCCTTAAAAGCAGAAAGGAATCGATTGCTGCAGAAATATGACGACTTAAGGCGAGACTCAGAAGAGGTTCAACGTAAGCTCGACGCACTTAAGCGTGACGATTCCAAAGAAGCTGAACGCGCCTGCGATCAGCTGGACGACGCGCTTAAAAAAGATTATCGCGAGATGAAAGAGCTAGAAGGTCAGATTCGAGATTTCGATAACGCTCTGAGGTAACTTTGGTCAAAGCATCGAAAAAGGTCATTATTTTGGCTGGTCCAAATGGGGCAGGAAAATCAACTTTTGCTCGCGAATTTTTACCCACAGATGCTGATTGCCCTATTTTCATCAATGCCGATTTAATAGCAGCGGGTCTATCACCTTTTCAGCCCGAGCTGGCAGCTATAAAAGCAGGGCGAATCATGCTGGAAGAAATGACTGAGCACGCTTCTCTCGGTCACAACTTTGCTTTTGAAACAACACTATCCGGTCGTATTTATTTGCGAATGATACGAGAATGGCGAACTCAAGGATATGAAGTGAAACTTTTCTATCTATCTTTGGCAAACCATGAGCAAGCTATCGCTAGAATCGCAGCAAGAGTGGCTCAGGGCGGTCATTACGTCCCTGACGACATCGTTCGACGGAGATTTGATAATGGATTGAAAAACTTCCAAACGATATATCGAAGGGAAGTAAACGTCTGGCAGTGGTACGATAATAGTGCAGACTTGCCTGTTCTCATCGAATATGGAGAAAACCCTTGAAGGAAAAGGATCTTTTAGACTCAGACATGGAAAAAGCAACTGCTGCACTTATTCGAGCAGGCAAACGTGCGAAAGAACTTGCGCGCATGACGGGCACTGAGTTTGTCGTTATCCGGCATGGCCAGCTTGTTCGAGAGGTACCACCACCGTTGGCTAAGAAACGCACAAAGAAACCAACAGGGTAAGAAATTTATTTCAGCGAGGTATCGACAACACTCTTTGCTAATCGCCCGGTTTAAGCTTCACATCCCAGGGACGTCTTGGTTTTCTTCCTGCCTTCACATCCACAGCGACAACCATATGCTGCAACTTAATGAGCATTCGATATTTTTCTTCAACAGGAAGTTTCGCTATTTCTCGACGACGAGCTGATTTATCACGAAAAATTTGGTCAGTAGATCTTCCATCTTCATTAGCTGTCATAATATGACGTCTTCCCAACACTTAGGCAAATTGTGTCAGAGCAGAGTATCCTAAAAAAAATTCTAGGCGCGTTTATAGAACGGACGTTTCACCACTGTAGCATCAACTGCGGTATCACGAATAGCAATTTGCAATTTGGTTCCGATTTCAGATTGGTCTGAATCGATCAATGCAAATGCAATTGGATAACCAACATGAATGCCTTGCGATCCACTTGTTACTACGCCAATTTCTTTACCGTCTTTAGTAACCTTGTAGCCTTGACGGGGAAGTGCTTTGCCTTCTGCTTTAAGGCAAACGATTTTCTTTTTGACGCCACCTTCAATTTGTTTTTTTAGTGCTTCGCAACCAAGAAAATCTCCCTTAGCTACTTTGACGCTCCAACCAAGACCAGCTTGAATAGGACTTATATCAGCTTCGAGCTCGTGTCCATAAAGCGGCAGCGCCGATTCAAGTCTCAAGGTGTCTCTGGCACCAAGACCACAGGGTTCGAGTCCTGCGTCTTTTCCAGTCTCAAGCAGTTTAGTCCAGAGCCATTCTGATTTATTAGCTGGAACTACGATTTCAAAACCATCTTCGCCGGTGTATCCGGTTCTACCAAATCCTACTTTGACACCATCTATAGTAGCTTCACCATAAGTGAACGATTTCATCGACTCAACTTGCGACCCTGCAAGCTTAGCGAAGATCTTGACTGCTTCGGGACCTTGAATAGCGAGCAGTCCATAATTATCAGAAACATTTTCTAGTTTGACCGATGGGAATTTGGCTTTGTGCTCGTTGAACCATTTCCAGTCTTTATCTATATTCGATGCGTTTACGATTACCAGATAGTTTTCTTCAGTCTGTCCTTCGCATCCAATTGTTCCAGGGGCTCTTCTATAAACGATCAAGTCGTCCACTGTGCCGCCGTCTGGCATTACGAGCTGCGAATAGATAGCGCGATTAGGCTCGGTGAGCTTGCTTAAGTCGTTGGCTATTAAATACTGAATAAAATCAAAAGCACCATCACCAGTGACTATGAATTCGCCCATGTGGCTTACATCAAAGAGACCTGCCTTGGTTCTGGTAGCAGTGTGTTCGACCACGATTGATTTGTATTGGACTGGCATATTCCAGCCAGCAAAGTCGACCATGCGTGCTCCCAATTTGCGGTGAGCGTCTGCCAGAGGTGTTTCTTTCAAGGTTGCAGTTGACATATCCAAAGCTCCAGATCTGATACCAAATTTATATATCAATAAATAGTACACAGAATTGAGATTAATTAATTTTGGGCATTATCAGGAACATTTTGGATTTAAAAAGTTCTTTAGGAATATCATTGATTTCACAGACTTCTTAATTCTCTCTAGATAGGTAGATTACAAGTGAAAAGAATTACCACCAAAGTCATGATGGCTGTAGCTCTCCTGAGCGGTCTGCAATTCGGTCTTGCACCCGTTCAAGCTGATACATATCATGCTAGTGCAACAAAAAAACAAACCACAATCAAAAGTGGAACTTACTGGCAGCGCCACCCTAAAGTGAAAAGTGCAGCGGTTGGAGCCGGTGTCGGTACCGCCGTTGGAGCTGTAACTGGTCTTGTGACCAAAAAGGGAGTGGTAAGAGGAGCCGCGATTGGTGCCGGAACCGGTACCGGTGTAGGCTTGCTGCAATCTAGCGAAACCATGAAAAGACATCCTATTGTTAAGGATGTAGCTCAAGGAACTCTGGTTGGAGCAGGGCTTGGTCTTGCTGGAACCAGCGGTCATGGAAAATACAAGAAATCAGCCAAAATCGCTGCAGCCGGTGCTGCCGTTGGTCTTGGAGCTGGTCTCTTTAAAAACCTTCGCTAATAAATTAGCCCGAGGTCCTGTGCAAGCAGTGCTGTAAAATAAGCACTGCTTGTTTTTTTTGTCGTAATTCTGGTGCCCCTATGAAAATTCTTTTGCGAGCCGATGCTTCTGAACAATTTGGAGCCAGCAGAGCCATGAGAGTGATGGTTCTTGGTGGTGAACTTGCAAGACGTGGTCACGATGTTACTTTTGCCAGCTTGAAAGGCAGTTTCGATCTATTGCCTCTCAACCATGATGACAGTGCATATAGTGGCATTAAGAAAGTCGAACTAGAAGAAAAGGAATTAACCGAAATCTCTGCATTAAAGGCGTCGGCGCCAAAAGGCGCTTATGACCTGGCTTTTGTCGACGGACATCATTTATCGGAAAAATACGAAGAAGCACTGACATCCATAACAAAAAAACTTGCAGTACTGGATGATGCTCCGACCCGTAAGCACATGGCTAAAATGCTTATAGATCCAGCTTTTGGAAGACGCCCAGTCGAATACAAAGATCTGTTACCCCACGACGCCTCTATTTTGACTGGAGCTAGATTTGCTGCCCTGCGCCCGGAATTCTTAGCCATGCGCCCCAAGAGCCTTGCGCGAAGAGGCAAATCGAAAGCCGCAGCGCGCGAATCAAAACATATTGTGGTTCATTTTGGTTTGACAGACCAGCACAATTTGACTTGCAAAATCCTCGAAGCCCTCAAGCACGTCGAAACACCTATAGAGACTACAGTGGTTATTAGTCGAGTTAATCAACATAAAGACGAAGTTGAGCGTGCTTGCAAATCCTTGAAAAACGAAGGAAAACTTTTGGTGGCGCACACAGATATGGCTTCCTTACTTCAAGAATGCGACCTGGTCATTGGCATCCCAGGCAATAGTGCGTGGGAGCGTTGTTGCATGGGGGTTCCGTCCTTTCATGTGGCTGTAACATCAGCGCACGAGACCATAAATAAAAATATGGCCGGCATCGGCGCCATTTTCGATCTGGGCGCACATCAAAATCTGACACCAGATGCAGTAGCTAAAGAATTAAACCGTCATTTCACAGATGAATTATTGCTCGTTACAATGAGCCAATCGGCAGCCTTACTATGCGATGGAAACGGAGCAAACAGAATAGTCGAACATCTGGAGTCGATTAATTGAACCCGAGTATATTCTCCGGCACAATCGCAATCACATTGCTTTCTTGCTTTTTATTCTTCAGACAAGGCTTCACTCAAAATCAAACCGGACCTGCACTTATTTTCAGCGGTGCAGGATTATTCATTATATTTGCCAGTCAATTTTTGAGCACTTGGACAAAAGCATCTCGCCCACTTTTGACCATCTTGCTTTTACTGCTTCTTGCTTTAATTGGCAAACTTATTCCTCACCTGTCAATTGTGAGTATTCTCGTCTCAAGTCTGGGTGCGTTGATGTATATCTTTTCGCTGGCAAGAGAATTCAGACACAAAGACCAGATTTCAAATAATTTGAAGACCTTAGCAATTGCCATTTTAGTTGGAACTTACACCAGTGGAGTGGTTTTTTCATCCAAATATCACGATGCTTATTTTCTAGAAAAACTGACTTTTGGTCAACCTTTCGACATGGGAACCGATACTCTTTTCCATGCCAGCCTGGCTAATATGATCGCTAATCTTGGACGCATCACAACAGGACTGGATGGCATACCTTTTACAGCTTATCATGCCGGAAGCCATATCATTTTCGCTCAGTTGTGTAAATTACTGGCTCAAGGGTGTATGCCCTTTTTTATTTTTGGCTATCCGCTGCTTGTGATACCACTCTTCTTCAACGCACTGACCACACTAACTTTGCAATTGCTTGATTCAAGCCAAAAAGAACAAAAAACAAATTCAAATTTAGTCTATCTTGCCCTTTCCTCGCTAACCATCGGATTTCTTCCACCCGAAGGAAAAATCTGCAATCTAAGTGGTCCTTTCATTGGCGAATCGTACGGGTTTGGAATTGTTCTTGCCTTCTTTACGATGGCATTTCTGCTCCATTGGTTTAAATCCAATTCAAGAGATCAAATTTTGTGGCAGAAAATTCTACTCTTTCTGGTACTGATTCCAGTTATTTGCGCCATTATGACCGCATGCAAATTTTCGACTATTTATCTGTTTCTTAGCATTTGCGGTTATTTGTTCTTGCGCAAACAGCTGTTTCTGGACTGGATTTATACCGGTTCTCTTATACTTTCAACAGCAACATCTTATCTGACTTATAAAGCCCTGGCGTTTCCTTACCAGACTAATTTCGATTTTTTTGGATATTACAAAAATATGGAACCAGGAGCTCTCTTACTCCATGCAATTTTTCTATATTTACCTTTGTGGTTACTTATTGCACTCAGTGCAAACAAACAAAATAAAAATGAGATTTTCAAACAAGTCGAATTTGCTGTTGTTTTTGCCTTAATTTGCTTTGCACCATCTGTTTTTTCCAATCTGGCAGGTGGTGTCACCATTTATTTTCTTGAGCCTCAATACTGGGTCAGCTCCGCCATGTTAGTTGCGTTTTTAGCCATTCTTGGGGCATTTTCAAACAAAAAATTTGCGGTATTACTTTCTGCCATTGTCCTTGCGCAAACAGCAATTGGAGTTATGCGGTCATCCAGCTCCATTAATGAGTCAAGAAAAATTCTACTCAGTAAAGAAGCTCCAGCTGATAGACAATTGGTCATGAACAAATTATTCGAATTGTCTAAACTGCCCAGACGCACTCGCTCTCATTCTATAGTCTTTGTTGCCCAAGCATGCAAGCCTTATTGGAATATGGCAGCTCCGCTGACCGCACCATTTATAGTACCAGCCATAACAGGCATGCCCATGCTTGATGGCTTGCCGCCAGCAGGATTTACTGGCACTATTTATTACAACTATGCGCCATATAACTTCGGTGTAAGACGCTCAAGCACACAAGACGAAGGTTCAGAAACACTCAAGCGCAATGCGGCACTATGGGGCTTTACTAATTTGATAAAGCTAGACAGCACAGATTTGTCGATCAAAACTGAAAACACCTCCAGTATTTGAACTCAGCAATTTTTCAGCCTTCTTCACATCGACAATGTGATATATTTGCGGCGCCCCATCTCAATTTTTAGCGATTTTTACATGCCAATAGATCGAATCAAAGCACTAATAAAACGAATTCTAGGCTCGAACACAGCAAATCAACTCGATTTACCCCAGACTAACGACGTCGAAAATACAAATTTTGACGATGGCTGGAGCTGGATTCCAAATTGGCCTGAGATTTTGCACGGCGAGCTAGATGAGTGGGCTCGATATAAAGAAAGCGCCAAGAACGGTCCTAAAGTACTCATGGCTACATGCACTGGCGGCAACTCGAGCATGACCCCACTTGAATCACTGATTGCAGTGGGCCTGACTCTGCGCGGAGCAAACGTTGAATTTTTATTATGCGATAAAGTGCTTCCTGCCTGCCCAAACATGATCACTCTGGGAATCGAGGACCAAAAGGACTTTATCGATAATGGTCCCGATAAGTGTGACTGGTGTTTCACTGCTGGCTCAAAAACTTACGCTGACCTGGGCTTGAAAGTTCACAAAATCAGCGACTGGCTCAAACCAGAAGATTCGGCAATTGCTCGCGAAATAGCTGAGTCAGTAACCATTGACAATGTTGGCTCTTTAAAAGATTTAGACGTTCTTCTGGGACATCACGCTTACACCGGAACTCTTCGTTACTTTGGTAGAGGCGATCTAAATGCAGAACCAAATGGCTTGGCTGTGCTCAAGCGTTTTGTCGAAGCAGGCGTCAAAACCAACAGAGCGTTGCACAGATTGTACGAATCAGCGTCTTACAATCACACCATGATTAACCAGGGAATTTACGTACCACAAGGCGTCGTGGTTGGAGTCGCTCAGAAATTCAATTCTTCGGCAGTTGTTTTTGACATGGGCTACAGGAAGAAGAGCATTATTCTTGACGACTGGACAAAGAAATTCGAGGAAGGAAACGAAAAGTGGCAGTCACTTCCATGGAATAAAGACATGGAAAAAGAAATTCAGGACTATCTAAACAGTAGACGCAAAGGCACTCTTGACTGGATTCACGTTTTAAGCGACGAAGGACCGGATACTGCAAGTCTTATTAGTAAGGAACTTGGGATCGACTTCAATAAACCTACAATCGCCCTATTGACCAATGTTATTTGGGATGCTCAAGTTTTCTATCCTACCAATGCATTCAAAACAATGATTGAATGGATGCGACTGACCATCGAATATTTTCAGAAGAGACAAGATCTACAATTGTTAATTCGAGTGCACCCCGGCGAATTGCAAGGATACGTCAAGTCGCGCCAATTAGCTGTAGACGAAATAAAACGAATGTTTCCAACATTGCCGCCAAATGTTTTCGTTATTCCACCCGAAAGCCCAATAAATACATATGCAGCGCTCGATCGATGCAATGCTGTATTGATTTATGCCACTACAGCCGGTATTGAGCTTGCCGGTGTAGGTTATCCAGTAGTTGTTGCAGGCGAAGCATGGGTACGCAATAAAGGCTTTACTCTAGATGCAAATACACCGGAAGAATATTATGCAATTTTGGATAGCCTGCCCTATCCAAACGGAAAAATTCCTCCGGATAAATTTGAATTAGCTCAAAAATACGCTTATCATCACTACTTCCGACGTATGGTTCCAATTGAAACTCTGGAGCCCCAGAATACATCCAACGTTCCTTATACTATCGGTAAAGTCGGCATAAAAGGTCTCTTGCCAGGGTCGGATATAGGCTTAGACGTTGTCTGCGACGGGATTTTGAAAGGATCTGATTTTTATTATCCTTACGAAAATGTAAGCAAAGGACAGCTAGTTTCGGGTGAAGTAAAACACGAATTCTTTACAGTCGGAAAGCCAAAACATTAATTTCCCGCTTCGACGCGACTTGAAAGCATTTGAAATTTCAGCTCCGCTATTTTCCAGTCTTCTTCGCTGTCGATGTCCTGTACTTCTGATTCTGGAATGATTAGAGGGCGAGAATTCTCAGTGAACAAACGCAATGTTTGTTTGAGCACATCTGCTTTACCCCAGTAAAACTGGCCCACATCGTGAAAGGAAGGTTCGAGATCCTGCGAGCGTTTTGGATAATTTTCCGGCCAGAACATTTTCAAAGCGCCATCCTTTTCAATTTTCAAAGCACGTTGAATCGGATAACCAAATCTAGTAACCGGCACAACTGAATCAGCCCCACTGGACTGTATTAGTGCAAGCCCTTCCTTCAAGCGCTTTGCAGTTACAAAAGGTGCAGTAGGCAGCAAACAGCAAAAATATTCAAATTTTGTGCCAATTTCTTCATAAGATTCAAGAACCTCTACAATCACATCTGCGATAGTCGAGTAGTCATCAGAATTTTGCTCACTTCTAAAAAATGGAATTTTGGCTCCGTATTGCTCTGAAATTTGAGCTATCTCTTTATCGTCGGTTGAAACCATAACCTCAGCAAAACATCCAGATTCAACGGCCGCTTGAATAGAATAAGTAATGATCGGCTTTCCAGCAAAATTGCGAACATTTTTGCGAGGGATACGCTTACTTCCGCCTCTAGCCGGAATAACTGCCAAGTATTTTTCCATATAACGCCTTTATTAGATTTGATTAAAATTACAAGAAACTAGATCGTAGCACCCACATTTTAGCCACACATCAAGGTTATATGCTATTTTTATATCCTTTCAACCAGGTTTTCGATAATGTCAGAGATCAGTTTCGAGTTAGTGTCGCCGTGCGAAGAATCGGCAAAACTAATTATGCAATGGAGAAACAATCCCGAAACTCTGGCGAATTCGTTTAATCAAAATGAAAAAAAATGGCCAGCATTTTATGCCGAATTCAATAGTGAGTATGTAGGCGATCCAAGTCAACCATGCTTCTTCGCCCTGAATAAAGGCAACCGCATAGGTCTTATTCGATTTAGAAAAATAATTTCCACTGGCAGTGAAAAATGGGTAGATATTTCAATCAATCTGGCTCCGGATTTTAGAGCAAAAGGTCTAGGTAAAAGCACTCTCAAGTCCGTGGTAAGCCAACTGTCAGGCTTACTGCGCTCGATAGGTTACTCTAAGATAATTGCCGAAATTTTTGATGCCAACACAGTATCAATTGCGGCCTTTGAGTCGGCCGGGTTTAATTTTCTTGACCAGCACGAACACAAGCCTGGCAATAACGGTCAAACGCTGCTTGTAAAACGATTTGAACTATCTTTATACGAACGCAGTGTCAATCAAAACGGTTTCTCCATCGGAGATGGACATCCTTGCTTCATCATTGCTGAAGCCGGCTCCAACTGGCGAATGGGTACACCCAAACGTGATTTAAAAATGGGCTATACCCTTATTGATGTGGCTAAAGAAGCTGGCTGCAACGCTGTCAAATTTCAAACCTATAGACCTGAGACCACTTATGTTAAAGAAGCAGGACAAAGTGATTATCTAGCCACTAATGGTATCAAAGATGATATCAGCGAAATTTTCAAAGACCTTTCAATGCCATATGAAATGGTACAACAACTAGCCGAATATGCAGAAAAGGTTGGCATCATTTTTATGTCGTCCCCTTTCTCTGAACGGGATTTGAGCGAAGTCGACAGATTTACTCCTATTCACAAAATTGCCTCTTACGAAATTACCCACTCACGATTAATCGATGCTGCAGCACGCACAAATAAACCGTTGATTTTGTCTACTGGCGCAAGCGAAATCTGTGATATAGAGCGTGCTATTCAACGCTTTAAGGCTATAACAAAAAGCCCTGTTTATCTGATGCAGTGCACCGCAAAATATCCTGCACCACTTTCAACTTTGAACTTAAATGTAATTCCCCAGCTCAAAACTAGATTCTCTGTACCTGTGGGTCTTTCAGATCACAGCAGAGACCCAATCACAGGACCTGTATGCGCGGTAGCGCTGGGAGCAAATTTAATCGAAAAACACTATACATTGAATAATGACCTTCCCGGTCCTGATCACAAATTTGCGGTTACCAGTGAAGAGCTTGCATTGATGGTCAAAAATATCAGGCAAGCAGAAGAGTCGCTGGGGCATGGTATCAAACAAGTGCTGGACGAAGAAAAAGAGTTGTATAGTTTTGCAAGACGCGGATTACAAGCACTTTGCGATATTCCTGCGGGTGTATCCTTACTTGAAGGAGAGAACTTCGCTATTTTGCGTCCCGGCAAACAAAAACAAGGTATGAACCCCATGTTCATCGAATCTATTGCCAACGCAAAATCGAGACGCGCCATTCCCTCTGGTGATGGAATTCAATTTGAAGATTTGGAATTGAACTAAATGGCAAATTCAGAAGTACTGCCAGCCAATATCAAAGCATTTTTATTCGATCTCGACGGGACCCTGCTCGACTCAATCGGCGCTTTGAAAGAGACTTTCTATTCCTTTCTAGAAATTAACGACCGGAAAGCAACTGATGCCAATTTTGAAGATTTCATCGGACAACGAATAGATGAAATAGTCGAAAATCTCAAAAAAAAGTTTGCCTGGCAAAAAAGTTCTTCAGTCCTTTTAGACGAATACAATGTTCTTCTGGCAGAAAAATACTTTGATAGTTCCCCCAGTCATTCGGCTGTCAGACTGTTAAATGCACTCGCTTCAAAAGACGTGCAAATCGCTCTGGTAACATCTGCAGCTATGCACAATGTGGCTCCTATTCTTGAGCGGCTGGGTTGGCAAAAAATATTCAAAACCATTGTCACAGGTGACATGGCAGTGAACACTAAACCAAGTCCCGACCTTTATCAGTTGGCGCTCGAGCGCCTAAAAGTGAGCGCCTCTGAAGCTGTAGCTATCGAAGATTCTGTTTCGGGTGTTCGCTCAGCATCCAGTGCTGGCATTTTTACTGTTGCAACCCTGACTGATGCAAATGCACAGGAGTTATCTAAGGCCGGCGCCAAAATAGTTTTGCGAAATCTGGATGAACTTTTCAAAATTGCAGAAAGATCATTCGATTGGGCTTGGCATATTAAGCCAGTTAACAACGATTTCAAAGTGATCATCAAAGACACTAGTAAGACGCTTTCAAGCGAGCTAGAAACAAGAGTGCGCCAAATCTGGGATATGGCTTGCACGAAAAATCCCCGCTTGTTCAACGGAAGTTTTGTGAACTGTACAGGGTTCGACGACCACAATATGTACTGCAAAATTATTCCGTACTCCCACTTTTATGCGCAGTTGGCAGATGCGTCATTGAAAGACGAATTACAAATAAATGCCGCTGCAGTTAGTGGCGTTTGCACTATAGACGGAAAGTTTTTGATGGGTAAGCGCTCTCAATCTCTGTCGCAACAGCCTGGGTGGTACGAGCTTCTACCTTCAGGAGGCCTTGATCCCGACAAGAAAAAGGAAGACGGTTCAATCGATTTCTTTTCACAGCTCAAATCTGAATTGCATGAAGAGTCGGGCTTCTCCTCAGATTTGATTGAAGAAATGAATTTACTTGGAATAATCTTCAACTTTCAAGACGATATCGTGGACATCTGCGTTGAAATGAAATTGTCTAGCGATGCGCTTAAAATCGATCTTGCTCAAAATGACACTAACGAATACGAAAAACTATTTTGGCTCGATAAAAAAGAAGTACTCGATTTCATTCAATCCGAGCCTTTGATTGTGCCAACTTCACGCACACTTTTAAACATGCAACAATCACAACTCAGTTTGTCAGTCAATCAGAAAGCTTGCATAGACTTATGAAATCTGTTTTGCTAGTTCCTTTTGACCAATCTTGCATAAACGAAAAATATCTTGCCTGGTTGAATGACAAAGAGTTATTGAAATACTCGCGTCAAAGTCAAAATGCCCACTCTTTTGAAAGCTGCTTGAAATATTTAAATAGTTTTCAAGGAAGCGCTAACTTTTTTTGGTCAATTCAAAATTCAGATGGCGAAAAGGTGGGAACACTAACCGCGTATCTCGACCAAATTTCAAGAGTTGCAGACATTGGCATTTTGATTGGAAATGGCAGCGGTTATGGAAAGCCAGCATGGGGAGAGGCTATTACTTATTTATTTTCCAATACCAATATTCGCAAAATTACAGCTGGCACTCTGGCTGTACACGAAAAGATGATCGCTATTTTCGAATATTGGGGCATGACCAAAGAAGGTCACCTGCGCCAACAAGAGTTTTTAAACTCACAAGCCTACGACGTCGTTCGCTATGGTCTTTTGAAAGAAGAATGGTTAAGACACCGTTCATAGTGAAATTCCAGCTCATGACATTATCCCTTTGGAATGATAGCCTATCCTAGATTTGTGTGACTTTAGGAGCTTAGGTCAAGTGCAAGAAGATTTCGGGCAACCATTGTTCAAAGCGCTGAAATATTGCGTGCGCTGCTGCATGCCAAGCTCGAACGAAGGCATACAGTTTGATGAAATGGGATTTTGCCAGGCTTGTATTTCGGCCGAACAAAAGATGCATATTGACTGGACAGCGAGAGAAAAAACTCTGCGTGACCTGCTCGAACATTATAAATCGCTAAACAACGACTATGACTGCATTGTTCCAATAAGCGGTGGCAAAGACAGCACCTTTCAATTGCATGTTATTACTCAAGTCTACAAAATGCGTCCACTGGCGGTGACTTTTAGCCATAACTGGTACACAGAAACAGGCAAATTCAATCTCACTAACGCACTCGAGAAATTCAATGTAGACCACATTCAATTCACACCAAATCGCAAATTAATCAACAGACTGGCTCGCAAATCGCTTACCACCATAGGAGATTCTTGCTGGCATTGTCATTCCGGCGTGGGTGCGTTCCCTCTGCAAATTGCAGTGAAATACAAAATCCCGCTTTTGATCTGGGGAGAATCAGCTGCTGAAGTGTCTGGTCGAGATAGTTATGAAAAGCGAGTTCTTAAGTTTGACCGCGATTATTTCACTCGAGTTTCAGCAAAACTTACAGCCGAACAAATGGCAAGCGATGAGATTCCACTTCGCGAACTTACAGGCTTCAAACTCCCAAGCGTAGAAGAGCTTGAAGAGGTTGGCGTCACAGGCATTCATTTAGGCGACTATTTATTCTGGGATGATGAGCGACAAATGGAATTTGTACGCGATGTCTACGGCTGGAAAGAAGATGAAGTCGAAGGTACTTATAAAGGTTACAAGAGCGTAGAATGCAGAATGGCAGGCGTTCACGACTATACCAAATTTCTAAAACGAGGATTTGGTCGGGGAACAGACCACGTAAGCGCCGATGTGAGAGCTGGACTTTTAACCAGACAAGAAGCATTCGAACTGGCAAAAATGCATGATTCCGAGCGTCCCGACGCACTCGATTATTATCTGGAAATTACTGGATACACAGAAGAAGAATTCAATGCCATTCTTTCTGAACATCGCAAGAAACTGAATATCGAGGGACTCTCAGACACCGATTTCGATGAACTGGTACAAGAGTACAGAGCAAATCTTGTGGCTCAAGGAGGCAAATAGAATGTCAAACTTGAATGAACTCACTGCAAGTCAGCTTCTTTTGAAACTTGAAAAAAACGAATGCTCAGTAAAAGAAATCGCTCGTGCTTGTTTGGAGCAAACTCAAAAAATAGACCCACAAATCAGTGCATGGGCTCATTTAGACACGTCTTTAGTGCTTGATTCAGCAAATAAACTCGACGAGAAAAAACAAACTGGCGAAAAAATTGGCAAACTTTTCGGGATTCCAGTTGGAATTAAAGACATATTCAACACCAAATTGATGCCCACTCAGATGGGCAGCCCGATCTGGAAAGATTTTCAGCCAGGAAATGATGCTCGAGTAATTCATTATTTACAAATGGACGATGCTTACGCATTTGGAAAAACGGTAACTGCTGAATTTGCCGTTCATGCTCCCGGACCTACACGCAATCCTCACAATCCAGCCCACACACCAGGCACGTCTTCCAGCGGCTCGGCGGCAGCGGTAGCTGCTTGTATGGTGCCGATTGCATTGGGAACTCAGACCGCCGGTTCAATAATCAGACCATCGAGTTATTGCGGAGTCTATGGATTCAAACCCTCTTTCGGGTTATTGCCTCGAACTGGAGTGCTAAAAACGACCGATTCACTTGATACTATCGGCGGTATTGCAAGAAGTTTGGATGATATAAGATTGCTCTTCGACTGTGTAAGAGTTAAAGGGCGCGATTTTCCAATATCGGAACGTGCACTTAACAACCAAACTCGACAACTCAAGCCACAAAATAGAAAATGGCGTGTAGGATTGGTAAAAGGTCCAAAATGGAAAGATGCAGAAACCTATGCTCAAGAGTCCCTCATTGCGTACGCTTCTAAATTGGCTGCAACAAACCAGATAGAAGTCGAAGAAATTGTATTGCCCGCAGAATTTGAAGAAGCACACCAGGTACATTCGACTATTTACGATCGAACTCTTGCATACTATTTCCATCGAGAGTTCGAAAAGCATACGCTTGTAAGTTCCAATATCTATGAAATTATAACCAGAGGAAACCAGATTACACTGGAGCAATATAAAGCAGCTCTGGAAAAGCAAAATCGTCTCTACGCCATCATGGACCAAATGATGTCGAGCAAGTTTGATATCCTTTTAAATCTTTCAACCGGAGGCGAAGCTCTTGTCGGTCTCGACTCAGTCGATCGTCCAGACAACTGTTTAATTTGGACACTGTGTGGAGTGCCATCCTTGAGCCTACCAGTTTTCAAAGGACCTTTGGGACTGCCATTTGGGGCTCAGATTGTGGCACGACGTTATAACGACTATCTACTTTTGCATTTTGCAAATGAACTTGAATCGCTGGGTCTGGCAGGTGAAGTCACAATGCCTCAATTAGCCGAATCACCAATTTTGCCTTTGATGAATTCTGACAATCTAATCAATGCACCGGGCTTATAATCAACTTTAACATCTGCGCTTTTTGCCTGGTTGATTGATTCAAAAACGGTTTTCAATTTTTGTTCCAGTTCCTCTCTTGTACATGCGACCGGCAACGACTGGTCTAGACCTTCAGGAATCCAGCTTATCTCACAGGGCCTGGGCAAAACCGAAATTGTATGTTTATTCATCAAAGCAGACTCGAATAAGAGCATTGTCGACATGCCTATCAATAAATCGCATCCATAGACAAACTCCAGTGAATCATTTCCCTGACTTATAAAATCAAGATTATCCTTATATTTGTCGAACTCTTCCAATTTATTCTTGGGGTGCAGCCTCAAACCAAAATGCAAATCGCTCCGGACTTTTTGCAGAGCATCAATAATTTCCTCAAGAACGATATCTGTACGCTTTGTGCTTGTTTTCCAACCTTGCAATGTATAATCAGAGGAGCGCTCTAGTAATCCGTCTACAAGTACGCTTATAGGCTGGCACAAAAAGGCTACCACCAATTTTTTGGATTCTGAATTTAACTCTGGAAAGAACTTTTGCCGAAGCATTTTCAGATCTATTTGCGACAACTCCTTTGCTTTAGCAATAACAAAGTCATAGTGCGGATTTCCAGCGACAAAAATACGTTCGTCCGGAAACTTCAGTAACAAAAACGCATTCCTGGTTGCTTGATCCGGCACTACCAGCCAATCGGTAATATGAGCAAAGGGATCGTCGCTTTCTCCCTTGAAACGGGCTTCGGCATTGACTGCCATATCCACTGCGGCAATAGAAGGTATCGATCGCTTTCGTGCTTCTTTGACTAATTCAAAAGCCAAACTTTTTTTGTTTTCTGAGGTCCCCACTAAAATCAAGGCGGGGTGGAGATTCTCAAAAGCCGATGCAATGTCACTCGATTTCAAAGTTGAAAACTCGACCAATCTTTTGTTCAGAAAACTTACTGCGTGCCCATCGGCAAATACATCTGCCTCAATGCCATTCAACGCAAGCTCTTTGGGCAAATCCGCTATGAAGTTGGCAGCTCCAGGGTCTTCGACAAAGATTAGAATCCTCGAGGTCAAATGTCTGACCTCAGTTCAATTAATCTGCCATTGTCCCGTTTAGACTGGAGCAGAGCTTCTACAACCGCGGCTGTTTTAAGTGCAGATTCTATCGGACTGAATAAGGGCTCGTCATTTTTCAATGCCTGAGCCAAATTGTCATACATTTGATACATTGCATTTCCAAGACTGGTCTCGATTTTGGTCGTATTTTCCAGAGCAATCTGTTTTTGGTCGCTATGCATTTTGTTCACTTCCAGATTAGCTTTTAGCAAAGTCAAACCACCGTGTAAATATTCCAGCCGACCTTTCTCTGCCCAAATTTCAATTCCATTTTCGCGATACGCGGTAAAACGAATTGGTTGAAAGCTTGCGACTATGCCCGATTTCAAATTGAGATTAAAAGCGAAATTCGAATCGTTTTTAATTGGTCCTTCCTCGAATGAATTTGTAACTGAATTGCTTTGCACGCTTTTTACCTCTCCGCAAAGCATTCTTACCAGATCAATCATATGAGTGCCATTATTAATAAGTCCGTTTCCGTATACACCAAATAACGCCTGGATGGGACCAAAATCTTCGCTCAATTTTCCGGCAGCCAATTGACGAGTGACGAAATCAGCTCTTCTTAAAAGATTTACCTGGCATAGCAATTTTCTTTCTTCTAATTTTTTTGCAAAGAGCTTGGCAGAATCAAAATCTACTGCAATTGGTTTTTCCAGTAAAAGACCTTTCAGCTCTGGAAGCGAATCAAAAATCTCGCTTCTTGTCTCGGGTGGCGAGGCTATCACCGCAACTTCAAAACGCTCAGGATCTTTAATCTCGCCCAGACTAGAATAAACCTCACTAACGCCCCATTCGTCTTTTGCCTGACGACAAGCTTCTGTATCCGGGTCTACCACAGCTTCTAACATAAAATCAGGATGCTCTTTAAGCACTTGAATATGAGTTGAAAACTTCATATTCTTTGCCATCTGAGCGTCACTGGCGTAACCAGACGAAATTTTTCCAAATCCCAAAAGAATTGTTTTAAATTTCGATGACATTAATTTCTGTTGCCGCTTCCAGCGCAAGACAACGAATCTTTGTTTTCGAGATCACGTAACACTGCTGGAGATTCGTACACTTTGGTTATTGCCTGACATAATTCATCGTCGAGCTTGTGACTTGGTTGATAAACACAGTTTGGAAACCAGATTAATTGCTCACTGTGCATGCGCTCGACCACAGGACACATGCCCTCATAATACTCTCGCTGCGAAAGATTGAAAGGAAATCCTTTAGCACCAAAAGCAATTTTCCTTTGAAACATGGGCAACATGTAGAGGGGCTTGACATAGCCTACATAGTTGGGAAAACCCTCTGCAAATAAGGCTTTGCTAAAAGTATCCCTAGACACACCAATTTCGTTTTTATCGAACTTCATTGCCCAAACATAATATACGTGACGACAATTTTCACGCACCATGGGCGGTGTCAATCCCTTGAAGTCCTTTATAGTCAAACTAAGTTTGCGGGCAGTTTCTTCGCGCCCTTGCAAATGAGTCTGAGCTTCTGCAAGCTGAGCAATTCCGACTGCTGCGCTCATTTCAGTCAATCGATAATTGAATCCCACCATATTTGTTAGATCTGTAAGACCGGCTGGAATAGCGGCGTTTTCACCATGATTTCTAATCAGTCTGAGCTTAAGCGCAAGCTGCTCATCTTGAGTAACACACATTCCACCTTCGCCAGTATGAATGTGCTTGTGATAATTCAAACTGAAAATTCCAATATGACCAATGGTCCCGGCAAAAACATCATTTTCGGTGGCAAATGGTCCTTGAGCATTATCTTCAATCAAATACAAACCATGTTCATCAGCAATTTGGCGCAGTTCACGAAGTTTGGCAGCATGTCCAAAAAGATTTACAGCTATTATTGCTTTAGTCTTAGGTGTAATTTCTTTTCTAACTAAATCAGGATCCAGACAAAATGTGTCTGCTTCGATATCGCAAAAAACCGGAATGCCACCATAAACAAGCGGAGCCATTGCAGTTGCCGACATCGTGTATGGTGGCACGATAACTTCATCGCCAGGTCCTACCCCGCACGCACCAATGGCTGCATATAATCCAGAGGTAGCGGAGTTTACAGCGATTGCATAGTTGCATTTAAAAACTTGACGCCAGTTCGATTCGAATTCTCTGACTGCGGGGCCACCATCAAAAGCATCGCCCCAGGCTCCGACATATCCTGATAAACAACCTGAATCAAGTACTTTTTGCACTTCCAGTCGTTCTCTATCACCAACCGATTTATAGAATTGAAGCGGGGTTTTGACTACCGGTTCGCCGCCCATAATTGCCAGAGTTTTCATTTAATTGCACCTTTATGACCTGCTTGCTCCAAAATGCTCAGACCAAGAAGTTTACTGATTTGATATCTAACACCTAGTTTTTGCAAAATGCTCACAGCTTCATCAAATATTGCATGCAATTCTAAATATCTTTGCTCCAGTTTATTGAATTCAGACTGAATAGCAGAATAAGCTCTTTTAGCTTTGAAATATTCTTTTTCGATTTGACTAAGCTTAGAAAGCCACTTGTTTGACTCTTTATCGCACTCTTCTGGCTTACTTAGCAGACCACTAAATTCTTGATTGATGAAAGTCAACAGCTCATCGGATTTTTCGTAGGCCACATGAGTGTTCTGAACACTCTTCTTTTTCTTGATCAATTGTCTCACTACATCATCGTATCGTTCGACCAATGCAAGATAGCCGTCGTACAACTGATTGAATCCATTTTTAAGTTCACAAATTTCAGTCATCAACTGAGTGAATTTTTGATCTTCCAATAAAAAGACAGCTTCAAGGTTAGAAAGATAAATCTGAGGATTGGCGTGAGCCAAATCTTCTACCTCGGTTAATTTTCCGGTATCAGAAAGACTTCCAGCATATTTACGATAAAAATACAGTGGCTTTTCGATTCGTTTAAGTTTGAATCCTTGATGCAATACTCTAATCCAGAAATCCACATCTGGAGAACGTTTTATAACGGTGCTATAGCCACCTACAGCATCGAACACTTCGCGTTTAAACAAAACAGTGCTCTGAATTGGAATTCCACACATCAAATTGAGCATGGTTGCATCTGGAATCCAGTCCATTTCTATATCGCCAAATATTCTCACCTGAGTGTAGACTGCGTGGATATCGGCACTCTCGATCAATTCATTTACTGTCAAAGTCAAAAAATCAGGTGTAATTAAATCATCTGCATCAAGCGGAAGGATAAAATCGCCGTTTGAATGTTCGAATGCTGAATTTCTTGCAGCCGAAAGCCCTTTATTTGTCTCATGGTTTACAACTTTGAGCCTCGATAAATCTAATCCTTCTAGAAGAGTTTCTACAGTCGGCGCAATAGATCCATCATTGACGATAATCACTTCAAAGTTCGAATACTCTTGCGCAAAGATGCTTTCCATAGTCTGACGAACATGTTCGTGAGCGTTATAGAACGGAACAATGATTGAAACTAGAGGCGATTTTTCTGAATTCATTCTTTTCACCGCTCACGCGGCGCTTGCATTAAAACGCTGACATCTTATCAATTGTCTAATATAAGGTTCTGAATTTTAATAAATCAAATATGAGGCGCAAGCCCGATTAAACCAAACACCCGCGCCTTTTGCCGACATTAACCAGAACTCATCAAGCCGGTCTTGATTAACCTTTTACTCAACATGAAATATAAGCAGGTACTGAATTTGAGGACGTCATGGTAGCATCTTGTAATCTCTTTTTCGGAGACATCATGTCCGTAGACCTTCAAGAAAGAACTAAAGAAACCCTCTCTGCTCTTGTGCCAAACTCGGCAAGTGCTAGTTTGCTTAAAGATGCACGTCGCACTCCAAGCAGTTTCGAGGGATTTACTGGACTTTGGAGTCATCGCAAACTAATTGGCAAATTTGTTTGGCGCGATTTCGAAGGACGATTCAAAGGCTCTCTACTTGGCGCAGTTTGGCCCTTGCTCAATCCACTGGGACACTTATTTCTTTATACCTTTCTTTTCAGCATCGTATTGCAAGTGAAATTCGGAAATACCTCAAGCACTTCCAATTTCGCGCTATACCTTATGACTGCATATATTCCATGGACTGCGATGGGAGAAGCTCTTTCGAGCTCAACTACCAAAGTTTTGGAAATGCCAAATCTTGTTAAAAAAGTTGTTTTTCCATTAGAGATATTGCCGCTAGTTTTACCTATTTCGTCTTTTATAAATGCTCTAATCGGGCTAGCACTCGTTTCTATATTTGCCATTTTTCAACTTGGACATTTTCCATTGACGACATTGGCACTACCGCTGGTTCTTATTCCTCATTTTCTATTCACCACTGGCTTGTGTTGGTTTGTAGCAAGCATTGGCGTATTCATTCGTGACTGCAAACATTTTATGGCGCTTGCACTCTCGGTTGGCATGTATATGACACCGATTGTTTATCCAGCTGAACGATTGCCAGAAAACTTGCGTTGGTTACTTGTCGTGAATCCAGTTTCAGGAATGATTACTGACTACAGAAAGATTATGCTGCAAGACCAATTGCCAGACCTTCTTCCCTGGCTTACATATACCAGCTTGTCTGTGCTTGTATGCGCACTTGGATTTCACTTTTTCTTCAAAACCAAAAATAGCTTTGCGGATGTAGTGTGATGACCCAGAATTTGAATTTCTCACCAACTAATATTGATTCTCACATGGAACTGCAAGACGTTTCCAAAAGGTACAACATTTACGATAAGCCAACTGATCGCTTGAAAGAACTGGTTTTTCGCAACCGACGTTCTTATCACAAAGAATATTGGGCTCTGAAAAACTTTTCGCACAAATTCGATCGTCATACCACTGCAATCCTCGGCGCTAATGGTTCTGGCAAATCTACTCTATTGCAGTTAATGGCGGGTGTTGTACAACCAACGACTGGACAAATCGCATGCCGCGGTAGATTAACAGCTATTCTCGAACTTGGAGCCGGGTTTCAACCCGAATACACCGGTCGCGAGAATGCTCTTTTGTACGGGATGATTCTTGGAATTTCTGAACAGGAAATGAAAGACCGTCTCGATGAAATCAATGACTATGCCGAACTTGGTGACTTTTTTGATCAACCAATCAAAACTTATTCAAGCGGTATGGTAGTAAGACTCGCCTTTGCCTGTGCCACCAGTGTCGATTGCGACATTCTGCTGATTGATGAAGCACTCTCGGTTGGCGACGAGCATTTCAAACAAAAATGCTTGCAACGCATTTATAAATTACAAGAAAACAATAAAACCATCATTTTTGTCTCGCATAACATGGTGACAGTCGAAGATTTCTGTCAAACAGCCATACTCTTGAATGCAGGAGAAGTAGTTGCCGCTGGCGCAGTTAAGGACATAATTCCACAATACGAGGAAATCGTTTGTAGGAAAGACTCTCAAGCACACAAGCGCTTCATAAATCCGGCTGCAATTGTCTAGACTTTATTTACAAGTTTTGGGCTAGAATAAACACGTAAAAACCAGAAAAAAAGATGGCTGATTCTAAAAAAAACTCGACTCCAACCCTCGACCCCATATGGGAAGAAAAATATGCAGAAGGACACACAGTTCGTTATCCATACGACAGTGTAGTAACTTTTGTTTTTCGAAATGCTCCTCGAGGAGTAGAGCGCAAAAACATAAGGATTTTGGAAGTAGGATGCGGGACCGGAAATAATCTCTGGTTTGCTGCCCGAGAAGGTTTTTCAGTATATGGTATCGACGGAAGTCAATCGGCTATTGACTTCGCCAAGAAAACCTTCGAAAAAGAAGGTTTGACTGGCGAGTTTATTGCAGGAGACTTTACCAAACTACCATTTGAAAGCGACTTTTTCGACCTTGCTATAGATAGAGGAGCCCTTACCTGTTGCGGTTTTAGCGGCGCGAAAAAGGCTATTTCTGAAATCTATCGAGTCCTGAAAAAATCTGGAAAGTTTTTCTTCAATCCCTACAATGAAACACATTCAAGCTACGCTTCCGGCCTAAAAGGCGAGGATGGTCTAGTAACAAATATTACTGCTGGCTCTATGACTGATGTTGGTCAAATTTGTTTTTATGGCAAACAGCAAGCGCTAGAAGTATTGGGTCCCGACTTCAAAATCGAAAGTATTCGAAGCCTTGAAGACCGTGACGTTATGCAACCAGCAACTATTGTGCATTCAGAATGGCGAATCATTGCAAGCAAATGACAAATAATCAAACAAACGAGGTCAAAAACAAACTCGCGCAACACTATATTCCGTTGTTGAATGAACATGGAAATAGCTTTCGTTCGTTAAATTGGGGCTCCGAAAAAAGTCAGCGACTTCGATTTGAAATTCTGTTGGCTCCCTTTTTAGACAGAATGAGCGAATTTTCGCTTTTAGATGTTGGTTGCGGGCTTGCTCATTTATACAGTCATATAAAGAAAGAAGGCTTGAATATTGATTATTCTGGAATTGATGCAGTTAGTGAAATGATTGATAGCGCAAAGCAGCAGCATCCCGAAATTGCCCCCCAACTTTCGGTGTCTTCGGTTTTAGATATTGAAACAAAAAATTTCGATGTCGTAGTCGCAAGTGGAATTTTTTATGTCGCGTGCAGTAAAGAGCGCATGCTTGAAGAAATAGACAAATTATTTAGCATTTGCACAATTGGACTGGCATTTAATTCTTTGAGCTCCTGGTCAAACGAAAAAGAGCAAAACGAATTTTATGCAGATCCGATTTCAATCCTGGATCACTGTCGCAAGAATTTTTCGACTCGCTGTATTTTGCGTCACGACTATATGCCACATGACTTTACTATTCACCTATTTCGCGAAAACATAAATGGCTAATCAACCCAAAAGAATCTTAGTAATTGCGGCGCACCCAGACGATGAGATTCTTGGGGTAGGCGCGACCATAGCCAAGCATACCGCAAACAAAGATCAAGTTTCAGTAGTAATCGCAGCTCAAGGTGCCACTTCACGCTACTCAGAGATGGATTCAGACTCAGAACGAGTCAAATCTGAAGTAAGCTGCCTGAGAGAATGCGCAAAAGCCGCAGCAAAAGTCCTTGGAACTAATGAACCTGTATTCTTAGATTTTCCAGATAATCAAATGGATACCTGCACTTTATTGAGCGTGGTGCATGATCTAGAAAATGTAATCGAATCTGTACAGCCACAAATCATATACACACATCATGGTGGCGACCTGAACGTTGACCATCAAATCGTCCACAGAGCTGCACTGACAGCTTGCCGCCCGCTTCCAACTTCCACTATCGAAGCAATCTACACTTATGAAACTTTATCGAGCACCGAATGGTACAGTGCTCAACAACAAATGCCTTTCATTGCTAATCGGTATGTGGAAGTATCTGAATTTTTGCACAAAAAAATTCAGGCCTTGCAATGCTATGAGAAAGAGATGAGACCATTTCCCCATCCTCGCTCAGTTGAAGCGATAGAAGCGCTAGCCAAACTACGTGGAGCCAATTCAGGCTTGCAAATGGCAGAAGCCTTTCAGGTATGTAGAGAAGTTCTCAAATAAGCATTTTGTTGTTTTGCAATTCGGCTGGAAAAATAAATTCGTCGCCTTTTAGAATTCCATTGCAAACCACATCAAGACCCAAATCTTTACCAGGTTCAAACGGTGCCAAACCAGATTCTGGGATTCGATATGGACAATTGTCGAATGGCAAAGGTTCGAGCATTCCAATATCAATCATTTTTCTCAAATAAAAGTGATAGGCATATTTTTTTGCATTTGAAACTTGCTCTTTGCTCATGCCCTTTTTGAGAGGAAGAGAATCTAAAATAGAGAAATACTGCTGCTGATCAGTGATATCGATTCCTATGCCTTTGCCACGCATCCAGGCTTCTCCAGAAATAATAGTCTGGATTCCCATGCAAGCTAATTCCAAACCAGCAGTGGTGGCATATATCAATACAGAATCACATGCCATCATGGCCTTATAAGTGTTGATTTGGCTTTGAGGTGGAATGATAAAGACATTCTTCGGTAACTGCGGAAAAGCTTCTCTAATCTCATCTTCAGCAAACTGCCGAGATTTTTGCCAACACTTCAATTCTGCAGGATGAACTCTAATCAGCAATTGAATATCATCTCGCTGTGCAAAATGTTTTACTGTCTTCATTAGCCAATCTAGCATGTTAGGAAATGCATTGCCTGGATAATAGACTTGCGCATCCCACACAACGTTTGTTAAAAGACCTATGATCGGTTTCTTGGGATCAATTCCCAATTCTTTAATTAAGTCTTCAGGAGCTTGTTCCGCTCCGCTTTCGTTGAATTTCATCCAATCGTAAGCACCAGTCCATCTACCACGAAGATATTGTGTGACTTCGTCTTCTAAATCAGGTTTCCATTCTTGTTTGTTCCACTCATCAATTGATGTATCGACAAGAGTTCGGTAATAAGTATTACTGTGAGACATAGTAATACAACGCTTACGATAAGAAACATCCCAACAAACAAGGTGATTATTTTCCTTGTTTGCAACTTCCACTTCAATTCCCTGAGGAATATAAAAGCCCTGATTTACCAGGGTATGTTCAAACTCATGATTTTTGTAGAGATTCAAAAGACCATCTGCCGACAATATTCCAGACTTCAAAAACCTTCTCAAAACCTGCTCTGAATAAGGCTCTCCATCAAAGTCACCTCGACCAAAGAATCGCAAAGTACCAGATAGTACACTCTCTCCAAGAGAAATATTTTTATAGACGTAAGTGCTGATATCATCTAGAACTGCTTCTTGAGACAGTTTATCTGCAAGAGCGTAATCTTGCGGATTCAAAAAATCAGACAACTTATGCAAAGTAAGCCCTAACGGCTCGATACATTTGTTACCGCAACCATAGCACCACTCGCACATACCGTTTCCTGGCCCTTCAGCCAAAAACTTTTCTTGAGTTTGTAAGTTTGTTCCATATGCGTTTTGGCATGCAGGCAAAATTTTGTCGCATAACAAAAAATGCACTTCAGCGCCTCGAAGCGTCAGCCCCACCGCAAACAAAGTTTCCATCGGAGTAAGAATGGAATTGCCACCAACAGTAGTGGCTATCAGTACTTTCGGTCCGCCTTTAGCGAGTTCGCGCCTTCGCTCCCATTCTGACCAGTCTAAGCCAATTATTTTTTTCCAGTCGGGAATCCAACTGTAACCGTCAGATAACCATTCTTCATCGGTCCTAGCGTTTACAGATTCCGATGCTTTCACACTTTCTGGTTTCGACTCACCAAAAAGATTTTTGATTATTTTCTGAAAAACGTCTTTTACCATTGGATGTGCAAAACCTGCTAGACCGCATCAGAATAGCATATCAAACTGGTCCAGAAGTGCTAAAATCAAGTACTTATGACAGGAAAGATTAGCGGAATCTCAGATTCAATCATCAAAGAATCTTTTGCTCAGTGGCTTTCAAGCGATCACTGTGTCTATGTTGGCACTCACTCTGACCTCTTAGCCTTTAGTGAGCAACTTGAATGCAAAGACAACCTTTATGTCTGCAAGCGCACAAATGAAGGTTACTGGCTTTTCGGATTAAAAAATCTGGAATGGGATACAAATCATTTTCAAATGAAAATGGGAAAAGTTTTTCCTTTCATTACTCCCAATGCCAACCCGCATTTGCGCAGCACTTTAGAAGCAGCTCAGAATTTATTCGATGAGTTGCTCGACAAAGCCAGATCTTGTGGATACAACTATTTGTCTGTGCTCACTCATCCCCAGGATAGTGTTGGGCAGCTAATCTTACATAAAGCTGGCTTTGCACTAATGGATACGACACTTTTATATGAACTCGAACTAAAAGAGCGTCTTTTACAAAAAAACAAATCCTCAGTGAGTATTAGATTGGCTACAGAAGCCGATATAGAAGAGCTCCAAGAAATTGCAGAAATTTGTTTTGGAGATCGCCAAAACAATATCAATCGATTCAACTCAGACCCCGCTCTGGATCAAAACAAAGTGAAAGAACTCTACCGACAGTGGATTTACAATTCATTTTGCGGTCGTCAGATGGCGGATCTGGTCCTGATTGCAGAGCGGGAAAACAAACTGGCCGGCTTTTTGACTCTAAAAATTGACAAAGAAAATAATCTGGCGGACATTCCTTTGAATGCTGTAAATCCAAGTTTTAGCGGACATGGAATTTATAAGGCTTTGGTAAATCACGCACTCGATTATTTGACCGAAAACAAAATCGCTACATGTGAAATCTGGACTCATATATCCAATTTTGCCGTACAAAAAACCTGGCAAAAACTAGGCGCCAGAGCGAAATTTTGCGCACACCAATATAGACTCATTTTGGAGGCTTGATCCTGCGTGTCTGCTTTTTTTACCGAACAAATCGAAATTGAAAACAAAAAAATCGGTATAGGCCAGCCTGTTTTCATTGTCGCCGAGATTGGGATTAATCATAATGGTGATATCAATTTAGCTAAGAAAATGATCGATGCGGCACGCCGAGCAAGAGTCGATAGTGTTAAATTTCAAAATTACATTACTGAAGACTTTCTTTCAAGCGACACCACACTTGAATGGGAGTATCAAAATCAAGATGGCACCGTTCGTGAGTCGCAGTACGACATGTTTAAAAGATGCGAACTGAGCGAAGCAGACGTAAAAGAGCTAAAAAAATACTGCGACAAAGTGGGCATCATTTTTCACAGCACTCCAACCTCCAAAAGTGGTGTTGATTTATTAAAACGGGTCGGCAGCGCTGTTGTGAAAAACGGCTCTGATTTTCTCACCAATTCTAGCTTACTCAAATACATGGCCGAGTCTGGTTTAGCGGTCGTCATAGCAACAGGAATGGCTAACGAAAAAGAAATCGGCACAGCTGTAGAAACCATCAAAAGAAGTAACAATAAAAATCTCGTAGTACTACACTGCACCTCGGCATATCCAACACCACCAGAACATGTCAACCTGAGAAAACTGGTTTCTATTTCACACAAATTTGGCTGCTTAACTGGCCTTTCAGATCATTCTGAAGGAACAAGAGCTGCGGTAGGCGCCACTGCCCTTGGTGCATGCTGGATCGAAAAACATTTCACTATCGATAAAGACCTTCCAGGACCGGATCACCGATTTTCTTCAAATGAATCGGAGATGAGCGAACTGGTGCAGGCGGTGCGAGAAATGGAAACACTATTGGGTTCAGCCGATCTCAACCCAGCAAAATGTGAAATGGCTGGACGTGCCGAGTTCAGACTATCTTGCGCTACAGGTCGTGACCTTTCTGCCGGTCATGTCTTAACCGAAGACGATGTTGTTTATAGAAGACCAGCCACAGGTGTTCCGCCGTCTGATTTGAATCTAATTTTAGGCAAATCGCTCGTTCGAGATATTCCGCGCTTCGAGCCTTTGCGCCTGGAAGACGTATGCGAAAAATAGTCAGTATAAGTCAGCCAGCCTATCTTCCCTGGCTTGGTTATATTGAGCGAATCGCCATGAGCGACTTGCACATTGTTTTAGATCATGTCCAACTTGAAAAACGCAGTTTTACCGCTCGAAATAAAATACGCACTGCCAATGGCTGGAAATGGCTAACAGTGCCGGTCAAAACCAAGGGACGCAATTTCGATTTAGCCATAAATACAATCGAAATCAACAATGAATCAGATTGGCGCAAAGATCATTTTATGACTTTGCACGGAGCATACGCTAAGGCAAAATACTACCCCGACTACAAACCTTTCTTTGAGGAGCATTACTCGAAAGACTGGACAATGCTTTCTGAACTTTGCAAAGAACAAATGTTCTTTTTGCTAGAAAAACTTTCCATCAAAACCCCTGTCATGTTCAGCTCGCAAATGGACGCAACTAAAACGAAAGATGCACTTATCATGGAGCTTTGCGACGAAGTAGGTTGCACTACATATATTTCGGGTCCATTTGGACGCGATTATTTAAAACAAGAAGATTTCGACAAAGCCGGCATCGAGCTGTACTTTCACGACTATGTTCATCCCCAGTATACTCAGCGTTTTGAGCCTTTTGAGCCTTATATGTCAATTGTAGACTTACTCTTCAATCACGGTCCCGAGAGCTTGAAGATTCTGAGCACCACAAGAAAACCATGAAAATAGTCTTCAGAGCAGACGCATCGCAAGACGAAGGCGGAGGCCACTTAATCCGCTCACTCGTTATTGCAAAAGAGCTTGCAAATAGAGGTCACGACTGCAAAATAATAACCCAGGAAGGTGGTATTGACCTCATACCTGGTGGCAACATTTCTTTCATAAAACAAAATCTTGCTTTCAAACAAATCAAAAAAAACGAATTCGACAAACCACAGGCACTTTTCGACCAGTTAGAGCAAAACTGGCATCCTGACCTTTGTTTCATTGATAGTTATCGACTCAAAAAAGACTATCAAACCCAGATTCGCAGACTAAATTCAAAATTAGTCGTGCTTGATGATATGCCCTGGCGCGAGCATGACACAGACATTTTGATCGACCCGACACTCAATAGAGAAGGCGACGAATACAAGAATCTGGTGCCTGGGCATACAAAATTATTGTGCGGAGTAAAATACGCTCCACTCAGAAGCGAATTTTTTAAAGCTCGCCAGAAAAAGCCTGACTTAATTGTTCGTATCGAAACTAGAAAGCACATTTTAGTTAGTTTGGGTCTCACCGACCCAGACAACATAACTTCAGTTGTGCTAAAAGGTTTGCTCAAAGTACAAAAAGATGTCGACGTTACAGTGCTTATAAGCCCACAGTCCCCATTCGAACAAGAAATCGAATCGCTAGTTTCGCAATTCAAATTCAATGCCCAAATTCTACACTCGCAAAGCGATATGGCAGGTCTTCTATCCAGATGCGATCTTGTAATTGGTGCAGGCGGATCGAGTTCCTGGGAACGCTGCTGTCTTGGTGTTCCAGCTTTGCAATTGATTCTGGCTGACAATCAAAAAGACGTTACTGAAAGCCTGGAGAAGACAGGTGCCATTCAATCTTTAGGCTTTTTGCGCGATTTCAGTCCAGAAATAGTGACTAAATCAGTCGATTCTATACTTGTCGATGACCAGAATCTAAAGGCTATGAGCGAAGCTGCGCTTAAAGTTTGTGACGGTTTGGGAGCGGTAAGAATCGCCGATTACGCAGAATCTATAAGATCTTAAATATACTTCCATCTCTCTTGGAAAGTTCAGAATATAATTTGGGGCATGCTGTTTACAAGCCTGCAATACCTTCTATTTCTGCCGTTGACGGTTTTATTGTTCTGGATTTTACCCAAGAACGCCCGCTTAGCTATGCTTTTGCTTGCCAGCTACATCTTTTACATGAGCTGGATGCCAGCTTTTGTATTTCTGATTTTTGGGATGTCGGTATTTAATTGGGTCTTTGGAAATGTTCTGTGCCAGGCAAAAGAAAAAAATAAAAAGGGTCTTTTTGGATTAGGACTCGCTGTAAATCTGCTTTGCCTGGCAATATTTAAATATGCTAATTTTTTCATCGACTCAATAGGCTCGCTTTTGAAAATGTTTTCGGGAAAAACACTTGGTTTTGCACCTGAAATAATCCTTCCCTTAGCCATATCCTTCTTCACTTTCGAGTTTATTCACTATTTGTTCGAAATTTATCGAGGCAAAAAGCCAATCGATTCATTTGTTCTGTTTGCTCTTTTTGCAGCTTTCTTCCCCACTCAAATAGCGGGACCTATCAAACGCTATCCTGATTTTGAAAAGCAGATGAAAGAACACAAACCTTTCCAAATGAAATATTTGGACGAAGGTGTGCCTCTTATAGTGCTTGGATTCGCAAAAAAAATCTTGTTAGCCGACACTTTAGCTCAGTTCGTCAATATGGGATATACAGTCCCCGGGTCTTTTGGAGCGCCAGAGTTGTGGCTATTTGCCTATGCTTTCGCTTTTCAAATTTATTTTGACTTTTCCGCATACACCGATATCGCTCGCGGTTCTGCAAGACTCTTTGGATACGATATTCCAATCAATTTCAATCTGCCTTACATCGCAAATAATATGGCCAACTTCTGGCATAGATGGCACATTTCGCTTTCTACCTGGCTTAGAGATTATTTGTTCATTCCATTAGGCGGTTCAAGAGGAAGTCGTTGGCTCACAAATAGGAATCTACTCCTCACCATGACACTTGGTGGTCTATGGCATGGAGCCTCCTGGAATTTTGTTGTCTGGGGCGTTTTTCACGGACTGGCGCTTGTAATACATCGCGAATTCACTTTCTTGAAAGACAAAGTAGCTCCGCTCAAGAATTTTGTAGAAAGCAAACTAGGCAACTTACTTTCTATGGTTTTGACTTTCCATGCCGTTTGTATTGGCTGGGTGTTCTTTAGAGTCCAAGAAATAGGCACTGCTTTCAATATAGTAAAGAAAATGGTTTTATTCAGCCCTGTATTTGCAGGTGCTGAAGCGCAATCACATCAATTTCTTGTATTACAAAATCATCTGCCTGTAGTTGTTGTAATTTCAATCGTTCTTTTGGCCTTGCTTTTGTTAACCAATATTCCGCTCAGCATCATGAACGAAAAGAATATATTCCGAAAAATGCCTGCTCCAGTGGTGGGAATTTTCAGCATGCTATTAATTCTTGCAATGATCATCTTCTTGCCCGATGGTACGCAGCCTTTCATCTATTTCCAGTTTTAGCGAGACATAACAATGAATGCAGTCTTGCAAAAAACAGCAGAAGACAAATCGACTCTAGCTTGTGAGCAAAAAAAGAAAAGCACACTTACAGCGTTATTCAATTCAAACTTAGCGTGGCTTTTGATAGCACTTTTAGCTACCGAAGCAGTTGTTTATTTTGCCCGTCCACTAAAAATGGTGCAAGTGGAAGGCACCGTACTCAAAGACCATGATCATACCGGAAATCGCATTACTAAGATTCTGCAAAATCAAAATCAAAAAAATGCCATCATTGTGGGAGACTCGACTGCTGATGGACTCTGCTTCTATGCCGATCTTAAAACTCAAAATCTAAAACTGGACACCATATCGCACTATCAATATCTTGATGCTAAAACGGCAGATAGCGTGCTACAAAAGACTTTGAATTCTCCAATATTTTTGCAAAACATCACTTTTGGCGGGTGTTTGATGCAAGATCAATCATTGATGTGCCACAAATATTTAGAAACCGGAAAAACTCCCAAAATAGCCTTTCTGACCGTGGTACCACGACCTTTTTTTGATACCACAGTGGATGAGCGAATCTCTCCAGTGAAATGCTATTTCGAAAATAGATACAATTCGATTGCTGATGCAAAAAACTTTTCTCAATTGTTTGATTATTTTCTTTCGAAAGTGTCAAATATTTATCGTACGCGAAGCGACTACGCAACAGTGCTTTGCTCACTAGCCTGTAGCAATCTAGATCGTCCACTTAATGCTTACGAAAATAGGCAAGAAAAAGGTCTAGGTAGAAGAAATAAGGTTAGTTTAGCCAGGTCGAAAGAGATTATCGATCCAAATATATCGAATGATTCAGAGGCAACCAAGCGCGAAGTAGTTCACTACACAGATGCTTACCAGTTCAGTCAAGAGTTATTCGATCGTCAATTCAAAGAATTTGAAACAATGGTGAGTGAACTAACAGATAAAGGCGCTGTCGTAATTATTTTGAAACTGCCACTAGAACAAATCAATTTAAGCTTAATCGAACCAGAAAAGCTGAACATGCTAAACGACAGGATTCAACAATGCTCTTCAAAACACAATTCCAGCATAATAGATTTTCAAGATAGTCCTGACTTCAATAAAATAGATTTCAAAGATGGTGTTCACCTGAACGGACAAGGTGCAATAAAGTTCTGGAATAAACTTGCATCTCAAATAGATCAAAATCCAGTTCTTAAAGAGCGCTTGCTCAATAGATTGCAATAGTGCATGGAAAACAGCAGTTTATCTAACTCTATAATTTGCTCTCTCATAGCAACACTTATCACTATTGTTTTCATTCTCTCACGCGTTGGATTAGATCCAAGTCTCGGTGTAGAGGCCGTCCTGTTTCTGGGTTTGCTTCATTTTTTATTGTTGTGTCCAAATTTTTTAAGCCGGTTTGGCAAAAATTATCCTCTACTGAATAAAGAATCTTTTCTGCTTTTAGTATCACTTTTAGTACTACCGCTTATCGCTTTTTTACTGCCCGCAATCAAGAGCGTTTTCTGGATTTTATCGCCGTTAGGTTACCTAATGTGGACGATCAAATTCAAAGAAACAATTGATTTATTCAAAAACCTGCAATTGATAGGCTTTTGCTTATTCGTCGGATTCTGGACAGCTTGTTATCTATTCGTCAGCGAATATTCAACTTCGCTTTTCGTAGAGTGCCTTTCGCTGGGAGGAATTGCAGGATCAGGCGAAATCGACACACTTTTTCACTCTACACTGGCCAACATAATAAACAACTATCACGCGGTGAGTACTGGTCTTGACGGGCTGATTTATACGCCATACCACATAGCCAGTCACTTTATTTTCGGTCAGCTTGCTTCAATACTCAACCTCGATGGACTCTCATTTTATCTCGTCGGCTTTTCGGTTCTTGGAGTACCTTTGTTTATAAAGGCGCTTTTGACCTTTATTTCTTCGATAAATTCTTTGTGGCTCAAACCGCTTAATCTACTCGTGCTTGCCTCTGGTTTGACCGGATTGATGCAACCTTCAGTCGCTGACTGGATGGGCATTTGGAGCAATCAACTAAACAGTCAATCATATTGTTTGGCACTGACATTCTTCTTTTTATTAGCTTCAATTGTTCTGGACACATACCGCTCAGGCGTTGAAGCGACAAAGAATGTGGCACAGAAAGCCATTCTGCTATTAGTCATAAGCCTTGCTACGACTGTATTGATCTGGACAAAAGTTTCAGTTGGAGTCTTATTTTGTGCTCTTGCGTCTTTTCTCTTTGTTCGCATCAAAGCGTATAAAAGCAAGTTTTACAGCCTGCTTTACGGCATGATTTGCCTTTTTTCAGCTATTGCCTATTTTTCCAATTTGTTTAAAGCACCTGTCGATTTTGTCCTTTTTGCTTTTTACAAATTCCAGGTAAAACCGAATTTTCTTTTATTCCATTTTATATTCTTTTATCTTTGGGTTTGGCTCCTGTCATACTATTCTTTCAAATCGAAATTGAAAAATGCAGAGCGCATTCCTTTGGAAACCGCCGTTATCTTTGCCCTCATAGCATCACTTCCGGGATGTTTAGCAGAACTGCCGGGTGGCAGCGAAGTCTATTTTTCAAACGTTCAATACTGGTTTTCACTTGCTCTTCTTATTGGTCTAAATATACCTGTATTACTTAGTGAAACAGTTGCCTTAAAAAGCTTAGTAGCAATCTTAATCCTGCTTGCAGGAAATAATTTAGTCTTCAGTACCGCAAAGCTTTTTTCACACCAGTATAAGGTGCGTAAAACGTTGTCAGAGCGTAGTGATTCCATATCAAACACATCACAATTACTGAAAGTAATAACTGCAAACACTAAAAATAAATCGATCAAAAGCATAGCAAGCTCTTTTCGGATAATAATGATACTGGCTCATGCCCAGACTGGTCTTGAATCAACAAACTCCTATCAGATTTTAAGAGGTCTAAGGAAGCTTTGCGATGACAAAAAAGCTAAATACAATGAAACACTTTTGTTCATTCCTCAAACGGCTAAAGCCTACTGGTACATGCTAGACAACAGATTGAATGTACCGATTACAAGTACATTCATTGCTCCGGCATTCAGTGGCTTTGCAATGCTCGACGGCTTACCGCCTATTGAAGCGAAGTCCAATATTTATTTGTTCAACAACTATCACCTGCGAGACAAAGAACAGTCATTGCTTGATATAGAACCTGAAACAGTGTGCGCCAAAGCAGCTCAAAAGGGCTTTTCGTACATATTGTACTTCGATCAAAATTCCAAAACGGCCAAATTATTTTATAAGGGAAAATTACTTGATTGAACTCTTCATTTTGAAGCTGTTCATATATTGAGTCGCATCTGGCCCAACATTCAGTATCAGATCAAGAATCGATAATGCATGCTCAAAAGGTGGATGAACCTGAGGGTATGAAGGATATTCTCCATAATCAAACCATTCAACTTGCATGCCTTGCTCATTGAAGATAGATTCATCCAAATAATTTTTCGCTGCCGGTCCTGAAACATAAACATCAGCATCCAGAGCCTTGCACACGGAAAATAACTTTTCGCTGCGACCTGGAGAAAGCTCGTATTGAGAAGAAAAACTGATACGGGTAGTGATTTGCAACTGCTTACAAATAGCATCAATAAACAATTTATTGATATGACTTAAATGTGTGAGCTTTTCAGCATCTTCATATAGCGATTTAAGCCAGTCGGCATTTTCATTCCAGTATTTCGCACTGGAATAGGACTGACGCAAAATTTCAAAATGGTTCAGTCCCCAACCTTTTTCAAAAACTTCAGTGTCTTTGATAAGTTGAAAATATTTGCCAGAAACACTGACCGGGATAGTGAGCCACCGAGTTCCCGAAACTGTTTTTATTTTGTTTCGATTACGCCAATCACGCCTTGTATATTGCACATCATCGTACAGAACAAATTCATCGACACTATTTATTATGTCGAAATAGCCTTTCCAGGGAATGTAATTCGATTGGATAATGGCGACTTTCTTCAAAGCGGCCTCATTGAAAGAAATTTTGAATATGCTCGCATACGTACTCTATGTCTTGGTCTTCCATCTCTGCCCAGAATGGCAATCTTACAAGACGTTGAGCAGCATCATCAGTAACTTTGAGTTCTTCCAGATAGCGTCCGTATTTCTTTCCACTTTCAGACGAATGAAGTGGCACATAGTGGAAATAAGCTTCTATTTGATGCTGTTTTAAATAATCAAGCAATCTATCGCGCGTAGCCTGATCTTTTGTGAGAATCCAGTAAATATGACCATTGGATTCGCAATTAGAAGGAATCTGCATGCGTTTGATCAAACCTTTTTCTTCCAATTTTTCTAGGTTTGCATGATATTTATGCATGACATTGGCGCGCTTAGCTGTTATTTCATGCGCCTTTTCAAACTGAGCAAAAATCATGGCTGCCACCAATTCCGATGGCATAAACGAAGATCCTAAATCTACCCAGGTGTATTTGTCGACCAAGCCATTTTCCATGTCTTTTCGATTAGTGCCTTTATGCCAGATTCGATGAGCCTTTTCGACGAGCTTAGGATTATTGATTAGAAGAGCACCGCCTTCACCACTAACTACATTTTTAGTTTGATGGAAGCTAAGCACCGCGACATCACCAGTGGTGGCTAAATATTTCCCTTCGGCTTTTGCCAAAAAGGCATGTGCTGCATCCTCAAATAAACTCAAATTATGTGCCTTGCACAAACTTTGCAATTTTTGCATTTCGCAACCAATTCCAGCGTAATGAACAGGAACTATTGCTTTGGTTTTAGGTCCGACTGCCTTTTCGACTTTAGATATATCGATGTTGAGTGTACCGGGATCTACATCAACAAATACTGGAACCAGTCCTGCTCTAACGAATGCAGAAGCAGTGGTTACAAAAGTAAATGAAGGCATAATAACTTCATCGCCCGGTTTTGCATCCAAAATCAAGGCAGCCATTTCCAACGAGGACGTTCCAGAGGTCGTCAACAGTGCAGCTTCACACCCAAACGTCTGCTCCAACCAGTTGTGGCACTTGTTAGCAAACTGTCCACCGCCTGCAAGCTCACCGCTCTCAAGAGCCGACTGGATGTAAGAACCTTCCTTACCTGATAGAAAGATTTTATTAAACGGAATAACTCTTTGAGTCAAAGAAATGTTTTTTGTGAAATTTGCCAAATTCAACGACCTCGTCTCCCTAGCAATAAGCCAAGGTAGTACTCGCAGCGCGGCTTAAAATCGGAATTTGCCGAAATGCCCACAGTATGCTGCCAGATCATTGTTTCGTCGCCCTTGTAATTTTCCGCCGTCTCAATTGCACTTCGATCTAAAACTGGGAAGTTGCCTAATATAGCACTTTTTCGCTCTTGACTGAGAGTCATCTTGTCCACAGAGGCAAGGCAAAATGTTTCATACCTTTTTGCAAACGGAAACTGCGAAACGATGGTACGTGGCAGCTCCAGCCAGTTGTCAATCCAAACCATGACCACTCCTCCGTCACTGAGACGTTTCTTAAGTAAGGCAAAAAAGTCACGGGAATAGAGATTATTGCTATATGCGGTAGAGGAACGAAGAGGATCCATCAGAATCGCGTCGAATTTTTGCTCATTGCAATTCAAAAATCTTCGTCCATCATCAATTACCAACTCGACTCTAGGCTCCGTCAATATTTTTTCACAGCTCGAAATTTGGTGCATATTTTTAATCAATGTTTCACTCAATTCAACCACTGTAACTTTACGCACTTCGTCACATTTCAAAACGGCTTCGACTATACCACCAGTCCCAAACCCAATTACAAGTACGTTTTCTGCCTTTTGACAGTGCGAAAGACATTCTATAGCGCGAGCATAATAACCAGAAATGTAGTCCAGTCTTCCACCGTGAGCTAGTCCATTTATATAATTCCAGAGCTTATTGCCCTTAGAATAGGTCACTACAACAGCGTCTCGGCCCTCATTAACCACTGTCTTACAACCGCTCTCAGGCATGATATGAATTGATTCAAAAAAAGCATTTCCTTTTGGAAATACTGATAGTAACGTCGCATAGATAATTAGTACTACCGCTAAGAACTGCAGTTTGACTTGTTTGTTATCTATTTGTTTGCCCATCAACAAAACAAACGGCAAACTCATAAAGAACAAAACAACCACAGATGTTGCGGTACCTAAGGCTGGAAGTAAAAGATAGCCCATCGCCAAGCCGCCGATTACATTACCCAAGATATTGCAAAAGTAAATTAATCCTGTCGTTTTACCAGCACTTTGTCCCTCACTGCGAGCCAGGAATGAAATAAGTGGGAAACTTGCACCCATCAAAATTGTTGGAACCAACATGAAATAAACCGGCCAAATCAAAAAGTCGAAATAAGCAAACCATCCGCTTTGAAAAGATTGCCAACTCTGAAATAGCTCGAAAGATAGAGAAGGATGAAGAGTCGTATGAAATGAAGCGTCAATGAATGGCTTAAGGACATTGTCTGCAAGCGCATACAAAGCGTAATAAGAGAGCGCGAGATAGTATGCAATTCCTATCTGCAAACCAAAATACAGCTTGAGCAAATCAAGCTTTCGCCACTTCAACAGGGCGTTCATAAACACGCTACCTGAAGCTAACCCAAAAAGATAAACACCAAGCACACAAGCAAAAGCGTAAGGAGACGACTTAATCAGAATTTCAACCGTGCGAAACCACAGAATCTCACAGGCAATGGCAATAAAGCCGGTCACGAACACACACGCAAATGCGGCAACCTTTAATGTTTGCTGAGTTTGGTCGATAGTCAGGGTAGGAGCAAGACTGCCTGAAGGAACAGTTTTTGCAAGCGGAAAAATCAAAACAGCTAACAAAAGATTGATAAAAGCAGCACAAATGACCGCCCAATCAAGTCCTGCAAATGAAATCAATCCAAAGGCAGTAGCAATAGCACCTACACTTGCACCAAATGTATTAACGCAATAAAGGGTTGAAAGACTCTCCATAAAGCCTGTTCGCATCCTAACCATCAACTCGGTCAAAATAGGAAGTGTCATTCCCATCAATATGGTTGGAGGCAATAAGCAAAAAAATGTCATCACCAATTGTTCAGTCGCTCCCCATCCAGCGGATGCCTTGCCCAGAACTGTAAGCAGGGGGAGACTCGAAAAGCCGATTGCAGAAATAAAAATTTCAATCAAAAAATACACGCGAATCAAGTTACGGACTCGCTGGGCTAGCATGCCTCCAAGTAGACCACCTAAACCAAGACCCAGCATGAATACGCTGACAACGAGAGTGATTGTGTGAGAACCCATGCCGTGATACAGGGTAATCACTCTTTGCCAGACAATCTGATATACCAGCGCTGAAAAGCCCGAACAGAAAAAAATTACGCTTAAGAGTATTTTGAATCTCGCGTTTGACGAGCGTTCAAACTGGGAATCGGACACAATGGTTGTTGGGCTCGCTTGAGGAGCTGATAAACGCATTTAAGTAGAGTACAAGAAGAGGTCTTGGCTTATCAAAGAATAAGTTAAGGATGTCAAAAGGTTTTACTTACGAATTAATAATGTGAATTCATAAGCGCCGTAGTCGTGCAGAAGTGCTACGTTCTCAGCGTAATTTTTTTTACAAAAATCGAAAATGTTCAATGGATTTGCATAGTATAAATCTGGACGCATCTTATCTTTGTCACTGTAAAACGTCAAAAAATTCACCGCAAGTCCTTTGTTGGCAAGGGAATTGAGATGATTGAGACTCGAGTATACATATTCTGTCCAGACCGATTCTTCTATATCTCCCTTTTGATTGAAAACTCCGCTTGCAACAACATAATCCGCAGTCTGTGTAACTTTTTCCCCAGATAAGAAAGTTGCTTTCCCATCGCCTGCAAACAAAATCCTTGCCTGCTCAAGCATCGCCTCAACACAGTCATATCCGATGTAATCAAGTTTACAGCCACGTTCTCGCATGAAGGCAAGTAAAGCGCCATAACCACAACCAAAGTCCAAAATACTGCAATTTAGATCATATGTTGGCAATATCTTCAGTAATTGCTCAAAGCGCAGAAACTGAGCCTGTTCGTTTTTCCAGTCCACCCCTTGTGCGGTTGGACCGTACTTGGTAAGTGACCTGGAGAAGTAGTCTTGAATAAGACTAAAAATTGCTTCATTCATGGAATGACCGGGATACCACTCTTAATTGAAGGAAAAAATCTACGTGTGCATTGTAACGTCAGAGTAGCTTGGAGACCTTTAATCTCAACAAATCTCTTTGAAACTATAATATTAAGCTTGGATTGGTCTTCAGGTTCTAAATGCACGCAGGAATCTCCATCATTATTCCTTGTTATAACTCCAGCTCTTCGCTGGTGCCACTGCTTGGTGAACTCGAACTTGTCTTGGCACGCCACTACGATGCATACGAAATAATCGCAGTAAACGACAATTCCAGCGACAATACCTGGCAAACGCTCAAAAACTATCAATCAAGCCATCCTCGACTAAAACTGATTGATTTAGCTAAGAACTTCGGACAGCACAATGCCACCATATGCGGTGTACGCGAAGCCAAGTACGAAATTTCAGTGACTTTAGACGACGATGGACAAAACCCACCAGCAGAGATCCCGTTTCTGGTAGATAAATTGCTTGTTGGTTACGACATTGTTTATGGAATACCTCAGAAATCAGAACACGACTTGTTCAAAGTTTTAACTTCTAAGCTGTTTAGAGCCGCAATCAGCCTCGTTCAGGTGCCCCAAGCTGAAAAAATTGGCTCTTTTAGGGCTTTTCGAACATCATTGCGCGATGGCTTTTCCGAAACAACTGGAAGATCATTTTGTCTAGACTTTCTTCTTTTTTGGTCCACACAAAAAATCACCTGTGTCAGTGTTAGTCATAATGCTCGCCAGAAAGGTTGTTCTAACTACGATTTGACAAAACTTTTGCGAATTGCAGAAATGCTAATCATGAGCCACCCTGAATCGTTCGCTCGAATATTGATGTTGATATCAGCTGCTTTTGCTGCCATATCGGTTCTGATTTTTGTATCAGGTGTGCTCGACGCACAAAACATTACGACTCACCTTACAGTTGCAGCTCTATTCTTTCTTGCAGGCACTCAAACAGCTATTACTGCGTTTGTACTGAGATATTTAATCGCCCAACACTACCAACTAGCAAAACGCCCACTCTATATAATCCGAGAAAAAATCGAATCCGATAGTAAGACTTCAGATATTTTGAATTGCACCCCAAATATTCAAAGCGGCGAACCGATTACTATAAAACCGGTTGCAACTCCCACTTTAAAGATTTGATGAAAACGAGTATTTTCAGTACAACTTTAAAATCAAATTTTTTCTGGCTGTTTTTCGCTCTTTTATTGACCGAAGGTCTGGTCAGTTATTTTCATCCGCTCAAATTCGTACATGTAGAAGGAACAGTACTTAAGGATCATGACTTTGTTGGTTGCAAAGTAAATCAGCTCCTAAAAAACTCAAAAGATACCAACGCTATTGTATTAGGCGACTCTACTGGTGATGGCATATGCGTTTACCCCGATATGGTGAAACTAAACCTGCCGTTGACGTCTTACTCCTGGTATTACTATTGTGATGCAAAATATGCAAGTTCGTTGTTAAAAGAAAAACTTCACTTGCCCATTTCAATCAAGAATCTTTCTTACAGTGGTTCTTTGATGTCAGATCAAACTTTGCTCTGCAATAAGCTAATTGAGTTTGGAGCAAAACCTAAACTTGCAATTATTACCCTGGTACCTAGACCTTTTTTGGATACGACAGTAGACCCAACACTTTCTCCAGTCAAAAACTACTTCGATAATAGATTCAAGAACCTTTCAGACACCAAAGATTTCAAAGAATTATTCGAAAACTTTTTGGTCGCCAACTCAAGTATTTACAGAACAAGAAGCGATTATGCGACAGTATTGTTTTCTCTCAGCTGTAACACACTGAATCGCCCCTTGAACTCATACCAGAAGGCAGCTGGTATCACACAAAAAAACAAAGTTTGTATTTCTGGCTCTGAAGAAAAAATAGATCCTTCTATTTGCTCAGCCAAAGAATTGATCAATCGCGATATTAGCCATTACAAAAATGCATACAAATTCGATCCTAGAGTTTTCGATTATCAATACCAACAATTCGAAGACCTGCTCGATCTTTTAAACAAAAACAAAATACAAATTGTTCTAGTCAAGCTTCCTCTTTCCAAAGCAAATCTTGATTTATTGCCCAAAGAATACAAAGCGTGTTTTGATCAAAAGCTAGAACAATCAGCCGCTTACAACCAGGCTAAACTGATAGATTTGCAAAAAGACTCAAGATTTGATGCCGACGATTTCGTAGATAGCGTACATTTGAATGCCACCGGTTCTCTCAAGCTTTGGGATATACTAAGCGAAAGCATTCAGCAAGATACTTTATTTGTGGAACGCTTTAAATTGAGTTTTGAAGAACAGACACCAGTAAAACGAGCGAACTATGACAGCAAACTTAGCTTTGAGCGCAGATAAATCAAAATCAAAACTAGCCATAAACGGCGCAAAACCAGTAAGAGACACCTTATTACCCTATGGGCGTCAATCGATAGACGAAGAAGACTTGAAGCATGTACGTGACATCCTCCAGTCAGATTGGTTAACTCAGGGACCTGAGATTGAACGCTTTGAAAAAGCGGTAGCCAAGTATGTCGGCGTCAAATACGCTGTTGCGTACAGTAGCGGCACATCGGCACTGCACGGCGCTTATTATGCAGCTGGGCTGAAGCCGCAAGAAGAAGTATTGCTAGCACCCATCACATTTGCTGCTACAGGTAACGCAGCCCTTTATCTTGGAGCGACGCCAATCTTCGCTGATGTAGAGCCTGAAACTGGAAATATAGATGTAAAAACTGTCGAGCAAAAAATTACTGACAAAACTAAAATACTTGTAGGTATAGATTACGCAGGTCACCCCTGCGATGCAGACGAACTTAGAGCAATAGCGAAAAAACACAATTTGACTTTCATCGTTGATGCCGCTCACTCATTTGGTGGCAAATATAAAGGCAAACAAGCTGGAAGCCTCGCTGATATGTCCATCTTAAGCTTCCATCCAGTAAAGACGCTTACCACCGGGGAAGGTGGCATGGTCTTAACTGATAACAAAGACTTCTTCGAAAAACTGATGGTATTTCGTACTCACGGTATTGAAAAACGCGATGAAAAGCTCGTAAACAAAGACGAGAATCAAGGTATGTGGTATCACGAAATGCAAGAGCTCGGTTTTAATTACCGAATAACCGATATTCAAGCGGCTCTAGGAAACAGTCAAATGAGACGATTACCCGAATTTATCAAACGTCGCCGTGAAATCGCCTCAATTTACAGAGAAAAACTAGCCACTATAACCGGTATCAAACCCTTAATCGAAAAAGAAGGCGTCGAATCAGCTTATCACCTGTTTCCAATTTTAGTCACTAAAGAACCTGTAGCGAAGAATCGCAAATTGGTTTTTGAAGCTTTGAGAGCAGAGAACATAGGGGTTCAAGTTCACTACATTCCGGTTTATCAGCATCCTTATTACCAGAAAAATGTAACTGCAAACAAAAAGCCAGAATGCCCCAATGCCGACCGTTTTTATAGCGGCGAAATTTCACTGCCTATGTTCCCCGCAATGACCAACAAAGACATCGAAGACGTAGTACAGGCGCTTGAAAAAATTTCAGCCGAGCTGCTTACTTAACTTTAGAAGGTTGTTTGGTTTCAGCTTCTGATTCCATCTCTAAATCAGCCATGGCTTTGAGTTCATCCACACCAAGCCACTGCGAATTGATGTCACTTCTATATCTAAAACCGTCTTCTACTTTGGTTCCGCCTTTAGCCAGAAGTCTTTCTTCTTCCCACCATTTTTGATTTGGTTGAATCACATATCTGTCTTTGAATTCCACACACCAGGGTGACTCATCACGAGGCACAAGTGCTTCGTGCAATTTCTCACCGGGCCTCAATCCAAAATATTCAAGCTTACAATCAGGACCAATTGCTTTGGCAAGGTCAATTAAGCGCATACTTGCAATTTTAGGAACAAAAATTTCGCCGCCATCCATCCATTCCAGACTGGATAAAACGAAGTCCACACCTTGCTCTAGAGTAAGCCAGAAACGAGTCATGCGCTTATCGGTCAATTTGAGCACGCCAGTTTTGCGCATTTCCAAAAATAACGGAATTACGCTTCCGCGACTACCCAAAACATTTCCATAACGCACAATCGAAAACTGTGTTTCTTGCGAACCTGCATAAGCGTTGGCTGTAACAAATAATTTGTCGGCGCACAATTTTGTGGCGCCATACAAATTCACCGGATTAGCAGCTTTGTCTGTACTCAAAGCAATTACTTTCTTGACGCCTCTATCGATTGCAGCATCAATTATGTTTGCAGCGCCAATAATATTGGTTTTGACAAACTCAAAAGGATTGTATTCGGCTGCAGGAACCTGTTTGAGTGCAGCAGCGTGCACTACGATGTCTACATCCTGAAAAGCACGATAAAGTCTATCTTTGTCTCTGACATCACCCAGAAAGTAACGAACAGAGCGGTCATTAACTACTTGCTGCATCTCATACTGCTTGAGTTCGTCGCGACTGAAGATTATCAGTTTTTTAGGTTGGTGTTTTTCAAGCACCTTTTTGACGAATTTCTGCCCGAAGGAGCCAGTCCCTCCAGTAACAAGCACTGTTGAATTCTTCCAATCAATTGCCTCATTAGAGGATTGATTTTCAGCGCCTGGCTGGTTTTGCTTACCGTTTTTAGCGTTCATGGTTTGGCTGCCTTGTTCTGTAGGTGCAATTAAATAGATTCCGAAACGGTCTATTTTACGCTTCTTTCAACCGTTTGGAATGACACAGACTTTAGATTGTCATTTTTCTAAAACTATTGAATCGAGCAATCAAGCGCCGATACAAGTTTCTTTTGTAACTTTTCTCCACCCTGGGCATTGAGATGGACCGTGTCCATAAAATCGCTGTGATCAAAACCGTCTCTCAAATCGACCAATTTACATTGATATCGATCTGCTACGGCTTTTAAACTTGCATCGTAACCACGAGCAGTCTCGGCGGGCACCAGGCTTGAATTCTCTCTTGTAAGAGGCATTTTCACTAGATACAGTTTTGCACCGTTTTTATGACAAACTTGAGCAAGACGGTCTAAAAGCGCGAGATTTTTCTCTATCTTAGATTTATTACAAGGCAGATAGTGTCCTTTATATTGCTCTAGTTGAGTTTGAATACGCTTTGCAGAAACAGTATCCCAAGGCTTATTGTCACTACTTGATGGAATCTCAGAGTTGTCCTGGGCGACGCATTCAACTTTTATGCGTTTCGAGACTACAGTATCAGAATTAGTCTTTGACTTTGACTTGGCTTTGAAGATAGCGCTTGCTCGCTCTTGAGCCTGGTCACCAATTTGCTTTCGCAAACTAAATAACTGCCAGAAATGACTTGCAACTATCTCATTAACTTCGTCTGTCGCTGGATTTTCACCCAACCTAGCCAATTTGATTTTCAAGTCATCTAGACCACTTTTTACTTCTCTGGGCAAAACTAAATTGATAGCTTTATAAGCTACAATCTCAGCCTTCTGCAAAAAATTTGGATGATGATATTGCGGTTCTAAATCAAGGGCGGCAGTTCCGCCCAGAGCCCCTCCTACCGGAGTGAGATTGTCCGCTACAGCTCTTGGCTCTATACCGTAAACAACGGTTTGGGGCAACTTATTTCGCTTTTCTAGTTCGCTGACTATAAGCAAAGCATCAGCAGGAGTGGCTGCAAGACAACTCAAATTTACTGCGTCTACAGATTTACCTGTTTTTTGTTCAATCAAACTTGATAATAATCTGGCCTGTGTATACCCGTCGTCATACTTATTGAGCGGAGCGAGTCCAAGTTTGAAATCTGGATAAGTGAAAGCAGTAACCACAAGCGAAGACCCCAAAAGAAGCACGTCTGATTTGCGCCCATTTTGAATCGAATCTCTCAACGCTGGGATGCGGCTTTCATTGCTAGCTAAATTTGATTTTGATTTTTCTTCTTCTTTGATTTTGAAGTCAAAAACAATAAAATCAGCGCCAATAAGAAGCATACAAAGCAACACAAACGGACTCTTGATCAGTCGTTTCGTTAACGTTTGTATGTGAATGCTTTTCATTTAATAAGAATCTGTTCTAAAACTGGAAGTAAATGAACGGCTCTGAATGGTCAGGCAACAGGCTAACCATCAGCACGATAAGAACAAATGAAAATGCTGCTTTAACGAAAGCCGGAGTATTTTGGAAAAATCTGCGCTCATTCAACCAGGAAACTGGAAGATTAGCCAATAAAAGTGCGCCAACCATCAAAGTAACGCATGGAACTATTACTGGATAATCTAAAGTAAAAAAGATCAGCGATTTCAACGAGTTAAAGTTGAAAAGCATCATTCTTTTTACGATACCAAATGCAGTACCAATCTCGTGTACTCTAAAAAACACCCACCCAATACAAACCACGTGGAAAGTAAGAACAATCGACATTAGATGCCATATTTTAGACTCGAATATTGGTTTTAGATTCTGGAACCTTTCGGTCATTCGAACGAATTGTCTGTGCACAATAAGGGCAATACCATGAAAAAGTCCCCAGACGACAAAACTCCAGGAAGCTCCATGCCAGAGCCCTCCCAGGGTCATTGTTATGAGTAAATTGCGGTTGGTTTGAAACTCGCTACCGCGTGAACCTCCCATGGGAATGAATAAATAGTCGCGTAACCATGAGGAAAGCGAAATATGCCAGCGATGCCAGAAATTCGAAATATTGGAAGCTATGTAAGGCATATTGAAGTTGATCGGTATCTTATAACCAAACAACATCGCAGAACCCCGGGCAATATCAGTGTAACCGGAGAAATCAAAATAAATTTGAAAAGCAAAGGCGTAGGCAAAAATCCAAAGCTCGGTCGAACTGAATGCCTCCGGCATTTTATAGCCCATATTTACGAAGATGGCTAAATTATCAGCAAAGAGAACCTTTTTAGCCAGTCCAAGCACTATCAGTGGAATGCCTTCATCAAAATAAGCCAATCGAAGCGGCTTTTCTTCTTCCATTTGTTTTTGAAAATCTTGATATCGCTTAATAGGACCAGCAATCTGTGTCGGAAAGAAGGCAGCGAAAAGACAGAACAATACAGGCGACTTCATCGGCTTGTTGCCGCGATAAATCTCGAATAGATAATGAATGAATTCAAAAGTAAAGAACGAGATAGCTAAAGGCAGCGCAATTTGCCAGTGAAGGTCTAACCCTGCCATATTAAGCGTTTCGCAGACCAAGCCGGCATATTTGAATATGCCAAGACACAACAAATTGATACCAATGCCGATACCAAAAATCAGTTTCTTATTTGTCGCTTTGTCTAGTACGTTGCCCCAGACCCAGTTGAACAAACTCATTGCTACGATGAGAATGAGAAAAACGGGCACACAGCACATGTAAAAGTAGTAACTTGCAACCAGTAAAAATAAAAGTCTGAATTTTCTTGGCATCATCCAGTGAAGGGCGACGACAACTGGTAAGAAAATCAGGTACGCAAAACTGGCAAATAACATAGGGGTGAATTGTACCAACTTCTCTTTGCAACATCATTTTAGCTATCTAATTTTAGATAGCTATTCGCTATAATATGCGCCGAAGATGCATTCTCAAGCCGGTTATGCCATGGCCAATTCTCGTGTTCAGTAAGAAAATTCTAGTTAACATCTCGATACTGCTTGCCTTTTGGGCTCCGGCGCAAGCTCAGTTTTCGCCTGAAAGACCAAATCCACTTGAAACAACGTTAATCGATAGTTCGGTCCAATTACTTGAATTACCTGATAATTCATCCGCTATTAAGGACGGCGTGCTCTGTCTTTGGCACCAAAAGCCCTGCCTGATAAGCGAAAACAAAATTTACGAAATAGACACCAAAGAACTCAAATGTTCGGCCTTAGAACTGCCCGGTATAAACAAACCTAGCTATCTTCAGGTCAGCCAAGACGGACGCCTTCTTGGAATCACGACCGAAGGAAATGACGATTTCGTTTTTATCGAGTCCACCTCAGTCCACGGATTCGAAAAAATAAAGACTCCCGTAAGAGTGTCAGGCGCAGCTTCGCCAAACATCCTTCTTAGTGCCAGAGGAAACAACATTCTGTTTCTTTTAAAAAGAAATCTTTTCTGCTACGACGGCACCAAATGGGATACCAAGCCGCTTCCACACGTAGAAGGAACATTCTATTTTCCTGCTGAGATGCTTTTATCTAGAGAAAAACTGCATCTACGTTATGACTTCGGTCACTATGGCGGTGGACTTCTATGCTTTGATTTGAGCACGGGCGAATGCAAAAAAATCTTCGACAAATCGGCTGTCACCGACATGTTACTTGATTCGAAAGACAAACTCTGGTTTACTCACCAGGATTCTGAAGGCGGTATCGTCCATGGTGTGCTTGCCAGTTTTGAAAAAGACAAAATCACCGATGTTTTGAGCAATAAAAAAGATTCCAATCCCTTTATGTCACTAGCGCTCAACCAGACGGACTCATTTTTGATCGGCACACTCGATAAAGGATTGTATAAATTTACGCAAGGACAACCGGTAGAAAAAATCACTCCCGACTGGAACGCTAATGCCTTCATTTTGAGCATTCTGCCATTAGACTCTGACGGATTTTGTTTTTTTGCTTCGGGTCACGGAGTGATTGTTTCAAACAATCTGGTAGATTCAAAATTCAAAACAACCAACAGTGCAAGCCTTTTCAGACTGAGCATGAGAAAATACTTCTTCCAGACCGCCGGAAATAGACAATATTTTAACGATTCTGCAGTCGCTCTGGAAAAAACCGGCAAATACGCTCAAGCATCTGCATTTTACTTGCTTTCGGCGATAGACTTCGCCAACGAAAATGACGATAAAGGTGCCGAATTAGCCATCGCCTGTGCCGAACGCTCAGCAATTAATGCCCCCACTGAGCTTATACACCCGCTCACCAAAGAACTTTTCTCAATGGCAAATTCCGAACTGATAAAATCGATTAAACTGAAAAAATTTGCCCTACGCACCATACAGAATATTTATCACGAACAGAAATTGCCTTCAGACGCCAATCTGGAAGCAGCAACGGGACTATTGAAACTTTTTCCCGAGGATACTCAGCTAGTTCGCAAACGAAATTCGCAATCCCGAAGTCAACCTCAGTTTAGCACCGAAACGGACTCGCCAGCAGATGATTCGGCTTTTGGACATGAGCAGAGTTTTGGAACCGGTGGTGGTACCACAAAACAAGCCGAAGATGCGATGCAAATGCAAATGCAGATGCAAAGCCAGCCGCAATAGAAATGTTCAACGGCATTATTGAGCCCTTAAATATTCAAACAAGTTCAAAAGGGAAATTGAAAGATCTGACTTTTGTCGCCAAAGATTTGCTCGATATCCAAGGGATGGTGACAGGGGGCGGAAATCCAGATTGGAAGCTTACTCATAGCCCTGCAGCAGAGAATTGCGCTGCCATTCAAAAATTGCTGGACCAGGGCGCCTGTCTTATCGGCAAAACACTGACTGACGAATTAGCATTCAGCCTCGACGGACTGAATATGCACTTTCCTGTTCCTTATAATCCAAATTTCAAAGGGTGTATCCCAGGCGGATCATCGAGCGGCTCGGCATCTGCTGTTGCCAACGGCTGCGCTGATTTCGCACTGGGAACAGATACTGCCGGTTCGATTCGTGTACCGGCAGCGTACTGCGGAATCTATGGAATGCGACCAACTTACGCGCGCATATCAACAGAAGGAACCATTCCTCTTGGAACCACATTCGATACTATAGGTTGGATGTCCAACTCGCTCGACCTTATGAACAGGGTTGGCTCAACCCTTTTAAACGATACAATTGCCGTACCCAAAATGCAGCAAATAAGCTTGCTTCAAGATGGAATTGCTATCCTTGACCAAACCTGGCAAAAAGGTTTCATGGCAAAATGGCATGCTATTAGCGAGTTGTGCGCCCAGTCTGGCTTTATAGAAAACCGCAAAATAGAGCTAAACCAATTAGATGAGCCACTAGGACTTGATTCTTTTAGCGAATCTTTTAATCACGCTCGCGGTTTTGAAGCCTGGAAGGCTCATGGAAAGTGGTTTGAAGAGAATAACCCAGTTATGGATCAGTCGATAAAACAACGTTTTTTAGCCTGCGCCCAAATAAACGAGCAAGACTATAAAGCAGCATTGAACAAACGAAGCAAATCAATAAAACAGATCAATCAGGTATTGCAAAACACTTTCCTTCTATTGCCCACTATTCAAAAGGCACCTCCTCGTCTAAATGCAAGCTCAAGCGAACTTTTAGAGAATCGCAAAGCGAACATCCTTTTGAATTCACTTGCCTCATTCTGCGGTTTGCCTCAAATAAGTCTTCCTTACCAGGATGGAAATAATAAATTCGCTCTTTCATTGGTGGGTCCCCAAGGCTTTGATATGCATTTACTGGCATTGGCAACCTTTATCAAAGGCTCAGGTATTTTGGCTTGAATAGAGACTTTAACTGGGCTATATTTTCTGCATGGCTGATTTTAAAAAGATTGCATGCGGTAATGTCGACGGAGATTTTTTCGTAGACACTACATGTATTTCCTGCGGAAATTGTCGTGATTTAGCTCCGGAAAACTTTAGTAAATCAGGCAAATCTTATGTAGTAAGCAAGCAGCCAGAATCATCGCTTGAACATGAAATGGTTCTGGACGCTCTGGTCTGTTGTCCCCTAGGCTCGATAGGAACGATTAATCCAGATATAAAGAAAGAAATTTCAAACGCGGTCAATCGCTTTCCCCAAGAAATAGAAGATGATGTCTTTTATTTAGGTTTCAATTCTAAAAGCTCATTTGGTGGCAAAAGTTATTTCATTAAACATCCCGACGGAAATTGGATGATAGACAGTCCTAAATTCAGTCCGCGCTTGATAAAGTTTCTAGAAAATCAAAACGGACTCAAACACATTTTTCTCACCCACAGAGACGATGTGGCTGAAGCCGCCCAATATGCTCTTCATTTCCAGGCTAAGCGCTACATTCACGAGGCAGATCTCGAAGCACAAAAAGATGCAGAAGTAGTATTCAAAACTAATGAGCCCTTCAGTCCACATCCTGATTTTAAAATAATTCCCACTCCAGGGCACACTATGGGGCATTCGATGCTTTTATATCTCGAAAAGTTTTTATTTTCTGGAGACGTTTTTACTTCACGCACTTTTTCAAACAACGCAATCGAAACCTGGCCGCCTTTTTATTGCTGGTTCGATTGGAATGAACAAATAAATTCTATTGCTCGACTCATATCATTTCCATTCGAATATATGCTCCCATCGCATGGAAAGCGCTTTCATGGCAGCAAAGACGAGACTAAAAAAGCGTTAGAGCATTGTCTTTTACAGTGTCAAAACGAAAAAGAACCAGATCCAGTTTCACACGCTCGTGCCGATATGTTCGAGCAAATTGCCCTCTGGGCAAAACAAACCGGACAAACAAACTACGCCGAATATGCCATTACAAGAGCCAATTCTATGCGTCAAGAACTAAAAGCAAAAGGAAAATAGCTTGACCAAAAAAATTGTCATAACTGGTGCAAGCGGTTTTGTAGGTTCGAATTTGACCCGGCGTCTTATTGCGCTTGGTCACGACATTTATCTTCTGCTCAGACCCAACTGTCAAACCTGGAGATTGAATGACGTTTTAAGTCACGTAGGTACGCGTTTCGTCCAATTTCAGGACATTGAATCGCTTTATATTACCTTGAGCGAAATCAAGCCAGACTGGATTTTCCACCTTGCCTGTTATGGTGCAAATTCATGGCAAACAGATTGGCGCGAAATGGTCGAGACCAATTTACTAGGCAGTATCAATATGATGGAATGTGCATCCAGATTGGGTGTATCAGTCTTTGTCAATTCAGGCTGTTTCAGCGAATATGGAAATGTCTCTGGCGCGGCTCCTGAATCTCAAAACGCAGACCCCCAGGATTATTACGCTTTGACTAAATCGGCTCAAACTCTGACTACACATGTATCATTCAAACGAAAAATTTTTTTGCCTACTTTGCGCCTTTACTCAGTCTATGGTCCTTGGCAGGCACCACTAGATTTGATTCCAAACTTGATTTTATACGGTTTGAAAAATACACTGCCACCGAATCTGGAGTCGCCTTCCAGGCATTGGTATTCGAGTTTTTCCAATCTGCAAGACTATGTTTATATAGATGACGTGGTCAATGCTTATCTTAGTGCGGCTGAAAAACCGCCTGGTCGAGATTTGAGTCCCATTTACAATGTAGGCACTGGAACCACGACATCTATGAAAGAACTGGTGGATATTTCAATTAACGAGTTTGGCTTGAAAGCAAAGAACAAAATCTCTGTTAAAAACGAAAATGACACCCAGACAGGGGCTAACATAACTAAAATTCGCAAATCGCTAGATTGGTACCCTTGTGTCGAATTAGAAGTTGGATTCAAAAAATTTGCGACCTGGTTTAGAGAAAATCCAGAATTTGTGGAAATGTACAAAAGCAAATTGGCTCAAACTTAAGGTTTTTCTTTTACCTTAGATTCGATCTTGAGCACTATTGCGCTCTGATCCAGATTATTCAAGTCAGACTGTATTTTCTCTGCAAGCTTAGCGCTAGCAGCTAGAATGCGGTTCGCATCGTCTAGATTGCGCTTTTTCAAAAGATGCTCGATAGTCTCAAGAGACTCGGATAAAAGCGCTGAATCAGAAGAAATCTGCTTGAGCGAGGAGGAAAATGAGGGAGACGCTATATCTGTCGAGTGAGCATACTTCTTTGCCAGGTCAGATTCATCCACTTTGCGCAAAAGCTCATAACTAATTACTTTCAAACGCTCAAAACTATCTTCAAGCAGGGCTTTTCGCCGAGCAATAGCTTTTGGACGCGACTTGATTAAATACCAGGTTAAAAAGGCAAAGCCAAGACAGGATATTTCGCAAGCTCCAAGGATAAATAGGGTTTCTGTCATCGTTCTGCTCAAATCTCTTACTTGGCGCAATACCGGCTATAAAGATTAATTACTTTGTACCGCCTGAATTCCTATGTTAGTATTTTTCCAAGATATACAGATTTTACTTAATTTGGGCCATTATCTGCACAGCGCGAGGGTTGTTTATATGTCGACTCAAAAAATTGAAAACGCGTTACAGACAGCTATTGCAGAGTTGAAAGAATTCGCATTCCAAAACCAGGCCAACAATACTGAAACAATCAGTCTGGTTTGCGAAATCGAGTCTTTAGTAGAAAAGCTCGAAAAGAAAGCTAATCAGTTCAATTTCAGACCTCCATCTCAAAATGTTATGAGCCCCACTGCTTCGATAGCCCCAGCAATGGCGCTTCCAATGACTTCTCAAACTATTGTTCCAGTTACGACCTAGAAACGCTAAGGTCCAACAACTGCAATGCAAGCGATTTTGCCGCTTCAGGTTTACCCATTTTTGCCATAGCTTGCTGCATTTCCTGCAGCTTTTCGCCTTTGTCGAGTACTAGTTCTTTTATGATTGATACGAATTTTTCTGGACTCAACTCGTCCTGCCTGATTACACGTGCTGCATTTTTAGATTCAAAATATTTGGCATTATGGAATTGATGATTCTGTGCCGCATGAGGATAGGGGATAAAAACTGCTGGTTTACCCAGGGTTGATAACTCTGCCAATGTCATCGCTCCAGCTCTGCAAACTGCAAGGTCAGAAGCAACGTATGCAAGCGCCAGGTCCTCGAAATAAGCTCTTGGGATATAAAATCCAGAAGACAAATATTCAGAATTTACACGTGATTTGACTTCATCCAGATTTTTCTCACCACATTGATGAATAATCTGCATATTGCCTTGATCGAGCAATTGTGGCAATGCCGCAATCAGTGTTTCATTCAAAGCCCGAGCCCCTTGCGAGCCCCCAGTAACAATGACTGTTTTTAAATCTGGACGAACATTGAGCCTGGCACAAGCTTCGGCACGATTGACTGGATTTACAAAATTGGCCCCAACTGGGTTTCCGTTTATCATGACCCGCCCCTGGACCTCGGGGAGCCTGTCTTTGGCACCTTCCATCCCAAGCGAAATTACGTTAGCCCAGCGCGAAAAGAGCTTATTAACAAGACCTGGATACGCATCTGGTTCATGCACAGCAAAAGGTATATTTAATTGCTTGGCTGCAAACAGAGCTGGGGCAGAAGCATAGCCACCTGTACCCAGCACCGCTGTCGGTGCAAAGTCTTTGAAAATCTTGCGACATTCATACATAGATCGTGACATTTGCGCGACCCAGACTATAAGCGATAAAGAAGCTTTTCGCGGCAATCCAGACACGTCAAGTCCATAAAATTTGATACCGCGGGCTGTGCAAAGCTTTTCTTCCATATGGTCTTTGGCACCGATATAGAGCATGTCTACGTCGGGATTTTGCCGCAGCAATTCATCGTGAACAGAAAGAGCCGGGTAAATATGCCCCCCGGTGCCTCCTCCGGTTAAAACGATTCGATGCTCCATTAATTGCTGAATTCGGCTGCTTGAGCAGGACTTGGATCCTTTTTATTTGGATCGTAATCGCGCGAAATTGAAAGCAGAATACCAACCATGGCAAGCGTGATTACAATCGAGCTTCCGCCATAACTAATGAATGGAAGTGTAATACCAGTTACCGGAATGATAGCTGTAGCAACCATTATGTTGATTACCGCTTGCGTACAAAGCGAGCTAGTTATCCCGATTGCAAGCAGACGACCAAAAAGACTGGTGGCTTCACTTGCGATTTTGAAGCCATAATATCCAAATGCAACAAAGAGCCCAATTAAAACCAGACAACCCAGAAGACCTAGTTCTTCCGCGATTACAGCAAAAATAAAGTCTGCGTGTTGAACTGGCAAATAATGCAGCTTTTGCAACGATTGACCAAATCCAACTCCTGTCCAACCGCCCGAACCAATGGCCAGTTGTGCCTGAATGATATTCCAACCATCTTGTTGAGGAAACTGATAAGGGTCAATCCAGCTCATGATACGTTTCATCTGATATGGTGTATTTTGGATTTTGTGCCATATCAAAAGAGCACCACCACCAAGCGCTCCAAACATCAACATCGAATTAGTTCCGCTGATATAAAGCAGCGCGATAAGACCCGAAAGAATGGACATGGCGCTTCCAAGGTCTGGCTGTTTTACGACAATTGCAGCCATCCCGATGGTTATTGCAATACGGAACAAGACCTGTCTGTGCCACCAGAAATGCTTGGACAGTCCACCAGACAGCAGCAATATTGAACTTATTTTGGCTAGCTCTGAAGGCTGAAACTGAAAGGGTCCAAAATTAAGCCATCGGCTTGATCCGTGCGAAGTAGTCGACAAGCCAGGCACCATAGTTAGTGCCAACATAATAACCGCAAGGATGGATAGTGGCCAACCAAATTTTTTGAGCTTGCGATAATCGTATTTGCTAACGATAAACATCACCACAAAGCCGAGCAAACAGGCAATTGTCTGCTTTCTCAGATATTGAGTAGCATCGTGATACTGGTGCAAAGCCATAGGAGCAGACGAGCTGAATACAGCCATCAGACCAAATCCACAAAGAGCCGTTACCACCACTATCAAATGCTTATTTGGCAGACCTCTAAAAACAGAAGAATAAATTTCGGCAAGATCGTTGCCGTCATTCATCTCGTCTGATTTTCTTCTGCCGCTTCCTAGCCCATCATTTGGCTTGAGACGCGAGCTCTTTCTGTTTTGCACGGACAATATTTTTGAAGACATGTCCTCGCTCCTCGTAATCCCTGAACATATCGAAACTGGCGCAAGCAGGCGAAAGTAGAACTGGTCCCGATTTAAGTTCCAGAGCCAATTTGACTGCAGCATCCAATGTGGCTACCCGATGGATGTTTTGTACACCCGCCTGGTTAAAATTAAGATTGAAACGCTCAGCCGCCTCACCAATGAGAATGACCGCGTTCGTGCTTTTTTTGACCCTTGCTGCAAGGTCTTGCAGGGAAGTGCCTTTGTCTTTTCCACCAGCAATCAAAATAACCTTTTGCTCACCAAAAGCCTCTAGCGCTTTGATGGTGGACTCAGTGTTAGTCGCCTTGGAATCGTTATAGAATTCAATACCATCTATGGTGTCTATAAATTCAAGTCTATGTTCGAGTGCCGTAAATGATTGAAGAGCGCTAGCAATAACTTTGCTTTCGACTCCCAAAAGTAACGCACAAGATGCTGCTGCCAGAGCATTCTCGACATTATGAGCACCTTTGATTTTTAGCTGATCTACCCGACACAATACATGAACCTGCATTTTGTGTCGCAAACAAATGAAATTGTCTGAAACATATGCACCCTGGATACAGCCTTCAAGCTCAGTCTTCTGGGAGAACGGGAAAATCTCGGCCATCGTGGTTGTGCCAATTACAATTGGATCGTCGAAATTCAGAACAGCAAAAGAAGACATTCCCTGTTTGTAAAAGAGCTTTTGCTTGGCTTTGATATAAGGTTCAAGTCCCTGGTGCCAGTCCAAATGGTCTGGAGTGAGATTAAGCCAAACACCCACTTTAGGCGCGAAATCGGTGCAATATTCAAGCTGGTATGAACTTACTTCAGCAACCAGAAAATCTACTTTACTGCCTTCCTCGGCTTGGGTTAACACCTCTAAAATCGGTACGCCGATATTGCCGCAGTATGGCGCGTTGAAACCAGCCTCTTTCAAAATATGGCTGATTAAGGCTGTCGTGGTCGATTTACCGTTTGTACCTGTGACTGCAACAATTGGAATTTTAGCCACTTCTGCCCTACGACTGGCTAATTCAATGTCACTTATCACTTCGATTGAGCGCTCGTGTGCGCTTTGAATAATTGGCAAAGTTGGTGCCATTCCGGGACTAACAATGCAAAACTTAGCTTTGGCTAAACTTTTTTCGGTATGACCACCGAATTCGCATTCCACTGAAAGATTTTTAAGCTCTTCGCGAACGGCTTCTGGCACCTTATCTTGAGGCGCGGCATCCGAAACGAATATATCGAACCCTAGACGTTTCAGATATCTGATAGAAGCAAGTCCGCTCCTACCCAGTCCAAAGACAGTTACATTGCGATTTTCAGGCTTGTTCACTGCCCAATAATAACAACTCTTGAAAGCAAACACTACCTGAAATTTTTAGTTTCAGGCAGTGTTTGAGTGCTATTTACTTTTATCGGCTGCAAAGACCGCTCTAGCCGCCGCGCTTGGCAGCAGCTTCTTTTTCTTTCATCTCGAGCTTATATGCCTTTTCTTTAAGATTGCCAATCTTTTTGTTCAATTTTTCCAGCTCTTTTGGAGGAATGCCGGGGCTTAAAGCGATATAAGCATTGTACTGATCGACTGCTTCTTTCAAGTCTTTAGAAGCTTGAGGCTTTACCCTCTCAAGAGTCGAGGCCAGGGAGTAGCGAGCCATCGGCACTTTGGGGTCACCATATATAGAGGCATGATATTTGTCGATAGCCGAAGCCAATTGCTTTTTGCGCGAAAGATCATCGGCAAGTGTGAGGTCTTGCTTAGCCACATCACGAGCTTTTGAGACTTGATTCAGTCCGCGCTTGGCGCGAGCTTCACCACCAGGAAATGTAGAAGCTTTTTTATATGCGGCTTCTGCACTCTTTAAGTCTTTGATCATTAATGCAAGGTCTGCAACAGCAAAAGCGCCTTTGGCATCGTGTGAGTTATTGATTACTGTGGACATTTGTTGGTCAGCTTCGGCGAACTTGTCTTGTGCAAGCAAGGCTTCAGCATAAGCAATACGCTCACCATCATTAGTTGGTGGCTGGATTGATTTAAGATCAACCGGCTCCCCAGCCATGATGCGCATTTTCATCTGAGCCAAACGCAATTCCATATTGTTTGGATTCATTTGCACAGCTTTGTCGATCATCGCTTTAGCATTTTCATACTCGTTTGAAACGAAGAAAGCGCTTGTTGCATCTTTGTTGGCTTTTAGATAATAACCACGAGTGAGACCCTGCGCAGCTTGTGCGTCTTGAGGATTTTTCTCGAGTACAAGCGAGTACTCTTTGATAGCATCATCGAGTTTTTCCAATTTCAAACTCAAATCAGCAACGCGCATATGAAGAGGTGTGCTGTCTGGATTTAAAGCAAGCCCCGAGCGCACATCTGAAATAGCAAGCTCAAGGTCACCGCGAGATTCTGTGATATCAGCTTTGCCCAGATATGGTTCTGGATTTTCTGGCTTGATTCGAATTGATTCGTTAAAGGCTTGAACAGCTGCTGTGGTATTGCCTTGAGCAGAGTAGATTTCCCCACGAGTCTGCCATACGGGTGCACTGTTTCTGTTTTGATAAAGCGAGGTGTTTAGCTCTTTGAGCGCTTCGTCATAAAGACCTTGTTTGAAATAAGTTCTACCAAGACCATAGTGCGCAGTGGAATTTCCAGATGCAAGCGAAATCGCTTGTTTGAAGTCTGCCACTGCAGATGCATAGTCTCCTTTGGTCAGATTTACAAGACCGGCACCACTAAAAGCTTCCGAATAATGAGGATCATTTTTTTGAGCTTCTTTGAATTCGTTCAGTGCTTCATCAAGTCTTCCCTGGTTGCGATAAATATTACCCAAAGTGTAGTGAGCTTCGGGCATTCCAGGGTCAATATTCAAACCTAATTTTGCTTCTGCTTCTGCGTTTTTCAATATCGCATCTGTTTGATTGCGAATAGTCTGATTAGAAGATTGCAGTCTGTTATACATGACCATAGCAAGACCAGCATGGGCAGGAGCGTTTTGTGGATCAAGCTCCAACGCTTTTTTGAATTGCTCTTCAGCTGCGTCTAATTTGAATTGCTTGGCCATCGCCATACCGTACCCAACGCGCCCTGGAACAGACTTGGGATTGCGCTGAATAGCTTCGTGATACATTTTTTCAGCATCGGCAAACTTGCCTTGAATCATTGCTTCATCGCCAAGTACCACATCTTTTTCTAGCTTTACTTTATAAGTTTTCTTCTCTCTACAGATACCCTGGCTTCCAACACTCTGACAATTCATGCCGATGACGGGCATTAAACCAAGTGTGCAAGCTAGAATCGAACTGGTTAAGATACGCATATTTTTCTCCGTTGGGGATGCAGTAAAACTGCCCTTAGCACAGCTGCCTACGAAAAGTGCTTTCGCAAAATCCGGCAGGAGTCAGATTCTAACCGGTCAATGTAAAAAACCATAATCCTGACAACTTTAGTTTTATGGTGCGTCTCTGAAAAGAATTGGATGCAGTAAACTCTATTGTTATGTCTGGTCATTCCAAGTGGGCAACAATCAAACGTCAAAAAGCGGTGGTCGACGCCAAGCGTGGTGTCGTTTACGCCAAAATGGCGCGCGAGATTATTGTTGCAGCCAAACTTTGTGGTCCAGATCCCCAGGCCAATTTCAGGCTTAGAACCGCTATTGAGCGAGCTAAAGCCGAAGGCGTGCCAAACGATAATATAGAAAGAGCGATCGAAAAGGGTTCAGGCGCAGGTGGCGCAAGCGACGTAGAAGAACTCACATACGAAGGTTATGGACCCGGTGGCATAGCCATCCTGGTGAAATGTGCCACAGATAACCGCCATAGAACCGCTGGCGATTTGCGTTTTTATTTCTCCAAAAACGGCGGCAATATGGGCGAAAGTGGTTGCGTTGCCTGGATGTTCAAAGAACGCGGTGAAATAACAATTCCAAAAGACCAAAAGCTTGATGAAGACGAACTTTTGCTTAAAATTAGCGACGCGGGAGCGGATGATTTACTGGACCAGGATGACTATCTATTAGCAATTTGTCCCGCTCCAGATTTCGAAAACGTGCAGAAGGCTTGCCGCGAAGCCGGTGCCAGTATTGAAAGTGCAGACCTAGTGATGTCACCAGACAATACTGTAGAAGTCACCGACAAAACGCTGGCTCGCTCGCTTCTCAAATTGATAGACACACTCGAAAACCATGATGATGTGCAGCATGTTTACGCCAATTTCGATATGAATTCAGATTGGCTTGAAGAATTTGGTCGCGAAAACTAAAAACGCATTCCTTATATATAGGAATAGAAAACGTATAGGTTTGAATGTAGAAAATTATGCTCAAACGCCCACTTGACATAGCGGTCGTTTGTAACGAACCTGCAATAATTTATCACTTTACAAAAGGGGCTGCAAAGAGGCATTTAATCTTGGTCCGATGCATGAAACGTAGACCCTAAGCCGATTTAGTCGCTCTCTAATAAGAGAGAAAGCTTAAATCGACCCCATTACATGCATACTCCCTGATTAAATTGATCCGACGCAAGCAGATCGTTACAGTTCTTAACCGGAGCGACCACTTGCCCTTTACCTCCCCCTAACATGAGATGACGCTCAGAAATCCAACCGATATCGGTTCAGCCTGGACCGCCTGTTCGGCCGTCGATATATCCATCGGACTACAAATGCATATATCCAACTCTTCTGTCAACGGCAATTGCATTAGACCTCTTTCAGAATCAGCCAAAATCAAACTGGCTCGAAAAAATCGAGGTTGTCAATACAACTTTGACGGGCTAGACCGAATTTTGGTAACTTGGCGCCTGCTCAAACCCAAACCCCATTCAACGGCTAAGTCGCAAGATCAATACCAATGAATAAATTCAACACTCTGCATAAACTGGCTCTGACAGCGGCGATATTCGTCGCGTTTGCCCCTCAGGCACTGGCGCAGCCCACTCAGGAAAAGCGGATCAAGCCAGAAATCTCAACTACAGTATGGCTCGACAACAAAGTCGAGTACGCCTCTGTGACAGTAAACGGAAAAGACATACTCACTTATTCAAGCGAAGGTGAGCCAGGAGCAAGCGAAGATAAAGCTTCTAAGCTCGCTGAAAAGATTCAAGAGTGGTTAGATACCAAACACGGTTCTTTCGAGCAGCTACAAGCCGCAAGCGAAAGCAATCTGGGTGTCTTTAAATGTGGAAACGAGACTGCAATTAAATTCGAAGTTCCGGATTCGTGTCCTAATGTGGCTGCAGCAAGCGCGCAAGCTCTTGCCGCCATGAAAGATGCAGCTGGAATCAAAGCACAATCAATACCTACTGCGATTGCCACTCAAAATGCAATTGACCCCGAAGACGTTGATACCCAAGGTTTAAGCCGCTTCTCCGGAAAAGCTTCGTGGTATGGCGGTAAATTTCACGGTCGCCGCTCAGCTTCTGGCGAGCGTTTCGACTGCAACAATTTGACAGCTGCCCACCGCACACTTCCTTTTGGAACTAAATTGCTGGTCCGAAACAAACGCACTGGCGACTCATGTGTAGTAAAAGTGGCCGATCGCGGGCCGTATTCACATGGTCGAGTGATTGATTTATCGATGGGCGCGGCTAAACAGCTCAACATGATATCTTCTGGTGTCGCCACCGTTGATGTCTTTGTCATGAACTAACTAATAGGGCATTCTGCTAGAATGCTCTGTCTCATGACTCAAATCAAAACAGATATGAAACATCGTGTTCGAATTGCCCCGTCGCCAACGGGCAAACTACACCTTGGCACAGCCAGAACCGCACTGTACAACTATTTGTACGCCAAAAACAAAGGCGGCGACTTTATTTTGCGTCTGGAAGACACTGACTCAGAGCGCTCACGCGAAGAATTTACCAAAGACATCATTTCTGGCTTGCGCTGGCTTGGATTAACCTGGGACGAAGGTCCAGACATAGGCGGTCCCTATCCTCCCTATCGCCAGACCGAAAAAGAAGAACACTATCAAAACGTAGCAAACAAGCTTATCTCAAACACTTATGCTTATCACTGCTATGCAACACCCGAAGAACTTGCTGCCCTCAAAGAAGAGCAGAGCCAAAAAGGTTTACCCTCACGCTACGACAACCGCGGTCGAAATCTTACCAAAGAAGACCACGAGCGCTTCGAAGCAGAAGGACGTGTGCCGTCAGTTCGTTTCAGAGTAGAAGAACCGCAAGAAATTCACTGGGACGACCTGATCAAAGGAAGAATCAACGTAAACAGCTCCGACCTTGGCGGTGACCTTGTAATTGTCAAATCGAGTGGGATTGCAACCTACAATTTTGCAGTCGTGGTCGATGATATAGATATGCACATGAGCCTTGTAATGCGTGGCGAAGACCATATTCACAACACCGCAAAACAGCTCTTGCTGTTCGAGGCTCTTGGACAAAAACCTCCACAGTTCGCTCACGCCGCGCTAATTTTCGACAAAGACCACAAAAAATTATCCAAGCGCGCACATGGTGAGTTTGTCCACATAGACGCATATCGTGTCGACGGCTACATGCCTGAAGCGATAGTAAATTATCTCGTTCAGATGAGCTGGAATCCTCCTAACAACGAAGAATTTTTTACACTTGAAGAAGCGGCAAGCATGTTTGACGTACACAAAGTAAGCAAAAGTCCTGCCGTCTTCGACCCAGACAAACTCAACTGGTTCAACTCTCACTACATTCGACAACTGCCACTAGATATGGTGACTGAACGGGCCAGACCCTATTTGACTGACTTTGATTTATCCAAGTATTCATCCGATGAGTTGAAAGCTATCGTAGCCATAGTGCGCGAATCAATCACAAAACTTTCTCAGATCAAAGGACAGGCTGCATTCTTTTTTGCAGACAAAATCGATATTTCAGAAGAATTGCAAAAAGAAGCGCTGAGCGATGAAACTGCAAAAGCAGTGCTTGAGCGATGTATAAGCAAATTATCCGATATTCCCTATGGTGATGCTGCGGGCGCAAAAGCAGTAATTTCAAAAGTTGGTGAAGAAGCAGGAGCGAAAGGCAAGAAACTTTTTCAACCTATTCGAGCCGCGATACAGGGACAAGCACATGGTCCAGACCTGGGAGCTTTAATTTCTGCGCTGGGCCAATCTAGAGTAAAAGCTCGTTTGGAAGCGGCTCTTCAACTCTGCAAAAAGAATTGAGAAACTGAAAGTGACCGAAAATAATAATCAAATTCAAGTCTACAATACACTGTCAGGCAAGAAAGAAGCTCTTGTACCTCTTCGTGCAAACGAGCTTTCGATCTATTCTTGCGGACCAACAGTATATGATTGGAGTCATTTGGGACACGCTCGCATGAGTGTGGTTTGGGATGTGGCGCAACGTTATTTCCGTTACTGCGGATACAAAGTTACTTATATCCGCAACATAACAGACATTGACGACAAAATCATCAATCGGGCAGCCGAACTTCAAATCACTCCTGAAAAATTAGCCAGACATTTCACCTATACATTCTGGGACGATATGCACAAACTCAACGTGCAAGCGCCTGACCGCGAACCACGTGCAACTGAGTTCGTAAGCCAGATGATCGGTTTTATCGAAGAACTCATAAAGAAAGGCCACGCCTATCAAAGCGGTGGCGATGTATATTTTGACGTCATGTCCTTTGCTGATTACGGAACACTTTCTGGGCGCAAAGTTGAAGATCTTATTTCAGGTGCGCGTGACCAGGTATTGTCTCAAGAAGAGCTTCTAGAGCGCAAAAAAAATGCTTGCGATTTTGCTTTGTGGAAATCTATCGTCAAAAAAGCGCCTGACGAGCAAGTCACTTGCTGGCAGACGCCCTGGGGAGAAGGTCGTCCAGGCTGGCATTTAGAGTGCTCGACTATGATCAAGCATGTGCTTGGCGAAACGATTGATATTCACACCGGCGGAGAAGATCTTGTTTTTCCCCATCACGAAAATGAAATTGCACAATCACAAGCGTTGCATGACAAGCCTCTTGCAAAATACTGGATGCACAATAGTTTCGTGCAAGTTTCTGCTGAAAAAATGTCCAAATCGCTCGGAAATTTTTCCACGATTCGCGACATTTTGAAAAACTATTCGCCTGACACAGTAAGACTCTTCATTCTGCAAACACACTATCGCCACCCGATTGATTTTACGACCGAGAGTCTCAACGCCAGTCGCCAGGCGATGTCTCGCCTGCTTAGAGCCGTAGGTCAGTCTTCGTCAAACAAAAGTAAGTTCGATGTGCTGGGTACAAATAGTCCCAGACGAAAAGACGTTTTGCGCCTGGATACCATCAAAAACGAAACGAGTACAAAATTCGCAAAAGATTTTGACGACGCAATGAATAACGACTTGAACACTGCTCAAGCTTTATCGGCATGTTTTAGTCTGGCCGATAAAATTTTCCAGGAAACGGACCAAGTACAAAAGGAAAATCTGTCTTCGATTCTTGCTTTTCATCTACAGGTTTTAGGTTTCACTCTGGAAGATTCAAGACTAATCGTGGGACCAGAAATCGGAAAATCAGTTCTTGATTTAATTGTCGAACTACGCCAGGAAGCAAGAGTCAAAAAAGACTATGCCACCTCCGACCTGATCCGCCAAAAGCTTACCAGTTGTGGAGTTACACTGATGGACAGCCAGGGTGGCAAGTCGAATTGGGAGTTGGAATAGAGAATTAAAGGTCTTTGCTTTTCCTTTTTCGATACTCTTTAGTCTTCTAACCTATTGACGCATTTCAAATCGATCAGATACGATCGGAATATTAACGGGACTTAATATTCAATAGGTCTCTGGCGTTCTTATCGAACAATGCTCATTGTTCAAATTTACTACCGAGGTGCTTATGAAACGCAGAGTTTCTATCTGGAAGCGTCGCAGCCCAAAAGGCAATATGCTCGTACTCATTTTGGCGGTGACGCTTGGTATCATCACAGCCCTGGTCATCTTCATGATGAGTTATGTGCGACTGATGGGAACTCAGTCAGAACAAAAGACAGCGATTGAAGCTGCAGCCCTTGCAGCCGCCCGCGAAATGAGCAAAATCGTTGTAAATACACCCCAATACGGCTATGTTGGGCTTTCAGACTCTGCTCCAAACGGTTCAGAAACTCAAGATCTATCAACTGGTTATCCTACCGACGGATATTCGACTTCAGTGCACAGCATAAACACATTACTTGGCACCAGCTTGGTTGACTTTCTGGTGGGTGAAGAGCTCGGCACGACAAAAGGTGGTACTGAATTCAAAGAACTTGCCCGACAAGACCTCTCCAATGCACGTGCAGCAGCGAGTGCTCTCATGACAGTCTTGCAAAACTCTATCACCTCAACAGGGTCGGCCAAAGACAAAGATGGAAATACAGTTCGTCCTTATCAGGAAGCGCTGAATGCTTACAATAGCAACCAGATGCGAATTGCAGGCAGCTCTAACTATGTGCCTGGATCGCTGCAACTATCTTTAGGCGCCATCAATGGTGGTGCGCCTACAAATGTTAGATTGCCCGTCGGCTGGAGCAGTTCCTGGCCATCTGCAAACACTTCAAATGGAAGATATAAGTCATACACAGTCTTCACACGCGGTGGTCATGACTGGGTTTTTGCAGGAATAGATGAAACTGTAAAACTGATAGACCCAAGCAAATTTGTGACTTCAGTGGCAGGCTTACCTTACCAGTACGCTACCATAGTCAGAGCTCAGGCGACTCAAAACATTAACGACAACGGCACTACACGAAGCATTCAGTCGTCTGCTTGCGCTCAACCTGCTAGTGTCTATGACCCTCTACCGGCACCCGGCGCCCTGGTTGCGTCATACCCTGATGGACCACCCACGGGAGCTTGCTCGCAAAGGCACTTATCCGACTTAGTTCTGGATTCTGGTTGTATGAACGATGGCAATGACGATTGCGACATTCTGACTCCCAGTGGCGGTGACTTCCCGGTAGATGGAGGCTCATTAGTATTCAATTCGTCACTGTGGCCTCTTGGTTCTCTAGATCCCAATCACAAAGCTCACAACGCCTGTAAAATCGCGATATATGATTGGGTCCGCCGAGGAGGCACCAAAGTAAATATTGGCGCAATTCGCAATGCCATCGATTTGGATTGGGGTGCAGCACCAGGAATGGTGGCGTGGGCCCCAGCCGGTGGAGGCAGCATACCAGGAGGTATCGCATACATTTACCGATTCGCAACAAATGGCGATGTTACATTTCAGGCCAAAACTATCAAGCCTATGAAGTTCTACGTGGTCGGAGAAAAACAAATTATCATGGAGTCGCTCGAAGTGCTCACAAATGGTGCTCCCAGTGTGCACAAGGTATCTAATATAAATTTAGGGCCGGCATACCCAAGCAGTACTGGCGAAGCTTGGTTCGAGACAAATTACGATATGTATCTGCGTGATTTTGGTCGATTTCCAGGGCGAAGCTCAGGAGGTAAACACGCTGGTGAACCAATAGACGACGATCTGGTTGCCCAGAAAAATGCACCAGAAAAAGACTCATTGATTAAAGTTGCATATAATGCTCAAAGCGGAATTGGCGTCTGTCCTCCAATTTACTCTGCTGGCATTGGCGCTAAAACTAAGTCTCAAGGTCCTCCTGCAGGTCTTGGAGCGGTCCCATTGATAGGACCTCAAAACGACTTTGCTTATATTTGGGGAGGAGCCACTCCATCTCTAGATCCGTCCATCGGGAAATATAAGACATATGCCTCTGGCGGCTCTGGACTGCGCCAGACTTATCAAACCAATGGGACCGTTGCAGAAATTCGATTCCGCAGACAAGTCGACGTTTATATTCAGACCACCACAACAGATCCCGATACTGGCACTACCACGACTTCGAGCGTCAAAGTCGACGATGGTTATGTCCAGCTGAAATAAGTATGTCTTTTTAAGATTTATCCTCTTAAAGCCCGGGTATAGACCTGGAAACATGGCGTTAGCATTTGGAGGATAAATTTGCTCATGCAAAATAAAAGTCTGGCATTAACGGCGTTGAGCTTAAGCATCTTAATCTCGTCTATCGCTCCGGCTTTCGCTATCACTTCGCAAGAAGCAACTCAGGCAATCAACCAGGCGCGTATCCTCGCTCCTGGAACCCAGCTAAAAATCAACGTTTCCAAAGGTCTGGCAACCATTTCTACATTCAGAAATGAGCAAGCCAACGAAAAGGACACAAAAATCGAAGCTCTTCTTATGAGTAAGACTTTGTTTGATTTGGGTGGATCAGATATAGCAAATGTCAGCATTTATTTTTACGAAGCGAGAGACCCAAAGCAATTTAGGTCTATCACCATCACAAAAGGCGACGTAGCAGCATTTGGTGCAGGACAAATTTCGCAAGACGAATTGCTCAAATCACTAATTTTGAAACAAGGCGCAATTCAAGACAAAGCTCGCATGATCGAAAACTATTTGATGCTTACATCAGCCAGTCGACGCAAAATGCAAATTCTGGTCAATGGTGATGAAGTCAGTGTCACCACAGACATGCCTGCCGACACTCCAGACCGCGAGTATAAATACGAGGCGTTGCGTATTGCCGAAACGGCTTTGCAACGAAGCGACGCCGGCTCAGTTTCGCGAGTAAATATCAAATTTTTTGCTGTAGGCGGCACTAAGGGGCAATACAAACAAGTTGTAGTGCCCGTCTCGCAAATTCAAGCTTTAGATTCAGAAGTACAAAAAGCGCTGGGTTCAGTGGCAATTTCAAAAGGCGTCGCCACAATGACAGCCGAAGACATCGAACTCCTCCCAGGACCACTGCGCTCAGAGCGCGCCTATTTACTTGCAGGTATTTCTGAGCTAGAGCAGATGGGTGTTGGCACAGCAGCATTCATTAATGCTTTAATGGCTATCGAACAAAAAGTGAAAGACCAAAATACATCTACTCTAGCCAAAGATATTGAGTCTTTAAGTGGCAGTATTGAAAAACAAAAAGAGACATATAAAGCTGCTAAGAGCTCCAAACCTATTCACGCCAAAGAAGACGCTCACGCGTGCGCAAATTTAGACTCGCTCAAAACAAACTCCAAAGGCAGCGTTAACAGATGGGCGTTGCAATTTTTCCCCCTGCCAGAAACTGATATCTTGAAAGATCCTAACGGATTTCTTGCTTCGTCCAAAGCTCAATTTGAAGCAAAATTGGGTGGAAAAAAAGCAGAAGAAATGCCTCAGTTCGCCTGGGCATTACTCTGGTTTGCCGAAGTATTGAAAAATAACGGTCGCGGTGGTGAGGCATCAAGCTTCGAAAAGCAGGCTGCAACTGTCAGCGCGGCAATTCAAGCAAAAGCAAAGCGCTAGGTCTTTTCATTGACGGAAAGAGAAGTCCTCAAATAGAATTGAAATAGCCAATGAGGGCTTCTTATGACCAACTGCAAATTCAAACGCCAATCACAAGGCAGCGTTCTTCTGCTGGTGCTTGCAGTTACGCTAGGAATAATCACAGCAATAATCATATTTTCCATAAGTTATGTGAGACTTACCGGAACACAATCGCAGCAAAAATCAGCTATAGAAGCTGCTTCGCTAGCTGCTGCTCGTGAAATAAGCAAAATCGTAATCGATACTCCACAATTTGGATTTATCGGCTTATCAGACTCTGCGCCAAACGGCATTACTACCGCCTCCGGCGATGGCTATGACAACTCAGTCCACAGCATAAACACGCTCATGGGCACTACTCTACTCGATTATCTGATTGGAGAAGAGATTGGCGCAACTTATGGCGGCGACGAAATCAAATTGATGGCTCGCCAGGATCTCGACAATTTAAAAACTGCCGCAAGTCTACTCATGACCACTTTGAACAGTTCAGTAACTCCTACCGGTAGCGGCACCGATAAAAATGGAGCCACAGTACGCCCGTATCAAGAAGCGCTCAACGCCTATAATAGCAACAGAATAAATATGGCAGGCAATTCGTCACTGGCTGCAAACTCTCTTCAATTATCTCTTGGAGGACTGCGTGACGGAGCACCGACCAATGTGCGAACGCCCACCGGCTGGTCCAGTTCATGGCCGGCTACTATTGCCACTAACCAAAGATACAAATCCTATACCACTATCACAAGAGATGGTATCGATTGGGTTTTCGCCGGAATTGGAGAAGACGTCAAATTAGTAGATATCAACAAGTTTCAAACTTCAGTATCAGGCTTACCATATCAATTTGGCACGATCGTGCGAGCACAAGCGACTCAAGACGTAAATGATAATGGCACCATTCGTAGTGTCATGTCAGTTGCTTGCGCTCAACCAGCTAGTGTTTACGATCCGCTGCCAGCCCCAGGAGCGCTGGTGGTTTCTTATCCAGACGGTCCACCTGGTCCTTCTCCCACATTCTCATGCGCACATACAAAATTTGCCGATTTAACATCTTCCAGCGGCTGCCTCAATAATGGAGATGACAGCAGCGACGTTTTAACTGCATCGAATGGCAACGGAGACTATCCGGTGAATAGTACATCCTCATTGGTCAATGGCTCAAGCTCGTGGCCATTAGACTCTGTAGATACAAATCACCTTGCCCATAATGCATGCAAAGTTGCGTTCTACGATTGGCTCAGACGGGGCGGCACGAAAGTAAACGTGGGAGCTGTTCTTCCCAAAGTGTTTATGCAAACCTTCCTCCCTGTACCAAGTGACATAAGCTGGTCTTCAGCAATGCAAACAGGTCCTATCCCTGTACCTGCGCCCCACATACCTGGTGGAGTAGCTCATGTCTTCAGGTTCAGAACAGACGGTGAAATTGAATATTTCAGAAAAACGGTCAACCCACTGAATTTCTCTGTTGTAAGCGAAAATCAGCTTTGTATGGAATCTTTGTCCTGCATCAAAAACAGCGCAGTCGAAAAAACTGTCGGTGTTTATCTGGGTCCGGCTTACAATGGCACGGCAGGTTTCGTCAAATTTAAGCACACATACGATTTGTACATCCGTGACCATGGTCGCAATCCAGGTCAGACATCGGGTGGCAACCAACACAGAGGGGAGCCGATGCTCGACCCTGCAATTAATTCCAAAATCCTGCCTCAATCTAGAATTAAAATCGCTGCCAATACAAAAAGTGGTTCATTTGAAGGAGGCACCATCAGCTATCAAAATATTGGAGCTAAAAAGAAATCGGAAAGTCCTCCCATTGGTGGTGGGGCTGTTCCTTTGGTTGGAAAACAAAACGATTTTGCCCACAAGTTTGGTGGCACGCCTCCAGCACCAGCAGTGATAGACACTGCACCTGGAAAATACCGGACCTTTTCATATGGTTCTGGATTGCGTCCGACATATCAAACAAACGGAACTGTGGCAGAGATTCGCTTTCGTCGCCAGGTAGATGCATGGACAATAGACAGCGACGGCAATATCATGTTCTTCGACAGTGGATATGTCCAGCTAAAACCCTAATTTTTTTGATTCGAAACTCTTTTATAGTTGCCGAAAGCTCTTTGTACCAGTTCTTCTGCGTCGCCTTTCTCTGTCTCATCTAAACTGTCATAGATTTCAGATATGCAGCCGGCATAGTCACTAACGTCTTGATGATAGATTGTGCAAATGGCAAACTGCGCTTGTTGTAAAGCCTTTTTGCACGCGTCATCGCGCGAATCTCCTTCGGCTTCAAAGATTTTTCCTACTACTGTCTGCGCTGCTTTGTGCGCGCTCGGCTCAGATTCAGAATAGACTCTGACACAAATGTCTTGATGTCCTTTTTCGTGCGCCACTATAGATGGTGCTGGATTTTTCGGCAACCAGACCAGAATAGGAGCGCTTAAAATCATTTTGACGCTTTTTATCTTGAGACGAACAAAGGCTTTGCCAGTGCTCATACGGCTTTCTTCGACTATATCAAAATCAAAATTGGTCTGACATCCAAATTCCCATTCTGTCAGTGCCTCCTCACCCTGCTTCAAGTTAGGTACTGGTGATTTTCCTTCGAAATTTTTGGGATCGAAATAGTTTATCTTAATATCTGGCTTTTGGCGCTCAACGCTTACATTCGAAGAAGCACACCCCTGAGCAACAAGTTGAATCAAGGTTAAAACAATTAGGGTTTGTTTAAAAGTTTGCTTAAATGTTGAAGCGAAAATTGATGCAATCGCCGTCTTGAACTTTGTATTCTTTGCCCTCAAGGCGCACCAGCCCTTTATCTTTCGCTTGATTCCAACCGCCATGATCGTGAATGGCAGAATATGCCACCACTTCAGCACGAATAAATCCACGAGCGATATCGCTATGTATTTTTCCTGCGGCTTCCTGAGCTGGAGCATCTTTTGTAACTGTCCAAGCTCTTACTTCGTCTTCTCCAACAGTAAAAAACGCAATTTGTTTAAGTAGAGTGTAAGCAGCTCTGATAACTTTATCGCGGCTTGCTTCTTTGATACCAAGAGCTTCCATGAATTCTTTGGCTTCGTTTGGGTCATTATTATTGAGCTGAGCAATTTCCATCTCGACTTTTGCACAAAAACTAATCATCAATGTGCCAGTGCTTTTCGCCCACTCACTCAACTTTGCAAGAACTGGAAGATTCTCTTTTTCAAGATCCGACTCAGAGATATTAGCCACAATCATGAGTGGTTTCTGCGATAAAAACGTGTAGCCCCTGATGCTCTGCATCTCGTCGGCTGTCATTTCAAGCGTGCGCAGAGGTTTTTCAGAAGACAAATGCTCATTGAACCGACTCAAAAGATCTTTCTCTTCTTCTGCTTTGTTTTTGTCTGTACCTTTTTTGCGCATTATTTCCTGATCGATTTTAGCGAGGCGTTTTTCGACCACCGACAAATCAGCAAGAATGAGCTCCAACTCTAGGTTTTGCGCATCGCGCAAAGGGTCGATTGCTCCAGATGGATGAGGAACAGAATCATTTTCGAAAGCGCGGATGACATTAACCAGAGCATCAACTTGACGCAAATTACTCAATAGCTGCGGGCTCAATTCTTCCTTTTTAGGACTGCCAGAAGACATTCCTGCTACATCAACAAGTTCGATAGTAGCAGGCACATTCTTCTTAGGCTTGTAATGCTCGCGCAGCCAATCTTGCCTTTCGTCCGGAACTGACACCACGGCAAAGTTGGCGCTAGTATCGGCTACAGCCGAAAAACTACGCACCTCAGCACTGCCACCGCTTATCGCGTTCAATACTGTTGTTTTACCTGATGTCGGTAAGCCGATGAGTCCAACTTTCATGTTCTTACCGCTTTCATTTTCTAACCACAAACTGGCGGAGAGGGTGGGATTCGAACCCACGTGGCTATTAACCCATCCGCTTTCGAGGCGGCGCCGTTATGACCGCTTCGGTACCTCTCCTCAAACTTTTCGAGAAGTCATTCTAGCACCGAAAGGCTTACTGACAACAAAAAGGGCGTCTTCGCCTACAAGATCTGCAACCAATCAATCAGAAATATTGACGCTTGAAGAACGTCAGAAAACAGATCAAGGCTTCGATAATTTACTGGATGCTATGACCCGGACGTTTAGCGATTCGGACTTTAGTCTCTACTTCACTCTTCAAGGTGGTCATAACGTTAGGCATGTCGATGCGACACTGTCTTTTAATTAGAGGTTTAGGAATAAACATTCCTCCGTCTACAAAAGAGGCATATGTAACCAGAGTAGACCTGCCACCATCTTGGGGTTCTAGCTTCCAATAACCTTTGACCTGCTTGAATGCACCTTTGATTCTGGTCCACTCCATGTAATAAGGTCCCTTTTCTTTGACTTTCAAAGTGTAAGTGAAAGTTCCTACAGGACCCGATGGAGCGACAGTATGTGAAATGATTTTTTCCGAACCATTGTCTTCTAAGACTTTGCACGCCTTGACCATGCCAAAAATGCGATAGGCATTGTCGTAATCAGACAAAATCTGCCAGATCTGGTCTGCCGGGGCTTTGATAAGTTGTTTGCAAACAGCGTAAGAGTCTCCGCCAATGTCAGATTGCGAGATTACAACCTCGTCAGTGGCAGTCTTGGCATAAGCCTGTTGCGCGTTCGATTGCGGAAATACAAATGAAAGGCTGGACAAAAGAGTCAAGGTCAAAATGCCTTGAGCTGCCTTCCGGCTGACATTCTTAATTGAGTTTGTTTTGTTATTCATGAATTCCTGGTTAAACACCAAATTTCCTTTCTGCCATAGCATTTGAGAGGACGAGAAATGCAGTCTAGCTGCACACTCATGTTTTGTGAAGGCGGACCTGAGAACTTAGAACACTTTTGTTGGTGTGAAATACAATACTGAAAATTTTCTCATTGTCAACGGTGCTCCGGTCGATTACTGGGGAATCCCTATATATTCGTCTTTTGCACGATTCGCTTGACATCCGAACAGTCTGATTATCAGGCGAAAAAATTTAGACGTTGACATCATGTCACATGTACATTCTGCAGAACAAGTAATTAAATTTCAACATCGAAAAGCCAGATCTTTACAGGCGCATATCTAAAAAATAGCATTGCAATAATCATCGACTATCGCTTGAAATGGCTTGTGAAGCAGCAAGCTGACGTTCGACAAAGCTAATTTCGTCCTCTCTAGAACTGATAAGCCCATCCAGCTTTGCCTCAAGGGCGCAAGTCAAGAGACTGCCTATTTTGGGACCTCGAGGAACTCCCATCTGGATTAAATCTGATCCGCCAATTGAAAGCTGAACCGAGCTTAACTCATTTAAATATAAAAGAACCATCCTCCTCACCTTTGTACCTGGAGAGGCAAGACTTCCTACTATTGCAAGTGTTTCTTCGGGCTGGTCTTTGAAAAGCTTGTAAATTTCGCTGCGTTTAAGCGTTTTTGACTGGTGTCCTAGGCCAAGCTCAATTGCCTTTGCTCTTAATATGATGTCCTTATGATGATTACTAAGCTGCAATCTATCAAGCGCTTCTTGCAACCTCGCCTTGGTCAAACGGACAAGTAAAAGACCAAGGTAAACAATCCATTCGTCTTTTACTTTATATCTTGCAAGTAGCCGCTCCGCTCTTCTTATATGAACTCTGCTTTTGGCGCCATATTTCAATTTTTCATGTAGAAAACGCAAGCCACCACCCAGGCGTTCGAGCAAATCGAGCGCGTCAAGCCTCTTGTCCGATTCTAGAATGTAGCGGATTTCCTCTTTTAGCCTAACACCGCCAAGTCCATTGAATAGCCCGACACTAATGCCTCGACAGGCACGGTAACGCGTTTTGGGCTCCAGATGAAAACCGAGTTTGGCAGCAAAACGAACTGCTCTGATAATGCGAGTAGGGTCTTCAATAAAACTAAAGGGATGCAGAATGCGGATGATCTTCTTTTGCAAATCATCATAACCATTGTATAAATCGATTAGTTCACCAAATTTATTTTGGGCAGGATGCAAGCAAACTGCAAGCGAATTAATGGTGAAATCTCGTCTGTAAATGTCCTGGCGCAAAGACGACGCCTCAACCACTGGAAGTGCGGCTGGAAACTCATAATATTCGGTTCGGGCTGTAGACAAATCTATTTCACGCACAGTCTTGATAGGACTCGACAAGGTTGCGGTGTGAAATCGTTCATGACTGACCAGTATTTCAAACTTTTCTGGATACTTAGAAGTTAGACGTTCTGCCAGTTTTATAGCAGATCCGTCTTCAACAACAAAATCTAGATCGAATTTCAAATCGCCCGCAGGCTTGATACCTAATATGGTATCGCGCACAAAACCACCCACCACATACGCTACCATGTTCAAGTCAGCAGCTTCTTTACCCACGATCGCAAAAAGTTCGAATATTTCTGGATCCACAAGCTTGAATCGCTTGTCGAATTCTTTTTGTTTCTTGACACTAACACCACCAGATTTTTGCTCAGGCAGAAATTCTTTTGCATCAAGACGCGTCTCGCCGTAAATGGGATCGTGAACCAGATCCGATTTGCCTGTATTGCGCTTTGCTCCATGTCCATACACCGCTTCAAGTACATTTTGTCGGGTCACAAGACCAAGCAACTCGCCATTTTCTTCAAGCACCGGCAAACGCCCGATATCTTCGACTACCATCAATTGTTGAATTTGCTCAAGGCTTGCATCGGGCGGCACGCTGACTACAGGACGACTCATGAAACCTTGAACAGGAGCATGTCCCAGTTTGTGATGTATAGCCTGGTCGATATCTCGACGCGACACAATTCCCACCACATCTTGTCCCTCACAGACTACAAGTCCGTCTTGACCCAGTCGGATCATCAAACGGTGAGCTTCAGCCATGCGCAATGATGGGCGAATAGTTCGAACAGGCGAGGTCATAAGAGTTTTAGCAGTAGGCTGCGGTTTGATTCTGTCCGGTAAAAGAGAGACAAGACGCTTTATAATTTCACCTGTAGTGGCATTTTTAACTACAGCCGAAGCCGCTCCAGCGTGTCCGCCTCCTCCTAGAATTTCCATCAATTCGCTTACGTCGAGCGCATTCGCATCAGACCTTGCAACTACGTGTACCCGATCCTTCATATGCACAAGACAAAATGAAGCATCGGCCGACTGAAGTTCCATCAGGGTTCTAGCCATATGTGCAACACCGTCTATATAACGCTCTGACTTACTGTGAGCCATTGCAATTTTTGTGGCATGTATTTCTTCTATTTTGCAATTTGAAAGCAAGTCGTTCAAGAGACTGCTTTGCTCATCGCTCCATTTAGGCTTAATGAACGATGTTATTTGATGCAAGTCGACACCAAAACTCATAAGATATGCAAGCGCTTTTGCATCTGTCTCACTTGTGCCGGAAAAGGTTAAGGAGCCTGTATCTTCGTGGATTCCCAGAGCAAGAAGAGTAGCCTCAAACTGATTCAAATCAAGTTTTTGTTGGCGCATTTTATCCACTAGAATGGCAGTGGCTGAGCCGACTTTAGCCACAATCGAATCTTCGCTTGCGCGCTGTAAAAGGCCGCCCGAGTCTAATCGATGATGATCGAAAACAGTTATTTTGACTGTACTTGAGCTTTTACTCAACTCCTGGTTGATGAATTTAGAAATCGGCTCGGGAAGGCGGTCTGTGTGCTGGCAGTCGACTACATAAATCGCTGTAACTTGACTGAGATCAAGATATTTCGACTCTATCGCTGGCAGCGAACTACGATTCAAACTTAGATATTCACGCACACTTCCAACAATCGGCTGACTGAGCACCATTTTGGTCCCAGGATATAATTTAGTCACAGCAAACTGCGACGCCAGAGCGTCGAAATCAGTATTATTATGAGTGACTACTATTTCCACAATTAGTTTATTTGCATTTGTGCTTGGGTAATCTTATAGATTATGCCACTTTTCGATTTTGCCCAGGTTTACGTAATAGCCTTCTTCATCGGAAGTGGTTTTATCATTTTGAGTTTTTTCCTGGGTCATATGCACGATGGCGACTCAGGACATGGTGACCCTGGTCACAGTGGGCACTTAGACATGCATGGTCATGCCAACGACATGAGCCACGGACAAATCGGTCATGGCAGTCACGATCATGGACATTCGCACCATGGCGACGCGGAGAATTCTCACCCGAGCCAGTCGGACACTAATCCTCAATCGCGCGGACATCTTTCCACAAGTTCAAGTCAGATTGCACAAAACGATTTGGCTTCAAATGTCGGACGGGTTGCCTTTTCGCTTTTCAGCCCGATGACAATGTCACTTTTTTTGATGTTTTTTGGCACAGTCGGTTATTTCAGTCTCAAGCTTTTTCCAGCTATCGGTCTTTTAACCCTTGTTCCAGCACTGGTTGCAGGCATTTTAGCCATCAAAATATTCAAACGACTGATAAGTTTAATGATGAATAAATTGACCGGTGCAACCCAGATTAGTGAGTGGGCTGCAGTGGGGCAGGAGGCCGAGGTGTTGTCGACAATTAAAAATGGCAGCGTGGGCGAAATTTCCTATATCGTCGGCAACAAATTGCACAACGGCATAGCTCGATGCTCTGACAAAGACGCACATATCGAAAAAGGTTCAAAAGTAATAATCACCGATCTCGACGGTTCTACGGCTATTGTGGAGCCGCAAAAGGATTTTTCAGCCAAATAATCTTTAAGAACGAGCCCTATTGAAAACTTATTAAGCCGATTCATTGCTTATTAAAAAGGGAACTTAAATTTAGACTTGCTTACTTAAATAAGCGCCCCAAATCAAGGAGTATTTTTATGGACCTTATGTCGATGACTATTATTGGCGTCGGTATTGCTGCTTTTATGATCATTCTCTTCATGCTCCCTACTCTTTATCAAAAGTGCGGTCCAAACGAAGCCATGATTATCTCTGGGGGCGGCAGTCAGCCTCGAATCATCGTGGGGGGAGGAACGTTTTTAATTCCTCTGTTCAACCAAAAAAATCTACTCAGCCTTGAAATCATGCCGATTGAAGTGCGCTCGCACGCACCAATGATTACAAGAAACGGCATTCCGATATTTGTTGAAGGCGTCGCTCAAATCAAAGTCAAAAGCGACGAATCGTCGATTCATACTGCTGCTGAACAATTTCTTGGCAAAGATCTCGATGAAATTCAAATGGTTGCTCATGAAACTCTAATGGGACACCTCAGAGCTATTTTGGGCACAATGACAGTCGAAGAATTGATAGGAAATTTTGACGAGTTTGCACAACGTGTAGCTTCAGTTTCAATTTCGGACCTTGCCAAAATGGGTCTGACAGTCGTTTCTTTTACAATCAAAGAAATCAGAGACGAAGTCGGATATCTTGAAGCGCTAGGTAAAAAACAAACAGCCGATGTCAAACGAAGTGCTGCAATTGGTGAAGCTGAAGCGCTAAAAGAAACACAGATAGCCCAAGCCAATTCGCAAAGAGATGCTCAAATAGCTCAAGCACAAGCAACTGAAGAAGGAGCTAAAGCCAAGCTGGCAGCAGATACTCGCGTTGCAGAAGCTTCAAAGAACTTCCAGGTCAGCCAAGCTAAATATCAGCAGGAAGTGGCCGAACAAAAAGCAGCTAGCGACATGGTTTATGACATTACAAAAGCAAAGTCGCAGCAAAAACTAATTCTCGAACAACAGCAAATCAAAATCGTCGAAGCTCAAAAAGAAGTCGAACTGCAACAAGTCGAAGTGCTCAAGCGCGAAGTCGCTCTTGCAGCTGAAATTACCAAACCAGCTGAAGCAGAACAAAGCCGCATCAAACTAATGGCGCTTGCAGAACAAGACAAACGTCGGATCCTGGCAGAAGGTGACGCTCAGGCAACCGAAGCCAAAGCAAAAGGTGACGCCGAAGCGGTAAGATTGAGAGCTCAAGCCGAAGCTGACGCTACAAGACAAATGGGTCTTGCCGCAGCCGAAGCTGAGCGTGCCAAAGGTCTTGCCGAGGCAACTATTGTTGCTGCTAAAGGTCAAGCCGAAGCAGAAGCAATGGCTAAAAAGGCTGAAGCGTTTAAACAATACAATGACGCTGCGATGGCGTCTATGGTTATCGAAAAACTGCCAGAACTGGTTCAGGCTGCCGCTCAGCCATTATCGAAAATCGGAAATGTCACTTTGCTTTCCACCGGCGGCGACACCACTGGGCTTGGCAAAATCACATCTGACGTACTAAGCGTAGCTGCACAGGGAGTTACGATGGTGAAGGGACTGACAGGAATCGACCTGGTCGATACTATGTCTCGGACTCATACTGTAATGCCCAAAAATCAGCAAACTCATAGCCCAGCTCCAGCCGTCCAGCAGTCACATGCTGCCCCAGCTCCAAGCCCGACTCAAAATCAACAAGAGCAGAAGCAGCCTCCTGTGAGCGCCACCACCCCTCCACTCAAAGGATAGATGCCGCGCATTCTTGTCACTGGCTCGGGCTCGGTGGGAAAAACCACTCTGGTTAACCATCTTGCGCCCGAGCTATCACTTTGTCAAATAGACGAAATGGCACGAGTTTTATGCTCGCGTCTTGGATATGCTCAGCTAGGCGATATACCTTTAGATGAACAAGAACACTTCAAAATCAAAGTCTTGAGCGAACAGATTGCACGTGAAAATGAGCTAGAAAGTTTTATTGCAGATAGAGGAGTACTTGACTGCTGGGTACTTTGGCAGCGGTGGCAGATGTGCAAAGCAATGACTTTTACAAGTCAGGCTTATTACAAAATGGCTCGAGCTCAGAGTCAAAAATACACCCACATTATTCTAGTCCCACCACTATTCGAGCCAGTTGATGACGGTTTTCGCTGGATAGACAAAGACTATCTAGATCAGATTCATCGCATGACCGAGCTTGCCATCTACGACTTTGGTCTGCAAAACAAGACCTATATAATTCAGGAGAAAACTCTCGATGGACGCCTTCTGGAGATAAAAAATTGGCTTGCAAGAAAAAAAAGCTTTTGATTTCAGTCTCTTTTTGGGTTTGGGCTACATTTAACTCGAATCTGTGCGCCTGGTCGAAAGACTGCAAAATAGTTTCTCTTGCGCCATCCAATACCGAACTTGTGTACGCACTTGGCGGCGAAGGTAAACTTTGTGGAATCTCTTCTTTTTGTCAGGGTCAAAAACCGGTAGTGGGAAGCTTTGTCAGTGCAAGTTACGAAAAACTGGCTGTAATCAAACCAGACGTCATCTTACTTGTGCAAGGACAAGAGGCCCTGGCGTTCCAACTGCAAAAGCGGCACTACAAGGTCGAAGTGTTACCCAATGAAAAAATCAGCGACATATCGAACAATTTAAAAAAAATCGGTCGTCTTTTGGAAATGGAAAATACAGCAACCAGTTTGAGTCTGATTTTTGATTCTGAAATTGAAAAACTGAAACAACTTACAAGTTCAGAAAAAAACTGCAAAACACTTGTTTGTGTCTGGGCTGAGCCTATTATTTGTGTGGGCAAGAAATCATTTATCAACGACCTTATAACCGTATGTGGTGGCACTAATGTTCTTTCTGGAAAAGAGCTGGGTTACTCACGTATTTCGCAAGAAACACTTTTGTCTTGCCGACCCGATCTTATTATTTTGCCAAACGAGGCTCTTGGCACTAAAACTTTAAATAAGATGCCTTGGCTCAAACTCACAAAACGACCAGGCGTCACGACAGACTTTTTGCCTAAAAACAAAGCAGACTTTCTATCTAGACCTTCCCTCCGGGTCATCGAGGGCTTAGCCTGGCTAGCCGCAAGACAACATCCCCAGCAGAAGCTACGGATAAATCAATGGTTAGATGCTGCTAAACTTTCTTTGTTTAAGAAGAATATCAAGCCAGGATCCGTGTAGCTTTGCGGCTTTGACCTGTTTATAACAATCTTCCAACTTTAGTCAGCCTTTCGGAGGACGTTGGTCTCCAGAAACCTGGCTATAATTTGATGAACTACTCTCCAAAGAGTCATTTCAATGGGTCATCTCATAGTCTGCGGCGTCAATTTTCACTTTCATCCTCTTGCCATTCGGGAGCATCTTGTCATTCCTGATTCCTGCCTGAAGCACGGTTTAATGGCTTTAGGGCAGTTTCCGCATTTGAACGAAAGCGTCATCTTGTCAACCTGTAACCGCACAGAAGTTTATGCGGTCGTCTCAGATATCTCGAAAGGCTTTGCCGAAATCGAAAGCTTTTTCCGTTCGGTCCAGCAAGTCACCGACCACGCGTCACTGAGTCCAAACTACAAATTGATGGGTGACGATGTAGCCCTTCATTTAATGCGAGTAGCTTCGGGTCTGGACAGTATGGTTTTGGGCGAAGGGCAAATCATGTCCCAGGTCAAATTTGCCCACCAGTGCGCACTTGAGGCAAAAACCGCCGGTGTAGTGATGGATAAATTGTTCAAATCAGCTCTCAATTGCGGCAAAAAAGTTCGATCACAGACTTCGCTTGGCAAACGAGCAGTTTCTATCAGCTCAGCAGCAGTTGAAATTGCCAGAGATTATTTTAAAGAGCGCAATGTCGAATTCGAAAAATTGAAAGTGACCATTTTAGGCGCTGGCAAAATGGCAAAGATTTGCTTGAAACATATTTTGAGCTCGAAGAAAGCACCTAAAGTGATACGCGTAGTAAACCGCAGCAAGCGCGATTTACAGGATTGCTTTCAAAACAAATCTTCTGAGTCGAAAGCGATCGAAGTAAACGACACTTTCAATTTCGACCAACGTCACGAAGCAGTCGCACAGTCAGACCTGGTGCTTGTAGCAACTTCTGCTCACCGTCACCTCTTGAAGAAAGCAGAGATGGAAAAAGCACTCGCTCAGTCACAAACAAAATGCCTGGTAGTGGATATTTCAGTCCCGCGCAATGTCGATCCCGAAATTGCAACCATAGATGGTATCACCCTCAAGCATACAGATGACCTGGCTGAATTGGTGAACAAAAATCTGGAAGAGCGCAAAAGAGTGGCGCTAGAAGCGGATGACCTTATTTTCGAATGTCTGGATGAATTTACTGCCTGGCAAAAAGCGCGTGCAGTGGTTCCAACTATCACAGAATTGAAAGAAAGGGTGGAAACCATCAGACAGGCTCAGCTCCAGGGAGCTGGCAGTGTCGAATATAAGGCATTGAGCCGCGAAGAGATAGCTCGCATGGAAGAAATCAGTCAGGCAATTGTCAACCAGATTCTGCATCTTCCTATGGTCAATCTGAAAGCCGCCGCATCAACTTCTGATTTACAAGCTTTAGCAAGACAAGCAGAGACTTTACGCAACCTGTTCAATTTGGACCCGCTGAGCAAGAAATGCAGTTTTTCTCAAGCGCAAGTAAGCGAAAATAATCAAGTCACTCAAAATCAACCAGTTCATCCCGCAAAACAATAGGAAACAGAATCGTGAGGGTTGGCACTCGATCGAGCAAGCTAGCTCTTTATCAAACCAATCACGTAGTTTCGCTATTGAAACAATTGCACCCGCAAATCGAATGCGAAGTAATTACCATCACCACATCTGGTGACGCCAAAAGAAGTATTCCAATCGCCGAAATCGGCACCAGAGGCGTTTTTGTCAAAGAGCTTGAAGAAGCGCTTTTAAGCGACAAAGTAGATTTTGTCGTACACAGCTTGAAAGACATGCCAGTAGAAATCCCGGAAGGACTGTCTCTGGTAGCCACGCTATCGCGAGAGGACACGCGCGATGTTATAGTTTCGCGTGACAACAAATCGCTTACAGAGCTTCCAGCAAACGCCGTGGTTGCAACATCGAGCAGACGACGCATTGCTCAGCTGAAGAAACTCTACCCGTCTTTCAAATTTGTCGATATCCGAGGAAATATCACCACTCGATTGCGCAAAATGGACGAAGGTGAATGTGATGCCATGATACTAGCGGCAGCCGGATTGCACAGATTGAACTTACAGGACAGAATAGTAAAGTATTTGTCCATGGATGAATCCACTCCGGCTGCCGGTCAAGGTGCGCTTGCGATTGAATGCCGAATAGATGACACCACCACTTTTGAATTGCTTTCAAAATTAGACGATTTAAAAACTCGCATTGAGATAAGCGCTGAACGTGCCTTCCTAGGAGCACTTGGGGGTGGCTGTTCGATTCCAATTGGAGTATCAGCTACATTCGATTCAAATGAAAATGAACTCGCTCTTGTCGGCGCAATTGCTTCAATTGACGGTAAATCTGTACATCGCAGCTCCATCAATAAAAAATTTGATGCCAGTACATCTGGTGCAAGCAAATTAGGGTTTGAACTTGCCAGCTCGATGCAAACCGAAGAAGTGAAGCTAATCTTAGAAGAGCTAAAAAAAGAGGAAAGCCGAGTCTCGGCACCATGATGATGGATCATCAAACTGGGCTTTGCGGCAAACGGATACTTGTAACGCGAGCCACAAGCTTTATAAACAGTGAAAACGAACTCACCAGACTGCTGCAACAAAAAGGTGCCACAGTCTGTGAAAAACCGCTCCTGAGTATCGATCCCCCCTCTTCCTTCGAAGATCTGGATAATGCCCTAAAACAGTTTGATACCTTTGATTGGATAGTTTTTGCAAGCCCACGAGCCGTATCTAGCGTGCTAGAGCGTATAAGAACTTTATTCGATTTGCAAACCGCTGAAGAGATTTACGCAATTTTTAAAAAGGTGAAAGTGGCTGCAGTAGGCAAATCTACTGCAAATTTTTTGAAAGACCAAAATATCGAAGTGCATTTTCATCCAAGCGATTACTGTGCAGAAGGGCTAGTAAAGGAGTTTCCAAAGAACGATCTTGCTGGCAAAAAAATATTCTGGCCGCGAACACTCAAAGGAGAATTGACAATCAATGATGGTCTCAAGGCACTAGGCGCAGAGGTTTTTATGGCAGAAGCTTACTCTTCAAACCTGCCGAAATCTAGCGAAGATCTATCCGCCGAACTCGAGCAAATAATGCGCCAAGAAGTAGATATTATTACGTTTACGAGCTCCCAAACCGTTCGCAACTTTGTTTCGATATTCAATCTAGAGCAGGGCAAGAAATTATCTGATCTCTATGCAAGCGTAATAGTTGCCTGCATCGGTCCCAAAACAGCTAAGACAGCTTTAGATATTTATGGCAAAGCAGATGTCGTGGCCGGGGAATATACTATTGAAGGGCTCGTTAAGTCCCTCGAGCGCTTTTTACAACCCAGCTGAAATGAATCAGGAAGACCAGCTAAACATACTTGACACTTGCATTGACAGAATTTCCGACATGGATGGTCATGTAGTGCGTTTTGCCCAAAGTCCCTGGGATGCCGATAATTTAAAGCGACTGGCAGAACATTTTTCAATTCTTGCCGAAATATCTAAAACCAAAGAACAAATGCGACTTTCTGAAATTTACGATATCGCATGTTCAGGACAAAATTTGTGCACCACAATCATCGCCCGCCAGCCAGACGATGTAATTGTCTATTGGCGCAGCTTCAAGGAAATGTTGAGTCAAATTCGCTCTTTGTTCGAAAAGGAAAAAGAACGAGTAATGACCATGCCAGATGAGCGTGGACAACGCGGCATGCATAATCTGGCCATGCAGAATCCCGGCATGCAATCCGCTCTTGATTCCACCGCAGGTTATGGGTCTTATGGAGGATCTGGAGCGGCTGGTGCCCCAGGAGCGTTTAGAGCCTCAGGCGCTTATGACGCATATAGCTCAGCAAGTAGTTCGGACCCCTATGGCTCTTCTCGCGGTTCCGGACCGCCTGCAAGTCCAAGTCCAAGTCCAACTCCACCTGCTGGCAGCAGCTCTGGAAGCTCAAGCTTGAACACCAGTTTTGGTTCGACCTCACTTACTGGCGCTTCAATCAAAATGCCGCCGTCTTCTAATTTACCGCCATCAGCTTCGCAATCATCGCTTAGAGCACAACAACCACAAGCAAATTCCGCGCCTCTGCCAGCACCAATACCCGCCCCGGTTTCAGCACCAGCGCCCATGTCGGCGCCGACGCCTCAAGCCCAAAATGTTTCTGGAAATCAAGCTTATAATCAGGCTCAAGCGCCTTATCCTTTTTCAACTCCAGCTCAGGTACCGGCTCCAGCGCCCCAGCCAGCGCCGGCACCACCTATAGTACCAACACACGATGTTGTTGTAGTGAGCAGTAACATGGAGAAATTGCGGGCGCTTTCAACCGCTCTTTCTCATCAAGCAATTTCTGTTCGTCCTTGTAGCGATCTCAATCAGGCATGGGAAACGACCTTAAATCACATGCCAAATGGGCTTCTGGTCTGCGTTCCTGTGCACGGAGGGAACGCTTATCAATTCATCAGTCAGATTCGAGCACTTCCTGGCGGAGAAAATATCGCCATAATTGTGCTTGGTGAAGAACATGCTTTTCTAGAATCGATAAACACAGTAAAGGCTAGAGCTGATGCCTATCTTGCGCTACCAGTTGAAGTTGACGCGATACTAGAAAAATTCAGATATTTTTTCGGCAGAGGCAAACCCGAACTTTATCGAGTACTTTGTATGGAGCAAGACCCGCTTCAGGCCCAGTCTGTGGTTGAAACCTTAGAGCGAGCTGGTTATAACGTTTTGTGGCAAAACGATCCATTTGCATTTGAAGAATCACTGCTTGCCTTTAGTCCCGATTTGATTTTGCTTGACGCAGCTTCAAGTCAAATAGACGGCTTCGAACTATCTCGATATGTAAGACAAAGCGAACGATTCGCAACTGTTCCTGTTTTATTTTTGACAGGCGATAACAACTTAGAAGCACACATGGAAGGCGCTCGCTCTCTGGCTGACGATTATCTAGTAAAACCAGTAATTCCAGAATTACTGGTGGCAACTGTCTCTGGAAAACTAGAACGCTTCAGGATCTTCAAAAAACTTTTGAAAAATGATCCACTAACTCAAATACTTAATTACGACCATTTTGTTGATCTTGCCCAACGCTCACTCAAGGCCAGAGCCAATCTTCCTGGAGCTTCTCGAGCGATACTTACTGTAATCGATATCGATAATTTCAAAAGTCTCAATAACACTTTTGGTTTTGCAGTTGGCGACCGCACTCTGCTTGCACTCGTACAAGTAATCCGCAAAGTTTTTCGTCATACCGATTTGATTGGGCGTGTAAATGGAGATCGCATAGCCATTCTCGACTATGGTCTGCCTCTGCGCGAAACAATGGAAACAGTCGACGACTTGCTTTTGAATTTTGCTCAAGTACCGCATAAATCGAAAGGCAATATTTTCAAAGTCACTGCAAGTGCAGGCATTGCAGCAGCTATGGAACAAGAGCGCTTTAGCGACTTACTCGAGCGAAGCTTAAGGGCCGTTCAAAATGCCAAGTCACAAGGTAAAGGGCGTATTTGTCAGGGCTGAGCAAAACATATATACTATTTACTTCATATCGCAAGGAGAATCCGACCGAAGATGACTAATCTGGTCACGGAGTCCGCTAAATCGCGACTCAACATGAGCGAATCCCAATTTGATCCCCTTTATCGTCCGCGTCGTTTGAGGTCCAGCCAAGCGCTCAGAGCCATGGTTCGCGAGACAAAAATCGACCTAAAAAAACTGATTCACCCTCTTTTCCTTATTGAAGGCATCGGAAAAGATAAGAAAAATCCCATAAATTCAATGCCTGGCTTCTGCCAACAAACTATCGATTCGGCTATGTTCGAACTCGAAAACATTCAAGCGTTGGGACTTGGATCAGTCATTCTCTTTGGCATTCCAGACGAGAAGGATACACAAGCAAGCCAGTCGTTTGAAGAATCAGGCATAATTCAAAAAGCTATTCGCGCCTTCAAAAAAGAATTTCCAGAACTCGTAGTCATTGCCGATACTTGCTTGTGCGAGTACATGAGTCATGGACATTGCGGAATAGTTTCTGATGGACAAATCGAGAATGATGCAAGTCTGAACATATTAGCCAAAGCCGCTTTAGCTCAGGCTCAAGCTGGTGCAGACATAATTGCTCCTTCAGATATGATGGATGGAAGAGTAGCAGCAATTCGTCAGACTCTCGACCAGAATGGATTTTCCAACACACCAATAATGGCTTACAGTGCAAAGTTTGCCTCAGCTTTCTACGGACCTTTTAGAGAAGCTGCGCAATCGGCTCCACAATTTGGCGATCGCAAAAGCTATCAAATGGATCCGGCAAATGGTCGCGAAGCTTTGCGCGAAGTGGAACTCGACATCATGGAAGGCGCAGACATCGTGATGGTAAAACCAGCCTTGCCCTATCTTGATGTCATTCATGCTACTCGTCAAATAACGAATCTTCCCGTTGCAGCGTACAACGTTTCAGGCGAATATTCGATGGTAAAAGCAGCCGCTCAAAACGGTTGGATTGACGAAAAGAAAGTAGTAGAAGAAGTATTAACTTCTATAACCAGAGCTGGTGCAGACCTGATAATTACTTATCATGCAAAGGATTTTGCAAACTGGACCAAAGCTCAAGCGTGACCCGACTTGTGGGTATAAGATTGTAGGTTAGAGGAAACAAGGGAATGAAAACCAGCACGGCTTACCAAATCAGCTTCGCCAATCCGTTTGCTGATCTTTATCTCGACAAAGAAAATGGTGAGTTTGCTCTGGATTTTCGCCGTCAGGAAATCACTATCTACTTGAATCACACTCAGTATCAGGCCCTTGTTCTTTTGATTCAACAAAGCATGGAAGATGAAAGTTTCCTGGAGCTCTTAAATTGGCAACAGGATCCTCTTGCGTGCGAAGAAAATCACTTGATTGAAGTCTGTGGACTCGAACATATAGTTTGCATGTCCTGCACCCCAGCTTGTGAGCGTGTAAAACTCACTTTCGACATTGGTGTTGCAGTAGATCTTTCATTTGCAGACTTTCAGGGACTTTCTCAATTAATAAAAGAAGCCCAAGCAGACCTTGAATGGCGCCGTGAACTGCTCAAATGGAATATCTCTGATAACGGCAACGATTTTGCAATGGGTGCTCAAGACTAGTTGGTTACCTGGCGTTGCACCCCATTTCATCCTCCATTTTGCTATAGTTGATCTTGGCGATATTGACATCCAGATCCAGTTTGTGCGCATTTCGTCTATAATTAGACCTTACAGATCGTTGGGTGCGGCGAAATCCGACGAACCTGGTCAGGGGGGAAACCCAGCAGCCATAAGTTGAGTATTTTGGGTGTATCCAGCGATCTGAAATTAAACAGGGTGACAGGCGAGAATAATGACCAATAAAGATTCCAAAGCTAATTCGAGGACCAAAGATTCCGGTAACGGAAGTGTCGAGACCGAATCTGGGGAAGTCAGATATCTTCTTGGACAAATACTTGTCGACCTAGGCTACATAACTGTTTATCAGCTAGACGAAGCTCTTAGCATCCAAAAAAATGATGCCAGCGCCGGCAAAGACAATAAGCCGCTGGGGCAGATTCTGCTTGAGTTGGGATATTGTGGTCCCAACCAATTGATTAGAGCTATTCAAGTCCAAGTAGAACTAAGAAAAAAGGCTGAGAGCAAATAAAAAAAGGAGCTAAACTTCTTAATATAGAGGTCGCTTCTTCTTGGGAATAACATCGAAACTTTTTTTCTATTTCGTCATCGTGATTATTGTCATGATGACCGGTTGGACCTGTAGTTCAACACTAAACGAGTTCGTCCAGACGCGTCTTTCTGCCGACCGAAAAGTCGGCGTGGCAGCAAAAAAAATGGCAGACGACTTCCAGGTTGTAATTGCTATGTGCAAGCGCCTTGCAAGTCAGCTTGCTTCTTCTTCCGAGTTTAAAAGTGCCGCCCTCAAAAAGAATTCAAATGCCGTTGGCGATGAAATGAATAAAGTTCTTTCGCAAGAAAGATTTACCGGCATTGGATGTTTGTTCGACAAGAATGGAAAAATCATATACAGCACAGAACCCCCCCAGGCAGGTTTTAATGCTCAGGCATTCGAATCTTTTCGCACAGTCGTTCGAGACATCGAGCCTTTTTGCAATTTTTCAGAACTCAGTCTGTCTCCTGGCCTTAGTATTTCTTGTCTGATTCCAATTACAGATCCATCTGGAAATTTATCGTGTGTACTTGGGATCATCCAACCGTTGAACATGGAATTTCTCACAGGAGAAATGACCAAGCTCAGTCTTGACGAAGCAGACCCCATTAACAATATGGATGTTGTTCTGGTTTCAAGCAGGGCTAATCGAATAGTAAGCATTACACCAAGCCTGGTCAAAAATGGCGGTAGCTTCATTCCAGATCTAAGCAAAAACGGCTTGAAAGCAATTCCCGGCTCACCATACGGCTTGTTGGCTCCGCTTCTAAAGCCTTTCTTTCCAGTTGACTTAAAACGTGCAGACAAGAGTTTCGAAAAGGATAACCGCTGGTGGTATCAAGTTCCGTTCTTAAATCCAGGCGACAAGAAAGAATATGCAAGACTTATATTATCGACACCGCTTAGCGACTCGCCGTCTAAATTCATCGGCTCACTTGTGGCCGCCCTTGGCTTTGGAATCGTCGCATTTTTGCTAAGTCTGATTTTTTCAGTAGCAATCAACGCTCAAGTAAGAAAACCATTGCGTTTTTTGATTTCGCGCACAAAAGATATCGCCAACAAAAAGGCAATCATTCCCTCTCTGGACAAGCTCAACGGCGAATGGATGGAACTGGGCGAATTGATTGATACTGCAGTGTCTACAATGCGTTCTTCCACTCAGAATTTAAAGTCTAAAATGCACGACCAGAAAGAGGAGCTGGCCGAAAAAAGCAAACAAGTCGAAGAAGCCGCGCTCAAATTGGAAACTCTGAGCAAACAAATCAGTACTCAGACTCGCCAGATATCCGAAGTCTCTAAGCAAATAAATCAGGCTAACAGACAAGCAGTCATTTTGCAGCACAAACTGGATGCAGTACTTCAATCTTCGACCGAGGGCTTTTTAATTATCGACCAGTTCGGAAACGTTCTTTCGGCAAATCCAATATTTTTGAATTGGATAGGACTTTCGGAAGGTCAAACATCCGGCAAATTGTGTTTTGACCTGGTCAGACGCCCTGACGCAGGCAGAGCGAGTCTTGCCAGCATTAATTTTGCGCGCTCCACTGACCCTAATATTGTGATTAATAATTTCCACCCTGAAGGCGTTGTTTTTCACGCAAGTCAGGACAAAAAAATCGAAGTTCTGACACACTTGCAGCCAATTACCGGTGAAGACAATCAAATTCAGGGCTATGTCATGGTTTTGCGTGACAAATCAATTCGCAGCGAAAATGCCCAGCTTCGCCAGGAAATGGTTGGTATGCTCAAGGATGCTATACGGTCTCCACTCGCCCAAAGCGAGTCCAAATGGGCTGCAATAATGTCTCAAGCTACTAATAATATGCATCCTCAAGTGGCGCAGGCACTGGCGGAACTGCACACAAGCTACCAGAATCTTCTTGGAGTAGTTGATAGCTATCTCATGATGTATGGCGGGATTGTTCCCGAACCGGTTGCTCCTCGCGATTCTATAATCATTTCGCGCCTGGTTTCTGATTGTCTTGAAGAAGTCAGCCCAATGGCACAGCAAAGACAATTAATGCTCGATTACAAGGCTGCTACCGGCTTACCACAAGTAAGCACCAATAAAGAAGCAGTCAAAAGCATTTTGACAAATTCTCTTAATAGACTAATAGATGCCACCGCTCCCGGTGGTCGTGTGCGAGTAGAAAGTTCTATTCGCAATAAAGAGATGCGCCTGAGCGTAACCAGTTCGGGACCAGGTCTTCCCGAAGAAGAGATTACCGATATGTTTGCCGGATTCATCGAAGGCAAACATACCGAAAACACTTACAGTCAGCGGCTTTCAATGTACCTGGCTCGCAACAATGTGGAGCGCCTGGGCGGCAAGATCTGGGCGGAATCAGAAGCTGGCAGAGGCATTGGCATTTATTTCACCCTGCCGGTCCACACTAGCAATTAAATTAAAAACTGAAAAATTTGTCCAAAAAATCAACCGACTGATAGAATAAAAATAGCGTGCACCAGGATCAATTTTTATCAGCTTGCTCCAGTTAGCCTTTTACGTGGCGGTCTAGCACCGCTACTCAATTATTACTAAGGGTCTATATAAAAAGTCTGGCCTCAAAGGTTCCATTTCAGTCTGATTTGTTTTACCGTAATGAATGAGAGTTGAATGGGCCCATTCCAGAAAAAACGAACCGAAATCGGTTTATTTTTTGAAAATATGACAAAGCTAAGAACTAAACTCAATAAATCAATTCGCAAAGAAGATGGACAAGGAATAGCCGAATACGGCGCTCTTCTTGCTTTTATTGCAACTCTTGTTGCTCTGGTATTTGCTTTCGCTCCAGGAAAACTCGGTCCAGCAGTTTCAAATGCATTTTCATCTGTTGCGCAAGAGTTAAATAATGAAGCAGACGCAGCCAGTGCAGCAAGTGGTTCCTGAACAAAGCAAGCAACAGTCTTCATCTTTCCTGCCTGACGTTGGCGATATTTTGTACATCTGCATAATGCAGATACTTCTCTTTGTAAGACCCAGTTATCTGTTTCAAGACTGTTCAATCGGCTGGCACCTGGCAGCTGGACAGTTTATCCTTGACCACCACAAAATTCCTCATACAGATATTTTTTCGTATTCGTTTCCAGACAAACCCTGGGTCCCGTACGAATGGTTTTTCGATTTAGTAGCTGCCCTTTTAACTAATATTGGCGGATTCAATCTGCTTGCCGTTTTCTGTGCTTCAACCATCGCCTTTGTATTCGTCAAAACCTACGATTGGCAAAGATCTGCAGGTGCCAGCCTTGGAATTGCAACTCTAATAAGCATCATCGCCATTTTTGCCTCGGCCGTACATTGGCTTGCACGCCCGCATATAGTTACTTTTTTGTGCTTTGCGATTTATCTTTCAGTTTTGCAAAAGTTCGAGCGACACACAATTTCCGGTATTCGAATGGTCATTCTTTTATCTGTGACCATGCTACTTTGGGTTAATTGCCATCCAGCCTTTCCTCTAGGACTGGTACTTATTTGTATTAATATCCTGAGTTCAATACTATCTGGGGCTACTAAAGAGAAATTAAAATTCCTATTTCTTGCGCTTGCCACTACAGGCGCCACTACACTTTGCAATCCGAATTTTTTCGAACTCCATTTGTATATCTTGAATTACCTGAAAGGCACAAAAATTCTAGCCAATACAGATGAATACTTGTCCCCTGTTTTCCACGGAAATATTCACGCCATTTGCCTTGAGTTGCTAGTTTTTACTCTCATTTTCGCTCTTTATAAATATAAAGGTCCCGAAAAAATTTCTCTGAGCTCAGTTTTGACAAGCGTTTTCACTCTGCACCTTGCACTGTCTGCAGTACGAAACATACCAATCTTCGCTCTTGCCGTTTCGCCTTTGATTGGTGTTTTGCTTCAAAAGAGGACTGAAACAAGCAACGAAGATGCCAGCTCTAATGCGACTTTTGCAAAATATAAAAAAAGTTTTGCTGAGTTTGACCAACAAGAAAAACATAGCAAAAAACGCATTTTATCTATCGTTTATACCATTATGGTAATTTGTCTTGCTTTTACGCCAATGATGAAGGCTGGCTTTAACAAAGAAACAACACCTAGCAAAACACTCGAATACATCGATAAAAATCTTCGTCCAGCCCAGGTAGGCGATTCAGGATTCAACCTGGACAACTGGGGCGGTCTCTTGTTTTACAAATTGAAGATGAAAGTCTTTATCGACGACCGGGCAGACTTTTATGGTCAGGATTATTATGGCAAATACGGAACAATAGTTCAGACAGATCCAGGCTGGCAAGCCCTTTTGGACCAGTTTAAGATCAAATGGATTTTAATGCCAGTAAATGCCAAATTAGCAAACGCACTTTCAAAAGATCCAAACTGGAGCATGGTCGAAAAAGACGAGGCTTCAGTTATTTATCTCCGCAAGGAATAAGGTCGATTTTAAACGAATCGCTCTGTTCTTGAATATCGATTAGGGTGAATTGCCTTGGATTGCCCTTAAATTGATCTGGGGGCTAATCAAGGTTCCTGGAGAGGGTTTTCAGAACAGCCTGTCCTGTGGAGCTCTTAACCTTATAGGTAATGATGTGGCGCTTTAAGCAACTTCCCGGCACTTTAGGCAATTAAATATCACTTTAGGCAACTTAGTGGCACTTAAATGGCTCTTTGGGTCATCGGGGTTAATTTAAGCAGATATGCACCTCCGCGAAACGTTCGCATGCTTCAGGCACCATATCCGGTGGCGTAAAAAAATCAACCAATAAAGAAAATCTGCTCGGTTTTAAAATTTAAAAACAAAAAACGCGGTCGCCACCACGTTCGATGGCATGCTCTAATGACTCAAGCGCCTTGGCCAATAAATCTTCATAACCGCTTCCGTGCCGAGGATGGCTTGCTATGCCGAAACTTGCAGTTATAGAAAAACTTTCCCAGTTGTAAGATATGACCTGGGCGCCTATCTTTTTGCGAATGCGCTCAGCAACCAGAGCTGCCTGTGCTTGTTGTGTCTGTGCAAAAATAATAGCAAATTGCACCGGGCTATAAACGGCACAAATATCTACTTCGCGGGTAGATGTGCGAATAACATTGGCGACTACTTTAGAAATAGCGTCTCTGGTAAGTGGACCATACTTGTCATAAATTTCGTCGACTTTGTCTACACTAAAAAGACAAATGCACATTTCTTGCGAATAACGACTGGCTCGCAATAATTCTGCCTGCATCTCTTTGACGAAAGCTTGATGGTTTGGAAGTTCGGTAAGAACATCTAAATGAGCAAGTCTTTCAATCTCGATGCCCTTAGACTTGATTGCAGCAAGCTCTTTATCTCTTTCTTTAGAGAAGCTTTCAAGTTGTCTAACTCTCTCTAGGGTGTCTGCTTTAGCCTGCAGAATTTCTTTGATTTGCGGGCGTCTTCGCTCCACGTCTTCTTTGACTTGAGCAAAAGTTAGATTTTTAAAGTCGGCGCTTTTTTTTGTGGCAGTTTTGTCGTCAGTCATGAAAGTTAGAGTAATTTATCGCTTTTTCTTATGCATTAAATTGAGCTTTCCTTCCGGCGGACTTCCATCTACGTGGCACCGGATTATATCTACACAGTCATCTTTGGTGACCTTGAGATAACTATGCCCATCTGGTTTGAATTTGACTACAGGACCATGCTCACAAAGCCCAAAACAATCCGATTTTTTCAGTTTGAAAACCTTGTCTAGCTCGCATTCCTCTATAAGCATTTTCAGCTGCTTGAAGACCGAGGGGCTGTTGCGGCGATTACAATGCTTTCCCTTAACGCAGACGAGCAATTTACTCATTAATTCCAATTCTGCAAACCTCGAAGAGTCCGCTTGACAAAGTCTAATAATAAAGGCTATTTGGACTCTTGTGGCTTAATTTCTGTAAAGTTGTAACCTAACTCTCGCGATTTGGCTTTATCAGAAGCTGAAAGCTTGTCCTTGCCTAATTCTCTGTAGCATTGGCTACGGATGAAATAAAACTGAGCAGCGTCTTTGTCTTTGATCTTCTGGATAGCAATAGTGAGGTCCCGGACAGCCTCTTTGTATTCGCCTTGATAAAAGAGAGCCACTCCACGGTTGCCAAAAGCCGAGTAGAAAGTGGGATCTTTTTCAATTGCTTTACTGCAATCGACCATGGCTGGCTCATATTGTTTGAGATTTATCAAAGCACAAGCGCGGTTGACATAACCAAACACATTGTCTTTGTTGAGTTTCAAGGCAGATGTTGCGTCGGCAAGGGCTTGCTCGTTTTCATTTTTTTGCAAATGCAAATTCGACTTGAATACAAAAGCGTTATCGTTTCGTGGATCTAGCTCAAGAGCTTTCTGAAACATTTGACTTGCTTCATCATATTTTCGTTCTGATAAAAGCGTACTTCCCTTTTCCACCATACCCTGAGCCATTTCCTTAACCGCCTTATCATGACTTTCACCTCTGTACGCACAAGAGCACAAAGTCGCAATAATGATTAGGCTTATAAACGGTTTGGATGATTTGAGCATAAAAGCTTGCCAGAACAACCGCTTAATCTTAACAGGGTTCAATTTTTTCTTTCAGGTCAAGGTCAAAAATAAGCGAATAGAAATAAAGCTCAGCCTCCATTGTTCGCTTTATATTTTCGGCTTTACGAAATCCATGCTGCTCGCCTTCATAAGCCAGATAAGCCACCTGGAGCTTTTTGTCGCGCAAAGCAGTAACCATTTGTTCAGCTTGAGAAGGCGGCACGACCTTATCTTCTAATCCTTGAAAGAAGATTACCGGACAATTGAGCTTTTGAGTGAAATTTATGGGCGAGCGATCATAATACAACTGTTGGGACTCAGGGTACGGACCAATCAAAGAGTCCAAATATCTTGATTCAAACTTGTGGGTATCGTTCATCAGGGCTTTCAGATCGCCGATACCATAATAACTGCATCCAGCGGTAAAAGTATCGCAAAAAGTCAATGCACAAAGCGTTGTATATCCGCCTGCGCTGCCGCCGGCAATGATAAGGCGATTGGGGTCCACCAGTCCTTTGTCGCTGAGATAAGTTGCAGCACCCTTGCAATCGAGCATATCGACTACGCCCCAGTTCTTCAACAACCGGTTTCTATACTTACGTCCATATCCTGTGCTTCCACCATAATTGACATCAACAACAGCAAAACCGCGACTGGTCCAAAATTGATAAGTAAGATTCAAAACCGCATCCGAAGCCGACGTAGGGCCACCGTGACTGCGAACAATCAAGGGTGGTTTATCCTTTGCGTCTGGCCTAAAATTCTTATTCTGGGGCGGGTAGAAAAATGCATAAGCTAAATCGTTGTTGGCGCCTTCGAATTCTATAACCTCTGGTATAGAGATGAATCCTGGGTCTATGTCGAGACTAGAGCCTATGCGCAAAATCTGGTAATTATTTTTAAGCGTGTCGAATTCGATTACCGAGCGCACCATATTTGGTGCTCCGGCAATCATTACAATTTTAGAGCCGCAAGCTGAAATGTAATCCATATCGGTAAAAGGTGTTTCAATTTCGCACAACGAATAGCTATTCTGGTGCTGGTCAAATTGCAACAAAGCTAAATGCCACAAACCTTTTTGACAATAGACGCTGTATAAACTCTTTCCATCCTCTGCCAAAGCAAAAGTGGGGTCGGCAAAGACCCAGAGCGGAAGCCCGAATTCAGCCGACATCAACATGACTGCTTCTTTGATATTTTCGTCAGACGAACATTTGGGATTAGCTATTTTGTAAATGTTCCAAAAACCAGACTCTTCATCAACAAAAAACAAACTTCCATCGGGTGCAAACAACGGCTGATAGACTGAATTTTCATTACCTCCAGCTATTACTACAGGCTTTGTGTCGGCTTCGTTCAAATCAGCTAAAAATAGACGACTCTCATCCCAGGGCATATTGGGATGCTCCCAGGCAATGAAAGCACAAAGTGAGCAATCATCATTGAGACGGGGGAAAGCAAAAAAGTCATGTCCGTCAAAAAGAACAGTGGGTTCATTCAAAGCATTCTCTTCTTTGCGCTCGAGCGAAACAGCGGCTATGACATTTTGTGGCTCCCCGCCAGACTTAGAGAGAATTTCCATCACACAAATTATGCGCTTACGTTTTTTGTCGTAGACCAAATCTGCATAACGCCATGGTCCTTCACCGGTGAGCCTGAGAGGCTCTTTACCAGCTGCTGCTAAATAAAGACTCTGGTCTTTGTAATTGACAAAAACAATAATTTCTTCTGTCTCGCCAAACTCTTTACTGTCTGGAATGACCACATATGAGCCGCCACCGTACTCGTGCACAAGAGTGCGTGCGTTGAATCCCTGGGGAAACATGTCATTGGCGCCGGCTTCACTTCGACGCACTACCACATTGCGCCCGCCTTCAAGAGGTCTGGTTTCGACCCAATACACAAATGGATCTCTATTTTCGTTTTGCTTAAAACCAAATTGCGATTCGCACAGCTTGATACTGCCACTAGCTATTTCTTGAGCGCCAATAGGACTTTGCCAGACTTCTCTTTTTTTGATTGGTTCAGTCTGGTTCATTTTCAATTTGATTTTTTCGCATGGCAAAATTGATCAATGCTTGTTCTAAAGTCAATTTTCCGCGCTGCAATAACTCATGAATGGCAAGCCCCGACTCTATTATTTGCTCATCTTTTGGTTTTAGATGACGCAAAATATTTGCAAGCATCGACGCATCACGAAAACTTTGTTTGATTGCCTCTTTTAAATAACCAGAAGATAGCTCTTCTGTGCGTTGCGCCTTTTTCATTATCATGGCGATAAGGTCAGGATTCGCCATTATTTCGCCAATAACATTCTTAGTTGATTCGCGGCTCAGATAGCCACTCAAGCGCAGAAAGTCTAAAAACAAGAGATTGCGCTGGACATCGTTTGGAACCGAATTTGTATCTTTGACTGCCTGCTCAAGACTAACATTTGTCTTGTGAATCATATTCAGAAGATCAGCCGCTTTGGCTAAAGATAACTGACTTTTCCAGATCATTTCTTGCAATTTTAGCGTCGCTGTCAAAAGATCTTCTGATACCCAACCCATATCAATCAGAACTTCGCCAATCATTTTGTCATTAGCTTGCGCCATTTCCACAGCCGACATGACTTCTGTGGGCGTTAGAAGTCGTGCTTGTACAAGCATTTCACCAAGTCTTATTTTCTGACCATTCGAATCAGGCTGGACCACAAGCGGAACGAGCTCTTTCTCTAAGCGCTCTTGCGCCTGAGCGAGATTCAGATTCCCGAGCCGCACCTCCTTTTGTAGACCGAGCGCCAAATCAAGTGACGGAGTAGAGATCCGATTGAGCAATAGCAAAACCCGACCAAGGGGAAGACCCGACGTATCGCTCACTCTCAAAGACATATCGAGCTGGTCGTCATTTATACAGTGCGCAGCAGAAAGCAATTCGCCAAGCCTTGTGCCCTTAGACGCATAAGCTTCCACACCAAGTCCAATAAGCGCATCTGAAAGCATCCATTTTTTGCGATAAACCATACCCATGGCTTCTCTGGCATCATAAAGCCCGAGCAAACCATCTTTGATCATAGACTGCGCTTCTATCGAGGCTCTTATAGTCGCTGGATTGAGCAAATCAAGCATAGACAAACACTTGCCAAGCGGCAACCCGGTCTGGGTTGATAGAGCCAAGCCTCTTGAAACATCTTCTTTTGAGACAAGTCCAAAATAAGTGAGTAGATTGCCGAGCTTTAATTCCTCCGGCTCACCGGACATCTGAGGACCCCTTCAAGTGCTTAAATCTGCAAAACCGCATCCCATAGTAACTTGCCCTTATATTATGACTACTTATCGTGGAAGTATCACTATTTTTGTGGGACAATAATTATTTTCTGGCAATTCTATGTTCGCTCAAGCGCCTACAAAACAAATCAAGGTCAGATATTTCGCTATCTTACGTGAAGAGCGCGGGCTCGATCTTGAAGAGATAAGCACGACCGCAACTACTCTAGAACAACTGTACAAAGAGTTGGCAAGCATCTATCGCTTCAGTTTGGAGGCAAGCAGGTTGGCAGTTTCGCAAGACGATAGCTTTGCTGCCTGGGGCGACCCCGTCAAGAATGGCTCCACCATAGTTTTCATCCCTCCCGTGGCTGGAGGTTAAGGCAAACAATGAACCCAAACCAAAAATCAAGCCATTTTGAAATTTGCAGCGACGAAATCGACCCCGCTCATTTATCAACGCAACTGCGTGCCGACAAAAGTCTAGGCGGAATTGTCACCTTCGAGGGACGAGTCAGAAATCAGAGCGAAGGCAAAGAGGTTCTCAAACTCGAATACGAAACGTACAAAACTCTTGCAGAACAAGAAGGTATGAAGATTCTGCAAGAAGCCCACACTAAATATCCAGCAATCAAAAATGTTATTTGTGTCCACAAAGAAGGTGAATTGATGCCTGGCGAACTCGCTGTCTTTGTAGGAGCTGCTTCTGCCCATCGAGACGAAGCTTTTCTTGCCTGTCGTTATGTGATTGAAGCAGTAAAACATCGTTTACCAATATGGAAAAAAGAGACATTCCAAACAGGCGAAGCTCACTGGGTGAATTGTAGCGAGCGTCATAACGTGCCATGCAGTTAATCGACAATTACAATCGCAAGCATTCCTATCTGCGCATTTCAGTGACAGACAGATGTAATCTGCGCTGCTTTTACTGCCTGCCCTCAAAAGATGAAGATATAGTCTGGAAGCCAAAAAACAAACTGTTGACCTTCGAAGAAATCGAAACACTGTCCAAAATCTTCATTTCGCTAGGCGTTGACAAAATCCGCATTACAGGCGGAGAGCCATTGGTGCGCAATCAACTTTGCGACTTGTTGAAGTCACTGGGCAAACTAAAATCTGCCGGCTTAAAGACTCTAGCAATGACCACAAATGCCTTACTCTTAGCCAAACATGCAAAAGCTATTCGAGCAGCAGGCGTAACTCATTTAAATATCAGCCTTGATAGTTTGAAGAAAGAGCGATTCGAAAAAATCACAGGAAGAGACAGCTTAAGCGACGTGCTTGATGGAATTGAATCCGCTATCGAATGTGGTTTTCCATCGCTAAAACTCAATGTCGTAGTTATAGCAGGCGTAAATGACAATGAAATTCTAGACATAGTCGAATATGCGCAAACTCTTGGGCAAAACCAGAGCCAAAGTGCAATAAATGTTCGATTTATCGAGTTCATGCCCTTTGTGGGAAACGGCTGGAATATTGAAAGGGTAATTCCTTACACCCAGATTCTGCGCCAGATAGAGTCAAAATATCAATTAACTCAAATAGAAACAGAACCATCTGCGGTGGCAAAAGATTTTTCTGTTCAAAACTCCAACTTAAGCGTCTCTTTTATCACATCGATGACCGAGAGCTTTTGCAGCACCTGCAATCGCTTGCGACTTACTGCCGATGGTTCAATCAAGCCCTGCCTTTTTGACGCAAGTGAAATCAGCCTGCGCGACTTGCTACGAAATAACAGCAGCGATGAAGTTATTGCAAAAACAATTTTGGAAGCGCTTAAACTAAAACCTGAAGCACACGAACCCGCAGAAGACCTTGCAGCCGATTATAACAATCGAGCGATGATTCAGATTGGAGGTTGAAAAATCAATGAAAGATGTTTCGGACAAAATTTCCACCCAGCGAATTGCCGAAGCAAAGGCGACTTTAAGACTGAGTCCGTCTACTGTAGAAAAAATCAAGAATCATAGCCTTCCCAAAGGCAACGCGCTTGAAGTAGCTAAAGTGGCGGCTATTCAGGCAGCTAAAAATACTCATCAAATAATTCCATACTGTCATCCTATTCCGGTAGACTTTGTCGGAGTCGAATACGACATAGATGAAGACTCGGTTTGCGTTAGAACGAAAGTAAAAGCAATCTATAAAACAGGCGTGGAAATGGAAGCCCTAACAAGCGCTTCTGTTGCTGTTCTAACCATATACGACATGGTCAAAATGTTCGACGAGCTGGCCGAAATCGAAGGCGTGACCCTCTTGAGCAAGAGTGGCGGGAAATCTGATTTTTATAAAAAGACCAAATGTCAGGATCTGAAAGCCCGAGTAATAGTTCTTTCAGACAGCTTGAGCCAGGGAAAAGGAGAAGACAAATCAGGTAAAACAATCGTCGAGCATTTAATTAGCATTGGCTTTACACCAGAAAACATAGAGCTCAAAATCATTGCCGACGACCCAGACGAGCTGTCTCTGCTGATTAGCGAAGCCATTGATCAAAAATCATTCGACCTCGTTGTAACCACAGGCGGTACCGGAGTCAGCCCCACAGACAACACCTTTTCTTGCTTACAAAATCTGATTGAAAAGCCTCTTCCAGGAGTAGTGGAGGCGATACGAACCTACGGACAAAAACGCAATCCACTCGCCATGTTATCCCGGCAGGTCGCAGGGACCAGAGGCAATGCCTTGATTGTAAGCCTTCCTGGTTCAACCAGTGGCGTGAAAGACGCTATGATCGCTGCTTTCCCTCATGTATTGCATAGCCTGGATATGCTTAGAGGCAATAAGCATGAACACGCAAAGTCAAAGCAAACCAGCGCATCCAGCAAATAATATGCTGTCCTATCTAGAAGCTCGAAATCTAATATTAGGCTCGCTCAAAAAGCTAGATGGCGTCGAATTGCCGATCTCTGAAACTTTAAATCATATTCTGGCAGCGCCTGTTATTTCGCCTTTCGAATTACCATTGTTCGACAATTCTGCTGTCGACGGCTTTGGCGTGCTGGTAGCTGATTTACGCAATGCTGATTCTGAAAATCCAATAGCTCTAAGACTAATTGGATCGCTTGAAGCCGGAGCTAAAAGCACAAACCATTCTCAAATCAAACATGGCGAATGCATCAAAATCCTCACCGGTGCTCCAGTCCCGGCAGGAGTAGAAGCCGTGGTGATGAAAGAGTACAGTCAATTTGAAAAACAATCAGACCTTGGCTTGTTTACTAAATCCGTCGTCGCAAATGAAAACATCAGAAAAAGAGGCGAAGAATTAAAAAAAGGCGATTGTGTAATCGAAGCAAATACACAAGTAACTCCTCCTGTAGTCGGGGTTCTCGCCAGCCTGGGATATGCAAGCTTCAGCGTTATTAGACAACCTCGAATTGCTATTCTCACAACCGGCGACGAATTGGTTCAACCAGGCGAAAAGCTTTTACCAAATCAGATTTTCAATTCCAATTCATACGCGATCGAAGCTGCATGCAAGTCTCTGGGCTTGAAAGAAATTATCAAATTGCATTGCAATGACACCAGAGAAGACACCATCGAAAAGATGACGGAAGCAATTGATTTTGCCGACATAATCATCTGTACTGGTGGTGTTTCGGTTGGCGACCGCGATCTGGTCAAACCGGTTCTTGAAGACAATTTCAAAGTAGAAACCATTTTATGGAAAATCGCAATCAAGCCAGGCAAGCCAGTTTACTTTGCAAGAAAACAAGAAAAGTATTTTTTCGGCTTACCTGGAAATCCCGTTAGCGCCATGGTTACATTCCATCTTTTTGTTAAGCCAGCACTTCTGAAATTGCAAGGCATCTCACCCAATGAACCATCTCTAACCAAGGCAATTTTGAGTAGAAAAATCAAGAAGAAAGCCGGTCGAATGGAATTTGTCAGAGGTATTCAAAAAAGAACTAAAGATGATACTCTGGTGGTCGAGCCGACCCGTGGTCAAGAATCACACATGTTAAGCGGTCTGGCATCTGCCAATTGCCTGATTCATTTCAACCTCGAAGATGAACTCTTGGATGAAAATTCAAAAGTTGAAATTCAAAAATTGAACTGGCAAAAATATTAGTAGCGAGGCGTCAATTCTATGTCCGAAATGATCACTACCCATGTTTCTGACGGTTATTTCGATGGCTATCTAGCCCTTCCTCCAAGCGGCGAAGGTCCAGGCGTACTGCTAATTCAAGAAATTTTCGGCGTTAATTCACACATAAAAAAAATGGCAGACAAACTAGCCCAGGAAGGTTTCGTGGTGCTTGCTCCAGATTTGTTCTGGCGGTTGCAGCCTCATGCCAATTTTGGCTATGAAGGAGCCGACAAAGAAAAGGCTTTTTCTTTGATGCAAAAGTTCGATGAAAAACAAGGATTGCTCGATTTAAAAGCTGCAAGCGGGGTTCTGCGCTACCATTCAGCCTGCACCGGTCGGATGGCGTCTTTAGGATTTTGTCTGGGTGGTAAGCTAGCGTTCAGACTGGCAGCCAACACCAATTTAAACTGTGCAGTTTCTTACTATCCAGGCGGAATAGACGCCTGCCTGGAAGACGCAAGTAACATCAAATGTAAAACAATTCTGCATTTCGGCGTAGAAGACCAACTGATTCCCGAATCGGTGCGTGAAAAGGTGAAATCCGAACTGTCTAATTACAAAAACTTCACTGTATACGAATACGATAATGTTGGGCACGGCTTCAACTGCGATGAGCGAGCCTCCTATAACAAAGATGCAGCCGAGCTGGCTTACAAGCGCAGTTTGGAAGTTTTAAAAAGCGAGCTGGGACTTTAAATTCAGACCAGAAAGCTTAGAAGGAGCACCACTATTAATACCAGCAATATTTTGTATGTTAGCAAGAACCAGAATAATATTTCGCTGGTGAAAGATCTTTTCGACCCATCGAAATACCAGTTTATTCCTGCTTCCAGCATGTCGCTTGGATTGTTTCTTGCTCAAAAGAACTTTCCAGACTTGATTTTGTGCGAAGCTGGTCTTTTAGAAGGCGATGGCTATGCCCTGCTCGAAAGCTTAAAAAGCGACGAAGAATTGGCTTCAATTCCTGTGGTGTTTGTAATTGATGATGCAAGCAAACTTGACTCAGAACAGATTCAAGGCGCTTCTTACCTGCTCAAATTACCGCTTGAAGAATCTCCTGCAACCTTGAAAAGCAAGCTAGAAGGTCTAATTCAGTCGAGATTACTTAATAAAAGAGACCGTCCTATTTATTCTCCGGAATAACAAATAGCTCAGGACCAAGCTCTGTGCCAGTGTACTCGAATCCTTTTCCTTTCAAAACAAGAACTTGATTTTTGTCTATTTTCAAACTTTGATGCTGTTTACGCGGAAGAGAAAGATGACCAACCATCCGACTTTTTTTCTTTTCCAAATCGAAAATCTCTACTTCATCCTGGTCGCCATTGCGAGTAGCACCACCAGTAATGGCAATGATATTTGGGGCAAGCTCGACCATAGAGTGTTCGTAGCGCGGAAAAACCAGACTACCTAATGATTCAATCACATTTGTTTTTGGATCCAGGATCGAAACAATGCCAATTTCAACAGGTCTTGCAGTAGATCCACCGCTTACAAGCACTCTTCCATCAGATAACACAAGAGTTGCATGCTTAATGCTTTCACTTTTCAGATTTGGACCTTTATCTAAATGCTTGGTGGAAGGATTAAAAAACCAGGTTTGACTGCTATAAGTGTTGTTTTTGCCCACTCCTCCAGATAACCAGATTCGCCCATCGTTAAGCGGTGTAATTTCTGGAACCAGAATTCCGTCCGGCAGTTTTGGATAAAAGCCCGCCGCTTCCAGAGCTTGTTGCGCCTCTTTCAAACTAGACTCGGGCAAAGTGCCAACCAGCTTGCCTTTATAAAAAATCTGGTCATTTCGAATCACACAGGCAGACATCGCCTTGTCTTCTGACTTTTTGGCGCCCGCCATCTGTGCTTGGTCACTTACGCTGTTATTGCACCCCTGTAGCGCCCCTGAGACTATCAATGCCCATAAACAGACTCTCACCAGCGACTGGTTTGCATTTGGTTTTAGTTTGGATGCAGATAACAAAATCCCTGACCGCGCTGACACTTTTAATTTAGAACAGAATAGCAAATTCCTAATTGAATCAGTTATCTGGGTATAGTTAAGCTAGAAGCTTATTAGGAACCTGTTATGACCCTACCAAGCCAAATAGACAAGATTGAGCTAATTGACGAAGGACTGGCGAATGATCTTGCGGCCTACGGCAAAAGATATCGCGAACGAACGTTAAAAATCGCAATCTGGTTCGTTATTTTAGGCTCGATTACAGGCGGGCTCTTGAGTTCGCTCATTCCCATAAAGATATTTCTTACGATGATCATAGGCAGTCTGCTTGCAGGCTGGGCTTATTGTCACTATCTCACTCTGGTACTTGAAAAACAGTTTCAAAATCGCAATTTTCACTCGTTGTCTTCAAATCTCGATAAAGCAATTTTGTGGTCTAGTATTTTTTATCCAATCACATTTTTCGAACTCAGCTCTTGCTATTTGCTCCAGATAAAACTATTGCTCATCCAGGGGCGATGTGTCGAACTTGAGGCTCTTGCTCGCATGGCATGGGCATCTCAACAAAATGAAGCTATATCGGTTGGCGTTCCTAAGAACAGCCTGCTTGCAAATACTCTGGCATGCTCTTATCTGGGTCAGCGTCGCGATATTCAAGCAGTTCCAATTCTGGAAAACTTGTTGCGAGTTGAAAAACGCAAAGAAGTAGTCAGGGTTCTGGCAGTAAATCTTGCTCTTTGTCATATTCGTCTTGAAGAATTCGAAAAAGCGCAAAGAGTCTTAGAAAAACACGAAAAATCGTTGGATAAAAGCCCCGACATGGTTCAGGCACGCTTAGATTTGATTCAAGCCTGCATAAACACTCAAAAAGAGAAATATGACCTTGCAACCGAACAAATCAAGCAAGCTCTGGTCGAGGGCAAAAACGCTAAAGAGTCTATTGAATTCATGGCACATTGTCAGACTGTACTTGGACGAATTCGTTTTGGACAGGGACGCAGCGAAGAGGGCGAACTTCATTTTAAAACTGCTGCCGACATGATTAAAACAAATGCCAATCCTGATTATTTGACATTGGCACAAATATTGGAAGAACACGCTTTGTGCATGGAGCGAAACGGTCAACAAGACGAAAGCGAAGCTTTGAAGGCAGAATCACATCATTGTGAATCGCTTTATCTTGAGCGCGAGCTTTCGAAAATCGACTCTATTCGTTCGCGAATTGCGCAAAAGAAACCAACTCTAATGCTCACTCACATTATCAACAAAAGCTAGTTTTAATCAACTTCAAGGAGCAAAAAAAATAGATAATAAAGTTTGTCCTAAGCTGGAAAGTCTTGAACTGGTCGATGCACAATTCGCCTACGACCTGGCACTTTTTGGCAAGTCTCAAAACACTTTCAAGCTGAAATCCAGCGTGGTGGCGTTTAGCTCGGGTGCCTTTATTGGTTTTCTTTTTGCGACTTTCGACCAGAATTTATTATTGTTCAATCTGAGTTTTTTCTTTGTACTTTTAAGCATTGCCTACACAACTAGTCTTTCTATGTCACTAGTCAAAACATTCAGCTTGCACGATTATGACCAGGTTTGGAAAGAATTCAACAAAGTTCAATTCTGGTGCAAATCCTGGGCTCCGTTCAGTCATTTTCAATTACGTCTGGTCACCCTGGTCCAAAATGAAACACTCATCAATCAGGGACGTTATGCCGAATTGGAAGCAATCACAAGAGTACAGTGGGCAATTGATGAGCGTGACGCAAATCCAAACGGCATTCCTAAAAAGACAGAAACAGCTGATTTGCTTGCCATTTCATTGATGGGACAAAGAAAATTTGAGCAAGCCATAGTGATTCTGGAGACTTTGAGTAAAAAAACTAAAAAACACTATTTGCACAGAGGCATTCTACACAGTCTTGCATATTGTTATCTGGAGCGGCAAGAGCGCGAAAAAGCGGACAAATTGCTGGAAGAAAACGAAAAAATCATGGACACAAAACCGGTTTTGAATGTAGCTTTGATCCCAGATCTGGTGCGAGTCCGCCTCGAATTGAACCGAAACAATATTGAGTCTGCGGCAAAAATAATGGCTGAGCTAAGCCATTATTCTCGCAATTCAAAAGTATCACCAGAATTTAGAGCGCAGTATTTTAGGACTCTCTCCAACATGCGTGAAATGCAAGGAAGAGCAGAAGAGGCCGAACTACATCTTCAAACAGCAATAGATATTATTCGCTCCGCACCTTCACTCAATTATCTTTCACTTTCAGAAACATATGGAGAATATGCTCGCTTTCTTGATCGGTGCAACAACAAAGAGCTTGCACTTTGCATGGCTCAGCAGAGCGAAGATTTTGAAAACGAATACTTGCAAAAGCAGTTGGCAAGACTGGATGATATTCGTAGTCTGATTGCTCGAAAATCAAAAAATCCAATCAGCGCGGTAAGGTTGCTTTGCGAGTCAGCTTGAATGTCGCACCAAACAATAGGTAATTTAGCTGCAGACACACGTATCAACATTGAGGAATCTCTCAATGCTATCGTCGAGAACGTAGAAGCTGTGCTGATTATCTTGCCTGAAACCGAAGTTGCACCATTATGGAAGAACAAAGTCGAACAAGAATTCAGTCTTGTGCGTAAGTCACTTGGAACTATTATGGATTCTGTACGTGCTCTGGATCAATATTTCATGGACTTTTTAAATTTTGAAGATCCAAGCGTAGCCCGTGATTTGACTCAACTGTCGGTTCAAGTTAACATCGACTTGCGTGAAGCGTTGACACGACTTACTTATTTAGTTGACGCCTTGAGCGTGTTACCAGAAGAAGAATCAACTCTGCCTCTGGTTGTAACCAATGCGTCAAACAAAATCTTGATGGCGGAAGAACGCTTCAATCAAGCCTTAAGCGACATGTCGAATCTGGTCTCTGAGTTGTTTAAACTGACTCAACCAGACGGAGTTGAGCAGGAATGAATCAAATCGTGCAGACCAGATAAATTGCTGCCTCATCACAAGAATCGCTATTTGTACCGATGTACAAACTTGTATCCAAGCCGCACAAACTAAAACCAAGCTTTTGATACATCTGGATTGCTGGATAATTGACGTTATTTGTTTCGACCCAAATTGATTTGGCGCCTATTATTTGACCCGTTCGTTTCAAACGGTCCATCAAGACTGAGCCAACTCCTTTTTTTCTATGAGCAGGATCGACATAAAAGTGCCATATTGCAAGTCTTTTGTTCCAATTTTTATATGAATAGGCAAGATAACCAAGCAAATCACCACCCTGCCTGGCTAAAAGAACCCGATCCCATTCCTTTTCGCTGGAATCGAGATCTAGCTCATAGCGCTTGTTCAGAGGCGTCTCAAGTACCTGTGGCACTAGCTTGAATGAATTAGACTGTTTCTCTACTTGAAAAACCATATCGGTGGTGAAACTAGTGTCCAGTGGCAAAAGCAGCTCTTTCAACTGTGCCAGGTCAAAAGGAGCCTTTAATTCGCTGATTTCAATTTTGGTGGTTTGCATCGCCTCATTATATAAAATAAACCGATCTCGGTTCGGTATAATCGATAGACCCTTTTTCGAGGCTATTTTTCCAACATGCCCAAAATAGTTCGTTTTCATGAATTCGGCGATGCATCAGTACTGAAATTCGATGAATTGCCCCTGCCCGAACCTAAAAGCGGCGAAGTACGCATAAAAGTAAAAGCCATCGGGCTAAACCGCGCCGAAGTTGTTTTTAGAGAAGGGCGCTATCTGGAACGTCCCAAAGAGCTACCAAGCCTTATAGGCTATGAAGCATCAGGAATGGTCGATTGCGTAGCAGAAGACGTGAGCGAATTCAAAATAAATGACAAAGTAAGCACGATTCCTGCCTTTTCTATGGCTCAATATGGTGTCTATGGCGAGTATGCGATTGTTCCGGCAAGAGCGTTGGCTCATTATCCCGAACATCTGTCTTTCGAAGAAGCCACCTCAATCTGGATGCAGTACCTGACTGCGTACGGTGCGCTAGTAGACATCGCTCAGATTAAAGAAGGCGATTATGTTTTAATCAGCGCCGCTAGCTCCAGTGTAGGTCTTGCTGCAATTGAAATTTGCTTGTTTCACAAAGCAATTCCAATCGCCACCACTCGCACAAATTCAAAAAAAGAAGAATTGCTGAAAGCTGGTGCCTATGCAGTTGTAGTAACCGATGAGCAGGATCTTGCAATTGAAGTGAACAAAATAACTAACGGCAAAGGCGTTAATTATGTGTTCGATCCAGTAGCAGGCAAATTCTTGAAAGAATGCGCTAAGTCCACTGCCCACGGTGGCACGATTTTTGAATATGGAGCGCTGAGCAATCAACCCTGTCTTTTTCCATTATTCGAATCGCTCCAAAAAGGCTTGATTGTAAGGGGATACACTCTATTTGAAATCACCTCAGATCCTAATAGAATGACGAGAGGCAAAAAATATGTTTACGACCGCCTGCAAGAAAAAACTTTCAAACCGATAATCGACAAAACTTTTTCGCTTTCCGATATTCAAGAAGCCCACAAACACATGGAATCAAACACCCAAACTGGAAAAATCGTTGTGACCATATAAAGGTACAAAAAAATAAATGTATGAATGAACAAAAACCGGTCGTTCTGGTAGTAGAAGATTATTCTGTAGAGCAACGGCTGATGCAGATCCTGATTGAAGAAATCGGGCTGGAGGCAAAAGTAGTCGACAGTGGTAAAGCAGCACTTGCAGCTATTGATAAAGACCAGGACCTTTATTCGCTCATATTGATGGATGTAGCAATGGCCGGAATGAATGGACTTGAATGTACTAAATCGATTAGAGAGCGCGAACAATCTTTAAACAAAAATAGACGAATCCCGATAATCGGCGTAACAGCCTGCGTGCTCGAAGGTGACCAGCAAGCTTGCCTCGATGCTGGAATGGACGATTATTTGAGCAAGCCTTTTAAGCTCGAACAATTTAGCGCAATCATCAATAAATGGATGCTTGCTCAGGCCTGATATCAAGCTTGATATACTTACAGTCCAGTTTTTCACAAAGGACGAGGAACGAGCATGCAAAGCACCGCAGCTAAAGTAAAGACAGAATATCTTGACTACAAATCAGGCTCTGAGACTTTTGAAGGCTTCGCAGCCTTTGATGAGAGCAAGAGTCAAAAACGCCCGGCAGTAGTGATTTGTCACGCCTGGGCAGGTCAAATGGATGCAGAGCGTGACATTGCAAAGAAACTGGCTGAGCTTGGATATCTCGGCTTTGCAGCTGACGTGTACGGCAAAGGTGTTCGAGGAGACATCCAGGGCGACAATTCAAATTTGATGATGCCCCTGCTAGAAAATAGAGGCATGCTCAAACAAAGACTGCTCGACTCAATTAAAGCAGCAGCCGAGCATCCAATGAGTCAATCAGAAAAAGTGGCAGCCATCGGCTATTGCTTTGGTGGATTATGCGTACTGGATTTGGCAAGAGCCAACGCTCCGGTAAAAGGGGTCGTAAGCTTCCACGGACTCTTCTCTCCTCCAGACTGGAAGATAGAAAAGCAAATCAAACCCAAAATTCTCATTTTGCACGGCTGGGACGATCCAATGGCTACACCGCAAAATGTACTTGAAGTTTCAAGCGAGTTATCGGCAAGCAATGCAGACTGGCAGTTGCATGGTTATGGCGGCACTATGCACGCATTCTCGAACCCTGCTGCAAATAATAAAGAACGCGGCACGGTCTACAACGAAGATGCAGCAAAACGTTCGTGGCAGGCGATGCAAAATTTCTTGAGCGAAATTTTCTAGCTTTTGTATTAGCAAACAAGACCAGCGGCATGCCCTGATGCCCACGCCCACTGGAAGTTATACCCTCCAAGCCAGCCTGTTACGTCTACAACTTCGCCTATAAAATAAAGTCCTGGAACTTTTTTTGCTTCCATAGTCTTGGACGAAAGTTCGCTCGTGTCCACGCCCCCGCGCGTGACCTCTGCCTTTCTGTAACCCACAGTGCTTTCAGGATAAATTACCCATGAGTTTAAAACTTGAGCTAGTTTTTTCAATTGCGGCTCGTTGAGAGTGTTTATGGGTCCTTGAATTTTGTTCACTTGGGCGAATTTCTCGGCGAAACGCTTGGTCAATTTACTGGCAAGAACGTTTTTGATATCGACTTTAGACCCTTCTTTTTTCACCGAAATCAAATAGTCGTATGCATCCAGATCCGGCATCAAATCTATGGTCAGAGGCATTCCAGAATACCAGTAAAGCGAAGTTTGCAGACTTGCAGGACCACTCAGTCCGTTGTGAGTAAATAGAATATTTTCTCTGAAACTGGCATCGCCACAAAATGCATTTACATCAAGCGAAGCACCCGAAAGCTCACCCCAGATTGAAAGATCCGACTTCGCGAAATTGAATCCGTCGAGTGCCGGGTCAGTCTTAACCAGCTTCAATTCAAATTGCCTGGCCAAATCATAACCAAATCCAGTGGCACCAATTTGAGGAATAGAAAGCCCGCCAGTCGCTATAACAAGCGACTCAGAGCTAAATTCGCCTCGATTTGTTTTTATAGAAAAATGTTCTTTTTTGCTAACAGCTAAAATTGAATGATCAAGAAAAATTTGCGCCTGCGCTTTCTTACATTCATCAACAAGCATAGTTACTATATTTTGAGCAGAGCCGTCACAAAACAATTGTCCCAATTTTTTTTCGTGGTATGAAATACGGTGGCGCCGAACCATTTCGATGAAATCATTAGGAGTGAATCTGGACAAGGCAGATTTAGCAAAATGAGGATTTTGAGAAACATAATTCGACGGACCGGCATTTATATTGGTGAAGTTACAGCGTCCGCCACCCGAAATCAAAATTTTGCGACCGATTTTTTGACTGTGATCAATTAATGCTACCCGTCGTCCACGTCTGGCCGCATGGATAGCGCACATCATGCCTGCACCGCCTGCGCCGATTATGATTACATCAAAGGATTGTGAACTCTGCAAAGTGCGCAAGCAAAACCGCTTTAAAAATCGCGTTCGTAAGGACCAGTCCTATCCTTCCAGCCAAGCACTTTGCGCGTCCAGAATAGATACACTTTCTTACCGGTTGCCATCCAAATTCGCGTTGGTAGACTCTTCTTGTTTAAGATTTTGCGCTCAGACGCCGAAACAGGATAATAGTCGCGCTTGTGCTTGAGAATATGGCGCAAATCTTCGCGACACAAGGTCAAAAAGAGCTTGTTGTGGATGTCTTTAAAACAAAGAGCCAGCTGGAAATCTACCAATACAGGTTTTCCATCAGACGAACGCACTAACCAGTTTGCTTGTTTAGCCAGATCGTTGTTGCAGACACCAAAACGTCTCATTTTACGGATGAGCTCCATGCCATCTTGATAAAACTGCCGAGGCATGGCTTTTTTGTCCATTCGATAAAGCACTTCAGCATCTATAAAGCTGCGCACATGAAAATCAGGGTCCACTGCAAGCAATTGCGGCACCTGACCAGCACAAGCCAAAGGTCCCAGCTTGCGCAATGCTCGTTTTTCGTTATTGGCAAGAATCAAAGCCAGCGGGCGCAGCCAGGCAGTCTTAGTGTAACGTCTGCGTATAGCAGGCGTGCGTCCCTGGGCGTTTACCCAATGACCGGTTTCGATACAACCAAAAGCATCGCTTTTAAGCATCTTTTCCACTTCGAACTTGCCGAATGAATTGGCTTGAGGCTTTGCTTTGTAGCAAGCTGAACGCATAAATTAGACCCGATTAACCCAAGAAGTCATGTGCTGCAAGTATACACTCATTCGCTCATTCTGGTTTTTTGGCTGAAGCAGGTCTAAGCTTAAAGATACAAAATTAGAGAATAGAACGAAGTCTACACAATGAATTTTGCACTACTCTTGGTGTCACTATTTCCGCAATTTATTCAACTGCTTGATGATACTTTGCGTCTCTTCGACCACTTCAAAAAAGGCTTCGCGATTTGTAAGCTTGATAATGGTGCCATGCTCGCTTTGCCCAATTGTAAGAATCTGCGCTGTGTTGAGCCAGAATTCTTTTCCCTCAAGGTTGGTAAGTTTAATAAACATATTTACAGACGGCCTCTTTCAAGAACGAAGGTGATTAGCATCCCCACAAGTTAGTCTAGTATTGCTCAAACGAAAGTTTTGTCAACCTGGTAAAATCGCCTGATGGACCGAAAAAAGATACTCGAACAATCTAAGCGCGTAGTAGTAAAACTAGGCACCGCAGTTTTGATGGCGGAAGAAGGCGGGCTTGCAATGAGCCGCTTCTATTCTTTTGTAGAAGGACTTGCACGTCTCAAAAAAAGCGGACGTGACGTTTTGCTCGTGACCTCAGGAGCCATTGGACTTGGCAAACAAAAGCTGGGACTTTCGCAGACACCTAAATTATTGCCTCAAAAACAAGCTTGCGCAGCAGTGGGACAGGGTCGCCTAATGGCACTTTACAGCGAAGCATTTGAGCGTCAAGGACTCGTTGCAGCACAGATTTTGCTAACTGAAGAAGATATCTCCAGTCGCAAACGATATTTGAATTTGCGCAGCACTATTTTCGAACTCTTATCGATGGGAGTTATTCCAGTCATTAATGAAAACGACACGGTCTCCACAGCCGAGCTCGAACCTATCAAAGATGGAGCCGAAATCAAAGTTAACTTCGGCGACAACGATAAATTGTCAGCCCTTGTAGCAAGCAAAATAGACGCAGATTTGTTGATGATCCTGACCGACGTAGAAGGACTTTATACAGCAGATCCAAGCACGAACAAAGACGCCAAATTAATCAGCCTGGTTGAAAAATTCACTCCCGAAATCGATGAACTAGCCGATGAAAAACCAAGTATAAACAAATCAAAACCTGGTCGGGGCGGAATCAAAAGCAAATTAGCAGCAGCTAAAATCGCCACTCAATCGGGGTGTAACGTCATCATAGCTGGCGGAAAAATTCCGGATGTAATCGACCAGATTTTTCAAGTCAAAGATCTTGGAACCATGTTTTTGTCTTTGTCAGACACAAATCAAAAACACAAATCCAATTCAAAATCACGCTGGATTGCTTTTGCTACAACAGTGAAAGCTTCGCTTGTAGTAAACCAGGGCGCAAAAGATGCCCTAACCAATCGCAAAGCAAGTCTTTTACCCGCAGGCATAATCAATGTCCTTGGCTCATTTGAGCGCGGCGATGTAGTAAGCATTACAGACGAAAATGGAGTTGAATTTGCTAGAGGAATGGTAAATTATTCAAGCAAAGAAGCTCAAAAATTAGTCGGCATGCGCTCCGACAAAATAGATACAATTGTCGAAAATCGCAACTACGATGCAATGGTCACAAGAGATAACTTAGCCTTTATAGATTTCTAGATAATTCGAGGTCTTATGCCTGTCGATCAAATCGCAAACCTAGCACAGAAAGCCAAACTGGCCTCTAATAAACTGGCGTCTTTCAAAGACGATTTAAAAAGCAAAGCATTGACTGAGTATGCTCGTGAGATTGAAAGAAACAAAGAAAAAATTCTTGTAGCAAATCAAAAGGACATCGAAAACGTTAAAGCCCAATCCATATCAAAGGCACTTCTAGACCGGCTGAAACTGGACGAATCAAAATTGAATTCTGTCATGACCGGTATTGTTCAAATCGCAAAAATGCCGGACCCAATAGGCAAAATCGAACTTGCACGTGAACTTGATCACGGACTTGAACTGTTTCGCATCACATGTCCAATAGGGCTCATTGGCGTAGTATTTGAGTCACGCCCGGACGCGCTGCCTCAGATTGCTTCATTATGTCTCAAAAGCGGAAATGGCATTATATTAAAAGGCGGTTCTGAAGCTGAACATTCAAACAAAATATTATTCGATTGTTTAATCAAAGCCTGCACAAAGACCGGCATTCCAACAGATGCATTTGCCTTACTTTCATCGCGATCTGAATTTAGCGAATTACTCAAAGCCGAGCAATACGTTGATCTGATCATCCCTAGAGGCTCAAATGAGCTTGTTCGCTCGATTCAAGCAAGTACTAATATAAAAGTTCTCGGTCACGCAGACGGGGTCTGTCATATTTATATAGACTCATCAGCCGATTGGGACAAAGTTGCGCCGATTGTGATAGACGCAAAGATTCAGTATCCAGCTGCTTGTAATGCAGTCGAAACCATTTTGATACACGAATCAATAGCACCACATATGGTGACTGAACTATGTCACGCTCTAAAATTACGAAACGTTGAAATCAAATGCGACAAGAGAACAAAAACCTTTCTACCAACCGAGTTCGATGCTCAAATCACAGACGCGTGGCACACCGAATATGGTGACCTTACTGTAGCCGTCAAAATCGTTAAGGATATCGAAGAGGCAATCGAACACATAAACAAATTTGGTTCCGGGCATACAGAGTGCATGATCGGCGAAGACAAAGATGCTTTTGAAAAGTTTTTTACTGAGATAAATTCAGCCGGTATTTATTTAAATGCATCCACCAGATTCGCCGACGGATATCGTTATGGCTTTGGTGCCGAGGTGGGAATTAGCACTTCCAACATGCATCCACGCGGTCCAGTAGGCATCGAAGGGCTGGTAACCTACAAATACAAACTAGTTGGCAATGGTCAAATTGTGTCCGACTATGTGGGTAAAGATGCGCGTAAATTCATTCACCGTGATTTGCATTGACTTTCTTGATTTCTTTGGCCAACAAAGTCGCGACTTTCTCTGCTCCACTATCAGTAAAATGCTCTAGATCAGCATGATCATCGTTGTCTAATTCACCTAAATAAACACTTTTAAAGCCCAAGTCACGATATAGTTTTGCAGTTTCAACATCCACCATATCACTTCGTTTCTGATCTAATGAACCAGCCTTTTCCTTTGCGTATCGCGAAAATGGTAGCGTACATACATAGATGCGATTACGCAAATCTGGCATTACAGTGGCATCCACAAGAGTCGATGCGTCTTTCCAAAACTCGTTATTGAGAACGTACCCTCTTTGGTCATCCTTACAAGTAACCACATCTAACCTAGTCCGCAATTCATCAATCCATTGCTTATATTCTTTAGTGCTTGCTGGCTGGGTTTCATGTCCTCCGAAAGTTTCTTTATAGTATTTACGCGGCTCAAACCAGAGGCGAGTTGGTTCGTATGACCAAATAGTCGAAAACAACTCATATTGCAAAGTGCTCCAGAAATCTCGAAAATACAGGTACTTATCTAATCTCTGCCAGATTTTCTGTTCAAAAACATAGTCCATATCTTTGCTTTTTCTTAGGAACTCGTCTCGTTTTTCGTATGTTCTAAGAAATCCTTTCTGTTGAGCATCAGAAAAAAAATAGCTATAAACGCTTTGACCATCAGGGAATCCAGGAAAAGCAAAATTGGAATTTGTAACCAAAATAGTACCAGAATCTTTTTTTGATAAAGACTCTAAAACCCAATAAGCCAACTCGAAGGTCTTGCCGCCCCTCATAGCCAGATTTACTACTGAATAATCCGGTCCAAGAAACTGCGCCAGTCGTTTGGAAAGGAATTTTGATTCTGACTGTCCTTGACCAAAAAATACTGAGTCTCCACCAATTAGTACAAGACGTGTTTTGGGCTTGTGCTCCCTTTGCACCGTATTTAGTATCTGATTGAAAGTAGCGGGAAATGATGTTTCAAGACAAAGCCCTCTTGTTAATCGTTCAAATTTAGAAAAATAGACTTTCTCAGAAAAAAGTTTACCAACCAAAGAACAAAGCCAAATTGTAAGCAACATACTCATCAGCACAACAAAAGGCATTGTGCCGGAAGAAAGTTTTTGAGGCCAGTCCGGACCGGCCAGGAGTCTAAAACCATGCATAAATAAAAGGCTCAGTAGGAAGTGAAAGTCTATAAAGCAAATAATGAACAGCAAGTCCAAAAAACACACCAAGACAAATCGACCAAATCATTTTGAAAACAAAGCTGTTAGATTTAGACACTATCACAGTTTTCATTGATCACTCCACAGGAATAAATAGTAATCTGATCATTCGCCAAGCATCATTGACTGGATAAAAGAAAAACAACCAGCCAAAAGAAACGAAAGCAAAAGTAATAAACCACTTAGCCAGAGGAAAATGGTTCATGAATACATACAGTCGCTCCCCTATTCCAGCTGGCAGTCGTCTGTATGTATTGCAAACTGCAAGTCCTAAGCCGTGATAAAGTCCCCAAAAAACATAATGCCATTGCGCACCATGCCAAAGTCCGCATAGTGCAAATGCTAATGCACCGTTTGATGCTGTTCTTAAAATTCCCCGCTTTCCACCCCCAAGCGGAATGTAAATATAGTCTCTTATCCAAGTGCTCAAAGAGATGTGCCATCTTTGCCAAAAATCTTTGATATTAATGGCAAAGTATGGCCAATTAAAATTTCGAATTAAGTCAATTCCAAAAGTCATTGCAAGACCCACAGCAATATCTGAATAAGCCGAGAAATCAAGATAAATGCGCAAACTTAGTAGTATCAGAAATTCCCAGCGCTGGTAGAGTGAGCAAAACTGAAAAATGGTATGAGTCTGCTCCACATACCAGGCAAGGTTGTCTGCCAACAAAACTTTTTTCAAATATCCTGTAGAAATGAGAATTAGACCGGCAACAATCATCTGTTTATTTTCGACCTCTAATCCCTTTTCCAGCGCTTGCTGAAACGGCTGATAGCGCTTTATTGGTCCAGCTACAAGCGATGGGAAAAACAGAGTAAACAGGGCGAATCGCAGAGGATTTTTTATTGGTTCTCCTCCGTGCTTTACCTCATAGAGATAGTGAATGAACTCGAAGGTGAAAAAACTGATTGCTAACGGAGCGGTAACAGGAAGGACTTGCAAAACAAGCGCATCAAGCCGGCTTGAAACATCTGCCGAAATAGGAAGCACAAAAGAATGCAAAAAAAACGGCGTGTACTTGTAAAAAACAAGAGCGACTATGCAAATGATTATAGCCCCAGAAACTACATTTTTTTTACTTCTGTTCAAACCTGCAAAGTAAACAACAATCGCTAAAAGAGCGATGGGTAGGACTCCTGCAGCTCCGGCAAAATGGAAATGAAAAAACACTGAGGCAACGATCAAAATGAATAGCCGCCACTGTCTTTTATAAATTGGAAAAACCCAATAAAGAAAAATGACTACAGGAAAAAAACAGATGAACCAGAATGCATCAAATATCAAAGTAATTCACTAATTAGTGTCTTCTTGTCTTCTCGAAAAATTGCCGCAAGAAAAAAAATACCCGCTTGTAGTGAGTAATTTTCAATTCAACAATTATTTGACTTTAAAAAAATAGAAGCTGCAAAGACCAGCTATTCATCAATGTCTTCTATATCCAGCAATCGGTTTTGAGCACGTTTAAACCACTAAGCTCGAATTAGTCCCATATTCACCAAAATCGAGGCCGCGCCGTCACGCAGATCAGCACGCACCATTACATAGTCTTTTGAATAAGTTGAAACAATCAAGATATTATGTCCATGCTCTGCAAAAGCCGAACTTATAGCAGCTAAAAAACCAACAGAATAAAAAGGAATAGAAACATTGAGCGCGATAAGACAGTAATCGTCTTTATTGCGCTCAATCAAATCAAGCTGCCCAAGATTCTCTTGCAGTGTCACTACGGTTATTTCGTCTTTGTCTTTAGTGACGAGAAAATGCTCGCCCGAATCAGGCACAAAGCGAACTTTTGTGTAAACATAAACGCCAGGCTCAATTACAAAAGTACTGTTCGACAGAATTTCCCGGGCTTCTTTTGTAATGTGATTCTGCATTTATATGGCCTACTTTTTCTTTCTTCGATAATTGGCAGTCATAAAATGAATCCACTCTCCCGACTCAGTCTGGAATTGCGACCTCAAGATACGATTATCTTCATCGACAATTTCGATAATGTCCTGATATTTTGCCATTTTAGAAGGATCCATAAAAGACGGACCTTCAGCATTCAAAGTCAAAATCTTTTCCGACTTATCCATTTCGCCATCATAAACCCACATGTGAGTCATCATCGATCCGACCCAGGTTCCAGGATAACGCTTTGTTTTCGGGTTATAGCCAATTGTCATCATGGTAGCTGCGCGCTCACCATCCGGCATTTCGCAAAAGCCCTCAGCGACAATCCACAACCCGCCTAGAGACCGAACTGTTTCCTCGCCTGTGTTTTTCATTTTGGGCTTATCTGGACCAACATCGGCTTCAGCTTCATAGGACCACTGGCCTACTAATTTTGTTAACCACTCGTGTTCTTTGGCTGGCTTGGCTTTGCAAAGATCTTCCATTTATCAAACCTCACACAAAATTTAGAGATTCAAAGGTTAGCGCTTTTGCGAATCTATTTCTAGCGAAATTTCACCGACAATTCTAATCGATACCAATACTGCCAGTGCCATATTCTTTGGCAGTTCGAAGAGCATCATTGGCCGATTTTATCCAATCCTCAAGCGAAACATTCTCCTTGTTTCGAGAGATACCACATGTGATGGCAGCACTGAAAGTCCCTGATTGCGAAGTGAACTGTTTCTTGGCAAATTCAGCACACAAAAATCCTGCCAGATCAAGTACTTCTTTGTCGGTCAAACTATCTGTGATAACGCCAAATTCATCACCAGCAATACGCCCAAGAGTTCCTATGCTGCGCAAAATTTGCTTTAGTAAATCAGACAGAGCCACAATCACTTTTTCACCTGAAGCATAACCATGCTCGTGATTAATCAGGGCCAGTTTATTAATATCGATAACCAGAGCACAGGCTTTAGAACCGCTCTTATTGCGCATTTCATTTGCCGCGTTCATAAACTCAGCGTGATTCAAAGTACCAGTAAGCGCATCTTTCCCAATTTGATCAGCAAGTATTTTGTAACGCTCTAATCGTCCAGCGATTGTAGCAATCAAAAGCTCTGGTGGTGCTGGTTTAATCAGATAATCATCACCTAATCTGGCACCTTCAATATGATACCGTAATTGGTTTTGAGTAGTGAGAAAAATAATTGGCGTAGTAGTAAACTTTTCGTTTTGTCTTACATATTTTGCAAGCTCGAAACCTGTGACCTGGCCTAGCATAACATCAAGCAAGATAATGTCTGGTTTAAATGATAAAAGCGCTTCTTCAAACTGGCTCGGGTCGGTAATTACATGTGGCTCATAACCACCACTGGCAAGAAAAGTATTCATGATAGAAGCCTGCACAGTGTCGTCTTCGACCAGTAATACTTTGTAAGTCTTGGGCTCTACTTTTGCAAAAACACGCTTGATACGCTCAGCCAGTTTCTTACCTTTTAGATTAGATGCAATAAAAGCATCACAACCGGCTTTAATAGCTTTGATTTTATTGGCGAAGTTTTCTTCTTCACCAAAAAAGACTATTGGAATGGAAGAACCTTCCACTTTTGACCTTGCAGCATTTGCAATTTCAAGCGCAGAGCCACCAATTACTGGCGTCTGAACAACAATTCCTTTGGGCGTTTGTCGCTCGAGAAAAGACATTGCCTCTTCCCAGCTTTTGGCAAAATGCACTTCAAATCCCATAGGAGTAAGATGACTCTTAAATTCCATCGCCACGCTTTGGACATTGGAAACAATCAAAATCAAGTTTTGCACAGTCAGAGCGAAATTCCCAGAAATAGCTTGCTTGATCCGTTCTTGACTGTTATTGGTATCGTTGGTGGTGCCAGCTTCGACTTGAATAATATGGCGCAAAAGGTCGATGAAATCTATCAACTGCTCACAATTGGAAGTGAATTCAGGTCCTCTGACTTGCTTGAGCTTGATAGCGAGGTCTTCACAAGTAATTGTCAAATTGGAAAAGTCAGTCATTTCATAAAGACCGCTAGCTCCGGCCAACTGGTGCAAAATATGGCAGACGCTGTTTACTTTATCTATGTCTACATCCTGGTTCGAGCCACGCAATAACTGATTTACAAAGCTACGTGCGTTTTCGACTCTTTCATTCGAAACCGAAAGAAACCGGCGCTTCGACTCTTCTAGAGCCTGTCTCACGCTTTTGGCAGCCGGTTGATTGACCATTATGATTTAAAACCTTCAGTCACACACGAGGGGCGCATCATGGACATCTCAAAAGATATCTCATGGACAAACTTTTGCCATCATACTCATCAAATCGTTTGCCTTAAAAGGCTTCGGCAAAAAATCGTCAGCTCCTGCTTTCATCACTTCGTCGCGCTTATCACGCATGCCCGTAAGCATAACTACTTTGGCAGAACCATTTGCTGCTCTATATTTGGATAGAATATCCAATCCCAACATATCAGGCAGTTGCCAGTCGAGAAAAATCAAGTCGAAACCTCCGGCTTGCATCTTCTCAAGCGCGTCTTTGCCATTGTCTACAAGGGTGACATTATGATCCATGGTGCTCAAGCAGGTTTCCACCAACTCGGCTAAAAACTCATCGTCATCCACTACCAGAACATTCGCCATGTTCGATGATTTAACCTCAAATCAAATCGCCCGCGCCATTTCAGAAGGTTATACCCGGGCTCATTGACCCTTTAAACAGGCAATAATTGGGCCTGTTTTATGATGGCAGCGCAAAATGCAGGCAAATCAGCTGGCGTGCGCGAAGTAATGAGACCGCGGTCTAATACTACCTCTTCATCAACCCATGTCGCGCCAGCGTTTATCAGATCAAGTTTGATATTGGCGTAGCTAGTGAGTTTGCGTCCCTTGCAAACCTCGGCATTGACCAAGACCCAGGGACCATGACATATGGCAGCGACAATACGATCGCCTTTGAGGGTATCAGAAACTATTTTCAGGGCAGATTCATCAATTCTGATTTTGTCGGGAGCAAATCCGCCAGGAATAATGACTATGTCCCACTTTTCGTTAACCAGGTCTTTAGTCTGGGCATCGACTTCAATAGGAACACCATATTTACCTGTATATTTCTTTTCGCCGATACCCGCAACAGTGACTTTCGCCTTTGCTTCTAAAAAGCGGTAATACGGATAAAACAATTCGCGATCCTCGTAAGTGGGGCCTGCGATGATGAGCACTTTTTTGCCAGTTAAATCCATGTCGAACCTCCGGGCACTTATTTTTTGAATTGCTTCCACTTGTGGAAAGCGACAACAGCCATTACAGGCGCCAGGTTCATTGTAATGAAGTCAGACGCTGTGGTTTTGATCCGAAAACCCACGCTCAACATGAAATGGTGATACATATAGTTTTCTAGTGCACCTATAGCAAATGCCAGTGCCACCATTGTCAAATAAATACGCAAACGTTGACCAAATGGCAAACTTCCAAAAAAGAATCGAGTAGCTATAAAGGGTAGAACCAGCTCAAGAAAAAGAAAATAGAAAACAGTTACTTCAAGCTCTCTGTAGTGCAAATAATCAGGATTGATAAAGATTGAAATGACGGCTACAGCAATGATGAAAGACGCTACCCAGATTGGCGGAATTTTTGCCCATATTCTTTCTGGCTTTTTGTCCTGGTCTACTTCAATGGTTTGTTTTTCAAGACCATAAATTGGCAAGGTGCCAATGATTGCAGCCGAATTTGCAGCAAGCAAGCTCACTGGATTGAAACTGAGCACTGCACCTGGCAAAAGTAAAAAACTGGAATACAAAATGTTGTTGCAAATAAGTACTGCAAACGTGACAGTCAGGATGAATAGACCAGTTCGTATCTGCTCAGACCGCTTGAGCCCATCATAAAAATACGCTGTTGCAGCGCTCGTGAGGATCACCTGAAACGGAATCATGAAAACAAGAGTCACTTCAAAGCAACGCGTACACAAGACTGGAAGCCAAACTCCGGCTATAAATGCTGCTAAAAACACCGGAATAGCCAGTTTCAACTTCCCGGGTTTAAGCGTGTAAATGGTCTGTGTTGCCATCGTTGCCATATTCACCATTAATTATTCTAAGGATATACCCTGGTCGAGGGGGACCTAGCTGCTATCGAACAGTCTAAAGGAGTAAAATAAGCCCTCTGCCCAGACCAAATTCTACTGGAGGACCATTGTGGGCTCAACTTTATTACCGCCGATAAATTTCAAACAATGGATTGAAGACAATCGTCACTTATTGAAACCGCCAGTTGGCAACAAAGTGGTTTGGGAAAACGGCGAGTTTATCGTCATGGTTATTGGCGGACCAAACGCCCGGACCGATTTTCATGTAAACGAAGGTCCCGAATTCTTCTATCAGGTCGAAGGCGATATCGTACTCAAAGTAGTTAACGATGGCAAAATCCAAGACGTTCCACTCAAACAAGGCGAAATTTTTCTTTTGCCAGGAAACACACCTCATTCCCCTTGCCGTCCAGCAAATACAATAGGTCTTGTGATTGAACACAAAAGGCGTGAAGGCGAAAAGGATGGCTTCATGTGGTTTTGCGACAACTGTCAAACCAAACTTTATGAAGAGTTTTTCGTTTTAACCGATATCGGTTCACAATTCCCTCCTATATTCGAGCGCTTTTACAGCAACGTTGAAAATTCAACCTGCAAAAAATGTGGATTGCGCAAAGAAAAACCAGTAAAGCCCGAAACAAACACCGCATCGCAAAAGAGGTAATCTATGTCCAGTCAGTCAAATGCAGACAAATATCCTGAAAATGTCCAAATTGCCCTGATAGGAGCTGGATTAGTAGGTTCGCTCGCAGCGATTTATTTAGCAAAAAAAGGATTCGAAGTCGACGTATTCGAGCGTCGTCCAGACATGCGCAACGAAGAAATCGAAGCAGGACGTTCTATTAACTTAAATATTTCGTGCCGCGGAATTGAAGCACTAAAGCGGGTTGGCATCGAAGAAAATATCATGCGAGAAGTAATTCCAATGAAAGGACGCATGATGCATTCGCGCGAAGGCGAGCTCACATACCAACCTTACGGCAAAGACGACAGCGAATTTGGAAATTCAATTTCGCGTTCGGGACTGAACAAGTTATTGATGAGCGAAGCTGAAGCGACTGGCAAAGTACGTTTTCATTTCAACCTGAAAGCAATACAAGCAGATTTTGAAAACAACATCATTGTATTCGAACACGGCAAAACAAAAGAGAAAATCAGCGTTCAATCCAAACTTGCTATCGGAACAGACGGGTCGGCATCAGCTATTCGCAATGCGATGTCAGCGCTGGAAGACTTTTCATGCGACATAGAACCGCTCGACTATGGCTACAAGGAATTGATAATCCCTGCCACTGCCAGTGGTGACTTTCAAATCGAAAAAAATGTGTTGCACATTTGGCCACGTGGAAGCTATATGCTAATCGCCCTTCCAAACTTTGATGGAAGCTTCACCTGCACCCTGTTCATGCCCTACAAAGGCAAAATCAGTTTCGAAAATCTGAAAGAAAAACCTGCAGTTGAAGCCTTTTTCAACGAACATTTTGCTGATCTAGTGGGGCTTATTCCAAACATCGCCGATGTTTATTTCGCTAATCCCACAGGACATATGGACACTGTGCGCTGCTACCCCTGGAATGTGAGCGGTAGAGTGTTAATAATAGGGGACGCATCGCACGGAGTAGTGCCGTTCTTCGGTCAGGGGATGAACTGCGGGTTTGAAGATTTGACTGTCTTCGACCAATGCTATCAGGAGCATCTTGCCCGAGGAGCAAGGCTCAATACACTCGATGCCGAAGACGACTGGAGAGTATTTTTTGAAGATTTTGGTTCGCGCAGAAAACCGAATTCAGACTCAATAGCACAGATGGCGCTCGAAAACTTTATTGAAATGCGCGACAAAGTAGCTGATCCAAAATTCTTACTGGCTAAAGCAGTAGAAAAAGTGCTTGAAAAAAAGTTTCCTGGAGCCTATATCTCTCGGTATTCGTTGGTGACTTTCAGCAATGTGCCATACAAAACGGCACAAGCAGCCGGCATTATTTGCGACGAAATTCTCGAGGATCTCTGTTTTGGACTTCAATCGGCTGAGGACGTGGACTTAGAAAGAGCCGAGACTTTGATAATGAAAAAACTAGCTCCTGTGCTACAACAAGAGCCTGCTTTAAGTTCAAAATAGCGCTATTCAAAAGTTTTTTCATCGCTGTCCTCATTTCAGTCCGCGTTGGATTCGCTCATTGTTATCCAAATTAGTGCCTGGCAAGATCATTCCCCCAAACGCGGAATTATTCATCTTGACCCTTTCATTATTCCCCAAATTAGACATATCACTCGTTTTGATCATGTATTTGAGCGGATCGTTACTCTGTGTGAAGAGCTTGTCTCGCGAATAGCTCAATTCAACCTGGGTGCCTCCAGAGACAGCTTTGTAAGTGATGCTTACACTACGATTCGCTTTGTCGTGCGTGGCAGACAAATGCTGTCCATTGCACTTACTGGTATTGAATTTCCAGCCATGCGCCTGAAGGTCCTTAGTATAGAAATCATAAACCCTGCGTGGCGCGTCTGTGGTGACAAAACGCATAGAAGCAATTGTTCCAAACGACGAGTTGGGGCTAGAAGATGTGGATTTATAGTCTGGATTACCAGGATAAGTGGAGATTTCGTTGATCTTCACAGGTGAAAAACCTGTTCTTGCAATGCCCGAACTACCAAGGCTTGAAGTATGTCTAGACGTTGGGTAAGCAGATTGAGGCAATCGATTTCTCGATTCTTCTAAGCGTTTATGCACTTCATCCATATGAGACTGAACATCTCTGTGAATCTCTTCTGAGCGCCACTTTTGTCGTTGTTGTGCATATCGCATTTGTTCGCTGCTTGACTGAGCAATAACTTCAGCCACCTGTACGTTTGCCAAAAGCACTACCAAAAACGACAGACCAGAAATTTTCATCTTTAAATCTCCACTGCTTTTGCACGACACTTTAATTTTCCCTCTAGAGTCGAGAAAAACCATCGATGTTTACTATATTTACAAGTAGAATAAACCCGAACAAGCAAGGCGGAGAATTCCCTGTGTAGGGAATTGCCGCCTCGCTGAGAACGCCATCTTAGTCTTGAACAACTCCGAGATTCTGTTCTCCCAGTCTTGGAGCTAAGTTGTCTTCATAGTCATATATCCAGGCAGGGGAGTCTGGATCCTGAAATTTGAAAGTCTCGAATTCAACTTGTTCAGACTTGGCGAAAAGGTGTTGGTCAAAGACCAACCTTTCAACAGGCACCGCAAGCTCTTCCACCGAGTTGGTCTGACCGGATTTCTTGACTTCGGTCTTCACGACCAGTCCTTCAGCATTGAGCGTTTTGACCACTGACGATGCAGAGCCATTGCCGAACGTTACTTCGGACATTTTGCTTCCATCATTCGTCATACGAACCAAAATCTCTTGCTTAGCTGCATAATCGTAGACATGGACGCGAGAGAGAATTGAGCGGGCTTGAGAATCTCCAGAAGCCGGACGATTACGCCAAACCTGCTTATACAAGACTTTCTGACCAAGCTCGTCGAAGAAACGAGATTCGTTTGAGCCCATGTAAAATAGACGGGCTTCTTTTAGCGAACCGTCTGGACGAAAATATTGCTCCTCAGCCATCCAAGGAGAGCGAGAATAGCTTGCCAGAAGTACTTTGCCGTCGCTTGAATAGACATCACCGCTTTGAGAGATGCCATCACCTTGTGCGATAGTGGCAACTCGCACGCCATCTTTGTTGAAGATGTTCTTGTGGTAGCTGCCATCAACCAAAACGATCTCAGATTCAGTCAATTTGCCACCAGCTTGATAGACTCGCTCAAAAGAAAGCTTGTACTGTTGGTTCTGGAGGACGACGCGCTGAGATTCTGACAGATTCTTCCAATTTCCTTTCCACACTGGCAAGCGCCGCACGAAGTAACGATCGCGCTGAACAGTAATGCCATCTGAAAAGAAATACTGAATGTGATACCTACCGTCTCTTTCTTTGAAGCCTCTACGCTCCAAAGACCCGTCCTTTCGCCGAACTTCGTGGCTAAGGAAACTAACGTTGTCGGTATCGAACTTGGCAATACGCCTCAGAACTCCAAGATCGCCGGAGTCAACAACCTGAGATTTTTCACCGCAACGATAAGAGGGATAACTTGAGGAGGGAACAGTATTTGCAAGAAAATCTTCTCTTGCAAGAGGAAAGCGCTTTTCACTGCACCAAACAGATTCATCTTCCCGAAATGAAACATACTCAACGACAGAGCCGTTTGCCCGATTCCAAATAGCAAAGGAGTCCAGGCGAATTCGGTTTCCATCTTTGAGATGATGACGTACAATCTCCCATACTTTGCCATTATTGGGTAGATGAAGCTGTTGAATCAGCTTATCGGGAAACTTATCCTGTTTCGCCGATACCGCCGATGATATCGGAAGATTTGACACAATGGCACAAAGCGCAGCGATTAAACTGCCACTCAGCACCAGTTTTGATGGTTTTATCTTCATTTTTTCCTTTTTCTTCACTTAAGTGACATAGTCACTTGCTTCGCACTAGAGTGTGACTAAAAAAGAAGCGGGAGCGAATAAACTCGCTCCACGCCTCCATTTAGACAAATCAACTACCTAGTCGCTAGCAGGCTTTGGCGGCTTGTTTCGCGCTGTCAGTTCGTTGAGATAGAGTTCGATAGCCTCCATCCCAGCCTGTAGACGCATTTCAGGCGTCGCATCCTGCTCAGTTGGCTTGAGACGCGAAAGAGCAATTTCGGTCAAGAAATCGATCTTCTTCTTCAGAGCCCCAACCTGATAGATGTTATAGGTGCCGACATCGGCATCTTTCAAAATCTTCTTCACGCTCGGCTTGTCGTCAGCGTAATGCTTGGGAGAAGTGAGCATGAGAATGGTATGGACATCAGTCACTTCGCCACGCGCTTCGCGAATCGAAATGAACTGATAGTCGAGCTTGACGAGCTGATCGTAAATGGTCGAGTATTCGCCGACCATCTTGCGAAGCTTGATCCGGTCCGGCTCGGTGGCCGTCGGGCGAAGCTTGATATAGTCGGCTTCGATTGTCGCAAGCACCGATAAGCGTTCGCTCAAAAGCTTGAGCATCGCAGAATTATCGTCCCGGGCGAGGAGAGCCTTGTAGGCTTGAACTTTGTCCTGGAAAACCTGCTTGTAAGCCTGGTATTCATTTGCTCGTTGCTCCGGCGATTCCGCGTTTACCGAAACAGCAGTGTCAGTCTTGAGAGAAGGCCAAGAAACATGCCAGTGCTGGATGCGAGAAGTCAGGTAAAAACCACCGAGCAAGACAAATGCCAGCAAAGCGAAGTTGGTGAAATGCGAAATTCGAGATTTCGGTACGTTTTCAGACATTTTTTAGTCCTTTCATTTCTGGATGTCAGAAGATTTCTCGAAGTGGTCCTTTTATTTCTAAGGCAAACCAGTACAGAGCGAGATAAACGCACTGGAATTCACTGGTTTGCTTTAGAAAAGAAGTAGTGTGTTTGTTTTTAGAACCACAGCAAAAGAGAAAAATAGATAATTCGAGCCTAGTTAAAGCGGCAAGTCAAAACACTCAAATTTTGCTTAATACGCTTTACCTATATTTTAGTGATCACAGCTTAAAACATAGAAATAGACAAGGTTTTAGACACTTGGCCAAATTTAGACACCCCGATCGTTAACAGCAATTAAACTAGCCCACCCCTGTCTAATTGCGCCAGCTCAGCTAGCTTTTGCAATTTGGCAAATATGACAAGACTGATATGATGGATTTAGATACCAATTGTTCGTCGGAGTGATAACGATGTACGGATTGTTAGTGCGTTTCATTGTGTATCATCTTTTTGCCAGATTTTTGGTATGGATTTTCCTTTTAGGCATAGTAATCGCTGTCATAGTTCTAATCTTTTGGCGTAACTGAGCGAGCCGCTTAAGAAACAATTCTTCGCGTGGATCGGTAAACGAATTCATATCTGAGTGCTATATGCATAAGGAATGATGCCTCGATTGAAAAGATATCGCTGTTGCCAATGATGTAGAATGAGCCATTCAATCGCTTAAAGGAGACAGTTCGCAAATGGAAAAGCGCCAGTTTGGAAAAACCGATATGCAAGTGAGTGTGCTTGGATTTGGTGGCGCAGAAATTGGTTTTGAAAAAGCTTCTGTAGACCACGTACGTGAGTTATTAGCTGCGGCCTTAGACCAAGGTTTAAATGTAATAGATACTGCCGAATGTTATGAAGGAAGCGAAGCCTTGATAGGCGATGCTGTTGGCAGCAGACGCAAAGACTTTTATCTCTTTACCAAATGTGGACACGGAAAATCATATATGGACGATGCCTGGGGCATCGACGATATTGAAGCAAGTATTGAGCGTAGTCTGAAACGTTTAAAAACAGACTATGTAGATCTGCTCCAGTTGCATAGTTGCACCGAAGAATTACTGCGCGAAGGCGATGTAATTGACGTTCTTCAAAGAATCAAAAAAGAAGGAAAAGCCCGATACATAGGCTATTCCGGCGATGGAGGAGCTGCAGTATATGCTATCAAATGTGGTGCTTTCGACGCGTTGCAAACATCGGTCAATATTGTAGACCAGGAAGCAATCACTCTTACATTGCCCCTTGCGGCAAGCAACAAAATTGGTGTAATTGCAAAACGACCGGTAGCTAATGCTGCGTGGCGTCATAAAACAAAGCCCGAAAATCCGTACATTCATCCTTACTGGGACAGATTGCAAAAACTGCACTACGACTTCGTCAACGGCGATATCAATAAAAGTGCCGAAATGGCTTTGCGCTTTACTCTGAGCATCCCAGAAGTCTCAACCATGATTGTAGGGACTACAAAGGCCGGTCGCTGGAAAGAAAACGCTGAAACCATTGCCAAAGGAACATTGAGCACAGACGAATTTCAACATATCCGCAGGACGTGGGAATCTGTGGCAGAGGAAAACTGGGTCGGACAAGCCTAGTGCAAGCTCTTTCATTTAAACCAGTTCTAGCTCTATCGTTGACATGGCTATTGACAGTCTCGAGCTGGTCACCCGTCTTTAGCGACGAACTTGTTCAAGAAACTGCTAAAGAGCAAGAATTCAGTATAAAAGCCGCTATTACTGACCATCCTCGTCAAGTCATAAAAAACGGCAAGTACTTTATTATTTTGAGCGAAACTGGCGCGCTTCCAGCATCAAGCCCTTATGGAAACGGTCTGTACAAAGATGATACGCGATACTTGAGCTGCTGGGATATCACCTTAAACGGGCTAGATACGGTACTTTTACAAGCGGACTGTCAAAAAGGATATGCTGGCACTTTCAATTATGCAAACAAACCTTTCGAGCAGAACGGACAAATTGTGCCCGAACAGAGCATTTTGCTCAAACGTGAAATAGTAATAACCGATGCTCATCGGGAAAAATTCACCCTTACGAATTTTCACCGAAGCGCACTAAAAATAGAGCTCTCAATCAAGTTTGACGCCGATTATGCAGATATGTTCGAGGTTCGAGGACAAAAGAGACTGCGACGTGGAAAGCGCATGGCAACGAAGCTTTCAAAAGAAAATGACTATGTGATCTTGTCTTACAAAGGTCTCGATGAAAAATTGATGAGCACAAAAATAGCAATGCGCTCATTTTCTGCCAAAGAAAAGAATCTTGGAGCAAAAGAAGGTAAATTCATCTTCGAACTAGCTCCCCATCAAACAGCATGGGTACAAACCACAGTCGAAGCCATTTTCGACAATGAATTACCGGTACGCACTATTGAATCTGGCTTTGCTACCGAAATGGACAAAGCTGATCAGGCTTACAAAAACTGGCTTCAAAGTGTAGCCTGCATCAAAACTAACGATCCAGACACAAATAGAATCATCGAACGTTCTTACAGAGATTTATACATGCTCAGGCTACCAACAGCTCATGGAATGGCTGTTGCAGCGGGAATACCATGGTATGCAGTACCGTTTGGCAGGGATCAGATTATTACAGCCTGGAAAATGCTTCCCCTGATGCCAGATATGGCACGCGAAGTAATTTCGCTTTTAGCATTCTATATAGGCACTACTAGCGATACCAGTCGCGAAGAAGAACCAGGACGTATCATGCACGAACTTCGTGCTGGCGAAATGGCTCGTTTAAAAGAAATACCTTTTGTTCCTTACTATGGAACTGTAGATGCCACGCCGCTCTTTTTAATTCTTTTCTCGGATTACTGTAAACAAACAAACGACCTCAAATTCGCCAGGGCACACTGGGACAAAATCAAGCTGGCACTTTCTTACCTTGATACAGAATCAGATAAAGGAAAAAAATACTTAGTTTACGGAAAAGTAGCTAATGCAGCCCTTTCTAATCAAGGCTGGAAAGATTCAGGAGATAGTATCACTAATTCTGACGGTTCTTTGGGACGTCCTCCAATAGCTGTTTGCGAGGTGCAAGGTTATCTATACAAAGCCTGGCTCAACATCGCAGACATCGCCGAGCTAATGAACGAACCGTTAGAAGCTAAACGATATCGTGAACAAGCCGCGCTTCTCAAAGAGAGATTCAACAAAGACTTTTGGGATAAAGAGCTAAACATGCCTGCAATAGCCTTAAATGGAGACGGGTCACGTTGCAGCGTTGTTTCTTCTAACGCCGGACACCTTCTTTTCACTGGCATTTTAAGCCCCGAGCGCAACAAAATTGTAAGCGAACGCTTACAAGAGCCTGATATGTTTTCGGGTTTTGGCATTAGAACCCTTGCAATGACTGCAAAAGCGTACAATCCAATGAGTTATCACAATGGCACAGTTTGGCCCCACGATAATTGCATGATTGCGCGAGGTTTAATTAGAACAAACGAAAAGACCGATGTATTGGACGCCTTGCTTAGCGCAGCTAATACCCAAGACCAGGGTAGACTGCCAGAATTATTTTGCGGATTCTCAAAACAAGAAGCCAAAATTCCTCTGAGATATCCGGTTTCGTGTGCTCCTCAAGCATGGGCAGCTGCAACCATTCCAAATTTGATTTTTGAAAATTTAGGCTTGAATTATATTCATAGCCGAAACGAAATGCATGTAATAAAGCCACATTTACCAAGTAATGTCGACTGGTTAGAGATAGACAATCTGCAAGTGGGAGATAAGAAAATACGCCTGCGATTCAGTAAAGAAGGCGGCAAAATAAAGGTTTCAAATGCCAACCCAAATTGCGATGTGAAAATTTTCCATAAATAGGGAACCCAATTAGCCAAACTGCGTCTTGCTTTTCGAAGTAAATAAAGGAAAAGGAGACATTAGTATGTCGAACAAAAACAAAGCCGCACCAGGCGGCGCTGAAAAGGAATTGAAAGACAAAGAGGCTAACAAGCCAGATATTCAACCCGAGCCAAAAGCCCCACCTGAAAACGGAACGTCTCGCAAAAACGATGATTCGGATAAAGAGTCCAGATCAGACGAAAACGCTGAAAACGGGGATGAAGACTTAGACAAAGAATCGTCTAACGATGACGAAGAAGACGAAGGCAAGAAAGAAGCTTGCTGTAAATAGTCTTAGCGACTACAAATTGCTTTATAACAAAATCCAGAACAAGCGCCTACCCTAGCCTCAACTCGTTCTGGATTTTGTTCTGCCACTTTCAACTATATAGATTAATAAGTATTAGAAAAGAACGAATTGAGAAAGGCTTCAGCTGTTTATCAGCTAGAGCCTTTCTCGGTCACCTTAGATATAAGCGCTTATCGCACGTTATGAGCAATGCTTGCTTGCGGCGACACTTCTTTAGCAGAGGACTCAGAGTAAAAGAGTGCGGCAAAGAAAAGTGCGGCGAGCAAGAGCGCAATCAAAAGCGGGATTAGGGATTTCATGGTGATGTTCTTTCCTGTTTTGAGTTCAGTTCAAACGAGTGTTGATTTCAGGCAAAGTCAGACAGACTAGCGCGGGTTGCTAAACTAGCCTGAGATCAATCTGCGTATTATTGCCAAGCTCGCTTGCTAAAATACGACGCTCGACCTTGCGACTCTCATATTCGCTTTCAGGCTTGAACAGTTCGGTTTGAATGAAACTGAAAGTTCCACTACAGTCGAAATTGCCTGAAACATGCTTCCAACGCTGCTCAAATAGCGGCTTTTGAGTAGCAGGATCAAGAGCAAGAATGCTTTTTTCGCCAGCCTCTGGTTTGTAAGAAACCTGATATTCCGCTTGCCCAGCGCTGTTAGGATAGATAAAAACTGTTTGATCGGAGAGAAGCTTAAATTCCATCTGAACGCTTTTGCCATCGGGATCGTAGAACTTGCCACTAGGCATGCTCCAGCCCTTGGTGGAAAATATGTACATCATCCAAAGCGTGTTATTTGGTCGAAAATTCCAAACAAACACATAGCGATTCTTGTCTGTGGTGATGATCTTTTCTGTCGAACCATCCTTTCGCCAAACTTTCTGGGTCTGGACAAATTGGTCAGGCGCAGAGATCTGGTTCTTCTCTACTGTCTTTCCGTCTTCGTAGAGAGTAAAAGTCTCGTAAGTACCGTCTTTACGTCTCTCGCCTGTCTTGATGGTGGTACCATCTGGCCTATAGGCTTTATGACTTTGAAAGTCCGAACTATCTGTCATAAAGACAATTTCAGACTTCACCCGGCGCTTGCCTGACTGGTTAGAATCGGGATAGTACTCAGTCAGTTTGCGAGCAAACCGGCTGCCATCATATTGAATAAGAGTGGTCGTTCCATCGACATATTCGATTCGTTCGCTCACTTTGCTCAAACCATCGTTTGCGTACAAAACGACATGTTCGCGCTCTAGAGCATTTGTGACAGACAGCACAGCTCGAGTGCTCAACTTATCGGGGAATTTCGAGAGAAAAGTTTTCTTTTCGTGACTGCTTGCGCTCACCAAGCCAATCAGTGAAGCAAAGCCCAAAAACATACAAGCTTTGAAAAGGGTTGATTTAGTCACACTGAATGTCTCCATTCCTAGCCTTTCTAGGTTTCAGAGATTGTGACGACGACAGTCTCCATCCGAATTGCACACGCAAGACTGTTTTTGGATTAGAGACTCACTAAATAGAGGGGGTTAACTTACTCAAGAATACTAGAATTGAGGCCTGCAATATCGCGCATATTGGTTAGTAAATTCAACCCAAAATGATTTATTTTATGTAACCATGCTATTGGCACAATATTCATGTTCTGTTTATTATTCAAGCTACAAGTTCGGCTAGCGAAGCTGGCAGAGCTAACATTTTGCTATTAAAGTCGCACAACACATAATTAGCCAGTTTCTTGAACACTCAATCTATTCACAATCGCAACAATAGCTTTAACCAAATGCACTATTTCTTCTAGGTTGAACTCATCATTCAATCATTCCTCAGAGAAACACTTCACTACAAAATCAGCTAAGCCAAATCCGTCAACACATCAATAGGCATCCTGCCTTAGTGATTTGCTGGAGCTCGATAAGTGTTTCTCATTTCCTCTCTAATCTTGTGAAACAAAGACGAAAGGAAATACGAAGATGACCAATGCGTCTACGAACAATCCGTCCCTCGATTTCGGACTGCGCCTGCTCAAGCAGGAAGTCGCTGCCGCCACCGACAAGAGCAAGAGCGTTCTGCTGTCTCCGGCTTCGGTCGCCATCGCGCTCGCCATGACCATGAACGGCGCTCGCGACACCACTCTTGCCGGCATGAAGACCACTCTGGGCTACGACGAGGCGGACAGCATCGATGTCATCAATGCCTCGCTCAAGTCGCTGCTCAACACGCTGACCGCCCAGGACACCGGCGTCGAACTCAACGTCGCCAACGCCGTCTGGGCCGAGCAGACCATGCCCTTCAAGCCCGACTTCATCCAGACCGTCGCCGACAACTTCGATGCGCAGGTGACCACCTCCGACTTCGCCGACCCCGCCACCAAGGACGCCATCAACGCCTGGGCGAGCGACAAGACCAAGGGCAAGATCCCGACCATCATCGAGGACATTTCTCCCGACATGGTGATGTTCCTGCTCAACGCCATCTACTTCAAGGGTCCCTGGGCGAGCAAGTTCGACAAGGACAAGACCTTCGACCGCACCTTCACCAACTTCGCCGGCGCCGCTTCGTCCGTTCCGTTCATGAACGACGAGAAGAGCGTCCGCTACGTTCGCGACCCCGCCTACACCGCCGTTTCGCTGCCTTTCGGCAAGGACGGCAAGGTGAGCCTCTATCTGCTCCTTCCGGCTGATGGCACCGACATCGACACTTTCGTCGCCGACCTCACCGCTGAGCAGCTTCTGGCTGTGAAGACCGGGCGCAAGAAGGAAGTTCTGCTGAGCATCCCGCGCTTCGAGGTCGACTACGACACCGACCTCGTCGAGACTCTGAAGAGCCTCGGCATGGAGGAAGCCTGCAGCGCCGGCGCCAACCTCACCGGCATGGCCGATGCTTCCATGTACATCCACATGGTCAAGCACAAGACCTATGCCAAGTTCGACGAGGAGGGCGGCGAGGCTGCGGCTGTCACCGCGGTCGGCGTCGGGCTCGAATCGGTGTCCTTCACGCCGATGTTCACCGCCGATCGTCCGTTCGTGGCTGCTATCGTCGCCGAGGACAGCGACACGGTGCTCTTCCTGGGCAAGATCGCCGAGGTCAAGTAACACGGCCGGCTTCTAGCTGACTGACTAGGAGGAACTCTGCTCAATGCAGAGTTCCTTTCCTTGCCAACTTTTCAAATAACTTTCTGCAAGAAAATCTAAAAACCGAGTTACTTCAAAAAAAAATTTGCCCTAAAGTCACCGCATTTAGTGGCATCATTAAAAATCTCCTCCCGCTCTGTCTGGTTTTCTTGTCTTTCCATAAATCCAAACCAGCATAAAGAAATCATAAAACCTAGCGCAGTTTACATAACCAATTTCATTGCAATAATGCAATGAATTAGTGACTAACCTTGATTCACCCCCTGCTAGAAGACTAGTTTGGATAATCCTTTTCTCCCATTGCGTAGAAGTTTCAAATCTCTAACTAGGTTTTCATCTCAACCAAAATTTGCCAGCAGTCTTCGAGGTTTTACTCCCCGAAGCAGATGGCTATGTCTAACCCAATCAAAGCAACCTAAAAGGAAAAAGCATGAAGGCCAACAAGAGCACTCTTGGCGCTCTCACCATCATCATCGCCGCCTGTGCAGCACTTGCAGGCGCCTGGACCGTTCTCGACTGGAACACCTTCGTGGCGTTTGGCACCGCCTGCGTCGCCTCCACCGCTTCTATCTATCTTGCCTCCTACGCGCGCAAGATGATGAGTTTGCACGGACGCTCAGGACTTGACGTCACGATCCCCGCCTTCGGCATGGCCTGGTTCCCAAGCCTCGTCGTTTTGCTCTTTGGACCCTATCTGATGCCTGCAGATCTGACCATCTGGCCGGCTTTCGCTTCATTCGTCTGTGCCGTCTGGGGCGCCTGGTTCCGCAAGGAGCCGCGTGCTCAATCCAAGCCCTTCCCAACCTGAGGAATCGAAGGATGAGCAAAACCTACACTCTGTCCGCCGAGCGCTCTGAGCTGGAAGGAATGAAGAGCTATTTGCGTTTCATGGTGACATTCATCACCATGCTTTCGCTGATCCTTCTAGCCGTTTTTGCTAAAACGGCTTTTGTCTTTACTCTGGCAGCCCTTGTTGTGGTCGGATGGCCATTGATGGTGACCCTCCTGGTTCGCCTCTATGACAAAGAGGGAGTCGAGAGCCGCGTTGCCGTCATGGGCATCGGCAATATCACCCCCCTCTTGATGCTGCCATTTGGACACTACATCCTGCCGCACGATCAGCAACTTCTATTGATCGTCGCCGGATTCGCCGTCAACATCTGGGGCGCTTTCTTTGCAAAGCGCTAGGCAAACTTTTATTCTCAACTAGAAACGTAAGCTGAACTTGCCTCGGTCCAATCTTTAACGATTGGCCGAGGTAATTTTTTTTGGTAAATATTTACTAGACGGCGTAGTGTTGTCGAGAGGGGAAAAGGAAATTTGGA